>CAVWVJ010000005.1:0-53425 GCA_963758505.1 uncultured Acidobacteriaceae bacterium | reverse complement strand
TTGCTTTTCCCTTATTAAAAAGGTTTTCGGGGTTGGGGTTGAGGTTGAGGTTGGGATCGTGAATCCCCGGATGGCCGGTTTTGCCGCGCCGGAGTCGGTGATCACCTCGTTGGCCGGTTTTGGTGCGTGCCGTCCCCAGCCACGGGCGGACGCACCGCGATCCCCGCTGCCTTCAGATAGGCTCCGGCGGTCTCGCGACGCACCCCGGTCTCTTGCTCGATGCGCCGCAGCGACCATCCCAGCCGACCCAGGGCATCACTTGTTGTTTCTTCTCTTCGTTCAAGACGTTGCTCATCCCGACGGAGGCTATAAGCCTTCGCGCGGAATCAACGTCCCGGACGCTACTCTCGTTGGCCGGTTTTCAGGTGATCATCATTGGCCGGTTTTGGGTGATCACTGAGGCTTGATGCTTACCAGTAGAGCTGCGAGTAAGATGACAACCTTCACGTTTCATCCTCCGGCCCTAATATACGAGCCGCCCACCACTGCAAAAACGTAGTTCGGAGAAGCTGATAACACTCTTGGTAACAACCGCGCTAAAAACTGCCTATTTCTGCACTCTCACATCTTGAGGGAACCACTGGTCGATTTTTGCATCACAAGTTTGATAACAACCCTGCCTAAAACCGCCTATTTGTGACCCAGAAGAGCACTGCGGAAATCGTTGAAATCATTCATTTTCAGTGCTCGATGATCGGTCAGTAGGTTGAAGGTTCGATTCTTTCCGCACTCATCACCGAAGCTTACGAAATGTGGTTCCAGCTGGCACGCACCAGCGAGTCTAGCCGGTCCTGTCTTCCCTTGACCCACTGCTGTAATGCCGCTCCGTGGTCTTGATGGATTCATGCCCGAGCAGCTTGCTTACCTCTTCCATCGGGATGCCTTTCTCAAGAAGATCGCAAGCGAAGGTATCGCGGAGCCGGTGAGTGGTCATGCTCCCGCCTTTGCCGTGGAGGCGGGCGGCCTTGAAGACCGGCGCGACATATCGCTTGCTCCATCGGCACGTCAGACTGTCTTTCTGCCCGTTGCCGGTCCAAAAGAAGTGGTCCGGGCCGCCGGTATTCGGGACAGCCAAAAGTTCCTTAGCAACCTCCGGCGGAATCGGGACGCTCACATCCGTGCCGGTCTTCTGGCGGCTTGTGACTACGCGATACACGCCCTTACGTTTGTCGTGCAGTAGGGCGGCACGCTCCAGGGTGAGCGCGTCCATGATCGCAAGGCCGCTCCAGCGCATAAGCAGGAAGAGCGCACGACAACGGACCCGCGCTTCCGGGTTTGGTAGTTTCTCCGTGGCTTTCAAGAGCCGCTTGAACTCGGCGGGCGTTAGGGGCATCGTCGGGGCTTCGTCCACCTGGATTTTCGGGAGGACCGGCACACGCGGGAGCCATTGGCACTCGTAGCAGTACCGCAAGAAAGCCCGGATGTTATCCCGCATCTTGGCCCGCGTGAAGGAAGACCGATAGAGGCCCTCCCACGTGGTTAGATATTCCGTGAGCAGCTCGCGGGTCACGCCTTCCACGGTGTAAACCTTGCGGTCCTCGCAATACTTGCGGAGTCGGGCCGTGTCCCGCGTGTACTTCTCCAGCGCGTCCCCTTGAATGCCCTGGAGCCGCTTGTCCTTGAGGAAAAGATCAATGCAGCCTTGGATGTCCCGGCGGTTGTCCTCCGGCTTCGCTTCCGGGACGCGTCCGGAGAGCTGGTCATCCAGTTCGCGTTTGACCCGCTCGGCCTCTTCCCAAGACCGGGTGCCCGCTTGGCGGCGATGTTGCTTGCCGTGGTGGGACCATCGCAGGTGCTTGCGACACCGGCAACGCTTCTCAAACTCATCCCCGGCGTATTTACAGTCCGCCGAGTGCCGGACAAAAATCGTAATGACGGGAGCCGTGCTCATCGGGCGCACTCCGGGGTGTATTCGATGTCTCCTCTACTGCTCACCAGAAATCCGTGCCGCCGGTACCACGCTCTCAAAGAAGCCGCGTCCAGCTCACAAGCGCCGGTTGGCTCGGCCTCACCGACTAGCGACACGCCATGTTTATCAGCTAGCGAGAGTAGCCATATAAGGCCCTTGGTTCCGGTGCCGCATCCCGGCGAAGCAACTCGAATGTTGCACAGACGAACGGCGGAGGGAAACGGGCGGAGCTGGAAGAAAACCGCATCACCAAGCACCCGCTCACGATCATCGACGGGATTTTCCTGGGTAACTCCGAGGAACTCGTCCATAAAGCCTTGCACGCTCATGACAAGGCACGTTAGCACAAAATTAGCACAAATCAAGGTTACCGATGGGGAAACTCGCTGTTTACGGGAGTATTTGAATGGTGGCCAGGGACGGAATCGAACCGCCGACACGCGGATTTTCAGTCCGCTGCTCTACCAGCTGAGCTACCTGGCCACTGAGCGAGACGCGCAGCACATTCGGTGGGCTTTCGACGACATCGCCGAAAGAAAATCAATGCGTGCGAACAGCAGAATTATAACAGGCGATACTCGCGCTCTCCAACTTCCCGAGCCTCGCGCCGTGAGCAAAAAGAGAGCGGCGATTGCCGCTCTCTGCTCGATTTCAAGAATCGCTCACTGCAATCCGGCCGTTCCGCCGCTCTTCTGGAAATAGTTTGCCAGGTTCGCTTCCTCCCGCTGCCGCAGATCAATGCACTGATTCACGCGCTCGATCTGCTGCCGTCCCACCCGCTCCAACCCGGGCACCGGATGCTCGTCGAGAAACGACTGCGCCTCCTGTTCCGACTTCGCGTCGCAGAAAACTCCGACGGCGTAATATCCAAACTGCGCCCCGAAAATGCTCTGCCCTGCCTTCTTCTGGATGTCTCCATAGTGATCGCGTATGAAATTCCAGGCCAGCTGCTGTCCCGCCGGATTCCGTAAAACATCCATCATGATCCGAAGGTCCTGGTTGCGCACCTCAGGGGTCAGCATCCAAGTCATCGTCCGGTTCAGCAGCGCGGGATCGCGAAACTCCGCCAGCGCCCGGAAGTAGCGGTAGTAATCCTGCGGCGAACTTGCACTCTTCAACTTGTCGAGGAATGTGTCATACAACGCGGCGTCGCCGTGTGCGGCCGCCACCGGGAAACTCGCATCCACCAGCGTCGCATCCATCGACTCTGGATTTTGCATATAGGCGGCCACCGTCTTCCGCGCAATCTCGATCGCCTGCGGGTCTTCGCCGATATTGCCAAGCAGCTTTACCAGGGTCGCCCGCGCATTTCGCTGGTTCGGCAACTCCGATTTGGAGCCGCTTGCGCCCAGGCTTTGCAGCGCCGGCTCAAACACGCTCCGCACCCACGCCTGGAACTGCGGCAGGTCGCTTTCGGAAACCAGATGCTCACGGGCAAACCGCAATTGCGCCTCAAGTTCCTGAAGCGCTGCATAGGTGTCCACTCCGCGGAACTTGCTCGCCAGCGCCATCAGATCCTGGATGTGGTGCTCGCCACCCGATAGCAGTGCGCCTTCGTTACCCACCAGCGATACCTGGTCGTCCTGCGATAGGTCCTGGATCTTGAAATCCTGCGACTGCAACACCGCCGGATCGAAGCTGTAACGGTAGTAGCCGGCGCCTCCGGCGTCGGGGAACAACCCGGCGCTACAGCCCTGCATGCGGAACTCCTGCTGCTTTTTCGTCAACAGTTCGCAGGACGCCTTGTTTCCCTTCCCGATGCCGCTCACGCACACCGGCACCTGCCACAACTGCTCCGAACCTTGCTGCATCTCTTTGGCAGAAGCATAAAACCGCTGCTGTGAAAGCGTACCCACGGTCTCGCCGTTTACGCACTTTGCCCTCACCGACACGAAGGGTGCACCGGGCTGCGTAACAAACGTCGCCATGATCTTGTCGATCGGTTTGCCGGATGCCTGCGTCATCGCGCCCCAGAAGTCCTCGGCCGTCGCATTCCCGTAGGCGTGGGCCTTCAGGTATTCGTTCACGCCCTTGCGAAATTCCTCTGGACCGAGATAGCGCTCGAGCATCCGCAAAACCGCCGCCGTCTTGCCGTACGCGATCCCGTCGAACAGCGAGTTGATTTCCTGGCGCGATTCCGCCTTCTGGCGAATGGCGCGCGTGTTCCGCGTCGAATCGGTAGTCAGCGCTTCGTTGGTGGTCAGCACCTCGTCCTGCGAAACGCCCCACTCCGGCTTCCAGGCCTCGACCGGCTTGCTCTCCATCCACGTCGCGAAGCCCTCGTTCAGCCAGATGTCATTCCACCATTTCATGGTCACGAGGTCGCCGAACCACTGGTGCGCCATCTCGTGCGCAATCACGAACGCGATGTTTTTCTCGTCGTTCACCGACGCCTTCGCGGGATCGAGCAACAGCGCCCTCTCGCGATACACGATCGCCCCGGTATTCTCCATCGCACCGGCCTCGAAGTCGGGCGCAGCAATCTGGTCCAGCTTTCCCGTACGGATACTTGATCCCGAAATACTGGTCGTAGTAATGCAGGATCGCCTTCGTGGCCTCAAGCGCAAACTGTCCCTGCTGCTCCTTTCCGGGCACCGAACACACGCGGAGCGGGATCCCGTCCTCTTCGCCCGACACGCACTTCCAGTCGCCCACCGTCAGCGCGACAAGATACGTGGACATCTTCGGCGTGGTCGAGAACTGGATCGTGTGCTTCCCTGCCGGCCCGGGTTGGTCGCTCACAATCCTGCCGTTCGAAATCGCGGTATCGTCCTTATCAACCACCGCCGTGATATCGAACGTCGCCTTATACGCAGGTTCGTCAAACGACGGAAACGCTACCCGCGCATCCACCGCCTCAAACTGCGTCACCGCATATTTCCGATGGTTTGCCTCGCTGCGGTACATGCCGCGCAGCTTGTTGTTCAATTGTCCGACGTAGGCGATATGAATGCTCGCCGGACCCGCCGAAATCTCCGACGGCAGCTCAAGCGTCACCGTCTCCTTGTCCTCGTTCGGCGTGACCGTCGCCGTGAGGGTCTTTCCCCCCGACTTCACCGTCGTCGATTTGAAGTCTATTTCCACCGCGTTCAGCACAATGGTTTTGGTCGGGCTGAGCACGTGGACGTCGATCGTTTCCTCGCCCGCAAAGGTATTCGTGGAAAAATCCGGCATGAACTGCAACCCGTAATGGTCGGGGACGACATTGCCGGGAAGACGCTGTGCGGAACAGAAGCAGGAGAAAAGCAGAACGAAAGAGCCGAGCAGAAATTTCTTCATGTATGCCTTGAATAGGAGTGAGCGCGAGAATCCGAATTTCAATCGTTAAAATATAGACGAGCCATGGCCGGTTGCGTTTCAGGAGCTCGCTTTTCGTTCCCGAAAGTGCCCGTTCAGCATGGTCCGCGAACACCGGTTCATCGCGAACCAGTAGGGGATTTCGCGGTAATCCGCTACGTCGAACACCGCCAGGTCCGCATCCTTGCCCGGCTCAATGCTCCCCTTGCGGTGCTGCAGCCGCAAGGCGCACGCCCCGTTGAAGGTAGCTGCCGCGATCGCCTCTGCGGGCGAAAGCTTCATATGCGTGCACGCCACCGAGAGCACAAAGGGCATGCTGACGGTCGGCGCCGTCCCCGGGTTGTAGTCCGTCGCCAACGCCACTGCCACGCCGGCGTCGATCAGCTTGCGCGCCGGCGGGAATTGCGCGAGCCCAAGGAAATAATTCGCGGCCGGCAGAAGAGTTGCTACCGTCACCGATCCCGCCAGTCGCCTGATGTCGGCATCGCTCACGTGGTCCATGTGGTCATAGGAAGCTGGTTCGAATTCGTCGAAATCTTCCAGCGCCACTTCCGTCAGTTGATTCACGTGTGCCCGCGTACTGAGTTTATGTTCGCGCGCAGTCCGCAGGATCCGCTTCGACTGCTCCGGGGTAAATGCGCCCCGCTCGCAAAAAACATCCACGTACTCTGCGAGTCCTCTGCGCGCCATCGTCGGAATCATCTCTTCGCAGATGATCCGCACGTACTCTTCGGGATCTTCCTTGTGCTCGGGAGGCACGACGTGGGCTCCCAGCAACGTGGCGACCACGGTCCCGGGAAATTTCTTCGCCGCCGCCCGAACCGCCTCCAGCGATTTCACCTCCGAAGCGGGGTCGAGGCCATAGCCCGATTTTGCTTCGATCGTCGTCGTTCCCTGCATCGCCATCTCTTCAAAGGCGCGCAGCACCGCCGCGGTCAGCGCACTGCGCGATGCCTCTCGCACTCCACGGATACTCGACCGGATGCCGCCCCCCGCTGCTGCAATCTCTTCATAGCTGGAGCCGGCAGCGCGCTTCTCGAAATCCACCAGGCGCGGCGTGGCAAATACCGGGTGGGTATGCGAATCGACAAATCCCGGCAATACCACGTGGTTGTGGCAGTCGATCTCCTCGATCCGTTTTGCATTCTGCTTCACCCACGGGTGCCGCAACACCTCCCGGGTCGCGCCGACCGCGAGAATTTTCCCGGCCTGCACCAGCACCGCGCCGTCCTCCGCGAGGCCGAGTTCCGCGAGTTCGCGCCCACGCCGCGGCCCACCGTCCCCGCGCGGGACTCGCAAGGTGAGAAGCTGTTGAATGTTGCGAAGAAGAATTGCGGCAGGTTTCGCCATCTTTATTGTGGACGAACAAAAATTTGGGTGCCCACCGAACTATCCCTTCATCGGAATCTTGACACCCGTTTTTTCTGCGAACTGCTTCGCTTCGTCGTATCCCGCGTCCACGTGACGTGCCACCCCGATCCCCGGATCGTTGGTCAGCACCCGCTCGATGCGTTTCGCCATCGCGTCCGTCCCGTCGGCGACCGTCACCTGCCCCGCGTGCTGCGAGTACCCAATGCCCACGCCGCCGCCATTATGAATTGACACCCAGGAGGCGCCGCTCGCCGTGTTGAGCAACGCGTTCAGCAACGGCCAATCGGCAATCGCATCGCTGCCATCCTTCATCGACTCTGTCTCGCGGAAGGGCGACGCCACCGACCCGCAATCCAGGTGATCGCGCCCGATCACAATCGGCGCCTTGATCTTGCCCTGCTTCACCAGGTCGTTCATCGCCAGGCCAAACTCCGCGCGCTCCCCATACCCCAGCCAGCAGATCCTGGAGGGCAATCCCTGGAACTTAATGCGCTTTTTCGCCAGATCGATCCAGCGGCTTAAAATCTTATTTTTTGGGTACATCTGAAGAATGAGTTCATCTGTTACATGAATGTCTGCGGGATCTCCCGAGAGCGCCACCCACCGGAATGGCCCGCGTCCCTCGCAGAACAGCGGACGAATGTACGCCGGCACGAATCCCGGGAAGTCATACGCATTCGCCACCCCTCGCTGATGCGCGAAGGTCCGGATATTGTTCCCGTAATCGAAGGTCACGGCGCCCATCTTTTGCAGCTTCAGCATGCCTTCCACGTGCCGCGCCATCGCATCCAGCGAGCGCTCGGTGTAAGCATGAGGATCGCTGTTACGCAGCTCCAGCGCCGCTTCCAGAGACATTCCGTTCGGTACGTAGCCGTTCAGCGGATCGTGCGCCGAGGTCTGGTCGGTCAGGATGTCCGGCACCACCCCGCGCTCCGCGAGCTCCGGAATCACATCGGCGCAATTCCCCACCAGCCCGACGGAGATGTTTTCCTTCTTGCGAACCGCGTTTTTCAGGATCCGGAGTGCCTCGTCCAGCGTGTTGACCATGAAGTCGCAATAGCCGGTCTTCAACCGCTTCTTGATCCGCTCTGGGTCCACATCGATCCCCAGGAAGCATGCCCCGGTCATCGTCGCTGCCAGCGGCTGGGCTCCGCCCATGCCGCCCATTCCGCCGCTCACGATCAGCTTGCCTTCCAGCTCGCCTCCGAAATGCTTCTCGCCGGCGGCAGCAAAGGTCTCGAAGGTGCCCTGGATAATCCCCTGGGAGCCGATGTAGATCCACGAACCGGCCGTCATCTGCCCATACATCGTCAGCCCAGCTCGCTCTAACTCGTTGAACTTGTCCCAGTTGGACCAATGTCCGACCAGGTTGGAGTTGCAGATCAGCACCCGCGGCGCGTATTCATGCGTCCGGAAAATCCCCACTGGTTTCCCCGATTGCACCAGCAGCGTCTCGTCATTCTCCAGGTTCCGGAGGGAGTTCACGATCGCGTGGAAGCACTCCCAGCTACGCGCGGCGCGGCCAGTCCCGCCATAGACCACCAAGTCCTGTGGCCGCTCGGCAACCTCCGCGTCTAAATTGTTCATGATCATCCGCATGGCAGCTTCCTGCTGCCAGCTGCGGCAGGTGATCGTGTTTCCACGGGGCGCTCGAACAGGTGTATAAACGGAGGTCTCGGTTTCGACTGGCATAACTGAGGAATGTTAGTGCTTTGCCGAGCTGCTGTAAATGAGGCCCTGCGCGGAACCTAACGCTGCGCGTCGCGGGTTCCGCAAACGAACTCGCAATCGTCCGCATCGAAATTCTCGGAGGGTCGAAGTCCATGAAGCAAGCATTGGCAGTTCTTGTCCTGCTGTTCTCCGCGGTACTGTTGCCGGCGCAGCAATCGCCTGGCGAAGTTTCCCCGCAAACCGAAGCCCGCATCGCCCGTGAGGTTCGCCACGAAATCCTCATGCTTCCTTACTATGATGTCTTCGACATCATCGGTTATAAGGTCAACGGGGCGAACGTCACCCTTACCGGATTTGTCACCCGGCCCGTCCTCAAGTCCGATGCCGAAAATGTCGTGAAGCGCATCGAAGGTGTGCAATCGGTCGATAACCAGATCGAAGTACTCCCGCCTTCTCCCATGGACGACCGCTTGCGGCTCCGCCTCTTCCGCGCGATCTACGGATACGCGCCACTTCAGAAGTATGATCTCGGCACCATCAAACCCATCCGCATCATCGTGAAAAGTGGCCATGTGAGCCTGGAAGGCGTAGTCGATAATGAGAACGACAAGAACGTCGCCGGCATCCGCGCCAATGGCGTGCCTGGGATCTTCGAAGTGAAGAACAACCTTCAGGTCGTGCCCTCCGGCGACGACGACAAGAAGAAGAAAAAATGATTGCAGTGCAGATTGGATCCGGCGGCCTGCGGGCCGCCTTCTTTATTCCCGCTCGCCCCACTTCAGCTTGTCGCGCAGCACCTCGAAGAACGATTGCCGCGTCTGCAACAGCTTCACGCAATACGCTGCTTTGCGGCAGACGACCTGGTCGCCTTCTCTCAGCGGCTCACCCACCTGCCCATCGATGGTCAGGAACGCCGCCTCGCCGTTACTGCGCACCTGGATCGAGATCGTTGCCGTGTCCGGTACCACCACCGGACGATGCGTAAGCGAATGAGGACATACCGGCGTGATCTGGAAGGCCGATACGGCAGGCATCAGCACCGGCCCACCGGCGGCCAGGGAATAAGCCGTGGACCCCGTCGGCGTGGCTACGATCACGCCGTCTGCCTTGTAGGCGAAAACATATTTCTCGTTGATCGAGAGATCAAAGCCGACCAGTCGCGCGATGGCGCTCTTGTTCACCACCACGTCATTCAGCGCGGTGAAGGAATGCAGCAACTCGCCATCGCGCTTCAGATCGCACGCCAGCATGGTCCTCGAATCGGTCGGGCAGGTGCACGACAGCACTTTCTCGAGCGTGTTGTACATCTCGCCGAGCGGCACCTCCGTCAGAAAGCCAAGCGAGCCAAGATTTACCGCCAGGATCGGAATATTCGCCGGCGCCACTGCGCGGGCTGCCGAAAGCAGCGTACCGTCGCCGCCAAGCACGATCGCAAACTCCGGCTGCAACCCTGCCACCTGCGTTCGAACGACACCCTTGCTGCCCGGAACGTACCCCGCCGTCTGCTCGTCGAAAATTACCTCGTACCCGTGGCTCTCCAGCCACTCTGTCAGTGGGGGAATGATCTCGCTCAGTTCAGGCTTCGAGGGTTTTGAGAGAATTGCAACCGATTTGGTCGTCATAGTTCGGAATACATCAGGAATTCGCGGTTCCCTTCCGCTCCCAGCACCGGGGAATCCGTTATGCCCACGTGCCGCGCTCCCAGGGCAGTCACGCATTCGCGGACCTTGGTCACAGCGGATTGCTGTGCGCCTTCATCGCGCACGATACCGCCTTTACCAACCCGTTCGCGTCCCACCTCGAACTGCGGCTTCACCAGCACAACCAGTTGCTTGCGGTCTGCTTCCGCGGCTCGCAACACCGCCACTACTGCCGGAAGCACGAGTGTAGCAGAGATAAAGGACACATCCATCGCCACCAGATCCGGCAGCCGCCCCCCCGCAGAAACCTCTTCCACCTGCTCACGGGTCAGGTAACGTGCATTCGTCCGTTCCAGCAGATGGACTCGCTCGTCCGCGCGAAGCTTGGCATCGATCTGCCCGAATCCCGTATCCACCGCGATCAACCTGCGCCGCCCCATGCTGTAAAAAACAGTCGGTGAATCCCCCGGTTGACGCGCCGATATCCATGCATGTTCTGCCGCTCGCATCGATTTCCCAGTGCTCCAACGCGCGCTCCAGCTTCAATCCGCCACGTCCCACATAACGTAGCGAATCTCCGAGCAGGCGGATCCTCGCATCCTGCTCCACGGCTGCGCCGGACTTCTCCACCTTCTGCTCGTTCACCAAGACGCGGCCCGCCAGGACGAGCGCCTGCGCCCGCTCTCGGGAGGACACCAGCGCTCGCTCCACGAGCAATTTGTCAAGACGAACTTTCACCAAGTCAGCCTAACATTCAGATTTGATTCTCTAAAACGGACTGCTGCAGAAGCTCGCACCCACAATGGTGCAAGGTGCTCAAATCCGCATCATTGTTGCTGATTTGTGAATTCAGGGCGATTTTTCCACAATGTTTTGCACATCCGTGTTGAAAACCGTTCCCTGCCAGAGAACCACACTCCACTCCCCGGTAGTTGCACCAATCTCGCATCGCGACTACCCTTGCCTGCGTCTAATAACCAGGTTCATGCTGAAGATCACCCTTCGTAAGAAAGCAAAACAATTCGGCAAACTCGTCCGGCATTCCGCCATGACCCCGCGGACCGGAGTTGCCCACAAGCCTATTCAGGCGAAGCCCCAGGAACTCGGCATCACCTTCATTGGCCACTCCAGCTTCCTCATCCAGATCGGCGGCAAGAACGTCATCGTCGATCCCGAACTATGCTCCGTGGATCTTCGTCCTCAAACGCTTACGCCGTCCCGGCGTTCGCATCGCCGATCTTCCGCCCATCGATCTCATTCTCGTTTCGCACGCCCACTTCGATCACCTGCACCGCCCCTCGCTTCGCGCCATCGCGCGCTCCAATGCCAGGCGCTTCGGAAAGCGCCCGACCATCGTCGTTCCCCGCAACGTCGGTGATCTCGTCTCCGATCTCGGCATGGAACGCGTCGTGGAACTGGATTGGTGGCAGGCCACCAAGTTCGGATCGCTCGAGATTACCCACACCCCCTCGCGCCACTGGGGAGCACGCATCATTCGCGATATGCACCGCGGCTACGGAGGCTTCGTCCTCAAGGCCGGTTCACACTCGCTCTATCACTCCGGCGACACTGCCTACTTCGACGGCTTTCGCGAGATCGGCGCACGCCTTCACCCGAAGATCGCCCTTCTGCCCATCGGGGCTTATCATCCCGAATCCTTCCGCAATGTACACACCAGCCCGGAAGACGCGGTTCAGGCCTTCATCGATCTCAAGGCGCAATGCATGATTCCCATGCACTACGGCACCTTCCGCCTCTCGCACGAGCCTATGGAAGAACCGGTGGACCGCCTCCTCGCCGACGCCGAAACCCGCGGCATCCTCCGCCACATCCTCGTGCTCGAAGAAGGCAAAACCAAGATTTTCGGAAAAGAATAAATCGAGGGTGGGTCGCAACGTCTTGTGCGTTGAGGTTTGTGAAGGGGCACGACACTCTTGTCATCCTGAGCGAAGCGCGCAAAGCGCGCGCAGTCGAAGGATCCCTACTTTCTCCGTCGCGTTGAGCCTGAATGAACAACCTCTCACTCGCCCGAGTAAGCCCTACCCGCTCAATACGCCAGCAACACCCTCAGATCGCGGATGTTATTCCCCGTCGGTCCCGTAACGATCGCATCCCCCAGCACATCCAGCACCGGAAACGCGTTGAACTCCTTCAGCGCTCCCGCTACATCGATCCCCATCGCCCCGGCCCGCTGCACCGTGCTGCCATCCACCACGCCGCCCGCCGCCTCGCTGTTGCCGTCGATGCCATCGGTTCCCGCGCTCAACACCGCGATCGGCTCGCCCACAATCTGCGTCGCGCAGTACAGCGCGAACTGCTGGTTGCGTCCCCCGATCCCCGCATCTCCCGTCACCTTCACCGTCACTTCGCCGCCCGAGATCAGGCATACCCGCGACACGCCCTTGCGCAACTCGCGCAGCCGCTTCAGCAAATGGTCGGCCGCGGCGGCATAATCCCAATCGTCACAACTGTTATCTACCTCCACCGCGAAGCCGCTCATCGCCGCCTTCGCAATCGCGTGCTTCCGCGCTGTCTCGTTGGAAAGTATGTTCCAGAACCGCGACCGGTCGAACGCCGCATCCCCATACTTCGGCGTCTCGTCCAGCAGCCCTTTGTCGAAGAGCTCCCGAACGGAATGGGGAAACTGTTTCAGGAGCCGGTACTTCCGCACGATCTCGTAACACTCGTCCACCGTGGTGGTATCCGGCATCGTCGGCCCCGAAGCCAGCGAATCCGTCGCGCCGTCGGGCACGTCGGAAACGAGAATGGAAACCTGCTGCGCGGGAGCAGCCACCCTGGCCAGCCGTCCGCCCTTAGTCGCCGAAAGATGTTTGCGCACGGCGTTGATCTCGCGAATCGGCGCCCCCGAAAGCACCAGCGCTCGATAGGTCGCCATCAGGTCTTCCAGCGTGATGCCGTCATCCACCGGCTTCTCGACGATCGCCGAGGCGCCGCCGCTGACCAGGTACACCACCAGCGAGCGCGATGCGTGGGTCGCCAGCGATTTCAGGATCGCATCCGCTGCTTTCACCGAATCTGCATTTGGCGTCGGATGACCGCCGCGGTAATAACGAAATCCAAAGACTTGTGTGGTAGGAGACGTCGAGCACGCCACGATGCCCGTTACGCCGGCGCCGAGGTGAGTCATCAGCGCCTCAACCATCGTGTGCGCCGCCTTGCCCATCGCTACAACGAAAATCCGCGAAAAAGACCCGAGATCGAAAAGATCTTCTCCTACCCGCAAGATCCCGCGATCGAGCTGCACGTAGCGGTCGAATGCCTTGCCGATGCTCGACTCGCTCAGCGCGTGCAGAAAGATCTCGCGCGCCACGCCGCGATATCCCGCGCCCGCATTCGCAATCCCCGGCCCCGACGCATCGGGCAGATTCGCCATAACGCCGTCAATTATAGCCAGTTTGCCAGGGACACCCCGGCTGAATGGTGCTGTTGAGCAGAGCGCCGCATTTGGGGCGCACAGTCGAAGATTCTTGCATTGGGCGCCCGTCGCTTTGGTTGTCATCCTGAGCGAAGAACGCGTCAGCGTTCGTAGTCGAAGGACCCCTGCCCTCTCTTGCTCTGTCATGGCGACCGAAGAACGCGTCAGCGTTCGCAGTCGAAGGACCACGATCGCCACCCGCGAGCTTTAGGTCTTGTCACACGCGAAACGCGCTGCCCGTGTGCAGCCTCAAACCGGCTTCAGCAACACATCCCGCACCCAGACCTCGATCGCCGAACGCATCGCCGTAAGCTGTCCCGCAAAGAAATGGTCCGCTCCGTGAATCAGCACGAAACGCTTCGGCTCCGCCGCCGCTGCGGTCACCTCGTACAGCCGCTCCGCCGGACCGTACTGGTCGCGGTCGCCGCTGATGAACAGCTTCGGCTTGGTGCATTCGCTCAGGAATTCATACGAATACGAACGTCCCTCGGCCGCCACCGGCGTTCCCAGCGAGATCAATGCCTTCACCGACTCTTCTGGACACGCCGCGCGCAGTCCCACCGCTGCGCCAAACGAAAATCCGGCAAACAGAATCGGGAGCGAGAACTCCTGCTTCAGCCAGTGGAGTGCGGTGAGCACATCCTCGCGCTCGCCTTTCCCATAGTCGTGCTCCCCTTCGCTCAACTCAGTGCCGCGGAAGTTGAAGCGCAGCACCGGGAATCCAAACCCGTTCAGCGCCTTCATCGCGTTGTACACAACCTTGTTGTGCATCGTCCCGCCAAACAACGGGTGCGGATGGCACACCACCGCTGCAAAACGCGCGTCCTGCGCGCCCGCGTTCAAGATTGCTTCGAGACGTCCCGCCGGGCCTTCGAGAAAAAACGAGCGAATGGACGCCTGCGGAGTGGAATGAGTCGTCATCTCCACCCAGTTTACCTTCCCGCCCCGCGGCCAGCCCACCTCACCGCCTCGTTCTCCTACGCTCCCTCTTGTCATCCAGAGGAGCGCAGCGACGTCGGGACCTGCTGTTCCCGCCCCGCGGCCAGCCCACCTCACCGCCTCGTTCTCCTACGCTCCCTCTTGTCATCCAGAGGAGCGCAGCGACGTCGGGACCTGCTGTTCCCGCCCCGCGGCCAGCCCACCTCACCGCCTCGTTCTCCTACGCTCCCTCTTGTCATCCAGAGGAGCGCAGCGACGTCGGGACCTGCTGTTCCCGCCCCGCGGCCAGCCCACCTCACCGCCTCGTTCTCCTACGCTCCCTCTTGTCATCCAGAGGAGCGCAGCGACGTCGGGACCTGCTGTTCCCGCCCCGCGGCCAGCCCACCTCACCGCCTCGTTCTCCTACGCTCCCTCTTGTCATCCAGAGGAGCGCAGCGACGTCGGGACCTGCTGTTCCCGCCCCGCGGCCAGCCCACCTCACCGCCCGGGTCGCCTACACTCCTTCTTGTCATCCAGAGGAGCGCAGCGACGTCGGGACCTGCTGTTGCGCCCGGCCTTACAAACTGTGCGGCCCGCGCCGGGCCTTGCGATGGAAGACCTTCGAATGGATCGGTTCGGGATTGCAGCGGCAATACACCGCCGCAACCACCAGCGCCCCATAAAACGCCACCGAGAATAAAATCGTGATCCACCGTCCGCCATACAGGATCACCCACGGGATCCCGACCAGTCCGTAGATCACTCCGGCTAGGCCGAGCATCACTAAAGTTGGCCAGTTCTTCCCCATCGCGAGTTGGATGCACCTCAGCACCGCGGCGCTTTATCGAATGCCTGCTCGCCTTGTATTCTCGATGCATGCCCGTGGACGTCTTCGCACTCACCCGAAAACTCGTTGACGTGGAATCCGTTACCGGAAACGAAGCGGCTGTTGGAGAGCTGCTCCTCCGCGAACTCGCCAGCCTCGGTTACAAAGCATTGCGCATGCCGGTGGAAGAAGATCGCTTCAATGTTTGGGCAACTTCTCCCGGCCACGACAAACCCAAGGTCGTCTTCTCCACCCACATGGACGTCGTGCCCCCCTGGATCCCCTCCTCCGAAGACGAAACCCGCATCTTCGGCCGTGGCGCTTGCGACGCCAAGGGCATCATCGCCGCCCAGGTCGCAGCCGCCGAACGGCTGCAAGCGCAGGGAATCCATCCCGGACTCTTATTTGTCGTCGGCGAAGAGCGCGACAGCACCGGCGCTTATGTCGCCAACCAGCACGCCCCCGGATCCAAGTACCTCATCAACGGCGAGCCCACCGACAACCGCATCGGCCTGGCCTCCAAAGGCGCGCTGCGCGTTAACGTCATCGCCGAAGGCAAGATGGCTCACTCCGCCTATCCCGAGCTTGGCGACTCCGCGATCGAGAAGCTTTTGAACGCGCTCGAACGCCTGCGCAAAATCGAGCTGCCCAACAATCCCGAGGTCGGCCCCTGCACCGTGAACATCGGCATGATCGAAGGCGGCCGCGCCCCCAATGTCATTCCCGACAAAGCCAACGCCCAGCTTCTCTACCGCCTCGTCGGCCCCTCCGATCAGCTGCGCAAAGACATCGAAGCCGCCATCGCCCCCGACGCTCATTGCGAATACGCCCTCGAAATCCCCTTCGTGAAGCTGCGCACCGTCCCCGGCGTCCCAACCATGACCGCGAAATTCACCACCGACATCCCGGGCCTCACCAACTGGGGCGAACCCGTCCTCCTCGGACCCGGTTCCATCCACGTCGCCCACACGCCGGACGAATTCATCAGCAAACAAGAGCTTCTGGAAGCCGTCGACCTCTACGTCAAAGTTGCGCAATTCCTCAACTCTCAATAAATGAATAAATGTGGGTGCCCCACCCTTCCCGAAGGGAGGGTGGGCCACGATACCGCCAGCACCACCGTTCACGCCCTGTAAAAAAACTCTCCGTCATAGACGAAATCGAGAAAAACTAGCCTGTAGCAGGGGCTCGCTTGTATCAGGGCTTGCTCGTCTCGGGGCTTGCTTGTATCAGGCTTGCTTGCTCAGGCTTGCCTGTATCAGGACTCGCTTGTATCAGGGCACGACTTCAGTCGTGCCATTCAACGCAAATCAGTCGGGCTTTAGCCCCTGTAACGCGGCGGCCGCGGTCGCCAGCGGTGCGAGCCCGCAAAGCGGGCGCCCGTTGATAGCCCAGCGCCTAAGCGCTGGGTTCGACGAGAGGCGTGGATTTCGAGCCCCACAGGGGCGCCACCTCTGCGATGCAAACCGGCCCCCATATCCAAAGACAAAAAAGCCCACGACTCGGCGGTCGCGGGCCTTCGATGAGGTTATGTATGAAGCCGAACTATTTTCCGTAATACGCGGCATTCTTCGCCGCAAATTCTTCTTTCCCCGCCGGCAGCTCTTCCGCCAGGTAAATCGAATTCGTCGGGCACGTCGCAATGCACGCACCGCAATCCATGCATTCATCCGGCTCGATGTAAAGCTGCGGCGCGGCCTCCCACTGCGGTTCGTCCTTCAATGGGTGGATCGCGTTGCTCGGACACGAATCGATACAGAGCATGTCCTTTTCGCAGGTGTCGATAATCACGTGTGCCATCTTGCTTCTCTCCTCGCGCCCCGAACCAATTCTCCCGGTTCCCTAAACGGCGCTCTCAATCTCAGGGGACATCAACCCCAACTCCACACTAAGGATTCCTGTCGCAGAGGTCGGTGATTTCCGTCACACCCCAGCAGTGACCCACCGCACATCCCCCCTTCCCATCCTGAGCGAAGCCGCGCAGCGGCGCAGTCGAAGGACCCCTATCCCCTCCAACCCCCTTTAAGGCCTGAGCAAAGAACCCGAGCCACGGACGCAGCGTGTCAACACCCCCATTTGCTCCCTCCCCTCACTTTCCGATACAACAGAGCAGTCTCTGATGACCGCTAGACCAACCACCCATCCCGCGCGGTCCGACCGCTGGACGCACTCTCCGTTCTGGATGGTCCTCATCGGCTTCACCCTCCGCGTCCTCTATATCCTTATCGCCCACTCCTACCGCTTCCGCGCCAACGACCAAAACTTCAGCTTCGGCTGGGAAATCGGACGCATCGCCCAATCCATCGCCAGCGGCCACGGCTTCTCTTCGCCTTTTTATGGCGACACCGGCCCCACCGCCTGGGCCGCGCCGATCTATCCCTACATCGTCGCTGGAGCCTTCAAACTCTTCGGCATTTATTCCCACGCCGCCTCCTTCGCGCTGCTCACCTTCAACAGCCTCTTCTCCGCCCTTACTGCCTGGACCGTCTATCGCATCGCGCAGCGCATGTTCAACGAGACCGTCGCCGTCTGGTCCGGCTGGATCTGGACGCTGCTTCCCTACATCGCGTACTGGGCCGTGCGCTGGGTCTGGGAGACAAGCCTCTCCACCTTCCTCCTTACCCTCGTCCTGCTGATCACGCTCAAGATGGAAGGCGATAACCGCTACCTGAGCTGGATCGGCTTCGGCGCCGTCTGGGGATTCGCCGCCCTCTCCAATACCGCGATGGGCTCGTTCCTGCCCTTCTCCGGACTATGGCTCGTCTATCAGCTCATCAAGCGCCACAAGCTCTGGTTCCCGCAGGCGGTCGTCAGCGCGATCGTCTTCATCGCGGTACTGTCCCCCTGGCTCATCCGCAACGACCGTGTCTTTCACAAACCATTCCTGCTGCGGGGCAACTTCGGCGTGGAACTCCATTGCGGCAATAACGACATCGCGGAGGGCATCTGGGTCGGCGCCGTCCATCCCACCCAGGGCGTTCTCGACTACCAGCGCTACAAGCAACTCGGCGAAGCCGCCTATGTCGCCGAAGTCCAGAAACAAACGGTCGCGTGGATCAAGACACACAAGGAACGCTTCGCCATTCTCACCTTCCGCCGCTTTGTTTATTTCTGGAATGGCCTGCCGCGTCTCTCCAAGATCAAATACCTCGAGCAGACGAAGAACTCCCTCTTTCTCGCCACGTCTGTACTGGGTTGGTGGGGTTTGTTCCTGGCGATTCGTCGCCGTATTCACGGCATCTGGCTCTTTGCCAGCCTTCTGATTTTCTATCCGGCGGTTTACTATATTACGTTCCCGCATCCGCGTTACCGGCATCCGCTTGATCCGGTCATCTTGATCCTGGGGGTTTTCTTGGTTTCTCAGACACGACCGGACACCATCGGCAACCGCACTCTTGACTCAGACCGCGCTCCCGCCGAGCCCGTGGCCCCCGTGTTTACCACCCTTTCCATCATCATCCCTGTCTATAACGAGCGCCGCACCGTCATGCAGTTGCTCAACGCCGTTGCGCGCCAGCCCATCGGTACCCTTCACAAAGAAATGGTCATCGTCGACGACTTCTCTACCGACGGCACCCGCGAGTTCCTCCAGCAAATGGACCTTCCAGCCCTCTTCGGCAAAGAAGGCATCAGCGTCAAGGTCGTGCTCCACGAGGTCAACAAGGGCAAGGGCGCCGGCGTTCGCACCGCGCTTGAGCATTGCACCGGCGAACTCATCCTCATGCAGGATGCCGACCTCGAATACGATCCCAGCGACTATCCTGCGCTCTTGAAGCCCATACTCGACGGTCACGCCGACGCCGTCTTCGGCAACCGCTTCCACGACGGCTCACACCGCGTCCCCCGCTTCTACCGCTACGTTCTGAACCGGCTATTTTCGCTCACCTGCAACACCTTCACCGGTCTCGCGCTCCACGATGTCACCGCCTGCTACAAGGTCCTCACCCGCGACCTGTTCCACCGCATGAACCTCAAGAGCGACCGCTTCAGCTTCGAGACGGAGCTCACCGTCAAACTCGCCAAGCTCAAAGCCCGCATCTACGAAGTCCCCATCGTCTACCACGGCCGCACCTACGCCGAAGGCAAGAAGATCAACTGGACCGACGGCGTAGCCGCCTTCTACCACCTAATCCGCTTTCAGCTAAAAGATTAAACATCTCCTATCATCCTGAGCGAAGCGCGCAGCGCGCTCGCAGTCGAAAATGTGGTCAAAATGTGGGTGCCCCATCCTTTTCGCGAAGCGAAAGGGTGGGCCACGAAGACCCCTACCACCCCACGCTCTCAAGCGCTTATCATCCTGAGCGAAGCGCGCAGAGCGCGTGCAGTCGAAAATGTGGTCAAAATGTGGGTGCCCCATCCTTTTCGCGAAGCGAAAGGGTGGGCCACGAAGACCCCTACCACCCCACGCTCTCAAGCGCTTATCATCCTGAGCGAAGCGCGCAGAGCGCGTGCAGTCGAAAATGTATATGTCAAAATGTGGGTGCCCCATCCTTTTCGCGAAGCGAAAGGGTGGGCCACGAGGACCCTACCACCCACACACTCTCTCTCCCCAAGTGCCGCAGGCACGACAGGGAATAGCCCAGCGCGTAAGCGCTGGGAAAGGCGCGGATAGAACCCGAGTCCGCTTTAGCGGACGCCACCCCAACTGTCCACTCCCGAACACTCCCGTCCACCTCCCAACAACTTTCTCCGGAACCGGTCCACGAACTCCTTCGTATACGTATAGGTCTCACGGAACGCCACGTGCTCCGTCTATTCCCTCCGGAGGGAGATTATGAATCAGCTCTACCGCCGAACCGCTTCGTTCACCGCGCTCCTCCTTCTTGCCGTCGCGCTACCCGCCGCGGCATCGCCGTATCGCGAAGAGTTCCACAAAACCTATCCCGTCTCCGCCAATGTTGCGGTTTCCCTGAACAACATCAACGGCTCCGTCCAGATCACCGCATGGGATCGCAACGAGGTACAACTCGATGCCGTGAAGACTGCCGACAGTGAGGAGAAACTCAAAGAAGCCGAAATTCGCGTCAACGCCTCCGATAGCAGCGTTCGCATCGAGACCCATTATCCGGAACACACCAACAACAATCCGGCCAGCGTCGAATATCAGCTTCACGTCCCGCGCAACGCCCGCCTCGACAAAATCGACCTGGTGAATGGCACCCTGGATATCGATGGCGTGAAAGGCGAAGTCCGCGGCGCCTCGGTCAACGGCTCAGTCACCGCCCATGGCCTCGCGGGTGACACCGATCTCTCTACCGTCAATGGCAGCATCTCCGGCGAACTCCTCGATAGCAGCAACGCGCGCCACGTGAAGCTTTCCAGCGTCAATGGCCACGTGGAGCTCGCGATGCCAAAAGACTCCAATGTGCATCTCAGTGCCAATACGGTAAGCGGCAGCATCAGCAGCGATTTCGGCCTGCCGATTCACAAAGGATGGGTCGGATCGGATCTCGATACCACGCTCGGCTCAGGCGGAACCCGCATCGAACTGAGCAACGTCAACGGAAGTATCAAGATCCACGGCGGAAACGCCGGCAGCTAAAAAGTTCGACGCCGCACGAGCGGTCTCATGCCGCGTCGAGTCTGTATCACGGCACGACTCAGTCGTAAGCAAGATTTGTATCAGGGTACGATTCAGTCGTGAGCAAGGTTTGTATCAGGGCACGACTTCAGTCGTAAGCAAGATTTGTAGCAGGGCACGATTCAGTCGTGAGCAACGTTTATATCAGGGCACGACTTCGCTCGTGAGCAACGCTTGTAGAAGGGCACAAGGTTTGTATCAGGGCACGACTTCAGTCGTGCCGCTAGCAACACTTCACGCAGAGGGCTTTAGCCCCTGCGTTGCAAGTTCGGCCTAAGAGTTGGGACTCCACCTGCCCTGGCGGACCATCTCGGCCGATTCACCCCGGCGATGCAATTCGCCGGGGTGTTCATTCTAGCCCCGCTGTAAAGCCCTGTCCCACCTCCGGCTCGTCTATCGCCGAAATGCGCTACTTTCCTGCCTAACCCGCTGCTCTCCCAGGAGATATAAATCTGCCAAAAGTGTCCGGTTTACCCTGCCCGCTTTGCTACTCTGAGAATAGAAGCCTAAACGCGGAGATCCTTCCGAGATCCAGCGGCCTAAGCCTCCTGTTTTGAATATTTTGCCTCTAACTCATTGGAATGGAATATTTTACCGAGATTGCGTTGCCTAAAGCAATGAAAACAAACACACGTCGGGGGAGGGGTATGCGAGAAATCTCTACGCAACTGTCGCTCTTTAGCGCTCCGAACGCCCCCGCCGGTGCCGATTCATACAAGCGTAATATTGAACCGCTAGAATCCCGCCGACCGTGACAACTTCTCTGGCCAGATCGACCAATTACCTCAACCGCGAGCTTTCCTGGCTGCAGTTCAACGCGCGCGTTCTCGAAGAGGCCGAGGACTCGCACAATCCTCTCCTCGAACGGGTGAAGTTTCTCGCCATCACGGCCAGCAATCTCGACGAGTTTTTCGAGATCCGGGTTTCCAGCCTTCTGCAAAGGATTGAAGACGGGTACGCCGATGCCGGTCCCGACGGCCTCACCCCGCAAGCCGAGCGCGATCGCCTTTCCGTCGCCCTACAGGACTTCGTCGCCGGCCAATACAGTTGCTGGAACCAGAATCTGCGCCCCCAACTCGCCGAGCACGGCGTGCGCGTGCTCTCTCTCGATGAGCTCGACGGCCATGCCCGCGAATTCGTCGAACATTACTGCCTCCAGGAACTCGATCCCTTGCTCACGCCAGTCACCGTCGATCCCGCGCATCCCTTTCCGCGCGTCATCAACAAGGCGCTCTGCCAGGCGCTCCTGTTGCGCCGCCGCCGCCGCGCCTCCGAGTCTTACATGGGCGTGGTCACCGTTCCTCGCGCCCTGCCCCGGCTCATCAAGCTGCCCAGCCAGGAAGGTACGGACGACTACATCGCTCTCGCCGACCTGGTCGAATTGCACACCGCTCGCATGTATCGCGGCTATGACATCGTCGCCCAGGGTTCGTTCCGCATCACGCGCAACAGCAACCTGTATGTGCAGGAAGAAGAATCGCGCAACCTGCTTGAGTCCGTCCGCACCGAGTTGCACAACCGCCGCCGTGGCGATGCCGTGCGCCTCGAAATCGAGGCCGACTCCGGTGCCGAGATCACCGATCGCCTGCGCGAAATCTTCGAGCTCGACGAGTGGCAGGTCTTCAAAGCCCATGGCCCGGTCAACCTCTCGCGCCTCTCGCACCTCTACAGCGAAACTGACCGCCCCGATTTGAAGTTCAAACCCTTCGTGGCGCGCGAATGGGCGCTCCCCAAGGGCACCAACGATGTCTTCGAAGCCATCCGGCAGAAAGACGTCCTGCTACACCATCCCTTCGACTCCTACAGCCCAGTGGTCTCCTTCATCGAAGCGGCGGCCGAAGATCCGCGGGTGCTCTCGATCAAGCAGACGCTGTATCGCACCAACGAAAAATCTCCGATCATCGATGCCCTCGTCGAGGCCGCTGCGAGCAAGGAAGTCACCACCGTCATCGAAGTGAAGGCCCGTTTCGATGAAGCCTCCAACATCCGCTGGGCACGGACACTCGAAGACGCCGGGGTGCAAGTCTTCCACGGCCTCGTCGGCCTGAAGACCCACTGCAAGCTCGCCCTGATCGCGCGCAAGGATCCCGATGGCGTCATCCGCCGCTATGCGCATCTTGGTACCGGCAACTACAACTCGATCACCGCGCAGTTTTATACCGATATCAGCCTGATTACGGCGAACGAAGAGATCACGATGGCGGTGCACCGCGTCTTCAATTTCCTCACCGCCTACTCCGAACAGGCGAGCTACGATCCGTTGCTGGTCGCGCCATTAGAGATGGCTGAGCGCATCGCCGGCCTCATCCGCCGCGAAGCCGACCACGCCCGCGACAAGAAGCCGGCGCACATCATCGCAAAGATGAATTCGCTCCTCGACAAGGACGTCATCCAGGAACTCTACGAGGCCTCACGTGCCGGCGTGCAGATCGATCTCATTGTGCGCGGCATCTGCACCCTGCGTCCCGGAGTTCGTGGACTGAGCGACAACATCCGCGTGCGCAGCATCGTCGGACGTTTCCTCGAGCACAGCCGGATCTTTTACTTCGAGAATGGCGGCAATCCCGAAACCTATCTCGGCAGCGCCGACTGGATGCCCCGCAACCTTTACGAGCGCGTGGAAACCCTTTTCCCGATCCGCGACACGCTGCTGAAAGATCGCATCCGCCACGAGATCCTTGCGCCCTACTTGGCTGACAACGCGAAAGCACGCATACTCCGGGCCGACGGAAGTTATGCTCTCCATCACCCGCGCAGCCGAACCGCACAACCCTTCGGCGCGCAGGATTTCCTGATCGCCATCGCCGAAGGCAAGAAGAGCATCGATGCCATTCCCGCTGAACCTGAACACAAAACCGTCCGCCGTACCCGAAGCCGCGCCCGAGCCAGGTAGCTCAAGATGATCATTTACTTTTTGCGTCACGCGAATGCCGGGGTGAAGCGTCTCAACCCTGCGAAGGATGAAAAGCGTCCCCTCGATAAAGAGGGCGTGCTGCAATGCCGCTACGTCGGGGCGCTGCTCGCCGCCCTCGATGTGCAGGTGGATCAGGTCATCACCAGTCCCTTGAAGCGCTCCATGCAGACCGCGTCGCTTGTCGGCAACGACATCGGCTTCGACGCCAAGCTCCAGGTCAGCGATGCGCTGCGCCCCTCGGCGACCTTCGAAGATTTCCGCGAATTACTGCATGCCGGCGCGAAATACGAGGCCATCATGGTCGTCGGCCATAACCCCAACCTGACCGAGTTCGTCAGCCTGATCGTCACCAACGGCGGATCGCGCAAATCCATCGAGTTGAAAAAGGGTGGCATCGCGCGCGTGGACTACAGTCCCAAGCGCTCCGTGCTCAATTGGATGGTCACTCCCAAGCTGGCGCGTGCCCTCTATGGCGCCGCGCACAATAAGTCTCTGCCGAAAACCTCGCGGAAGTAGGCGCGTTCTTTGCGCAGCGCCCAGATCTCCAGCTCCGCGCCGCCTGACTTTTCATCGACTGCAAGCAGGACGCGGTCTGCTTCCACCCGCGTACGTATTCCCTTGACCGCCCCGCGACGCCCCTGCTCCAGGGCGCGCGCCATGCGCAGCAACACCACCGCGCGCGGCAGCAGCAACCGGTGCTCGGGATCGAGCACGCGTACCGGACGGCTCTGCTGGGTCGGGCGCGAGCCCCCGACATAACGCGTGATCGCCGCAATCAGCCTGCGCTGCTGCACCGTGTACCCGAAGAGCTCGGAATGGGCGATCACGTAATAGGTGTGCCGATGGCGCCCGGTGCGGTTGATGAATGCCCCAACCTCGGCCAGCATGGCCGCTGCCGCCAGCCACTGCTCGTACTGCGCCGGCAATCCGTGCACCGACTTCAGCGACTGGAAAAGCCGCACCACGTGGTCGCGTACCCGCTCCGCGTGGCGATGGTCCACCCCGAAATGCGTCCCGACGTCATACACCGACCGTTCGCGTTCCGCCACCAGCCGCGTGCGCAGCTCGGCCCGCTGGTCGTGTTCCGCTGCCATCTGCGCCAGCAGCCCGTCGCGCAATCCGAGTGGCAGGTACCGGAAGCTGGGAAGCCTCAGCCGCGTCAGCAGCTCCGAGAACACCGCCGCGCCGGCGATGATGATCTCCGCGCGCCGCGTTCCCACGCCCGGCACCGCACGCCGCTGCGCCAGTGTCATCCGGCTCAGTTCGTTGGTCAGCTCCAGCAGTCCCGCCCGGGGCACCGTCGCCGTCCTCTTATGCTGCCGCGCCGCCCACATATCGGAGAGGGCGGCGGGGGTGCCGGAGGTAGCAACCGTCATCTTCACCTTCGCCTGCAGCATCGCTTTTTCTACGCGCCCGATCTCTTCGGCGACAAACGCACGCAGCTCTTTCAGTTCTTTTTTCTTTGGAGGATCGTGCTGCAGGAACTCGCGCGTCAAGCGCACCGCGCCGAGCGGCAGGCTCACGATCTTCGCGATGTTCTCCTTCACTGAAACCGTCAGTTCACAGCTGCCGCCGCCGAGATCGACCAGCAGCATGGGCGAGGTCTTGATGCGGCTTCCCGCCATGACTCCCAGGTGGATCAGTCGTCCTTCTTCCAGCCCGGAGATCACTTCTACCCGCCACCCAGTGGCGGCCCTCACCCACTGCAGAAATGCGTTTCCATTCCGCGCGTCACGCAGTGCGCTGGTTGCGACCACTTGCACCCGGTCTGCCCCGTGTTGCTGGACGGCGCGGTGAAAGCGCCGCAGAACCTTGACGGTCTGCTCCATGGAACGCGGGTCGAGCAATCCTCCCTGGAACACGGATTCGCCCAGCCGCGTAACTTCACGGTCTTCGACCAGGGTTTCCAAACGGCGGCGGTTGAGCGATGCGATTTTCAGGCGGACGGAATTGGAACCGATATCGATGGCGGCGAAAGTGGGCATCTCTGCTCTGGCCTGAATCCTTAACTGGGGGGTAAAAACAAATATCGTACTCCCTCTCCTCCGGCCCTTCGTGAAATTCGCGCAACACCGCGCCTTCAGCTCTGCTCAGTGCATCCCACTCACGAGTTCGCGTGCTCCCTGGGAGCGCGCCAAGGAGAGATTCATGGCTGATACGCAAGATCCAAAACAGACCGATAATCTTCGCGAAGGCTACGACCCTGAGTTTGAGATCCCTGATCCAGACCAGGTTGAGCGGGACAGGAAAGAAGCAGAGAAGCTATATAAGAACGATCAGGATAAAAAACCGGCTGCATAGTGAACCACGGGAAAAGGGCGCTGGGCGCCCTTTTCAACGAAATGTTCGTTCTTGAGCAGCCTCGGGAACATTTCGTTCCATCCGGCTCTGCCGCAGCCTTCTCACCCCCCGAAGGCTTCTCCCGCAAAATCTCCGGTCTTGGATGTCTCCATGCCGGCAGCCCGTCTGTGCAATTCTGCACACGCGAAATTTCGCCCCGTGCTCTGTCTCGCGCATCCCTTCGTACCCCACTTTCCAGCCATCGACAAAAATTCCTTCGAAATTCCATCTGCTCTGGTTTCTAGCTCGTACTTCCACGGAAGAGCGAAAGCGTCGCAGTCCCAACCGTAGATAGACCGTACTGACCCTGTTCTCCGAAACGGAGCATTCCATGAAATTGGATTTCCTGCAAACCCTCGTTGATAGTCCACTGTCCCGTCGAGACTTCGCAAAGAAGATGGGCCTCACCACCGCCGGCGTCATGGGCGCTTCTATGCTCGGAAGCACCTTGCTTGGCGGAGCGATCAAAGCAGATGCGCAGGAATCGAGCGCCGCGGCCAGCCCCTCCGCGACCGTGACCGACGCAGATATTTTGAACTTCGCGCTGAATCTTGAATATCTCGAAGCTGAGTTCTACACCAAGGCTGTGACCGGCAAGACGCTGACCCAAGCCGGCGTAATTCCAAGCTCGGCAGAGACCGGACCCACCACGGGCGGAACAGAAATCAACTTCAGCTCAAGCCCGCAAATCAAAATGATCGCCCAACAGATCATGAACGACGAGCAGATGCACGTAAAGTTCCTCCGCTCCGCTTTAGGGTCCGGCGCGGTCAAGAAGCCGACTATCAACCTCAATGCAGCCGGCGGCTTCACCACCTACCAGCAGTTCCTCGAACTCGCTCGCGACTTCGAAGACGTGGGGGTAAGCGCGTACGCAGGTGCTGCTCCGCTGATCAAGAATGCCACCTACCTCGCGGCCGCCGCCCGCATTCTCGCCACCGAAGCAGAGCACTCAGGCAATATTCGCCTGAAGTTGGTCCTGACAGGTGTGCAACAGCCCAAGCTCGACTCGCAAGACGTTCCACCCACGTGGAATACGCTGTTCTCGCTTTCGACCAATGGTCTGGCAATCGTGCGCAGCACCTCGCAGGTCCTCAAGATCGTTTACGCCGGCGGAACCACCAAGGGAGGTTTCTTCCCTGACGGCTTCAACGGCAACATCCACTCAGCGTAATCGCATCGCTGAATTTTGGGAGAAGGTGCAACTTCACCTTCTCCCATGTATTCCTAATACGTTGGAGATAACCTTATGTTTGAAGGCCTGTTTCAGCCCATGCATCTGCTGGTGATCCTGGGTATCGCCCTGTTGGTTTTTGGTCCGAAGAAGCTGCCCGAACTCGGCAGAGGGTTGGGCGACGGTATCAAGGGATTCAAGGACGCGATCGCTCACAAGGACGAGACCCCATCTCCCGTCATCGAATCGCGCGAAACTCCCGTCAAGCCCGCGTAAGTTTTGAGACCGTGAAAGAAAAAAGCCAGGCGCGATTGCCGCCTGGCTTTCGTTCTTGTTACTGATTCGTTTAACTGCTCTTGCGAATCGCGATGTCGGCGCCGTCCGTCGTGATGGCGACTTTCGGACCACCGTTTCCCACCTGCCCGGTGATCTGGCCTTCGTTGTCGTTATTCACAACCTTCAACTCATTGAAGTCGCTACTCGCATCGCCGTGTTGCGTCTTGGCGTCAACGCTGAATGACGCCTTGGCTGGGACGGTCACCGCGACATCGCCATGGTGATTGCGAATGTCATAGTTCCCCAGTTTGGCGGCATGCACGTCCACGTCACCATTCGTGTTTTCGATGCGTACATCTCCGGACACATCGTCCAGATGAATGGTCTTCGAACGGGTAATCAGGCGAACCGGCCCGGCGATGTCCTTGGCGCGAAGATCGTCGGAACTCATATCGAAATCTCCCGCCACACCTGCAAATTCCAGGTCGGTGCGATAAGACTTGAACGCGAAGGTCTTGCCGATCTTCGTTGCCCGCACTTCGTTAAAGTTATCGCCGCTCAGCGTCGCGTTGCCGGAGACATCTTCGAAGCTGACCTCCGTGACTCGGCCCTGGATGGCGATGTTTCCGTTCACCCGGGTCGCACGCACCGTGATCTTTTCTCCGTTCACGTTGACGTTGCCCTTGATGTCCTCGAAGTTCGCCGTTCCCTGCTGATGGGAAATCTCCAGCACGCCATCACGGCCCACGACGTTGGCGTCTCCGTGGCGCGTGTTCAGCGTCAAGTCCGCTTTCCTCGGAAGGAAAATATCCATGTCGTCTTCGACCGGATCTTTTCCACCCGCCTGGGTATTGGCGTTCACCACCACCGCTGTCCCGTTCACCTCGATCGTCGGCTTCGAGCTCTGGTTCGTGTTGTCGGCATCGCCCTGGCTGCGCGCCCAGACCTTCTTATGAACCAGCACGCGAATCTTGCCGTCGTCCGACGCGTTGACGTTGATGTTCCCGCGATCGCACACCACCTTTAGATTGCCGTTCGCAGGAAATGCCTGCTCGATCCGGTCTTCGTAGGTGTAACTGTTCTGCCCGAAGTGTGCGATGTCTTCATCGCCCATATCGATGCCGATCTGGTCGCGCACCGCACCCCAGTTCACTCCTTCCGCCTTCGAAATCGAAAGCCCGGAGACAATCACGAAGAAAAGCAGGACGATGGTGCCGAAGGTCACGCCCGCCGGAATCGCGTTCTCGTTTTTCGCCTGGTAATACTCGACCAGCTTAATCACGCCGACCAGGATGATGATCAGTGGCCACCAGCGCGCGTAGAAGTGCCACGCCGACACCACCCCAAAGTTGTGCAGCAGGAAAACCACGCCGATCAGGATCAGTACCACCGCGCCGGCGTACGACTTCCGCCGCCGCGGAGGCGCCGGAGGTGCCATAACAGGGCTAGCCATGATTCACCTCCGAATCCGGGTGCTGTGCGGCGGGCGGCGCTGGAACCACCGGAGCCGGCTGCTGCATTACCACGTATTCTTGCGCGGGATCCACGTGTCCAGTCATGGAGGCGTTGCGCTTGGCGAGGATCACCCCGCCAATGATGATCAGGATCAGCGGCCAGGTGTGATCGAAGCCCACCCGCCACGACCCGAACTCCTGCAGGAGAAACAACACACCTACCGTTACCAGGATCGCCGGACCCATCAGCGCATGGGATTTGCAGCGATCGCAGGCACATCTGCGGTTATACCGATACATGATGTCCTCCTATCTCGCTGCCGCGTCTCTGCGGCGGATGAAAATCCACACTCCGATCACGATCAGGAGCACGGGCCAGGTCCGGCTGAACCAATCGAACCGGAACAGGTCAAAGGAATCGAGCAGGAAGAGCGCGCCCAGCGCGATCAGGATGATGGCTCCCACCGGAGCGCCGGATTTCTCCGGCACCTCTTCCGCCGGCGCCACCATTACCGGTGGCGCATTAGGATCGCCCGGCGTCGCAACATACGTGGCTGCCGGCGCCGTGCTGTACGCCGGCTTGCTCTTGCCGCCCAGCATGTCGTTCAAGCCGAACGGATCCGGAAGGGGCTGTCCGAAGCGGCGCGCTTCGGCCGTCTTATACGCATCGATGATCTGGTAGATATAGAAGCCGGCGATCAATAAACCGAACAGGCCGTTCACGTGATCCGTGATCTGGATCAGCGCGGCAAAGATCAGGACGAAAATCAGTCCCTTGGCATATTGTTCGTTGTACATCTGCCCCACGCCGGGAATCAGCGAGAGCAAGGCGGCCAATCCGGGGCTGCCCCCCTGGCGAATAACAACCGGGGTGCCGACTGGGGGTACGGTCGCATAAGGA
The DNA here is from genome assembly GCA_963758505.1 of uncultured Acidobacteriaceae bacterium. Taxonomy (GTDB): domain Bacteria; phylum Acidobacteriota; class Terriglobia; order Terriglobales; family Acidobacteriaceae; genus Korobacter. The sequence goes on along the minus strand of CAVWVJ010000005.1, from coordinate 23,717 downwards.
GGCGCGTTCGGCGGGACGGTGTCGCCCAGCCTGCTCGCGAGGCACTCCTCGCAGTAAATCACTCCACGCACATCGCGCGAGCACGTGGAACAGAGCGCCTTGCCGCAAGTCCGGCAAAACGCCGACGCGGGTATGTCTGGATGCTTGGCGCAGTTCATTGGTGTTTCTCCTCTCCCGAATTCCCCAGTCACAACAACAATCAACCGCGCAGATTCATGCGGTGCCGGTCCGAAGTCGCCAGAATCGCGTTCTGGTCGTGCCGGCTGTAGTTCTGTTCCTGACGGTCAGGGTCTTTGCTCTGGTTCTGGTTCGTTTCAGGCTTCGACTCCTGGGTTTTCGGCTCCGGACTCGTCGCCGCTTTTTTCAACTGGCGCACGCGCGATTCAATCTCGTACACGAGTCGAATGTTCTCGTAGTACCGGGTTGCGCGCGCCTGCGTCTCGTAATACGTCTTGCGAATGCCCTTCGGCGTGAGATCCAGATGCCGGATATCTCCCGGCTTCACGCCCGCCACGCTCATCAGCATCGAAACGGAAAAGAATGCCATTCCGAACGACATCGCAAAGCGCGGCGTCATCACCGTCGCCAGCTTCGGCACAAAGCGCTCTCTCATGCGCTCCAGCCAATTCTTGCGCGGCAACATCTCCGGCGCTGCGGAACTTACTTCCGCCCCGCTGGTGGCAGCGATCACGTTGTGCACGAGATTGAGGGGAGGCTCGGCCTCGTCCAGCGTGTGCAGCCAGTCGAATCCGGACTTGGCCTCCTGGAACAGCATGCTGCAGGCCGGGCACTGCGCCTTGTGGCGCTCGAACCCCGCCAACCGCTCGCCTTCCAGGAGCCCATCGAGAGCGTCTGTCAGCAGCACATCGAAGTCCGTGCACTGCATCTCGAATTTTTCTTTGCCGTTCATCGCAGCTCTCAAACTCCTCGTATCCGGCGGCTCTCACCGACCGGAGTCCGGCTGGTCTAGCAATCTAATTGCCGACCTGCCTATTACTACGTTGCAATAGCCTTGCGAGTTCCGTTCGCCCGCGATTAATTCGCGATTTCACGGTGCCTTCCGGAATCTTTAAAACTTGAGAAATTTCCTTGTAGTCCATGTCCTGCAGGTCCCGGAGGATAACCGCCTCCCGCAATTCGGGCGACAGCTTCTGCAGGCCCCGATGCACCATTTCCCTGGTTTCCTTCGACTGCAGACGCTCATCCGGGGTCAGGCCCTTGTCCTGGATCTGTGCCCCCAGCGCCAACCCGTCCTCTTCCTCTCCCAAGGGAGCGTCCAGAGAATCGGTCATGCGGTCGTACTTACCTTTACGGAAGTGGTCCACCAATAGGTTCCGGGTAACGGTTGTTACCCAGGTAACAAACGAGGCCTTACCGGAATCGAAGCTCGCCAGGGTGCGATATATCTTGATAAAGACCTCTTGGGTGAGGTCTTGGGCGTCGTCGGGAGACCCCGCGAAACGATAGCAAAGATTGTAGATACGCCGATTGAATTGGCGGACGATGTCCTCCCAGGCAGCCGCGTCTCCGGCCACACAGCGACGAACCAGTATGGCGACCGCCTGATTCTCGTCCAACCGCCACTCCCGCCCGCGAGACTCATCCTTGCCGCTGCGCTCTTCGCTCGTGCGACCTGCCATTACGGCGGCGCTCCGAAGCCCTGCCGCGCCTGACTCGACGAGACCCGTTCTAGAGTTCCTGCCCACTTCTAGTACAAGGGCCGCGCTGCTAGCCCCAATTCTCATGCCCCTTGGGTACGGGCACGCGGACCGAAAAGTTCAATCTCTCTCGATACTTGCGGGCATTGTAGCAAGTTTGGTGCAGGAACAGTGAGCCCGCCTTGCACCGGTTCACAGTGATAGGATAAGCGCGCGGCCGGGTACTCCCCAGTCCTACCTGATGAGCGACTTCCCAATTCTGCGCAAGCGCCCTCCCGAGGAGGATCTTTACCTCGTCGGGTTCCGCATCGACCCTATTGCGGAAGGCCCGCAGTTCTATACGCTCTTCGCGTTCGGCGGAGAAAACGAACGTCCGATTACGACCGTCGGCGATCGCATTGTCTTTTTCACCCGTCCGGAACTGGCCCAAAAGGCACTGGAGATCGGCGATCCCACCATGCAGGCCCTGGGCACTCCTCCCGAAGACCTCGACATGATTTGCGACCTCGCGCAAACCATGTACTTGGTGAATGCCGAAGATTCCGATCCGGAACGCGTGATCCTCGATACCCTCGAAGTGCTCGACGACCTCGTTCGCGCCACCCGCCTCAGTATGCCGCCGGAGTACCAGGAAGCGCTCAGCGATCTGACCGAGCACCTCACCCATACCCACAGCTACGGAGAATTCTTGCGCGACGGCGCCAGCCGCGAACGGCTCGAAGACGCTTTGTTATGGTGCGTGGGCGCAGTCACGATGAAGGCCAAGATGGTCGCAGAATAGAGCGCACGTGATCTGTCCACAATGCCGCTCCCTGCCTGCGGCACTTCCCTTTACCCGCTCTTCTCTTCCAACTCCGCCCAGCGTGCGATCAACTCCTCCACTTCCTTTTGCGCCGATTGCATTGCTTCCTGCGCCGCCATCAACCGTTTCGCATCGCTCCCAATGGCCGGATCTTCGAATTTCTCCTGCGCCTTCTTGAGCCGCTCTTCTGCCTCGTGAATCCGCCGCTCGATCGTCGCGTACTCGCGTGCTTCCATGTACGACAGCTTCTTCTTCGGGGCAGCCGCAGCCGCTTCACGCTTCGCCTCTACCGGCTTCGGTTTTGCGCCCACCTGCTGGTCGCGCTGCCATTCGTCCCACTGCAAGTAATCGGCAAATCGTTCCACGCCGCCTAAGCCATCCAGCCCGAGCACCACGGTCGAAACCCGGTCGAGCATGTAGCGATCATGCGTCACCAGCACCAGCGCGCCGCGAAACTCGAGCAAACTCTCTTCGAGAATTTCCAGGGTTGGTATATCGAGATCGTTGGTTGGCTCGTCGAGCAACAGCACGTCCGCCGGCTGCAGCATCAGCCTGGCAATCAATACCCGCGCCCGTTCGCCGCCCGAGAGGCTGCCCACCGGCTGGTTCAACTGATCTCCGCCGAACAGGAACCGCGATGCCCACGACGCCACGTGGATCACGCGGTCCTGGTAGATCACCGAGTCTCCCTCCGGGGCCAGCGCCCGCCGCAAAGTCACGGTCGGATCGAGTTGCCGGTTCTGGTCGAAGTACACCACGCGCAGCGCGTTCGCCCGCTTGATCTGCGCCGCGATGCAGGCTGCAGCTCGTCGTTCAGCAAGCGCAGGATCGTCGTCTTTCCGCTGCCGTTCGGGCCCACCAATCCGACGCGCATCCCTGCGGTGACCAGGAAATCCACGTTCTGAAACAGCGTTCGGTCGCCGTATCGGAAAGTCACCTGCTCCAGTTCGATCAGCCGCTTGGTACGCCGCTCGGTAGCGGAAAAATCGATGTCGGCCGTCGATGTGCGGGTGCGTGCGCTGAGGTCCGCCAGTTCCCCAATCAGCTCGTGCGCCTTGCCGATCCGCGCCTTCGACTTCCTGGTCCGCGCCTTGGCCCCTCGCCGCAACCAGGCGATTTCCGACTTCACCCGGTTTTCCAGTGCCTCCTGCCGCTTGCTTTGCGATTCGAGGAACTCTTCTTTCTTCACCAGGAACTCGCTGTAATTCCCTTCCACCATGAGCAAACCGTCTTCGTAAACGCGATTCAACTCGGCGGTGCGGCTGGCGACATTCTCCAGGAAATATCGGTCGTGGCTCACTACCACGCAGGCAAACGGCGCATGTTCCAGGAACTCCTCCAGCCACTCGATGCCGGCCAGGTCGAGATGATTGGTTGGCTCGTCGAGAAACAACAAATCCGGCTGCTGCACCAGTGCCTCGGCAATTCCCAATCTCTTCCGCCATCCTCCGGAGAGCGCACTCGCTTCGGCGTCGAAATCTTCGAAGCCTACGCGTCCCAGCGTCTCCCCCATTCTTCCCGTTTGTTCTGCCTCGGCGACCTGGGCGCGACGCATCGCATCCGTAATCACGCTGCGCACCGTGCGTCCCGGCTCGAATTCCGAATCCTGCGCAACGTAACTTACCAGCACTCGCTTGCGTCGCGTGACCGTCCCTTCATCTGGCTCCAACGCACCGGCAAGCACCTTCAGCAAGGTCGATTTTCCCGACCCATTCGGCCCAATCAGCCCGACACGATCGCCTTCTGCGATCGTCAGCGATACATTGCGGAAAAGCGTGGTCGCGCCGAATACCTTCGCGATCTGTTGTGCATTGATCAGTAGGCTCAAAACTTCGTCACCGGTTCTCTTGTGGAAAAAATAACTCGCTCCATTGTCCTAATGATTATGGAGGGTCAGTGGCGCAACACCAAATTTCTAGGGTACTCTCATGGAATGCTCTGCTCGAAACTGATGCGCACGCTGCCCTCGTCCTTGACTATCGCTGTCTTTATCGCGATGTTAAGCCTCGCCACCTTCGCCGCCGATCCACCGGCTGCCGCGGATAGCGTCACCTTCGTCAACGGCGAGCGGATGTCTGGACAGCTCGTCAAAGTTGCGGATGGCAAGGTCTTCTTCAAGAGCGACATGCTCGGCGATGTCTCGTTCGATCTGGCAAAGGTCAAGGAGTTGAAGACCGCCAAGCCCTTCGCCGTTATCGCAAAGACCGCAAAGCTCGATAAGAAACATGCCAACCCCAAGGTTCCAGAAGGAACTCTTGAAGTCGCCGATGGCAAAATCGCGGTGGCCGGCACGACGGCTGCACCCATTGCACCCGCGGATGTCTCCTTCATCGTCGATCAGCCGGGCTTCGACAAGACCATGGCCCACCACGAAGGGTGGATGAATGGCTGGGTCGGCGCGATTACGGCCGGAGTCTCCCTGGTCGAAGCGACCCAGAAGAATCAGAACATCACCACCGGCATCGCCCTGGTTCGCTCCGTGCCGGGCGTTGACTGGCTGCCGCCGAGTTCACGCACCACGCTTGACTTCAGCAACAGCTACGGCAAAGTCACGCAACCGGGAACGCCGGACGTGAAGACAAGCATCTACCACGCTGACGCCGAGCAGGACGAATACCTCAGCCAGAAACTCTATGGCTTCGGGCACCTTTCGTTCGATCACAACTTCTCTCAGGGCCTCGACCTGCAGTCGCTCTTCGGCGGCGGCCTGGGATACACGATCCTCAAAGACAAGGTGCAGGAACTCGACGCCAAGGCCGACTTGCACTACGAGAAGCAGCAGTTCGAGACTTCCTCGCTCAACCTGAACCTGTTCGGCTCCGAGTTCGGCGAGACCTATCTCCGCAAGCTGCCGAAAAACATGATCTTCAACGAAGGCATTGTTTACGACGCGTCGTGGAATGACACCCACGCCTACTCGTGGCAGGGCACGCTTGGGCTGGCCGCGCCCATCTCTAAGAAATTCAGCCTGTCCATTAACCTTCTCGATGCCAACTTGAACAACCCGCCGCCGGGTTTCAAGAAAAACTCTTTGCAATTCACCACCGGGCTGACCTACACGATCAAATAGCAGCCTCGGAACCACCTAAGTACCAGCTCTTTGCAATTCTTGACGGAACTTGGACGAATATTGCTGCATCCCAGCAGTTGCAGCTGCAGTACTCCTGCAACTTTGCGCGTCTAATAGGGTTGTAGCTGGAAACGGGACGCTGTGTGTCCGTCAACCTTCAGTTGAAAGTGACCTTTCGGAGATTCTTGATGAGACGAATTCCCCTGCTCGTTCTACTCGTTGGCTTTTTGGCAATGGCTCACGCCGTGCAAGCGCAGCAACTCGACGCAGCCTTCGGATTCAATACCGTAAAAGCGCCGTCGAACCAGACCATCACATCGACCAATTTCTATCCGCAATCGATCGGCGGCGGCTTTTTCCCCTCGGTGAGTGCCGATTATTTGTGGAAAAACCACGTGGGTGTGCAAGGTGAAGTCGCCTGGCGCGGTAAGGACAATGTGTACGGCGGCTATCAGCCCTTCCGCCCGATTTTCTACGACTTCAATGCCATGTATGCGCCGTATTTCGGCAAGAAGATCGAGGGCGAGGTCTTAGCCGGATTCGGTGCGCAGAGCTCCCGCTTCTACACGCCGTATTACCAGTGCACGGCCTTCAGCTGCACCGATTACAACAGCAGTAATCATCTGCTGCTTCACCTCGGCGCCGGCGTGCGCTTCTATGTGTGGAACCGGTTCTTCGTGAGACCCGAGGCGCACTGGTATTACACCCACAACAACTTCGAATTCAACAGCTCGACCGCCCAGCGCTACGGCGTTTCCATCGGCTACTCGTTCGGCACGTCCGACTAGTACCCAGCGCTTCCATGCAGCGAGGTGGCCGGCTCTAGGCTATGCGTCCGGCGCTTCGCTGCAGCTCGATATTTCGCGTCGCTGTGAAGCGATGATCGCAGTGGTCGCAACGCAAATAGCAGCGGAAAAACAGGCGCGTAACCGCCCACTCACGCGCTCCACGATGCTTGGAACGGTGCAGCTTTGCGCTGTTGCACATCGGGCATCTTTTCTCGGCCATGGCTCAACCTAGCACGCTTTCTTGAAGATTCCATCACAATTGGCCTTGAAAGAAGTCGTAACCCGGAGCATTGCGGAACTGTTCACTTCCATTCCCGAATCGCCAATCTGGCTATAATGATCGGTTTTCACCTGTGAAATCGTTCCGGCAGCTCACCTGGCGTCCCGGCTTCGCTTCACAAATTTGCAACCCCCCACAATTCTAGGCATCAACGTGACTTGGAGGATCGTAAATGGCTCACGAAGTACCACCGCTGCCTTATGACTACGCAGCCCTTGAACCGACCATCGATACGCAGACGATGCACCTGCACCACGACAAACATCATCTCGCCTATGTGACGAACCTGAATGCCGCCCTGGAAAAAGCTCCTGAACTGCAGAGCAAGAGCGCGGAAGACCTGCTTCGCGACCTGAATGCCGTCCCGGAAGCCATCCGCACCGCAGTACGCAACAATGGTGGCGGACACGTGAATCACACGATGTTCTGGAAGATCATGGGCCCGAACGCCGGCGGTGAACCTACCGGCGAAATCGCCGACGCCATTAAATCCACCTTCGGCGACTTCAACACCTTCAAAGAAAAGTTCAACGAGGCCGGCGTAAAGCAATTCGGCAGCGGCTGGGCGTGGCTGGTTCGCGGCAAGGACGGAAAGCTCGCCATCACCAGCACTCCGAACCAGGACAGTCCGCTCTCCCAGGGACAATTTCCCGTTATGGGTAACGACGTATGGGAGCACGCCTATTACCTCAAATACCAGAACCGCCGCGCTGACTACCTCAAAGAGTGGTGGAACGTGGTGAACTGGACGGAAGTGAACCGGCGCCTCAAAGAAGGCAAATGAGTTCCCTACTGGGTGCCCCATCTTCGCTCGCCTCCGTTGGCGAGCGAAGGTGGGTCTAAAAAAGTAGCGCCGCAGGCGCCTCTTTGGCTCCCTCCTGGGCGTCCGACGCGGGACCTGCGGTTCTGTCCAGCCATTTCACGCCGTTTTGCGCTAACATACTGACAATGGAAGAGCGCGATTTTTACGACGAACGGCAAGAGAAGAAGGTCCATTCGCTGAATTGCCCTCACTGCCATCAAGCCGCGGAATATGAGATCCAGTGGCTGGTGCGCACCAAGAAGAAATCCTTACCCGGCCGCGCCGACGAGCGCGATCGCGCCAAGTTCGCCAAGGCACGCTCCTACATGGTCCGCAAGGACGACCTGCTCGCCTGCAAAAACATGCGCTGTCGCAAGCGCTTCGAAGTCTCCGGCGTCCAGTCCGTCGCCTTCCTTGACTGACGATCCCGCATCGCGCCCGTACGGCGGCCAGATCGGAATCTTCCGGAACGCCGGGGGAACGACAGCCAATCGCTCAGCAGGGTCCGATCTTACCCCGGCTGCCCTTGGCGGCGTACACTAACGCCATGAAGAATCGTAACCAGCGCGAACTCGAAAAACATTGGGCCGAACAACAGAAGAAAGCCGCGCAAAAAGCGCCTGCTCCTCCCAAGAAAAATCCCGAGCCAAAACCGGCGGAAAAGCCGTAGGCCGCCCGTTTCCTCCATTCCCAAAAACAATTTATACTGGCAAGTTTCCTGCGCGTCTTCTGCTCTTTCCGTGCGCGTGGCGCCATAATCTTTCCGAGTAATCTTCACGAGGTGTTGGGTGAAAATCCTGGTCTGCATGAAGCAGGTGCCGCAGAAAGATGCACCGCTCAAGCTCAACGAAACGAGTACCTGGATCCGCGAGGATGTTTCGTACGAAGTGAACGAACCCGACGCCTACGCCCTCGAAGAGGCGCTGCGCCAGAAAGAGAAGAATGGCGGCGAGGTGGTCGTCATCACCTCGGGTCCGGCACGCTCGCAGCAGGTGCTGCGCGAAGCCCTCGCCAAGGGCGCCGACCGCGCCATCCATCTCGAGGACCCTGCCTTCGTCGGTCTCGACGCCTTCAATACCGCCAAAGCATTCGCTGCCGCGATCAAGGATGAAAACTTCGACCTCATCTTCACCGGCTTGCAGTCCGACGACTACGGTTTTGCGCAGACCGGTGTCATCCTCGCCGAGTTGCTCGGCCTGCCGCATGCCACCATCATCATGCAGATCGAGAAGAAGGATGCCGGCATCCGGGTGAAACGCGAGTTGGAGAGCGGCTACTTCCAGTTTGTCGATATGCCGCTGCCGGCGGTGCTCACCATTCAATCGGGCATCAACAAGCTGCGCTATGCCACCCTGATCGGGATCAAGCAGGCGAAGAACAAGCCGCTGAAAAAGATATCCTTCGCCGAGGTGAAAGACGCCCTTGGCGAGAACCTGCAGAAGATCGAGAAGCTTTACATCCCGCAGAAAACCAAGAAGACAGAGAAGCTGGAAGGCTCCCCTGCGGAGGTGGCCAAGAAGTTGGTCGAGAAGCTGAAAAACGAAGTACGTGTTCTTTGATACTTTTCGGGCCGAGATTCGGTGCTTTGTTCCTTTGTTTGCATCCCGGGGAACGCAAAGCGCCACGTGGGAATCTGCTGTTTCCTATTCGGGCATCTAATCTCAATGGAGGACAACATGCCGCAAATTGGATTCGATCCCGACAGAGAACAACGCTTCCAGGAGAACCGCCGCCTCGGCTCACAGCTTCTGACCATTGGCTGGATTTTGATGGCGATGAATGGAATCGCCGGACTGTTTGTATTCCAGGACCTCCGCCAAGGCACGCACATGTGGCTGGTCTGGACGGCGGTGCTCGGAATCATCGCGTTGGCATTGATTGCGTTCGGAACGATGAAGCGCCGCCAGATTCCCGCCTGAATCGACGGTCGATTCGGATCGGCATCGACGGCGCCAGCACCTGGGCACGACTTGAGAAGACGCTCGTGACAACGCGTCTTGTATCAGGGCACGACTGAGGCTGGCTACTGCTTGATCGGGATGGCTTCAGCCTCTTGTACCGCCCGCGCATTTTGGCGTGGCGTGACACGTATCAGGGCACGACTTCAGTCGTGCCGCCCGGCGCAAAAGGATTTGGGGCTTTAGCCCCTGCGGGAGGCCGTTATGGATCCAAATCGTCAGGAGAAAGCCGGGAGCTTCATGGTGATCGGCTGGTTGATGATGCTATTCGCGCTCGCGGTCGCCTTCTTCCACCCCGCGGCCGGCGGCATCGGCCGCACCACCATCGATATCGTCGCCATCGCGCTGATCGCTGGCGGCATCGGCTGCAACGCGGTCGGCTATCACATCCGGGGGAAAGCACACTAGGTGGCCGAGACGGAGCAACTCGAACGGACAAAGATCACGCCAACCCCCGCCCTGCTGCGCGCGCGCGTGCTGCGCCTCAGCGGATGGGCTCTGCTGCTGCTCTCGCTCGTCCTGCTTGGGTTTCATGTGCTCTGGATGTGGCAGCGCCTCGGGCGTGGAGCTCTCCTGGTGGCGATTGCTCTCTCCATGGACGCACTCGTAGGTCTCGGCTTGATCATGGCCGGCAACAAAATTCAACGGAAGCCGTAGCCGTTTACGGACAGGAAGCAATTCGAAAAATCATGGCTGACACGATTCTGGTGGTAGTGGAACAGCGGCAAGGCAAGCTAAACCCGGTCTCTTACGAAACTCTTGTCGGCGCGCAGGCCCTCGCCGCCGAAACCGGCTGGACCCTGGAAGCAGCCGTCGTCGGCAGCGGCGTCGCCTCCATCGCGCAGGAGATCGCGAGCAAGAAAGTCGCGAAGGTGTACGCGATCGAATCCGACAAGCTCACCCCCTACACACCCGACGGCTTTGCGGCAGCGCTTAAGACGTTCATCGAGCAGAAGCAGCCCCGACTGGTGCTCATGCCGCATACCTACCAGGTGCGCGACTTCGCTCCGAAACTCGCAACCTCGCTCGGACGCACCTTGATCAGCGATGCCATTGGCTATCGCAAGGACGGCGATCGCGTCCTCTTCACCCGCCAGATGTTCCAGGGCAAGTTCGCCGCCGACGTCGCCTTTACCGGGCCGGCTCCGCACTTTGCCACCTTCCAGACGGGCGCCTTCCGCGCCGACAAGCTGGAATCCGGCGCCGCTGCTCCGGTCGAAACAGTGAGCGCGCAAATTCCCGACAACGCCATTCGCAACCAGCCCGAAGAGGTCTTCAAAGAGGCCAAGCAGGCGGTCGATCTCACCCAGGCCGAGATCATCGTTTCGGTCGGGCGCGGCATCAAGGAACAAAAGAACATCGAATTGGCGAAGCAACTCGCCGATGCGCTCGGTGGCGAGATCGCGGCGTCGCGTCCGATCTGCGATGCGGGTTGGCTCCCGATGGATCGGCAGATCGGCTCCTCCGGCCAAACGGTTGCTCCCAAGCTTTATCTCGCGCTGGGCATCAGCGGCGCCATCCAGCACCTGGTCGGAATGAAAGGCTCGCGTTCCATCATCGCCATCAACAAAGACAGCGAAGCGCCAATCTTCGAAATTGCGGATATCGCAGTCATCGGAAATCTTTTCGACATCGTCCCACCCCTGATTGAAGAAGTAAAAAAAGCAAAAGCCGGCGCATAACCCGACCTGCGGCTTACATCGCACTCCGTGGCACGCTTCGGCGTGCCACTCTGCTTACCGCAGAAATTTCCCTCGCGCGTAAATTCTGCCTTAACTCCTTTGCTGCTGCTGCCCTAAGTCATTGATAAAAGGGTAACCCCCTCATCGGCATGCGACGTGCTTTACATTTCGCCAGAACTTGAGAATGCGAAAGACTCTAGTCCCGGAGAGCACACGCATGACGCGTTTTGTAACGTATGACCGCGAAGTAGCCGCTCGCATGGCGCAGGCCGTGGGAGTCCATCGCGTGGAGTTGCGCGATGCGAAGACATATCCGAGAACCGTGAATCCCGCGCTTTACGACGCCGTTCGCGCGCGGCGCAGCCGCGCTGTGTTAATGCCCGCGAGCGATGAGCAGGTGCTCCTTGTGCGCATGGCTCTCAGCTCCGACGAACTCCAAGGCGCAAGGAAACGCAAGAAAAACAAGAACCAGTCCGAGTCCGAGTTGCACGAGGTCGGCAATCAGCCCTCTGGTTTTCTTGGGTTGGAAGACGAGCCGGTCTTTTCCGAAAACGAGAAAGAAGATCCGCCCCGCAGTCTTTGGAAAAAGGACGAATAATTTCCTAACAAGCTAATGCCCATTAGCGACAAAGCAAAAAAGCGCAGCTTCGGCTGCGCTTTTGTCGTTCTACGAGAGAATGTGGACAGCGCCTTCCGTATTCATTTACCCTTCGCCCCATGGACCGCAGAGAGTTTGTTCGCACTACTTCCCTTGCCGCGGCCGGCGCAGCACTCTCCCGTTTCTCCTTCGCCGCCGATTCCGAGCTCCAACCCATTTTTGCCGAAGTTGACAAGCGCCACGAGGAGGCGGTGAAACGGCTGCAATCGTGGATTCGCCAGCCCTCGATCGCCGCCGAAAATCGCGGCATGAACGAAGGCTGCGAGATGATGATGGAATTCCTCCGCGATGCCGGGTTCAGCGACGTCACCAAGGTTCCCACCGACGGCAAGCCCGGCGTCTACGCGCATCTCGACGCCGGCGCTCCCCGCACCGTCGCCCTCTATTTCATGTATGACGTGAAGCAGGCCGACCCTTCCGAGTGGTCGTCCCCACCCTTCGAGGCGGCGCTCGTCGATAAACCCGGACTCGGCAAAGTCATCATCGGCCGCGGCGCGGTCAACCAGAAAGGTCCGGAGTCCGCATGCCTCGCGGCTTTGCACGCCATTCGCGGCGCCGGCCGCAAGCTGCCGGTGAATCTCGTCTTCGTCGCCGAGGGCGAAGAAGAGATCGGCTCCCCGCACTTCCCCCAAATCGTCCGGCGCCCCGATACCTTGAACGCGCTCAAGAAGTGCATGGGCGTCTTCATGCCCTCCGCTTCGCAAGACCTCGACGGCAGCGTGACGACCACCTTCGGCGCAAAAGGCGTCGTGGAACTGGAACTCGTTTCTTCCGGCGAAAAGTGGGGCCGTGGACCTTCGAAAGACGTTCACTCCTCGCTCAAGGCGCAGCTCGACAGCCCAGTCTGGCACCTCGTCGAGGCGCTCGCAACATTGGTTAAGCCCGACGGCAACACCATCGCCATCGAGAACTACACCAAGGATGTGCGGCCGATGACCGCCGCCGAAAAAGCCATGATTGCCGACGCCGCCAAGCGCATCAACGAAGAGACGCGCAAGAAACAATTCGGCGTCCAGCACTGGATGAACGATGCCAACTGGGAGCAGTCGCTCATCAACCTCGAGACTCTCCCCACGGTAAACATCGAAGGCCTGGTCGGCGGCTACACCGGCCCCGGCGGCAAAACCGTTCTCGGCCACAAGGCGGTCGCGAAAATGGACCTCCGCCTCGTGCCCGACATGACCGCGCAAGGCGCGCTCGCCGCCCTCAAAGCCCATCTCGAAAAGCACGGCTTCGGCGATATCGAGGTGAACATGACCGGCGGCTACGATCCGACCAGCACGCCCTACGACGCCGTCGTGATCCGCGCTGAAGACACGGTTTACCAGCGGCATGGCATCGACCCGATCAAGTTGCCGCGCAACGCCGGTTCCTGGCCCGGCTATGTCTTCACCGGAGAGCCGCTGAAGCTCGGCGCATCCCATTTCGGCCTGGGACACGGCAGCGGCGCGCACGCTCCCAACGAGTATTACGTCATCGAATCGGCGAACCCGAAGGTGCAAGGCTACGATGGCGCAGTCAAGTCGTTCGTTGAGTACTTCTACGAACTGGCCTCCATCTGACACGCAGGCAAACAAAAAGTGCGGCCAGCAAGCCGCACTTTTTGTCTCTCTGTCATCCTGAGCGGAGAACGCGGAAGCGTTCGGAGTCGAAGGACCCCTACCGTCTCCGATACCTCCTTAAATCACTACCGCTTCTTTGTATTCTCCGAAGACCTTGCGTAGAGTGTCCGCGATCTCGCCCACGGTGGCGTATTTCTCCACCGCGTTCACGATCCGCGGCATCACGTTGTCGCCATTGCGCGCAGCATCTTCCACGCCCTGCACGGCCGCGCGCCACTCCTCGGCATTGCGCCGCTGCCGCAGCGCCTTCAGCCGCTCCACCTGTTTCGGCTCGAGCGACGGATCGATCACCTGCAGCGGGATTTCGCGATGTTCATCGACCTGGAATTTGTTGACGCCCACCAGTACCGCCTCATGGTGATCCACGCTCTTCTGGAATTCATAGGACGCGTTCTGGATCTCCTGCTGCACGAAGCCCTTTTCGATGGCTTTCAACATCCCGCCCATCGCATCGACCTTCCCGATATATTCGGTCGCCCGCTTCTCGATCTCGCTGGTGAGCGATTCGATGTAATACGAACCCGCCAGCGGATCGACGGTCTGCGGCACCCCCGACTCGTAAGCGATCACCTGCTGCGTGCGCAACGCGATGCGCGCCGAATTTTCAGTGGGCAACGCCAGCGCCTCGTCGAAGGAATTGGTATGCAGTGACTGGGTTCCCCCCAGCACCGCCGCCAGCGCCTGGATGGCGGTGCGCACGATGTTCACCTCCGGCTGCTGCGCCGTCAGTGAAGATCCGGCAGTCTGCGTATGGAAGCGCAACATCAATGCTTTCGGATTGGTCGCCCCGAAACGGTCCCGCATGATCTTCGCCCACATGCGCCGCGCCGCCCGGAACTTCGCCACCTCTTCCAGGAAATTGCGGTCGCAGGAGAAGAAGAACGAGAGCCGCGGACCGAACTTATCGACGTCGAGGCCGGCATTTTTTGCCGCCTGCACGTAGGTCATGCCGTCGGCCAGGGTGAATGCCACTTCCTGCACCGCCGTCGATCCCGCCTCCCGCATGTGGTAGCCGGAAATCGAAATCGTGTTCCACTCCGGCACATTCTCATTGCAGAAAGCGAACAGGTCCGTGATCAGCCGCATGCCCTGCTTCGGCGGATAGATATACGTGCCGCGCGCGATGTACTCCTTCAGGATGTCGTTCTGCACCGTGCCGCTGAGCTTCTTCATGTCGGCGCCATTGCGCTTCGCCACCGCAATGTAGAGCGACAGCAGAATCGTCGCCGTGGAGTTGATCGTCATCGAGGTCGAGACCTTCTCGAGATCGATGCCGTTGAACAATCGCTCCATGTCTTCGATCGAATCGATCGCGACGCCGACTTTGCCCACCTCGCCAAGCGCGAACGCATGATCGGAGTCGTAACCGATCTGGGTCGGCAGATCGAACGCCACGCTCAGGCCCATCGTGCCCTGGCTCAACAGATATTTGTAGCGCTTGTTGGATTCTTCCGCGTCGCCCATGCCGGCATATTGCCGCATGGTCCAAAGCCGGCCGCGATACATGGTCGGCTGTACGCCGCGGGTGTAAGGAAATTGTCCCGGCTGGTTGAGTTCAGCTTCGTAGTTGAAGCTCTCCAGGTCGGCGGGCCCATAAACGAGTTGGACAGGGATGTTGGAAGTAGTGCGTGCGTCAGGAATGGCGGTTTTCTTTTTTGCAGGTACGTCTTGCGTGGTTGCATTGGCCATGAGAGCGGCCCTCTTTTTATTCGAAGTATGAAAACAAAAATCAGTCACCCTGCCTGTTATCTTCGGCGCGACCTCCAGAACGAGGTGATGCCGAACCAGGCAAAGAGCAATGTGAGCACGCCCGCGATATACACCCGGTTTAACTCCGCTTTGCCGGCCAGGTGCAACTGGTATTCGCGCCATCCTGCGCCGCCGCAGACCGTGGCGAAGACCAGGAAGAAAAATCCGGTCACTTCCAGCCAGAGGGTGTGGGTGGTTTTTTTGACCGACTTCGCCGTCGCAGAGAGTCCCAATCCGGCCGCCTTCAGGACCTTGTTCCGGGCCTTGGGATTGAGGGCATAGCGGGCCACGGAGCCCAATCCAGCCCCTATCTGTCCGGCAGCACTGGCTTTTGCGCGGTTTTGACGTGTTTCGCTCAAACTATGATTCTACGCCCTTTACCCAACAAAATTGTCCCGCAAGGGTGGGATGGCCATAACACTCCGCCCGCAAACTGCATCCAAGTATTTGAAAGAGTGGATGTTCAGTTAAGATTGCACTCGACTGTGGCCACTTGCCGGCGGTTTTAGGGGATCAACGGTGGACGAGAAACTCAAGCAACTCTTCCAGCAACTTGGCGAAGCGATGAACCAGTCCCTCGCCAACTCAGAAGAAGTCGCGAATGTCATTGGGGAAATCAAATCCAGTGGCTACGACGTTTTTCTCGCCTTCGAAGCCACCATCGGATTTAGCAAGCAGGATGAGGACGAGCAGACTGTCGCAACCGGACCGACCCTCGTCAATGCCCGCGGCCGTGAGCCCGAATTCAAAGTGAACTCGCAGGATGAACGCTTCCTGAAATCCCTGCGCATTCGCCTGGACGACGTCGCCTAGTAGCGGCACTGCACCGCCTGTTTGGCTGTGCTACCATCGGTTCCCGCTTGCGCGGAGCATCTTCCGCACAAGCTTACATACAACGTTTCATCGCTTTCAGATTGTCTAAGAGAGGTTCTTTTAAACCTTCCCCTCTTTGCGGGGCCCCGGGCGCGGTTGGTTCGGCGGGGTGAGCTTGCGAGATATGATGATCGAGACACTGGGAGTACTCCTGGCAGGCGGCGCCGGAGAGCGCCTGTATCCCCTAACCCGTGATCGCGCGAAACCCGCGGTGAACTTCGGCGGCATCTACCGCATCATCGACATCACCCTTTCCAACTGCATCAATTCCGGCCTGCGGCGCGTGTATATCCTCACGCAATACAAGGCGCTCTCGCTGAACCGTCACATCCGCGAAGGCTGGAGCGGCATCGTCGGCGGCGAACTCGGAGAGTTCATCGAGATCCTCCCGCCGATGAAGCGCGTCAGCGAGAACTGGTACATGGGTACCGCCGACGCGGTCTACCAGAACATCTATTCCATCGGATCCGAGCAGCCTCGCTACGTCCTCATCCTCTCCGGCGACCACATCTACAAGATGAATTACGACCTCATGCTTCGCCAGCATAAGGATTCAGGGGCGGACGTGACTCTGGCGACGATTCTCATCGACCCCTCGGAGACGCGTCACTTCGGCGTCGTCGATATCGACCGCGAGAGCCGCGTCACCGGATTCGAGGAAAAACCGAAAACCACCGAGACCCGTTCGCCCTACGATCCCAGCAAAGTCTCGGCTTCGATGGGCGTTTACATCTTCAACACGGATGTGCTGATTCCCGTCCTGCTGAAAGACGCGGAAGACTCCACTTCGAAGCACGACTTCGGGCACAACATCCTTCCCAGAATGGTCGGCGAATACAAGGTCTATTCCTATAACTTCGTCGATGAAAACCGCAAGGAAGCGCTCTACTGGCGCGATGTGGGCACGCTCGACGCCTATTACGAAGCGAACCTCGATCTCATCAGCGTCGCCCCGGTATTCAACCTCTACGACAAGGCGTGGCCGATTCGAACCCACCAGCGGCAATACCCTCCGGCAAAATTCGTCTTCGCCGAACAGGGCCGCATGGGCACCGCGCTCGACTCGGTTGTCTCCATGGGATGCATCGTCTCGGGCGGCACCGTGCGCAATAGCGTGATGTCGCCGGACGTACGCGTGAATTCCTTCTCCGAAGTCGATTCCAGCATCCTCTTTTCGCACGTCAATGTCGGACGGCATTGCCGCATCCGCCGCGCCATCATCGACCGCGATGTGCATATTCCGGAGGGAACGGTCATCGGCTACGACACCGAGAGCGACCGCCAGAAATATCACGTCACCGATAGCGGGATCACCGTGGTCACCCGCGACTACTCGCTCTTCGAGAGCCCCGTCGAGGTCGATTACTTCACCTCGGAATAACGTGGGCTGCCCGGGCGAGAGGGTGGGCGGAGGACTGCCAGGCGCTTCAACATCTCAAGGTCACGCCGCCCGTATCAGGGCACGACCTCAGTCGTGCCGAAACAGCTCTATCAGAAACGGGCTCTAGCCCCTGCTCCTACGGATCGCGATTGATCGAGTCGCGTAGCGACGCAAGAAAATAGCCCACCACGTGGGACCAGGCACTCATGACCGACTGGAAACAACACGGCGTCAAAATCGTACGTGCCGGTGAACTGGACTCCAACACGCCCCAGACGCCGGGCATGACCCGCGCCGCCGCCATCACCCACGCTCGCGCCGGAGCCACGAAATTATGGGCGGGCACCGTCGTCGTGGAACCTCACGCCAAAACCGGTCCCCACCATCACGGTGAACTCGAAACCGTGCTCTACATCGTGAGCGGCCGCGCCCGCATGCGTTGGGGCGACCACCTCGAGTTCGTGGACGAAGCAGGTCCGGGCGATTTCATCTTCGTTCCGCCCTACGTTCCCCACCAGGAGATCAACGCGCGCTCCGATATGCCCTGCGAAGCCGTCGTCGTGCGCAGCGGACAGGAACCGATCGTCGTGAATCTGCTGATCGAAAGCCCTGAACCCGCCGACAATCAAGACGACCGCGAAAAGCCATTCCACCCTCCTCGCCGCTGAGCTGCCTCCCTCCACCGAGGCCAGTCGGTTACTGGAAGGTTGGTGCGCCGCAATTACGCGCTGAAATCAAGGCCTTCAAAAGTGAGAGAAATGCTCGATTTTGAGCACGATTTGCTGCGAAATAGCGCCTTTCAGGGCTCATTTTCGCGCTTCGCTGAGAGTGCCTCGCCGGGCCACTGGAACTCATCTAAACTGTTACTAGTCAATGTCCTGTGGGGTGGTTCCTGCCGGAGGAATCCGGTAGAATAGAAAGCAGTCTATGCCAGTTCCCGTATCGCAAATGTGGACGGTTGCGTCCTACGTCGTCGGCCAGAAGCTCAAGCGCCGCAAGCACTTCCCTGTTGTTTTGATGCTTGAGCCGCTGATGCGCTGCAACCTGGCGTGCGCCGGCTGCGGCAAGATCCAGTACCCCGGCCACATCCTGAAGAAAGAACTTACCCCCGAGCAGTGCTTCAAAGCGGTCGACGAATGCGGCGCCCCGATGGTTTCCATCCCCGGCGGCGAGCCCCTGATGCACCCCCAGATTATTGAAATCGTCGAGGGGTTGCTGGCCCGCAAGAAGTACGTGTATCTCTGTACCAACGGGCTGCTTCTTAAAGAAAAGCTTCATCTTTTCAAGCCGAGCAAATACTTCTCGTTCGTGGTGCACATGGACGGTTTGAAAGAGCACCACGACTTCGCCGTCTGCCGTGAAGGCACTTACGACAAAGCCATGGAAGCGATCCAGCTGGCACTGGCAAGAGGCTTCCGGGTCACAACCAACACGACGCTTTTTGAAGGGGCAGACCCGCAGAGCGTCCGCGAGTTCTTTGACGCGATGATGGATGTCGGCGTCGAGGGCATGATGCTCTCGCCCGGATACACCTACGATAAGGCGCCCGACCAGGAGCACTTCCTCTCGAAGAACAAGACGCGACGGCTGTTCCGGCAGATTCTGAGCAACCGGCACGAGAAGTGGAAGTTCAACATGAGCCCACTGTTCCTCGAGTACCTCATGGGACGCCGCGAATACAAATGCACCCCATGGGGCATGCCGACCTACAACATCTTTGGCTGGCAGAAGCCCTGCTACCTGCTGCAGGACGGGTACGCCGACACGTTTGAAGAGCTGATCAACGAGACGAAGTGGGAGCGTTACGGGACGGAGAGCGGCAATCCGAAGTGCGCGAACTGCATGGTGCACAGCGGCTATGAAGCCAGCGCCGTGAACCATACCTTCGGTTCACTCGCCGGACTTTTCGCCACCGCGAAGGCCACGCTGTTCGGCAAATACAAAGATCCGGACGTCGATATCGATTCCAAGCCGAAGTCGAACCGCCCGTCGCCCACGCTGGTGCAGATCAGCAGCCCCGAGTCGTAGTCGAATGGCCGATCCGCAAGAAGAAAAATTGGGTTTCGCGCACGAGAATCTCGAGGGCTATGTGCCGTCGCTGGCGACGCCTGCGGAGATTCGCGAGGCCTTCGACAAGGCGTTCGATTTTCGCGGCGATCTTACGATCACGCTGAAGACGGGCGACAGCGTCGAAGGATACGTCTTCGATCGCCGCGCGGAGAGTGCCGACCTGAGCCAGTGCGTGGTCCGCATGTATCCCAAGAACAGCGCAGAAAAGATGAGCATCCGGTATAGCGATATCGCCGCCCTGGCGTTTACCGGAAAGGACTCCGCCGCGGGTAAGAGCTTCGAGGCCTGGGTCAAAAAGTACAACGAGAAGAAGGCCCTGGGCGAGAAGAACATCGGCATCGAAGCCGAGCCGCTCGAATAGCGCGCCCCAGCCTCTCGTTCTTCATCTAAACTCTCGCCATGCCTGAAGGCCTTTTGAGCAGCGGAAGTAGCTTGCCGCATCCGCCTCTGCCCCGATGGAAATATGGGCTGCATGCGATTTTCGACTCCTCCTTTGGAGCCTCGAACCGCCTGCTGCCGCGCTGGATTTTTCTTCGGGCTCTCGGCCTGATTTACTTTTCCGCGTTTTACTCGCTGCTCTTCCAGGTAAAAGGGCTGATCGGTACCGACGGCATTCTGCCGGCGCGCCAATACCTGCAGATGATCGCGCACAATGCGTCCGTTCTCGAACGATTCTGGTACGCCCCTTCGCTCTATTGGATCTCCTCGAGTTCGACGGCTATTCTTGCGTTCTGCTGGATCGGGTTGATTGCCTCGGTACTGCTGGTGCTGAATCTCTGGCCGCGCGGCATGCTGGTGATCTGCCTGCTTTGCTTTTTGGCGTTTGTGAGTGCGTCCGGAGATTTCTCGTCCTATCAGTCGGATGGGATGTTGCTGGAGGCAGGATTTATCTCGCTCTTCTTCGCGCCACCGGGCTTTCGTCCCGGACTCGGCGCATCGCATCCTCCGTCACGCGCGAGTTTGTTCCTGTTGCAGTGGGAGTGGCTGCGGATCTACTTCGAATCCGGAATCGTGAAACTGGCGAGCGGCGATCCGCAATGGCGCAACTGGACCGCGATGGACGAGTACTACCAGAACGGCCCGCTGCCCACATGGATCGGCTGGTACTTGCAGCACCTGCCGCACGGTTTCCACGCCTTCACCGTGGGCGCGACCCTGGTGCTGGAGTTGGGATTGGTATGGATGATCCTGCTGCCGCGCCGCTTCCGGATCGCACTGTTCTGCCTCGTGACAGGCTGGGAGATCGGGGTCATTGCGACGGCGAATTATGCGTTCTTGAATTACCTGGTCTTGTCGTTGGGAATCTTGTTGGTGGATGATCGGTTTTTACGGTGGGTGATGGGACGATTCAAAAAGACACCTGCCACGGAGGTACGGAGAGACACAGAAGATCGGGCGACGGAGCGCGAGCAGATTGGTTACCCACCCTCTCCTACGGAGAAGGGTGGGGCACCCACAGGTTCGCAAGGTCGGGAGAAGGGTGGGGCACCCACAATTTCGCATATCGGTCGAGGAGAAGGGTGGGGCACCCACAGGTTCGCAAGGGGAACCCGCGGGTTCGTTTGTGCAACGGAATTTCCGCTCCATGAAACTGGCCGTTGCGGTGGTGATGTTGACCTGGGTCTTCTATGCGACGGCGGGAGAGCTTTTGTTGTTGCTGTGGAGGAGCGCGCCGGTGCCGACGACGCCGATTGCGGTGCTCGAGCCATTTCGCATCGCAAACCAATATGGATTGTTCGCGGTAATGACGCGGGCGCGCTACGAGATCGAGTTCCAGGGATCGAACGACGATGGCAAAACGTGGACGGCCTATCCATTCCGCTACAAACCGCAGGCGCTGAATAAGGCTCCCGGAATTTACGCGCCCTACCAGCCGCGGTTTGAATGGAATTTGTGGTTCTGCTCGTTAGAGTCGTGGCGCGGGAGCGCGATCGTACCGAACACCGAGGTTCGTCTGCTTTCCAATGACGCCGATGTTTTGAAACTCTTTGCGGGAAATCCGTTTCCGCAGGCGCCACCGAAGCAGGTGCGGGCGGTGCTGTGGCAGTATTGGTTCACTTCGATGGCGGAGAAGCGGCAAACAGGCAACTGGTGGCGACGCGAGTTCCTGGGCTTGTACGCGCCGACGCTGGAGTTCGGTGAAAACGGCAGGGTGCGGGCGGTGGAGATGCCTCGCGAGGAGAGTCCGCAACCATGACGCAGAGCCGAGGCAGAGTTGTGGTGGTGGGAGCGGGGCCGAATGGGTTGTCGGCGGCGATCGTCGCCGCGCAAGCCGGGTTCGAGGTCGAGGTCTTCGAGGCGGAAGCTGAACCCGGCGGTGGGGCGCGAACGCTGGAGTTGACGCTTCCTGGTTTCCATCACGACTTCGGTTCCGCAGTGCACCCGATGGCTGCCGGGTCGCCATTCTTCAATTCCCTTCCGCTCGAAGCGCATGGACTCGAGTGGATTCATCCTCCGGCGCCGCTGGCACATCCGCTGGACGATGGCACGGCGGTGATGCTGGAGCGTGGTCTTGGCGATGCAGCGCGGGCATTGGGTCGGGATGGTGAGAGATGGAAAAATCTGTTCGGTCCGTTTGCGGAACAGTGGACGGAGTTTGCGGCGGAGATTTTGCAGCCCTTGTTTCGTGTGCCCCGGCATCCGTTGCTGCTGGCCAAGTTTGGTTTGCGCGGCTTGCTGCCGGCGACCACGTTCGCGAACCACGCTTTTCGTGAGCCACGTACCAGAGCGCTGTTTGCGGGGATGGCGGCGCACTCTTTTCTTTCACTCGACGAACCGTTGAGCACCGCCGTCGGCCTGGTGCTCGGCATCACCGCACACTCGGTGGGGTGGCCGATTCCGCGTGGCGGCGCGCAGTCGATTACGAGTGCGCTGGTGCGGCACCTTGAGAGTCTTGGCGGCAGAGTGCAGACATCGAGGCGGGTCGAGCAGCTGAATGCGCTCGGCGATTTCCGGTTTGCGCTTTGTGATGTGACCCCGCGACAGTTGTTGCAGATGGCGCATTTTCCTGGAGCGTACACGCGTTTGCTGCAGCGTTATCGCTACGGGCCCGGGGTGTTTAAAGTGGATTATGCGTTATCGTCGCCGATTCCGTGGAAGGCGGCGGAATGTGCGCGCGCGGGAACGGTGCACCTGAGCGGTGCGATGGAGGAGACGGCTGCCTCGGAAAAGGCAATGCGTTCCGGCGAACCTGCCGAGCGGCCCTTTGTGCTGGTATCGCAGCCGACGTTGTTCGATCCGAGTCGAGCGCCGGAAGGCAAGCACATCGCGTGGACGTATTGCCACCTACCCCATGGATCGTCCTTTGACATGTTGCCGCGGATCGAAGCGCAACTGGAGCGCTTCGCGCCAGGATTTCGGGATTGCGTTTTGGCGCGGCGGGTTTGGTCTCCGGCAGAGTTGGAGACGAGCGATGCAAACCTTGTGGGGGGAGACATCAACGGAGGGCTGGCAAATTGGCGGCAGTTCTTTTTGCGTCCAACGTGGCGGCAGTATGCAACGGCGGTGCGGAATGTTTATTTGTGTTCGTCCTCGACGCCACCGGGAGGCGGGGTGCATGGGATGTGTGGGGCGAATGCAGCGCGGGCGGCGGTGCGAAGGTTTGGGCGCTGGTAGCAAGGAGAAATGTTGCAACTGCCGTGAACAAGGACATCGCCCGTTATCGCCATCAATCCAGAATGCGCTGGCCTACGGCTTGATGAGCTGCTGCCGGCCATCCTTGTTAGTAAGCGACAACGAGGGGAGTCCTCCTTCAGCGTCTAACACGATATAAGTGGGATCGATTCCTCCGCCGAGGGTAAGTCCCGAGCCTTGCTCCGAGGTGGAGATCTTCACGGATGGCCGCCCGTCCGGACGAATCAGCCGAAAAAGCACTGTTTCTGGATAGATCTTCCCATCCTTAGCAATGGAACCGTCTGCCTTGCGAGCAGGGCCCGCGGATACGATTTGGATGGACGCCCGAACTTTTCCTTGGGCGTCCACGATTTCGAGCCCTCTGCCCCGAAGTATCGTTGCAGGACTACTCGCCTCGACCCGTGGTACCTGGTGCAACAGAAGAAAACATGCGATTCCGAGATTCATCATTGTGAGGAGAGTCAGTACGCGCTGGTTCGTCATAAGATATTTTTCTCCATCCGCCATCATTGTATTCGGGTATCGTGGCCGCCGATCCTACGCTGAAAGATGCGAAAGGCGAGGCAATCGTTGGGTTCCTTTGAGAAGCGATCTCATGCTCAGTGACAATGCTGAGGGTTCGTTGGTGGACGTAGGGGTCCTTCGGCTTCGAACGCTGCGCGTTCTTCGCTCAGGATGACAGACTTGGGGA
>CAVWVJ010000004.1:0-117637 GCA_963758505.1 uncultured Acidobacteriaceae bacterium | reverse complement strand
AGGGTGGGTTTTAAAAAGACGCGCCGCAGGCGGAGCGGAGATTTTTTGAAATCGGGGATCTAGGACAGTTGCAGTCGAAGGGCATGGTCCGGCTTCGCCGCGTCTTCTTAGACCCACCCAAACTCGCCAAAACAGGCGGCTTGGATAGGGCACCCAGAGAACTTCAAACGGTAGGGTGGGCCACCCGCCACCCCCAGAATTTCGAGATTTCTGAGCAACACTTTCGAGGGCTGCAGTCATTGCGCGCAGAGACGTGGACGGAATTGCAGCAGGAAATCGAAGCAACCGAGCTTTCAAGCGTTATGGACGCGGCTCAACTCCGATCCTTCCTCGAAGCCCTCGAGTCGCGACTTTTTGTTCCAGTGCGGTCATGATACGAACAGCACGACTGGCCCGGTCCCTCTGCTTAGCCGGAGGAGACGGATGGGAAATGGATCGTAGAAAGATGTGATGGAGGTTACGGACGCGCGGTGACCCAGCGCACGGGTTGCACGTTTGGTGGGGGTTGACAGCTTCCATTGACCACGAAGGAGACAGAAAGAGTGGAGGTTGGTTCGTCGGAGGCGATCACCGTGTGATCCCATGTCTCGAAAATCGAGAGCATCGGGCCCCCACAGTGTTATCAGGTGAAGAACGAAGAACTTCCCGAACTAGTCCCACGATCGTGGACGTTACTAAAGACTTGTAGTTTGGACACCATACTTGTGATAACTGGCCATCCGAGGACATGGACTTCAGTGTTATAACGTGATCGTGTTGCAAGTGGAGATCACGAACATGGGCCCCCGAAATATCGACACTCCTGCACAATCTTCCCCGCCAATCTACCATCCAGCGGCAAGTATCGCGACAGAAGCAGCCAAGGAGCGACTTAACAAGATCGCCTCCGACTTCGTGGCTGAGCTCATCGCAGTTGTAGACTCCGTGCTTCGCTCGCAGAAGCTACCTCTCGAACTACAGCGACGACAAATGCTTCGAGCGAGTGAGATGCCAGAGCTCCTGCCGCCGGGCGAACCGGACTTGGCCTTTGTACCCTGTACGGAATGGACTGAGCAGTTCGAGTGGTTCGCCGCACAGCTACCTAGTTGGCCTTTTTCGGCGGTAGAGGCCAAACTCTTTCTTCGCGAGTACGCGGATCTAAGCAGTCCGATCCTCCGTTGTCTGGAAAGGAAGCATCTTCTGGTGCGTTCCGGGGACGACGTACACATTAACGTCCAAAGGGCGCGAAATGAGGCGAACATGGGCGCAGCCATTTTTCCGCTCCCACGAAGACCCCGGGCGGAGAGAGGTGATGACCTGTCCGCGCACGATGAAATGGCAAGGTGAAGGCGCGACTACGCTGGAGAGCTTCGAACTGGCGCGGGGACTCGGCATCATCATCCTGGAGAAAGCGGAGCTACGGAAAGAGGTCCTCTGCGCCTTAGAAGCGCGCCACGAACTGATCGCCGAAGACTACCGTGACGACGGGGAGCTCAAAGCCACGAACGACGCCAGCTTGAGCTATTACATCGCCATCGCGTTGGAGAGTTGGACCGACGGCGAACCGGCAATGTTTCACGATGAGCTCATGGAGAGAATGCTCCAATCGGTGCCGGCCCAGGAATTGGTTCTCCTGCAAAGGATGCGGAACGGATGTCCTCTCCTGAAGCGGTATATCTCACCCGGGCCGGATGGACGAAAGCTCGATTAGGCGGCGATGCGATGAAGAAGAACGACCTGCAGGAAAACGATTTCGATCTCCGTCCGCTGATTCGAATGCGGAACGACGCCGAGCGAAGGTGGATCACAAACCGATCCGGGGTGGGGAATACACTGACCCGTGATTTGCTGACGGTGGAGACGGCGATTGCATTCTTTCTAAGGCTTGCCGACCTGCCGTTAAACAACGACCAGCGCGAGCATGGTTAAAACGCTTTCGGATGGGACGGTGCAGATATCAGCGGACCTCAAGAACTGGGGGAATTCGCTGGGTGCCCCATGTCTCGCGATTTTCGAGACGTGGGGATGGGAAAGTCGAAGCTACGGGTGCGAATCTTTCCCACAATCCGGCCGGGTGCCCCATCCTCGTTCCTCGTAGAGGAGCGAAGGTGAGTCGAAAGAAGACGCGCCGCAGGCGCACCAAGAACCTCTGAATTCCGCAGGATCAGGAAGGAAGGTGGATGAGCCTGCGGCGATTCCTATTCGACCCACCCCACCTCGCCAAAAGAGGCGAGCTAGGATGGGGCACCCATGGGGTCGTAGGGTGAGCCACCCGCCTAGGATGGGGCACCAGTGGGTAGTGGGGTGGGCCACCCGCCCCACGGTCTCGGAGTTCCGAAAATCCTCGCTTCCCACTTCCCGCGAGAGACACGCGAGGAATGGGGCACCCACAGTCGTGGTGATGCGGACTGCTAAAGGGGATGTGGGCCACCCGCCCGTCCTCATTGTCCTCTTCGTAACAGTCACAGTTCGGGCAGTTGGCTTTGCTCGATGCCGATCGTTGCTGCGATAAACGAACAAGCCACAAAAACGTACTCAAGGCCAGTCGCATCGCGTATTGTCCAGCTTTGGTTATTTATGTCTGCGTCAGGGCCATGATCCGCAGCATTCCTAATTGCGCCCAAGTAGCTACCTATGCGGATCAGATATCTCGGCAACCTTCTAGGGTTTTGAGCGAAGCGATTCAATTTCTCGATAATTCCATTCGCTCCGGCGATATTCACGGCCATGCGTCCCGCCAAGAAGGCTAGATCTGACTCGATCGCATTACCGGCCTGCTGCACGGCTCCGGATCCATCACGATTGTTGGCGCGGATCAACGCGTCAGCCAGAGGTACGATTATGTCTTGGCGATGTGGAGCCAAAACAGTCTGTGCTAGCGGTCCAAGCTGATCCCGAACTCGTCCTTCTGCTGTTGCCATATCCTTGCATGCTGAAGCAATCACTTGCAGTGCGTTAACCAGAGATGGAGCATCGAGTTGATAATTTCCCCCACCCTCATGGATTAAAGCTCGTGAGAAAGTACCAAGACTGATCAGAGTTTCTTTGATGATGTCGCGATGCGCAGCTAGCCCACAGATTGCTCTCGTCGCCTGAGCCGCGGAATTTAGATCCGCCGTGGCGACAAGGCGCTCGCGGAACACCAAGAACGGACGATGGTTTTCGATGAGCACGCGCAGAACAGCGGCCTTCTGATCTGGGATTGCTGTAAATCTGCAGAGCGGGCTGCTGACCGCGTAGGAACCATTAGGCTGTTGGGACAACAGACCGAGTTCCACCGCCATTTCTAGCGCCGCCGTAGCATTCGCGGGAGTAGTACCCAGGAATTCGGCTATCACATCGACGCCGGTAGGGCTCCCGTTAACGACAACGGCTTCCGCAGCGCCAAGGACATGCTCAGCGGTAGTCGAGCTGCTAGCGGCATCTTTGCTATTCCTCGGTAGGATCGTCGGTGAGAGGAGTATCCTTCGCCTCGGAATTGGGGGACGATGATTCAGCTTCACTAAAGTCTCTAATCATTTTCCTTAGCTTGCGGCCGAGATCATCGAGGTCTGTTGGCGTGCATTGAACTGTCACGTCGACGCGAAGTTGTATCGTTCCGACGCTTGAGGTGCGAACGCTCGTGCTACGCGTCAACGACCCATGGATGAAGCTTCCAGTTCCTGCTGCTGGGTCGACAATAGATAGTGACTCTCCGACTGTTTCTTGGATCGGACGCGGTTCAGGAATCGTCGATATCAGCGTTCCGGATTCTTCTTTTAGTAGTCCCGCTGCAGTGAGGATTTCAACGACGGCGCGGGCACCCGTGGCTACCGCCGGAGTTCTAGGCTGACCCGCCGAATAAGCCACGTGCGATTCAAGGCTGGACTCATCCATTCCTTTACGAATGCGTACCGCAGCGATGACCTTTTGAAGGAAGTCCGTGGACTCCACCACTGCGCGCCACTTGGCGGAAATCTCGTCTTGGAGATTATGCTCTAGGGCGGTGGCGAGGGCCGCTCCAAGCGAAGTGATGGCCTTTCGCTTTCCACCTTTAACAATACCTACGGCTACAAGGAATTTATTATTCCCGCTGACAATCGTTTCACCGATCGCAGTCAGCTTAGCGACATCTGACAGACTTGCTTCTGAGCCGATCCTTCCATATCCCTGGATAATTTTGATGAGTTCCTTATAAAACGAACCAGGCAACGGAAATTCTTCTGCCATCGAATTCCCTCCTCCATAGAGCGATAGATCGGCCTAGTGTAGCTGATCACAAAAGTTGTAGCACTAATCTCTCGTTACTCAGAAGGAATCTGCAAAGGCAGACCGAATGAGAGCTATGCCCCACTACTGTTATTTCTCGCGAAGCGGGAAGGTCTGCTGGAAGCAAGGATTCAACACGACTCGAGTTTGCGCACTTCGTCCTCTGTACGCAGTGATGCGGCTCGGAAGCAGACTCCTGGAAATTTGAGTTGCACTGTTCACCAAAACGCGTTTTTTGCCATTTTTTGGCGATTTTTGTCGCGTTTTTGTCGCTTTTTAGCCCTCCAAATCGCACCCCCGTTTTTCACCCAAAAACGCGAAAACCCCGCATGGATACAGGGTTTTCGCGCATTTCAGTCCATTTTCAAGAAACCTGTTTTTCGCCTACTGCACTCCCCGAAAAATCAGGCTTTTGGAGACCTACGAGCAGCCGCTCGTCGATCCGCATTCATTGCATCGATAGCACGAACCATTCCTGGTCATGATGGCGCCGCAGACGTGGCAGCTGGGGGCGTCGCCTAGATCGATGAGATCCTTCAACGCGTCGGCTGCGTGGACGTGAGTGGTGAGGCCGCCCAGGGTTTGCTGGTGCGGGTAGAGGTCCTTCGACTCCGGCGCTTGCGCGCCTTCGCCCAGGATGACAGAACCGCTGTTGATCGGCTCGCCGATGGCGTACTTGGGGCGGAGACCGTCGAACAGGGCCTGTTGCTGTCCGGTCAAGAAGCGCAACTGGAGCCAGCGGAAGATGTAATCCATGATCGACTTGGCGTAACCGATGTCCGGATTATGGCTCCAGCCGCTGGGTTCGAAGCGGGTGTGGGCGAACTTCTCGCAGAGCAGCTTGAGCGGGACGCCGTGCTGCAAGGCCAGCGAGACGCTGCAGGCGAAGCTGTCCATGAGGCCGCTGACGGTGCTGCCTTCCTTGGCCATGGTGATGAAGAGTTCGCCGGGGGTTCCGTTCTTGTAGAGGCCGACGGTGATGTAGCCCTCGTGTCCCCCGATGTTGAACTTGTGGGTGACGGAGAGGCGCTCGTCGGGGAGGCGGTGACGGATGGCGCGCGGTGGAGCTGCCGCTTCGTCCTCGGGCTCGGCGACGGGTGCGGCTTCGGCAGCCTTGGCCTTGGCTTTGTCGGCGACGGCGTCGGTGCCCTTGGCGCTGAGCGGCTGGCCGCCCTTGGAGCCGTCGCGATAGATGGCGACTGCCTTGAGGCCGAGCTTCCAGGACTGGATGTAAGCCTCCATGATGTCGTCCACGGTGGCGTCCTTGGGAAGATTGACGGTCTTCGAGATGGCGCCGGAGATGAAGGGCTGGGTGGCCGCCATCATCTTGACGTGGCCGAGGTAGTGAATGCTGCGGGTGCCCTTGGCCGGCTTGAAGGAGCAATCGAAGACAGCCAGATCGCTCTCCTTGACGTGGGGCGCGCCTTCGATGGTGCCGGTGGCGTCGATGTAGCTGACGATGGCGTTGGCCTGGTCGCTGGTGTAGCCGAGCTTGAAGAGCGCCGCGGGAACGGTGTTGTTCACGATCTTGATCATGCCGCCGCCAACCAGCTTCTTGTACTTGACGAGGGCGAGATCGGGCTCGATGCCGGTGGTGTCGCAGTCCATCATGAAACCGATGGTGCCGGTGGGAGCGAGCACGGTGACCTGCGAGTTGCGGTAGCCATGCTTCTCGCCGTGGGCGAGGGCTTCGTCCCAGGTGGCCTTGGCGGCTTCGAAGACGGGGGCGGGGACGTTCTTCTGGTTGATGTTGTTGACCGAGGCGCGATGCATGCGAATGACATCGAGGAACGGCTCGCGATTGACGTACCAGCCGGGGCAGGCCGCGCCAGTGACGTCGACGGATTTCGTGGCGTCGGTAACGGGCTCGAGCGGCTGACCCTGTTCGGCGATCTTGGACGACTGGAGATAGGCCTCGCCGCACATGATGGCGGTCACGCAGGCGGCGTAGTCGCGTCCGGCGTCGGAGTCGTAGGGGAGGCCGGCAGCCATGAGGAGCGCGCCGAGGTTGGCGTAGCCGAGGCCGAGCGGGACGATAGTCGTGGGAGTTCTTCATGATCGACTCGGTCGGGTAGCCGGCGTTGTCGACGAGGATCTCCTGGGCGGTGATGGTGAGAGCGCAGGCATGACGGTAAGCGGCGACGTCGAAGGTGCCGTTGGGGGCGAACTTCATCAGGTTCAACGAGGCGAGGTTGCAGGCGGAGTCGTCGAGGAACATGTACTCGCTGCAAGGATTCGAGGCGTTGATGCGCGCCGTGTTTTTGCTGGTGTGCCAGCGGTTGACGGTGGTGTCGTACTGCATGCCGGGGTCGCCGCACTGCCAGGTGGCTTCGCTGATCTTCTTCAGGAGATCGCGGGCCTTGTAGGTCTTTACCGGGTCGCCGGACTTGACGGCCTTGGTGGAAAAGTCGGCATCGCGCACGACGGCGTACATGAAGTCGTCGGTGACGCGGACGCTGTTGTTGGCGTTCTGGAAAAAGATAGAGCTGTAGGCTTCGGCATCGGGGGAGGAGCCGTCGTAGCCCTGCTGCATGAGGGCCCAGGCCTTGGCTTCTTCCTTGGCCTTGCAGTCGATGAACTCAACGATGTCGGGGTGGTCGATGTTGAGGATGACCATCTTGGCGGCGCGACGTGTCTTGCCACCGGACTTGATGACGCCGGCGAAGGCGTCGAAACCGCGCATGAACGAAAGAGGACCGCTGGCAGTGCCGCCGCCGGAGAGCTGCTCGTTGGAGGAGCGCAGCGGAGACAGGTTGGTGCCGGTGCCGCTTCCCCACTTGAAGAGCATGCCTTCGGTCTTGGCGAGGGTCAGGATGGAGTCGAGCGAATCGTGCACCGAGTTGATGAAGCAGGCGGAGCACTGCGGGCGCGAGTATCCGACGGGCCCGAACTCGGCCTGGCTCTTCAGGAAATTCCAGTGCCAGTTGCTGCCATCGGCGTTGGGCTCAATGCGATCGCAGCCGACGTTGAACCACACGGGCGAGTTGAAGGCCATCTTCTGCTGGACGAGCAGGTGCACGAGTTCGTCGTGGAAAATGGCGGCGTCTTCGTTGGTGCGGAAGTATCCACCCTCGAGGCCCCAGCGGGCGATGGTTTCGGCAACGCGGCTGATCAGGGCGCGGACGCCGGTCTCGCGCTCCTCGGTGCCGATGGTGCCGTGCAGATATTTGCTGGCGACGATGTTGGTGGCGGTCATCGACCAGTCTTTGGGGACCTCGACATCCTTCTGCTCGAAGATGATGTTGCCCTGGGCGTCGGTGATGGAGGCGGTACGCAACTCCCACTCGACTTCGTCGTAGGGCGAGAGGCCAGCCTTGGTGAAGAGGCGCTTGAAGGCGAGGCCCGGGCCTTTTTTTCTGGCTGGCTTGCTGGTGGAGGTACTGATGTGAGCTTCCGTGCTCATCGCTGTTTTCTGTCCTGTCTCGGCCATTAGATTCCCGACTCTCCTGCTGATTTGCCTTTCATCCTCCGGCCGCTCAGAGGTTTCGAGAACCAGGAATCTCGAAACTTTCGTTCGGCTCTTCCCTTCGCTCACTAAGGCTGAGTGAGGAGGGGGTACGCTTCGCCGGCATTGCCTGCGAAGACCAGATGCAGAACACCTGGAATTTGTGAATCGCCTGGCCGGTTGACCGCGGAGGTCAACGAGGGTGAAAGGGGCTCCCTGCGCGGAAGCCCCGCGTTTTGTGAAATACGTCTCGAAGTCACCGCTGATTCGAAACGCCAGAATTTTGAAGGAGCACAACCAGTCTTGCCTGGGCCCAACTGCGTTGCTCGACTTTACGAGCTCGGAAGGGAGCCACCTCGGCCTCCGATCCGGACCTTTCGGCGATCGCCGAAAAGCTTTTCAGGGGTTCCGGAAAACCTTGGCATTCCGGCCTTCCATCGGTCCCATTTCGGACCCTCTGGAAGTTGACCCCTCCCCTTGTGAAACGTCCTTGGGAAGTGGACAGTACGCCTCTATGTGGGGCCTGTCAATATGTGAATACAAGGTATTGTGTCCCTGCTGCTATTGTACGGGTTTCCCATGACTGATTGGTAACCTCTATCTCGTGCGAAAACAGGGCCTTACGGAGCTGTGAAAAAACGACTTGCGGTACTCGGTTTTTTGGTTGGGAAAAGGTTGATAGCTCAAGTTTCCACAGGTGGGGCGGTTGGTCACTGCAGCGACCCTATGCCGGTTGCCGTCCAGGGTCAATTTCACATTCCTGGTGCAGTTGTGGAAATGAAGGTTTTGTTGTGGAGGGCGGTGGAAAAGCAGGACGGAATCAGTTCGCAGGTGGAGCGAGCGAACAACCGATTGCCACGGCCCAAAGCCGGGGCCTCGCAATGACAAGAGAGATCTTGGGAGAGGCCGGCAGCGATGACGGCTGACCGCGGTGTGGGCTTCAGAGAATCCTATGCGCGCCTCTTCAGCGAACGATCAGAACAGAGGCAGGGCGTTTCGCGAGGTTGCGCGAAACTTCGACCAGGATGACAAGGGAAAACAATTCCCACGGGTAGCGACTCACGGTGGAAGTCGCTACCGTGGGGAAAAGCACGCTAGTTGGCGGCGGTGGCGTGTTTGCCGGACTTCACTTCGATCTCGTTGACGACTTCCTTCACGTTGGGAACGGCCTTGGCGAGTTTGCCGGCTTCGGCCTTCTGGGCGGTAGTCTTCACGCTGCCCTTAAGCATGATCGTTCCATTCTTCACATCGCTCGAGATGCTCTGGTCATCGAGATTCTTGTGCGCCTTGATGGCGGCTTCGAAGTTGTCCTTGATTCCGTCGTCGAGCTTATTGTCCACCGACTTCAGTTGGCTTGCATCCGCATCCTGCGGACGGACGCCGAGTTCGTTGGCGATGGTGTAGCCGGGAGCGGCGCCTTTGGCGATCGATTCCGCGCGCGTCTTGTCGTCGGCGGAGATCACGTCGCCGGTGAGGGTAAGGACACCTTTGTCACGGTCCTGCGAGACCTTCACCACGCCGAGGTTGTTTTGGGTCATAGCGCTATCGACGGCGTCTTTCACATCCGCGTGCTGCTCCTGTTTATTGCAACCTGCGAGAACAAAAAGTCCCAATAAAGTAGCGGTGAGTACTGCGATCCACATCCGTTGCCGGTGAAACACCTGGTTTGTCATTCACTTCCTCCCTTGTTTCGGCCTGCACTGCGAGCCGTGGTTGGCCTGCTCGTTTTGCCGGCCATGTGTTCCGATGGGAGATTCTGGGCGCGAGTTGGCCCGAAAAGCGCGAGTACGCCGCGGGAGATCCGGAGTCTCGGGGGCGGGCGGTGCGCGGGGAGGAGGAGTTTTTATGTAAAGCTTATTTGCTTGACTTTCCAATAATAAGGCTTATAGGCTTTAATTCGACCAAATCAAGCTCTGAACTCCGGCAGGAAGATGCGCCAGCTACGACAACCCGCAACGAGCCGCAAGCCCTGTTTTGCGCTGATCGGCGACATGGTGGACTCTCGCTCCATTCCGCGAGGCGAGCGGCCGCGGGCGCAACAGCAGTTCCAGCACTTCGTGGAAGCCTTGAATGAGCGTTTCAAGAAGGCGCTTCTCTCGCGCTTTGTTATCACCCTGGGGGACGAATTCCAAGGGCTGATGGCCGACCCCGCAGAGATTCCGGAGGTGATCTGGCGGGTAGAAAGGGAGTTCCCTTTCCGCACCTTACGGCTGGGATTCGGCTACGGGACCATCGACACCGCGATTCCCAAGAAAGCGATCAACGTGGATGGTCCGGCGCTGCACGCGGCGCGCGCCGCGATCGAAGAGGCCAAGAAGAAAAAGCGGCTGGGGGGAGTATTCCGCGGGGAAGGAATTCCGGAGGCAGAGCTGAACGGATTCGCGCGGATTATGTGGTTTCACCGGTTGCGACGGACGGAGCAGCAACTCAAGGTGATGGGGTTGCTGCGCGAGGGGCTTTCGCAGGTGGAGGTGGCGCGGCGGCTGCGGCAGTCTCCGCAGGCCGTTTATGATCACGTAAAGGCGGCGGGATGGGAGGCGTACCGGGAGGCCGAAGAGGGCTTCCGGGCCACGCTTTTGTCGGTGCCGAAGCGGGGATGACAGCGCGGACGTGGGCAATCGCTAATGCGGGGACGATCTTGCTGAACGCGCAGATGGCGTGCGTTTGGATGGTGGCGCATTATGCCCTGCCGGAGTTGCAGAATGCCCGGCGCGGGGCGGCTGTGTTCTCCCGGGCGGCGAGAGTTCGCCTGGTGATTACCAGCCTGGTGGCCGCCGGTGTGAGCTTTGGGCTCGCGCGGCACGACGCTGCCGTGGCGGCGCTGATGTTCGCGGGATGCTTGGCAATGCCATGGGTGCGAACGAAAGTCTCCGCGGCCTATGCCTCCGAGTTCGAGGTGGCCGCGAATGCGATTTTTCTGGTGGCGGCCGCGTCGGTGCTGGCGATGAGAGGGGCGTCCGCCTATCACCTGGGAAATATTCCGGACAATCGCAGCGCTGTCGTGCTCGTGATCGCAGCGATGATCCTGTTTACGGTGCGCGGCGGGACTTACGTTGTGCGCGGGATCCTCGACAAAGTGGGGACGCTACCGCCATTAGACGGCAGCGCAGAGCGGCGCGACGCGGAGTTCGAAATCGATATCAAGGAATACAACCGCGGACGGCTGATCGGCAATATCGAACGCGTGCTGCTGGTGGTGATGGCGGCCGTGCATAGCTACGAGGCGCTGGGGTTTCTCATTGCAGCCAAGGGGCTGATTCGTTCGCGCGAGCTGGAGAACCGGAGCTGGGCAGAGTACTTCCTGGTGGGAACCCTGGCCAGCACGCTGGTAGCGCTGCTGGTGGGTCTGGGAATGCAGTTCGTGATCAGACTGCTGTGGTAGGCGCAGCTTGACTCTCGTTAAAAAGTCAACAGCATCTCGTTGGTAGGAACGAAGCCGAGGGCTTCGTAGAGCGGACGTCCCTCTTCGCTGGCATGGAGGCCGACGGAAGAAAATCCGGCGGCCTGGCACCAGGCGATCATGGTTTCCATCAAGGCACGGGCGATGCCGCGCCGGCGATAGTCAGGTTCCACGTACATATTGAGGATCATGGCACGCTGGGCGAGGCGGGAGCCGAGAATACCGGGCCAGGGGCTGACGACGACTCCGGCGCCGCCCACGATTTTGCGATCGGATTCGGCGAGCCATCCGCGATAGGAACCGTCGGGAACGGCCGCACGAAAATACACGCGGGCAGGCGTTTCCATAGGGGTTAACAGTTGCGGATCGCGGCCCATGTCGCGCCACATGGAGCGGCGATGACGGACCAGGATATCGATATCGGCGGTAGTCGCCTCGCGAAGCGTGAAAGACATACGAGTCAGGGTAACGCTTTACGTGAAATTCGGTTAAGGCGTCGCTTTTGATAATCCTCCAGGTCCCGCCGTTTGTATAATCCGACGCCATGAAAGCACCTGGATTTTTGCTGCTGATATTTGCGGTGAGTTTTACCGGTTTCACGATTGCGCAAGAGAATGACCGCGTGATGCAGGAAGCGTTGTCGCCCTCATCGCCGCTGGAAGACAATCTGCGTGTGCTGGCCGACGAGATCGGCGGACGTATTCCGGGCACGCCGCAGTTTACGCTGGCGGAGAAATGGGCAGTTCAGCGGTTCAAGGAGGCGGGAGCGGACTCGGTGCATACCGAAGAGTTCACGATCGCTCAGTCGTGGGCCGAGGGCGACACCGAAGTGAATGTAGTGGCGCCCGCGGCGTTTCATGTAATCGCGCACTCGGTCGCGTGGGCACCGCCCTTGGAGCGAACCACGGCGCGCGTGGTGGACGTGGGCAACGGCACTGCCGATGAACTGGCGAGGGCGGGCGACCTGAAGGGCGCGATCGTGCTGGTGCATTCCAAGGTGCTGGAGAAGTGGGACGACCTGTTCAACGAGTATTTCCGCACTCCCCCGATCATCGATGCAGCGGCGAAAGGTAAGGCGGTTGCGATTGCCTGGATGGCGAGCCGTGAGCACGACGTGCTCTACCGGTTCATCAACAGCATGAACGGGAAGGTCGATGTAATCCCGCAGGTAATGCTGGCGCGCGAGGATGCGTTGCGGATTGCGAGGCTCCTGGCGAACGGCAACGATGTACAGATGACACTGGCGCTTCCGAACAAGGTGGGGCCGGAGATCACGACGCACAACGTGGTGGCGGAGATCAAGGGCGAAGAGTTGCCGAACGAGTTGGTCCTGTTGGGCGCACACCTCGATTCGTGGGAGTTGGGAACGGGCTCGCTGGACAACGGCTGCAATGCGGCGCTGGTGATCGATGCGCTGCGGGCGATCAAGGCGGCCGGCGTGAAGCCGCGGAGGACGATGCGGTTTGTTCTTTTCTCGGGCGAAGAAGAAGGGTTGCTGGGCTCGCTGGCATATGTAAAGGCCCACCAGAACGAGTTGGACAGCATCGTGGGCGAAGCGGTGATAGATTCGGGGATCGGGGCGATCACGGGCTTTTCGACGGAGGGGCGGAAGGATGAAGATGCCGCTCTCGCGCCGCTGTTACAGCCGTTCGCACAATGGAAAGCTACCGGCGTAACCAATGATGCCGAACTCGGCACGGATAACTATGACTTCATGGTTGAAGGCGTTCCTACCTTTCTACCCAACCAGGTAGAAGCGAATTACCTGGTGAACTATCACGCGACTTCGGACACCTTCGACAAGGTGGACATTGCGCAGTTGAAGCAAAATGAAGCGATCATGGCGGAATTCGTCACCGAGCTGGCGAATGCGCCGCACCGGATTGGGCCGCGCTACACGCGCGCGCAGATCGAAGCGACCTTTCCGGAGACCCACCTCGATGAAGGGATGAAGGGTTTCCAATTGTGGGATGACTGGGTATCCGGGAAGCGGGGAAGGCGAAACTAATCGTGTTCCGATGTACCCATTCAACTCGCCATGGCGGTAGCGACACCTTCGTGGGTGGAGCAGCGTGCCTACGATGAGCACGCGAAATCCGCGCGCGAAGAGAGCTGAACATTGCCAGAGTGGCCGACCGGCAGTGCACACTTAACATCGAAGTAACAATCGCTGGAACTGGCTGAAACATCGCGGGCTTTCGATGTAACCGTAACTCACCTGTTGTAACTTCACGACCCGGCGATCCTCCAACAGAATCTTTACGCTTCGACGCAGAGTGCACGGAAGTTCACCCGCGGGCGGAGCGATGAGTTGCCCGTTGTTGGAGTCCCTCCCTGGGAGTGCAGCGGCGAGCAATCCAGAGTTGTTTTTTCAAAAAAATACTTTGGAGCTCCCCCATGAAGAATTCTGCTCGACGTTTCCTGCTATGCGCATTCAGTTTATTTCTCCTCAGCTCCTGGATTTTGGGCCAGGACTTCAAGAAGCAAGTGATTTACCAGATCGTGACCGACCGTTTTTACAACGGAGACACTACGAACGACAACCCTGCCCAGAGTTCGGGGCTGTTCGACGCAACGCAGACCAACTGGCACTTGTACTGGGGCGGGGATCTCGCGGGCATCCAGGCGAAGATGAGTTATCTGAAAGGACTGGGGGTGACGGCGATCTGGATTTCGCCGCCGGTCGATAATCTCAACCTGAATATTCCGGATGGTAACGGAAATCCGACGGCTTCGTATCACGGCTACGGGGCGCGCGATTTCATGCGCATCGAGGAGCACTTCGGCAGTGCGTCGAACAACTGGACGGCATTCGACAACATGGTTTCGGCGGCGCACAGCAACAGCATCAAGGTGATTGTGGATTTCGCACCGAACCACAGCAATCCCGACAACGGCGGCGAATACGGATCGCTCTACAACAACGGAACGTTTGTCGCGGCGTGCAACAACGATCCGAATGGGATTTTCCATCACAACCCGGATATTTCGAACTTTGACGATCGCTACCAGCTGCAGTACTACACGCTCGAGGATCTCTGCGATCTCAACCAGGAAAATTCGACCGTGGATTCCTATTTGAAGACTGCCATTCAACAGTTCCAGCAACACAACGTGGATGGTTTCCGCATCGACGCGGTCAAGCACGTGACCTGGGGCTGGGAGTACAGCATGGCAAATTCGGCCTTCACCTACGGGCCGAGTTTCTTTTTCGGCGAGTGGGCGCAGGGTATCGGCGACGCGCTGTATCACGACTCGTATAAATTCGCGAACAAGAGCGGCATCTCGGTGCTGGACTTCAATATCAACCAGGCGGTCCGCGACGTGTTTGCGTCGAATAACAATTTCTCGGAGCTTGATAACGAAATCAGCGCCGAAAGCTCGAACTTCACCTGGCAAAACGACCTGGTGACGTTCGTCGATAGCCACGACGAAGCCCGTTTGCTGAGCGTGAACAACAACACGAACCGGCTTATCGAGGCGGAGGCGTACGTGCTGACGGGGCGCGGCATCCCGGTGGTGTACTACGGAGACGAGCAGTACATCCACAACGATACGGGGGGCGGCACCGATCCGTATAACCGGAATGAGATGTCGGGTTGGAGCACGTCGACGACGCTTTACAAGGTCATTAACAAGCTGGCTGCGCTGCGCAACGGCAGTAACGACGCGCTTGGATACGGCACCTCAAAGCAGCGCTGGATCAACAACGATGTGTATGTCTTCGAGCGGCAGTTCTTCAACGACGTGGTGCTGGTGGCAATCAATAAGAACGATACGACCAGCTATCCGATCTCGGGGCTGAACACGGCGCTGCCGGGCGCTACGTATACCGACTACCTCGGTGGACTGATGAGCGGACCGGGAATCACTGTGACGACCGGGTCGGGCGGGAACAATCCGGTGGCCAACTTCACCATGCCGCCGCATTCGGTGGCGGTGTGGCAGTACACCAGCACCTCGTCGACTCCGGAGGTCGGCTCGATTGGACCGACGCTGGGGCAGGCGGGTGTGAAGGTGACGGTCGCGGGCAAGGGCTTCGGTTCAAGCACGGGTAGCGTCCTGGTGGGATCGACGGCAGCGACGGTCAATAGCTGGTCGGCGAACTCGGTGACGTTTACCGTGCCGAGCGTGACGAACGGAGTGTATAACGTGACGCTGAAGACGTCGGGGGGCGTGGCGTCGAACACAATCCAGTTTACGGTGCTTACGGCGAAGCTGATTCCGGTGACGTTCACCGTAAACAATGCGGTTGCTACCAATCCGGGAGACTACATCTTCCTGGCGGGGAACACGGTGGAGTTGGGCAATTGGGGAACGACCTTCGATACCGCAATTGGACCGATGCTCGATCCGAATTACCCCAACTGGTTCCTGAACGTGTCGATGCCGGCCGGCCAGAACATCCAGTTCAAGTTTCTGAAGATCGCAGCAGGCGGGGCGGTAACGTGGGAAAACGGAAGCAATCACTCTTACACGGTGCCGTCGAGCGGCGTGGGATATGTGAATGTGAATTGGCAGTACTAGCTGGATTCGGATCAAGGGCCGGCGAATGCCGGCCTTTTTCTGCGTTCAACCGCCACCGACGAAATGGACAATCTCGAGTTCGTCGCCGTCGTGGAGAGTGGTGGCAGTCCAGTTGGCGCGCGGGACGATTTCGCGGTTGAGTTCGACGGCGACGCGATCGGCTTTCATCGCGAGGTGATCGACGAGATTGGCGAGGGTGGAGATGTTGGGGATCTGCTTTTCGTCCCCATTGATCTTGAGACGCATGGAAGGATTGTAAACGGGGCTGATGTCGGAAAAGAAGATCCCGGCGGAGGTGCCGTCCCCTGAAGGGGACTCGGAGCGGATTCGCTGCTCCCCCAGTGCTTACGGTCTGGGCTATTGCCTGGCGTGCCTTCGGCACTTGGTGCATTTGCTCTTTGGAATGTGTTTGTGAGGGTAGGGTCCTTCGCTGCGAACGCTGCGCGTTCTTCGCTCAGGATGACAAGCGCTTAAAAATATTGTGACGGAAATATTCCTGGCTCACGATGACGGGCGTTAGCCGACCTGGCGGAGGCGGTATTTCCGGGTGGCGATGTGGTTATCGTGCGTGGCCTGGACGTAGATGGCGGCGGTATCGAGAGCGGTGGTTTTGGCGGGCACGCGGGTTTCGACGTTGCCGAGGTCGTCGGAGAGCACCCTTGCGAAGATCGGTTCCTCCTCGACGAAGACGACTTTGCTGATCAGGGTCGCGCCGGTCACGGGTAGTCCGGAAAGAGAGACCTGGAAGCGCAGGACAACTTCTCCCTCTTCCAACACGGAATCGGCGTTGACCCACTGCACGGAGAAGCCATTGGTGGGGATGGCCTCGGTCTCATTGAGGACATCGGCGACACGGCCTTTGCGGACTGCTTCGACGACGCCCTTATGCTGGACCTTGAGCATCTCGTGCATCTTTTCGTCGGAAAAATCCGGGTGGCTGGCGTCTTCGCCGTAGGGAGTGGCTTTCTTGCCGATGCAGCGGCCACGGACGAAGACCTGGGTCTGGAGGTGCTGGTCGTGCTTACGGGCCTCGCTCTGGATGTGGTAGACGGTGCCCTTGCACTTAACGTCTGTATTAAAGCCAAAAATCATGAGCCGACCTCTACCTCAACGAACCGGAATCGGGTTTCCCGCGCACCTCGAGGGAACAATCCCCGAGGATGCCGGGAACGATTTCTCCCGTGACTGAACAAAAGTGCCAACCGCAAATTTGATTGTTGCGCAAGATTAAGAAAATGCGCGTATTTAGCGGCTTCGGATCGCTTGACAGTGCTGTGCGCCAAAAAATACACTGAACTGTTTACTCCGTCCTCGTGGCGCGAATTATATATACATAGCGAGATCATGCCGGATAACTATTTCGTCCGATACGTACCGTTACTGATTCACCTCGTGT
Source organism: uncultured Acidobacteriaceae bacterium (assembly GCA_963758505.1). GTDB lineage: Bacteria > Acidobacteriota > Terriglobia > Terriglobales > Acidobacteriaceae > Korobacter. The sequence continues at coordinate 100,642 of CAVWVJ010000004.1, read as the reverse complement.
TGGTAACCGTCATTCCCATCGGGATGGTCACCCTTTCCTGGTTCGTTGGCCAGCACAAGTACAACAAGGCCAAGATGTCGGCCTACGAATGCGGCATGGAACCCGTTGGGGACGCCCAGAACCGCTTTTCGGTAAAGTTCTACCTGGTCGCGATCCTGTTCATTCTGTTCGATGTGGAAGCAGTTTTCATGTATCCGTGGGCCATCATCTTTCGTGAACTAAAGATGTTTGGCTTTTGGGAGATGCTGGTGTATGTGGGCATCGTGCTGGCCGGCTTCTTCTATATATGGAAGAAGGGCGTGCTCGACTGGAACAAGAAGATGCCGGGGGAAAGAATCTAAATGCCACTCGATCCCGCCATTACGGATGTAGAAAAGCTGCAGGACAGGCCCGTCCTGGCCAAGCTGCTGGCCTCAGCCACGGTAGAAGTTGAAGCAGTGAAATACGACCGGAACGAGCTCAGTATCTGGGTTTCGCGTGAGCACATTGTGGAGGCCGTCCGCACGTTGAAAGAAGATGCGGAGCTGCAGTACACGTTCCTCTCCGATGTGACTTGCGTGGACTGGTATCCGAGCGAGCCGCGCTTTGAGTTGAGCTATCACCTGCTCTCCATGCCGCGCAAAGAACGGGTGCGGCTGAAAGTGAAGCTGCTGGGCGAAGATGCCCAGGTCGATTCCCTGTTTTCTGTCTTCCCCTCGTGCGATTTCTTCGAGCGCGAGGTCTTTGATCTATTCGGAGTCCGCTTCCATGGGCACCCGAACCTGGTGCGCATCATGATGCCCGAGGACTGGAAGGGGCATCCGCTGCGCAAGGACTACCCCGTCGAAGGTTACCGATAGCCATGGCACACATGAATCCCACGCCCGTCCTGGAGGCCGGTCAGGACAAGACGATGGTCCTGAACATGGGCCCGCAGCACCCTTCGACCCACGGGGTGTTACGCCTGCTGCTCGAAATCGATGGCGAGACCATCGTTCGCATCATGCCGGACATCGGGTTCCTGCATACCGGCATTGAGAAGACGTGCGAGGCGAAGTTCTACCAGCAGGTCGTGCCGATGACGGACCGTATCGACTATCTCTGCCCCATGACCAACAACCTGGCGTACTGCCTGGCGGTCGAGAAGCTGTTGGGGATGGAGATTCCGGCGAAGGCGCAGTGGCTGCGGGTGCTCTGCAACGAGCTGACGCGCATCAACTCCCACCTGGTATGGCTCGGCACCAGCGCCATGGACCTGGGCGCGATGACCGTCTTCCTTTACTGCTTCCGGGAGCGCGAGGAGCTGCTGAAGTTTTTCGAAGCGGTCGCCGGGCAGCGCATGATGACGTCGTACTTCCGGGTCGGCGGGATTGCGCTGGAGCCGCCGCTGGGTTGGTTCGATCGCGTAAAGAAGTTCGCGGATACCTTCCCCTCCAAGATGGACGAGTATGAGGGGCTGCTGACGTCGAACCCGATCTTCGTGATGCGCACCAAGGGCGTGGCCAAGCTGACCAAGGAAGACGCGCTGGCGCTGGGCGCAAGCGGGCCGACGATGCGCGGCAGCGGGATCGATTTCGATCTTCGTCGCGATATGCCGTACTCCAGCTACGAGAAATTCCAGTTCCAGGTGCCGGTGCGGACCGAAGGCGATGTGTACGCGCGGTATCTCTGCCGGGTACAGGAGTTGCGGGAGAGCTGCAAGATCGTGCAGCAGGCACTGGCCGGGATGCCGGAAGGTCCGATCAAGGCCGACGCACCCAAGGTGGTGCTGCCCGACCGCGAGAAGATGAAGACGCAGATGGAATCGTTGATCTACCACTTCAAGATCGTGACGGAGGGATTCACGGTTCCACCGGGCGAGGTTTATTCGGCGATCGAGTCGCCGCGCGGCGAGATGGGCTATTACATTGTGAGCGACGGAACGGCCAAGCCCTACCGGGTGCATATGCGGTCGCCTTCGTTCGCCAACCTGCAGGCGCTGCCCTCGATGTGCGAGGGCCAGTTGCTGGCCGATGTGGTGGCGGCTATCGGGTCGATCGATATCGTGCTGGGAGACGTGGACCGGTAAATGGCATCGATTGAAGAGTGGGCGACCGAACAAGTGGGCGCGTTACGCATGAGCCGTGCGGAGCTCGACCGTTATTACGCATTTCGCGACGAGCTTTATGAATACGTAAAGCGCGGGTGCGAGGCTTTCAACGCCGCGATCGGCGATTCGGGAGTAAAACCGATCAAGCTGGCGGCGGGTCCATCGAACACCTGGATGGCTCTGGAGCGCGGCCGTAAGGCGGTGGTCTTCGCAGTACAGGACGAGGTGGTGTGGACGCAGACCTCGACCAGGAAGTGGTCGGACCTGAGCAACAGCTGGGAGCATGCCGAGCACGTAGAAACGGTCAGCAGCCTTCGCCTGGAGCGTCCGAAGGAAGAGGGCGGAGATACACAGGGTCCGTTGAAGTTCGATAATAAGGACATGGATGCAGACGGGTTCGCCCGACTACTGATTGCAAGAGTGATCGATCAAAAATGAAGTTCTCCGAGAATCTGGAAAAGTGGTTTGCAGAGGCGCAGGGGCATTACCCGACGAAGCGTTCGCCGCTGGTTCCCTTTCTGCTGTTTGTGCAGGACGAAGTTGGATACCTGAGCGACGAAGCCATCGCCGAGGTGGCCAAGCGCCTGGAGCTGACGGAACTGGAAGTGCGTAACGTGATCAGCTACTACTCGATGCTGCGCACGAAGCCGATTGGCAAGTACAACGTGCAGGTGTGCACCAACATTTGCTGTTTGCAGCGGGGAGGCGAAGAGATTTTCGAGCACTGCAAGAAGAGCCTGGGCATCGGCCACAAGCAGACGACGCCCGACGGCCTATTCTCGGTGGAAGAGGTAGAGTGCATTGGCGCCTGCAGCTGGGCTCCGGCACTGCAGGTGAACTATGACTTTCACGAAGACCTGACGCCCGAGAAAGTGGACGCGGTGATCGAGTCGTACCGCAAACGCGAGAAACAGTAGCAAAGCAGGACAAAGGACGAATGGCACACCTGGTTTCACATCCCGATGAGGTGAAGGTCATCTCGAGTCGCTGGGGCAAGGGCGCGACCGACATCGACCGTTATCTCGAACTCGACGGCTACAAGGCGGTACAGAAGGCGCTGACGATGACGTCGGACGCCATCATCAACGAGGTGAAGACCTCGAACCTGCGTGGCCGTGGCGGCGCGGGCTTCCCGACGGGGATGAAGTGGTCGTTCGTTCCGAAGGAATCGGCCAAGCCGAAGTACATTCTCTGCAACGGTGACGAATCGGAGCCCGGAACCTGCAAGGACCGGCTGATCTTCGAGCACGATCCTCATTCCGTGATCGAGGGCGCGATCATCGCGGGACTGGCGGTCGGCGCGAAGTCGGCCTATATCTACCTGCGCGGTGAATATCGATACCTGTCGATCATCATGCAGAAGGCGATCGCCGATGCCTACGCGCGTGGCTTCGTGGGCAAGAACATCTTCGGCAGCGGCAAGGATTTTGACGTGTACTGGCATGGGGGCGCCGGCGCCTACGAAGTGGGCGAAGAGTCGGCGCTGATGGAGTCGCTCGAGGGCAAGCGCGGCATTCCGCGCATCCGTCCGCCGTTTCCGGCCGTGGTCGGACTTTGGGGCGGACCAACGGTGATCAACAACGCCGAGACTCTGGCGGCGGTTCCGGCGATTTTGCTGATGGGCGGGCAGAAGTATGCCGACCTGGGCACGCCGCGCAATGGCGGCACACGCCTGTTCTGTTTGAGTGGCAACCTCGAGAAACCCGGCGTGTACGAACTGCCGATGGGTTACAACCTGAAGAAGATGATTTACGACGTCGGCGGCGGCATCCAGGGCGGACGCGGGCTGAAGGCGGTCGTTCCCGGCGGATCTTCGACCCCGGTGCTGACCGCCGACGAGATCGACATCGCCATGGATTTCGACGCGGTGATGAAGGCCGGGTCGATGCTCGGCTCCGGCGGTGTGGTGGTGCTCGACGACCGCACCTGCATCGTGAAATTCGCGCTGCGCACGATCAAGTTCTACCAGCACGAGAGTTGCGGATGGTGCATTCCCTGCCGGGAAGGCACCGACTGGCTGAAGAAGACGCTGACGCGCTTCCACGCGGGCGGCGGCATTAAGAAGGATATCGATAACATTCAATACCTTGCTCAGAACATGCTCGGCCGGACCTTCTGCCCGCTGGGCGACGCGGCGGCGATGCCGACGATTGCGTTCGTGGAGAAGTTCCGCAAAGAGTTTGAAGATCACCTCGAAGGCCGCCCGTGCCCGTTCGCCGAGCATGGATCGATTTCGCAACTGCCGGTGCTGGCATAGGCCCGAAGACTAGAGAAGAGTGGAATGCCTGACGTAAACATCACTGTAGATGGCAAAAAGGTCACCGCACCCGCGGGGACGTTGCTGATTGAAGCCTGCAAGTCGGTGGGCATCGAGATCCCGTCGTTCTGCTACTACCCGGGGCTTTCGCTGCAAGGCGCCTGCCGTATGTGCCTGGTGGAAGTGGAGAAGATGCCCAAGATGCAGACGGCGTGCACCACGCCGATCACCGAGGGCATGGTGGTTTCGACCGAGACGGAAAAGATCAAGCAGGCGCGCAAGTCGATGCTCGAGCTGCTGCTGGGAAACCATCCGCTGGATTGCCCGGTTTGCGATGCCGGCGGCGAGTGCGAATTGCAGGACATGACCTTCAAGTACGGCGCCGCCGAATCGAAGTTCATGGAGGCCAAGAACCACAAGGACGAACAGCAGTGGTCGCCGGTGGTGTTCTTCGACCGTCCGCGCTGCATTCTCTGCTACCGCTGCGTGCGCGTCTGCGGCGAAGGCATGGATGTTTGGGCGCTCGGCGTCCAGAATCGCGGGGCCAGTTCCGTGATCGCGCCGAACAAAGAAGATCACCTCGAGTGCGAAGAGTGCGGCATGTGCATCGACATATGCCCGGTCGGCGCGCTGACCTCCGGAGCTTACCGCTACAAGACTCGCCCGTGGGAGATGAAGCACGTCGGCACGGTGTGCACCCATTGCGGCGACGGATGCCTGACCACGCTCGGCGCGCGGACCAGCGAAGGCGGCATGGAGATCGTGCGCGGGGACAACCGCGACAAGAGCGGCATCAACGGCGACTTCCTCTGTGTGAAGGGCCGCTACGCCTTCGATTTCGCGAACGATGATTCTCGGTTGAAGTACCCATTGATCAAGCGCGATGGGAAATTCGTCCAGGCCAAGTGGGAAGAGGCGTTCGAGTTGATCGCCGCGAAGTTCAACGAGATCCTTGCCCGCGACGGCGGCAAGGCGATTGGCGTGATCGGCTCGAACCGCACCACCAACGAAGAGAATTACATTTTGCAGAAGTTTGCGCGAACGGCGCTGAAGACCAACAACATCGATCACCACCGCACCGCCGACTTCCCTGCTTTCGCGGCGGCGCTGGCTGGAAAGCCGACCGCTACTGCCTCGATGCGCGATGTGTTCAATGCCCCGGCGGTCCTGCTGATCGGCAACGACCCGACGGAACAGCATCCGCTACTGGCCTGGCAGATCCGCAGCAACGTGCGGCTGCACCGGGCGAAGGTGTACGTGGTGAACTCCTCCCCCATCAAGCTGCGGCGCCAGGCGACGATGTTTGCGCAGGTACCGGTGGGAGGCGAAGGAAGTTTTGTCGAATACCTTGGCGGCAAGGACGCAGCGGCCGATGCGCTGGCGACGCCGACAACCTCGAAAGAGACCTTCGCGAAGCTGCGTGATGCCCTCAAGGCCGAACCCAACCTGGTGGTCATCTTCGGCTCGGAGGTTCGTGGCGCGGCGATCCAGGGACTGGTGAATTTTGCGCCGAATGCGAAGTTCCTGTGCCTGGGCGACTACGCGAATTCTCGTGGCGCGGCCGATATGGGACTCTATCCCGACCTGCTGCCGGGTTATGCGGCGGTGACGGGCAAGACGCGGTATCACGAGGAGTGGCTGGACGAGGTTCCCGCCGCAGCGGGCATGAACCTCATTGAGATGATGGACGCCGCGAAAACCGGGGCGCTCAAAGCGCTCTGGGTGGTGGGTTCAAACCCGGTAGCGCGTTACAGCGTCGATCCATTCGTGCTGAACGCACCCTTCGTCGTGGTGCAGGACATGTTCCTAACGGAGACGGCGACCGCGGCTGATGTGGTTCTGCCGGTGGCGAATGCTTACGAGAAGGCGGGTACCTTCACCAACACCGCCGGCGATCTCCAGCTGGTGCAAAAAGTGGGCGATCTCGCGGGGGTGCGCAGCGATTTCGACATCATCGTGCAGATTGCCGACCGCATGGGTTACGACGTTCGCAAGCTGGTTCCCTTCGGCGGCGATGGTGTCCGCGCCGACTTCGGGCAATCGCGCGGCGCGCAGTCGGGCGAAGCCGATCGCCACGCGGTATGGCTGGCAGCGCATAACCTGGAGCCGAAGACGAGCCCGTTCGATCCGATCGCGATCCTCGATGAAATTCAGCGGCTGGTTCCGGCCTACGATGTTTCGCGGCTGAACCTGCTGGGCGGCAATGAAGAACATACGCAGCTGGTGCAGATCACCGCGGCGTCCGCGCAGGGGCATCCCGAGCTGGTGCTGCCTTCGAACGATACCCTGTTCACTTCCGGCACGCTGGGACGTTACTCGAACACATTGAACTCGGTGATGGAGCGCCGCAATGCGCCCGAACCGAGCGAAGTACCCGCCGACTAAGGCGGAGTAGACGGGGCTTTTGCCCTACGCGGTCACAAGTTTGTACCAGGGCACGAGTTCACTCGTGCCGGCCAGGCTCAATCGGAAGGCGGGCTGTAGCTCCTGCGGGAACCCGCCCTTATACGACACTGTAAGTAGGTCCACATTTCCGTCGCGCCCGTGTGCGCGACATTCGGAAGCGCTGATTCGATGGGTGCTGTCGCAATTTTCTTACTAGCAGCGGTGATCAAGGTCGTCCTGGTCATCTTCATTTTGTTAACGGCGGTGGCTTACACCGTCTGGCTGGAACGCAAAGTCGTGGGCCGCATGCAGAACCGCTGGGGGCCCACTCGGGTGGGTCCATTTGGATTGCTGCAGCCCCTGGCCGATGGATTGAAGTTCATTCTGAAAGAAGACCTGCTGCCGCCTCACGTCAACAAGCCGCTGTACATCGCAGCGCCGATCATCGCGGTCGCGATGGCGCTGCTTTCCATCTCGATCGTTCCTTTCGGCGGAGTGCTGACCATCGGCCACTACTCCACGCCGCTGCAGATTACCGGCATGATGAACCACGGGCAACCGGTCGATATCAACATCGGGCTGCTGATCATCCTGGGGGTGACTTCGATCGGCGTTTACGGCGTGGCGCTTGCCGGGTGGTCTTCCAACAGCAAGTATTCCCTGCTGGGCGGACTGCGCGCCTCGGCGCAGATGGTGAGCTACGAAGTATCGCTGGGACTCTCGCTGGTGGGGGTGCTGATTCTGACCGGCAGCTTCAGCCTGCGCGAGATCGTCAACCACCAGGCGGGCGGTTTCTGGCACTGGAATATTTTCGGTGGCCTCCAGTTCGTGGCTTTCTTCATTTACCTGACCTCGGCGTACGCGGAGACGAACCGTATTCCGTTCGATCTGCCCGAGGCGGAAACCGAACTGGTTGCCGGGTATCACACGGAATATTCGTCGATGAAGTTCGCGATGTTCTTCATGGCCGAGTACGCCAACATGGTGACCGTCGCCTGCATAGCGTCGATCCTGTTCCTTGGCGGATGGTCTGGGCCCGTCCCGGGCTTCCTGCCGCCGATTCTTCAATCGCTGCTGCCGGTGCTGTATTTCATGGCACGAGTTGTTGCCTTCCTGTTCATTTACATCTGGGTGCGCGGTACGTTGCCCCGTTTCCGCTACGACCAACTGATGGCGTTCAGCTGGAAGTTTCTGCTGCCGCTGTCGCTGGCCAACATCATGATCACCGCGCTGGTTGTGGCGCTGAGGTCGAAGTAAAGCTCGCGGGCGCGAGGGCGCCGAGATAAACGAATGCTGCACGAGATCCTATTTTTCATCTTTGCTGCCGGGTGCGTGGCAGGCGCCATCAACCTGCTGGTGCAGAAGCACCCGATCAACAGCGCGCTTTCGTTGATCGTGGTGATGAGCTCGCTCGCCGGGCTCTTCCTGCTCATGGGAGCCGAGTTCGTCGGCGCCATCCAAGTCATTGTTTACGCAGGCGCCATCATGGTGCTGTTCGTCTTCGTGATCATGCTGCTGAATGCGGGCATCGAGGAACACACCAGGGGGAGCAAAGTCGCGATTATCCTCGGCGTTCCTGGAGCTGGGGTGGTGGCTGTCCTGATCACGTGGATTTTGCTGCGCAGCCAGCACTCGCAGGCGCCGATCGCCATCGGGCAATTGCACGGCGATGGCGCAAGTATCGGACGCCTGCTGTTTGGCCCTTACCTGCTGCCTTTCGAAGTGACCTCCGTGCTCGTGCTGATCGCGATCATGGGCGCCGTGGTGCTGGCGCGAAGGGAGGATGCGTGATTCCTCTTTCCTATTACCTCATCCTGAGCGCGTTCCTTTTTATCTGCGGGGTGCTGGGCTTTTTGATCAAGCGCAACATCATTACGATCTTCATGTCGATCGAGCTGATGCTCAACGCCGTGAACCTGACCTTCGTGGCCTACGCGACCCAATTGCGATCGCTGAGCGGCCACATCTTCGTCTTTTTCGTGATGGTCGTCGCCGCCGCCGAATCCGCCGTGGGACTGGGCATCATCATCGCTGTCTACCGCTCGCGTGAAACCCTGAACGTGGATCGCGTGAACCTGTTGAAGCTATAACTATGGATCAGAATTTACATCTGTGGATGATTCCCCTGCTGCCGCTGATTGGCGCCGCCATCAATGGGCTGCTGGGCAAGCGGTTTCCGAACAAGCTGGTCAACGCAGTGGCGCTCTTCTTCACCGCCTCCTCGTTCGGATACGCACTGTACGTTGCATCGGCCTTCACCCATCTCGCGCATATCCCGCATAACGAGCGTTATGGTACGTGGATCCAGGCGGGCATGTTCCATGCGGACCTCGGCGCATATCTCGACCAGCTCTCGCTGATCATGATCCTGGTCGTTACCGGCGTCGGCTTTCTCATCCACGTTTATTCGGTCGGGTACATGGCGCATGAGGGCGGCTATTACCGCTTCTTCGCCTATCTGAACCTCTTTATGTTCTTCATGCTCACGCTGGTGCTGGGAAACAACTACCTGCTCATGTTCGTGGGATGGGAGGGCGTGGGGCTCGCCTCGTACCTGTTGATCGGCTTCTACTTCCGCAAGGACTCGGCGGCGAATGCCGGCAAGAAGGCGTTCATTACCAACCGCGTCGGCGACTTCGGATTCCTGATCGGACTTTTCCTGATCATCCAGCACTGGGGAACGCTGCAGTATGACTCGGTATTCCAGGCGGTCTCGGCCTACGGCGTTGAACACCAGGCTGGCCTGTTTACGGCGATCGGCATTTGCCTGCTCATTGGCGCCTGCGGCAAGTCGGCGCAAATTCCGCTGTACGTCTGGTTGCCGGACGCGATGGAAGGCCCAACGCCCGTAAGCGCGTTGATCCACGCGGCGACGATGGTTACCGCCGGCGTCTACATGGTGACGCGCTCCAACTCCATCTTCAGCCGCTCGCCGCATGCCATGCTGGTGGTGGCGTGCATCGGGGCGGCGACTGCGTTGTTCGCCGCGACGATCGGCATCCTGCAGACAGACATCAAGCGCGTGCTGGCCTACTCGACGATCTCGCAGCTTGGCTACATGTTCCTGGCCTGCGGCGTCGGCGCTTACACTGCCGGTGTTTTCCACCTCATGACCCACGCCTTTTTCAAGGCGCTGCTCTTCCTCGCCGCCGGGTCAGTGATCCACGCTCTCGGTGGCGAGCAGGACATGCGCAACATGGGTGGCCTGCGTACCAAGATTCCCTGGACCTTCTGGGTAATGACGGCTGCGACCTTCGCCATCGCCGGCTTTCCACCCTTTGCCGGGTTCTTTTCGAAGGATGAAATCCTCTGGAAGGTCTGGTCGAGCGAGTCGCTTCGACCAGTTGTTGGCGCGGGCTTCAACAAGTTCCTCTGGCTGATCGGCGTGGGCACCGCAGGCATCACCTCGTTTTACATGTTCCGCCAGTGGTTCATGACATTCTTCGGCGAATACCGCGGAGCCAAGCACGACCAGGAAAGCGATCACGGGCATGCTAACGGCCACGACGACCACGGCCGTCCTGGCGAGCCGCATGAATCGCCCATGATAATGATTGCCCCGCTGGTGGTCCTGGCGATCCTTTCAGTCTGTGGCGGCTGGGTCGGCATTCACAATCGCTTCGATGGCTTCCTTTCGCCGGTAACCAAGCTGCAGGTAGCGAATACTCCGGCGGCGGAAACGACCTTGATGCCGCACGAGCAGGAGAAGTCGGAGGAGAGTGGTGCGAGCACCGAGCTGATCCTGATGATCACCTCGGTGGGTATTGCTCTCATCGGCTTCGGATGCGCCTGGTATCTCTACAATGCGCATCCCGAGATTCCGGACAAGCTGGCGGAAAAGGCGAACGGGGTTTACACGCTGGTGCTCAACAAGTATTACGTAGATGAGTTCTACGCAAAGGCGATTGTGCGGCCAATCCTGTGGTTTTCGACCAACGTCTTCTGGCGCGGTGTCGACGTCAAGATGATCGACGGCGCGCTCAACGGCAGTGCGGCCGGAGCGCAGGAGACCTCGCAAGGCGTACGGCGCATGCAATCGGGCAATATACGCTCGTACGCCGGATGGGTCGCCGTGGGCGCGGCCGTGGTCATCGGCTACATGGTGTATGTGGGGGTGGGACGATGAACCTGGTCGCCTTCGCCAACCGCAACATCCTTACGCTGATCACCTTCCTGCCGCTTGCGGGGGCGGTGCTGCTCATGATGTTCCCGCGCCGCGACCGCGATATCCGCTGGTTCACGCTGCTCGTCTCCGTCCTGACGTGCCTGGCGTCCCTGCATCTTCCCTGGCACTACAGCTATGCCTCGGCAGGCTTCCAGTACGAGCAAAACGTCCCCTGGATCTCCACTCCCAACATTCACTACCACATGGGGGCGGACGGCATCTCGATCTGGCTGGTGGTGCTCACCACATTCCTCGTGCCGCTGAGCGTGCTGATTTCGTGGACATCGATCAAGGAGCGGGTAAAAGAATTCTTCATCCTGATGCTGATCCTCGAGACCGCGATGATCGGCGTCTTCGTCTCGCTCGATCTCTTCCAGTTCTACTTCTTCTGGGAGGCGACGCTGATTCCGATGGCGCTGCTGATCGGCATGTACGGCCACGAGCGGCGCATCTATGCGGCGGTTAAATTCTTCCTCTATACGATGGTCGCGTCGGTTTTCATGCTCGCCAGCATGCTCTGGCTCTACTCGAAGACCGGCACCTTCGACTTCGTCGAGATCCAGCAGGCGATCCAGAATGGCCAGGTGGCCGGTTATGGGCACGCCGCGCAATGGCTCTTCCTCGGCTTCTTCATCGCTTTCGCGGTGAAGGTACCGCTGTTCCCGTTCCACACCTGGCTGCCGGATGCGCACGTGGAAGCGCCCACTGCCGGTTCCGTGCTGCTCGCCGGCGTGCTTTTAAAGATGGGAACCTACGGCCTCCTGCGTTTCAATCTTGGGCTCTTTCCTGACGCTGCACGCCGCAACGCTCCCTGGGTGATTGCCCTCGCGATCATTGGGATCATCTATGGCGCCCTGGTGGCGCTGGTGCAGCCGAATATGAAGAAGATGATCGCCTACTCATCGATAAGCCACCTCGGCTTCTGCGTGCTCGGCATCTTCAGCTTTACCGCGGCCGGAGTTGATGGTGCCGTCTACCAGATGCTGAACCATGGCGTTTCTACGGGCGGCCTGTTCATGCTGCTCGGCATGATTTATGAACGCCGCCACACCTACGAGATCAAGGAATACGGCGGGCTGGCGACACCGATGCCGGTGTACGCAACGTTCTTCATGATCGTGATGCTCGCCTCGGCGGGACTGCCGATTCTCAACGGGTTTGTCGGCGAGTTCCTGATCCTGAGCGGTGCCTTCCAGGCGAAGATGATCTACGGCATCCTCGCAGCCTCGGGCGTGATCTGGGGCGCGTGGTACCTGCTCTGGCTCTACCAGCGGGTTTTTTACGGTGAGGTCAAGGTGCAGGTCAACAACACGCTGCGTGACCTCAACGCCCGCGAGCGCATGTCGCTCTGGCCAATCGCCATCATGGCGCTGGTGATGGGCGTGATCCCGACCATGTTCCTCCGCCAGATCGATCCGGCGGTCCGTGTCGCGCTGGCGCCCTTCTCGGCGGCCACCAACGCAGCAGCGCCAGTAGCGCACCACTTTACGCAAGTTCTCGCACAGGTGATCGGCCGATGAGCACGCAGGTCCTAACCTCCATCCCGACGATCGACTATATCCGTATCCTGCCGGAGCTGGTGCTCGCGGTGTTCGGGATTATCGTCATGATGGCGGATCCGTTTTTTCCGCAGCAGGGCTCGAAGAAGCCGTTGGGCTACATCTCACTCGTGGGCGTCATGGTTTCGCTGCTCGCGATCCTTTGCCAGGCCCGCTATCCAGGGATCTCCGACCCGACGCTGGGCACCGGATTTTTCGGCATGGTGCGCGTCGATAGCTTCAGCCTCTTCTTTCATACCCTCATCGCCCTGATCGCCACGGCCGTGCTGCTGGTGTCGTTCGAATACCTCGACGTGCAGCGCATGCGTTCGGGCGAGTATTACGGCATCCTCCTGTTCACCACCCTCGGCATGATGCTTATGTCCTCGGCAACAGAGCTGGTGATGATCTTCATCGCGCTTGAAATCTCTTCCATCGGCAGCTACGTGCTGGTCGCAATGCGGCGACGCGTGGCGGAGAGCGCGGAAGCTTCGCTGAAGTACTTCTTGCTGGGCTCGTTTGCGACCGCGTTCTTCCTCTATGGGGTCGCGCTGATGTTCGGGGCGACGGGATCGACCAACATCTATATCATTGCTTCGGCTATCCGCGGCATGAGTCCGATTCCTCCGATGATTTACCTCGCCGTGGCGCTCATGTTCATCGGACTTGGCTTCAAGGTCGCTGCCGCTCCCTTCCACATCTGGACCCCGGACGTCTATGAAGGCGCGCCGGCGCCGGTGGTCGCGCTGATGTCCACCGGCCCGAAGGCGGCCGCCTTCGCGGTGCTGCTGCGCATCCTCTTCGCGATGGATGCACCCGGATGGTTCTGGATTGTCTGGGTCTCGGCCGCGCTTTCCATGACCATCGGCAACATCGGCGCGCTGGTGCAGAACAACGTGAAGCGCCTGCTCGCCTATTCGTCAATCGCGCACGCCGGTTACCTGCTGGTGGCGTTTGCCGCAGCGCGCGATACCGGCATCTCCGCCGCCATCTTCTACACCGCGACCTACGCCGCGATGAACGTCGGCGCCTTCGCGATCGTCAGCCACTTCGCCAACGCCGGCGAAAAGTATGTCAACCTCGAAGACTATGCCGGTCTCGGACGCCGTTCGCCGATGCTGGCCGGCATTCTCACCGTCTTCCTGCTCTCGCTGATCGGTATCCCGGTCACCGGCGGCTTCTTCGCCAAGTTCTACGTCTTCACCAGCGCGCTGCAGTCGCACCTGATCGGGCTGACCATCATCGGCGTAATCAACAGCGCGATTGGCGCGTATTACTATCTCCGTATCATCGTGTACATGTACATGCGCGACGAACGCGAAGAGATCCCGATGACGCGCATGCCCTTCGGCCTCGCAGTGGCGCTGGCCATGTGCCTGGTCTTCACCATCTACATGGGCGTGCTGCCTAACCAGTTCATCGGCTACGCGCTGAAGTCGGCGCACGATTTGATGCGATAAGCAAAACCCCTACGCCCTTAGCCAAGATGACGGCGCCGGTTCGGCGCCGGCCGTCGTGATCCGCTACGACCTTCCAGGGCACAACTAAAAAATCCCGGCCAAAGGACCGGGATCTTTGTTGAAGCGGTGATCTTCGCTAGACGACCTTTACGAACATGATCACGAGCGCGAACAGCACGAGGGACTCGATGAAGGCGAGGCCGAGAATCAGCGCGAGCTGAATTCCAGGGCGGGCGGCAGGGTTGCGGGCCAGCGATTCGCAAGCCGATCCAGCGACGCGGCCCTGACCCAACCCAGCCAGGCCTACCGCGATACCCATGCCGATACCAGCAGCGATCGGCACGGCCCAGCCGTGTCCGGCAATCGCAGCGTCGCCACCGCCCTGCGCGAATGCAGGTACGGCAAAGAGCGCGAGCAGGATGAAGAGTACGAAGAGAGTCTTACGCATTGTGTATTTCTCCTTACCAAGTTCCGCCAGTGGGTGGTTGACCGCAGACTCCTCGGAGCACCTGTGGCCCTCACGCTGTGCGGTTACAACAAAATCTCTAGTGTTCGTGCGCGGTCGCCTCGGCCAGGTACACCGTGGCCAGCAGCACGAAGATATACGTCTGGATCAGAGAGACGCCAATGTGAAGTCCCATGAAGATCACAGGAATCCCAAGCGGCACCAGCGAAAAGAACACCAGGGTCACCATGTCTCCGGCAAACATGTTGGCGTAGAGACGGATGGTCAGCGACAGGATGCGCGCCAGGTGACTGAACACTTCGATCACGAACAGCAGCGGCGCTATCCACCAGACCGGTCCCAGGAAATGCTTCAGGTAGCCAATCAATCCATTCTTCCGCAACCCATGCACATGGTAGAAGATCCAGGTCACGAGCGCGCAGCCGAGCGGCACTGAAGGGACGGCCGTGGGTGCTTCAAACCCGGGAATGAGGCCGAGCAAGTTCGCGGTGAGGATGAACAGCCCCAGCGTGACCAGGTACGAGGTGTAGGTCTCGTAACCGTGCCCGATCATCTCTTCGCTCTGGTTACTCACAAAGCTGTTCATCCACTCCGCCACATGCTGGAGGGCGCCCGGCTTGTCCCACGACAAGGTGAGGCGGGTGGCAATGAGGAACACCACGAGGAATAGAAAGACGAGGATTTCCATCGCCACGTAGTTCGTGATGGGAGCCTGCTGCCGGCGAGTCGAGAGGTGAATATGCAGCGCGCTCAGCAGAGCGTTCGTAAACCCGCCGAAGTGGCGATTCAAAACTGCCGTAAACCAGAGTTGCTCAGGCATGTCGCGTCAAAATCTCCGCCCATGTTACCGCAGGGCTTCAGCCTCGACTCATTTCCGAGTCCAAACAACTTTAAGGCTGTTGAGGTCATTAAAATCCGCGTCGAAGCGCGGTGTACAGCTCGAAAGCGGCCTCGCAGCCGATTGCGGCGATGGGGAGGAGCAAGCCTCCCAGAAGGCCGTAAACTGCTGCAATAGAACCTCCAAATATACCATAGGCGACCCCTCCCAGGACCACGTAACGGAGCAGCAGTAGGGCCACAATCCGCCCCCCGGATTCGCGGCTGCCGCCCTCCGTAATGCGCTCCGCCAAGGCCTCGACGGCACGGGAAAGCGACCAGAAATTGTAAATCGAGAGTACTGCCCCTACGGCGAAGCCCGCCGCCACCGGCCAGCGCCACCGAAGCAGGAGTAGCGGCAAAGCGGCAACGGCCAGCACCGGCAAGATCCGCATGATCCGGACAAGAGCACCGGAATAGAACGTCTCGGCGGTCTGTGGCTGCGAGCTCACGGCTTCAGTCTCGCACGCGTTCTGCCCGGCGCGCACAGAAAAACGGCGGAGGGTATCCGCCGTTCCTCGACGCCGAAAGCGGTCTTAGTTCTTGGCTTCGACCTTGCTGCTGCAATTCTTCACCAGCTGTACAAGGACCGAATTTACGTCGATCCCGGAATTCAGCGGGGTTGCGAAGGCGACCGAGATGATGCTCTCGCTGCTGGTAATGCCTCCCGGAGAGAACTGGATCCATCCATAACGCACACTCTGCTCTCTGAGCACGGATGGAAGCTTGAAATGCTTGATGACCGCATCCGCGGCCGGCTTTTCTGTCTGCGCTTCGAAAAGCAATGCATCGCCACGACCGGCGGCCCTGTTCTCCGCAAGAGTCACATGCAGGGGCAGGTACTGCTCGTTGATCTCGGTAGAATTCCCCGCGCCGCTCACGCGATAGCCCGCGAAAAGCTGGGAGACATAGAACCACTCCGGGTTGCCGGGCTCCTTCACTTCCCAAAGCTTGGGCACCCGTCCGTCACCAATGGAAGTGGAAACAGCATGCACGTACTTGCCAGGCAGCGGAAACATCGACATCATCATGATCTTGGCGCCTTCCGGCGACGACCCCGCGAGGCCAGCCGTGCGGAACTGCTGCGAGATCTCGTTCACGGCGCGGATCTGATAGTCATTGCGGATCTTCACCAGTGTGCCCGTGTTCTGGTCATAAAAAACCTGGACCCCAGGCGTCGTGGAATCCTTCTCGATCTCAGCCGCCTGATGCCAGTTTCCATTGAGCGGAAGGTTGACGATCGTGCTCTGGATACCCTGCGAAAACAACGGTTGGCTGACGAAAAGAAAGAGGATGAACGCAATGATCACGAACGCTGCTCTCTTCATGAAGCAACTCCCTCGCAAGACGTTTTGACTTATCGTCGCTCGACCGGAGACGCAGCGCAAAGGAATTCAGTTCTTATCACTTACAGATGTGAGCATGCGCACAAGCTGAACGAACCCGATAATCGCGCCTACGATGACCCCTGCGATATACACCCAATGCGTGTGCAGCCAGCGGTCAATAAGCGCGCCGAGAATCAGTCCGGCGACCACCCCGCCCGGAACAATGAACGCTACCTGCGAATACCGCGCGAACGTATAAGACGCGCTCTTCTTGTCGTCGTTCTCCGCCATGCGGAGAGATTAGCACTTCTCCAGGGCATGTGGCAGGTCTCGCCCCTGTCCGAATGACTGGTTGTTACCGCAACAGCCCAATGATCCTAGTGTCCTGCGACAACGCCAGCGACCAGTTCACCGCCCGCAGAAAGACATCCGGGAAGAGCCCGATGCCCAGCGTAGCGGCCGCTGAAATCCAAAGCGCCACGCCCAGGCTGGGCGCGACCTTCACCGGCTCGCTGTCGACGGCTTCGCGCATGAATGCCGCATTGGCAATCCGCAGGTAGTAATAAAGTCCCAGCACGGCGAACAGCACCGCGACCACGGCCAGGGTGTAGTGGCCTGTCTCCATCAGGCTGAGGAAGATGTAGTACTTGCCCCAGAAGCCCGCCAGCGGCGGAATGCCTGCCAGCGATAGCAGAAAGACGAGCAGGAGGGTCGCTTCCGTCGGAGCCTTGAAGAAGAGCCCCGCCATGTCGTCGAGTTCGTCGCCGATGATATCGCGGCGGCGCAGAGAGGTGATCACCGCGAAAGCACCGAGATTCATGAAGGTGTATACCAGCAGGTAAACAAGGATGCCTTTGATGCCCGTGCTGTTGTTACGACCGTCGCTGGCGACGAGACCCAGCAGCATATAGCCGACGTGGGCAATCGACGAATACGCCAGCAGCCGCTTCACATTGGTCTGGGTAAGCGCCGCGAAGTTGCCGCCAATCATGGTTGCCACGGCGACGAAGATCAGGATCGGGGTGTACTGTGCGCGCATCGGCCAGAGCATGAACAGGAAAATCCGGAGCAGCATCGCCCATCCGGCGGCCTTCACAGCCACCGACATGAAACCGGTAATTGCCGTCGGCGCGCCTTCGTAGGCATCCGGCGCCCATTGATGAAATGGAACCGCGGCAATCTTGAAGAAAAGGCCCGTCGCGGTCGTAACCAGCGCGAGCAGCGCAATCGGATCGCGCGGATTGTCGGCCATGCGTTGCGCCAGCTTGTTCGCAATCTCCCCGAGATTCGTGGTGCCCGTGATGCCGTAAAAGAGCGACAAACCATACGCGAAGATGCCGGACGAGAACGCCCCCAGCAGGAGGTACTTCAGCGCCGCTTCATTCGACCGGCGATCGCGGCGCAGGAAGCCCACCAGCACGTAAGTCGAAAGCGCCATCAGTTCGAGACCGATGAAGAGCAGGATGAGATCGAAGCCCGCGGCCATGAACATCATGCCGATGACTGCGAAGAGAATCAGTGCGTAGTACTCGCCGTGATCCTCGTGCTCCACTTCCATGTAATGCACCGACATCAGAATCGCGACCGCAGCGCCTACCAGGAACAGCAGGGAGAAGTAGATCGCGAAGCGATCCATCACCAGGCTGCCGAAGAACCCGCTGAATCGCGCCGATCCGGCCGTTTCGACATTCCGTATCGCGCTCCATACCTTCTCCAGCGATAAACCAGCGGCGCCCAATCCAAGCAGTGCAATCGCGGCGTTCCAACGCTTCGCTGACTTCGGGAGAAAGAGATCGATCAGCAGGATCGCCAGCGCGAAGCCGGCCAGGACAAGCATCGGCAGTACGAGAAGGTAATCGCTGCGCGAGAACAGGTTTGGAATCGTGGTCACCATCGTTCTCCTTAGCTCTTGCGCGGCAAAGGCTGCAGTGCAGGCTGGGAAGCTTTCGTGAGCGTCTTCACCGGTTCCGCCGATCTCTTCTCCGCCGGCTTCTTCACGGCAGGCGCAACCGGAACGGGTGCAACTTCCTTCACCGGCGCCGACTGTTTCGCATCCACCACCGGAGCCACGTATCCCGGCCGATGCTGATCGATCGTCGCCTGCAGCCGATTGACCGGCTGGTCGAGGATCTTGAACAAGGGCTGCGGATAAAGGCCGATCACCAGCGCGAGCGCGACCAGCGGGACGAAGGTCACGATCTCACGCGCACTCAAATCGAGCAGCTTCTCGTTCTTCGGGTTCGTTACGGTCCCGAAGAAGACCCGCTGATAAAGCCACAGCAGGTAAGCCGCCGCGAGCACCACGCCCGGAACCGCCCAGATGGCCCACGCCTTGTTGACCATGAACGTCGCCATCATGATCGGGAACTCGCCGACGAAGCCATTCAGCAACGGCAGCCCCATCGAGGACATGAACATGATCAGCGAGATCGTCGCATAGATCGGCATCACCGTACTGATGCCGCCGTACTCGGAAATGTCACGGGTGTGCCGCCGCTCGTACAAAATGCCGACAATCAAGAAGAGGGCGCCCGTCGAGATGCCGTGGTTGATCTGCTGGATCACCGATCCCGCAATGCCCATGGAGCTGAAGACGAAAATGCCCAGTGTGCAGAAACCCAGGTGGCTGACCGACGAGTATGCCACCAGCTTCTTCATGTCCTTCTGCACCAGCGAAACCAGGCCGCCGTAGAGGATGCCGATCAGTGAGAGCGTGATCAGCAGCCCTTGCACCCACTTGATCGTCGCCACTGCTGGGAAGAACGGCAGCGAGAAGCGAATCAGTCCGTAGGTGCCCATTTTTAAAAGCACGCCCGCCAGGATCACCGAACCGGCGGTTGGGGCTTCGACGTGCGCGTCCGGCAGCCAAGTGTGGAACGGGAACATCGGCACCTTGATCGCAAAGCCGATGAAGAAAGCGAAGAACAGGAAGATCGCAGCTTTGCCCGTGATGAGTGGAGCCGTGGCGTAGAGCGCTTCCAGCGAGAAAGTGTAAACCCCCGTCACCGCGTGGTGATGGAAGTAGAGGAAAAGAATGCCCAACAGCATCAGTACCGACCCTGCCAGGGTGTACAGGAAGAACTTGATCGCCGCATAGAGCCTGCGCGGGCCGCCCCAGATGCCGATCAGCAGGTACATGGGCACGAGCATCGCTTCCCAGAACACGAAGAACAGGAAGAAATCGTTGGCCATGAAGACGCCGAGCATGCCCGTCTGCAGCACGAGGAACCATGCGTAGTATTCCTTCACGCGATTCTCGATTGCCGTCCACGACGACAGGATCGAGATGACCCCGAGCAGTGTAGTCAGCATGATCAGCAGGAACGAGATGCCATCGATGCCGAGCTGGTAGCCCGCGCCGATCGAGGGAATCCAGTTATTCGGGCCGCCCTCGGCGAATTTGAAGTATGGCGTGGCTTCGTTCTTCACCGCCCAGAACCACGGGATCAGCGGCAGAGAAACAAGGAAGCCCGCCAGCGCGAACAGGTTCGCGATCCAGCGAATGGCGTTCTTGTTCTCCTTCGGCACCATCAGCAGGACAAACGTTCCCACCAGCGGCGTGAACAGCACGATCGAAAGAATGTGTTGTCGAAACATAAGTAAATCCATTCACCATGCGGCTCTCGGCCGCCAAATTTTTCTCCGGGACTCCCGACAAACGCCGCTTCGCGCTGGTTGGGGTTGTGTCTATCGAATGACGTAGTACCAAACGAACCCGACCACGCCGGCGATCATCACCAGCGCATACCACTGCACCAGTCCCCACTGCACCAGGCGCACCGGGTACGACGTGACCCGCGCCACAATTGCCGGGCCATTCACCAGCACGCCATCGATAATCCACTTGTCCCACCAGCTCGAAAGCGTTCCCGCGAAGCGCGTCATCCAGCCCGCGCCATTCACGCCGCCATCGACCACCGTGGCATCGAACTTCCACAGTCCTTCGCCCAATCCCAACGCTCCCAGCCGGACATTGCCGATCTTCCGGCGGCCGAGAACGGTGTAGTCGTAGGCCTCATCCACGTAGTACTTGTTCAGAAGCGTGTTGTAGACAGGCTGCGAGAACTCGCGGATAGGTTCTTTGAAATCCTTGTCCGCCTTGCCATAGGAGCGGTTCGCCATGAACCACCCGAGCGCTGCCGCCGCCACGGAAGCCGCCATCAGCAAATACTCGATCGGCTCCGACTTCTCTTCTTTCGGCGCTTCTGCAGGTACCGACGCTGTGGGTGCCCCGCCCTTCCCGAAGGGAGGATGGGTTGCCGCAACCGTCTGCTCCGTCGAAAACACCGGCTCCAGGAATTTCTCGAATACGTTCGTGCCACCCAAACTCTTCGGCACTCCCAGGAATCCCGCAAACACCGCGCAAATCGCCAGGATCACCAGCGGCCCAGTCATCGACTTCGGCGACTCATGCACGTGGTGCTCGACCTCATGACTCATGCGCGGTTTGCCGTAAAACGTGAGATACACCAGGCGAAACATGTAAAACGACGTCATCAGCGCCGTGACGAAACCAATCCCCCAAAGGATGCGGAACGCGCCGCCGTTCCTCGACCACGCCTGCCACAGGATCTCGTCCTTCGAGAAAAAGCCCGCCAGCGGCGGAATGCCCGCGATCGCCAGCGTGCCTACGAGCATCGTGCCGAACGTGACCGGAATCTTCTTCCGCAGCGCGCCCATGAAGCGCATATCCTGCTCGCCGCTCATGGCGTGAATCACCGAACCGGAGCCGAGGAATAACAGCGCCTTGAAGAACGCGTGCGTGAAGACGTGGAAGACTCCAGCGGTAAACGCCCCGAGTCCCAGTGCCAGGAACATGTATCCCAACTGCGAAACCGTGGAGTACGCCAATACTCGCTTAATGTCGTTCTGGACCAATCCAATGGATGCCGCGAAGATTGCCGTCAGCGCACCGACAATCGCGACCACCTTCATCGAGTTCGGCGCCAGGATGTAGAGCGCATTCGACCGCGCCACCATGTACACGCCCGCCGTCACCATCGTGGCCGCGTGGATCAGCGCGCTCACCGGCGTCGGGCCTTCCATCGCGTCTGGCAGCCACACATATAAAGGCAGCTGCGCGCTCTTGCCGCAGGCGCCAATGAAAAGCGCGATGGTCGCGAACGTAATCCAGTAATCGCCGGTGTGGAAGATCCCGCTGCGCGCAATCTGCGTGACCTTGATGAAGTTGATCGACCCGAAGTACCACGCGATGGTGAACATCCCCACCAGCACACCCGCATCGCCGATGCGGTTGGTGATGAATGCCTTGTTGGCCGCAGTGCTGGCGGATTTCTTATGGAAGTAGAAGCCGATCAGCAGGTAGGAGCACAGCCCCACGCCCTCCCAGCCCACGAACATCATCGCGAAGTTGTTCCCGAGGATCAGGGTCAGCATCGAGAACATGAACAGGTTGAGATACCCGAAGAACCGGTAGTAGCCGCCATCATGCTTCATGTACCCGGTTGAGTAAATGTGGATCAGCATGCCCACGCCGGTGACGAAGAGCAGCCAGATTGACGACAGCGGATCGAGCAGGAAACCCGCTTCCGTCTTGAACTCTGCCGCTGCGCCGGAGGCCGTCTTATACGTCGTCAAGCCCGTGTTGGAGCCCATCCACGTGTACACGATCTTCTCGAAAGGTTTGTGCTCGGCAGCCGAGAACTGCGTGTACTGGTACACCGCCATACACGCCCACAGGAACGCCAGCACCACCGCGCCGACGCAAATGCCGTTCACCCAGCTCTTGTCGTGATCGTCGTCGAGCTTTCTTCCGAAGAAGAACATGCACGCCGCGCCGAAGGCGGGAAACAGCGGAATCAACCAGATATGATCCAGGAAGAACATTGTTGTTCTCACCACTTCAAGAGATCCACTTCATCCACGTTCACCGTCTCTTTATTGCGGAAGAACGCGATTACGATGCCCAATCCCACGGCCGCTTCGGCCGCTGCATCCACGATTACGAAGATCGAAAATACCTGCCCGTGCAGCCCATAGAGTCGCGAGAACGCCACCAGGTTCAGGTTCACCGCATTCAGTATCAGTTCGATCGACATCAAAATGATCACCACGTTGCGGCGCGTGACCACCCCAACTACGCCCATGATGAAGAGCATGGCCGCCACAACCAGGTAATGCATGGTTCCGATTTCTGCCATGGTCAGATCCTCTTCTTCGCCATCACCACCGCGCCCACAATCGCCACCAGCAGCAGCAGCGACGCGACCTCAAACGGCAGCATGTAATTCCGGTACAGCATCACGCCCACATCCTGCGTGTTGGAAACCTCAGGTAGAACGGCCAGTGCCCGCGGGAAATCCCCGGCTCCATTTCGATAAACCACCAGCACCAGCGCTCCGAACAGCACAGCGACCAGCGTGCCGACGATCCACTGCCGGTTGAACTGCTCTTCCTTCAGCGAACGCTCGAGATTCACCAGCATGATCACGAAAAGAAAGAGCACCATGATCCCGCCCGCGTACAGGATGATCTGCACGCCGGCAACGAACGGCGCATACAGCATGAGGTACAGCCCCGCCTGCGCCAGCAGCGTGAAGACCAGGAAGATCGCGGAGTGCACGGCATTCTTGCGCAGGATGACGCCGAGCGCGCTGCCCACGCTGAGCGCCGCGAGAAAGTAGAAGAAAAACGTTGTCGCTACGGGTGTCATTTGTCGTACGGCTCCGGATCTATGCGATGTTCCAGCACATCGCGGTCGAGGACCATGCCCTCGCGGCTGTAGAGCGCCATCTCGTATCCCTGGCCCAGCTTCAACGACTCGGTCGGGCACGCCTCTTCGCATAAGCCGCAGAACATGCAGCGGCTCACGTCGTACACGTAGGTCGTCATGACCTTTTTCTTCGTCACCGGATCGCGGTCGGACTTCATCGTGATCAAGTTTTCCGGACAGGCCAACGCGCACAGGTTGCAGCCGATGCACAGCGACTTTCCCTCTGCATCCAGCTTCATCAGCGGCTGTCCACGATAGCGGTCCGCAATCACCGGCCGCTCCTGCGGATACTGTTCGGTCTGCGTCTCTTTCGGCGTCTGGTACTTGAAGGTGATCGAAAGCCCCTTCAGCAGGTCCACCAGGAAAATCTTGCGAAGCAGCGGAGCGATGCTCATCGCGCCACCCCCATCACTCCGGCGAGCAACTCATGCCGCACGCCGATTACCGCAACCAGGATCACCACCGCCAGCGAAACCGGCAGCAGCACCTTCCAGCCAATCCTCATAAGCTGATCGAAGCGGTAGCGCGGGAAAGTTCCGCGATACCAGATGTAGAGATACATAAAGACGCCGACCTTGGCAGAGAACCAGAAAATGTCCTGCGCCCGCACTCGAACGGCGGGAATCAGCAGCACCGCGCCGATCATGCCAAGCACAACGCCGAATATTCCGAGCCCAACGCTCTGTACCTTGAACGTCGGCTTCTTCGGCATGCGTACCATCCCGACGAAACATGCGGCAGTAAGCGCGAAGAACAAGATCCCAGGCGCACACGAAAATGCCGTATCCCAAGCCGCGCCATGCAGGGCATTCGGGAACGGCCGCAGCCATCCACCCAGCCAAAGGGTTACCGCGATCGACGAAACACCGATCATCGCCACGTATTCCCCAAGGAAGAACAGCGACCAGCGGAACCCGCTGTACTCGGTATGGAAGCCGGCCGTCAGTTCGCTTTCTGCCTCCGGCAGATCGAAGGGCGCGCGGTTGGTTTCTGCGACCATGGCAATCGCGAATACCGCGAAGGCGATCAGCCCAACCGGAAAGAACTTGAAGACGAACCAGCTTCCCTGCTGCTGTTGCGCTTCGACGATGCCGATCATGCTCATGGTGCCGGTACCCGTCTGCAGGCTGGTCATCATCAGCACACTCACCACCGCCAAGCCCATCGCTACTTCGTAACTCACCATCTGCGCCGCCGAACGAAGGCCGCCCATCAGCGAGTACTTCGAGTTCGAGGACCACCCCGCCATCACCACGGCCAGCACGCCCAGCGAAGAGATGCCCAGCATGAACAGCACGCCGATGTTCATGTTGGTCACCGCATGCTCGCGGCCGAATGGAATCACCAGGTAGGTGGTGAACGCCGTCATCATCACTGCGACCGGCGCCATCCAGAAGAGGAACTTGTCCGCGCCCTCCGGCACGATGTCTTCCTTGATCAGCAGCTTGAGTGCGTCAGCAATGGGCTGCAACAATCCGTGCGGACCCACGCGCATGGGACCGAGGCGAATCTGCATGTGCGCCAGCACCTTGCGCTCCAGGTAGGTCATCAGCATCACCGCCACCGATGCGACTCCGAAGATCACGAGGATGTAGATCGTCGCCCACAGCGCGCTGCCATATTCGCCCGGCGTTCCGTTGAATTTCAGGTATTCGAGAAAGTGTGCGATCACCGGTCCACCTCACCGAGCACGATGTCGAGCGTTCCGATCACGGCGACGACATCGGCGATCAGCGCCCCGCGCACCATCTTGTCGAGCGCTTGCAGGTTCACGAAACTCGGGGGCCTCACTCGCACGCGATACGGCTGCGTGGAACCGTCGCTCACAATGAAATATCCCAGCTCGCCCTTGGGCGCTTCGATCGAGTGGTAGATCCGCCCCGCTGGCGGCTTCAGGACTTTGGGAACTTTGGCCATCGTCGGACCGGCCGGAAGTTTTTCCACCGCCTGCCGCAGAATCCGCACCGACTGGCGCATCTCTTGTATGCGGACGATGTACCGGTCGAAGGTGTCGCCGTGTTCGCCGACTGGGATTTCGAAGTCCACCTGGTCGTAGGCTGCGTAGGGTTGCGCTTTTCGCAAATCCCACTTCACACCCGCGGCCCGCAGGACTGGGCCCGTCACTCCGAGCGCCTTGCAATCTGCCGCGTTCAAAATGCCTACGCCCTTGGTGCGCTGCGCCCAGATCCGGTTTCCCGTCAGCAGTGCTTCGTATTCATCGATCTTCGGTTCGACCGCGTCGCAGTAGGCGAGCACTTCTTTCTCAAAACCCTGGTAGGCCTCGTAAATACAGCCGCCGATGCGGAAGGCGTGGGTGGTCAACCGGGCACCGCAGTATTTCTCGAAGATCTTCAAAACCTCTTCGCGATCGCGGAAGGTATAGAACAGCGGCGTGATCGCGCCGATATCGAGGGCATGCGTTCCGAGCCACACCTGGTGGCTCGCCAGCCGGTTCAGTTCCGTCAGGATGACTCGCAGGAACTGCGCCCGTGGCGGAGCCTGCACATCGATCAGCTTCTCGACTGCCTCGCAATAGCCCAGCCCGTTGCTGACGGCTGCCACGTAGTCCATGCGGTCCACGTACGGATTGAACTGCACATAGGTCCGGTTCTCGGCGATCTTCTCGACTCCGCGGTGCAGGTAGCCGATCACGCACTCGGTGCCAAGAACCTTCTCGCCGTCGAGCTTGAGGATCACGCGCAACACGCCGTGCGTCGAAGGATGCTGCGGCCCCATGTTCAGGACCATTTCGTTGGAATCGAGAAACGTCTTCTCGAGCTCGAAGTTGGTTGCTGCTGTGCTCATTGTCCGCTCTCGATTCCGATGTTGGCTTTGACCCATGCCTCGTCTTGCTGGCGGATGCCGTAGTCCTTGCGCAGCGGGTAGCCGGTCCATCCTTCGGGAAGCAGAATCCGCTTCAGCCCCGGATGCTGGGTGAACTCGATTCCGAACATGTCGAAGACCTCGCGCTCCAGCCAGTCGGCTGTCGGCCACAGGCCAAACACGCTGCGAACCTTTTCCCCGTCTTTGATCGTGGTCTCGATCCGTACCCGCTCGTTCTTCGGAAACGAGTAGAGGATGTAGACCACGTCGAACTGCTCTTCCCGCTTGGGCCAGTGCACGGCGGTCAAATCCACGCAGTAATCGAATTGCTCGTCGTCGCGCATCTTTGTCAGCACATCGAAAACGATTGATTTGTCGACCACCAGGTACTTGTCTTTCAGGTAAACGGCCGCCTCGCGGATGCCCGTGCCGTACTGCCGCTTCAAGCCGACGACCAATTCGCTGTTCCATGGAACCGGCGCCGGTTTGGGGGGAGCGGCGGGGGCGGCTGCCTTCGGCGCTGCCGCTGCCGCCGGCTTCGCTGCCGCCGGGGCAGTTGGTTTTGCAGGGATGGGCGCTGCCACAGCTTGCAGTGCCTCGGGCGCAGCTACCGGTGGAGTCGCTGGCGTTTTAAGGTCCCCGCCGGGCCCGGTATTGGCTTGCTGGGGTTTGTCCAGTTCAGATTTCTCGTCTGGCATCGATCCGTGCCTTTTCTGCTTGCCGATCAGATGGGTTCTGTATCGGGACATCCTTTTGTACCAATCGGAGAAGCCGAGCCGAAACGACACAGATCACGTGGGGGTGTGACGCCAATCACAATGAGGAGAAATAGCCTGATTTCATCGGCTTTGCCGCGTGTGGCAGATTTCGGGCGGAAGATCGAAATCCGATTCTCCGAGCGCTACCTATTGCACTTTTCAACGCAAAAAAAGAAAAGCGGCTCGAAGCCGCTTTTGCTATACCCTGACCGCCGGGGGCGCCCTACCCAACCGCCCGTCGCCAACCACGAACCGCCCCTAAATCCACTCTAGAGCGCCCTTCTTCCAGACCCACACGTAACCGGCAATCAGGATGCCAAGGAACAGCATCATCTCGACAACCCCGAAAACCCCGAGCGCCTTGAACTGCACCGCCCACGGGAAGAGGAAGACAGTTTCCACGTCGAAGACCACGAACAGGATAGCGACGATATAAAAGCGGATCGTGTAGCGCTGGCGCGACGAATCGAACGGGTCGATGCCGCACTCGTAAGGCATCAGCTTTACTTTGCTCGGACGTGACGGGCGGACCAGCTTGAATAGCAGCAGAGTCCCCGCGCCAATCGCGAACGCTACCGCCAGGAAGATAAAGATAGGAACATAAATCTGCGGCATAGATTCTCCAACCCTGTAAAACCTGTGGGTGCCCCACTCTTGTCGCGCAGCGACAGGGTGGGAGGCAAGACTGCCTGCACCTTCATCCAGTCCTATTTATAATCACTGGTTCGATACCAACGCGCTGTGACGCCCGTCACTTCGGGCGAAATCTTGAAGGAACCCCAGTGGGATTAGACGAGAACATTTACGAGCTTCGGCTCGAGAAGCTGAAGCAGATTGAAGATCTTGGCCAGAAGGCCTACCCCTATAAGTACGAGACCACCCACACGGTCCCGCAGATCCTCGACCAATACACTCCCAAAACCGCTGAAGAGCTCGAAGCCAACCACGTAGACGTCCGTATCGCCGGCCGCCTCATGTCGATCCGCGGCCAGGGCAAGGCCGGCTTTGCTCACCTCCAGCAGAACGGCAAGAAGCTCCAGCTCTACGTTCGTCTCGACAACGTCGGCGAGAAGGGTTTCGCCCTCTACAAGCTGCTCGATCTCGGCGACTTCATCGGCGCCCGCGGCTATCTCTTCCGCACCCGCACCGGCGAGCTCAGCGTCCACGTCGAAGAAATCACCTTCCTCGCCAAGGACCTCCTGCCGCTCCCCGAAAAATGGCACGGCCTCACCGACGTCGAACTCCGCTACCGCCGCCGCTACGTCGACATGAACATGGACCCCGAGGTCCGCGAGGTCTTCGTTAAGCGCGCCAAGATCCTCCAGACGATGCGTCGTTTCTTCGACAACCGCGGCTTCGTCGAAGTCGAGACCCCCATGCTCCAGCGTCTCTACGGAGGCGCCGCCGCCCGTCCCTTCACCACCCACCACAACACGCTCGACATGGACCTCTTCCTGCGCATCGCGCCCGAGCTCTATCTCAAGCGCCTCATCGTTGGCGGCATCGACCGCGTCTACGAAATCAATCGCAACTTCCGCAACGAGGGCATCAGCACCCGCCACAACCCCGAGTTCACCATGCTCGAGTTCTACTGGGCCTACGCGGATTATTACGACTTGATGAGCCTCACCGAAGAACTCTTCCGCCAGCTCGCCCAGGAAGTGAATGGCACCACGACAATCCAGTACGGCGACCTCACCCTCGACTTCAGCCGGATGGACCGCCTCTCCATGCGCGACGCCATCCTCAAGTACTGGCCCGAAAACGCCGGTCCCAAGCCCGCCTTCGAAGATTTCTCCAGCGCCGAAAAAGTGAACGCGATTGGCAAGCATCTCAGCGACCTCAAGCTCATGCCCTTTCAGCCGAGCGCTCCGAAGGGCGTAACCATCGCCGCAATGTTTGAAGCGCTGGCCGAAGAGCACCTCGTCCAGCCCACCATCCTCTACGACTTCCCCGTCGAGATCTCGCCGCTCTCGAAAAATCATCGCGACGATCCCGAGTGGGTCGAACGCTTCGAGGTCTTCTGCGCGGGAATGGAGATCGGCAACGCCTTCAGCGAACTCAACGATCCTGTTGAACAGCGCAAGCGCTTCGAGATGCAACTGGCCGAGCGGGCCAGGGGCGACGAGGAAGCCCACCAGATGGACGAGGACTACGTCCGCGCCCTCAGCTACGGCATGCCTCCCACCGCCGGCATGGGTATCGGCATCGACCGCACCGTGATGCTGCTGACCAACTCTAAATCGATCCGCGACGTCATCCTCTTCCCGCTCTTGCGCCCGGAAGCAGACGAAGTCGAAGAAGCGCCAGAGTAGTCCAACAATGTGGGTCGGCAGGGGTACAAGCCACGTGCATCTTTGAAAGGGCGCGGCTTCCCAGCCCAACAATAATTTTGACTGCACTCTCCGGATAGCCGCTCCTCATGCCGCGCCGTACTCTACAACTCGAGGTGAACGAGATGAGTACGGAAACCATGTGGCAGAAGGTTCTCGATCGCGACGCTGCCGCCGACGGCCGCTTCGTTTACGCCGTGCGTTCCACGCACATCTACTGCCGTCCAACGTGCCCCAGCAAGCGTCCCCATCGCGAACAGGTAGAGTTTTTCGCGAGTCCGAAAGAAGCCGAACAGAAGGGCTATCGCGCCTGCCGCCGCTGCGCTCCGAAGACGGAAAGCCGCGCCCACCACGTTGCCCGCATCTGCCGCGAACTCTCGGACGAATATCGCGGCCTCGGTGCGGAAGACATTGCCCGGCACGAAGGCCTCCCGCTGCGCCGGCTGAATGAAATCTTCCGCAGCGTCCTCGGTGTGACCCTTCGCGAATATCTCGCCAGCGCACAGGTCGAAGACTTCAAGCAAAAGGTGAAGAAGTCCGGCAATGTCACTGGTTCTATGTATGACGCCGGTTTCGGCTCAGCGAGCCGCCTCTATGAGAAATCGGACGCCGTCCTGGGCATGACACCCGCCAGTTATGGCCGCGGCGGCCGCGGTGCCACCATTCATTTTGGCGTTCGCAAATCGTCGTTCGGCTACATCCTCGCCGCCGCCACCGGGAAGGGTGTCTGCACTATCAGCTTCGGCGACGATCCGCAAAAACTCGAATCCAGCCTTCGCGAAGAATTTCACGCCGCCGAGATTTCGCGCGATAACTCCAGGGTCGCCACCTACCTCGACGCCGTCGAAAGCCACATCGCCGGCAACGAATTCCTCACATCGATTCCCATTGATATCCACGCAACCGCCTTCCAAGCCAAGGTCTGGCAGTTGCTGCGGGAAACCAAACCGGGTGAGATCGTTTCGTACGGGAAACTTGCCTCCAGGCTCGGAAATCCGAATGGATCGCGTGCCGTTGCCCGGGCTTGCGCCTCCAACCGCGTGGCCATTGCAATCCCCTGCCACCGTGTGGTCGCCACCTCCGGCGATCTTGCAGGTTATCGCTGGGGCGTCGAGCGCAAGCGAGCTCTCCTCGAACGCGAGCAGAAGAGCGGGAAGTAATATCCGAACACCTGCACTTCTCCTGCAAAAGCCGCAACCAACTGACGTACACTGGCGCTCGAAACTCATTTCAGGAGATCTGCACTATGTCCAGCACAGCCAGCGCACCGCCGCGTGGCATCGTCGCCCACAACATGGTCACCACTGCCTTTGAACTCGACGAATTCGTGATCGTGAAGAATCTTGGTATTGTGCGCGGCATCGTGGTGCGCTCGCGCTCCATCCTCGGCTCGATTGGCGCCAGCCTGCAAACCATCGTCGGCGGCAACATCACCATCCTTACCGAACTCTGCGAAAGAACCCGCAACGAAGCCTTCGACCTCATGACCCAGCACGCCGCGCAACTCGGAGCCAACGCCGTCATCGGCGCCCGCTATGATGCCACCGAGGTCATGCAAGGCGTCACCGAAGTCCTCGCCTATGGCACAGCGGTGTACGTAATTCCCAAAGTCAACACTTAGATTTTCAAAGCGAAGGTGGTAGCTGATCTCTATCATCATCACGGGACAGTTCGTGGAGGCAATGCGCCAGCCCGCAAAGCGGGCGCCAGTGAATAGCCCAGCGCGTGAGCGCTGGGTTATCTGCACCATTGGAGAAAGTCCGCTTTAGCGGACGGCACCCCGGTCACGATACGACACTCCGGGTCGTACACAGAACCGCATTCACCGCCGCAAACTCGATTTCACTTCTTCCGCGGCGCGCAATCCGGTTGCGATTGCGCCATGCACGGTCGCGTGATGCCCCTTCGACTCCGTCGCTTCACCGGCGAAAAACAACGTATTCTCCACCGGCGCCCCCAATGCTTCCTGCGCCCCAAGACCTCCGGCCTTCACGTAACTGTAAGCCCCACGAGAAAACGGATCCGCTTGCCAATCATGGGTGAATCCCGAAACCATGCCAGCACGAATCTCTTCCCTGTACTGCGGCAGCGCATGTGCCAGCGCTTCGCACGCCTGCCTCACGACTTCGTCCAGCGACTTTCCGCGGAGGCTTTCTGCGTACAGGTCAGGCGCCCATCCCACCAGCAGCGGAGCTTTTATTGGGTAGATCGTCCACCACGTTGGAAAATGCGCATCGTCGGCCATCAGGAAGTGCATCTTCTCGAGATCCGGCAGACCTGCTTTTCGTTTCGTCCAGAAGCGATCGCGAAACTGCAGCGTGACACGGACCACTTTTCCCATCGCGAGGCGGCTCGCCGCCTCCTGCTTCTGGGGCAGCGCAGGATCGAATGTCACATCCCCAGCCTGCAACACCCCGAGCGGCAGGGTTACGATCGCTTTTCTCCCTTGAAATAAGACCTCGCGGCCCGCTTGCGTCGCCAGAATCCCGGCTCCGTCGCGACTCCAGCGAACGTCTTTCACCACCGTCTCGAGTTCTACCAGCGCGCCCGCCAGCCGCCGCTGGTACCACGCAAGCAGAGCGGCATATCCTCTCGCCGGCCGGAACTGCCTGTCGCCCTCGATCGCCTCTTCCGCCTTCGCCTCCCGCACCATCGCATGAACGCTGATCATTCCCGGATCGGCGGCATGAAAGCCGCGCACATAACGGAGGGCCCACTCCAGGCTCTCAGGCTTGTCCTCGCCGATCTGTTCGCGTACGAATTTCAGGAACGAGCGGTCGGGACCGCGCTCATCCATCTTTTCCAGCACAGATTCACTTTGGCGAAAAAAGTCGAGAGGCTTGATCGTCGAACCGTGAGAGGCGAAATTCTCGCCGCCTAACTCGATGAGGTTCAGCGTGGCCTGCTCTGCAATGGAAAAAAGTTCAGGAGGCTTTCCGTGAATGAACTCCGCCCCAAGTTCGATCGCAGGCTCGGATCCTTCGGCTTCGATCGACCAGGCGCGGCCGCCAAGCCGTTCGCGCGCCTCGAGAATGCGCACCCGCACCCCGGCCTCATGCAATTCGGCGGCTGCCGCCAGCCCGGCCACACCTCCGCCAACAATCAAAACATCTTCAGAATGCATTGTCAGCTTGAGATGCAAGGCAGATCAGGGGTGCTGGTAAGCTACTTGTAGATGGAATACTGCTCGCCCGGCCGGTTCAGTTTGATGACGATCGTCTTGTTCGGCTCGGTGAGTTCAAAATCCTCGCCGTAGGTCTGGAACCCCGGCGCGATCACCTGGATGCGCACTTTTCCGTAGGGCACGGCAATCTCGGTGCTCCCTTCCGCGTTCGTCTTTAACTCCGAACCGCGCCGTGACTGGTGCCCATCACTCCCCACGGGATGCAGGATGACGGCAGCATTGCGCACTGGCTTGCCATTGTCCGCCTTCAGCACCTGGAACTTTACGTCGGACTGTTGGTCGTCTTCTTCTTTCTTCTTATCGGCGAAGGCCAGCGTAAGCGGCAATGACAGCGCAATCACGAGGAGCAGAATCTTCTTCATAGGACCCCCATATTGTAACCCCGCACCCGCGCTCCCGAAGCGAGAGTGGACGGCAATATCGCGAGCCGCGCCGAAATCCCCCTTTTCCGCTCCCCAGCTGCCGCACACGCCATAAATCGGTCCGGAGCGTCAAGCCGGGGTGAGCCCTCTCTTCAGTATTCAATTCCCCGCCCGCTTCAACGTAGGCCGCTCGTCCTCCGTGCCGGTTTTTCGTAGCTGGGGCCTGTCACTGCGTTCCTCTTCGATCCCGTGGTGGCTAACGAGCGCTGTCAACCGGGCCTTCACATCGTTAAACTCGCTGGTCGTCACCACGTAGTCGTCTTTTGCCGGGAGCATCGACCGCATCTCCTCCTGCGCCCGCCGCACTCGCTCTGCCGTCATGGGATGGGAATCGAAGGCGCGCGCGACAAAGCCTTTCTTCTTTTTTTCCAGCGCTTCCATCCTTTCGAAGAAGCTCACCATCGCCGCCGGATCGTAACCCGTCGCATACGCGTATTGCATCCCCAGCAGGTCCGCCTCCCGTTCAGCATCCCGCGAGAACTTCATGAACTCCATCGGCAAGGCAACCTCCGTCGCCTCCCGCACTGCCAGCCCAACCGGCCCTGCTACGAACACCGCAGGCAGGGTACAGAGATTGAACAGATCGCGACGGCTCATGTTGTGCGTCGCATGACGCGCCGCCACATGCGCAATCTCGTGCGCCATTACCCCCGCTAGCTCGGCTTCATTCTCGGCGGCCAGGATTAGCCCGGTGTCCACGTAGAAATATCCGCCCGGCAACGCAAACGCGTTCACCTCGTCCGAATTCACCACCTTGATCGTGAACGGCACCTTCGCATCGGAGTTGCGCACCAGGTTCTGCCCCAGCCGGTTCACGTACTCGCTCACCACGGGATCTCCCACGATCCGCAACTCTTGCTCCGCCTCTTCCGAAATCTCGCGGCCCATGTCCATCTCTCGATCTATGGAATAGAAGTTCATTCCCTTCCCGATGCCGCGGTCTCCAATCTTTGTCACGTCATACTTCGCAGCCAGCCGCCTCATCTCCTTCGACATCGGCGCCTTCGCCATCACTGGCGGCTTCACCCTGGGTGTGATCAGCACCGGTGCTCCATCGGGCAGAGCCGCGACCGCATCCGCCAATCCCGCTTCTGCCTCCGCAGTCATTGCCGAGGTAGGAACAGGAAGGTTTTCCGCGATGGAACAAATGGAAAGCGAAAGGATGGCCGCCATTCCTGAAATTAAAATCGCCGGCTTGCGACTTACAACCTGAGCCTTCACCGCATCACCTCGGGCCGAAGAATTCCTCGCCGCGAGATCGATCGCCCACCCGTGTGATCTCGCAGCGAGTTAGAGAAATGGGAGAAAGCTCCCGTTGCCAGCCCTAGGTGCCGCTCTTCCTCGATTCGATCCTCCAAGTGCCTTTTTGTTCAGCAGCTTAGAATCGAACCTCCAGAAGAGCGCCAGCTTCACAAGACCCACGGGTCCAGGGCACTGCCGTCCCCAACGACTGGGTTCCAGCCGCCCTCCCATTGCTCACTCTCCCCTTCGGCAATTCGTTTCCCTCCTTTAGAAATTCCCAATATCCCCATTAGAATCAGTTAATCCAAGTAAACATTGAGTTAAACCCACTCATATTTAGATCGACGTACTTGACATCCACTGCCGATTCGCACTACACTTGGCACTCGGTGATGCTGAGTGCTAGCAGCAGCTCTGCTGAGAACCGTCCCGGCACTCACCGCATTGATCCCGGAATCTCTCCGGTCATTTAGAGTTCTTGCCCCGGTTGGCGCCGAGGCTATCGATTACCAAGTGAGCAAAATTCGAAAGGAGTTCCAAGCAATGGCAACTGCAGTCGCAACTAAGCTGGTTCCGCTGTACGACCGCATCGTGGTTCGTCGTGTAGAGGAAGCTGAGACCTCTCGTGGCGGCATCATTATTCCCGACTCCGCCAAAGACAAACCGCAGGAAGGCGAAGTCATCGCCGTCGGCAAGGGCAAGCAGAACGAAAAGGGTGAAATTACTCCCCTGCAAGTGAAGGCCGGCAACCGTGTCCTCTTCGGCAAGTACGCCGGAACGGAAATCACCATCGATGGCGACCTGTTCCTGATCATGCGCGAAGAAGAAGTCCTCGGCATCCTCGACAAATAACTGTCGAGCCTTGTCATCCTGAGCGAGAACGCGAGAGCGTCAGGTCGAAGGACCCCTACCCGCTGCAGGGATGCACAGGTTGGCCGAGACCGGTGTCAGGGCGCGGCTTTAGTGCCGAAAGCAAAATTTTCTGCAGGGCATTAGCCTCTGCAATAGCTTCACGAATAGGAGATTTCGAAAAATGGCAAAGCAAATCGTCCACGGCGAAGAATCCCGCCAGTCGATTCTGCGCGGCGTAAACGTTCTCGCCGATGCAGTAAAAGTCACTCTTGGCCCCAAGGGCCGCAACGTCGTTATCGACAAGAAATTCGGTTCCCCGCTCATTACCAAGGACGGCGTCACCGTCGCCAAGGAAATTGAGTTGAAGGACACCATGGAGAACATGGGCGCCCAGATGGTGAAAGAAGTCGCCAGCAAGACCAGCGACATCGCCGGCGACGGCACCACGACCGCCACCGTTCTCGCCCAGGCCATCTACCGCGAAGGCGTGAAGAACGTCGCCGCCGGTTCCAACCCCATGGCCCTCAAGCGCGGCATCGACAAGGCCGTCACCGCCATCTGCGGCTCCAATGACGCCGAAGGCAACCGCATCAACGGCGCCCTCGACAAGTTCAGCAAGCCCGTCACCGGCGAGATGATCGCCCAGGTTGGCACCATCTCCGCCAACAACGATGAGACCATCGGCAAGATCATCGCGGAAGCGATGAAGAAGGTCGGCAAAGACGGCGTCATCACGGTGGAAGAGTCGAAGACCATGGAGACCCAGCTCGAGGTCGTCGAAGGCATGCAGTTCGACCGCGGCTATCTCTCCCCGTACTTCGTCACCGATCCCGAGCGCATGGAAGCCGTGCTCGAGAACCCCTACATCCTCATCCACGAGAAGAAAGTTTCTTCGATGAAGGACCTGCTCCCGCTGCTCGAGCAGATCGCCAAGGGCGGCCGTCCGCTGGTCATCATTGCGGAAGACGTCGAAGGCGAAGCGCTGGCTACGTTGGTTGTCAACAAGCTGCGCGGCACCCTGAACGTCGCTGCCGTGAAGGCGCCTGGCTTCGGCGATCGCCGCAAAGCCATGCTGCAGGACATCGCCATCCTCACCGGGGGCAAGGCCATCACCGAAGACTTGGGCATCAAGCTCGAGAACGTGAAGATGGAAGACCTCGGCTCCGCCAAGAAGGTCACCATCGACAAGGACAACACCACCATCGTCGAAGGCAAGGGCAAGTCGTCCGAGATCGAAGGCCGCGTGAAGGAAATTCGCAGCCAGATCGACAAGACCACCAGCGACTACGACCGCGAGAAGCTCCAGGAACGCCTGGCCAAGCTCGTCGGCGGCGTTGCGGTGATCAAGGTCGGCGCAGCTACCGAGACTGAAATGAAGGAAAAGAAAGCTCGCGTGGAAGACGCCATGCATGCGACCCGCGCTGCCGTGGAAGAAGGCATCGTCCCGGGTGGCGGCGTAGCGCTCGTCCGTTGCGTAGAAGCCGTTGACGCCCTGAAGCTCACGGGTGACGAAGGCATCGGCGCCAACATTATCAAGCGCGCGCTCGAAGAGCCTCTCCGCCAGATCGTCGGCAACGCCGGCGAAGAAGGCGCGATTGTTGTCGGCAAGATCCGCGACAGCAAAGACCCGCACTACGGCTACAACGCCCAGACGGGCGAGTACGTTGACCTGGTCAAGGCCGGCGTCATCGACCCGACCAAGGTAACCCGCACCGCGCTGCAGAACGCCGGCTCGATCGCTGGCCTGATGCTGACGACGGAAGCCCTCATCTCCGAGATCGCCGAGGAGAAGAAGGAACCCGCAGGCGGCCACGGCGGTGGCGGCGGCATGGGCGGCATGTACTAAAAACCGCGTTTCGCAAGAAACGTTAGAAACAGCGAAAACCCCGCTATCCATGCGGGGTTTTCGCATTTCCGGGTAAATTTATGGGGGGTGAATTTGAGGGTCAAAAACGAGCGAAAAAGTGCGCAAAACGCGTCAAAAACAGTGAAAAAGTGCATTTCGCGAGTCCCACGTTCAGGGGATGAAGTTTAGAAGTTCGGAGGCGAGGACAAATCCAGGAAATTTCCCATCGCGGCACCTGCTCCCACGGAAGTATCGCAGCAGGTCACCCCGTGGCCAGCGCCGCTTAGATCACATACGCATTGCGTTGCGATGATTACAATTCGCGCATGAGGCACTTCGTTCGGTTCATTGTTATCGTATCCTTCCTCACTGCTTTGGCTGCTCATGCGCAGGAACGCATCCTCGGTGATGGGAACGACTTCCTTCGACGCTGCACGCCGGTGCTGAACCTTTACGACTCCGACATCCCGATTAAGGCGGCCGACCAGGGGGACGCTTACTTCTGCATTGGCTATATACAGGGAGTTCAGTCAGCCTATTTCGCAGCTTTCGCGATCATGTCAAAGGATTCGGAGATTCGTGACAAATACTTTCCGTGCTATCCCCAGGGTCCAATATCGAATTTACAAGCGCTGAGGATCGTCATTCAGTGGGGGAGAGATCATCCACAGGCGCTCCAGATCAATTCAGAATTGATGGCTCTGCTTGCTTTGCGGGATGCGTTCCAGTGCAACGTGGTAAACAAGCCCTGAGAAGGACGGAACATCCATCAGAACCCGGGGCGACGCGGGTGGGCCGAGCCTCCAGAGGAGTGGAAGTGGAGCAGCTTTCGTAGCTACGCCTTCGGCGTGCGCTCCGGAATGGGTAAACGATTGGCCCCGGCTGAAGTCGAACCCAATCGAGCCTCGTAGGTTCGGAGATCCACTTCCCCACTTCTCGCAAAAACCGCGAGAAATGGGGCACCCGAAGCGTTAAGAACAAATGTGGGCCACCCGCCGGGTGAATGATTGGT
The DNA here is from genome assembly GCA_963758505.1 of uncultured Acidobacteriaceae bacterium. GTDB lineage: Bacteria > Acidobacteriota > Terriglobia > Terriglobales > Acidobacteriaceae > Korobacter. Next base: position 62,894 of record CAVWVJ010000004.1, on the reverse strand, counting down.
CGGTTTGAGGTTGAAGCGGATCGAGGTTCGTGGGTTCGGAGATCCACTTCCCCACTTCTCGCAAAAAGCGCGAGAAATGGGGCACCCCTGGCGGGATCTACTCCCCCTCTGAAGACAGACGTCCCCATGTCTGGACACCGGGAGATCAGCCGGCGAGAAATGGGGCACCCGGCGTCTTTGCGAGAAGTGGGGACGTTCCGGATGATCACAGACACTCTTGCGATAGCTACCTAAACTATTAGGCATGCCGACTGGGCTGGAGCGTAGATACGGCGCAGGACATCTGCACTTCATCACCGCCAGTTGCTATCGGCGGGCGCCGTTGCTTGACTCTTCCCTTCGCCGGGATATGCTGCTGCGCGTCTTGGAGGACGTTCGCCAGAGATACGGGTTTGTCGTGGTTGGCTATGTAGTTATGCCGGAACACATTCATCTGCTGATCAGTGAACCGGAGAGAGGGACTCCGTCGGTGGTCGTGCAGGCGTTGAAGTTGGGCCTGGTGCAGCGGCTCTTTCCATCCGTGCGAGGGCCGCGATCGAAAACAAGTGCTCTTCCGCCGCGACCCCGGCAACGCTTCTGGCAACGGCGCTTTTACGATTTCAACGTGTGGAGCGCGGAGAAGCGGGTGGAAAAGCTACGGTACCTCCATCGCAACCCGGTACAACGCGGATTGGTGGAGCATCCCGAAGAGTGGAAGTGGAGCAGCTTTCGTAGCTACGCCTTCGGCGAGACCGGACCGGTGCGGGTGAATGACTGGTCGATGTTGACGTTGAAGCGGATCGAGGTTCGTGGGTTCGGAGATCCACTTCCCCACTTCTCGCAAAAGGCGCGAGAAATGGGGCACCCTTGAATCGGGATCTAGCTCACCCCTTCTGGAAGACTTAGACATACCCATGTCTTGGACATGGCGAGAGATGGGGCACGGCGGATCGAGGTTCGTGGGTTCGGAGATCCACTTCCCCACTTCTCGCAAAAAGCGCGAGAAATGGGGCACCCCTGGAATCGGGATCTAGCTCACCCCTTCTGGAAGACTTAGACATACCCATGTCTTGGACATGGCGAGAGATGGAGCACTCGGCGGATGGTTCGTGGGTTCGGAGATCCACTTCCCCACTTCTCGCAAAAAGCGCGAGAAATGGGGCACCCCTGGAATCGGGATCTAGCTCAACCCTTCTGGAAGACTTAGACATACCCCTGTCTCGGACACGGCGAGAGATGGGGCACCGGCGGATGGTTCGTGGGTTCGGAGATCCACTTGCCCACTTCTCGCAAAAAGCGCGAGAAATGGGGCACCCGGCACCCGGCGAGAAATGGGGCACCCAAGCGGTGGAAGTAGATGTGGGCTAGCTGCCCATCGCGACCTCGTACTCGCTCTGCACCATGCCACTGGGAAAGGATCGGGTCGTGATGTGTTTGAGGCGGACCTCGCGCTCCAGCGGGCCGAAGAGAGGGATGCCTGAGCCGAGGAGGGTGGGGATGCGGGTGATGGTCATGCGGTCGATGAGGCCGGCATGGAGGAATTGCTGGATGACGATGCCGCCATCGACGTAGAGGTGGTGGAAGCCACGGGCCTCGAGCTTTTCAACGATCGCCTGCGGGGCGCCGGAGAGGAGCTCGCAGGCGGCGCCTTCGGGGACGCGCAAGGTTTTGAGCGTCGAGCTGAGCACGAAGACGGGCTTGGTATAGAACCAGCCGCCGAAGCCGAGGACGATGTCGAAGGTGCGGCGGCCGATGACGATGGCGTCGACGGTGGCGATGAACTCGTCATAGCCATGGGGCTCGGTGAACGGGTCGAGCCAATCGAGGGAATCGTCGGCCCGGGCGATAAAGCCGTCCAGGCTGGCGGCGCAAAACACAGAAGCTTTCATCGTCGTCTCCGTTGCGGGAAAGACTATAGCGGATTTCCCACTTCTCGCAAAAAACGCGAGAAATGGGGCACCCCAAGAATTCCCCACTTCTCGCAAAAGGCGCGAGAAATGGGGCACCCCAAGAATTTCCCACTTCTCGCAAAAAACGCGAGAAATGGGGCACCCCAAGCACCCCAAGAATTCAACGCAAGATCCTTCGCTTAGGATGACGATTGTTAAGTCACGCCGAGCGATTCCCTTCTCTTTCCCGTTCCCCTGCCAAGTGGTAGTGTCTAAGGCTGTCTGCGGAGGAAGGTAATGGTCAAGGGATATCGAGGATGGGTGGCGGCCGGGCTGTTGTGGCTGGCGGTTGGGAGCGTGGCGGGAGTGGCGCGGGCGGCGGCGGAAGACAATGCCGACTCGATCGTGATCACCTTCAAAGACGGGCGGCAGCAGACCTTTTCTCTGGCGGACATCCGGCAGATCGAGTTCAAGTCCTCGCCGGGCGCCAAGAGTGCGAGTCGCATCGATCTGCCGGGACGGCATCACTTCGTCGGCAAGTGGACGGTGGGCGACGGGCAGGGGCATACCTACATTTTCGACTTGCAGGAGAATGGCGAGGCGACCAACAATGTCGAGTCCGGCGGGCACGGCACGTGGGCGTACGTGAACGGCGAGGTCCACGTGAGCTGGGACAACGGCTGGCACGACACGATTCGCAAAGTCGGCTCGAAGTACCGGAAGTTCGCGTATGAGCCTGGCAAGCCGCTCGACGGGGCTCCGAGCAATGAGGGCGACGCCCAGAAGACGAATGCAGAACCGATCTAAGCGCGGGTGAGGCGAGATGCGTCGGGCGGAGACTGCACGGGCCGTCTGCCTGCCCATTGCCTCCCGGCGGCAACAAAGGTATGATCCATGGCCCTATGGCAAGTACTTCCGCAATGCTCGGCCGAACCATCTCGCATTATTCCGTCGTCGACAAACTTGGGGGAGGCGGGATGGGCGTGGTGTACAAGGCCACGGACTCGCGTCTTGGCCGCAGCGTTGCGCTGAAGTTTCTGCCTGACGACATCTCGCACGACCCGCAGGCGATCGAGCGATTTCGACGCGAAGCGCGTTCGGCGTCGGCGCTGAACCATCCGAATATCTGCACGATTTACGACATCGGCGAATTTGAAAGCAGGCCCTTTATCGCGATGGAGCTGCTCGAAGGAGAGACCCTCAAGCACCGCATCGTGGGGAAGCCGATCGAGATCTCGGAGCTGCTGGAGCTGGGCATTCAGATTACGAATGGCCTCGACGCGGCCCATGCGAAGGGCATCGTGCATCGCGACATCAAGCCCGCCAACATCTTTCTGGTCGAACGGGGACAGGCGAAGATCCTCGATTTCGGACTGGCGAAGGTCAGCCGGGCGCTCGGGACTTCGGCGGGAGCCGAGACCATCGGCGCCACGCTGGGGGCGCCCGCGGTTGCCGATGAACAGCTCACCAGTCCGGGTAGCTCGCTGGGGACGGTGGCCTACATGTCTCCCGAACAGGCGCGCGGCGAGGAGCTGGATGCGCGTTCCGATTTGTTTTCGCTCGGGGTCGTACTTTACGAAATGGCGACCGGGGCGATTCCCTTTTCCGGTTCCACCTCGGCGGTGATTTTCGACGGCATCCTGCACAGCACGCCACCGGCGGCGAACGAGATCAATCCGCGGCTGCCGCTGGCCTTCGAGACCATCCTGAGCAAGACGATGGAGAAGGACCGCGACCTGCGCTGCCAGACGGCTGCCGAGTTGCGTGCCGACCTGAAGCGGCTGAAGCGCGACATAGAATCCGGCCGCCAGTCTTCGGCGGGAAAGACCGCAGCGGCAGCGGCAGCCCCCGCCGCCACGCACCAGAAGTCGGTGGCCGTGCTTTATTTCGAGAACCAGAGCGGTTCGAAAGAGGACGAATATTTTCGCGATGGAATCACGGAAGATGTGGTGACCGAGCTTTCGAAAATTGCGCAGCTGGAGATTTTTCCGCGTTCCGAAATGCTTGCCTTCCGCGATAAACCGGTGACGGTGCAGCAGGTGGCGCAGAAACTGGGAGCTGCCTTCGTGCTCGAAGGATCGATTCGCCGCGCCGGCAACCGGGTGCGCATTACCGCACAACTGGTGGAGGCTTCCACCCGCCACTCGGTATGGGCGGAGCGCTACGACCGGCAACTGGAAGACGTCTTCGCCATCCAGGAGGAAATCGCGCGCAGTATCGCGCAGGCGCTTCGCATAACGCTGACGCCGCAGGAAGAAAAGACGATCGCGCGCAAGCCGACGGAAAGTCCGCAGGCCTATGATTTCTATCTTCGCGGAAAGAGCTATACCCGCCGCGAGAACATGGATTACGCCTTGCAGATGTTCGAGCAGGCGATTCAACTCGACACAAGTTTCGGGCTGGCGTATGCCGGCATCGCGCACCTCTGCGGGCTGATCTTCGAGCTGCGGGAGCAGAACCAGAAGTGGATCGAGCGGGGCCTTGCCGCCTGCGACCGGGCGACTGCACTGGCGCCCGACCTTCCCGAGGTGCTCATCTCGCGGGCTCGCATCTGTTACGCGCAGAAGAAATACGAAGAGGCAGCACTGCTCGCGCAGCGCGCCATCGAGCGGAAGCCTGATTGCGAAGGCTCCTGGAACATCCTGGGACGGGCCTATTTCGCCGCCGGGCGTTTCGAGGAAGCGGCGGCTCTTACGGCCCGCGCCCTGGAAACGAATGGCGATGACTACAACACGTACATTCCTTACACAAATGCGCTGAACAAGCTGGGACGGAAGAAGGAAGCGTTCGAGCTGGATCTGCGTATGATCGAGGTCCTAAGGCAGCAGCTGGAGCATGTCCCGGAAGACGTGCGAGCCCGCATCCTGCTGGCTTCGACGCTGGCGCGCACCGGGCAGGACGTGGATGATGCGATCACCCACCTGCGAACTGCGGTCGCCCTTCGGCCGCAGGATCCCAACACGCTCTACAATGCCGCTTGCACTTACGGCGTACTCAGCAGAAAGCCGGAAGCGCTCGAGGCGCTCAAGAAGGCTTTTGAAAATGGCTACGGCAATCCTACGTGGGCGGCGAACGATTCCGACCTCGATTGCCTGCGCGATGAGCCGGAGTTCCGGCGACTTGTGGGTCTCGCTCCGTCGTAAATCGCCCCGAAGGATGCAGACTTCTCGGACCCGCGGACTTCGCCTCGCCTTTTCTTGCGGCCAGGATTCAACGCCTAGCGCCAACAACCGGGTTCAGCCGCGCATCTTTGGATGCATGGCAACGAAATCGAAGCCGAAGAAATGCGCGGCTTGAAACGTGCGGCTACTGTTTCGCAGGCGCGTGATCGTAGCTGATGACGCGGGTGACCTTCCACGTGCCGTCTTTGAATTGCCAGATGGTTACGAACTTTGCCTCGCCGACGCCCTGGTCTTCGTGGCCGGGATGATCGAAGCGATGGCTTCCGATCTCGACGGCGCCATAGTGGTTCAGCCGGTGAACTTCGAGCGTTCCCGGGGTCAGGGTGCGGTGCACCTTCCCGCAAATGTTGTTCTTGATGCTCTCGAGAAACACCGCTTTGCCGACCGCCAAGCCGGTTTTGTCGTGATAGAACTCGAGATCGTCCGAGACCATTGCGCCCATGGTCGCCAAGTCGCAGGTGTTGTAGGCGTCGAATAAGCGGCGGTCCTGCTCGGCCACGTTCTCGAACAAACGGTCGGGAGCGTGCGCGACCGCAGCGGCTCCGTGCCAGGCGTCATCCGCGCGCGCCACATCCACCACGATCTTCGATCCGGCATCGGAGGGCAGACCGGTAGCGCTTCCCTTGAGATGGTCGCCCTCGCGAGTGAGAGTGAATTTCACCGTGAGTTGCGGATTCACTACCACGTCGAAAGACAACGCGCTTCCGGTTACAATTCCGCCCGATACCGGGCTGAGGTGGGTAGCGCTGTCTCCAGCGCCGCCGGCCACATGGTCTCCATTTTGGGTGAAAGAGAAGTAAGCGTTGCCGGGGTCGACGGCTCCGTCCGGAGCAACGATATCCATGACGCCAACCCACTTCCCGGCGACGCCCGCCGATGCCGATTGTGCCTGGAGAAGAGGTGCAATGCTGAGAGATGCAAAAACAAGAGCAACCAACGCGAGCCGCGAAACCCGATGCACGCCCATTCGACCCTCGGAAACGATATTCGACACCGCTGCTAGGGATTAGTACGCTCCCGCGGTGCCGAAGGTTCCGCGAATTCCGGGCTGAGGGCGTTCAGGCGCGCCCGGCAAATTCGCGCGTCTCGGTCGAGACCTTTACGCGCTCGCCTTCCTTAATAAACAGGGGCACGCGGATCTCGACGCCGGTCTCGAGGGTCGCTGCTTTTGTTACGCTGCCAGCCCCGGAGTCGCGGGCGCCGGGTTCGGTGTACTTCACCGCCAATTCGACGAACGTCGGCAGCTCCATGCCGATCGGGTTGCCGTTGTACTTGCTCAACTGGACGATCAGACCTTCGATCAAGAAGTCTTGTGCGTCGCCGATCGTGTCTTCCGTGAGGGTATGGGTCTCGAAGCTCTCCTGGTCCATGAAGTAGGAACCATCGGCGTCGCGATAGAGGAACGACGCAGGCACGATTTCGAGATCCGGCTCCTTGAACTTATCGCTGGCCTTGAAGGTCTTGTCGAAGACGGCGCGGGTGAGCAGGTTCCTCATCTTCAGGCGGACGAGGGTTTGCGCCCCGCGCGCCGTAGGGGTGGAAACCTCGGCTTCCAGGCAGTGGTAAGGCGTATTTTCAAACTCGAAAAACATCTTTCGCTTTACGTTAATCGCGTCAATCAGTGCGGCCATATTCTCAGGATAACCCGGAACCGGCGGCTCGTGGTCACCGGGGACGGGAGTGGACTTTTGCGCTGGGAGAGATCCCGAAAATAAGTTACCGGCCATCCCTTCCGTGGGCCTATCATCCAACTCCACGCGTGGACCAATGAACGACGCCCTGTTTCTTCATCGTATACATTTCGCGTTCACCATTACCTTCCACTATCTTTTTCCGCAATTGACGATGGGGCTGGCGCCGCTCATCGTGGTGTTCAAAAGCCTTGCCCTGCGGACCGGCAAAGAGATCTATAACGACGCCGCCCGCTTCTGGACGAAGATTTTCGGCATCAACTTCGCACTCGGGGTGCTCACAGGCATCCCGATGGAATTTCAGTTCGGCACCAACTGGGCACAGTTTTCGCGGCTCACGGGCGGCGTCATTGGCCAACCGCTTGCCATGGAAGGGACGTTTTCGTTTTTCCTGGAATCGGCGTTTCTCGGACTCTTTCTCTTTGGCGAGGGCCGACTCAGCAAGTGGGGACACTGGTGGGCGGCCTTCCTGGTATTTCTCGGTTCCTGGCTCTCCGGCTTCTTCATCATCGTTACCGACGCGTGGATGCAGCATCCCGTGGCTTACGTGCGGCTCCCCAATGGCGGTTACAGTGTCTCCAGTTTCTGGGGGCTACTGACCAATCCGTGGGCGCTGATTCAATACGTCCACAACATGAGCGGCGCGGTGGTCACCGGGGCTTTCGTCATGGCTGCGGTCGGCGCCTACTATCTCTTGTCACGACAGTTTGAGGAACACGCCCGGGTTTTCGTTCGGGTCGGCGTGATTGCCGGGCTGCTGGCGTCGTTGTGGCAGATTTTTCCGAGCGGCGACCTGCATGGCAAGTACATGGCGCGCCAGCAGCCGGTCACCACCGCGGCGATGGAAGGACTCTTCAAGACCGAGAAAGGAGCGCCAATCGTCATCCTCGGCCAGCCCGACCAGGAATCCGGGCGCATCGATAACCCGATCGTCGCCAACAAGGTGCTCAGCTTCCTGATCTATGGCACCTTCACCGCCGAGGTAAAAGGGCTGAATGCGTTTCCGAAAGACGAGTGGCCTACCAATATTCCCCTGCTTTATTTCGCCTACCACATCATGGTGGGACTCGGTACGATCTTCGTTGCGGTGATGGTTGTCAGCGCCTTGCTGCTGTGGCGGCACAGGCTCTTCCAGAGCCGCTGGATGTTGTGGATTCTCATGCTCTGCCTGCCGTTTCCGTACATCGCAAACACTGCGGGATGGCTGACGGCAGAGTTGGGACGGCAGCCGTGGCTTGTCTATGGCCTGATGCGTACCAGCGCGGGATACTCCACCAACGTCCACGCCGGGAACAGCACGTTTACATTGCTCGGCTACATGGGACTTTATGCCGTGCTCGCCATCCTGTTCCTGTTTCTCTGCCAGCGCGAAATCGTGCATGGCCCCGGCTCCCACGCGACGCTCATCACCGCCTAGGAGAAGCGATTGGAAACCACCTGGTTCATTCTCGTCGCCCTGATGCTGGTCGCATATGTCGTGCTCGATGGCTTCGATCTCGGCGCGGGCGCCTTGTACCTCGTGATTGCGCACACGGAAGAGGAGCGGCGCACGGTGGTCCGGACCATCGGCCCAGTGTGGGACGGCAACGAAGTTTGGCTGATCGCTGCCGGAGGCACACTCTACTTCGCCTTTCCTCTGCTCTACGCCTCGGCCTTCAGCGGCTTCTACCTGCCGTTGAACGCGGTGCTCTGGCTGCTCATCCTGCGGGGCATAGGCATCGAGTTCCGCATGCATCTCGAAAGCTACGTCTGGCGTACGTTGTTCGACGGATTCTTTGCCTTCGCCAGCGCGCTTCTCGCTATCTTCTTCGGCGCTGCGCTTGCCAACGTCGTGCGCGGCGTGCCGCTGGATGAACAGTACGTCTTCTTCGAGCCGCTCTGGACCAACTTCCGGACGGGCGCCAACACGGGCATCCTCGATTGGTATACCTGCGGGGCAGCCGTGCTCGCGCTCGTCGCCCTCACGGTGCATGGCGCCCATTACGTCGCGCTGAAAACCGAGGGCGAAGTCAACCTGCGCGCCCGGACGCTGGCCCGTCGTCTGCTTCCCCTACTCGTAGTGCTCACGGCTCTCGGAGTTCCGCTCACTGCGGTGGTTCGGCCGCGTACCCTGCAGAACTTTTCGGAGCATCCGGTCGCCTACATCCTTCCGGTGGCGGTTGCGGTGAGCCTGGTGGGGATGTGGTTCTTCGAACGGAGCAAGCGCGAACGCGCTGCCTTCCTCGCGTCGTGCGCTTATGTCGTCTTCATGCTGGGAGGGGCGGCAGCGGCGCTTTATCCCAGCCTGTTGCCCTCGAGCTCAGATCCTGCGCGCGACATCACGATCTACAACGCCGCCACGGGCGCCTATGCGATGCGCGTCGGCCTCATCTGGTGGAGCTTCGGGATGGCTCTCGCGGTGGGCTACTTTATCTTCCTTTACCGCTTTTTTGGAGGCAAAGTTGGATTGGAGGAGCCGAAGAAACCGCAGATCCCTACGTCGCTGCGCTCCTCTGGATGACAAGAGAGAGTTATGGATGACGGAGGCGGTGAGGTGGGCTGGCCGTGAGGAAGAGCAATATCCAACGAAATATCAGGGTTTTGCGAACGTTCCTCGTCTAAGCTGCTGAGAATACGGCAGGGTACGGGGAAGGGGAACTCACGTTGAAAACGGCTGCTCGGGTGCTATACTCCAGCCGAAACTCCCCTACTACGAAGCCAGACACGGAGACCTCGCGATGCGAAGGCTGTTTCGTCTTGGGTGTGCCCTTTTCCTGCTTAGTTCTGCCTTATTCGCCCAGGTAAAAGTCACCGGCGAGGCACCTCCTCCGCCGCCAGCGGCCCGGGCCCAAGTCACGGTCAGCGACGTGATCAAGATGTCGAACGCCGGGGTGAGCGACGACATGATCATCGAGCAGATCAAGAAAAACTCTCAGCCTTTCGACCTCACGCCGGATCAGCTTGTGCGCCTGAAGCAGAATTCGGTAAGCGAGCGGGTCATTCGCTTCATGATGCCGACGCCGCCGCTGGCCGACGTATCGCCGAGCGCTCCGTCGAATGTCCCTACCGGCGAGTTTCCTACTGAAACCGGCATCTACGTGAAGCGGCACAACAAGTGGAACGACGTTCTGCCGGAGATCGTGAACTGGAAAACGGGCGGGGTGCTGAAGAGCACGGTGAGCATCGGCGTGATCAAGGAGGACCTGAACGGACACCTGAACGGCAACAGCAGCGCGCTGGTCCTTGCGGTGCCGATCGAGTTCCTGGTAGTGACGCCCGACGGCGTGGCGGTGACCGAGTATCAGCTTTTGCGCCTTCATCAGAACGCCGACAACCGTGAGTTCCGCACCGTGACCGGGGGGGTATTCCATGTCTCCGGCGGGGCGCGCGACACGGTCAGTTTCGAGGGGACAAAAGTCGCTCCCCGCACCTACACGATCAAGCTCGATCACCTCGCCAAGGGCCAATATGGCCTGCTGCCGCCGGACGCGATCGAATCGCGGAATGCCGCCGGTTCCCAGGGCAAGCTCTACACCTTCAAGGTGGAGGAATAGCCCCAGGGGCATTTGACAGCCGGCGCGTTGGCGCCTTTAATATGCGGTCGGCCCCCGGCGCTGAGACGTCCGGAAACGGCGTGATAAGCGTCTAAGTAATGGGAGATTTGAGAATGCAGCCGCACCCGATGACATTGCCCGGCGATGCCGGCGAGTACGTCGTAACCCAGCGCTACGACGAGTACACGGACGTGGAGCACGGCACGTGGAGGACGCTTTACGAGAAGCGCATGGAGCAGCTCAGCACCCACGCCTGCCGCGAGTATCTCGAAGGCCTGCAGGTGCTCGGGATGCGTGCAGAACGCATGCCGGTGATCGACGACATCAACCGTAAACTGCAGACCCGCACCAACTGGATGCTGCTGCCGGTGAGCGGCTTCCTGCCGGGACGCACATTTTTCGATCTGCTGGCGGCGCGCATGTTCCCGGTGACGACATATATTCGCAAGCCGGATTCGCTCGACTACACACCCGAGCCCGATATCTTTCACGACATCTTCGGGCACGTCCCAATGCACGCGTACAAGGTATTTGCCGATTACCTGCAGGCCTTCGCGCAGATTGCCCGCCAGATCGACAACGACGCCGACCAGGAGCGGCTGGGACGATTGTTCTGGTACACGGTGGAGTTCGGCCTGATCCGTGAGAAAAGCGAAGTGAAGATGTACGGCAGCGGCGTGATTTCTTCGGTGAAAGAAGGCGACAACATCGTGCGGGGCGGATGCCAGGTGCACGACTTCACACTGGAAGAAGTGCTGGATACGCACGTGAAAGTCGATGAGTTGCAACCGGTGCTGTTCGCGATCGACAGCTTCGAACAGATTTACGAGGCGACAAAAGAAGCGCGGAAGATTTTTAAAGTGTAGCGGCTGTCGGCTATCCGCCGGATGTCGCGCTTTTACCAACCCATTCTCTTGCGCAATTCGGTCACGTGCGCGGTGTGGTGCGCTCCGTGCCAGGCGTACATTGCGAGTACTTTTTCCAGCACCATCGGTCCAAGCTGCGGATGCACGAAGCGCCGCGAGAACTCCTCTTCCCTCATACCGCGCAAAAGAACAACCCATCGGGTGTGCAGCGCTTCGAGCATGGTGAGCGAGACATCGACCGGAGTCTCGCGCGAATCCGGCATCTCGGCCCACAACTTCTCCTCATAAGTCTTCACCACGGGATCGGTTTCGGTGAGCGCCAGCTTGACGCGCACATAGGCGTTCATGTGGCTGTCGGGGAGATGGTGGATCAACTGCCGCACCGTCCACCCACCCTCGCGATACGGCGTATCGAGTTGCGCCTCGGTCAGGTCTTTGACCGCGTGGCGGAAATCGCGAGGCAGCGCCGCGATTGCGTCGATCGTCTGCTTATGGAGCTCGGTCCGCTCTTCCAGCGATCGCGGTTCGACGTAGTGGAACTTGCCAATGGGATATCTCACATCGGTGACCGTGCTTGCGCTGCTCATCAGTAGCCTCTTTCCTTGTCCACGACACCCAGCATCGGTTGACCTGCGAGGAAGCGCCGCAGATTCTCCGTGAAGTAGATGTATTGGCGCTCCCAGAGTTTCGGAGAAATTCCGGCGGTGTGCGGGGTAATCATGCAGTTGTCGAGATCCCAGAGCGGCGAGTCGGCGGGAAGCGGCTCTTCGGTGGTGACGTCAAGAGCGGCGCCGCCGATGCGATGCTCGCGCAACGCTTCGATCAACGCGGGCTCATCGATGAGCGCACCGCGCCCGACGTTGAGGATGTAGGCGTCCGGCTTCATGGCCGCGAACTGTTCGCGTCCGAAGGCGCGCTCGGTGGAGGGGGTTACCGGAGCACAGAGCAAGACGAAGTCTGCTTCGGGCAGGATGCGCGTGAGATCGCCGGTGGCGTGCACGGCATCCGCGCCCTCGGCTCCGCGCTCGGGATGCTCGCGCACGGCGAGGACCCGCATGCCGAGCGCCTTGGCATGATGCACGAGCGGAGTCCCAATCTGTCCCAGTCCGACCACGACCAGCGTCGAGCCCGCGATATCGCGCGGCGGCGGTACGCTGGTCCAGATCTCCTCCTGCAGCCACTGGTGGCGAGTCTGGGCCTTGAGGGCAAGATCGAAGCGTCGCCCGATGGCCATGATCATGGCCATTGCCTGCTCGGCCACAACCGGTCCGTGAACGGCGCTGGCGTTGGTCACGATGATCTGGCTGTTGCGGATCTCCGGGATCATCAGCGCATGCACCGCAGCGGCGGCAGAGTAGATCCACTGAAGTTTATGCGCGGCTCGCACCTGCTTCGGCTTGAGTTCGCGGCAGAGTGCGATGTCGGCGTCGGCGATCTCGCGCTCGAGGTTCTCATAGGTGGAGAGCTGCACGACCTCCAAGTTGGGAAACTCTGCCCGCAGCCGCTCCGCGAACCAGGCGGGAGCGTCCCAGAGCGCGAAGCGGTGCGGAATGGCGATGACGAGCTTCATGCGAAACCTACTTCTTCACCGCGGCGAGTTGCACGCGGAGGTCGTGGCCGGTCATCTCCTTCGGCTGGTGCATGCCGAGAATGCCCATCATGGTCGGGGAGATGTCCTGCAAGGCGCCATCCGGACGCAGCGAGAATTGCTTGGCGGCGTCGTCCGCCACGTAAATAAATGGAACAGGATTGGTGGTATGCGCGGTCTGCGGGCCGCCGGTCTCCGGATCGATCATCTGCTCGGCGTTGCCGTGATCGGCGGTAATCAGCATGGCGCCGCCCTTGCGTCGGACGGTGTTGTAGATGCGGCCCAGGCAAGTATCCACGGTTTCGACGGCGGTGATGGTCGGCGGGATCTTGCCGCTGTGGCCGACCATGTCGGCGTTGGCGAAGTTGACCACGATCACGTCGAAGTTACCCTTCTCCACCGCGTGTTCCACCGCATCGGCGATGCCGGCGGCGCTCATCTCGGGTTTCAGGTCGTAGGTCGCCACCTTGGGCGACTGTACCAGTTCGCGCTCTTCGCCGGGATAGGGCTTCTCGATGCCGCCGTTGAAGAAATAGGTGACGTGCGCATATTTCTCCGTTTCCGCGACGCGGAGATTTCGCATGTTGAGCGCCGCCATTTCGTTGGCGAGGATATGGGTCAGCGTCTCCGGCGGCATGACGATCGGCAGGGTGAACTTCGGATCGTATTGCGTCATGCAGACGTAGTGCAGGTCGCGAGGAATGGTGTCGCGCGGGATCGTCGTATCGAGGGCGTCGGCGGCATCGAGTTCACGGCCGCCATCCTTGGTGAGGCCGCTGTTGCGGGCGAGTACGCGGGTGATCTGCCGGGCGCGATCGGCGCGGAAATTGAAGTTGATGCACGCGTCGCCATCGCGAATCAGGCCGATGGGCTGGTCCTTCTCGTCAACGCATACGAAGGGCAGGATGAACTCGTCGGTGACATCTTTGTTGTAGGACTCCTTGATTCCCTGCACCGGGTCCTTGTAGCGGCCCCCTTCGCCACGGCCGTGCACCATCGCATCGGAAGCAAGTTTTTCGCGCTCCCACTTCTTGTCGCGATCCATGGCGTAGTAGCGGCCGCTGACGCTGGCGATCTTGCCGATGCCGTATTCGCGCATCTTCTGCTGGAGCTGCTCGACGTACTTTGCTCCGTTGGTGGGCAGGGTGTCGCGTCCATCCATGAAGGCGTGCACGAAGACGCGCTCGACGCCGTTCTCCTTGGCCATGCGCAACAGAGCGTAGAGATGGTTCTGGTGCGAGTGCACGCCACCGTCGGAGAGCAGGCCGAAGAAGTGAAGCTGGCGGCCATTCGCGGCATGCTTCATGCCATCGAGCAGCACCTGGTTCTTGAAGAACGTGCCGTTCTCGATGGCCAGGTCGATCTTGGTGATGTCCATGTAAACGACGCGGCCGGCGCCGATATTGAGGTGGCCGACTTCGCTGTTGCCCATCTGCCCCGTCGGCAGGCCGACATAGCGTCCGGAGGTGTGGATCAACGTATTCGGATATTCGGAGAGAAGCTTGTCGTAGTTGGGCTTGCGCGCGAGAGAGATCGCGTTGGCCTTCGAGGGCGGCGCATAGCCCCAGCCATCGAGGATGATGAGGACCAGAGGTTTCGGTGTAGGCATGGCTTCCTTAAAAGAGCAGTATCGAATCCTCTATAAAGATAACAAGGGGGAGCCCTCCGGAGCTGCGCCTGGCACTTTTTGCACCACGCGAATCGGGATTAATTCTTCTTCGGCTCGGAGAGTTCGTCGGCCTGCTTCTGGACTTTATCGGCGTACTCGGCGGAACGCACCTGGAGCTTGGTCATCATGGTCTGCATCGCCTCGGCCGTCATGGCAGGCATTTTGTCGAGAAAGTGCTGGCCGGCGGAGGACGAATAAAAGCCGATGATGGCATCGACGTCGGCCTTGACGAGATGCTTTTGGTAGACGGGAATGAGGTCGTCGAGCATTTCGTTGACGGGATAAAGCTTGACTGCGTCGTTGATGGACGCTTCAAGCTTGGCCCGCGCCTCGGGCGAGAGATTCGGGTAACGCTTCTGGATGTCCGATTCCAACTGCTGTTTCATCTGTGCGAGCACGGTTTCCATCATGTTTTCGGTCTGCTGGCGCACACGGAGAACGTCAAACATCTTGATGAGTTCGTCGCGCGAGGGCTGGTCGGTAGCGGGTTGTTGTCCCAGGCAGGCGGTGCAGGCGAGAAGCAGGACGGAAAGCAGAACCAAGATGGGTTTCATGAGAGGACCTCGGTGGCTTCCGATTTTACGCGAGCGGCGCCAGAGTTGCCGCAACGGCAAAGGCGGCCCGAAGGCCGCCTGTAATCCTGAATGGGACGCACATTCCTAACCGTTCAAGTCCCCGTCATAGTTGAGCGCGCCCAAGCCCAGGAAGCGCGCCCCGGCGCCGAGCTGCTCTTCGATGCGGAGCAGCTGGTTATATTTGGAGATGCGGTCGGAACGCGAGGCCGAGCCGGTCTTGATCTGTCCGGCCCCGGTCCCAACGGCCAGATCCGCGATGAACGGATCTTCCGTTTCGCCCGAACGATGGGAGATCACGGCCGTGTAGCCGTTGCGGCGAGCCATTTCGATGGCGTCGAGCGTCTCGCTGAGGGTGCCGATCTGGTTCAACTTAATAAGGATGGAGTTGGCGACGCCGGTATCGATGGCACGGGCCAGGAATTCCGGGTTGGTGACGAAGATGTCGTCGCCGACGAGCTGGATCTTGTCGCCGAGCTCATCGGTCAGCAGCTTCCAGCCCTCCCAATCGTTCTCGGCAAGACCGTCTTCCAAGGAGACGATGGGATACTTGTTGACCCAATCGGAGTAGAAGCGAACCATCTGCTCCGAAGTCTTTTCCGATTTGTCGGACTTCTTGAAGATGTACTTGCCATCTTTGAAGAACTCGCTGGATGCGGGGTCGAGGGCGATCGCGACCTGCTCGCCGGGCGTGTATCCTGCCTGCTGGATGGCTTCGAGGATGACTTCGATGGCTTCCACGTTGGATTTCAGAGACGGAGCGAAACCGCCTTCGTCGCCGACCGAGGTGTTGTAGCCGCGCTTCTTGAGAACACCCTTGAGGGTATGGAAGACCTCCGCGCCCCAGCGTAGGGCTTCGCCGAAGCTCTCGGCGCCGACCGGCATGGCCATGAATTCCTGGAAATCGACGTTGTTATCGGCATGGGCGCCGCCGTTCAGAATGTTCATCATCGGCACCGGAAGGATGTTGCCGTTGATTCCGCCGAGATAGCGGTAGAGCGGAATGTCGAGCTGATTCGCAACGGCGCGGGCGGCGGCCATGGAAACCGAGAGGATGGCATTGGCACCCAGACGGCCTTTGTTCTCGGTGCCGTCGAGGTCGATCATGCGAAGGTCGATGTCACGTTGCTGGCTGGCATCCATGCCGCCGAGGGCCTGGGCGATCTCGCCTTCCACGTTTTCTACGGCCTTGAGGACGCCCTTGCCCTTGTAGCGCGAGTCATCGCCGTCGCGCAGTTCCACGGCTTCGTGTTCGCCGGTAGAGGCGCCACTGGGAACGGCTGCGCGCCCGGTGGCGCCGCCCGAAAGAGTAACTTCCGCTTCAATCGTAGGATTCCCGCGGGAATCAAGAATCTCGCGTGCATGAATCAGAGTAATGTCGAACATATCCGTCCTTTAATGGAGTACCTGGGATGGCTGCGCTAGAGAGTCGCGCCACATCGATTCGTAACGCATTGCTAAGCTTGCAACCAGGAAGAGCTGTTATGCGATTCGGTAAAAGTTCGCCGCCCGATAAAAACAGGTAGCTCTTGATTATAAAGGTTGGGAAATCCCGGCACAGCGGTGGGGAACGAAATTCAGAGCACAACCGAAAATCTGGGAAGTGATTTCCAAAAAGAAAAAGGCGCGGCGCAGAGCCGCACCTTTTATCTTGCGTATCCGCTTTACTGCGCGGATGCGCTGGTTGTCTTGCCGCCGGCCTTCACTTTGCTCTGTGCGTCCTGCGCCTGCTTCAGGTGATCCTGCAAAGTGGGCAGGGTCTGCGAAGCAAAGTTCTTGATCGCGTCATCTTTGCCGGTACTCGCTTCCTTCTGGAAGTCCGCGACGTCCTTCTTGTGGTCCAGGACCATGTGGTTGATGTAGGCGCGATCGAAGGCGGCGCCGGAAAGCTTCGAAAGCCGTTCTTTTTCTGCTTTATCTTTGGCGTTCAGGTCGGTTGGGAGCTGGATGCCTTCCTTGCCGGCGACGTCCTTGAGTTCATCGTTGGCCTTTGTGTGGTCATTCACCATACGTTCGCCGAAGGATTTCACCTCGGGATTGGAGGCCTTGTCGGTCGCCAGTTTTCCGAGTTCGACCTCCGCCATCCCGCCTTCCGCGGCCTTCTTCGCGAACATATCATCCATCTTGGTTGAGCTCTTCGCCGCGGTTGGCTTGGCGGTGTCCTGGGAAGTGCTAGCGGCGGCGGAGTTGGTGCTACTGCCGGCACCGGAGGCCGGCGCTTGGGCAAACATCAGACCACCGGTCATAAGGAACGTACTCGCAAGAATGCAATATCTGCGCATGGATTCAAACCCCTCCTGGAGGAACTTTTGCGGTCACAGTGATTTTGTTTGGCGACCTAGTGGTGGGATGGAAGGAGGTGGAAGCGAGATGCCAGACTCTAAGGACCGTTGGGCGCGTTGCGGTTGACGGCTGCAAGGCAGGCCAATAGAATCAGAGATGCGCAGGATGCGAGTCTACGAGCCTGCGTTCCGAAGCCAAATCGGCGCTGCTGCCCCCTCGTTCAATGGTAGGACAGCTGACTCTGGATCAGCATATCGGGGTTCGAATCCCTGGGGGGCAGCCAAGAAAAAGTCCAAAGCTCTAGCCTCGCCGGGCGATCTCTTCACGGTCGCGCGCGTTGAGCACCTCGCGCACGATGGTCAGTTCAGGATGCTGATACTTCATGGCGGTGGGAATATCGCTGTGTCCCATGGTATCCATCACCAGCTTCAAATTACCGGTTCGACGCAACAGATAGGTTCCGAAGTCGTGACGAGCACAGTAAAGCACCAAGTCTTTCGGCAAACCCGCTGCTTTTCGCGCCGCGACCCACTGCTTATTGACCAGCCCGCCGGTAATATGCTTCCCTTTCCGCTTAGACGGGAATACCCAGCCCTCGGTACGTCCAGCACATCGATTCTTGAAAATAGCCACGACCCGATCACTCATGGGAATGAAGCGCCGCCCTTTTGCAGTCTTGCTGTTCGGATTGAAAATCAGGCCACTATGCCAATGTACATTTTCTACCCGCAACCGGTACAACTCACGAGCATTGCGCATGCCCGTGTCCCGCATGATAACCACAATGTCTCTGAGCGGTTGCAGAGCAACGGACGTGACTCGTCGCTCAGCGTCATCATCTAATAAAAGCGCTCGACCCTCCTCCTTGAACAGACGGAAACGTGGCACCTCGTGAAGCAGGTGCCATTCCTTTGCCTTGTTTAACATCCGCCGCAAACTGCGCAGCGCATTATTCGCATTTGAGGGTGAGCCCGGAAAGCGGAGCGCTTCTACAGCATCTCTGGTAATCTTGTCCAGACGAACGCCCGCCAGCTTCGTACCTTGCAAAAGTCGACAACCGTTTTGGTAATAACGCTTTGTGTCCTTCTCCAATCGAGCGGCTGCCACCCATTGTAGAAATCGCAGCTGCAAGTTCCGCAAGATTGGGGGTTGGTTTTTGGTTGGTGCTCCCACCGAGACGGCGACGAACTTCTTGCTCCCGGGACGAGATGCTCGTCGACGCCCACCCTCTTTCGTGGAACAACGATACGACTCTCCTTCAGCAGCGAATTCCCCCACGTCGGAGTCGAGCTTCTTATGAAGTTTCAACAGGCCAACCTCCAGACAGACATTTACGGACCAAATATGATGGTTCATTTTATGAAATAACCTGCTGATGAGCTAGACTTTGGTTACTCCTTTCTATCGTTAGAGGATGAACGTGTGTACGTCATGAACGTGTGTACATATGTACGTGTTCCGCGAGTTCCCCTCGGGTGATGCTGTCCAACAACCCCACTACTAGAATCCGAAAGTTGTTTTTTCAGAAATCACTGTAGAGCGCGGCTGTGTACTCAGGCCACCGGCCAAGGAGCCGCCCTCCCAAAGCAGCGTCCCATTCGCAAAGAATGGTAAAAAGTTCGCGTTCCCCGAGGTCGCGTCCTCCGCATGCTGCGACGGCAGCAGATCTCGACGAACTTCGGACCCAGTCTTTCGGTACTGGCGTCGTGAGCTAGGAAAGCGAAGGCGCGAGCTTGGCAAGTTTCCTCTTCGCCAGCCGACGGGCGAACGATCTACTTCTCTGCGAAGAACCGATCCGGAAAACCTCTCGTTATTAATACCGAACCCGAGGCGAAAAAAGCCGGTATGAAATTAACTGAGTCTTCACCATGGCGGTCGAGCCACATACGAAAGTAGCGGTGGAGCTCTTGTTCGTCTGGCAGGCTCTTTACAATGCTTCCATGGATACGCAAGGGATTCTCTCGGCATGTTCGCGATGAACTCCCCTTTTGACATCGCGATCAACGCCCTTCAAGGGATGACTACTGCAACGAAATCCTACCGCGGAAGCAAGCCGGGCCGCCGGATGGGCGCCGAAGCCCACGTCGGATCGGGTTGGCGATGAAAATGCGCCGGGCGGAGCACAAGAAACAGCGGAAGTCACGCTTAAGACTCCGCGCCGCTCCCCTCCCGTTTCGTTCTGAATACTTCGTCCGACAAGGCGAATTTCCCATTTGGCATACAGACTCCCGGAAGCTCACCGCTGGCGCGGGGTTCAGAAAAGTACGCCTGATCGATGGTCAATCCCAGCGTCCAGCTACGTGCATGGAGGATTGAAATAGTGAAAAATGGACCATAAACATTCAACGCGAACTGGTTCACCGACCTGGCCGGTGCGCGGGTGAAGATCGCGCAGTGGTCAAACGCCAGCCGCTTGCCCCATACCCCCATCCCCGCTACGAAGCAACTGCGGGGCAAACAAATCCGGAGAAAGTCTTATCTTTGGACACAAAACGGGGACGGGTCACAGGTACTCTTAGTTTCGTGGTGTGAATTCCAGGACAGTGATGTTGTCGAACTTCCCCAACTCACGAACCGTGTGGGTGGCGGCAGCGTTCTCGCTCATCCAATGCAATACCGGCTGCGACGGCCAGAATCCGAGGGCCAGGAAGCGGCGGTGGACTGCGGAGTCCAGGAAGTTGCGTCCATCGCGCTTTGCTTCCTCATTCAATCCCCTCGGCAAGCCGACAACGGGAACGCTCAGCTTGTAATAGCTGAGTGGCGTGAACATCGCGCTGTCCTTCACCGCGTCTCCCACCGGCATGGGCAGGTAGGCGGATTGCGGAAAGTCGCTGCACAGGACGACCGGCGCCCCATCCGCGGAAGCATTCTTTTCTGCGAACTGCAATGCATACTTCCATGTGTACCCGTGGCGCCGGGAGTGCGGGTCCGCATAATTAAGGGAGACGACTGCGGCCACAACCACCAGGCAGAAGATGAGACGTATCGTTCTGGAATGAATTGCGCTCACCAGGAACCCCCAACACAGGGCAATTCCGGGGACGGCAACCAGTCGATAGCGTTCCACAAAGACCTGAAGCGGCGTGGTCACGCTGACCGCATAAAGGACGATCACGGGGAATAAGGCCAAAGAAAGGCAAATCAGCAAGCGCCAGTCTGACGAGACACCCGGGCTGTGGTTGCGGATGGCAACGGCAATGATGAAGAAGAAGCCGTAGGTCAACAACGGCCAGGATGGGACCAGCGTCAGAAGCAACGCCGAGAAGTGCGGGGGATGTTCGACGATCAGCGTGTGTCCGGTGCGAAACATCAAACCGAAGCGCGAAACGACAGGCAATACCGCCAAAGCAAAGGTAATGAGCGCGACTGCCAGCTGTCGCCAGAGCACCCGCGGGTTTCGAATCTTAAACGCGACGAAACACCACAGCAGCGGAAGCAAGATGACCGAGAACAACAGGTGGAAATAGGGGATGAATGCCGCGCACAAGCCGAAAGCCGCAGCCCACCCAAGCGAATCGCTGTTGCGCAAGCGGACCAGGCACAGGATCGCGCAGTTGATCGCCAATAGACCGAAGGCATAAGGCCGCGCGTCGATGGAGGCGAATACCAGGACGGGATGAAGGCAGAAGATCACGACCGTGATCAGGGCAACATCTTTTTCAAACATCTCGCTGGCTATGCGATAGAGCACATAGGCGGAGGCCAAGGTCGCGAGAACTTCTGGAAGACGTAGTGCGACTTCACTCTTGCCCAGGATGAGCGAGAATGCCCAGAGAATATACGAATGGGCGGCGAAGGTAATTCCCTGCCGAGCGGCAATGTGCCGGAATCCACCGCTGATTTGCCAATAGGAACTCGTCTCGTCCAGCCAAAGCGGAGCGCGAATGGCGATGAACCATACAGAGATGGAAGCCGCCAACGCGACCGCGTAGGCAAAAAAGCTAAAAGCGGACATCGGTGGCGGATGCAACCGTGCATTTTGCCGGAGCGTTGGAAGCCCTACCTGCGCTGTTGAGGCATTCCTGCAAAGTCGACTCCTGCTCCCTGTTTCGCCAACACGTGGCGAGCGGCTCAGCGCTGTTCAAACTGTTTTTGCGAAATGAAAACAGCGGAAATTCCGTCTTGATATACAAGGTGGAAGCCGGAATCCATCCTCAACAATTGGGTCAGCGGCGCCTTGATCGGTGCGATCACCAGCCCGGCGGAGCGCAGATCCTGGTCTTTGATCCAATCCGGTTCGCCATTCCACGTAGCTGCGACGTGGTCCATGCGTTCGGTGCCATGAAGCGCGGCGCGGCCGTCGATGCTCACCGGCATGCGCAGATACCAGATAAAGAATCCGCCCCAATCGTAGTTGTTATACAGCGGGCCGGCGTAGCCTTTCGCTTGCACTTCCTTCACTGCGGCGAGTGGCAGGTCCTTCGCGAGAACCTTTTCGAGCAAAGCATTGTCCACATGCATCACGCGGAAACCCAGGGCCACGAGGAGCACGGCGACCGCCGCGGCGAGAGGGAAAGTAAAGACCGGCGAGGGTTGCGGATCCTTCAACGAGGTGACGATGTTCGCGGCCAAAATTGCGCTGGCAGATACCGCCAGGATCCATACGTCGCGTTGCGATCGAAACGAAGCGATGATCGCGAAGGCCAGCAGCACCGTTTCAAAAAAGGCGAATCGACGAATCCATCCCAACGAAAAAGCCGCGCCAAACGCTAGACCCAACAGCAGGTAGTTGGCACTCAGGCGAAATGTAATGGCCTGCAACTCGGTAATTTTGTCGAGAACGCCGGGCTGCGCGGCGAGGTCGTGCGCAATGCTATAGATTTTCCAGCCATAGGGATTGAGGAAAGGCGCCAGGATGCAGGCGAAGAACACGGGAAGAATCCAGGACAGGCGGAGACGGGTTCGTAGTCCCGTCCACCAGCGCGCGAGCACCGTCTCGAGGAGCGCAATTCCGAGCACCAGCAGTCCATCGATGAACTGGATATGGATGTTCGCCCAGAGCGCGAAAAGAAGCGGGAGACACAGGAGTTCCCGTATGCTACCGGTCCTTCGCGCGTGCAGCAGAATGTCGAGCTCGACCACGAACAGGAGCACGGTGATGAGCCAGGGCCGCGGGGTGTAGAGGGGCATCATCGCCCACCATGCACCGCAGATCACGAGGACAGCGATGGTGAAGTCGGACTGCAACCGTTGCACCATGTGCAAAAGCGCAGCCGTGATGGCGGCCACCAGCATGGTGGAGTAGATCATGATGCCGACCAGCCCGGCATGCTGGAACAGACGGAATACCAGGAGATCGTAGAGCCAGCTATACGCGGCCCACGGCTTGCCTCCCGAAAAGGAGGAAAAAGGGTCGGTGTGAGGAACGGCATGATGCTGCGCGATCCACTCGCCCGCCCGAAGATGCCACCAGACGTCCGGATCGGTGATGACGGCCATGTGCAGGCAGACCAAGGCTGGCGCGGCACACAGGGCTGCGATCACGAGGGCATGCGCGACCTGGTTTCGCGCAGGTACTCGAGCCACCGAGCGCGAGGAGAGTGGTTGGGCAACTCCCGTTTCCTGTAGCATCACGAGCTCATTGAGCTTGGGAGATCTCCAGGCGGTCGCCTATTTTTGTTCCAGAGTGATAGATCGTGTGGACCGGAAGTTCCAGCACACTCGTCGCCTTCAGCGTAACCCTGGATATGCGGAAAGGGCGAATGTGCTCCTCAAGATGCACGACCTCTTTCTCTTTATTGAGAAAGATGACGTCAATCGGGAAGAGCATGCCAATCGTATGTACTCCGCGGGACGGTATGATCCAAAGACCGCGGCCCAGTTTCGCCCACCGCTTGGACTTTCCAAGCAGGCCGACGAGCCGACGAAAATAATCGTCGGCCAGAGTCGCCTCGGTCGCAACGAAAGTCTCACGTGTCTTGTTGTACACATAGAACTTTCTCTTCGGATCATCGATTGGCATCGTCAATTCATACCTCTTCCATGGGGGACGTCAGAGATCTCACGCCAACGCGCTACTCGATAGACTGCCGTTTGCGACGCCAAATGATGATGCACAGAATGACAACCGCCAGAACACCGGCGATTACTCGAATCAGGGTAGTGTTGTCCATCGCATTCTCCTTTGTTACTTGTAAAGTCAACTGCAGGCCGGATGTAGAGCTTTACCTTCCCAGCGCCGGACCCAATTGGTTCATTAACAACAAAACCGCTGGTCCCAGGATTACGACCATCAAAGCGGGAAAGATGAAAAGCACGAGCGCAGGCACCATCTTGACGGTCGTCTTCGCGCTCATCTCTTCCGCGCGTTGCCGGCGCTTAATGCGCATATCGTCGGAAAACACGCGCAGGGACTGGGCGATGCTGGTTCCGAAACGCTCCGTCTGAATGAGCATGGCGGTCAGCGATTTGATATCGTCAAGTCCAGTTCGGCGTGCCAGTTCACGCAGCGCGTCGATGCGCGTTTTGCCCACCCGCATCTCGAGGTTGACCCACTGCAATTCATCGCTCAATTCACGGTGGGCGATGCGCATGTCCTGCGATACTTTCACCACCGCCTGGTCCAAGCCCAATCCGGCTTCCACGCAAATGACCATCAGATCGAGTGCGTCGGGCAGGGCGCGGCGGAGTTTCCCCTGGCGCGCTCTCACCCGCCAGGTAAGGAGCATGTCCGGAGCCAGATAGCCCAGCGCCAACGCGAAGATGGGCACCAGGATTTCGTTGAACTGGTAAAGTTTCGTGAAGAACACGAGCGCCAAAAGGCCTATCGGGAAAAGCAGCTTGATGCCACGCATGGCGAGAAGCGCTTCCGGGCTGCGATAACCGGCCCGGATCATCAGCAACTGCGTGCGCGAGGCCTGCTTGGCGGAAGGCGCGGGCAGCAGCTTCCCGACACTTGCCAGGCTGTCACGGACCCTCTCCGACTGCCGGTCGGCGAAGTTCGTATCAGCCGCCGGCGCGGCAACGCCGGTAAATCGCGAAACGCGGCCCGCAACATCGATCTGCTTCGCGGAAAATGCGAAAAAGAGCGCAATCACGAGAGACATCGTGGCTAGAAACGTAATGATGGTGAGTATCCAAATCATCGATTGCCTCCTTTCCGTTAGACTTCGAAGTGAATGATCTTCCAGAGGATGATCGAGCCGAGGACCTGCATGCCCGCGGAAATACTCAGGATCATCGGTCCCCGGGGATCCTTGAAAAGAACCTGCATGTAAGACGGATTGAGGATGCTCATCAAAATCGCCATCACGATGGGCAGAGCAATCAAGATTGCGGCAGTCAATCTTCCCTGGGCGGTGTGTACCTGCACGTCGCGATGGAGGCGAAAACGATCGCGAACCACGCGCGCCAGCCCGTCGAGAATTTCCGCCAGGTTGCCGCCGGTTTCCTTTTGAATCAGCAGCGCGGTCACGAAGAAACGAACATCTACCAGGGGAACGCGCTCCGTGAGGTTGAGTAAGGCATCGCGCAGCGGGAGACCGAAGTTCTGTTCCTCGAAGGTCATGCGGAACTCGGTGGCCAGGGGTTCAGGGCATTCCTTGGCGATCATTTCGAGTCCGGTAGTGAAGGCGTGCCCGGCGCGGACGGCGCGTCCCAGAAGATCCAACGCTTCGGGAAACCCTTCCTCGAACCTACGCATGCGGCGGTTCCGCTTGATCGCCACCACGACGAATGGAATTACGCCCACGAGGAGGCCGGCTGGTATGGAGACATAGTACCCGTAGAAGATTCCGGCCAGCAGGTAGCCGCCCACGGTAAGCACGGCGCTGAACAGGATGATCTTGGCCGGCTTTACTGCCATGCCGGCCTGCACCAGGTAATCCTGCAGCCGCGACGACCAGGACCACCGCATGAGGATCCGGTGCATCATCGGCACATTGCTCATCAACTCGTCGCGCACAAGCTTGAGGTTCAAAGACGCTTCGCCACGGCGTTCCGCCTTGCGAACCGCGCCCATCCTCTTCTTGATGAGGTCCTGCTGTTTATCCGTGCCCACCAGCATCCACAATCCCAGTACGACCAGGACCACGACGATGAAGGTGACTACCGCAATCAACAACCCCATGGGGGATCTCCTCAGTGCACCGGGTACGTGTTGAACATGTCTGCAGGCAGCTGAATTCCCGCAACCAGGAGGCGTTCCGCGAACTTTGGCCGGATACCGCTCGCCACAAACTCGCCGACTACCTGTCCTTCCTGGTTAATGCCTCGCTTCTGGAAGCCGAATATGTCTTGCGAGGTGACGACACTGCCTTCCATGCCGGTGATTTCCGTAATGCTGATCACCTTACGCGTGCCATCACTCAGGCGGCTCACCTGCACCACTACATCAATGGCAGACGCAATCTGGCGACGAATGGCGGTGTCTGGAATGTGGAGGTTCGACATCGCGACCATCGTCTCAAGACGGGCGAGAGCATCGCGGGTGGAGTTCGCGTGGATCGTCGTCAACGACCCATCGTGGCCCGTGTTCATGGCCTGGAGCATGTCCAGCGCTTCCTCGCCACGGACCTCGCCGACGATGATCCGGTCCGGCCGCATACGCAAGCAGTTGATGACCAACTGCCGCTGGTGGACCGCGCCGCGTCCCTCGATGTTGGGAGGCCGCGTCTCCAGCCGTACCACGTGCTCCTGGTTCAGTTGCAATTCGGCGGCGTCTTCGACCGTGACAATTCGTTCCTTGTTGGAGATGTAAGAGGACAGTACGTTCAGGAATGTGGTTTTACCGGCGCCCGTACCGCCCGATATCAGGATATTCAGGCGCGCCTTCACGCATCCTCGGAGGAGTTCCAACATTGAGGAATTCAACGAGTTGTTGTGGATCAGATCCTCTGCCTTGAGTCGGTCATGGCCGAATCGCCGAATCGAGAGGATGGGGCCATCGACGGAGAGAGGCGGAATAATGACGTTCACGCGGGACCCATCCGCGAGACGTGCATCCACCATCGGCGAAGACTCGTCGATGCGCCGGCCGACCGCCGATACGATTCGATCGATGATGCCCATCAGGTGTGTGTCATCGCGAAACTGTACGCCCGTCTGTTCCAGCATGCCTCGACGTTCCACGTACACCCGGCGGTAGGTATTCACCAGGATGTCGGAGATGGTCGGGTCGGCGAGCAGCGGCTCCAGCGGACCGAGTCCGAACACTTCGTTGAGAACTTCCTGCACCACGCGCTCACGCTCTTGCAGGTTCAGTGGCGCCGACTCGCCCAGGACAATCGCTTCCAGGATCAGGCTGACTTCCCTGCGCACTTCCTCTCGATTGGCCTCAGTCAGTTTTTCGAGGTTCAGCTTCTGGATCAGCTTGCGATGGATCGCAGTCTTGACCGCGCCGAAGTCGGTGCGGGTGGTTGCTGCGGTGATCGGCGTCATCTATAGCCTCATTTCTTCCCTGAAAATGAAAACAGACCCGACAACGGTCCTTTCTTTTCCGGTGTGCGTGGTTCGATTCCCATGACCTGTTCGGCGATCTGGCGATAGCGGTTTACCAGGGTGTTGTTGTGATTGTCCGGGATCGGCGTTCCCAGGTTGACCGCCTGGCTCGTCTTGCGATAATCGTTCGGAAGATTTGTGAACGGGGGATACCCGGAGTCCTTCTGCATTCCCCGCACGATCTCGTCATCGCCCTTGTGCCAACGATTGATGATCACGCGTGCCCGGGTCGGATCCACCCCGAGACCCTTGAGCGCGATAAGGCGGCGTTCAAGCGTCCACAGGGACGGCACATTCGCCTCGGAAATGATCAATATCATCCGTGCCATCCGCAGAATCGAACTCCACTCCGACGAGAACTGCGATCCCATGTCCACCAGGACGACATCGAAGGCGTTCTGTGCGACATTCACCGCCCGGTCCAGCGAGTTGACATCGATCGACTGCCATTCCTCGGGCTGGGTAATACCTCCCAGCATTTCCAGCTTCGACTTGTGCTTGGTGAGCAGCCCGGAGAGAAAATGACTATCGAGCCGGGCCATGCTTTCGACTGCGTCTCGCACCGTGAACTTAGGCTGCATATCGAGCAGCAGATGCGCATTGCCCAGCGGCCGTGCGAAGTCGAGCAGCACGGTACGCTTCTGTCCGTAGGTTGCCAGTTGCACTCCCAGGTTCACTGCAACCGTGGTTGTGCCGACGCCGCCCTTGGCGCCCATCAAAACCACGACTTTGTCCTGCGACAGGGAATCCTGTTCATGACGGTCCGCCGCGAACTCAAGAAGGATTTTCCTGAGCGCTTCCGCTTGAACCGGCTTCGCGAGAAAATCCTGCACCCCGCTGCGCATGGCTTCCAGCAGCAGCCCAGGTTCGGGCGGCACCGCCGCCGAGCAGGCGACGAGTTTCACGGATGGAAGGGAGCGCCGCAGGTTTGCGGCGAAAGCAAAGAAGGGCGCCGGATTCCGCGCGAGATCGAGGAACACGATCTGCGGAGCATGCGCGCCAGTCTCCGGCATCCTTTCGCTGGGAATGGTCCACTGCACCACGGACTGGATCATTCCAGTCTGTTCCAGGCTTGCCAATAGCTGCGCAGAGCTCGTAAGGTCACTGCTCGCGATCGCTGCCGTCAACATATATCCAGACACCCACTCTCTATTCCAGTTGCTAGCCCGTAACCGAACCGCTCTCCGTCAAGACGGGCTATTTCATGCCCGTGGTTTTCGGCTGGTCGGAATCCAGGAACGGCACCGGCATCTGTGGACCATGGGGGACCTGTTCCGGCATCAGCGGTTTCACGATTCTTGGCGTCACTACGACCATCAGCTCGGTCTTATTCTTGTTGAAATTGTGGCTTTGAAAGAGCTTTCCCAGCACCGGAATATCGCCGATCCACGGAATCTTCTGCAACTGGTTGGTCACCGTGTTATCGAGCAGGCCGGCGATGGCGAAGCTTTGTCCATCGCGCAATTCCATGTCGGATTCCACCCGCCGCGTCGAAATCGCCGGGATGAAGAATCCCTGCAGCGTGATGGCATTGGTGTAATCGAGCGAACTCACTTCCGGCTTTACCTTGAGGTGAATGATGCCGTCGGAGGTATAGACCGGGGTGAAGCTCAGCCGCACGCCGTATTCCTTGAACTGGATCGTGATCGTAGTACCCGTGCCGCCTGCTCCCAATTGTGGCACTGGGTATGGGAATTCACCGCCCGCCAGGAAACTTGCTTCTTTCCCGGACTCGGTCATCAGGTTCGGCTCGGCCAGGATCTGCAATACGTTCTTCTGTTGCAGCGCCTGGATCGTCGCCGCCAGATTAATGTCGGGGCGCGAGATGAAAATGTTCAACAGGTCGGTAACACCGATCGAGCTGTTCGCCGCCGACGTCGTGGTGCTGCTCGAAGCCGCGGAACCCACCAGGTTGGGCGGCGAGAACTGCTGCGTGCTGATCGTGCCGACGTTCTTTGCCCCCGGCAAACTCAGCAGGTTAAGTCCGAACGAATCGATCGCCGTGCGATCGACCTCGGCGAAACGAACCTGGAGAAGCACCTCGGCGTTTTGCGGCAGCGAGACGTCCATCATGTTGATGACCTTCGTCGCCGCTCCCTTCACGATCTCGACGATCTTGTCCGCAACCCCGGTGGACGAAATGCTCCCCGAGAGGATCACTGCATCATTGGCGGACTCGATGTGAACGTCTTCCGACGGGAACACCTCATGGATCTTCTGCGAGAGCCCCTGGATATCGATACTGACCAGGACGTCATAGGCCAGGCTCTGGTGCGCCTCGTCCCACAGCAAGAGCGAGACGCCGCCCGGCCGTTTTCCGTTGACCAGCACCTGGTTGGGATTCACCACGATGGCCTCGGCAATCGTGGGGTCGGCAATCGATACCCGCTTGATGCGCTCCGGCGATGTAACGACGACCGAGCGTCCCACCAGAAGGTGCAGCGGCTGCGGCTCTTCCGCCATCTGATCCTGGCCGGAAGCATTGTTACCCGGTGGAGGAGCTCCTCCCGGACCGTTGCCCGCCGGCTGCTGCGCGAAGGCAGTGGAGGTGGCCAGCACAACAATCGCAAAAAGCACATTCGACAGCTTGAAACCGCGACGCACTTCAGTTTCGATCTGCACAGGATCTCCTAGCGTTCACTTGCGTTCGGGAAGCTCTTGTTTTCACGTTTATCCCCAGTGATAACCTCCACCGTGTAATTCTGCGGCGCGCTTGGCGCAACCGCCCGTCTCGGAATGACCGACTTGGGCGGGTTGGCGGCGCCTGCCGGCGAAAACAGCGCTGCCTCCAGCACCGGCGCGGGATCCATCTTCTTGGTGTCGATGGTGTTGCGCAGGGCCAACTGGATCTTGCCTTCCGTACTGCCCATGGCGAGCGTGCCGGCATCGTCCGGCGTCACCAGCAGCGTGATCACCGGCACCGCCAGCGGCTTACCGTCGCGGTCCTGCTCGATCTTCTGCCCGGCCGCCAGCACCTTCACGTTCTGCAGAATGGTTTTCGTGATGTTCGACGTGCCGGCGTTCTGGCCGCCCGCGAGCCTGCCGGTCACCAGTACATCCACCATCGTTCCCGGTGTCACGAAGCCTGCGACTCCGACGACTTCATTCACGGCCACCGAGATGGCGCGCATCCCCGCGGGAATGGTTGCCGGCAACCCGACGCCTGCTTCGGAAGGCGCCAGTTTGCTTTCCAGCACCGGTTCGTTCACCGCCAGGTCGGTCAGAACTGCGCGACCGACACAGTCCTGCACCCGCGAATACATGCCGGCTACCGGCTGGTTCGACGGCCATGGAATGGTGTGGAGATTCGACTCGTCAAGGCGCGTTCCGAGTGGAAGGGGCTGGCTCGCAACGACCAGGGTTTGCATCGAGACTGTTGGAACATTCGCCATCTTCTTGAACTGTTGATAAACGAACGCGCTCAATAGGAAGGCCACTACCACCGCAACCGCTAATCCAATGAGGACGCGATTTATATTCATCGTTGTTCCCTCTCCGCTTCAACAAGCCGACTTCGCTACACCATGACCAAGGTGGCGCAATAACACAGCACCGTCGCCACCGCTACCGCAACTCCGAAGGGCGACTTCATGCGTACTGGGTTGTCCAGCGACATCTCGGGGTTGGGCTTCACGCCAAACGCCATGAAACCGCGAAAAAGAACCTTCATGTTGCGGAATGTCTCCACCACGCGCTGCGCATAAATCATCTGGAATATCGCCATCACGCCCGATCCGAGCACCGCTCCGAGCAGGACGATGATCACGAAGACCGGTCCAAGAAATGCGCCAACCGCGCCCATCAGTTTCCAGTCTCCCGCGCCGAGAACGCGCATGAGGACAGGAGTTAAAAGAAGGAGCATGGCCACGCCAGCTCCTTCCACCGCAAAAAGAGCGCCGTGCCAGCCGCTGATTGCGGTGTGCACGGCGATCCCCAGCAATAACCCAGGAATAGTCAACAGGTTTGGCAATCGGCGAGAGCGCCAATCCAGCACTGCTCCGGTTAAAGTCAGCGCTAGAGTGAGGGCCCAGATCAATTGCACCGAAGGCATGTGTATGTCTCTCCTGAACAGGGTTACGCTTGGGGCGATTCGAACAACCTCAATAACTGGAGACGACGTTTATCGCTCCATACGGCGTGCAATCGCCGCTGTCTTCACCAGGAAGAGTTGCGTTGCGTGTGCTCCGCAAATTTTCGTCTGGCTATCTGACGGGGCATGGCTTCCCCAAACTTGGTCTCCTGGCTGTGCCAAGAGCCCCATTCAAACGCAAGCCGCCACAATCTTTCTCTTGCAGCGGCCCAAGTCCACTGAGCGAATGGGCCCGTAAAGCCTGCACTACGTGAGGTTGGTGTAGGTGTTCTGGAAGGCGCCCTGGATCCAGGTTCCGATGTTCTTCACAGCCGCAATGGTGATCGCCGTGATCAGGGCGAGCAACAAGCCGTACTCGACCAGATCCTGACCTTCTTCTTCCTTCCACAACCGCGTCATCAGAGTCTTCATTTGCAAACCTTTCGAATTGGGAGTTGAGAAGCGACGCAGGGAAGCCGCTCTGCTTGTGCTACTTGCACTTCCAGCGCCAATCAGGAAATCTGCTAAGTAATTGATTCTAAATGGGACACGATTCCATTTCAGGAGAGATCACCAAAGTAATTGGCCTTTCGTAACTTTTCGTGAACGTCGGCCAACCCGGGAGGTGACACATTTTGTGACAGGAGTGGTGCAGGAATTCCCACACACCGGTCCCCAGGCCTGACCCGGGGCAGGAACTCGCTCCGGCGTGCAGGCCCGAAGCCACTCAGTGCACGATCACCATCTGGGAAGAATTGGTGAGGGTCAGGGTCCGGTTATAGATAATCGGCGACACAAAGTTGTACGGGTAGGTGAGCTTCACCTGGACGAGGCAGCCAGGGGTGGACAGGCCGCCGGAGCACGCGGTGCCGTCCAGGTTGAGAAAATTCACGGTGACGGACGTACTGGTGATCTTGGTAGTGTCGATCCCTGGCGGGGCATGACTGGTGAGATAGCTCACGACCGCAGAGGTTTTATTCGCGCTGGTCAATGGACCCGAGTTCATTCCGTTGGTTCCATTGCAACTGCTGTCGTTATTGCAAGTTGCCCCATTGACAGACGCCCAGCGGGTCGCGTCGCGGGTGGCATCGGAAAGATAATTGTAGGTGTAAAGCACCCGGCCGAAATCGACGATGCCGAACAAGAGCATCACGAAGAGAGTGATGACGATTGCGTACTCTACCAACCCTTGTCCAGCTTCCGCGTTGCTCGGTCGCTTCATCATTGTGAGATCCGCACCTTTGCCGTATTGCTGAGCGCGAGAGGTTTCGGAATTCCCGGATAATTGAACAATGGGTTGTAACTTCCCGAAGCCGTAACATTCAGCGTCACCACCCAATGCTGGCTTCCACTGCAGCTCGACGGACCGTTGCTGCAAGTGTAGGTAGTGACCGCTCCGGCGCTATCGCATCCGCAGGTGTAGCTGGAAGTAACGTTCAGCGTGCTCTGACCGTTTGTAAGAAAATCGTTCTTCGCTGCCGTCGTGATTCCAGCGGTGTCCCCCACGGTCGCCGAACTCTGTGCGCCATAAGCCGCGCCGGCGCGGGCGGCGTTGCCCACCAGGATTGCGATGTAAGCGTAGCGGCCAATCTCGATTACCCCGAGCAGGAGCAGAACGAAAAAGGGTATCAACAAGCCCAACTCGACCAGGCTCTGGCCGGATTGACGCCCGCGAAACCAACGAGGCTTTCGGAGGCCACTTCCCATGGTGATCGACGCTGCTCGGTCCCTGTTCATTCCGGCTTACTCCACCAGCACAACATGCTTGATGGGGGAGCCTCCAGGAAGCGACGAGGTGTTCGCGCCCAGATTGATCGTGTTGTTGCCGTTCATCGTGATCGTGTTCACAACCAGGATCATGTAGGCGCTGAACGAATTGTTGCCGTTCAGGGTGATCGTCGCTTTGGGAGCGTACATGATCCCATCGGTTTTAAATGAGCTCTTGCCGTTCAGGGTGAAGCCACTCGTATTGGTAGGCGGCTCCCAGAACAGCATGCCGGCATAGCTGCCGGTGGTCGGTGCGGTGAGCGCTCCGCCCGTCGAACCGTTGAAATTAACGCTCCCGGTCGTCAGGTAATACGTAACTCCGTTGCCGTTCAGAACCGTATTAGAGCCGTTGTCGGTGAGGCCGCCGCTCCCCGTGATTACGTACGTTCCCGGGTTGAAAGTGACGGTGTCGTTCGTGCCATTGACGAGGATTTGACTGAACGCTCCTGGGCTCAACGTAACCGCGAGGCCTGTACCGTTGACGGTGATGCCACCACTGCCGCAATAATTTCCCGCAGGCACAACTTGCGACGATGTGATCGTAAGGTGGGCGCTTCCGCTGCACGTCGAGGGCGGCGGCGTGAGATACGACAAGGGATCCGGTGATGGCGGAATTCCCGTGACCGGCGTCGGCGTGAAACTGCCTCCTCCGTTATGCGTGAACGAACCGGCCACCCCGATGCTGCCGGCATTGATCGTGACACCGCTGCCGTTCGTACGAAGGCCTCCATTGTCCACGATTCCACAACCCGGAGCCTGGATGATGTTGGGAGTTCCGTTCATCGTGATGTCGTCCCCCGAAGTGCCGAGGGTATAGAGGCAACCGCCGTTGCTTCCCTCCCCGAGAGAGGCTGCAACCGCCCGCGCCGTAACATTGGCGGTGGAGATGCCGAAGATTCGCATGAAATAGGTCGGCTGCACCGCCTTAACCAGCACTTCGACGTAACCGGCTTTGCCGTTGTGGACACCGCTTGTCGGCGGGTTGTTTACGGTTACGGTCACATTGTTCGAGCCGTCCGTAAAACCATTGGCTGCAGAGGCAGCTTTCGCCCCAGCTGAGACGCCGGACGAGTAAACCAGGTTCGAGGCACCGGCGAGCGCCGCCGCATCGGCTGCGGTCTGCTGAATCCGCTTGTCATGACGAAGCGCACCGACGTCGACAGCGAGTCCCGCGATTCCCATCAACATGGTCATGCCGAGTGCTGTGAAAACTAGGACATTGCCTGATTCACTTTTGCGTTTCATCGTGCGGTCTCCATCCTCAATCTAAGTGCGCGCACTGGCGGCGCGGAGCTTCGCAGTACACATTCGGTGATGCTTGAACCCTGCTGAAGCATTGGCCTGGAGTTCTGGATACTCTGGGGGACTCTCATTCTACTCTGAAAGTCAAGCCGTCAAGTTACGAAAGTTAGGCAAAACTGCAAATTGTGTTCTCACCGCTTCCAGCGATTCGCCAACCTGTTGCACCTGCTCACTTTCAACGTGTCCGAGGAAAGTGCCGGCGTGCGCCAGGTAGGCGACCTTCTCCGGCCTTAATCCCATTACGCGGCAAGCGGTTGCATCCACCGCCACCGGATCGTCCCCGAATAGCAGCACCCCGGCAAACTTGGGCGTTCCCTGGATCGGCCCGTTTCCCTCCATCCCAACCACTCCGTCGATAATCGCGAAATCCGGCCGCGCCGCCGCGGTGATGTCGAGGATGGCATTATCGATCCCGGCCCAGTGCAGGATGTTTTTCGGCCAGCCGTAACAGCTTCCCGGCACGATGCCGAACAGGTTCTTCAGCGAAAGCGTAACTCCCGCCCAGTGATGCGTCTTCAGCTTCGGCATCGAAACCAGCAGATCGACGCCCAGCACGGTCTTCGGCAGATAGAGCTCCTTCAACTTGCTGGCCGCCGTGGGCAGCACCACCTTCTCGACGTCGTCGATATTGAGGTCGCAGAAGTCCCTGCCCAGTTCCCCGGTGAACTGCCGCAAGCGCACCGATTCCAGGATCCCATGGGTATCGCGGTCCATCGCAGGTCCGTCGCCGATCAACACACGGGCCGCCCCCAGCCGCAGAAAACTTTCGCGGGCGGCGGCGATCACGGCGGGATGGGTATTCATGACTCCCAGCGGATCGAAGCCCACCAGGTTCGGTTTCAGCAAGACCGTCTTATCTTTGACAGGCAGCTTGAAGTCGCGCAGGCTCTCGTCGATGACCGCGCTCAACTCCTGTTCGTAGTCGCCTACTTTGCGGATCAGCACGCGTGACCGGGGCCGCTGGAAAGACGGGATGAGCTTTCGATTGCGGACGCTCACGCTGCTGTGCCCTTTCCCATGGGCCAGGAATGCTCACGGTCGAGCGCGAGGCACACCCAAGCCAGAACGTGCACGCCCTCTTGCAGCAGACTCTCCGGCGCAAGCGCGGCGAGATCGACCTTGCCCGTCGGCACTGGATCGCCATACGCCCGCAGGCAGATGCTCGCGGCCGCGAGGGACGCCGGGCTTTCGATCTTCGCAACTTCCGCGCGAAGCCACTCGATGCTCATTTTTTTCTTGGACTCTTGATCGGGACTGCCGCGTAGGGCGAGCAGCGCCCACGATGTCGGCAATACCAGCGGTTGTCCTGGAACGCCGTACACCACCGGATTGCCGCAGTTCCAGCCGCCACCGGGACACATGCGGTCGTAGAGCAGCTTGATCGCGAGCTCACGACGCCGCGCGGCCGCTGGAATCTCGGAGGCAACACGGTCTTCGAGTGCCATCAATGCGAAGGCGGTCGGTTCCACCCAACTGCTGGTTCGCGGAGTCCAGCCCCATCCGCGATAAACATCATTTATCTCGGAAACATTGGGGTTGCGGCGAAGACGACGGAGTTGCCGCATCCACCAGCTGCTGTCCAGCGGATAATCGGCGCAGAGCCACGATAGGCCTGCCAGAACCGCCGGCTTGGCTTCCGCCTCCTCGGCCAGGACCGAGCAGGCCAGCGAGGTAACCCAGTTGCCGCTCTCCATCTCCGGCGCCGCTGTCCAGAAGCCTTCTTCCGACTGATTCTTCAAGAGGAATTCGCGGGCTTGCGCGAGTACGTCCCGGTCGAGCGGGTGACTGTGCAGCGCGCGCAACGCCCAGCAAGTGGGCTCGACACGGCTCTCGCCCGCGGGATGATAGCCCCACCCGCCATCTGAATTTTGGGTTGCTTGCAAAACCGAGACGCCAGCCTCTGCACCCGCCCCTGGGCCCATTTACATCGCACCTGTTCTTAAGAGGTTTTGCGCCATCCGCTTCGAGTTGAGAGCTCCAGCACCTACATCACAGGCGTCGGCGGTGCTTGTACGTCCTTCTCCAGCTCGGTCGCTTCCCGCTCCTGCTTGATATCGAGCTGATTGATCAAACGGTGCAGGTAGCCCCGCGCTACCCCCAGCACGCGTGCCGTGTCCGCCTTCCGCCACCCGTTTTGCCGCAGGGTACGGAGCACGAGGCTGCGCTTAAAGCTCCGGATCTGTTCCTCGTACGAGGAATCGATTGGAGCCGACAACTCGTCTTCCGACACACTGTCGTCGGCACGGGCGGGAAGCATGTTGTGCGGAAGCTGTACGGGAAGCTTTTGCGCCGGCTCTCGCAGCAACAAAGGAAGATGCGCCAGCTCCAGAGTTTCGCCGTCTGCCAGGACCATGGCACGCAGAATCACGTTCTCCAACTCGCGGACGTTTCCCGGCCAGTGATGCTGCTCGAGCGCCTGCATCGCCGAGCGGCTCACATGCAGCGCCTTCTTGTTAAAGCGGGCCGCGGCTTTGGCGATGAAATGATGCACCAGGATCGGAATATCGTCGCGCCGCGCGCGCAGCGCGGGAAGATGGATTTCCACCACATTCAAGCGATAGTAGAGATCTTCGCGAAACTTTCCTTGCGCCACCATCTCGCCCAGGTTGCGGTTGGTCGCGCAGATCACGCGCACGTCGGCCGCGATGGTCTTGTTGCCGCCGATGCGCTGGAAGCTCTTCTCTTGCAATACCCGGAGAATCTTGGGCTGCAGACCGAGCCCCATGTCGCCAATTTCGTCCAGGAACAGCGTTCCGTGATTGGCGCCTTCAATGCGTCCCTGCCGCAAATGGATGGCGCCGGTAAACGCGCCTTTCTCGTGTCCGAACAATTCGTCTTCTACCAGGGACTCGGGAAGATTCGCGCAGGAAAACGCAACCAGCGGATTGCTGCTTCTCGGGCTCATCTGGTGAATGGCCCGCGCCACCAGCTCTTTTCCGGTCCCCGTTTCGCCGGTGATGTGCACATTCACATCGCAAGGACCCACTCGCCGCACCATCGCGAAAATTTCCTGCATGGCAGGAGAGCTGCCCAGCAGCTCGTGAAAATGTCCATGCCGGCTCTCTTCCAGCCGTATCCGCCGCAGTTCGCGTTCGGCATCGAAAACCCGGTACGCGCGCCGCAGCAAAATGCGTAGTTCCGTGACGTTAGGAGGATTGGAAACACAATCGGCAGCTCCGGTTGACATCGCGCGCAAGGCGAAGTCACGGTCTTCCGTCTCGCAAAGCACCAGCACCGGTGGGTGTTCCGGCTGAGCACACGTCTCTTCCAGACGACGAAGCCTTTCGTCGTCGCTGCGTGTGTCCGAGGGCCTGAGATCCAGGAAAACAACGTCGGTCGCGGAGAGGATCTCCGGAAGCTCTGTCGGCTGCTCTGCCCACGCTGTCCGAAGACTGAACCCCGCTCCTAGTGCTCGCGAGAAAGCTTCCCCCAACCCGCGATCACGGCTCAAGAATGCAACACGAAGAATTCGTTCTTCCACTGCCGCCTGCCTTCCCACAACAACTCTCAACTTTTCCAAGACATGACCTGTGCCACCCTGCCATAGGCCCCACTGCGATTGAAAAAGCCACAAGCCCTGCTGATGTGAAGTCAGACCACTACAAGCGCGTGCAGGCTACATGAGCTGTACAACTTGGGGGATGGTGAATCCTACACCAACCGTGCATTTAGGGAACCTATTAATTTGACCCTAATTCCTTCAGAGCATTACACAAACGGCGGTAAGGCCGCGAGCAAGATGCGACACAACTGCAGCCTTCTGCATACTAAGGACTGCCTGCTTGCCAAGTTTGCTCTGGGAATCGATAGCGCGCAATCCTTTTCAGAGCTGAATTGTCGTATTAAAACCGCAATTCTGGCCTGACGGCCAGCTTTGAGGATCTCTAAGGTCTGGCAGTTTCCCAGCCCAGGAACAACCGGACGAGCAACCTCTTTGCTTTCTGTTCGTCTGACGCCTTGATCTGCTCCACTCCTCTTGCCGCGGGCAGCCGGAGAGACAGAAACTCGATTGCTTTGAAACGTTTTAATATGGCATAGTGTTCGCCTCGAGAGGGACGCAAGATGAGCCGTCGCCTGTTTTTCATCATTTCCGTTCTGCTCCTTTCCTGGTTCTCGGCCGCGCAAACGATCACTGTGGACGCTTCCCATGCCACGAATCACTTCGTCCCCAACCAGACTCTCGGGGCCGGCGTGGACCGCATTCCCGTGGCCGCCATTGATCAAGACCTGGTTCAGCCCAATCTCGGCCGAACCCTCGATTCCGGCTGGCAGCCGGTCACGTACCGGCAGAACACCGAGCTTGCCGTCGAAGCCTGGCATTGGAATCCAAATGGCACATGGAGCGATCCTGCCGGCAAAGGCTATTTCGTCGGTTCCGCTACGCCGACCGAGTTCCTGCGCTACTCCTACGGCTACCGCCTTCCCCATCGCGGATTTACCCGCAACGACGGCACCGGCAACGCCGGCTATTCGCGCATCACCGACGGGGATCCCAGCACCTATTGGAAGAGCAATCCGTACCTCACCGAACGTTTCACCCATGAGAGCGATGCTCTCCACCCGCAGTGGGTCATCGTGGACCTCGCGCAGGTCCAGATGATCGACAGCCTGCGCATCGCCTGGGCGAACCCTTACGCGGTGAACTACGAAGTGCAATATTGGACCGCCGCCGAAGAACCCATGCACTTCCCCACCCGCGGCGTCTGGCAAGCCTTTCCTCACGGATCCGTTCAGTCCGGAAAGGGTGGAACCGAAACCCTGCGCCTGAGCGACGAACCGATGCCGATTCGTTACCTGCGCATCCGTATGACGCAGTCGTCCAATACCTGCGATACGCACGGCTCCGCGGATCCGCGGAATTGTGTCGGCTATGCGATCAACGAACTCTACATCGGTACGCAGACCGCAACCGGCTTCCACGATATCGCCCGCCATACGCCCGACCAGGAACAGACCACGACCTACTGCTCTTCCATCGATTCCTGGCACGAGCCTTCCGACCTTGGCGGTACGAAAGAGGCACAGGTCGGCTTCGACCTTTTCTATACCAGCGGCGTGACCCGCGGCCTGCCGGCGATGATTCCCGTCGCGATGATCTACGAGACGCCCGAGAACTCCGCCGCGGAGATCGCCTACATCGAAAAGCGCAACTACCCGATCTCCTATGTCGAGATGGGCGAGGAGGCCGATGGACAATTCATGGAGCCCGAAGATAACGCCGCGCTCTTCATTCAATGGGCAGAGGCTCTGCACCGGGTTGATCCGAAGCTCAAGCTCGGAGGGCCGTCCTTCACCGGTGAAAACAAGGACATCGAGATCTGGCCTGACGCCAGGGGCAAAGCTTCCTGGACCGGCCGTTTCATCGACTACCTCAAGCAGCACGGCCATCTCAACGATCTCGCGTTCTTCTCCTTCGAACACTATCCCTACGACCCGTGCCGCATTCCATGGGGCAGCCTCTATGACGAACCGACTCTTGTCAGCCACATCATGCAGGTCTGGCGCGAGGACGGTGTCCCCGCGAACGTGCCGCTGTTCATCACCGAATCCAATCTCTCCTCCGCCGCGAGCGAGACCTACATGGACATCTTTTCCGGGATCTGGTTGGCGGACTACATCGGATCTTTCCTGACTGCCGGCGGCAATGGAGTTTATTTCTTCCATTACCTGCCGTTGCAGATGGAGCACGGCTGCAACGATTCCCCGGGCACCTTCGGTATGTTCACCGTCGATGCGCACTACGGCATCCAGCAGCCCTTGCCGCAATTCTATGTTTCGCAACTTCTAAATAAGGAATGGGTGCAGCCTGGCAGCGGTGACCACCAGCTCTTCGGCGCGCATGGCGATCTCGACGACGGCGCCGGCCATGCGCTGGTCACCGCCTACGCCGTTAAGCGCCCGGACGGCAAGTGGTCTCTGTTGGTCGTCAACCGCGATCAGTTCAACGCGCACAAAGTACACATCGCCTTCGACGATGCGACCCACTCGATAGCAGGCTTCTCTGGAAATGTAGAGGTATTCACCTTCGGCCGCGAACAATACGCCTGGCATCCCGACCTGACGAGCTCGGTAGCTCATGCGGAAACGCCCGGCGAGTTATCCGTGATCTCGGCGACGAAAGGTGACGCCAATCCCGACAACCCACCCGTGCATTCGACCGTCAACGCAACCCGCAACACGGAATACGAACTTCCGGCGGCATCGGTTACCGTGATTCGCGGCGGAATTTCGGCGCGCTAGGCAATTCTTTCGGAATCCGCCGGCGCTCCCTCGGTCGCGGCCGCTGCGACTGCCAGTGCCGGGGTTGCAAGGGGCGCGAGTTCGTCCTTGCTCATCGACGGGAATTTCCCGTACGTCATGCCGCGCCACAACCACTCCATCGGCCCGAAGCGATGGCTCTTCAGCCACCAGTTGCTTAACACAACTTGCGCCGCAAAAAACACCACCGTGATCGCCAATCCGATCGCCGGCCCGACACGCCCGAATAATCCTGTCGTGTAGTGATAGAAAAACAGCGTGAAGAACAGCGACTGCATCAGGTAATCGGTTAACGCCATCCTTCCGACGGCAGCAAACGGCAGCAGGTAGCGGCGGCGTCTTTCGTCGAGGAAAATCAGCGCCAGGCCCGAGGCATAGCCTGCGCTCAGGATATGGGCCGAGGGCAGGAACAAGACTCCCGCCGACCATGCCCATAGAGTCACCGCGCCCGGGGGAGTCCTCGCGAATACCGTCGCAACGTAGAGATTGAGCAGGAGGCCAATCGGCATACACCAGGCGCATACCCGCTTCAACACCGGCCGGTAGTCGGCAAGGTTCTGCACGATGCCCGCGCGCCACACCCACATGCCCAGCGCAAATAAGGCGACGGCATAAATGGCGAACAGTTGGGTCGGCAGGCTCTGCTTCCACTCCACCCAGTTCTGCGCCAGGATCTGTCGCACCGATCCATGCGCATAGATGTTCACGATGGCATAGATTTTCTTCATGTCCGGCGGCTTGGGAACCATCCAGGAACGGCGAAACCGGCTATGGTACAGGCCCAGAAAAATCGTGCTCACCACGATCGGCAAAGAGAACAAACTGCCGGCCCACCACAGCAGCGTCTTCTGTTCGCGGTTGCGGAAAAATAGCAGGATGGTTCCCGAGAGCGCGTAGGTCAGCAGAATGTCTCCGCCCCAGATCAGGATCCCGTGGATCAAGCCGAAGATCGCAAGGGCGATTAACCTGCGGGGATAGAAGCCGAGAAAGCGCACCCCGCGCGCCTCAGAGCGCGTCATCTGGATCGCAAAACCCATCCCGAAGAGGAATGAGAAGATGGTGATGAATTTTCCCTGGATGAAGGTATCCACGAAACCCTGTGCCAGTACATCCGCCCGGCCAGGAAATAGAACGCCTATCGAGCCGTAAACATCGAGCGGCGCGAAGAACGCCCGCATGTTGGCCGCGAGAATTCCGAAGAGCGCCATCCCCCGCAGCACGTCGATAAAGAGAATGCGCTCGGAAAGCGCAACAGGACCAGGACCCGGGACTTGGTCTGCCATCCGCTACCCCACCTTTGCCCGTCATCATACGACGGCAGCGATGGGAGTCAATCGCACCCCAG
Organism: uncultured Acidobacteriaceae bacterium; assembly: GCA_963758505.1. GTDB lineage: Bacteria > Acidobacteriota > Terriglobia > Terriglobales > Acidobacteriaceae > Korobacter. The sequence continues at coordinate 21,463 of CAVWVJ010000004.1, read as the reverse complement.
TGGGGAATTTCCGCTAGCGCGGTGGGTTGTTTCCGTTTGCCGGGGCGGATTGCTGCTGGTTGTTCTGGTTCTGCTGGTCGCCAGTGTTGGAGTCGCCTTTGAAGAAGCCCGCAATCTTGCCGAGGAAGCCCTTCTTCTTCTTTTCCTGTTCCTGCTGCTGTTGCTGCGAGGCGGTAGTGGTTTGCGCAGGCGGCATGTTGTTGACCGGCCCGTTCGAGGTGGGAGGCGGCAGGACGGTCGGTTGGCTGTTACCGCCAAAGATCTTCGTGAAGAACCCGCGATGATCTCCAATCGCCTGGTCGCAAGTTTGTTTCGGCTCCGTACCGGCGACGAACTCAGCCGTGTACGTTTCCGGGCAGGATGGGGTCGCGAGTTCGTTGGTTACTTTGTCCAGCTCAACCTGCACCACGCCCGTAGGCTGCGCAAAGGCCTTCATGTCGGAATATTGGCGCAGCTTCGACGCGCGCTTCATGAACTCTGCCCAGATGGGGGCCGCCGCTACTGCTCCCGACAGCTTGATGTCGCTGTAATCGTCGAACCCCACCCACACGATGCAAAGCAGGTTGCTGGTGTATCCGGCAAACCAAGCATCGTGCGAGGTTCCGGTTTTTCCCGCGGCCGGAGCAGTGAATCCCCGGGAGCGCACCGTGTAGGCGGTCCCGTAATTGATCACGCCCTGCATCATGTCGGTCATGATCGCGGCCACGCGCGGGTCTAATACCGGGCGCGCGTCGGTCTGGAAGTTGTCGACGACGTCGCCCTTGGCATTGCGGACCGACTTCACCATCATTGGCGAAATTCGCGTCCCGCCATTCGCGAACACCGTGTAAGCGCCCGCCATGTCCACCGGAGTGGCATCGTAAGCGCCCAGCGCCATCGCCGGTGTCGCCTTCACGCTCACGATTCCGGCGCTCTTGGCCAGGTTCGCGACGTTGTCGTAGCCCACCTGCTCCGCGAGCTTCACGGTCGCATTGTTCAACGACATCGCCAGCGCGTAACGCGCCGTGACCTGCCCGTGGTACTCCTCTTTATAGTTTCGCGGCTCGTAAATCTGGTCGCCATACATGAAGGTCGTGGGAGAGTCGTCCACCAACGAGGCGGGGGTCACCGCCTGCGCCGGATCGCCAGTCACCGCGGTATTCATGGCTGCCGCATAGACGAACGGCTTGAAGATAGAACCCGTAGGCCGCTTGGCAACCGCATGGTTCAGCTGGCTCATTCCGTAGTTGCGCCCGCCTACCAGCGCGAGCACCTCCCCGGTATGCGGATCGATCGCTACCAGCGCCACCTGCGCCTCGGGGCCCGGCTTCACTTCCGTTTCGACCTTCGCGGACTTGCCTTTGCCAACCTTGACTTTGCGGGTCCGCAGCTTCAGAACCTGCTCATCGACTCCTTTGATTCCACTCGCGACCGCCTCTGCCGCCTCTTTCTGCAGCTCTGGGTCGATAGTCGTATAGACGCGGTACTGGTGCTCGTTGACCTCGTTCTCGCTGTACTTCGCGCTCAGGATGTCCTTCACCATGTCGACAAAGTACGGCGCATCGCTCGCCTCTACGTTCGGCGGAGCCAGTTTCAGCGGTGTAGCCTTTGCCCGGTCCGCGTCCGCCCGGGTAATGGCGCCGGTGTCGACCATCGAGTCGAGCACCAGGTTCCGGCGGTCGAGGGCACGTTCCGGATGCCGGTAGGGCGAAAGGTAGCTCGGGCGCTGGATCAACCCCGCCAGCAACGCCGCTTCCGGCAGCGACAAGCTCTTGAGATCTTTGTTGAAGTACGCCCGCGCAGCTTCGCCCAAACCACTGATGGCGAAGGAGCCACGCTGCCCCATGGGAACTTCATTCGCATAAAGCTCGAAGATCTGCTGTTTGCTGAAGCGTTGCTCGAGCTCGATCGCGATCAGCATCTCGGTCAGCTTGCGTTTGATGGTCTTCTCAGGAGTGAGGAAGAATCCCCGCGAAAGCTGCATCGTGAGGGTAGAGCCGCCCTGGCCGCGCCGGCGGTGCACCACGTCCGCAACCCCGGCTTCCGCCAGCCGGTAATAATTCACCCCGTTGTGCTGGAAGAATCGACGGTCCTCAATCGCGAGTACCGCATCCACCATGACCTTCGGAATATCGTTGAATTTCACGATCTGGCGCTTGGAACGGTCCTCCCCCTGGAAGAGCGAGGTCACGAGCTGCGGTTCCAACTCGTAGGCGGAAAGGTCGCCGCCATTTCCGCCCTCAATCCGTGAAATTTTCCCATCGACAACATAGATCGTCGCCGGATCCGAGCTGTGATACGACTGCGGGCCGGGATGAATCTGGATCGCACCGCGTCCCATTTCGAATCGCCCCATCGGCGAATCGCTGCCCTTGGCCTCACCTTCCGTGTAGCCGGCGTGACGCAACTCTGCTGCGATCTCGGTGAGAGACTCCTTATCGCCTACATCCACTTCCGCCGGTCGCGCGTAAATCTTCGCCGAAGGCGCAAAGATCTGCCCGCTCATCCGTTTATCGACGATCCGCTGATATTTGACGTAGTAGTACGTGAAGACGGCGAAGAAGCAGAGGCAGAAAAGGATGAACCCTGTCACTCCGTAGCGAATCTCGCGCTCGTAGCGGCGCCATCCCACCGCGTTCGCGCGCGCGCGAGACTTCGCGCCGCCCTCTCTGGACGCGGATGCGCGTTTCCGGATGAAACTGGGAATCCTTAGTTTGATAGCCACAATGCTTGAACAGAGGTGCCGCTACTGTTCAGACGTCTCCCTGCGAGTATTCGTTATCCCGCCCCGCAGACACTTCCACGAACCGGTCTTCTCCCGGATACCCCGTCCGTCGCCAGGGAAGCAGCAGTCGGCAACACTTTCCACCAGAGCAAGTATCCATTGTAAAGCAAACAAGGCCCCCATCCGGGAGCCCTGCCAATCCTGACAAATCTTGAACTAGAGAGCCAGCGTATTCGTGGCGCTGGGATGGAACTGCAGGTCGGTGGAGTAGCCGGGAAAATCGACATGCACCGCGTAATCTACCTGCACCGTGATCGTCTTATTGAAGCGCGTGATCTTGATCTGCTGAGGCGACAGAGGGAATCCTTCGTCCATTGCTCGCTTGATGACCTCTGCCTTGATATCGTCATCGCTCTTGCCGTTGTTCTGCATGAAACGCACTTCCGTATTCAGGTCATCCTGAAACTGGTAGTTGCTCATGTACGGCGGAAGGAAAATGAAGGCTGCATACGCACCCACCAGAAAAATCACGAACGCCAGCAGCGCCTTAAAACGTCCCATAGCAGATGCTCCGATGCTTCCAAAATCGACGCCAAGGCCAGCCTCATGGCCGGGCCCAAGCGCTTATTTTTTCAACGATTTCGGGCATCGTAGCATCGAGAGACTCGCGTGTCGAGCGGTGAATCACCTCAAGTATCCCCTCAGCAAACTTCTTACCTACGTTCACTCTCACAGGTATTCCCACTAGATCCGCGTCCTTAAATTTCACCCCCGGGCGCTCATCCCGGTCGTCCAGCAACACGTCAAAACCGGCCGTTTCGAGCTTCGCCGCCACCTCCTCCGCGCCCTTCGCCAGAGAAGCATCACGGACGTTCGTCGGCGTGACCACGACCTCAAAGGGAGCGATCTGCGGCGGCAACCAGAAGCCGTTTTCGTCATAAGCCTGCTCGATCGACGAAGTCAAAATGCGCTCAATCCCGATCCCATAGCAGCCCATGATCGGCATCACTTCTTTGCCGTCCTTATCGAGTACGTGCGCGCCCATCGATTGAGAATACTTGTAGCCCAGCTTGAAAATATGCCCTATCTCCACCGCCTTGCCGACCTTAAGGTTTTGGCCGCAGTTCGGACAGCCCTCACCTTCCGTAACCATGCGCAGGTCCGCCGCGGCTGTGTACTGGAAGGTCTCGCCCGGGGTCAAATTCCTAACGTGATACTCATCTTTGTTCGCTCCCCCGATCAGGTTCTTGCGCCCGACGAGCGCCTCATCGAGCAGCAGGATTGGCTTCTGCTCGGAGTGGCTCTTCGCCCACTCCACGTGCAGAGGCCCGAGATATCCCGCGGGCGAGTTGAATAGCTGCTGGATCTCCTCCTCGTGCATGGGGCGCACTTCGCGCCCCTGGATCGCCCCGGCCAGCTTCGCCTCGTTGAGCATGTGATCGCCGCGCATCAGCACGACGAGCGCCTGCTCTTTGCCATCCTTCGATCCTGAGGGCGCAGCCATCATGTAAGCCAGCGTCTTGATCTTGTTCTTCGGCGATACGCCCAGGTAAGCCGCAACCTGCTCGATCGTCTTCATCCCCGGCGTGTGCACCAGTTCGGGCTTCCCATCGCCAGAAGTCGCCAGTTCTTCAATGTTCTCGAGCTTCGAATGCGCTTTCTCGAGATTTGCCGCGTATCCGCAATTCGAGCAGCTCACCACCAAGTCTTCTCCGGCATCGGTGTAGACCATGAACTCCTGCGATCCCGAGCCGCCCATCGCCCCCGAATCCGCGTCCACGACCACATACTTCAACCCGCAGCGATCGAAGATCCGGCAGTACGCGTCATGATGCTTCTGATAGCTCACATCCAGTCCGGCAGCATCGAGGTCGAACGAATACGAGTCTTTCATCGTGAACTGGCGCACCCGCAGCAGCCCCGCCTTCGGCCGTGGCTCATCGCGGAACTTCGTCTGGATCTGGTACCAGATCTGCGGCAGCTGTTTATAGCTGCGCAGCTCCTTGCGCGCGATATCGGTCATGACTTCTTCGTGCGTCATGCCCAGGCACAGGTCCGCGCCCTTGCGGTCTTTCAGGCGAAACATGTTGTCGCCCATGATTTCCCAGCGGCCGCTCGCCTCCCAAAGCTCTCGCGGATGCAGCGCCGGCAGAAAAAATTCCTGGCCGATCTTGTCCATTTCTTCGCGCACGATCTTCGTAATCTTCTGGACGGTGCGGTTTCCCAGGAAGAGGTAGGAATAAATCCCGGCGCTGAGCTGGCGGATATACCCGGCCCGAACCAGGAACTTATGACTAGCGACCTCGGCGTCCGCAGGCGCCTCGCGCAAGGTAGGAATAAACAGTTGGGACCAGCGATGCATAGATAGGTTCACCACCGCCCGGCGGTTTCAGATAACAGCATGGATGCGGGCGGAATCTTTCATTGTAACAAGCGTGCTGAAAGCATCGACAAAGATCAGAGCCAGTTGAATGGCGGCGGCGATTCCGGGGTGAATTCGATCGATCCCCAGCGGTTGCCACGCGACCCATACAACAATTGCGGCCGGTGTACCCGTGGAACTTCGTGCGCACCAATACCATCTTCGGCGTGGCGCATGCCGCTGGGATGTACACGGCGTGGTCGGACAAGCATCCGGCGTACCTCTCTGTCTCCGGTCCTCGAACCAGCAAGAACGTCGATCACTTCTTCTTGCCTGAAATCAACTCCGCGGTCGTTCCATTGAACGTCACCACTCCAGTACCGGATAGCTTGCATTGCTATCCTATTCCTTATCCCGCGCAGACCGTCGACTACACCACCAGCTTCCAGAACATTCGCTGCTACGACACGGTGAAGGTGAACGCGATCCTGAACGAAATCGATGGCAAGGATCACACCGGAACGCGATCCACGCGAGTTCCGTCGATCTTCGGCATGAACTTTCAGGCGGTAGCGCTTGTCCTCACCGCTTGACGGGACAACCTGCCCACATGGCAATCTATCCAGATGCCTTCCTTGAACGCCAATCTCTTCAAACTCTTCCTCGCCCAGATCCGCCGTATCCCACGCGGCAAAGTCGCCACCTATGGCGATATCGCTTATGCTGCCGGATACCCTGGCTACGCCCGCCAGGTGGCGTGGGCGCTCCATGGCGGCGGAGCGAGCGTTCCCTGGCAACGTGTCGTCGGCTCGGGCGGAAAGATTCTCCTCACCGGGGAACATGGCTTCGAACAGCGCATGCGCCTGCAGTCCGAAGGCGTCCGACTTATCGGCCTGCGCGTCGATATGCGCGCCCATCATCACTCATTTTTCAAGAAAGAGGATTCTGCGAAAACGAAACGTGCTGCAATCTCGAAGAAGACTTCCGCAACGAAGCGAATAAAGACGAGTGCCGGGAAGAAATCAGCCGCGAAGCGACGGAAATAAATAGCCCAGCACGTGAGTGCTGGGAAAGCCGTGGGACCGCCTGCAAGTCCCCTCCAGGGGACGGCACCGGCACCGCAGAAAATCATCCCTTCAGCCCCGCCAACAATTGCTTCGCCAGCTTCTGCGCCTCGCCAAAATTCCTCTGGTATTCGAGGAACAGCCGGTTCATCTCCAGCGAGTGGTCCGCATCCAAATGCGCGCGCAGCATCATGTCGCGCATGTGCACCGGGTTCGGCAAGGTGGCATCCTCGGTCAACTCTTCGAGCGCAGTCTCTGGATTGTAGTGATACATCGTCAGCTCCTATTTCGTTGCAGGTGCTTCCCACAACTCAATCCGGTTCCCGTCCGGATCCATAATCCATCCGAAATTTCCGTACTCGGTCTCTTCGTATTTCTCGTCCACCGAGACACCTTCGCTGCGCAACTTGGCGAGCAGCTCCTTGAGGCCTTCGACACGAAGATTCATCATGAAAGCCGCTTTGCCTGGACCGAAATACTTCGTCGTCTCCGGAAAGATCGACCACACGGTAAATCCCTCCGCCGCCTCGGGATCGTCAGCCCACTTGAACATCACCCCATACTCCGTGCGCTTAATCCCGAGATGCTTCTCATACCACTGGTAGAGCTTCTCCGGGTCCGCCGACTTAAAGAACAACCCGCCAAATCCAGTCACCCGCATACGGCTTCTCCTGTCGCGCATCTACATCATTTCCGTTCCCCATAGATCATGCAGATGCACGATCCCCTGCAACGCCCCCCGCTCATCCACTACGGCCACTGACGTGATCTTTCGTTGCTCCATCAAATCCAGCGCCGCCGTGGCATACGCATCCGGCAAAATCGTCCGCGGATTCCGGGTCATGCACTCGCCCGCCGTAAGCTCCAGCGCATCTTTGCCGCGCCGTTCCAGCAGCCGCCGCAGATCGCCGTCACTGATGATCCCCAGCAGCTTTTCGCCATCCACCACTGTCGTTACGCCCAGCTTCTTGCGCGACATTTCGTAGATCACGTCCGGCATCTTCGTATCGGTCGTCACGCGCGGCACCGCATCCCCGGAGTGCATCAGCGCGCTGACTTTTGTCAGCCGCTTGCCCAACCCGCCACCGGGATGAAGATTGGCAAAATCCTCTTCCTGGAAGCCGCGCTTCTCCGCCAGCGCCATCGCCAGCGCATCACCGAGCGCCAGCATCGTCGTCGTCGATGCCGTCGGCGCCAGTCCGAGCGTGCAAGCCTCCTGCGCGATCGAACAATCCAAGGCCACGTCCGCCGCCAGCGCCAGCGTCGATCGCTTGACCCCATCGACATAAAGAGAGTCGCAGCTCACCGAGATCAGGGGCGCGCCCAATCGCTTGATCGTTGGCAGCAGGTTGAGGATCTCCTCCGTCTCGCCGCTCGCCGAAAGCGCGATCACCACGTCTCCGCGCGCGATCATGCCCAGATCGCCGTGCATCGCCTCGGCCGGATGCATAAACAACGCCGGCGTTCCGGTCGAACTGAACGTCGCCGCGATCTTGCGTCCGATCAAACCGCTCTTGCCCATCCCGCTTACGACGACCCGCCCGCCGCAGCCGTCGAGCAGATCCACCGCGCGTTGAAAATCCACGGCCATTGGCCCATGGATCCGGTCCGCCAATTCGCGCAGAGCCTCCGCTTCAATGCGGACCACATTTTCGCCAGTTTTCGACATGGTGATTTGCACAGAGGATGGTAACAAATTCTCAGCATGTCATCCTGAGCGAAGAACCCGGCAGCGTTCGCAGTCGAAGGACCCCTACCGCACCATCCCTCCCAACGCTTACCATTCCCGCGAGCGCCCGAAGGCGCGCCAGTCACCAGCCCAGCGCGCAAGCGCTGGATAGGTCTATCGGTCCCATAACTCCCTTTCCCCTTCCCCCTCCCATTGCTATTATCTCCACGCACCATGGACATTGCCTACATTGCGCAGGGCAAGATACGCGTCAAGCGCGGAGAAGCCGCACCGCAAATCCTTGAATCGCAATTCGGCGCTACTGTCCGCCAACGCTCTCTCGACCTCGAAAAACGCAACTCCTGGAAGACGCAAGGCAGCGGCGCCCAGTTCATGCGGGGCGGTTTGTGGGGCGCACAACGGACTCCCGAAGACATGCGCATTGCCATCAACGGCCTCACCCGCCGCGGCGATGGGTTTATCTATTCTCTGGAAACATCCGACATCGGCGGCATCTTTCGCCTTACCGCCGATGGCAAGGAAGAACAGCGCCTGCTGCACACCGCCGATTACCGCGTCCGCGAAGTCATCGCCGACGAAAACGGCGAGCGCCTGGCCTGCGTCTTCGATCATCGCGGCTACAGCACCATCGCCGTAATGCAGGGCGATGCCTCCGATCCGACCGAGGCCACCGAAGGCGACTCCAGCGATATGGCGCCCTCCTGGGTTCCCGGCTGCAGGGATCGTGTGCTCTTTCAGTCAGCCGGAATCGGACGCAATGCCGCGGGATACGCCCTGACCCGCGGCCCCTTTGCCATCCATGAACTCGATCTCGCCGCCCACGAGGTGCGGACGGTTCTCGAAGATCCCGCTGCCGACCTGATGAGCCCGAAGATGGACGCGCGCGGACAACTCTTCTACATCAAGCGTCCGTGGAAGAACCCGTTCGCCAAGCCGCCCTGGTGGCGCGGCATTCTCGACTTCCTGCTCTTCCCCGTCCGCCTGCTCTTCGCAGTTTTTCAGTTTCTAAACTTCTTTACCGTCCGCTACACGGGAAAGACCCTCACCACCACCGGCGGCGCGCAGCAACGCGAAGCCGACCTCAAGCAAATGATGATCTGGGGAAACATGGTGGACGCCGGCAAGGCGGCCCGTATGCAGGAAGACACCGACGCCCCCGACCTGGTGCCGAAAAGCTGGGAGCTGCTTTGCCGGGATCACACCGGCTCGACGGCCACCCTCGCCAAGGGCGTCGTCAGCTTCGATCTCTGCCACGATGGCAACCTGATCTATTCGAACGGAAGCGCGATCTTCTTGCGCCATCCGGATGGCAAAACCGAACGCATCGTCAAAGACGGCCTAATCTCCAAGGTCGTCGCGCTCGCTTAGCGTTCAGGAGAATTCTCCGGCCTTCGCCTTCTGCGCAATATGCTCGGCAGACCGGTAGGCCAGCGCCTGGATCGTCGCCGTCGGTTGCTGACGCCCCGAGGTTACGAAGTTGCTCCCGTCCACAATAAAAAGGTTCGGCACGTCGTGCGCGTTTCCAAACGAATTGACCACCGACGTCTTGGGATCGCGACCCATGCGGCAGGTTCCGATCAGGTGCCGCGACGGCATCAGGTTCGGTTGCGTCGGTTCCACCGGAAACGACCAGACCTTCTGCGCCCCGGCGACCTGCAAAATCTCGCGTTCGCGTTCTACCAGCCACTTCATGTTGGCAATGTCATCCCGGTGCCAGTCGAAGGTGATCCGCACCGCCGGCAATCCCCACGCATCCTTCATCTCCGGATCGAGGGTGACGTTATTGCTCTCCAACGGCAACGACGTGGAATGGGAAAGCAGCGTCATGGTGTGCGTGAAATAGTGTCCGACCGCCTTCTTATACTCGATCCCCCAGGTGGGGACATCGTCCGGCAGCCCATTCAGCGCGAATCCCGCCGGATAGAAATCGAAGCGCGCATCGATCCCACCGCCACCATAGAAACCGCGCTTGCGGTCGGCGTCGTAATAATCGTGGATTACGCGCGTCACCTGCACGCTCTTAAATTCGTTCAGCGGATGCTCAAAGAGCGCGCTCGACTCGGTGCCGTTGTCCCACATCAGGTTCTTGCCCACCAATCCGCTGGAATTGGCGAGCCCCTGCGGAAACAGGTTCGACTTCGACATCAGCAACAGCTTCGAAGATTCCACGCCGTTGGCGCACAGCACCACAACCTTCGCCTTCTGCACGATCTCGCGCTTCTGTTGGTCGAAGTAGATGGCGCCAGTGACCCGGCCACGGTCGTCGGTCTCGATCTTGCGCACATAGGAATTCGGACGAATCTCGCAGCGTCCTGTCTTCTCCGCGACCGGGATCACGCTGACCAGCGTGCTCGATTTCGCCTTCATCTCGCAGCCGAACAGTTCGCACATCCCGCAGTGTGCGCAACCGCCGCGTCCGCGATAGGGCTGCGAAAGAATCGCCATCGGCGCCGGGTAAGGATGTAGCCCCAGCTTCTTCGTTGCTCGCTCGAACAGCACCCCCGACGACTTCACCGGCAGCGGCGGCAGCGGATACGGCTTCGATCGCGGCCCTTCAAACGGGTTCGCCCCGCCCAAGCCGGATATGCCCAACTCTTCTTCGGCTTGCGTGTAATAGGGCTCGAGGTCCGCATAGCGAATCGGCCAGTCGTCGAAAGAAGTGCCCGGGACCTCGCCGTAGATGCTGCGCTCGTGGAAGTCGCTCTCGTGCAGCCGCCAGTAGTTCGCGGTGAAGTGTACCGATCCCCCGCCCACTTGGCGTCCATACTCGATCGCCTTGAACGGCTTGGCCACTTCGCTCTCGTTCCTGCGATAGGTGATCGGCTGCTGTTTCGGATCATTGGTCAGCGCGTTGTGGATGGCGAACTTGATCTCATCATGCGTAAAATCCTGCTCGGAGAGATAAGGGCCCTGCTCCAGAACGACCACGCTGAACCCCGCGACGGCGAGTTCTTTCGCCATCACACCCCCGGCCGCCCCCGCGCCAATCACCAAAAAATCTACGGCTTCCGAATTTCGAAACTGTGGGCCTCTCACTTGGCCTCCGCGTCGTAGTAGCCGAAAGGAGGCTCGAAGGAGCCCGCGTCGTCGAAGCCGATGTACTTCCAGCCCACGCCGTCGCGGTTGCCGCCGTACTCCGGGCTCGCCAGCCACGCGATGACCGTATGCGTGCGCGCCAGGGTAAAAAAGTCACCGCGCTCGATCTCATGCAACAACTGGTCTTGCTGCGCAGGTGTGAGCGCCGCAAAGGAAGCTGATCCTGGAAAGGCCTTTTCACGGCGCAGCTTCAAGTCGCCTAGGCCTTCGCGGTAGGCGCCCTGTTTCTCGGCCGCAAACGTCGTCAACGCCCGGTCGATGAAGTACACCGCACCTGCCTCCGTCGCGCCTGGGCCGTCGTCGGACGGCACAATGCGCGCCGCGATCGCGGCTACCTCTTTGGCGGTTGCAGGATCGAAGTATTCGAAGGCGTTTGCACCGTGGGCGGCCGCTTCATGCGCGTGTTGTTGCGCCGAGGCGATGGCGGACCAGGCAGCGACACCGAGGGAGCCAAGGATCCAGTCACGACGGGTAAGCTTCATGGGAGTGCTGGCATCTTGCCCGACCCAAGCACTTCTACGCAACCGGAAATTATTGCTACGCCGCATCGCGGCCTTTTGAACGACTTGCAACTGCGCATGAGTGGTTTGATTGGCGAGACAATCGCGTATTCCGCTCTAAACGCGCGCCGCGATCCATCGCGTCTAATAGAGGCTAACCGTGGCCACCTACGAAATCCGCCGCAAACAATGGGTTCCTCATCCACTGGAGAAAGTCTTCGATTTCTTCGCGGAAGCGCAAAACCTGGAACAACTCACCCCGGCCTTTCTGCGCTTTCACACCACGCGTACGCCGCCCAGGATGGAGGCGGGCGCGCGCATTGAATATAAACTTCGCATCCACGGGTTTCCCGTGCACTGGCGCACCCTCATCGAGAAGTGGGACCCTCCGCACGAGTTCGTAGATCTCCAGGCCAGGGGTCCGTACAAGCTGTGGCACCACACCCACCGCTTCTGGTCCGAGCAGGGTGGTACCTGGATCGAAGACATCGTCCGCTACTCGCTGCCGTTTGGAGCACTCGGGCGTATGGTGCATCGGGCGATGGTCGCCCGCGACGTTGCCGCGATCTTCGATTACCGCGACGCAAAGATTCGGCAGATATTTCCGCAGGTCAGAACCACACCACCGTGATGCCCCGGTTCTTGCGGCCGAGATCGCTGTCTTTCTTCAGGGCTGGAAACCGCTTCAGGAGGGACCACGCATCGCGATCGGCGATGGACCAATCTTCGCCGAAGATCACCAGCGTGAGTTCTCCTCCGCGCCTCATCTCCTGCAGTGTGCGCCCGACGGCTAGCCGAATCTCGCCGCCGGCCCCGGTCGACCCGTAGCCGTGAATCAGCTTCGCGCCCTTGCTTCCGGAGCGCTTGGCAATCTCCACCTCCCGCAGCATCTTCTGCCGCGCCTGGTCGACGGTGGGAAAGCCCTCTTCGAGATTAATCACCTTCAGCACTCGTTGGCAGGATATCGGTTCAGGCGGAGCGTGCGCGGGCTTTTTCGATGATTTCGCTCTCCAGCGCGGGCGTTGCACCCGGCTTGCTCGCAACCCACGACCCCATGCGGTTCGCGGCATCGTTCATGGTCGCCAGGTCAGAACCCCGCAGATAATGATGGACGAGCGTCGCGGTGAAAGCGTCTCCCGCGCCAACCGTGTCCGCCACCTGGGAACGGTGCCCGGAATGTTCGTGGTACTCGCGATCGCTCAGAAGTAGGCTGCCCCCCTCCCCGCGCGTTACGCAGATCAGCTTGGCGCCACACTGCTGCCGCAGCCACCGCGCCGAGCTGAGCTGTTCGAGCGGTGGTCCACCGAGCAGATGCACAACCTTCGGCAATTCCTCATGGTTGAGCTTTACGATGTCGGCCGCCCGCGCAGAGGCGATAATCACCTCACGGGAATAGAAAGATTGCCGCAGGTTCACATCGAATACCCGCAGCGCATTCTTCCGCGTCGCATGCAAGAACTTTTGGATCGTGGATCGGGATTCTGTTTCACGCTGCGCTAATGAGCCGAAGCACACCGCGTCCGCGCGGCCGGCCAGCTCCTTGAACTCGGGCGTCCACTCCAGGAAATCCCATGCGACCCACTTGGTGATGTCGAAGTGCGGCTGTCCGTCGGCATCCACTTCCACCTTTACGGTACCGGTATGGTTGGCATCATCGTGCTGTACATACGACGTGGAAAGCCCCAGCAGGTGCAGCCTCTCGCATACTTCGGAGCCCAGCGCGTCCGCGCCAATCCTGCTCGCGACAATCCCCTCATCGCCCAGCAGGCTGGCGATATACGCAAAGTTCGAAGGCGCTCCGCCCAGTTCCTTGTGCGAAGGAAATACGTCCCACAGCACTTCGCCTAATCCGACAATCGTATATGTGCGCATGGCAGTCCCAATTTACGCAATGCCGAGTTTCTTCTGCATCTCCTCGAGTGAGTAGCCCTTGGTCTCCGGGTAAATGAACAGGACGACAAAGAACTGCAACACCATCATGGCGGCAAAAAACGCAAACGGTATCGATCCGGAGGCCGCCGCGAGGGTCGGAAAAATACCCGAGATCAACGCGTTCATGATCCAGTGCGAGAAGCTGCCCAAACTCTGTCCGTGAGCCCGCACCCGGTTGGGAAAGACCTCGCTGATGTAGACCCAGATGACCGCGCCCTGCGAGAAAGCGAAGAACGCGATGTACCCGATCAACAGCCACAGCAGCAAATCCTGGTGTCTCTGGACATGGAAGATCCAGGCGACGCCCCCGAGACAGATCGCCGTGCCGACCGAACCCACCAGGAGTAGCGTCTTCCTTCCCACCCGGTCGATAATGCTCATCGCCAGCATGGTGAAGATCAGGTTCGTGACGCCGACCGCCACCGCCTGCAGGTCTCCCGACACTTTGCTGAATCCGGCGCGCGCGAAAATGTCGTTCAGGTAATACAAGATCGCGTTGATCCCGGCAAGCTGGTTGAACATCCCGATGGACACCGCGAGAAAGATCGGAAAAAGATATTTGCGCGAAAATAGCGAGTCGCCGTGCACGTGGTCCGCGTCGATTGACACGATGATGTCCTGCAGCTCCTGCTCGTAATCCTCTTCGCCGGTGACTCGCAATACATCCCGTGCCTCCGCGATCCGCTGCTTCTTCACCAGCCATCGTGGGCTGCGCGGAATACCGAACAGCATGGCCAGGAACAACGCTGCCGGGATTGCCGGAATTCCCAGCTTCCATCGCCACTCGCTTGCCCCAAGCGACGCCAGCCCGACCAGGTAGTTCGACAGGTAGGCGAGCAGAATGCCGAAGACGACATTGAATTGAAAGAGTCCAACCAGCCGGCCGCGCCACTTCGCCGGAGCGATTTCCGCGATGTACATCGGGCCGAGCACCGAGGAGCCGCCGATGCCGAGTCCCCCGATAAACCGGAAGATCACCAGCGCCGTCCAATTCCATGCCAGCGCGCATCCCAGCGCCGACAGAAAGTAAAGCACCGCCATCATTCGCAGACTGTCGCGGCGGCCAAGCCGGTCCCCCGGAATGCCCGCCAGCATCGATCCAATGACCGTGCCCCAGAGCGCGCTGGAAACTGTGAACCCCAACAACGCCGGGGTGAGACGATACGTCTCCCGCAGCGCTTGAGTGGTCCCGGCAATCACGGCAGTGTCGAAACCGAAAAGTAGTCCGCCGAGCGCCGCAACGGCCGTGCTTCGTACCAGAACAGTATTAAGAGACAATGAGTCCTGCCGAGGTGGAATCATTCAGCGGATCGACCGGGCAAGTCGTTTCGCTGAACGGACTGTTAATCAGCGCCGAACATACTCCTCGAACCTGAGGAGCAGCAACAACTTTTGCAGGCAATCCCGTCCCACGCTTGATTCCATTCCCGCAAAAAACGCTGAAGGCGATCCTTTCCCCACGACCCGAAGAAAATCCGGCGGAAAAGGCGCTGCCAGTACCAGCGCCCACCGCCGGACCTCTTCCTCGAAACGTCGTCTGCCGCCAAAGCTCAAATAAATCTTGAAAACTACTCGGTACGCAGAGCCTCGACCGCATTGACCCTGGCAGCGCGGCGCGCAGGCGCCAACGAGGCTCCCACGGCTGCACCGAATATCACCAGCGCGGACGCGAAAAACGACAACACTCCCGGCACCTGAATGCCCGCCACATACCTTCCGACGAGGTAGAGAAGCGCAAAGCCGCACACCACACCGGCACCCACCCCGATGCCGGCAATGGCCGCGCCCTGCAGGAGCACCTCCTGAAGGATGTTGCGCGGCTGCGCGCCCACGGCCATGCGGATGCCGAATTCACGCGTGCGTCCGCTCACCGAGAACGCGAGCACGCCCGCCACGCCCACGATGGAAATCAGCAGTGCGACCGCCGCGAATCCGCCGAACACGATCGCATTCAGCCGCGAGGGTGTAAGCACCTCGGCGCGAACGTCGCCGAGTGTGCTGGCACGGTCCACCGGTTGTTCCGAGGAAATATCATGGATCGTGCGCGTGATGGCGGGAACCAGGGAATACGGATCCGTTTCGGCGCGCACGAACAGACGGCCCTGCCACCCTTCCTGGTCCACAGGTTGATAGACCGTCATGGCGGGCGCAGGAATGATGTTCTCGTCATCGATGTCCGGCACGATACCTACAATCCGGCGAGGCTCCATGCTGATGCCGATAAACTTCACGACCCCGTCCGTCCACCGCAGTTCGCGGTTCAGCGCGTCCTGTCCCGGAAAAAGCGTTTGCGCGAGACTCTGGCTCACGATCACGACCCGCTCTGCGCCTTCCTTGTCGCTGTCCCTGAAGTCCCGTCCTTCCAGCACGGGCAAACCCAGGGTGTCGAAGTATCCGGGCGATACCGAACGGAACTTGGCGCGCCAGTCATCGATATCGCTCTTGCGCGTAGCGCCCTCCGCTGCGAACGCCATGCTGAAATCCAGCCCCTGGTCATCGCGCCATGGAACGCTGAAACCGGTGGACACGTGCGCGACGCCAGGCAGCGCGCTCACCTGGCGCTGCACCTCGTGATAAAAGTTCGCAATTTGCTCCGGGGTCCTGCCATAGGTCATGACAGGTAGATTTACCGCCAGCACCCGCGTGGTATCGAAGGGCGGACGCGTCTTCTCGAGCGTGTAAAGCGTCTGCATGAGCACCACTGCTCCGGTCAGCAGCAGGAACGAAGCGGTAATCTGCACCACGGCAAAAGTTCTCAGGCGCTTGTTGCTGCTTCCAGTCATCCTGGCGCCCCCGCTGGTGAGGGAATTATGCAAAGGCGCCGTCCCCGAAGGCAGCCGCGGAATCATCGCCAGGAACAGCGCGGCTAGGAACGCGAGCGCAATCCCAAACCACACCAGGGTGAAGTCCAGCGTAAGCCCCTCGGCTCGCACTGAAAAGCGCGCCGCATACCGTCCCAGCACCGCGACCATGGGCCACGCAAGAAGCAGCGCCGCAAAAACTCCGCTCGTGCACATGACCAGGCTCTCGGCGAGCAGAGACCGGCGCAGTGCCGCCGTGCTTGCGCCCAATGCGGAGCGCACGGCGAGTTCCGACTCGCGACGCACCGTGCGCGCCAGCACCAGGTTGGCAACATTCGAACAGGCAATCACGAACAGGAGCGCCGCAGCCGCAAACAGAATCCACAAGATCGAGTTTGCGCGCGCGTTGATCTGGTCGTGCATTCGAGTCACATCGATCCTGAAGTGATTCGACGGTTTGTATACATCCGGATGCGCGGCAACGATCGCCGCATATCGGCTTTGCAGCTCGCTGCGTGCCGCTTCGAGAGTGGCTCCGGGCGCCAGACGCGCGAAGACCTCGGTCATCCTGTGTTCGCGGCCCGTCACCATCGTGGCCGATAAATGATGAGGACTGGTCACCACATTCGCGATGATTTCCGTGGATACCGGGTACGGTATCGAGGGCTCCAGCACGCCTATGATCGTCGCGGAACGAGCTCCACTGTAGCTCTCCAGCCGCACCGTTTTTCCAAGGACGCTCGGATCGGAGTGCAGCGATGATTTCCAGAATCGATAGGTCAGCACAATGGCGCCCGCTGCATTCGGTCCGTCATCTTTCGCTGTAAGCAGACGTCCAAGCACCGGACGCAAGCCCATCACCTCGAAATAATGGCCGTCCACCACACCGGCGCGGATCTCCCGTGGCGTGCCCAGGCCCACAATCGTGAAGTCCACAGCTGAAAAGGTGCCTAGCTGCTTGATCGTGTTCAAGCCCTGGTGGAGGTCTTCGATCTCGGGTACGGAGAAGGTCGCGTTCTCGACCCCCAGTCCGGGAGCACTCTGCCGCACATAGAGCAGGTGGGATTCATCCCGGTTCGCCAGGGGCCGCAGAAGCACCGCTCGCAGCACGCTGAAGATCGCCGCGTTGGCCCCAATGCCAAGTGCAAGCGTGAGTGCGACGGTAATCCACAGGACACGAATGCGCCACAGGGAGCGCACCGCAACTCTCAGGTCACGAAGGAATGACATCATCGTCCTCCACGGAGCCAGTTGGTTGAATGGCGATTGGGGTCTCTTGGCTCACTCTGCATACCAATCGTTTCGCCCGCCCGGAAATCGACAGTCAACAATAACTTTTCTACGGACGCAATTCTTCGTTTGCCTGGTTTTTTTCGAGCAAATCCTACCTGACATCGATAGAAAGAGAGCCGGGAAATCGAGTAACGACATTAACGAATTGCTGAACAGACACTTACGTCAGTGATGATTGGAGAAGCTGTCTCCGTGTCTGAGCTCCGGACATTTCTAAATAAGCACAGAGGCGCGACGTGTTGATTCACTACGGAAGGGATGGCAGATCAAAATTTGCAGGATGGATTCGCCATGGGTCTCCACACGTGGCTATTATTCCGAACAGGGGAAAATCGGGAGTGATAAGGCCTCTGCTCGCTGTCGTTGCATCTAGGCATCCAAGCCCATGCGGCGAAGCAGGTTTGGGAAGCGCGGGTCGTGGCACAAGTTATCGAAGAGCTGGTCCGATCTTATCCAAAAAACCATCTCCAAGGATTTTTTTGCGTACGCTTTCTCCAGGAACTCGAAAGCTTTGTCATTCTCGCCGAGGCCAGCGTAAAGGGTAGCCATCGTGTAGGGCGAAATGGGGGTCTCTCTTGATTTGCGCTCCAGGTCACGAAGCATCTTCTCGGCTTCGGCTTTCTTACCAGCAGCGGAATAGGCATGTGCCAGCGCCACAGTGCTCTGAGCACTGCCGGAGATCGCCATCGCTTTTCGGTACTCGGAAATCGCCTCCTGCAGCTTGCCCGTACCTTCGTAACCAACTCCGAGGCTGTAGTGCTGAAACCAATTGTTTGGGTCGGCCAGCAGCCCTCTCCGGCTAGATTCAATTAAATCCGGGTAATCCCGCAGTTCATAGTAGGTCGCGGATTCGGTTTGCCCCGCACTGAAACTATAGTCCAGTTGCTCGATCTTCGCGATCTCGGCGAGTGCCTCGGCTCGTCGGCCAGTCACGGCCAGAAAGATAGCGCGATCCTCATGCGCGCAACTGTAGCTGGGGGCCAAGGCGATCGCGCGCTTGAGCTCGCGATCTGCGGTATCCCAATCCCAGTCAAAGTTCCAGCCGAGCACTCCGAGCGTATCGTGGGCTTCGCCGATGCTGTCGTCGAGTTCAACTGCCTTGGCGAGTGCTTGCCTGGCAGAGCGGTAGGCTTCATCCTTCGACATTGCTCCATCGAACGCTAAATAAACATAAGTATCTGCCAGTCCCGCGTAGGCAAGGGCGAACTGCGGATCTTTCTCGATCGCTCCTTCGAAAAGATGCTGCGCCTTCCTCAGCGAATCCGGCTTGGTGTACTCGGTGGTGAAGTAAAGACGCCCCTTGAGATATGCATCGTATGCCGCGGGATTCACGGCGCGTGTCAAACGAAGTTGCGCCTGTTGCTGCGGACTGAGCTGGGCGCGAACTTGTTTCGCGATGTCGGCGACGACATCGCCTTGCAGCGTTAGCACGTCACCCAGGTCGCGATCGTAGGTATCCGCCCAGAGGTGCTGGTCCGTGGATGCCTCGATGAGTTGGGCGGTGACCCGCACGCGCTGCCCCGAGCGAACCACAGATCCTTCGACGATTGCGTCGACATGCAATTCTCGCGCGATCTCCGGCAGTGTCTTTTTTGTTCCTTTGTATTGAATCACCGAGGTGCGCGAGATCACTCGGAGGGAGCCGACTTTAGCGAGATCCGTAATCAACTGGTCCGTCATGCCATCCGCGAAGAATTCCTCTGCCGGATTGCCGGACAGATTGTCGAGGGGTAGAACGGCGATGGAATTCAAACGGGCAGCCGCTTTTGCAGAATTGGCACCGGTGTGGGCCAGCCAGACGCCAGCGACCATAAGAATCAGCGTGAAAACTGCGGCAGGCAAGAATAGGCGAAATGTCCCAAGCCTTCGCTCGGTAGGGCCTTCGTTAGGCTTTTCCAAAGGACTGGATGAGGATGGAGTCTGAGTCTCTGCCTTATCCACCGGCGCGATAAACCGGTACCCGCGGCGCGGAAGTGTTTCAATGTAGCGCGGGGTCTCGGCGGAGTCGCCGAGCATCTCGCGAAGGCGCGCAACGGCGTTATGGAGACTATGGTCGAAATCGACGAAGGTGTTGACCGGCCAAATCTGCGCTCGCAGCTCTTCGCGGGTGACCACATCGCCGGCGCCGTTTAACAGAGCGGCGAGTACGTGCAGCGGTTGCCCTTGCAAGCGAACTCTTACACCATCTTTGCGCAGCTCACCTGCGCGAACGTCTAGCTCAAAACCATCGAAACGCAGTACACGCGCCGGTGGTGCGAAGGAAGCCATCCCACCACCCCCAAAGACCGCAGAGTCTATCACAGTTCGAGATAGTCTTGGTCCCGGACTGTAATCACTTTGTCTTCAGTGCTTAGCGATCGATGGAGGAAACTTTGGGGACCGATGGAGGCCGGCAGGATTGCACTCCAGACAGGAATCAGCCACTGTGCCGGTTGCTTTTGCGCGCTCACAAACCGAGATTGCCACGCAAGGCGAGCCGCTGGTGAGCCATACGAAACAGAACACACAAGGAAGGTCGATTATGAAAAAGATGTCGCTTATGCTCAGGGTGTTTGCTTCCCTTCTGGTACTTGCCTCTCTTACGCTGGCACAGGAGCCAGGAGACCAGGAAGATCAGAGCAAACTCGTCGAGACTGTTCGCAATGCCACGGCCCAGTACCGGGAGGTGAGCAAAGCCATTGGGGCTGGATATGGTCCCGCCCTCGGCTGCGTCAGCGGCCCCGATCACGGAGCCATGGGCATCCACTACGTCAAGGGTAGCCTGCTTAACGGACCTATCGATCCCAGGGAACCGCAAGCTCTGATCTATGAGCCGTCGTCGAACGGTCAAATGAAACTCGTCGGCGTGGAGTTCATTATCCTCGCCACTGCCCTGCCTCCCAACTCCGCTCCCCAGGTGGCGGGTCACTTAATGCAGTACATCGACGGCCCGAACCGTTACGGCCTACCGGCGTTTTTCGAGCTCCACGTTTGGGCTTGGCGGGACAATCCTCAGGGGTCATTCGTAGACTGGAACGACCACGTGTCCTGCACAGCTCGTTAGGGGCTGATGCGGTCACGGTGGCAGCGCCATAGCAAGACCGAAGAAAGGCCCGGGGGCGGGGTATAAAGCTCGGAGCTCAATCCGAATACTCTCGCTGCCCCGGGATCCAACTCTGGATCAGCCTATCGGGTTCAAATCCCGGGGGCAGCCAATGAATATGGTGGTGACACGCAGCGCTCAACTTCGCCTCGGATCTTATGTCAACGTGGTCTTAACATGCGATGGGATGTCGAATCCTAACGCGAAGACCTCGGCTCGACTGTTTCTGTTGTGAGCTAAGGTAATTTCTCTCGATGGCATTTGTTCCAAACGAGCTAAACTGCTCCGCCGTAAGCAAATCATTTCGGTGGGTTTCATGCGCAGAAGACCTCTCATTCTCTGCGTGGATGATCAGCTATCCAGCATTCAAATTAGTCTCGCTCTTCTCTATGAGGCTGGCTGTAATGTCCTCGCTGTTGAAGATCATCGCTCAGCTATGCGGATCGTGGCCACCGAGTCTGTAGATCTGATTTTTCTGGACTTCAGCTTGGCGAATGGCGAACGTGGTGGTCTGCTCGCCGACGAGATCCGGGCCACAACGCCCCAGATCCCGATTGTAATGTTTACAGCGGTACAGCATCACCCCCGCATGCAGTTCGATCTGTAAACGCCCTAATATCGAAGCCAGCGAACGACGCCCGCGCTTTGCTGGATGTTCTTGCCAAATTTGTGCCGAATCTTCATCTTCATCCGAGAGGGTCCGATGTCGTTCGGAGAGAGTCGATTCCAGAGGCGTCTTAGTTCGGCAGACACTTCCGGCGTGGCTGATAAGAACAATCAGTTCGCGGCGTTTTCCCCGGCTTTGCGTCTCAAGTAACAGAGCTCTCGTTGAGGTGTACTGGCAGGAGTCTTGATGCTGTCGAAGCAGGCCATTCGCTCACCTTCTAGCGCTTTCCTGCAATTATCAGGGGCCTAATTTGCCGAATAGTGAGTAAGGAT
>CAVWVJ010000003.1:1467500-2203953 GCA_963758505.1 uncultured Acidobacteriaceae bacterium | reverse complement strand
TGAAGGTGGCACTCTACCGCTGAGTTAAGCGCCCAAGAGTGAGGATCGAACTCATCTAATTTAACAGACGGCCTCCAGCCTCGCCAAGGGATGCAGCTTCTTCGCTGCGAACGAACATCTAAAATACCGCCATGGCCCTCGAGGAATATCAGCGCAAACGCCGTTTTACCGACACGCCCGAGCCTCCACCGAAAGTCGAGTTGAGCGAAGGACATCGCTTCGTGGTACAGAAGCACCGCGCCACTCGTTTGCATTATGACTTCCGCCTCGAGATGGATGGTGTACTGAAATCGTGGGCTGTGCCCAAAGGCCCCTCGCTCGATCCCGCCGATAAGCGCCTCGCGATGGCAGTGGAAGACCACCCTGTTTCCTACCTGCAATTCGAAGGGATCATTCCGGAAGGAAATTACGGAGCGGGCACGGTGATGGTTTGGGACATCGGCACCTGGGAACCGATAGGTGACGCCAACGCAATGCTCGCCAAGGGCGACTTAAAATTCCGATTAAAGGGCGAAAAGCTGCACGGCGAATTCGTGCTGGCGCACATGAAGTCGCGGCGCCCCGGAACGAAAGGCACGGAATGGCTGCTCATCAAGCATCGTGACGACCAGGTGGAGCCCGGCTATAACATCGATGACTACGATTACTCGGTGCTGACCAAGCGCTCGCTGGATGAGATTGCGGGCGACCAGAAATCCGCGGAATGGAAAAGCAGCCGGGCAGCCTCCGCAGCCGTTCCAAAGAAAAATGCATGGCTCGCTGAGTCGATCAAGAAGGCCGATCTCAAGGCAGCCCAGGCGGCGAAAAAAGCTCCGGCGAAAAAGCCCGCGAAGACAGCAGCGAAATCCGCGCCGGCCAAAAAAGCGGCAAAGTCTGCCGCGAAAAAATCCAGGAAGCCCGCGAAGGACGCCCACCCTGCCGACCTCTCGGCGATTAAGGGCGCGCGCCTGGCGGCCATGCCAACCAACATTCGGCCGATGCTGGCGACGCTGGTGGACGAGCCGTTTGAAGATAGCCAGTGGATCTACGAGATCAAGTGGGATGGCTATCGCGCGCTTACGTTTCTCGGTGGCGGCAAATTACGTTTTGTCTCGCGCAACGGCAACGACCTCACCAGCGCGTATCCGGAGCTGCACGCCATCGCCGCAAATATCCAGGCGGAGAATGCGATTCTCGACGGCGAAATTGTGGCGCTCGACCCCGAGGGCCGCTCTTCGTTCAGCCTGATGCAGCAGCGCACCGGCATCGGCGAAGGCGGCCGCCGCACCGGCAAAGGAAACACCTCAATCCCGGTGCAGTATTACGTCTTCGATCTGCTCTACCTCAACGGCTACGACCTGATGCGCGTTTCTCTCGAAGAGCGGAAACGGCTCTTGAGCCAGATCGTGGTGCCCAGCGACGACCTGCGCCTCTCGGAACATTTTGACGACGGGCTGCCGCTTTATGAGGTGGCGCGCGAGCGCGGACTCGAAGGCATCATCGCCAAGCGGCGTGGCAGTTGCTATCTCACCAAGCGCACACGCGAATGGCTGAAGATCAAGATCACGCAACGGCAGGAATGCGTCGTCGGCGGCTACACCGATCCCAAGGGCAGCCGCGAGAACTTCGGATCGCTCGTGCTTGGCCTTTACGACGACAAGGGCCGCCTGATCCCCGTCGGACAAGCGGGCAGCGGCTTCACCGCGCAGACTCACGCCGCGATGTGGAAGAAGCTGGAGAAACTCGCAAGCAAAACTTCCCCCTTTCATGGCAAGCCCGAGAGCACCCGTCGCGTGCACTTCGTGAAGCCCGAACTCGTTGCGGAAATTAAGTTCACCGAGTGGACGCACGAGGGCGAGAGCGGACAGGTCAAGATGCGCGCCCCCGTCTTCCAGGGACTTCGTAACGACAAGTCTCCCCGCGAATGCGTCTTCGACTTCGCCAAGTCCACAAAGACGGAAGTAAAAAAAGCCGAGGGCGGAGAAGCCGCGTAATCGCTGTCCGCTATCCGCCGCCCGGTAACCGCGAGATCTATGCGGACACGACAAAGCGCGGAGATGTTACGCGCTTCTGCATTCCCTGGCAGCGAATGGAAGAAAGCCGATCGCTACTTAATATCCTTCATATTCAGCAGCGAACCGTAGTCATGGCCTTGCGCATCCTGGGCGCGGGCAACGACGGAGACGAAGATGTCGCGAACCTCCGGCCACCGCGCCACGGCGGCTTTCATCAATCCCATATTCGCGGCGAAAGCAGCCGTCGAGTCGGAGGCGTCTGCTACTTGCTGTTTGAGCACCAGGGAGAGGCCGTCCTGCACTGGCAGCGGCAGGGCTGAAGTCAGCTTATAGCTTTTTCCATCCGCCCCCGTCAACGTCACCGGGTCCGACACGGGGATGTCGGAGGGCGTGTTTGCCTGCGTCTCGTCGTACAACTTATCGAGGGTCGGCGTGGTCATGAAGTTCACCGGGGCGAGCAGCTCGCGCGCCTCCACGTAATAGAAGAACGCAT
Organism: uncultured Acidobacteriaceae bacterium; assembly: GCA_963758505.1. Classification (GTDB taxonomy): domain Bacteria; phylum Acidobacteriota; class Terriglobia; order Terriglobales; family Acidobacteriaceae; genus Korobacter. The sequence goes on along the minus strand of CAVWVJ010000003.1, from coordinate 2,201,466 downwards.
TGTGCTTCTGTCCCTTGGCGGCAAACTGCTTGGCCTGCTCCCAGTACCAGTTTCCATCGTGCCCGTTGGCGGTCGTCTGCTTCACGTAAAAACCGGCAATCTTCCATGCGCTGTTCAAGTCCTGCAGCACTACCGAGAGCGTTGTGGGATTCTTGCCATGCGCCTCTTCGATTACTATCGCGTACTTCCCCGCAGGAAGATTATTCAGGATGAAGCCGGTGCGGTCCGAAGAATTGAAGATGCCGCAAAGAAACTCCGCCCGTGCGATCGTGCCCGTGTCGGTGGAAGCGTCGAGCAGATACGTGCCGCGCAGTGTAGGCTGGCTATCCACAAGATTCGCTTTGTTGTCCGTCACCACCTGTTCGACTCCGCCAAAAGAATTCGCGAGCGATGGCACCGCATTGGCCTTCAGGCCATAGACGTTGCCCTTGGCGGTCATGTCGAACACGCTCTTTGCCGTGGTCTCCAGCGAGGCACGCGATTGGGGGTCCAGTTCGGAGCCCAGCGAGCAAGTTTCATCCGCCAGGGCGGGTACGGCAAGCAGGAACGCGGCAAACGAAAGCGTCAGAAAATTGCGGACGGTCAGAAAAGATGGCATAACTTTGATTGTCATTGTGCTCTACTGCAATTCTCGCTGCAAGCGGCTATTCTGGATAGATGCAATCCCAGCAGTTTCCGATGTTTGTACTCCGGGCCGTCGATTGCACGAAAGCGGGTTAGAATGACGCAGATGCTTCCAGAGCAGCCCCGGAGGCGTCTAACTCTTTGATATGGTAACGCGCTGGATTTGCCCGGGAATACTGATCTTGGCACTCGGTGCCTCCGCACAGTTCGGCGGCGCTCAGGAGGCGCCTGCGCAAAACAGCGCGACTCCCGCCGCTGGAAGCGGCAGCGCGGCCACGACCAAACCGGTGGCCAAGTCCACGCACCACGCAAAACGCACGAAAAAGCAGGCTGCCGAGGTACCGCCGCCCCCTCCGCCACCGCCCCCCACACCGGAACAATCCCCGGCGGCTGCGCCGGTTGTGAGCTATCAGCAAGGGCAGCTCACCATTCGCTCCGATAATTCCACCCTGAGTTCCATCCTCAACGCGGTGCAAAGCAGCACGGGGGCCACCGTGGATGCGCCGGGCAGCACTGCCTCCGACCGCATCGCGACCCAGATCGGCCCCGGCGACCCACGCGATGTGCTGAGTACGCTGCTCAATAACAGCAAGTACGACTTCATCCTGCTGGGCGCGCCCGGAAACCCGACCGCCGTGCAGAAGATCATCCTGACCGCCCGTGCCAGTGGCACTCCTCCGACTTCCGCGGCAGCCGCGCAGCCGGCCGCCAAGTTCCAGACCCAAGGTCAAACCCCTGCCGACCCCGATCAGGAGCTTCCGGATTCCGAGACCCCCGACGATGCGAACCAGCCCGAACAGCCTCCGCCAGCCGGTGAGGGCGAGCAGAACGAACAGTTGAACCTGCAACCGCCCGCTCCGGGCAGCTCACAACCCAACGCACCGGGCGAAGGCGAGCAGGGGAATCCCAACCAGCCCAAATCGCCGGAACAGTTGTTGCAGGAATTGCAGCGCATGCAGCAGCAACAGCAACAACAGCAGCAGCAGCAACCACCCAATGAAACTCCGGATTAGCCAGGCGACAGCAGAAGGTTAGTCGCCGACGGTGTGGACGGCAGTGGCCTGCGCCACCGCGACGGCAGCTTCACGTCGCCCATGAAAGGCGTTCAGGATTCCACAGATTGCAGCATAGCCCGCCCCGATCCCGATGCAAAACGCGAGGCCGATGGTAAGCATTAAAGTGAAAAGTGTAAGTAGTGCTTTCATAATGATAAGAAAAAGCTGCCCTTAAGAGATGCCCGCCTGTATGCGGCTGTTGCAGCCAGACGCAAGCAGTAAACCCAATTTACTCTGCGTTGACGCTGGCCGATGTTGCCGAATAAGATACTTGAGCACCCTTTTGCCTGCTCATTCTAGGACGAACCAGTCCGGATTCAATCATTACGTCAGGCCGAGACCCTTGGAGTTTTCCGGCCGCTCATTGCCCTGCTGAGGTCTAAATCGGCGGGCAAGGTTGCAAGCTTTACACGATGGCCATCTCCAAAATCACGGTGCGCGGCGCGCGCCAGCACAATCTCAAGAACATCAACGTCGAGATCCCACGGAACACGCTTACCGTGATCACCGGTCTGAGCGGCTCGGGCAAATCGTCGTTGGCGTTCGACACCATCTATGCCGAAGGACAACGGCGCTACGTCGAAACCCTTTCGGCGTATGCGCGCCAGTTCCTCGACCAGATGGAGCGCCCCGACGTGGATTCGATCGACGGCCTCAGCCCTGCGATCTCCATCGAACAGAAGACTACCAGCCGGAGTCCCCGTTCCACAGTCGGCACAATCACTGAGATCTATGACTATTTGCGCCTGCTTTATTCCTCCATCGGGATCCCGCATTGCCCGCAGTGTGGCCGCGCCATTTCCCGCCAGTCGGTGGAACAAATCGTCGCCCGGGTGTTAGAGCTGAAACCTGAGGACCGCGTCATGCTCATGGCGCCCATCGTCCGGGGGCGCAAGGGCGAGTTCAAAAAAGAGCTCGAGAAACTGGCGCAGCATGGCTTCACCCGCGCGCGCATCGACGGCGAATTGCGCAATATCGCCGACGAGGAGATCAAGCTCGACAAGCGTAAGAACCACACCATCGAAGTCGTCATCGACCGTCTGCTGATAAAACCGGGTATCGAGAAACGCCTGGCGGCTTCCGTCGATCTCGCCATGAAACTCGGCAGCGGATTGGTACAGGTGGCGGTCGTCGGCGGCGAGGAGTATCTCTTCTCCGCGCGACTTGCCTGCCCCGAGTGCGGGATCAATGTGCCGCAACTCGAGCCGCGCTCGTTTTCGTTCAACAGTGTCTATGGCGCTTGCCCCGAATGCCATGGCCTCGGCAGCAAGTACGATTTCGATCCCGCGAAGGTTATCGTCGATTGGTCGAAGCCCCTGCTCGATGGCGGCCTCGGACCGGGCTCGGCGTCGGGCAATCTGCTGCGGATGCTTGAGCTCACGGCCAGCGCTTACGGCTTCGATCTTGGGGTTCCCTTCGAACAGCTTCCTGCCAAGACCCAGAACCTGATTCTCCACGGCCCAGGCAATGGCGATGGCAAGCGAAACGGCTTTAAAGGGGTCCTGGCATACCTTAAACAAAACCTTGAAGAAAGCAGTTCGGAGGGCTACCGCGATTGGTTGCTGAATTACATGTCGCCCACCGAGTGCCCTGCTTGCCACGGCAAACGTCTGCGGCCGGAGTCGCTGGCCGTGAAGGTCAATGGTATGTCGATCGCCGACTTCACCGCGCTGCCTGTCGCCCGCTCGGTCGAGGCTGCGAGGCAGATCAAGCTCAACGAGCGCGAGGACAAGATTGCTGGGCGCGTCCTACGCGAGATCGGCGAGCGCCTCGGTTTTCTGAATCACGTCGGGCTGGGCTACATTTCATTGAACCGTTCGGCTGCGACCCTCTCCGGCGGCGAGGGCCAGCGCATCCGCCTCGCTACGCAGATCGGGTCAAAACTTCGAGGAGTACTTTATGTTTTGGATGAGCCCTCGATCGGTCTCCACCACCGCGATAACGAGCGGCTGATCACCGCCCTAGAGGAGCTTCGCGATCTCGGCAACACGGTGCTCGTGGTGGAACACGACGAGGAAACGATCCGCCGGGCAGACTACGTGATCGATCTCGGCCCCGGGGCCGGACGTCACGGCGGCGGCCTCGTCGCCAGCGGCACCCCGATCGAGATCGAAGCCGCTCCCGAATCGCTCACCGGCCAGTACATCTCCGGTCGCAAGAGTATCGGCATCCGCCATCAGCGTCGCGTGCCGAACGACAAAGCGGTCACCATCCTCGGCGCCCGAGAGAATAACCTCAAGAATCTCGATGTCAGCTTCCCGCTCGGCATCATGACGGTGGTCACCGGCGTCTCCGGGTCCGGCAAGTCGACGCTGGTGAACGACATCCTTTACCGCGCGCTCGCCCAGAAGCTCTATCGCTCGCGCGAGGAGGCCGGCGCGCACAAATCCATCAGCGGCGCAGAGCACATCGATAAGGTCATCCGCATCGACCAGTCCCCGATCGGGCGTACTCCTCGCTCCAACCCGGCCACGTACACCGGGGTCTTCTCGAACATTCGAGAGCTCTACGCCATGCTGCCGGAGTCGCGCGAGCGCGGCTACAAGGCCGGACGCTTCTCCTTCAACGTGACCGGCGGCCGCTGTGAAGCGTGCCAGGGTGAAGGCCAGCGGCGCATCGAAATGAACTTCCTGCCCGATGTTTACGTGCTCTGCGAGGTCTGCGGCGGACGCCGCTATAACCACGAGACGCTGGCGGTGAAGTACAAGGGCTACAGCATCGCCGACCTCCTGGAGCTTCCGGTTGCCGATGCACTCAACGTTCTCGAAGCTATCCCGCAGGTAAAACAGCGTCTGCAGACCCTGGTTGATGTCGGCCTCGGCTATATCCATCTCGGACAATCGGCGGTGACGCTCTCCGGCGGCGAAGCGCAGCGCATCAAACTCGCCAGGGAATTGAGCAAGCGCCAGACCGGAAAAACTCTGTACCTGCTCGATGAGCCCACCACGGGCCTGCACTTCGAGGACGTGAACAAGCTGCTCGACGTGCTCCACCGGCTTACCGACCTCGGGAACACAATCATCATCATCGAACACAACATGGACGTCATCCGCAACGCCGACTGGATCATCGACCTTGGCCCGGAGGGCGGCGAAGATGGCGGAAAAATCGTGGCACACGGGACACCGGAACAGGTGTCTAAGATAAAGAAGAGCTACACCGGCCAGGCACTGGCGCAGTCGTTGAAGCACAGTGTCGTCCGGGCCCTCCCCTCGGCGGAGACAGCCCAGGGTCAGCCGCGCACCGCAAGCAACGGGTAACCATTCGAACGTGTCCTCCGCCGATCCTCCAATGCCGCACGATCCACCCGGGAGCAGCCCGGCTGCGCCCGCTGATGCCATTCGCTTCTTCCCGCCCTTTCCTGCCTGGACGGGCTTCGACGTCATCGGCATCGCCGTCATTTTTCTCATCGCCATGATTGTTTGCTGGGGCGTGGCCACCGTGCTTACCAGCATGTTGCCCGGCTTTCAACACATCCCCGGGCGCGAGATCGCCAAGATGCCGTTGGTCGGCATCGGCGCCCAGACCGCCGCCTACCTCGTGGTTTTCTTGTATATCGTCAGGGTTCTGCGGCAGCGTTCGGGAGAAGCTGCCTTCGTTGCCATCCAGTGGAACTCGCGCCTCGGAACCGTAATAATGGGCTTGGTTGGTGGCCTGGTTCTCGCCACTCTCATCCAGCTCACCCAGCTCTTCCTTCCGGTTCCGAAGAGCTTGCCCATCGACACGCTTTTCAAGACGCCGTTGGTCGCCTACGTGATTTCCATCTTCAGCGTGCTGGTTGCACCGCTGCTGGAAGAGATCTATTTCCGCGGCCTGATGTTCCCTTCCCTCCGCGAAGTCCTGAATGAGTGGACCGCGATCGTCATCACGGCTGCCGCTTTCACCTTCGTCCACGCCTCGCAGCTGGGCTACGCGTGGGCCGCCTTGCTTCCCATGTTTGTCGTAGGATTGCTGCTGACCTGGATGCGAGCCCAACTGAAATCTGTCGCCGCGTCATGGACCATGCACGTCACCTACAACGCCACCCTCGTCGTCGCCGCCTGGATCACCAGCGGCCACTTCCATAACCTGGGGTAATGTTTCGCGCTCACCCGCGACCCGCTCTGATTCGGACTCGCGGCTACTGCCAAAGAGAAACCCCGCTGTTTCCAGCGGGGCTTCGGGCGGAGAGTCTATCAGGGGGTCATTCCTGCACCCCAGCTCTGGTTAGGATAAGAAGAACTCTTTCGCGACCTTTTCCCATTCGTCATTTGGCAGCTCGGAGGTCAGGTTCTCGACGGCGACTCCACCATCCTGCGCCATCGCTCCGGCCAGCATCGGCATGCGGCGTTGCAAACGCCCGGCGGCTTCTTCCATCCACCAGCGAGCCAGTGCTCCGCCGAGCAGGTTGCGGAAGTTCGTCTTCGCGTCGGGCGATTGGACGGTCAGCAGCCAGCCTTCGCCGTATGGATCCTTCGCCGCCAGCGCCGGGTTCGCAAGCACCGCCTCGTTAATCTCGGCCACGCTACCTTCAATCGGCGAAACCATATCGACCTTCTTGCCGTCGCGCTCGATCGACCAAATCTTCTGTCCCTGACGGATCCACTGCCCGCGCTGCGGCAGGTTGATCTTCTCGATCGCGCCGTTGATCTTGCCGGCAAAGTCGTCGATTCCAACCCGGACCAGGTTCGGGCTTTCGCTCAGAGCCCAGGTGTGTCCGGGATGATAGCGAAGGGCCTCGGGAATCTTGAAACCACCCACCAGGCTGGGCTCCAGCGGACGAACGACCTGTTTCGTGACGGCGGGCGCTACTTGCATAGCCGGCTGCTTGCCACGGCTGTAGAAATAATCGATGGTGAGGAATGCGACGAACGTAAAGAGAACCAGAAGAACTGTCATAAAGCACCTCCGCCCGTGGGGCTCGATATGTATTGCAAAGAACGACCTTCCTTAATGCATTCGTCGTGCCAACGCTGCAGGCGTTTGTATGTAACAGCGGAAGCCCAGTGTTCATAGGGCTTTGCGAGGCAGTGATGAGATTAGAACAGAGGAGTTGCGAAGTTTTGCAACCGTGGGGATCGATGCAATTCGCATCGCCAAGATACGAGGAAGATTGCCGCTACAAGCAGTAAGTGCTTCAGAGTCTTGCGGTAAGAGGAGCCGCGACGCGATTGTTGCGAAATTCCATCACTGTTGAAGAACTATGCAGGGATCAGAAGGATTTCCACAGCGAAGCTGTCACGTTGCGCGAAGGGTAGAACGGTATTTCGCGCTGCGTTGTCATCCTGGGCGAAGAACACGACAACTTCCGCGTCCGAAGTCGAAGGGTCTGCATTTCGCCGGCATCACTCCAACCTACTGCTGCGCCGACCCCTTCACCACCAACGCCACCGGCAGTTCCCCCTCCGACGTGGTCAAGGAAAAATGCAACACTAGGAATCCTTCCGCGCTGGTCGTCAGAGTTCCCGGCTTTCCCTCATCCGCCACCAGGCTCATCACCGTCGGATGAGCACCTCCGGCAACTTTAGCGCTCGCCCGGTAGAGTTGCTTGTCTGTATAAACCGTCGTCGGATCCACATCGGAGATCAACGGCAGCAACAGGAGAAAATCGCGGTTAGGCGCCACGCCCATGTGGTTGCCGTCATTGGGCAGCAGAGCGTAGCGCAAGGTGTAGGTGCCTTTTGGGATTGTCTGCCCGCGGAAGTCGTTGCCATCCGACTCGAAGGCGACCGCACCTATGAAAGAAGAAGGTTCGAGCTGAGGATAGTTCGCTCCCTCCACATCTTTCTTGGTCGTAGAAACCGATTTTGCCAGCCACAGCGAGACCAGCGGCGCTCCATTTTTATCCAGGACGCGCAGCCCGTGATCCTGGACCGCCGCGGCCATCCCCTGCGGCAGATCGGGCCTGCCAACCGGTTCCACCTTCTGCGCCAGGCAGAAGGACGACAAGAGAATGAGTGCTGCGAGGAAAAGTGTTTTCACAATGTCCCGACCATAAAACGAAAAGCCGTGCACATTCAAGTGCACGGCTCACACCCGCCCTAAACGCCTCTAGCGTCCGGCGCTCGCCACCGCGCTCTCGCCTACGCTGAAGTGCGCCAGATAAGCGCTGCGGCGGCCGTGACTCGCCCAGTCCGTATTCAGCCCATTGCCGCGAAATTCATCGGTCAACGCAACCGCGGGGGTAGCATGATCCACGGTCGTCAGGGGCGGATAGTAGGTTGTCTCATTGCCGCAGATGTGGTCGTTGTCGTTCAGTGTGCGGGTTTCGATGCGCGCAACATTCCCGGCGCGGAACATGGCATGTGCCCCGACTCCGTTTCCATGGACATGTGCGGTGGCTACCGCCGCCTGCGGCACCTCCATTTCGATAGGAACGTTTTCCGTTTTTACGATGTTCGCGAAGAGCGGCCCCGCTTCATGCTGGGCAAACGAGACCAGCGCCGCCCGCTGCTCCGGGGTCGCTCGCTCGTCGACCATCATCACGACTTTGGCTGGATAGGGATCTCCGTACGGATCTCCCAGGGTCGCGTTGGCCGTTACCGCTCCGGCTACCTGCAGCCCGTCGAGCTTCACGCCATTCCACGAGCCGCTGTCGATCTTCCAGGCCAGCAGCGCCTGCTTGCCACTGAGCCCGGTCTCACCATTGGCGAAACACTGCGCCACGTAGACGTCGGTGCTGCGCGACTCCATGTAATCGCCGCGAACCTGCTGCGCCCAAGAGAATGTCGAAATCGAGAGAAGCGCAACCAGCGCTGCGCGAGACAGAATACGCATGTCCTCACCCCGTTGCGCTCTATTGTAGTGGAATCCGCCAGGTCGAGAGTGGAAGCTAAAGAAACGCGCTCACCGGCGGAGAACCCGGAAATCGCTCCCGGTTCTCCGCCGCCTTAAGTTTTGGTTGGCCGAGTTCGACCCTACTTACACCCGTGACATCTCCGTCCCGTGTGCTTGCAATTGCCCGGCTCCGCCAGATCTCCGTCGGGCCCAATACAAGTCTGCGTGTGCATGCACCAGAACAAGCCATCGTTGGTCGGAGGCACCGTCGGATCGTGCTCGGTGGAGATGAACTGTCCCTTCCAGCGCAGCGACGGACACAGGTCCGGATGCGAGGTATCGAAACGTTCGTGATCAGGCATGAGCATCATGGGAGCCTCCGATCTCTGCCGATTCGTTTTTGCCGGCGGCGAGCAGCGCCCGCTTCACTGCCGCCTTCGCAACCGTGATCTTATATTTGTTCTTGCCCAGGCTCTTCGCATTGGCGAGCGCCGCGTTGGCGGCAGCCATTGCATTGTCTGGCGTCAGCTCTTTTCCGGTGATCGCCTCCGCTGCTTCGCTGGAAACCCACGGCACCGGCGCAACATGCCCAAGCACAATCCTGGCCGATTTCACCTGGTTTCCATCCATTTGCAACGCAACCGAGCAGGTAGCCAACGGCCAGTCGAAGGCTGCCTTCTGCCGCACCTCGTAGTTCGCAGCGTGAATTCCGGTAGCCCGCGGCACGATCACCTCCACCACCAGTTCATTCGGCCGCAAGTCGTGCTCCCGTTCGTTCTCATTTTTCGGGATGACGTAGAACCTCTCGAGTTCCACCTCGCGCAATTTCCCGCCGCCCAGGATGCGTACCTTCGCTCCGTGCGCGATCAGCGCCGGCACAACCGTCGACGGGCTGACGAAGTACGCCGGTCCATCATTGCCCAGGATTGCGTGGTAGCGATTATCGCCGAGCAGAACGAGCGACTTCCCTGTCTTATCCTTCGGAAGCAGGCCCATGCCGTTGCGGAAGTACCAGCAACGCGGTCGCTGGCAAAGGTTTCCCCCGACCGTCGCCATATTGCGAATCTGGGGACTCGCGGCGTCGCGCACCGCCTCGGCGATCGCAGGAAATTGCTTTGCGACCTCCTCGTTACTCGCAACTTCGACGAGCGTGGTCAGTGCCCCGATCCGCAGCCCTTTCTGCGCATCCACGCTCACCCCGCGCAAATCGGCGATGCCCTTGATGTTCACCACCCGCCTGGGCGTAACGATCTCGTCTTTCATCAGGGAAACGAGGTCGGTGCCGCCGGCCAGGATCTCGGCTTCTCCCCATTTTGCAGCAAGCAGTTCGCCTACCTGGTTCCTTCCGCTTGCGCTTACATATTCGAATGGTTGCATCAGGCTGCTCCCTTCTCGAGCGCTTCCAGCACGCGGTCCGGCGTCAGCGGCAAAAAGGGCACACGCACTCCGAGCGCATTCGCCACCGCATTCGAAATCGCCGCGCCCGGCGAGACTACGGGCGGCTCGGCGAGTCCGATCACGCCGCGCTCGTCGTATCCCTTGCCGGTCATCATGTGGACCTTCAATTCGCCAATGTCGTTCAGCCCGGCGAGCCTATAGAACTCCATGTTCGGGTTGAGCATGCGCCCGGTTGTTGGATCGAGAAACTTCTCTTCGTAAAGGGCGTACGAGATGCCCATGATCAACGCGCCATAGACCTGCGTCTCCGCCGTCTTAACATCCACGACCAATCCGCAGTCCTGCACCGCCACCATCTTCGTCACTTTGACGACTCCGGTTTCGGTATCGACGGCGACCTCGGCCATCTGCACTCCGCCGACGCCACTATTCGTGAGATCGGGCTTCATGCCACTCTTGTTGACGCCGCGAACGGTGATGGGCACCGCCCCGAGCTTGGCACAGGCTTGTTTCCAGCTCATCGACTTCGAGCTGTCGCCCTTGACGCTCACCCTCCCGTCCTTGATCTCGATCTGCTCCGGCGTCGTCCCCAGCGCCGGCGCAACTTTTGCCAGCAGCTGATCCCGCGCATCGACAGCGGCACGGCGCGTCGAACTGCTCACGCCTCCGATGGTCGTGCTGCCGCCGCTCCCGCCCGATGCCGGGTAGTGCGTGTCGCCGATCCTCAGGTCGATGTTATCCATCGGAATGCCCAGGGTGTCCGCGGCGACGATCAGGATGCAGGTCCGCGTTCCGGTGCCAAGATCCTGTGTCCCCATCTTGATCTCGACCGAGCCATCAGGACTGATGGTCAGATCGCAATTGGAATCGTGGCCGCGACCGCCCCAGGTGTGCAGCGAAAGTCCCATCCCGCGTTTCACCACCCCTTCCGACTGCCCGCGCGGCCGCCAGTTCTGCTTCCAGCCCATCAGTTGATCGGCAATGGTGAACTCTTCTTCGTAAACTTTCGCCCGCGGACCCGTCATGTCGATGTTCTTGCGGAAGAACTCCAACGGATCCATGTTGAGCTTCGCCGCCGTGTCTTCGAGCGCGCTCATCGTGATCAGCGCCGCCTGCGGATGGTTCGGCGCGCGCCACGCCCGCGAGGGTCCCTGGTTGGTAACGATCGCGGTGTATTGCTTGCGCTGGTTGGGAATGTCGAAGACGTACGGCAGCGGCGGCGAACCGCCTCCGCCCGGGCCACCCGTGCCCCATCCATCCGATTGCCACCCTGTAAGGCGCCCCTCTTTCGACGCCGCAACGCTCACTCGCGCGTAGGCCGAAGGCCGCGCACCCGCCACCTCCAGCTCCGCGTCCCGTTCGAGCATGATTTTTACCGCCTTGCCGTTAGCCTGCTTGGCGAGTTGCGCCGAAGCAACACCCCAGCGGTCGATGCCGAACTTGCTGCCGAAACCACCGCCGATGTATTGCTGCAGCACGCGGATCTTTCCCGCGGGCATGTCCATCGGCCCGGCAAGCTGCGCCGGAATGCCGCTCAGGTTCTGGGTCGAGACATGGACCTCGAGATCGCCAGGCGCAGTGAATTGCGACATCGCGCCGTGCGGCTCCAGGCAGCAATGCGTGATCACCGGAATGCCATAGACTCCTTCCGAAAGCACGCCGCCAGTCTTTGCGGCGGCGAAGGCGTCGGCGGGCTTGCCTTGCGTCTGGGCGGCTGTTTTCTTATACGGGGACTTCACGCCGCTGCCCTTGCGCACCGGCGCTTTCCTCATCGCCGCAATCACCTCCGGCGCGACGCCATCCTTCGCCAGCGCATCGAGCATCTTCGGATCCGGCGCCTCAGTCATCCCCCGTTTTTGCAGCGCGGCGACGACCTCGTCGTCCGGTACCTGGTTGTCTTCCATATCGCCGATCTCATCAATCGTCAGCGGCTCGTTGGAAGTGGCGATATTTTTCGGCGGTTCCGCGTCGGAGACGAAGTGCGGCAGCTGCTGGTACTCCACCTTGATCGCCTTCAGCGCATCGTAGGCGGTCGGCTCATCGATCGCGGCGACGGCCACAATTTCGTCGCCGGCCCAGTAAATCTCCATCCCCGGCCCTTGAAGGATTTGAACTGCCTTCACGCCCGGCATCTTCTCGGCAGCGCTGGTATCGATGCTCACGATCTTGCAATGTGCATACGGAGACCGCAGAATCTTGCCCCACAACATCCCGTCGGGCCGCACATCGTAGGTGTACTGGGCGCGGCCTCTGACTTTTATGGGGCCGTCCACGCGTGTAACGCGCTTGCCAATCAGCGAACGGTGATTCGCATCGGGCCATTGATAATCCGGCATAGTCAGGCCCCCTTTCCTTTTGCAATTGCTTCCGCGACCAGCTGCATTCCCTGGTAGGTACCGCAACGGCAAAAATTGCCGGTGAGAGCGTGCTTGAACTCTTCGGCACTCGCGTTGGGATGGTGATCGAGGTGCGACTTCGCTGCCACGATGAACCCCGGCGTGCAAAAGCCGCACTGCTGCGCATCGTTTTCTACGAAGGCATGTTGCAGAGCATCGAGCGTCTCCGTGGGATACAGTCCTTCGATCGTCATGATCTTCGCATCCTGCGCATCGATGGCAAGAATCGAGCAGGCGTAGACCGGCTTGTCGTCCATCAGCACGGTGCAGGCCCCGCAGGCCCCACGGTCGCAAACGCGTTTCGCTCCGGTGAGCTCGAAGTGGTCGCGCAAGGCGTCTAGCAGCGTCACCCGGGTATCCAATTCGGCGCTCTGCGGCTGGTGATTGATGTTCAGGGTGACCTTGGCTTTGTATGGCCCGTGCACCTCGACAGGCTCACCGGCGGCCTGGAGCATCCGCGGGGATGTCACCAACGGCACCGCCACCGCCACGCCGCCGATCTTTAGAAAATCGCGACGCGAAACATTTGCGCGTGGAGCATCTTTTGCATTTGGTTCCGACATTGTGACCTCCGTCGGGTTGAGAAGAAAAACGATAGGTGCTACTTGCGAAGCGTGCGAACGTGCTGGATCACCTGCGTAATCTCGTCCGCGGTGAGCGTCTTTTCGAAGGGCGGCATCTTGCCTTTGCCATTGCGAATGGTTTGTGCCAGTGCCTCGTCGCTCAAGGATTGAATATCGCTGCTGGTAAGGTCGGCGGCCCCCAGCTTCAGGCCCATCTTGGTCTTCCCGGTGCCATCGGCGCCATGGCACATCACACAATTCTTTTTGAAGATCGCCTCTCCGCCGCCTTGCGCAAACGCGACCGTCGAAAAGGAGAACAAAAACGCGACAGCGAACGCTTTAGTTGTCATCCAAACCTCAAGGAATTTTCGCGAACTGAGTATAAATCCCGGCAGCATTCGGGGAAACCCGGAGGCGGAGCCTCCGTACCCTGGAGCAAGTAATCGAGAGCCGGAAGTGCGAAGGTTGCAAAGGAAAAAGGGCAGCCGCAGCCGCCCCTTCTTTCAGAATTTCGATTATTTCAGAGTTTTAACGTACGCAGCGACGCCCTTGATCTGATCGTCGGTCAGTTTGCCCTTGAAGCCCGTCATTTTGCCTTTGCCGTCGGTGATGATCTTCGCGATATCGGCTTCGCTCATCCCTTGCACTTCCGCAGAGTTCAAATCCTTCGAACCCATCTTCTTTGCCATTGCGCCTGTGCCGTCCGCGCCGTGACACATGGCGCACTTTGCCTTGTAATCGTCAGCCCCGGCAGCGAAGGCCATGGTGCCGGCCATCATCAGAGCTGCCAGGGAGAATCCTGCAACCAACTTCTTCATGGGGAGTTCCTCCAACGTGTTTTTATGCGAAGCCGGGGTCCCGGCTTCTCGCGGTATTCTGGGCGGACCTGCGTCCACCCGCCGGATAGCTGCGAGTTCCGCGCCAGTGTAGGCCTTGCTACTTAGAGAAGCAAATTCTTGTCACAACTGCCTTAGCGGCAAATTACGCGCTGGGGCGCGAGAAGCCGCAGCACTTTTCCCCGCCATCTCACTGCAGCCCATACTCTAGTTCTAAGTCGCTGATTCTAGGAGTCTACATTCGTAGTACAAACGGTCTGTCTTTGGCAGGCGGAGTGCACTTCTCTCGATGAGTCATCGGAGACGTGTACCGTGGAACCCAGCCTTGTCGTGATCGGACTGAACTTTAAGACGTCGCCCGTTGCCGTGCGCGAACGCTTCTGGATGAGCGAACTGCGACGCTACGAAGCCCTGCACCAGTTGGTGCGCGCCGAAGGGATCGACGAAGTCATCGTGCTGGCGACCTGTAACCGCACCGAGTTCATTCTCTGGACCAGCGACCCCAGCCAGGGCGCTAACTCCGTTCTCCGCTTCCTCACCCACGAGTACGGCCTCAAAATGACCGATTGGTCGCACTTCTATCGCCTCATGGACGACGTTGCCCTGGTCCATATCTTCCGCGTCGCCTCCAGCCTTGACTCGATGGTACTGGGCGAGCCCGAGATCGTCGGCCAGTTCAAGAATGCCTGGTCGCAGGCGCAAGCCGCCGGGACCACGGGCCGCTTCCTCGATGCCGTGATGCAGAAGGCCCTCACCGTTTCCAAGAGGGTGCGCAATGAGACCGCCATCGGCAACTGCGCAGTTTCCATTCCTTCTACTGGGGTAGAAATTTCGAAACGAATCCTCGGCGATCTCTTTAACAAGAGTGTTGTTCTGATGGGCGCGGGCAAAATGAGCGAACTCGCCGCGCGTTACCTCATGAACAACGGCGCTTCCCAGATCTGCGTCATCAACCGCACTCCGGAAAAGGCGCAGGAGTTCAGCGCAAAGGTCGGCGGCATCGCGGTTGCCCTCGACGAGCGCGCTCCCTACCTCGACCAGGCCGACATCATCGTGAGCTCGACCTCGTGCCCGCACTACGTCATCGAACACGCCGACGCCGAGCGGATACAGGCCGCGCGCGATCACAAGCCGATCGTGATGATCGACATCGCGGTACCGCGAGACATCGATCCCGCCGTCCGCAAGGTTGCGGGCGTGCACCTGTTTGATATGGATGACCTCGAAGAGGTCGTGAAACACAACGAAGGCGAGCGCCAGGCCGCCGCCCTCGATGCAGAAAAAATTCTGGCGGAAGAAGCACGTGGCTTCCGGCGTAAGCTGATGGCCGAACGGGTTGTACCTACGATCGTCGCCTTGCGTAACCGCCTTGATGAACTTTGCCGGCAGGAATTGGAATCCCTTCGCCAGGAGTTGGGCCCTTTCACGGAAGACCAGGACCAGGCTATGTCAGCACTTACGACACATATTACCCAGCGGATTGCAGGATCACTGGCCCGTGAATTGAAAGAGCTTCCAGAACGAAGTGAGCAGGAGATGCTGACCCTCGCGGTCCAGCGCCTCTTCCACCTCGAACAGCCGCAAGCGGCTGCCGCCGGCACCAGAGTCTAGTGGGACGATCGCGCGACTCAGTCGTGCCGAAAACGCTCCAAAGATGGGGCTTTAGCCCCCGCGGTAAGCTTCCACGCCGCGTAGAACTCAACCACGAGCGGCTCAAGCCGCCGGAGAACAACATGGCAAAACCAACTGCGCAATCCAATTCCTGGACCGCCAAACAAGCCTACATCCTTGCCCTTATCACCCTCGCCGTCGGTATTGGCATCGGATGGCTGCTGCACAGCTCCTATACCGATACGCCGACGGTAGCGGCCAACACCCCAAACCCTCCCGCGAGCGGATCGTTCCAGGTCCCGGCCTTCGGTCAGTCTACCGGACGGCTCTCCCCGGACGACATCAACAAAGCCGCGGCGCCCATGCTCGCGCAATTACAGCAGCGCCCCAACGATCCGGCCCTGCTCGCCAGCATCGGCAACCTTTACTACGACAGCCAGGCCTACCCGCAGGCGATTCAGTACTACCGCAAGGTACTGGCGATCACGCCTTCCAACCCCGACGTTCGGACGGATATGGGGACAGCGATCTGGTACAGCGGTGATGCCGATGGCGCGTTGAAGGAGTTCGCCACCTCGCTCAGCTACAACCCGACGCACAACGGAACGCTCTTCAATCGGGGCGTGGTGCTCATGCAAGGCAAGCACGATGCCAAGGGCGCCATCGCGAGTTGGCAGCAGTTGCTGCGCGTCAATCCAAGTTATGCCGACCGGCAGAAGGTCGAGGCGATGATCGCGCAGGCACAGTCCGGCAATTAGCCGGACCGGAGTTTTTGGGCCCCTCAACCAGTGTTAGACCTTGAGCGCAGCCATCATACTTAGCGCTCCCCGGGACCACGACCGCGCAGAGCGTGGTCCCGGTTTTTCTTCCGTAACTTCCTCTGACAAAACTCTTACAGTCGTCGGCGCTCCATGCTCCTAGAATTTTTCTGTGCAACATGGTGACCTCGAACCCTGGAAGCTCGGCGAAGCGATCGCCAACAGCGTTACCCACGGAATCGGCGCGCTGCTGAGTGTCGCTGGGCTCGTGATTCTTATCTTTTTCGTCGCCCTGCGCGGCGGA
The DNA here is from genome assembly GCA_963758505.1 of uncultured Acidobacteriaceae bacterium. Taxonomy (GTDB): domain Bacteria; phylum Acidobacteriota; class Terriglobia; order Terriglobales; family Acidobacteriaceae; genus Korobacter. The sequence goes on along the minus strand of CAVWVJ010000003.1, from coordinate 2,185,165 downwards.
GCGCGGCTCATCGTCAGCGTTAGCGTTTATGGCGTGACCCTCTGCCTCCTCTACCTGGTCTCCACGCTCTATCACGCCATTCCCACGCCACGCGCGCGCAAAATCCTCCGCGTCCTCGATCACGCGTCGATTTACCTGCTCATCGCGGGAACCTATACGCCGTTCACGCTCATCGTGCTGCACGGAAGTTGGGGCTGGACCCTCTTTCTTCTGGTATGGAGCATCGCCGCCTTCGGCATCGTCTTCAAGGTCTTCGCGACCGGACGCTTTCCCGTGCTCTCGGCGTGCCTCTATGTCGGGATGGGCTGGCTGGTGATCGTCGCCATCAAGCCGTTGCTGCTGGTCTTTCCTATTGCAGGGTTCGCGTGGATGATCGCCGGCGGCCTCTTTTACACCGGAGGCGTAGCGTTCTATGCCAAGGACCGTATCCCCTACTTCCACATGGTCTGGCACTTCTTCGTCCTCGCCGGGAGCCTCTGTCATTTCGTGGCCATCCTGCGCTACGTGGTGCCCCGTGGACTATCTGCGTAAAAAGTGCCGAGGAGCGCTCTGAGGGACTTCAATTGGAGGCGACTGCCGCATCGTCATCTTCGGCGTGGATGAGTCCGAATTTTTTCAGCTTGTAGCGCAGCGCATCGCGGCTGATATCGAGCAGCTTGGCGGCGTGGGTCTGGTTGCCGTTGGCTTCCTTCATCGCCATTTCCACAAAGGCGCGCTCCACCTCTTCCAGCGAGGTGCCGCCTTCCGGGATCACCAGTCGCGGCAAGCTGCGGCCGTTGGGCAACTGTTGCTGCGCGGCCGGTGGCGATGCGCTCTCGAAGGCCGTGAACGCCGCCTGCTGTTGCGCCACCGCAAACGGCAGGTAGTCGGGACGCAGCCGGTCGGTCTCTTCGAGAATCATGGCCCGCTCGATCGCATTCTTCAGTTCGCGCACGTTGCCCGGCCAGTCGTGCTTCATCAGCAGCCGCCGCGTGCCGTCGGTCAGGCCGCGAATGTTCTTCTTGAACTTGCGGTTGTAGCGCTCGATAAAGAACTCGACCAGGGGAAAGATGTCTTCCTTGCGATCCCGCAATGTCGGAAGAAAGACCGAGATGATCGCGAGGCGGTAGTAAAGGTCCTGGCGGAACTGGCCCTCGCGCACCATTTTTTCCAGGTCGCGATTCGACGCTGCGATCACCCGCACATCCACTTGCATGTCGCGCACGCCGCCTACGCGCCGGATGATCTGATCTTCGAGGACGCGCAGTAGTTTGGCTTGGAGCAGCGGCGAAAGTTCTCCGATCTCATCGAGAAAAAGCGTGCCGCCATCAGCTGTTTCGAAGAGGCCCTTCTTCAGCGAGCGCGCGTCGGTGAACGCGCCTTTCTCGTGTCCGAAGAGCTCCGCTTCCATCAGGGTTTCCGGGATCGCCGAGCAGTTGATGGCGACGAACGGCTTTTCCTGGCGACGGCTCTGATAGTGAATCGCCTTGGCGACGAGGTCTTTGCCGGTGCCGCTTTCGCCCTGCACGAGGATGGTCGTCGCTTCGCTGGTCGCGATCTTGCTAACGAAGGCCATCAGTTCGGTCATCTTCTGCGAGATGCCGACGATGTCGTGGTGACCGTGCCTCCGCCGCACTTCGCCACGGAGCGATTCGACTTCGGTGCGCAAGCGCGTGGTTTCGAGCGCATTTTTTACTGCGACCGAAAGTTCGTCGAAATCGAGCGGCTTGCCCACGAAGTCGTAGGCGCCGAGCTTCAGCGCAGCCTTCACATCGTCCAGTTGCGGGTCGGCGGTAATCATAATGACCGCACGCGCATCGCCTGAATCCTTCAGGTGGCGCAGGATTTCCAAGCCACCCATGTCGGGCAGGCGCACGTCGAGGAGCACCAGGTCCGGGCTCTCGTTGTGCGCTATCCGGAGGCCGGCGGCGCCGTTCTCCGCCTCTGCAACGTGATAGCCCCATTCCTCGCACTTCTGGCGCAGAGACCAGCGGACGAGCCTTTCATCATCAACAATCAGGATTTTCTCTGCGGGCATGCGTTCCGACTAGTGTATTACGACTAGCCGTTCTCGGGGTGCGGACGCTCGAACGGAAGCAGTACTACAAAAGTAGTACCCTGACCCGGAGTGCTGGAAACCTCAATCCGTCCGGCATGGTCTTCGATGATGCGGCGCGCCAGCGAAAGCCCCAGGCCAGTGCCGTGCCCCTTGGTCGTAAAGAACGGCCGGAAGATGTTCTTCAGGTTCTCGGGCGATATGCCGGGGCCATTGTCAGTAATGGAGATAGCCGCATACTCCCCGCGGTTTGCCAGGGTCACCACGATGCGCCCCTGGCGTGCCACCGCCTGGATGGCGTTCAGCAACATGTTCAGCAAAACCTGGTGAATTTGCGCCGGGTCGTGCTCCACCGGCTGCACCGAGCTCTCGTTCACAAAGTCGATGTCGATCGACCGGGTGGTCGCCTGCTCCCGCGCGAACATAATGGCGTGGGCGATGGTGGCGTCGAGGTCGGCGAGCTTGAAGTTCGGCTGCTTGGGGCGGGCGGTCTCGAGAAGGTCGGTCAGGATGCGGTTGATGTGGATCGCCTCCTGCTTAACTTCTTTGACCACGGCGCAAGCCGGGCTCTCGATCGGCAGGTCGCGGCCGATGATGTCGATGACACCCGCAATCCCAGCCAGCGGGTTTCGAATCTCGTGCGCCAATCCGGCCGCCAGTTCACCGAGCGTCGCCAAATGTTCGGCGCGCGACATCTGCGTACGATGTAGACGCTGGATTTCTTCGCGACTCTCGCGCAACTGGCGAACCATGGAATTGAAATCGCGTCCCAAGTCTCCGATTTCGTCGTTGCGACCGGCAAAATCCACGGAGACGGTGAGGTCGCCCTTTTGCACCTGGGCTATTTTCTGCTGCAACTCGAGCATCGGCTTTCGCACGACATAGCCAAGGGTTGCCATGATGATGGCGCAAACCACAAAGGCCCCAGCGGTAGCGATGGCAATGACGGAATGGCGAGGCCCGGGATCGAGGGAGACCGTAAGCAGCACAAACAGAAGCAGACCGTTGAGCAACGCAGCCGCCACCGGCAACAGGGTCTTGAGCTGCCAATTCATGCGCAGGCGCGAACGGCCGGGAGACGGCCGGGGATCCACGATTGAGTGGTTTGGTGGAGTCGAAACTGTCAGGGTTTCAGGCATCACGCTTGTATCGGGGCACGACTTCCGTCGTGCCACTTGACGCCTCCAAAAGCAGGGCTGACGAAACAGAACTCGCGATGTTCTTCGAGTCCGCATTGCGGCAGGGTTTCGACATTGTTCAGGGCTAAAGCCCTTTCCTTTTGTGGTCCTTCCGGCACGACGGAAGTCGTGCCCTGATACAAACCACATTCTTTCGGGGCGACTAAAGTCAGGCCTTGATACAAGCGGGGTGTTCGGCACGAATCGACTCTTCCCCGACACCACTCATCACGATGGGAGCGGTTGCCCGCTCCCACCAGGTCCTCATGCGTACGCGTGCAAGCCGGGAAGCAGATACGTGACGCCGAGGAAAGTGAAAATCACCACCGCGAATCCGAAGATCGCGAAGTACGCCGCGCGACGGCCGCGCCAGCCGCGGGTAATTCGCATGTGCAGATACGCCGCGTAAATCAGCCAGGTAATCGCGGCCCAGTCTTCCTTCGGATCCCAACTCCAGTAGGAGCCCCAGGTGCGGTTCGCCCAGTAAGCGCCGGCGGCGATCATGCCGGTCAGCAGCGGGAACGCGATGCAGATGGTCTTGTAAGTGACGCGGTCGAGAGTGTCCGCCGACGGCAACATGCGCTGCAGGTCGCTGCGGCGCCACAAGAGCATCAGGTAAAGCAGCGAAGCGAAAATACTGCAAATGATGCCGCCGAGAATGAACGGGCTCGCGGCCAGGACCGTGGGCAGAACCGTACCGTCTTCGGTCAGATAAGTACCCTGCCGCGCCCGCAGAATGAACGCTCCGAGCGTCGCTACCTGCAGGAGGATGCTGATGAACATTCCCTTGTCCGCCCAGCCATAGGCTTCCTCATTTTTGCGAAGGCGCGCAAAGATGTTGAGCGCGAGCGGCACGATAGCACCGAGAGCGGCGAGCGCAAACAGCCAGCCAAGATCGGGGATGTTGACGAAGAAGCGCACGCCGCGCTCCATCGCGTCCGTTTTGTGCTCGAGGTCCCATCCGGTCACGGACAAGGCGCCCGCGCGGAAGCGCGTAGCCACGATGGACACAAAGGTTGCGGTGCTCAGGGCGGAGGTCCAGAACTGGAAGTTCTCTGTTCCGAAGTCGTCCTGGATGAGGAACATCATCGCCAGCGCAAAGCTCACCGCACAGGCGGCATAGCTCAACATCGCCAAGGTAACGTGGACGTGCAGCCAGGTAGATTGCAGCGCCGGTACCAGCGGACGAACCTCGCTTGGCAGAAGCTGCATGAGGATGACGCTTACCACGGCCAGCGGCATGGTGATGGAGCCGACGATCCGCACTCCATATTTTTTTTCGGCGATGAGCGTGAGCAGCGCCACGGTCCACACGAAGCTGAGCAGCATCTCGTAGATACTGGCAAAGGGCGGGCGTCCCGCGATGTACCAGCGGTGGCCTGCCGCCAACGTGTTCGCGAGCCAGCCGATCGCCGTGCAGAGCGAGGCATACTTCACATAGAGTTCGGTTCCGGTGACCCCGAAACCCATGTAGAGCGCGCCGGCGCCGGCATAGAAAATCAGTGCGGCGTAGAGAAGATTGCTCTCGGTAAAGACCGGCTGATGCGATTTCGCAATGCCCAGCAGCGCCGTAATGAGGAGGAAAACGACCCCGAGGCCGACGAGGACCAGCAGCAGGCTCCCCGTCGCGGGCGCTTTCTCTTCGATGCGATTGACTTCTACAGCTCGTGCTCGTGCCATTTGATTCTCCCGGCTAATTTCAATCTCTCTAGACATTCGCCATCGAAGGTTCTTCCTCGGCGGCGGCCACTGCCTTAAGTCCCAGTTCCTGGCGGATGGCCGCCAGAAGTTCGCAATACTTTTCTTCGAAACGATCCTTGTTCTTGTTCGCGGCTCCGCCGACCCAAAGCACCAGGCCTCCGCCCTTCGCCTCCACGGGCATGATCCAGAAGCGGGTATGCACCATGTAGAAGGCGACGCCGAGGCCGCAACCCATCAACAGAACGCCAGCCCAGATGCCCCACTGCCCTGGTTCGTGCGAAATCTCGAGGCCGGTGTAGTGCTGCATCTGCAAGGACCCTGCGTCCTCGCCTAGTTGGAACTTGTACGGAGCTTTCTGGTCTTCCGTCGTGTTTTGGTAGGCGGGCATCAGCCACACCTGCGAGGTGTCGCCCCCACGGGTGAGGGCGAGGTGGAAGGCAGGGTTCACCGGATCGTTCGAGCGGCGGAAGATCTGGTTGTCGCGGATAAAGAAATCGGGGATGAATTCCGTGAGCGTCACCGTCGTCTGCGGATCGAGGGCAAGCGGCTTGTCCAGCGAGAGCTCGACTTTCTGTGCGGTGCCCCCATCGACCGGTTGTGCGACGAAGGTTGCTTTGTTGAGTTCGGCCGTGGCTCCCCAGCTCGCCTGGTAGAAGCGGATGCCGCCATATTCCAGGGGATCGTTGACGACGATCTCCTTGTCTTTTACAACCTGTCCATTGCGCACGACGCTCAGCTTCGACCACCATTTCTTGGGTGTACCGTCCGCGTAGTTTTCCTGGCCGGTATCGTTGCAACGGATCGCGAACGGCAGGGTCTTCTTACCGCCGTCGCGAAGCTCGATCACGTTGTTGCTCTGCCCGTTGACTACTGCCATGAAGCCGCGGTACCCGACGATGGCATCGATAATGCCGCCGAGGAAGATCAGTAGCAGGCTGGCGTGGACGATGTATACCGCCATAACCGAGAAACGGTTCTTTTCCGAGTAGAGCGAAACCTGGTCGTGATCGACGATGCGCTCACTCTTCCAGCCAAGCTTTTGCATCGCGTTTTCTGCGGCATCGATCCCGGACTTCGCGTCGGAGATCGGGAACTCGGTATGGTGAGGCAAAACGGCGCGGAAATGCGAATCAGGCCGGCGGTAAGGGCGCGCATAGAAGCGCCACGCATTCGGCCATCGATCGATGGAAGCGAAGATGATGCTGAGGCTTACCAGCGCCAGAAGGGTGGCGAACCACCAGGCGTGAAAAATGTCGGTCAGGGTAAGGCGGTCGAGCCAGTAGAGCGTAGCCGGAGAATAGGCTTGCGCCATCTTGTCCGGATCGGTCGTAGGCCGTTGCAGGATGAAAGTACCCACGGCGGCAGAAATCACGGTCAGGATGAGCAGGATGATTCCGGTGCGCAGATTGGCAAATGTTCTATAAATTCGGTTTGGTATCGAGGTGAAGGCCATAGGTCTCCATTGCGTACACCTCGAAAAATGCACGTCATCGGCCAAATTGCGGAGCCAACCTAAGTTCCTGTATCGCTTGCACATGAGGCCCGCAAAGGCACCCCGTGAACGCAGTTGAGTGAGGCATATCACCCAAGGCAGGGATGAAACCGCGCACGGGCGAACGCCAACCAGCAACTGCTCACAGAGGGGTTGCGCGAGCTGATTCCGCCTCCGCGAGTAGCTTCACAAAAGCGGCAAAAGCCACGCGTCCTGCGGAGAAAACCCCGACGCCATCGCAACAACCCGACGAACCCGCCTTGCTACGGGCCCTAACCCATTGAAAGCAGAGCTGGAGAGCAATGGCATTGCGACGGTGAGTTTGGCAATCGCGATGCACTCAGGAGCGCGTGCACTCGTGGACTCCACCCGGAGGCCTAACCTTTGGCGGCATAGAACGCGCTGAGGACGGAGTTGAGATTCCACGGCTTTCGGTTGAGGCGATTTTCTCGAAGAAGCGTTCTTGCCCCAAGGCCAGAGCCATTCCGCGAGGAACCTGCAGGGTTGGCGATGGAACCAGGTAAGCGATTAGGCCCGCAAACCCGAGTCCACTCCAACCCTGTTACGTTTTTGGAAATCGATATGGAAGAAATTGCGTCGCCGGTGGATAGCAAAGCACAACCCAGCGGATTCCGGGTGTGGATGCCCCGCCTCGTCAGCGCCGCGCTCGCCCCGGTGCTGTTGCTCCTGCTGCTCGAAGTAGGGCTGCGGCTCTGCAACATCGGCTATTCCACCAGCCTGACGGTGCCCTGCTCCCTGCAAGGCAAACCGGCCGACTGTTACAACCTGTTCTTCCTGGGGCCATTCTTTCCGCCCGGCATGATCAAAACGCCGCAAGTCTATGCCATCCCCGAGGAAAAGCCCCCGAACACGGTTCGCATTTTCGTACTCGGGGAATCGGCTGCGATGGGCGATCCCGATCCGGCGTACGGCTTCAGTCGCTATCTCGAAGTCATGCTGCGCGAGCGTTACCCGGCAACGCACTTTGAGGTCGTGAACACCGGAAGCGTCGCCATCAACTCGCACGTGCTGTTGCCGATCGCCAGGGGATTAGCCAAAGAGCGTCCGGACATTTTCATCCTCTATTCCGGCAACAATGAAGTCGTTGGACCGTACGGCCCGGGCACGGCACTCACCGCGTCTGGCATGAGCCTGCCGATCATTCGTGGCAGCATCTTCTTCCATTCGACGCGCGTCGGGCAACTGCTCAAGAAGCTGGGCGCTCCGAAACGCGAGTGGGGCGGCATGGAGATGTTTCTCGATAAGCAGCTTCCCGCCGATTCGCCGCTGATGCCGTACGTCTATTCGAACTTCGAAGTCAACCTGCGAGATACGATCGCGGTGGCGCAGAAAGCCGGCGCCAGGGTGATTGTTGCCACGGTTGCGACGAACCTGAAAGATTGCGCCCCCTTCGCATCGATGCACCGCCCCGGGCTGACAGCGGCAGACTTGCATTCGTGGGATTCGCTGGTTCAGCAAGGGAGCGTCCTCGAGAACGCTCGATCCTATGGGGAAGCGCTCCAGAGGTATGCGGCGGCGGCAAAGATCGATGATCAATATGCTGAACTGGAATTCCGGATTGCACGTTCCCTGCACGGGTTGGGCGATTTCAATGCCGCGCGGGCGCACTTTCTTCGGGCACGGGACCTGGATACCCTGCGCTTCCGGGCGGATAGCCATATCAACGATATCAACCGCTCGGTGGCTGCGGCGACGGGCACCGAACTGGTGGACGCCGATCGCGTCTTTGAAAATGCAACTTCCGACGGCGTGACCGGAAGCGACCTGGTTTACGAACACGTGCACATGACGCCGGAAGGCAATTACCTGCTGGCGCGCAGCATGTTTCTTCAGATCGCGAGCAAACTCACTCCCGTAATGCACGAAGCCGACGTTCCTTCGCAGGTGCAGTGCGAACAATTGCTCGCCTTCACTGCGCATGACCGCACCCGGCTGGCGCAAGAGATGTGGGGACGCTTGCAGCGGCCGCCTTTCACCAACCAGCTCAATCACTCGGAGCAACTGCTGCGGCTCTCGTTGGCGGCGGAAGGTCCGGACGAGGCCCCCGACCAGACCGTGGCGGAATATCAGTGGGCGATCCGCAGGTCACCGGAAGACCGCATTCTGCGCTATAAGTTCGGATTGTTCCTCTTCGATTACAACCGCGAAGCAGCCGCCGAGCAGCTGCGCATGTCCCGACCCTGGGACGACTTCCCGGTATTCACTCCCGACGGCAACCTTCTCTAGAAATTGCGATACATGAACTGGGCAGCGTCCGCGCCGCGGGCGTGCGTGACGATCAAAACCAAAAGCAGGATCGAGACATACAGCGGTGGGACCCAGAACCAGCGGTTGCGCGCGAGGAACGCCAGTACCCGCGAGCCATGCGACTCCACGGAGTGGCGCTCGAAGGCGTCGATGGTCGCGAGGACTGCCGCGTATCCCAGTGCCAGCACAAGCACAAGCATGTAGAGGCTGCCGCTGAGCCAATGGGTTGTGTACCTCGACGGAGAGAGCACCGCAGAGAACATCTGCCGCGCCTGTTCGAGCGAGGCGGCACGGAAGAAGATCCAGCCAAGACTCACCAGGCAAATCGTCGCGATCCAGGAGATTAAGCTCCAGAGCGGCTGCGGCGGCGTCCAGTTGAACCGGCGTTCCAGGCTTTGTACCTGTCGATGCAGGACAAGAAGCACACCGTGGTAGCAACCCCACAAAACTAAGAGCCATGTCGCCTTATGCCAAACGCCAAACAGAACCATGGCCAGAACCAGCGCGAGATTGCGCCACCAGATTTCGCGACGCAGTACGGCGAGAGGCAGGAAAACATAATCGCGGATCCAGAAGGAGAGCGACATGTGCCATCGCGTCCAGAAAATCGACGGCGTCTCCGCTTGAAACGGGCGCGAGAAATTTTCGGGAACAGTGAATCCCAACGCCTGGGCCGCGCCGATAGCGATATGCGAATATCCGGCGAAATCGAGAAAGAGTTGCAAGCCATAGCCGAAAGCGAGGCACCAAATGTCCGTACCGCCCCACGCGGACAGTTGGTCGAAGCCGCTGTTGATGCCGTCGCCGGAGAGAATGCCCTGCCCGAGGAGCTTGGCCAGTTGCATCATCAGCACGCCCATCGCAACGCGGGAAAGTCCGTGGCCAATGGAAGCGGATGGCGTTTTCTCCTGCGAACGGAACTGCGGAAGCATGTCGGGGAGGCGACAGATGGGACCGGAAATCACGACCGGAAAAAACGCCATGTAAAGCGCAAACTCGACGAGCGTGGGATCAAGTTCTTCCTCCCGATAAAGGTCGAAGAGATAACTCATCGCCTGGAAGGTCCAGAAGGAGATGCCCAGCGGCAGGGCGAGATGCGACCATCGCTCGAGCGAAGTAAACGGCAGCGTGATCGCGACTTCCGGGAGGTACTTGAAACTGGCCAGCAGCAGGAGATTGAACGCGATGCCAACCGATAGCACTGCTTGCGAAGGCTTTCGGCGCATCCATTTGCCGAGGAGGAAATTGATCAGGGTCGATGTGAGCAGAACAGCCGCAAACCAGCTTCCCCAGCTTAGATAAAGACCATAGCTGGCAAGGAGGAGAAAAATTTGCCTCGCCGTGCGCGAGCGGACACGCGCGCAGACTGCAATGCATACCAGGAACACGAGGCTGTAAAGCATTCCCCTGAAGAGCATCCTTCACCTGCACCTTGAGCCGGGCCGGAACCGCTGGGTTCAACATCTCAAATCACGAGATACTTGGAGATACCACAAAAGACGCGTTCCGGTTTGTGATCTTTGTCGCAGATTCGGCAACGGGCTGTGGCTACAATGACCGGCAACGTGTCCCGCTACCACAACCTGATCGAGGCGCTGGAGGCTGCTCCGGGCGATCGCGACTTTGTCACCCACTGGATCGACGAAGAGGAGCGGGAAACCATATCCTTTGGGGCCTTTCGCTCCCGTGCCAGCGCCCATGCTCAGCTTCTCCATGAGGCCGGGGTTGCTGCCGGGGACCGCGTCATCGTGATCCTGCCGCAATCGATCGCGGCCATGGCCGTATTTGCCGGGGCGATGATGCTGGGCGCCGTGCCTGCTTTTCTGGCTTACCCGAATTTCAAAGTCGAGCCCTCAAAATATCGAGCGGGGCTGGCTGGGGTTACGGCGAACCTTGGCGCGACGGTCGTGGTGATCGACCGTGACTTTCCCGATGAGTTCCTCGAGCATATTTCCGTCGGCGACAAAGCGACGATACTTCGCGCCAGCGAGGAATCGCTCACGCCCGGCCAAGTTGGGTTACCGGGCATCGAGATCTCCGGCGAGAACATTGCGTTTATTCAGCATTCCGCGGGCACCACCGGTTTGCAGAAAGGTGTCGCCCTCACCCATGCGGCCGTCTTGCGCCAGATCGAACATTTGCAGAATGTGCTGGCAATCCACAGCGAGTCCGACCGGGTTTTCAGCTGGCTGCCGCTCTATCACGACATGGGGCTGATCGCCTGCTTTCTTCTGCCGATGGTGGGCCACATCCCGGTGGTGATGCAGTCTCCGCTGGAATGGGTCATGCGGCCGGAGACGATGTTGCAGGTGATCAGTGAATGCAAGTGCACGCTCTCCTGGATGCCAAACTTTGCATTCCAATTCGTTCCGCGCCGCACGCCGCAGAGCCGAAGGGGAAAGTACGACCTCGCATCCCTGCGCGCGGTGATCAACTGCTCGGAACCGGTGCGCGCCGGCAGCATGCGCGAATTCGAGCAGGCATTCTCGTCGTCCGGTTTGAAAGAGCGAGTCCTGCGGGCTTCGTACGCGATGGCGGAAAACGTCTTTGCCGTCACCCAGTCCATTGGTCGTCCAGCGGAGATATGGGCGGATAGCCGCCGCTTTCGCAGTGATCATGTGATCGATCGCCTGCCTCCTGGGACAACTGGTGCGGTCTCATTCACATCTTCCGGTCAATTGTTGCCCGGGAACACAATACAAATCGTCGACGATACAGGAGGGCCTCTCGAAGCAGGATGCGTCGGGGAGATCCAGATCCGCAGCGACAGCCTCTTCCGCGGTTACTACAATCGCCCGGACCTTACTGAGGCTACGTTCGCCGGGGAGTGGTACCGGACCGGAGACTTGGGCTTCACGATATACGGCGAGCTCTTCGTGGTCGGAAGGAAAAAAGATCTGCTGATCGTCGGGGGAGAGAATCTCTATCCGCAGGATATCGAGGAGATTGTAGCCACCCATCCGGCCGTTCACGACGGGCGCGCGGTTGCGATCGGTGTATACAATCCCGACCTTGGCACCGAGGACGTGGTCATCGTGGCGGAAGTGGAGCAGGAACAACAACTCGCCGATGCGGCAAGTATCGAGCAGGAGATTCGGAATCTCGTGGTTGCGGGTACCGGCGTCGCCGCGCGCAGAATTTTCCTTAAACCGCCGAAGTGGATCGTGAAGAGCACCGCTGGAAAGCCAGCGCGCGCCGCAACCCGCGAGAAGCTGTTACGCGAGCATCCTGAATTGGAGCAGGAGAAAAGCACATGACGCCTGAAGCCGACCAGATGAGGGACCATGTCGTTGCACTGATTCGCAAGCCCGGCATCGCCATCGACGAAAATACTCCGCTGGTTTCCTCGGGATTGATCGACTCGATGGCGCTGGTTGACCTGTTGCTGAAGCTCGAGGACCTGACTCGTATGAGGATCCCCGCAGGCAAGGTGCAGCCGAAGGACATGAACACGATCGCTCTTATGTTCGCAACCGCACAGCGCGTGGGTAGGCCTCGGAAAAGTTAATTGCCTGCCAGGCGATTTCCGCTCTTGGCGTCGGCGATCATCTTCTCGATCTGCTGTCGTTTCTCCACCGGCAATTGCGGGTTCGATTTGAGCAGATGTTGCCAGAGGGCAACCGCACCCTTGGCATCGTTCTTTTTCTGCAGCTTCATGACACCGAGATCGTAAAGCGTGCTCGCGTCGTTAGGTGCGTATTTCAGGCCTTCTTCGAAGGTCGCGATGGCGTGATCGAAGTCGCCGGAATAGTACTGCGCCGCTCCCACTTCGTCGCGCAGCGCAACATCTTTGGGATTGAGTTGCAAGGCCTGCCCAAAGTAATTCGCCGCCTGGTCGAACTGGTGAGCGCTCTTATAAGTGTTGCCGATTTTCACCAGAATCTCAGGATTCTTGGGGTCGTTCTTCAACTGCGCCAGCAACGGTTCGGCCTTCTTGTCGGCCATCCGCTTCATATCGTCGAGAGATGGCATCGGCTGCTGCGCTGGTCCGGGTTGCGCGGGCGCTTCGCTCGCGGCCACTGGCACGGTGCCCGCGGTCTTGGCGCTCGCGGCGCCGCTCCCCCGCAGTAAGTATCCGAAAGCCAGGCCGAGAACGAGGCAGATCGCGCTCATGACATAGACCTGTTTCTGTGTCCAGGACTGGCCTTGCTTGTCGGTTGTGTTCTCCATCGTTTCCCCCAATGAGTGCCGCAGGTTGGCGACACCTCAGCCCTTTCCAGAGTGCATCCGTCGTACCATTCGCGGCTTTGCGGGTTCCCTCGCGAAATCAGTGACTTATGGGAGAGGGACGGAAATGTCGAGCGATGCCGGCGCGTCGTTTTCCGCAGAGTATCCGAATTTTCGCGCTGCCCGGGGAAACGGCGCCGCGCGCCATGAAATCCTGCCTGATGTGACCGAAATCACAGGTGGCTGTGTCATGGCAGAACTATCATCACCTCGTCGGGGCGGAGCTCAAACCTATTTTCGCCGCGACAGGAAGCAAATCATGGCATCGACAAAATCAAGCAATCCTCAAAATTGGACGAGTACACAGGCGTACATCATGGCGGTGATCTGCCTGATCGTTGGAACCGCAGTGGGATATCTCGTCCGCGGCTCACAAAATGGGAGCGCGCCAGCGAATACCACCGCGAATGCGGCGGCGCCACAACCCCCTGCCGACGCGATGCACAGCGGCGCAGCCGGACAGATGCCGACCCCGGATCAACTGAAGGCCATGGCGGATCAGCAGGCCGCCCCGTTGCTTACGAAGCTGAAGAGCAATCCGGCCGACGTGGAGACACTGGCGCAGGTCGGAAACCTGTATTACGACGCGCAGCAGTTCAATGTTGCCATCGATTATTACGGCCGCGCGCTGGCGATCGAACCGAAGAATGCGTCCATACGAACCGATATGGGAACTGCGTATCTGTATGTTGATAATCCCGATCGCGCGATTCAGGAGTTCCAGACGGCGCTGAAAGACAATCCCAAGCATGGCCAGGCCTTGTTCAACCTGGGCATGGCGCAGTGGCGCGGTAAAGGCGATGCCCCCGGTGCTGTGGCGACCTGGGAGAAACTGCTGAAGACAGTTCCCGACTTTCCGGAGCGCGCCAATGTGGAGCAGATGATCGCGCAAGCCAAGAAGCACCTGAATATCAAGCCTGGCCAGAAGACGGATAAGTCCGCTTCTTAGTTCGATTTCCTCGTAATTTCACCACCTGCGGGCAGCCGCAGGTTTTTTTGCGCCGCAGAGATTTCTATACGAGATTTTTGCCCTCCAAGAAAGAGCGAACACGCATGGAGGACCGGGCAGCGTCTCAGGGCAACACTGCCGGCTGACGTTACATCCCATCTTCAGCCAACTTCTCAAACGAAATAAATCTCTCAGGCAGGTGCCATGTCGCGTGCTCTCAAAACACTTCTAGTCGTTTCTTGCCTTGGACTTCTCGCAGCGTGCGGGGGGAATAGCACATCGTCCACCAGCAGCGGCGGTGGAACCGGCGGCTCAACTTCGGGAGGCAAAGACATTACTCAGATCAACCACATCGTGTGGATGCTGCAGGAGAACCGATCGTTCGATACTTATTTCGGCAGCTTGAACGCGTATCGTTCCGCCCACGGCCTGGGAACGAACGACGTCGATGGACTCCCCGCCAACGCGAGCAACCCGTCTTTCGATGGAACGACCACCATCTCGGCTTTTCACATTGCCACGGTGTGCATCGAGGGCGTGACGCCTTCGTGGAACGCCAGCCGTCGCGATATCAACCGGTATAACCCTACCGCTGGCGTCACGACGCCAATGAACGGTTTCGTGTATTCCGCGGCGAAATACGCGCAGGATAGCGACGTACAGGTTCCCGGCGCCTATGTGGACACCCAGGGACTCCGCGCCATGGGCTACTACACCGATACGGATCTTCCCTACTACTACTTTATGGCCACCCAGTTCGCCACGTCGGACCGGTGGTTCTCGCCGATACTGTCCCGCACGCCGCCCAACCGCATTGCGAACTTCGCGGCGTCTGCCCTCGGGATCGTGGATAACATTCCGCCGGGCACTACGTTTTCCGAGAACACGATCTTCGCGTTGCTGCAGAATGCGGGGATCTCGTGGAAGATCTACGAAACGTCTGGAAACACTTACCTGGGATTCTTCCCCGCGTTCTTCAATCAATACAAGAGCACGCATATCGTTCCTATCAGCCAATACTTCACCGATGCCAACAATGGCACGCTGCCGCAGGTGGCTTTTATCGAGACTGGCGTCGAGGTTTCCGAGACCGGCGGCACCAGTTCGCTCGACGAACACCCCGAGTCGAACATACAGAAAGGCGCGGCGTATGTGGCGACCCTGATCAACGGACTGATGCAAAGCCCTTCGTGGAAGGACTCAGCGTTTATCCTGACGTACGACGAGGGTGGAGGTCTGTACGACCATGTGGCTCCCCAACCGGCGGTGGTGCCGGATGCGATACCACCGAACCTGCAACCGAACGACGACGTGGATACGTACTCGCGTACGGGTTTCCGGGTCCCTGTGCTGGTGGTCTCGCCGTTTGCGAAGTCGGGTTATGTTTCGCATACGGTGATGGATACGACGGCCATCCTGCATTTCATCGAGGAACGCTTTGGCCTGCCGAGCTTGAACGCTCGCGATGCGGCCCAGAAGCCGATGGACGAGTTCTTCGACTTCACCAA
The DNA here is from genome assembly GCA_963758505.1 of uncultured Acidobacteriaceae bacterium. Classification (GTDB taxonomy): domain Bacteria; phylum Acidobacteriota; class Terriglobia; order Terriglobales; family Acidobacteriaceae; genus Korobacter. The sequence goes on along the minus strand of CAVWVJ010000003.1, from coordinate 2,169,807 downwards.
CGTTCCGAACCGGACGCCTCCCTCCAACGTCCCAGTGCAGCCAACCGACGGCACGTGCGCCATCCATAGCGTCACTCCGTGAATAAGTTGTTTCCCTCCAAGGCGCAGCCATTGAGCTGCGCCTTTTCTGTTGGCAAGTTTGCGGATGCCGTGTTGCAACAAATCACAACTGCCACTCGCTCTCCGCGCCCGGCTTCTTCTTCATGCGCTTCGCGCGCCTCCTATCCTTCGTGCCATCAAGCGGTTAACGGTTGTGACCTTAATCACACCTGCGAGTGTCAAGAGTCACTGCCCGGCGTGCAGTTTCCCGTCAGGATGAATGTGGTTCCGATCTGGTAACGCGGTCTGCCGTGGGGTGCAGTTTTCCATTGTCAAAGGCCCTCCCAGGGAGCAGAGACCAGAGGAAAGTCCGGCGCGCAAGGAGCGCTCCGGTCCGCGCGGCGCATTGTGCCGCACTTGATATCGCCCGCCTCGGCGGCCGTTCTTCTCACACGAATGGACTCATAAGAATGATCAGAGCGAAAGTAACAATCGATGGCAACGAAGCCGCGGCTTACGTGGCGCACAAGGTAAATGAAGTCATCGCCATTTACCCAATCACGCCTTCCTCTCCGATGGGAGAGTGGTCGGACCAGTGGTCGTCCGAGGGCAAACCGAACATCTGGGGAACCGTACCCTCGGTGATCGAGATGCAGAGTGAAGGCGGCGCTTCGGGCGCGCTTCATGGAGCCCTGCAAACCGGCGCACTGGGCACGACGTTCACCTCCGCCCAAGGCCTGCTGCTGATGATTCCGAACATGTACAAGATTGCGGGCGAGCTGACCCCGACGGTGATTCATGTTGCCGCCCGTTCGCTGGCAGCGCAGGCGCTGTCAATCTTCGGCGATCACCAGGACGTGATGTCCGTGCGCTCCACGGGTTGGGCGATGCTCGCCTCCAACAACGTGCAGGAAGTGATGGACTTTGCTCTGATTTCGCAGGCGGCAACGCTGGCCTCGCGGGTGCCGTTCATTCATTTCTTCGACGGCTTCCGCACCTCGCACGAGGTGGCCAAGGTCGAGCAACTCAGCGCGGAAGATTTGCGCGCACTGATCAGTGACGATCTCGTTCGCAGCCATCGCGCACGCGCACTGACGCCCGACAAACCGGTTCTGCGCGGGACTGCCCAGAATCCCGACGTTTACTTCCAGGGACGCGAATCGGTGAACCCCTACTACCTCGCGATTCCAACTATCGTGCAGAACGTGATGGACCAGTTCGCAAAGCAAGTGGGCCGTCAATATCACCTGTTCGATTACGTCGGGCCGCAAGATGCGGACCGCGTGATCATCCTCATGGGCTCCGGTGCCGATGTCGCTCAGGAAGCAGTTGAAGCCCTGAACACGGCTGGCGACAAAGTTGGTCTGATCAAGGTCCACCTGTACCGGCCATTCTCAGTCGATCATTTCCTGGCAGCACTTCCCTCTACTGTGAATGCAATTGCAGTTCTGGATCGCACCAAGGAACCGGGTTCGCTCGGTGAGCCGCTCTACCAGGACATCGTGACCGCGATCAGCGAAGTCTTTGCCGCCGGCGGATCGCAACTGAAGAAGTTCCCGAAGATCATCGGCGGACGCTACGGCTTGTCCTCGAAAGAATTCACGCCGGCTATGGTCAAGGGAATCTTCGACGAGTTGGCAAAAGAGAGCTCGAAGAATCACTTTACGGTCGGCATCAACGACGACGTTACTTTCACGAGTATCGCCTACGATCCGGCATTTTCGACCGAAGACCCGCACACCGTGCGGGCACTGTTCTACGGTCTCGGCGCGGACGGCACGGTGGGCGCCAACAAGAACTCGATCAAGATCATCGGCGAAGACACCGACAATTATGCCCAGGGCTACTTCGTATATGACTCGAAGAAATCGGGCTCGCTGACGACTTCGCACCTGCGCTTCGGACCGAAGCCGATTCGCTCGAGCTACCTGATTTCGCGCGCCAGTTTCGTGGCCTGCCACCAGTTCACCTTTCTGGAGCGGGTGAATGTGCTGCAAAACGCAGAACAGGGCGCAACGTTCCTGCTGAACAGCCCGTTCGCGCCCGACGAAGTGTGGGATCACCTGCCGCGCGCGACGCAAAGGCAAATCATCGACAAGCGGCTGAAGTTCTATGTCGTGGATGGCTACAAAGTCGCCCGTGATACCGGGATGGGCACGCGCATCAACACCATCATGCAGACCTGCTTCTTCGCCATCAGTGGCGTGCTTCCGCGCGAAGAAGCGATCGAGGCGATCAAGAAAGCCATTAAGAAGACCTATGGCAAGCGGGGCGAATCGATCGTGCAGAAGAACTTCGATGCCGTCGACAGCACGCTGGCAAACCTCTTCGAGGTCAACGTTCCGGACGCTGTGTCGAGCAGCTTTGACATGCGTCCTCCGGTTCCCGAGCAAGCGCCCGATTTCGTGAAGAACGTACTTGGCCCGATCATCGATGGGCGTGGCGACGATCTGCCGGTGAGCAAGATGCCGGTCGATGGCACCTTTCCAACCGCAACCGCGATGTGGGAGAAGCGGAATATCGCGCTCGAGATCCCGGTATGGGATGAGCAGCTCTGCATTCAGTGCGGCAAATGCGTGCTGGTATGCCCGCATGCCGTCATCCGCGCGAAGGTTTACAAGAGCGATTTCGCAAAGAATGCGCCGGCAACCTTCAAGAACGCTCCGGCGAAATGGAAGGACTACAAGGACCAGCTCTACACGCTGCAGGTAGCTCCGGAAGATTGCACGGGCTGCGGCTTGTGCGTGGAGGCCTGCCCGGCAAAGAGCAAGAGCGACGTGAAGCACAAGGCGATCGACATGGCCGACCAGCTTCCGTTGCGCGACAGCGAAGCGAAGAACTGGGAGTACTTCCTCGGCATCGACGACTTCGACCGCAAGCCGCTCAGCACGAATCAGGTGAAAGACGTACAGCTCTTCCAGCCGCTATTTGAGTTCTCCGGCGCCTGCACGGGCTGCGGGGAGACGCCGTATGTGAAGCTGATGACCCAACTCTTCGGCGATCGCGCGGTGATTGCGAACGCCACGGGCTGCTCCTCGATTTACGGTGGGAACCTGCCGACAACGCCTTACGCGGTTAACAAAGATGGACGCGGAGTGGCGTGGTCGAACTCGTTATTCGAAGACAACGCCGAGTTCGGCCTTGGCATGAGGCTGGCCATTGACAAGCAAAACGAATACGCTCGCGAGTTGGTCATTCGCTTCGCCGCGGTGCTGGGAGAGACGCTGGTTAAAGGCTTGCTCGATGCCGATCAGACCAACGAAACCGGCATCCAGGCGCAACGCGAGCGCGTGGTCGAACTGAAGAAGAAACTTGCAACCCTCAACACCTCCGAGGCGAAAGAGCTGCTCTCGGTTTCGGATTCGCTGGTCAAGAAATCCGTTTGGATCCTGGGTGGAGACGGCTGGGCCTATGATATCGGCTTCGGCGGCCTCGATCACGTGATTGCCTCAGGCCGTAACGTGAACATCCTGGTGCTCGATACCGAGGTTTACTCCAACACGGGCGGCCAGATGTCGAAGTCTACGCCGCGCGGCGCAGTCGCAAAGTTCGCAGCCGGCGGCAAGCCGCGGGCGAAGAAAGACCTCGCGATGATCGCGATGACCTACGGTTCGGCATACGTGGCGCGGATTGCCATGGGTTCGAACGATATGCAGACGCTGAAGGCATTCAACGAGGCGGAGGCATACGATGGCCCGTCGATCATCATCGCCTACAGCCACTGCATCGCACACGGATTCGACCTGGTGCACGGACTCGACCAGCAAAAACTGGCGGTACAGTCCGGCCACTGGCCGCTCTTCCGCTACAACCCAGGATTGGTAGCCCTGGGCAAGAGCCCGTTCTCGCTCGACTCGAAGGCGCCAACGATCCCGCTGGAGAAATACATCTATAACGAGACCCGGTACACGATGCTGCGCCACAGCGATCCGAAGGCCGCAGCGCTGCTGCTTACCGAGGCGCAGGAGGATGTGACCACGCGCTTCAAGATGTACGAACAGTGGGCAAACATGCCCGCCGAGGGCGACGTAAAAGGAATGGCGCAGGCCATTGCAACCCAGGCACAAGCCGCCGCAAAAGGAGCAGGCAGCAATGATTGATCTATCGACAAAGTATCTCGGATTCAAGCTGAAGAATCCGCTGGTGGTCTCTGCCTCTCCGCTTTGCAAGGACCAGGACGTCATCAAGCGCATGGAGGATGCAGGCGCAAGTGCGATCGTGCTGCACTCGCTCTTCGAGGAGCAGATCAACCTCGAGAGCAACGAACTCGACCGCTTCCTTTCCTTTGGCAGCGATGTCTCCGCTGAAGCGGTGGATATGTTCCCGGATATGGGCGGGTACAATATTGGCCCCGACGAATACCTGGAGCACGTTCGCAAGGCGAAGCAGAGCACCAACATTCCGATCATCGCCAGCTTGAACGGCGTTTCGGCGGGCGGATGGACGCGTTACGCCCGCTTGATGGAGCAGGCAGGCGCGGATGCGATCGAACTCAACATCTACTACGTGCCTACCGATCCGGAACTCACGGGCGCGACGGTAGAGCACATGCACGCCGAACTGGTGAAGGTCGTGAAGCAGAGCGTGAAGATTCCGGTCGCGGTCAAGCTGGGTCCGTATTTCAGCGCATTCGCAAACCTTGCGAAGCAACTGGATCATGCCGGCGCTAACGCGCTGGTGATCTTCAACCGCTTTTACCAGCCGGACTTCGACCTGGAGAACCTGGAAGTCACGCCGAACCTGGTACTGAGCCGTTCCAACGAGATAAAGCTTCGGATCCACTGGGCGGCGATTCTCTACGGAAAGATCATGGCGGATATCGCCATCACGGGCGGTGTGCATACGCCCGAAGACGTGATCAAGTCGATGATGGCGGGCGCCAGGGTAGCGATGACGACCTCCGCGCTGCTGGAACAGGGCGTGGATTATCTCACCGTGCTGCTGGATGGAATACAGAAGTGGATGGAGGAGCACGGGTACGAATCGATCCACCAGATGCAAGGCAGCATGAGTCAGAAGAATGTGCGCCAACCTGCGGCCTTCGAACGCGGCAATTACATGAAAGTGCTCAGCAGCTACACGCTGGCTGGGAAATAGTTCCTCTCCCCGTGGTACGAACATTACAAAGGCGGCTCTCGCGAGCCGCCTTTTTGTTGGGTAGGCACAGCAAACAAACTAAAACTTAGGATTTGACGACGACTGGTCAGGCGAACTGGTGCTGCTCGGGCTCGTCGACGTGCTGCTGCTGGTCGAGGAGTGGGTCGAGTCCGTGGTGTTGCCATTGGCATCCGTCGAAGCATGATGCTTCTTATGCTTCTTGGTGGTCGTGGAGTTGCCGTTGGCATCGGTAGTAGTGGTGGTGCTGGTAGTGCTCTGCGTCTTGTCAGTGCCAGAAGACTGGGCATTCGCATCGGCAGGGTTGGTGGGCGTCTGGGTCTGCGACATCAACTTCGGGGTGCTGCCCGAGTTGTTTTCCGCTTTCGGGGTGGTGCTGTCCGACTGAGGAGTCGCGGAGCTGTCAGGCGTGGCCGTCGTGGTGCTCGTAGAATTCGTGGTCGTACTGCTGGTGCCCCCGTTCTTATAGATGCCCGTTGCCGGCTTCTCCCAAGGTTCCTTTGGCTGTACATTGCCGCTCGTCGGACTGGTGCTGTTGCACGGGGTCGCGCTGCTGGCACATGGAGCGGTCGTTCCCTGAGCGCCTGTCATGGAGGAATCGCTCTGCGGCGTCGTGGCCGAAGATGCTGCTCCGGTGGAAGTGCTCGGCGTCGCGTTGTCCTGTGTGCTGGACGAGGTGGCCGGGGCCGCAGGCGTGGCGGCTGTCGTCGTGCTGCTCGGCGTAGTCGCACTGGTGGAAGAGCTCGGTGTGCTGGTGCTCTGGGCAAGAGCCAGTGTGCCTGTAAGGAGTAAGCCTGCTGCGAATACTGAAACCCTTTTCATAAAGATTCCTCCCTCATGGTTCTGTAGAAAACTACCGAATCGTGCGGCGCAGTACCGTTAGATGGCGGCCAACGAGCGGGGTTTTATCGGAAATCGCTTGCAGCTGGATTTTGCGAGCAGCCCAGTAGCTCTGCGCAGAGACACTGATACAGGTAAGCCTGCAACTTGCATCTAAGGCTGGGGAGAGCACAATGCCAGACACTTCCCGCCTCACCGCGAACGAAATCTTCGAGCAGGTTGAAAGTAACGCCCACGACGAAGTACGCCGTTCGCCGCATGCCTTGGCGTTTTCCGGGCTCGCCGGCGGCATCACCATGGGGCTGACAGGTTTGGCTGTCGCGACGGCACAGGCAGCACTGGCGCCCGGCAGTCGGGAGTTTATTCCTTACCTTTTTTATCCTCTCGGCTTCATTGCCGTGATTATCGGGCGGGCACAACTCTTCACCGAGAACACGCTCTACCCAGTCGCGCTGATTCTCAGCGAGAGGAAGCACTTGCTCGACACCCTGCGACTCTGGGTGATTGTTTTCTTTTCCAACGTCGTAGGGGCCGCCGCCTTTGCTGCTCTTGCGGTAAAGACGGCGTCACTTCGTCCTGCGATCGCGGACAACCTGGTGAAGCTTGGCCAGGAGGCGTTACAGGGCAGCAACTCGCATATTTTTTGGAGCGGAGTAATCGGGGGCTGGATAATCGCGCTCGTCGCCTGGATGGTATCGGCAAGCACCTGGACGATCGGACAAATCGCGGTGATCTGGGTCCTGACGTTTGTTGTTGGGCTCGGTCATTTTTCTCACTGTATTGCGACCAGCGGAGAGATACTAGCAGCCGTATTCTCCGGTCACGAACCTCTTCGCGTCTATCTGAACTGGCTGTTCTGCGCGACCAGCGGAAACATCATTGGCGGCATCTTTATCGTAACTCTCTTAAACTTCGGCCAGGTGAAGGCCGGCGAACCGCAGTCGTAAGGCGAGTGGTTGCAGGAGGTTCCCTATGCGAGTCCGAAATATTGTTCTTACAGCGACGGCAGCCACGGCCGGCACCGTCGCCGCCGGCACCGTGGCCGGAATCGGAGCCCTGATGCTCGCGCGCGCGGCATGGAAGAGCTTTCGCGAAGCGAGCCTGCGCGGAAAAGTGGCGCTGGTCACCGGAGGCTCCCGCGGCCTAGGTTTCGCAATTGCGCAGGAGCTTGCACGCGAAGGCGCGCAGGTGATCATTTGCGCTCGCGACGAGGCGGAGTTGCGCTGGGCACAGCGCGATCTGCAATCGATGGGCCCGGAGGTTCTTGCGATTCCCTGCGATGTCGGAGACAAGGAGCAGGTGCACCGTATGTTTGAGCAGATCCGCGATCGCTTTGGCGCTCTCGATGTGCTCATCAACAACGCCGGCCAGATCAGCGTGGGACCGATTCATTCGCAAACCATAGAAGACTTCGAAGAAGCGATGCGAGTGATCTTTTGGGGAACGGTGTACCCGACGCTGGAGACGCTTCCCGGCATGCTGGCGCGGCGCAACGGGAATATCGCGAACGTCACCTCGATCGGCGGCCGGGTCAGCATTCCCCACTTGGTTCCCTACTCGACGGCAAAGTTCGCAACCGTCGGCTTCAGTGAGGGCCTTCATGCGGAGTTGTCAAAGGATGGGATCAAAGTCACAACCGTAGTTCCTGGACTGATGCGTACGGGATCTCACGTGAATGCAATTTTCAAAGGAGATCACCGCAAGGAATTCGCCTGGTTCAGCCTCGGGGCTAGTAATCCGCTCACCGCAATGGACGCGCGGCGGGCCGCCCGCAAAATCGTAAGCGCAATCAAACGTGGCAGAGCCGACGTTGTCCTTTCCTGGCAAGCCAAGGCGCTGGCGTTCGCGCATGGCGTTGCTCCCGGGACGGTCAGCAACGTGCTCGGCGTGACCAACCGCATCATGCCGGGAAGCAGGTCGGATGCCAAGCAGCGCTTCACCGGAAAACAGAGTGGCAGCTTCGTCTCGGATTCGATCTTGACGAAAATGGGACGGGACGCTGGGGAGCAACTCCATCAGTATCCCGAGAAGCGCACTTCCACGCCGACGACGACAGGGCCGGAAGCCCTGCTTGCCGACTGACGGGAACTCCCGCCAACCCCGCCCGCCCGGTCGCATCTTAAGGTTTAGAGGCTGCGCACTGGCGCTGGCCATTCACGAGAGGAGAATGCATGGCGCGTCGGAGGGCAGAAACTACCCCAGATCGTGATGAGATGAGCCGTTGCGGTGACGAACGGAATGGCAAGCCCTCGCATGAAACGCACGGGGGAGCCTGATCATGTCACCCGCTTATCTGTTCGATTATGACGCGCGCACTTACGACCTCCGGACGGACGACGAGCGCATCCCTGTGCCTCCGGGAAGAGAACAGCCTCCCGTCAAGGAACCGCCGGATGGACCAGTCACAGAACCAAATGCTCCGGTCGAGGATCCTGGACCGGCAGAACCACAGCGCTTGCGCACCGCAGCGTAGTCTTCAGCGTCCGGTGCTTTCGTATAATGAGAGTATCGGATGGTGGAATGAATCTTAGTACGACGCAGTCTTACACCAGTCCAGCCAGTACGAGCGTTTCGCGGGTTTCTAAAACAAAGTTTCATGTTCTGGTTATCAGCATTTTCTGGTTGCTGATTTATCTTCCCGGAATTTTCTCTCCCGCACTTCTCGACGATGCCGATTCCATCCACGCGGAAGCGGCGCGCGAGATGCTCGTTCGTCACGACTGGACGACCCTTTACATTAATGGGCTTCGCTACCTCGAGAAGGCCCCGTTGCCGTATTGGACCATGGCAGCGACTTACAAAGTACTCGGGGTCAGCGAATGGACCGCGCGCCTGCCGCTTGCGCTGGGTGTGCTGGCGACCTTGCTCGCAACTTATGCGATTGGGCGCCGTAACCTCGGCGAACGAGCCGGTTTCTGGGCGGCGATGGTCCTTGCGACTGGAGTGGGCGCTTACATCTTCACCCGCATCCTCATTCCCGACCTGCTCGTTGGATTGTGGCTGACTCTCGGCTTCGATTTCTTCCTGCGCGGGATAGAGCAGGAACAGCCCTCAACTCTCTCCTGCTGCGGACTGGCGGTGACGGCTGCCCTGAATGTGCTCACCAAGGGTTTCATCGGGATTGTCTTCCCGGCAGCCATCATCCTTGTGTATCTCGCGCTCACCCGAAATCTGAAGCACCTCGCCAAAATGCGATGGATGTTGAGTATTGCGCTCCTGCTGGGGATTGCGGCGCCCTGGCACATCCTGGCCAGCCTCGCCAATCCGCCGCAGGGGAACGCGCGTGGCTTCTTCTGGTGGTACTTCATCAACGAACACTTCCTGCGCTACCTGGGCAAGCGCATTCCGGTGGACTACGACACCGTTCCCCTTTGGATCTTCTGGTCCCTGATGGCGCTTTGGCTCCTGCCTTGGTGTGCCTTCATCCTGCAGGCGTTGGCTCGCGTGCCGCATAAAATCTGGGAATTCGCGACCGGGCTCGACCGTCGCGGGCGTGCCTTGCTGCTCTTCGCAGTCTGGACCGCGGTCATCCTGTTTTTCTTCAGCTTTTCGACGCGACAGGAGTACTACACGATTCCGGCGCTACCCGCGATGGCGCTCATCGTGGGCGACTGGCTGGTGGCGGAGAACGACTCTCCGAAGACCAGTTCCCTGCGCAAGTGGGGCCTGGCGGGCGCAGGATTTCTTCTCTTCGTCGGCGTAGTCGCGGCCTTTGTCGCTTCCTATATTTTGCGGGTATCCCGGGCTGTACCGCCGGGCGCCGATCTCTCCGACCTTCTGAAGAGTAATCCCGACGAATATGCGATGTCCCTTGGGCATATCCTGGACCTGACCCCGCGTGCCATCGGCATGTTTAGAGTTCCGCTCACGCTCTTCGCCGGCTCCTGGTTCGTCGGAACGGCCGTGAGTTTCTGGTTCCGTTGGAAACGAAAGTCCACCGCCGCCAATTGGACGCTTGCGCTCATGATGATCCCGGTGCTCACAGCTGTGCACACCGGGCTGGTGGATTTCGCGCCGATTCTCTCTTCCAAGGCGCTGGCGGTTGCTATCGAGCGGCAGTGGCAGCCCGATGATGTCATTGTTGTGAACGGAGCCTACGAAGATGCTTCGACGCTTAACTTCTACACCCACCAGAACATTCACATCCTGAACCACCGCGACGAGGGGAACGTTTACAACGGGGCGCTGTATCCGGATGCTCCGCTCATTTTCGAAGACAATGCCTCGTTACAGCAGCTCTGGAATAGTTCGCATCGGGTTTTTGTCTGGACGGAGGAGGAGAAGGCCGCGCCCATCATGCGTCTAGGTCCGTACTTTGAAGTAGCTCATAGCGGTGGGAAGATGATTCTCAGCAATAGGCCCAGCTAGTTGCGAAAACTGCCTAAGATAGCCGGATCGTGCCCATGACAGATTCTTCATTCGGGAGAGCCTCCTGCTTCCCTTTTTGCGCGTCTATAATTTACGGAGACTATGCACATCGCAATCGCTGGCTTGGTCGCGGCCCTGATTGCGTCCCGGAATTTTTTATTGTTCGTCGCGGTAATCGGGACGATCAGTTCGACAGTGTTTCTCTGTTTGGCGCTGGTGGCGGCATTCCGTCACCAGCGACTCGCACGCCATGCAGAGGCCCGCACCTTTGCGGACGCGCCGAATCTGCCTCCTGTCACGTTGCTCAAGCCGGTGCATGGAGCCGAGCCGAGGCTCTATGAGAATCTGGAAAGCTTCTTCCAACAGGATTACCCCGATTTCGAGATTGTTTTCGGCGCCCGTAGTCTCGATAACCCTGCGCTTAGAACGGTCCAGGCATTGCGCGCCAAGTATCCCCATGTGCGATCCAGCGTGGTGATCTCTGGCGAGCCCCAATGGCCTAACGCCAAGGTGTTCTCGCTGGACAAAATGATCGACTCCACCCGGAACTCGCATTTCATCATTACGGACAGCGACATCGTGGTGAAGCGCGACTTCGTCCGTAACATCGTTCCTCCTCTCAACGATCCGTCGGTCGGATGTGTCACGGCGATGTATGAAGGCGTTCCCGCGGCGGAGTTCTGGTCCACCCTCGAAGCTCTAGGAATGTCGGTTGAAATGCCATCGGGCATCATGGTTGCCGACATGCTCGAGGGAATGAAATTTGCCTTGGGTGCGGTCATGGCAGTGCGACGTGACGCTCTCCGGGCGATCGGCGGAATTCGGTCGACGAGTGATTATTACTCCGACGATTTCGTGCTCGGGAACCTGATCGCGGAGGCCGGATACCGAGTTGTGCTATCGCATGTCACGGTGGGCCACGTGCTCATCAGCCGTTCTTTCGCGAAGACATTTGGCGACCAGTTGCGCTGGATGCAGAGCACGCGCCATTCCCGGCCGAAAGGTCACTTCGGTACGGGTCTTACCTTCGCCATGCCGTTTGGCATTCTGGGACTGATTTCAGCGGGAGCCATGGGGCACTGGGCTCTGGGTTGGGCGCTGCTCGCGTGGGCTTGGTTCAACCGTACCCTACAGAGCGCGGTCATCGGTGGATGGGTCATCCGCGACCGCAGAGCACTGGCTTTGTGTTGGCTCTATCCGCTGCGCGACCTGATCGGTTTCTTCACCTGGGTGGGCAGCTACGCCAGCAGCACCTTTGAGTGGCGCGGCGAACTTTATCGCTTTACCGCCGGCGGGCGCATCGTCTCCGAACGGCTCGAGGTGCCTGCCCAGGAAGAGCAGGAACCGGCGGTCGCAGAGAAGTATTGAGCTCCTTCAGTCCCTCCGCACAAGTTTCCCGTTGTCGAGCGTGAATCTCTCCCCGCGCCACTCAACTTCGTCGCCCATATAGCTCCAGATCCAAAGCGCCATCGCCACGAAATCCCGGACGGGCACCAGCCATAAATTCTTCAATCCGCGTGTGTCAGCCAAAACCGCCGTCGATAGAAAGATCGCTAAACCAAACCGCGCAGCGGCGACCGCCGCCAGCAGAAGCCACGACCACCATGCTCCTCTGGCGGCCAGAACCGCCAGCACCGCCCACGGCAATCCGAACGAAAGCAGCACCCCGAAATAACCGGCCCTGCGCTTGTCCTTGATGGTGCGGCTCCAGCGCAGTTGGTGCTTCCAGAATTCTGCGAAGGAGTAATCAGGCAGGTGGGTCTCGACCACGCATCGCGCGAGTGCAATCTTGTACCCTGCCCGAGCGATCCGCGCACCCATCTCGTAGTCGTCGGCAAGGCAGTCCAGCAGCGGAGTGAAGCCGCCGACTTTGTCAAACACGCCGCGCGGAAACGCCAGCGTGGATCCGAGGGCAAACTGGAGCCCATGCTCGATCTCACGAGCCGACAGCACGCCTCCCATGAAATCGGTGGAGATGCCGAGAGCTTCCAGCTTGGACCCGAGAGTCTTGCCGGCTGCGGCACGATACAGCGCTGTCACGATCCCTATCTCCGGGTTCTGCATCGGCCGCATGATCTCGCGAAGATAATTCGGCGCAACGCGGATGTCGCTGTCGTTCACCAGCAGGTAATCGAAGCGCGCATGGGGCAACATCTGTTGCAGGGTCGCTACCTTGCGATTGGTTCCGCCGGCAGGCGAGCACTGCACCAGCTTGATCACCCGCCCTGGAAATTCCTTCATCACTCGCCGCACCGCCTCTGCCGCGGGATCGTTCAAATCCGCCACGCCGAAAACGAGTTCATAGTCGGGATAGTCCTGTAAACAGTGGCTGCGGAAGGCCTCATGGATTTCAGGATCGGCGCCTTTCAGCGGTTTGAGGATGCTCACGGGAGGCGTGTAGTCCGCCGGCGGCACGCGCCGGCTCTCGACAAAAAACCGGAAAGCTCCCCACAGACACAGGGCGTAATACGCCGTTCCGGCGATCGCGCCCGCAACGGTAAGGCCTTCCAGGAATCGGAGCACGTACATCATGCGATTGATGGCTTCAGAGTATCAGACGATGCGGCGCTCACTCGTAGCGCAGCGCCTCGATGGGATCAAGGTTCGCAGCCTTCCATGCCGGATAGATCCCGAAGACCAGGCCGATGCTTGCCGAAGCGCTGGTCGAGATCGCCACCCAGAATAACGAAACGCTGGCGGGCAAGGATGGAAAGATCAGCGGGATCACGGCCGTAAGCAGCGCGCCGAGTCCTACGCCGATCACGCCGCCTGCCGCCGTGAGGGCTATCGCCTCCAGGGTGAACTGCAGGAGGATGTCGCGCTTGCGCGCTCCGATGGCCTTGCGAACACCGATCTCCCGGGTTCGCTCTGTAACCGATACCAGCATGATGTTCATCACTCCGACGCCGCCAACGATAAGCGCGACACTGGCCACGGCGAACATGAAAATGAAAATGCCGCCGGTGAGCTGGTTCCATACGTCGGTAAGCACGTCCTGGCTGAAGACCGCGAAATTGTCAGGCTGGTTGGGCGCCAGTTTGCGCCGGCGCCGCAGCAGGTCGCGCATCTCGTCGATGGCCTTGGGCATGTCAGCTTGCGACGTGGCTTTCACGCTGATCCAGTTCTGCTTCAGTTCCGGATGTAACTTCTTGAACGTGTGGTACGGGAAATAAACGATGTTGTCTTCCGGGTTCGAGCCGCCACTGAAGGCGCTCTTCTGCCGCGAGTTCACGCCAACCACCGTAAACAACTGGCCCTCGATGTTGATCTCCCTGCCCAGGGCGCTATCGTTGCCAAAGAGCGTCTCAGCCGTATCGTGACCGATGACGATAACCGTATTTCGCTGTTCGTCGTCGGTCGGACTGAAATATCTCCCCGCGGCGAGATTGAGATCGAAAACGTCTTTCACGCTCGCGGTATCGCCCTCGAGAATTGTGTTTCGGGTACGCCTGCCGTGGTATTTCACGCTGTAGGTACCCGTCCCAAACTGCGGCAAGAAATAACGAATGCCCGCCGACACGTATTTCACATGCGGCAGATCCTTCATGGCCATCGCATCCTCGAGCGTGAGTTCCTTGCGGTTCAACATTTCTGCGGAGGGACGACCAAAGGTGAACGGCTCCAGGTGAAACGCAAAAATAATATTGGAGCCCATCGAGGCCACCATGTCCTGCACGTTCTGGTTCAGGCCGCGAACCACCGAGGAGATCAGGATCACCATCATGATCCCTATGACGATACCGAGAACCGTGAGGGTGGAGCGCAGCTTGTTGGTCACGATGGTGTCCTTTGCCATCCTGACCACCTCGCCGTACGCGCCGCGCGTCGCCATTTAGAGTTCGAACCTCAACGCCGCAATCGGATCGAGCTTCGCTGCCTTGCTCGCCGGATACACCCCAAAGAAGATTCCCACCGAGGCTGCAAGCACCAACCCGGCGAAGACCGTCCAGATACGGATCGCGGACGGCATACCGATCGCCAGGGTCACGAATTTTGCAATGGCGATGCCTCCCATCACGCCGACCGCGCCACCGACGAGCGAGAGTGCTGTCGACTCGAAAAGGAATTGCCGGAGGATATCGGCGCGGCGGGCGCCCATTGCCTTGCGGATGCCGATCTCGCGGGTTCGCTCGGTGACAGCGACCAGCATGATGTTCATGATCACGATGCCGCCCACCACCAGAGCAATCGAGGCAATGATGATCATCACCAGGAAAAACGTGGCGCTGATGCTCGACCAGAGACTCAGGAAGCTCTGGTTGGTATCGATGACGAAGCTGTCCGGCTGTCCGGGCGGATCGTGCCGCCGGGAACGCAGAATGACACGCGATTCGTCTATGGCATTGGTCAGCGGCAACCCGACGCCGTAAGACTTTGCCCAAATGCGTACGCTCTGGCCCTGCGCTCCATAGGCTTTGAACCAGGTGCTGATCGGCAGGATCACCCAGTTGTCCTGGCTTTGGCCGAGCGTTTTGCCGCGGCGCTTGCCTACCCCGATTATGCGGAACAGGCGGCCATCCACCCGGAGTTCCTTGTTGATCGGGTCAACGCTCGGGATCAGGTTCTCCTGGATATCCGCGCCGATCACCGCCACCGCCGATGCATTGTCGACATCGGACTCAGTGATTCCTCGGCCAAGACTCAAGTCCAGGTCATAGATCGGATTCATGCTCGCAGTCCAGCCGCGGATATAGGTGTCCGTGCTGTTCAGCTCGGCATATTTGACGTTGCCGGTGTTCAGCGGAGCCGAGGCTCCCACATATTTGCAGGCGATACAGCCGTCGAGCACCGCCTGGTAATCGTCGAGCTTGATGTCCTTGCGCTTGAGGCCGTCGAGATATTCATCTACGTTGGTGATGGCGTTGGTGGTTTTATTGATAATGAAGACGTCGGCACCGAGATTGAAAATCTTCTCGGCCACGTAGCCGTTGATGCCGTTCACGAAGGTAACGACCGCGATCAGCGAAGCGACGGCGATGACCACACCCAGCAGGGTCAACACCGACCTCAACTTGTTCGCCCACAGCGAAACGAGCGAGATCCGGATGGCTTCGCCGATATTCATTCGTCAAGTGTAGCGGATGCGGCCAGAGCAGCTGAATACTTTCAGAGCCGAACGAGTTGCGAGTCCGCTCAAGAACGGATGAATCGCTGCTCCTGCAAAAAAGTCGGCAATTCAGAGTTGCTGAACCGAGAAACGAAAGCCCTGGCGACGCACCGAAAGGTGGCGCAGGGCGGTGATGGCAGGAATTTACAAACAGCGCGCTCGTTCTCCGAAGAGACGAAACTTCAGCCGGCCAGGCGCGCTTCGCTGAGGATCTCGTCCAACGCGCCCGCCAAGTGCGACGCCCGCTGGCTGAAATCTCCAACCGACTCGTATTTGCGCTTGATCATCAGCAGTTCATCGGCGATGTTCAGGGCCGCCAGTACCGCAAGGCGGTTTGAATCGACCGTGGACGCCTGCATGGCTACCTGTCGAATCTTGGTGTCCACGTACTCCGCTAGCCGGTTTATGTAGTCCGGGTCGGAGCCCCGCAGGTTGTAGGCTTGATCGAAGATCTCAACGCGGACGGATCCGTTCGATTGAGTCAACTGGTTCTCCCTCGTGTTTGCCATTCGTTTGTTCGCGGTCGCCAGACCGAACACCCGCCGCCCTGAGCAAGGATGCGGGCGTAATTTGCTGCTGAAAGAGCCCTGAGCCCGTCGCGGCTAGCCTTCCGCGACTTGTTACATTGCCGTCGCCTTACCTGCGGCAAAACCGGCAGCCAGGCTGCCAGAATCTATGCGGTCGCTTCTTCCGCCGCGATCTGTTCGATCTGCTTGAGCATTTTTTCGACGCGGCCGCGGACTTCTTCACGTTCCTTGCGCAGCGTGATCATCTCCTGCCGCGAGGTCTCCAGCTCTTCCTCTCGCGTCTCGAGCTGTTCGCGCAAACGAGCATTGTCGCGTTCCACCGCTGCTTTCGCTTCCCGCGCGCCCTTCAAAAGCTCGATCGTCCGGTAAACTTTCTCTTCCAGCGACTGGAAATCGCTGTCATTCGTAGTCAAAAGCGGGGCTTCTTCGACATGTGCCGACATGTGCTGCTAAACCTCGGGGGATTTGAATGTGCTTCGAGCGCAGTATAGCGCAGAAACTGCGCAACTCAACCACACGTTCCCCATCACGCAACATTTTCTGTGGAATATGGAGGTAGAACTGCACACGTTTGTTGCTGGCCCTGCCGGCGAAAAATACTGCGGCGTTTTTGCGCGACTTCGGCGGTCAGCCGCGCAGCGTTCCCCCAACACCTTGCAGGGCCTTGACGATCTGTCCCGACCACGCCCCCACTTCTTCTTCACGCAGCGTGCGCTCCGACGATTGCAACGAGGCGCGCAGCAGGAATGAATACTTCCCGGCCGGCACCGATCCTCCACGAAAGATCTCGACCGCGCTGAAGCTGGCCAGTTCGGGGATGTTAAGAGCCTCCACGGCCGCACGCACGCGATCGAACGTGACCGAATCGTCGAAGACGAACGAGAAATCGCGCTCTACCGCCGGGTACCGGGATATGACCGCAAAGCGTGGCTGCCGCAACCCATGCTGGAAAAGCTGCTCCAGCTGGATCTCCGCGAGATACACGTCCTGCTTGAGTTTCCGCGCCTCGGCGACGCTCGGATGGAGCTGTCCGACGAAACCGACGGTTGCTCCATCCATCACGATCCGGGCCGCGCGGCCGGGGTGGTAGTACTCCGGCACGTGCGTGTCAAAGGAGATCGAGCCGTGGGCAAATGCCTCCAGCAGGTCCTCGACATCGCCCTTCAGGTCGAAGAAATCCACCGCTTTTGCCTTGGTGTGGACGGTAGTTTCGATCGCGTTCCCCGTTGCCGCGAAGCACAGACGGCGTCCCTCTTCGAAACGTTCCCCCAGTTTTTCAAAGACATCGCCCGATTCGAACAGCCGCACGTCCGTGTTGCCGCGGTTCAGGTTGTACGCGACCATGCCCAGCATCCCAGCAACCAGTGACGTGCGTAGATAGCCTTGTTCCTCGTTCAATGGGTTGGCGATGGCCAACGGCTCGCCTCCGCCGAACTGGGCGGCATCTTCCTTCGATACGAAGGTCAACGAGATGGCTTCGTTGTAACCCAGCGCGAGCAGCGTTTCTCGTACCTTTGCGCGCTTGGCTTCATCCGGCAGTTCGATCACGGCACCCGCAAACGCGGGCAGCGTGTTGGGAAAATTATTGAAGCCGTGGATGCGAGCGAGTTCTTCGATGACATCGATCTCGCGCTCAACGTCCAGCCGCCAGGCAGGAACCTGGACGGAGTAATCGTTCCCCGGAGCAACCTGGAATCCCAAGCGCCGCAAAATCCGTTCGATCTCCTCTTGCTGCAGATCGAGACCAAGGTGACGTTTCACTTCACTGCGGCGAAGCTGAATCGTTCTCCTCTCAGGCACGGTTGCAACCGCGTCAATCACCTCCCCTTCCAGTTTGCCGCCCGCTGTTTCAAGCATCAGCTCTGCCACCCGATCGCAGGCAAGCGGAGTGATCCCATAATCCGCCCCTCTTTCGAAGCGATGGGAGGCATCGGTGTGCATTCCCAGGCGTTTCGCTGTCTGCCGGATGGTTGCCGGATCGAACCATGCTGATTCAATCAGCACGTTCATCGTTTTCTCGGTGATCATGGTGTCGAAGCCGCCCATGATCCCGGCCAAAGCAACCGGCTTAACGGCGTCGGCGATGACCAGGTCCTGCGGCGTGAGCTTGCGCTCCTCGCCATCCAGCGTTTTCAGCGTCTCGCCGTCGCGGGCTTTGCGCACGATGATCTTCCCGCCCTCGAGGGTATCGAGATCGAAGGCGTGGGTCGGGTGGCCAATCTCGAACAATGCGTAGTTGCTGGCATCGGCGATGTTATTGATCGCACGCGACCCGAGAAGTTCCAGCCTTTCGATGATTTTCTTGGGCGAAGACGCAATCTTCACCCCACGCACGATCCGCGCCGTGTACCTCGGACACCCCTGTGGGTCTCGGAGCTCAATCGCAAAATTCGCTTTGCCTTCTACCTTCGGCAACCTCGGACTGACCGGCTTCAGGTCGATGTCGTAAATCGCGGAGGCTTCGCGCGCAACACCGTAGTGGTTCATCGCGTCAACGCGGTTGGTCGTGAGGTCCATCTCGTACACGATCCGGCCCTGTTCCTCGGCGATCGATTCCACTGCAATCCCCGCATGGGTCAGCGCTTCTGCCAGCGCTTTGTCGTCTGCCGTTACATCCACGAATTCTCGTATCCAGCTAGGTAGGATTCTCATTCTCTGACTATCGCCATTGGTGTTGCTGTTTGCCGTGATCCAACAGAGCGGCTATCATCCTTCAAGCTTTGCATTGCCGCTGAGGGCCCATGTCATCTGTTCAAACGGAAATCATTCACTTGGAAGAACGTTTACGTGGCGCCGAACTCGCCCCCGACCCAAAAGTCTTCGAGGAGTTGCTCGACGACAATATGCTGGTCCTGAACGATTCGGGCGACCCATTCCTTGCCAAGCCGACCATCGTCGCTGCTCACCAGCCCGGCCGTGGCCCCAAGTTCACCGAGGTCGAGATCAGCGAACTGCATGTCGTCGATCACGGCACGGCGGCTACTGTCACTTGCCGGGGATCTTACAAAACTCCGGATTCCGCCTTCACCCTGAAGTTCATGCGCGTGTGGCTGAAAAAGAGCGACGGCTGGAAGGTCATCGCCGGCACCATCTCACAATCCAAATAGCTACGCGAACTGCTCCAGGAACCGGACATCCCCGAGATAGAACTTCGCGATCTCGTCGACGCCGTATTTCAGAATCGCAATGCGTTCTACGCCCATGCCGAAAGCAAACCCGCTGACCTTCGCCGGGTCATAGCCGTTGTCCTTCACAAACTCGAAGACGTTCGGATCGACCATGCCGCAACCCAGCAGCTCAATCCATCCGCTGAACTTGCAGGTGCGGCAGCCCTTGCCACCGCAGAAAATGCAGCTCACCTGCATGTCCGCGCTTGGCTCGGTGAACGGGAAGAACGATGGATAAAATCGCGTCTTCACGGATGATCCAAAGAGGCTCTTAAACGCGTGGTCGAGCGTCCCCTTGAGGTCGCTGAAGGTGATGTTGGTATCCACGCAAAGCCCCTCAACCTGGTGGAAGACGGGGGAGTGCGTGGCATCGAGCGCGTCGTTGCGATGCACTTTACCCGGGATGATGATCCGCACCGGCGGCCCCACCTTCTCCATGGTGCGGATCTGCACCGGAGAAGTGTGGGTGCGCATCAGCAGGCGATCGCGCTGCGCCTTGCTTTCCTGTCCGGCGATGAACAACGTGTCCTGGGTATCGCGCGCCGGGTGATTCGGCGGAAAATTCAGCGACTCGAAGTTGTAGTAATCGGTCTCGACCTCCGGACCTTCGCCGATGGAGTAGCCCATCGCCTTGAAGACGGCGACGATTTCGTCCATCACGCGCAGCACCGGATGCTTCACTCCTAACGGTCGGCGGTTGCCAGGAAGGGTGACGTCGATGCGCTCGGCAATGAGCCGTGCTGAAGACGCATGGCTTTGCACGCGCACCTCGGCGGCATCCACGGCGGCTTCGATCTTGCCTTTGACCTCATTCACCCGCTGGCCAACGTCGCGCTTCAGATCTTTCGGAGCCGTCTTCAGCCACTCCGTGATCTGCATCAGCACACCGCTTTTGCGGCTCATCCAGCGATCGCGAAACGCCTTCCACTCATTCTCGCTGGCGAGCTTTGCCGCTTCCTGATCGAGCGCAGCCAGCAGTTCGCGGACCGCCGCGTCCATCGACGCCGGTGAATAGTCTTCGAGTTTTGGGACGGAATACAGTTCAGCCATTTTTCCCATTGCATAGAACAATGGGCGGCCATCGAGGCCGCCCATTGAAAGAAATGTGGGTCTATTCAGCGAGCGGCGACTACGCGGCTGCCGTGGCCGAAGCGGCTTTCGCCTGCTCTGCCAAAACGGCAAACGCCGCCGGATCGTGAATCGCGATCTCGCTCAACATCTTGCGGTCGAGTTCCACGCCGGCCTTCTTGAGGCCGCTGATAAATCGGCTGTAGCTCAAGCCATTCAGCTTGGCTGCCGCGCCGATGCGTACGATCCAGATCGAGCGATACTGGCGCTTCTTCTGCTTGCGCCCGGTGTAGGCGAACTTCAGCGCGCGCTCAACCGACTCTTTTGCGGAACGGTATAACTTTGATTTTGTGAGGTAATAGCCACTTGCGCGCTCTAAGATCTTCTTCCGCTTGGCGCGCCGCTTAGTTCCACGTTTTACGCGAGGCATTGCTGCTCCTTTTTGCTTTCTTTTTGCGGCTGGCGGTAAAGAGTTACCGTTTCGCTCGCTGGTTAGCCCGCAACTCCCGGCCGTGGTGACAGCTCTCGGGAACTTCCGTCTTGGGCCTTCAGAACTTCTCTGGTTCTGAAGTTAGTAAGGGATCATCCGCTTGATCTTCGGAGTATCCGCCTTGCTCACCAAACCTTCCATATCCAAGTGGCGCTTTTTCTTCGTGGTCTTCGAAGTCAGGATGTGGCGTTTGAAAGCCTTGCTGCGCTTTACTTTGCCCGTCGCTGTCTTCTTGAACCGCTTGGCTGCGCCAGAGTGTGTCTTCAGTTTCGGCATAAGTTCCCAGGCTCTTTCAGCAGGCCTGCCGCCTCCAGAGCGTACTTACTATTTAAACACGAGAGTAGCTTTCCCGCCTAACGCGGTGCCTCTCCGGATTTGTACTGCTGAGCGAAGAATCCGCAGAACCATTGCGGATTCGCAGCCGAAGCATCTTGCGGTTCTTCCTTCTAACCGCTCAGCCTTGGCGCTCTTGCGGAGCCGCTTGCGGCTTTGGCTGAGCCGGCGCGGCTTGCGGCTTCGGCGGCTTTTGCACTTGCTGCCCCTTGGGAGGAGCCAGGATCAGGTGAAGCGTGTTGCCCTCCTGACGCGGCCGGAATTCCACAATCGCTTTGTCGCCCAGATCTTTGATCAACCGCTCCAAAATCTCACGGCCCAGTCCCTGGCGCGTCATTTCGCGGCCGCGGAAGAAGATGGTGGCTTTCACCTTGTCGCCTTCGTCGAGGAACCGCAGCACGTGGTTCTTCTTCGTCTGGTAGTCATGTTCATCCACGTTGATGCGGAACTTTACTTCCTTCACCGTGATGACATGCTGGTGTTTCTTGGCCTCGCGCTCACGCTTTTCCTGCTGGTACATGAACTTTCCGAAGTCCATGATGCGGCAGACAGGCGGTTGCGCGGTGGGTGAAACCTCTACCAGGTCCAGGTTTTTCTCTTTGGCGAGCTTGAGCGCTTCGAACGGGACCATGATGCCCAGTTGATTTCCTTCATCATCGATCACGCGGAGTTCGCGTGCCCGAATGCGCTCGTTGGTGCGGACAAAACGCTTATCGATACAGTCCTCCAGGACACTAAAATACTCTTGAAGTATACCATGCACCGGCGCTGGGCTTCTCCCGCCGTATGCGGCTAAATCCAGAATAGACCGGCCTTTCCGCAAAAGAGGCGCCACACGGGCGCCTCTTCTTAACAGGCACTTTCCACTACGCGCCGACCGGCTGCTTCACGGGAGTAAGCCAGCCGAAACGGTCCTCCGACTCGCCCTTCACGATGCCGAAGAACTCCTTGCGGATCGCTCGCGTGATATCGCCAATCTTGCCGCCGCCGACCTGGATCTTGTCCACCGAACGGATCGGCGTGATCTCCGCGGCTGTGCCGCTGAAGAAGACTTCATCGGCGATATACAGCATTTCACGTGGAATGATCTGCTCGACCAGCGGAATGCCCAGGCCTTCCGCGATCTGGATCACCGAGTCACGAGTTATCCCCGGCAGCACGGAGTTTCCGAGCGGTGGGGTGATGATCTTCCCGCTGTTCACGACAAAGAGGTTCTCACCTGAACCTTCGCTGACATAGCCGTTCGCATCGAGGGCGATGCCCTCGGCGTACCCATTCAAGATTGCTTCCATCTTGATGAGTTGGGAGTTCATGTAATTTGCGCCGGCCTTGGCGAGTGCAGGCAGCGTGTTCGGCGCAAAGCGCGTCCACGACGAAACGCAAACATCCACGCCGTCATCTGGGCCACCGTGTCCCAGGTACTTGCCCCACGCATAGTTCGCGATGTAGACCTCGGTCGGGCAGCCGATCGGGTTCACGCCCAGCTCGCCATAACCGCGAAGCACAATGGGACGGATGTAACACGGAGAAACCTTGTTCAACCCTACCGTTTCGACGGCTGCATTGCAGAGTTCATCGACCGAAAATGGGACGTCGATGCGATAGATCTTCGCGGAGTTCAGCAGACGCTGCATGTGCTCCCTGAGCCGGAAGATCGCCGGTCCCGCAGGCTGCTGGTAGCATCGGATTCCCTCGAACAGCGAGGATCCATAGTTCACGACATGCGACAGGACATGGATCGTCGCGCTATCCCACGGAATGGTCTTGCCGTTATGCCAGATGAATTCGGTTTTCGGGATGGCCATGAGGCCTCCTTCACGCAACTCTTTGGATGGTCAAACCGCCTCGTTCGATCCCCACGCGCGGAACGGGACGCAGCAGCTTGCCTAAGAATTATAGGTGAGAAACCGTACCCTGATAACCCCGGCCATTCCATTGGAGTTTGAATGGTTCAAAGTTGGAATTCCGAGGCACACGGCTTCCCCCGGTCCCTGGGGTTGCTGGCGGATGGCGGCTACTGGGCCACCTCGGTCGGCAGCCGCAAAGGTTTCACGCTTGCCTTCAGCTCATCTCCGCGGAAATACAACTCCTTGGAGCCGCGCATCTCCGGCATCGCTTCAAACGGCTTGGTGTAGTCGTTGCGGGCGTTCCAGAACAAGAAGCCGTCGCCCCCCTTCGCCTTGGAGGCCTTCACCTGCACCGCGATGTATTCCGGCGAGTAAGTCTTCGTCCTCCATCCGAAGGCCTGCAGCCAGGGGCGCAGGACGACGCCGCTGCCGGCGGTGATCTTGCCGAAGCGGTCCATCGACTCGGAGATGAAGTGCTCCGGAGCGTCACCGGGGAGCTTGTAGCCGTCCATCCCGAAGAAGTGCGACGGATAGATCATGGGCGAAAGCACGTCACAGAACTTCGCCATCCGCACAATATCCTGCCCGGTATGCGATAGATCCACCGAGCGCTGCCACGCCATCACGCCGAAGACATCCAGCGAAAGCAATGCGCCGGTCGGGTGGATTTGGCCGTAAGCGCGCTCCAGGAAGTTTGCAATTACATCGCTACGCTGCCAGTTGGGATGCTCCGCCTGGTAGTAAAAGCGGGCGTCTTTCTGGTCGCCTTCGGCTGGAAAGCGCACGTAATCGAACTGCACCTCGTCGGCGCCCGACTGCGCCACGTACTTGGCCAGTGCGATGTCATAGTCCTGCACCTTCGGGTTGGAAGGATCGGTCCAGACCAGTTTCCCGTTCTCGCGCCATCCGGGCTGGCCAGATTTCGCCGAGTGAATGGTCAGCTCGGTATGGTTGGCGGCGATGTGCTCATCGCGGAAGATCGCGATGCGGGCGATCGCATGCAGGTCCTGCTCGTGCAGAAATCTTAGAAACTTGGGCAGATTGTGGATCGGCGGATGGTTCTGGTGGGGCGCGAGGGGATCGTCGAAATGAATGCTGAGCAGTCCGTCGCTGTCCTTGATGTCGAAGACGACGGCGTTCCCACCCGCCGCGCGCCAGCGGCGGATGATCGACAGACCGTGTTCCCCGCCGGCCATGGCGCCGGTGAGATAGATCGCGCGGACCTCGAAGTCCTTGGCGACCGGAACTGCCGCGGTCTTCGGATTCGGATCGAAGCCGGGAATGATGAGTGTCTCGCCCGGTTTCAGCAATCCCTTGACGGTGATCGTTGCCAGATTCGGATTTTTTTCGCGAATTTCTTCCGTTAATTCGGCCTTCGTCATGAACGAAGTGCGGTCAAGGAACGCCGAAGCGACCTTGGGAAGCGTGTCCCCCTTAACGACTTGGTAAAGGGTAGTGCCGGCGGGGGCAAGGGGCGCGGCGGTTACATTTTCAGCGGGTGAGGCGGGGGCTGCCGGCGCGGCTGCTTCCGCAGCCATGACAAGCGCCTTGCCAGAGGTTTTCGGGCGCATTCCGCGCATGACTGCGAAGCAGAAACCGGCGAGGAAAACCAGGAAAAGGACCGTGAAAACGTTGATCTTGCTCTTCATTCGCTCCATCCAGAGTACCTGGAGCGGATGCTAGCACGCACCGTGGATGGGGCAATGCAGGTGACTGTCTTAGTTGTGCGCTAGTACTCACGTAGATAACCCTTTTTTGCAAAACGGGAGTCCATGACCCTTCGTATACGCGCAAGCGAGTTTCCGCATCTAATTTTGCGAGGTGGGAAAGGGGCCTGCGTTTAGGAAATTCATTTGAGAGTCTTTGACAACTCTTTAATGTGAGTTTCCCATCTCATCCGAAACAACTCGGCCACACGGCGAGCGGGCCCTGAAGAAAGCAAGGTACTGGCAAGGCGCCCTCACTATGAGAACCGGAATAAACGCGACCCTTGATCCAAGCCGGCGCAGCAACGATGCGCAGGATTTTGACTCCGCCCTCCGTCGAAAAATCGTTGGTCAGGATGCGGCAGTCGAGAAGATGGCCGAGATCTACCAGATGTACCTGGCTGGTTTGAATCCGCCAGGACGCCCGGTAGGAAACCTTCTCTTCCTCGGACCCACGGGATCCGGGAAGACCCGCGTCGTCGAGGCCGTTGCCGAGGCGTTATTCGGCGACTCCAAGGCGCTGATCAAAATCGATTGCGCAGAATTCCAGCATTCGCACGAGATCGCCAAACTGATCGGTTCGCCTCCCGGCTACCTCGGTCACCGCGAGACGCACCCCCTACTCACGCAGGAAGCGTTGAACCAGTGGCACACCGAGAAACTCAAGCTCTCGATCCTGCTCTTTGACGAGATCGAGAAAGCCAGCGACGCCTTGTGGCAACTGCTTCTGGGCATTCTCGACAAGGCAACGCTCACGCTCGGCGACAATCGCCGCGTCGATCTTTCTTCGTGCCTGATCG
The DNA here is from genome assembly GCA_963758505.1 of uncultured Acidobacteriaceae bacterium. GTDB lineage: Bacteria > Acidobacteriota > Terriglobia > Terriglobales > Acidobacteriaceae > Korobacter. Next base: position 2,144,400 of record CAVWVJ010000003.1, on the reverse strand, counting down.
TGATGACCTCGAACCTCGGCGCCGGCGAAATGAACGAACTGATCAACGGCTCGATGGGCTTCGCGCTTAAGCCGGATGGCATTGATGCGAAGCTCGACCAGAAGATCGATCGCACGGCTGTGGACGCGGCGCGACGCAAGTTTTCGCCGGAATTCATGAACCGCATCGACAAGATCGTCGTCTTCCGTACCCTGAAGCCGGAACACCTCGAACAGATTCTTGAGATCGAATTAGGCATGGTGCAGCAGCGCATCCTGCAAGCCACGGGCAACAACCAATTTGTCTTCTCCTGCACGCCGCAGGTGAAAAAGTTTCTGCTGGTGGAAGGCACCGATCTCAAGTACGGCGCTCGGCATCTCAAACGGGCTATCGAACGAAACGTGGTCTTCCCCCTCGCCAATCTGGTGGCCACGGGACAGATCAAACTCGGTGACTTTATCCGGATCGATCTCGGCTCCGACGGCAAGATGATTTTCGTGAAGGAAGCCGAAGGCGCCCTGGTGCCGGTCCTGCTGGAGAAGTACGGCCCGGAGTTTGGAGCGCAGGCCGCCGCGGCCAAGACGGGTCGCGGAGCCGCATCTAACCGCCGCGAGTATGGCACCGCACCGCTGCTCGACCACAACAAGTAGATTCTGCTGAGAGTGAGAAACCGGGACGCCTTGTGCGTCCCGGTTTTGTTTTGCGACGGGGAATACCCCTGTTTTCAGAATAGCAAGCGGGAAGGGGTGAACCGGACACTTTTCCCCGGAGCTATATCTCCTTTGATTACTACTGGTTGGGAGTACTTCGGCGGTTCTTGTGACAGGATGAAGTTAAGCGGCCTTCAGGCCGGCGACGCGGGCTTGAAAGGCCCGCTTTACCCAAAGACAGCTCTGCCTCAGACCCGCTGGCGCCACACTGTCGCTTATCCGCGCTTGAGTTCGAGGAGAACCTGGCGCGCGACTTCTTTGAGGGTTTCGAATACGCCCTGGCCCTGGTAGGCGACGGCTTCGAAGACGGGCTCATTGCGCTTCATGAGTTCGCCCTTTAGATCGTCAACGGGAAGAACGTTGGGCAAGTCGCGCTTGTTCAACTGGAGGACGTAGGGAACCTTCTGGAAGTCGTAGCCGTGCTCGGAGAGGTTCTCCTGCAGGTTGTCGAGGGCCTCGATGTTGGCGTCCATGCGCTCTTCCTGCGAATCGGCGACGAAAACGACGCCATCGACACCGCGCAGGATCAATTTGCGGCTGGCATCGTAGAAGACCTGGCCGGGAACGGTGTAGAGGTGGAAGCGCGTCTTGAATCCGCGGACCGTGCCGAGGTCAAGGGGCAGAAAGTCGAAGAAGAGAGTTCGATCGGTTTCGGTCGCGAGGGAAATCATCTTGCCGCGCGATTTGTCGGCGGTCTTGTCGTACACGATCTGCAGGTTGGTGGTTTTGCCACCAAGGCCCGGACCGTAGTAGACGACCTTGCAATTGATCTCGCGAGCCGCGAAGTTAATGAAGCTCAATGCTCTGCCTCAGCCCAATGGGACACGCATTCACCATCAACCGGAGGTCGATCGAACCTCACTCCGGAGATCACAAACAACACGAACGCGGAAACTAATCCTTGGAATCGATTTATACCACAGAGAAGCTGTTTCCCAGAACCTCTCCGCAGGGTCATGGGCTACTGCGTTGCCGGCTTTGTTGCTGGTGCACCTGGAGTACCGGGCGACGGAGGCAGCGGGTAGTACCCTTCCTTGGCGAAGACCTTCAATCCGGGCCGGTGCACGCGCACCTCGATGCTGCGCCGCGGGCTCATAGGCGAGACGTGCGTGTTGTAGCCAAGAGTGTACTGATTGCGGGCTTCCAGGGTGAGACGCTGGTAGGCCTCTTCGATGGCCTCGCGGCTCTGCTCGGGGAAAACCTCGCCGCCTGTCGCCGATGCGTACCGGGGCAGAATGTTGCCGGTCCCCAATCCGGGAATGTGGAGCCTCTCTGCTTTGCCGTACACCGGGATCGCCGCGGAATCCACCCCGATGCCATAGACGGCGACCTCTTTCGACAGCAAAACGCGGAGCACATCGCTGTAGCTGGCGCGACTGCCTTTTTCAAAACCGTTGCTGATGACGAAGAGGATCTTGCGGCGGTTCTGGGGCCGCGATCCGAGATCGAGCGCCGCCTGCAGGATGGCATCGTTCATGACGTGCGAAGGCTCCTGGACGGCTTGCACGTGCGGGGTGCCTTCGATGGCCGGCTTGTTATTAATCGTCGGCCCGGAGGCGAGAGGGCCGCTGGTGACAGGCACGCCGGTGTTTTCCCCGCGCGCGCTCTGACGTAACACCTTGATCGTACGCATCAGCGCATCGGAGTTGGTGAAGTCCTGCTCCTTGCGCACCGTATTGCCGTAGGTGTAGACGGAAATCTCATCGTAGGGACCGAAGGCGCCATCGAGGGCGCTCAAGGTTTCCCTGACTTTTCGGACGGCGCTGTCGGGCATGCCGAGATCGATGATGACGGCCGCCGAAAGCGGAAAAGGGTCGCTGCTGAAAAAGGTGATCTTCTGCTCAATGCCGTTTTCAAAAACGGCGAAGTCGCGCTCCAGAAGTCCCGGCACGAGATGTCCATCATCGTCCTTCACGGTCACCGGCACGGGGACGAAGTTGACGTTGATGCGAATGGCGTAGGCAAGTTCGTCGCTGCCGCTGCCGGGTGTGTTGGGGGCTTTGCCTGGTGGAACTGTCTCGACGGGACTCGTAGGTGTTTGTTGTCGCTCTGCCGAGTTGCCGGGTTGACCTTGGTCCACGGGGTGCGTCGAACCGGGAAGGGGTGCATCCGCGGGCGTCTGAGCCGGCGGTTCGGGTGTGGGTGCCGGTGGGGGAACGTTCTGCTGCGGAGCAGGAGCGTCAGGAAGACTGCCTTGGGATTGCGCAAGAGATCCGAACGAGAAAAGCAGTAAGAATATGACCGCCACCAAGGTGCCGCGAACCTTTTCAAATCGCATCTCGAGCCTCGTAGCATTGAAATACGCAGGGCGCAATCAATGCGAGTAGAACCTACAATATAGACTACGTCAGGTGGCCTTCGGATTGGAGATTATGAAACCGCTTCGCACGGTGGTGAGTTGGATGCTGCTAATGGCGGCGCTGGCATATGTGGCTTCCGCCCAGACGGGCAATGACAAAAAGCAGGACGAGGAGCAGCAGGACATTCCCACGTTCAAAGCGAACGTCAACGTGGTCAACATTTTCTTCAATGTGCGAGACAAGCATGGCACCTTGATGCCGAACCTGATCAAGGACGATTTTCAGCTTTTTGAGGACGGGAAGCCGCAAGCCATCAAGTACTTCAACGCGAACTCCGACCTGCCTCTCACCTTGGGCATCCTGATCGATACCAGCGGCAGCCAAATGCGGGTGCTTCCGATGGAACAGGACATCGGCGCGGCGTTCCTGGCAGAGGTTTTAAAAGAGAAAGACGAGGCTTTCGTCATCAATTTCGATCTCGATGCCGAACTGGTGCAGGACTTCACCAGCTCGCCCCACGAGCTTCGGGTGGCGCTGAACAAGGTGCGGATCAACGCGCCGATGTGCGGCGGAGCGCCCGGGCTAGGGGGAGGCCCGCTGCCCTCGAATTGCCGCGGCGGCACGGTTCTGTATGACGCAATCTACCTCGCGGCCGAAGAGAAATTGCGCAACGAAGTCGGGCGCAAAGCCATGATCGTTCTGACCGACGGTGAGGACGAAGGCAGCAAGCTGAAGATCCGGGATGCCATTGAAGCAGCGCAGAAAGCGGACTCGATCGTTTATGTTCTGTTGATTGCGGACCGCGGATTTTATGGCCACTTCGGGTATAGCGGCGACAGCGCGATGAAGAAGATCTGCGAGGAAACCGGTGGCCGGATGATCGTCGTGGGCAACGACGACAAGAAGCTGAAAACCGCCTTTGACCAGATCGCCGCTGAAATGCGCAGCCAGTACAACATTGGGTATACACCGAGTAATCATTCGCTCGATGGTAGTTTCCGCAAGATCGAAATCAAGAATAAGCAAGGTTTGAAGGTAGAAACCCGGGCTGGCTACTATGCGCAGCCGACGAAACAGCAGTAAATCGAAGGAAAAGGGTGTTGAGTAAGTGACCTTCGGGAGTGGGCTTTGGGTCATTGCTTCCGCAGCAACCAAGCCCTTTCCCTGATTGATTTCCCGGTATATAGGTGTTACGTTCAGCTCACTTAGCCACTCTGGCCCAGGGACGAAGGCATGCATATCGATGACCTGCTTCGCATAGCCATGGAGCGTAAAGCTTCCGACTTGCACATGAAAGTCGGGAACTACCCGCACATTCGCATTGATGGCGAGCTGGTCCCCCTTACCGATCAACCTCGCATTTCGGCCGAAGACATGTTGAACATGACATTCAGCATGATGTCGAACCGGCAGAAACAGAAGTTCAAAGAGAACGCCGAACTCGACATGGCCTACGGCGTCGCCGGACTGGGACGCTTCCGCGTGAACGTCTTCCAGCAGCGCGGCAACGTCGGCGTGGTGTTGCGCGTAATTCCGACCAAGATCCGCAGCCTGGACGAGCTTTACCTGCCCCGGATTATCGAGAGCATCTGCGATGAACAGCGCGGCCTGGTGCTGGTGACGGGGGTTACCGGTTCCGGTAAGTCCACGACCTTGGCGGCGATGATCGACCGCATCAATTCGACGCGGCCCGAGCACATCATCACGATTGAAGACCCGATCGAATTCCTGCACCGCGACAAGAAGGGATTCGTCAACCAGCGCGAAGTGGAAGTGGATACGCCAAGCTTCGGTTCGGCGCTGCGCGCCAGCCTGCGCCAGGATCCGGATGTGATCCTGGTCGGCGAAATGCGCGACCTGGAGACGATTCAGACCGCGTTGCTGGCAGCGGAAACCGGCCACATGGTGTTCAGCACGCTGCATACGCTGGACGCGATCGAGACGATCAACCGCATCATCGCGGTGTTTCCGCCGCCGGAGCAGAAGCAGATCCGGTTGCAGCTGGCGGCAACATTACGCGCCGTCATCAGCCAAAGACTGGTGCGCCGCGCCGATGGAACGGGACGCGTTCCGGCCGCGGAAGTGCTGGTGAGCACGGCGTACATCCGCGAAGCCATCCTGATTCCGGAGAAGACGCGGACGATTCGCGAGGCGCTGGCGGCAGGCACATCGCAATACGGCATGCAGACCTTCGATCAGTCGCTGTACGAGTTGTTTGCACAGGGGCTGATCACCTACGATACGGCGCTGGAAAACGCGTCGAACCCCGACGACTTCAAGCTGCGCGTGCAAGGCATTTCGGGCAGCACGGAAGCAGCGCGCGAAGAGATGCAGCAGCAGGGCTTCACCGGCTACAGCGGGGCTCCGCGGCGGTAGTTGTGGATTGAGATGGAAGCGAGGCGCACTGCGGTGCGCCTTTTGCTTTAGCAACTCTCTTCGCTTTTTGTACGCCCTTCCGCTACACTAGCCTGCGATGGCGTTCAAGCGCGCAGCTCGCAAGGATTACACCGAGGAATCGCTGTATGAATACGCCATTGGGGCGCTGGGACGCCGCATGCGTTCAGTGGCCGAGCTGAAGCGGCTAATGCGGCCACGGGTGGCGCACCAGGACGATGGCGACAAGATGGTCGAGGCGGTCGTCGAGCGGCTGAAGCAGCAGAAGTATCTGAATGACGCGAAGTACGCCGAGACGTATTCGCGTTATCGCAAAGAGAACGAAAAGTTCGGGCGCCTCCGGGTAATCAACGATCTGAAGACGCGTGGCGTGCACGGCGACGTGATCAACAAGGCCGTCGCTACCACCTATGACGATACCGACGAGGTCGAGTTGGCGCGCAAGTTCCTCGACCGCAAACGAGTGCGTCATCCTGACGGGCCAGAAGGATCATGCGCGCATCGTGTTTCCGGACCCTCCTGCGCGCCGGGTTCAGCAGCCGCAGCGCCTTTCGCGTGCTGAACCAATGGAAAGTGGATCCCGGAAGTTCTTTCGGCATTGGAATCCGAAATCGCAGAAATCCCAGAAAAAACCGAATCGCCGGAGAACGAATGAAGGACCGTCATGCCGTTGCGTACGCCCACCTGTCGAAGGCCGATAAGCATTTAGCGAAGCTGATCGCCAAGTGCCCGCCGTGCGGCATCAAGCCCAACTATCTGCAAAACGTGTTCGAAGCGCTGATGGAGTCGATCGTCTATCAGCAGCTATCGGGCAAAGGCCGCGGCGACGATTCTGAACCGCGTCAAAGCGCTGTTTTTCGCGCCCGATACGCCGACGGTGGATACGCGCCACGGCAAGGCGCTTCCCTTCCCGACACCGGAGCAACTGCTCGCCGCGCCGGATGAGCTGCTGCGGTCGGCGGGACTTTCCGGCGCGAAGACGAAAGCAGTGAAAGATCTTGCGGCGAAGACCATCGATGGCACGGTGCCGGACGTGAAGGCGATCCGCAAGATGAAGGACGACGACATCATTGCGCAGCTCACGCAGGTGCGTGGGATCGGGCGCTGGACGGTGGAGATGATCCTGCTGTTCAACCTGTATCGTCCGGATGTCTGGCCGGTGGATGACCTCGGCGTACGCAAGGGCTACATGCTGCTGCATGGGCTGGACGAGATGCCGAAGCCGAAAGAACTGATGGCGCTGGGCGAAATCTACAAGCCGCATCGCAGCGTGGCGGCCTGGTACATGTGGCGCGCGATCGAACACATCAAGGAGAAGCCGCGAGCGGTGGAGAAGAAGGTCGTCGCGAAGAAGGTTGCGAAGAAAACGAAAAAAAACTCGGCGAAACGGGCGGGCCGCTAGCGATTGGCCAATAGGTACTACAGATGTCCTGGCAACCTTCGCCTGTTAAAATCAGAGATTACGCCCATGCTCACAGGCTCCCAAGTACGCCGCCGTTTTCTCGACTTCTTCGTCGCCAAGGGACATAAAGAGGTCCACTCCTCCTCGCTCGTCCCGGCGAACGATCCGACGCTGCTGTTTACCAACGCCGGGATGAACCAGTTCAAAGATGTGTTTCTCGGCCTCGAGAAGCGCGACTACAACCGCGCTACCAGTTCGCAGAAGTGCGTCCGCGCCGGCGGCAAGCACAACGACCTCGAAAACGTTGGCTTCACCAACCGTCACCACACGTTTTTCGAGATGCTCGGCAACTTCAGCTTTGGCGATTATTTCAAGAAGGAAGCCATCGCCTACGCGTGGGAGCTGGTGACGTCGCCGGAGTGGTTCGGGATGGAAAAAGACAAGCTCTACGCCACCATTTTCAAGGGCGAGAACGGCGTCCCGCGCGACGATGAGGCCTACCGGCACTGGCTCGACGTGGGCGTCCCGAAGGACCGCGTCTTCGAAATGGGGATGAAGGACAACTTCTGGGCGATGGGCGACACCGGCCCCTGCGGGCCGTGCAGCGAGATCCACTACGACATGGGTGTCGCGTCGAGCGACAAGCTGCGGCCGGAGTGCGCGGCGGGCGAATGCAAGTTTCCCTGCGAGTGCGGACGCTACGTCGAGATATGGAACCTGGTGTTCATGCAGTTCGACCGCGACGCGAGCGGCACGCTGAACCCGCTCCCCAGGCCATCGATTGATACAGGCGCGGGCCTGGAGCGCGTGACCGCGGTGCTGCAGGGCGTGGTCTCGAACTACGACACCGATCTGTTCACGCCGCTGATCAAGCGCGCGGCCGAGTTGACGGATGTAGACGAGACGAAAGAAGAGGCAAAGGAATCGCAGTCGAAGAGCGCGGCTTCGCTGCGTGTGATTGCCGACCATTCTCGCGCGGCGACGTTCCTCATCAGCGATGGCGTAATCCCCGCGAATGAAGGGCGCGGCTATGTGTTGCGCAAGATCATCCGGCGGGCGATTCGGCACGGACGGCTGCTGGGACAGAACAAACCGTTCCTGCATGACATGGTCTATGCGGTCCGCGACCTGATGCAGGATGCGTATCCGGAGCTGAAAGAGACCTCCGATCGCGTGGCGAAGACGGTGCTGGCGGAAGAGACGCGGTTCGCGAATACGCTGGATATCGGGTTGAAGAAGCTGGACGAGGATCTCGCCGCAGTCAAGAACGAAGCGACTGCAAAGTACTCCGGCGAGAAGGCTTTCAAGCTCTACGATACTTTCGGCCTGCCACTCGATTTCATGGTCGATGCTGCGCGCGATCAAGGGATCGATTTCGATCATGCTGGTTTCGACCAAGCGATGGAGTCGCAGCGCGAAACGGCGCGTGCCTCCTGGAAGGGTGGTTCCAAGGCATCGGCTTCGCCGGCCTACCGCGATCTGCCTAAGACCATCTTCGAAGGCTACCGGCAGACCGCGTCGCGCGATTCGGAGGTGTTGGCCATCGTGCATAACGGCACAGGCGTGCGCGAGCTGCGAGCCGGGGAAGAGGGCGAGCTGGTGCTCGATCACACGCCGTTCTACTCCGAGTCCGGCGGACAGATCGGCGACACGGGCTGGCTCTACGATTCGACCGGCAATGTCCTCGTCGCGGAAGTGGGGACGGTGCAATCACCGGTGCAAGGCGTGCGCGCGCACCGCGTGGTTGCGCGGCAGAATATCGTGGTGGGGGACAAGGTAAATGCGGTCGTCAACGCCGAGGTGCGGCGTGCGACGATGCGCAACCACACCGGCACACATCTTCTTCATGCCGCGCTGCGCGAGGTGCTGGGCAAGCACGTGAAGCAGGCGGGATCGCTGGTCGATCCGGCGAAGCTGCGCTTCGACTTCTCGCACTTCACCGGCGTCGCCGATGAAGAGTTGCAGGACATCGAGGACATCGTCAACAGAGAGGTGCTGAAGAACGATCGCGTCGAAGTGATCGAAAATGTGCCGATCGATGTCGCGGTGAACGAGTATCACGCGATGGCGCTCTTCGGCGAGAAGTACGGCGATCGCGTGCGGGTAATCAAGATCGGCGATTTCTCGACCGAACTCTGCGGCGGAACCCACACCGGCGCCACCGGCGAGATCGGGCTGATCAAAGTCTTGCACGAGGGCAGCGTTTCGAGCGGCGTACGGCGCATTGAAGCGGTGACCGGAGAAAACTCGGTGCGGCACTTCCGCAAGGACCACGAACTCGAAGGCGTGGTCTCGACCATCGTGCGGCCGGCCGAAGGGTTGAGCCCGGCGGAGGGATTGAAGTTCGAGCTTGAGCGTCGCGAAGAAGAGATCAAGAAGCTCCGCAAAGAGCTGGAGCAGGCACGCATGAAATCCGCAGCCAGCACGGTCTCATCGGCTACGGAAAACGCGCGCGAGGTAAGGGGCGTGAAGGTGCTCGCGACGCGGGCCGATAACATCGATCGCAACCAGATGCGTACATTGATCGATAACCTGCGCACCAAGCTGGGATCCGGCGTAGTGGTACTGGGCTCGGTACAAGACGGTCGGGTGGCGCTGATCGTGGGTGTGACCAAGGACCTGACCGGACGCGTGCAAGCGGGCAAGATCATTGCGCAGGTGGCGAAGCACGTGGGCGGCTCGGGTGGGGGACGTCCGGACATGGCGGAGGCAGGCGGCAAGGATCCGGCGGGGCTGGATGCGGCGCTGAACGCGAGCTATGAGGTGGTGGAGAGTTTGCTCGGGTAACATCAGGCTCAAAGAAAACAGCCGTTATGTTCCCAAAACGATCCCATGGTCCCCTTCGGTGCTTCGCGCCCAGGCCGCGAAAACAGATTGTCGCATCTGACCTGAAGAAGCTCGTAAACGGATGTCGTATTGAGGAGAAGCATGTTCGATCGGCAGCAAAGGATGAGAAGTCTGACGGTAGCCGCTTTGGCGGCGGCACTGTTGGGAGTGACAGGATGCGGCGGGGCGGCGCCGAAGATTACCACCGGCTCAGGAAATTTCACGACCGTGGTGTATGTCGGAGACTCGCTGACGGCGGGGTACCAGAACGGATCGTTGCTCGACACGCAGCAGCCCAATGGCTGGGCGGCGCTGGTAGCGAAGCAGGCGAACTACACGATCACGCTGCCGCTGATTGCCCCGCCCGGGGCGCCGGCGGTGCTGCAACTCGTAAGCGTCGGTCCTCCGCCCGTCATCCAGCAGGCCTCGGGCACGACCACCGGACGGGATAATCCGGACCAGCAGCCGACCGACCTGGCGGTCCCGGGACACCTGCTGTATGACCTGCTCTACACGGGGCCCACACTGACCCCGACGACAGGTGAAGAACTCATCACGGACCTGGTGTTGGGCTTTCCGCTGGGGAACGTGAATCCGCAGGCGCAGGAGGCCGTCGCGCTGAAGCCGACCACTCTTTTCATCTGGATCGGCAACAACGACGCGCTGTTGGCGGACGATACCGGCATGCCGAGTTCGATGACGCCGATCGACGCCTTCACGACGAACTTCACCGCCTTGATGCAGGGGGCGCACGCCGAAACAGCGGCGACACTGATCGTTGCCAACATCCCGGACGTGACCCTGGTGCCGTACCTTACGCCGGCGGCGACGGTGATTGCCGAGGCATCGGCACAGTCGGGACTGCAGCCGGCGCAGATCAGCGCGATCCTCGGGATTGCGAACGGAGACCTGGTCAATGCCACCGGGATGGCGGAAGTTCAGACCGATCTGCAGAACCTGGCGATGAGCAAGCCAACCACTCCGCTGGACGACGCCGGGGTGCTCACGGCGGCCGAGGTAGCGCAGGTGCAGGCGCAGATCAACGCGTACAACCAGGTGATTGCCACCCAGACGGCGGCGGTGAATGGAATCCTGGTGGACATTCACTCGCTGTTCAACAGCCTGGCGGCGGGAATGACGATCAACGGCTACCCGGCGACAACGGCGTTTCTTGGCGGCTTCTTCGGACTGGACGGAATTCATCCAACCAACACCGGATACGCGCTCGTCGCAAACGCGTTCATTGATGCCATCAACGCGAAGCTCGCCAACGGAATCCCGGAGGTCAACGTCTCTGCCGTTGCGGCGGCCGATCCACTGTTTGGGCCGAACATCCAGCCGACGACCGCGGCCGGAAGGAGATTCGTCCACATTCCGCTGAACGCGGCCCAGCGCACGGATGCATTGATTCGACCGCGACACTAGAATCCAAAACAACGGCGCAGGGAGGAGAGCGGCTTCTCCCTGCGCAATTGCGCAATTCGAGAGATTCAGCGAGGATCCTAAACGGTGAGGTTTGGGTATTGAACCAGAGGCAGAGAAAAGAAGAGCGGATTCCCGGAGTTTTGCCGGTCAGAATCTTTGCAAACGGGCAGAACGGAGCCGAAGTGCACGGGCTGGGGCACACCCTGAACCTCTCGATGAAAGGCGCGTGCTTGAGCGGCGTGAGCGTCGCACTGAAGCCGGGGGCTCTTATTCGCGTGGAACGCGGCATGAAGAGCGCGCGATTTCGGGTCGTGTGGACGCAGAACGGACATCTCGGGGTCGAGTCCCTGCAGTCGGCCGGCAGCTTGTGGGGCTTGGAAGAGGGTGCCTTTCGTGCACAAACCTGGAGTGGTGATTGATCGTCGCGCCTAGAGCGAAAAGGCGTGTTGGATCACGGTAATTTCCGGCTTGGGCTTGTCAAGATACACGGTAACGATATCGAAGCGCGTGGGCGTATTCTCGGGCAAATGCCGCAGGTAATGGCGGGCCACGCGGCGAAGGTCGTGACGCTTTTCATCATCCACGGCGGCCTCGGCGGGCGCAACGTCGCGGGTGGTGCGGGTTTTCACCTCGACGAAGCACAGTGTGCCCGCGTTCCATCCCACTAAATCCAGTTCGCTCTTGTGCCACGGGGTGCGGAAGTTGCGCGCAACGATGACGTATCTGTGTTTGCGCAAATAGAAATATGCCAGTTCCTCGCCTCGCTCGCCGGTAAGCAGGTGTTCGGCCTTTACGGGCGCAGGCAAGACAGCATCGAGCATTCGAAGCGCAAGTTGAACGACGAGCCTCACCGGCCCAGCTTAGTGGAGACCGGCCAGCCGGCGATGTGACGGGCGCACGTGTCCGATGTTCACCAGACGACAAACGCCAACCACCCGCCAGAAATTCTGGTCGTCCAGAGCCCGCTATCCGGCGCGCTTGAAATACTGCACTGCGCGTTCGTGCTTTTCAGCCGCCGCGCGGGTGGAGAAAGTCCCCAGGTTCTTGCGCTTACCCTTGGCGTCCTTCTTCTTCGAGTAAAGGCGATACTGTCCGGAAGATAGTTTTCGGATCATGTCCGGTTTGGATGGCGAGTCGGGGTCCGAGTGATGCCGCCCGATCGCCGACATTGAAAAAAGGCGCAGCCGTGGAAGGCTACGCCAAGAGGGTTAAGCATGCGTATTCCGGGAAGAATACGCAATTTCTGACATTCTACTCCGCCGCGACTCAGCCTTAAGCGCCTGTCGGTTCACCGGCTTTGGCGCCTTTCATGTGCAGCGCTGCGACTTCGCGGATCGACTGCTCGAGGATGTCGAGCGCGATGTCGCACTGTTCCGCGGTCACGATGAGCGGCGGCGCAATGCGCAGGGTATTCGGGCCGGCCCCGAGATAGAGAATGCCCTTCTCGAAGGCAGCGTCCACTACCTTGTCGCGCAGCTCACCGGCGGGCGTCTTCTTCTCCTTATCGCTGACGAACTCGATGCCGATCATGAGGCCGGTTCCGCGGACATCGCCCACCAGCGGCATCAGCTCAGGCCAGCTTGCGATCCGTTGCAGGATATGTTTTCCCATCGCGTCGGCATTCCGTACGCCTTCGCGCTCGAGCACGTCGAGGGTTGCGAGGGCTGCCGCAATGGCGACGGGATTCCCGCCGAAGGTCGAGGCATGGGAACCGGGAACCCAGTCCATGATCTCCGCCCTGGTAAGGCAGACGCTGAGCGGCATGCCGCTGGCGATGCCCTTGGCGATGGTGATCATGTCGGGTTCAACACCGGTATGCTGGACCGCCCACCACTTGCCGGTGCGTCCGCAGCCGGACTGCACTTCGTCGCAGACCAGCAGGATGCCATGCTTGTCGCAGATGCGGCGCAGTTCGCGCATGAAGGCCGGAGGCGCAGGCAGATAGCCGCCTTCGCCCTGGATGGCCTCGACGAAGATCGCAGCCACCTCTTCGGGAGCGATGTCGGTGGTAAAGACGCGCTCGTCGAGGAAGCGGGCGACAGAGATCGCATAGTCGTCCTCGTCCATGCCGGCGGGGCGACGATAGAGATTGGGATACGGGATATGGGTTACACCGGGCATCAGCGGCGAGAAGCGGCGGTGCTGCTGCGGCTTCGAAGCGGTGAGCGAAAGGGCGCCCATGGTGCGTCCGTGGAAGGCGCCGTAAAAAGCGATGATGTGCTGCCGCTTGGTGTGGTAGCGGGCAAGCTTCAGCGCGCACTCGATAGCCTCGGCACCGGAGTTGCCGTAATAGACGCGATGCGGCCCCTTCATGGGGGCGATCTTCGAGAGCCGGTCGGCAAGGGTGATCATCGACTCGTAATAAAAGTCGGTTCCCGACATGTGGATCAGTTCCGCGGCTTGCTTCTGGATGGCGGCGACCACCTCGGGGTGGCAATGACCGGTAGAAGTGACGGCGATGCCGGAGGAGAAATCAAGGAATTCGTTGCCATCCACGTCTTCAATCACCACGCCGCGTCCGCGCTTCGCCACCAGCGGGTACGACCGCGTATAGGACGGCGAAATGATCCGGGCATCCCCTTCCAGGACGCGCAGGGCGTTCGGCCCGGGCAGCTTGGTGCGGATCTTGGGGCCAGCGATAGAAATTGCAGTCGTCATGACGTTCTCCATTCTTGGTAGGCGCGCGGACGCGCGCGACGGGCTGAGCCGGGCGAGCGCAAGACGGATTCACATCCGCAGCGGCTCGCAAACGAACCAGGAAGGAGAGGGACTAGTCGCCCGAGAAGAGGTTGGGACGAGCTTGCGATGGGGCCAGGCGCACGTCGGCCCGGACCGAGATCGGCCGTGACCACGGATGGCGCGTGTTCAGCAGTTGCAGATAGCCCAGCATCGCGAAAGACTCCAGCTAAAGTATAGCCCCGTTCAACGCCAAAAGCACCGGGATTCGAAGGCTCGGAACCGGGTGAAACCGCTTCGGCACTCACGTTAGGTGTTGACCGAATGGCTTACACGGCATCCAGAAGGTACTCAATGGAATGTACGAGATCGGTGGGCGGTAGGTCGATCTGCAGGACCGCATCCGCGAGCTCGGTTTTACTTATCGAGCGGTCGTACATGACGACCAGGCGGATCTTCGAATTGCCGCGTTTCAGGGCCTGGGAGATCTTAAGGCGCTCGGTTGGGGAAATGCGATGGCCCAGAATCGCGACCTGCACGTCGCGGCCTTTGGCTAATTTCAATCCCTCTTCTACGGAGGCAGCGTCGACCACCGTGAACCCGGCGCTGGCCAGGGCTTCGTGACGGCGGCTCAGATAGGCCTGATCCACACCGATGTTCAATAAGACGCTTCGCGACGGCTGCTTACGACCTGCTTTGCTCACGTTTCACTCCTGAGATCGACTGCCTGGGCCCGGCCGACGGGTGAAACGGGCGCTAGCAGCGAAGAGGAGCGATTCGGGCGGTAAGGCTAGCCGAGCCTGGCAGGGACAATAAGTGGGGCATCGGCATGAGATTCCGGAGGAGGGACCGGAGAATAGCGTGCGTATCTGCGATGAACGAAATCGCGACCGCAACGAAGAAGAGGACCTCGAGACTGAGTGGAGTTGCCGGATCGAGATCGGCGTTCGGCACGACGAGGATCCAAAGGATCGCGAGCAAGAGAAGCGCAAGCAATCGATATTTCCATCCACGCCGCATCGAAGGATTAGAACGTTAAACTGGGCATTCCGTCAACATGACTTCGTTTTCCGAACCCTGGAAATCAAGAGAGCACGGCGTCAGTCCGTGCGCGAGTGCGTCGAGTTGCCGTAGGCACTCCTCTTCCCTAGAATCAGAGATTCACCATTCGACAGGAACCCACGCAATGGCGCTTGAGCTTTTCAACACCCTTTCCGGAAAAGTCGAAACTTTTCAGCCCCTGGCCGACAACGAGGTCCGCATGTACGCTTGCGGACCCACGGTTTACGACTACGGACATATCGGGAATTTCCGGACCTTCATCGTCGTCGATACTTTGCGCCGCTTCTTGAAACAGAGCGGATATAAGCTGCGCCACGTAATGAACATCACCGACGTGGACGACAAGATCATCCGCAATGCGGCGCGCGACGGATTGAGCGTCGGCGACTACACCGCCAAATATAAAAAAGCATTCCTGGAAGATTCCGACGCGCTGAACATCGAGCATCCGGAGTTGATGGTCAACGCCACCGATCACATTCCCGAGATGGCCGAGTTCATCCAGCGCATGGTGAAGGAAGACGTGGCCTACCGAACCGACGACGGTTCGTACTACTTCCGCATTGCAAAGTTCCCGGAGTACGGCAAGCTCTCGAAAAGAGACTTTGCCGGGATGAGCGATGGCGCGCGCGTGGACGTGGACGAGTACGAGAAGGACAACGCCCGCGACTTTGCCCTCTGGAAGGCGCCGAAGCCTGGCGAGGCTAAGTGGGAGACGGTGATCGGTCCGGGACGGCCGGGGTGGCACATTGAGTGCTCGATCATGAGCATGAGGTACCTCGGGGAGAGCTTCGATATTCACGCCGGTGGAGAGGACCTCATCTTTCCGCATCACGAGAACGAGATCGCGCAATCCGAATCGGTAACCCACAAGAAATTCGCAAACTTCTGGGTGCATTCGCGTTTTCTGCTGGTGGAAGGGCAGAAGATGTCGAAAAGCCTGGGGAACTTTTATACGCTGCGCGACCTGATCCTGATGGGCCATAAGCCATCGAGCATCCGCTTCCTGCTGATGTCGGTTCCCTATCGCAAGCAATTGAATTTCACCTTTGACGGGCTGAAGCAGGCGGCAATCTCGGTGGACCGATTACGGAACTTCAAGCGCCGGATCGAGACGGATCAGTTTCCCGAAGGAACGAACGAGAAGATCGACACGCTGGCCGAGGAAACGATCGAAAAGATGACCGCGGCCCTCGACAACGATCTGAACACCGCCGAAATGCTCGCCGCGATCTTCGACCTGGTGCGGGATGTGAATGCGGCTGCGGACGCCGGCGAGGTGCGGCAAGGCAACGTGGCGATGCTGCGCGATGCGCTGCAGAAGTTCGACGAGATTTTCGCGGTGCTGGATGACGAAGATTCGCGCAAGGTGAAGTTCGCGGTGGATTGGGCGCATGCGGAAGGCAAAGCGGACCAGATCAGCGCCGAGACAGCCGAGATGGCGAAGGCGGCGGGCCTGACCGACGAGCGCGTCGAGGCCTTGGTGGCGGAGCATTCGGAGGCGCGGAAGAAGAAAGACTTCAAGCGGTCGGACGCAATCCGGGCCGAGTTATTGGAGAGCGGAATTATTCTCGAGAACACCAAGGACGGCGTCCGCTGGAAGAGGAAATGACAGGCAGATTCACGCTTTATTCATCTGGCCTTCACCGTCATGCAATCGCCGCACACTAGAGTGCTCTCATTAACCCCGAACGTGCGGCGATCGAAGCGGGAAGCGGGCATCGCCGCAAAAACGTTCGGTCTTGTTTCGTCCGCCCTCCTAATTTTTATCCGCTGACCCCTTAAACCGCCCGCCCGGGCGGTCTTTTTACGCGTACGTGCTCACCGATCCGCTGTTCTGCCCGCTGGAGCTTGGCTCGGTCGAAAGCAGTTGCTCGACTTCGCTCTGACTTTCAGCCGAGGCGGATGAGCTCTCATGATGGTGATGATGGCCGTGCGTGGCCTGCATGTCTTTCTGCACGGCCGCAAAGGCGCTCTGCGCGCTGCTGAGATCGCCCGATTGCAAGGCTTGGCCCAGCGTCTTCATATCCGCGGATAGCTGGCTGTTCTGGTTTTGCGGACTGCCGGTCTTCGAGCTCTGCATCTGCTGCTGCAGTTGCGTGATGGTCGCGAAGGCGCTCTGCGCATCCTGCAGGTCGCCGGACTGCAGGCTCTGCGAGAGTTGCTGCCACGCCTGCTTCATCTTCGAAAAATTGCCGCTGCTGTCTGAAGTGGGATCGAGTTGGCTGAGAAGCGACGATGTAACACTTGCAGTGGACATTCCTGGCACCCCTGAACTTGAAATAAGCCGCGCCTAATGGACTGCTGGGCTTACCGAGTGAATCGGCAGTTCGCTTGCCGTTCTTGCAGAGGTTTACATCTCTTTACGCCATCACCTGCCAACACTCTTTAAGTTTTAGAGTCGATACTGCGATGAGGAACGTGCGCGCTTTCTGTCTCCTGCTCTCCGCTTGTTTGTTGTCCCCACTCTTGCCGGGACAGGACAAACCTACGCTCCACCAGGCGACGGCCGCGTCCCAGCCGGAACCGCCTTCCATTCACGTCGATGTGCGCGAAGTGACCCTGCCGGTCACGGTCCGCGACAAACACGGGAAGATCGTGCAGAACCTCGGCAAGGATGACTTCGTCCTGGAGCAGGACGGAAAGCCGCAGACGATTACCAACTTCCGTCTTGATACGAACCTGCCGCTCACCTTAGGCCTGCTGGTAGATACGAGCATGAGCATGCGCGACGAGTTGAGCGCTGAAAAAAGCGCCAGCCAGAAGTTCCTCGACCAGATGTTGGCCCAATCCAAGGACCAGGCTTTTCTCATCCACTTCGATCGGGAGGTTGAACTCCTCCAGGACCTGACGTCGTCGCGAGACAAGCTGTACAACGCCCTGGGCCTGTTGGAGACCGCGCATAGCGAGCAGAGCAGCCAGGACAGCGGCGATGGAGACAGCCAGGGTCAAGGGCAGGGGCAGCCTCGCATGCGCCGCCACGGCGGCACCCAGCTCTACGACGCCATCTATCTCGCGTCGAACGAAGTTCTGAAAAAACAGACCGGGCGGAAGGCGATCGTAGTCCTCACCGACGGGCAGGACCGCGGCAGCAAGGAAACGCTGAACGATGCCGTGGAAGCCGCGCAGCGCGCCGACACAATTGTGTATGCGATCTATCTCAAAGGTGAGGAGAATCGCGGCTTCGGCGACAACAACCGCGGCATGCGGCGGGGTGGCATTGGGTTTCCCGGGGGCGGCGGAGGATATCCCGGAGGAGGTGGCGGCTATCCGGGCGGAGGCGGCGGGTACCCTGGAGGAGGACGGCGTGGCGGCGGACAACAGGAGCCGCGCGTGGACGGCAAAAAGATCCTGACTGAGATCGCGACCAAGACCGGCGGACAGATGTTCGAGGTCACAAAGAAAGATACGGTTGACCAGATTTACACGCAGATCGCCGAAGAGTTGCGGACCCAGTTCATTCTCGCCTATACACCGGACAAGACGGCCGCGGACCCTGGATACCACCGCTTGACGCTGACCGCCAAGAACAAGGACTACAAGGTCCAGACGCGCGAGGGCTACTACATCCAGGAGCAGACGGCGGCTGCAAAGTAACTAGTCGCCGATGGATTCAGCGTCGGAGAGCTTCAGCACCTGCGGTGCTGCTTTTACTTTAGAAGCCGTCACCATCGCAACCGCCGCGATGATCACCAGCGAACCCGCCACGATGTAGCGATCGATGGTCTCGTGAAGCACGATCCACCCGAGAAAGACCGCCACAATCGGATTCACATAGGCATAGGTTGCGACCTTCGGCGTGGGTACGTGCTTGAGCAGCCAGATGTAAGCCGTGAATCCAACCCACGATCCGAAAACGACAAGATAAAAAATTGCTCCAAGGCCGCGGTGCGTCCAACGAATGTTATGTTCGCGGAGAGCGACGGCAACCAGCAGGTTCACAACGCCCGCGATGATCATCTCCCAGGCGGTTGCAACGAACGGATCAAGGGTAAACTTCGATTTCCAGCGGCGCGAGAGGACCGTCCCGTTGGCCCAGCAGAAGGACGAGCCGAGCAGGCTCACGGCGCCGATCAACTGCATGCCACCATGGATCTCCGGGTTGGCGATCTTCGGCCAGAACAGGATGAAGGTGCCGACCACGCCGAGCGCCAGGCCGGCGATGCCACGCCCGGAGGTTCTCTCGCCTTTGTAAACGAACGACTCGAGACCGAAGATCCAGATCGGAGTAATGGCTACGATCAGCGACGCGAAGCCGGTCGCCACGTATTTCTCCGCCCAGGTCAGGCCGGTATTTCCGCAGACGAGGAGCAGGAACCCGACGACGATGAGCCTTCCGAATTCACTCCACGATCCCCAGAGTTTCTTGCGGAAGAGCGCACAGGCGGCCAGCATGAGCGAACCCGCGACGAGAAAGCGCAGGGCGCAGATCGCAGCGGCCGGAATATGTTCCTCGTCGGCAATGCCGATGGCAAGGTACGTGGAACCCCAGAAGAGATAGACCAGCGCGAAGGCAAGGATCACTTGAAAACGGTGCTGGCGCGTCGCTTCAGGCATGCGGGTCCGAAATCAGTGTATCGCGCCACAAAAGATGAGGGATGGGGTTCGGCGGAGACGGATTATTTCGTCGGCAGGTTCAACTGGTGAAGGCGTTGGCCAACGAGGTAGAGATAGTGCAGGGCGGAGAAGCAGGTCAGCGCGAAGACCGCCCACAACAGGTAGTCTTTCCCTACATAAATCCAGTTTCGATCCACGATCTCATTCAGCAATACGAAAAACAAAGCGGCAATCTGGGCCACGGTGTTGAGCTTGCCGAAAATGCTGGGGCGAAAATCGCGCAAAGGAGTGGTCACATAAATCAAGGCGCAAAGCAGCAGTATGCAGAGGTCCCGGCTGAACACAACCACGGTGAAGCGCCATGGGATCGACTGCCGGAACGACAGCACAAGAAACATCGAGGAGAGCAAAAGCTTGTCGGCGATAGGATCGAGGTACTCGCCAATCGTGGAGCGTTGATGCAGGGCACGGGCGAGCAGGCCATCGAGCGCGTCACTCAGCCCGGCAGCGATAAACAGTCCCAGCGCCCAGCCAAAGTTGTAATCGAGCACGTTCATGATGACGAACGGCACGAAGATCAGTCGCATCAGCGTGAGCTGGTTGGGAGCTGTCCAGAAACGGGAGATCACCGACGGGCTTCTCCGGCCAGGAACTCATTGGCATCGTGGCCGCTCTTCACCTTGAAGCGCTCGAACATGGAGGGCATTTCCCCGTTGCGTTCATCGAGTTCCATGCGCTCGATGCGATGCATGGGAAAGAAAACCGCGGCCGCGGTGACGTTTTCGCCATCGCGCACCTGGCGCACAAAATCTTCGAAGGATTCGAGGCCGACGCCGCGGAGACTGACACCCGCTTGCGAGATGGTAATGATCGCGCCCCAGAACTTCTCGCGAGGCGCGCTCAGCGTCATCATGACTGGTGCTCCAGGCACGAATACGTCCGCCTCGCTGGAGTGGAAAGCTTCCGCCTCGGAGCGATGCACTCCACTGCGGCGTGGAGGAACACTATCTTTCGCCATGTTTCGATTGTGGCGCGGTTTCTCCAAGGATGCAAGGTTTCCCCTGCACCGCATAGCTATCGAATACCGGCACGGACTAGCGGCAGGGCATGTCCAACGGTGTCAAAAGAGATTGAGTTGTGAAAGCGCCGCGCTCAGGCGGCGCATTCCATGGTGGCTTGATCGCAGGGCAAAACCTGCAAGTGGCGATCGAGATGGGTCAGGTTCAACAGGTCGCGCACAAACACACCCGGGTTCATGAGAGCGAAGGAATGATCCTGTTCGCGGGCAACGCGATGTAAGAATGCAAACGTGCCAAGGCCGGCACTATCGACATCCCGTACCTGGCCGATATCCAGAATAACGCGCTCGTAATCTGAGAGCAGCGGGCGAACCATATCCGCGAGCATCCGGGCCTCCTGGTGAAACACGATGCGGCCGGAGCAATGAACGATCGCGGTGCGCTCACCCGAACGTGGGTCGAGCTTTAACTGCAGCATAAGTCCTCCGTAAAAGATATAGACGAGAGCGGGAGTGGATTAGTTCCGTAAGTTTACGAACCAAATGTCGAGCGATGTAAGTCATTCCGCAGGAACAACCTGCGGCAGCATGCAATGGACGGAAAATCTATACATGCCTCATTCTGCGCAGCCGACGGTTACAGCCGTGTCAACGCAACTCCGCCCGCGAGTAAAGAATTTGTGAAGAGCGTCACTGCGTGGGGGCGCTCGCTTGCAGATCGCGAAGGTAAGTAACGATTTGCCAGCGCTGCTGTTCCGGAAGCGAACTCCACGAAGGCATGCCATTCCATAAGCTGCCATTGCGCAACAGCCACTGCAATTCGCCGTCGCTGGCATGCCGGATGCGCGCCGAAATAAGTGCGGGACGTCCATGCCGCCCGGTCGCATCGCTGCCATGACATTCCGCGCAATGCTGTGCGAAGAGCTTCGCCCCGGCGGCGCAGGCATTGGCATCCCCGGCAAAGGGATTCACGCGGACCCGATCTTTCTCAGGAACATGCTCGCGCCACTTGCCATCGCCAACATACGCAAAGCAGAACAACGACGCAGCAAGAAAAAATCCAACCAAAGAAAATCGCGAACCCATGGCTATCGGCTCCGATGGAAGATCTGTCCGAATTCGTAAGAAACACCGAAGCGCATCAGGAACCCGAAGCTGTTGTCATTCAGTCCGAACGAGGGAGAAAGCTTGAACGTTGGACCATTGGGCATCGCCCACGCAACTACCGGCGCGACGTAGTGCGAGGTGTCGTGCAGTCCGGGCGTGTAGCGGTCGCCGAGGCCGCCATACATTTCCGCGCCGAACGCGAAATTCTCCCGGCACACATTGCAATTGCGAGCGCTGGCGGTAAGAGCCATGGGGCGGCTCGCGCCCACCGCGTAGCCGAACTCCCACGGCTCGTTGCTCAGGTTTTTTGTGAAGATCAGATTTTCCGCAACATTCCATCCCTTGAAATTGCTGGAGAGGATCAGTTTCGTTTCCAACTCGCGCGCCCGCTCGCTGCGGTCGTTGCGCCCGAGGAAGTCTTCGCGGGTATCGTGCCCTTCGACTTCGAGAAGAGTTTTGTCGGCAGCGTTGGTGTCTTCGAACTCCACGTAGAGTACGGGGTTGATCCAATGCTCGCGCATCAGCGGGCGGAAGCGGTTCTCCCAGCGCCAGCCGGTGAAGAGCGTGCTCTCTCCTACGGTGGTCTGACCGTCGAGATAAAGTTCGGTGGTCCACCAGCCCTTCATGCCGTATTCCAATTCCATGGCATTGGCGACGAAGGCATTGGCACCTTTCGTCGAGCCAGTAAGGGCTTTGTTTTCGATCTCGAGGTTGCCGGGCTCTTCCAACTGGTGGGAATAGGTGACGAAATACGTTTCCTGGGCGGAGGCAGCGGCGCACAGCAGGAGGAGCGCGAGTGAGGCGAGGAAGGCGCGAAAAAAGGTCGAACCGGACACGGGTAAATCCTAGTGCTCGTAGTAACAAATTGAAAATGAAATTCAATTTCAATTTCAATTGGGTGAGTCTACGAGAACCTCCCCCCGCCCCGCAATGACACCTTGGTCGAATGGCGTCGAGCATGATGCCAACTGAAATATGCGGCGTCGAATGGAAATTACGACTTCGGTCGTAGTACCGGAAGTGGCGGATACGAGCTTGGCGTCGTTAACGTTCGCTCCTGCGGTTGCGTGCCCGATTGCATGGCCTTGGCAATCATCTCGAGCGCAAGGTCGGCATTCGGTGGAATCACCACGGTCGCCGCCAGCAGGCCGCGGCGCACCCAGGCCTGTCCGGTGTCCGGCATGCCGTCACAGCCGAGAAACGGCAGACTCAGCCAGCGCTCGCGGTTGGGTCCGGCCTGGTCTTCAAATGCTTTACGGGCGCCGAGCGCCATGGAATCATCCTGCGCGGCCACGAGGCCAATGCCGAGATCTTTTGCGATCGCCAGTCGTAACCAGGAGTTCACGGCCTGGTACGCGCTCGCCTCCGTCCACTGCGCTTTCATGGCGCGGATCTGCACATTCGCAGGCTTAGTCTGCATCATCCCGTCGGTACGTTGCTGGGCCGCATCGCTTCCCGACGGACCCTGGACGTAGAGCGCGGTGCCGCCGGCAGGAAGCAGCGCGGCGACCTGGCGGCCCTGGATGCGGCCGACGTCCTCATGATTCGAGCTGATGGAAAAAAGCGGCACCTTGTAGGCACGGCGCAGGTCGGCGAGGTAGTCGACCTCGCGGTTCAGCACCACCCAACCCACGCCTGCGCTTGCGGCCGCCCGCGCCACCTGCGCGAGCGCGGTGCCCACCGGTTCGAAGACGATGGCATCGGGGCGCTGGCCTTCGGCTGCCTGGATGAATTTGAAAAGTTGCGAGCTCTGGTTGGAGGCGTCGTTCTGCGCATCGACAATCTGCAGATCGACATCATACTTCCGCGCAGCTTCTTGCGCCGCCTTCGCCTGCTCGATTTGATAATCGTTATCGCGATTGGTGAGGGAGAGAACGACGGTAAGCTTTTTCATTCGGGATCCGCGGAATAAGACAGGTCAATCACGGAATCCATCCTAACGATTTGAAGATTGCAACGCACCTGTTTTCGGGGATCGCCGGTTACGCTGGTTCAAGATGATTCTTGCGAAAGCACTTCGCGGCTCTCGCCCGTTTTAGTGACGAACTCGAGAATGCCCGACTGTAGAGCCTCCGGCAGCCGGTTGCGGCAGAGATTGCGGGCGGCATCGATTCCATTTCGGTCAACGTAGGCCTGCAAACGTTCTTCATTGGCGCGAACACAGGTCCACCGATTTCGTCCGCTGTGCTTGGCCCGGTACAGTGCCTGGTCGGCGAGAGACAGGACGTCCTGCCATCCCAGCAGATCGGGATGGCGCCTGGACAGCGGGAAGCGCGCCAGTCCGAGCGAAAGGGTGAGCTGTCCTTCGCCATCCGGAGCACGAAGACTCGCATCTTCGGCGACGACGCGGCGTAAGCGTTCGGCAAACTGCAGGTCGTCGTCGGTAGGCACAACCCTATCCAGCAGGAGAAACTCTTCCCCGCCCCAGCGCGCCAGCTGGGTGCTTCCACGAATACTGCGCGCGAGCACGCCGGCGACACTCTTCAGCATGCGATCGCCGACTTCGTGTCCGTAGGTGTCGTTGATCTTCTTGAACCGGTCGAGATCGGCGATACAGATCAGCACATCTTCGCGATGTTTGTGCTTGTAGATAGCGCGGCGGACTTCGGAGGTCAGGGCCTCGATGGTGGCATCGATGTAGCGCCGGTTCTTCAGCCCGGTCAGAGGATCGGTGATGGAGGCGTTGGTGAGCTGTTGATTGAGTTCGTGCAACTCAACGGTTCTACGCTGTACCTCGACCTCAAGCCGCGCGGTGTAGTCTTCCTGCTCGCGTTCGCGATCCGATTTCATCGCACTCACGCGGTCGGCGAGGGCGAAGGCCAGCAGGATACATTCGATGCCGGAACCGATCTGGGCCGAGTTGTAGGTGAAGGCGTTCTTGGGCAGCACGTCGAGGTAGGCAAGGATGTAAACGATGTTGGTC
Source organism: uncultured Acidobacteriaceae bacterium (assembly GCA_963758505.1). Lineage (GTDB taxonomy): Bacteria > Acidobacteriota > Terriglobia > Terriglobales > Acidobacteriaceae > Korobacter. Next base: position 2,120,021 of record CAVWVJ010000003.1, on the reverse strand, counting down.
GCGATCAACACCCACCACGCAGTCAGAAACAGTCGCGCCGGGCGATAGCCGCGCACCAGTAAGAGAATTCCAATCACACCGTAAAAGAGCGAAGTCAACAGCGCATCCATCGCCAGCAGGGGCGATGCGATCCGGATCCCGCCGCACAAGCCAGCCAGAGCGAGCAGCGCAGTCACGCTGGCGAGTACCCACAAAGCAACGTCGATGGGACGCGACCATTTGCGAATATTGAGAAAGCTGCGAACAAAGAACACACTGAAGAAAATTGCGATGGCAACGAGGTAGAAGCCGCTGGCTGCATCCCAGTGCGGCGCATGCGGCCAGAGATATTGCCGGGTGAAGGCGGCTCTGCCCATCCAGACCGCGCCAAATGCCAGGACATAAATCGAATAAAAAAAGTAAGTCCATTCCCCCACGCCAAAGAAGAGGATCAGGTTGTAGCTGACCATGGCGAGAATGATGCCCGCATAGATGCCCTCGGCATAATTGAAGCGGCGCGTCTCGCGCAGAAACTCGTCGGTGCGCTCGATCGACATGCGCGTGGTGCGGGCGCTGCCGTAGTGACTGGTATCCCCTTCCATCCGCACATAAAGGGTAGTGTCGCTACCGGCGAACGGAGGTATGCGGAAAACCACGAGGTTCGAAACAATGGGGCGCTCGGAGGGTGACAGCTGGTCACCGGAATGGACCCGGGTGTATCCGTTAAGGCCTGGGACGTAGAGGTCCACGTTGTCCCATCCGAGCTCCACCCGAAGCATCCATCCGGCGGTCGGATCTCCGACCCGATGCAACGGAAGACGAACCCAATACACACTAGCCGCCGAGTTCACCTTCTGGTCTGCGGACAAGGGGGCGTACTCCGCGTGTTCGGCGTCTACGACCGTCATGTGCCGACCGGGATCGCCAACGATGCCTGCGCCGGGCACGATGGAGATTGTCTTCTCGGTAGCTTGCAGGGAAATCGTCGGCGGCTGCCCGAAAACCGCGGGTGAAAGAGGGACAATCAAAAGCGCGGCGAGGAAGAGCCTTCGCCATCGGGGACTTCGGGAAAAAAGGGCCTGTAAACCCATGGAAAGACTCAGTGGAACAGAGCAACTGAAATGTCGCAAGTCCACCATCGTAAACCAACGTAAACGCTGTCCCTAATCACAAAATCTCAGGAATGCCGCATTACAATCGATGGCGCTTTCCCGATCGAGATAAATCGGGTGTCTGCTTTCCATTCCTAGTAGGTACAGGAGTTTACCGATGAAGCATTCCTTAATGGGAATTCTGTTGTGCGGCGCGGGCTTGGCTTTGAGCGCGACGGCGCAGCAGAAAAATCCTCCCAAATCGCAGGTCGAAAAAACCTCTTCCCCAGCGACGTCTTCGAATGCGCAACAAACCCCGGAGGAGACGCGAGCCCCGCGTGAAGAGCGGCAGCACGAAGAACGGCAGTCGCCGTCTGCAACGCCGGAGGGGAATGCCCAGAATAAGGGAATCAAGTGGGATATGGCCGAGGCTCCGCCGGTTGTGACCCATCACCAGATTTCGGCGAGTGGAAAGCTGCTGCATTACACCGCCACCGTCGGGCGTCTGCCAATCAAGGACTTGAGCGGGAACATTGAAGCAGAGATGTTTTATGTGGCATATACGCTGGATGGACAGGATCCCGCGAAGCGGCCGGTCACGTTCGCTTTCAACGGAGGCCCGGGATCGGCCTCGATCTGGCTGCACATGGGCGCTCTCGGGCCACGGCGTGTCGCCCTGCTGCAGGACGGCATGATGCCGCCTTCGCCTTATCACCTCATCGATAATCCCGGCACGCCGCTCGACAAAACCGATCTGGTTTTGATCGATGCGATCGGTACCGGCTTCAGCCGTCCCGCAGACCTCGACAAGGGCAAGAAATTCTGGAGCGTGAATGGCGACATCGAGTCGTTCGGCGAGTTCATCCGCCTCTACGTCACCCGCAACGATCGCTGGGCATCGCCCCTCTACCTGTTCGGCGAGAGCTACGGCACTACGCGTGCGGCTGGAGTCTCCGGCTACCTGATCGATCGCGGCATCGCCTTTAACGGAATCGTGCTGCTCTCGGAGGTTCTCAACTTCCAGACGCTGGAATTCAGCAAGAGCAACGATCTGCCCTACGAACTCACCTTGCCGACCTACACCATGATTGCCGGGTATCACAAGCGCTTGGCGCCGGAGTTAATGCAGGATCTGCAGAAAACCAAGGCTGAAGTCGAAAACTGGGCATCGACGGAATATGCGCGAGCACTCGAAGCGGGCGATACGCTTACGCCGGAACAGCGCCAGCATATCGTCGATCAGCTCGCGCGTTATACAGGACTGAAGAAGGACTTCATCGACCAGGCGAACCTGCGCATCGATGTACGCGGCTTCACCCACAACCTGCTGATCGACCAGAAGCTGCGCGTGGGCCGTCTGGATGGGCGTTATACCGGCCCCGATCCAAACGGCTTGCTGGATACGCCGTTCTACGATCCCACCGGCGCGGCGACCGATCCGCCATTTACCGCGATGTTCAACGATTACTTGCGCCGCGAACTGAATTACAAGACGGATACGCCCTACTTCGTGTCGGCGCGCGAAATGGCCGGCCCCTCGGAGCCCGGCCAGCGCGGCGGCGGTCCCTTCCATTGGGAGTGGGGATCGGCTGAGGCCGGCTTCCCTGACACCGCGACGGCGCTTCGGGCTGCCATGGTGAAAGATCCCTACCTGAAGGTGATGGTCATGGAAGGCGACTACGACCTGGCGACCCCTTTTTATGCCGCCGATTACACCATGAACCATCTCGACCTGCTACCGGAATATCGCAAGAACATCTCTTATGCCAAGTACGCGGCGGGACACATGGTTTATTTGCCCATGGACGGACTGACAAAGCTGCATGGCGACTTTGCGTCGTTCATCGACCAAACCACCTCACGTCCGTAGCGGCAGTTTGGCGGAGTCGGCGCCCCATCGGCATGGCTTCGGCCGTGCCGTTTTCTATTTCATCGAACCGAGCAGAAAGACACCGAGCCAGACCATTCCCGCGGCGAACAGGGCGCAAGCCCCAAAGAAAATGGCGGCGACCCACCATTCGTCGCCCGGATCCGGCGGCGTGATGCCGATGGTGATCATGATGCCGCGCAGCATGGAATAAATGGATCGCAAAAATCGGCGTTTGGCTCCCCCGCGTTCCATCGGTATCACCTACCTTCGTCACCTGGCTTGTGCGATCGCCCGGCAACGTGGTCGATTGAGATTACTTGCGCAGCGTGCGAAGAAAACGATAGTAACTTCGCGCTACATAACCATTCGAGTATTCTCAATTTGGCCTTCGTATCGCCGTATGCACGGCTGATTGCCCGACAACATAATTGTGATGAAGTCTTCCGATCTTATTACCGTCATTGTTGTAATCGCGCTGGTTGCAGGCGGCTGGTATTTTTTGCAAAACCACCGCAAACAGACGGCGGAAGCCGGCTATTGGGAAGCACGCCCCACCTATTTCGATACCGACCCCTCGGCCATGGCCGCCGACTGGACCGGTTGGGACGCCAAAATGGACGTATTCCTTCATCATCACACCAACCGCCCGGGCTGCGAAGCCATCGAGTACGGATGGATCACGTGGCATGACCATGTGCCGGTTGTAAAACGAAATGTACAGCCCGGCGCCAAGCATATCCTGATTCGTACGGACCGATTGGAAGATCCCAACGAGTTTCTGCGCGTGCCTCCGATCGAGCTTCCCTATGATCGGGGCGTAAATATCGAGGTTTCGACACGGTTGCAACGCAATCAGTACCTCGTGAACTGGGCCCACCGCTACGGCTTTCGCTTCGCCACGAATATCCCTACGGAATGGCGCGATTACTATCGCGAACTGAAGAATGCGCCGGGACAGGTGATCATCGTGCCCGCTCCGGGACATTCGATGAAAGAATGCCGCACCGCGGAAGAGAATGCGAAGTGCCAGAGCTCTCCCAGCAGCATGCGATGCGAGGACGATCGCTACAACCAGACCCTTCCCTTCCTCTATCCCGAATGGAGCTCCGATATGGACGTAAATGGCGTCCTTTCCTACCTGAAAACCAAGAAACAAGCCTCTCCGGTAAGTCTTTCAGATTCCGAATAACCCTCCCTGGGTCTCGCTATAAATCCTTACATTTCAGCGCTTAGACGTTGGAAACGCAGGCTTTCGTCGGTTCGCACCGCTGCATGCCGGCATCTAATCTTTAAGAGCGAAAAAACGCGAAAATCTGTTCGCACAAGCCTCTAAATGATGGAAATTGCACGCTTTTGTTTGTTGTAGATCTTTTCATGGGAACGAAACTAAAGTACCAACGCTGGGTTAACACGACTAGCTTTGGAACCGGAAATGGTTCGCGAAGCAGAGATTCGGCTGTACCACCCACATCCTTGGGCGCGGCGAAGCGCCGCGGAAGGATGTGCGAGGGGACGAAGGCAGACTCTCAGGGGAGGGCAAGCCATGATGGGGTTTAAACGCGCATTTCTAAACGCACTACTGGCCACGTCGCTGGCTACAGGGGTTGCGTGGGCGCAAGATGCGCCACCGCCTCCGGATTCACAGTATCCGTCGGCCAGCGATAGCGGCCAGACGGATTCCGGCGTGTTTGCAACGCCGAATAGCCAATACGAGCAGCCGCAGGAGCCGGTCTACGAGAAGCAGAACAACGACCAGACACTGCAGCAGGGCTCGGACAACAACGCAGCACCGGCACAGGACCAGGGCGGATATCCGCAAACGGCGCAGAACGCGCCACCGGCGCCCCAGGGTTCTGTCGACGTGCAGAACGATAATTCCGACGCCCAGGACCCGTCGCGCCGCGTAGCGCGCATGCAGTTCATGGACGGGCAGGTTTCGATTCAGCCCGGCGGCGTGAACGACTGGGTGGCGGGAACGCTGAATCGCCCGATGACGACCGGCGACAATGTCTGGACCGACAAGGACTCGAAGGCGGAGTTAAACGTCGGCACCGGCATTTTCCGCATGGGCGCCGAGACCAGCGTCACGCTGGCCAATGTGGCTGACAACACCACGCAACTCCAGGTTCACCAGGGAACGCTCAACCTTCGCGTTCGCCACCTTTATAACGGGGAAGTCTACGAAGTCGATACGCCCAACATGGCGTTCACCGTGCAGCAGCCCGGCGACTACCGTTTCGACGTGGATCCGAATGCCGACACTTCCTACGTGACCGTATGGAAGGGTGAAGGCAATGCGACCGGTGATGGGCCGGCGGTGGAAGTTCGCGAGCATGAAAGAGCGCGCTTCTCCAACGGTACTTCGATGGCTTACCAGGTCGACAAGGCTCCCGCATATGACGAGTTCGACCAATGGGCGATGTCGCGCGACCAACGCGAGGATCACTCCGAGTCGGCGAAATATGTATCGCCGGACGTGATTGGTTCCAGCGATCTCGACGATTACGGCACCTGGAAAGAAAACTCCGAATACGGCAACGTCTGGGTCCCGAACGACCAGGGAGCGGATTGGCAGCCGTATAGCAACGGTAACTGGATCTATGAACAACCGTACGGCTGGACGTGGGTCGGATACGAGCCGTGGGGCTTTGCGCCTTATCACTATGGACGCTGGGTCCAGGGTGGCTGGGGATGGGGCTGGGCGCCTGGTCCGTATGCCTACTGGGGCGCTCCGTATTACGCGCCGGCACTGGTGGGATGGTTCGGCGGTCCGGGATTCGGTCTCGGCTTCGGATTTGGGTTTGGTTTCGGCGGTGGCTGGGGATGGTGTCCTCTGGGTTGGGGCGAGCCGTTCCATCCGTGGTACCACAACGGACCGCGCTACTTCCGCAACGTAAACATCCGCAATACGCGGATCAACAACATCAACAGCTTCTACGGACGTGGTTCCAATGGCCACTATGCGAACGCGGGACGAGGCCTGGTAGCGACCAACGGCCGAACCATCATGAACGGTATGAGTGTGCGCAACAACCGCGCATCTCTCAACGGTTCACAACGGGCGTCGATGATGCAGCACCCGGCGATGTCTCGTAACCTGGGAACCGAATTGCGGCCGACCGCACAAGGGCGGGTTGGAGCACAGGCGGCTAGCCGTCACGCAGTGACGCCTCCCGCACGGGCGACCTCGCGAGCGACCGTCTCTCATCTGTCTCCTCCAGCACGTGGCAACGGATCGAACATGTCCGCGGCACGTGGCGGAATGAACAATGGACGCATGGCGAATGGCGTGAATAACAGCCGTCCGTCGGCGGGGGTCAACAACGGCCGCACAGCGCAAGGTTCGAATGCGATGGGACAACACCAGGGCATGAGCGCCATGGGGCAGCACAATGTTCCGCGTCCTCCGAACGCGAGCAGCGGGTCGGTTTCAAGGGGCGGCGCACAGGGTTCGGCAAATCGCTTCAACGGGAACGGCAGTAATGGAGCGATGAACCGGTCCTCGGGCAATACTGCAGCCAATGGACACTACGTACCGCGTCCGCCTTCGGCAGGAGGCACGATCGGCAGCAGCGCATCCGCGAGAATGCCGAGCGCGATGGGCCGGTCAAACGGTGGCGGCACGTATTCGCGTCCGGGGTACTCATCGCCGAGTCGTGGATCCAGCCCATCGGCTCCACGCAGCTACGCGAGCCCGAGTAATCGCAGTTACGGCAGTCCGAACTATGGCGGCAGCCGGGCTTACAGCAGTCCGAATTATGGCGGCGGGAGCCGGGGGTATTCCGCTCCGTCGGTCCGCAACTATAGCCCGAGTTATGGCGGGGGCCGTGGTTATAGCAGCCCCAGCTACAGCGCTCGCAGTTATGGTGGCGGAGGCGGGGGACATTACTCCGCCCCGGCCTACCATGGCGGCGGCGGCGGCTATAGCGGGGGCGGCGGCCACATGAGTGGGGGCGGCGGTCACTTCGGAGGCGGTGGCGGCCACGCCGGTGGTGGTGGCGGTCACGGAGGCGGTGGTGGCGGTCACGGAGGCCATCGCTAGCCCCTAGCCCGTAAGGTATACGATTGAACGCCGCTCGCAAGAGCGGCGTTTCTTTTTGCCGCAATCCAGGCAGCCTTCTTGAAAGTTCGGTGAAATTCGGTGCCTTTTCCCCGCCGGATATTTCAAACCATCGTATCTCTCGTGGAAGATGAAAGCGGCATGATTGAATTTCCCGCAGGGTTCCAGTGGGGTGTCTCCACCTCGGCTCACCAGTTTGAAGGGGGGAACGTACACAACCAATGGCACGAATGGGAGGCCCGGGGGCGCATCCGCTCGGGGGACCGCTGCGGGGCGGCGTGTAACTGGTGGCTACAAGCGGAAGAGGACCTCGACCGCGCACAGAGCCTTGGCCTGAATGCTTTGCGCATCTCCCTGGAGTGGAGCCGGCTGGAACCGAAGCCAGGGCGCTGGGACAAACATGCGATCCGGCGCTACCGCGAGATCCTGAAGGCGATCCGCGGGCGGGGCATGCGGGTCTTCACATCCCTGCACCACTTCACTCATCCCACCTGGTTCGAGTACAAGGGCGGATTCACCTCGCCCGGAGGCCCGGCCCATTTCAACCTCTTCGCCGAGCGTGTGCTGACGGAGTTCGGAGACCTCTGCACCGACTGGGTCACGTTCAACGAGCCCAATGTTTACGCGGCCTTCGGATACCTGTTCGGCGAATTTCCTCCCGGACGGGTGAACGATTTGCAGGCTGCGATCGCGGCAATGCTCGGGGTGCATCGCGCCCATGCGGCGGCTTATGAAACGATCCACACCTTGCAGCCGGATGCCGGGGTAGGAATCGCGGTGAACTACGTCGTGTTCCGCGCGGGAAGCCACGCGCTCTCCGACCGAATGCTGGCACGCGTGTACGATGCGGCCTTCAACCGCTCTACCCTCTCGCTGTTGCGAACGGGATCGATGCCGGGAACGATGTCAATGCTGGCCGGCCGGGTGCCCGAGATCGTCGGCAAGATCGACTTCATTGGACTGAATATCTACAACCGCCTGCACGTGCGCTGGCCGAAGAGCCAGGACAAGACCGGCGGCATCTTCGTTCCGAGCGATGTGCCGCAAGGCGATCACGGGGTGGAGATCCCTTATGGAGAGGCGTATCCGGACGCGGTGATCCCGGCGGTGGAAGCGTATGCGCAGCTCAAGAAGCCGATCTACATTCTCGAGAATGGCGTACCGGACCGCAGCGATCGCATTCGTCCCTGGGTGATCGTGAAGACGTTGGAGGCGATCGGCGGATTGCTGGAGCGCGGCTTCGACATCCGCGGATACTTTCACTGGAGCCTGGTCGACAATTTCGAATGGAACGAGGGCTGGAAGCTGCGCTTTGGTCTATTCGAAATCGATCCGCGCACGCAGAAACGGTATCCGCGGCTGAGTGCTCGTTTGTATCGCGACATCGTGACCCAAAATGCGGTGAGCGATGCGGCGCTGGAGCACTTTGGGAAGGAACCCGGGGCCAGGGCCGGCTGATCGGCTCTGCGAACGCGACCGGATGGCCGCGTTCTCCGGGATGACAAGTCAGCCAGCTGAACACACATCCGGTCGGTGTGCGGAAACGGACAGGGGATCGCGACCTCGGACACAAAAGCACCCGCAGCTCTGTCCGGGATCTTGCGAGTGGGTTTTGCCCCCACCCTCCGGGCCGGCAAAGACTCAGCGGATCGCCTATTTACTCCTTTCAAATCAATCAGTTAGAGGAAACGGCTTGATCGCAAACGGCGCGTGGCAGGCCGCGGCAGCCACGGCCTTGTGAGTACCGGAAGTTGGAAGTAAACCTGCATGAGTAGTTGGGACATCCAGGGAATGGCATGCAAACTTTTCTACAGGACCTTCGTTACGCATTGCGGCAGTTGCGACTGGCGCCCGGATTCACTGCCACGGCGGTTCTTACCCTCGCGATTGGGATTGGAGCAACGACCGCGATCTTCACGCTGGTGCATTCGATTCTGCTGAAGTCGCTACCGGTCACGAAGCCGGCGCAACTGTATCGAATTGGGGACTCGCAGGAGTGCTGCAATGACGGCTGGGAGGATTCCGACTGGGGGCTGTTCTCGTACGAACTTTATCAGCGGCTGGCGGCGGCAACGCCCGAGTTTGAAGAGACGGCGGCTTTCGAGGCTGGACCAAGGATGTACGGCTTCCGCAGCGAGGCGCGGGACCACGAAGCTCGTCCGATGCGCAACGAGTTCGTGACGGGGAATTACTTTCATCTTTTCGGGCTGGGCGCCTATGCGGGACGATTACTCCAGGCTTCCGACGATCAACGCTCCGCAACGCCGGTGGCGGTGATGAGCTACGCCACGTGGCAGCAGTCGTATGGCGGCGATCCTTCGTTGATCGGCACCGCTTTTATCGTGGATGGGCATCCGGTAACGCTGGTGGGCATTGCGCCTCCCGGGTTTTATGGCGAGACGCTGCGCAGCACGCCGCCCGATTTCTGGATCCCGGTGCAGCAGGAGATGTTGCTCGATGGGCCGGACGGGCGCATGAAGAGCAATCACCAGCATTGGCTTTACGCGATGGGACGCCTGAGGCCGGGAGCCACGCTGGACGGCGTAGCGGCGCGGCTGACCGGCGTGTTGCAACAATGGTTGCGTAATGAGGACGATCTTCCGGCGGAGTTCAAGCCGCAGCTGGAACCAACGATTCCGCAGAAATACATCAAGCTCGTGCCGGCGGGCAGCGGAGTCGCGACCATGCAGGAAACCTACGGCACGGACCTGAAGATGCTGCTGGCGGTATGCGGCGCGGTGCTGCTGATTGCATGCGCGAACATTGCCAACCTGTTGCTGGCCCGCGGCAGCGCGCGCCGCGGGAACACGGCCTTGCGCCTGGCTCTAGGCGCGAGCCGCCAGAGGCTGGTGATGCAGCACCTGACCGAGGCCATCGTGCTGTCGCTGCTGGGGGGAGCACTCGGATTGCTGATGGCGCATTTCGGCGCGCGGCTCATGCTGGCGATGGCGTTTCCGGAGGCACGGTCGATGCCGATCCATCCCAACATTTCTCTGCCGGTTCTCGGATTTGCATTCCTGCTGTCCCTGGTGACGGGAGTGGTGTTCGGGATCGCGCCGGCGTGGTTCGCCTCGCATTCGGAACCAACCGAAGCGATGCGCGGAGCCAACCGCACAACGCGCGGGCACGCCACATTGCCGCAAAAGCTGCTGGTGGTGGGCCAGGCGGCGCTTTCGCTGGTTCTGATTGCGTGCGCTGGACTGCTGACTACAAGCCTGCAACGCCTTGAGCACCAGGACCTCGGCTTCGCCTCCGAGAACCGGATCGAGGTCAACATCAATCCCCCGTTGCCGTCCTATACACAGGAACATCTGCAGGCGCTATACCGCGCCGTGCAGGAGCGGCTAGGGCAGTTGCCGAATGTGCAGAGCGTGAGCCTGGCACTTTACAGCCCGCTGAACCATGACAACTGGGGCGAGATGGTGGCGGTAGAGGGCAAGGCGCAGGTTTCGACGGACATGCGCGACAACGTCTCGTGGGACCGCGTAAGCGAGAACTATTTTTCAACGATGGGACAGACGATCCTGCGAGGGCGCGATTTCCATCCGAGCGATGCCGGTGCGCGGGGGGTCGCAATCATCAACGAGGCATTCGCGAAGCGCTATTTCGCAGGGGAAGATCCGTTGGGAAAACACTTCGGGATGGACTCCCCAAAATACGCGGGCAGTTTCGAGGTGATCGGCGTAGCGCGCGATGCGAAGTATAGCGATCCGGAATTGCCGGCCCACGCGATGTTCTTTGTGCCGCTGGGTGAGATGGAACAGGGCTATGACGGACTGATGAAAATGATGTTCGACCGCTCGCACTTCATGAGCAGCATCCAGTTGCTGGTACATGGAGGAACGCAAAACCTGGAACCGCAGGTGCGGGCCGCCCTCGCCGATGTGGACCCCAACCTGACCGTGATCTCGGTGGTCAGCATGAAAGAACAGGTCGCTTCGAATTTCGATCAGCAGCGCATGGTGGCGCGATTGACGGGCACCTTTGGCAGCATCGCATTGCTGCTGGCGGCGATCGGGCTCTATGGATTGACGGCCTACAGCGTAGTGCAGAGAACGAGCGAGATCGGCGTGCGCATGGCGGTGGGCGCGAACCGCATGAGCATCGTGCGGCTGGTACTGCGGGACGCCTTCTCGCAAGTCGCGCTTGGACTGTTGATCGGGATTCCCCTGGCGCTCGCGGTGGGACGGATGATGTCGGCCCAGTTGTTCGAAATCCATAGCTGGGATCCGCTGGTGCTGACGACGGCGGTTGTCTCGCTGGGCCTCAGCGCAGCCGTAGCGAGCATTCTGCCGGCACGCAAGGCGGCTTCTACGGATCCGTTGAAGGCCTTGCGTACCGAATAGGATCCTGATACCAGCACCTTCGATGTAAGCCCCGATGGCACTTAACGGCTGTTAACAAATTCCGCGTCGTCCCTGCGTTTCTTCCAAGTGTCTCATTCCGTACCTGTAGTAGACTGCGCGCCTGCATGCGACCTGAAAGCCGCATGCAGGTTTGCTTGGAGTGGTTCTGAGCGCTGAGCTAAGAACAGCGGACAGCTCCCTCGCAAACGATGACTGCAGTCTCGATTCGCCGCAACAAGCTTTCGCAAGTTCATCTCACTCCGCGCCTCGCAAAGAGGCGCACGTCCAAAACGCTTCTCTTCGAGTACACCAACCCAGGGTCAGGAGATGTGATCGATGAAGCATTCAGCAAGGAGTTTTCGCTTCCGTACCTTGATAGCCATCGCGGGAACGGCAGTTCTCGTTTCGTTGGGCGCAGTGCCTGCGACCGCCCAGACAAGCCCGGTGCTCACGCGTCATGTGCGCGAAGCAACCGCCACCGGGCAGGCGCAAGTGATCGGACACCTTCCCGCAACCGACACCATGCAAGTGGATGTTGTTCTGCCCTTGCGGGACCCGGCGGGACTGAAGACGTTTCTGTCGGAGTTGTATAGCCCGAAGAGCCCGTTCTACCAGAAGTACCTCACGCCGACGCAGTTCACGCAGCTGTTCGGCCCGTCGCAGGCGCATTACGATGCGCTCGTGGAATATCTGCGCAGCTATGGTCTGAAGGTTGTGGGCGGATCGCGTGACGGGATGGAAGTGCAGGTAAAGGGTCCGGTGACGGCGGTGGAATCGGCGTTCCGGGTGAACATCATGACCTACCAGCATCCGACGGAGAACCGCACGTTCTACGGGCCTGATCGCGAGCCCACGACGCGGCTGCCCTTCCCGCTCTGGCACGTTTCGGGACTGGACAACTTCTCGATACCGCATCCGTTGTACATGAAGAAAAGTGACTACGCGGCGGCCCACGGGATCTCGCCGGACGCAGTGGTGAAGCATGCGACGACCGGATCGGGGCCTTCAGCCTCGTTCCTGGGCAGCGACATGCGCGCGGCCTATTACGGTGGAACGCTGACGGGCTCCGGACAGAACCTCGGTTTATTCGAGTATGAAGGCACGGACCTTGCCGACTTGAACACCTACTATGCGAACGTTCACCAGACGAACAGCGTACCGGTGACATTGTTATCGGTGGATGGCACCAGCACGAGCTGCACGTATAGCCGCCGGAGAGGCTGCGACGACACGGAGCAGACGCTCGACATGACGCAGGCACTCGGCATGGCGCCAGGGCTGGCGAGCCTGGTGATGTACATCGGGTCGACGGACACAGCGATCATCAGCGCAATGACGACCCACAACCCGTTGCCGACAACCATCGGCTGTTCCTGGGGCTGGACTCCCGCGGATCCAAGCACGCTGGATCCTTATTTCCAAAAGATGTCTGCGCAGGGACAGAACTTCTTCGCAGCGTCGGGCGATAGCTCCACGTGGTCATCGAGAAATGAGGCATGGCCGGCAGATGATGCGTACGTGGTTTCGGTTGGTGGCACGGACCTGACGACGGCGAGCGCGGCGGGGCCGTGGAAGTCGGAGACGGCATGGGCGGATAGCGGCGGCGGCATTTCGCCGGACAAGATCGCAATTCCGTCGTGGCAGAAGCCTGCGATCAACTCTTCGAACAAGGGATCGACGACGTACCGCAACGGACCGGATGTTTCGGCCAACGCGAACTTCACCTTCTACGTGTGCGCCGATCAAACGACGTGCACGGCGAACGAGTACGGTGGCACGAGCTTCGCGGCACCGATGTGGGCGGGCTATATTGCGCTGGTCAACCAGCAACGTAAATCCAACGGGAAAGCGGATATCGGCTTTATCGATCCGTTCGTGTACACGATTGGATTGGGTTCGAGCTACGGCACGGACTTCCACGACGTGAAGAGCGGCACCTCGGGCAGCTACTCGGCGGTAACGGGGTACGACCTGGTCACGGGATGGGGCAGTCCGAATGGAACCGCTTTGGTGACAGCCCTGGCGGCGGACTAGAAATCAACGCTGCATCACAAGGCCCGGACTTTGGTCCGGGCTTTTCTTTTCGTGCGCGCCATCATTCTTCAGGCTTCTTTCCAGTAGTGGTGGTCGCGGAGGAAGTAGCTCTCATTCCACGTGTTTATCGCCGTCTTCAGGAACATGCGGACGATCTTCATATGTCCCATCTTCTGGAACCGACGATTGGTGGTGGAAACGGAACCGCGCACGATGCCGAAGCGGCGTGGAGAAACCTGCTTGCTGAGGAGGTAATCTTCCGCATAAAGAGCTTTTTCATTGAAGCCGCCGAGCGCCGCAAACTTCTCTCTGTCAAACAACATGAACATGCCGGTAGCAAACGGCTTCGTCCAGGAGGCGAAATACTGGACGACATCGCTGCCGAGATAGAGCAGGTGGTCGCGCAGGTTGCCGTTCGAACACCAGATATTGGTAGTGAGGCATTCGAGCTTGCGGCGGGTCATGGTTTCCATCGCCCGGCGCAGCAAGGTGGGATCCTCGAGGACGATGTCGGCGTCGAGGAAGAGGACATACTTGCTGGTTGCGAGGCGCGCGCCGGCGTTTCGCCCGACCGAGGGAAGGCCGCCAGGAATGACGCGGATATAGAGGCGATCGCGGAAGGAGAGAGCGATTTCGCGGGTGTTGTCGGTGGAGTCAGCGTCAGCAACGAACACTTTGGTAAGCGCCAATTCCGGATAATCCTGCCTGCTCAAAGAGGTCAAGAGATGGGGCAAATTCCGGCTCTCGTTCTTCGCAGGGATCACGATGGTAAGCTCCGCCGCTGTATTCACGGATGCACACTCCTTCTTCGCCGATGGTGATGTACGTGGGCCGCGCGTCAATCCAACAACCGGTGTTGTAGTACGAGACTCCGTCCCGCTCGAAATGTGCCGAGAGATGGGTATGGCCGCAGAAGATGCGGTCGATGTGACCCGACCTTGCGTAGGCCAGCGCCCCGGTGGCAACTTTTGCTTCAAGACGCAGCCAGCGGGTGTTCAGGCGGTCGAGATAGCGAGAAAAAACCTTGCTGCGATGGTCGAGCTTTTGAATGCGGGCGTAGAGAAGCTCGCCGACACGGCTGATGAATGCATTGTTCGCAACGAAGCGGTCGAATTGATGTCCGTGAATCGCGAGATGGCGTTTGCCCTGGTATTCCCAGACATAGCGCTGGTAGACGGGGATGCCGACCAGGTGCGACATGACCTTGGAGAGGCCGTGGTCGTGGTTCCCTTCTACCCAGACGATTTCGATTTTGCGCTTGCGGTTGGAGAGCTTGCGGATCTGCGAGAGGAACTTCCAATGGTCGCCGTTGAGACGGCCGAAGTTGAGGTCGGAAAAGATATCGCCGAGAAGGATGAGGCGGCGATAGCTGCAGGATTCGAGCAGCGCCAAGGCCTCACGCGCGCGGCTGATATCCGATCCAAGGTGTACATCCGAAAGAAGCAACGTATCGTATGCCGGACCGTTCCGCCGACCCAACCCAGGACCCGCAGGAGGCAATGGAACCTGCATGCATACATAGTTGCCGAATTGTGTTACGCGGGGATGACACGCAGATGAAAAGCCTGTTGCATTTCACAGGCCGCAGCCGGCGACGCGCTACTTATAGGGGAGGTATCCGGCAATTTCGGGAAGCTCTTCCTCTTCCTGCGAACGCCGCAGAACGTGACGGAGCTGCGACACGCTGCGCCAACGGAGATAGCCGAAGCTCTTTCCGACGGTAAGGAACAAGACGACGCCGCAAGCCACGCAGAACCAGGCAGGGCAACCAAGCTCGATCATGACCGCCAGGCTGACGAACGCGAGCGCGATGAGGCAGAGCACGAGAGCCGTGCTGAGGATGGAGAACCCCGCGTTGCGCAGCTTGTGGTGAAAGTGTTCACGATCGGGCTGGTACAGCGGGCGCCCTTTGAGGGTGCGGCGAACCATGGTGAACAAAGTTTCGGTGATGGGATATCCGAAAGCCAGCACGGCGGTCCAAGTGAGCTTGGAGTTGTACGGGGTTTCAAAGGCGATGGCGGCAAGGATGAATCCGAGCGACAGGCTGCCGCAATCTCCAAGGAAGATTCTTGGTCCGCTGACATTGAATGGCAGGAATCCGATCGACGCAGCCACGAGGAGCAACGACAGCAAGCCGAGCGGGACGTTGCCGGCCGCGAAGTTGATGATCGCCAAGCCGGAGCCGATGATGATGGCAGTCCCGGACCCGAGACCATCGACACCGTCGATGAGATTGAAGGAGTTGGTGGTGAGCAGGATCCACAAAACCAGCAGCAACCCGCGCCCCACACTTGTGTGCTGCCCAATTCCCCAATTCGCGGCCAGCAGAATCGCCACCGCGGCGAGTTGAGCGAGGATTTTGGTTTTCGGCGACGCGTGCCACAGATCGTCGTAGGCCCCGATTGCGAGTACCGGCAGCGCCGCAAGCAGGATCGGGAGCGCTGCTGCTAAGGTATGAAAGCCGAATATGAAACCAGTGGTGATGCCGCCGGTGAGGATGGCAACATACACTGCAATACCACCGAGACGCGGAACCGGGCGGTTATGCGTGTGGTGCACGAGTGGGCGCCCGCACCATTGAAAGCGCAACCCGTATTTTCGGACAACGATGGTCAGAGCTGCTCCGACCGAAGTTGCTACCAAAGGCGCCTGGAGTGGGGCTAGGAGCACGGATACGTGACTCAATGTCATCTATGTGAGCCCTGAATCAACAGAACGCAGGAGCAATGACGTCGAGTATAGATGTGCGTCCTTCCTGTTGACAGCTGCATAGTTTTCTACAATTTCCAAATTGGAATTCAGTTAAGCAATTGGATGCGAACAAGAGTGCGGCGTTGTCTCTCGCAAACTGTTGAAGACTTCTGATATGAACAATTCGTCATGGTGAAAGGTCGCAAACGATGTGAGAGGCTGAACATCTAAGCCGGAGAATTCGGATCAGCGCGTAAAGGCGATGCATGACTGAGAAGCAGGTTATAGCACGACAAAATAGGAATTGTATGAATAAGGGATCATTGCTCGCGATGGGAACCAAACTGTGGAACAGCGCTCAAACAATGGTGCCAGTAATCCTGGTTTTTGCATCACTTTTGTGGCCGCACGATAACGTTTTGGCGCAGTCGTCGAGCGAGGATTCGCAGAAATCCGCAGCACAGGATTCTTCCTCGTCAGAGAGTATCGGGAGAGCTTCCAAGCTGTTTCTGGCCGGAGTAGCTCACGATCAAGTCGGCATATGGACGAGCCCTTTACGCATTCAATACAAGGACCTGGCGTGGTTACTACCGCTCGGTGCGGTAACCGGGATTGCGATCGCGACCGATCGCGATGCAGTGCAGCGGCTTCCGGGATCGGCGAACTTCGCCAAACGCAGTACACAGCTGTCGAACATTGGACTCGCGGGACTGGCAGGCGCGGGAGCAATCCTATTTTTCGATGGCCACGCGGTGAAAAACGAGCACGCTTCGGAGACCGGACGACTGGCGACGGAGGCTGCGGTGGACGGCGTGATCTTCAATGTAGTGGTGCAGGAGATCACGCAGCGGCAGCGCCCGTTTGCGCCATCGCATCCGGGAGATTTCTTCACCAGCGGCGGACGGGCGTTTCCATCGACGCATGCAGTGGCGTCGATGGCGATTGCCACGGTGATCGCGAACGAATATCCCGGAACGCTGACGAGGATTCTCTCCTACGGGACCGCTCTCGGCGTCAGCACGGCGCGCGTCCTCGGGCACGATCATTCCCCGTCGGATGCGCTTGTAGGAACAGCGGCAGGTTTTCTGATCGGGGAATATGTCTATCATCACCGGCATAATGACGACCTGGGCGGGACGGAGGTTTCGGAGATTGACACGGCCCCGGATGACCACAGCAAGTCGTCGGTAACGACGATCCGGTCGCCGGGTTCGGTAGGGTCCGCGTATGTGGCGCTGGATTCCCCGATTTATGAAGAGATCGAGAGACTGGCTGCGTTAGGGTACATTCATTCGGAATTTTTAGGACTTCGGCCGTGGACGCGCATGACGTGCGCGCGCATGCTCCAGGAGGCGTCGGATAACAATGTCGTCAGCGAAGGAGGCGAGGCCGCCGAACTCTACGCTACGTTGAGCGGCGATTTCGCGTATGAGCTGGGCATTTTGAACGGCAACGATCCGAAGCCGACCGCCAGCCTCGATCGCGTCTACACGCAGATCCAAGGAATAGCCGGACCACCATTGAACGACAGCTTCCATTTCGGCCAGACTATCTATAACGATTTCGGGCGGCCTTACCAGGAAGGATTCAATGACCAGACCGGGGCGGAAGGAAGCGCTTCCTATGGACGCTTTGAGGTTTCGGTTCGCGGTGAATACCAGAACGCGGCGGCACCGGGGCTGTACTCGCCTTCGGTGCAGCAATTACTGGCGAACGTAGATAGCGTACCGGATGCGTACTTTCAATCGCCAGGCACCACGAATCGCCTCGAGCTGCTCGATGCCTACGTGGGTATGACGGCAAAGGACTGGCAATTTTCCTTCGGTAAGCAGAGCTTGTGGGAAGGGGTTGATTCTTCCACGGCGTTGCTCATCAGCAACAACATCGATCCGATGTACATGTTCCGGATCAACCGGGTCTCCCCTCTGGTGCTGCCTTCCTTTTTGCATTGGCTGGGTCCTGTGAGAACCGAATTTTTCCTGGGGGCAACGGAAGGACATCACTACCCGCGGCGCCCGTTCGTGCAGGGGCTGAAGATCAGTTTGAAGCCCACGCCGAACCTCGAGTTCGGGGTTTCGCGGACCGTACTATTCGCCGGCGAAGGCCGGCCGCTCACCCTGCACTCGTTCTTCAAGGCATTTGCGAGCGTGGGCGACAATCTGTCAACGATTCCCGGATCCTCGAACGATGTGGGCGATCGGCGGGGAGAGTTCGATTTCCGCTACCGGCTGCCTTATCTGCGGAACTGGGTAGCGCTTTACGGCGACTTCATGACCGATGACGATCCCTCGCCATTGTCCGCCCCCCACCGGTCGATCCTGGCGCCGGGGATCGAGTTTGTGAAGCTTCCCAAGCTTCCCCGGATGCAGGTGAAGTTGGAAGCCGTGTCGTCGGATGCGGCGTCGGTCACTCAATATCACGGCGATTTCTTCTACATCAACGGCGCGTACCACGATGGGTACACGAACCGCGGCAACATCATCGGATCCTGGATCGGGCGCGATTCCACGGCCTACTGGGGAGAAGCGAAGTACTGGCTTTCGAGCACGCATTCGGTTTCGCTGACCGGGCGTTCGGTAGCACTCGACCGCGATTTCATTCCGCAGGGAGGCCATACGACGGATGTTTCCCTAGGAGACTCGTACCGCTTTCAGGGCCGTTGGACGATTGCGCCGATGCTACAGTATGAGCGTTGGAACATACCGGTGCTCGCCGCCAAACCGCAGCGTAACCTCGGCGTGTTCCTTCAGCTGAGTTATTCTCCTCACCAGCAATGACGGTATGCGTTCGGTGGCACGGATCGGCTTCCGTATACTCGGGAATAAGGATTCCGTAGCGATGGTCATTAAACCTTTCCTTGCAAGCTTGCTGCTGTGCGCAGGAACGTTCGCGGCCGGGCAGATGATGCCAGACAACAGCGGGCGTCCGAATTCCGACGATTGCGTGATCAACCCGAACTCCGCGAGTTGCAGCTCGCAGACGACGAATCAGATCCCTTCTCCTTCGTCTTCGCAAGGCAACGTTCAGACAAACTCGACGACCGACACTTCGATCGACACGGACCTGTCTGGATCCCGCAACGCGCAGCAGGGCACGTCCCAGGAGAACCAGGCCGGAGCGGAGCAGACGGACACGGACCGCTCTCAGAACGATGAGGTGAACGCGGGGCAATCTCCGGACAACGCAACCGGCGCACGCGATCAGAACCTGCAGCAGAATCCGAACCTGCGGGAAAGGATGCCGCCCGAACAACCTGCGATCGAGAACCAATTCCAGAACTTCGTACAGATTTCGATTGGCAAGCGGCTGCCGATCTTCGGATCTGCACTCTTCATGAATGCCCCCACAACCTTCGCGGAGGCAAACCGGATTCCGATCACCGGGAACTATATCGTGGGACCCGGCGATGAGCTGGTGCTGAGCGTGTGGGGTCCGGTAACGCTGAATGCGCGGGTGATGGTGAACCGTGAAGGCAACATCATCCTGCCGCGGGTCGGCCCGGTTAACGTGGCGGGCGTCCAGTACGATCAGCTGCACGACAAGGTCGCGGAGGCGATCGGACATTATTACAAGAACTTCCAGCTCAGCGTCTCGCTCGGGAGGCTGCGGTCGATCCAGGTCTATGTAACCGGCTTCGCGCGCCGGCCGGGCAATTACACGGTCAGTTCCCTGTCGACGCTGGTGAATGCGCTCTTCACTTCGGGGGGTCCTTCGGCGCAAGGCAGCATGCGCAACATCGAACTGAAGCGCGCCGGTCAGACGATCAGCCATTTCGATCTCTATGATTTTCTGCTGCGCGGCGACAGTTCGCAGGACGTGCCGTTGCAGCCGCAGGACGTGATTTTCATCCCGGCCGTCGGCCCGCAGGTCGCGATTGCCGGGGCAGTGCGGGTGCCGGCGATTTACGAGCTGGGAAAATCAACCACCCTGGGCGAGGAAATTGCGGCTGCCGGCGGACTTTCCACGGTGGCGGACGGCAACCAGGTCATGATCGAGCGGATCAAGGATCACGCCTCTCGCAGCGTTGCCGAGCTGCCGTTGAACGACGAGACGATGAAGACGCCGCTGCGGGATGGCGACATCATTCGCATTGTTTCGCTCTCCCCGAAGATCGAGAATGCGGTAATTTTGCGCGGCAATGTCGCTGTCCCCGGACGGTATCCCTATCGCCCGGGCATGCGGATCCGGGACTTGATTCCGAATCGCGAGTTCCTGCTCACGCCGGATTTCTGGAAGGGACAGATCGCGGTAAAAGAGCAGAATCCTTACGCCATGCCGCCGCGTTTGCAACAGCAGCAGCAGATGACAACCGGGCCGCGCTCGACACGTCCTGGGACGAGGGAAGAACATATTTCCGAGAACCAGGTCAAAGAAGAGAAGAATGTCATAAAGCTGAGCGCGCCGGAGATCAACTGGGATTACGCGGTGGTACAACGCATCAATCCGGTCGATCTGACGACGCACCTTCTCAGCTTCAATCTCGGAAAAGCGCTGTCGGGAGACGAGTCGCAGAACATCGAGCTGCAGCCGGGCGACATCCTGACGATTTTTTCGCAACGCGATATTTCGGTGCCCCGCGACGAACAAACGCGGTTCGTGACGGTTGAGGGAGAGATCCGGGCGCCTGGCGTGTATCGTATTGAGCCGGGTGACACCCTGCGTTCCGTGTTGCGGCGGGCCGGGAATCTCACGCCGAACGCTTATCTTTTCGGAACGATTCTTACCCGCGAGTCGGCACGACAGCAGCAACAGGCATTCGTGGATGAGACCTCGCAGGCGATGGTGATCGAGGTGCAGCAGCGCAATTCCGCGGATATCGCCGGACATCCGGAAGACGCGCCGGCAATTGCGGCACAAAGCGCTGCGCAACAGCAAATGGCCAACAACTTGAGGACGGTGCGAGCTTCGGGCCGGGTGGTGCTGGAGACCCGCCCGACGGATAATTCGATCCAGGACCTGCCGGACATCCCTCTGGAAGATGGCGACCGCGTCAAGATTCCGCAGCGGCTCGACATGGTGAACGTGATCGGAGCGGTCTACCGGCAAAGCTCTTATGTCTACCTGCCGGGAACGAACGTGAAACATTATTTGCGCCTTGCAGGGAGTGCCACGCAGACCGCAGATCTGAAACACATCCTGCTGGTGCGTGCTGACGGCTCGGTGGTGGATAAGAAGCATACGTCGGGCCTGTGGCGGGGAGGGTTCTATGACATTCGAGTGCTCCCTGGCGATACGCTGGTGGTGCCGACGAAGCTAGCGACTGGGACCTTCCAGCGCAACCTGCGTGACTGGACACAGATTGCTTCGCAATTGGCCATCGCAGGCGCCTCGTTGGCGGTAATTTCGGGTCTATGAGATCCCGTAACGGCCGGCTGACCGCCAACGTCCTTGCGCAGTACTCGCGGGAGTATCCTTCGCCGGCAAACGCGGTTCGGTTGTTCGAAGGGGAATGGGCTTCTGCCCTTCCCTCGGTGGATAACGTCGAGCTTGCCTCGGGGAAGAGCCTTCTGTTCGAGGATCCGCGGATCGCATGGGCCAACGAGGAGTTCGATTTTCGCAACAAGACGGTGCTCGAGCTTGGTCCCCTCGAAGGCGGCCACTCGTTCATGATGGAGCGCATGGGAGCCAAGCACGTCCTGGCGCTTGAGGCAAATTCGCGCGCCTTCCTGAAATGCCTGATTGTGAAAGATCTCTATCGGTTGGAGAAATGCAATTTTCTGCTCGGTGATTTCGTTCAATTCCTGAAGGCGTCTTCCTCGAAGTTCGATTGCTGCATTGCGAGCGGCGTTCTTTACCACATGCAGAATCCCGCCGAGCTGATCTCCCTGATCGCGCGCGCGAGTGACCGGGCCCTGATCTGGACGCATTATTACGACGAGAAGATCCTGGGCAAACGGACTTTCTACGGCTACAAGCGCTTTGGGGCGGAAGAGCCAGCGGAATTCGAGGGCTTCGCGTACAAACGAGTGAAGCAGCGCTATGGGCTGGGACTAAAACGGTTGGGATTCTGCGGGGGTACGGCGCCGTTCAGTTACTGGATGTCGCGGACGGGGATCGTAGACTGCCTGAAGCATTTCGGATTCCGCCGGGTAGAGGAAAACTTTCACCAACCGGACCACGTGGATGGACCGGCGATTTGTTTCGCATGTTTCCGATAGAGATTCGGCGCAAGCGCCAGGATGCCTGCTCTCGAGGGTCTGAAGAGTTCCGGTCGGCTTCCTGACGGAACTGAAGATCCAGTCATAGGGTTTCATGATCCGGACGGTGGAAGCGAAGAGTGCGGCACCGAGAAGGACCAGGAAACCAAGATATGCGATCGTAAACATACGCCTGGCGTGGCGGAACGGAATCAGGAACAACAGGATATCGAAGAGGGCGAACAGCTCGGCGACGCGCAGCGCCAGAATATCGTTACTGAAGAGAACAAGCTGGCCGAAGACCCCGAAGCCCGAGCAGAACGTGACCAGGCGCTCTTCATCACTCAACTCCTTCCAATAGCGGAATACGACGTAAACCAGCACCAGCACGTGGGCAATGAGGTAGATCGAGAACAGGTTGATCGACTGCATCTCGACTTCTGGATTGTCGCTGAGGTAGGGGGCGAATCGCGAGAAGGTCGCGACCGCTTCCAACAAGCCGCGCAGGCTGAAATAAAGAGCAACTCCCGAAGGCACGAGTACGATCATCCACCAGACGGAGCGGAAGCGCACACCAAACCAGATGAGAACCAGGATGGGGAGAGCGGCGATCGCCGAGAGGTGGAAGGCGAGGCCGACGAGCAACATGAGGACGGACTCCATGTTCTTGCGCCGATAGGCGAAGAGGATGCTCATCGACATGAAAGGAATCGCCGCGGCCGCACGGATAGCGGTCATTTCCTGATCGAGGAAGAATCGGCAGACAAAGATGTAGAAGAACAGGGTGAGCCACCGCGGGTCGCTGGTGATGCGGGCGAAATGCAGTTTCGCGATCAAGGCGATTGCGACGATGATGGTCAGGGCGATGGCATAGTTAAAGCCGAGTCTTGCGAACGGAAAAGAGATGAAGACGAAGGCCGGATCCTTGATCCAGTCGAAGAGCGTGAGGGGGCCGGTGGAGATTTCCGCAAACCAGGAGAGGTAGTTCAGATAATCGCGGTCGATGTTCGCGCTGCGGATTCCGGCGAAGAGAATGAGGAATCCGAGCAGCAGGGCAAAGAAGATCTTCTGCAGCGCTACGCGCCACTTGGGGTCGCCGACGATGCATATGCCGACACCCGCGAGTGCTAATCCGTAAACGATGCCGTAGAACATGAGTTAGCGGATGCGACCGACCTTTCCGCGCAACCCGTCCGCGACAGCTCGCAGAAGTAAGCGGACACTCGACCATCGATGCTCGGAGTGCCACGAGTAAAAGACCACATACTGTGGAATCTTGAAGAACGTTATTGTGCGCCAACTCCAACCCATGTCCGGCATCCGGAGCAGATAGGTGGCGTTGCGGACAATGTAGTAGTTGCGGGTGTCGTTATGCAGGTTGATGCGCTTGCTCAGGACGCGGACCGATGCGTCTCCGATGGAGTGCGTCATGACCACGGTGGGCACCATGAAACATAGCAGTCCGTGAACCCGGGCTCGCAGTCCCCACTCAATGTCGACCCAATCGATAAAAAGTTCCTCGCGCATGGTTCCGACCTGGCGAAGCACCGAGGTGCGAATTAAGGAGCCGGAGGAGATCAAATAATCCGCTTCGGTAGGTTTGGTTTGCGCAACGGTGATTTTCAACTTGCGCACGTGCAGCAGGCGATGGCGAATCGCGGGAGACAATTCCCCCGTTTTTTCATCGCGAAAAACAGGACCGACAGCGGCAACCGGAGCACCTGCCGAGAGCAGCTGGCCCTCGGCTTTCAGCAGATCCGCCACCATTTGGCTAGGAAGAGCACTATCTTGGTCCAGTAGCAGTATGTGGGAACAATCCCTCGCAAAGGCCTCCCGGATACCAATATTTTGGGCGGCGGCGATTCCCCGGTTCTCGTTCAGGGCTTTATAAAAAATACTGCCATGTTCTTGAAAACGGGAGAGAAGCTCCGGCGAAGTCGGGTGAGAGTTGTCTATTATCAGAATCTGGTCGACTTGGCCGGCAAGGCTTTGCAGAAGTCGATCGAGGAGCTTTGCTTCTGGTTGATAGAGCACCAAGATGGCGGCAACTCGGGCAGAATCTTTCTCATCTTTTTCAGCAGAATTGCTGGTTAATCCGCTCGTGGGCTGCTTCTCTGTATCCATGCTCCCGCTATTTTCTATTCTAAAAACCATGGTTTACAGTTCGCCAAGAGTAGTGCTGCTCAGTGTTAGAAGTTCGTGCAAGCAGGCATGATCCGGCCTGCTCATTGTACAATCGAGAGGTTATTCGATCGTCCCTCTATGTCTTATAACTCCTTTGCTGTATGTGAAGTTCGGGCTTCGATGGTGTTGTACAACTCGGATCCCGACCAAGTAAGGGAAGCCATCCGAAGTTGTACTTCCGGAACGCTCAAAGCCCAACTCAGCGTGATCGACAATTCTCCGCACCGGAAGTTGCAGCGGGTTGTCGAGGATATGAATGCGAGCTATGTCTCCACGGGACGCAATCTCGGCTTTGGCGCGGGACACAATCTCGCATTGCGGGAGTCGCTGGCAAAATCGAGATACCACCTCGTTCTAAATCCGGATGTGTATTTTGGCCCGGAGGTTCTACCGACACTGTACGCCTTCATGGAAGCGAATCCGGAGATTGGCCTGGTGATGCCCAGGGTTCTTTATCCGGACAACCAGGAACAACACTTGTGCAAACGGCTTCCCAGTCCCCTGGATCTGATTGTTCGGCGCTTTGGCGGCGCCTGGGCGCAAAACTTGTTTCAAAAGCGTATCAGGCATTACATGTTAAGCGATCTCGATCTGAGAGTTCCGCGCGTGGTGCCTTCGCTTTCGGGCTGCTTCATGTTTCTAAGGACCGACGTCTTGCGCCGCGTCGGCCTTTTCGACGAACGTTTCTTCATGTACATGGAAGACGTCGATCTTTGCCGCCGAGTCGGGACCGTAGCGCAAACCGTGTTCTTTCCCGAGGTGTCGATCCATCACGGATACCAGAGGGGCTCATACAGAGATTCGCATCTGTTGGGCCATCATGCCGCATCGGCGTTTCGCTACTTCCGGAAGTGGGGCTGGTTCTCCGACGACGAGCGGGAGCAAAGGAACCAGGAAGCCTACTCCGAAGCAGGCATGCTTGATCTTTCGGGATCGACGAGCCGCAGAGCGTAACCTTTACGAGGCCGAGCGCCGGGGCCACAAGAGATTGCGAAGATCTGCCATCTTCGCTTGATCTTCCGGTTCGGCGCGCGACAGTGATTCCGAGAAGAAGACCCAAGCCACAGCAAACAGGAAACCGAGAACCAGGGAGAGCGCGGTGATCAGTGTTCGCTTGGGAAACGATCGCCGATCCGGCGTAACCGCCCGGTCGACCACCTGAACCGTGCCCTGCCGGGCTTCGTCGAGTTTGGCGATCTCAAATTGCTTGGAGAGCAACTCGAAAATCGTTTCGTAATAGCGGACGTCGCGGTATTTGCGAAGGTAGTCGAGGCCGACCTGAGAGATCTTGCCACGCAGAGCCACCATGTCGACATCGGAACCCTGCTCCGACCCGCCGAGTAGTTTCAGTTGTGCCTCCAGCGCATCGATCTGGTGACGGACCAATTGATATTGAGGATTCTCGCTGGTGGCAAAGCTGCTCATGGTCTGCAGCTGTACTTGCTTGGCGGCGATCTCGGCGCGAATCGAGGCTGCCGATTGCACCAGGGCTTTTGCCTGGCTGTCTACTTGCACCAATCCTGTTCTTTGTTCAGTCTCCTTCAAAGCCTCTTCGGCGTTGGACAGACTTTCTTTCGCAGAGACTAATTGTTCCTGGAAAAACTGGCGCCGCTGTGACGCTTCGCTAAACGACAGGCTCGAGTTGAGGCGCCGGAACTCCTCAACATATGCGTTGGCCATATCGGCGGCGCGCTTGGGATCGCGATCCTCCACCGAGACGCGGATCAGTCCATCCTTCGAGCCTGCTACGATCGTGCTGTTCGATTCCAACCGCTTGCGGGCATCGGAAAGAACCTTTACCCGGTAGACCTTCATCAGGTCAAATTTGTTGATCACTGCGTCTTCCACGGTGCGGCTTTTCAGCATGGAGACATACATGTCCGCCTGGTTTTTCAACCCGAGCGAACCGCTGGCGAGGCTGCCCAGGCTGCCCAGGCCGCCTAGTTGCGTCAAGAGCATGTTGCCGAGGGACTGACTTTGCTGAGGAGGAACGAGTGTCGATTCCGCGGTGTACCACGAAGGAAGGACGAGGGATATCAACGCGCCTGCAACCGCCGCTATGATTGTGACTTTGAGGAGAAAAGCCTTACGGCGTAGCAGGATAAGCAGCAAATCAAGGAAGGACAGATCTCTTCGGTTGGCGCTGGTCTCCTCCAGGGGAGCGACGCTGCCGAGATTGTTTTCTGCGATTTGTCGCATACGTGATTCGGGCCGGTTTGCTCCGCGGCCCGCATACAAACTGGACCAGGCAACCCCAACCCGAGCTTTCTCTTCATTTTACCCGGCTACCCTGACAAGCGCCAAATTATGATGTTTTGGCATTGGATGCGCGGCGAAGAGGGCGGGAGCCGATGCGTACGTGCCAACCGGCGGAGGGATAAGAATGAAGATTCTACTCTTCGGAGCGAATGGGCAGGTCGGAACCGAGCTTCGAGAGCTATGGGAGCCTCGCGCGATCATGCCTGTTGGGCGAGAGCAGTGTGACCTGCGTGATCCCGACGCGATTCGCGCCGTGATTCGGGAATGCTCCCCTTCGTTAATTCTGAACGCGGCGGCGTACACCGCGGTGGACCGTGCTGAGACGCAGGTGGACGACTGCTTCGCGATCAACGCCGGTGCTCCCGGGGTGATGGCGGAGGAGGCGCAGCGGCTCGGCGCTTTGCTAGTACACTACTCGACCGATTACGTTTTCGACGGGATGAAGATTTCGCCTTACGAAGAGGAAGATGTCGTCAATCCGCAGAACCAGTATGGGAAAAGCAAATTGGAAGGGGAACGCGCGATTGAGGCGAGCAATGCCCGGTATATCGTGTTGCGAACGAGTTGGGTTTTCAGTCCGCAGGGAACCAACTTTGTGAAGACCATGCTGAAGTTGGCGGGAGAGCGGGACCGGCTGCAGGTGGTGGACGACCAGTTCGGGTCGCCAACCTCGGCCGCGGCGATCGCGCGGGCGACTGCGCGTATCGTGCGGGAGCATAATACCGGCAACGATGCTTCGGGTTTGTATCATATGTCGTCGGAAGGCGATGTTTCGTGGTGTGGCTTCGCGCGCGAGATCTTTCGCCTGGCAGAGCTTGAACGCGTCCCGATGGTGGAAGCGATTCGCACCGAAGATTACCCGACAGCGGCCAAGAGGCCGAAGAACTCGCGGCTGTCGAATGATAAGTTTGCCATGACGTTTGGATTCCGGCTTCCCCACTGGCGCGACCAGCTTGCGGAGACGCTCTCGGTTCTGCATCCGGGAGAGACGCGAAAATTACAAGGAGAACGACCATAGTCGTCGAAGAAGCAGTGCTAGGCGGTGTAAAGCTCTTATCTCCGCGAGTCTTTCGGGACGAGCGCGGGTTCTTTTTTGAGAGCTACAACGAACGAGAATTCCGTGAACTGGGAATTCCGGAGCATTTCGTGCAGGACAATCAATCGTCTTCCACGAAAGGCGTTCTGCGCGGACTGCATTACCAGGCGCACAATGTGCAGGGAAAGCTGGTGCGCGCCCTGCAAGGCCGCATCTACGATGTCGCGGTCGACCTGCGCAAATCATCGAGCACCTTCGGCCAGTGGGCCGGATACGAATTGAACGATGAAAACAAGCGACTATTGTGGATTCCACCGGGTTTCGCGCATGGGTTCCTGGTTTTGTCGGACCGGGCGGAAGTAGCTTACAAAACAACCGATTTCTATGCTGCGCAATTCGAGCAGTGCATCCTATGGAATGATCCTGGACTGGGCATCACGTGGCCGATAGAGGCGGATCCGGTGCTTTCCAGGAAAGATGCCGAGGGCGTTTCGCTGCAGAAGGCGTATTTGTTTCCCTAGCGAATCCCGCGGGATGAACGTACAAGGAGCGGAGATTGAGTAGAACGATGCTCGTGACCGGGGGCGCCGGTTTCATTGGCTCGAATTTCGTATTGCAGCGGATCGCCGCGGGAGATCGAGTCATTAATCTCGATAAGCTCACCTACGCCGGCAATTTCGGCAATCTCAGCGAGATTCGCGAGCATCCGGACCACATCTTTGTGAACGGCGGCATTGAAGACGCCGATCTGGTCACAGAACTACTCACGCGCCATCGTCCCAGTGCGATCATCAATTTCGCCGCGGAGAGCCACGTCGATCGCTCGATCGTCGGCCCGGAAGAATTCATTCAGACGAATGTCCTGGGAACCTTCCGATTGCTCGACACTTCCCTGAAACACTGGCGCAAACTGAGCGCCGAGCAACAACAAGGCTTTCGGTTCCTGCACGTGTCGACCGACGAGGTCTACGGCTCGCTTGGTCCGAACGATCCGGGCTTCTGCGAAAATACCTCGTATGCGCCTAATAGCCCGTATTCGGCGTCGAAAGCGAGTTCGGATCACCTGGTTCGCGCGTACTTTCACACTTATGGTCTTCCGACACTCACCACGAACTGTTCCAATAATTACGGACCGTATCAGTTTCCAGAAAAGCTGATTCCCCTGATGATCCTGAATGCGCTGAGCGCAAAGCTGTTGCCGGTTTACGGAGACGGCCTGAACGTGCGCGACTGGCTGTACGTCGGGGACCATTGCGAGGCCATTGCGCTGGTGCTCGCCAAAGGCGCACCGGGCGAGGTTTACAACATCGGCGGCGAGAGCGAGATGAAGAATATTGACGTGGTGCAAGCGATCTGCACCATCATGGATGAACTTCATCCGGGAGGAGCACCACACGCATCGCTCATCCATTACGTGAAGGACCGTCCCGGCCATGACCGCCGTTACGCAGTGGATTGTTCCAAGCTCAAGCGAGAGTTGGGATGGAAGCAGAGTGAGACGTTTATGAGCGGCATCCGGAAGACGGTGCAATGGTACCTGGATCGTCCGGAATGGGTTCAAGAAGTCACGAGCGGCGCCTATCGCAACTGGATCGACACAAATTACGGAGACAGGAATTTAGCGTGCGAGGCATAATCCTGGCGGGTGGCTCAGGCACCCGGCTCTATCCAGCCACGCTTGCGATCAGCAAGCAATTAGTACCCGTTTACGACAAACCGATGGTTTATTACCCGCTGAGCACGCTGATGCTGGGAGGGATCCGCGAATTCCTGCTGATCTCCACCCCGACCGACGTGCCACGCTTTCGCGACTTGCTAGGCGATGGAGCGAAGTGGGGCATCCACATTGAATATGCGGAACAGCCAAAGCCGGAGGGACTCGCGCAGGCATTTCTCATCGGCGCAGACTTCGTCAGGCAAGAACCCTGCGCGTTGATCCTCGGCGACAACATTTTCTATGGGCATAACCTGGCGAAGTGGATGCAGGAAGCCGCGAAGGTGACCCAGGGCGCCATGATCTTCGCCTATGCCGTGCAGGATCCCACCGCCTACGGCATCGTGGAATTCAACAATAAAGGATCGGTCATCAGCCTGGAAGAGAAGCCGACCGCGCCGAAATCGCGCTATGCCGTGACTGGACTTTATTTCTACGATGGGAACGTGGTGGATTATGCGAGATCGCTACGTCCCTCCAAGCGGGGCGAATTGGAGATCACGGACCTGAATCGAATTTATCTCGAACGCGGTGAGCTGAAGGTGGCGCGCCTGGGACGAGGAACCGCGTGGCTCGATACGGGAACCCACGACTCAATGCTGGAGGCCGCCATGTTCATTGCGACCCTTGAAAAGCGGCAGGGATTAAAGATCGCCTGTCCGGAGGAAGTCGCGTTTCGCATGGGATTCATTTCGGCGGGGGAACTCGCGCGACTGGCAGAACCGCTGATGAAGAGCGGCTACGGCCGGTATCTGACGCAAGTGCTGCAGGAAGCCTCAGCCGATTCACTGTAACATCGAGATGCTCTCATTCGAACGCCGGCGGCAGCGATTTGGAAAAACCCCAAAGCCCGGGTAAAATAACAATGCCGCACGGTTTAGGCGCGTAGCTCAGTTGGTTAGAGCGCTACCTTGACACGGTAGAGGTCAGGAGTTCGAGTCTCCTCGTGCCTACCATTTCTTCCTTTGCACTTACCGCAAAATGATCTTTCTCTTCGGGCGCATTAAGGCACAAAAAGCGCTGCCTCTTGGTTTTCACTGCTTGGAATCGATTTCACCGGCACCTTTTTCGCCGTCCCCATAACATTTCCCTGGGCCATGCCGTCGCGGGCTAGAGGCTTGCGCGTAGAGATTCATCATGGTTGTGACTGGCGTATCGGAGCAGTTTCCTATCGCCCTCAATCACGGCTGCATACTTCTAACGCGGTGACGGACTGTATCTCGTGCTAAGCATCCGCGATTCTAGAGCCGGCCTCGTCATGCTCCCACGATTCCGAGGCCTCATTCTCAGGAGTCGGCCGGATCTGCGGATTCTGCATGATCACGCGCGCGCAGGTGTTCCATCGCAGGATGGCATCGTCGTTTCCGGGGAGCGCAAAAGTCATCGCCTTCTCATAGTGATCCATCGCTTCTCGCAGCGCGTGATAGGCGGATGCGCTGGCTCCAGAGCCACCGCGGCGAATGCGCGCATTTCCCAAGCGTTCCCAGATGATGCCATGGTAATAGGCCTGCTCGTAGTTTCCCTTGATTTGTCCGAGGACCTCGTGTGCGGCTTTCACATTCGCGTGAGCATCGAACTGGTCGGTTCGCGCGAGGAGAAGCGAAATCAGCGCCTCCTGCTGATCGGGCACAATGGCCAAAATATCGAGACAAATGCTCTCCGCGAGGCTGGGTTCATTCAACAGCCGGTAGCGTTCGACCTTTGCAAGGGCTTCGGGAATACTCTGCTCGGAAATGGATTTCAATTCGAAATGCATAACGTCTCCTAACTCTTCGAATTGCTGAAGACTCGGAAGAGCCTGGACAGCGGATCGAAGAAGCGGTCAACAACGCGTTCCTTGAGCGGGATGATCGCGTTATCGGTGATCGTGATACTTTCAGGACAAACCTTGGTGCAGCACTTGGTGATGTTGCAGAGGCCTATGCCGAGTTGACTTCTGAGATCTCCGACCCGGTCTCCGACGTCCAAGGGATGCATTTCGAGCGCAGCCGTATATACCAGGAATCGCGGACCAATAAATTGGTCGTGCATGTGATGGTCGCGCAAGACGTGGCAAACATCCTGACAGAGGTAGCACTCGATGCACTTTCGAAATTCCTGTACCCGCTCGACGTCCTCCTGGGCAATGCGCCAGGTGCCATCGGGGGCGTCGGGCTTCCTCGGCTGAAACTTCGGGATGCGTCTTTTTACTTCGTAATTCCACGATACGTCCGTGACCAGGTCTTTTACATGCGGAAATGCTTTCATGGGTTCGACGGTCACGGGCTTATCCAGCGGAAGGCTGTTCAGCCGCGTCATGCACATCAATTTGGGCATGCCGTTAATTTCAGCCGAGCACGAGCCGCATTTGCCGGCTTTGCAGTTCCAGCGAACCGCCATGTCACCGGCCTGTTCTGCCTGGATCTGATGCACGGCGTCGAGGACCACCATGCCCTCGGACACTTCTGATGTGTAGTCCTGGAACTTACCCTGGCCCCTTTCGCCGCGCCATATCCGAAACGTGGCCGTCGCCATTACTTCATCTCCTGAATGATTTCCCGCAGATCCTGTCGCATCGGGGGGATGGGTTCATGGGTGAGTTGCATTTCTCCACCGGCGCCTTTACGCACCACGATGTTGAAGCCGCCGTACTGCTCGTCCTTGGCGGGAAAATCATCGCGGAAATGCGCACCGCGGCTCTCTTTCCGATCCAGCGCTGCACGAGTAACAATTTCCGCCACGGTCAACAGGCTGTGCAAGTCGATCGCCGTGTGCCAGCCCGCGTTGTATTCCCGGTTTCCATCCACGCTGACTCGCTCGCTGGCAGCTTTCAACTCTCGAATACGTTCGAGCGCCTCCAACATCTCCTGTTCCTGACGAACGATGCCCACCAAGTCCTGCATCACCTCCTGCAAGGTGTGTTGCACGGTGTACGGATTGTCGGTTCCCTTGTGCTCGAAGGCCTGCAGCGACCATTTTTCCGCAGATGCCAGTTCTTCCGTCTTCACGGCACCCAGGGAATTCTCCTTTGCATAGATTGCAGCGTACTGACCTGCCCGCTTGCCGAAGACCAACAAATCGGAGAGTGAATTTCCGCCGAGGCGGTTGGCACCATGCAGACCTGCCGCACACTCTCCGGCTGCAAACAGGCCTGGCACGTCCGACATTTGGGAATCGCCATCCACCCTGACACCTCCCATCATGTAGTGAGTCGTCGGACCCACTTCCATCGCCTCCTGGGTAATGTCGATGTCGGCAAGCTGCTTGAACTGGTGATACATACTGGGCAGCTTCTTTTTTATGTACTCTGCTCCGTTCGGAATCCTCTCCTTGATCCATGCAATGTCGAGGAACACGCCGCCATGAGGGCTGCCCCGTCCCTCTCGAACCTCCCGCCTGATGCAGCGAGCCACGTGGTCGCGGGTCAGCAGTTCGGGCGGGCGTCGGGCATTCTTGTCTCCCTGGGTGTAGCGCCAGCCTTCTTCTTCCGTGTCGGCGGTCTGGTTCACGTACAGCGGCGGAATATCTTTGAACATGAATCTCTCGCCATTCCGATTGCGCAGTACCCCTCCCTCGCCGCGAACTCCTTCCGTCACCAGGATGCCGCGCACGCTGGGCGGCCAAATCATTCCCGTGGGATGAAACTGCACGAACTCCATGTCCATGAGGGCCGCACCGGCGTCGTAGGCGAGCGCATGGCCGTCCCCCGTATATTCCCAACTGTTGCTGGTGATTTTGAAAGCCCGGCCAATTCCTCCAGTCGCCAGCACCACGGCTTTGGCGCGAAACACGTGAAATCGTCCGCGCTCGCGGTCGTATCCAAACGCCCCCGAGATGCGACCGCCGTCCTTCAGCAGCGTGACGACGGTGTGCTCCATGAAAACGTCGAGCCCCAGATGGATCCCGTGGTCTTGCAGGGTGCGGATCATTTCGAGGCCGGTACGATCGCCTACATGGGCAAGCCGTGGATAGCGATGCCCGCCGAAGTTCCGTTGCAGAATTCGACCGTCCTTGGTGCGATCAAAAAGCGCGCCCCAAGCCTCCAATTCGCGCACCCGCGCTGGAGCTTCCTGGGCATGCAGCTCGGCCATCCGCCAGTTGCTCAAGTATTGACCGCCGCGCATGGTGTCGGAAAAGTGAACCCGCCAACTGTCCCGGTCGTCCACATTTCCCATCGCCGCGGCAACGCCACCTTCGGCCATCACGGTGTGGGCTTTGCCGAGAAGCGATTTCGAAATCACCGCGACCTTGGCGCCTGCGGCTGACACCTCGATGGCGGCCCGCAGACCGGCGCCCCCAGCGCCGATGATGAGAACATCGTGCTCATGCGTGATGTACTCGCTCACTAGACGATCCTCCAATCGTGCCAGATACCCATCGAGCACATCCGCACATACAAATCAGAGAACCCCACCGAGAACAGGCTGCACCAGGCAAACAGCATGTGGCGCTGGTTCATGCAACTGACGCAGTCGTAAACACGCCTGCGGACCGGCGCTCCGGCCAAGCGATCGCGAAATCCGCCCACCAGGTGACGCAGTGAGTGGCAGCCGAAGGTGTAGGAGCTCAGCAGTACGAGGTTCGTCAGCAGAACCAGCGTCCCAACTCCGATGCCGAAGTGTCCGTCGAACCAGAAGGCATCCCACACGTCCCGCGCCAGGATCACGAGAAACACGAGTGCCAGGTAGAGAAAATAGCGGTGTACGTTTTGCAGGATCAAAGGAAACGATCGCTCGCCGAGATACGTCTTCCTTGGCTCACCCACGGTACAAGAAGGCGGATCGGCCCAGAAAGCTTTGTAGTAGGCCCCGCGATAGTAGTAGCAGGTCACCCGGAATCCACCCGGCGCCCATAGGATCAGCATCGCGCCAGTGACCCAGGCGGGAATCCACGCCGGGTTAGGGCCGAACCAACCCTCGGGGCCGAACAATACCGGAGAATAAAACGGAGAAAGATAGGGGCCGAACCTGAAATGCGTCCCTTGCAGAGCGGCCCAAGTGGAGTAACCGATGAATGTCGACAAACCAAGAAACACAACCAGGGGCTGTACCCACCAATTGTCGGCGCGCCGTGTCTGTCCAAAACTCCCGCGCACCAACGGGACGTCAATCTGAGACATCCAGCCTCCTCACGCTTCGTGCGGACCTCGCCTCCGTCTCCACCGCAAGAGTGCGCTTGAAGTCGGGCGGCAGCCATAATACAGCGAAACGCAAGTACCATGTTTTCGGAAACGCACGCCCCGGGATCGAATTCCACGGCGGGCAGGCTATGGTAAAGTTTCCGTGACCGCGAGCGGAAGGCTGGCGGTGCAGCTCGACGGAACCATGAGTACGGCACGTGAAATTCGCAGCTACGACTATGTGAACCGTCCCTACGAGCGGGTCCGTGACGCATTGCGGCAGAATGCGCTCACTGTATTCCAGTCGGCCACGACGGCCGCCGCCTCCCGGGCACAATCCGTCGCGGCTGAACTGCACGTCGATTTTGGCGGTATTGGCGTGAAGACCGACATCCATATTTCCATAAAAAGCATTGAGGAAAAGGTTGCTGACGCCCCTTCCACTCCCAGCATGCGGTTGCTGCTGGAGTGGGAGGCCGCGACTCTGCCGGGATTGTTTCCGCTGATGAAGGGCGAGCTTTCGGTGTACCCGCTAACCTCGACCGAAACGCAGTTGGATTTTTCCGGAGTGTACGAACCGCCTTTCGGGGCAGTGGGCAGAACCATGAACGCGATCGTCCTCCACCGGATTGCAGAAGCGTCAGTGCATCGCTTCATTGGCGACGTGGCCGGTTATCTCCGGCAGACCCTGACCTAAACAATCATGTCGGCGTGCGAGAGCCACGGCGGACATTTATCCCTTCCAGGCCCGATGGGCTGTACCTCACAACCTTCAGATTTTTATTGATTGAACACCTTCCTGGTGTTCGGCTTATCAGCCACGATTGGGTGTATGATGGCCGCCTTCCATGGATTGCCGCGCAGGCAACGCAGATTGCGGAATGAGGTGCAACATGTCAGTCGTGTCGACCGTACAACTAGATAGCAACGTCAGCCACTTCATCACGAAGCCGCGAAAGATGCTTATCGGCGGCAACTGGATCGATAGCGCGTCGGGTAAGCTGTTTGAAACCTTTAATCCAGCTACTGGCGAAGTGCTTGCGCGCGTTGCCGAAGGCGATCGTGCAGACATTGATCTTGCGGTCTCTGCCGCGCGCAAAGCATTCGAGAGCGGCCCGTGGCCGAAAATGTCGCCGTCGCAACGCGGACGTCTTTTGTGGAAACTCGCCGACCTGCTCGAGCAACACCTGGAGGAGTTCGCGGAGTTGGAATCTCTCGACAATGGGAAGCCATTGTCGGTGGCCCGTGTGGCGGACGTTCCGCTCGCGGTGGACCTTTTCCGTTACATGGCAGGTTGGGCGACGAAGGTGGAAGGCAACACCATTCCGCTGGGCCCGCAGTTCCATGCGTACACCTATCGTGAACCGGTGGGCGTAATCGGCCAGATCATTCCATGGAACTTCCCTCTTCTGATGGCCGCATGGAAGCTTGGCCCGGCACTGGCCGTCGGTTGCACCGTGGTATTGAAACCGGCCGAACAAACACCTCTCTCGGCGTTGCGCCTGGGCGAGCTGATCATGGAAGCAGGATTCCCGGATGGGGTTGTGAACATCGTGCCGGGCTTTGGCGAAACTGCCGGCGCTGCGCTAGCAGCTCATCCTGACGTCGACAAAATTGCCTTCACCGGATCGACCGAAGTCGGCAGATTGATTGTGCAGGCCGCCGCAGGCAACCTGAAAAAAGTCTCCCTGGAACTCGGTGGCAAGTCGCCAAATATCGTCCTCGCCGACGCCGACCTGGATACCGCGATACCAGGCAGCGCGAATGCGATCTTTTTCAATCACGGCCAATGCTGCTGCGCGGGCTCACGCCTGTTCGTGCACAAGAGTCACTTCGACAAAGTGGTAGAGGGCGTGAGCGAAGCCGCAAAGAACATCCGCCTGGGGTCGGGATTGGATCCCGCGACCAACATGGGCCCGCTGGTTTCGCAGGAGCAACTCGATCGCGTGTGCGGCTACCTCGAATCCGGACTGCAACAAGGAGCAAAGCCCTTGGTCGGCGGCAAGAAACAGACAGGCCCGGGCTACTTCGTCGAACCAACTGTGCTGGTGGACGTGAATCCATCGATGAAGGTCGTCCGCGAAGAGATCTTCGGACCCGTGGTTACTGCGATCCCGTTCAACAGCTTGGATGAGGTCTTGAACTCAGCTAACGCTTCGAACTACGGCCTCGCAGCGGCAGTGTGGACGCGCGACGTCAGCAAGGCTCACTCGCTGGCGGCAAAACTCCGCGCGGGTACAGTATGGGTGAATTGTTACAACGTCTTCGATGCCGCGCTGCCATTTGGCGGCTACAAGCAATCGGGCTGGGGACGCGAGATGGGTCACGACGCCCTTGAACTCTATACGGAGACAAAGGCGGTCTGTGTGCGTCTGCAAGACTAACCCCGAGACAATCAAGAAACCGCCGGCTTTCAAGTGAAGGCCGGCGGTGATCCTGTTGCCGGACTGTGTAGCCATCCAGCGCAAATACACGGCTATACCTGCAATACATCGCCCTCGTGGGCGACCATCTCGTACAACACGGGATTGACAAAGAACCCTATGAACAGGCGCGAGATTAGACCGGCGACGATGACGATCGCAAACGGCCTCTGGGTATCGGAGCCAATGCCCGTGGAGAGCGCGGCGGGCAACAATCCCAAGCACGCCACCAGAGCGGTCATCGTGATCGGGCGTAACCTCAATAGCGATGCCTCTCTCGTGGCGGCACGGATTCCCAACCCTTCCTGACGAAGCTTATTAATGTACGAAACCAGGATCACCGCCGTTTCCACAGAGACACCGAGTAGCGCCAGGAGTCCCAAAACCGAGGAGACGCTGAATGGCGTGTGCGTAAGTTTCAGCGCGATGAGTGCACCCACCGGTTCCGTCATGATCACGCCGATGGCGATGGTCGCCGGGAACTTGAAATTTCCGTACAAGGCAAACAAGATCATGAAAATCAGCACGACGGCGAGCGGCCCGATGAAATACATCTGCGCCCGGGCGTCTAGAAACTGGCTGTACTCTCCGCCCCACTCCATGAAGTAACCCTGAGGCAAAACCACCGACTTCTTAACGGCCCTTTGCGCGTCTCGTACGGCACGTTCGAGATCGCGTCCTTCGATGCTGTACTGGACGCCGATGTAGCGCGAGTTATTTTCTCGGTAAATAAAGGCAGCGCCGTTTCCCTGCTTGATGTCGGCGAGTTGGCTCAGGGGAATCTGTTGGCCGTCGGGTGTACCCACGAGCAGGTTCCCAATGTCATGCGCACTGCTGCGGAATTGCGGTTGCATGCGGACGACGAGATCGAACAGCTTTTCACCTTGAATGACCTGCGTAACCGCCTGACCTCCGACTGCCGCGGAAATTACGGCTTGGACATCTGCAACATTGATGCCATAGCGCGCAATCTTTTCACGATCGACCGCGATCAGCAGGCTGGGCTGGCCCAATTCACGAACCACGGTTAGATCGGTGAACCCTGGCACCTTCGCAAGGGTGTTCTTTACCTGGATGGCCTTGTCCTGAAGAACATTCAGATCTTCACCGTAAATCTTCACCGCCAGCGAACTCTTCAGGCCGGTGAGCGCCTCATCGACAGCATCTTCCGCAGGCTGCGTGTAGTTGAAGATGATGCCGGGGAATGCAGCGAGCCGCTTGTTGATGGATGCGATCAACTCTTCCTTGTTACTGACTTCGCCGTGCCAGGCTTTATCTTTATAAGGTTTCAGTCCCACATAGAACTCACAGTTAAAGAATCCGGTGGGATCGGTCCCGTCATCCGGCCTGCCGAGTTCGGAACCGACGACAGTCACCTGCGGATAAGACATAAGAATGTCGCGAATCTGCGGCGAGATGCTGCTCGCCTCCTCGAATGAAATCGTGTAGGGCATGGTGGCGCGCACCCAGAGCGCACCCTCATCAAGGTGCGGCATGAACTCGCCGCCGATAAACGGCACCAGCAGGAGGGTCGCGCCGAAAATCAAAGCCGCAATCGTAATCGTGGTCTTCGGACGGTCGAGAGCCCAGTCCAGTTGCACGGCGTACTTGCGCTTCATCCACTC
Source organism: uncultured Acidobacteriaceae bacterium (assembly GCA_963758505.1). Classification (GTDB taxonomy): domain Bacteria; phylum Acidobacteriota; class Terriglobia; order Terriglobales; family Acidobacteriaceae; genus Korobacter. The sequence continues at coordinate 2,081,474 of CAVWVJ010000003.1, read as the reverse complement.
AAAGGCCCGATTCGGCTTTTCGCGAACGCCCTTTTTAAACCAATAAGACGCCAGCACAGGAATCAGCGTTAGCGTCAAGATGAGCGCGCCCACCAGCGCAAACGACATCGTCTCCGCCATCGGATGAAACAGCTTTCCCGACGGGCCGCTGAGAGCATAGATCGGAAGATAACCGGCCAGGATCACGGCGACCGAATAGAAAATCGGGCGGTCGACATCTTTCGCGGCGGCCAGAATCACCTCGTTCAGGCTGTAGCTCTGACCTTCGCGCAAAGAGAGCTCACGGTAAATGTTTTCAACCATCACCACCGTGCCATCAATGATGATTCCAAAATCGATCGCACCAATCGAAAGTAGGTTTGCAGCAACATCGTGCGCATGCAGCACGATGAACGCGAAGAGCAACGAGAGCGGGATGGTCAGCGCGACGATAACCGCCGCACGGAAGCTGACCAGGAAGAAGATCAGGACGATTAAAACCAACACCATGCCCCGCAGCAGATTCGTTTCGACGGTGTCGGTGGTGAGTGCGACCAATTCGCTGCGATCGTAATAAGGGTGGACCTTCACGTCGGGAGGAAGAATCTTGTTGTTCAGTTCCTCCGTTTTTGCTTCCACTCTCTTCAGTACGTTTTGAGTCTGCTCTCCCCGCAACATGAGAATGACGCCTTCCACAGCATCGTCATTCTTTTGGAATCCAAATTGACCGAGACGCGGCGCGTGGCCGATGACGACTTCTCCAACATCGCGTACCCGGATCGGCACGCCCTTATTCGCTCCCACCACGATATTGCCAATGTCTTCCGTGTTGCGCACCAGACCGATGCCGCGCACGTAGTAGAACTGCCCGCCCTGCGAGTAGAATCCGCCGCCGGCATTCGAGTTATTCGCGGTTAGAGCTGCGGTGACCTGGGGAATAGTGAGGTGGTATCCGTAGATGCGCGCGGGGTCGAGCAAGACCTGGTACTGCATCACGGTTCCGCCGAACCCAGAGTCATCCGCAACTCCGCGGACCGAGCGGTACGATCTCTCGATGACCCAGTCTTCGATCGTCTTTAACTCCTGTGGACTCCGATCGGGGCTTTCCAACACGTAGCGATAGATCAGTCCGCTCGGACTAAAGAGCGGTGAGAGGGTGGGCGTTACGCCGCTCGGCAACGTGGCCTGCGCGAGGCGCTCAAAAACAATCTGCCGCGCGAAGTAATCGTTGGTCGTGTCTTCGAAGGTCAGGATGACATCGGACAGTCCATAGAGCGAGATGGATCGCATGACCACCATCCGCGGGACGCCGTTCATCTCGAGTTCCAGAGGCAGCGTGACCAGCCGCTCTACCTCTTCGGCAGCGTGATCGGGCCATTGCGTGATGATTTCAACCTGGGGCGGCGAGAGGTCGGGATAAGCGTCCACCGGCATTCGCTGAAAAGACAGAATTCCACCGACCGTGATGAACACAGTCAGCATCAGAACCAGGAACTTTTGCCGCAGCGCTGCTTGGACAATTCTATGAATCATTCAGTTTCGGTTTTCGCCGTGCGTGCTGGCACTGGAATCGAACTTCTTAGGGTCGTGCTATCGCTGTAATGAGTTGGCAAACTGCAAAAAGAGACTCCCGTTTCCGACCACATGCTCTCCCGCTCTCAACCCGCTCGTAATCTCGGTTTTTCCATTCACACTTTCTCCTACCGTCACCGGGCGCCGGCCGAATTGATTCGTCGACGTCTCCACATAAACGAACGGTTGGTTCTCCGTATCCCGGAGGACCGAAGCATCAGGGAGCACAATTGCATTCTTGATCGCTCCCGCGTCCACGGTTGCGGTCACGTACATGTCTTTCTTCAGTTTCCCGCCGGGGTTCGCAGTCTCGATGCGCGCCTGCAGGGTACGCGTGTTCGGGTCAAGCGAGGCCGCCACATACGAAATGCGCCCGTGAAACACATCCGGGTATGCATCGGTCTGAATTGTGACCTGGTCGCCAACACGCACGTACGGCAGGTCCTTCTGGTAGACGTTCACCAATACCCAGACCGTGCCGACGTCGGAGATCATGAAACACTGGGTTGTGCCCGGCTGAATCAGTTGCCCAACCGCAACGTCTTGTTCCACCACCTGGCCGCTGATCGGCGCCTTTACTGGGACTTCAAAGGAAGGCGGCGCCTTCACCAATTCATCCGGATCCGTGATGCCGAGGACTTTGAGTGCCGCTTGCGCCGCCACGAGGTCGCCTCCGGCCTGCACATCAGCCGATTCCGCCTGCTCCAGGTTTTGTTCCGCGATCGCATGATGTTCGTATAAGTCCTTGGCACGCGCGAACGACTTTTGTGCCAGCGCGTAAGCGTCCTTGGCCTTCAGATAGTTCGTCCGAAGCTGCGAAAAATCGGGGCTCGCCACGTAGAGCATCGGTTCGCCCTGCCGGACGGTCTCTCCTGGAACAACGACCACTCTGCTGACTGGCCCACTGACCTGTGTGATCACGGGCGTAGTGCGGAAACTGTTGTATGCCACAGCCCCCGTCAGGCGGAGCGCTCTGGTCAGCGTTGTGAGCTGTACGGAGAGCACCTGCACATGCGACATTTGGTCCTGCGGAATCGTAAACAGACCAGGGTTATTGGAGTCGCCGGGATTGAGGTTTTTCGAGCCGTCCCCATGGCAACTCGCCAGCACCATCGCCGCCAGGCACACGGCCGCCACTGCCCAAAATCGCTGCCTCCCCCTCTTGCCCATCTTCATGGCAGGTTCCTCGTCCCTACCGCTTGCTTCAGTTGTTCCAACGCAGTCATGTAAGAGGCCAGCGCTTGACGATACGCTAATTCCACAGACCGATAGCTGCGCTCCGCATCAAGATAATCCAGTAGGCTCGCCGCACCGCGCTTGTACGCATACTCGTTGATATCCCGCGAATCCTGCGCCTCCTTGAGATAGCCTGACACATAAAGTTGCACCACTTCCTCGTTGCTCCGCGCGGCTTCGTAAGCGGTAGCGACGTCAGATAACACCGTATCACTCGCTGCCAACTCCTGTTGCTGTGCCTGGGTCAGCGCAAAACCCGTGCGGGCGATCTCGCCCTGGTTACGGTTGAAGAATGGCAAATCGACGCTGGCGAACACAGATGCCGTGCTTTCGCCCGAGACGTGCGAAAAATCGTACGTACCATTCACGTCCACTTTGGCATTTGCCTTCGCTAATGCAATTTGGCTCTGTGCAGCGGTGATCCCCAACTCTGCCGCCCTTAGGTCAGGTCGCTCCCTGAGCGCGTTTGCCTGCAAGTCTTCGACGCGCGCCTTGAGCGGCTGGTAGCTTAAGTCACCGATAACATCGAAGTTCGCCGGCACAGTGTTATATCCGAGAAATGCCCGAAGCGCGACCAACGCCTGGACCTTTGCCAACTTCGCCGACGATACGTCGGTTTGAAACTGCAGCAACTGGAGCTTGATCTTCAGATAATCGCCTTCGCTGATATATCCGGCCTTGTATTGCGTCTCGCTGATATCGACGGTCTGCTGAAAGCTCTTCAGGTCTTCCAGTGCGAACTGCAGCGTCGATTCCGCCAGCAAAACGCTGACAAACTGTTGGCCTACGTTGAAAGCGAGGGTCCGCTCGGCGTCGGCAACCTGGGCGCGCGTTACTGCCGTCGCGTCCCGAGCCGCCTGCAGCCGTCGCTGCCTCTTATGACCGCGTTCGAACAGATACCCGATTCCAATATCAAACTGTTGCGTCTGGTCGAGATTGGTGCCGGAAAAATCTTGCGGGCTGAAAAATGGAATGAACTGGCTATCTGCACTTAGCGTTGGATTTGGCCGGAGGTTGGCAGTGATTTCCTGAGCCTGGTTTTGCAATATCAGGGTGCGTTCTGCCTTGATCGATGGGCTCTGCGCAAGCGCGAGATCCACAGCCTGATCGAGTGTGATCAGCGTGGTGTTTTGTCCAAAAGCCGCGACAACGAATAGAAACAACATCGCTGCCGAAAAAAACCTGCGGAGGCCGCAGACATGAATTAGGGACAAGATCAATGCGCGCCGATCCTATCGCTGCTGCATGCGAATCGAAGGTTGAGAAAAACCAAAGCCATCCCGAGTGAACCTGCACATTCTTTTATATATAGGACTACGACATCAGTCGAACGCGAGCGATTGTAATCCCGAATACTACTACGCCACATATGTGCCATGGGCGCGGCCGGATGCACCTCAAGAGCGGTATGCCACCATTCCACCTCGCTCTGGACACGAACGGGAGTTACTTCTGACGTGCCTGAGAGTTCGCTACGGCTGCATTAAGCGCAGGAATGGGTTACTGCTGCGCATGGGGAGCAGGATGCGAACGGCTGCATGACATCGTTGATGAGTGCATCGTCCAAGATAGCTTGTTGCTAGCAACAAGGAGCGCTGAGGTCGTAACGACGTGTCACGAGCACGACGCGCTTGAAGAAGCGGTTGATTTTCTTGCCAAATGCGCAACGCTAAGCGATGGGTTTCTGCTCGATAATGCGCTCCGCGATGGCTCGGCCGGAATCATCGAACGAACTCAAGCGTCGGACGACGAAAGCAGGTTCTCAATCTTGGAGATGAAGCCACCGGGACCTTCCTCTTGACCCACGATGTCATCGGGGCAATCCGTGTGAAGGTAGACGTGGTAACCCGTCATGAGGACAACATTCAACGATGGGTTATGCAGTTTTATCTCCTCGCAGAGCTCCATTGCCGGGTCGTGCGCCTGATGGGCATCTACGATCACGAGATCACAGGTGAATTCGCGGCATTTCGCACGAGCTTCCTTCACATTGTGAACGACTTCCACCGAATATCCGCGGCTCATCAAAAGTGCAGAGCGAGTCTCGAACAGGTACGGGTCGTTCTGTATTAGGACAATGTGCGGTTGTGGCGAGGACATGGAGACATCCTACTACTCTCTTAGAGGATGTGACACTCAGCGGTTTCCACTGCGAGAAAAGGTCCTGTGAGCAGCAATACGTTCAACTCGCGATTCACGGCAATGCACTCCATTTGGTTTCCCGTTGGTATTAAGGATTAGTGATCCTTTCAGGTCAACTTCTCGCCTTCCAGTGCGCGGATGCGGGCTGCTTCATCGCGGATCTTCTTGACAAGCAGAGGAAAGGCGAGCGAAGATGCCGCCCATTCGCTGCGCATTCCCGTCCCTCCTGACAGCTTGTAGTCCGGTTCAAGAAAGGTTGAATTATGGCGGAACCTGCCCGGCATATCTCACGAGATGAGAAGGCTTCCTTGGTCGAAGACATCGGACCGAAGTCGCTGAGCGTGCAGAAGGTCCCAATTGTCATCGGTGTTACCGGACATCGCGAACTGGATCCGGAAGATCTCGACCGGCTGCAAAGCGCAACGCGAAAAGTACTGGCCAAGATCCAATCGAAGCGCAACCCCGAAACTCCCCTGGTATTGCTCTCGCCGCTGGCGGAGGGGGCCGACCGCGTAGTGGCGCATGCCGCGCTCGGGTTGGGAATCCACCTGGTAGTGCCGCTGCCGATGCCGCAGGACGAATACGAGAAGGACTTTCCGGATTCGGTAGGCGAGTTCAGAGCCCTGCTTCGCAGAGCGAACCACTTTTTTGAGCTGCCATTCGTGATCGGGAATAATCGGGCCAATCTCAAGCATCAAGCCAACCGCGACCTGCAATACAAAGCGGTAGGCCAATACATTGCACGTCACTGCGAAGAGTTGATCGCGTTGTGGGATGGGCATAAGGGGGATGATGAGGCCGGTTGCGGAACGGCCGCAGTCGTGCGCTATAAGAGCGAGGGAGTGGACCAGTTGCTGCAGTACGCGTGTGATGTTGCGCTCGGGCCTGTTCCGGCGGGCCGCAACCTGCTGGAGCCCACGGAATGCGGGCCGGTCTACCACATCTGGACGCGGCGCCGTGGCGGAGAACTAACCGGGGGCGTTCTGTTCGAGGAAGAGACATTGTATCCTGGCGCCTTCGGCGGTGCGGTTCATGCGGCGAGGTACTATGAAAGCATCTTCGCGCGCATTGATCGCTTCAACCTCGACGTGGCCGCGGCAGCTCCGGAATTGAGCAAGGTGGTCCACAAGCAGAGGGAATCGCTGCTCCCGTCGCGCTTCCACGAGAAACTGACAACTGACGAACACGCGATCCTGGAACGGCATGCGGTGGCAGATGCCCTTGCCGTGCGGCTGCAAGCTCGGCTGAGAAGGGCGCAGATGTGGGTTCATATTTATGTATTTCTGGGCTCCGTGTGCTTTGGCGCGTTCGCACACTTGCAGGATCTCGCATTCAGGTTTGACCCGTCCGACGAACATAGGATCTCGAAGCCGCTCACATATTCATTGCTTCTCCTGGTGGCGTTCGCCTACGGGAGCGCTATCCGGCTCTATCGACAGAACAAGCGGGACGAATGCCAGGATGGGTACCAGGACTATCGCGCTCTCGCGGAGGGGCTACGGGTCCAGTTCTTCTGGCGACTGGCGGGCATCGAGGAATCGGTTGTGAACCACTACTTTGGCAAACATCGCACAGAATTAGACTGGATTCGCAATGCGATTCGAAGTTGGTCGACGACCACGGCTCGAGACAATTCCGGAGGCCGTGAAAGCCTGTTGGGACTGGTGCTTGAATACTGGGTGCAGGATCAGCACAAGTATTTCAAGTCCCGTCGCGACCGTCATAAGCAAGAGCGCCTCGAAAAGTGGGTGAAAGGGCTGCTGATTTCCGCGGCTTTTTTAGGCGGCCTTTTGTTTTTGTCGTTCGTTCTCGGGTACCTGTTGCTCAACGCGAAAGGCATCAAGGGCCCGGATCAGTTCGTCGATAGCGCGCGCGACGTTGTCATCTTCCTCACTGGAACGTTCCTGGTGGCGGCCGGCCTTTTGCATCACTACAAAGAGGTCAAGGCATACTCCGAGCAGGACAAGCAATACAGTCGCATGGCGTTGATGTTCGGCAGCGCGGATCATCTGATTTCGCGAGCTCTGGGACGGCAACAAGAAGAAAGGGCCAAAGTGTTGATGCGCGATACCGGAATCAATGCGTTAGAAGAAAATGGAGACTGGGTGATGCTGCATCGCGAACGGCCGCTTGAGATTCCGGCGGGTGGATAAAGGCACGCAGTGGTTAGTGTTGCGGAAAGAGAGCCTTCTCGATATCCGCCATTTCAGGGCGTTCCATCCCTAGCTTTCGCAGCAACGCGAAATCGTCTCTGACGGCTAATTCGAAGAGATCGCGATTCACTTCCTCTCCCCGGTTTTCGAGGTAAATGGCCCTGGCCTGATCCGGCTGGTTGCTGAACAGGTAGGCATGCGCCAGGTTTCCCTTCATCAAAGCCTTTGTATTGTCGATCGCGAGGGCAGCCTTGGAGGCACGGATCGATTCAGCGGGGTGATTATTCAGGATTTCATACCACCCCAGCGCGCTTTCCGTGTTAAGAACTCTTTGTCTCGAGAAGCGGGTGCTCTTCTTCGAGAAGTCGTCCTCCGCGATGCCAGCTGCCTCCTTGGCGGCTTCCAGGGCCTTTTCCAAAAGTTGCCTGGCGGCGACACGGTCTCCCGCCCCCAGGTTCACCTCCGCCCATGTTTCGTACGCCGTTGACAGGTTTCTCAATCCTCGATAGCGATCCTTCTTCAGTTGTTGCTCGGTGATTCCATGGACCGCATCTTCACACTGGCGTGCGGCCATCGCGTAGCTCGCCTTCGCTTCGTTGGTTTTCCCGAGGGCGAGTTCCAGGTCTGCCGAGGTCACAGTTGCATCTGCGATTTGAAGCTTTACCGAAATATCCTCAGTGTCGGATCTCGATAACCATTCCAGTTCTTTCCGGCGGTCGCTGAGAGCGTCGGGCTGTTGACCATGTTTTTGCTCGAAGATCGCCAGCATTCGATAGCCTTCCGCCACGTCGGAGGCATCGTCCATTTCCAAAGGCGAGCGTGCACTCATCATCGGCCGCTTTTCCACCAGCGAGACGTCGTTCTTGCCGGAGGCGGCATCCGTGGCGTTGCGGGGAGTGTCCCTCTGGGCACGTCTTTCCAGCAGCGCGACATACCTGTGGTAAGAAGCCAGCGCATGGTCCGACTCGCCAGTCAAAGTCTGAACTTTCGCGAGCGATGCTGTTTCTTGTTCCAGTCTTTTTGTGTTGGATGAGCGTGCGTCGAGTTTGAGAACATCCACGCCGGCATTGATCGCATCCTGGTAGCCTTTGAGAGCTTCTGTCCGGGTTTTCTTTTGCGCCGCGAGGGCGTCTGCCAGGGAATCGCGGATCAGCCACAGATCGTTGAGCGCTCGCCGCAGGAATTCCTTTTTCGTTTTGAGATCATCGAGGACCTGGGCATCCTGCTGGCTGGGCGGGGTCTTCTCCAGCTTTTTCTCCGCCTCGGTGACATCGTCGACGTAGACGACGCCGAACTTCACGCAACGAGTGAGAAGCCGGCTCGCGCTGTCATAGTCCTTCTGTTGCACCTCATTGGCGGCGACCCTGAGATTCGCATTCAAGGCCTGGTGCAGGATGGTCGCCCATTCATAGAAGTCGTTGCTCTTGACGGCGGCATCGAGAGCTTTTTGTTGCATCGATACTTCCCGTTCGAATTCCTGAATGGCGAGATCGGTTTTCTCGTTATCGTCGTCGACATACGCCACCGCGTCATAGGCTAAAGCGAGGTTATGCCAGGATTCGAAGTCGTCGTTGTCGATTTGCGATTCGAGATCTTTTACCGTTGCCAGGGCCTTCTGTCGGTCACGCTCGGTAATCGACGCCTCCGGGGTTTCCATGTACGACATTACTAGAGCAGCGGCAGCATAGGTTCGGGCTGCAATGGCCCGTTTCCATGGGGCATTCACATCTTTGGACCACTCCTCCGCCAAGTTGAATGCCTTTTCTGCGGACTCTTTGGCTTCTCTTGGCCGCTTCAGTTGACGGAGGGTGTCGGCCGCCGTAAAGCGGTCGATACCCTTTACACTGAAAGCCGTTCGGTTCGTCGGATCCATCTCGAGAACGATGTTGGCGTAATCGTCATTGAAATCGACTACGCTCAGATAGGCTTCCAGCGTCGCCGTCCCAGGCGTCTGCTGCATGGCTTCGTAAGCGTGGGCGGAGGCTCTGCGCGCCGCTTCCAATCCTTCATTCACCGCCTTGAGAGACTTCTGTTTCTGCTCGTCGAGCTCCGCCTTCGTCTTTTCCTTGTCTCTCGTTTCGTTCAACAGTTGCTGGCTCTTCAACTCTGCCAGTTGTTCCATTCTTCGCGACTCGTTTGCGCTTGTAACCGCCACCCCCTCCGCAATGTTTGCCTTAACCAAGCGGTCATCGGCCAGAGCTTTCGCTGCGTCGGCGCTCTTCAGGCTCGCTTCCGCTTCCTGCTTTGCTTTCAGAGTCTCCGCAGCGTTCTTCAACGCCACGTGTCTCTGCTGGAATGCGTAGATTGCCAACCCCAAGCTCACGAGGAAAAGCAGTCCCATGACGATACTTATGCTGCGGGTGCGGCGCAGCTTTTCATTTCGTTCGGCCTCACGGGCATTCGCAGCCTCCTCGCGCAGCCGAAGTTCGCGCTCGGAACGGCTCCGCGCGGCCGGATCGGTGAGCAAGTCATGGGTCAACTCCAGCCAAACGACGCCTTCGCGCTCTTCCCTATGCAGCACGCGGCGATCCACGAGCAGATCGAAGGCGCTCTGCGGCAGACCAAGGTTCAGCGCATCTTCCATGGCCGCCCGGTCGCGGTATCCGGAAGCGGTAAGCAGCTCGTCCTCGACCCAATCCCGTACCCGGCTATCCACTCCTTCGAATGCACGTTCGTAGAAACTCTGAATGATTCCCGACTGCTCCTCGGTAAGGAGATCGGTGGTGATGCGGGACTGGTGGCGCTCGAGGCGCCGCCGATTGAGCTCTTCACAAACCACGCTGAGCAGCGCAGGTTCGACGTCGCGGCGCTCCATGGAGCGGACAACCTGCTTGCGTTGCGATGTGGAAACGAAATCGACGATCTCCTTCGCCACGTCGGGCTCCACAAGTTCCCGCCCGCCGCGTTCGATGACGGTGAGAGCCTGGGCAGCGGTCATCCGTTCGAGCCGGAACCGATGTGGGAGCAGCGAAGGCATGCGGCTTCGCAAAGGGTCGAGCAGCGGCAGGAAATCTTCCCGGAGACTGAGAACGAATTGAACCGGCTGACGCTGGAAGTCGTACGCCAGCGCTTCCTCGGGATGGGCATCGAGGCGTTCGCGAACCGAGTCCGGCGGGCGGTGCTCGATCACAGATTCAAGATCCGCGGCGAATTGGGCGACGCGCGCGGCCGATCTCTCGGTCTTCTGCCCTAGCGTGAAGACTTCTTCGAACTGGTCGAGGACAATTACGGGCGTGTAAAGGCGGTTACGCGGTCCCCAGAAATCGACATCGCGACGATGGAAATATTCCCACAGCGTTTCCTGCTGAGTCGGCCGGGGCGCATCGATTCCCGATGCCGCCAGCTCTGCGATCAACGCCTGCTTGATCTGTTCGGCGAACGACGGAGCCTCTTCTTCATGATCGAAGCGCAACCGGAACGGCACAAAATCCAGGCGCTTTAGCGCGGGGAATAATCCGGCCTGCAACAGGGAGGTTTTGCCGAGCCCGGATTGGCCATACAGCACGACCACCGAGGCACGCTTCACAATACCAAGCAGTTCGGCGCTCTCGCGCTCACGGCCGAAGAAAAAATCACGGTCGTTCTCGGTAAAGGCACGCAGGCCCGGCCAGGGATTTTGTGCGGAAAGGTCCGCGCGCTGAAGCGCAGGCGCGGTCATGGCCTGGTAAATTGCTTGCGCCAGGCTTTCTGGGCGCGATCAAGTTGTTCGGTCAGTTCCGCGGGAACACTTCCTGAGAGTGCGCGTACCGCACTCCTTCGAAAGAGGTCGTGTTTGAATTCGATCAATTCGTTATTAGGTGTCTCGTCGACAACTACAGGGAAAATAAAAGCTCGGTCGGTGCCGAAGTAAAAGCTCGCTATCTCCCGGCTGACTTCCCATTCCCTACGAAACCACCGCGCATCATCTGTCTGGGTATGCCGCGAAAGAACAGGAATGAAGGCGGCGCAATCGCGGATATGCCGTTCTATGAGGTAGCGATAATCGTCTCCAGGCTTGAGGCGGCGATCCACCCAAACCTCCAGCCCAGCCCCCGTGAGGTCGTCGGCGATGCGGAATGCGGCATCACGGTCTTCACTGGCGTAGCTGATGAAGATGGAGCCTGGGGACATATGGGCAGGCTTGCCCCCGTCGAGACCGGCGATACTGCCCGATGGGTTCGTCGCTGGGTTGCGTTCGAACCAGCGGCGGTGAAGTTCGCGCACGAATTCCACGGGGGTGCCTGCCGTGAATACGCGGGATTGCTGCGGACTGAAATGGTGCAGAAAAAAAGCAAAATCTTTTTGTGGACGCTCGGTATCTGCGATCACTTCCATGATTGACCGGGAGTCCCACAAGGGCTTCGCGCGCGCAAAGCGGACAAGAAAACGCGCCAGCCAGTCGGGAAAGCCCACGCCCAAAATGAGCAGATGACTTTCCTTCAGCCGCGCGATGAGTTTGTCGGGCCTTCGCGGACCCGACATCAAATCGTGCATCTGTTCCAGCACCTGACCCTCTGTTACCGCAAACGGGGCGGAGGCTGAAACCCGCCCGAGAATCTGAAACACGAGGCTGCCGTTTTTCTCCAGGAGCGCCTCGTCGAAGTCGGTGAGGCTGGAGGCCGGCGGAAACGCGACCACCGCCGGCTTGCGATTGCGCACCTGCGAAATCGCCTCTTCCAGCAACGTATCGAAGGTCGTGCTTATGAACAGGCTGAATTTCGGAATCTCCGCGAGTAACCGCAGTGGTTCCGGGACGGGCACCTTGAGATCCTTGACGATGCGCACGACGCGCGAATTGAATTCCGTGGAATCACCGTGAAATCTCTCGTAAGAGCAGATCACATCATTTGTGTCGAATCCGGCGGGAAGAGTGCCGGGGGACATGCCGAGTGCCGCTGCGAGCCTCTCGGCAACCAGATGATGGAACATCTGCGGGCCCGATTCGCTCTCGACGACAAGCAGGTCACGCCCCACCATCGGGACCACCTGGCCCTCCTCAATGGCCAGTAGCGTGTCCTCCCAAAGGTCCGTATCCGTAGAAAACATGCGGCAGATTGTATCCTCGGTATCTGGGGTTGTCACTCGCCGCGATGCGTCTTCCCAACGGGATTTCGAGCGTTTCGCTCGAGACCGGCGATGGCCTCGGTTTACATTCCCGGCAAACGAGCCGCTATGCAATTCGCTGCACATGGAGCAGGGCCCATCGGTCTCAGCGGCCTGAACGCGGAAACAACGCCCGTCAGCTCGGGTTTGTGCCGTCTTTCCTACTGCCGAAATGGCCGAGAAGCTTGTTCTTCCTGACCTTCTTGCGCAGGTCCCGGTACAGTTTCTGTAGTTCGAAACTGACGTGACCAGTGACCGGTTCGACGTTGGCGAGCAATTGAGCCGCTTTGAGGGAATCCCCGGCCTCCCAGGCGGCTTCAGCCTGCTCGACCGCCGTGCGGACGATCTGCGTCGCGGTGGTAGCGACACGCGACGCATATTTCTCCGAAATGCTGGCCAGGAACCTGGAGTTCGGATCCTGTTTTAAAGCCCCAGCCAAGGAGTTTTGTCCCGATGCAAGATCTGAACTTTCGAGAGCCGAATAGGCCCGGGCAAGGCTCTGTAGGTGCTGGTTCATCTGCACGCTGCGCCGGCGAGCTTCGTCCAAAGCGTCTTGTACCGCCGGCGAGCGCAATATCCGTGCGGGTTGATTCTCGAGAAACAGCACCGCCTCCTCGAACTGTAGCGATTCCCGTTGTTGCTTGATTTGCTGTAGAACGCTTGCGACTTCCTGCTCGGTCGAGGCTTTCTTTTGTGTTGCGCGTTCGAGCAGTCGTTTTATGGCGGGATCGCCGGAGTCCGCGATGGGCGAAAGCAGACCGATGGCGCCATCGTAATCTCCCGCCGAGATGAGTTGCTCTGCACGGGTGATGGCCTGCTCCGTACGTTCGTCGCCCGGATGATGACCCGATTCGGCGCGCGTGAACTCCGCTAACTCTTCCATCTCCGGCGACCAACAGGAAGTGTTGCGGCAGGCTTCCAAAATCTCGCTCGCGTGCCGATAGTCCCCGTCGGCCAAAGCCTGGTGAGCGCGCGCCAACGCGTTGGCCCGGGCTTTTTCATTCTCCACGTCCGCCAGGTGTTGTTCGATCCCGGCCTGCAGAACTTTCAGCCGCTCGTTGTCCGGCATCTCCTTCAGCCGTTCGCGGGCAATACGCAGGCTTTCTTCCGGAGAGGTATAGAGCAAAGTGCGGCACTGCTGCACCGTTTCTTCGATCGTTTTGCGAGCGGCGATTTCTCGGAGTTGCCGGTCCGTGCTCGCTTTGAGTTTTACAAGGTAAGGGTCATTCGGAAACCTCGCAAAAGCTTGTTGAATGGCGCTCGAGACTTCGGCGAGCTGATCGTGACTTGTGGCGAGATCCAGGTCGCGCTGCAGCTTGTCCACCAACTGCCGGCGTTCCGCCTGCTCTTTGCCGGTTTTTGCCGTCTTCAACAGGGGGATGAATTCGACATTCGCGGGATCGATCTGCTCGATCTGCGTCAATGCATCCATTGCCTCGTCATACCGGCGTGCAGCCACATCCATCCGCGCGGCCTCCAGCAATGCGCGCACTTTCTTCTCGCGAGCGAGCTCTTCCGCCTCTCTGACAAGCGCCTGGTAGGCCGCGCGCAGGCTGGAGTCTTCCCTGTCGAGGTCCATCGCCTGAGCGATCATCGATTGAGCACGATCGATGTCTCCCTTTTGCCGTACACCCTCCGCTTCGCGCACAAACATGTCGATGCGGATACGAATGTTCTTCTTTTCCGTGACCGCTTCCAGTGCGGCGGAAAGTTCGGTGCTGGAAGGATCGAGTTTGACAGCCTGCGCGAGATACGAAATGGCCTGGTCGTAATTGCGGTCGCGAATCTCATCCTCGGCCCGGAGCTTAAGTTGCTGGATCTCCTCCGCACGCTGGCGAGCCGTCAAGGTTTTCTGGACCTGCGCCATCAGCCGCCGTGCCGCGGTGTTATGCGCGTCCATCTTGACGACTTTCACCAGCACATTGAAGGCGTCCCGGTACTGTTGTTCCTCCACCAGCCGCTCGGCTTGCTGAAACATCTCCGCGACGGTCTCTTTCTTCAGCTCTTCGAGCACATTATGCAGGTCGGCGGCCATCTCATCCGCAGTGGGATAGCGGTTTGCGACATCGTTGGCCAATGAGCGTTCCAGAATCTCATCCAGGGCCGGCGGATATCCTTGTACGTATTTGCTCAGCGGAGGCGCATTGTGGCTGAGAATTTGTTGCACCACGCTGTAGTCATCACCGGCGAACGGTAGGTGTCCGGTGATGATTTGGTAAAGCACAACGCCGGTCGAGAAGATATCGGAGCGGCCGTCGAACGGATCGCTACGGAGGCGTTCCGGAGCCATATATTGAATGGTGCCGATGATGTTGCCGGTGCGCGTGAGATTCAATTCGTTCTTGTTGATTTCGCGCGCGATTCCGAAATCGAGCAGCTTGGCGACGCCATTGGGCTGCACCATGATGTTGGCCGGTTTCACATCGCGATGGATGACATCGTTCTCGTGCGCGTACGCCAATGCCAGGCAAACCTGTTCAACGATGCTGAGCTTGCTGGCAAGTGAAATCTCCCGTCCTGATTTGATGATCTTGTCGAGAGGCTCGCCCGCGACGAATTCCATCACGATGTAGGGCATGCCGTCCTGCTCGGCAAGCAGGTAGACAGTTACGATGTTCGGGTGCTTCAGGATGCCGGTTTTCGAGGCCTCATGGTAGAAGCGCTGCAGCATATCGGCATTGCCGACCAGGCCCTCGGTGATGGTCTTGATCGCGACCTCACGCCCAAGCGTCTTGTCGATGGCGCGGTACACCAGACCCATGCCACCGCGGCCGAGGATATCGACCACTTCGTACCTGCCGATTCGGCTTATGTTGAAAGAACTCAATTTGCCACCATAAGACCGTGTTTCCGGGTTGCTGGAACCACTATCAAAGCGACGAACTCAGAACAGTTCGCATATTGAAATGGTCCTCCAGGAATTTCTTCGCTTCTTCGCGCTCCGCGGTTGCCGGTGCGGGCGTCGAATTCAGGTAAAGAATGTAAGACTCAGCGGCGGCATCCGCGTCGCCGTCCTTGGCGCGTTCCCGCGCTCGCTCGAGAATCTTCGCCGGCAGAGCCTGGACCCTTTCACGCGCCTCTTTAATCAGGGTCTCCTTTGCCGCAATTTCCACGTCGGTGAGGAACTGCATTTCATTGGGCTCGGTTCCTTGAGGCTTCACTCCCTCCGTGTCTTCGGGTTTAACGTTCTCCAGGATGACCTGTCGCGTCTCCGCCTTTTTGAGGATCGGTGGAGGCGCGTCGATGGTGACTCCGGCCGAGTCCGAGATGCGAAACTCGAGTTCTACAATGCCTGCCACGGTGACGGTCTTCTTTGTGTAGGTGTAGGGCTTGATAACGTCCACGGCATTCGTTTTCGGAATGGAATCCAGCCTTCGATGGATCTCCGCGACCTTGGCTTGGGCTGCAGTTACCTGGTCGTTGGCTTCGGATATTTCTTTCTTCTTCCCTCGCGCCTGGGCTCCTTCCAGGACACGCTGCGCTTTCTGCAAGTCAAGCGTCGCCGACTCGTAATCGCGGTTGGTGCGGTTCCAATCCTCGTTTGGCACTTCCCTGGTGCTGGCGCGGTACTTCGACTCCATCGCCTCAACGGTTGGCGTTACCGTAGGCCGATGCTGCATCACATCGCCGACGATTTTGAAATTCGGCTCGACATCGGTACGATCGTTCGGCCGCAGGACACGCACCGGCAATCCGGAGGTTTCAAGTCCCGTAGCAAGGGCGTCCGCAAGCTGCTCTGCGAACAAAGGGCTATCTCGCCGCGAGGTCTGGTCGCGGATTTCGACGCCGATGGAAAGCCGGCACCTCATCTGGTACATCGCCTTCGTCTTGGTCTGCTCGTCGCGGACGTCCTCGCGATTCGGCTGGTAATACTGCGCCTGCTCCAGGTACTCCCATCCAAGCCCCACGCCGGAGCCGAGAGGTTTATCGAAGTAGCGTTTAGCCAGTTGCATATAGTAGTCGCTGATGGTGGCCCCGAGGAGTTCTCGCCGCAGCTTCAGGTTGTCGTCGTCGCTCAGATCCATCGCGCGCTGCAGGTAGTCATACGCTTTCTGCATTTCGATCTCGTCATTGCGGCCCTGCATGGGCGTGTGCGCGTCCTGGAGTTCCTTGGCCTTCTGGGAGACGGCCTTTACGTAGTCGCTCTCCAACAGCTGCATTTGGTCGGAAACGATTTCCTGCTGGGCGGGCGTGAGGTCTGACAAGACTTCGTACGCTTCGATTGGATGCTTTGACTGTTGATACTCCTGGCTCTGCTGTAGCGCGGCCGCAGCGGCTTCGTGATTCTGGAAGTCATCGAGGCCCGCCTTGGCAGCGATTAGCGCTCTTGTGGCTTCGGCAGTTTCCTTCGCCGCCCTGGCTTTCTCAAGGTCATTGACTGCTTCCTGCCACTTCTGGGTTTTCACGGCCTCCGCGCCACGATTGAAATGGAACTTGTACACCGCGTCGAGAATGGCGCCAATATGCGGCTCTTCAGCGGCAAACCCCCGGTAACGAGCGACCTTCGCCAAAGCATCGTCATAGCGTTGAGTACCGAGGAACGTCTCCGCAGCGCTTACATCCGACTGGAAGGTCTGCATTTCCACGTTGATCGTCGCCGAAAGAGGCTGAAGACCCTCGAAATTCGGGTCCATCTCGAGCATGTGCGTGGTGAGCGTATGAGCTTGGGATAAATGCGCATACCCCGGTCCTTGGTTGCTTAGTGCTTGGCTAAACGCGTCGTTTTCCGACCTCGCTTGCGCGAGAAGTCCGTCCAGTTCCTCCTTCACTTCGCTTTGCAGCTTGGAGGACGCAGCAGACGTTATTCCGAGCTGCTTGAGTTGGGTGGCGCGAACAACCGCCTTCTTCAACTGTGAGTAGTCGGGCGAAGTATCTGACACGCTCTTCTTATAGATCTGCAATGCGTTGTTGCCATCGTCGACGAGCAACGTTTCCAGCGCCTGCTTGGCCTCGCCGGTATGCGGAGAAGGACGGTAGTGCGTAAGGTAATCCTGCCATTGCGCAATCGAATGCGCGCGTTTGGCGCGCAGATACTCCGCGATCTCGACGTCCGGAGCCGCAACGAAGACGAGGTTCACACCGATCTTTAAAGGAGCGGGAGCGGTAATGCCGGCAATCGACGAAGCTACGACCGTTCCCTGCAAATCAACCTTGTCGGCCAACTCCGACGCAGTGAAGCTTTCCTTCTCGAGTTTGAGATTGCCAGGCACAACGCAGGTGGGGGTGCCATTGATCGTAAGCGTCATCACACCATCGGAACCGCGTCGCAGTTCGGAAGCGACCGTGAGGTTCGCTTTCGCGAGCTTGCCATAGGAGGATTTGCTTAGCGATTGTCCAGCCTCGCAGACGCGAAGATCGGTCCTTCCATTGATGAGCAGGTTGGTCAGTTCAACGTAAGCGGCGCCGTTTGGTCCATCGTAGAGCTCGATGGCTGTGATGGTCGGTTGGTCCTTCGCGGCGAATGCAACCGTTGCGGTCAGCATTACCGTCCCCATCAACGTGTTACGGGAGATGGCCGCCCTCCCCCAACGACGAAACTTAAGACTGCATGGCACCATAAAGTCCCCAGAAGCAATCACATCTCGAGTGTTGGAAGGGTAAGTACAGAGGAGTGCCCGATATGATACTCGCGACTGCCGGGAAGTCAAGACAGAGACACACGTAAGTCCATGGTTTACACCTCAATTCGGCTGCGCTAAACTGCGTCACCTGATTGGGTGCACTCTCAGCGCAGCACATTGGGTACCCGGTTAGAGACGAACGAGAAATCGCACTTCGCGCTTTGAGCGGGTGAATGGGCGTGTTGCTGTGCTGAACGGGTCAGCTGTTCCCGCACTAATCCGCTTACGCCTTTGGAGCTCCAGACCGCTGCCCTCGGGAGCTCTTCCCACCCACGCTGACAATCCCTCCGTCTTCATGATTATCGACCTCCTGGAAGCGCTCGGCGGTTCTCTTCGCGAGAGCTCGGGCTTGTCGGCGCAATTTGACACGGCTTCGCAAGCGGTTTCCGCTGCCAAGCACATCCAACGTGCCGTCCAAGGGTTTTCTTCCCCGACCGCTTCGCTGGGTACCGCGATTCTCGTTTCCGATGCGGATCCTGATGCCGTTTCCGACCAGGAGGTCCGCCATGTCCTGGAGCAGGCGCAACCAGGCCAAATCTTTGTAACGCCGCAAATCCGTAAGGCGCTTCCCGACAACGCTGCCTGGAAATTCCGTCCTCTGTCTATGGGATCCTCGAATGGCAGCCCGATGAGCGAGGAACTCGTTTGGGCGGACCCCGAGATGTACGAGCGCTTTGCCGAGCTGCTTCACTCCGGCAAAACCTGGATCATTTCGGATCCGGTGTCGGAGCAGGCACCGGCTCCAGAGCCGGTTTTGACAGAAAGTACGACCTACGACCCGACCCAGATTCCGATAGCGACCGAATCCTCTGCACCCGATGGGCTCTTCGAAGGGCTTGAAGAAAGCACGACTTCAAAGACCCCTTATCTGATCGCGGCAACCGTCATTCTTTCCGCGATGCTCGGCGGGTACGCCTTGCTTCGCTATTCGCAACGTCAACAGATGACGGCTGGCGCTATGGCAGCTCGTCAGGAGCCCACAAAAGCGCCGTCCTCTGCCTCCCCCAACACGCAGAAGTCCCCTTCCGAGCTTCTCAAACCGGTGGGCGCGACCGCTGAGCGGACGGCGTCCACCGAGAAGAAGTCTCCGCCGGTCCCGCAAAGCGCACCCGCAGAGCCAAGCCCGGTGCAGAAGGCCGAAGTCGCTCCGGTGCGACCGCCGGCCGTCCAGCGCCCCACGGAAGAAGTGGGGATTTACCGCATGACTCCTGCGGAAAAAAGCGAAGCGGCCAAGGCGGCAGTGGACATCAGCCCCAAGCAGATCAACCAACTCCTGGCTATGGCCGACGAACAAACCGGAGACGGCAGGTTTGCCGAAGCAAGAACAAAGTATTTGATCGTGCTTTATCTGGAACCCAGAAACGCCGCGGCGAACAAAGGCATGATTCGTTTGCTCAAACGCCAACGTGAGGCCGATCAGTAAGGGTCGAAAACGCTGCTGCGGTTTGCAGGTCTTCCACCCGCCCCGGTAGTCGATTCAAGAAAAGCCAGTCACGGTCGAGATCAGTACTCAGCACCTTAGTTGTGCTCTTGAACGGCGGAGTTCCTGGCCAAAACATTCACTCCGCAGTTTTGCAGGGAACCGGTGAATCGAAGCTGCGGCAATGTCTGGCCAGGTGGCCATGCGGTCAATTCGGACAAGCCCGGGTCGCCGCCCGCTGCCTCCGACATCGGCACATCTTTGGAAAGCAAGGTTCGCTGGAAGAATCGAAGCGTATAGCTCCGAATGTCGTCGGCGGAGGAGCGCCAGTTGCCAACTCCCGACGAGGTCAGCTTACGAAACGGAGAAAATAGCGGCCTGTCCGAGAAGTCCATGTGCTTGGCTCCCCGCATGCGTAGAAGGTATCCGCCATTCTTCTCGAAAGAGGTCTGCATGCTGGCGAGCAGGATGCCGTTGAAGCAAGCATATCCGTGTATTGTCGGGTCAGAGGAGGCAAAGTCTGCCGGGGTGGGAAACGGTTCATCGTCGATCATTTGTAACAGCGGCTTTTGCAGACCCGTGGTCGTGAAATCCCCAAAGACCCAGCCGTCCATGTTAATAGCAGACCGCACGCGGTCATCCGAAATCGCGGTTTGGACCGCAACCGCGCCTCCGAACGAGTGGCCCATCACGCCAACGCGAGAGAGGTCGAGCTTTCCGTAAAAGGCATTGGAAGGATCTGCATTCCATTGCTGCAAGGTGTCGAGCACGAAGGAATCGTCGGCGGACTCCGTGTGAAGTTCCCTATTCGCACGTGCAAAGAGCAGCGCCGGAGACTCGCGACGGAAATCGTCGAGATCGCCCGACTGAGCGGTGAGAATGCGTCCATCGGGAAATGCGGTACGTATCGCGTTATAGGTGTGATCGATGGAAACGACCACGAATCCATGGCTGGCAAGATCGATCGTCTCAAAGGTGTCCTGGGTCCGGAGCCCGTTCCACGCATGGTTGAAAACAACGACTGCATTCGGGCCATTCGGCACAGCGACTGGAACGTCTTCCAGGGCTTCCGTCGGAATGGCCGCTTGGTACCTGGAGAGGAAGGTCGTCTCTGCGGGACGCCGATACGGCGCATCTTTTCCCTTCGTCGCAGACGTCGGATACCACACCTGGATGTTGAGTTCGCGTCGCGCCGCGGAATCGTTGGAGTACTCTTCCGGCCGATTGCGATCCACAAGGTGGAGGACGGTGGTGCCGACCCGGTAGGGCCCGGTAGCTTTCGGAAGCTGGAACATTGGCAACACGATCGCTGCGGCGACGGACGATGCCAGGAGGGCGAGTGCGATGCGGCGGCGAGAAAGCGGATCTTCTTCACCGACGAATGGCGCGACAGGAATACAAAAGCCAGGACGCAGACAGAAATAAGATACGGCCACATCTGCCAATGTCGCCATTCCACATCAACATGCCAAAGGAGAATGCCGAAGGTGCCTGCCAGGAGAATCCACAGCAAAGGGCGGCCAACCGCTTTACCGGCGATGACGAAGATCAGCGCAACCGCGGCAGTACAGGTGACAATTGCTATTTCAAACGGCAACATGGGCGCTGTCTTCGCTCGTCGCCAGCAGACTGGAAGGCGCTTTTGCGGCCCGAGCGTGGAAGGATGGCGCCTCTTCCTTCGATGCTTCCAGGATCTTTGCCGCGATGAACGCCGCACCCTGGGCGTCGAACATCCCCAGGTGGCTGCCATCGATGCGATGTATCGGCGGCATCGGATCGAGGTACGGTCCCCACCCCATTGTTGGATCGAAAATGCCGCCAACCGGCTGTTCGCTGCTGCAGCACATTACGACGCGACCTTTATATGGACGGGGATAATACGTATCCGCCGCCGCATACTCGATCTTTTCCACCGGCGTCGGTTCCATTTCTTCGGTGTTTTGATGAGCCTTATCGGGGGAGAAAAGCCGCAGCTTAACGCGATGTGCGTTGTACGCGGCATTCGTAAGAGCGCGTTTGATCGGATTCATGTCCCGCATATGGCCCGGCGCCCAAGTATCCAGGATGACCAGCGTTTCCACCGTTTCCCCCAAGGCGACCAACTGCTGCGCGACTTCATAGGCGATCTTGGCGGCTACGCACCACCCTGCGAGGCGGTAAGGCCCGGTGGGTTGTACCTCCCGAAGCAGACGAACGTAATAGGCGGCGATGGCTTGCATCGTGTACGGCTTCTCGAGTTTGCCGGCATCCTCTGCCAGCATGCGCAGCGCGTACACGGCACGATCCGCTCCGAGGGCTTTGGCGACGTTATGGAACACCAGGCTCTGCGAGATCACGAAGAACGGATCGCGTAATCCTTTTTGCAGCGGCACTACGCGATCGGAAACGACCAGTGAGTTCTGGCTGAATGCCTGCACGATCGTGCGTGGCGACGGCGACTCTACCAGGTCCGCAAGGGAGAGACGAACGGACCACTTCCGCTCAATCTTCGCCAGCAAGCGAGCCGCAAGAATGGAGTGTCCGCCCAGATCGAAGAAGCTGTCGTCTACTCCGACGGAGGATATCCCGAGCACCTCCTGGAACAGTTTTGCGACCGCCTGTTCGGAGAACCCGGAAGAATCCTTCTGCTTGGGCGCAAGCACCAGCACCGGAGACGCCGTCGCTTCTTTCTTCAACAGCGGGCGCGCTTCGATCGGTAGCTGGCTCAACTGCGTGTTCATGTTCGCTGCCAGACGCCCGAAGATGTGTTCCACTTCCTGCAACATCCATTCGACGGTCGTCTGACGGAAGAGGTCGGTATTGAACTCGCAGGAAAACCGCCAGCCATCGGGACGTTCGACCATAAAGAAGTTCAGGTCGAAACCCGCGCCGGGCGTGCGAGACGGCATATCGACAAGTGCGAATTTCTCGTACTTTCGGTTGTGCACGAAGGAGCGCTGGTAGATGAAGTGAATCTGCGAGAACGGCTGGCGCGCAGGATCGTTGGCAGCCCCAAGATCCGTCACCACGTTGTCGAACGGAATATCCTGGTTTTCAAGCGCTCCTGCCACCACGTTGCGGACACGGCCCAGAAGCTCCGCGATGGTCGGATCGCCCGATGCATCGATGCGCAATGCAAGTGTATTGGTGAAGACCCCGACCACGCTTTCAATCTCGGCGCGTTCCCGTCCGATCACCTGCGTTCCCAGGGTAACTTCACCGGCATTGGAGAGCCGCTGCAGGAGAGCCGTTAAACCGGTCAGGCAGGTGGTGAATAGCGTGCACCCTTGTTCCCGGCTGAGTTCGGCCAACGCATCGGTAAGCTGGCGCGGCAGTACTCGCGACACGATATGGCCCGAAACCGTCTTCACCTTTGGCCGTGGGCTGTCCGTCTCCACTTCGAATGGCTTATAACCTGAAAGCTTCGAGCGCCAATATTGCAGCTGTTCTTGGAACAAATCGGTCCGCGGATTTTCCTGCTCCCAGATCGCATAATCCGCATATTGCAATTCCAGCGGCGCGAGGACAGGCTCCTCTCCGCGGCTC
Organism: uncultured Acidobacteriaceae bacterium; assembly: GCA_963758505.1. Taxonomy (GTDB): domain Bacteria; phylum Acidobacteriota; class Terriglobia; order Terriglobales; family Acidobacteriaceae; genus Korobacter. The sequence goes on along the minus strand of CAVWVJ010000003.1, from coordinate 2,058,744 downwards.
AACCCATCGTAAATTTGGCCGAGATCATCCGCTAACACTCCAACCGAAAGTCCATCGCAAACGGCGTGGTGGGCGGTACAGAGCAGGACGTGCAGATTTTCTTCCAGCCGCAACAGTCCGAAACGCACCAGCGGCGGCGTCGAGAGCACGAATGGCTTTTGCGCTTCGCGAACTGCAATCTCTTCCGCAGCCGCCTGCCGATCCGCAACCGGCATTGCGGAGAGATCGGTAAACTCCAGGGTGCAGGCCAGCTCCGGCCGGATTTCCTGGTACACCTCATCCCCGTCGGAATCGATCGTCGTGCGTAAGACCTCGTGACGGGCAGTTAGAAGATTGCAGGCACGCTCCATCAGCTCACGATGGATCGGGCCCTCGAGACGCCAACGCACCGCAACGTTGAAGGTCGGCATTCCCGGATAGAGTTGGCTCGCCACCCAGAAACGCCTCTGCGCATGCGAAGTAGGCACGCGATAGAGGACCTCCTGGGCGGTCTCTTTCTCCACGCCAGCCTTGACGTTCGGTTTGGCTGTCGTCTGTGGTTCGAGGCTCTTCACAGATCGCTCCTCTACTCCGTCACCGGAACGCGGTAGCGCTCGCGAGAACGTGGACGAATGGTGGATTCCTTCAATGTATTGGCAGTTGACACGGTTTCCATCGCTGCACAAATCTTCTCGACAGTACGATGGGACCATAAAAGCTTCGCGGTAAGCGGCAACCCCTTCTGCGCGCCCCTTGCCGTGATCTGGAAGAGATGGATGGAATCCGCTCCCAGATCGAGGAGATCCTGATCCGTACCGACCGCGGTCACCCCAAGAACTTGCGCGCAAATGGAGGCTAGCGTCGTCTCCATTGGCGTCTGCGGCTGTTTCAGGCTGGCACTCGAAGCACTTTCGTCGCGGGCCGGAGCAGGCAGCGCTTTCCTGTCGATCTTTCCGTTATCGGTGAGCGGCAGGCGATCCATGCGGACGAACATCGCAGGGACCATGTAATCCGGCACCAGTTCCCGCATTCCACTCCGAATCGCCGCAGTCTCCACGGCAGCGTTGGAAACGTAGTAGAGCACGAGCCGGAGATCGTCGCCGCCGAAGTTGTGAGCCACCGCAACCACCTCAGAAACACCCGCAACGCGGCTGAAGGCGGATTCGACTTCGCCAAGTTCAATGCGGTAACCCCGGATCTTGACCTGGAAATCCGCGCGCCCCAGGAACTCGATGGAGCCGTCCACAAGCTGCCGGACTCGGTCCCCCGTGGCGTACATCCGCTTGTTTCCTGACACAAATGGATCGCCGAGGAAACGGGAAGCGGTCAGCTCCGGCCGGCGGAAGTATCCGCGGGCCACACTGTCGCCACCGATGTACAACTGGCCCGGAACACCGAACGGCAGCGGCTGCAGCGAATTGTCGAGCACATAGAAAGTTGTGTTCGCCACGCTCGACTGTATAAACGGAGCGCGCGTTCCCGCCTTGACGGCCGTAATCGAAGACCAGATCGTCGTCTCGGTCGGTCCATACATATTCCAGATGCGGCACCCGACGGCGAGCAGACGGTCCGCCAACTCACGGCTCCAAGCCTCTCCGCCGCACAGCACCTTGAAGCCAGAGGCGGGATGGAATCCAGCTTCCAGCAGGAGCTTCCAGGTAGAGGGCGTCCCCTGCATAACGGTAATGCCGGCATCCGCTACCAATTGCGAGAGCCGCTTCCCATCGGCAACATCGGCTTTTGACGCGATGAAAACGGTGGCACCCGCGATCAGCGGCATGAAGAGCTCGAGCCCTGCGATATCGAAGGAGATCGTGGTGACGGCCAGCAGTCGCTCCGATTCGCCGATCTGCAACGTCTTCTTCGCCGAGCAAAGCAAGTTGACGAGGGCACGATGCGAAATCTCGACTCCCTTTGGCTGTCCTGTGGAACCCGAGGTGTAGATGGCGTAGGCCAGCGAACTCGGATCTTTCGCAATGTTCCTCGCAGGCTCGGCCGCGGCAACCTTCGCAGCATCGCGGTCCAGGCAAAGGACCTGCGTTCCGGTGGGAACAGGGATATTTTGCAAGTGGTGCTGCTGCGTAATCAGCACAGGCACCTGCGTCTCATTGAGAATGAACTCGATGCGTGCCTTTGGGTAAATCGGATCCAGCGGAACGTAGGTTGCGCCCGCTTTGTGGATACCGATCAGCGCGACAAGCATGTTCACCGAACGATCGACCAGGAGCCCGACCATGTCATTCGGCCGTGTTCCCATCGCGATTAACCGGCTCGCGATCTGTCCCGAGCGGCGCTCCAGCTCCGCATACGTGAGATGCTCGGCGGCATCGCGAACCGCGATCTTGTTCGGAGTGCGCGCCGCCTGCTCGGCAATCAGCATGGGCAGCGTGGAGGTGCTCGGATACGCCTCCTCCGTGGCATTCAGGTCATGCAGGATGTGCCGAGTCTCCGCTTCGCTGAGGACCGAAAGACGGCTCGCCGGACTGTCAGCGGAAGCTACCATCGATTCCAGCAGCGTGCGGTAGTGGCCCATCCATCGCAGGATGGTTGCCTCTTCGAAAATTTCGCTGTTGTAGTCGCACTCCAGGCGGAGTTCCGATCCGTCGTCCACAATATTCAGGAAGAGGTCGAAGTTCGTAAACCGCTTTCCGTTGGAGCGGACACTCGCTTTTAAGCCATCCAGACGAAGGCCGTCGCCGACTTTCTCGAGGTTGAACTGGATCTCGGAGAGCGGGAGGCGCCCGGGTTCGCGCTTTACATTGAGCTTCTGCACCAGGCTTCCGAAGGTGTAGCCCGCATGCTCATAGGCATCGAGCACAACGGAGTTGAGCTTCTTCAGGTACGCAGCCGTGGTCATCTCCGCATCCGCGCGCATGCGAATCGGCAGGAGGTTCACACCGTGTCCAACGAGCACTGCATCTTCCACCTGCGATTGCGCGGCGCTCGGCACCAATACGACGGTGTCGTCCTGCTGTGCCAACCGCGCCAGCAGCAATTGGAATGCACCGAGCAAGGTGACGAACTTTGTGCAGCCCCGTTTCGCGCTGAACTGCCGTAGCGACGCGTTCAGAGAGGCAGGCAACATCGCGTAACATGTGTTGCCGGCGAACGAGCGTTGTGCCGGCCGCGGGAAATCTGTCGGCAAATCGAGCAGCGCCGGCGTGGATTCGAACTGCTTCGCCCAGAACTGTTCCGTCTGCTGCTGCTCGGCTGAGTTCTTCTGCGCGACCAGCCGCTCCGCGAACTCCGCGAAGGACAGCACCGGATCCAGCTTCAGCGCCGTTCCATTGCGCCGGCTGGAGTAAACCTTGCTCAGTTCATCGAGAAGAACGTTGGTCGACCAGCCATCGCAGACCACGTGATGCCCCGTCCAGATCAGCAGATGAGCATCGGCAGCCAGCCGAACCAGTTGGGTGCGCACCAGCGGACCCTCGTGAAGATCGAAAGCGGTGACCGCTTCGTGCTCTTTCATCTTCGAAAGTTCCGACTGCTGCTCCTCAGGCTTGAGGCCGGAGAGATCGACCAGCGGCGTCTCGAGCTTCAGAGTTTCGCGGTAGAGCAAACTGTCCCCGGAGGGTGCGAGCACGGACCGCAGTGCATCATGGCGCGAGACCACCGTGTTCAGGGCCTCGCGAAGACCATCGACATCAAGTACGCCTTCCAGCTTCAGCGAAAACGACTCGTTGAAGGCGCAACTTGCCGCATCGCTCAATTGCGCCGCCAGCATCACTTCGAGCTGCGCTTCGGTGAGTGGAGAGCTTGTTTTGCGAACCGCAGGCTTCGCCGCTGTGGCCGCAACCGCGGTAGATTTGGTTTCGATCAAGCCATCGGCGGACATCTCCGCCAAGGTCTGATCGAACGCCTGCACGATGTGGTCGAAATCGGCCTGCGAATGTTCCGTCGTGATATAGCACGGGAAGCCTTCGAGAATATGAAGACCCTTCGCGCGCAGATGGAAGTAGAACAGGCTGGCAAAGCGCGTATCGTGGTGCAGATTGAAGTAGAAGACGCTGCCAAAGTTCTCCATCCGGGCAGCCAATCCCCACTTCTCAAACGTCTGATTGATGCGCTGCGCAAGCTTGTCCGATTTGTCATTGAGCCTCGCTTGCAGCCCCGGTCCCTCTTCTTTCATGCGCGAGAGCACGGCATAGGTGGCGGCGAGGGTGAGCGGGTGGCGTACAAAGGTTCCTGCGAAGAAAGTCATGCCGACTTCCGGAGCCGAGTTGTCGCCGAAGGTCCACGTGCCGCCGTCGAGCGCGTCCATGAACTGCGCGCGTCCGGCGAGGATGCCCAGCGGCATGCCGCCGCCGACCACTTTTCCGTAGGTGACGAGGTCTGCGCGAACGCCGAATACCGCTTGCGCTCCGCCAGGATGCACGCGGAAGCCATTCACAACTTCATCAAAGATAAACGCGGTGCCGGCCGCCTCAGTAATGCGGCGAACTTCCTGTAGAAATTCCTTTGGCTGCAGATTCGGGTGGCGGCTTTGCACTGGTTCCACCATCACCGCGGCAAACTCCGAAGCGTGCTGCCGGATATACTCCAGCGCGTCCGTGGACCCATACTCGAGCACCACGATGTTGCTCAGGTTCTCCGCGGGAATTCCCGGAGCCGCCGGCGAGGCCTGTGGTATGCCGTTACGGCGAATCGGCTTCACCAGAACTTCATCGAATTGGCCGTGATAATCGCCGCCGAAGAAAACGATCTTGTTGCGGCCTGTAACCGTGCGCGCAATGCGAATCGCCGCCATCACGGCTTCGGATCCCGTGTTGCAGAACGTCACGCGTTCGTTGCCGGTCAACTCGCTGATCAGCTGGGCGACTTTACCGGCGAGCGGACTTTGCGGTCCGATCTCGAAACCGTGCTGCATCTGCTCGGCGATCGCTTTCGTCACGAAGTCGGGCGCATGGCCGAACATCGTCGGGCCAAAGCCATTCACGAGGTCAATGTATTCGTTGCCATCCACGTCCCAGAGCTTGGAACCCTTCGACCGGTCGGTGACGATGCTGTACACCATCTCCTTCCACTCAGGACGGAAGCCGGCCACCACGCGCGGATCGGCAAGAACACTGCGATACTGCTGCGTCAGGCGCTTGGATCCGGCGGTCTTCTTTGTATAGAGTTCGATCAGCCGATCGATATGCTTTTGTTGCGCAGCCGTCAGATCAGTACTGGAAGCCTTCGGAACGTTGAGCAATGCGCTTGCAACCGAGGCCGAGGCCTGCGGCTTGCTTTCCGCCGGCGCGTTTTGCGCTGGCGCGGCAACTGCAGCTAACACCGGGGCTGCCGTCGCGGCACGGGTTGCTTCTCCGCTCCTGGTTCCCTGCAGCACTTCCAGTTGGCGCTGCATGAGCGATGACATCGCCTGGAGCTGTTCGCGTAACAAGGATTCGAGCCCATTCCCGCTCTGCGGGATAGAAATTGGAGCAGCCGGCATCGCCGCCGATTTCGGTTCTTCGCGAACTTCCTGCGCAGCCGGTGCTGCGGCCTGTGGCGCGAACGCGCTGGCCGGCAGTTGCCCGTCGAGGAACTCGGTCAGCGCCTGCACCGAAGCGTATTCTCCGAGCAGTTGACGGAAGGTGACCTTCACGCCATGGCGTTTCTGCACTTCCTGGGTGACCTGCGTTAGAAACAGCGAGTCGAAGCCAAGCTCTACGAAGCTGGCGTTGTCCTGCGATGCATCCATCGTCACCCCGGAGAGTTCTTCCAGGAGTGCACGAATCGCTTCCGCGATCGAGCTCTTTCGATCTTTGACTTGCGCCGTGGTGTTGGGCATTAGGTTCTCTTTTTCCGAATTGTTAGGCACTGCACTGATTACAACTTTCGGTTCTGCTACGGGCTCCGCTGCTTCGGCCGCTTTGAAAGCTCCCGCCTTTGGCGCCTCGATCCAGTAACGTTTGCGCTGGAACGGATAGGTCGGTAGCGAAATGCGTACCCGCTTTTCGTGCTGGAAGACCGCAGGCCATTGCACGCTGCCGCCCGCGGACCACATCGTCCCGAGGGTGCGCTGGATGACTTCGTTCGAAGGCTCTGCAGCATCCGGACCCGGCAGTGAACCACCGAAGACGAAGGATCCGTCCTTGCTCAACTGCTGGCGCGCCAACGTTTCGAGCGTCTGCCCAGGTCCCAGTTCGAGGAAGAAAGCCTTTTTTCGTTTTGCCGCATTTGCCAGCGCGGACGCGAATTGTACTGTCTCGCGGCAATGACGCGTCCAGTAGCTGGGATCCTGTGCGCGCTCGGCCGTCAGTTCTTCGCCCGTACACGATGAAAAGATCGTGTGCGTTGGAGCGTGCAGGGAAATCGATCCGAGAACCTCCGCGAGCTCCGGCAGAATTCCATCGACCATCGCGGAATGAAATGCGTGTGACGTATGCAGTTTGCGCGCCTGCACGTTCTTCGCGGTAAGTTCCGTTTCCAGCGCCGCAACCCGATCGCTCGGGCCGGAGGCCACACAGAGCACCGGAGAATTGACGGACGCCAACGAGAGTTGATGCCGCTCGAGGTACGGCGCGAGTTCGGCTGCAGGCATTCGCACCGAAAGCATCGCTCCCGGCTCCATCCGCTGCATCATGCGGCCACGGAGTGCAACCAGCTTCAAGGCATCCGCCAGCGAAAAGACTCCAGCCACGCACGCAGCGGTGATTTCTCCCACGCTGTGGCCGATCATCGCCGTGGGCTGAATGCCCCAGCTCATCCACAGCCGGGCCAGCGAATATTCCACGACGAACAAGGCAGGCTGCGCATTCTCGGTCGAACGCAACCGATCGGCGTCTTCGCTCTTCCCTGCACAAATCAGGTTTTTCAGTGCGGCGGGAAGATAAGCCTTGCCGGCTTCAAAACATTCATCGACCGTCGCGCGAAATACCGGCTCCGTCGCGTACAGCCCGGCGGCCATGCCCGGATATTGCGCGCCTTGCCCTGGGAACAGGAAAATGACATCCGGTGCTTGCTGCGCCTGGTAGGCGTCTTTTCGGCTGCCGAGCGCGGCCGCGATCTCCTGCGGGTTGCGTCCGCATACCGACGTACGCCATGCGAAGGGCTCGCGTCCCACACTCAGCGTATAGGCCGCATCCGCAACGTTCACATCCGGGCGCGTCTCGAAATATTTCTGCAAGCTTTGGCGATAAGCATTCAGCGCCTCCGCCGAGCGCGCCGCAATCGGCAGCGTGTAATAACGATCGCCAGACGAACTTATTCTTGCCTGGGGAGCCTCTTCAAGGACCAGGTGAACGTTGGTTCCACCTACTCCGAAGGCGCTCACTCCGGCACGCCGTGCGTGGCCATTCCTGCTCCAGGGAGTGTTTTCCGCCGTCACATAAAACGGCGTTTTCTCCAACTCCATGCGCGGATTCGGCGACAAATAATGCAGTGTTCCGGGAATTGTTTCGTGGTGCAGAGCGAGACATGCCCGGATCAACCCGGTGACCCCGGCAGCGACATCCAGATGGCCGACTGCACTCTTCGCCGAGCTGATCGCGCAGCGATGACCAGTCCCGGAGGAGTGCTGACGGAAAGCTTTGGAGAGTGCCGCGACTTCAATCGGATCGCCCAGCGGGGTCCCCGTCCCATGGCACTCGACATAGTCGATGGTATCGGCGGCAACTCCGGCATCGGTGTGCGCCATCACGATCGACGCGGCCTGTCCGTCCACGCTCGGCGCGGCGTACCCTGCTTTTGCGGAGCCATCATTGTTAATGCCGACACCGCGGATCAGCGCATAAATGTGGTCGCCATCGCGGACTGCGTCTTCATAACGCTTTAACAGGACCATCGCTGCGCCACTGCCAAACACTGTGCCATTGGCTTGCGCATCGAAAGGCCGGCAATGCCCATCGGCAGAGACCATGCCTCCCTGTTGATAGAGGTATCCGCGCCGTTGCGGCAATGAAACGGAGGCTGCGCCCGCGAGGGCCATATCCATCTTTCTTGAGCGCAGCCCCTCGATTGCCTGCGCCACCGCCAACAGCGAGGTGGAGCAAGCAGACTGAACCGTCATCGCCGGCCCGCGCAGGTCCAGCTTGTAGCTGATGCGCGAGGCCGTGAAATCTGCGCCGTTGCCCACCAGCATGGGAAACGCCCCGACCTGGTAGACCGACGTAAACTCCTCGACAAACCTGCGGTCGGCACAAATATGCCGCAAAAGATACGTATTGATGCTCGCCCCGGCGAACACGCCGATGCGTCCGGGATAAGCCTTTGAGGCGTAGCCCGCGTCCTCCAGGGATTCCCACGCGCATTCCAGCAACAGCCGCTGCTGCGGGTCGGTCAGCTCGGCCTCTTTCGGTAGCAAGCCAAAGAACTCGGCATCGAAAGTTTCTACATCGTCGAGGATGGCGCGCTTCTTCACATAAAGGTCGGAGTTGCGGGTCGCCTGGTCGAACGAATCCTCGAGTTCGTCATCCGTGAAGGTGCGGATCGCCTCCCTGCCCTCCACGAAGTTCTTCCACAACTCCGCGGGAGTCTTCGCTCCCGGGAAGCGGCCTGCCATACCAATGACCGCGATCGTATTGCTCGCGTCACCCTGCTCTGCTTTAGGTTCGAAAGAGATTTCGCTTCCGGTGGACTGCTTCAGGTGCTCCACGAGATGGTGCACGGTGGCATGCTGAAACAGCTCAACGATCGACAGCTCCGAGTAGCCCCACGACTGAAGCTCGTGGTGCATCTCGATCATCTGCAGCGAAGTACCGCCCTGTTCGAAGAACGGAGTGTTTTTCTCAATGTCATCGCGGCCCAGGATCTGCTTCCATAACGCGCTGACACGCTCTTCCAAACCAACGGAGGTCACAACCGGCTTGGTTTTCTTTTCCGTCAGCGAGGCCAGCAATGCCTGGCGGTCGATCTTCCCAGTCGCCCCAATGGGCAGCGTCTCCCGAAGATAGATCCGCGAGGGAACCTCGTAGTGCGCAAGCTTTGCGTTGCACACCGCCCGGAGCTCCGCTTCGCTCGCCGACTCCTGCGGCTTCAATTCAACGAAGGCGACGATCTGCTTCTCGGCGTTGGGCGCGCCGTACACCATGGCGACGGCTTCGCGCACCTTGGAATCTTCACGCAATACAGTCTCGACCGCGCCCAGTTCCACGCGATGCCCATTGACCTTCACCTGGCCGTCGATCCGCCCCAGGAATTCAATGTTGCCGTCGGGCAGCTGGCGCACCATGTCTCCGGTCAGGTACATCAGCCCCGATCCTGCAATTGGGTCGCGGACGAACTTCTCCTTGGTCAAAGCCTCCTGGCAGAGATACCCCAGCGCAAGACCGTCCCCGGCCGCACAGAGCTGGCCACGTTCTCCCGCGGCGACCGGACAAAGCTGTTCGTCCAGGATGTACACCGTAGTTCCCGCGATAGGTTTACCGATCGGCAGGCTGCGGCCGTCGTCCTTGAAGTCCGCCGGCACTTCGTAACAGGCGGTAAAAGTCGTGTTCTCCGTTGGCCCGTAGCCGTTCACCATCGCCAGCGACGGATACATCTTCTGCAGGCGGGCGACGCGGGCCGGAGAAATTACATCTCCGCCGAAGAGCAACCGCTTCAGCGGCGCAAACAATTCAATCGCTTTATCGGCTGCCAGGTGAAACAGCGCAGCCGTCATCCAGATCGTCGTCACCTGCTGCTCGCGGATCACCCGCGCCATATCGTCCAAGGACAGGACATGCGGAGGCGGCACCACCAGGCAGCCCCCAGTCAGCAAGCTTCCCCAGATTTCCAGGGTCGAAGCGTCGAAGCTGACCGGCGCGAACTGACAAAAGACTTCTTCCGGACCAAACTTGGCAAATGTCTGGTTGCGCACCAGGCGAACCACCGCCCGATGCGGCACAACCACTCCTTTGGGAATTCCGGTCGAGCCCGACGTGAACATTACATAAAGAGCGTCGTTCGCGTGGACTTCCACGTCCACCGAATCCTGGCAAAGTTCGCCGGCACTGAGAGACTTTAGCGAAATCAGCTCCACGTCGCTTGCACTCGGGCGGCATACCTGCGGGTGGGACTCTTCTTCTGTAACCAGGTATCGAATTCCGTTGTCGCGGAGCATGGGCCGCAAAAGGTCGGCACAGGCGGTCGTCTCCAGCGGGACGAAAGCAGCTCCCAGCTTCGCGGTGGCCAGCATTGCGACATAAAGATCCAGGGACCGTTCCAGCAGAAGCCCAACCAGCGTTCCCTTGCCTACGCCTCTCATCCGCAGAGCCCGGGCAAAGCCATCCGAGCGCCGATCCAGTTCGCCGTAAGAGAGCGCATCCGGACCGAGACGCAGCGCGACGGAGTTCCGACGCGTTGCGGCCTGTTCGTGGAATAGGTCCAAAATCGTCAAGCTGTTTAGCCTCGTTGTGAACGAAGAACTCATATTCGGATCAGTTGCCAGCCAATATCCCTAACCGTCAGGAGCCCACTGTTACAAACCGGCGACTCCGGAAGTGCAAGCTCCATTCCAAAACGACAACGAAATGCAACCCAATGCGTATGCCAAAAAGTGGTGATTCGACGGCGATTAGTGTTGAAACGTCTCTTCTCGGCAAACTCTGAGCCCCCTTCGTCCTACCCCCTACACGTGCTATGTGCAATCTCTTGCACATCAGGAAAAAGAGCCGTCCGCTGCTCTGCAGGAATATGCAGATGACATCTGCAACCCCACGGAGCGGCTCCGCGGACGATCGTAATTAAGCTGTTTTCTCTGCGTGGGCTGAGGGTGTAGCCACGTAGCGCTCCGCCCGCATCGGGGGGATGACAGGTGCCGGCGGACGCAGTTCATACTGCTTGATTTTGTAAAGCAACGCTTTATAGCTGATGTTCAGTTGCGCCGCGGCGCGACGGCGGTTCCAGTTGTTCTCTTTCAGCACCGCATCCAGCGCCTGGAGCTCGGCCTGGTCCTTCAACCCGCGAACCATCATCTTCAGATCGTCTTTTCGTTCAGGCAGCATCGATGCAGAAATCGGCTGTTTGCGGAATTCCGAGATCACCGCATTCTCATCGCGCAGGATCGCGAGCTTCTTCACCACGTTCGAAAGTTCGCGAATGTTGCCCGGCCACGCATAGTGCATGCATGCGTCAATGAACTGGGTCGAGTAGGTGTACGGTTCTACGCCAAGGCCATTGGCGATGGTCATCATGTGGTGCTGCAACAGGAGCGGAATCTCGCTGGTACGCTCGCGCAGCGGAGGAACCGTAATGGTGAATGCGTTCAGCCGGTAGTAAAGATCCTCGCGGAATTGACGGCTGGCGATGGCGCGCTTCATGTCGAGGTTGGTGGCGGCGATCACCCGCACGTCGGCGCGAAGATTTCCGCGGCCTCCGAGGCGGCAGAACTCACCGTCTTGCAGCACGTGCAGCAGCTTCGATTGCAGCGCATTGCTCATTTCGCCGATTTCGTCGAGCATCATCGTGCCACGATGGCAGATTTCGAATTTGCCGGGTTTCGCCTTGACTGCTCCGGTAAACGCGCCTGCTTCATAGCCGAACAGCTCGCTCTCCAGCAATTCATTCGGAACCGCGGCGCAATTCACCTTCATCCAAGGTTTGTCCTTGCGCTGGGAATTCTCGTAGATGAAACGTGCGAGCACCTCTTTGCCAACGCCGCTTTCGCCCAGGATGAGTACCGGCACATCGACTTTCGCGATCAGCAGCGCCTGTTTGCGCACCTGCTGCATCTGCTCGCTGGCGGTCAGGAAAAATCCCTGCTGCAGGTCGTCGATCGTCGTGCCTGAACCTTGCGGAACGTTCGAACCTGCGCCCGCGGATGCCAGTGCCGGCTGGCTGGCCGGCAGAGCCGCCTGGCGGGCAAGCGCCGCATCCAGATGCGATTTGTAGAAAGGCTTCAGAAGATAATCCACCGCGCCGAGTCGAATCGCTTCCACCACGGTGGAGGGCTCTGCCTTGCACGACATCATAATGACCCGCTGCGATGGGCTCATCTGACGAAGCGCCTGGAGCACCTGCAAGCCATTCATGGATGGCATCGACACATCCAGGAGTACGACATCCGGCTGGAGCCCTGCCTTGATACGGCCCAGGGCTTCTGCCCCGCTCGCCGCAGTCTCCACTTGCACTCGATCAAGCTCCAGCAAGGTGCGGGCGTAACGCAACATGCTCGGCTCATCATCAACCACCAGCATTAGACGATTGGCACTCATAAAACCTTTCAAAAACCTAGGTCGAAGTCGGAAGTAGAAATGAAAAAATTGCCCCTTGGTTGCTTCCGCTCTCGATCCAGATTCTTCCCCCGTGAGCTTCGATCAACCGCTTGGCGATGGCCAGTCCCAAACCTGCACCCGCAGAGTTTCCTGCGATTGGTAATCTTTGGAACTCCTCGAAAACTTGCGTGTGATACTCGGCCGGAATTCCGGGACCCATATCGCGGATATCTACGCGGACTGCGTTATCCCTGCGCGACGGCTCCCTCCTGCGCTCTTCCCCGGTCTGCGTCGAATTCGGAATCCCTCGACGATTCCAAACGTGTGGTCTGGTCGTGATCGTGACCTCGCCACCGTCCGGAGTAAATCTCAATGCATTATCAAGAAGGTTGGAGAACACGTGATGAATCTTGAGGGCGTCAAATAAGGCGGGCGGCAGGTCTGTGCCAGGAAGGTAGGTCAACACTTTGTTCGCCGAAGCAAACCGTGGCGACCATATCTCTACGACCTCACGCACCACATTATTTACGGATTGCAATTGGCGGTCGGGGAAAAGCTTGCCCGACTCCAGGGCGCCGAATGCAAGAAAGTCGTCGACATATCTCTGCATCCGATCCGCAGCTGCGTCCATTTCTACGAGCACGCCGCGTTGTTGTGGGTTCAACGCCCCGAGATTTTCCGCCAGCAACAGTTTGGTGTAACCGCTCAACAAAGAAAGCGGAGTGCGCAGCTCGTGGGAAGCTGCGGCCACACCCACCGTCTTTCGGAACAGTTCTTCACGAACATTCCGATCGGGGCGTGCCCCTACTGCGGACGGATTCCGATCCTGCTTGGCAGGAGTTGAACCATGTGCACTCATAATGATGAAGAGCTTTTGCGTCGTTGGGGGGGACTTCCGACGTTTGCAACCCGGTCTGGGGGAGACCGTCTACTTACCTGTTTGTTGTGAATCCTGAGCTGCTGGTGAAACAGATAGTACTAAAGAACATGTACCAAGTCTTGTAAAAAATTGGAAATTGCGCATTCTTTTTCACATTAGCTTCTTCGTAGGGCTTTGGCCGTATTCCCACCTTCGTCGTACATCAAAGGTGTGAAAATGTTTTCACACTTCCTTGGGCACGCCCCGTAAACCGCGGGGCAAACGATCCCACTTCCCTTCTCTTCGCCCCTTGCTCTTCTGCAGTAAAACGCTCCCCAACAATTACATACGTTGCTGCCGATCCAAAACGGGAAGGGCGTTCAACTTCGGAATCCCAGATGCAAAGAAGAAGCCTGATCGTGAGAAAGACACTGTGACCCAAACCACCACACTTGGACCAAATAGAACTTCCAGCCTGGACCTGATGCCGCCGGTTGAAGTCATTTTCGGTCGCTCCAGAGCGATGCGAGAACTTCGTCAACATGTCGCATTGGTGGCAGCCGCCAATGCTCCTCTTGTCATTACTGGTGAGAGCGGTACGGGGAAGGATGTCATCGCCCGTCTCGTTCATCAACAGTCCGGATGTTCCGGCACTTTCGTGAAGGTGAACTGTCCCGCCATCCCCGGGACACTGCTTGAAACGGAATTGTTCGGTTACGAAAAAGGAGCTTTTACCGGCGCCTCCGCCACCAAGCAAGGTCGAGTCGAGCTCGCGGAGCGGGGCACGCTGTTTCTCGATGAAGTCACCGAAGTCGATATCAGCCTGCAGGCTAAGTTGCTGCAACTATTACAGGATGGCCGTTTCTGCCGCATCGGTGGGCATGAAGAACGTTCGGTTCATCTGCGCGTAGTCTGCGCCAGCAATCGCGACCTTCTTGAGGAAGTCGCGCTCGGCCGTTTTCGTGAAGACCTTTACTTCCGGGTTAACGTTCTCAGCGTACGAGTTCCCGCTCTTCGTGAGCGCAGCGAAGACATCCCGCTGCTGGTCGAGTACTTCCTTCGCCTCTACAACCGCAAATTCGGCAAAATCGCTCCGCCCCTGTCTCCCACGCTCATGCGCATCCTTCAGGCCTATGCCTGGCCCGGAAACGTGCGGGAGCTCGAGAACCTGATGAAGCGTTACGTAGTGCTGGGCAGTGAAGAGGCGATTACCAGCGAGCTCCGTTCTTCCGACGAGCTTGAGTCGCGCTTCGAAATGCCTCTCGACGGCGAGTCCGTGGCCCTCAAGGAGCTCACCCGCCGCGCCGTTGCCCGTCTGGAGCGGACCATCATTCTCCGGGTTTTGCAAGCCCACCAATGGAATCGCAAGCGCGCTGCTGCCGCGTTACAGATCAGCTACCGCGCCTTGCTCTACAAGCTGAAAGAAGTTGGCGTACCGCCTTCGAGGGGTTGTTACGCCTATGGTCGCAACCCCCTCGGCACCACGGAGACGGTGGAAGCCGTTCCGGTTGTCGATGAACAAGATGATCCGGCGACAGAGCCGGCACTCAATCTAGAGGAATAGCCATGCGAAAATTCATTCTTCTACTCCTGATTGCGTGCGCAACTGCGGCTTTCGCAGGGACGGACGCACCTCAACCGAAGAGCACACCCGCAACCCCGCCCCCTCAGTATGTAATCGGCGTGGAAGACGTCCTGGCAGTCAGCGTCTGGAAAGACCAGGAACTGACGAAGAGCCTGCCCGTGCGGCCCGACGGCTATATCACGATGCCGTTGATTGGCGATGTCATGGCCAACGGGAGAACATCGACCGAAATTCGCGACGAGATTACCAGCCGCCTCCTGCGCTACATGAACTCGCCGGTAGTTACCGTCACCGTCCAGGAGATCCGCAGCCGCAAGGTCAACGTGGTCGGCGAGATCATGAGGCCCGGCGCATTTCCCTTGACCGACTCGATGACCGTCATCGACGCCATTGCACTCGCAGGCGGCTTCAAGGAGTTCGCTAAGCAATCCAAGATCTACGTCCTGCGCACCAATCCCGACGGCACAACGAAACGCTTGCCGTTCAACTACAAGCAGGTAATTCGCGGCGGCAAACAGGTCCTGGCTTTGCAAACCCACGACACCATCGTCGTTCCCTGAAGTCACTTGAGGAGCGCTTTATGAAATACACTACCCAACTCGCTACCATGGTCCTGCTCACCGCCGGCTTCCTGCCGTCCTACGCGCAGGAACCGACACCGGTCTTACTCGACAAAACCGGGCCCGACGCGACCGTCCCGGCCGACACCGATAACTCAGCGCTTCCGCTTCGCGAGCGCGCCCTCTTTGACAAGGGCGTCGAACGGCCCAGCAGCTTCACCCTCTCCGGCCAGGTGCTGGGAATGTACGACGATGATGTTCGCGGCTCGGCGGCGAATGGCGGCGGCGAGATGGTGCAGGTTTCCCTCTTCGCAGGCTTCAACAAGCACTGGGGGAACAACGAATTTCGCGCGGACTACACGCCGACCTTCGACCGTTACGTCCAGTACAGCGACCTCGATTTTCTCTCGCAGGATTACGACCAGGAGCTGGTGCACAACATCAACGCGCGCTCCGAGGTCGACTGGACCGCGCGCGTAAGCCGCTACTCCAGCCGCTATCTCACACCGATGGATCCTACGCATTTCGGTGATCTCACGATTGTGGTCCCCGACCTGGAGTCGCTCTCGGGCATCAACCAGGTGGTTGTTACGAGCGCGGCCTCGCAGTTGGCGTACTTGCACCAGACTTCGCCGCGTGACACCTGGACCTTTGGGGTCCTGGGCGGCACCACCCGCTTCAGCCCTTATGGCACGACAACCGTCGTCGGTCCTCTGGTGCAGGATTTCACCGACGGAGGCGTGAACTTCGGCTGGCGCCGCAAGTTCTCCGAAAAAACCAGTTTTGGGCTATCCGTGACCGGCGGTTATGTGGCGGAGTCGAATCCCGGGACCCACGAGCTCGATGAGACGATCCAGGTTTCTTATTCGCAGATGGTCGGCCGCTGGCGTTTCGACCTGTCGGGAGGTCCGCTCCTCCGCCAGGTACCGCTGAGTTCGCCTTATCAGAGAGGCGACAACTACGTCGCCAACGTCGGCGCGATGCGAAAGATCGGCAACTCGACCGTAAATATCGCCTATTCGCGAGCCCTGCAGATGGGCTTTGTCGATGGCTCCGTGATGGCTGACACCATCTCCGGAACGATCAGGCATAGCCTGACCCGCCGGTTCTTCGTTGGCGCCGGAGGCATTTACGAACACTCCAGTTATCCCGGAGCCCTGTTGAACGGCTTCGTCGCCACCGGCCAGATGGGATATCACCTCAACCGCGACCTGATCTTCGTGGCCAACTACGCCCACGGACAACAGGATGCAATCGGAAATCTTTCGGCTCTCGCCTATCAGCGCAACCAGTACAGCATGGGCTTGAGCTACGACTTCTCCCACATTTTGCCGCACCGCTACTAAGGCTCATAACAATGAAGAAGCGACCGCTCACACAAATATCGGACTACGTTGACCTCCTGCTGCGCCGCAAATGGTGGATCATCATCCCCGCCATCGTCGTTCCGCTGACGGTTTACTTCGTCGGACGGAAGATTCCAAAGGTCTACAAGTCCGAGACCATGATCCTGGTTGCCCCGCAGAAGGTGCCAACCGACTACGTGAAGCCGACGGTAAACGGCGACGTCACGGACCGGCTGCAAACCCTGAGCCAGCAGATCCTGAGCCGTACGCGCCTCGACTCGGTGATCGACGAGTTCGGTCTCTATTCGAAGCTCAAGGACAATTACACGCGCGACCAGATCATCGAGAAGATGCGCGCCGACATCACCGTCGAGATCGTCGCCGATCCGCGGCCCGAACGTCGGTCGATTGGCGCCTTCCGCATCAGCTACATGGGAAACGATCCCCGGACGGTGCAGGCGGTCGTGCAACGCCTCTCCTCGCTGTTCATCTCGGAAAACCTGAAGGCTCGCGAGACCCAGGCCAACGGCACAACCCAGTTTATTGAAGACGCCCTGGCGCAAACCCAGGCCAAGCTCGCCGACCAGGAAGACGCGATCCGCAGGTTCAAGGCACAGAACATGGGGAGCCTGCCTGAACAGGAACAGGCCAACCTCACAGTACTGAGCCAGCTCCAGGCCATGCTGCAAGGCGCTACCGACGAAATCGGCCGCGCCGAACAACAGCGCGTTTACCTCGAATCGATGTTGGCAGCCTATGACAAGAACAACCAGACCGGGCATGGTAGCGACCTGCAGAAAAAGCTCGAAGACCTGCGCTCGCAACTGGCGGTTGCGCAGCAGATGTATACGCCGCAACATCCCGACGTGGTTCGTCTGAAGCGTGACGTTGCCGCGATCGAGAACCAGCTCGCCAACGCTCCGCCAAAGACCGAGGAGCCGGACGTCAATCGCAGCCAGCTCACGGCGATCAAGCAGGAAATCCTGCTGAAGAAAGCCAAGCAGGCGCAGATCGAGGAGCAGATCCAGAAGGTGCAAGGTCACATCGAGATGCTTCCTTCGGTCGAGATGCGATTTGCTGACCTGAATCGCGACTACGAGAGCACCAAGGCGCAGTACAAGACTCTGCTCGAAAAGCATGATTCTTCGCTGCTCGCCGCCGACATGGAAAAACGTGCCGAGGGCGAACAGTTCCAGATCATCGATCCGGCCAATTTTCCGGAGAACCCGATTAAGCCGGACCTTATGCAACTGAATGCTCTTGGTCTTCTCGCCGGCCTCGGCCTGGGACTCGGCCTCGCGTTCTTCAGCCACATGCGTGACAACACGCTCCACAATCCGGCGGATGTCGAGTATTACCTGAACATTCCGCTGTTAGTACAGCTTCCCAAGATTGCCGGCGCGACGCCGGCGGCAAAAAGGGCTACTGCGTAGCTGAAAAGGACTGGCATGTTCGAAAGCACACATCGAATGAAGAAACCCGAGGCATTGAATCGCGAGATGAACCCATTATCCGTAAACGTGACCCCCGAAATACGTCGTTCGCATCATTCCTTGATGAATGTGCCCAACGAGATCGTGAGCTATCACCGCAAGCCTTCCGATCGGGCGGTGCTCGAACAGATGCGAACCTTGCGGTCGAGAGTGTGCGAGATCGCGGCAAACCACGACCTGAAAACTATCCTGATCACCAGCGCGCTGCCCGGCGAAGGCAAGTCGCTGGTATCTCTCAACCTCGCGTTTTCTCTGAACAAGCTTGCCCGCAAAAAAATCCTGCTGGTCGACTGCGATCTCCGTCGTCCCCGGATTCAGAGCACGCTGCATCTTCCCAACGGTCCCGACATGCAGGACTACCTGGCCGGCGACGTCTGCTTTGAAGAGATTGGCTTCGAGGTCACCCCGGGCCTGCACATCATTCCAACCGTAGCCACGGACAATGCCCCAGAACTGCTCCAGGGCGCTCGCATGACGGAGTTTGTGCGGCGCGCGCGCCAGCATTACGACTTCGTTCTGCTCGATAGTCCGCCGCTGGCCGGGGTCGCCGATTCCGAAATGCTGGTCACGGTCTGCGATGGTGTGCTCTTCGTGGTCCGTGCGGATTCTACCGCCAGCAATATCGCCACCGAAGCTGTGAACCGCGTACGACCCAAGCTTATCGGGGCAGTCTTGAACCAGGTCTCTAAGCTTCCTTCACACGTCGGTTATTACTACGACACTACGGAGTAATGCGAACGGAACGGAAATGATCAAAGTTCTAAATCTCTATTATCCGGGCCGTCTCTTTGTTCTACTCGCTTCGGAGAATGTGCTGATCCTCGTGGGGCTGTGGGTCGCTTCCGTCGCCCGCGCCGGCAGCTTCCGCGGGTCCGCCACGCCGTTCCACGAGGCGTCGATCCCAGCTCTCACAATCTCGCTCATCTGCCAGGCCTGCCTCTACTACTCGGACTTGTACGACCTGCGATTCTTGTCTTCCTGGCGCGAGCTGCTGGTGCGCCTCATGCAGGCCGTCGGCTCTGCCGCCCTCGTTATTGCTGTCATCCTGGCGATTTTCCCCGAGCGCCTCACGATCTCGGCCTCCATCGTCAACGCTCTCGTCGTCACCATTTTTCTGTTGTTCACTTGGCGGGTTATCGTCGAGTGGTGCGAACGCGCTTACGTACGGGATGAGAAGATCATCCTCGTCGGCGAAGGCCACCCCGGCGACCTGCTGGTCCGCGAGCTAGAAAAACGTTCGGATGTGCCAATCAAGATTGCCGGCATCATCACGGAGGACGCTTCTTCCGACGCTACCAGCGACCTGCACGCCCCGTGGCTCGGCCATATCGGGGACCTGAAGTCTATTCTCGAAACTGCGAAACCCAACCGCGTGATCGTCTCTCTTCGGGAGCGCCGTAATCGCCTCCCGGTCGCCGATCTTCTGAGCTTCCGGCTGCGCGGCGTCGTCGTGCAGGATGCCAACGCTCTCTATGAAAATCTTACCGGACGAATCTCGGTAGAAAATGTCCAGCCCAGCGAACTGCTTTTCACCGACGGCTACCGCCGTTCTTATCTGCGTACCGCATGGGAGTTTTTATCGCGGACCATCGGCGGCACAATTGGTTTAATCCTTTCCGCCCCGCTGATCGCACTCGTCTGGCTCGCTGTGAAGCTCGATTCTCCCGGCCCTGCTTTCTACAGCCAGGACCGCATCGGCCTGAACCGCAAGACCTTCAAGCTCTACAAATTCCGTTCCATGTACGCCGACGCCGAAGCCCGCTCCGGACCTACGTGGGCGCAGCAATCCGATCCGCGCGTGACACGCGTCGGAAAATTTATCCGCAAGGTACGCCTGGACGAACTGCCACAGTTTTTGAACATCGTTCGCGGCGACATGAACTTCGTCGGACCCCGCCCCGAGCGGCCGCACTTCGTCGAACTGCTCTCCAAGGAGATCCCGTACTACGACTTGCGCCACACCGTGCGCCCTGGCCTGACCGGCTGGGCCCAGGTCCGCTGCGGCTATGGCGCCAGCGTGCGCGAGTCCTGCGAAAAGCTGCAATTCGACATCTTCTACATGAAGCATGCTTCGATCACGCTGGACTGCCTGATCCTGTTCACCACCATTAAGACCATGATCTTTGGACGGGGGGCGCGGTGATCACGTTCGCTTTTCCGAGCGAGCCGGCCCCTGTTCCAAATTCCGGCTCTGGCCAGCGCCTCAACGTGCTGGTGCTGGATGAGTTCCTTCCCTTCCCGCCCGATGCGGGGAAGGCGATCCGCACCTGGAACCTGCTGAAGCCTTTAGCGCGCCGCCATTCCATCACGCTGCTTTGCCACGGCGATGCGCTCGATCCGCAAATCAACTTTGCCAAACAGAAGCTGGAATCCATCGGCGTCCGCGTGCTCTTAGCCGGAGCTTTGCCGGATCTTTCCGGGACAAAGCTGTATGCCCACCTTCTCGGGAATTGTGTCTCGCCGCTTCCTTACAGCGTTGCCAAGCACACGACCGCAGCCTTTACCGCGAAGCTCTCCAGCCTGTTGCAGCAGGAGCATTTCGATCTGGTGCATTGCGAGTGGACGCCCTATGCCAATTACATGCTTCCGGCGAATGGGATTCCCTTCGTGATTGATGCGCACAATGTCGAAACTCTCATCTGGAAACGCCGCTCGCAGAACTCGCAAAATCCCGCAGGGCGGCTCTTCTTCGCTCACCAGGCACTCAAGATGCGCAGCTTCGAGCAGCGTGCCTTTTCGGCCGCGAAATGTGTGGCTTCCGTAAGTTCGATTGAATCCTCGGCCATCGCCGAATGGGGAGCGCAGCGCGCCGAAGTGGTTCACAATGGCGTGGACCTCGAGAGCTTTCCTCCTTCGTATGGCGAACGCAGCAACGAGTTCTTGTTTCTAGGCTCACTCGATTGGTTTCCTAACCAGGATGCCATCGCTTATCTGACCGAGCACCTGGTTCCCAGGATCCGGCGGGTTCGGCCCGATGCGATCTTTCGGGTTGTAGGCAGAAGGCCCTCGCCGCAACTCCGGCGCGATTTGGAATTGGTCGGAGGGGTCCATCTTTCCCCCGACGTGGACGACGTTCGTCCTTTCCTCCGCTCCTCTGCCGCCCTGGTCGTGCCTCTTCGAATCGGCGGGGGAACGCGGATCAAAATTCTCGAAGCAATGGCCTCCGGCTGCCCCGTGGTCTCGACTTCGATCGGGTGCGAGGGACTGGATGTACAGGACGGACGCGACATTCTCGTCGGCGATCGCGATGCCGACTTCGCGGAAGCTTGCATCCGCTTGCTCGACCATCGCCAAATGGCCGTGCGCTTAGGCCAGGCCGGCCGCGAACTGGTTGAACGGAGTTATAGCTGGTCGAGCGCCGCCGCGAAGCTCGACACTATCTGGCAATCCGTCGCCGTGCCGGCAAGAGCGGAATGCCATGCCTGATCCGTTGCGGGTCCTGCACCTTCGGGCAAGCAATTTCGTTGGCGGCCCGGAGCGCCAGATCCTTTCCTATTGCGCTCTCGAGTCACCCGGAATTCATCAATCGTTGGCCGTGTTCGTCGGCCCCAGCGAAGGCACTGCGTTCCTGGAACGTGCTACATCGCAGCAAATCGAAGCAGTAGCGCTGCCAACCGCCACTCCTGCGGCAATCGCCGCGCTGGTTCGCTATCTACGCGAAGAAAAGATCGATGTTGTCTGTTCGCATGGCTACAAAGCGGACATTGTGGGACTCATCGCGGCGCGCCGTACGAAAACCAGGCTGATTCCGTTTCTGCGTGGATGGACGGGAGAAGACGCAAAAGTCCGTCTCTACGAGCGCATCGACCGCGCCACGCTTTCCTTTGCAGACCGCATCGTCGCCTTGTCCCAAACCCAAGCGGATGAACTGGAAGCC
Organism: uncultured Acidobacteriaceae bacterium; assembly: GCA_963758505.1. GTDB lineage: Bacteria > Acidobacteriota > Terriglobia > Terriglobales > Acidobacteriaceae > Korobacter. The sequence goes on along the minus strand of CAVWVJ010000003.1, from coordinate 2,036,926 downwards.
AGCGGCATAGCGCACGAGAAAATCAGGATGGTTCGCAACGCCGGCGGTTTTACCCTGGCTGCCGAGTCGCGCTCCGACGCCCGGCAGGCCCTCGCCGATCGCTATGGAATCACCCCACAAGATCTCGTGATCGCCTGCGCAGGACGGCTGAGTCCGGAAAAAGGAACAAGATATTTCCTCGAAGCGGCCGGCGAAATCGCCGACGCCCTTCCACAGGCCCGCTTTCTCGTCTTCGGCGATGGCGCTCTGCGAGCCAGCCTCGAGCAATACGCAGCCTCGACGCACGTTGCGGATTGCATTATGTTCGCAGGGTTGGTAACCGATTTTCCGGACCTGCTGCCGGGACTCGACCTCTTTATTAATCCTTCGCTGGCTGAACAGGCGCCCAACGTCGTTCTTGAAGCGATGTCCGCCGGTGTACCGTGCGTCGCGACCGCCGTCGGTGCCGTGCCGGAGATTTCCGGAGAGTCGGGCGCCATGCTGCTCGTTCCCGCCGCTAACGCCCCGGCCATCGCTGCCGCCGCCAAGAGACTCCTGTTCAATCCCGAACTCGCCAGGCAAACTGCCAGTAGCGCCTACCAGCGCGTCGTCGAGGAATATTGCGCGGATCGGCAGCATCACGATCTTGAGGAACTCTTTTCCGGACTCCGTTCGAATCGCCCTGTCCTCGCGAAGTTCGATTCTCCGGCATCCCACCCTCTTCCCGAAGAACCGTTCTTGTCGGTTGTGATGCCAGTTCGCAATGAAGAGGCGTGCATCGGGACGATCCTCGATAGCCTGTTGCAGCAGGATTACAACCCCGAACGCTTCGAGATCCTGGTTTGCGATGGCCTTTCAAGCGATCGCACGCCGCAGATCGTCGCACAGTACGAAGCCAAGACTGCCGGGCGTGTTCGCCTGGTTGCAAATCCAGCGCGGTTATCGAGTGCCGGACGAAACTGCGGCGTCCGCGCGAGCCGCGGCGACATCGTGATCTTTGTCGACGGCCACTGCTCGATCCCATCGAAAGCGATGCTCTCGAATGTCGCGGGAGTTTACAGCAGCACCGTCGCCGACGTCCTCTGCCGGCCGCAACCCTTATCGGCGAATCTCACCTCTGCGGTGCAGAAGGCGATTTGCCAGGCGCGATCTTCCACCATCGGTCACGGCAGAGATTCGACAATCTTTTCCCTGACCCAGCGCGCCTACATCGCGCCAGACAGCTCGGGCGCCATCTATCGGCGCGAGGTCTTCGATCGTGTCGGTTTCTACGACGAATCCTTCGATGCCTGCGAAGATGTGGAGTTCAATGTGCGCTGCCGCGAAGCGGGCATGCTGGCTTACACCTCTCCGGGCATAACCGTGGAATACGAAGCCCGCCGCAGCCTTGGCGGCCTGTGGAAGCAGATGATGCGCTACGGACGCGGACGAGTGCGGCTCTACCGTAAGCACCCGGAATCGTTCTCGATTGCGGCGCTCGCGCCCGCTCTGTTCCTTCTGCTCCTGGCGTCATCCCTGGCGCTGTCGGTCGTTTCACCCTACTCGCTCGGATTCGCCGCAGTCCTGCTTGCTTCTTACGCGATCGCGATTATGGTGAGTTCCATTCCGGCCGCGCTGAAGCATGGTCCCAGGATAGGCGTACTTACCATGCTGTCGTTTGTCTGCATTCATTTCGGCTTGGGATTTGGTTTCCTGCGCGAAATCGTCAAGCCGCATGTTTCCGCCGTGGCGCATCCTTCGCCGACAACAGAAACGCGAATCTAGCTGGAAGCCCGCGCCGCGAGGGTCAAGTAGAGATTCGCCCGCGCGCTGCTGAATAGGTCGGAGCGGCCGCCGCCAACCACGGTATCGTCAATTGCCACCCTGGGTATTGTGAACATCCTGCGCGGATCGTAAACGAAGGTATTCTGGGTTGTGAACGCCGCTTTGAATCCCACGCGCTCGCAAATCTGCGCCACTCGCTGATCGCAGCGTCCGTTCGGATAGGCGAAATACGTGGGAAGACTTCCCGTCTCGCGCAGCAGATCCTGGCGTGAAGCCTCCAATTCGCGTTCCACGACTTCATCGCTCTCCTGCGGCAAAGAGGCGTGACGGCTGGTATGAGAGCCGAAGTCGATCCCGCCGCGCTGCATCTCGCGCACCTCGTCCCACGTGATAAAACTGCGCGCATCGCGCGCGATGCCGAAGCGCTGCTCTTCCCGGTCCAGGAATTCCAGTTTCGTTTCCAGGGGGATCTGTTTGAAAGCATTCCGCAATTGCAGCAGAGTCTGCGCCTCGAACCCCGCGATTCGCAGAAGTTCCTCCGACAGCTCGCCGACCGAGCCACGGTCCGTCGCGCAATCCCATAGATCGACAATGCGTTCCTCGGGCAGCCGCTGCTTTGTGCCAATGAGCGCAGTTGGCAGGAAAATCGTCGCCGGTATCCGGCGCTTGGAAAGCACGGGGTAAGCGTATTGATAGTTGTCGATCCAGCCGTCGTCAAAGGTCAGGCTCGCCAGGCCTTTGGCAGACCCATCTCGCAGGCGGGAGACGAACTGATCGAGCGCCACAACCTCGTAGTTCTTGGAAATAAAGTCGAGAAATGCTTCGAATGAGGCCACAAGGATCGAAAGATTGCGGTCGTAGCTACGCCCAGCGGTGTGTTCCGGGAGCACGCGGTGCAGCGCAAACACCACGTTCGTGGCAGCTCCACGCCGAAGAAGTGCCAGAAGTCCTGATCGTTCGGCAGCCTTGGCGACAGCGGTTTTTATCGTGGAATTCACAGTAACTCCAGCGAATCTGGGCACTTTGAAGATACCATGTTCCTCGTTGTGGGCTGCGTGCAACGATAGTTGTGCAATCGGATGCACATGGCCTGTGATAAGGGTGATAAGTCCCTTGTTTTCTTATACATTTCCAATATGCCGGGGCCGAAAAACGGCAGAGCAGTTGCATAACGACAAGGGTGCCCTGGGCTTCCAATCAGGATGCCGGTTGCTGATCCGATTTCACACCATGGCCGATCGATTAAATATGAGTGCAACTCTCTGTAATCCTTCTACCGAACTTACTTCGGGGCCATTTACAGCACTAAAAGGCCGCAAAATCCTCTTTGCAATCGACGAAATGGCGTCGATTACGGCCGGTGGCACCGAACGCCAGCTACTCCAGCTCGTGGAGCTCGCATCCGCTGCGGGCATGGTTCCCGAGATCCTGATTTTCCGGAATACCACTTGGCTCACCAAAGAGGTCGCCGGCTGTCCGGTGCATCATCGAAACCTTCACGGACTTTTTGGGGTTAGCGGCATTCGGGAGCTGTATCGGATCGCCCGCTGGATGCGCGCGCAGCGTTTCGACATCCTGCAGACATTCTTCTCAGACGCCAACGTGCTCGGACCGTTGCTCGGCAGGGCGGCAGGGATTCCGTGCATCCTGACGAGCCGCCGGAATCTCAACTATGCGATGACACCAGCACGCCTCGTGGCACAACGGCTGGCAAACTTGTTTACGACAGGTATTGTCGCCAACTGCGAGGCCGTACGTAAACTGGTTGAGGATATGGAACGCGCCAGTCCACGCAAGATGCACGTCGTCTATAACGGCATCGACTTGCAGTCCTTCACGCCATGTCCCACAACCCACGCGCAGGTACGCCGCGACCTCGGCGTAGAACCCGGCGAGGTGCTGATCGGGTGTGTTTCCACGGTGCGGCAGATCAAGGGCGTCGACTATCTCGTGGCCGCCGCCCAGAAAGTCGCGCGCAATCATCCCCAGGCGAAATTCTGCGTGGTAGGGTCGGGACCGGATCTCGACAGGCTGCGCGCCATCACCGATCGCGACGGCGAGCTGGCGAGCCGTTTCCTGTGGGTGGGGCCGCGCGAAGATGTGAGGCCGCATTTGCGTGCCTTCGATATTGCCGTGCTGCCTTCGCTCTCGGAAGGCTTCTCGAACTCGATTCTCGAATACATGGCGATGGGACTCCCGGTGGTGGCAACCGACGTTGGCGGCAATCGTGAAGCACTCGAACACGGAGCCGGTCTGCTGGTTCCAGCAGCCGACGAAGAAGCCCTGGCAGAAGCGCTGGACCGCCTTCTGACCCGGCCCTCGGAGCGGATGAACCTTGGCTTCCGAGCCGCCGAGCGAGTGCGCCGGTGGGACCTCGACGTCGCCTTGCATGAGAATGCCGCCTGTTACGCACAGCTCTTGACTCCATGAAGGGCATGCCGTTCTTGCGAGCCTCCGGCCGTGCCCCACGCGCCGCAGTTCTCCTTCTGCTCGCGCTCTCCGGCCAAGCTCTTTACTCGCAAGCTGCGCCGAAGGTGGCGAAGTCTGCTGCACCATGGCGTCTTCCTGGAGGCGTTGCCGGCCAGGCCTATTCGCAATCCCTGGCGCTCGACCAACCGAATTGGAAGCGATGGTCGCAAGTTTCCCCCGAGGTTCCCGGGCTGCAGCTAAAACCTTCGGGAGAACTCGCGGGAACACCGACCACGGAAGGAATTTTTCGCCTTTCGATCACAGCGGCTGACGGTCGCGGCCACGCAACGCATGCCACCGTGTTTCTTGCGATCAGCTCCCGCGTCGGACCTCCCAGCCCTGAGGATCTCCTGCAATCGGGCGCTCCCGTTCTCGTCAATACCTGCCGCACCCTGGAAGCTGACAAGAGCTACCAACTGCAACACGACCTTGGAACCGACGAGCGCGCCGCCTGCCTGCGTCTTTCCGGTCCAAACATCCGCCTGGATCTGGCGGGACACACGGTAAGAGGACGAATCACCGGCAAGGCGATCGATATAAACGGCATCGTGATCGCCAACGGCAAGGTCTCCTGCAATTTTGGCGATACGGAAACCGGCCACGGCTGTATCGAACTCACCAGCGAAGCCCCGTCCAACAAAACCGTGCTGCTTCGCAACCTAGAGGTCCGGCAGCTTTCGACCATCGCCGACAACGCCGCCCGCGCGGTGCACATTGACTGGACTGCCGAATCCAATTCTCTCTCTCCCACCACGCCTGCTGTTCGACTCTCCGGCATTACCGCCTCGGTTTCCGCTTCGAAGGGCCACCGTTCGCCGGTGCTGGGGGTGCAGGGATACGGCATCACGGTCGAGGTCGATCACAATCAGATCACCTGCCCTGAAGGTTCCAATGCATGCCAGGGGATTGTCTGCTACGGGGTACATGGATGCTGGGTACATGCCAACCGCATTCTGCTGGCGTCGAACCCGAAGATCGAAGAAACGGCGCGCGCCATCCTCTTCGATCAGCTAAACCGGAAAGCCAGCGACTTCGGAGAAGCCTGGAACAATGTGATCGTTGCCAATGAGGGCCGCGCCATCCGCATTCGCGGCGCCTTCAACGTCTGGGTGCACGACAATCGCATCGAGTCCGTCGAAGACGCCGGCGACACGGGAAGTTATGTCGGCGCAGTTCACCTGGGCGATCCGGATGCCGGCGTCGACGATCTCAAGGACACGCGAATCTTCCGCAACACGGTGGAGCTCGGACGTCGAGGCCTCGTGATCTTCGCGCGAAACGCGCGTGGCGCCGTGGTGGAGAACAACACCATCCTGTGCAAGGCGCCCTGCACGGATGCCGACTTTGCCAGCGTTCGAAGCCCGCTGGAACCAGGCGATGGGAGCAAGCTAACTCTGCGCAACAACCTTGGAGTCGGTATCTCGCTGGAGAGCAACGTGGAGCGCGGCGCGGACCTGGACATCTGCAACTCCGGTTCTGCCACCGGAAAGGGACGCATCAACCGTCCGTCAGATTGCAACTCCAGGAAATAATGCAGGAACGGATCAGGCAGAACGGGGACGCAACCAGAGTTGCAACGAACGCAGCCTCGTCGCCACCAGTTCGTTGTCCTCTCCCATCAGCAGCAGCAGGACCGCGCACCCGGCAAAGATCAGAACCCCGAGTAACACCACGATTCCGAACTCAGCCCAGTTGTGAATCATGGACCAACGGGCTGGCGCTCCAGAAGAACAGCGCACAGGGCAAGCTCGCTGCGATCGGTTCCACAATCACCTTGCGATACATCGTCCCAACCGGCAGCCCGAGAACCCGGGCGGTGTACAAGGGCAGCGCGATCCCTTCTATCGGCAGGCAGGGGATGAGCGTTCCTAACGCAACGCCCAGAAGGCCGATCTTGTGCGCCAGGTAAATACTGATCCCGAGGTTAAGCACCGCCTCCGAGATCGCCAGGAAGGCATAGGTCTGGTGACGGTTCATGCCATAGAGAATCTGGTTGCAGGTCACCTGCAGCGGCGCAACCAGTAACGGGATTGTCAGCAGAACCAGCACCGGAAACGCATATGCAATGTAGCGTTCGCCCATCCAGAGCCCGATAAACGGCTTTCCGATGGTGAACAACCCGCACACTCCAGGCAGGAGGAACAGCAACGTCAGGCGACTGCCGCGAATGAAGAGGCGACGGAGCCCGTCCATGTCTCGCTTGGCGTCGTACGACGAGGCGATCGGTACGAAGACGCAGGTGATCGAGCTCAGCACGCTGCGCATGCAATCGACCAGGTTGCCGCCGATGGCATAGAAGGTCACTGCAACCGGACCAAGCACCAGGCCCACGACAACGTTATCCGACCACAGCAGCAGTCTCGAGCTGATGGAAAGCAGGAAGGCGAACGCGCTGAACTGAAAGAGAGCGGAGACATTCGTACCCCAGAAGGGACGGGGCAGGGCGACTTCAAGACCGCCGTAAGCGCGGTTGGCTAGCAGGAACTCTACCGCGTAGGCCAGCACCGTCAGGATCACCGTGGCAGCCGCAACCGACACCAGTCCGTACCCGTGCGCCAGCAGGAACCAAAGCAACAATCCGCGGGTCAACGCGCTGGTGGCGCTGCGCACGTTGATCAGGTCATAGCGGGAAAGAGAAGCCAGCGCGCCGGTGAAAAGCGCGCCCGGAAAAGCGACCGCAACACTGATACCGATCAGGAAAATCGAGATCCGTGCCGGCATCAGCATGTTGGACGCGACTCGCATGTGCAGCGGCATCCACCAGGAGAGCGGAACCGCAATCGCCGCGCAGAACAGGCCCAAACCTCCCAACAGACACAAGGCCGTCGTCAGGGTCTCGTTGATCTTCCGGGTATCTCCGCGCTCATGGAACTGGGTGAGGAAACGGGTGACCGCCACGCGCACGCCGAAGTCGAGCACACCCATGTAAGCGCCGAGCTGGACGGCGATCGCCCAGATGCCGTAGGCGACATCGCCCAACCGGTGGACCAACAATGGCGAAAGCAGGAAACTGACTGCCATGTTGATGCCGTACCCGACCCAGTTCGAGGCAATGTTGCGCACCACCTTGTGGTGCAGTGCGCCGGCCTTCGGAGTGCTGACTGCTGCTGTAGACAACGGCTATGCTCCTGCGAATAACTGATTAAGCGCTACGAATGATGCTCTTGGGAGCTCCAACCATATAACCCGGCTTCACCGACATCACTTTTATGGACTCGGGCGCCGGCTGCTGCTGTTCCCGTTCACGCGCCGCAATCAGCGCCAGCGCAGCCGTCATGGCTGCCAGCTCATACCAGGTATGGCGGTAGAGCAGGTGCGCGGAATAGCCGCAGATCAGGAGCCCCAGAATGCTGAACCCCGCTGCCACCGGAAAATTCTTCATCCATCCCGGCGCACTGGAATCCTTCAATTGCCTGCGTAATTTGCCATCCGTAACCATCATGGAAATCAGGAATGTCAGCCACGAAAGCGTCCCGAGCAGACCTGTCTCGGCGATCATCTGCACGTAGAGCGAGTGTGGTTGCAACCAGATACGTATGCCGTTCTTGATCGGCCAATACTTTTCGCCGTTGGCATAGGGAAAGTTCCCCATCCCTACACCGGTGAGCGGGTAATCCTCAAACATATGCAGACCGCTCTTCCACGAAATGATCCTGTTCTGGTACGACTCATCGTTCTTCAGGTTTTCGACGCTCGTATAGCGGGCCTTGTATTCGGCCGGCATCCCCACCCAGATACCGAGAACCAGCACGGCCATGACAGGTGCGATCAGGATCGCTTTCTTCCGGGTGATGGTGAACACCGCCATCAGCGCCAGCAAGCACATAAAGCCGGTTCTTGATCCGGTCAGAACCATGGTTCCGACGTTAAGCGCGCACATTCCAAGGACGAACAGCCGGAACTTCTTCGTGGCACCACTCAGCAGGAGAACGGTGAGCGGCAGCGCGGTGACGAGCGTGATGGCCAGGCTGTTCGGGTCGCCGCCGGCGTTCGTTAGACCCTGCGCGCGATCGATACCCTGGGCAAACACGGAATCGCCATGATAGTAGCCCCACCCGCTGGTCAGGCCAAGGTACCCGATGGCGCATGCGTAGGTAATGAGGAATCCTCGAAAACGTTCTCGCGAATTGACCAGGCTGACGATCAAAATGTTATAGAGCACCATCTTCGCGAACTCGATGGTTGCCGATGCCGTGCCGCCCTTCCAGAACGCGAAGGGAATTCCGACCGCGAGCATCAGCAGGAACACGATCAGCTTCTTGGAAAGCGGTGAGAAGACGAGCTTCTCGTCCTGGCGCAGCACGGTGGAGGCGAGCACGATCAGGACGACGATTCGCTCCACGTGGAGACTGTCGAACAACGGGTAAAGCTCACCCGGCTGCACAACGTTGATGACCAGCAGCGCGAGCAGCCCCTGGTAAGGCGATTTAATGGCGGAATAGATCGCCCACAAGACCCCGATTCCGAGCACAACCTGCATCATCGCGCTGTCTCCGCCTCTACTTGTTTCCGCGGCAAGTTGCAGATCGTGGTGCGCATCTTGCCCGATCGTTCGCGCGGGATCTCGCTTACTCTTTCGAAACTCCAACGCAGGCCGGGATGGCAGTACTCGCGCAGCTTCGGCTCCAGGGCGACGAGGTATTCGTTACTGAATTGCGGCGACGCCACGAAGCGCAACGTCATCCCGCCGAGCTCGGTCTGGATGAACTGCACATCGGTCATGCCCGGCGAGTCTTTCATCACGCGGATCGCCAGGTTGCTCATGGCGATCGAAGAAACCTTCCTGCCATCGGGCATGTACACCATGTCGCCGGCGCGGCCGATGATCTGGCCGAGCAACGGATAGCTCAACCCGCAGTCGCAGCTTCCCTTGTCCACCATTACGCAGTCGTTGATCTTGTAACGGATCAGCGGCATGCCACGGTTGATGAGATCGGTGCAGATCAGTTCACAAACGCCTTCCTCGGCGTCCGGCACGGGAAGCATTTCGAAATGCGTGGCGGTCGGGACGTAGTGCATTCTCTGCTTGCCACACTCGGAACTGGTCATGCCGAGTTCGCGGCTGCCATAGTGGATAAACACTTTGCAGCCGAGAATGCTTTCGATGTATTCGCGCTGCTCCGGGGCCAGCATCTCCGCGGTGCAGATCACCGTTTTCGGCCGATGAAATTTCGCATTGACCCGCTCGAGATAATTGCAGAACTCGGCAATCGGATTCGAGTACCCGTAAACGACGTGGGGCTTCAAATCGTTATAACGTGCCAGGTGCTCGGCGAAGATCTTGTCGTCCATGCGCGAAGTCTGGGCATAGACGGTCCGCATCACGTGGCGCTCAAACATTTGCCAACGCCAGCTAGGGTTCGCCGCATAGTCGAAGTGCGCGCCCCACAGGAAAAACGCTGCATCCCCGGGTTTGAAATCCGAGATGCCGTTCAGGTGCCACTGCAACGCCGTCTTTTCCAGTTGCGAGGCGGCGTCCCGGTAAAACATGACCGGAACGCTTGTCGTCCCTCCGGAGGTCGTCGGCAGCAATTCTTCTTTCGTGTAAGAGCGGCTCCACAACTCTTCGCGATGATCCAGCAGGTCCCTTCTCGTAAGCAACGGAACCTGGCGTAACCCCTCCGCATCCACGTAATCGCCGCGGCGATACCCGGCGGCGGTCAGGCGATCGCGATAAAAAGGAACCGTGTCGAAGGCATGCAGGAAGAGCTCGTTCAACCGAGCCTGGCTCTGCGCCTGCAGCTCCGCCTCGCCGCAACGGCTGAGTTTGTCATAGTGCCGCATTCGTGGGTACAGCCCTTTGTGACGATGGGGCTCCCACCGCGGCAACACGAACGATGCATAGGTCCAACTGCGAAGGTCTCTCATCATGCTTGCTCTCCGAGAGAGCTGATTACGAACCTGTATTTCCCGGAGCTTTCCGAGGGAATGTTCTCCACCGGTTCGATTTCGAGCGCGGCGGTCCCGCGAAGATAAAGCTCGAGGCGACGCTTGAGTTCCGTCACCGTGTTCGATCCGAAATTCTTCCCCGGCACAACTTTCAGATAGATCTTCTCGAGCTCCTCCTGCCGGAACTGCACTTGCGCCACATCGCTCATATCGGCGACCACCAGCGTCAATGCCGGGCCGGACACGCGGCGGCCATCCTTCAATACGAGGAAGTCGGTTGTCCGTCCATTCACCTCGGCAAGCAGCGGCAAGCCTCGTCCGCAGGGACAGGATTGGTTTTCCGACCAGCGTCCTACATCTCCAATTTCGTAACGGATCAGCGGCATCGACCGGTTCAGCAGGTCGGTGATGAGGATGCGTCCCGGTCCGTTGGGATCGTCTCCCTGCGGCACGATCTCGACGTACAAGGCCTCCGCGTTCACGTGCATGCCGGTGTGGAATTCGCATTCGCTGGCAATCACACTCACTTCGCGGCAGCCATAGCGGTTGAATACCGTTCCGCCCGTCACTTCCTCGATGATCTGACGATGTTCCGGCAACAAAACTTCGGCCGTGGTGATAATCGAATCCAGCTGAATGTCGGAGATATTATTCGCTTTCAGATAGCGGCAGAACGCGACCGTGGCCTGCGCATACGCCACCATGGCCTTGGGCGCGCGCCGGCGCAGCTTGCGAACGAAAATCGCAAAGTCCTCTTCGCTCACGCTCGACGTATTCAGTTGCAGCGTCCGGTAAACCAACTGGTTGCGGAAGAAATCCCAGAGTCCTTCGTTGGCCACCTGGTCGAGGCGCGCGCCCCACAGGGCCGCACACCAATCGCCCGGCTCGAATCCCGCCCAGCGGTTGTGTCTCCAGGTGCTCGCCATGCGCGAATCGACGCGCTCCGTGTCGACGTAGAACTGCAGCGGCGAGCCGGTCGATCCGCCTGTCTGGTTGCGCACTTTCTTTTCTTCCGGAAAGCCGGCCGACCACAGGGCGCTGCCGGCCTGCTGAATGTCGCGCTTGGTCGTCACCGGCAGCCGCTTGAGATCTTCGAGCGAGGTAATGCCCGTTTCCAGTCCCGCTTCTTTCATGCGTTCGCGGTAGAACGGAACCGTGTCCCAGGCATGCTGCAGGAGGCTTTTCAGCTCCGCCAGTTGATGCTCCCGGATAGCTTCCAGGCCGAGAAACTGGGTGCGCTCAAACTTCTCGCGATAGTCGGCGTAAAACGGATGATCGCGCTTCGCCCAAAGGGGAAATGTGACCTTCCGGACAAATTCAGCGGAGGTATTTCGTCGGGTCAAGGATGGCTGGGTCTTTTCGGCTATGAACATGGGTTTCAGTGCTTCTGCTTTGTCTTTTGCACCTTACGAGCCATTCCAGGGCGGAGTGGCCATTCAGCCGAAGCGTCTCAAAACAAAGCTCTTAGGAGGGATTCAAGGGTTACTGCGGGGAGGGGCGCAATCGGGATGTGCAAAACTCTGCACATCCTCATCGAAGCGCTTGAAAGGGCTAGCTTTTCCGTTTCTCAGGCTGCAGGAAGCGCGCTGCGCATACCAGGCCGGCACCGAAGAGCGCCAGGCTCACGGCCTCGGAACCGCTGGATTCGGTAAACAGGATTTTTCCAAAGATCGCCTGCCCTGCTCCTGCGGTGGCAACCCCCAGGGTGGAGAACAGCGCGATACTGAGGCACAGAAAGATACTTCTTCGTTTCATAAATCCTTCCAACCCCGCAGAAGACACCTCTGCGGGTTTCCGAGATCAATATGGGCATTTCGCCTGCCACCGCAAGATCGGCGAAGGGCAAGCCTTTTGGGGGATTTACAACGATCTTTACAAAGGTTATCGGGCTGTAAATGAAGTCTTTTGCAGCTTTGAGAAACAACTTTCTCAAGAAGTTATGCGAATACCCTGTCTTCCGGCTGGTCGAAGCCCAGATCGGTAATGCCTTCGTACCAGTTCACGGTCCTGCGCAGGCCTTCGCGAATATCCACTTCTGGCCGATAATTCAACAGCCTGCGAGCTTTGCTGATGTCCGCCAGCGAATCGCGCATATGCGCATCGCGCACCCTGTATTCCGAGTTTCCTCCCTGGATCAGGCTGTCCAGCATGGCGACGATCTCGTTAAAGCTCACCGGCGCTCCGGAAGCAATATTCAAGACTTCGCCGGCAATTGCTGAGGCTTTGGCGCCACCGGCGAGCAAATTCGCCTGCACGATGTTGTCAACGTAGGTGAACTCCTGCACTGCCTCGCCATCTCCGGCAAATTCCGGGTCTTCGTTCGAGAGCATGCGGGTCATCGCCTTCGCCAAGGCCCCGGAATACGGGGAATTCGCATCCTGACGCGGTCCGAAAACGTTGAAGTAACGCAGAATGACGGTTTGCATCCCGTGAACGCGGTAGAACGATTTCATATAGTATTCGCCGACAAGCTTCGACACCGCATACGGCGAAACCGGGTCTGGAGCCATGTCTTCGCGGTTCGGAATGGCGCGGGATTCGCCGTAGGCGAAATAGGAGCTCGCATAGATGATGCGCGGCACCTTCATCTTCTGCGCGGCGACCAGAAGGTTCAACGTAGTGCTGACGTTCACATCGTTACTGGACGCGCCATGTTCCAGCGACTGCGGTCCGCTGGGCACGGCGGCGTGGTGGTAAATCACATCCACTCCACGACATGCCTCTTCGGCCGCCTTCAGATCCGTGAGGTCTCCCTCGATACATACGAATGGCGAAAGGCCCGATAGGTTCACACGCTTTCCGGTGCTGAAGTTGTCGATTCCTCGGACCTCATCTCCGCGATCAAGCAGTGCGCGGACAATCGACGAGCCGATGAACCCGGCGCAACCTGTGACCAGATGTCTCACTTTCCCTCCAGAACCAGAACCATACCGTGCAATTGCATCACCATCGCCACTTGTTACGAAGTGGACAATTCGCGATCCGTTGACCGCCGCACTCACCTGCAAGAGTTTGCACATCGACTGCTGAGAAGGGCGGCGTACTCCGCAAATGCAAGAAAAACCTCGCTCAAAGGGCCTTCCATGCGCGGGCCGATTGGCCCCAGACTTGCCCTTAGAGCGGCAGTGCTCAATTCCATCAGCATTGACGTAGAGGACTACTACCAGACCGAGTGTATGGTCCCTTATGCACCTCGTTACACATGGGAGAACCTCCCATCCCGTGTCGTGCACAACACCACCCGTCTGTTCGATCTCTTTGACGAATTCGGCGTCAAGGCAACATTCTTCTTCCTGGGATGGGTAGCCGAGCGATATCCGGCACTGGTCCGGCGAGCCGTAGAACTCGGACATGAGATCGGCTGCCACAGCTATGCGCACCATCCGGTTTACCGGATGACCCCGGTAGCTTTCCGCTCCGACACGGCGCGCGCCAAGCAGGTCATTGAGGATGCCGCGGGAAAAGCAGTGGACTTTTACCGCGCTCCCAGCTTCTCGATCATTCCGTCGTGTTACTGGGCTTTCGATGTGCTTGGCGAGTTGGGATTCACCCGCGACTCCAGCGTTCACCCCGTTGCCCACCCGACCTATGGGAATCCAAGCGCTCCGCGACAGCCATTTCGCACGAACTCGGGAGTGGCCGAGTATCCCATTGCGACGTGGCGGCTCTGGGGACGCAACCTGCCGATTGGAGGCGGCGCTTACCTTCGCATCTTCCCGTACCAATACATTAAGACCGGATTGAAAAGTCTGAACCGCGAAGGGCATCCCGCGGTGATCTACCTTCACCCGTGGGAGATCGATGCCGATCAGCCTCGCATCGCCACGGCGCGCAAGGCGCGCCTGCGGCAGTACACGGGACTCGGGGCAACGGAGTCGAAGCTTCGCCGCCTGATGAAGGAATTTCACCTGACGACGATCGAGAAGGCCTTCGCCGATGTGCCGCTGCTCGACGCTCCATTGCCGGCACCGGCTCTTGCCAAGCAGGAGGCAGCGTAAATGCCGTCAGCGGCGGGCGATGTAACGCACCGATGTTCTCTTCCGGCGCTGTTGAACGACAACGAAGTCGTCGTCGTCTCTGTCGCTTTGAAGGATGTGGAAGGCGCAACAGAGACGCTTGCTACGTTCCTCTCGACGGAAGAACTCGCTCGCGCGTCACGTTTCCGTTTCAGAAAAGATCGTGACGAATTCATCGCGAGCCGCGCGTCATTGCGCGCCTGCCTCGCGCATTATCTCGAGGTAGAGCCCCGCGATGTGAGCTTCGCGTATTCCGAAGAAGGCAAGCCAAAGCTAGATCCCGTGGGCCACGCGATGCCTATCGAATTCAATCTCTCGCACACCCGCGGTCTGGTTGCGATTGCTTTGTCACGCAACTGCCGCGTCGGCATCGACGTAGAAAAAAGCCGGCCTGTGCTGGATGAACTTGAAATCGCGGAGAAATTTTTCTCTCCTGCTGAAACCGAGGAACTACGCTCCCTTTCCGATGCCGACCGGCGCTTTGCATTTCTTTGCTGCTGGACGAGAAAAGAAGCCTACGCGAAGGCGACAGGACTGGGACTCTCGGAGACGCTCACTCCGAACTTCGACGAACACCGAGGCTTTGCCGCGAGGTTTACTTACCATCCTCTGTCGTTCGATCCGGACTACGTCGGGGTGGTGGCGGTAGAAGGCGACGCTCCGCTCGCGCAACATGCGCGTTTCCATTCCGTCGACCATTTATTCAGCTGCGGAGCACGTGCAGCGGCTGCAGCCTACTAACCCAGTCATCGTCTCCACCGAGCAACACAGGCTATAATTGCGCGCACTCATGCCGCTCGCACCTGGTACCAAGCTAGGACCCTACGAAATCCAGTCTCCGCTCGGCGCAGGCGGAATGGGAGAGGTTTATCGTGCCCGCGATACTCGCCTGGACCGCATAGTCGCCATCAAGATCCTTCCCACCCATTTGTCGGCGGATCCCGACGCCAGGCAGCGCTTCGAACGGGAAGCACGCACCATCTCGTCGCTGAACCATCCGAACATCTGCACGCTCTTCGACATCGGGCACCAGGACGGAACAGACTTCCTGGTGATGGAATACCTCGAGGGGGAAACGCTGGCCGACCGCCTTCTCAAGGGGCCGCTGCCGAGCCAGCCACTCTTCAAATACGCCATCGACATCTGCGATGGGCTCGACCGCGCCCATCGCAGCGGGGTTATCCATCGCGACCTGAAGCCCGGCAACATCATGCTCACGAAGTCCGGCGCGAAGCTTATGGACTTTGGTCTTGCCAAAGGCTTCGTCACCACTTCCGCAGCGGCTTCGAGTCTAACCGTCACGCTTTCCACGCCGGCGCAAAGCCATCCCCTCACTGCGCAAGGCACAGTCGTGGGCACATTCCAGTACATGGCTCCCGAGCAGGTAGAGGGCAAAGAATCTGATGTGCGCTCCGATATCTTTGCGCTCGGCGCGGTGCTCTATGAAATGGCGACTGCCAAACGCGCCTTTGAAGGCAAATCTGCGGCAAGCACCATGGCCGCAATTCTCGAACGCGACCCAGCGCCGATCTCGACGATCACGCCGACCGCACCGCCCCAGCTCGATCGGCTGGTGAAAACCTGTCTTGCCAAGGATCCCGACGAGCGCTGGCAGACCGCGCACGACGTGAAGCTGCAATTGAAGCACATCGCCGATGGCGGCTCATCGTCGGCTACGACGGTGGTCGCCGCGCCGCGCAAAAAGCGTCGCACGCTAGTGGCGTGGGTCGTGGCCGCCGTGCTCGGGTCCGTGGCCGTCGTTGCGCTGGCGATGTTGGCTTTCCAGGGCGGAAAGTCCGTTCCAGTACTGCGCCTGGAAATCGCGCCTCCGGAGAAAATGCAGTTCAACTTGTCAGGAGACACCGGTGGTCCCGCGGCGATCTCTCCCGACGGCAAGTTGATGGTGTTCTCGGCAAAAATGGCCGGCGGCTTATCGCAACTGTTCCTGCGATCGCTCGATTCCTTGCAGACGCAGGCGCTCCCAGGCACCGAAGAAGCCATGTTTCCCTTCTGGTCGCCTGACAGCAAGACGATCGGCTTCTTCACCACCGGCAAGCTAAAGCGCCTTGATCTCGACGCGCACACATCTGTCACGCTCTGTGACACGGTACTCGGTCGCGGGGCGAGTTGGGGAACCGATGGGACGATTCTCGTCGCCCTTTCGTACAATACCGGCATCTCGCGCGTGTCAGCGAGCGGCGGTGAGCCCACGCTGCTCACCAAGATCGACAACACCACGTATTCATCGCACCGCTGGCCGTTTTTTCTGCCGGACGGCAAGCACTTCCTCTACACCGCCGTAAATCACACCACGCCGAACAGCCAGGATACCGGGGTATTCTTCGCCTCCACGGACGGCAAGGAAAACCGTTTCCTCCTGCACACCCTGTCGAACGCGGTCTATGCGGCAGGTAATCTGATCTATATGCGCGAGGGCACGGCGGTAGCTCAGTCTTTCGATCCCTCGAGTGGGAAGTTCACGGGCGAACCGAAGGCGCTGCAGGATAACATTCAACTCGACGGCGCCCTGTGGCGCGAAAACCTCAGTGTCTCGCAGACCGGCTTGATGGTGTACGCCTCCGCAATGTCTTATGCGGGGGAGACCGTAAACTGGTACGACCGTAGCGGCAAGAACCTGGGCCAGGTCGGCGATTCCGGCGCCTTCCAGGACCTGGAGCTCTCGCCCGACGAGAAAAGATTCGCTTACAGTGATGTGAATACCGCCGCCGCAACCATCTGGATTCAGGACATCGCTTCCGGGATCAAGACCAAGATCACCTACAACGGTGGCGTCACGCGCAGTCCAATCTGGTCTCCCGA
The DNA here is from genome assembly GCA_963758505.1 of uncultured Acidobacteriaceae bacterium. GTDB lineage: Bacteria > Acidobacteriota > Terriglobia > Terriglobales > Acidobacteriaceae > Korobacter. The sequence goes on along the minus strand of CAVWVJ010000003.1, from coordinate 2,019,989 downwards.
CGGATCCAGGATTGCTTACGTGTCCAACCAGGGAGACAGGATTGATATAAAGTCGCTCGGAGGCGGCGCGCCGGAAGAGACTCTGGTCTCCGTCAAGGATCAAACGCTCTCGCTCGTGAGTGACTGGTCTCGCGATGGGCGGTACATCATGTACCAGCAGGGGAACGGCCTGCGACTCAACCTCAAGTATGTCGCCTTGACCGGGGACCGCACGCCGAAGAGCTACGCCAACGGCTCGTCGCACGAATGGCAGGGTATGTTCTCGCCGGACGGACGATGGGTGGTGTACATGGCCTCGGATAACGGGCAACCGCAGGTGTTCGTCGCGCCTTTCCCCTGGACGGGGGAGAAATACCAGATCTCGACCGGCAATGGCGCCGAGCCACGCTGGCGCGCCGACGGCAAAGAAGTCTACTACTGGAATTTCGCAGAACTTGTCGCGGTGGAAGTTGATGGCAGCAGGCCGGCATTCCAGGTGGGAAAGACGACGAAGCTGTTTCCGTTCTCCTTCCGCGGGCTGGGACGCGAGTACGCCGTAACGCGGGACGGTCAGCGGTTCCTGATGATCACGCAAAGTGGTGGCACATCACAGCCACTCACGCTGGTGCAGAACTGGACGGAACAGTTGAAGAAGAACTAGTCTCCGCATCGACGTTGCCCGGCGCTCGCGAGTGCGCTGCGTCAGCAAATTCCAGGGGCCATTCCTGTGAAAACCGCTGACAAAAACCCGAAAATGATGGAAGCCGGGTGAAGTGAAAGCCATAGATTCTATCTAACTCTTGAAGAATCTCTGGCGGGGACGACGGGACTCGAACCCGCGACCTCTGCCGTGACAGGGCAGCGTTCTAACCAACTGAACTACGTCCCCGCTTCTTGAAAATCCGTGGGAAGGATATGGTGGGCAGTGCAGGGCTCGAACCTGCGACCTCCTGCTTGTAAGGCAGGCGCTCTAACCAACTGAGCTAACCGCCCCCTCGCGTCGCAATACGCGGTAGTAAAGCACGAGGGGAAACCGAAGCGGAATTCCTACCTCCTGAGTATATGGGACGACGGAAATCTTCGTCAAACTGTTGAGCCTGTTTTGGTTTTCCGCACGAAAAAAGCCGCGACCGAGGCCGCGGCAAAAACTACAGAGGCTGAGTTCTGTTGGATTACCGCCCTTTTTCGCGGGTTGTCGTCGCCGTCCCGTGCGACGCCAACATAAAGGAACTCAGGCTCCGTGTCCTCTCCTTGTAGACATGTGCGGCTTGCGGACCGTCACTGCTCGAATGCCATCCTGCAATGCTGGCGACCACCATCGCCGCCCAAAGTACGAAGAGCCACGCCGCGCCCCAGTCCGTACTGCCTTCTCCCATACCCGTCACCCTGTAGCGACTGTTGCTCGCCAAATCCAGAGTATCTCCTGGTTGGCTGGGCTGCAAAAATCGAAGGGTCCTGTCCGTTCCGTAGTACCATCGTGACCACCGAAGGGGGCAATTTTCGCCCCAGGTGGGCATCTTTTCTGGCTGGGCAGGAAACCAATCTACTGCGTACAATGCCGGGTACAATGCCGGGAGATATAGGTAGAACTTCGGCGAAAGGTCTGCAAGATGAAGGCAATTCTCTTTGTTGACGATCACGAAGTCTTGGCGCGACTCAGTTGCGAGATCCTGGAAATGCAGGGTTATAAGGCTGTTAGCGCCTACAACGCACAGGACGCGCTCAGCAAGTTCGACAATCAAAGCTTCGACCTCATGGTCACCGACTTCCGCATGGACGGCATGAATGGCCTCGAATTGGCCAAGCGCGTGCACCAGAAAAATCCTGAGGTCCCCGTGATTATCGTCACTGGCTACGGACCGATCGAGGGCGGCAACGACGTCAAGGCGTGCCTGCAGAAGGAAGACCTCTTTCCCGCCCTGCTCGACAAGATCAAGATGTACCTGGAAGATTCCGAATTGGCGCCCGCCGAACGCGCCTCCTAACCTCTGTTTCCGGATGTCGAAGGCCGCCAGGTGCGGCCTTTTTCGCTGCATCATTTATCCTGTGGCGTGCTTCGCCTTATCGTCAATGCGGACGATTTCGGTCTGACGCGCGGGATCAATCGCGCCATCCTTCAATCCCATCAGGAGGGCATCGTCACCTCCACCACCCTCATGGCCAATGCAGCCGCCTTCGGGGAAGCCGTCGTACTCCTTCGCGCGCTCCCCCAATCCCGCAGGCTGAGCGTCGGATGTCATATCGTCCTGGTGGACGGATCGCCGGTCGCCCCACCTCACTTGGTTCCCACGCTTCTCGACCCCCACGCCTCGTCGCCCACCTTCCGCGGCAAGCTCTGGAAGTTCGCATTGGCAGCGATGCGCGGAAAACTATCGTCCCACGAGGTGGAAACCGAGACCTCTGCCCAGATCGGCAGCCTTCTGAACGCGGGGATCGAAATTTCCCACGTGGATTGCCACAAGCACACTCACATGTTTCCCGCGGTTCTGGAAGGCGTTTTGCGTGCCGCGGTGGCGAATGGGATCCACGCAATCCGCAACCCTTTTGAACCATCTTTCGCCCGTCCGGCAAAACTTGTCTTTGGTCGAAAGAATGCCATGCGTGCCGCCGAAACCGCGGTGCTCAACCAGGCTTACGTTCGACAGTTTCGGAAAAAAGTCGCCGAATACGGCTTAGCGACGACCGATGGCAGCCTCGGCGTGACCGTCACCGGCGCGCTGGATGCCAACTCGTTCGCCGAGACGATTGGCAGCCTGCCCGCATCCGGCACTTACGAGTTCGTCTGCCATCCCGGCTACAACGATTCAGAACTCGCGGCTGCCGGTACCCGTTTGCTCGAATCGCGGGAAACCGAGTTGGCCGTGCTTCGTTCGCCGCAAACACGACAGCTCCTCGATTCCGCTCGAGTGAAGCTTGCCAATTTCTGGGATCTCGAAGCACACGATGAATCGAATCCTGCTGCGTCTAATCCAATGCCGTGGAACGAGCCAACTTTATGAGAATCGGCATTACCTGCTATCCCACGTACGGCGGCAGTGGCGTAGTCGCCACAGAGCTCGGTATCGAACTTGCCCAGCGCGGCCACCAGGTGCACTTCATCTCGTATTCCCAGCCGATCCGTCTCACCGAACCCCATCCCAACATTCATTTTCACGAGGTCGAAGTTTCGCGCTACCCGCTCTTCGAATATCCGCCGTACGATCTCGCTCTGGCCACGCGCATGGCCGAGGTCGCCGAGATCTACAACCTCGACCTGCTGCACGTGCACTATGCGATTCCGCATTCCGTAAGCGCTCTTCTTGCCCGCGAAATGACAGCCTTTGGCCCAGGCCGCAAACGTCATCTTCCTTTCGTGACCACCCTGCACGGAACCGACATCACGCTGGTCGGCCTCGATCGCTCGTACCTGCCGATCACGCGCTTCTCGATCGAAAAGAGCGACGGCGTGACCGCGATCTCGAATTATCTGAAGGAAAAAACCGTGCAGGAGTTCGAGGTCAAGAACCAGATTCGGGTCATCCCCAACTTTGTAAACTGTGACCTCTATCATCGCGACGGCCAGACCGCCCGCTACCGCAGCGAATGGGCGCAGCCCGGCGAGCGGGTTGTGGTGCACCTCTCCAATTTCCGTCCGGTGAAGCGCGTGCCCGACGTCATCGAAATCTTCGACCGCATCCAGAAGCAGCTCCCCGCCAAGCTGGTACTCATCGGCGACGGTCCTGACCGTTCGCGCGCGGAATGGATGGTGGTCGAGAAGAAGCTACAAGATCGCGTGCTCTTCCTAGGCAAGCAGGACCAGGTCCACGAAAAGCTTCCCGCCGCCGATCTCATGCTGATGCCCAGCACGCTGGAGTCGTTCGGACTCGCCGCTCTCGAAGCGATGGCTTGTGAAGTTGTCCCTGTTGCGACCAACGCCGGCGGCGTCCCCGAGGTCATCGATCATGGCATCGACGGTTATCTCGCCGAGGTGGGCGACATCGAAACCATGGCCAAGTACAGCATAGAAATCCTCAGCGACGACGAGAAGCTGCACGAGATGGCAAAGATGGCGCGCTTCAAAGCGCAATCCACCTACTGCGCCTCCAAGATCATTCCCATGTATGAGGATTTCTACCGCGAGGTGCTGGAGCGCGCTTCGTAAACCGCTCCGGCCACAGATCCGCCCATGTCTTCCGGCTGCGGTATCGGCAGCGTCACGCGGATCAGGCTTCCCTTGCCCGGCGTGCTGTCGGTTTCCAGGTGCGCGGAATCGCCGTAGAGGACGTGCAGCCGCTCGGTGACGTTCGCCATTCCAATGCCGGTTCCGGAGCTCGATGCGCTGTCCGCGAACCCCACGCCGTCGTCTTCCACTTCGATCACTACGCGGTCCCCGGCCAGCCGGCTCCGCAGATAAATGCTGCCGCCATCGATGCGCGGCGCAACCCCGTGTTTGATCGCGTTCTCCACGAGAGGCTGCAACATCATGCTCGGCACCATGATCTCCAGCGAGGCGGGCTCCAGTTCCTTGATCACTCGCAGCTTGTCCGGACCGAAGCGGACGACCTCGATGTCGAGATAGTCATCGATGAAGTCGAATTCTTCCCGCAGCGGGACGAATGCATCGGTGGTGCGCATCAGGCGACGCAGGATGTTCGCCAGCTTCACGATCATCTCGCGCGCTTTGTCGGGATTGAACCGAACCAGCGACGAAACGGAATTCAGCGTATTAAATAAGAAGTGCGGATTGATCTGGCTCTGCAACGCTTCCATGCGCGTCTGCAACAGCAGGCGTTCCTGCTCTTCCAGTTTCATCTCGATGCGCGCGTTGTTCAACACCTTGAGCGCGATGGCCACGCACATTACCGTACCCGCGTAGATCGCGAGTTGCACCGCCCAGTTCGGATCGTACAGCGCAAACAACCGCTTCGGCAGCATCTGGTGCAGTTGCAGCCGAGCGAACGTCAAGCCGACGATGAGAACGAAGAACGACGTCTGCCAGTCGATCAGCGTCTTCTTGATGCTGCGGCGGATCCAGCGATAGATGCTCAGGTCGAAGAGCGGCGAAAACGACCAGATGACCTCGCGGTCCTGCACGATCTGCCGGAGCAGCCCCGCCATGAAACCGACCAGAAAGTTGAAAGGCAGCGTTAACCATTCGCCGAACAATACCGCAGGCAGTGCGACGAGGATTCCTCCGCCTCCACCTACCAGCCGTCCGCCGATGACACCCATCAGGATGGAGAACTCAAACCCCATATCGGCAGCCAGGAAGTTCTTTACCCAATGGCGCGTCAACACACCCAGGGCGATCGGCACGCTGATAATGAGGATCAGCTCGATCTTCTCCCGCGTCGTGCGCTCCTCGCGGAACAGCAACTGCCGGAACCGGCGTGCGCGCACGAGCACGCTACTCACCGCTGCGGCCGCGCCGAGCCGTATGAGCAACGAGATGAGAATGAGTTTCTGATCGGCCATGAACGCTAAACGATCTTGCCGGCGACCTTCTCCAACACCGCTTCTATCTTAGACGCATCCTGCGCCCCACCTTGCGCCATATCTTTATTCCCCCCGCCCCTGCCGCCAAGTTCCAAGAGAGCTTCTTTCATAAGCGCCCCCATGTCATGCGACAGCCCGGCACTCTGCGCGAACACCACAGCAGGCTGCTCTCCACCACAACCCAGCAGTGCAACAACCTTCCCTTGCCGTGTCAGCCTCTGCGCCAGCAGCTTGATGAATGCCAGGTCACGGTCTGCATAAAAGCGCCGGACCGCCTCTCCATCGCTCGACGTCGCCAGCATCGAATCTGCGGATAGAGACGCAATCTCTTCCAGTAGCTTGTGTTCACGCTTCCCTGCGGCTTTTCCTTCTTCGACCAGCTTCCGCACCTGCCCCGGCAGCTCATGCATATGCGTCGAGAGCACACTCGCAGCTTCGGTCAGCGTCTCAAAATCCCTTCGTGCGCTACGGACCGCGCGCATCCCGCAGACAAATTCCACGCGTACGCCCTGCTTCTCCTTCGAGATCTTGCGTAGCACGATCGCGCCGATCTGCCCGGTAGAGCGCACGTGGGTGCCGCCACATGCATTCAGGTCGAAGTCCTTGATGTTGATGAGCCGCAGCTTCTCTCGTTCCGCCGGCGGGATCTTGCGCACGCCCAGCGCCCGCGCCTCGTCCGGCGTCGCATACTTGATCTCCACCGGACGATCCTCGGCAATCACCTCATTGGCCAACGCCTCAGCGCGCTCTACCTGTTCTGGCGTGACGTTCTTCGCCTCCAGATCGATCGTGCAATTCTCGGCGCCCATATGGAAGGAGACCGTTGGCATGTCGAAGAGCGCGATAAACGCAGCCGAGAGGACATGCTGGCCCGTGTGCTGCTGCATGTGATCGCGGCGCCGCTCCACGTCGATAAACCCGCGCACCCGGACATTGCGCAGCACCTCGGCATCGGCGCTTTCTAACCAGTGCTGAATCGTGCCGTCTTCTGTCTCGCCGACTTCGGCCACCCGCAATTTCGCACCGCTTTCTATCTCCAACCAACCGGTATCGAAGATCTGTCCGCCGCTTGTGGGATAAAACGCCGTCCGATCCAGCACCACGTTCACGCGCCCATCCGAAGCCGCCTTCGCATCGATCACGCCGGCTGTGAAGTTCAGCAGAAAGCTATTGTCGTAATACAGACGCTCCGTCATATTCCGGCTTATGCTCTCTCCCTTTTTGTCATGTTGAGCGAAGCGCCCGGTTTCAGACGCGAAGTCGAAAAAACTTGCGTTTTGATAACAGCGCCACAAATCAATACGGCTGAATAATGCCGCCCAGAGTCCGCGCTTTCGGCTTCGCCTTCTCCTTGCCGAAGTATTCGTGGATCACGTCGATATACTTCAATCCGCTCCCGGTATTGAACAGCACGACCTTGTCCTCTTCCTTCAGGAAACCGTTTTCCCGCAATTTCCAATAGGCTGCCAGCGACGCTGCGCCTTCGGGCGCGGCGAAGACGCCTTCGTCTTGTGCCCAGCTTTGAAAGGCCCGCATGATCTCGTCATCGCTCACCGCAACCGCCGTACCGCGGCTCTCTTTCAGGATGTTCAGGATCTCGCGATCGCCATAGGGCTTCGGCACCCGCAGTCCCGCGGCGGAGGTATGAGCGTCCTTCCATATTTCCATCGTCTCGCGGTGTTCCTCCCACGCCTTCACCACCGGCGCGCATCCCGCGGCCTGTGCGCAAATCATCTTCGGCCGTTTCGCGCCGATCCAGCCCAGCGCCTGCATCTCCTCGAAGGCTTTCCACATCCCGAGCAGCCCTACACCGCCGCCGGTGGGATAGATAATAGCGTCCGGCAGCTCCCATCCCAGTTGCTCCGCGACCTCGTACCCCATCGTCTTCTTGCCTTCCACGCGAAACGGTTCCTTCAGCGTCGAGATGTCGAACCATCCTTCGGCCTGCTTGCGCTCGCCGACCATCCGCGCGCAATCGCTGATCAGCCCATCGACATAGGTCACCTTTGCCCCGTAACTCTCGCACTCCATGCGATTCGCCATGGGCACATCCTTGGGCATGAAGATGTGTGCCTCGATTCCCGCCGCCGCGCAATACGCCGCCAAGGCGCTCGCCGCGTTCCCGGCCGACGGAATCGCGATCTTCTCGATCCCGTAATGCCGCGCCATAGTTACCGCCATTCCCAGTCCGCGCGCCTTGAACGATCCCGTCGGATTCAGCCCCTCGTCCTTGATGTGCACATGCGCGTGCATACGGCTCGGCAACAGCGGAGTGAACCCTTCTCCCAGCGTCACCGGCTCGGCATCGGGCAATACATCGCGATACCGCCACATCGAAGCCGGACCCGCAGCCACTGGCTCGCGCGAAAGATTCTTCGCGAAGTCGTACCGTACCCACAGCGGCCCTGCACACTTTGCGCACACATTCTGCGGACCACCCGGCGCGATCTTCTCTCCACAGCGTGCACATTCGAAATAAGAAATGTTTGCCATTAATTTTCTAGGCGGGCAAAGTCCCCCGCAATGCCTTCACTCTTCGGAACCAGGGCCGCTCGCGGCGCTTCTGGAATCCCGGCATCGTCCTGCGCTTGGCGAGAATGCCTTCGAGGATTCGCTTCGCCTCCGCCTGTTTTCCCTGCGAGATGAGCAGTTCCGCATAGTGATATTGCGTCTCCGTCAACGTCGAGGTACGCGTCACCGCCTCGAACATCTGTGCCGCCCGTTCCGCCTGTCCCGTCTTCCAATAGGCATACGCCAGCAGCCCGGCTGCGCGCTGGAAGTCGTACCTGGCGTCTTCCTGCACCGTGCGCTCCAGGTCCGGAACGGCGGCGGTGAACTGGCCCAGTTCGGTCTCCGCAACGGCCCTGCGATAAAACGGATCGACAGAATCGGTCCTCGCAGAGATCGCATGATCGTAGGCGTCCTTCGCCTTAGCCCACCGGCCCTCATCGAGATAAATCTGCCCGAGCTCTTCGTAATTGCCCGCCGACGGATTCTCCACAACCGCCGCTTCCAGTTCGCGCTTGCGCGATCCACGCGATACGAACCGGAATGTTCCTGGATCGGTCAGCTCCGGCAATGCCTCGACGGCCAGGTAAATCAGCGCTCCAATCGGCCCGAGGAAGAGGATGATCCACAGCCAATAGAAATCCGGCCGCTTCAAAATGAAGTGGATAAGCGCCGCTATGACAAGGATCGAGCCGATCCCAAAGAAGCCGCCGAAGCCGAACATCGTCGCCTCATAGTACCAACTCTGGGGGCGCTACGAGCAGAGAACCCCGCTGTCATCCTGAGCGAAGAACGCGCCGGCTTTGCGCGTTCGCAGCCGAAGGACCCCTATCCCCTCCAAGCTCGCGCCCTGATAAAATCGATCCAGTGGCCTCCCGCATCCGCCTTATTGCTATCGATATCGACGGAACTCTGCTCAATTCCCAACTGCAGATTTCCGCTGCCAATCTTGCCGCCCTGCAACGCGCGCACGAAGAGGGCATCGAAGTCGTGCTTGGCACCGGGCGTCGCCATGCCTTCGCCATGCCTATCGCCGAAGCCCTCGGCTTCGATCTCTGGATGATCAGCTCGAATGGCGCCGTCACCCGTTCCACCCGCGACGAGCACTTCTACATCGATTTCCTGCCCGCCCAGGCCGCTCGCGACCTCTGCATCTACATGGGCGACCGGTTCCGCGCCAACACCGTTTTAACCTTCGAGCGGCCGGGAAAGGGCGCGCTCATCGTGGAGCGCACCGAGGAACTTACCGAATCCATCCAGCGCTGGATCGAAAAAAACTCACAATTCATCGAGTACTGCGTCCCTATAGAAGACTCCATCGTGATCGATCCCATCCAGGCCATGTTTTGCGGCACCATCGCGAAAATGGAGCTCGCGCAGGAGCGGATTTTCGCGTGGCCGGGCCGCGACCGGATCACCGTTCTGAAGACGCAATACGATCACCGCAATCTCTGTATCGTGGACATCCTCAACCGCGACTGTTCCAAAGGACACGCCCTCGAACGCTTTGCCCGGGCCCGCGGCATCGTCCCCAACGAGATCGTCGCCATCGGCGATAACTACAACGATATCGAGATGTTGCGCGTCGCCGGCCACCCGTTCCTCATGGCCAACGCCGCCGCCGAACTCAAGCAAAACGGCTGGCCAGTGACTCTAAGTAACGACGAAAGCGGCGTCGCCGCCGCCATAGAACAGGTATTATCTGAGGTCGGCTCAAATGTATAAGTGGATTGCAGCTGCGATGGTGATCCTCGGCGCGACAGGCATCGCCTCGGCCGCCGAACTCGCCGTGCTGCAAAACGGATTCAGCATCCGCCACGAGCGCCATCAAGTCATTGGCGACACAACGCGCCTCTATACCAGCTCTTCTTCCGACGACTACGTGGATGTGCCGACCGCGCAGATCACGTCCTATGCCCCCGACGACACTCCAGCGCCCGCCGTAGAGGCAAAAGCACCGAACGTACAGGCGATCCTCAAAGATGCCGGCGAAAAGCACGGCCTGGATCCCGATTTCATCTCGAGCGTCGTGCACGCCGAGAGCTCGTACAACGCCAAGGCAGTCTCGCCTAAAGGCGCGCGCGGACTCATGCAGCTCATGCCGCAAACTGCGAAACAACTCGGCGTGAAAGACAGCTTCGATCCCGCGGCCAACGTCGAGGGCGGCACGAAATACCTTCGGACCCTGCTCGACCAGTACAACGGCGATGTCGTAAGAACTCTCGCCGCCTATAACGCCGGAGCACTGCGCGTGCAGCAATACAACGGCGTTCCACCCTACCCGGAGACCCGCGCCTACGTCCGCCGTATCGTCGCCGAGTACAACCGCAAAAAAGCAGCCGCCAAGCCTACGATCAAGAAGACCGCCCAGCTCTCGGCCAAGAAACCCGCTCGCGCCCACGCTGCCGGCTCTCAGTAACGTCCAGAATCTCTCTCCCTGGCAAGGCTTCCCCTTTGTGAGTCTCGAACCTCCAGGAATGTTTGACCCGCACCCCACACTCATTTACTTTGGAACTTCATCCACGCATGAAGAAGAAGCAACTCCTCACCTCGATCATCGTCATCGCCATTCTTGCCGTCCTCGTCTACATACAGGTCAAGGCCTGGCGACACTTCGAGTGGGGCATCTTCTGGGAGATCACCAAGTCGGTGAACTTCGCCATCGTCCTTTGCGGCATTGCGGTTGTGTACTTCATCTATGTGCTCCGCGCCACCCGCTGGCGCGTCTTTCTGCGTTCAAGGCAAACGGTCCACGCCAGCGATCTCGTCCCCGCGCAGTTCATCGGCTTTACCGGCCTGGCGCTCCTCGGACGCCCCGGCGAGTTTATTCGTCCTTATCTCGTCGCCCGTAAACTCAATCTCAGCTTTGCCTCGCAACTCGTGGTCTGGACCGCCGAGCGCATCTGCGACATGCTCTCTGTCGCGACGATCCTCGCCGTGACGCTTCTCATCCGTCCCGACTTCCGGCATTTCTTCGTGCTGCCCCACATCCGCACGAAGGCGATCGTGGCACTGCTCGCCTTCTTCGTGCTGATTGCCGTTGTCCTTGCAATCAGCAAGGGGCTCCGCCATCGACTACGCAAGCTCAGCCGCGATCTCAGCCGGTCGGTCGCGCATGATTTCATCTCCTTCGTCGAAATCGCCGGAACCTCTCTCGCGATCTGGCTGCTGATCGCCAGCACCTACTGGATCACCCTGCATGCCTACCCGACTCTGCGCGGCCAGATCCACATCACGGACGTTCCCTTGATCATGGGCGCAAGCACTCTCGGCTCTATCATCCAGCTTCCGGGCGTGGGAGGCGGCTCACAACTTGCCGTCATCGGCATCCTGTCGTCGCCGGTCTTCGGACTCGGGCACGAGCTCGCGGTGAGCGCCGGCATTATGCTCTGGATCGTCACCTTCGTCTCCGTCACACCCATGGGCCTCTTCCTCGCCCACCGCGAAAAGCTCTCCCTCACCCGCCTCTCCTCCGAAAGCCAGGAAGAAGAAAAAGCCGCCGAAGCCGCGACGTAAACCCTGGTCCACTCTCAATTCTTCCCTTGTCATCCTGAGCGAAGCGGCCAAAGGCCGCGCAGCCGAAGGACCCTTATGAGTCCTCAGGGACGCCATCCGGTGAGACTGCTACAATATTTTGTTACGGAATCCCCACTGGAGCCCACTGTTGCGCTGCCCCTTTTGCGGCCATCCTGAAGATAAAGTCGTCGATTCGCGCGAGAGCAAGGAAGGCGAATCGATTCGTCGCCGCCGCGAATGCCTGAAGTGCGAAAAACGCTTCACCACCTACGAGCGCATCGACGAAATTCCCTACATGGTGGTGAAAAAAGACGGCCGCCGGGAGCGCTTCGACCGCCAGAAAGTTCTCAACGGCCTGATGCGCGCCTGCGAGAAACGCCCCGTCTCCATCGGCAAGCTCGAGCAGATCGTCAACGAAGCCGAGACCTTCGTCATCGATTCGCCCGAGCGCGAGCGCAAGACCAGCGAAATCGGCCACCTCATCATGGAGCACCTCAAGAAGTACGACAAGGTGGCTTACGTGCGCTTCGCCTCCGTTTACCTCGATTTCAAGGATGTCCGCGAATTCCTCGCCGAGCTCCAGGATTTACTCAACCACAAGGATCCCGCTGCTACCGCAACCAAGCCTGCGAAATAACGATTCATACTCTGTAAGGAAGACTGATGGCATACAAAATTACATTGATTCCCGGCGACGGCATCGGCCCCGAGGTAACCTCCGCGGCGGTCCGCATCCTCGAAGCCACTGGCCTCAAGTTTGAATGGGAGAGCTTCGCCGCCGGCGCCGAAGCCTACGAGAAATACAAGGAGTACATCCCCAAGGAACTCAACGAATCCATCGAGCGCACGCGCGTTGGACTGAAGGGCCCGGTCACGACTCCCATCGGCGGCGGATTTTCCAGCATCAACGTGGAGCTGCGCAAGCGCTTCGAGCTTTACGCCAACGTCAGGCCCATCCGCAATCTTCCCGGTGTTCCCACCCGTTATCCCGGCGTCGATCTCGTCATCGTCCGCGAAAACACCGAGGGGCTGTATTCCGGCATCGAGCACGAAGTCGTCCCCGGCGTCGTGGAAAGCCTGAAGATCATTACCGAGAAGGCCAGCACGCGCATCTCGAAATTCGCCTTCAACTACGCCCGCACCATGGGCCGCAAGAAGATCCACTCGATCCATAAAGCGAACATCATGAAGATGTCCGACGGCCTCTTCATCCGCTGTTCGCGCAATATCTCGAAGGAATATCCGGAAATCATCTACGGCGAGCACATCGTCGACAACACCTGCATGCAGCTCGTCATGAATCCCTACCAGTACGACATCCTGCTGCTCGAAAATCTCTACGGCGACATCGTGAGCGATCTCTGCGCCGCCTTCGTCGGTGGACTCGGACTCGTCCCCGGGGCCAACATCGGCGAACACGCCTCGATCTTCGAAGCTGTCCATGGCTCGGCTCCCGACATCGCAGGCAAAGGCATTGCCAACCCCACCGCCGTGGTGCGCTCCGGCATCCTCATGCTCCGCCATCTCGGTGAACAGGATGTCGCCAACCGCGTCCGCGCCGCCGTGCACTCCGTCTATCGTGAAGGCAAGCACCTCACGAAAGACATGGGCGGCCAGGCCAGCACCAACGAGTTCGCCGATGCCGTCGTCGAGCAGATCCACAACAAGGACCTCGTCGTCCCCGCGCCTCCGGTGCAATCCCCGGCGTAGCCCGAAACGTGGTGTCCCACCCTTGTCGCGGATTCAGCGACGGGGTGCGGCCACCCGATCTCTCCCCCTCTTTTCTGGTGAGCGAAGAACGCGCAAACCGTTGCGCGTTCGGAGTCGAATGCATCTTGCGTTTCGCGCGCGGCACCCATATTTCGGGGAATTCGCACGGGTACGCGTAACCAGACCTCAGCGACCGTTTTCCAAGCAATCTTTGTTATAATTTTCAAGACCCGCCACGTGCGCGCCCTTAGCTCAGCTGGATAGAGCGTCTGACTACGAATCAGAAGGCCGGGAGTTCGAATCTCTCAGGGCGCACCATTCTCTCCCCTCTCGCGACACCTCCTCCTGCGCGGTTCAAATCGCGCGCGCACACTCTTTTCCTTTCAGCCCGGGCTTTCAGTAAGAGCCTCTTGGTTACAACTTTGCGGTTGTGCCTTGCTTGCCTCGCGCTGAACCTTTGGCTCCGGTTTCTCCTCCGTCTTCAATTACGAACTAGGCCAGTTACTTTACCAACGAGGTACTCCGGTCTTCCGAAATTGACCTGTCTGCAATATCTTCGGAAAAACGTAAAAGACAAGAGAAGGCACAGTCGTAAAGGATCGCAAACCGAGCCTTCGTTCGTTTGGACTACTTTTCGATCATCCCTCCCCCGAAACCGGCTTGCCGGAGAGGTCTGCGCGCGCCCTTCTGGGCCTAGGAACTCACATGATCCTCATGTACCATCACGTTTCTCCTGCTGTCGATGACAGCGACCCGAATTGTCACATTTCGCCGGAGTCGCTGGAGGCGCAGATCCGTCGCTTGATCGATCTCGGCTTTCGCTTTGTCTCGGTGGACGCAATGGTCGCCGAGATCGTGAAAAGCGGACATGTCTTCCCGCGAACTGTTGCCGTCACCCTCGACGATGGATGGGCTGACAACCACGAGTACGCGTTTCCGATTTTCGTCAAGTATGGTGTCCCGGCCACGTTCTTTTTGACTACGGACCATCTTCACCGACGGGTTCAAGACGACCGAAAAATGACCCCCGCTCAAATCGCGGAAATCCACCGTTACGGAATGTCCATCGGCGGCCACACACGAACCCACGCCGACCTGCTTGCCATTCCTCTGCACCAAGCAAAAGACGAGATTCGTGGTTGTAAAGCAGACATCGAGGACCTTCTCGGCGCTGAGGCTTCCCTCTTCGCTTATCCCGGAGGTGTCTTCAATCGCGCCATTGCGAATATCGTCGAGGAGGCTGGCTACAAGGCTGCCTGCTCCGTAATTGGGATGGGACTCAACGGCAGGCATTCTCAGTTTTGGCTGCACCGGGACGTCCTGAGCGAGACGATGAATACCCTCCCGGATGCCGTCCGGTTGAACGCGTTGCTACGCTTCATCTTGTCCGTAAGAACGAAAAGAAGAGTAAGTCACCAGCTCAGTGCTGCTTAGTGCTTAGGCATCACGACTGCGATCTCCTGGGCCTCAAGAGCACCGCCTCTGGCTGAAGGAAGGTATTGAGCCAGATGATTTCGGCGACGATATAGATCGCCACTGGAAACCATTGCAACGAACCCCAGAGGCGGTCATTCGCGGAATTGGTAGCCAGGTTCCAAACGGCGGAGAGCGTCGCGTTGCAGGCAAGACCAACCGCGATCCCCGCCGCCCAACTGCGCCACAGAATTTGCAGGTACCACGCAATTGCCCAGACCACAGCAATGCCTGCGATCAAAAAGATGGAAGCCGAACGATCAACCGTACGAGCGACGGCGGAAACCTTATCGGGATACGCTGAAGGGAAAAACCGCCAAAGTGCGAGCGCGACTATCGTACCGCCCAACAGGATTGCTCCAGCACCAATTTGGACCTTCCGCGGCAAAACTTTAAACGGCCAAAACAAGAGCTTCGCAAACTCGTAGACCACCAAAACCAACAGGAAATCGATGATCAAAAGGCCGTAATAGTAGGCGTAGAAGTAGTGGATGGGCCGGTTCGCGAGGACCCAGAGGCTGATTGTTGCGATGAAGCTGACCCAAATGTAGACATTGAAAATGGGGTACGCCCGGCGTTGCTTAAAGGCGAGGACACCGACCACGGGTTTGGCGAGCGTAGCAATAGCCCAAACGACATTGGTGCTGGCGGGGAAGAAGCTCATTGTGCCAATAGTATCTTCTTCCCCGCAGCCGGGCGCTAGTGCCCTCCGTTGCCACACCCGAGAGGCGAGCACGGTGGAGGATTGCCGTCTCCCTTCAGAACGGAGCTCGGGTTTTTTGTGGTGGCAGTGGTCGAGGCAGCTGCAGTGGCGATGATCGCTACTGCCAGGCCCATAATCGTCATCAGTCGTTTCATTCGGTTTCTCCGGAGGCAGGTTGCCTCGCAGAGACAGTATGGCGAGACCAAGCCCTGATGAAAAGGGCTCGCGATAAACGAGATTAGCGGGTCTAAGGGACGTCAGCCGCAGCGAATTCGCCGCCGTCGTCGAGAGGAACGTGTTGTTTCCGCTCCGCCGTAGCTCGACGTGGGTGGACACCGTTGTCGCGGACGGCAGCAACGGCGACCCTCACGATTTTCTTGGATTGCGCGTCTGACTGCGGGAGTTCGAAGCTTCCAAGCGCACCATTCTTATCTACTTCCTTTTCAGCCGCTTAGAACCAAACCGATGCTCCGCTTGAGAACTTTGGCACGATTGCTAATGGTAAGGCGGGTTGCCGACGGGTATCCTTGAGCGAAACCCGATACGGGGGGCGCTAAGAGTGATACGGGCAAGACTGGCTGCTTTGAGAAACTCCAGCTAGATGCTGCGCACTGCTTTCCGCGAAGGTGTTTATGGGAGCCTGCGTAAATATCCTACTCTGCTTCATGCTTGTCCTTTCAGGCCTTTCCGCTGCGACTCAGAGTCGAGAGCAGAACGACGAAGTTCCCGAAGGGTTCAACGCCAGGTATGTGGCGTCCTTGACTGGTCCAGGGGATTTGCATTGGACGTTACCGCCTAAAGCCGAAACCGCGTTGCGCATCATCGCTGGCCCTCCCGACACATCACCGCACGATGACACGATGAAGCTTCCCATCGCGGTCGTGACCGACTCGCACAATCGCTTGCTCGTGGCGGATGCGGGTTCCATGACCGTGCACGTCTTTGACTTTACTCGTCGCCAGTACTCCGACTTAGATGTCGCCAAGAAAGGGATGAAATCCATCGCAGGTATTGCGGTCGATGATAGGAACAGGATTTATCTCACGGACCCGCGCCAGGGGAAGGTCTTCCTATTGAGCCCTCAGGGCAAATTCGTCGGATATCTTCAGGCGCGAAGAGCGGACGAGGCCTATTTCGTAGCGCCGACAGGCATAGCCATCGACCATGCCCGCGGATACGTTTACGTGTGCGACAGAGACCGAAACATGATTATTAAGCTCAACCGTTCCGGACGCGTTCTCCGGCAATTTGGGGTGCGCGGCGGCGGAACCGGACCGGGCGACTTTCGTCTGCCAACTCAGATTGCGGTCTCGGACGGCGAACTCTTCGTGCAGGACTATGGTAATGAGAGGATTCAACGACTCAGCCCGGAAGGTAAATTCCTGGGAGAATTCCACATCGCGGATGGCGCTGGCTTGGCAGTCGACCGATCAAAGAAAATTTTAGTAGGTGAGCCGACCCTGAACCGTATCGGCGTGTACAGGGCTGACGGCCACCTGATTAAGAAGATCAGCGGTCCCCCTCCTGGCGGAAATTCTTTCGATCCATCTGGTCTCTGGCTAAGTGGTCATTGCCTTTATGTCGCGGGTAAAGCGAACAAGAGAGTCGATTTGTTCCAGCTGGGGAATGACTCCGGAAGCGATTGTCCTCTTTGACATCCGGGCAATCCCTGCGCAAGTGGCAATCCTGTGGGCCCCTGAGTCCCGAAATTGGGGAAGGAGCAAGGTCAACCCTCTCTGGACTTCTACGCCGCCCGCGACAATGCCCGCGCCGGCTGTTGGCCGCGGAACTTTCGCGCTGCGACGATCCCGATCCCGACGAAGCCAATCAAAACAATCAGTTGTGCGATCTTGAACGGAGCTTCCGTCTGCGTCGGCGCAAGTGTTTTCAGCGCCGGAACCTTTTCGAACAGCTGCACGATGAGGACGAACACGTTGAAGTAAAGCGCTACGACTGAGGCAATTACGTAGGTGCGGCGCAGACGTCCCGCCGCCAGCACGCGACGAAGCGCATAGACCGCCACGGCCAGCGCGATCAGCGACAACACCCCCACCACCTGCCCGGGCGTGATCCCGTGAAAGGGAAAGAAGTACCCGGTGATGCTGGTGATCGCAGTGGTCCAGAGGAAGAACTTCGTCCAGGGTTGCAGGCAGCGATTGCGGATCATTCCGTAGATCACAACGAATCCCGAGCCGATCGCGGCCAGGCTCACGGCGACATGAAAGAGGGTAAAGGCGCTGAGCAACATTGGTTTCCTCGCTTTCCATGATGACGCTGGGAGTATAAAAGCGCCGATGGTGTCTGCTGCGACGAAGTTTCTAGGACTCGTAACGGGCTGTTCGATGGGTTTCTACAGGACTCGAACTTCGCGAAACCACGCAATCTGGCTACGAATCTTACACCTCGACTCCAGGTTTTGTATCAGCCCACGATACGACGTCCTTCTGGCGTTCCATTGATCCCACGGTTGTTCGACTCCAAGGCTGTATGAGAGCGCGATTTCGGTGGTGCCAAACTTGTCGAAGATCCTGGAAGAAGGTTTGATTTACTTGTGGCTGACTTTGAACTTGCGTTCCTGGTCGTTGATGCGGGTAATCACGATCTGACCATCGGCGGCGGAGACGATCTGGGCGAACTTTTCGCCCCACTCCACCAGCAGCAGGTTGTGCTCCTGGGTGAGCAGTTCATCGATGCCAAGGGTGTCGAGCTCGCGCCGTTTTTCGACGCGATACAGGTCGATATGAAAGACGTTCGTCTCGGGTCCGCGGTATTCGTGGATCAGGGTGAAGGTAGGGCTGGTAACATCTTCCTGCTCGGCGGCCTTCAATCCTTCAGCGATTCCCTTCACCAGCGTCGTTTTGCCGGTGCCCAGGTCTCCCTGGAGGAGCACAAGCCGCAGGGGAGCGAGTTCCGCGGCCAGGGTACGGCCAAGCGCGATCGTTTCTTCGGCCGAATGGGTGTGATATTCGCGCGAGGTCATGTCTTTAATTTAGGGTAACCCAGCGTTTCTGCAAACTCTTTTTCGCCCGGCGGAAGGCGTCCGGAAGAGCGTGGATGAGGTCGGTGGCTACGAGCGAGATCTCGCCCATGTACCTGCGCGCCACGTCCCCCGCAACTCCGTGCAGGTAAACCGCGGCGATGGCGCACAGCAGGGGCTCCTTTGGATGCTGTGCCAGCAGGCCCGCTGTGATGCCCGTGAGCACGTCCCCCGTACCGCCGGTGGCCATCCCGGGATTGCCGGTGCAATTGATCCACGCATCTCCAGAAGGCGAGGCAATCACGGTTTTGTGCCCTTTCAAGACGACAATCGTGTTGCGAGAGTAGGCAAATTCGCGCGCCATGCTGATGCGGTGGGCCTGCACGGTGTGGATGTCCGTTCCGCAAAGCCGGGCCATTTCCCCCGGATGCGGCGTGATGATGGTTGGCGCCTTCGCGGCTTTGAGAAGGTCGGTGTGATCCGCGAGGGCATTGAGGCCATCGGCATCGATGACTGCGGGAATCGCGGTTCGCCGCACGACCTCGCGCACAAAGGCGGCCGTTTCGGGGTGTTGGGTCAGTCCCGGACCGATCGCGAGCACCGTCATCTTGCGGACGAGTTCGTCCCAGTTCTCGAGGGCGGCCTCGGAGACGGTGCCGGCTTCGCTCTCGGCAAGGGGCTCGGTCATGATCTCCGCCGCATAAGAGGCGACGCTGGTCAGCACCGATTTAGGGGTGGCCACGCTCGCTAAACCCGCGCCGGCACGCAAACATGCCATGCCGGCCATGGCCGCAGCTCCGGATTTTCCGAAGGACCCGGCAAGAATCAGGGCGTGGCCATACATGCCTTTATTGCTGTCGAGCGGGCGACTGCCGAGGAACTTTTCGAAATTGTCGACGGCGGCTACGTGCAGTCCGAGTTCGCTCCGGATTGCCGCCGCAGGTGTTCCGATGGGAGTAACCACGGTTGTCTTCTCGATGAGATCGCTGAAGACATGCACCGGCTTGGGCGCCGTGAACGTGACCGCCCAGGTCGGCCGCACAATGCTGTCGCCTGCTTGCGGGTGCATACCGTCCGTATCCGATCCGGACGGCACATCGACGGCAAGGATGGGCCGCTTGGCAGCGTTCATCGCGTGGATTGCCGAAGCGTAGAGAGCACTCACGGGGGGCTTGAACCCGGTGCCTAGCACCGCGTCGATCAGCAGGTCAGCATGCGAGAAACTGCGCACGAATTCTTCGCGCACTTCCTCTTCCGAATGCGCTTCGACGGCACGCACCGGAAGCCGGGCAAACATCTCCGCGGCATCGCCTCTAAGATCGCCGGCATTCGCGAGGAGCAGGACTTCCACAACTTTACCCGCGAGGTGCAGATGGCGCGCGATGACGAAACCATCGCCGCCATTATTGCCCTTGCCACAGATGACGGCAATCCGGGAGGCGGTTGGGTAACGTTCCAGGGAGAAATCCGCGACGGCTTTGCCCGCATTCTCCATCAAGGTGAGAGAGGGTATGCCGTACTTGTCGGTTGTGACGCGATCGATCTCGCGCATTTCGCCGGCGGTAACGATCTTCATGCGTGGGCAGCCTGTTCCAGGAGACGGAGCTTGGCGGGATCTCCCATCACGATGAGCGAATCGCCGGCATGGATAACATCGTCCGGCGTTGGATTGAAGCGCATGCCATCCTGCCGGTGAATGGCGAGCACGATAACTCCAGTCTCCTGCCGGATGCCGGACGCTGCGATCGTGTGTTCGGCGAAGCGCGAGCCGGTGTCCACCGCTATCTCGTCCATCTCGAGGTCAAGCCCGAGGTGCCCGTGGGCAGCGTCGAAGAAATTGATGACCCCGGGACGCAACAGGGTTTGCGCGATCCTTGACCCCGCGAACAAGTAGGGCGAAATCACGTTGTCGGCGCCTGCCGTGCGCAGGTGCTTCTCCGCGGCTTCCTCGCTGGCGCGCGCGATGATTGTAAGTTTCGGATTCATGGCACGGGCGGTAAGGACAATGTAGATGTTCGTGGCATCCGCGGTGGTCGCAGCGACCAGGCCTTTCGCGTTCCGAATGCGAGCGTCGTCGAGGACGCGCTCCTGGGTGGCGTCGCCTTCGAGCGTAAGCCATCCCTCGGAAGCGTAGCGCTCGATTTTCTCCGGACGATTTTCGACGATGACGAAGGGCACAGGTTTACGCGCGAATTCTCGTGCAACACTGCGTCCGACCCGGCCGGCGCCACAAATAATATAGTGGCCCGTCAGTCGCGAGATCTCGCGTTCCATGCGCTTCCTTCCGAACACTGACTGAAGCTCGAATTCTAGCAAAGCCTGGGTGAGCGACCCAATCGCAAGGAAGACAGTCCCGACGCCAAATAGGATCAGAAAGCTGTTGAAGACGCGGCCAGCGTGCGAGAGCGGGTGGGTTTCGCCATAACCGATCGTGGTAAGGGTAGTGAGGGTCATGTAGAAACCGTCAAACCACGACCATCCCTCGATCAAGTGAAAGCCAACCGTGCCGGCGAGCACGATCAGGGCGAGACCAGCGCCGATCAGTTTCAGGTTGCGCAAAGATTTCATCGGTCACGAGGATTGTAGTGCGAGGAATATGGCGGAAGGAACTGTAAACGGGTAGGCCGCCGACGAATGCCCATCGAGGCGAGAGAAAACCCTCCTTTTCGAGGAGGGTCTTCTGGGGGCCCTTTAGAAACTCATTTCGACTTATTCCGCAGCGCCTGTACCTTGCTGTGATGCCGTCCGTAGGTGAAGTAAATCACGAAGCCGATCAGGAGCCATACGAACAGACGGATCCAGGTGGTTAAGGGCAGGAAGACCATCATGAGAAGAGAGGTAAGAATTCCAAGGATCGGCACCACGGGGACCAATGGAGTTGTGAAGGGACGATGGAGGTCGGGTCGGCGCTTGCGAAGGATCATGATGCCGGCGCAGACAATAACGAAAGCAAGCAACGTCCCGATGCTCACCAGTTTTCCGAGTTCGCCGATGGGAATGGTGGCGCCGAACACGGCTACAAAGAACCCCACCACGATGGTGGATTTCCAAGGGGTACGAAACTTCGGATGAATTTCGCCAGCCCACTTCCAGAGAAGGCCGTCGTGCGCCATGGAGTAAAAGACGCGCGATTGACCGAGCAACATCACCAGCATGACAGTGCTGAGTCCGGCAAGAGCTCCAGCGTTGACGATATAGCTGCCCCACATCTTACCGGTCTCGCGAATGGCGAGAGAGACGGGGGCTCCGATGTTCAGGCGATCGTAATGCACAACCCCGGTGAGCAAGCCGGATACGAGGATGTAAAGAATGGTGCAAATCACGAGCGAGCCGAGAATTCCGATGGGCATATCCCGCTGCGGATTCTTGGCTTCCTGCGCGGCGGTCGAGACTGCGTCAAAACCGATGTAAGCGAAAAAGACGACGCCGGCAGCGGTGATGACGCCACTCCATCCAAAAGGAAGGAAGGGATGCCAATTGGCCTTCGCGATGTCCGGATGATGGAGTGCGTAGGCACCCGCGACACCGATGAAAACCAGCACGGCGAACAACTTTACGAACACGATGCCGGTATTAAAGTTCGCCGACTCCTTGATGCCGATTACGAGAATGCCCGAGACGGCGAGGATCGCGAGGAACGCAATGAGGTTGAAGATGCAGGTGACATTGGGCAGAGTGTGCCAGTCGACGTGAGCCGCGTCGAGTAAGGATTGCACGGTGGCGAGCGGCGCCCAGCGTCCCTGGTACTGCACCCAGATCGAGCCATGAACATCGCAGATGCGGGGCGGAAGGCTAACGCCGTAATCCTGAAGAAAAGCGACCAGGGTGCTGCTCCATCCGGATGCGACGGTTGCCGCCCCGAAGGCGTATTCGAGCACGAGATCCCAACCGATGATCCAGGCGAAAATTTCGCCCAACGTGGCATAGCCATAGGTGTAGGCGGAGCCCGCGATTGGAATCAGAGACGCGAACTCGGCGTAGCAAAGGCCCGCAAAGACACAAGCAATTCCCGCGAGTATGTACGAAAAGACAATGCCGGGTCCGGCGAACTGCGCAGCTGCGGCGCCTGTGAGGACGAAGATTCCGGCTCCGATAATCGCTCCGACGCCCAGCATTACCAGATTCACCGGGCCGAGGGCGCGTTTCAGGCTGTGTTCCCCGGTTTCCGAGGCTTCATTCAGCAGCAGATCGAGCGGTTTTGTTGCGAGTAAGTCTGTCATTCGCGAGAGTATCTCCTATGAAGACCGAGCTAAGCATTCACCGTGGCACGACGAGACCAGATGAAGTACACAGGTATTCCAAGCAGAACGATGATGAGTCCCGGCCAAGTGTACTGCGGCTTGTAAAGCAACAAGACTACATCAATGAAAACGGCCATCAAAATGTAAATGGCTGGAAGGAGTGGGTATCCGATGGCGCGGTAGGGGCGCGGAGCATCGGGCTTCTTGAGGCGCAACACGAAGAGCGCCACGATCGTCAGGATGTAGAAAATCAGCACCGCGAACACGATGTAATCGAGCAGCTGGCCGTAGCTGCCGGAGACGCACAGGATGCAGCACCAGATGCATTGAACCAGAAGCGAAGCGGCGGGCGTTTTGTGCTGGGGATGTAATTTTCCGGCGCTCTTGAAGAAGAGGCCGTCTTTCGCCATGGCGTAATAGACGCGGGCGCCGGCGAGGATCAGTCCGTTGTTGCACCCGAAGGTAGAGATGAGGATCAGCACCGCCATGATGCTCGCACCGGCGGCACCGAAGATCTGCTGCATGACGGCGGTAGCGACGCGGTCTTCCGTCGCGTATTGAATACCGCGGGCCAGAAGGGTGGTGCCATGCGGATCGCCGGCCAGCGGGAGAACCAGCAGGTAAACGAAGTTCGCGGCGCAGTAGAGCGCGATGACGATGCCGGTGCCGAGCGCCAAGGAAAGCGGAAGGTTGCGCTGCGGATTCTTCACCTCGCCGGCGGTGAAGGTCACGTTGTTCCAGGCGTCCGCCGAAAAGAGCGAACCGACCTGGGCGACGGCGAGGATGGTGACGGTGATCACCAGGGCGGTAGGACCTCCGACGCCGACCTGCACTGCGTGCAGCGATCTCCACCCGGCGTTCAGGAAGAAATGTCCGTTAAAGTTCGCGGCGAGCGCCTGGGCGTTGCGTCCGATGGTGATACCGAGAAAGACGAGTCCGAGGAGGGCGGCGGTCTTGGCGAAGGTGAAGACGTTCTGCACCAGGGCGCCCAGTTTGACCCCATACACGTTCAAGATCGAAAGGAAAATGATGGTAGCGATGCCGGCGAGGTTCTGGGTGTTAAGCCCCACATCCATGTTGCCCAGGACCATCGGTCCAAGGCGGATCGGGGGAACGTGCGCAATATGCCAGATCCAATGCGTCGATGCAATGGATGGGAAGAAAATGCCGAGGAACTTGCCGAAGGCGACGCCAACCGCGGCGATGGTGCCTGTTTGGATGACGAGGAAGAGAGTCCACCCGTAGAGGAAGCCGCAGAGCGGGCCCAGGGCTTCGCGCAGGTAAACGTATTGACCGCCGGCCTTGGGCATCATGGCGGCGAGTTCGCCGTAGGCGAGCGCCGCCGTGATTGTCATGAAGCCGGTTACCAGCCAAGCGCCAATCAACAGCGCGGGCGACTGGACCAGGCGCGCGATGTCGGCTGCGACGATGTAGACGCCCGAGCCGATCATGGAGCCCATCACGAGAGTTGTTGCGCTGGTGAGCCCGAGGCCCTGGATGAAACCTTCGTCTTTGGCTTGCGTGCCACGAACCGGTGCTTGCGTGCTCAATGTTCCTCGCTGCCTTCAGGCGTCTCTCTCCAGTGGGCCGGCGGGCGGCCGCATACGAATCGAGCACTGAAGGACGTTTCGCAAGACTGTACATCATGGGAACGCAACTGGGAATGGAATGTATTGATTACGGCTGACGGTCATTGCAGAAATTGAAGGAACTCCTGGGCGCGTGCCCGGGGATCGCCGAGCAAGTCGGCTATGACGGCTACCGCATCAGCGCCGGCGTCGAGGACGGAGCGGCAATTCGCGCGGGTGATCCCGCCAATCGCGACCAGCGGTTTGTTCGTGAGCTTGCGGACGGCGCGGAGGCCGTCCAGGCCAACCACCGGATCGGGATTCATTTTGCTGCGGGTCTGGAAGATCGGACCGATGGCGACGTAGTCCACGGGCGCTTCATTAGCAATGCTCAGTTGATTGGAATTGTGGGTGGAAACGCCGAGCAGCCTCTCGGCTCCGAGCACGTGGCGGGCAGCCTCCGGCGAGAGATCGTCCTGGCCAACGTGGACGCCGTCAAAGCCGGCGGCAAGACAGAGATCGGCGCGGTCATTCAGGAACAAGGTCATTTCGGCAGGAAGAACGCGCTTCAATTCTCGCGCGTGGGAAAGGATCTCGCGTGCGCTTGCGTGCTTGTTGCGGTACTGCAACAGGGTCACGCCACCGGCTGCGAGTTCTGTCGCAGAGGACGTGAGACTAGTCAGAGAGAAGTCGGAGCCAAAACAGCCGGCGTCGAGGATGGCATAGAGCCTCGGGAGATTGAGCTTTGCCGGCATCGCTACTTCTTGTGGGTCTGCGTCAGGAACCGTTCCATGAACTTGGTATCGAAGTTGCCGGAGCGGAAATCGGGGTCGGCCATAATGCGACGGTGCAGCGGAATGGAGGTAAAGACGCCCTCGACAATGAACATTTCCAAAGCGCGGGCCATACGCGAAATGGCTTCGTCGCGGTCCTTGCCGCGCACCACGAGCTTGGCGATGAGGGAATCGTAGTAGGGCGGGATAACACCCTCGGCATACTGGTGGGTATCGACGCGAACCCCGGTACCGCCGGGGACATGGAAGGCCGTGATCTTTCCCGCCGACGGCGTGAACTTCTCCGGATGCTCGGCGTTGATCCGGCATTCGATGGCGTGGCCACGAAAGACGATAGGGCCCATCAGCACATCGCTGAGTTTCGCGCCGGCAGCGATCATGATCTGCGACTTCACGAGGTCGACATCGGTCGTCATCTCGGTTACCGGATGTTCGACCTGGATGCGGGTATTCATCTCGATGAAGTGCAGCTTGCGGTCTTCATCCATGAGGAACTCGATGGTTCCGGCGTTGATATAGCCGATCTGAGACAGCGTCTTAACGAGAACGTTTCCGATCTCTTCGCGCAAAGCAGGCGTGACCTGGGTACTGGGCGCTTCTTCCAGCAGTTTTTGATGGCGCCGCTGGATGGAGCATTCGCGCTCGCCAAGCGAGACGACGTTGCCGTACGAGTCCGCGAGGATCTGGAACTCGATGTGACGCGGCCTCTCGATGAACTTCTCCATGTAGAGGTCGCCGTTGCCGAAAGCCGAGGCAGCTTCCGACATTGCGGCAGCAAAATGGCCGGGCAGCTCTTCTTCGCTGCGGATGACGCGCATGCCGCGTCCACCGCCGCCGGCCGACGCTTTCACGATGACCGGGAACCCGATGGTACGTGCCCACTCGATGGCTTCGCCTTCGGAAGCAATGACGCCGTCGGAGCCGGGAAGAATCGGCACGCCATACTGCTTCATCGCAGCACGGGCTTTTTCCTTTTCGCCCATGAGCCGGATGGTCTCCGGTTTCGGGCCGATGAAGGTCACGCCGGAGGCCTGGCAGACCTCCGCGAAGTTCGCGTTTTCGCTGAGCAGCCCGTAGCCGGGGTGGATGGCGTCAACGTTGGCGATTTCGGCGGCGCTGATGACGGCGGGAATATTCAGGTAGCTATCGGCGAGGCGAGGCGGTCCGATACAGATAGCTTCATCCGCAAAGCGCACGTGTAGAGAGTTGCGGTCGGCCTCGCTGTAGATGGCGACCGTTTTGATCCCGAGTTCCTTGCAGGCACAAATGACCCGCAGCGCAATTTCGCCGCGATTGGCAATTAAGATTTTTCGAAACATTGAAAACGTATCTTTCCGCAGACTTTCCTACTTGCGGATGGCAAACAGCGGCATCCCGTATTCGACTGGAGCGCCGTTCGCAACGAGGATCTTCACGATCTCTCCACTGGCGTCAGCCTCAATTTCGTTCATTAACTTCATGGCTTCGACGATGCAAAGCACTTGCCCTTCCTTGACCGAATCGCCGACTTTGATGAATGGCGGCGAGCCGGGCGAGGGCGACTCATAGTATGTCCCCACGATGGGGGACTTCACGTAATGCAGGTCGACCTCTTCCGCGGGAGGAGCCGCGGGCGCCGCAACTGCAGCAGGTGCGGGCACAGAAGGCCTGGACACGGGAGGTGCGGCGACGCTCATCACCGGCGCGGCCGGAGCCGCGACAATGTGGGTTTCGTGCCCGCGTTTTACCCGCAGCTTCACATCGCCGCGTTCGAGTTCGAACTCGGTGATGTCCTTCTCGATAAGAAATTCGATGAGTTCTTTGATTTCTTTCTGATTCATTCTCGGGTTCCGAAGTGTCGCAAGTACATTCTTGCCGTGCAGCTATAACTCGAGCAGCTCTTTCGTAGCAGGCGTCAGGACCTGGTGTCCGCGCCCGGTAACCACAACCATGTCTTCAATTCGTACACCGCCCTGGCCGGGCAGATAAACGCCGGGCTCGATCGTAATTACCATGCCCGGCTTCAGAACATCTGTTTGCCCGCGCGCAATGCGCGGCTGTTCGTGAATCTCCAACCCTACGCCATGCCCGGTGGAATGGATGAAGTAACGGTCCAATCCAGCTTTCTTCAGCACCGACCGGGCGGCATGATCAACCTCGCCGGTGGTCACTCCAGGCGCTACGGCTTCCACCGCCGCCTCTTGCGCCTCGAGTACCGCCTGGTAAATGTCTCTCGAGCGGCGCGGCACAGCCCCCACATGCACAGTGCGGGTCATGTCCGAACAGTAACCGTGAAGTATAACACCCAGGTCGAGGATGACGAATCCGCGCTTCGGAATCAGCGCGTTGGAAGCTCGCCCATGGGGCAACGCAGAGCGAGCGCCGGCCGCAACGATGGTTTCAAACGACATTGCCTCCGCACCCCAGCGTCGAGCGGCGTATTCGATTTCGGCAGCCACCTCCGACTCACGAACGCCCGGGCGGATGGTCTCGATGGCAGGCGTCAGCAGGTCCGCCCCGAGGACGACAGCTTCGTGGATCAGGGCGAGTTCCTGCTCGTCCTTGACCATGCGGATTCGGTCTACAACGCCGGCAGTAGGTACGAGTTTTATCGACTTCGGAAGCAGGTTGCGAAGTGCTTCATACGCTGTAACCGACAAGCGGTCGGCTTCGAACCCGATTTTCGAGATCTTCGCGCTGGCGAGGGTCTTCGTAGCCTCTTTCACCAGGCTGCCCTTGGCGATCACCACCCTGGCGCCTTGCACCTCCTGAGCTGCCTGTTCCGTATAGCGGCCGTCGGTGAAGAACGTGCGGCGTCCCCGGATAGAAAGCAGCAGCCCATTGCTGCCCGTAAACCCGCACAGGTAGCGGATGTTGGGAAGGTGAGTGATCAGAGCGGAATCAAGTTTCAACTCGGCGAGATCCCGTTCGAGGTTCTGAACGCGCGCTGAGGATAAACGTTGGGGGCTGACGATCTTTTTCGGCATGAGGACTCTTCATTATTCTGCATGGCAATGGCACTCGGCAAATGCCCCGGCTTGGGCAGAACGCAAGAAAAAGCCTGCGACCATGGCCGCAGGCTGGAGAAGCAAAGAAAAGCAAACCGATTTAGTTGGGATTGCTGCCGCGCGTTTTGAGCTGCGGCGTGCCATCGTCGCTGGCCTTGGTGTTAGAGGCCGGCTGTGACGGAGTCGCGGAAGCGAGTTCGGAGCGGCGGTATTTCGGGGCGCTGACGTAGCCGTGAATGTGATCCTTGCCAACATTGTTGATCACGATCTCGACGGGCGCCTCGCTGTCGGCGGCGTAGAAGATCGAAGGCTGCAGAAGGTTGACGTGCTTCTGGGTCAGCGAGCGGTCATCGACGAGTAATTCCAGGTCCGCATACTGATGTTTGGCGTTTGCTTTACGCAGGCGTAAACCGATCGGTCCTTCGTGCTGGAACGATTTATCCTTCGACAGGTCGAACTCGTAATAGTTGCGTTCGCCCTTTTTCTGCAGAACGACCAGTTCATCGTGCGTCTTGGCGATTGAACCGCTCAGCTCGGTTTTCGTGCTGTCCAGATTCTGCGCGTTGGCGTCGATTGCCTGCTGCTGGGCATCGAGCTGCGATTGCATCTTCTTCCAGCGAGGATCGTCGCGTCGCATTGCGTGTCCAGCCGTGGTCTTCGCCTTGGCCTGGGCTTCTGCGCGAGCCTGCGCTGCCTGCGCCGCCTTTGCAACCTCGGCGGCGCGCTCGCTCTCGATGTCGTTCAATTTGGCCGTGAGTTGCGCGACCTGCGAATTCGTCGTCTGCAGCGACGCGTTCATCTGGCCGTTCTGCTGTTGCGCTTGCGTTGCTGCGCTGTGTTCGTGGACGGCATAGCCGCCGAACCCAATCAAACCAATACTCAAAGCCGCCAGGGCCGCCTTGAAACCCCATGGCGAGGTGATCTGCTCCACAATTAGCCTCCGTTGGTGCGCCGTGGAAAAGTGCAACTCGGCTTCCAACCGGAAAGGCATCCTAAGTCACTGAATTCCCGAATCTTAGGATATCGGCGCACGAGGAATGGCGGCCGTCGCCATGCAACTTTTGCCTAGCACTGGAAGAGAGTACCGGCCCTCGAGCCGCTACCTGGCTCGCTTCTGGGCGGAGGAGAAGAGACTCATGAGCGCAGGATTGTTGGGCCGCCTTTCACGGGTAAAACCATAGAGACGGCTTCGCACCGAGTCCGTTCTCCCAAGCACTTGCAAAGTTGCGGAAGGTTTTCGGCCGGGCAAATCCGGTACAGCGACGGCTCCTAAGCCGAGCGCCGCGAGCTGGCGCGCCATATCCGAATCGCTTGCCTCTCCGGTCGGGACCAAGTGGATGCGCTTGGCGCGCAGCCATTTTTCTAATTCCGAGCGGAGGGGTTCGGCGGGCGCGAGCAATCCCGAGCTCGCGAGACACTTGGGGAATTTGGCGGATGGGAAGGCGTCGGCTGCAAGAAACGTGGTTCCACATTCGCACAGAAGATGCCGGAAGACGCTGGGGAAAGATTTCGTGGCGCCCGGATCCATCCCCAGCAAGAGATCGATTTTCCCATCCGATAGGGCGGGGAAAGCAGATGCGATGGGTCGCCGTTCGAGGAAAATCCGCGTTTTCTTCTTTTCCTTCGCAAGAGGACGAAGCAGCCAGGCGACGAGATCGGAGTCAACTGCCGGATCGACACCGATCCGGAGTGGAGAGGCAACTATTATTTCCTCTCTCGAGACAGCGGAAGTAAGTTCCTCACCCAGGACAAAGATTCTCTCGGCATAGCCGAAGGCGACGCGGCCCTTCTCGGTAAGGACCAGCGAGCGGCCAACGCGATCGAAGAGCTTGTGGCCGAATGCGTTTTCCAGCATCCGCAACTGTTCGCTGATGGTGGGCTGTGTCAGGCCAAGTTGGGCGCTGGCCTTCGAGATGCTGCCGGTTCGGGCAACGGTCCAGAAATAACGGAGATGGTGGTAGTTGAGATCGTCCATTGGATTTTCCGATGGTTCGACCTCATCCTACAGGAATTCCCGCGGTACTAAAGAATGGCCGTCTCGTGAATCATGCGGTCTTCCGCGAATCGGCTTAAGGAGAGCTGCTGCGCATCGATCAAATCGGTTTTTCCTGTCGTAATCAGATCGGCGAGGATCTTTCCGGTTGCAGGAGCGTGCATCACCCCGTGGCCGCTGAATCCGTTGGCAAGGAAAAACCCGGGGAGCTCAGCCACGGGGCCAAGAATGGGATGGTGATCCGGCGTCATCTCGTAGAGTCCTGCCCATCCCCGCTTGGGATTGACTGCCAGATTTTCAAAGCACGGGACACGATCGGCGGCGAGAGTGAGAACCTTCTCAACGAATGCCGGATCGAAGTTCGTATCGAAGCTGCGGATTTCCTGGGGATCGGCCCATGCGAGAAGAAACCCGAGGCTCTCCGGCCGGAAGTGAAAACCGGTTGTCATATCGACGATCATCGGGGCGCTGTGGGGAAAGTCGGCGAAAGGTTCGGTGGGAAGCAGCATGCGGCGCAACGGACCGACCGGCAGATCGATATTCACCAACTCGGCAACCGCAGCAGACCAGGCACCCGCGGCATTGACGACACTGCGAGTCGCGACCACGCCACGGGGGGTTGTAACCGAGGAGACACCGCGCAGGTCCGTTCCGATTGCGGTCACCCCAGTTCCCTTCCAGAGGCGGACTCCGCGCTCACAAGCCGAGGTCATAAAGCCGATCATTGCGCTGTAGGGATCGACAAATCCGTCCGTAGAACAGAATGCACCACCCAACACGTCATCGGTTCGCAGCTGTGGAAACTGGAGAGCAATTTCAGCGGCGGACAACATTTGCGCCGTGGTCAGCCCGAGTGAGATTTGCCGAGCTTGGTTCGCCTGCAGATACGCGAGGTGGGCAGGACGGGTCGCGAGAAAAAGATAGCCTTGGGGACGGTATCCTGCAGGAAATCCGAGCCGCTCATCGAAGGACGCATAGAAAGGAATGGAATAGAGCGACATCCGGATATTGACTTCGGTGGAAAACTGGGCTCGCACTCCGCCCATGCTCTTCCCGGTGGAGCCTTTGCCCTGCTGCGTCTCGCGCTCGAGCACTAAGACGCTGCGGCAGCCCGCCTCCGTGAGATGCCACGCGATGCTCGACCCAACGATTCCGCCACCAATCACGACTACATCGGCGCTTTCCATATCGTCTCCAGCTCAACATCGTATGCGAATGGTCGGCTTGGTTAAAGGGGCGTTCGGGGCATCCGTACAACCGTGGGAAGCGGAGCTTCCATCCATCTCTCTGATCATGAATGTGGACGCAGCAGCGGATCTTCACGGAAACGTTCCGGACACAGCGCGAGCGGCGTTAATTCTGGTAGACGTGCTGAACGATTTGGATTTCCCTCAAAACGAGTATCTCCTCACCCAGGCGCCGCAGCTTTCTCAAGCGATTCAGCGCTTGAAGAAGCGGTGTGCTGACGTTGGAATTCCGGCCATCTACGTGAATGACAATCGCGGGAAGTGGCGCTCCGACATCCACGAGGTCCTGCGCAGCGTATCGCGTCCGAATGCGCCGGGCTCTGCATTTGTTCAGGCTCTTGTGCCGACGGCGAAAGACTACGTGGTGTTGAAGCCGAAACACTCCGCGTTTTTCGCTACCCCGCTCGAAGTGCTGCTTAACAGCCTCGGCGCAAAATCGTTAATCTTCGCAGGAGTCACGGCAAATGCCTGTGTTCTGATCTCTGCAGGTGACGCTTACACGCATGGTTATCGGATTGCGGTGCCCAGGGATTGCGTCGCGTCGCTCACTGCGAAGGACCACGGACGAGCGCTGCTTCTCATGGAGAAAAGCTTCGGAGCGGACACGAAGCCCTCAGAGGAACTGGATCTGGCGACGCTGATCCGAGAGCCCTGAATCCTGCCGCTGTTTGGAATTGAATAATTTCACGATGGCACCTAAGAGTGACTTGCACGAATCGCTCGCCGTGCATCGTACGTAGCTGACAATTGCCGAGAACGGCTCCCCGCCTATGTGCTTTGGACGACCATGCGTAAGAGCTTACTGATTGTGGCAGGAATCGCGGTCGCCGCCTTCGTAGCGGTACTATTCCTGGTACTTCCCCAATGGCCCTTTGAAGCCGGCAATTTCAAGAAGCATCTCGAGGAGGCGACCGGATCGACCGCGCAAATTGGGAGCTTTCACCAAGTCTTCTTTCCGCATCCTGGTGGAATTGCGGAACACGTCACCCTGACGCCCACGGATCCGGGCAGACCGACCATTCACATCCAGAGACTCGTAATCACGGGTTGGTACTGGGGTCTGATTGGAAAAGAAAAGCACCTTCACAAACTCAAGGTCGATGGGCTGCAGGTGCGGTTTCCAGCCGCCGTGAAGGCGAAAGGATTGGATACGGGTCCTTCGAAAGGCGTTCATCCGGTTTTCGAAGACATCTCGTTCGACGAGATCGACGCTGACAATTCGCAATTGGTCTTTGGGATCAACGGCGATGCTCAATCCCACACCTTCAGTATCTATAAGCTAAGCCTGAAACATTTTTCTCCAAAACAGCCACTCCGCTTTAGCTCCGTGCTGCATATCCCGGACCCGCCGGGTGAAGTGCAGATCGAGGGCCAGTTTGGTCCGTTGCTTTCGGAAATTGGGAAAACAGCTTTGTCGGGAAATTTCACTCTGAAGGACGCCGATCTGTCGAAGTATCAGGGCATCGCCGGAAAGGTTTCCGGTAAGGGCAGTTTCAGCGGGAATTTGGAGGCGCTCCACGTGCAGGGCACCACGGACACTCCGAATTTCACCCTCACCAGCACGGGACATGCACTTCCCCTGCATACGCAATACGACGCTATGGTCAACGGCACCAACGGCGATGTGACGTTCCAGCCAGTCCACGCGCAGCTGGGTGATACGAAACTGGTGGCGCAGGGGCAGCTTGCCTCGCCAAAAGGCGAAGCCAAGAAGGTGCTTCTTCTCGATATATCGTCGGACGATGCGCGGATCCAGGACCTGCTGTATCTGTTCGTGCAATCCAAGGCACCCCTGCAAGGAGCGACTCGCTTTCAGGCCAAGGTGCAACTTCCATTCACGGACTCTCCGTTTGTGGAGCGGGTCGCAATGACGGCACATTTCGGGATCAGGGGCTCGCAGTTCACGAGTGCCGACACCCGGCAAAAGGTGAGTGAACTCAGCGAGAGCGCGCGCGGCAATCCAAGCGATGAGGATCCGCCCACGGTGCTCACCGACCTAACCGGGGATGTGGCCCTCGCCGATGCAAACGCCAGATTCTCTCGCCTTTCGTTTCACGCACCCGGCGTGTCCGCCATCCTGCACGGGAAGTACAACCTCGAACGCGAGCAGGTCGATCTCCACGGCACGATGCAGACGGACGTGAATCTCTCGAAGGCGACCACCGGCTTTAAGGCCTTTCTGATGAAGGTTGTTGAGGTGGCCAAGAAGAAAAAGAACGACGGCGCCACCGTTCCGGTGAGCATCACAGGCACCTACAGCAAGCCGTCCTTCTCCATCGATGCTCCCGCGGAGAAATGATCCGCGCGGTTCCAACAGCTCTGCTTCAGGTGCGCTTTGACTCGCCCATGGCGGCTACGACACCGCGCATGGAGCGAAAGCTGCGAATCACGCCGGGCATAGGATCGTCGGGTTGCACCTCATATTCGAGGTCGACATAACCGGGATACTCGATCGAAGTTAAGGCTTCGAAGATTTTTCGCACCGGCAGAATTCCTTCTCCGACGGCGACCTGGCTTTCTTTGTTGGTGAAGTCAGTCAGATCCTTCATGTGCACGTTGAAGAGGCGAGGGCCGACTTCGTGAATTGCCTGGACCACATCGGTCCCCGCACGCGCCGCATGACCCACGTCGATACAGCACCCGATTCGCGGATCCATGCCCTGCACGGCCTTTAGAACATCCAACGGCGACTTCCACAGCTTGTCTTCCGGGCCATGATTATGGATGGCGACGCGGATATCGTAATCCCTCGCGAACTTCTCGACCCGCGGAAGAGTTTCCAACGACGGATCTCCGACAACCATCACGCCGATTCCCGCGCGCTTGCAGTATTCGAACTTCGACCGGATATCGGCGTCATCGCCCTTGGCGAAATAGATGGCGCCGGCGGCGTGCAGTTGAATGCCTGCGGCTCTGTAATCCGCCAGTGCAGCCTGCTCCTGTTGCGGATCTTCCGGTAGGTGATCCTTCACATCCTTGGCATTCAGGGCAGCCACATGCAACTGCTTCATGAAGCCAATCAGCTGCGCCCGGCTCAAAGTTGCGAAAGGTGTAACTCGCCACGCCGAGACGAATGCCGGGGGCGGGCTTCCCAGCGGAAATAGCCTCGCCGGAAACGGCAAGAGCCGCCGCACCGAAGGCGCAGGACCGAACGAAATCGCGGCGTGAAATCGGAGCATTCATAGGATTCTAGAGATGCGGCTCCCAGCCCTTTTCATATTCACGTCCCCAATACTTCATCGCTTCCGGATCGCCCTGGATGCGTCCATCCGCCGGATTGAGATGCAGTTCGCGGTTGACTTCCCACGCAACATTGGAAAGTTGCAGCATGGTCACCGCGACGTTTCCAACCTCGATGGGAGCATTCAGCTTTTCACCGTGGCGTATGGCGGCGATGAAATTTGCGAAATGCGCATCGGTCATCGAATCGCGTCCGACCAGGTCGGCGGATTCCGTTTTGCCGCCAGCCTTAAACTCGTCTGTCTTCTTGCCCTTGAGGTCGTAAACCTCATAGCCGTCTCGATCGACCAGCACTGCGCCCGTCGTTCCCATGATCGTCGAACCGCGGTCACGGTCGTAGAGCTTCATCCCGTTGCAGCTCTTGCCCTCCCAGGAGATCATGCGGTCGTCATACTCGAAACTCGTCACCAGCGTGTCGTAGAACTGCCAGTCGTCTTTAAACTGGTACCTGCCGCCCGATGAGGTAATCCGCTTCGGATAATCCACGCCGAGTGCCCAACGGCAGACATCTACTTCGTGCGTGCCGTTGTTCAGCGTCTCGCCGGTTCCATAGAGTTTGAACCAGTGCCAGTTGTAAGGATGGACATTGTCTCGATAGGGCCTCCGGGGCGCCGGCCCTTGCCAAAGCTCCCAATCGAGCGTCGCGGGGACCGGAATCTCTTTGCCTATGCCAATCGATTTCCGAGTGTTCACATACCAACACTTCGCGAAATACGGGCGTCCGATGAGGCCTGCATGGATCTTTTGGACGATCTCGATGGTGTGTGGCGAGGATCGCTGCTGAGTTCCCATCTGCACGAGCTTGCCATATTTCCGCTGCGCCGCCACCAGCATCGCACCCTCGGCCGGGTTATGACTGCATGGTTTCTCGACGTAGACGTGCTTGCCCGCCTGCAGCCCGGCGATGGCCATCGGAGTGTGCCAGTGTTCCGGGGTCGCGATGGTGATCGCATCCACATCCTTGCGCTCAAGAAGCTTGCGAAAATCCTTCTCCTCAACGGCAGCTTCGCCCATCTCCTTTTGCACGCTGGCGGCGAACCTCCGCAAGATGACTTCATCCACGTCGCAGATCGTTGAGACCCGCGCAGCGGCCCGGTTCGCCTTGATGGAGGACAGATGCGCGTTGGCACGACCATTCAATCCGATGACGGCGAAATTCAACCGTTCGTTGGAACCGAGGATTTGCCCATAGCTCTTCGCGGTTGTTCCGATCGCCAGGCCAGCGGCACCCACCGCCAGTGCGTCGAGAAATTCACGTCGTGTAACCATTGCTACTCCTGTTAGCAGGATATGCCCGCTTTTGTGAGCGTCTTCTTGAGTCCAGCCATGCTTTCGCGGGTGGAGGCCTCGGGCGTTCCCGCCCCGCGCCAGTGGGTTTCCAGGCTCAAACCGTAGTGAAACCCATCGCGCTGCAAAGCCTTGAGTTGGCCTACCCAATCCACCTCGCCGCCGCCCACCGGCGCCCAGTCATACTTATGATCGGGTTTGCGCACCACGTCCTTGCAATGGCAGTGGCCAATGCGATCCTTCGGCAATAAGTCGTAGCCGTTCGGGTACGGTGTGCTGCCGATCGCCGCGGCGTTACCCGGATCCCAATTCAAAAGAAAGTTTGGATTCGGGATGGCCTTGAGCACTGCCGCAGCCTCCTCGCCGGTTGCCGTATTGCACGACATCTCGTTTTCAAGAAGGAGAACAACGTTCTCCTTCGCACATCGTTCAGCCGCTTGCCGCAGCTTCGCATTGATTGCCGCACGGTACGGCTTCGGATCATCGAGCCGCCAGAAATCGAAGCAGCGGACTCGATCGGTGTCGAATGCTTTGGCGAGAGAGATGCACCGTTCCAGAAGCTTGTCCTGTGCTCCGGCATCGACATCCGCGTGGAACTGATCGCGCGTTTCACTTTGCGACGAGCGCGGAGCCCCCGGCCAGTCCGTCTTGAACAGCGGACTCGCAATATCCGTCACCCGAAGCTTATGTTCCGCCAGAATTTTCTTCGCGTCTGCGATCTCCATCGGAGTCAGATCGGTCGCGTTCTTGTTCCACATCGAACGTAGTTCGATCCAATGCAGCCCGAAGTCACCCGCTACGATCTGGCAGGCTCTTTCGAAGTCCTGGGTGATCTCGTCATTGATGACGGCCAAACGGAATGGACATTTGCCGTTCTCGCCGGCGGTCGATTTCTGAGGCGAAGCTCCGGCATTGGCAACAGAACCCGGCAGCATGGCTCCCAGCGCTGTTAATCCCAAACCCGCAAGAACCGTGCGACGCGTGTACTCCATGGCCCAACCTCCTGAACTACTGATTGACTCCGCTCGCCAGAAATCCGCCGTCCACCACCAGAGTTGTACCCGTGACAAAGGATGCGGCATCGGAAGCCAGATAAACGGCCGCTCCCACCAGCTCTTCGTTTCTCCCGAACCGCGCCATCGGCGTGCGCATGAGGAGTTCGTGCCCGCGCGGCGTGTTATCGAGCAGGTTGGCGTTCATCTCCGTGTGAAAGACCCCCGGTGCGATGGCGTTGACGGTCACGCCACGCTTCGACCACTCCACAGCCAAAGAACGAGTAAGCGAAACCACTCCAGCTTTGCTCGCCGCATAGGCAGCGACTTCCGATAAAGCGACAAAGCTGTTCAGGGAAGCGATGTTGATAATGCGTCCATAGCCGCGTTCGAGCATGTGGACTCCAAACACCTGGCAAGCGCGCAACGTTCCACCGAGGTTGGTATCCAGGATCTCGCTCCACTTCTCTTCCGGCATGGTAAGCGTCGGCATCCTCTGGATGATGCCGGCGCAATTGATAAGAATGTCGATCTGCTCCAAAGTTTGCAGCGATGCAGCAAGCAAATTCTCGAGCGAGGCGAGATGGCGGACATCGCAACCAACGCGCAGCGTTTTTCTGCCACATTTCTCGATCTCGGTTGCGGTCCTGTCCACTTGTTCCTGGCGACGTCCGGAGGCGATAACGTTTGCGCCAGCCCCCGCCAGGCCGAGACTGAGTACTCGACCGATTCCCGAGGTACCCCCGATGACCACCGCGGTTTTGCCGTCAAGGCTGAAAATGTCAGGCGCCATCCGTCTCGTCCAATTTGTCCTGGGTAGCCCAAAGCCCGAGCCCGGGGTTTGCGATGTAAAACACGGTTTCGCCGTCCACCTGGTTATACCCTTGCTGAAGCTGGTGTGGGTTATAGCGTGCAAGGGTGCTTTCCAGCTCGCCATAGTCGTAACCGGCGCCCTCGACTTCTTCGCGGCTGAGACCGCCGGGACACAATCGTATCGTAAAGCGACTTTCGGAGGATCCGTGGATGAGATGTGCCGCAGCGCTCAAATCAGCGGCCAGATCCGCATTCGTTCGCACGGCCTCGAGCGTGGCCGGAGTACCGCGATAACCATACTTGCGAATCAGCGCGTCGATCTCGGGATCTTCTCCAAATCTGTCGATACCGGGCGCAAGGATGATCAGTTCCGCACCGTCTGCCAGGGCCATTCGCGTGCGATAGATCGCCTTATTGCCCAGCCATGTACTGTGAAACTCACGCTCATTCAGGTAAACCACGGCCTTTTGAATGGGGGCGCTCAACTTCTCGAAGTTCACCTGGAGGCTGAGATCAGCGGCACGCTGAAAACATTCCACATCATCGCCGATGAACAATCCGCGAACAGCAAGCCGGTTCTGAGACGTGCGACCCACGACCGTGAGCACATAGACGATCGGCAGATCGCGAAGGAAATGCTCGGAGGCATAATTCAAGACATTCCGCACCGGGTTCTCTGTCCGTCCCATGATGCGTTCCATGCCGTAGACCGCGCCCAGGTAATGACTTCGATTGATGCTGTCGCGTCCGCCGGTCCCAACCAGAATGTTCTTGTTATAGTTGGCCATGCCGGCGACCTCGTGCGGCACGACTTGCCCAAGGGACAAGATCAGGTCGAAGCCGCCGCGAGCGATGAGACGATTCACTTGCGCCGGCCAGGAATAGTCCAGCTTGCCTTCGGATTGGCGGAGGATGAAATCGGATGGCACCTCGCCGAGAGTTTCCACGTCGGTTCGCCAATTGTGCGCGCGGAACAAGTTTTCCGGCATCTCACCGAACATGTGCACGATTTGTTGCCGGCTCATCGGCGAATGCGTTCCTAAGGCAGGCAGCACATTCCGCAGACGGTCGCCGTAATGTTCCCACGCATAACGCGTCAATTCGCCTGCGCGAGAGTGCACGCGAGTGTAATCGGGCGGCACGGCCAGAACCCGTTTACGCTCTCCGAGTCTCGCGAGCGCCCCGGCGAGCAACTCCTTCAGTCGTGGAGATAGATCACCGTCGATATCGACTGCCGCGCAATACAGACTCATCCGAGTGATTCTACTTTCTTCAGCCCTGGCGCGAAGGTCGCCAGCAGGATCAGCGCAACCAGATAGGCGCTAGAAGCGATTGCAAACAGGCTCGCATAATTGTGCGTCGCCTGAAGCAGGTGCCCCGCATAGTAAGCAAACAGTGCGCTTCCCACCGATCCAGCCATGCCGCCGATCCCGACTACCGACCCCACCGCATTTGCGGGAAACATATCGGACGAGGTTGTGAACAGGTTTGCCGACCATCCCTGATGCGCCCCGGCAGCTACGCTGATGAGGGTAATCGCAACCCAAAGAGACTGCACCCTGCCGGCGGTGACGATCGGCACCACGAGCGTCGCGCACAACAGCATGGCTCCCAGTCGAGCGCGGCTGGGTGTAAGTCCGAGCCTGCGGAACAGAGACGGCAGCCACCCACCGCCAATGCTTCCGATTGCGGAGACGTTGTAGATCACGATCAGGGGCAATCCCAGGTGCGAGAGGTTCAGGTGAAATTTGGCGCTGAAATACGAAGGCAGCCAAAAGAGATAGAAATACCAGATCGGATCCGTCAGAAATTTCGCGATCGAAAATCCCCAGGTCTGCCGAAACCCCAGTAGGCGGCGCCATGGTATGGACGGGCCCATCTGGGCTGCAGCCTCCGAGTAGATATGCTGCAGCTCTTCCGAGGTGACGGATGGGTGCTCTTTGGGTGTGCGAAAAGAGCGGAGCCACCACGCGATCCAAAGCGCGCTGAAGATCCCAGTCGTGAGGAAGGCTACCTGCCAGCCGTAACGAAGCGTAACCCACGGGACGATGAGAGGCGCGAGGATAGCGCCGACGTTGGCACCGGAGTTGAAGATGCCGGTGGCGAGCGAGCGTTCGCTCTGCGGAAACCACTCCGCCACTGTCTTAATCGCGGCCGGGAAATTCCCTGATTCGCCGAGCCCGAGAAAAAATCGCGCCACGCCGAACTGCAGTGCTGTCCTTGCCAGCGCGTGTCCCATCGCGGAAAGACTCCAAACGGCCATCACCAGCATGTACCCGATGCGCGTTCCCAGTTTGTCGATCAGCTTTCCGGTGCTGAGCAAACCGATGGCATAGGCAATCTGGAAGGCGTCCACGATGTAGCCATAGTTCACCTCCGTCAGCCCAATGCTGTGCTCGAGCGTCGGCTTGAGAATTGCGATCGTCTGGCGGTCGATGTAGTTGATCGAGGTCGCGGCAAAGAGCATCGCGCAGATCGTCCAGCGTACCCGCCCTAGACCCGCGACCCGCGAAGGCTCGCGTTCCGTGCTGAACGGCGGCGTCTCTCTCATGTCAGAGCCGGTATGCCTTCTTCGCCAGTCGATAGGCCAAATCGTGCACCACTTCGAATGCTTCCTCTTCGTCGAGCCGATGCTCCGCAACGAGTTTTGCGAGGAATGCGGCATCCATTCGCCGCGCCATGTCGTGCCGCGCAGGAATCGAGAAGAACGCGCGGGTGTCGTCGTTGAAACCGACAGTATTGTAGAAGCCTGCGCTTCCCGTCACTCTCTCGCGGAAGTGCATGATGCCCTCCGGGCTATCGTGAAACCACCAGGGCGGCCCGAGTCGCAAACACGGATAATGTCCGGCGAGGGGAGCCAGTTCACGGCTGTACGTCGACTCATCGAGCGTGAACAAAATGAGGGTGAGGCCGGTCTCGTTGCCGAACTTGTCGAGCAAAGGCCGCAGATGATCGACATAATTCGTCGGCGAAGGTATGTCTGCGCCAACGTCGCGGCCATATTTCTCGTACAGCTTGCGATTGTGATTGCGCACGCTACCCGGATGAATCTGCATCACCAGCCCATCCTCAAGACTCATCGCCGCCATCTCGGTCAGCATCTGGGCGCGGAATAAATCTTTCTCGCATGCATCCGCACGGCCGGACAGCACCCGCTGCAACAGCTCCTCGCATTTTTGACGGGGAAGATCAGCCGTTCGGGCGCTTGGATGCCCGTGATCGGTTGCCGTGCAGCCGAGCTCGCGAAATCGCAGACGACTGGCGCGGAGAGCATTTACATAACCGCTCCAGACCGCCGTGTGGTCGCCGGTTATTTCGCCCAACCGGTGGACATTTTGCGCAAAGCCCTCGAAATCCGGGTCAACGACTGGATCGGGGCGGAACGTCGGCAGAATCCTCATCTGCCAGTTAGACTCTCGGAGCCGTCGATGATCTTTGAGCGAGTCGAGTGGCGAATCCGTGGTGGCCAGCACCTCGATGTTGAATCGTTCATAGAGCGCACGCGGCTGGAACCCCGGAGAAGACAATTTCTGCGAGATCGTGTCGAAATAAAAGTCAGCCGTCTGGCTGTTTAGCCGTTCTTCAAGTCCAAAGATTTCCTGGAATATGTGATCGAGCCATAGGCGGCTGGGCGTTCCACGAAATAAGACATAGTGGCTCGCGAAGATGCGCCACACCTCTCGGGGATCGACCGAGTCCTCAGTTCCAACGCCGAGATCGTCCAGCGAGATTCCCTGGCTGTACAACATGCGGAATACGTAATGGTCGGTTTGGACGAACAATCTGGCTGGGTTCGAGAACGGCTCGTTGTTTGCGAACCATGCTGCCTGGGTATGGCCGTGCGGGCTGAGAATCGGTAGGCCACGCACATGTTCATAGAGTCTCCGGGCGATCGCGCGGACATTGCCATCAGCGGGAAACAGGCGATCAGGATGGATCATCATGGCCTTTTCTCAGTTGCCGCCTTCACTCCCGTTCATCTCCAGGTTCGAACCGGTATCCCACCCATGGTTCGGTGATGATGTATTTCACCGAAGAATTTTCCGGCTCCAGTTTTCTTCGCAGGTGGTTGATGAATACGCGCAGATATTCGGGCTGTTCCAGGCTGTTTGCTCCCCAGATCGCACTCAACAGTGCGCGATGGGTCATTACTTTGTTTGCATGGTTTGCAAAATACGTCAGGAGGTCGAATTCTTTTGGAGTGAGCCGGACCTCGTGATCACGAACCAGGACCTGCCGGGAAGAGAAGTCGATCTTGAAGTCCCCGATCGCAATTCGGGTTTGCTGCTCATCCTGCGTGGACGGAGAGGAGCCACGGCGCAGCCCCGCGCGCACTCGCGCCAGCAGTTCATTCATGTTGAAGGGCTTGGTCACATAGTCGTCGGCACCTGAGTCCAGCGCCTCCACCTTTACCCTTTCCTCGCCGCGAACAGAGAGAACGATGATCGGAATAGCGGACTTTGCACGAATGCGGCGACAGAGCTCCAGCCCAGACATGTTCGGCATGGAAAGATCAGTGATCACGAGGTCCGGAAGC
This sequence comes from uncultured Acidobacteriaceae bacterium, assembly GCA_963758505.1. Classification (GTDB taxonomy): domain Bacteria; phylum Acidobacteriota; class Terriglobia; order Terriglobales; family Acidobacteriaceae; genus Korobacter. The sequence continues at coordinate 1,977,949 of CAVWVJ010000003.1, read as the reverse complement.
CATCCGCGCATGACTTCGAGCGCTTCATCGCCATCGCCGGCGGTCCTTACACTGTAGCCCCGGCCCGACAGAGTGGTCCGCAACACGCGTGTAATCTGCGGCTCGTCGTCCACGACCAGTACGTTACGCCGCTCTTCGTTCATCTCAACGCGCCTCTTGCGTCACGATGTGGACATCCACGGATGGCGTGTCGCGCAGAAACTTGTGAATGGTGGTGAGATACAAGTATTTTTTCCATCCTTTCACGGCTGAGCGGCCGAAAACGACCTGGGTCACATGTTTCTCGCGAACCACCTTGGCTACTTCTTCCGCCACTTTCTTACCCGTAACGCGCACAACTTGGCCGCCGAGATTTTCCGCAAAGCGGAAATTTTCCTGCAGCGTTCTACGATTCTCCGGCGAGTCATCGGCACCCACATCCACATAGATTACGTAGAGTTCGGCCGCGATCCTGTGCGCCATGCGGGACGCACGCGCCATTAGGTATTGTGCAGCTGGATTGGAACTGATGCAGACCGCGATTCTCTCTGTAATGGGCGCGCGCTGCTCGAGATGCTCTCGCTGCAGGTACGACTCAAGAGTCAGATCGACGACGTGGCTGACCTGTTGTAATGCAATCTCGCGAAGTGCGATGAGATTGCCGGGACGGAAAAAGTTCTTTAAGGCTCTCTCGGCGCGTTCCTGCGGATAGATGTCGCCCCGCTTCATCCTGTTCTGCAGGGCTTCCGGCGTCAGATCGGTGAGCACGATCTCGTCCACCCTTTGCATCACCCAGTCGGGCACCGTCTCGCGAACTACCACCCCGGTGATTCGCCCGACGAGTGGAGTGACACTCTCGATGTGCTGGACGTTCATGGTGGAGATGACGTCGATATTTGCATCCAGCAACTCGATAACGTCTTCGTAACGCTTGCGATGCTTGCTGCCGTCCACGTTGGTATGGGCGAGTTCATCCACCAGGGCAACCCTTGGCTTGCGAGCCAGGATTGCCTCTACGTCCATCTCCTCGAAGACCGTTCCCTTGTAATCGATGGCCTTCCTCGGAACCGTTTCCAGGCGACCCGCCAATTCCGCTGTTCCCACCCTTCCGTGGGTCTCGACGACGCCGATAACGACATCCTCACCACGGCTGTGGCGACGGATGCCCTCGCTCAACATGTCGTAGGTTTTGCCGACGCCCGGCGCATACCCAAGAAAAACCTTGAATGAGCTGCGCTGTTTGGTTGGCGCGGTCTCTTCCAGCCACTGTTCGGGCGTCTTTGACATCGCGCCCATATTCTCCTCAATTGCATTGCGCTTGTCGAATCAGCGTAAAATTCGCGGTATGCGGATACTCAACAAACCTCCTGTGCGGTTCGTTTTGGGGATCCTGATCATCACCGCGATTGTGGTCGTTTATCGCGCGTGGATTCACGTCAATCCGGCAACGGTGGGGTTCACACTGCTCGTCGCGGTTCTCGCCATCTCTGCCGGATGGGGCGTGCGGTACGCCATTTTTCTCTCCATCGTTTCTACGCTGGCTTATAACTTCTTCTTCCTGCCACCGGTCGGGACCTTCACCATCGCCGATCCCCAGAATTGGGTCGCGCTCACCGCCTTTCTCTGTACCGCAATCATCGCAAGCCAGCTTGCGGAACGCGCGCGCCGGGAAGCGCTGAGCGCCAACCATCGCCGTGGAGAGGTGGAACGGCTCTACTCGCTCAGCCAGCAGCTTCTCGCCGCCGGAAATGTGTTGACCCTGGTGAATGCGATTCCAAAGAACGTGGTGGATGCGCTGAACGCTACGGGCGCCGGAATGTTTCTCATCGACCGAAAGAAGGTCTACTTCTCCGACCTCAAAGCACAGGAACTTTTGAGCGACGAAGAGTTGAAGAATGTAGCCAACATTGGTGAGCCGGCGCATGGGAAAACCCAGGACGTAAGCATCGTTCCCCTGCGCGTCGGGGTGCGGTCGGTCGGCGCGATCGGCGTAATTTCCAGCAACGTCAGCCGCGAAATTCTGGATGCTGTCGGCAGCCTGATTGCGATTGCCATCGAACGTGCGGGTGCGGTGGAAAAGCTAGCTCATTCCGAGGCGAACCGTGAGAGCGAACGGCTCCGGTCGATACTGCTCGATTCCGTCACCCACGATTTTCGAACTCCCCTCACTGCCATCAAGGCTTCGGCACAAGCCCTGCTTGCCAGTGATGGGTTGGGCGAAGAGTCCCGCCACGAGCTGTTGGACATCATCAATGAGGAGAGTGACCGTCTGGACCGCCTGGTAGGCGAAGCGGCCCAGATGGCGCAACTTGACGCGGGGGCGCTGGAATTGCGGTTTGAACCGCATCATATTCGTGACGCGGTGGATGCCGCGGTTGCGACCTCGAAGAATGCGCTGGCGAAGCATGTGCTTAGGATCGACGTCGACGATTCTCTTCCGATGATCACCATGGACCTGCGCAGGATCGGCGAGGTGCTCGCCCAACTTTTGGAAAATGCTGGAAAATATTCTTCGCCCGGCACGCCGATCACGATCACGGCCGAGGCCCAGAATGACCAGCTTTTGATAAGTGTCGCGGATCAAGGTCCTGGCATTGAAAGTTTCGACCAGGGCATGATCTTCGACAAGTTTTATCGCGGCCGTGGCCAGCGTTCAACCATCGAGGGCACGGGGATGGGACTGGCCATCGCCAAGGCGCTCGTCGAAGCACACGGTGGCACGGTCAGCGTTTTCAGCCAACTCGGCCACGGGTCTGTATTTACCGTCGCGTTGCCGCTTCGTACCGCCGGATCATCAAGAACTATTCCCCGCCAAATCTGAAGCGCAAGCCGGCGCGGAAGTTGAATCCGAGGGCCGGGTATCCGACGACTTCGTTGTAGGAATGGTTGAGCAGGTTCTGCAGGTTTACGTAGGCAGTAACGTGACGGTCGAGGTTGTAATATCCCGACGCATCGAACCGCGCGTAGCCGGCCGCAAAATTGACCGGTGGAATTTCGCCGAACAGGAAGTCCCGGTCCGGTCGTCGTCCTACGGCCAGTCCGGAGAGATTTGCTCCCCATTTGCCGCCACTATAACTAACGGTAAAGTTGCCCAGGTGCTTCGGCCTTCTCAACAATGGCTCGCCGGCGCCGTAGGTGGAAGTGTCGCAATAGGTCGCGGCTGTGCAATCCGGCGCCAGGAGGATCTGCGTCGCCGTGTAGGTGTATCCCGCATCGAGAGAGATCCGGCTCGTGATACGTCCTTGCAGAACCGCCTCCGCGCCATGCGCCAGGGACTTGTTGAGGTTGAAGTACTGCGCAACGAGATTTCCCGAGCCATCCACGAACGATTCGTACTCGATCTGGTCGCGAAACATGCTGTTGAAATACCCGCCGAACAAAGAGTATTTGTCGCGGTCGAAACCCTGCACGAAGCCTGCTTCGACAGTGCGCGCCTGTTCCGGCTTGAGGTCAGGATTCGGTTCCGTTCGAATGTCGCCGCCACTGCCAAAGGACTCCGCGAAGCTCGGCTCCACGATCCCCTGGCTATAACTCGCGCGAAAGCGGGTGCCGGAAAGAAGATCGTTGCCGCGCCATGCAAGGTAGGTCGCCGTTAAGCGAGGAATGGTTTTTCCGCCGAAGCTTTCGTTGTGCTCGTAGCGTACGCCAGCCAGCAGCGAGAAGCGCTTCCATAGCACCATCTCCTGCGCAAAAACGCCGTGGTTGCGGCGCAGTCCCGAGGTCAGATAGAGCGCGTTCCCCGAATACGAGGTCGGAAGATAGTCGCTGTCGTCAAAACCGTGTTCGTCGATGAAGTTGTAGCCGAAGGTGGTACGCGTCCACGAGCGCGGCGCGTAATCCGACTGCCAGTTAAATCCAGCGCGGTTGTAGTTCGCGAGTTCGTCGTAGGGATAATCGTTGTAGCGGACGGGGTTGGGCGTGTAATCCGCGTTATAGCGCAAATGGCGGTAATCGTAGCCACTGAACGTGTGCTGCCATGGGCCCGGTCCTCCCACGCTGAGCGACAAGTCCGCGATGAGATTGTTCTGTCGCGCGAATTCCGTTGTATTGGGAGGCAATTCACTGGCGCCGTTAAACCACCATTCGCCCGAAACCCCCGCGAAGCTGTTCGCGTGCCGCACGCGCAAACGCAACTGTATCCGGGGCGTGATCTGTACCCCGACGTTTCCGCCTTCCAGGCTGTTCGAGTAGTTGTTATTCGGGCCTTGTCCGTTGGTATTGAATTGATCTCCGAACAGGTTGTAGTCGAAGCGGCGGAACGCGCCCGCAATTGAAGCGTAGCCGTGAGCCGTATTGAAATTGCCGCCATCGGCGCCGAACCGGAATTCCGGCTTGGGCGTGGCTCCGTTCGCGGTCCACATCTGCACCACGCTGCTCATCGCATCGGAGCCGTACACTGCGCTCTCCGATCCGCGAACGACTTCAATTCGGTCAACTTGCTCCACCGGCACGACTCCGAAATCGAATTGTCCACCCGGTTCATTGACATACACGCCGTCGACCATCACCCGGTTGTAATTTGATTCGCCACCGCGAACACTTAGTACGGTCAATCCGCCGCGCTGACCGTTGGCGCGCAGCGACATCCCGGGCGCAAAGCGCAACGCATCGCCGAGATCGGTGGGATTTGTAAGGTCGAGCGTCTGCCGATCGATGACCGATACGGAGGCGCCCGATTCGGCCTCGGAAACAGGCGTCGCAGAGGCGGAAACGACTACCGTCTCGCTGGGATTCTGCAAGGAGAGCACAACCACCACGGGCGCTGCGTCAGACAGGGGAAGCTTTACGTTGGCGGTCGTTTCCGAAAAGCCAGGAGCCAGGACTTGTACGCGATACGAACCGTCCGGGACCTTCGAGAATTGTGCAACTCCTTCGGAAGACGTGGTCTGCACGGCGGACAAATGCCCGGAATAAATCGCTACACGGGCGGAGCCAACGGGCCGCTGATCGGGGCCGAGGATTCGAATACTGAAATCGTTGGCAAGAAGTGGTAAAGACGAGAAGACGAGAAAGCAGAAACCAAGCAGGCGTCGCATATATCCTCCTTTGCACGCGAAAGAGGTGGATAGATACGTTTGCGCCGGTCTCCTGGCTATGCGAGTTTCGACCTTCCGGGTCGAGTACCGCCAGGCATGCCTTCCCATCTTGCGACAGTGGCGTAGCCCAGAACTCGCTAACAGTTGCGCGACAGCGCAGGATTTTCACCTGCTTCCCTGTGCGATTCGAACTGCCGAATGCGCACGCGCAAACGCTGGATGTGAAAGAGCAACTGAAAAGCATACAGGAACATTGAATCTAAGTTCCACATTCATGCCATCAGCGGACAATTTGCAAGAGCAGCTTACACCGGTATGGCACGTTGGTCGGAGAAATCTGTTGCATCGATTTGGCGTGCCGGAAGGGGTGGGGTCGTGAGCGTTAAGTTTCGAGTGCCGCAACATCCAAGCTTCTTTTCGGAAGAATCGAAAGGATTGGGACTTAAACGAAAGAGCTATATATCACCCTGATTGAGAGCGAGCGACGTGGAACCCCTGTGGCAGCCTATGCGCCCAGCCCAAGTGCGCGTTTCCCGCAAATATCCGCACGTTGCAAGCTATTGTTTTGTTAGAGCTTGCTCTTGACAACCGATGGCGTTCTCGTCCCCTTCGGAGTAAGCTACTCTCCTTTTCTTTCGTCGCATTACTAGTACAAACTAATTATTTTGTATTCTCACAGGGCCTCAATGTGATATATAGCATTCCCTAAATGGACATCGCGAGTTTCAACTCGTGCTGTAGGTCGAGTCAATCCCGGGCCCGCAACAAGCAACACTTTTTCGGAGGAATTTTGTGATGCGATGGTCGAAGACGTTTCAGATTGCGCGCAGCCTACTTCTCTTGTTCTGTTTGAGTGCGACCAGTGCCTGGGGTCAACAGGTCACCGCCGCCATTACCGGCACGGTGAGTGATCCAGCCGGCGCCGCGATCTCTGGAGCGACGGTAACCGCCAGAGACGTGGAACGTGGCTCAACTACTACGGTCGAATCGAATGCGACAGGTGTTTTCAATTTCCCACGCCTTCCCATTGGCAGCTACGAAGTGCGCGTCGAAGCAAAAGGTTTTGAGAGCGCGGTTCAGCCCCCGATCGTCCTGGTACTGAACCAGACAGCGCGGTTGACCTTTCAATTAAAAGTCGGGACGGTCAGCGAAACGATGGAGGTCAGCTCAGAAGCGCCGCAGCTGCAAACCGACACTACCCAGGTCAGCACCCTTATCGATGCCAAGAACAACGATGCCCTCCCGCTGGCGACGCGTAACTTCATCCAGTTGACGCTGCTCGCCCCGGGCGCTCTCTCGGTCGATCCGCAAAGCATGAACACAGGATCGAACGTCGCGGAAGAAGGCGGACGTCCCTACATCAATGGCAACCGCGAACAGGCCAACAACTTCCTGCTCGACGGTATCGACAACAACCAGGCTTCCGAAAATCTTGCGGGTTTCACCCCATCCCCTGACGCGATCGCGGAATTCAATGTGATCACGCAGAATGCATCCGCGGAGTTTGGGAATTTCAACGGAGGCATTGTCAGCGCCTCGATCAAGTCCGGCACCAACAAGTACCACGGCGACCTGTTCGAGTTCTTTCGCAACGACATTTTTAATGCGAACAAGTGGGAGAACGGGTTGCACCAGGGAGACCCCGCTTATGCCACCCTCGGCACCGACAGCGTGATCCCGACTCCCAAAGTTCGCTGGAATATGTTCGGCGCGACCTTCGGCGGCCCCATCATCAAGAACAAGCTGTTTTTCTTTGTCGACTACCAGGGAGGACGTTTAGACCATCCCTCCACGGGCGGTACGATCAACGTTCTGACTCCTGCCGAGATCGGCGGCGACTTCTCGTCGTTGCTTGCTCTGAGGGACGCCAACGGCAATCCTGCGCCGGTCCAACTCTACAACCCCTGCGCGACGGGCACGGGTATTTCCGGCTCACCGTGCCAACTGGTTCCGGCCGCCAGCCGCGTGCCGTTTTCGGGCAATATCATCCCGACGAACATGCTCGACCCGGTGTTCACGGCACTGACGACCAACGCCCTTTACCCCAAGTCGATTGCCTCGTCGGCGCAAACTGGTTTCGGATTGGCCTCGAACACCACCGGGCAGCAGTACAACACCGATCAGGGTGACCTGCGGATCGACTACAACGTAACCAGCAAGGATCACTTGTTCGGTCGCATGTCGAAGGGATATCAGACCGACCCATCCACGAATTCCATTGCCCTGTTGGGGAACCAGCTCAACTCGGCCGTTCTCGACAACTTTGGCTTGAACTGGGATCACAACTTCTCCCCCAGCCTCCTGAATGAACTGCGGTTGGGACTCAACTATGTACAGTTTGCCAACGGCCTCACGACCTTCGACAGCTCAGTGGGCGCGCTTGGCAATGCGCTAGGCATATCGGATGGCAATCCGGCAGGAATCGACGGCATGCCCTTGATCGGGTTTGGTGGCGGCAGCATTACGAATCCCGGCGTTGGATCTCTGGGGAGCCTCGGATCTGCGGCTGTGGTCGAGAACTTCGCGTCCACGGTGCTGCAGTTAGACGACGTCCTGGAGTACACGCATGGCCGGCACAATATTAAAGCCGGTTACCAGATGAACCAGTACCGGATCAACGTCTTCTACAGCGGCAACGGCGGCGAGTTGGGTCAACTTCTCTACGGTCCGACCTTCAGCTCTAACCCAGGCAATGCAACCAGCGGAAACGGCGCTGCGGACTTTGCGCTCGGACTTCCCGAAGATGTCGGCCGTGGCACCAGCACAGGCGGATGGCATCAACGTGACTTCCTCTTTGCCGGTTTTGTGCAGGATGACTGGCGCATCACAGACCACCTGACCCTGAACCTTGGATTACGTTATGAAGCCCGCACTCCGTGGCAGGAAATCAACAATCGCCAGGTCAATGTGAATATCGCGACCGGTGCCCTTCAGTACGCCGGGAATACCGCCGTCCAGGGAGTAGGCAGCAACGGATTCAGCAATGGCCTGTACAACACCACCTACGGCCTACCGGACTTCCAGCCTCGCATCGGATTCGCATGGTCTCCGGCGAGGTACGAAGGTAAGACGGTAATTCGCGGAGCGTTCACGATCTCTTCCTACCTGGAAGGGACGGGAACCAACCTTCGCCTGACCCAGAATCCGCCTTTCACGCCGGCACAGGTGGAAGCGAACAACGCCAGCACCGGAACGCCATTCACGAGCGGAAGCGCCTTCGCGTTTGCCGCACCCCCCACTGGCGATCCGTTCGAGAACGCTACCATGCTCGCGTGGGCCGGTACGGTACAGCCTGCTGTCGCAAAACAGTGGAACCTGACAATCCAACAAGAGATTGCCAAGAACGTAACCTTTCAGCTCGGCTATGTAGGACAAGCAACGCAACACTTGATGGTTCCGGAATGGCTCAAACAAGGCATTCTCAATCCCGATGGTTCGGTCACGCCGAGCCCATTCGCCGGTGGGACCAACGCCAATGGCACCCTTGGACCGAACCAGTTCGGCAACGTTAAGGACACCGCTTCCAACGGAAGCATGAACTACAACGCCCTGCAGGCCGTTCTGCAGCAGCGTTACAGCCATGGGCTGGATGCCCAGGTGTCTTACACCTACAGCAAGTGCATGACCAACAACGATGGCTATTACGGAACGTGGGGAGCGAATACCGAAACCACGCCCGCGGCCAACTACTGGCAAAACTTGTACGATCCAAACGCCGATTACGCGCAGTGCTATTGGGACTCCAAGCACGTGATCAGCGCTTACGCTACGTATGAATTGCCGGTAGGCAGGAGCAAGCAATGGGGCAGCAGCCTGCCTGCCGCAGTCAACGCGGTGGTCGGCAACTGGTCCATCGCTCCCATCGTTTCGTGGCACACGGGCTTCCCGATCGCGCTGTACGGTCCGGATAACTCGGGAACAGATTCACCGGCTCCTCGTCCGGATTGCAACGCGCCGGTGCAATATCTCCACCAGGCGACAAGCAATGGATACGCCTGGATGAGCGCCTCTTCGTTCTCTCCCGCTGCACCTGGAACCTTCGGCAACTGTCCGGCACAGGGTCCTGTCATCGGGCCGAAATACACAGACGCGGATATCAGTCTCCAGAAGAATTTCCCCATCACGGAGAACATGAGAATTCAGTTCAGGGCTGATTTCCTCAACGCCTTCAACCACCCGAACTTTGCGCATCCTGATAACACAGTGGGTGACACCACTTTCGGTCTCATCACCGGTACGCAGGACGCAAGGCAAATCCAGTTCGCATTGAAGTTCTATTTCTGACGCAGCACGCATATGATGGGCAGGATCCCTTGTGGTCCTGCCCAATTTTTATGCCCCGATATCTTTCCTACGCATTTACCTGCCTGATGGTCCTGCTTCCAATCTCAACCTGGTCGCAGAGCCCTACCAGGACTGAGACAGACCAAACCCCACAGCACGCCCTGACACTTGCGCAGAACGGCCACTGCAAAGAAGCTTTGCCATTGCTCAAGAAAGGCATTGTGGCCGGTTCTCCCAAAAGTCAGCATCGCGACTTCGGCATGGCCGGCGTGCGCTGCGCGATGTTTGCCGACCAGCCTGACGCCGCACTGGAATTTCTGCGGATGCTGAACCGCGAATTCCCCGCCGATCCGGACGTGCTGTACCTTTCCGTTCATACCTATTCCGATCTTTCGACGCGCGCTGCCTCAGATCTGGCTAGTAAAGCCGGAAATTCCTACCAGGCACACGAACTGAATGCGGAAGCCCTGGAAATGCAGGGCAAATGGCAGGATGCCGAGAAGGAATACCGTTGGGTGCTGGAAAAAAATCCGCGGCTCCCCGGCATTCACTTCCGCATCGGTCGCCTGCTTCTTTCGATTCCGAATCCGCCCCCCGACGTAGCCGAAAAAGCCAAGCAGGAGTTCGTCGAAGAGCTGTCGATCGATCCCAACAATGCGGGAGCAGAATACGTGCTGGGGGAACTTGCACGCCAGGCGAATTCCTACGACGAAGCGATCCAGCATTTCACCAAGGCTACCAAGCTGGATTCGTCCTTCGCCGCCGCCTATCTCGGGCTGGGCGCAACGTTGATCTCAGAGAAGAACTATGCCGCGGCAATCGCTCCCCTCGAGATCGCGGTCAAGCTGCAGCCCGCAAATCCTGCGGGACATTACAATCTTGCAACCGCGTACAGCCGGGCTGGACGCAAGTCCGATGCCGATCGTGAATTCGCCATTCACAATGAGATGATGCAGCGCAGTGGCGGAGCGGCGCAGCCGGCTACCCAGCAACCATGAAGTCGATTCGGGACCACATTGAATTTTCGTAATCCATCGCGACGCGATTTTCTGCACACGGTTGCTGTTGCCGCGGGATATCTCGGGCTCAAACAGACCGGATTCTCGGGGCCGCCGCCTGCCTATCCCTTCTCGGAGGTTCCTCCGGCCCAGAGCGGCATCTCGTGGGTGCACACCGCTGGACACTCCGCGGCAAAATATCTTCCCGAAACGACCGGGGCAGGTTGTGCATTCCTCGATTACGACAACGACGGGTGGATGGACATATACCTCGTCAACAGTGGCAAGTGCGATTTCTACACTCCCGCGCGGCCTCTCCGAAACGCCCTCTACCACAACAATCGTGACGGCACCTTTACCGACGTAACCGAAAAAGCAGGCGTAGGCGCTGGAGGCTATGGCCAGGGTGTCGCGGTGGGCGATTACGATGGCGATGGCTTCCCGGATCTCTACGTTACGCAATATGGCCGTAGCATCCTCTACCACAACAATGGTGACGGCACGTTCACGGACGTGACCGAAAAGGCCGGCGTTGCCGCGCCTGGCTGGGCTTCCAGTGCCGTGTGGTTCGATTACGACAACGACGGTCGTCTCGATCTCTTCGTCTGCCGATTTGTCGATTTCGACAAAGCGAAAAATCTTCCCTGCACGGCGGATGGAAAGCTGGGCTATTGCGTTCCGCGTCTTTACAAACCGATGGCCAGCTACCTGTTTCACAACAACGGCGACGGCACTTTCACCGACGTCAGCAAGGCGAGCGGGATCGGCAACTATCTTGGCAAAGCGTGGGGAGTGGTTGCGACCGACATCAACAACGACGGCAAACTCGACCTGTTCGTCGCCAACGACACCGTCGCCAACTTTCTTTTTGCGAATCGCGGCAACGGCAAATTCGAGGAGATCGGTTCGACTTCCGGTGTGGCCTACAGCGACGCCGGCCGCCCTCGCTCCGGCATGGGCGTGGACTCCGCCGACTTCGACCAGGATGGCTGGATGGACCTGTTCGTCGCCAACATCGACCATGAACGCTATTCGCTCTATAAGAACAATAAGGACGAGACCTTCGATGACATCGCCGATCGCACTGGCATTGGCATGGCCACACGGCTGATGAGCGGTTGGGGGCTCAAGTTTTTCGATTACGACAACGACGGAAATCTCGACCTCATCCTTTGCAACGGAAATCCCGATGACCTGATCCAGGTCTATCACCAGGATGTGAGCTATCAGGAGCCTCTGCTGCTCTTTCACAACGACGGCAAGGGGCTGCAAAACGTGAGCGACGAGAGTGGTCCCGTCTTCTCGAAAAAAGTCTCCGCTCGCGGCCTGGCTCTCGGCGATTTCAACAACGACGGCGCTGTGGATGTCCTGATTTCCCTGAATGACGGTGCGCCCATGCTGCTGCGCAACGACGTTGGCAGCCAGAATCACTGGGTCGGCTTACACCTAAAAGGAAAGAAGGCGAATCCCGATGCCATCGGTGCGCGAATCACCTACCAATCGGGCGACCTTAAGCGAAGCCGAATGCTCGTAGGCGGTGGCAGTTACCTATCCGCCCAAGACCCTCGCGTGGTGCTCGGCATCGGGACACGCGCCAAGATGGATTGGGTCGAAGTGCAATGGCCTGCCCCCAGCAGACTTCGCGAACGCTACGATTCTTTGCCTATCGACCGTTACTCGGTGCTTGTCGAGGGTACGGGCAAGCCAGTAGAAGGCTAACTTGCGGCGCTAGAGTTGGCGGAAACGCCGATTGGTGCGAATGCGCAGCGCAACCGCCTCCAGGAAGTCTTCGTCGTTCTGCGGCCGGTTTTCGGGAGCAATCGTCAGTTTCTGCGCAATCTTATCGGCTAATCGCTTTGCGGTAGCTGCGCGCAGTTCCTGCGGCATATCCAGGCGGCGTCCCAGGAAGGTCTCTATTACTTCCAGTTCGCGCAGGCTGAGTTCATCGGTTTCCAGCGCCGGAGCCTCCTCGGAGGTCATGTTGTAGAAGGGTTGCGATTCGCTCTCCCGGCGATCGTGAACCACCACTGTACCGGCCACGAAGTCGCCGAGCCGCCGGTTACGCTTGTCGAAAAAAGCGCACACGATGCCTACTCCGTAGAAGCCCGGAATTTGATCGACTACCCGCACCAGGTTGCGCGCCACCGCTTCGAAGGGCGTAATGGGCCGGCCGTTGTCTTTGATGACCCGGATTCCCGCGATTCGCTTGCCCGGCGTCTGTCCCTTCCACCAGATCTCGAAAATCGCGTAATACCCCCAGTAAAGGCAAAAAAAGAACAGGATGACGACCGCGACCACCCACTTCGAAGCGGTGTCCCACTCTAAACTTTTGGGAATCACGAAGCCCATTGTCAGGACGACCACCAGGTAAACCACTCCCTGGATCAACGAATCACAGAAGACTCCGAGGAAACGGCTGCCCAGGCCTGCTAAAGGCATTTCCAGAGCCACCTGCTCTGGTGTATCAATAGTTAGTTTCTCGACCGGATCGAACATGATCTCAACCCATTGGCTGGAGCGCCGTAAACCGTACTGGAACCGACTGGTCGAGCTAACCGACCGTTGCGACCGCGAACGCCTTGACTCGCTGACCCGAAGCGAACTTCGCGAACTCGCGTTTCTCTATCGCCAGGTCGCTACCGATCTATCGGCCCTGCGGGAAGACCCGGCGAGTCAGCAGTTCGCCCGTTACGTCAACCAGCTACTCTCGCGCGCTCACAATATCATTTATGCGGGCCGTAAATCGAGTGCCCGCGACATCTACTATTTCTACCGTTACACCTTTCCACGTGTCTTCCGGCAAAACCTCCGCTATGTAGCCATAACTACACTCTTATTTGCTGCTGGTGCGGTTATCGGCATGCTTCTCACGGTAACTCGTCCGGACTTCATGCACCAGGTACTCGGTCCTGCCATGGTCGATACGATTGAACGCCACGAGATGTGGACGCATTCCGTCGTCAGTATGAAACCGGTAGCTTCGAGTGGCATCATGACGAACAATTTAGGCGTTTCGTTCATGACCTTCGCCTCAGGAATTACCGCAGGCCTGGGAACGCTTTACCTGATCGTGTTCAATGGACTGATGTTGGGGGTGGTCGGCGCCGCTTGCTGGCTCAACAACATGAGTATCCCGCTCTGGAGTTTCGTCGCCCCCCATGGCGCTCTGGAGTTACCCTCGATCTTCATTGCGGGAGCGGCGGGCTTCCGCATCGCAGTCGGATTGTTGTTTCCGGGAACTTTGCCCCGAAAACAATCGCTCGTAATTGGCGGCTCGGTGGCAGTGCGACTCGTTCTTGGAACCATCCCCCTGCTCATTATTGCCGGAATTCTGGAAGGGTTCTTTTCGCCTTCCAATGCACCGGCGTCGCTGAAGTTTGTCGTTTCCGCGCTAATGTTCGCACTTCTCTGTGCCTACGTCCTGCTGCCCGATGATTCTCAGGCCGATGGCGATGGGTCAGATGAGATGGCGCTCCTTGACTGATAGGTATTGGTCCATCAAAGTCGTGGAGAGTTTGCCCGGCAGGACCTCCATCGCCAGCGCGCCCTGGTCACGCATCCGCGAAAGCAGAATCTCTCGCCGCTGAATCATCTCCTGAGCTGCGGCCATTTCGTACATACGATCCGCTGTTTCCGGGTTTTCGGAGACACGGGCCGCAAGCTCAGGTTGACCCACGACAACAAAGAGCACGACGTGCTGCCTCAAAAACTGCGATGCGCTCTCAATCACCTCGGGAGTCATCGCGGTCTCCGCCAGATCGGTCACCCAGATGATCAGGCTGCGGCGACGCTGGGCCGTAGCCAGCGTTCCGGCAGCGAGCAGATGATCGCCTTCCGGAGCTTCCCCAGCCACGGCCGCGAGTTGATCGGCGATCACCCGTAGTCTCGACATGCCCCTTGCTGGTGGAACTTTGGCCTTGATGCGGCGGCCGTAAGCGAGCAAACCGACCTTGTCTCCGGAATAAAGAGCAAGTTGCGCCAGGGAGAGAGCGGCGTCCGCAGCGTAGTCCAGCTTACTCATGGAGCCAATACGAGCGCGGAGAAGCCGGCCGGTATCAAGAACGATCCACACCGGCTGGCTTCGCTCCACCGTATGAACCTTCGTCACGAGCTTGCCGCGCCGCGCAGTCGCCGTCCAACAGATGTTCCTGAGCTCGTCGCCTTGCTGGTAATCGCGCAAGCTCTCGAACTCATGGCCGTGCCCACGTAGTCGCAGGCGACGGCGCTCCTGCTCGATCTGCCGGCTGCGCATCAGGTAGATCGTCGCTTTCCGGGCAGCCTCGAGATTGGGATAAACCCGTACCTTCTGTGGCAGCGATGCACGATACCAGCGTTCGGCCAACTGCATCGCCGATTGCACGCGAACGTACACATCGCCAAAGGTGTAATCGCCACGCTCAATGGCCTTTACACCGTACGAGAGTTCGATGGAGCGGAGCGGTGCAATCACGCAAGCCAGCTCCTGCTTGTTCGCTTGTAAAGCTCGCGGCGGATCGTCGCGCACGGTGCAATGAACGGTAATTCGACTGCGGTTCGTAATCCGTAACTTGATCTCCGCAGTGCAGCCGATTGCCGGGACGGATGCGAACTCTCGTGAGATCGAGAGCTTGCGTCTCCGTGGCATCAGCAGCAGGTCGCCGATGAATGCGACCGCGATAATGAGGTCCCAAACCGCCATTCCCCAAAGAAAGGTTCGCGACCAGAATCCTGGTACGACCCACACCATGCCGAGGAGGATCAGGCCGAGAAATCGTCGCCCGAACCCCACACCGAAGCGGCCGAAGTAATTTGCTTCAGCGCTCATGGGAGGAGGCACGAGGGCCTGGCTACTCACTTGGGAACCTCGACCGACCGGAGAACATCTCCGATCACCGCGTCTGTGTCGATACTCTCAAGCTCGGCTTCCGGCTTGAGCAATAGCCGATGCCGCAGCACAGGACCGGCAGCATCTTTCACATCATCGGGAATAAGGTAATCGCGGCCATCCATAGCAGCTATCGCTTTCGCCACGTGCAGCAGGCTTACCGCGGCGCGCGGACTCGCGCCCAGGAGAAGGCTCGGCCATGTCCTCGATTTACGCACAATTTCCAGCAAGTACTGAAATAATGCCGGTTCGACCTTGACCGCATTCACTTCCAATCTCGCTTGGCGGAGCAGTTCTGGGCTTATCGGAGCGACCTCGATGGCGTCGATCTTTCTTGCATCGAAGCCTTCGTGGTGTCGTATCAGGATGTCGATCTCCTCTTGCGCTTCGGGATAGGTGACGTTGATCTTCAGCAGGAAGCGGTCAAGTTGCGCCTCAGGCAGCGGATACGTCCCTTCGAATTCCACTGGATTCTGAGTTGCCAGAACAGTAAAGAACTCCGACAGGGGATAACGAGTACCGTCAATCGTGATCTGCCGTTCCTCCATCGCTTCCAGCAACGCGGCCTGGGTTCGGGGAGGCATACGGTTGATCTCGTCCGCGAGCAGCAGGTCGGTGAACAGCGGCCCTTTGTGCAGGTTGAAGCTGGCGGTGCTCGCGTTGAAGATGTTGCTCCCGATCACATCGGCCGGCATGAGGTCCGAGGTGCACTGCACCCGCTGCATGTCGATCTGCAGAATCGAGCCAAGAAGTTTTACGGTAAGCGTCTTGGCGATTCCGGGGACCCCTTCGATCAGCGCATGTCCGCCACATAGCAGCACCACGATGAGCTGATCGATCAACTCCTTCTGGCCGACAATTCCTTTCTGCATCTCGGTGCGTGTATGCGACACCAGTTGTTGCAGTGCTTGCATCAGTTTTTCTCCCCCGGGGTTCCCGGACCCAGCTTGATAATCGCAGCATAGGTTTGCAGCCGCCTCACCAAATCCAAAGCCGCATCCTCCGTCACGCTGGAATCATGCATCGCAGACTCGATCTCGCGAAGCGTTTGTTCCACCTTGTTATCCAATTCCGGGAAGCGCTCTTGCAACGCTCGCGCGACGATCTCGGCGGATGCATCGCGCCGAATGCCGAACCTTCGGGCAACGCCATTGCGAAAATGCGTGTACGCAGCTTCCATCGCAAAGCCGGTCGCGTGCGCACGCTTGTAGAGAGCGCCCAGCGTTTCCGTGAACTCCAGCGGAGATAGACGCGATCTGCCCTGGTAGGCGCGCACCGGACCGGCGCGCCTCGCGTACGTCATCAGCAAAAAGGCCGCAAAGAACCCCGTCTGCACGAAAAGCCACTTCACCGGCGACTCCCATGCGCGTTGCCAAACTGTCTTGTACTCCGAGCCGGAGTATTCGTTCCAGAAGACGCGCAGGCTCCGGTCTCCGATGGAGTTCAGAACAAGCTCCATGTTGCCGGGCTGTGTGATGCCCGCGTTCGTGATGGGCACCGAACTCGCCCACCACACTACTTCCCCTTTTCCGTACGCATAGCTCACTACGGTCGCACCGCCATCGCTTTTGTAGTGCACAAGGTCGGTGGTGTCATCGGTGGTCCAGTGCGCTTCCGCGTCGGCGGTGATCGGCCCGCCCCGCGTGAGACGGCTGGGAAGCACCGGCTCGCGAGATTTCCACTCCGTCTCAGGAACGGAATTGAACTCTACGTTGCCATGTGGAAGCACCCATTGCGGGTTGAACCCAAAGCACACCACCCGGCCACCAGTGGCAATGTAGCGCTTCAACGCATTCTTCTGCTCGGCTCGGCCGAACCCAGTCGCACGCGCCATTAACAGCACCGTCCCTTGGCCGTACTCCGGGAGATCCGACAACGGACGTTCCCAGCGAGTCGTGTTATATCCCAGTTGTTGCAACAGCAAGTACGCAGCCTTGCCTCCACCGGACGCCGGAGAGTAGCTGGACGGGTATAACGGATCGTCTGTCTTCTCTGGAGTGAACACGATGATAATGATCGCCAGCGCGAGAGACACGACAATCATCCAGATCACAGCCTTGCGCTCGCCGCGAGTGAGAGTTACCGGCATCCGAGGCGCTCCAGATGCTGCAGGCTTTCCGCGAACTCCCGGTCACTCGCCGTTTGGGAGCCATACCAGATTCGCTCAAAGTTGCGGGTGAGGGCTGCGAGTTCGCCTCTATTGGGATTTGTCGCCTGTATGAGGCGTAGATATTCTCGCGGCGTCCGCGCATTGTCTGGCGCCCACGCGCCGCTCGACTCGAGATGCGAAATTGCTGCCCAGTAACAGAGATGGATAGCGTCGCGCCACTGGCCTTTCCCTGCTTTGGCCTGTGCCTCCGCCAGCCATGTACGCCAATGCTTGCCGGAAGGCGCAAAAGGAATGATTTCGCGCGGCAACTCAGGTTCGCGTCTCTCGTACATCCGCTTCAGCCAGATCGCCAACACGCTGGCGGCGATTGCAATCAGGATCCAGGTGAACTCCTGATGTCCGCCGCTCTGGCTTGGCAGTTTGCTCATCAACTTATCCCACCAGCGGGAGATTGTGTTCACAATCTTGTCGCGCCAAACCTCGAGTAGGGTGGGACCGCGCACCTCGTCAAATTCCGACGCAGCCAAAATTTTCTTGAGCTTTGCGTGGGTCCCGCTCAGGTCTTCCGTATGTCCAAAGTCCGCAGCACCTTCCTCCATCAAATGGAGTTCCTGGACAAGCTTGCGGCGCAGCGATTCGCGGTTTTTGTCCACGAAAAGACCACCGACGGATTTCTTCAGATCCTTGTTGTCTATCGTGAGGGAGTGGTTGTCGACAGAGACCTTGTAGTGGTCGGGGATGGACTTCTGTAGTCCAGCGACCTGTGCCGGCTGCTGGATCGCTTCAACGCCTGCTTCGATACGCTGCAGATCCGCTTGATATTGCGATAGAGTGATTTCCTGCGCCGGCGGATCGCTCGCGAGTGTCGCGGTGCCGAGCAGTATCCACAGAATGGAGACAGCACTCATCCCGCGCAGCTTCATGCGGGGATAGGACCTGTCGCGGGACCGCCTGTGCTGGACTGCTGAGGCACTTGTCCATCGAGCATCTCCATCATGTAATTCAGGTCGAAAGCTTCCTTCCGAATCCGCTCGTCATAGTAAACAAGGGTAAGGGCGATCGTGACGAGCGGTCCAACCACCGCGGATATGATGCATGAACTGGTTTGATTTCCCAAAGCGAGAATCACTCGGGCAACTTCCGATTTCGCAGCGGCCAAGGCGAGTTGAAAAGGAACCGCTGCCGCGAAGGCGAACGCAAGGTTCACGATGGTAAACAAGAGATAGACCGCCAGGATGCGGCCCACGCTCCCCTTGCTCAACGCGACACTGCGCTTGATCGCCTTGCGGGCGGGCAGGTCTTCCAGGACGCACGCCGGCACCGATAAGGAATACCTTGCCAGCATTCGAAACATGAACCATATCGCGATGACCATTGCGATGATCCACACGATCGCTACCAGGGCAGCTGCCGCTTGATTTCCACGAATTCCCGGAAGCAAAGTCATTGCAGATACTGTCAGCATCACCAGTAAAAACCCACCACCTATCCGTATTCCCACCGAGATCACCACATTGAGGATCCGGAAGAATTTCCCTTTGATACGGCGGTAGCTCTCGCTGAATCCGACGGGACGACCCAGGTGAATAGCGCTGACGGCGTAAGAAACCGCGCCGTGCGCGACCGCAATACCGCACATATAGATCAGAAAGCCTACCGTCACGCTCGCGCCCGACACAAGAACAGCCCCGCGTGAGAATCCGGCATGACTGCGGGACTGGAGCTTGGTCATGAGCAGGAAAACCGCGCTGGTAATAAACCACACGACAGCCGGAACCATGCCGATAGCGACGAATAATTTGAAGTTCTGACGGTATTGAGTAAAGGTCCGGTCGAGGATCTCGCCGATGGTCATTGGGCGCAAGGCGGCGCTCATTGGGCCTCCCAAGGAGAGAACCTGAATCGTAGCATCGGGAAGAAGCTTAAACAAGAATCATCCAACGATCCGGCAAACCGGAGTCCAGTAGCTGAATGCTCGATTCTGCTCCGGTGAGCTACTTCGTGCGCTACTACAACTAGAACGAAAATAGTCTGCGGCGACGTTGCATAGCGTGGCCTTTGTCGCGTCACTTGATAGAGCTCCGATCTGATCGAAGCGCAAGTTTTCTGCGAAAGAGCGTGGACACTCACACTGGCCCGGGGTGGCGCGATTCATCCCGGTCGCCTCGGAGCAACGTTTCGACTTTCGAAAGATTTCTGGCGACACGCACCCCACGTTTTTTCGGAAACACCCTTCTTTTTCGCGCCTGCGTTCGGAAACGCGATTCGACGAGCAGATCCTGTGTGTGCTCGGAAGACGATATTTCGCACCTCCCGCATTACCCTCCTTTCAGCTTGCATTCCACAGCAACTCCCAATTAGACTCCGGCACCACTAAGGGGTTTGGCATTTTTGTGCCTCTAATATCCCCAAAAACTACCAGGAAAGGAGGCTACTCACATGCGTATTTGTCATTCCTGCAAAATTTTCCTATTCATCCTCTCATTGGCGGCCGGACTTCTGGCACAAACGTACCAAGGAACGATTGTCGGAACCGTAAAGGATCAAACCGGCGCAGTTGTGCCCGGAGCCACAGTTGTGATCACGGATGTTGCCAAGGGGCAGGGTCGCCGAATCAAGACCAATTCTGTCGGCGACTACACGGCTCCCGATTTGGAACCCGGTGTTTACACCGTCTCCGCAGAAGCCAGCGGCTTCAAGAAAATCGTGAAGGAAAGCATTCGTTTGGAAGTTGCCCGCAATATTCGCATCGACTTCGATCTCCCGGCCGGCAGTGAAACGCAAACCGTGGCGGTCACCGAAGAAGCTCCGGTCGTAGATCTCACGACCGCGACGCTGGAAGGCACGTTTACGAATAACGCGATCGTATCGCTACCTTTACAGGGCCGCGACTGGCAGAATCTTGTCATCCTCCGCCCTGGAATTCAACGGAGCCCCGGGGGCGGGTTTCTTTCCATTACTTCCAACGGAAACCGCTACGAGGACAACAACTACATCGTCGACGGCATAGACGACAACGACGCGTATTACGGCGAATCGGTCATCAACTCCGAAGGCGTGCAAGGTACTCCCGCGACCCACCTTCCGATCGACGCCATCCAGGAATTCAACGTCCAGGAGAGCCCCGAGGCCGATTATGGATGGAAGCCGGGCGCGATCGTGCAACTCGGCATCAAGTCCGGGACCAACGCTGTTCACGGCACCGCCTATTATTTCGGCCGCAATAGCGCTCTCGACGCGCGTAATTACTTCAACCCGAAGTCGGACCCGACTTCGGCCTTGCGCCTGCATCAATACGGCGCCTCCGTGGGCGGCCCGATCATCAAGGACAAGCTCTTCTTCTTCGCGAATTATGAAGGCGTTCGCGACATCGTCGGCAACCCGCTTCTGTTGAATACCCCCGTCACGGCCGCCGGATTCGGGGACGGCGTCAGCATTCCCGACACGATCGCTGCCTGCCAGCCCAACTGCAGCCCTCTCAGCTTACAAGTTGCACAACTGTATCCGACCAATCTCGGGACCTACTCCGCCAGTGATCCCACGCTGAAACCATTCGATTTCAATAACAATAACCGCGAAGATAACGGCATCGTCAAACTCGACTACCACCTCAACGATCGCAACACGTTCAGCGGCCGGTATTTCATCGGCGACAGTTTGCAGGTGGAAGAAGACTCCAACGTTTTGTTGCCGATCTTTCTGTCGAACGCCAGCACGCGCGCGCAAGTCGCCGGGCTCTCCTGGTCCTGGACCCCCACCAACACGATCGTGAATCAACTCCGTTTTGGCTACAACAGCTTTTGGCAGGAGATCTATAGCGGGGACCACTCCATGCCCGCATCCAGCTTCGGAATCGATACCGGGGTTACCGATCCGCTGAACTTCGGCATGCCGCAGATTCGAGTTTCCGGCTTCAACAATCTCGGCGGCAGCAGTTCGTGGCCTCTGCTCACCACTCCCAACCGCACATGGCAAATCGCAGACACGATCGCTCAAACCAAGGGCAAGCACAACCTGAAGTACGGGGCAGAGTTCCGCACGGGCAGTACGGACAATATCCGTAACACGTACGGAAAGGGTCGCGTCGATTTCCGCGGCTTAGACAATTTCATGGAAGGTAACGTTCGCTCGGCGAGGATTTTTGTCGGCGACAGCCACCGCGACGTCAGCCAGAAATCGTTTGGCTTCTTCGCGCAGGATGACTGGCACATGACCCAGCGGTTCACGGTAACCATGGGTCTCCGCTACGACGTGAGCCTGCCGATCTCCGAGGCACACGACCAGCTTGCAAACTTCGATCCCGCCGTGGGATTGGTCCAAGTCGGCAAACAAATCAGCCAGCCTTATCACACCGATTGGAACAATGTCGCGCCACGTCTTGGTTTTGCGTGGGATCTGTTCGGTAACGGCAAAACCGTGCTCCGCGCCGGGGCCGGCATTATTTACGAGATTCCGCACATCTCGCTGTACATCGGTCAGAACAGCGCAGACGCTCTGGGCCTGGGCACGATCCCGACCGGCGCGCTTAACGTCAGCCCTGGTGGCGGAACGATGGCGGCAGGCGTTGCTTTCCCAAACTACAACTGGTCCGATCCGAACACCCCCGTCTTCGGCAACATCACGAATCAAACCTTGGACTGCGATCCATCCGCCGATGGCCCTTGTGCGATCCTCGGCGTCGATAACAATATCAAAACCCCTTACGTGGCCAACTGGAACCTCAACATCCAGCATGCCTTCACGCCTAGCAGCGTGTTGCAAATCGCATATGTCGGCAATCGCGGCATCAAGCTTTACAGCATACGCGACATCAACCAGGACAACTGGCTGCTCGACTGGCAGGCCAACGGCAGCGATCCGGATCACTCTGTATGGGATGGACAATCCGGAAGGCCCTTCACCAACCCGGCGGTGTGCGGAACCCATTGCTATCCGTCGCTCAGCTATGTGGATATGCTGGAAAACAAAGACAGCTCGATCTATCACGGATTACAGGTGACATTCACGCAGAAACCGATGCGCGGCCTGGATTTCGTTGCTGGGTATACCTGGGCGAAGTCGCTCGACGACTACAGCGGCAATCGTTCGTTCGCATGGGAAAATGCCTATGATCCTCTGCTCGAATGGGGTCCTGCGAACTCAGATATCCGGCACCGTTTCACTCTCGCCATGACCTACTCCGTACCCAAAATGCAGCACTGGGATGCGGTGCTGGGAGGCTGGCAGTTCAGCAACATCGTGAGCCTCGAAAGCGGAAGGCCTCTCGATTATTACGATGGCTCCGATTACTTCAGCGCGACCGAGTCGGGCAACGACCGTTGGAATCTTTACGGCGATCCAGGGACGTTCAAGTGGAGTTTCAGCGGGCTTCCGTTCTATCCGGCGTACCAGGATTCCAACAGCGGCCAGCAGATCGGCGACCCGCGATGCATTTCAATTGCGACCCAGCAGGGATCGCTGGATACGCTCAACTATGCTGGAGGGTGTTTCATTTCGAAGCAGGGAGCAATTCTTATCCCTCCGGCCTGGGGACAGTTCGGGACACTTCGTCGTAACAGCCTACGTGGTCCGGGATATGCAAACTGGGATGTTTCGTTAGGCAAGAAGTTCAAACTCAACGAACGCTTCGATCTTCAGCTTCGTGCCGAGTTTTTCAACATCCTTAACCATCCGAACTTCGCAGGTGTCGATCACGACCTTTCCGACGGATTCCTGGGAACAGTCGGCATTCCGGTCTATACCCCTGACGTCGCCGCGTCGAATCCCGTGGTCGGCTCCGGAGGCTCGCGTCACATCCAACTCGGAGCGAAGATCATCTTTTAACCCACCACTCGCTACGCGAAAGGGCCGCCAAATCAGCGGATTTTGGCGGCCCCTCAACGTGGCCAATTGCAAGGACAACGTCGCGGCCTGCGATCCCACAAAGCTCAGTCCGTCGGAAGCGAAAGCGGTCAAGGTCGCTGGGACAAGAACGCAATCTGGAGTACTGCGAGAATGGATGGGATCAATGTGATCTCTCAACGAATGCTCGCACAGAGAGATCAGATCGGCACCACAGAACGATGAGGCATGCCAGAAGGGCAAGGGAAATTGCGATCCCTTGCCCTTCACCTCTCCGGAAACCCCCTTATCGCTCAAGGACAAGTAGGGGCGAAGCCCCGCGAAAAACGCCTACTGGGAATGCCGGCGGTCACTGCTGCCATTCGCGTCGAGCCACTCCAGGAGAGAGTGCACACTTGCTCGAGCGAGCGCGATCGAGGAATCCGCAGCTCCGTAGTAAATGTTGATCGTGTCTCCGTCGGGATTCATGGTGTATCCGCACGGAAACACAACATCGGCTACATCCCCGTTCCTCTCATACTCCGCCTCCGGCCCGAAGATCCAAGAATCTCCTCTCAATAAACACTTTTCCGGATTTTCCAAGTCGAACAGCGCGAGGCCCAGCCTGTAGAGGCAGCCCGAAGGCGTGTGGCGCACGCCGTGGTAGAGCACCAGCCATCCTCGGGAAGTCTCGATCGGCGGTGGAGAAAGACCAATCTTGTTTGCGTCCCACCACGCACCACGGCGCGCTTCCAGGATCAGTCGATGGCGACCCCAATGATGCAGGTCTGGCGAATACGAAATCCACATATGGGAGCCAAGAGGCGTCATTGGCCTATGGATTAACGCCCAGTAGCCATTGATTTTGCGAGGCAACAAGGCGGAGTCTTTGTCATCCGGTGGCATGATTACGCCATAGCGCTCAAAGGTTCGAAAGTCCTTGGTGAGCGCGAGAGATACTCCCGGGCCCCCGCGGGAATAGGAGGTATAGGTAACGACATATTGTTTAAGTTCGGGCGCGAAAACGATGCGAGCATCCTCGATGCCCCAGAGTTCCTCGGGATACTCGTCCGGAGCCGGCATGAGAGTTGGTGTCGGATCGATTTTCCATCCATCCACACCGTTCACGGAACGCGCCGCGCACAGATGCGAAAGTCCTCTCCGGTCTTCTACCCTGCAGAGCAAGAGCGTGGAGCCATCTTCGAGAAGCGTTGCGGCTGCGTTGAATACGCTGTTGATGGGGTAGGGCCAGTCACGACTGGTCAATATCGGGTTCGACGGATGGCGGTGTAGCAGTGTCCCGTTGGGATTGGTGGGTTCGGTCATTGGGTCCTCGCCGTGGTGCGGATTGTTTGTGGAGCGGCCGCACTGGCGAGCATTTCATGCATAGCCTTCGGCACTTCCGATTCTTCTTGAAGCCGCATTTCCAACAGCGCCATCACGAAAGACAGAGTGGATTCGGCACCCTGGTTTTCGTTGGCCCGATCGGGATGCAGGCCATCGCGACATCCGCCTGTGCTGGAATCGTAAAGAACGATCTGAAGATCGTTGTCGCCGAGGAACCAGTTGAAGGCGGACCAAGCGGACTTCAACCAGCGCTCCTCGCCGGTTGCGCGGAAAGCCTGCAGACAGGCCGAGACGGTTGCGCCTGCTTCTACCGGTTGCTGATCGAAGCGAGGCTTCTCCCCACCCCTCCGGTAGAAGCCCTGCGATCCGATGGGCACGAAGTGTCCCTTCGTTTCACAACGCTGGATGTCGAGAAACCACTCCAGGGACTCAATGCCGGCCGCGAGCATCGCGGCATCCGAAGTGCGCGACCCGCACGAGATGAGCGCCTGTGGCAAGCGAGCGTTCGAATAAGCGAGGACGTCCTCATACCAGTTCCAGCCAGGCAAACGGGTGGAAGCGTAGATATCAACCAGGCGATGTGCCATTTCATCTCGAATCTGTAACGCCGCTCTGTCTCCGGGAAAGCTATCAAGATATTCCTGCAGCCCCAATGCTGCGAAGGCCCAGGCCCGCGGACTGCTGAACGAGCGGATCGCGGGAAGAGAGGACTCGAAGAGACGCGCTGCCGTTCCGCGCAATCCCGGGGATTTGGATCGCCCCAGCACTGTTCCCAGTCCCCATAGCGCACGTCCGTGGCTGTCTTCCGATCCCTCAGCCTCATGCCATTGGCGCTCGTAACTAAGAAAATTCCTGAAGCGGCCGGTGGCAGGATTGAATGCGTGCCAAAGAAATGCCAGATAGCAAGATGCCAGCTTGGCTGACTCCGAAGCAGCCGTCACTCCAAGTTGCTCCATCAGGATCGCAGCGATCAAAGCGCGGGCGTTGTCGTCGGTTGCGTAGCCTTCCGAATAGTTCGGCACGGAATACACCGCGTGCTGGAGCAGCCCGGTGTGATCGGTCATGCGGTAGAGGTGGTCGAGCTTGATTGCCGGCAAACGGTCAAGCACTCGTTTCGTGTTCAGATCCGAATAGGAAATCCGTGGAGATCGCATACGGTCGGAGCGCGCTTGAACGAATGCGCTCATGTAGGACCGGGCGGTATTGCTCCAGACCGTGTCGCGCGCATACAGGTACGCGCGCTTGCGCATGGAGTGGCGCGACGCCTCATTATTGAGAAGCTCAATCGCAGCGTTTGCGATCGCGCTCGAATCGTTGAATGGAACGAGCACGCCCCGGCCATCATTCAGCAGTTCCGCGGCGTGCCAGTAGGGCGTCGAAATGATTGCCTTGCCTGCGCCCAACGCATAGGCCAGGGTTCCAGAGACGGCCTGCGCTTCGTACCGATAGGGCGTGATGTAAATGTCGGCGGACCCGACGAATTGCGCCATCTCTTCCGGAGTGACGAAGCGATTGTGGAATATCACGTTTCGCTCAACGCCAAGCTTTCTCGCCAGGGCCTGCAATTGCAGGCGGTATTGGTCCCCTTCGCGCCTGCGAATGTGGGGATGAGTGGCCCCTGCGATGAGATAGACCGTCTCCGGGTGCGCCGCGACAATGCGCGGTAGCGCCTCGATGACGTTTTCAACGCCTTTGTTGGGCGACAGCAGGCCGAACGTGAGCAAGACGGCTTTCCCTTCTGTGCCCGAGGAATCCTTGTAGAAGTTCGGATCGCCAAAGGGCAAGTCTGGAACACCGTGAGGGATGAGATCGATCTTGCCCTCAGAAACATGGAAGACGTCTTGCAAGAGCTTCGACGAGTGTGCGCTCATGACGACCAAGCGGTCCGAGAGCGCTGCGACCTCTTCCATGACAAGTCGCTGGTTCGCGTCGGGCTCAGACAGAACTGTATGAAGAGTGGTAACTACCGGCATTTTGAGGCGGCGCAACAGCCTCAGAATGTGGCTACCCGCAGGACCTCCGAAAATTCCGTACTCGTGCTGCAGCGAAACCAGGTCCACGTTACTGAAGTTGAGAAAGTCAGCGGCGTCGTCATACGACGAAGGATCCCCCTCCATCAATTCAAAGCGCACACGGGCCGGGTAGTTGTATTCCGATCCTGGATCGTTGACCGGCACAGCCAGCACTTGAGCTGATTCGTATTCTCCACCGATGGCATCGCACAAATCCGTGGTGAAAGTCGCGATCCCGCACTGACGCGGAAAGTAATTGCCGATTACAGCGATCCGGCTTGGCAGCGCTGCACTGGGATGCAAACGCAGTGAGGACGTGAGCTTCTCTTCGAGCACGAGGGCACGCACCTTAAGCCGAGCCAGCGGACCTCTGGCCAATAAATTCTCTTGTGACGACATTGCTATCTCCTTGGTTTCGAAACCGAGGTGTGGCTGCGCTTCCGTGAGCCTGGCAGAGAGGCTCCGCTACAGTAATTCGTAGGATGAATTCGCCGCTCTGATTCGCCGCGGAGTAAGAGAGCGGCTACCGCGCGTGCATCAGTAAACGAAATCGTGCCGATGCGGTTTCGAGCGACAGACCGTTCAAGAATGTGAACTCGACTGGAACGTTACACTTCGGACAGCTTGGGAAGGCGTGGAGCGTCAAGATGGTGAGTTCACGGATCACAGGATGGCCGTGGTGCGTTCGATACGTTCCACTGCGTGGAACCGGTTGCCCACTGAAAAATGTGGGAGCAGGTGGTCTATGTTTATTCATCCCTTCCCCCATAGCCCCATTCTCTGCCAACGCTACTCATTAAGAATGGTCAAAAGAGCACACTCCGTGCCACCCAGGATGCGTATCCCGTGGCACCTGCAAGTCGGCGAACGGCTGGAAACAAATCACATTGCCAACGTGTTAATTCTTTGCCGCATTACCTCCTGTTCCGCACGCAACCAGTCATCCAGCGCACCTCCGGGCTCACAGCCGCGGTCGAGATAGAGCAAGTATGCGCGAAGCGCAATTTGCGCTTCAATCTGTGTCGGGCGTCCTTTGATCATCGAGCGCTGTTCGCTCGACGAGACGTGCTGGAGAGGAGCATACGTGGGGTTCCTGGCGGCGTTGTGCGGCATTTGGCAACTCCTCTTGGGAAAGCAGGCCTTGGAAACGAAAGTGACCGAATGAAGGTGGAAATCGCTCGTTTCCTACAGTATGCAGCCTACCTTCGGAAGGTCAGCTGCGTCTGGTCAGAAGTGACCACCGCGGCTGTTTCGATCGGGACGTCGGTCGAAAGGAGGGAGTCCTCTTTTACGATGGCTCTCCCCGTAGCGCTATAATGTATAAAAATGGCGGTTTGTCCCGACATCGCCGAGTAGGGGGTTCTGTGGCGACGAGACGTCCGGCGGTAACGAAAAAGCGTCCGAGGAAAACTCCTGCCAGCCGTAAACGTTCCTTGCAGCCGGCGATGCCTCGCGAAGCGGCGTCAAATCCCTCCTCGATTTTTCCGCTACCCGCCGTTCCTGTCGCCTTCGACCCCAACGTCTTTCTAAGTAAGATCGCGGGCGCTGAAATAAAACGGGAATATCAGGTTGGCAGCTCCATATTTTCACAGGGAGACGCGGCTGACGCGGTGTTCTACATCCAGAGCGGCAGGGTGAAGCTCACCGTCGTCTCCAAGCGTGGCAAGGAGGCCGTGGTCGCAATTCTGCCGGAGACAAGTTTCTTTGGGGAAGGCTGCCTGGCGGGTCAACCGTTACGCATGTCGACGGCAACGTCGCTTCAGAGATGCACCATACTTCGCGTCGAGAAGTCAGAGATGTTGAATATGCTCCATCGCGAGCCGGAGTTTGCCGCGCGCTTTCTCACCTACCTGCTTGCGCGGAATATCCGGATGGAAGCAGATTTGGTGGACCATCTGTTCAACTCCAGCGAAAAACGTCTCGCCCGGCTTCTGCTGTTGTTGGCACACTTCGGCCAGGAATCCAAGCCGATTCCAGTCATCGCTAAAATGAGCCAGGAAACTCTCGCCGAGATGATCGGCACAACCCGCTCGCGTGTCAGCTTCTTTCTGAACCGGTTCCGGGATCTGGGGTTCATCGACTACAACGGTGGAGGCATGCACGTCCACAGCTCCCTGGTTAGCGTTGTGCTCCACGATTAGCGGGTTCTGCTCCAATTCTAGTTTCTTAGATTCAACAATTTGCCGATCTCGAGCCTGTGCATCCCGCTAACGAACGACGATAGCGAGTCGACCGCACGGCCCACATCACTGTCTGGATTTGGACTCTCAGGGTTGCGCGCTTTGAATTCTTTGACTGTGTCGCGCAGTCTCTCCAGTTCATCCAGTGCGGCTTGCAATTTCTGATTTGTCAGTGAGGGCCTCCGCGACGCGAACTGTTTTCGCTTTCTTAGCTGTTAGCAGTTTAGCCATCGCGGAGCAAAAGGTCTGATCAATGCGGCTCACGTCTAACAGACTCGTTTTTTTTCGCCATGTGGTCAACATTGATCAGGAAGATGAAGCCCGAAAAGATAGAGTCTGGCAATGCGAACCCAGTACCTTCATCTTTGCGCGTACCCTTGCGAGAAGTGCAAGGGTCCGGTGATCGCGGCATCGCTAGGTATCCGCGAAACCAACATCACCCGGGAAGTCGACATTCGTCACATTCCCGCGATGTGCCTGTACTGCGGCAATCAACAGGAGACGCGAACCACCCCCGTACGGGACTTCTTCCCTGCGCAATGGGACTTGGCTTTTAGCGGTAGGCAGGAAGATCAACCTCAATCGTAACTGTGTGCGTGCCCTGACCGTCTCGGGAGTGTTCAATTCTGACCAGTATTGCAGCCTCTCAACCCTGATACTGGCCTTGTCCCTGCTTTGGATATGTGGGACAAAAAACCTCGTTTATGCAGAATCCAGTCAGAACATTGCTCTACGGCTTGTTCCTTGCTCCGGTCCTTCGTGTGCTCCAGGCGCTGATTGATGGGGTTAGCTGGGTTGCTTCCTCCGTGAAATCAGGTCTAGGCGGGACCTCGACATTAACTCCGAGGACGGGCGATCGTCCGATCGGTACGGCGGATACGCGCTCCCATTGGGAGAAGATGGGCGTGGTTGTCCCGGTCTACAGATTGGCAGGACAAGGCTTCAGCGATCACGAGATCGCAGTGAAGTTGAGCCTCTCGGAAAATACCGTGTACGGGTGTATCGGCTACCTGGTGCGCCGCCTCAAGTGTCGTACCCGGGCAGAACTTGTTCTCTACGCCTCGCCGAAGCCACACGAGATCTGGAGCCTGCGAAGCAGTCCGACGATGCTGGTATCTCGTCTGCGCCGCTGGCGTCAGCGGAGGCTGGCGGACTCCCTGGTGAATCGATGAGAGCAGCTCAGCCTCGTCACAACCAAAGCGATTGCGGTACAGGAGAGCACTCATGGCGAACGCGAACGTGACCCGAACAGCTCAACTCGACAGCACGTTGGAATCGACAGAATGCGCTGATTCCGCAGGAACAGGCGCGAGGTGGAGAATGCCATGAAACAAGCTAAATCTGTCCACAGGAAGATTGCATGTCGCATTGCGCCTGCGAGGGCAGGGGCGAGAAGGAAATTTCCCGTCGCCGGATTTTCTGTAACGTGCCCTTAAAAAGAAAACGTCGCCGGAGCATTGCTCAACGGCGACGTTTGATTGGTTGCGGGGAGAGGATTTGAACCTCCGACCTTTGGGTTATGAGCCCAACGAGCTACCAGGCTGCTCCACCCCGCACTTCGATACTAACAATCGAAGTGCCCTGCGTCAAATGAACGGCAGCGCACGAAGCCGCATGAATCGCGGCTGAAAATGCAATCCGCGCCGGAGAATTAAATATCCGCAAAGAGATCGGGTTAGAACGTGAAGGCGACGCCGCCGCGTATGGAACGCGCGGATTGAACGAGGTAAACCGTGCTTCCATCCGGGCTCATCACCGGAATATAGCCTTGGGCCAGGAGGTTGCGCACGTCCACCACCGCTTCCATCTTTCCCGGAATGAGACGAGTATGCGGCAATGGCTGCCGCACGAAGATATTCAAAAACGGATCGGCTTCTCCCGGCGACGCATTGAACATGTCAATCGCAGTCAGCGCGGTTCCGTTCATCCAGCGGTAAGAAGCGATCCAGTGAGTTCGCGCCCCCGGCAGCGTGCCCGTCACCTTGGCGGTCATGGCATGCGACTGGTGCTCGCCGAGCAAGCTGCGAACCTGGTTCCATGCGACGTTGTCGCCATTCAGGTCGAGTACTCCGCCAAAGGCGTAATCCAGCGTGGCGGTTACATCATGTGGCAGTTTTCTTTCAAAGACGATCCGCATGCCGCTGGTTGAGAAGTTGCCGCCGTTGTAGCTGAAGGTTCCTGAGACGAAGTCCGGCAGCACGTCGCCCCGCGAATCGTCCACATTGCCAAGGCCGGTCAGTTCCGCGTTATTGATGTGGTCGGAGAAGGCGGCCACCTGGATGCTGTTCTTCCCGACGTGCTGGGACACCGAGAGTTCCTGGTGGGAGGCCTTCTCCAGGGTGCCTTGGCCGTTGACCAATGTCACCCGCGGATCGCCGTCGCCGTACTCCGCCGGGGCCGTATCGAAGCCCTGGAGGTTCCTCGTATTCGGAACCGATGTCGCATAGCGGTAGGCCACCACCGTGTTCGGCGAGAGGTGCCAGTTCAAGTTTGCAAATGGACGGAACGCGTCCTGGCGTCCAGCAAACTGCACGGTTTGCAAATCACCGCCGTAGTTCAGTTCGATCGAGTCGGCAATTTGGGTGGTATTGGAAGCAAGAGCGTCAAAAGACTGTAACGTAGGCGCCCGCAACCCCAACTGGGGAGTCGCGAATCGCCGGGCGATGAGGGCCAACTCGGGACGCGATCCGTCCGCCATTTCTTTCTTATACGCCGCGCGCACGACTCCGCCCGGATCCCCCCCGGCGCTATACGCGACATTGCCGGTCAGCGCGATCGTTCCATTCGCGAACAGCGACTGCCGCATATCGAAAGCCGTGCCGTAGTCGCCGCTGGATCCGTAACCGTCCGCCTGCGATCCGGCTATGAAGGATACGGCTGTATACGGCGCCGCCTGATCTTTTCGGGCTTCGCTCACAACCACCGGGCTGCCGTTCACCACCCGCAAAATCGGACGGTTTGACATGGAGCGCAGCGTCCACTTCCAATCGTCTTGATCGTCCGTCGGTTTCTTGCGATCGGGCAGCAAGGTCACTGCTTCGAAGAGCGTGTTGAGCGTGATGTGCATGACGAGGCTGGCGCCGGATTGCAACGCCAGGTTCTGCGTCATGCTGGGCAGGAAGGACGGCGCGCTCACTTTGACCGTGTACTTACCCGGAAGCAACCCCGCGATCGCGAAGAACCCTCGCGGATCGGTAAACGCGCGCAGGGTTTCCGTACCCCCAAACTGGGTCACTTCCACACTGGCGCCCATCTGCGCCACGCCCTTGGTATCGCGCACATAACCCGAAAGCTTCCCCGGATGCGCAGATGCCGACACCATCGCCGACCACGCAATCACGACGAGCATCCATCCGAATTTACGGATCATGGGTCTCCCACTCGTCAAGCAGAGGCTATTCCACCACAAACGGTGTGCTTCGCGTCAAGCTTTGATTTGATACCTTGTCGTCGATCTTTACGGTCAAGCGGTACAGGCCAGGTTCCATGCTGTTCAGGGCCATGCTCTTTTCCAGGGTTAGCTGGTCGCCTACATTGCCCATCTGCTCGGTCGATTCGGTAGCGGTCACAACCGATTTATTGGTCTGCGCGTCGATCAGATCGTACTGCACCGTCGCCGAAGGCTTCTTGGTCTTATCGTCGAGTGCCAGGTTATACACCTGCATCCACAGGTTCAGCCGCTGGTCACGCTTGAAAGAAGCCGGCTTGCCGTTCGCAGGATCCACCCGCGGACGCACTTTTTCGTCACCCAGCACGAAGCTGCCCGCCCCCACTGACTTTGCCGGCACCTTCTCCATAATGTCGGCAAGAATCATGGAAGAGGAGTTCAGCTTGTCGTCGCCGTAATCCGGAACCATGATGCCGCGGCTCCAGATGCCGGAACGATCCCCATTGACATCCTTAATCACGATGTCGAAGCGGTAGCGTCCCGAGCGCAGCGGGAGGGCCTTCCAATACACCGAAGACTGCTCCACCTTCTGCGCCAGCAATTCGTTGGGAACATCGATCTGCACCGGCTCTTCGAAGGTCTGCACGATCTTGCCGGTCAGGGTCGTCACCCGGCCGAAAATGTTCACCGTTCCGCGCTGGATGCCGTCTTTGTTGACGAACGTGATGTCCTTGTTCTTCACCTGCACGGTGACAGGGACGAGCACGGTGTCGCTCGTCACTTTCACGAAATCGGTCCGCACATCGAAGGGCATGGGATTCGTGATGATCTTGTGAGTGACCAGTTCGCTTTCCAGGTCCTTGAACTTCACCGGCGGCGGCTTCATCAGCTTCGCGTACTGTTCCAGTTTGTCGAACTGCTTCGTCTGGGCGGTCTGGGGACCGTTGATATCACCCGTAGGGTTGAGCCCGCTGACGCGGTCCGCCTTGTTGGACATGCCCATCGACTCGTACATCGTCAAGCCGCTGTTCGGCGTATGCAGCAGTGCGTCTTTGTCGTTGGGATCGAGCGAGATTTTGTACTCGCTGCACATGCACTGATCGACGAACTCGATGATGACCTCGTTGCCGATCCCCTCGATATAGCGGTAGCGCCAATCTTCGAACGGGAAGGTTGAGGTGGTGCCGCCACCCTCTTCCATCGGACGGTCGTAAGTGCCTCCCGAGGGATGCGAATCGATTTCATCCGGCGGACCAAAGACGATGTAAATCCTCCCGCGGTCGGTACGCCATCCCGGGACGCCGGAGGGGAAGTGCTCGTTGGCATACGCAATGCGCCGGTAATGCTCTTCCTTGAATTCGTTTTCCGGAGTGTCGGGGGTGGGATCGCGGCGCAGCCAGAACTGCTCGATAAAGGCGTCCCGCTCCTCGGCGTTGGAGAGTTTCAGGAAGGCCTCGCGCTCTTCGTCGGTGATGATGTACCGGACGTCCTCGTCGAGCCATTTCTTGTCGGCCGGATCGAGTTCCTTATAGAGCGACTTCAGACTCTGCTTCTTTTGCTTCTCCGAGAGCGGGCGTTTCAGAGGATCCGCCGCCGGCTGCTGATCGGTTGCATTCTTGGCCGCCTTGTCGTCGGCTTGCCCCGCGTAAGCCATGCCGGCGAACATGCATACCACAAAGATCAAAGCCAAAAACAAATTGCGGAACAACTTCATCTGGGACACTCCAATATCTCTCTTATGAATGGGCAGGGGCATTGAAATTGTATGGTTTCGGCATCTCCAAATCAAGGCCGCTACCCCCTTCCGAAAGGAGTTCTGCTTGCTTTTGGACGAACCACAGGCGTTTTTGTCCGTTGACTTCCCTGTGTCTCCTTAGACACATGCCCGGCAGCTGCTCTCACCCGCTATAATCGTAAAGTTGGCAATGCCGCCCGAAGTCGTTGCCTGCGGTCCGAGTTCCACCGGTAAACCGTAAGAAAGAATGCTCTCTTCCGGAACTTTCGACCGTCAGTTTTCGTAACGATTGTTAGCCAGGGCTTAGCCCGATGAAACGGGATGCCACAGGTACGATCTCAGTCGCGCTCATAGGCAGGTAGCCCGTATTCTCGAGGTCTCATGAAAAAAATATTGATCATTGGCGGCGTCGTGCTGCTCTTGGCGGTGGTGGTGGTTATCACCGTCATCAAGAGCCGGCAGGGCGACGTCACGATCCAGACTGGTAAAGTCGCTCGCAATAACATCGCCTCCATTGTCACGGCCTCCGGTGAAATCAAGCCCAAGACCTTCGTGAACGTAGGCGCGAATGCGATGGGCCGTCTCATTTCTCTGCCCGTGAAGGAAGGCGATCACGTTAAGAAAGGCCAGCTGGTCGCGCAACTGGAAGACATCCAGCCTGCGGCTGACGTCAACGCCGGCCGGGCAGCGCTCGACGCCGCCCAGGCTGATGCCGCGGCAGCCGATGCCGCCCAGAAGACGGCTCTCGCCGATCTCGATCGCGCCCAGGCCGACTACGAACAGAAGAACTTCGACTGGCAGCGCGGGCAGAGCCTTTATAAGGATCAGCTCATTCCGAAGCAGGACTATGACAGCCGCAAGGCCGCCTTTGAGGCCTCCGCTTCCAACCTGCAGCAGGCAAAGATCCGGATCATCCAGACCAAGGCGCAATCTGAGTCGGCGATGCGCCATATCAAGCAGAACGCCGCCGCCCTCACCCATGCCTCCGACGTTCTCGCCAAGACGACCTATGTCGCTCCTTACGACGGAATCGTGACCAACCTCCCCGTCCGGCAGGGAGAGATGGTGGTCATGGGCATCCAGAACTCGCCAGGCAGTACGATCATGACGATCTCCGATATGTCGGTGGTCACCGCCGAGGTGAAGGTTGACGAAACCGACATCGTGAACGTGAAGCTCGGACAGCCGGCTGAGGTGACAATCGACGCGCTGCCCAAGCAGAAGTTCAAGGGCACGGTTACGGAGATCGGCGATAATGCGATCCTGCGCTCCACGGGAGTTTCTACGTCGCAATCCACCGGCGGCAGCCAGGAGGCCCGGGACTTCAAGGTGGTCGTCACCCTGGCGGATCCGCCCGCTTCGCTGCGGCCCGGACTTTCCACCACCGCCAAGATCACCACCGCCACCCGCGACAACGCCATTACGATTCCGATCCAGGCGCTCACCATCCGGCAGCGCGGCGACCTGAAGGACAAGAACGGCAAAAAGGATGGCAGCGTTCAAGCGGCTTCTCCCGAACAGGCAAAGAACGACAAGGAAGAACTCCAGGGAGTCTTCGTTTATCGTGCGAACGAAAAGAAGGTCGAATTCGTACCAGTAGAGACCGGCATTACCGGGACGACCGATATCGAGGTCACCAAGGGTTTGAAGGATGGCGATACCATCGTCACCGGCAGCTACAAGGTGCTTCGTACTTTGCGCAACGGCGCTAAGGTCAAGGTCGATAACTCGGCCCCGGCCAAGCTGGACGATAATTCCTAGTCCGCACGTTCCTTGCCGGTTCTTCATACCGGCGCGGCCTCAACGAAGGAGATGGCATGGCAACACTCGAGATGGCCAGCATGACTGAAAACATGACCACGCCCCCGGCGTCCTGCATCATCTGTACGGAAGACCTCTGGAAGACCTACGACATGGGCTCCGAACAGCAGGTGCACGCTCTGCGCGGCGTCAACCTGCGCATCGAGCGCAATGAATATGTCGCCATCATGGGCCCGTCGGGTTCCGGCAAATCGACGCTCATGAATCTCATCGGCTGCCTCGATACGCCGAGCAAGGGCCTTTACTGGCTCAACAGCCATCTCGTCAGCGAACTCGATGACGACGAACTGGCGCGCATCCGCAACCGCGAAATCGGGTTTGTCTTCCAGACCTTCAACCTGCTGGCTCGCGCCACCGCGCTGCACAACGTGGAACTGCCGCTGATTTACGCTGGCGTCCCCGCCGCCGAACGCATCGAGCGCGCCAAGGATTCGCTGACCAAAGTCGGCATGGCGGAGCGCATGCACCACAAGCCCAATGAACTCTCCGGCGGCCAGAGGCAGCGCGTCGCTATCGCGCGCGCGCTGGTCAATCGTCCCTCGATCATCCTGGCCGACGAGCCTACCGGAAATCTCGATTCTCAAACCGGCATCGAGATCATGGCCCTCTTCGACACTCTGCAGTCGCAGGGCAACACCATCGTCCTCGTCACCCACGAGCACGACATCGCCGAGTACGCGCACCGCGTGGTCTACATCAAAGACGGTGTCGTTTCCCGCGATGAAGTCACCGCCCGCGGCGCCGCACTCGTCAAAAAGTAGCTGGCAAATTTTCGCAACGCCCGGATGCGCTCCGGGCGTTTTGTTTGGTCACGCGACCTTCTTCCCGAGCCGACTTCGCCACGATCGTGCAACCAACGTAACCCCACCCTTTACATTTGCTTACGGCAAGTCGTGATAGGCTGAGATTCACTTCAGGAACTTAGGTTTAACCATGCGTTGGATCTCTGCACTTGCTGTACTTGTTTGGCTTGCGATGCCGGCTCCGGCGCAATCCGGGCTGCGCATCAATCCCGGGGAACATTCCAACCGGAACGCGGAATATCGCCAGGCGGCGTCCAGCTATTGCCGTCTCGATTACGACGGCGCTCGCCTCACCGCGCAAGGCTGGCCGCGCATCCAGCCGATCACATCGTGGCGCGATAATCCGGAATTCAAGCGTATCGCGGTCGTCACCCGCTACCAGATCCTGCCCGATATGCGGTCCGAGCACGGACGCTATGGCTTCGACGTGCAATACGACATCATCGGAGAATACGATTTCTCCGGCGGCTACTTCCCCGACCCCAACCGCGTGACCGTCCACATCGAGGTCGGGGATTCCAACGGCGACATCCGCGTGATGGAAACCTCCGAGCCGCGTCCCTTCGTCGGACAGCCACGCTTCCTGCAGTGGCTGCAAGCCAAACTCGCGGCCGAGACCGATCCGGTCAACAAAGCCACTCTGGCTGCCAGCCTTCGCCGCTTCCAGGAGCAGTCCAGGAAGCCCGACATCAACCCCTAGTATCGACGGCAGATCCGGTTAAACCAGGCCCTCCCCCGCTCCCCAATGCTTTCCTACAGCTTGGTCCAGATGCCCGCGCACCGGCCACCGCAGCGCTTGCGCGATGCAAATCAGGTGGACGATCAGCAGCAAGGGCACAACAAACGTCGGTATCAAGCTTAGTGGCAACACCGTCATGGGAGCCGTCGTCACTCCCTGCGGTTCGACGAACCGTGCCAACGCGCCCATGGCAATCGCCACCACCAGGTCGGTCATCCCCAGCAGTTGCCAAACAATGAAGCTGTTCCGGCGTTCCGGACGCGTCAGCTTCGTCGCCACGATCAAGGCCGTCGCCCCAATCGCGATGTCTCCCCAGCCGGCGGGAAGCGCCAAAGCACCCGGAAGAATGTGATACGTGTACAGGACGAGGAAAACAAATCCTCCAATTCTCCACGCCTGCAGAATCGTCAATGTCCGCGGATTTAATGACAGCGCGAAATCCCGGAAGGTCTTCGATTTCGAAAACCACAGAAGGAACCCGGCAATCGGGATTACCACCGCCAGCAGGATCGCCAGCGGCGGGCGCCTCGCTTCGCTTCTGAATACCTGCAGCGCCGATGCTGTAATTGAGAACGTAAACCAGGCCGCCAGAAGCGCAGCCGTCAGCTTTTCATACTTTAGATTATTCATCTCGCTACTCCTCGTTCAATTGCGGCGTTCGTTACCTCGTTCATGTTTTCCATCAGGCTCTCCCAGCGGCTGCCGAAGCCGTCGCGAAACTCCCGCTGTGCGCGCTCCCAATGGGGCAGCGCCTCCTGTAGCTTCGCCGCTCCAGCCTTCGCCAGCCGAAGCCGCCACTCGCGTCTGTCCTGGCCTGGTCGCTTTGTCACCCAGGCATGCCGGCCCATCACCGCGAGGGTTCGGGTGAGTGTCGTGCTGTCCATCGCCAGGATCTCTGCCAATTCGCCTTGGCTCACTTCGCCCGCCAACGCAAGCACCTGCAGGATCGTGAACTGCGAGGCCTTCAATCCAACCGGTCGAAGCGCATCTTCGTAGCGTTGAGTCAGCGCCCGCGATGCCCGGCGAAGCGTAGCGCAGAGACATGGAAGCGGCTGCGAATGGTTTGCTTTCATGTCTCAATTAGATGTATATGCAGCTAATTGATTCAAAAAAACTGGAGAGTTCCCATGGCACGGCAAACCAGCCAGAACCGACGGAACGGAACAATCCACCCCACGCAGTCTAGGCAACAGCAACCCGCCCGCATGGCAGTAACCTGTCAGGCTCTCAGATCTTCCCGTTCCCGGTACCTCTTCATTTCACGCGCGTCTCGCTAAGAATCGAACTGGGGTACCCCCAATGTTAGGACCCGACAACGAAAAAGGCCTCCCTCGCGGGAGGCCTAGTTCGTAGCGATTCGTTGTTACTGTTCGCTCAACCCGTTTGTACGTTCCGCCGATCGGACTGGGGTGAGGGGAGCGCGGATCGCGAAGAAGTTGTGGTCATAAAGATTGCGGTAGAACTTGCCGGCGAGTTCGGCGGCCTTGGGTCCAAAGGTCGGACGCCCGCCTTCGAGAAAGACGACGGCGACGATCCTTCCGTATTCCGTGTCGGCGTAGGAGGCGAACCAGCCCAGACGGGTGCCGTCCTTGGAGCAGGTTCCGGTCTTGCCCAATACCGGCTCCTGGTAGAAGTTTGTCTTCAGCAAACGTGCGGTGCCATAGTTCACGGCGCCGGCCATGCCGTCAGAAATTTCAGGAATCAGCGGCTTGATGTCGAGGTAGCGCTTCACCCGCGGGGTGAAGTTCGCGATCTCGGTGGGCGAAGTCGGGTGCTGCAAGTAGTAGAGCGTGCCGCCGTTAGAGATGGAGGCAATGAGAGCGCCGAGTTGCAGCGGCGTGAGCGAAATACTCTCTCCGAAAGAACACATCTTCCCTACACCGCCGAGTTTCGCGGCCAGTTCGGTCGATGGAAATTGCCCAAGATGTTCGCCCTGCATGTTCCAGCCGGCTAATTCGCCGAGGCCGAACTGGTGGGCGTAATAGCTGACCTTTTCAAAACCCAGCTTACGGCCTACGGCTTCGAAGTAAGCATTGTTCGAATGGGCCAGCGCTGTGGTCAGGTCCATTTTGTAGGAGCCACCGAGCGAAACCTTGGTCTCCTTGGTGATGACCTGTTCGTTCAAGGCAGCCAGCGCAACCGCAACCTTGAAGGTGGAACACGGCTGCGCGCCTTCGCCAAGCGCCAGTTTCTGGTTCACCATGGCGAGGATTCGGCCGCTGTTGGGATCGATAGCGACCACGGTACCGTTCATGTTGCCGAGGGCATCGACGGCCGCGGCGCGTACCACGGGGTCTTCTCCGGCAGTGTTGTCGCCTTCGCCCTGGTCGCCGTCAATGAAAGACTTTCCGGTGAAGCGCTCGTAATAACGGCGGCGCGCGGCCCGGGTGGTTACCTGGCGGCGCGTGTGGCTCAAGCGCCGGATGTGCTTCTGCGCACGCACCGGCTCGGTCACTTTGGCTGCTGTTTTTTTCTTGGTGGTTACGCGGGTATGGGGCTGAATCGTGGCGGCCAGCGAATAGACCCCCAAGACAAGGGTCAGCAAAAATAAGAGGGCGACCTTCAAGCTGCGTTTCATGCTGTCCTTAACTGCCGGGCCGTGCCTGGTTGCCACCGATTCGCTTGCGTCGTCCACTACAACCGTTGCCGGGTACCCGTTGAATGAGGAACCGAGGAGTTCCTCCTTCTTAATAGCACGATTCGTGCTAACCCCAGTTGTTACTAATGGTTCCGGCCCGCAGAAAATTCAGTGACTCGGGATAAAAACTACCAGCAGGACCATTCCGGCACAATCGTGGATTCCACTTAGTAACCAAACGAAAGGGCAGGAACAAGCGTGTAAAGCGCTTGGGGGGTCTGCTCAAGGGTGGGTTCTCGGCTGACCGCGGGAACAGCAGGTTGCCACGTCGCTGCGCTCCTCGCAACGACAAGAGAGCGAAAGGAGGGAGTCAAAGCATCGCGGGCTGGCCAGCGGAGCAAAAGCAAGATCCTTCGAATGCGCTCCGGATGACAGAAAGAAAAAAGGCCTCCCGAAGGAGGCCTTGAAGCGGTGCGATTTCTAGATATCCCCACGCTTACGCATGAAGGCCGGCACGTCGAGTTCATCCTGTTCGTAGGCCTTCCTCCGGTCCTCTCGCGCAGGAGGCGGAGCTGCCGCCGCGGCTTGCATCACCGGCTCGGGCGCTTGTTGCACGACCTGCGGGGTAGGCTCGGGATCGGAGATACGCTGCGAGATCACAGGAGAGGTGGTCGAGCCTTTCACCTGGAACCCGCTCGCGGTACGCGCAGTATTGATCGCCTGCGAGACCATGGAAACGTGCGTAGCATGCTCGGGCCGGTGCGCCTCGCCCTTGAAGCCGGTGGCGATCACCGTGATCTTGACTTCGTCCTTCATGCGCTCGTCGAGCACCGCGCCGAAGATGATGTTCGCGTCCTCGTGCGCCGCCGTTTGGATGATGGTCGAGGCCTCGTTCACCTCGGCGAGTTTCAGGGTGCTCGATCCGGTGACGTTGATGAGGATGCCGCGTGCGCCGTCGATGGCGCCGGCTTCGAGCAGCGGGGATGCAATAGCTTCCTGTGCTGCTTCGATGGCGCGGCGGTCGCCCCGGGCGGTTGCGGTGCCCATCACCGCATAACCCATGCCGGCCATGATGGTCTTCACGTCGGCGAAGTCGCGGTTGATGATGCCGGGGATGGTGATGATGTCGGAGATGCCCTGCACCGCCTGGCGAAGGATATCGTCGGCGACGCGGAACGATTCGAAGAAGCCTGCGTCGCGGGCGACGGCGAGGAGCTTCTCGTTAGGGATCACGATCATCGTGTCCACCGACTCGAGCAGTTCATCGAGCCCGCGCTCGGCCTGCGATTGACGGCGGCGGCCTTCGAAGGCGAACGGCTTGGTCACCACACCCACGGTGAGTGCGCCCATCTCGCTGGCCAGCGAGGCAATGATCGGCGCGGCGCCGGTGCCCGTGCCGCCGCCAAGGCCAGTGGTCACGAATACCATGTCGGCGCCCTCGAGCGCCTCGATGATCTTATCGGCGTCTTCGAGCGCAGCCTTGCGGCCGACTTCGGGGTTGGCGCCCGCGCCCAGCCCGTTGGTGAGCTTCACGCCCAGCTGGAGCTTCTGCGGGGCGCGCGAAAGCTTGAGCGCCTGGAGATCGGTGTTGGCAACCAGGAACTCGACGCCTTCCAGTTTGGCGTCGATCATGCGGTTGACGGCGTTGGTGCCGCCGCCGCCTACGCCGATGACCTTGATCTTCGCGTTGTTCGAGGGCTCTTCATTGAACTGGATTCGGAGATCTTTCTTCTCTTGATCGCTCATGGGGGATGTCCAATGCCGGGCCAGCGTGTCACCGGCTGCCTTCTGCTGCGGTTAAAGCTAGAACTCGCGGCGCGCAAACAGCGACTTCAGGCGAGAGGCGATCCCCACATCCTGCTGGCTGCGCTGTAAACGCGTGCGATGTCCGTAATATGCGAGTCCGATTGTAGTGGCAAATTCCAATTCGGCAAGCTCCGATGGCATATTTGCGATCGGAGCGGGGTACCCGAGCCTTGCTGGTAACGATCCCCTGCCCGGCCGGCGCAGAATATCTTCCGCAATTTCCATCAGCCCGGGCATGCGCGCGCCGCCGCCGGTCAACACGATGCCCGCCCCGCAGAGTTCGAGAACGCCTGCCTGGCGCAGATTGTCACGCAGCATCTCGAAGAGCTCACGCGCGCGCGGCTCGAGAATCTCGCCAAGAAAGCGCTGCGGGATGAGCTTCGAAGGACGGTCGCCGACGGAAGGCACTTCAACTTCATTAGGCTCGGGGATGCGGGTCACGACAGCGCAGCCGAATTGCTTCTTGATCTTTTCTGCCTCGGAGAGCGCGGTGGGAAGTCCGATGGCGATGTCGTTGGTGAAATGATCTCCGCCGACGGGAACCACCATAGTGTGGACGACCGCTCCCTCGGAGTACACGATGACATCGGTCGAACCGGCGCCGATATCGGCCAGACAGACGCCAACCTCGCGCTCATCGCTGCGCAGCACGGAATCGGCGCAGGCCAGCGGTTCGTAAACCACGTCATCCACGTGGATGCCGGCGCGATTCATGGCGCTGATCACGTTTTGCGTCGAAGTCTGGGCGGCGGTAACCACGTGCACGCGGACTTCAAGGCTGTGGGCCAGCATGCCCGCCGGATCGTGCACGCCGCTCTGTTCGTCGATCATGAACTCCTGCGGCAGGAGGTGGAGCACTTCGCGGTCGCCGGGCAATGGAATGCTGCGCGCGCGCTCGACGGCCGTCTTCACGTCTTCGCGGGTGACCTCGCGGGCGCGCGCGCCGAGGGTGATGCCACCCTGGCTATTGATGCCGCGGATGTGTGGGCCCGCAACCCCCACGATGCCGCGCTCGATCGGCGCTTGCGCGATGCTTTCGGCATCATCAACCGCTCTCTGGATGGAGACGGTGGCCTTCTCGAGATCGACGATCTGGCCCTTGCGGATGCCGCGGGACTCGCGTACTCCGTGCCCGCGATACTGGAAGGCGCCGTCGCTCACGTCAAGCACCAGCACGCAGGTCTTGGCACTTCCAACATCGAACACCGTCAATATGTTTTCGTCGACTTTACTCATGACCCGCTAATGCTTCTTGTTCTTATGCGCAGCCGATTTAGCGGCCGCCGTCTTGACTGTTGCCGAAGGGCGCACCTGGACCGGGGTGGCCGGTTTCGATTCGCCGGGACGAGATTCCGCGTTCAGGATGACCTGCCGGTCGTAGCGAAGATCGACGGTCTCGAGACGCTGGTATTGCTGGCGCCACTCTTTCAAGTGGGTTTGGTAGATATGAAAACGATCGGCGAAATTGGAGGAGCCGAGATGCACCAGCACGGCGCCGTCCGGATCGTCGACCGTGATCTTCACGTCGTCGGGATCGGTGACATCGACTTCGCTCAGGGTGCTGGAGTTATGTTCGCCGCCGCTATCCAGCTCTTTCACCAGTTGCAGGTAGATCTTCATGCGCGCCGAACGGGTGGAGAGCGGTTCGTTCTGGTTCATGCCGACGATCACCGGGAACGAATACTTGGTGGTCGTGCTGAACGGCATCTCCATGAGAACCCCGTGGGCATCGATGAGCTCGACACGCGCACCGACCTGCGCGAAGGCCACTGGCTTGCGCTCGACCACATTGACGCGAAGCTGGTCGGGAAGAATACGCATGACGGTCGCCGACTCGACCCAGGGGACCTGCTCAAGCTGCCGTTTCCGGTCGTCGAGGGGCACCGCAAAGATGTTGCGGCTGATGTCGCCCCCAAATACGTGGGTGATCTCGGAGCGGGAGACGTGATCGTTGCCGCTGACCTCGATGTTGTCGCTGGAATCGAGTTCGAAGCGCCACGAATGCGTGCCGTAGCGGTACAGCATTCCCCAAACTACGCCCGCGACAGCCAGCGCCATGCAGACGATCAGCGCGATCTTGACGCGGTTCGCGGCTTTTTTGGAAGGCAGCGGACCGCGGCGAACCGGCACGCGTTTCTGGGCCCGCAAAAATGGGGAGTCCTGCTCCGGTTCGAGGTCGGAAAAACGGTCGTCGAGTTCGCTCTCTTCGATGCGAACGCCGGTGCGCGTCTCCTCCGGAATTTTGGGGTTACCGTTGCGGGCCATCAACTGAACAAACGTCGGAAAAATTGGTTCGTTTGCTCACTATAACGTCTTTGGGCGCTGAACCGTAACGCTTTTTCCGAGGGCGAATCCAATCGATTCACTTCTGTGGAAAACTGCATGGGAAGTGGAGCAAAAACACGAAGAGCGCCCGCTTACGAGCGCTCCTGGGATCGAAATTGTTGCGATTAGTGTGCAGCAGCCGAGGTTGCACCGGAGGTTGCGTTGCGAATTTCCGCGAGAAAATCACGCGCTTCCGGAGGAGGCGGTACCTGTCCCGTCAGTACATCGCGGAAGGCCACTTCATGTCCGTAGAACGCCTTGGTCGAATCGTCGTCCTGCTTGATCGAGGCACCCGATAGATCGACGCCGGCAAAAGCGCCCTTGGAACGCGAGTAACTCAGCACCTCAGCGTTCATCTTCCAATCCGTGTTGGCCGAGCCTTGCCGACCGACCGGACCGGCGGCTACGCCGGCTTCACCACCGAGTTCGAACTTGCTCTGCAGAAGATGCTGCATGCCCTTGTCGTTCATGATCAGCATGACGAGGTCGGTCTTCTGCGCGCCAATCTGCAGGCCATAGCTGCCGCCGCTGACATCGAAGAACGCCGGAGCGCTCCAGCCATGCGCGGTGCGGCAGGTGGCCACGCCACGACCATGTTTGCCGCCCACCATAAA
This sequence comes from uncultured Acidobacteriaceae bacterium, assembly GCA_963758505.1. Lineage (GTDB taxonomy): Bacteria > Acidobacteriota > Terriglobia > Terriglobales > Acidobacteriaceae > Korobacter. The sequence goes on along the minus strand of CAVWVJ010000003.1, from coordinate 1,933,510 downwards.
TCCGGCGCTGACCATGCTTGGCACGATCGCGATGCACTTGGCATGCTCGAGGACGTCGCCGGGAATGCCCTTGTCCGGGGCCGCCATGATTTCCTGGAATACGGTACCGGCGCGCTGGACGCGCTCCTGCGCGGCACCCTTCTCATCCGCGGCGACCGCGAAACCGCTCATCGCCAGCAATACAGCTACGCAAACCAGCTTTTTCATCGAAATTCCTTCCTACCGAGGACTCGCCTGCGTCAGCAGGGGTACGGGAGTTTAGAAGTCAGCTCGGGGCGCCGAGTTCGCCGGAAATTTCGGTTATTACAGCCAGAACTGCTGGAATTTCAACGGCTTCCCAGATTGGTACGTTCTAGGGTCACCCGGTCCCTAAAAGTGGGATAAATGGTTCGTTATCACAAGCGTATGGTTTAGATGTCACAAATTGGAGGTGCCTTGTGGGATCACCTTATGGCTTTGAACTCGTGGAAAATTGCCTGATCTGTAAGCTGCGCAGCGACTCATTCTTCTGCGGACTGCCCCGACCCGCGCTGGAGGCGCTCGACAAGATCAAGTACACCGCCGCCTACCCACAGGGTGCGGTCCTATTCGTAGAGGGACAAATGCCACGCGGCATTTACATGTTGTGCAAGGGGCGGGTCAAGATGTCGACTACCTCGAGCGATGGCAAGACATTGATCTTGAAAATCGCGCAGCCGGGCGAAGTGCTGGGACTGCATGCCACGGTTTCTGGGTCGCCTTACGAGATCACCGCCGAAACCGGCCAACCCTGCCAGCTGAACTTCATCAAGCGGGAAGATTTCCTCCGCTTCCTGCAAAAACATGGCGATGCCTGCCTGCAGGCTGCACAACACCTTAGCAAGGATTGCCAGTCGGCCTACCAGCAGATCCGATCCCTGGGACTTTCGCATTCCGCGCCGGAGAGACTTGCCCGGCTGCTGCTGGAGTGGACGGTCGGCTTCAATAACTCCGATGAAGTGAAGGTGAAGCTCTCGCTGACCCACGAAGAGATCGCGCAGATTATCGGAACCTCGCGTGAGACCGTGACCCGCGTGCTCGCAGAGTTCCGCAAGAAACAGATTGCGATACTAAAGGGATCAACCCTCACCATCCGCAACAAGCCGGCCTTGGAACGGCTCATCGGATCCTAGAGTTTCCTCCCGCGGAACACGGGCCTGGGAACCTCGCGCGAGCGGGGTTTTTGTTTGCAAACGAAAAGACCGCCCGCAGGCGGCCTCTTCAAACAAATCGATCAAATTACAATTTCTCGTAAAACTCACAGGCCGAGCAGGAGATGTAGACCCCGCCGGGGACATTGCGTTCGCGGTCCTTGGTGCGCTTGACGATGCGGGTCGCCTTGCCACACTTAGGACAATCGGTGCTCTTGGTGGTGTCCATCACCTTCTTGCGGTCAGCTGTCTTTGCAATCTTCGCCATCTCTGTCTCCTGACAAAATTCGGCCGCGTTCGCCGCGCCGTTCTTGGCTGGTCGGGAGTTAAAAACCTGGTCTGGTTTCGGTTGGAAACCGGGAACTTCGGTGCGGCTCGCCGGGGCGGCGCGCGCTGTCTTCACTCTCCGGAAGCTCTCTTATTTTACACGAGCGCGCGAGATGCTGTCTTGCAGGCGGGCGTTGAGAGTTTTACTCCAATTGCGATTTCTGGTTTGCCGCGGGATCAGGGGCTCAAGCCCTCGCTTGGGGCGGGTCGAACGGCACGACTGAAGTCGTGCCCTGATACAAGCTTCTACGCCCGGAAGAAGTAGGGTTTCACCGGAGCGAGCTCGGACCGGATAGGAGCCTCTATTCGTAGCGCAACGCCACCACAGGATCGAGTTTGGCGGCGCGGCGGGCGGGTACATAACAGGCTAGCAGGGCGACCGCGCTCAAGAACAGCGGGACGGCCACGAAGGTTAATGGATCGGTGGCGCGGACTCCCGCGATCTGGCTCGTCATGTAGCGGGTGAGCGCCAACGCTGCAGCAAGCCCGGCGCCGATGCCGATCAACAGGAGTCGCCCGCCGTTGCTGAGGACAAGGCGGAGGATATCGAGGCGCTCGGCCCCGAGCGCCATGCGCACGCCGATTTCCTGGGTGCGTTCGCCCACCGTATAGGAAATGACGCCGTAGATGCCGATGCAGGCGAGCAGCAGGGCGAGGGCGGCGAAGATGGTGAGCAAGACCATGGTGAAGCGGCGCGCAGCAATGGAATCGGCGACGATATCCACCATGGATTCGGGATTCGCGATCACGAACTCGCTGGATATCTGGCGGATGGCCGTGCGGAGGGTGTCCAGGATTTGCGGATCACGGCCTTCGGTGCGGACCATGGTGAAGGAACCGGAGCCGTAAGAGGTTGTGTACTCGTCGGTCATCTGCGACCAGGGGACATAGTACTGCGCCGCAATCGGTGAGACGCGACTATCGGCATCCAGGCTCCATTGCTTCACGTGGCCGACCACGCCGATGATTTCGAACTGGCGGTTTTCATTGGGAAAGTTGATCCGCTGGCCGATGGGGTCCTGGCCGGGAAAATACTGGCGGGCAAAGGCGGTGTCGATCACGACTACGAGGGGAGCATGTTCATTGTCGTCGCGGGTAAAGAAGCGGCCGCGTTGCAGGGGGATGGACATCGCCCGGAGGTAGCTTGGACTGACGATGTAGTCGATGGCCATCGGCATTTCACTCTGGCGCGGCTTGGGTCGGCCTTCGATCCAGAAATAGTTCTCGTCATCGCCGGCGAGCGGCAGCGCACCCCACAGGAAGGAGATGTCCTTGATACCAGGCACGGCGGTTAGCTTGTCCTCGAGTTGCCGGAACTGCTCGCGGATGACTTCGGGCTGCGCGGTGTTGAGTGCGGCGGGGAAGGAGAGTCCGAAGGTCACGATATTCCGCGGGTTAAAACCGGGATCGACGTTCCACAAGTACACGAGGGTACGGACCATGAGACCGGCGCCGATGAGGAGCACCAGGGCTAGCGCCATCTGGATAACTACAAAAACGTTCTGTACGCGATGGCGCGTGCCTGCGACCCCGCGTCCCCCTGACTTCAGTGTGTCGCCGAGATTGAGACGCGAGGTGCGGGAGACAGCCGGGATCACGCCGGCGAGAATGCCTGTAAGAATGGACAGCCCCAAGGTGAAGAGCAGCACTCGCGCATCGAGATGAATGTTCTCGGCGCGCGGGAGGGCCTGCGGGAGTGCGGCCAGGGCGGCGCGGGTTCCGTAGGCGGCAACCAATACGCCGAGGGCGCCGCCGGCAATGGCCAGCATGAGACTCTCGGTGAGAAGCTGGCGAATGACCCGGGCCTTTCCCGCCCCGAGCGCGGCACGGATGGCGAATTCGCGGCTCCGCGCGGTAGAGCGGGCGAGAAGCAGATTGGCGACGTTGACGCAAGCAATCAGAAGAACAAAACCCACCGCGCCGAGCAGGGTTACCAGGTAGGGCTGTACGTAGCCGACGATCGCCTTACGCAACGGGATGAGGTCGGCCTGGGTGTTTTTATCGAAGTCGGGATACGCAAGAGCGAGGGCGTGGGAGACGGCGCCCATGTCGGCTTTGGCTTGCGCGAAACTCACCCCGGGCTTGAGACGGCCGAACCCGTGAATTCCGAGCCCCCAGTCGCGGTGCTGCAATGCGTTTTTATCGAATTGGCCGATCGGCAGATAGAGATCGGCGCGCTGGAAGGTTGGTACCGGAAGGTTAAAGTTCGCTGGGATGACTCCAATCACGGTATACGTAGCACCGTTGAGAGTAATGGTTTTGCTCAAAATACCGGGGGAAGAGCCGAATTTTCGCTGCCAGAGGCTGGCGCTGATGAGAGCCAGCGGCGCTCCGCCGATGCGATCCTCCCCGGGGAGGAAGTCACGGCCGAGGATGGGCCGGGTTCCGAGGATGGAAAAGAAATCGGAGCTGATGTACTGCCCAAAGAGCTGTTCCGCGTCGCCGGCGCCGGTGAGATTGAAGACCAGGGAGCGGTAGACGGCCATGGCGGCGAAGGTGTGATTCTCCTTCTGCCAATCGAGGAAGTTGGGATAGGAAATGGCGCCGTGCTTGAAATTCGCTGTGCTGGCGTGCAATGAGACGAGTTCTTCCGAATGCGGGTAGGGCAATGGGTTCAACAGGACGCCGTTGACGACCGAGAAGAGCGCGGTGTTGGCCCCGATGCCCAGGGCGAGGGTAAGAATGGCCACTATGGAAAAGCCGGGACTTTTGCGCAAAATGCGCAGGCTGTAACGGATATCTTGCAGCAGGGTCGTCATGCATCTCTCCGCCGGCGAAATAGTAGATGAGGAGCACGTGGGCTGCCGCGGGAAGTGACTGACCTATCGAGAGTAGAACGCGGAACAGTGTCCGGAGGCGGGTTTGGGTGTTCGGCAGCGGACAGCCCGGCCGCGGAACTAGTTAGGATCGGCCGTGACGGCGGTTTCTACCGGAAGTTCCTGCGGCGTCTGGACGAGAGAATCGACTTTTCGGAGCTGCGGGAAGAGCCACGCCCAGGCGCCGACGACAACCAGCGTTCCTATCCCGCCCCAGACGACAGCTGGGACCGTCCCAAGCCACTGGGCGGTGATTCCGCTTTCGAATTGTCCGAACTCATTCGAAGCGCCGATGAAGAGCATATTTACCGCGCTCACGCGTCCGCGCATCTCGTCGGGTGTATTGAGTTGCACCAGGGTGGAGCGCACGATGACGCTCACCATGTCGGAGCCTCCGACGGCGAGCAGTGCAATGAGCGAGAGTACTAGCGAATGCGAGAGACCGAAGACGATGGTCGCGATGCCGAAGGCCGCGACGCACCAGAGCATGATGGCGCCAGCGCGGCGGCGGAGCGGACGATGCGCAAGCAACAAAGCCATCAGTACGGCGCCCAGGCCCGGGGCGCTGCGGAGAACGCCGAGTCCCCAGGGGCCAACCTTGAGGATCTCGCGGGCATAGACGGGCAAGAGCGCCACCGCCCCGCCCAGCAGCACCGCAAAAAGATCGAGGGTAATGGCGCCGAGGACGATCTGGTTATGCCAGAGAAATTCAAATCCTGCGAGGACGGTACGAAGGGATGCGATGCCGCGCGGCTTTTGCTGGGTGCGCGTCTTGATAAACAGCGAAGAAACGAAGGCGCACAAAAAAGCGGTTGCCGCGACTAAGTACACATACTTCGCGCCGCCGGTCCAGCCATAGAGCAGGCCGCCAAACGCGGGACCGAGGATGATGGCGGTATTAAAGATAGAAGAGCCCCAGGCGGCAGCGTTGGGGAAATCTTCTGCCGAGACCAGTTGCGGCATCAACGATTGCCCGGCAGGACCGTTGAAGGCGCGCACGATCCCGACGCAGGTTGCGACGAAGTAAAAGGGGCGCACAGTGGTCGTGCCGCGCAGGGTGATGGCCAGCAACAGCAGGGAGCAGATGGCGAAGCCGCAGTAGCAGACCGCCACAATGCGATTCCGCGGAAGACGGTCGGCGGTGTGGCCTGCCAGGAGGAACAGCAAGATTCCAGGAAGGAACTGGGAGAGGCCGACCAGGCCGAGGTCCAGCGGGCGGCGGGTGATCTCGTAAACCTGCCATCCGATGGCGACCGATTGCATTTCCATTCCGCCGACCACCAGAAACCGTGCCGCCTGAAAGTAGCGAAAGGCGGGATAGCGGAAGGCGACGCGCGAGTCGGAAGACATCAGGAATAGTTTACCTGTTGAGTTTTGAGGAAAGACAGAAGGTATCTCAACTGCGAACGCGGAACGTCTTCCGCTCGACAGGACAATGCTAGGGCGTTTTTCGCTCGAAGAAGGAGTCTTTATCGGTGGTCGCGGGAACCGCCACATCGAAGAAGCCCACCATCATCTCTTCGTAGGTCTGCCCGCCCCAGATCACCGTCTTCGTAGGATCAGGGTTGTGCATATTGTTTTCACTGTTGTCGTAGGTGGCGACGGCCATGAGCACGGTACCGGCTTTCAGCTCCATCGGAGTCGCTAAACGGTAGCTGAGCTGCCAGTGAAAATCGTAATTCACTTTAAGCAGCGGCTCGATGCTTCCATCCCGATGCACGATGTCGTACTCGAAGCGTTTGCCGCGCAGATGCATGTGCGGAAAGAAGCTGAGCAGGGTCGCATCGTTGGGCAGCGTGCCGCGGCAATAGACCTTGTAGTCGTCGGTCTCGGGCGGAATCACGAACGAATGGTTCGTCAACTGCAGCGTGAGCACGCGCTGCCTCGGCGGCTGTTTCGCGTAGATGACGCCGATCGAGGTCTGGTCCTCGGCGGCCTTGCCGTTGGTGGTGTAGTGCATTTGAAAGACGAGGTCGGAACCGGCGGGGATGTATTTCGCCATTCCGTCGGGCCAGCGATCGGGTTCGCTCCCGGGCGCGTACACCAGGAGCATATCGCTGGTCGTGGCGAGGGCATCGGCATGCGCCTTCGGGTCGGTCATCTCCGAAGCGGTGAACGGCTGGTTGATGGGAGCATCGCGCAGCCAGGTAGAGTCGGGCGGCCGTACGTATACGACGGCATGGTGCACGTGCTCACGGCTGGTCGGACGGATCTCCGACATCTGCACCCAGCGCCCTTCCTTGAAGTGCGTGGGCACAATTTCGTAGGTGTACTCGACATCGCCTCTCGCGGGCAGATGGATGGGAACCGGCATTGTGAATACTTGCTCAGGCTTGGGGATGATCCAGCCTTCGGCCCAGTGCGGCGCCGGCGGCGCATCTCTTGGATTGCCGGCAGGAGCATGGGCGTCTGCCCAGCGAACGATGGTGGCAATTTCCTTGTCGCTGAGAGAGGGATCGTTGGAGAACTTGCCGTAATGCGGATCGGCAAACCACGGCGGCATTTTCTTCGCTTGCACCGCAGCTTTCATTGCGGCGGACCAAGGTTTGACGTCGCTATAGGTGACCAGCGGCATGGGCGCAATCTCGCCGGCCCGGTGACAGACCTGGCAATGATTCTGAAGGATGGGAACGACGTCTTTGTAGAAGGTCGGTGATTGCTGGGCGGACGCAACGGCTACAAAGAAGACGGCGAAAAGGACGACGCGGGACATCGCATCTATTGTGGCACGAACAGCGTAGCGGCCCACCCTGTCCTGCGGATAGGGTGAGCCGCCACATTTCTTTACTTCGCCGTGGTGGAGACGCGCGAGAGATACTCCTCGTACGGCCCCTGGAAGTCTTCGATCTTGCCGTCCTCGAAGTGCCAGAGCCGGGTAGCAACCTCGTCGATCACATCGTAATCGTGCGTCACCATCAGGAGGGTGCCTTCGTAGCGCTGCAGCGCGATATTCAGGGCGTTGATGGACTCCAGATCGAGGTGGTTCGTCGGCTCATCGAGCACCAGGATGTTCGGCTTCTGCAGCATCAGCTTGCAGAAGATGAGGCGTGCCGATTCACCGCCGGACAACGCGGCGGTTGGCTTGAGGCCTTCTTCGCCGCTGAAGAGCATCTGCCCAAGCAGGCCGCGGATCTCTTCTTTGCTGGCCTTGGGGTCGAATTGATGCAGCCACTCGGCGGCGGTGGTTCCCTTCTCGATGGTGCCGGTGTGGTCCTGCGCGAAGTAGCCGATTTGCGCCTCGTGGCCCCATTTGACGGTACCGCTGTCGATGCCGAAATCGTATTGCGAAAGATCGGGCGCGTTGGCGAGGAGCGCGCGCAGGAGCGTGGTTTTGCCGAGGCCATTGCGTCCCATGAGGCAGATCTTTTCGCCACGCTGGACGGCGGCGCTGAAACCGTTGACCACGTGATGCGTGCCGTAAGCCTTACGGACGCCGGCGAATTCCAGGACATGACGGCCGGAGGGACGTACCTGGTCAAAGCGGATGAAGGGGCGCTGAATATTCGAGCGTGCCAACTCGGTCGTTTGCAGGCGCTCTACTTCCTTCTTGCGCGAAGTGACTTGGCTGGAACGGGTACCGGCGGAAAAGCGCGCGATGAATTCGTTGAGTTGGGCGATCTTCTTTTCACGCTGGGCATTTTCCGATTCGATGCGCGAGCGCACCTGCGTCTTCGCCATCACCATGTCGTCGTAGCCGCCGGTGTAGGTGATGATGGTCTGGTAGTCGATGTCGGCGATGTGGGTGCAGACGCTGTTGAGGAAGTGGCGATCGTGCGAGATGACGATCATCGTTCCTTCGAATCGGTTGAGAAAATCCTGCAGCCAGCGGATGGAGTCCAAGTCGAGCGAGTTGGTCGGTTCATCGAGGAGCAGCGCCTGCGGCTTGCCGAAGAGCGCCTGCGCCAGCAGCACCCGGACCTTCTGGCCGCCCTGCAGTTCGCTCATCTTGCGCTCGTGGAAGCTGTCGGGAATGTCGAGGCCCTGCAGCAGGATTGCGGCATCGGTTTCCGCGGTGTAGCCGTCTTCATCCCCGACGATGCCTTCGAGCTCGCCGAGACGAATGCCGTCCTCGTTGGTCATATCGGCCTTCGCGTAGAGAAGCTCCCGCTCTTCGAGGGCGGCCCAAAGGGCCTTGTTGCCCATGATGACGGTATCGATCACGCGGTACTCATCGAAGGCGTACTGGTCCTGCTTGAGGACCGAAAGCTTCTTGGGGCGAACGACATTGCCCTTCTGCGGTTCAAGTTCGCCGGAGAGGACCTTCATGAAGGTCGATTTGCCCGCGCCGTTCGGGCCGCTGAGGCCGTAGCGCCGGCCAGAGGTGAACGCGACCGAAACCTCTTCAAACAGGATTTTGGCGCCGTAGCGCATGGTGACATTGCTGACTGAAAGCATTCTTCTTTGAACCTGGAGTTTGAACTAAGGATGGAAGACGATCGAGGAGCGACCCACAATCCTTGCGAAACCTGCGAATTCGGAGGAAATTCAGCCCGAATCTGGTACTTGCCTATTTTAAAGCAGTTCAAGGATTTCTGCCTGCGCCGGCATTGAAGTTCCCTGCACTTCCGCCGATGTTCCTGCGGAAGGCATATGTCCGATCTCCTCGACCCCGAAGTGTTTCGCACCGTGATGGAAGACCTGCAGGTGGGGATTTACTTCACCGACCGAGCGCGGCGCATCGTGTTCTGGAACAAGGGCGCGGAGCGCATCACGGGTTACCTGGGCCAGGAGGTAGTGGGCCGCTGCTGCCGCGAAAATCTGCTGATGCACTGCGACCACAAGCAGGTGGTGGTCTGCGCCAGCTGTTGTCCGCTGGCCGAAGCGATCGCCGACGGAAAACCACGCGAAGCTTCTCTCTTCCTGCGGCACAAGTCGGGGCACCGGCTGCCGATCCGCATCCACACCTTTCCTATCCGCGACCGGCAGGGGGCCGTTATCGGAGCGGCAGAGTGTTTTCAACGGCAGCGTTACATTCCCAGCCCGGAGCGACGCGAGAGACAGGGCTACAGCATTGACGGCATCCCGGAATACGGGCCCATGCTCGCGGAGATCCGGCTGCGGCTGGCCCGTTTGCAGGAAGGCGGTCCGGTCTTTGGCGTTCTCTGTTTCGAGATCGACCACTTCGACGAGGTGCGCGTCCATCGTGGCCGAGAAGCTTGCGAAACGATCATGCACGTGATTGCCAACACGCTGCAAAACACGATTCGGCCGGGAGACTGCCTGGGCTCATGGTCCGAGGGAAGGCTGATTCTGGTCCTCGCCTCGGGTGCCCCGGAGGCGATTACCCGGGCCGGAGAGCGTTTGCGCGCGCTGGTTTCGTGCTCGAGCGTGATGTGGTGGGGAGACCCGGTGCCGGTAAGTGTCTCCGGGGGCGGTACCCTGGCCAAGGCTGGAGAGGCGGTAGAGACGATGATCGAACGCGCGGAACAGGCGCTGGAGTTGAGCCTCGCGCAGGGCGGTGACCGGATTACGGTGGTGAAGGAATAGGCAAAACGATGTTTGCAATTATCGGCATCCTGATCGTGTTCGGCGCGGTAATCGGTGGCTTTCTCATGGAGAAGGGCCACATGATGGTGCTGGTGCAGCCGGCCGAGCTGCTCATCATCGGGGGCGCCGCCATGGGCACGATGCTGGTGGCGAACCCCTTCCGGATCCTGAAGAAGATTCTCGGGGGCCTGCTGGGTGTGCTGAAAGGTTCGCGCTTCAACCAGGCGACCTACCTCGAGTCGGTCAAGATGATGTACGAGTTGCTCAACAAGGCGAGGCGCCAGGGCCTGGTGGCGTTGGAGTCGGATATTGAAGATCCGGAGAAGAGCCCGATCTTCAACAAGTACAAGTTCTTTACGGGAGACCACCACGCGCGCGCTTTCGTCTGCGACACGATGCGCATGGCCGTTACCGGCGGCGTCGATCCGTTCGATGTGGACCAGATGATGGACCTCGACATGGAGGTGCATCACGGCGAGATCACGCAACCGGTCGCGGCGCTCAGCACGGTAGCCGATTCCCTCCCTGGCCTGGGAATCGTGGCTGCCGTGCTCGGCGTGGTCATTACCATGGGCGCCCTCGGCGGACCGCCGGAAGAGATCGGCCACAAAGTCGCTGCCGCCCTGGTAGGAACGTTCCTCGGCATCCTGTTGTGTTACGGCATGGTGGGTCCACTGGCGGCGAACATGGCGAAAACCGCCGACGAAGAGCACGCCTATTACGGCGTGTTGCGGGTGATGATGATTGCGTTTATGAAGGGCACTTCGCCGTTGCTCGCGGTGGAGATAGGAAGGCGTGCGATTCCGGGATACGTGCGCCCGAGTTTCGCGGAGGTCGAGAAGGCGTGTCGCGAGGCGGGCAGCTCAGCCGCCGCGCCAGCCTCCTAGGAGACTCGATGTCCAACGCGCGACCCATCATCATTAAGAAGAAAGGCGGCCACGGCGGCCATCATGGCGGAGCGTGGAAGGTGGCATACGCCGACTTCGTCACCGCGATGATGGCGTTGTTCATCGTCTTGTGGCTTCTGAACTCGAGCAAACAGGTACAGGAGGCGGTCGGGGGCTACTTCAAAGATCCTACCGGCACGGCAAAGAAGGTCGGCAGCGCGCAGAGCGGGTCGGGCGAGAACTTTACGCTGACCAAAGACAACATGCCTCAATTGAAAGAACAGTTGCAGAAGGCGATCCGCAAAATGAACAACTTCGAAAAGCTCAAAAAGCAGATCGAGATCACGGTGACGCCCGAGGGATTGCGGATCGAGTTGCTGGAAACGGCGGCAGGAACCTTTTTCGAAAGCGGCAGCTCGCAACTCAACGAGAGCGGTAAAGAGCTGCTGGTGATGCTGGCGCAAGAGTTGCAGAAGCTGCCAAACACGATATCGCTGGAAGGACACACGGACTCGAAGCCCTTTGCCGGCACGGGGAATTACAGCAACTGGGAGCTCTCGGCAGACCGGGCAAACTCGGCGCGCCGTCTGATGCAGGAGAACGGGGTCGGCCCCAGGCAGGTGTCGCAGGTGCGCGGCTTCGCGGACCAGAACCTGCGTAAGAAAGACGATCCCGAAGATCCATCGAACCGCAGGATCACGATCCTGGTGCAATATCTGCCCAAGCTCGACGCGGAGCAGCCGGAAAAACCAGGGCCTGCTGACGTCCAGGAACATGCCAAGTGAGGCGCGCCGCCGCCATTACGCGGACGTCGTTTCGGAGAGCATCTGGGTCCTGCGTTCGATCACGCGTTCATTCATTTCGGCGCGCAGTCCCTGCAACTCTCTTCGCAGCGAAATCGCGAGCCGTTCCAGCTCTTCTCGATCGGCTGCGTCCAGTGCCGTCGCTTTGACCCAAGCCCTGAGTTGTTCCACGCATTCGCCCAGCTTTTCCAACGCAACCAGATCGCTGCCATTCTTGCCCGTAGCCCCTTGCGGCTCGCCGAAACGTTGCCGTACGTAACGTCGAACCCGGATCCGCTGATCCTCCGATTCGAATGCGAATTGCACGCCCATGCCGATTCCCGGAAAGGCCGTTTTGACGATGACCGGCAGGGTGATGTTCTCGGGATCGAGAAACAACGTGAGCTGAATCGTTGTGCCGGGTTCGAGAGGAGTCCGGGTATCGAGATAACAGCCACCTTCGCTGATGTCGGTACATCGAGACCAGAGGCTTACCTCGGCGTTCCCCTGCCGGATCTGGACCCCGAGGTCACAGGCATGTCGCGCTGCGGATCGCCTCTCGCGGCCAAAACCGCCGCCCGCCAGGGAGCGCCGCTGCGAACCCGCTTCTTCTTTGTCCGGAGAACAGGGACGATCGTCCATGCCCCAGATATTCTTCGCCCCTTCCACAGAGGCGATACGGACTTGGCCTTGGGAACTGCTGGCCTTCCGGCCGATCCCGACCACCTTGAACTTGCCTTTATAAACACCCTTCTGCACACCGATCACGTCGCCAAGGTTCAGCGCAATCTCGACATTCGCCAACAGCGCTCCACTCCTGGACACATTCAGCGTATGGGTCATGGCATTGAACGCTTTGCCGTTGGCGTCAATCCCATAAATGCGCACCGGCAACACGGCAGCCGTCCGCATTTCCTTCCGAATTGGGTTTGCCTCGATCAATTCCGTTCTCGAAATACCCCGTTCCCTGCCGAACACCACGGCTTGCGGATCGTGGCGGATGAGGGGAAATTCCATGTTCTCCGAGAAGAACGCGCTACCCAATCCCACGAACATGGAAGGCTGGGAGAACAAAGAGGTTGAACCCGGGATTCTCCTTTTTTGGTGTCAAACCGTTCGTTTTCGCCCAGGAACGCCGTCAAGAATGTGAAAACTCTGTCCCACTTGTGCCGACCATTTACACTGATCAGACATCTAGACGAGATATCCTCATTCTGGGCGGCGCCGATTCGCTTGAACACGGACACATTGCAGCAACAAAAATCGAAGTCGCACATCCAGGGCTTACGCGCCGTCGCCGTTCTCGAAATCGCCAAGGGTGTAGGAGCGGTCCTGTTCGGAATCTGGCTGCTGAGCTTCCGCGATAAGGATATCGGCGACATGATGGCCAACCTGCTGGATCGCCTGCATGTCGATCCTGCCCACGAAATCGCAATCAAACTGGTAAGCATGGCGGACCGGATCACGCCGGAAAAGGTCGTGATGGCTGCGCTGATCGCCTTTGCTTACGCGATCATCCGTTTTACCGAAGGCTACGGGCTTTGGAATGCGCGCACCTGGGCGGAGTATTTCGCGTTAATTTCAGGAGCAGCCTATCTTCCCTGGGAGTTGTGGGAGTTCCTGCGACGGCCCAACTGGTTCCACGCCACGCTGATCGTGATTAATGTCATCGTGGTGCTCTACATCGCGTATGTGCGGGTACAGGTTCATCACGAACATGCCCAACAGCCGCCTCCACTCAGTGCCGGCTAGCTGCTCCCCTCAAGCACCTCGCGCAGGCGAGCATACCCCGCGCGGCTGACTGGAAGTTTCGTTCCATCCTGCAAAATTGCTACCCGGCTGTCTTTTCCATAGGGCTCGACTTTCGAAACCCGTTCCAGGTTCACGATGTAAGAGCGATGGATGCGAAGAAACTGCTTGGGATCGAGCACGGTCTCAATGCTGGAAATGGTCTGCTGCTTCAGGTGCTTGCTCCCTTTGCTCGCCAGCGCGATGTAGTCATCCTGGGCCTCCACAAAATCAAGCTTGGCGGTAGGAATGATGTGGACGTTAGTCCCGTCGCGCACCACGATGCGGTCCGCGAAGTGCCCTGGCGGCGTGGCGACGGCCCGCAGTTCGGAGGGTGCGGCGATCTTGACGGCAGAACGCTCCTTGGCGCGCGCCAGTGCTCCTTCAAAACGATCGGCTCCGTAGGGTTTCAGAAGATAGTCCACCGCGTGGACCTCGAAGGCTTTGAGGGCATATTCGTCATAGGCGGTGGTGAACACGATCGCCATATCGGTGCCGATCAGTTCAAGGGTTTCGAAACCATCGAGCTTAGGCATCTGGATGTCGAGAAACAACAGGTCGGGCTTATGCTCGGCAACCGCCTTCACGGCCTCGAAGCCGTTTTGACACTCAGCGGTGATTTCCACTTCGGGATGACGCGAAAGCATCTCGCGCAGCACGGCACGGGCGAGCTCTTCATCGTCCACGATGACGGCAGTCAGCTTCTTTTCGGAGGTCATGCATTCACCAGGGTTTCGACTGGAATGTCCAGGTTCACTTCAAAGCGGTCTTCGACTTTTTTCATGGTGAAACGCGCGCGCTTTCCGTAGCGTGCTTCCATTCTCTGCTGCACGTTCACCAGCCCCACCCCGCTGCGCCGGCGTGGCGGAATCTCGGGATCGTAGTTGTTGGCCACGGAGACGTGCACTTGTCCGTCCCCCTCCCGGTGCACCAGCAGTTTGATCCAGCCGCCCTGCGGCAGATTCGCGATGCCATGATTGACCGCATTCTCTATCAGGGGTTGCAGCAGCAACGGGGGCACCGTGAACGCGAGGGCCGCCGGATCGATGTCCTCTTCCATGCGCAACCGGGCGCCGAAACGAATCTGCTCTACCGCCAGGTATTTACGCAAAAGAGCAAGTTCTTCTTCGAGAGGAATAACGGCCTTCTCGCCCATGCCGAGAGTTAGACGGAGGAAATCCGCCAGGGCCACGCACATGTCGCGGGCGCGCGATGCATCGATGGACGTCAATGCGCTGATCGAATGCAGGCTGTTGAACAGGAAGTGCGGATTGATCTGGGTCTTCAGGGCGCGCAATTCGGCATCGCGTGCCAGCACCTTCGCTTCGTTCAGCCGCTGTTCCGCCGCCTGCGATCGCTGCATGGCAACCAACACGTAATGCAGTCCCACCGAAAGCAGGTAGAGCATTACGCCGGTGCCAAAGAGTAGCGAAGCATTGTGGTTCACATGCTCCGGGGTCTTCGCGAACGCGGGTGACAACAAGGCCATCAGGCGCGCCAGGCCGCGGGCAATCAGCACCCACAACGAACTCATGATGCCGGCAGCGAGCAGGCTGGTGCTCAGAAGCCGCAGGATGCTGGTGCCTTCGATGGGCGTGAACTTGCACGTGTACCAGGCGGAGAGGCAGTCGAAGGCGTAGATGAGGCAGAGGATCGGGACCAGCAGTTCGGCCTCGTAAACCGACATGCCACCAAAGCCGATGAAGAGATAAAAGAGCAGGCCGGCGAACGGCACCCACGCGAGCAGGTAAATCACGAGCCGCCGGATTTGGCTGAGAATGGGATGCATCGCGAGCTAGTTTTTTACTTCCACGCCGCCGAACACCGCAGCTCCTCGCACGACCAGGGTTTTCGCCGGTTTGCCTTCAATCGTCAGGTGCTGGGTGGAGTCTTCGTAGCCGCCGAAAATGCCGGTTCCCTCCATCACCACGTTCCAGGTCACCGGAACGCGGATTTCGCCTCCGCCAAAAACAGCGCTGGCTTCCAGCACCGCCGTGTCGCCTTCCATCTCGGACTGCGTGAAGTCTAACTGGAAACCGCCGAAGCACGCGAAGACGTTGCCACCACGGAATTTCTGGTCCCGGACCTTTCGATCCGTTCCGCCGAAAACATTCACCGAGCGGAAGGTTCCGTCGTTGCTGATGGAGCCATCGCTTCCCTTTTGGCCGGGCCAATAGTTCTGAAAGACCAGGGAGAGGCCGCCGCCGATCACGAACAGGGGCCAAAGCTGGTCGATGCCATACCGGAAATGTCCCAGGTAGTGGGCGAGCAGCAGGACGCCGATGAACGCTAGCATGCCACCCCACACGCGTTGGCTGATCGCCGTGGCTTCGAAGAGCTTGGTCGTTCCAATCACTACTAAGAAGAGCGGCCAGTAGCGCCAGATCAAGTGCAGATTGATCAGGCCGACCTGCGCGAGAAGCAGAACCACACCCACCAGCACGATGCTGATGCCGGTGACGATTCCTCCCCGCGGCCCTCTTCTGCAGCTTGTCATTGACGTTCTCCGCTCTTAACGTAGTGGCGATCTCGCATCGGCTGCCGTTCCTCGCGCTCGATGAGGATCAGGATACCCGCACCGATCAGCAGCAACGGCCACAGATGAGTCACGATCGGGGGCAGGTCAACGCTCCATTGCACTAACAGTACATTCAGCCGGACCAGCGTGGCGACGGCCCCTATTATGGCAATCGTTGCTCCGATCACCATGTCCGATGTCCATACTTGATAACTGTTTCTTGCCACCGCGTGCCTCCATGAAACTGATCACAAAGTACGCCGTGACAGTCCGGCAGGCCGCCGTTATTCGGCAAACGGGGCGCCTCTACCGGCAAGCGGCACCTGGAAGGACGAAAATGGCTTGGAATGAGGCTGTTACCGCCGGCGCCCCGGGCGAGATCAGGGCAGCAACGCGCTCCCGGCGGGGATTACGCGCTCCCCGCTCGCGGCCGGAAAATCGGCATTCGCGGGCTCGGAGAGGCGCAAGCGTCGCGCCATGATCTTCCAGTTAAGGTCGCGGCGGGCGCCTTCGAGCAGTTGCCAATCAGCCTCAAACTCGGGCAGCATTTCGCGATTTTTCGGACGGCTGGCGAGTTCCGCGCTCGCGCGGGTCAAGAGAAGGGTGTAGGCCAATTCGCCATCGGACTCGGAAGAGTTTACGTTGCTCGCGCTCACTCCTACCCTGCGAGACCGATCTCCTTCTTCATACTGCAACCAGATAGCGCCGGTGTCATCGATCACCACGTGGCCGTGATCGTTGAACGAGTTCGCCAGTTCTTTGGCGCTGTGGGCTTCCAGCATCAGACCGCGGCCGATGGCTTCCTCGTGGAATTCGGCAAGCGCGCTCGAATATTTCTCCCACTGCTCGGCGGCGCCGAAGATGTCTTCGCGCTGCCGATTCACGCTGGATTGCAGTTCGTGCGCCAGCTCAACTTTTCCGGAGGCACGAGCTTCCTCTTTCTCGATCATCTCGGCAGTGACCGCCTCCGTGGGCCGCCGGCGCAGTTCACCCTCCGGGTTGAAGCGTCCGGTCAGCGTGTAACTCGCCGTGAACATGATCAGCTCGTTGCTGCGCAGGAGCATGGGGAAAAACCATTTCTTCGAGGTGAAGGCGACCTCGGTTCCCTTCCGCGCGTCGGTGCTTCGCCGGTAACTGCCGGGGATCTGCGTAAAGCGGACCACGTGGAACTGCAACCCGGGATGTTTCACCGCGTAATGCGTAAACGATTTCGAGATCGCCTTCGGGCTGGTCATCCAGAAATCGTTCATGTGGTCCGCGCGCGCCGCACCGGGAAAATAGAAATTCACCACAAGACGGGCGAAGTCCGCGCAATTGCGCGTGAACCCGTTGTAGTGATCGACATTTGGCAGGCGGTTGAACTTCTCGATGAAGGCGATGTCCTGTTCGAGAGTGGTGTTGACTTCGAACATGTAAATGTCGCGCACGAAATTCGCCGCGATCACATCCCGCCAATGGGCCTTGGGATCGGTGCATGGGCCTTCCGGACACAGATCTCCGAGCCGCTGCTGCCGAAAACGCTCCTGCAGCGCCATGCGTAATTCCGGCGACGCATAGAGCGGCCGATCCTTCGCATCCTCGACTCCGTAGAGAAATACGCTCAACGGAACGATGTTCCACTCGTAAGATTTGTCTTCGTTGAAGTTGATGTAGTTGCTGATGACCGAACCTTGCTCGCCGGGGGCGCACAGCCGCAACCGCACCGGTGTTTCGGGACAGACGCGCGAGAGATAGACGGCCGAGTGGCCTGCGCTCGTCCAGCGCGACATGCCTTGTCCCGTGGACTCTCCCAGCATTAAGCCAATATCGGCATGCGCAAGACAGCCGAATAAGAATACTAGGCCCAGACTCTTAAGAATTCCCCACATCGCCAGTACGCGCGCTCACTTCCAAGGAATGCGGTCTGGCGAAAATTCGTTGCCGACCTTAGTTTCTTCCTCTTGGGATGCGTGCGGCAGCGTTCTCTGCTGCCACCGACTAGGTGTGGAAACCCGAAGATTGCACCAGAGTTGCGCTAAATTCGCTCGATCGCGAGCGCGACACCCTGGCCGACGCCAACACACATCGTGGCCAACGCGCGGCGTTTACCGCTTTTTACGAGATGATGCGCGGCAGTCAGCACCAGGCGCGCTCCACTCATCCCGAGAGGATGACCAAGTGCAATCGCTCCGCCATTCGGATTCACAAACTCGGCGTCATCGGGAAGCCCCAGTTGACGGAGGCAGGCGAGAGACTGGCTGGCGAAGGCTTCGTTGAGTTCGATGCAATCGAACTCGTGTAGAGACAGTTTGAGGCGATTGAGCAGCTTCTCGGTCGCGGGGACCGGCCCAATTCCCATCACCCGCGGAGGCACGCCGGCGGAGGTCATCCCGAGGATTCTCGCCTTGGGAGTGAGCCCATGTGCGCGCATCGCCTCTTCGGAGGCGAGAAGCAGCGCCGCAGCACCGTCGTTCACCCCGGAGGCATTGCCGGCGGTGACCGTGCCATCGGGCCGAACAATGGGCTTCAGCTTTGCCAAGGCTTCCAGTGTCGTATCCGGGCGAGGATGCTCGTCCTCGGAGACCTCCACCGGTCCTACTTTGCCCGGAGCGAGAACCGGAGTCATTTCCTCCGCGAAAAAACCGGAGGCCCTGGCGCGAGCTGCTCTCTGCTGGCTCCGAAACGCGAAGGCATCCTGGTCCTGGCGAGAGATGCCGTAATCATCCGCGACGTTCTCCCCCGTCTCGGGCATGGAATCGACGCCGTAAATCGCCTTCATCCGCGGATTCACAAAGCGCCAGCCGATGGTGGTGTCGTAGATTTCGGCTTTCCGCTGAAACGCTGCTTCGGCCTTCGGTAGAACGAACGGCGCGCGCGACATCGACTCGATGCCGCCGGCAATCGCGAGTTCGATCTCGCCGGCAACAATCGCCCTGGCCGCCGATCCGATGGCATCCATCCCCGAGGCACACAGCCGGTTGAGGGTCGTTCCCGGAACTTCGACCGGCAGCCCAGCAAGCAAGGCTGCCATGCGGGCCACGTTCCGGTTGTCTTCTCCGGCCTGGTTGGCGCAGCCAAGATAAACTTCGTCCAGCCGGCTCCAGTCCACATCGCGATTGCGCGAGAGGAGTGCGCGCACCGGAGCAGCAGCCAGATCATCCGCGCGGACGCCCGCCAGTACTCCTCCAAACCTTCCAATCGGAGTTCGGACGCCATCGCAAATGTAGGCCACTCTCATGCCAGCCAAGGATAACCCAGTGGGAAAGGCTACCGGCTATCTTCAACCGTATTGCGTTTGCACGAAGTGCGTGGTTCAATGTCGTGCGCATTGAGGATGGCCCCCTGTGGCCGAAGATAAGAAGGTCCAACCCCGCCCCCCAGAGGTTGTAACGTTACGGCAGCTCGCCGAGTATGTCGGGCTTACTCCCGGCACTGTATCGGCAGTTTTAAACAACGCGCCTTCCGCTCGCACGATCCCGCAGCGCACAAAAGACCGCATCCTCGCCGCCGCCGAAGAGTTGAGGTACCGGCCGAACTTCTTTGCACGGACTCTGCGCAAGAAACGTACCTACACCATCGGGGTGATTGCCAAGGAAATCGGCGATCCCTCCCTGGCGATGATCATCAGCGGAATCGAATCTGCGCTGACCCGCAGAAATTACTTCTTTCTTACGGTCGTGCATCGCCAGGATCCACAAGTAATCGAACGATATTCGGAGATTCTGGTAGACCGCGGCGTGGAAGGCATCATCACGGTGGATGTAAACCTGCCGACGGCGCCTACACTTCCCACGGTCGCCGTTGCCGGGCAGTTTCGAACCTCGGGCGTCATCAACGTCGTGCTCGATTACAAGCGGGCGGCGCGTCTGGCCCTTCAGCATCTCTTGCAGGGCAAGCACCGCGACATCGCTTATCTGCGTGGACGTCCTACCAGTGTTGACGCGGAAGACCGCTGGAGGGCGATCTGCGAGGTCGGCGTCGAGCTGGGGATTCCGATTCGGTCGGAGATGACGCTGCAACTAGATCCGCGTGAACCTCCCATGCAGCAGGGATACCAGCTGACGCGCGATCTGCTGGCGCGCAAGAATCCTTTTACGGCGCTTTTTGCCTATAACGACATCGTCGCCATCGGGTCGATTCGCGCATTGCGCGAGGCAAACCTCCGCGTGCCGGACGATATCTCCGTCGTCGGCTTCGACGATATTCGCGGCGCCACCTATGTCGTCCCCAGCATTACGACCGTACGACAGCCGCTCCAAAAGATGGGCGAGATCGCTGCCGAGACCCTGGTAGAACGAATCGAAGGCCGCACAGATTTCCCGGAAGAGATTCGCATCGAGCCCGAATTTGTAGTGCGTGAATCGTCAGGCCCGGCAGCCACAACCTGAGCGCGCCTTCGAAGTTTCCCGCCAAAATCGATTCAAATCGCGTATCTTTGGGGACGCTGAACATCTTCTGCCCAGAGAACTCATGCGAACGAAGCTTTCGATTGTATTTGCGCTACTTACCTTCATGGCGGTTGCCGTCGCACAAACTCCGAACCTGATGCCGTTGCCCGCGAGCGTGCAGTATGGCGCCGGGCGGCTCGTGATCGATTCGTCGTTTTCCATCGTCAGCTCCGGGGTCGAAGATCCTCGTCTGCAAAACGCCGCTCTCCGCGTGACCGAAGCCATCGCCCGGGAAACTGGACTGGCGCTCGATGCCGCAACCGACAAGAAACCGGTCCTCACCCTGCACGCGGACCACGCCAGCAATGCGGTTCAGAGTGTCGGCGAGGACGAGTCGTACGAGCTGACGGTGACGCCGCAAGGCGCCCGCCTCAACGCTGCGAATCCTCTTGGAATTTTTCGCGGGCTCCAAACCTTTGTACAGCTCGTGGAACTCACACCAACCGGCTTCTCTGTCCCGGCCGTGACCATCCATGACCAGCCTCGTTTTCCGTGGCGGGGGCTGATGATCGACGTAAGCCGCCACTGGCTGCCGATCGAGGTGCTGAAGCGCAATCTCGACGGCATGGAAGCGGTCAAGATCAACGTCTTCCACTGGCACCTTTCGGACAACCAGGGCTTTCGCATCGAGAGCAAGAAGTTCCCCAAGCTGCAGCAACTCGGATCGGATGGACATTTCTATACCCAGGAGCAGGTAAAGGAAGTTATCGAGTACGCCCGCGACCGCGGCATCCGCGTCGTCCCTGAATTCGATCTTCCCGGCCATAGCACGGCCTGGTTCGTCGGCTACCCGGAACTGGCCAGCAACCCAGGCCCGTATGCGATCGAACGCGAGTACGGCGTCTTCGATCCTGCGATCGATCCGACCAAGGAATCAACCTACAAGTTCCTGGACGAATTCATCGGCGAGATGGCCTCGCTCTTCCCCGATCAGTATTTCCATATCGGCGGCGACGAGGTGAATGGCAAGGCGTGGGATGCGAATCCTCAGATCCAGGAATTTATTCATGCCCACGGCATGAAAAACAATGCCGACTTGCAGGCCTATTTCAACAAGCGCTTGCAGGAAATCGTCAGCAAACACCACAAGACCATGGAGGGATGGGACGAGATCCTCGCGCCGGATCTTCCGAAGTCCATCGTGATCCAATCCTGGCGGGGTCCGGATTCCCTCGCCGATGCGGCCCGGAAGGGTTTTCACGGGCTGCTCTCCTACGGATATTACCTCGACCTCTACCAGGCTGCCGCCTTCCACTATTCCATCGATCCGCTCTCGGGCAAAGCTGCCGATCTGACTCCGGAAGAAAGCAAGATGATCCTCGGCGGCGAAGCCTGTATGTGGTCGGAAATGGTGACACCCGAAAATGTGGACTCGCGGATCTGGCCGCGCATGGCCGCGATCGCCGAGCGTTTCTGGTCTCCACAGCAGACGCGCGATGTTCGCTCGATGTATGCGCGCATGCAAGCGGAGTCTCTGCGGCTGCAATGGGTAGGCTTACAACATCTTTCCTATTACCGCCCCATGCTTGAGCGGCTCGTGGGATCGCAGGACATCGCCGCAATTAAAACTCTGGCCGACGTTGTGCAGGCGCCTCCTGAATATGCGCGCGAGGAGCTGCATAAGAATTCGGCCGGCCACGTTTATACCAGCCTGGAATCGTTCAATCGCCTGGTGGACGCGAGTCACCCCGAAAGCATGGTGGCTGTGAAATTCAGCCAGATGGTGGACGATCTGCTTGCGCACAAAGCGAGCCCAGCCGAGATCGACCGCCTACGTGCGCTGCTCACATCCTGGCGCGACAACGACGCGAAACTGCGTCCGCAGTTGCAATCGTCGTTCCTGCTTCAGGAAGCAGCCCCGCTTTCGGAAAATCTTTCCGCACTCGGAGCTGCTGGTCTGATGGCTCTCGATTATGTGGAGCACGGCACACAGCCCGGACCGGATTTCGCGAGTCAGCAGCTCTCACGGATCAACCACGCGAAAAAGCCGCAGGCAGAGCTGCTGCTGGCCATTGTTCCGGCTCTTGAGAAACTGGCGGAGGCCTCTGCGCATCCCCACTAATCCGGCTTCAGGGACGAATAAACTTCCTTGAACACGGGCGCATCTAACGTCTTGGTTCGTTTAGACGGTAGATGCCTATGTTGTCAAAATGCGCCAATCCGGGCTGTTCTCAGCCATTTCGTTACCTGGGAGAAGGCCGATTGTTCCAGGTGGAACGCACGATAACCCATACGCCAGGAGGCAAGCCGACCCGCAAGATTGAGCACTACTGGTTATGCCAGAGCTGCTCGCAAGGAATGCGTATCGGAGTTCTCGAAAACGAAGCTCTCCTGATCTTCAGCGATCCTGACGGCACCGTGATTAATACCGAACCCATCGACACGGTGCGTGCCGCTTAGATATATTCTTTGTCTCTGAACTTTTCGGGGAATCTGTGAGGGTTCCCCGTTTCAATTTTTGGACAAGCTGCAGCGGCAAACGATCCACCCCTCCACTGCATCTACAAACCTATAACCGACAACCGGCACAATAGTTTGGCTGGTGGTCCAGCGGTGTCTTGCAAACACGATGATGAAAAAAGAAAGTTTCCGTTCGGTGCTGATTCTGGGCGGAGCTGGATTTATCGGCTCTAATCTCGCAAGCTGGATCCTGCGGCATTCGGCGGCAAAGGTTCACGTTTTCGACAATCTCTCCCGTCCGGGAGTTCGCAATAACCTCGACTGGCTCCAGCACCAAGCCGGCAATACCGGGCAGTTGCAGATCACGGTTGGAGACGTTCGTGACGCCGCCCACGTGGAACGCGTCGTGCGACACGCAACCGAAATTTACCACTTCGCCGCCCAGGTCGCGGTAACAACTTCGGTGACGGATCCGCGCCTCGATTTCGACGTGAATCTCGGGGGAACATTCAACGTCCTGGAAGCAGCCCGCAAGAGCGGCAAGAACCCCTTCCTTCTTTTCACCTCGACCAATAAAGTTTACGGAGATTTCGGATCGACCGATGTTTACCTCGACGGCAATCGCTATCGCAGCCGTCACCCGGCCGGGACCTCGGAAGATCAGCCGCTCGATTTCCATTCGCCTTACGGATGTTCCAAGGGCGCGGCCGACCAGTACGTCCGCGATTACGCAAGGATCTTCGGTCTGCAATCGGTCGTGTTCCGAATGTCGTGTATCGCCGGACCGCGGCAATTCGGCACTGAAGACCAGGGATGGGTTGCCCACTTCCTCTATTCGGCTCTGCGTGGAACACCAATCACTATCTATGGCGACGGCAAGCAGGTTCGCGACGTTCTCTGCGTCGATGACTTGGTTCGTGCCTTCGACGCAGCCCGCCAACTGCCTCCTTCCTCCGAAGGACGGATCTACAACATCGGCGGTGGACCTGAAAATACCCTGTCGCTGTTGCAATTGATGGAAATGGTGGAAAAGATGACGGGCCGGAAGTTCGATGTTCAATACGAACAGCCCCGTCCCGGCGATCAACTCTATTACGTCACCAACTTCTCCAAGTTCGCTCGCGAGGCCGGATGGAAGCCGGAGCTCTCGCCCCGGCAGACGCTGCAGCGCATCCACGAATTCTGGAAGAAGAACCGTGATCTGTTCGCCATCACTCCGGCCGAGCCCGCCGTACTGCAAACTTCTCCTCCGGAGCTGGCGCAGCCGGCATGAAATTCGCTTTCGTCAATCCGAACTGGAGCTTTGACGGCTCGACCTACTTCGGCTGCCGGGATCCCCATTACCCGCTCGAATTACTGTTCTCGATCCAGAAGGTGGAGGGTGCCGGTCATCGAGCGTTGCTGGTCGATGCGCAAATCGACAATCTCCCGCTCGCAGAGGTACAGCGTCGCGTTTCGGCTTTTCGTCCGGATTTCCTGGTGATTCCAACCGCGCCTTCCTATTTGTTCTGGCGTTGTCCCCCGCCGGAACTCCGCGTCCCGATGGAATACTTCCGGGCGCTGGACACGAGCGCAACCACCGTCTGTATCGGGCCGCACTCTTCGGCGACTCCAGTGGCAGTCCTTCGCAAGACCGGCGCGGACATCGCAATCAAAGGAGAGCCCGAGCAGGCGATCCTCGATCTCGCCACCAGGCCGTGGGAGCAGATCGACGGTGTTTGCTTCTACAAAAAGGACGGCACACCCCACGTCAGCCCAGCCTTAGCGGCCGTGGACATGCATTCTCTGCATGCTCTCGATTTCGGGAACTACAACGTCGAAGCTCACAGCCATCGTCATCATGTCTTCTGGGGAGAAGGGCGTGGCGCCGAGCTGGAGTTCGCTCGCGGGTGCCCCTGGAACTGCTATTTCTGTAACAAGCAGCTGTTCCGCAACAAATTCCGTGAACGCCCAATCGAAGCGGTGATCGCCGAGATCGACGCAGTCGTGGCGCGCGGGGTCGATTACGTTTACTTCATCGACGAGATCTTCGGAGTGGGCAAGAACGTGCGCCAGTTGCTGGAGGACATCAGCCAGCGCAATGTCTCCATAGGCTTTCAGACCCGCATCGATCTTTGGAATGAAGAGTCGCTCGATTTGCTCGGGCGTGCTCACTGTATATCGATGGAGTGCGGCATCGAATCGATCACCGAAGCCGGGCGAGAAGAACTCAACAAGAACTGCCGCATGACGACCGAGCGGATCACCGAGCTTCTCATCTACGCCAAAGAGAAAGCCCGGATTCCGTGGGTGCAGGCGAACCTGATCCTTACCGACCACGACGACAGGGACGACATCCGGCGCTGGCAGGAAAATCTGAAAGCGCACGGTGTGTGGGTGAGCGAGCCGGTGCCTATGTTCCCGTTCCCCGGCAGCCCGCTTTATACCCAGACCTTCGGCTCCGCCCCCGACGAGGAAGCATGGGAACGCGCACACAATCACTACATCCAGCTCTTCTCCGAAGGTGATTGGAGCGACATCCAGGAAAAGCGGCCACGATCTATCGCCGACCTTGAGTCCGTCCAGGAAAGTACCGCGCGCTAAACTCGATGGCTTCGTTGAGCCAAAAGCGCTCCCTAAAGACATAGTTACAAAAGTTACTCCTCCAAACGTGGTAGCCCTTCTCTCTATCCTGCACTTACAGCTTGTTGGTCACACACTAACGTGCTTTATGTCACAGATCGTAAGGCGATACGCCCTTACCCTTTTACAGTTGTCGCGGCCTGGTTAGCTGAAAGCCTTCGCCGTAAGTATCAATCTTTCTTTCCGAACACTTCAAAGTGTCGTGTTGAGCCGTTCAGGGCGAAGCTACATCTTGCCTGCTCAGGATAACTACACCCCGAGGTTGCACGTTGAGAACTCGCACCGCAAGTACCAGCGCGCCACCAGGTACTCCTCTCGCTTTGACCTCCGCCCTGGAGTTTTCTACGGAAGCTTGGCACGCTGTATTCACCAATACGAGGCACGAGAAGAAAGTGGCCCACTATTGCCAGCTTCGGGGAGTTGAGCAGTTCCTGCCAACCTATTGCTCCCGGAGAACCTGGAAGAACCGGCAGAGTGTCAACCTCGACGTTCCTCTTTTCCCCAATTACCTGTTCGTGAGAATCCTCCCTGCGCAGCGTTCTGCGGTGCTGGGCATTCCCGGCGTGATCAGCCTGGTAGGCCGGGTACGCGGCTACTCTACGGTGCCTGAGCCGTACATCGAGATGCTTCGCACGGGAACCGCGCTACAACGAATCTTCCCTCATCCGACCACCGAAGTAGGCGACCAGGTGCGGATTGTTTCCGGGCCCATGGCCGGCATTGAAGGCATTCTGGTGCGTGCCCGGTCGGACCTGCGGGTCGTAGTCTCCATAGAGTTAATCCATCAAAATATCGCGATCGAAATCTCGCGCGACGAAATTGAGCCGGTTCGCAACAGCGCGCCCTGCATAGCTGGATCGTACGTACGTACGGAGTCGTGATGGCCGCCCGGGTAGTTTTTCTTGCCGCACACATCAAGCATTACCGCCGGCCGTTCTTTGACACGCTGCATGCGCGCCTGAAAGCGGATGGCATCGAGTTGCGCGTGCTGTACGGGAATCCAAATTCCGCTCATGCCGCACGCCGGGACAATGTCCTCCTTCCGCCTGCTTACGGGCGACAAGTCAGTTCCTACTGGATCGCCGACCGCTTCGTTTACCAGTCGGCGTGGCAAGAGATCATTGCCGCCGATCTGGTGATCACGCCCAACGAACACAAGCTGCTGCTGAATCCTTTGTTGCTGGCGCTGCGAGCGGGTGGAATCAAGAAAGTCGCCTTCTGGGGGAAGGGGAATATTACGCCGGCAAAGGTGACCCGGCCGGGTGAGTGGCTCCGCTACGTGACCGCAAATGCCGTCGATTGGTGGTTTCCCTACACCCGCACCTCCGCCGATAACCTGCGCCGCCACGGCGTCAGTTGCGGCATCACGGCGATCGAAAATGCAATCGACACTGGAGAACTGCAACGCGAAATCGCGGGAATCTCCGGAGATATTCTGCGCAACGCGCGGTACTCGGTCGGCGTGAGCAGCGGTCCGGTTGGGCTGTATTGCGGCAACCTCAGCGCCAACAAGCATCTCGACTTTTTATTTGCCGCCGGCAAGCTTATCCGCAAGGCCATCCCGGAGTTCACCCTGGTAATCGTAGGCAATGGGCCGCTGCGGGAGCACGTTGAGATCGTCGCCGCTCGCGAGCGCTTCATCCGCTACCTCGGTCCGCGGGTCGGACGTGAGAAGGCGCTGCTCTTGAAAATGGCGGACGTCTTTCTTCTTCCCGGCGCCGTCGGATTGGCGATCCTCGACAGCTTCGCTGCCGGCCTGCCCCTGCTGACCACCGAACTTCCGACACACGGGCCGGAAATCAGTTACCTGTCTCATGGAAACAACGGTCTTGTGACCGCGCACCAGCCGCAGGCCTATGCTGACGCGACGGTGCGCCTGCTGGAGGATCCGCAATCGCTCGCGCGGCTGCGGGCCGGCGCTACGGAAAGCGGATTTCAGCACACCATCGAAAACATGGTTCAGAACTTTCGCCGCGGCATCCTGAGCTGCCTCGACATGGATACCAAGGCGTCTTCCCTGCCGGTCGCCGCGATACCCGTGGAGGAGACTTCCGCCGCTGCCAACGTGATCCGCGACATTCCTGGAGGGCAATCGTGAAAGTCGGCGTAGTCGGCTGTGGATATTGGGGACCCAACCTGGTTCGAAACTTGGTAGGAACCAGTCGCTGCGAAACTGTCTCTTGTTATGACGCCTCCCCCAAGGCTCTGCAACAGGTACTCGGCCGCTTCCCCTCCGTAACGCCGGTCACGAGCCTCGAGGAGATGCTCACCCTTTGCGATGCAGTCATGATCGCGACTCCGGTGAAATCGCATTACGCGATTGCGAAACAGGCACTCATGGCCGGCAAGGGAGTCTTTGTCGAGAAACCGCTCACTTCTTCGTATGGAGAGGCCGCGGAACTGGTAGAACTGGCTCTACGGCGCAAGCTCGCCATCATGACGGGACACACCTTCCTCTACAGCCCGGCGGTCCGAAAGATCCAGCGCTATATCGCCGACGGAACGCTTGGCGAAGTGTTCTCGCTCAGCTCGCAGCGCGTGAACCTCGGCATCCACCGCCAGGACGTCAACGTCATCTGGGACCTCGCGCCTCATGACCTCTCCATGCTGCTTTACTGGATGCGGGAGTGCCCCGCGCGCATCTCTGCGGTGGGCCGCGCCTGCGTCGGCCGCAACATCGACTTCGCTTCCTTGCATCTTGAATTTCTTTCGGGAGCCATCGGGAGCATCGAGGTAAGCTGGCTCGCTCCCAACAAGCTTCGGCGGACCGTCGTAGTTGGCAGTAAGAAGATGGTGGTCTATGACGACACCCTCGCCAACGAGAAGATCAAGCTTTACGACAGCGGCGCCACCATGATGCCCGCGCCCCATTCCTTCGGCGAATACCAGCTCACCTATCGTAACGGCGACCTGGTCTCTCCCTGCCTCGAAAGTACCGAGCCGCTTCTCGACCAGACCCATGCCTTCCTCGATTGGGTGGAGTACGGGGTAGAAGCTGAAAACAATACCTGGATCGCGCTCCAGGTGGTCGCAGCCGTCGAAGCTGCGTGCCGTTCCTTAGCGGAGAATGGTCAGTTGGTAGAAGTCGGTGGATCGAAGTTCGCCAACCCCGGCCCGCGCGCCACGAAAGTGAAGAGTACCTCGATAGACTGAACTTCTGCCCTTGCAGTTCTCCGCCTTCGGTGCCAGAATTTGCATCCTTCAGGAGGTCAGAATGTCCTCCGCGGCGATGCAACCACCCTCCCAGCATTTGGTAGTTCGCTACGGCCCGCACCAATCGGTTCGGACCGCCACATCTCCCGCCGACGCAACCACGGCTGCTCCGGCGGCTCGCCCGGGAGACTTCATCCTCACCCATTCAACAGGAATCTTTGGAACCTTGATCCGGATCGGCGAGGCGATTCGTTACCGGGGGAGTGAGAAAGTCTTCGCCCACTGGAGCCATGCCGCGATCTTCGTCGATGACGATGGCAATATCGTCGAGGCGCTCGGAGGGGGTGTACAGAAGCGGAATATCGAAGTCTATCGCGATACAGAGTATGTGGTGGTGCACCTGGCCAACGAGACTGACGGGATCGACCGGGACGAGGCAGTAAGCTTCGCCAACTTCTGCCTGCAGGACTCCTATGGCTGGCTGACGATTGTCAGCATCGCTTTCTCCCTGCTGACCGGCGGCAAGCTGGGCTTCGGCGTCGATGGCCAGCAGATCTGTTCCGCTCTCGTAGCGCGTTCCCTCGAGCGCATCGGCGAGATTTTTCGTGAGGCCGAACCCTGGCACCTTATGCCCGCCGACCTCGCCAAACATTTTGCAGTGACCCTGACGGGAGAGCGCGGTGCGGCTCCTCCTATCGGAACGGGCGTGGTCGCCGAGTCGAAGCCTCGGTGGAGACCAAAACACTGAAATCGCGCGCCGCGACTCGCTTGCAAAGCCAAATCGCGGCTGGATCGATCTCTGCAGTAAATCAATCAGTTCCACGAACGGGGCCTGTAGCTCAACGGTTAGAGCAAGGGCCTGAAGGCTACCAGGTGCTTAGGTTGATCTTGTCGGCCCACTCGCTGTACGCCGTATTCTGGCCGTCGCCGTCGATCTGCACCGCAACATTCAGTTCCTTGGCGCCGCCCGTCGCCGCGCCGTAGCTGCGGTTGAAATAGCTCTTTTTGCCGTTCAGGGTAACGGAGACGAACTTCACCTGTCCGTTGGCGCGCTGGAACTCCAACGTGAGGTGGTTCCAGGTGTATGCGGCAGGCATGGTGCAGGCGACTCCGCTATTCGTCCACGCGTGGCCGGCAGCGTTGTACACCATCCAAGCGTGTTTGCCCTTGATATCGCACTCCGTACCGAAAATGTACTTCTTGCCGCCCAAAGACTGGTTCACGTCGAACTCGAGAGCCTGTGCCGCGCTCGGATTCTTTAAGTAGAAATAGAGGTCGTAGGTGAAGTTGCTGACGTTGGGATTGGCGCCCAGTTGCTTCCACCAGAGCGCGTTGGAATAGGCCTTGCTTCCCCTCAGGTAGAACTCCGCAGACTTGCCATCGAGTGCAGGAGAGCTAATATTCTGGCTCATAACGTGGACGGCGGTGGCGCCGTCGCCCTTCGCGCCTGCACACTTATCGCAGGAATCCCACCCACCCATCCGGTTGATGTCAGTGTAATTCTTCGTGCCGCCGGGAGTTCCGGAGGACGAAACCGTGAAATGGATGCGCGAGGACTTTGTCACGGTGCCGGTGGTATCCCAGGACTGAACCACCAGGGCATGGTTGCCGGAACCGGCTGCGATGTTCGTATCCACGCTCTTCGATGCGACGTTATACACGACCTTGTTGTCGAGATAAATCATCGTGCGGGTAATTCCCTGCGTCGAGGCAGATGTGGACACGACGTGAACGGAGGAGGTCACAGTCGATCCCTCGCTAGGCGAAGTTACCGTGACGCTGCCTGCGGCAAATACCGTTACTCCGAGGAAAAGGGCGAGTCGAACGGCAAAAAAGCTGGCATGATTTAGTTTGAAGTGCATGCAGCCATCTAACGGCACATGCGCCATTACACAAAGAGTCCGTTGGTACCAGTACCCTCGGCAGAGACTCTGCTTGAGAGTTCCTGACCATGGAAGCGAAGCTTTTGCCCGCTGAAAACAAGTCTTTGCGTTGGTGGCTGAAAACCAGCCCGCCTGGCAGCTTCCCAGGGGACAGGGCCTATCGTCAGTCGCGGTTGGATTGCGCGGTCTCTGGATTGTCTCTACGGGTTATGAATCTCGAAGGGTGATGACTTCACTCTGGGTTCGACGAACCTCGTAGGAATGCGGAAAACGTAAATTGGCCTTGGTGACACAATCGAGATTTTCCAGCCTTCTTCGCTGACGCCCACCTACGCTTAACGCTGCCGCAATCCTGGCCCGAGCTGCGGGACTCATCACTCGTTTACGTTTTCCAGCTCGCCGCCGATTGTTGGCGCGAGCCGCTGCCCCGTGCAACTTCCTTCACGAGCATTTACCCTTGGCTAGAAATCGCCAAATTCAGCGGGGAAAACGAACAACATAGCAACCGCAGAGCAGGAGCACTTGCAGTAAAATCATGCAGTTGCATGCTACGGGCCTGTAGCTCAACGGTTAGAGCAGCGGACTCATAATCCGTTGGTTGTAGGTTCAAATCCTACCGGGCCCACCAGCCTACCTTCCCATTCTGCCGCGCCCTCGTCATCGTCCGCAGAGCGGCCCGCTATTGAAACAAGTCGGTGAGATCCGAAGCCACATCATTGCGCGGATTCAGGGACGCCAGCCCGAACGTCGATTGAATGAACTTGAGAATCGATACATGTTCCAGCTGGGTGTGGGAGATGTAGCCCTTCTTCGCCAGCGGAGAGATCGCCAGCAAGGGCACACGCGATCCAAGGCCCTGAGAATCCACGGCCGGCGGCGCCACGTGGTCGTACCAACCGCCCCCTGTATCCCAGGTTACGAGGATGGCTGTGTTGTTCCAGTAGGCCGAGCTTTGCACCGCCTGGATCAGGGAATCGAGAAAGGCCGCTCCCACTTCCATCGAACCGTAGCCGGGGTGCATATCGCTGGCGTTGTTCGGATAAATGAAGGACACAGCCGGCAAGGTATTCCCCGCCAGATCGTTCTGAAATTGAGAATAGTCGCGAATGTTCGGGGAAGCATGCGTGCTCGTGAAGAACTGGAATGGGTCGTGCAGCGGAAGGTATGCCGCGCAGTTTCCCAGGTCCTGCTGGTACACGCCCCACTGAATGTTTTTTGAGGTCAACTGGTCTGCCACGTTGGGAAAACCGAGCGGCGCCGCTGCCGGATCGGGCTGCTGGCAGGGTCCGAACGAAGGCTGCACGGAGTACGGTGAGCCATTGTCGTTCGCCGCCACCATGTAGAGCTGGTTGCTCGGGGCCTCCCCAATCACAGAGCTGAAAAAGTTGTCGGCCAGCGCGTATTGCTGCGCATAAGACCACAAGGTCGCAATACCCGGGGTGGTGTTGTTGTAGTAGCCCATGGAGATCGCGCCGTTGTAGAACGCGTATTTATCCATCTGGCCGCCATCCATTGTCGCCTGGAAGGCCGCTGGGCCCTCCGGAAGCGCCGGCGGCGCTAAGTCGGTCAGCAGGAAAGGAGAGACTTGTGCCCCCGTCGAATCGACCTCCACGTACCCCGGATCCCCAGGCATCGGCCCGTTCGCCCCGGGAAACGTTCCGAATAAGTGGTCGAAGCTTGCGTTCTGCATGGTGACGACGATGATGTTTTTGACTTGCTGTTTGGGCGCCGCGGTCGTCGGCGTTAAGGTGCTGCTGCTGGCTGCTGAACCGCAGCCTGTTAAGGGGATGAGAGAACAGAGAATTCCTGCCGCCACGCACTTGGGAATCACCAGCACCTCCAGTCGCTTTTTTAGAGTCTCTGCAACTGGCTTTCGGATGCATTGAGGAAACTGATCGGTAACTGGGCAGCAGCACCTACTCTTTCAACCGAAAACGCAAAAGCCTGCTTCTGGCAGGCTTTTTGCGTTCGAAAGGATTGTTATGAGTGCCCTGCGGGGGCCTGGTGGCCTTGCTCGTAGGCCGGGGTTCCAGCGCGCCCCGCATGGTCTTTTACGGGTTGAAGGCATTTTGCCTAACCCGTCCGCCCGTCACTATCCCACTCAAGTAGTAGAGCGCACCTCTATCGTGGAAAGACATTCCACATTTACAATCCCGTAGGGCGCAGTTCCCCTCGGCCAGGGAATGTGCTATCACTTCATAGGCTTATCCTGACTACCCTACTACAGGAGCAAATTCCGTGGCTCAAGTGAAACCGACGAGCGCCCGCGGCACAGCCCGGATTCTGATTGCGGACGATGACCCGATCGTCCGCGAGATCCTCCGCAACATGCTCTCCTCCGGCCCTGAATTCGCCATCGCCGGCGAAGCAAAGAACGGGGAGGAAACGGTGCGCATGGCTCGGGATCTCAAGCCGGATCTTTTGCTTCTCGATCTCCTCATGCCGAACCTGCCGGGACTCGACGCACTGAAGGAAATGACCGGCACCGACTTCCTGGTGAGAACCATAGTCCTGAGCGCCTCGATTACGAAGCAGCAAGTGCTGCAGGCTTTGCAGCTCGGCGCGCGCGGCGTGGTACGTAAAGATGCTCTGGGAGAGCTGGTTTCCGCGATTCGGGCCGTACTCGATGGCCAATATTGGCTCGACGGCAAGATCGTTCCGAACGTGGTGCAGCTGCTGAATGAGCTGGCGGCCAGCACTCGTTCCGATGCGCCGCGCAACGATTTCGGCCTTACCCCGCGGGAGTTGGAAATCGTGACTCTGGTGACGGAAGGCTGTGGAAACCGCGAGATCGCCGGTCGTCTCACCATCAGTGAAGAAACGGTGAAGCGCCACTTGACGCACATCTTCGACAAGGTGGGAATGTCCACCCGCCTCGAACTCGCATTGTTCGCGCTCGACCACAACCTGGC
Organism: uncultured Acidobacteriaceae bacterium; assembly: GCA_963758505.1. Lineage (GTDB taxonomy): Bacteria > Acidobacteriota > Terriglobia > Terriglobales > Acidobacteriaceae > Korobacter. The sequence continues at coordinate 1,900,339 of CAVWVJ010000003.1, read as the reverse complement.
GCGGCGGGCCTAGATAGGGTAATGCCAATTCCCTTCGACGCGTAAAAGAGCGACAATACACTGCATCGCGGAGGAATGAAGGCCAGGGTCGCGAATGCTCAACGACATGCCATCGGGAGGCGCAGCGGACAACGTTCTACCGGCGCGGCCAGAGCGGGGGCTGCGTTCGTTGCGTCCTGTTACTGCCCTCGCGTTTCTCTTCGGCATGGCAATCATTGTCATCCTTGGATGGGTCTCCTATCGCACCACCAACTCGCTCATCGAAAACAGTTCCTGGATCTCGCATACCGAAGAAGTAATCAGCAACCTGGATGACTTGATCTATCGGCTGGAGAAAGCGGAATCCGCCCAGGGACGCTACATCGTCACCGGAAACGAGCAGTTCCTCGCTTCCTACCAGGAAGACGTGCGTGCCGCCGAATTCACCCACGGGCGGCTGATCCGCCTCACCGCCGATAACCCTGCGCAACAAGCCCGCTTGCACGACCTCCTTCGCCTGATGGAATCCAAGATCCAGTATATGAACCACACCTTGGAGCAACGGCGCGCCAATGGGCTCACACGCGAGCTGGATGAAAGTTTGTCTTCCGAGGGCAAGCACAGGATGGACGCGATCCAGGCGAAGGTCGCTGAGCTTACGGCGTCGGAAACGCAACTCCTGGCCGCGCGTACCGACATCCAGCGCCAAAGCGCGGAACGCTCGCTCCGCAGTATCCTCCTTGGCGGCACCATCGGCCTGATTTTTCTCGCGCTTGCCGGGTTGGTCCTGCAACGGGACATTCGCAAGCGCTTAGCGGTGGAGCGCAGGCTGAATAGCCTTACTGCAATGCAACGCGCCGTCCTGAACAGCGCGACCTACGCCATTATCTCGACCCATGCGGATGGCACCATCGCCACCTTCAATTCCGCTGCGGAACAAATGTTTGGCTACCATTCCAGCGAGGTCGTCGGACGCCTTACGCCGGTGGTCCTGCATGATCCGGCGGAGTTGCAACGGCACGCCGAACAAGCAAGCCGCTTCTTCGGAGAGAGCATCGCACCCGGTCTGGACGCCCTGGTTGCCAAGGCCAAGCTCGGGACAACCGACGAAAACCAATGGACCTTTATCCGCCGCGACGGATCGCGCTTCGCCGGGCTGCTCTCGACCAGCGCCATGCACGACGAGGACGGCTCCATCATTGGCTTCGTTTTCATCGTCAGCGACATTACCCGCCGCAAGGAAGCCGAGGCCGCCAAGAACCAGATCGAGCGCCGCTATCGCGCCCTTCTCCAGAACAGCAGCGACATGGTGGCGATCATCGATCCCGCAGGACGGCTGCAATACATCAGTCCCGCCGTCGAACGCCTGCTTGGCTTTGAGGTCGATGACCTCATCGGGCGCGAGATCTTCGACCTGATCCATCCCGGCGATGTGGAAATGGCGCGCCAGTCCTTCTACCAGATCGCATCGCATCCCGGGTACTCGCTCCCCCAGGAACTGAGGCTTCGAAAATCCAACGGCGATCATGTGACTTCCGAGATCGTCGCCAACAACCTGCTGGATGACGAGGTGTTGCACGGCATCGTAATCAACGCCCGCGACATCTCGGAACGCAACCGGGCGCGGGCGCAACTCGAGGTGCAGAATGCCGTGGCGCGCGTGCTCGCGGAGGCCGTCAGCCTCGATCAGTCGATCCCCGAAATTCTCCAGGCCCTGTGCAACAACCTCGACTGGGAACTGAGCGAATTCTGGGGAGTAGATGCAGACGGTGCAAGCCTGGTTTTCAACTACGCATGGTCCCTGCCGGGCTTCGATTTGCGGGCATTTCTTGACACCAGCCAGCACACCCGCATCCGCCAGGGCGAAGGTCTTGCCGGCCGCGTATGGCAGCGCGCCACCGCCATCCATGTCCCGGACATCTCGCATGAAGAGAACTTTGTGCGCAAGATGGAGGTCGAAGCGCTTTCGCTGAAGGCGGCGGTCGGGTTCCCGATCCGCTCGCGGGATGGAGTGATCGGGGTCTTCACGTTGTTCAGCCTCCGTAGCCGCCACGTGGATGACGACTTGCTCTCCATGCTCAATACTGTCGGCGCACAGATCGGGCAATTCATCGCGCGCAAACGCGCCGAAAAGCAAATCACCGAGAACGAAGATCGTTACCATTATCTATTTGAGAATTCAGCCGACCTCATTCTCACCTTCGCGCCCGATGGAGCGATCCTGCATCTGAACTCGGCCTGGTTGCATACCTTCGGGTACTCTCGGGAAGAATTCGCCAGGATGAATGTGTTCGACCTGGTGCCTCCCGAGGAGCAAGAAAACTGCAAGTCTATTGTCGAGAATGCGGTCGTCACTGGCTCACTCGATAGAGTCGAACTGACGTTCCGCGCCAAGGATGGCCGGGCGATCCTGGCGGAAGGCACCATCAATTGCCGCTATGGCATTGCCGGAGTGGAATATTGCAATGCGATTTTTCAGGATGTCACGAAGCGCCGCGAAATCGATCGCATGAAGAATGAATTCATCTCCGTGGTCAGCCACGAGTTGCGAACTCCTCTCACTTCCATCCGCGGCTCGCTGGGATTGCTGGCCGGGGGCGTACTTCGGAAAGATCCCGAGAAAGCGGAACGGATGCTCGATATTGCCCTGAAGAATACCGAGCGCCTGGTAAGGCTGATCAACGACATCCTCGATATCGAGAAGATTGAGTCCGGGAAAATCGCCCTCGATATTCAGCCGGTCGATGCGGCAGACCTGATCGTGCAGGCCAGCGCCACCATGCATGCCCTGGCGGAAGGCAATCGCATCCGATTGGAGTCCAATCCAGCCCGGGGGACGGTCTTCGCGGACCGCGACCGCATGCTGCAGACTTTGACCAATCTCTTAAGTAACGCCATCAAGTTTTCCATGCCCGGAAGTACGGTCACTCTTTCTTCGGAGCGCCGCGGCGCGGGCTTGCTCATCCGCGTTCGCGACCAGGGACGGGGAATTCCGTCGAACAAACTGCAGACGATCTTTGAGAGGTTTCAGCAAGTCGATGCCTCCGATTCCCGCGACAAGGGGGGAACCGGTCTCGGCCTCGCAATCTGCCGCAGTATCGTGCAACAGCACGGTGGCGCCATCTGGGTCGACAGTGTGGAGGCGAAAGGAAGCGAGTTTTTCGTTTTGCTGCCGCGGTTCCAGCCGGAAGCGACCGGCATCGTGCCGCAAGCGGACGGAGTCCCCAACTCGGTGCTCCCCTCGTAAGACAGCAAACGTTTTTCGGAAGTGATGCTCGATCGCTTCCGTTGACCATGCGCATTACCAGGAACACGGATGCCTAAGAAAGTTTTGATCGTTGACGACGAGGACGACATTCGTGAGGTCGCTGCCCTCAGCCTCGAGACCATCGGCGGGTACGAAGTGCTGACGACGGCGTCTGGCACTTCTGCCCTCATCATCGCCGCGGATCGGCAGCCCGACGCCATCCTCCTCGATGTCATGATGCCTGATATGGATGGCCCGACCACATTGCGCAAGCTCCAGTCGCAAGCCTCTACCGCCCATATCCCTATCGTGTTTCTCACCGCCAAAGTGCAGCCCGGTGAGCGCGCCCGCTTCGCCAGTCTCGGGGCCGCCGCGGTTCTGTCGAAACCATTTGATCCGCTCACCTTGTCGTCTGACCTCGCCGACGCGCTTGGCTGGCCAAAGTAACCTAATGTCCGATTCCAGTTCCATCCAACAGACGAAGGCCATGCTTGCGGCAGTATGGAACAAGAACCGCGACGTGCTGTTGCAACGCATGGACACCATCGATGAGTTCTGCCGCCGCCTTCCGGAATCCGCATCGGACCAGGCGCTTCGGGAGCAGGCGTGCTCGGACGCACACAAACTCGCGGGGTCTCTCGGCATGTTCGGCCTCTCCGAAGGCACTGGGGTGGCGCGCGAGATCGAATACTTCCTGAGAGACAACTCTCCCAGTGAACTGCTCGCTGCGAATATCCCGCTCCTGACCAGCCGCCTACGGGTCCTGATCGAGTTCTTTCATATCAGCGTCGATGCTCTTCCACCGGAACGGCGGCGGCGGCTTCTGATCGTCGAGAACAACGAAGAAGTCGCGCAGGCAATCTTCGCCAACGCGGAAAAGCGGGGCATCGACCCGCGCATCGTCACCGATTTTCCCTCCGCGCGCCAAGCGCTTCACGAGGCGGAATTCGACATCGTCGTCTTCAACCTCGCCTCCGTCGAGATGACGGGTCACGCGATCAGCAACGAATATGCCGGACAGGTCCGCGACTTCCTCATGTCCCGCTCTCCCATGCAGGTCCTCGCCCTCACCTCGGTCGATACCTTTGAAGATCGCGTGACGGCGGCGCAAATCGGAGCCCATGGATTTCTCCCGAACAATGTCCCGGTGAGCGAAATCGTCGATACCTGCGAACACCTGCTCGATCTCCAGACCGCGCATTTCAAGGTGCTCACCGTCGATGATGATGCCGAAGTACTCAACGCCATCAAGGCAATGCTGGAAAAGCATTCGATCCGCGTTACTTCCATTTCGGACCCGCGCCTCTTCTGGAATGCCCTGGAGGAAAACGCTCCTGACCTGGTGATCCTCGATCTCGAGATGCCGAACTTCTCCGGGCTGGAGGTCTGCCGCGCTGTCCGCAATGATCCGCAGTGGAATCGGATGCCCATCCTGTTTCTTAGCGTAAACAGTGACGCGCAGACCGTGACCAGCATTTTCTCGGCCGGCGCGGACGATTTCGTTCCCAAGCCGATTATCGAGCTGGAGCTCACGACCCGCGTCCGCAACCGTCTGGACCGCGACCGCCTTTACCGTAATTTGTCGGACTACGATCAGCTCACCAGCGTCCGCAACCGCAGAAGTTCCAGCGTCGTGATTGCGAACTATCTGCGCCTCGCCGAGCGACATGGTTTGCCCGTTTCCGTCGCGGTCGTCGATCTCGATAAGTTCAAACGGGTCAACGATACCTACGGCCACCAGGCTGGCGACGACGTCTTGCAGTTCCTCGGCGGATTGTTACGGCAATCGTTTCGCAGCGAGGACGTGGTGGCTCGCTGGGGAGGCGAGGAGTTCGTGATTGCCATGTTTGCCATGCGGCGCGCGGCTGCCATCGAACGCATTGCCGAAGTCCTGGAACGGCTGGAGGATCATGAATTCGAGCCCAGCCCGGGTACCCGGTTCCGCGTTTCCTTCAGCGCAGGGGTGGCGGAGTTTCCGGCAGAAGGCAAGGATCTGCACTCGCTCTACCGTCTTTCTGACGAGGCGCTCTACAAGGCAAAGGCGGCGGGAGGCCGGCGAGTGTTTTCGTCCCTCACCGGCACCGAAGATGCACGTATTGATGTCGCCATTGTCTGCGCCGACGCAGCCATCTCCGCGCCTTTGCGGCATCTTCTGGAGATGCGTGGATACTCGGTGGATATGTACTACGACGTTGCAGACGGCATCCGGGAGCTCGCCGCGATCGATCATAGCGTCGCCCCGCGTACCATCGTCATCGATGGGCTGCCGCCAGAAGGCGCCGCCGGCGTTCTTCAGAGCCTGCGTCGCGGCCCTGACGCCAGCCGGCCCGAAGTCTTCCTGCTGGTGAGCCCGGAGGCCGCCGCGACGCCGTTGCCCGATGGGAATACGACCGAGCGCATCGTGCGTCCTTTTAAGCCTTCCGCCCTCGTGCAGCTGATCCGCAGAGCGCTCAACCAGTAGCCCCCTCTCCGACCTGCTTCGGTTTTATTGCACAAAAAGAAAAAGGCCCGCCGTTAAGGCGGGCCCGAAGTTCAGGAGAGTTTCCTCTCCTGAGGAGTTACTCAACTTAGAAGATGAACTTCCCGACAAGCTGCATGGTTCGCGGATTGTTGGAGAAGAACAGCTGAGGCTGGTTGAAGGTTGTCGAGCTGACGTCCACGAAGTTGTTAACTGCCGTGAACCCAATCGGGGCAACCGAGCTGACGTAACCGCCGATATATTGCGAGTGGTTGAAGACGTTCAGTGCCTGAGCCTGGAATTCGAACTTGAAGCGCTCAGTCAAACTGATTCTCTTCACTGCGGTCAGGTCGAAGTTGTTGATGTGCGGGAGAGCCACGGTGTTACGCGCTCCCGTCGCCAACGCGCCAACGCCCGCCTGGATGTACTGTGCATTCGGGTTGTTAGCCAGGTACGCGACGACGTCGCCATTGGTATTCGTCAAAGCGGTAACGCCCGATCCCGTTCCCGGCATACCTGCCGGGTTGATGACCGTGCGGTCGCCCGCCGTATCGCCGTTCAGGTTGGAGTCAACACCACTCTGCGCATCCCAATACTCAGGAGACTGGAAGGTGTAAACCGGAGCGACTTCCCAGTTCGAGACGACGTTCTTCATGAACCAGTTCGAGTTCTTGAAACCGGCGTAGTCGTACAGCAGCTCCACGGTCACGCGATGGCGGCGGTCAAGAGCGGACGTACCGTAGTCGGCGTGAACGTTCTGGAAGTCCTGCGGACGACGAGGGGTCAACAGCGTCGAGAATACTTCGGCGGTTGAATCGTCAAACGCGTGGCTCCAGGTCCAGGCGGCCTGGAACTGCAGGCCGTTGGTGAAGTTGCGGCTGAACTGCGTCTGCAACCCGTGATACAGCGAGTTGCCATAGGGCTGGTAAGAGGTGATGCTCGAGGTGAAGTTGTTCGCCAGGTAAGCCGGAACGTATTCACCACCCGCCGAACGATCAGCCAACAGGGCTGTCAGGGTGTTCGGAAGAGCGTCGAGCGTGGCTTGTGAAGGAGCCGTCAGGTAAGTAGGCAGAGCGTTCGAAGCATTTACGATCGACTGACGGTTGATGCGGTCTTGCACCGGCAGGTGAACTCCGCGGGTTCCGACGTAACGGACATCCAACGTGTACTTGTTGGCGAAGACGTGCTGGATCCCGAAGTTCCAGGATTCGGTGTACGGCAGCACCTGGTTCGGAACATACCCACCCGTCGCTGATGCGGCTGATGCCTGGTCCGGGAACATCGTCACGCCCGAGCCATTGCCGGCCGGCAATCCACCGCTGGCCAGGAATTGCGTAAAGGCTCCGCTGCCGCCGGGACCGTAGTAACAGGTTGGGCTGGGCGTGTTGCCTACGTCGCAGGTTGAACCAAGCTCCGGAGGAACAGTCAGCAAGCCAAGGTTGTCAAACAGCACGTCATACGCTATGCCAAAACCGCCGCGGATCGACGTGTCGCCCGAGGTGCCCGGCGAGTACGCAAACCCGATACGGGGAGCAAAGTTCTTGTACTGCGGTTGAGGTTCGCTGAAGTTGATCAGTCCAGGCACGCTGGCGATCTGGTTCAACGTCTGGAGACGCTCCGAGTACGGAACCGAGGTGAACTCGTAGCGCACACCCAGGTCAAGAGTCAGGTGCTGCGATACCTTCCACTGGTCGGCGCCGTAAGCATAGATGGCGCTCTGGTCACCGTAGTAGGTGGTATTGCCCGCCGAACGCTCGCCGATGTAGTCCGGAGCGTAGTCATACAGGTACTGACTGGTATAGCTCCATTCGTAATCGCCGCGGGCGCGCTGCGTGAAGCCCTGGGGGCTGATGTACTTGCGGCCTTCCACGCCGAACTTGAAGTTGTGGTGGCCCTTTACCCAGCTCACGTTGTTCGTCGCCTGGTAAATGTTCTGAATGCCGAACTGCGGAGCGTTGCCGTCCGGGCCAAGCTGCGCCGAGGTGTCAAAGAACACCAGGTTCGGGAAAACGCTCAACCCCGGGAAGGTTTGTGGCCCAACCGTGAAGAACTGCGTGTTCCGGTTGAAGCCCGCCCGGAACTCGTTCGTCAGGCTCGGAGTGAAGGTGTGATATTCGCTGATCGTGACCAGCGTATTCCGAACCGGGATTGGGGTCCAGAAACTCGGAAGGTTAGCGGCAGTGTCCGTGGAATCGTTCTTCTGATAAACCCAGCGGCCACGCAGCTGATCTCTCTGCGAGATGTTGTAGTCGATCGCGTTTGTGGTGGTGAATTGGTTGGTGAAGTACGACGAGTTGGTGTTGACCTGGCCAATTTGATAGCCGGTCGCCGCCGAAGGATAAGGATTGCTCGCCGTGCCGGGATATACCCACGCATTGTCCGTGGCATCCAGGCTGCCTGGGCAGTTCGGGCTGCCTACCGATGAAGCCGGCGCCGTGCCCATGTACTGCTGGTAAACCTGCAGGTTCGTCGGGTTGATCCCGTAACCCGCGGTGCCTACACCCGCCGCGGAAAGTGCGGCGATCTGCTGATAACCGAGCGCTGTCGGTGAGCAGATGTAGTAACCACCGGTTACAAAGCCCTGCGGGTTGTACTCATTGTTGGTAAAGAAGAACAACTTGTCCTTGATGATCGGACCACCGATTTGTCCACCAAATCGGTTGTTGTCGAACCGCGGATTGAAAGGCGTACCCGTCTCGGTGAGAGCCGTATGCGCGTCGATCGCGTTCAAGTTGCGGTTCTGGAAATATTCATACAAGCGGCCGTGGAACTGGTTCGTGCCGCTGACGATCGTCTGGTTGAACTGGCCGCCGGACGAGTGGCCGAATTCCGGGGAAAACTGGTTCTGCAACACGGTGAAGTTCTGCACCGCATCGTTCGGGATCTGGACGATCGGGCCGGTCACCGACTTGCTGTTGTTGTCCACACCTTCTACGGTGAAGTTGTTGTTGCGCGGACGCTGACCGGAGACCGAAGGCCCCGTGCCCACGCCGATGGCGCCGCTGCTCGCAACGCCTGCATCCAGCAGCGACAGGTTCAGTACGCCCAAGCCGACCGAAGCGGACGGTAGATCTTGCAGCTGCTTCTGGTCGTAGGTGTTCTGGATCTGCGCTGTCGTGGTGTCGATGGTTTCGGTCTGCCCCGTAACTTCCACGGTCGTACCGGTACCTGCGACTTGGGCGACTACGTTGGCGGTCGCCGTCTTGTTCAACTGCACTTCCACGTCCGCGAAGCCGCCGCTGAGGTTGTTGGCAGCTACGCTCACTTTGTAATGTCCGACCGGCAGGTTGGTGAAGTGATATTCACCAATCGAGGTCGTGGGCTGAGATTGCTTCAGGCCTGTTGCGAGGTTCGTCACTTCGACCGTGACGCTCGGCAACACGGCACCGGAACCGTCACGTACGGTTCCGACCAGGTCACCGCTGATCGCTTGGCCTAACCCAAACACCGAGGCCAGGGCGATCAGGAGTCCCAAGGTCAACAGTTTCTTTAAATTTGTAATCATTCAGTCTCTCTCCGCTTCTAGGTAGGCACTGACGGAATTCGAGCTCAATACCTGGATAGAGTCACTGCACGAGAATAACCAAAGTAGCCCTTTTGTTTTCAGCAGCATACGGACGACTTTTACAAATAAATACGGGAATCTATAAGCCGGTCGAGTGTACCTCCTAAATTTCATATTTCGTATGCTCCCGGGGCAACCCGTGGCAGGCCCTGAAATGGAAAAGCCGCGCCTTAGAGCGCGGCTTTCGGGGTGCAATTTCGACCAAAAACTAGCGTTTTACCATCGTAAATGCCATGTTCAACAGCGTTTTTTGCTCCAGTTCGTGAGCCTTGTGAGAGCCTGTGGCGGGGGTGGCACTGGCCGCCCGCTTGATCGTCCGGACGCCTGGACCGAGCAGCCGGTGCAAGCGCGGCTCCACGAACGACAGCGCACCCATATTGGCCGGTTCTTCCTGGACCCAGACAAAGTCGCGGGCTTTCGGGTGCTGGCCCAGCGCTTCTTCCAATTCGCTTTCGGGGAATGGATAGATCTGGTCAAGCAGGAGAATGGCAGTCGACTCGTCCTTGCGACGGCGGCGCTCCATCTTCAACTCGTGACCGATCTTGCCGCTGCACAGCAACACGCGTTCGGCGTTCTGCACCTCGCGATCGAGGACCACGGGCTCGAAGCGCGGCCGCGTCAGGTCGCTCAACGGCGAGACCGCTTCGGGGTGCCGCAACATGCTTTTTGGCGTGAAACACACCAGCGGCTTGCGCCACTTGCGCAATGCCTGGCGGCGCAGCAGGTGGAAATATTGCGCCGCATTGGACGGCTGGCAAACCTGCATATTGTCACGCGCGCACAGTTGCAAATAGCGCTCGATACGCGCGCTGGAGTGCTCCGGCCCCTGCCCTTCGTGCCCGTGCGGCAGCAGCAGGACGACCCCGGAGAGCAGGTCCCACTTGTCTTCGCCGGCCACCAGGAACTGGTCGATGATGATCTGCGCGCCGTTGGCGAAATCGCCGAATTGCGCCTCCCACATGACCAGCGCTTCGGGAAAGTCGCGCGCGAAGCCGTATTCGAAGCCCATTACCGCGGCTTCAGAAAGCTCCGAGTTGTAGATCTCGATCCATGCCTGGTCCGGCGACAGGTGCGCCAGCGGCATGTACTCGTTTTCGTTTTCGGTATCGATGAGCACCGAGTGCCGCTGGTTGAAGGTGCCGCGCCTGGAATCCTGTCCGCTCATGCGGACCGGCACGCCCGCCTTCACCAAGGATCCGAAGGCCAGCGCTTCCGCCATGCCGTAATCGAGCGGTTTCTTCCCTTCGCCCATTTCGCGCCGCTGCTCGAGCAGTTTCTGCACCTTCGGATGAATGTGAAAGTCTTCCGGGTAGCTGGTAATTCCCTCGGTGATCTTCAGCAACTCTTCCGCGCTCAGGCCCGTGTCTACTTCGTAGGACGGGTTGTACGGGCCGCCTTTGAAGGCGTTCCAATACGCGGGCAGATCGCGCATCGAAGGCTTCTTCTGCATGGCGCGGCCTTCTTTTTGCGCCGCATCCCACTCCGCCTGCACCGTGGCCGCGAGTTCTTTCGTATCCGCGCCGATCCTTGCCGCGTACGACTCCGAGATCAGCGGCATGTCTTTGATCTTGCGATAGACGATCGGCTGGGTGATCGTCGGATCGTCCACCTCGCTGTGTCCGTGGCGGCGATAGCCGATGAGGTCGACGAGCACATCGCTGGCGAACCGGTTCCGGTATTCCATGGCAATACGGCCGACGCGTGCGACTGCATCCGGATCTTCGGCATTGACATGGATAATCGGCATCGGCAGCCGCTTCGCAACATCGGACGAATAGCGCGACGAATAGGCCTCCCGCGGATTTGCCGTGAACCCAATGAGGTTGTTCGCGATCACGTGCACGGTACCGCCGATATCGAAGCCGGGAAGGTGCTCGAGATTCAGCGTTTCCGCAACGATCCCCTGGCCCGCGAAAGCGGTATCCCCGTGCATGATGAGCGGCACCACCTTCTCGTATCCGCCTTCGCCAATGCGCTGCTGCTTGGCGCGCACGCGACCCGCGGCCACCGGGTTCACTGCCTCCAGGTGGCTGGGATTCGAAGCCAGGTGGATGTGGACCGTCTTACCGTTAGCCGCCGTGTAATCGCCCGTCGATCCGATGTGGTATTTCACGTCTCCGCCGCCCAGTACGCTGCGCGGATCCACATCTTCGAAGCCGGCAAAAATCTCTGCCGCCGGACGGTGCACCACGTTCACGATCACATTCAGCCGCCCGCGATGGCTCATCGCCATCACCGACTGCTCCGCTCCCTGCTCCGCGGCGGTATCCAGGATTTCGTGTAACAGCGGGATCAGCGAAGTATTGCCTTCGAGCGAATAGCGCTTGGTGCCGATGTAGCGCGACTGCAGCATCTGCTCGAAAAGATCGGCTCGCACAAGACCATCCAGAATGCGCTGCTGGTCGACCGGCGCGGGCTCCGACTCAAACTTCTCCTGGATCCAGCGGCGCTTTTCCGGATCGGCGATGTGCATGAACTCCACGCCGATGGTGCCGCAGTAAATCTTCCGGGCAAACTCCGCCTCATCTTCCGGGAAGTCGAGGTCGGGATGCGCCACGGGCTTGAAATGGCCCAGAGGATCGATGTTAGCCTGCAGGTGTCCCCACCGGCGGAAGGCGTCGAGGATCCGTTCCTGCTTCTCGCTTGCTACGTTCATGGTTGCGGTTGACACGAAGAAGGACTCCCTTAAAAGCTCTACAAATTAGATGGAATAAGACCGCGTTCGATGCGACGCCGGTGCCGATTTGGCCGCAAAAATGCCTACTGGCACTCGTAACAGTATATAGCGAATGGAAGAAGCGCCGAAGGAGGTCAGGGCATCAATTCGGGCGGCAAAGTGACCGAGGTTTCGTTCCAGCCGGAGAGCGTGTAGGTGTACTCGTTGCCCCGTTCGCGCGCGCGTACCACGCGGGGCAAACTGTTCTCCTTATCGACACATACCGTGTAATGCGCGGCTTCGCCCTTGGCCGGCGCCACGTCCCACCATGTGCAGACTCCGCCGTTCACCGTTGCGGTTGGCCCCTGCCGGATCTCCCCAACCTTGACCGCCTGATCCAGGTCCGAATACAGCGCGCCATCCCAGATCAGCGCCGGACCTTCGCCACAGCCAATCGCCAATTTGCCGGGCAGAGCTTTTTCCGCGCCTGCGAAATGGTCCCAACTTCGGCCATCGCTCGTGTACCAATCACCGCCGTACCAGATCTCGTGAACCACCGTCCGGCCGTCTTTGTCCAGCACGGCTTTTTCCGGAGGACGAATGGTCCACATCAAGTCGCGACGCGATGGGCATTCCACCTTTTCCCGGAGAAGCTCTCTCGGTGTCGCGCCGGGTGCAGCGCCCGTGACGTCGATCTGCCAGCTCTTTGCCGCACGCACCGCATCGCGTGACTGCCGCAACTCCTTGACACCCGGTTTGCTGCATCCCAGAAGTCCGGCGAACATCACCACCGCGGAAACACTTACCATCGCTCGCGACGGGCTTGGCATGGTGTGCAATCTACACGTTCAATAAACTCAGGCCAACCCGCATCTCTCGAACGCATCCGAGTGGTGAATATCAATGTCCATCGGCGTGGCCTGCTTTTCAACTATCACGAACAAAAATGGGCCGATATGGGCTCCCTTCACGATTGCCCTTCCCACCCGCTAGAATGGCCACCCGACGGTAAGGAGCCTCATGTCTCGTTTCACGCTTCTCGCTCTGCTCACGCTTTCTTCCCTGGTGCTCGCGCAAGGCCCGAACGATCGTCAACCGACCGATCCGCATTCCATCACTTCCTCCGCCAATCCCGACGCTCGGCCCGTACCCGTCGAGGATCTCTTTTATAGCCGTCGTGCCGGCAGTGGCGCTTGGTCCGCCGATGGTAAAGAAATCGTCTTCACCACGGACATGACGGGCAATCAGAACGTGTGGAAGCTCTCCGCCAGTGGCAGCTTTCCTTTGCAAATGTCGTATTCGAAGGAGACCCAGGCGGGGCCGCGCTTTACCCGCGACGGCAAGTGGATTACCTACCGGCAGGACAACGGCGGCAACGAAATGTGGCAACTCATGTCCGTGCCTGCCAATGGCGGGGCCGCTGAGAACCGGCTTAAGCAGCCCGAAGCTTCGGTGGAGCAGTATGAGTTTTCGCCCGACGGCAACGCCCTTGCGGTGGTTTATAAATCGAAAACCGGTTCCACCAACGACATCGCGCTGCTCGACTGGAACTCCCACGCGGTCCGCAATCTCACCAACGAAAAAACGCCCGGGTACCTGTGGAGCATCGCGGCCTGGTTCCCCGACGGCAAGAGCCTTCTCGCGCAGCGCGTCAACCCGGGCTTCACGGATGCATCGGTGTATCGCATCGACGTCGCCACCGGCCAATCGGAAAATCTTACGCCACACGACAAGGAAGCGCAGTTCGCGGCGAACTCGCTGGCTCCCGACGGCCGCACCGCCCTCATCCAATCGAACCAGAAGACCGGCTCCGCCAACGTCGCGCTGCTGGACATCGCTACCAAGAAACTTACCTGGGTGACGAACACCGGGTGGGAGGCCAACGCGGCATTCTTCTCGCCCGACGGAAAACGCTTCACCTACGAGGTGAACCAGGACGGCCGCAACGAGGTCTTCTTGTGCGAACGCGCTTCGCTCAAATGCAATCGCCTGAATATGCCAGAGGGGATTACGAGCCAGGAGGCGAGCCCGACTCCGTGGTCGCCCGATGGCACCCGGCTTCTGCTTGCCCACCAGAGCTCGCGGCGGCCTTCCGATCTGTGGATCTACGACGTGCGCGCGAACAAGGGCACGCAACTCACGTTCTCGGCGCTTGCCTCGCTCAATCCCGAATCGTTGCCGCAATCGCAGATCGTGCATTACAAGAGCTTCGACGGAAAGATCATCAGCGCATTGTTGTGGGTGCCTCCGAACCTGAAGCGGGACGGCACGAATCCCGGAGTCGTGCTGCCGCACGGCGGGCCGACGGGACAGACGGTGGATACCTTCAATACCACCGCGGCGGCGCTGGCTTCGCGTGGCTACATCTGCATTGCGCCGAATGTGCGTGGCTCGTCTGGCTATGGCATCGAGTTCCAGAAGGCGAATTACCAGGACCTTGGCGGCGGCGATCTGAAGGATGAAGTTGCGGCCCGCCAGTTCCTCATCGATACCGGCTACGTCAACGCGCAGAAGGTCGGCATCACCGGCGGCTCGTACGGCGGCTACATGACGCTGATGGCGATCGGCAAGACACCGGATCTCTGGGCTGCCGCCGTCGAAATGTACGGCATCATCGACTGGTACACCATGCTGCAACACGAAGATCCGTTCCTGCAGCAGTATGAAAAATCCCTGCTCGGCGATCCGGAAAAAGACAAGGCGGTGTACGAGAACGCGTCGCCCATCAAGTTCATTCGCGACGAGAAGGCTCCCCTGCTGGTGCTGCAAGGCGACAACGACATTCGCGTGCCGAAAGAAGAGGCGGTTCAAGTGGTGGACATCCTCAAGAAACAGGGCAAGACGGTGGATGCTACCTATTACCCGAACGAAGGACACGGCTTCCGCAAACGCGAAAATCGCATCGACTCACTCGAACGCGCTGTCGCTTGGTTCGACAAGTACTTGAAAGGTTCGAAGTAGTTTCACATTCGAATCAAGGCAATCCCGGACTCCGGATCGACCTGCTCCTGCAGGTGGTCCGGATTTTCGGTTCGTACGATTTCGCAGGTAGGCCGAACGACGGCCTTCTGCAGGTGTCCGGCCGTACCGTCGTCCGATAATAGCAAGCCAAACTTGCCAGATAAACTTACAAGTTTACCTGTTGTTTTCCGATACAATAAATCCACCATGTCGCGAAAGAGCTTTGAAATCGACGTTTCGGACTTTACCCAGGCCATCGGCGTCCTGGTACGCCGGGTGCGAGCCGCGGCAGCCACGCATGAGCTTTCCCTGACCGAATCGGCAGTAATGGCGCGGCTTTCGAGAGAAGGTCCTGCGACGACGGCCGAGCTGGCAAGGGCCGAGGGGATGAAACCGCAGTCGATGGGAACGACCATTGCAGCGCTGGAGGAGATGGGCATGATCGCGCGCAAACCGCATCCTACCGACGGCCGCCAGTTGAACATCGAGCTGACCGCCAAGGGGGCCGCGGTGAGGAAGAGCACGCGGGAAGCGAAGCGGACATGGCTGGCGCAGGCCATCGCGCAACTCGATAAAGACGAGCAGGAGACCCTGTTCGCGGCCGGGCGCATCCTGCAGCGGTTGGCGGAGAGCAACCAGCCATGAGCAACCGGCCCCGGGGATCCATGGCGCACGCCTGGCGGGCGTTGCGGCACCGCAACTTCAAGCTCTTCTTCTCCGGCCAGAGCATCTCGTTGATCGGCACGTGGATGACGCGGCTGGCGACGAGCTGGCTGGTCTACCGCATGACCCATTCGGCGCTGCTGCTCGGGGTAGTGACGTTTGCCGGACAGATCGTTGCGTTTTTGCTGGGACCGTTCGCAGGTGTCTGGGTGGAGCGCCTCAATCGCCGCAAGCTGCTGGTATGGACCCAAGCCTTGGCAGCCGTGCAATCCCTGGCGCTGGCGGCGCTCACGCTCGCGCATGTCATCAACCTGTGGGAGATCATCGCGCTGACTGCCATGCAGGGGTTGATCAATGCATTCGACATGCCGGGGCGGCAATCGTTCCTGGTGCAGATGGTGGAGGACCGCGAGGACCTCAGCAACGCCATCGCGATCAATTCTTCGATGGCGAATGGGGCGCGGCTTATCGGCCCGGCGATTGCCGGCCTGGTGATCGCGGGTTTCGGCGAGGGCTGGTGTTTCCTCATCGACGGCGTCAGCTATTTTGCGGTGATCGCGTCGTTGCTGATGATGCGTATCCAGCCGCTCAATCTCAGACGCAACACCAGAAGCATGCTCGAACAGATGCGTGAAGGCTGGGACTACGTTCGCAGGTTTCGTCCTATCCGCACCATCCTCCTGCTGTTCGCGCTGATCAGCCTTATGGGCTATCCATATGCAGTGCTGCTTCCTCTCTTCGCAGGACAGGTACTGCACGGCGGCGCGCACACGCTCGGCTGGCTGACGGGAGCTTCGGGGGTCGGTGCGCTGACATCGGGTCTCTCGCTGGCGGTGCGCAAGTCGGTGCTTGGGCTGACGCGCATGCTGCAGATCGCGTCCGCCATGCTGGGAGCGGCGCTGATCCTGTTCGGGCTGTCGCACACGCTGTGGCTGTCGTTGCTGCTGATGGTGTTTGTCGGCTTTGGGCTGATGCAGGGCGCGTCGGTGAGCAATACGGTCATCCAGTCGCTGGTGTCGGAAGACAAGCGCGCCCGGGTGATGAGCTATTACATGATGGCCTTCTTCGGCGCGGCGCCGTTCGGCAGCCTGATGGCGGGAGTCTTGGCGCACCACATCGGAGCGCCCCACACCGTGATGGTCACGGGCGCTTTCTGTCTTCTCGGTTGTCTCTGGTTCACCTTCGAACTGCCAAAAGTCCGCTCAGGGATACGGCCGGTTTACGAGGAGATGGGCCTGCTGTCGGCGCGGGAAAGGGACGTGATTTCTGAAATGCCGGAGCCGGCCGAGTCTTCGTTATAGAGATCCAAAAAGGAGAACACGGTGGCCTGGTATCACTTCATCGCTTGCTTTTTTTCCGGGATGTTGTTTGCGAATGCCGTGCCGCACTTCGTACACGGCATTTCGGGCGATCGTTTCCCAACGCCCTTCGCCCATCCTCCCGGTAAAGGATTGTCTTCCTCAATGGTGAACGTTTTGTGGGCGCTGCTGAACCTGGTCGCCGGCTATCTTCTGTTTCGGGTCGGAAGAGTTTCCAGCGGACGCGAGGCGGCGCTAATCGTTTTCTTCGCAGGAATTGCGGCTCTCAGCATCCTGTGCAGCATGCATTTCGCCAAAAAACACGCGCAGTAAACCAGGCCAGTCTACGCACGCAAAAGGAAAAAGATGCCACTCACACAAATTGATCCCACGCCCGCCTTGATCGTAATCGACCTGCAAAAAGGCATCGCTGCCATGCCGACGGCGCAACCATCCGACAAGATCATCGACCGAACTGCGCAACTGGCGCGGGCTTTCCGCGAGCGAGGATTTCCTGTCGTCCTCGTCAACGTGACCGGTACGAAGCCGCGGCGCACCGATGCCGGCAATCCGAAGTTTGCATTTCCCGACGACTGGGCCGACCTGGTCCCGCAATTGGGGCAGCAGCCGGACGACATCCTCATTCACAAGCAGACGTGGGGAGCCTTCCTCGGAACAACGCTCGATGACGAACTGCGCAAGCGCGGGGTCACCCAGCTATTCTTCACCGGCATAGCCACCAGCATTGGGGTGGAGTCGACGGCACGCAGCGCCTTCGACCTGGGCTACAACATCGTGCTGGTGACGGATGCGATGACCGATCGCGACCCCGAATCGCATCGCTTCAGCGTGGAGAAGATTTTTCCGCGGTTGGGAGAGAGCGACACCACCGAAAACGTGCTGGCGCGGTTGCAGGAAGCGGGGCAGTAATCCGAACTCACGCAACCGACTTAGCGTGCTTGAGGCTTCCCTGTCGGGGTTGACGGAAAGATCATGCTGAACACGGTGCCGGCGTTTTCGTGGCTGCGGAAGCGAATGCGCCCCCTGGCCTTTTCCACCATCCCCTTGGTGACCCACAGGCCAAGCCCGGTGCCGACGTCGGCCTTGGTGGTGAAGAAGGGCGTGAACAGCCGCTTGCGAACTTCCACTGGCATGCCGCAACCGGTATCGGCGAGGGTGATGCGGATTCCGGGCTCTCCGGCCTTCCAGTCGCGCGCGTGACGGGCGCGAATGCGAATCCTGCCGTTCTCTACCGAGGCATCGATGGCATTGGCGAGCAGGTTGGAGAGCACCTGTCGCATCTCGCCGGCGAGGCCGGAGATCTTTAGGCCGGGCACAATTTCGATCTGGAGGTCGAGCGACTTGTAGGAAAGCTTTCTCTGGTACAAGTTCACGACATCATTGACGAGCATTTCGACCCCAATCACAGTGGGGCCGCTGGAGTCGCGATAGAAGCCCAGGGTCTGCCGCGCGATATGCGAGACGCGTCCGAGCTCCTGGTCTGCGACTTCAAGATATTCCTGGACGTTCTGCGGAATGCCCTCGGTACTCTTCGCCAGGTAAATGAAGTTGGTCACGGCTTCCAGCGGATTATTGATCTCGTGCGCGATGGTGGCGGCCAATCTGCCGGTGGCTGCGAGTTTCTCGGAGCTGCGGAGGGCTTCTTCCGCTTTGCGGCGGGCGGTGATGTCCATGGTCACGCCGTCGAAGCTAATGGGATTGCCGTCGGCATCGTAGGAACCGCGGCCCACAGCGCGGATCCATTTCACCTCACCCTCGGGGGAGACGGTGCGATAGTCGATGTCGTACCTCTTCTTTAAGCCGATGGCGGTGTCGATCGCGAGCCTAGTCGGCTCCCGGTCGTCGGGATGCAACATGCGATAGAAATCTGCAATCGTGACCCGGGCATCGGCGGGCAGCCAGAAATGGTCCTTCACGCGGGCGTCCCATTGAAGTTCGTCAAAGGGCAAATCGCAATACCAGAAGCCGAGGTCGGCGGAATCGACGACCATGCTGAATCGTTCCTGGGCCTGCTGCAATTCCTGCTCCGCCTCTTTGCGCGCGGTCACGTCCATGGTGATGCCGAGCGCGGAGAGAGGCTTGCCTTGGTCGTCGAGCTTGATCTGGCCCTGGGTAAACGACCAGGCGACGGTGCCGTCGGGTTTACGCAAGCGCGCTTCGAGGCGAAACGGACCGCCTTCGCGCAGGGCGCGCTCCAGTTCTGCCTGCACGACCGGCCGGTCTTCCGGGACCACGGTATCGATCCAGTTCTGCACATGCGGACTGGAGATGCTGCTTTGGAACGACGGAACTTCGGTGGACCAGGTGACCTTGTCGGTGGGGATATCCCAGAACCAGGTCCCCATGTTCGCCGCCTGTTGGGCCTCGCGGAATTTCTGGTCGCTGATGCGAAGCGCTTCGTCGGCGAGTTGGCGATCGGTGATATCGATGCTGAGCACGATCAAGCGTTCGGGAACAGAAGTGTCGGCGTTGAACAGAACGTGCCCGCGCTCCTGCACCCAGCGGAAACCGAGCGGGGTCGTGACGCGATATTCGGCGAGGTAGTCTTTCTGCTGCGCGATGGCTTCTTCCAACTGGCGCCGAACGTTTTCGCGATCCTCGGGAGCGATCTGCCCTTCCCAATCCTCGCGCGTTTTGATCTGCGCGAGATCGCAGCCGAAGACCGGCCAGCTTCCCGGCGAAAAGCGGATCCCGTTGCTGTCCAGATCGAGTTCCCAGGTCGCCAGTTGCGCCGCCTGCTGGGCAATGGCAAGGCGTTTCTGCACCTCTTCCGAAGCCTTCAACTGACGGGCAATGCCATCGTTCAACTGGGCGTTATCAATGGCCACCGCGGCCTGGGCAGCGATGCTCTCGACCAGGTGGGCTCCCTCCGGCGTGAATTTGTCGGATTCGGGATGTCCAAAGAACAACCCGCCCACCACCGTGCCGGAGCGCGAGACTACAGGAACGGCGAGGTAGCTGCGGACCTGCAAATGTCCGTCGGGCATACCGTGATGCGGAGCATTGTTCCCATAACGTGGATCTTTGGTGATATCGGCTACGCGCACCGTACTGGTGCCGGCAAAGGTTGGCGCGAAGACCGCGGTATTGCGCGGCATGGGAAACCGGGCGAAGGCTTCTCGCGGAGCACCGGAGATGGTGTAGAGCGTGTAGCTCTCGCCGTGCTCGCCAGCGACATTGTAAAAAAAGGCGCCAAAGGCTGCGCCACTGAACTCGCGGGCCGTATCGGTGGCGGCCTGCACTATTTTGTGCAGGTCGCGCTCGGCGGCGAGCAGAATTCCGGTGTTATTGAGCTTTTCGATCTGCTTCTGATAGCCGACGCGCTGCGATTCGGAACGGTGCCGTTCGATCGCAATCGAGGCAGTGCGGGCAAGCAGGTCAACCACCTGCATGGCGCGTTCGGAAGGGCTGGACGGCTGCATGTAGTAAATCGCAAACGTACCAATCACATCGCCTTGCGAGGAAAAAATCGGCGTGGACCAGCAGGCACGTAATCCGAACTTGTGCGCCAGTTCGCGGAAATCTCTCCATAACGGATCGGCCTGGATGTCGGAAACAATGACTGCCTTTTTGCGAAAGGCCGCAGTCCCACAGGAACCGACCTCTGGTCCGATCTGGATACCGTGAATCGCGTTGTTGTAGTCCTTCGGCAGGCTTGGAGCGGCGCCGTGGAGCAGACGAGTTCCCGTCTCGTCGAGCAGCAGGATCGAGCAGCGCACGTCGGCATCGGAATGACCTTCGGCAGCGTAGGCGATTTCCCGCAATACCTTTTCCAGGGCGGCGCCGCGGGCGATCAGTTCGAGGATCTTGTTCTCGCGCGCGAGCAACTGGATCGCATGTTCTGTCGCAGTCGACTGGAGCGTCGGGGTGGAATTTACTACGGTCATTAAGAAGGCGGCCTTGTTGCCGGAACTTCGGCTGAAGGGAGTGTTGGATGCCAACTTTTCGGACGAAGTTGCTGCGGCGATTCTCCGAGGATCAACGAAAAGGGCGCCCGTCGCCGGACGCCCACTCGAAACCAGGTTGCCGCGTTACTGCTCGTCTTCTTTCAGCTTGGCGAGGACGCTGAGATCTTCCAGGGTCGTAGTATCGCCCTTCACATCGCCGCCCGCCGCTAATTCCCGCAACAAGCGCCGCATGATTTTTCCACTGCGCGTCTTGGGCAAAGTGTCGGTGAAGCGGATATCGTCGGGCTTCGCCATGGAGCCGATTTCCTTAGCGACCCAGGCACGCAGTTCGTCTTTCAATTCCGGCGAAGGCTTGCTGCCGGATTCCAAGGTGACGAACGCTGAGACAGCCTGCCCCTTCATCTCGTCAGGACGTCCGACCACTGCGGCTTCGGCGACCTTGGGATGAGCGACGAGGGCGGATTCGATTTCCATGGTGCTGAGGCGGTGGCCCGAGACGTTGAGCACATCGTCGACGCGGCCCATGATCCAGAAGTAGCCGTCCTTGTCTTCGCGCGCGCCGTCGCCGGTGAAATAGACGCCCGGAATGTCGGACCAGTATTGCGCCTTGTAACGCTCGGGATCGCCATAGATCGTGCGCATCATCGAAGGCCACGGCTTTTTGATCACGAGGAAACCGCCGGAGCCGAGCGGCACTTTCTCGCCGGAGCGGGTGACCACTTCGGCGACGATGCCGGGCAGCGGCCGGGTGGCGGAGCCGGGCTTGGTGGCGATGGCGCCGGGCAAGGGCGAGATCATAATGGCGCCGGTTTCCGTCTGCCACCAGGTGTCGACGACTGGACAACGATCCTTGCCGATGACATCGCGATACCACATCCAGGCCTCGGGATTAATGGGTTCGCCGACGCTGCCCAGGAGGCGAAGCGAGCTCATGTCATGCCGGTTGGGATATTCCGCGCCCCACTTCATGAAGGTGCGGATGGCGGTCGGCGCGGTATAGAAGACGGTGACTTTGTGTTTGGCAACCAGCGCCCAGAAACGATCGAGATCGGGAAAGTTCGGCGCGCCTTCGTACATCAGCGTCGTTGCGCCGTTCTGCAACGGACCATAGACGATGTAACTGTGCCCGGTAACCCAGCCGATGTCGGCGGTGCACCAGTACACGTCGTCGTCTTTCAGATCGAAGACCCACTTGGTGGTCAGGTACGTGCCCACCGCGTATCCCCCGGTGGTGTGCACAATGCCCTTGGGTTTGCCGGTCGTTCCCGAGGTGTAGAGGATGTAGAGCGGATGCTCGGCATCGAGGGGTTCGGCGGGACAACGATCGCTCGCCTTCGCCATGAGCTCGTGCCACCAGTGATCGCGTCCTTCTTTCATCGTGACATCGCTGTTGGTGCGCTTGTACACGACAACCTGTTTCACGCTCGGACACTTTTCGAGCGCTTCATCGACGGCCGCCTTCAACTTCACTTCATTGCCGCGCCGCCACGAACCGTCCTGGGTGATGACGGCGACCGCCTGTTGATCGGTGATGCGGTCGACGATGGCGTTTGCGGAAAAGCCGCCGAAGATCACCGAGTGCGTCGCGCCAATACGCGCGCAGGCAAGCATCGCGACCGGCAGTTCCGGAACCATGCCCATATAGATCGCGACACGATCGCCGGACTTTACCCCGAGGTTGAGCAGGACATTGGAAAATTTCTGCACTTCCAGCCAGAGCTGCTGATAGGTCAGGGTGCGAACATCGCCGGGTTCGCCTTCCCAGATGAAAGCAGCTTTATGGCGCTTGGCGCCGAGCACGTGGCGATCGAGACAGTTGTAAGAAATGTTGGTTTGCGCGCCAACGAACCACTTGACCCAGGGCGCATCCCACTCGAGAACCTTGCTCCAGGGCTTGAACCAGTGCAGTTCCTGGGCGATGCCGGCCCAGAATTCTTCCGGGTGCTCCGCCGCTTCTTTATAAAGGCGCTCGTATTCCTCAACGCTCTTGATATAGGCCGCCTCGCGGAAAGCAGCAGGTGGCTCGAACTTCCGGTTTTCCTGGAGGATGGAATCGATGTTTACGTGCGGAACGGTGGCATTCGACATGACGGCGGGGTTCCTTCCTGGTTCGCTTCGTCTTTCTATGCGTTACGAATACTAAAACAAGCGGCCCGCTGGTGGAAAACGGGCCGCTTTCGCCTTAGGGAGCCAAGGCGTTACTGCTCGAGAGTGGAGAGATCCCCAATGTCCGCGCCGGTCTCGCGAGCCTTGAGCAGGCGGCGCATGATCTTGCCGCTGCGGGTCTTCGGCAACGACGGAACGAAGTCGATGGCGGAGGGGGTAGCGATGGGACCGAGTTCGCGGCGCACGTGGTCCACGAGGGCCGCCCTGAGGGTCTCATTGGCCGCATGGCCGGAGCGAAGTTGCACGAAGGCCTTGATTGTCTCGCCCTTCAAGGCATCGGGAACGCCGATGGCGGCGGCCTCCGCCACGGCGGGATGCGAGACCAGAGCACTCTCGACCTCGGCGGTACCGATGCGGTGGCCGGCGACGTTGAGAACGTCGTCGGCGCGGCCGATCACCGCGATATAGCCGTCTTTGTCGCGAACCGCAATGTCGCCGGTGGTATAGCAGCCGTCCTGCCACTCGCGTTCCCAGCGCTCGTCATTTTGCCAAACGGTGCGCATCATGTGCGGGAAGGGGCATTTCAGGATCAGGCGGCCGATGACACCGTCGGGCGAGCGCTGGCCATCGAGATCCACCACTTCGGCCTGCACGCCGGGAAGCGGCAGCCCTGCTTTTCCGGGACGCATGGGCAGGGTTACCGGCGTACCGAGGGTCGGACCACCCAGCTCCGTCTGCCACCAGTTATCGACCACGTAGCCCCATTTGCCGTCGCCGGCGATATAGGTCTGCGCCCAGCGCCATGCCTCCGGGTTCAGCGGTTCGCCGGCGCACGCGACGACGCGCAAGGTGGTCAGGTCGTAGGAAAGCGGTAGAGATTCCCCGAAGCGCATGAACATGCGGATGGCGGTGGGTGCGGTGAACATTTTTGTTACACCGTAGCGCTCGATGATCTGCCAGGCAGCCGCGGGATCTGGATAGTCGATGGCGCCCTCGCGTAGCAGGGTGGTGACTCCGGCACAGAGCGGCGCGTAAACGATGTAGGAGTGCCCCACGATCCAGCCGGTGTCGGAGGTATTCCAGAAAATGTCCTGCTCGTTGATATCGAGGAACGAGCGGAGATGATAGGTGGTACCTACCATGTAGCCGCCGTGCACGTGCACCACGCCCTTGGGCTTGCCGGTGGTTCCGGAGGTGTAGAGGATGAAGAGCGGGTCTTCCGCATCCATTTCTTCGGCCGGACATTCGGAGGAGAATTTCATCAGGGCGTAGAAATCGACCTCGCGCCGGCTAGCCGCCTCGAACTGGCCTTTGCTGCGCTGGAAAACGACAACATGTTCCACGAACTCGAGGCCGTCGATGGCCTCGTCCACGATCGGCTTCAGGGCGACCGTTTTGCCGCGGCGGTAGGTACACTCCCCGGCGATCACCACCTTGGCCTTCGCATCCTCGATCCGGTCGCGCAGGGCAGTGTGGCCGAGCCCGGCATAGACGACGGAATGAATCGCGCCAATGCGGGCGCAGGCGAGCATCGCAACGATACATTCGACCGTCAGCGGCATGTAAATCACGACCCGATCGCCCTTGTTCACATCGATCGAGCGCAGGCCGTTGGCGAAGCGGCAGACCATGCGATAAAGCTGGCCATAAGTGATTACGCGTTCCGATCCGTCTTCACTAAGCCAGATGTACGCGACGCGATTGCGGCGTTCGGACTTGGCATGACGGTCAAGAGCGTTGAGGGTGATGTTGGTTTTCCCGCCGACGAACCACTTGTGATGCGGCCCGCTGTTCTCCAGAACCTTCTGGTAAGGCTTGGTCCAGCGGAAGCCTTGCGCAATCTCGCCCCAGAACTTCTCCGGATCCGCGACGGAACGGTCGTACTCCTCCTGCCAGTGACGCAGCAGGGCCTGCTCGATGACAATCTGTGGAGACTCGTACTGTTCTTCCTTGGTGACGAAGCTTTGCACACCAGGGGCAGGCGCAACCGTGGACATATTGCCTCCTCAGAATCGCGGACGTTTGTATAACGGATGATGGAGATTTGCTACAGGGGACGCCGTGGGTCGCAAGAATTTATTTCCATTCTGGCAACGCCGCAACGCGTTCGACATACCCTCAACCCTCGAGACAGACTTAGGCAGCTCAGGCCGAATCGGAAATATCAGCAGGCGGAGAACTCTTGTGGGGTGTAGGAGGATGGTCGGTAGCTCAACCGCGGTGCTGGAATCGTTGTTCCATCCAGAAGGCGTTCCCTGGAATCGCCTCTATGCCTGGGCACCACGATCTTTATGACCTGCGTCCCCCGCCTGCTTCTTATTCAATTGTCCGTATTCTGCGCGTTGGATCGATGGCCGTCTATGTCGGACATCACACATCGGTTGTGACGAAAATCACAAATGGGAGAGAGTTCCAGGAGACAAAAAACGCGCCGCTCAAAGGCGGCGCGTTGCTTTGGACTTCGTGCAGTTGAATTTACTGGAAGGTCACTTGCATCTTGTCGACGATAAACATTGAAAGCCGTGGCTTTCCCGTTCATGTCGAGTTGGAAGGCATTGGTGAGAGCGTTCCACGACTGGCCGGTGTGCTTGGCCGGACGGGTGATGTTGACCGCGACGCGTACACCGTCCACGGTCAGCGCATCGTGAACCGCGTTGGTGCCATTGGCGTGATACTCGGCCACGATGTGGTGCCAGGTATCAGGCGTGAAGCCGCTAAACGGAATCGCCGTCGAGATCCACTGGCGGTTGATGTAATCGAAGGTGCGCCAGGTGTGCGTCGGATAGTCCGCCTGCCATGCAAAGTTGTAGGTATAACCGTTGACTTCCTGCTGGCACTCGAACTCGATCGCCTGCGGGGCGTTCGCGCTGGCAGCCGGAACATAAATATAGAAGTCATAGACCAGGCTCTGCACTGGGGATTTCGGAACCGACGTATTGCCGCGGTACCAGTAGCCGTTCGAGAATGCCTTCGTGCCGCTGATCTTGAATTCTGCCGAGGTTGAGGTGTTATCGACCGTGGGGTCGGTGAGACCGCGGGTCATCAGGTAGTTGGCGAGCGCGCCGCCTCCGCCACTATCGCCACACGATCCGCAAGTCTGCCAGTTGGAGGCTTCCTGCAAATTGGTGAATGTAGTTCCACTCGGCGGCGGTGGGGGCGGTGGGGGTGGAGGATTGGGAACGCTGGTGGTTTGAATATTGATGTACTTAACGGTCTTCGTGACTTGACCGGCATCGTCCAACGATTGAACGGCAATTCGGTGCGAGCCCGTTTTCAGGCTCATGGAATAGTTCAGGTTCGCATCGTGGGACTGAGTGACTTTCTGGCCATCAACATACAGTTGCAACACCCTGCTGCTTCCAGAGACGGTAGCGGAAACTTGCAGGGGGGAAGTTGCCGTCAGTGCTGATGGTTGGGAGATGGTGACCGTCGCCGCGGAACATCCAGCCCCCAGGAGAGAGAACGCGAACAATGTTCGTGCCAAGTGCCTCATGACTTCTCCGCTGATTCAGGGGTTGCATGCGTCTCAGCTCTGCAATCCGGGCACGAGCGCTTCACATTCGCGCTTTTGTAATCTTTTGTGCCCGTTCTTCCACGAGAATCATCGGTTAGTCCTGATCATTTCCCAATGAACTTAACACCCTAAGTGAGGGGGTTAAGAATCTTATAAATTGGTACATGTCCCTTTACCAACTTGGTTCTGTCTTTCGTATGTTGTCAATGACTTACAAGGCGGGAGTGAGGGGAAAGGTAACCCCGGAGAGAGGGGAAGTACTAGAGTGGATGGTGCTTGCAAGTTGCAGGGTACAGAAACCGCCCTACTCCCTCGGTACTAAGGAGTACACGATCTTACGCGTCGGCTCGAAATATCGGAGATGCAGAGCAGAAACGGGAATTCAGGGTAGAAGCTGAATTTCAGGCGGCCAGCGCGCTCCAGAGATCGTTGGCGAACAACACCGGGTCGTCGTTTTTCTGCACGTAAGCGTCGGCGCCCATGTACATACACACGTCGATTTCGTTTTTCGCATTCAAACGGCTGGTGACGATCACGCGGCGAGGCCGCAACTCCGGATCGCGTTTCATGGCGCGCAAAAGTTCGTAGCCGCTGACCATCGGGAGATTGAGGTCGAGGATCAGCCCATCCGGCTGCTCCGATTCCCGGTCGCGCAAGCGATCCAAGGCAAAGCTTCCGTCGGTCACACGCTCCACGTCGAGACCATAGAGTTGCAGGTACTCTTCTAGAAGCTCTGCTTCGGCGCGATTATCTTCCACGAGGATCACGTTACCGGTCATTGGGGGGAACCTTGCTGGGTTGGAAGCGCGCAAGCGGGAGGAACGTTGCCCAGCAAGCGTTGATCTTCGAGGAAACCCTCGGAGTGCGTCAGACTCTCCGCGAATTGCGTTGCACTAGAAGGCGAAGACGACTTGCAAATCGAGGCGGCGGTTGTAGGCGCCGCTGCCGAAGGGTCCGCCGGCGAGCGCGATCGATCGTCCGAAGAAAGGCGATTCCAGGGTCGCCACCGGGGCGGCATCGTTCACGACGTTGAATAAATTGCGCACCATCACGTTGAAGCTCAGGCTGAATTTGCGGTCGGAAGCATCGCCGCCAAAGAGACCGCCTCGACCGCCGCCACCCGCGCCGCCAAACGGGCTCATTCCGCCCCCTCTCGGGCCACCCCCGCTGCCACCTCTCGGTCCGCCGCCCGGTGGCGGGCCGCCGGTGTTGTCCGCAGCCTTCTCGCGTTTGGGTCCAACTCCGAAGGTCTTGCCGAAACGCATGTTGAAGGTGAAGGTCGAGGGGCCCACGCCATAGTTGCTCGACACCAGGCGGTCGCCCGGCAGAGGCGTTACGGTGTAATCCCCGATGGCGGTTTGCAGGCAGCCGTTGGCGCCAGGAGTCGTACAAATGTAGGGCCGATCGTTGAAGAACGAGTCGCCGTTGACGTCTTGCCCGATGGTGATGTTATAGGGCTGCCCTGAACTTGCGATCACAAATGGGCTGAAGCGGAAGGCATACGGCAGCGAGAAACTGCCTCCGATCATGGCGCGGTTGCGCACCGCGAAGGCCGCCGGCCCGTAGTCCTGCTGGATGTCGTAGGAATTCGAGGCGTAGGCCGTACTCCCGCTGACGCCGTTTACGTCGCTATTGGCGTAGCTGAGCGAGTAGTTGCCGAAGAGCGAGAAGCGGCTCCCTGCCCGCCACGTGATGTTCGCGATGAGCTGGTTCTCTTTGAATATGCCTTCCGTGTAGTACTGATACAAATTTCCGATGTTGCCGTAAGGATAGACCGCCGAAGACGGGTCATTGATGTTGTAGGTGCCCGGCAAAGGCGAATTGGCGTTAATCGTCACCAGTTGATGCAAGCCTCGCGAATTGATGTACGTAACCGCTCCCGTCGCGTTCTTCCATAGCTGACGCTCCAGGCTGGCGGCCGCCTGCATGGTGTAGGGAGCACGGAGTTGCGGCGGGATCTGGTAGATGGAATTGCGGCTGAGGCTGGTGACCGCGTTATTGCAGCCCGTCAACTCGCTCTCCGTGACTGGCGCGGAAGGATTGTAGAAGCACGGATTGGTGACAATGAATTCCTGCTGGTTCACCCCGTTAAAGCGGTCGGTATTCAGAATATTGCCGATCGGGAACCGTTCGTAAAAGACCCCGTACCCCGCGCGCAGCACCGTCTTGGCTGTTTTCTTGCCGCCACCGTCGAGGCCCCATGCCAGCCCGAGGCGCGGCGCCCAGTCCCCATGGTCCTGGATCGCGTTCTGGGTTTCGAAACGCAAACCGTAACTGAGGGTGACGTTCGGACGAACCTTGAACTCGTCCTGGAAGTAGAGTCCCGCGTCCACATAATTGGCAACGACCGCCGGCGTGCCGATGGTCTGCGAATACTGGCTCACGCCGGCGCATTGTCCGGGCCGCGGCGAGATCGTGCTGCCCGGAGGCAGGGTGCAGAATGCAGGATTGCTGCGATTGGCCTGGATGGTCTCCATGGAGAGGCCCTGGTCGAGGTAGTACTGCGTGATCGCGTAAGACTGCAAGGAGGAGAATGTGTACGTACCGTTGAAGTTGGAGCTGGTCGAGTTGGCATCGCGCGTGGCGCGCAGGCGGGCGCCGAACTTGAACATGTGCTTGCCCTTCACGATCGAGGTGTAGTTCTGCAGCTCGTAACGGTCCTCATGATCATTGAGGTATCCGCCGGAGCTGCCGCCGGTGCTGAATGCACCCTGCACGCTGACCTCGGGAATGAGGTTCTGCGGCGCCTCCTGGCTCAGATCGCGTACGTACTGGAATCGCGTCTCGTTGATGATGGTCGGACTGAGAATCTGGGTATCGCCGATTTGAAAGGTGTGCTCGGCTTCGTGGCTGGTGTAACCCAGCGAAGGCAGCGAGAATCCGCTGATGCCCTGGTTCTGTTCGTTGTCGAGCCAGTACTGATAACGCGCCGTAAGGGTGTTGCTAGGCGTGACCTGGAAATCGAAGCGCGGGCTGATATTCGTCCGGGTACGCGGGGTGCTGACGGCCTGCGTGAATGGAACTTCGTTGTAAGTCGCGGGATCGAGCGTCTCGGCATTCACGACCGACTCGTCATTGATGTTGCGGCGTTCGGCGTTGAAGAAGAACGAGGCGCGTTTCGAGACGATTGGTCCGCTGATGTTCCCGCTGAACTGTTCCGAGTGATACGCAGGAATGGTTGCGCCGTTTCTCGTGGCGAAGGGATTTGTGGCGTTGAAGTTCGAATCGTTGCCGATGGCAAAAAATTGGCCGTGAAACTGATCGGAACCCGGCTTGGTGAAGATCTCGATTCGTCCATAACCCAGCTTGTCGTATTCCGCCGAAAACGGATTTTGGTTGATGCGAATCTCGCGAATGGAAGCCTTCGGGGGCAGTTGTCCGCCGGTGAAGCCGTCGATGTAGATCTGGCCGCCGCTTGGTCCCGCGGAAGGCCCGGCGAGCGCTTCGAGTTCGGTCTGCAATTCGTCGGGATCATCCGACAACGCATCGAGATCTTTGCCCTTGATGACGAGGGCGCTGGCATTGTTCTCGGCCGAAGTATCGACGGTGGGCGTGTTGTCCTCGACCTGCACCTGCTCTTTTTCCACTGCGATGTTCAGCG
This sequence comes from uncultured Acidobacteriaceae bacterium, assembly GCA_963758505.1. Taxonomy (GTDB): domain Bacteria; phylum Acidobacteriota; class Terriglobia; order Terriglobales; family Acidobacteriaceae; genus Korobacter. Next base: position 1,870,362 of record CAVWVJ010000003.1, on the reverse strand, counting down.
AAATATCGAACTGCTGCGGCAATCCGGCCGCGACTTTGACGGCGGGTTCGGTGTCGACGTTAAAACCCTTGGCGGTGACGGTGACCGTGTAGGAACCCGGCTGGAGTCCGTTCAGTTCATACAAACCCTGGGCATTCGTGGTCGCCTTCGCCTGCTTGCCACTGGAAGACGCCGCGGTAACGGTCGCATTCTGCACGACTGCGCCCGAAGGATCGCTTACCTTTCCATGCAGCGCACCCGTGGGAGACTGGCCGAAAAGGACCGACGAAAAAAGCAATAAAACGAACCAGACTACAGTGCTTCGAAAAGACATGCATGCTCCTGGCGAATGTCGCCATGAAGTTAGGAATTCTTATTGTGCTGCACTTGCGTCTCCGCCCCCGTTGCCGCCAAGGTTCCACGGAGACAGAATGGTAGAAGCATTGTTTCCCTTGGGAGAGGCCGAGAGAATCGGATCGACGCCGGCCAGCAAGGTTATGGCGGTCGGCGGATTGGAAGGCGTTCCCTGGGTAGCGACCAGCATTACGGCGTCTCCCTTCTGCAGGTCACCCAGTTGGACGGCTGGGGCGCGGCTCAGGATCAACTGCAGCAGGTCGCCGCCACCACCAGGACGCATGCCTCCGGCACCAGCGCCCATCCCGTTGCCGCCACCGGCACCCGCGCCGCGCTGCATGCCTTGTCCACCCTGGCCGTTGGCCCCAGCCGGGGCCTGCGCGGCATGCCCTTCTTGCGGAGCGCCGGAACCCTCCGCCGCCGGACCTCCCTTGAGACGCATGGCGATACGTTGTGCCATCATCTCGGGAAGCTTGCGCATCTGCGAATCGCCGCCGATGACGATGCTTACCGGCTTCTTCGTCGCGAGATCCAGGATGGTCAGCTCATTTTTCGCCTTGTCCACGGACTGCACGGTTCCGGCGATATTGCGAAAGCTTCCAGAGACGATCTCTTCGGCGCTGACTTCGTTGCCATCCGCGCTGCGGTTGCCGAGCGCGCGAAGCTGGTCTCCAGGCTGGATTTCGGCCAACGTGCTTTTTTTTGCGTCATCGAATTTCACCGAGTCCGGCGCATAACGGCGGATGATGGTGGAGGGCGAAAGCTGTACGGTGATCTCTTTCTTCTGCGCCATGGTCATGGTCGAGATCTTCACCGTGTTGGTGGAGGGATCGACGGCGCTCACCAATCCACCGACTCCGCGGCGCTGCCAGTCCGCGCGTTCTTTCGCCTGGAGGCTGGCGACGTCACCTTTCTTCATCACCACGACGGTCGTGGCGGCAATCGTCTTCCCATCGTCCGAAGCCTTGCCGGAGGTCAACAAGCGATCCCCAGCTTGCACCTCGGAAAACTGGATCGGAGTTGCTTCCTTCAGACTCTTCTGTCCGGGTTCGCTGCGCAAAACGCGGGTCGAATCCTGAACGCTGACCGTAACTTCCGCTCCCGCATCGCTTTTCAAGGTCAGGCTATTGCCGGATACCGATTCGACCGTACCGACGGCTTTCGCATTTCCGGAGGCGGAGGCGGGCTGGTCCTGCGCCGGCGAGCCCACACCGAAGAGCAACAGGACAAGAACTGCAATTAGCGGAAGCGAAATTCTCATACGCGCGACACACTGTCTCTAAAGTATTGGAACTACTTAGATGGTATGCTGCCGTACCCGCGCGGCGCGTCCTGAAATTGTGGTTTTTTGTAATGAATTCGGTGCATTTTACGAGCTTTTTCGCCACTTCTGGCGACAAAGTCGCGGAGGAAATCACCGGTTGGAATTCGCTCTCTCCGGATCGATCGCAAACTTTCGAAAGAGTAGCAAACAGCATCGCAATTACCGGGTCGTAATATCACCGGTGAGCAATTGGATTGCATGTTGCAATTCCGGAATTGCAGCGCGATTTCGGATGCCCGCCGCCGTTGACTTCCCTTGTCAAAGTTCATAACATCCCTCGAACACGCACCCACCAGCTCAGGTGCCCGGGGAGTTTGCCGTGACGCTAGGAAGCTTTCTTCGCAAGCAATTCATCGACGTAATCGACTGGACCGAACCGGAAGACGGCATTCTCGCCTACCGCTACCCGATGCAGGATCGCGAGATTCAGAATGGCGGCAAACTCACCGTCCGCGATTCGCAGATAGCGCTGTTCGTGAACGAGGGCAAAATCGCAGACCAGTTCCAGCCCGGTCTCTACACCCTGACCACGAACACGCTGCCGATTCTCACCTACCTGAAGAACTGGGACAAAGCGTTCCAGTCGCCGTTCAAGTCGGATGTGTATTTCTTCTCGACGCGGCAGCAGGTGAACCAGCACTGGGGCACCGCCAATCCGATCACGATCCGCGACAAGGAATTCGGGATGATCCGGCTGCGCGGCTTCGGCATCTACTCGTACCACATCAACGATGCCAAAACGTTTTACGAGAAGATCAGCGGCACGCGCGAAACCTATACCGTCGCGGAACTCGAAGGGCAGCTGCGGAATACCATCATCGGCCTGTTGACCGACTCGTTTGCCAACAGCCAGGTGCCGTTCCTCGATCTCGCGGCCAACCAGGTGGCGCTCTCGACGAAGATCGCCGCCCAGGTGGGTCCGACCTTCACCGGCTATGGTTTAACCCTCGATACCTTCGTGGTGGAGAACATCTCGCTTCCCGATGAGCTGCAGAAGGTTCTCGACCAGCGCATCGAGATGAACATCGTGGGTGACATGGGCAAATACACCCAATTCAACGCCGCGCAGTCGATTCCCATCGCGGCCGCAAACGAGGGCGGCGGCGCCGGCATTGGCGCTGGACTGGGAGCGGGCATCGCCATGGGGCAGGCGATCGCCGGAGCGGTGCAAACCGGGATGGCCGGAGGCACTCCTCCCGCCGGCGGCGCGCCCACTCCATCCGGTGGTGGCGGCGCGGCTCCCGCAGGCGGAGGCGCGGCTGCGGCAGGCGGCACGAAGTTCTGCATGAGCTGCGGCAAGCCGATCCCGAAAGCAGCACATTTCTGTCCCGAGTGCGGCCAGGGACAACAGTAACGGTTCCGATCCGAAAGAATTCCGCGGAGCAGGGTCACAGCTGCCCGCGGATTTTTTTGCTACGCTATTCGCATGGCGAAACATTCGTGGGACTCGGTGGAAGTCGAAGAGCTCAGCCCGCTGCTGACCCGCCAGTGCATTCACAGCGAACAGATCACGCTGGCCCGCATTGTTCTGAAGAAGGGCTGCATCGTTCCGGAACATCATCACGTGAGCGAACAGTTCTCGCACATCCTCGAAGGCGAGCTGAAATTCTATTTTGGCGAGAAGGAAGTCACGCTGCGCCCCGGAGACGTGCTCACCATTCCCGCCAACGTGCCGCACAAGGCGGTGGCGGTTGTGGATACGGTGGCGATCGATGCTTTTTCTCCGCCACGCCAGGACTGGATCGAGAAAGACGACGCTTACCTGCGCACCGGAGCCTCAACCCACGCATCTAGTTAACGAAACCCGATTGAGAGATGACGATGAAAGCAATTCGCGTCCATGAATTTGGCGGTCCTGAAAAATTGATCCTGGAAGAGGTTCCCGAACCGAAAGCCGGCGCTGGAGAAATCGTGGTTCAGATCAAGGCGGCCGGCGTAAATCCAGTGGAAGCCTACCAGCGCGCAGGCACGTATCCGACACTGCCGAAGCTGCCGTGGACTCCGGGCAACGACGGGGCGGGCATCGTGCACAGCGTGGGAAGCGGCGTGAAGAACGTGAAGGCAGGCGACCGCGTATATGTCGCCGGAAGCTCGACCGGCACCTACGCCGAATACAGCCTCAGCAATGAATCGCAGATTCACCACTTGCCGGGGAAAGTTTCCTTCCAGCAGGGCGCAGCCATCGGCATACCTTATGGCACGGCGTTTCGCGGACTGTTTCAACGCGCCAAGGCGCTTCCCAACGAGATTGTGCTGATCAATGGCGCGAGCGGCGCGGTGGGACTGGCCGCGGTACAACTCGCGCGTGCTTATGGAATGCTGGTAATCGGCACCGCGGGAAGCGATGAAGGAATGTCGCTCGTCGAGAAGAATGGCGCGCATTACGCCTTCAATCACAGTGCCGGCGATCTCGCCGAAAGGGTGGGGCGTATCGCGGAGATTCGCGGAAAACAAGGGCCGGATGTCATCCTCGAGATGCTGGCGAACGTGAACCTTCCGAAGGACATGAAGATGCTGGGGAGGCTCGGACGCATCGTTGTGATCGGAAACCGCGGCAACGTCGAGATCAACGCCCGCGACATCATGGGGAAAGACGGAGCGATTCTCGGGATGTCACTGCCTTATGCAAGCGAAGCCGAAAGGGCATCGATCTACTCCGCGCTGGACGCGGCTTTGGAAATCGGGGTTGCGAACCCGGTGGTTGCGCGCGAATATCCGCTCAAAGATGCGGCCCAGGCGCAGAAAGACATCATGGAAAAGAGCACCCATGGCAAGCTGGTGCTCTCGCCTTAGTCCCTGCTACTTAGTTCCAGCCTTAATTCGGCAGCCTTAACTCAAAGGGCCAGCAGACCTCGCAGGCCTTGTTATTGTTCACTTTCCGGAGCAGCATCCTGCAGTGCTGCTGGCATCACACAGCATGACCTTCCCCCCTGGTTTATGCGAACACTTTCGAAACTTTGCAACTATTGTCCGTTGTTATTGGTTCTGCTCGCCGCGACCGGCAGCGGGTTCTCCCAGAACTCACTCGACCTTTACACCACTGCGGTGCGCCAGTCGCGCATCGCCGACCGCATGGCAGGCATGGAACGCTTCCTCGCCGCCGCGCCGAACAGCGCCCTCCGCGAAGATGCGCTGGAGTTCCTGGTGTGGGACTCGCTGGAGAGCGGGCAGCGCGAGCAGGCCCGGGCGCGCGCCGCGGAGCTGCGCGAACTCGACGCGCAGAACTCTCTCGCCATCGCGATCCTCGCCGAATCGCTCTCTGAAACCGCCGGCAGCAACCGCAAGGCGATGCAGCAGGGATTCGAACTCGCCAAGAGCGGCATCCAGTCCTACGCAAAGCTGCGGCATCCCGAAGGCATGGCGGATGGCGAGTTCATTCTCATGCAGCGCGAAGTGGTGTGCATCCTCGATGGAGAGACCGGGCTCGGCTTCCTGGCGCAGAAAGACTATCGCAATGCACGCACCTACTTGCGGCAATCCATCGCGATCAAGCCGCAGGATCCGCGGTATCTCTATGGCATGTCGCTCGCTCTGCTGGAAGAGAGAAACCCCAACTCGCAGCAGGAAGGCTATCTCTACCTTGCGCGCGTGGTAAACCTGACCCGCGGAAGCGCGGCAGGCGAACAGATCGCAGGATTCGCGCAGCAGCGTTTCCAGGAGGCGGGAGGAACCGCCGCCGGATGGGAACAATACCTGGCTTCGGCGGTGATTCCGGGAAGACAGGGTCGACCTGCGCAACCGGCCACGGTGATGGCATCGAATACGCCTGAGCCGCGGACCCAGCCGGCGACGGCCGCAGCGAGCCCCGCACCCAAACCGCAGACACAGCCGGCAAACACTGTGGCCTCCGCCACCCCCGCGCCGCGCACCCAATCCACGACGACAACAGCGGCTCCTGTGATTTCTACTCGCCCGCAGCAATCCGCTACGGTCGCTTCCGCAACGCCGGCACCGCAATCCACGACTAACGCTCCTGCCCCGCAAAGGCAAACGCAGTCCGCCACCGTGGCCTCCGCCACGCCGGTCACGAAGCCTGCGACGACGGCCGCTCCGACGACCTCTTCCTCTTCGCAAACGCAACCATCGACTACCGTGGCTTCCGCCGCGCCGGCGCCGTGGACCAAGCCCGCTACCACCGCGACGGCTCCAGCCCCGCAGACCCATACACAGCCGGCAACCACGGTGGCCTCGTCCGCGCCTGCGCCGCGCACGCAGACCGCTACCACTGCGGCCGCTCCTGCGCCGCAGGCTCGCACCCAGGCTCCGGCTCCGACCGCAACGGCTTCCGCCACGCCGCCGGCGACCAAGCCTCCGGCAACCACCACGGCAGTCGTAACGCCCACGCCGCAGTCAGCGCCCCCAACGGTCGCGGCAGCAAAGCCGGTCACGAAACCGCTGCCGGCGACTACCACGATCGCCTCCGCGGCTCCTCCGAGCACGCCGCAATACGACATCACTCCGCCCGAGTCGATTCCGGAGCCGACCTTCAAACGCGAATATGTTTCGCGCACCGCCCCGGTCTCGATGGGGATCCTTCTGCAAACGGAACACCTGACGAAGGAAAACCGGCGCGAGATCCTGGACGCCCTCACCGACATGGTGCGGCACCTGCGCAATGACGACGAAGTCTTCATCATGGCTTACGGCAAGAAGCTCAACTTCGAGCAAGACCTGACCGGCAATCCGCAGCTTCTGGAAGACGCCATGGTCCAGATCAAGCCCGAGCCGGGCACGGCGCTGCTCGATGCCGTGGGCTTTGCGGCTGGACATTTGGAACGCATCGCCACCAACAAGAACCGTCTCCTGCTGGTTATTTCCGACGGACGCAACACGCCCTCGAAGGACAATCCGCTAGCGCTTTCGCAGAAGCTGAATACGGTGCGCGTGGATTGCATCGGTCTGGATGTAGGCGGAGATTCGGCTCGTCGCCAACTGGAATCGTTGGCGGCTTATTCCGGCGGACAGGTCACGTTCGCCAACAGCACCACGCAGTTGCGCACCGCGGCCGTGCAGATGGCGGAGGGAATCGGAATCGAGTTTCCGAACTAGCTGCGTGAAGTGGTGAGGGCGGAAGGCGAAGCAGAGCCCTCGTTTTTCATTGCGTACATCTTCCGATCGGCTTCATCGAGAGTTTCGTCGAGCGTGGCTCCGTCGCGGAACTGCTCGATGCCGATGCTCAGCGAGAGCTTGAAATCCTTCAGTTGTCCGGCCTCATTCCAGCGTTGTACGTTGCTGTTGATGCGCGATGCGACCGTGCCCGCGTGGTCCGCGTTCGAGTCGGGCAGGATAATGAGGAACTCGTCCCCACCGTAGCGCACCACAGCATCCGATCCCCGCACCGCAGTCTTCAGGAGAGAGGCCACCTCGGCCAGCACCACGTCCCCGGTCAAATGTCCGAACCGGCTGTTGACCTGCCGGAAGCGATCCACGTCCACCAGCATGAAGGTCAAGGGCGTCTTGCGCCGGCTGGCGCTGCTGATGAACCGTCCGGCCATCTCGTCCAGCGAGCGCCGGTTGTAAACCTCGGTCAGCGGGTCGGTGAAGGACTGCAGGCGTATCAGCTCGTTTTGGATGGTGACGGAAATCAGTTCCTGGCGTGTCTTCCGGTACTGAAAGCGTCGTGATACGACATACGCATTCGCCAAGGCGAGCATGGCGATCAGCCCGAAGAAGATCTCCTTGCTCACGCTGACTTCGAAATGGATCGAACCGCCCTTGAGGAAGGTCGCCGGAAACAACACAATCAGCAGACATCCTGCAACCATCAGGCTGATGGAGACGAGAATCAGCCAGAGCTCTCCATCGCGTTTTTCGATGCCTGCCAGTTGATGGCTCAGGTTCGCCAGCAAACTGCTGGAACCAGAACGCGGCTCGGTCTTCGGAACGGGTATCGACATGCGCTTATATATATTCTTATGTAGCAGTTGACTGCGGTACTCACAAGTATGACCGGGGATTCCCACCTCGCAAGTTACGGAGGTAGCGCCCGGGCGTGGTACTTCAGAAAAAATGGCCCGGCCGCAGCCGGACCATTTCCCCTGGTTCAAATTCTAGAAGGCGACATACAGGCCGCTTCCCAGCGAACTGCTCGCGCCTTCCAGGCCAATGTAAACGCTGCGGCCGAAGAAGAACGGGAGCCCCCAATCGAAGCTGGTGGTGGCGTTGGGCTCGTTGGTCGTGTTGGGGCCGGCGAGGTCACTCAGCGCGCCGCCGGTCAACGATTGCGCGTTCCCCACATCGAAGCTGACCGAGGTGCTCGCGGAGTTGGTAGCGCCTGTCAGGGTGGCGCTTTCAGTGAGCTCCGAAGTCGGGCAGTAGAAATAGGCTGGCGGCTGGCCCGATTGCGCCAGGTTGCATCCCGTTATGTTGTTGCTCGTCTTGAGCGTTGTGCCATTGATGGTGCCGAAGAAATAGCCATTGGAACCGGTGTCCAAGAAGCTGTCGTTCAGTGCCTGGGATTGGAACGTGGTCTTGAAGTCGGCGACATCATCGAGGGTGAGGACGGTCAATCCAGAGAGCGGCGTGTTGTTCGATTGCGTGCCGATGCCGAAGTAGAGGGTGCCGCTTGCGCTGTCCGATCCGCCTCCCGGCGCTACACTCGCCATCTGGACGACGACGCCGTTGTTGTCCGAGGAGAAATAGCCCACTGGATTATTCACCTGTTGCGCAAGCGGTAAACCAATCTGGCTGCAGGAAGAAGGCGCGGCGCTGGAGCAACCGAAATAGAGATCGTATTGTGCAACCGTGGTGCAGTACGTGCCGCAATCGGCTGCGAAACTGCCGACCCCGAGAATGGCGCGCGCGCCCATCTGCGCTTCCGTTGAAACCTGCGGGCTCCCGGAGGTTGCGACCGTGCTGGTGCACGTGGTGGGAGCACTCGAGCTCGTGATCAACTGCACCGGCAGGGACGAAGCTTTCTCGCCTTGTATCTGGAGGTCTGCAGTGACGACGTTGCCCCACGTGTAGCTGTCGAGAAACGGAAGGCATTCATAGACCGGAGTGCCGCCCGAGGTTTCGGTCGTCAGGCTGAAGCCGCTCGGCAGTTCGCTGGAAAGCACGCGCAGGCCGGAAGAGCCCGTGTCCACGAGCACGTGATCCAGGTTCGTGCAATTCGACGTTCCCGGCTGGCAGATGGTGATCGTGGCGTAGAGGCCGTTCACGTAGCCGTTGGCGAATGTGCCGGGGCCTGCGGTCAGGGCGACGGAATTCACCGCAGGCGCGGTACTGAGAGAGTTGTTATTGACGCTCTTGCTGCTGCCGCATCCCCACAACAAGAACGCCATCGAGATTCCCAGGAGTGCGGCAAAGGTCTTCGTCAGTTGAGTGCGCGTCATTGCAGTTCCTCCGCCGCAACGCCCTGGGGAACATTGCCGGGCAGGTATGCGTGCATCGAATACGAACGCATATGCCCCGTGACGTGATAGACCACCCCGGGGAGAGAGATCGTGACGGGACCGCCGCGATGCTGCCCCTGGTGGACCGATCGCACCAGCGGGGCAATCTGCTCCGAGTATCCCGCGAGTAACCGGTTCCCTTCCCCGAGCAACTGCCCACGGTAGGAAACCGCAAACACTTTGCCGTTCGGCGAAACATATTCTCGGACGACGCTGTTGGCGGGAGTGTGTATTTCGTGAACGGAATAGGCCTGCGCCTGGCTGACGCTGCGGGTCGCGCTCATTCGTTGCTGGTCAGCCTTCACAGAGGACACATCGCCTCCGAGTTCCGCCATTGCCGAAACCGAAAGCGACAGGATCAAACCTGCGAGAAGAATTGGCCGCATAGATTCCCTCTTCCAATGCATGATGAATTTCATAGATTTATGGAGCAAAGATGTGCCCGCAACCTTGCGTGAAGCCTCGACAGAGAGATGGTGAACGGTGATAGAGGAAGGGACGCATCTCGGGCCGGAATGTATCGCCACCAAAGGGTGTCGCGTGTGTAAATGTATGTTACCAATACAGAATCGGTCCAAATTGCCAAATGTTGGCCGGGAGACATATTCGATGATATCCGCACGCGGGAAAGTCGTCGCCCTGGTTGCTCTGCTACACCTCGGTGCCATGGCGTTTTCCCAGACGCAGGCGTCCTCTGCGTGGAGCGCCCAGGACCTCAACGATCTTCGCCGCATCGAGTCCGCGGCATTGGCCAGCCATTACGGTTACGACCGGCTTTCTTACTTGACGGACAGTATCGGACCACGTTTGACCGGCTCGCCGCAATACCAGGCCGCTGCCGAGTACGTGGCAGATGAGATGCGGACCCTGGGGCTGAAGGTCACGATGGAAGCGGTGACCGTTCCCCACTGGACCCGCGGCGAGGAACGCGGCGAGTTGATCAGCTTTCCGGGGCAGCGAAATGGGATGCCGCAAAAAATCGTGCTGACGGCGCTCGGCCACAGCGTCGCAACGCCGCCGGAAGGAATTTCCGCCGAAGTGGTGGTCGTCGACAATCTCGACCAGCTGCACGCGCTTGGCCGCGATAGGGTTGCGGGGAAGATCGTTCTCTTCAACGCGCGCTACGACGAGCGCGTACGGGATGCGGGCTATTCGTTCGAGGAGTATGGAGTAACGGTTCGTTATCGTGGAATTGCGCCGGTCGAAGCCGTGAAAATGGGCGCAGTCGCTGCCCTCGTGCGCTCCGTGGGAAGTGCCGACTACCGCCTGCCGCATACCGGGCTTACCATTTACGACCCGAAGCTTCCGAAGATTCCGGCGGCCGCCGTGACTGCTGAAGATGCCGATCTGCTGGCACGTCTCACGCATCGCGGACCGGTTCGCATGAGATTGCAGCTGCAGACGGAGATGCTGGCGCCGGTTACCGGATACAACGTGATTGCCGATTGGGCGGGCAGCGAACATCCGGATGAGTTCGTCATTGTCTCGGGACACCTCGATTCCTGGGATCTCGGCACCGGCGCGATTGACGATGGAGCCGGCGTAGCCATGGCAATGCAGGCCGTGCAGACTCTCACGGAGCTGAAGCTGCGCCCGAAGCGAACCATTCGCTTCGTTGCCTGGGTCGACGAAGAGGGCGGCCTCAGCGGTGCGCTTGCCTACGCCAAGGAGTTTTCCGGCCTCAAGCATTTCGCCTCGATCGAGAGCGATACCGGCGCCGGGCATCCCATTGGGTACGAGACGGACTCATCGCCGCAGGTTTTCGAGATTCTGCAGCCAATCGCGCCCATCCTCCAGAGTTTCGGGGTCATTGTCACGCGCAGCGAGGATGAGGTAGGTTCCGACATTAGTCCTCTGTCGGTAAGCGGCGTTCCCGGATTTGCCCCGCTGATGGACTCGCGCAACTACTTCGATTACCACCATTCCGCGGCGGACACGCTCGACAAGGTCGACCCCGCGGCCCTCCGCGAAAATGGAGCGCTGGTGGCCGTGCTGGCCTACGCTCTCGCCAATTCGAACCAGCCTTTGCCTCGTATTCGAAAGCCGGTACCGGAATGGATGAAATGACATCCAACTAGAGCAGCCCCAACTCCATGGCGGAATCTGTGCCCTTGCGGGGAGGCAACCGGTTTCTTATGATGGCTCTTTCGTGGCCTCGAAAGTCGCCGCTCAAGTTCGAGTACATTCCTTTATGCGTGTTGGTCGCGTTTTCTTCGTCCTTGCAGTTTTTCTCTGCTCATTTGTGCTGCTCGCCCAGGAGCCGCCGGAGCCGCCGAACTTTACCGGGGTGTGGAAAATCGACCTGCACCGCAGCACTTTCGACCGGCAGCCCCCGGACTCCGCCACGCTTTACATTCATCAGAACGATCCGGATTTCCATCTCCGCCTCACCGAGGTGCGGCAACGGAAATCGTCCGCGTGGAGCGTCCACGGCCGTACCGACGGCAAGGTCCTGGACTTCAAGAGCCGGGACGGGAATAAGCGCACCCAGATGTATTGGCAAGGTTCGCAACTGGTGCTCGAATGGCAGGCAAAAGATAAGCACGGCGAAACCCGCAAAGTGATGCGTTTGAGCCTTGCCGATGGAGGGAAGACACTGCTTGCCACGGAGACCGAAAATGGTCACGAGAACAAGTGGGTGTTCTACAAGAGCCGCTAGAAGCTCTTACTTCTTATCGCGTTTTTTCGATCCCTCGTGTTCCCTGTCAGCCGAGACGGGACTCAACTGCTCCAATCCCCAGAAGTTGCTGATCATTTCCAGGGCTTCCACCCCGATCTGCTGATTGGGGCCGACCCACACGATTTTGAAGTTGGCGGCGGCGCGGCCGCGAACAATGCGAACCACCGTCCCCAGGCGCAAGGTCAACGCGACGCCCGCTAACCGCGCTCCACGTCGCGACACATTCAGGGTGTGGGCGAGACATTGCACCGCTTCGCCTTCTTCATTGATCGAAGAAATACGTACGGGTACCACACCAACGATGCGTTGCTCTTTCCGGGTAGGAGGTGCTGCCATACTGCCTAACAAGTACCACAGAGTGTCGGACGGCTCAAGGGTCGTCGTATCGAAACCTTGCGCAGGTTCCTCCAACGAAACTACCGGTATTCCCCGTTTTTGGGCTCTTGTCGACAGGCGAAAGTTTCCGAATTGAATCGTTTTAAACAACCCTAATCTTCTTCCCTACTCCGGTTGTTCTCTCTATAATCCTCAGCGGTATAAAACATGCTCAGGAAATCTTCTCGGATTCTTGCTTTTGTCTTCCTCGTGGCGACGCTTTCTTCTCCCCAGTGGCTGGGCGCCCAGCCCTCTCCGATCTCGCATAGTATTAGCGTGCCGGAACACCGGGAAGCCGCCCTGCGCGAAACCCAGAAGCTGGAGAAGAACTGGTTTATCCAGTCGTCGAGCAAGGTGGAAGCCAAGGGGCCGGAGATCTCCTCTGCCGCTTTCAAAACGACCGGATGGATTCCCACAAGTGTTCCGTCAACGGTACTCGCCGCCCAGGTGAATGCCGGAATCTTCAAAGACCCCTACTTCGGGATGAACCTGCGGCAGATTCCCGGCACGACCTATGAGATCGGCACCGTCTTTTCGCGGCAGAACATGCCCGAGGGCAGCCCCTACAACGTCTCGTGGTGGTACCGCACGGAGTTTGTTCTGCCGGCCCTTGCGAAAGATCGGCATGTGAACCTGCACTTCAACGGGATCACCTATCGCGCCAACATCTGGGTCAACGGCAAGCAGATCGCGGACTCGCAGAAAATTGCCGGAACGTTTCGGCATTACGAGTTGCCGGTCGATGGCGTGCTGAAGCCGGGCAGGAATGTTCTGGCGGTCGAAGTCTTCCCCTCACAGGCAAATGATCTCGGGTACAACTGGGTCGATTGGAATCCTTCCCCTCCGGACAAGGAGCTGGGGCTCTGGCGCGAGGTGTACGTGAGCTTCAACGGTCCTGTCGCGGTACGCAACCCGGAGGTCGTGAGCCATGTTGCGCCGTCGCTCGACTCGGCAACTCTCTCGGTCAGCGCGGAGGTCCGCAACGATAGCACCGCTCCGGTGCAGGGCGTTCTCCGCGGCACAATGGAAGGCATGACCATCGTGAAGAACGTCTCGCTGGAAAAGGGCGAGACCAAGCTGGTAACCTTCGATCCGCAAGAGTACAAGCAACTGGTGATCGCCCACCCGAAGCTCTGGTGGCCGATGCAGATGGGCCTGCCGAATCTGCATACCCTGCGCTTCGAATTCGTGGCGAATGGCAAATCCAGCGACGTCGCCTCACTGCGCTTCGGCATTCGCGAGGTAACGAGCGAAATTGCCGAAAACGCCACCGGGCGGCAGTTCAAGATCAACGGCCGCAAAATCCTGATTCGAGGCGGCGGCTGGGCGCCGGACATGATGCTCCGCTTTTCTCGCGCCAACCTTGAAAAGCAGTTGCATTACGTGCTCGACATGAACCTCAACACTATCCGTCTCGAAGGCAAGATGGAGAATCCCGAGCTTTACGATCTCGCCGACGAATACGGCGTGCTCGTCATGGCGGGCTGGTGCTGCTGCGATCACTGGGAGCAGTGGGAGAAGTGGAACCCGGAGAATTTCGACGTCGCCTACGCCTCGCTGCGTTCCCAGATTTACGAACTCCGCGAACATCCCAGCGTGTTTCTCTGGCTCAACGGCAGCGACAATCCACCGATTGCTGAGGTCGAAGAGAAATATCTCGCGATCGAAAAAGATTTGAGTTGGCCGAACCCCACGATGTCGTCGGCCACTTCAAAAACAACGGAAGTCAGCGGGAAGACCGGCGGAAAGATGAGCGGCCCTTATGACTACGTGCCCCCGGATTACTGGGAACAGGACCACATTCTCGGCGGAGGCTTCGGCTTTAACACCGAAACCAGCGCAGGCGCCGCGCCGTTGACCATGAAGTCGTTGAAGAAAACCATCCCCGCCGATCATCTGTGGCCGATCGACGACGTGTGGAACTTCCACGCTGGCGGCGGCGAATTCCGCGACATCCATCGCTTTACCAATGCCATGAACCAGCGCTACGGCGGCGCGAACAATGTCGAGGAGTACACGGCGAAGGCGCAGGCCATGGCATACGAAAACGAACGCGCCATGTTCGAAGCCTACTCGCGCAATAAGTACACCTCCACCGGCGTCATCCAATGGATGCTGAATAACGCGTGGCCCGGAATCATCTGGCATTTGTACGATTACTACCTGACGCCGGCGGGAGGCTACTTCGGCACCAAGAAAGCCTGCGAACCGGTGCACGTGGCGTATTCCTACGACGACAATTCCATCGCGGTCATCAACTCGACCTACGAACCGGTGAAAGGACTGAAGGTCACAGCTCGCGTGTTGAACTTCGATCTCTCGGAAAAGTTCAGCAAATCGGCAACTGTCGATGTCGATGCCGATGGCGTGGCAAAACCCATCACCCTGCCGCAGACGATCGAGGGCCTGAGCACAACCTATTTCGTCCGCCTCGATGCGACCGACGCCAACGGCAAAGAAGTCAGCAACAATTTCTACTGGCTCTCCACCAAGCCGGATACCTTCGATGCGACGAAAAGCACCTTCTTCGATTCGGAGATTACCGGCTGGGGCGACCTCACGCAGCTCAACACCCTGGAGAAGGTGAAGCCGGAAATTCATGCCACCCTGGAACATAAGGAAGGCAAGGTGATCGTGCGCGTCGGACTGCAGAACGCCTCGAAATCGCTTGCCTTCCTCACTCACCTGGCAATCGCGAAGGGTAAGGGTGGCGACGACGTTGCCCCGATCTTCTGGAGCGACAACTACGTCTCGCTGCTCCCGAAAGAAAAACGCGAACTCACCGCGACCTTCGATGCCCGTGAGCTCGACGGTAAGGTTCCGGTGCTCGAGGTGGACGGCTGGAACATTACTCCGGGAGCAGTTCCTCTCGCCGCCACGAAATAGACCAGCAGCACTCCTCACAATGGCGACGCCTTGCGCGTCGCCCTTTTTGTTTATCTCTCCGAAAATCCGTCGAAGCTGATCTTCAGGATCTTGCCGTTGTTGCCGACAAACCATCCTGCCTCGGGTTCGCTAAACGCAACGGCCCAGTAGCCACTCACCTTGGGGAGTACGAACCATGTATGGCCCTCGTCCGGCGTCCAAGCAGCGGGCCCTGAAGTAAAGTTCGGAGCGGTTTCGGCGGTTACTACCACCGCATGATCGCGGTCCTCGTCATGAGCGTAATCGTCGCCGTGACCAAGCCCACGCACATAGGCGAGACAAAAAATCGCGCCGGCGATGGGCGGCTTTTTCGTGAGAGTCCAGGTGCGGCCACCATCATGCGAAACCGCAGTGTCGGCATCCTTGTTGTTGGCCAGGTCGCCGCCCCCGACGATGCCATTCCACGGATCGCGGAACGCTACCGACAGTCCACCGCCACTGGCAGAGCTCACCAGCGGAGTGTCATAGGCGTTCCACGTGTTGCCGCCGTCGCGGGTGGCGAGAATTCTCGCAATGCTCGAGCCGCCGGTTGCGATCCAGGCATTCCGTTCGCCCTCGGTTGCGACGCATGTCCCACTCGAGGAAAAGGACGCTTCCCCCGCCAGGGCCGGAGGCATAAACGCCTTGATCGAGTTCCACGTCTTTCCGTTGGTGGTGCGAAGGTCCGGAAAGACTCCGTTTACCGAATCGCTGTGTGCAATGCCGCGATTCGGGCTCCAGAACGAGAAACAATCGTAGAACGCATTTACCGTGTGGTTTTTGAACTCGATCGTCCAGTGCGCGCCGCCGTCCACCGTTTTGTAAATCCGAAAATCGGTAGTGTTGTTCCCGATCGACAGCAGGTACGCGACCTTGTCGCTCACGCCATAGACGTCGCGGAACTGCAGGCTTTCCGCTCCGGGGACCACGCCTGCCTTCCAGGTCTCTCCGCCATTCGTGGTCACAACGTACGTACCGCCCGCCCCGGAGGCCCAGACGACCCGCTCGTTCACCGGGCTCACGGCAATCAGGAGCTGCGTGGTGCCGCTCTTTTGCGGCGTGAGCTTCGGTTGGTGATGAGCCCAATCCTCCTGCGCCGAAGCGAGGATTGAGAAGGCAGCTACCAGAAACACGATGAGCGAGCGATTGAACATGGATTTTTCCCCCGGGATGGGAATGCGTGGCGCCGTGGAGTATAGGAACGACGCCGCCAGGAGTCAAATCGAGAGCTCCGGGAAGCCGGCCCGCAACTTGGACGATCAGCGTTCGCTCTAGTTCACCACCAGTGTGAGCTTCGTAGTGTGCACCAGGCTGATGGACCCGGAAGTGAAGCTCGCCGTGACGTTAATCGGGTAGGAGCCGCTGGGTGTGCCTCCTCCTCCGTGCGGCGCGGTCGGCGTAGTGCTTCCGCCGCCGCAGGCAGATCCTCCGATCAAAACCGCGAGCATGCCGAGCAGCATGAGTTGCTTCAGGAGCCTCTGCCGTCGCGAGTGTGAGCCGCCGAGCAGCACCAGTCCGGGCAGGCCGGCGAGAGCAAGCCATCCGGCGAGCCGGAGCTTCGCCGGCTGGGCAAGAGCCGCGGAGGGCCCCATCGTGGTAACCGTCACCACGACCGAATCCGTCACCGAGCCGTTCAGCGTGATGGAAGCAGGGGAAACTGCGCACGTGGAACCCGTGGGCGCTCCACTGCATGTGAAAGTGACGACACCGCTGAAGCCCCCGGCCGGGGCAACATTCACAGAATAATTCGCCGGGCTTCCGGCGCTGACCGTTACCGTCGAGGATCCCGCGGCGGCGAAGGAGAAATCCTGTCCCGTGCCACTCAGCGGCACGGTCTGCGGAACGGCTTGCGCGGTCGTGTTCGCAATGCTCAGCGTGCCGGAACGGTCCCCGGTGGCCGTCGGATGGAACCCGACCGTGATGTTGCAGCTCGCCCCCGCCGCCACGCTGCTGCCGCAACCGTTCACGGTATCGAAGTCGGAGGGCCCCACACTGAGATTGGCAATCGGAACGGTCGTGGTCCCGGTGTTGGTAACGGTAACAGTCTGCGGGGAGCCGGGCTCGCCCACATATTCGCTGGGAAACGACACATTCTGCGGCGTCAAAACAAAATCTGTCGTGCCGAGCAGTTGCACTGCCTGCGGACCGGCGATTCCATCGCTGTTAATGGAAAGTGTTGCGCCCGACGTGCCATGCGAAGCTGGGGTGAAGGTCACCGTGATTGTGCAGCTCCCGTTGGTGGCAATCGCAGCCGGACAATGATTGCTCTGTACAAAGCCGCTGGACGTGCCGGAAATTCCAATCGACGACAGGTTCAGCGGCGAGTTCCCCGTGTTCGATAACGTGACACTCAAGGGATTGCTCGTGCTGCCATAGGGCTGTGTTCCGAAATCCAACGTCGTGGTGGAGAGCGTGGCGACTCCGCCTTGCACAACTTGTTGCAGCCCCGCCGAACTTGGACCAAAGTTCTGGTCGCCGTAGTAGGTCGCAGTGATGCTCCGCGTTCCAACCGCGAGCGTGGGGGTGGTCAGGGTCGCAACGCCATTCCCGCTGACCGGCGCATAGGCGAGGAAAGAACCGTCCACTTCAAAACCCACGCTACCGGTCGGTAACCCCCATCCCTGTGGCGTTAAAGTGGCCGTGAACGTCACCGGCTGCGCGTACGACGACGGATTCGCGGAGGAGATCAGTGCAGTTGTGGTTGTTCCGAGGCCGGTGCTTGTCGAGGTATTGAGGAGCACGGCGACCGATCCCTCTGCGCAATCTTGGAGGGAGATATCGCACTGGTTCACGATTACAAGATCGGGCCGTCCGTCGCCGTTAACGTCGGCCGCGGCCAGAGCCTTCGGACCATAGCCGCCGGAATCGAAGAGCACCGGGGTTCGAAAGTTTCCGCTGCCGTTGCTGAGCAGCACGCTCACGAAGCTGCTCGAGGTGGAATCAATGCAATCGCTTCCACCGTTCTGGCTGCTCTGGCACGGCACGCCAATCAACAGGTCCGGCAGACTGTCGCCGTTCACGTCCTTCACCGCGACCACACCTCCGGTGTAGCCGCCGACGGCATAGGTCACCGCGCTTTGAAACGTCCCATCGCCATTGTTGATGAGAACGCCCACCAGCGTCGTCGAGGAATCCTTGAAGTTGGTGCTGGAAGAATTGACGACCACCAGGTCGGGCTTGCCATCTCCGTTCACGTCGCTGACGCTGAGGTGGCCTGCACCTCCACCGCCGGACGCATATCCGACCGAGGGCTGGAAGGTGCCGTCGCCATTGCCCAGCAGCACCGCCACGCCGCCCACGCCACAACTGTTCTGCAGTGCGCAACTCGAGACCACCAGGTCCGGCTTGCCATCCGCATTCACATCCGCCACCACCAGGTCCGCGGGGCCGGCTCCGGTCGCCACATAATTCGTGGCCGGCTGAAAGCTTCCATCGCCATTGCCGAGCATGACGCTCACGATTTCCGCTGCGCCATTCCCAGGGCAACCGTTGGCGCAGAGACCAAAGACGAGCAGGTCCAGCTTGCCATCTCCGTTCACATCCGCCACCGCTATCGAAGACGGATTCGTGCCGCCGGTCTCGAACAGCGACGCTGCCTGGAAGGTGCCATCGCCGTTGCCCAGCAATACGCTTACGCTCCCCAGTCCCAGGCAGTCCCCGGCAACGCACGCGTTGGTCACGAGCAGATCGGATTTGCCGTCACCATTTACATCGGCGACCGCCAATGCTGTCGAAGTGGAAGCGAGCGTCGGGTAGGTAATCGCCGGTCCGAACGTGCCATCGCCACTACCCAGGCGAACCACGACGGAGCTCGTACAGCCAGGGTTCGATGTACAGCCATTGAGGACCAGCAGGTCCGGCTTGCCGTCGCCGTTAAGGTCGGAAACTGCCAATCCACTTGGCCAATATCCACCTGAACTGTAAACCGTCGGCGCGGCGAAGCTGAAGCCCCCGACGTTCAGCGGAGACTGTGCGAATCCAGCAATGTTGAGGGTGACCACCAGAATCAAAACAACCAAAAGCAGGGCCCGGAAGGAGAACATCGAAAACCTCGGATGAGGATGCCAGATGCGGGATTGGTCGTGGACCGCTCCCGAAAGCCGACTATAGGCATGAACTTCAGAGTAGAACAATCACCCGGACGGCGTTTGCCGTACCACGATTCCAATTGAGGAAGAAACCGAGTCGTCGCGAGCGCAAGGGGTGCGACGACGAATCGGTAGCCGGAAGTAGTATGATTCGCGCCTTAAGTTCCGCGAGGAAAGACGTTGCTCATGAAAACACTCATCGTATTTGCGGTCTTTGCCATGCAGGCATTGGCACAACAACCCAAGACGCCGGCCACGCTCAGGAGCGTCCTGCTTCAGGAATTACGCGAGACGCATAACGAGAAAAACTGGTTCGTCTCTGCCAAAGAAGCGACCTCCGGCCTCACGCCCGAACAGGCAAGTTGGACCGATGGAAAAGGAAACCACTCCGTCGGTCAGCTCGTCTATCACCTCGCCTATTGGAACGCCGAGAGCCTGGCGAAATTCAAAGGACAGGAGCCGGAGAAGTTCAGCGGTAACAACGACGACACTTTCAATAAGTACGACCCGAAGCAGTGGGATGCGACGGTGAAGAAGCTCGACGACGTGATGACCGAGCTGGAGAAAGTCGTCGAGGCCGCCGACGATGCCAAGCTGGCCGAGTGGGCGCCGAACATCGCGCGTATCGCAGAGCACAACGCTTATCATCTCGGCGAGATCGTCATGGTGCGTAAAGAACAGGGCTCATGGAATCCCGACAACGGCGTGAAGTAACCTGAAGCCATGTCACGCGAATATCCGGAGAGACCCCTGCTGGGCGTGGGCGGCGTCGTCATCGAGCGAGGCCGCGTGCTCATCGTGAGGCGCGCCAGTGAGCCCCTCAAGGGCGAGTGGTCGATCCCCGGCGGTCTGGTGGAACTGGGCGAGAGACTCCTCGACGCCGTGCAGCGCGAGGTGCAGGAAGAAACTGGCCTGCTCGTCGAACCCGGCGAGGTGCTCGAGCTCTTCGACAGCATCTGGAAAGACGCGGATGGCCGCTGCCAGTACCACTACGTACTGGTGGATTATCTCTGCCACGTCACCGGCGGAGATTTGCAAGCCGCCAGCGATGTCAGCGATGCGCGCTGGGTCGCGGAACGGGAGATTGAAGACTTCGGTCTGCGTCCGGCAACGTTGGCCGTCATTCGCAAGGGATTTGCAAAGGCAAAACCCACCACGGAGGCATGGAGACACGGAGGAGAGTGATTCGGATTCCATTCCTCGCCTATTTGCCGAACCGCGCGAAATCGCCAACACCTCAACAACCAAAAAATAACCCTGCTGTTCTCCGTGCCTCCGTGTTTCCGTGTCAGGTGTTTGCTGGACGGCACAAAGAGAAAAAGGCCCACCGCTCTGCGTAGCAGCGGCGAGCCTTTTCCGGTGTACTGTTGGGATTGGCTTGAGGCGGTCACACATCCCGGCACTTACCGGAATTTCCGCGGCCTCAGCAAAACCCAGCGGGTTTGCGAGCACTTCGGGCGTGACGCCCTAAGCCTCAGCCACCTCACCAATCTTCAGGTTCGAAGATCTACCACAACTGTCAGACAAGGTCATCGGACCACCTCCTTTCCGGTGTAAACGCAGACTAGCAAAAGGCAGAGTACGTCGCAACTTTGGCCCTGGCCGACTATCATGTGCGAACTTTCGTCTTGTCATCCTGAGCGGAGCCGCGACAGCGGCGTAGTCGAAGGACCCCTACCTTCTCCGAATCTCTCCCTTGTTTTGTCATCCTGTGCGAAGAACGCGAAAGCGTCCGCAGTCGAAGGACCCCTACCCCGGGAGAATTCTTACCGGCTCACAAAGCCGTCTGCTTCCACCGGTACATATCCTCCTGCGGCAGCCCGATGTGCTGCAGCACGCGGCACACGAACTGTGCCGCCATCTGCTCGGAGGTTTGTGGCTGGTCATAGAACGCCGGGATCACTGGAAAGATGGTCGCTCCTGCATCGGCGGCCAAACCCATGTTGCGGATGTGGATCTTATTCAGAGGGGTCTCGCGGACGCAGAGCACCAGCTTGCGCTGCTCCTTCAAACAAACATCTGCCGCGCGCTCGATGAGTTGGTCGGCCAACCCGTTCGCGATCTTGGCCAGCGTCCCCATGCTGCATGGGATCACCAGCATGCCATCGGTCGGATAAGAGCCGCTGGCGACCGAGGACCCGATGTCGTCATTGTTCAAAGTTTCGATTTTGGTAGACGGTGCCCCCAGCAACTGCTGCACGAGTTGGCTGCGACCCGTGAGCCCCAGCTCCTCGGCGATCACCCGAAGCGCGCTATCGGAAGCAATAAAGCTAGCCTTTTCAACGCGATGATCTGCTTCTATCCGGCGTAGTGTTTCGCGCAGGAAGACCGAACCGCTGGCGCCGGTGGTGGCAATTGTCAAGATCAAGGTTGCGGAATTCTCCGGTTTCGCATCCTACTTACCAGTGCTTTTTCTGCACGTCACCCATCCCCCGGTTGATCCCGGATTATGGCGACCACATCTACCCTAAGGCTTCGGCGAAACGCGGCGCAACTCCACGCTCTCATTGAAGTCGAGCGGAGTATACGTGCCGCGGATCCGAATAGCCGGCGCAAGTACCTGCGCGATTTCACCGAAGCGTTCCAATCGTATCACTCGGTTTTGACCCCAGCCCAGGTACGCGAGCAGCTGGCGGCAAGCGACATCGTGCTGGTCGGCGACTACCACGCGCTTCCGAGTTCGCAACTGTACTGCGAGAAGGTCATTAACCAGCTTGCTGCCGAGGGGCGGCGTGTAGTCTTCGCGGTCGAGACGGTCTTTGCCCGCGATCAACATCTCCTCGACGAATGGAGTTCACGCGAAATCGACGGCGCGGAACTGCGCGAACGCCTGCGCTACGATGCAGACTGGGGCTACGACTGGTTCCCCTTCTATCGCCTTCTCGAAACCGCCCGCGCCAATTGTCACCGTATTTACGCCCTGGATTGCTGTCCGCGCAACGATTTGCGCAAGATCGCGCGCCGCGACGAACACGCCGCCGAGCGCATCCGTCGCATTCGCAAACAGAATCCCGGCGCTGTCATCGTCGTGCTCTTCGGCGAATCGCATCTAGCACCGAACCACCTGCCGCAGCAGATTCGCGCGCTGTTGCCTGGGGTGCGCATGACTACCGTCCTTCAGAACGTGGACGCCCTCTACTGGAAAGCCGGCGGTGAACGCAATCACCAGGTGGATGCCGTGCGCGTCCGCGATGACGTTCTTTGCGTCTTCAATGCTACCCCCCTGGAGAAATACGAAAGCTACCGTATGTACCTGGAGCGTTGGGCGCGGGAACCGCAGGCCCCGCTTGACCTCGCGCCCACCGTCTTCAACCTGATCGACGCCCTGTTGCAGTTCCTGAACATCGATAAGTATGCGGCCACGGCCAGCAGCGACGGCCATTCGCTCGTCGATCTGTTTCCGGAGGTCTGCCACCGCCGCACGGAAGACGCCATCGCGAAATTGGTGCTGCGCAAAGGCGGCGGCAACGAACTGCGCTCGCTGCTGGCGCAGTTCAACGCCCATGGCTGCTGCTACGCGCCACGCATGAATACGTTTTTCGTACATCACTTCGAAATGCTCTACCTGACGGAAGAGATCGCAGGGTACGTACACCGGGCCTGCCGCGGCGCAATCGGGAAGGCGCCCCTTCGACTTGTCGAGGGCAACTCGCATGACCTGTTCTACGCGCGCGTGCTGGAATGCACGCTCCGTTATTTCGGATCGCGCGTCCTCTATCCCGCGCGGCCAACCCTGCGAGAAACCGATTTGTACTCGCTGTATGCCTCGTCCGAAACCCAGTCCGATTTCCCGTCATCTGAATTCGAAAAAATGATCGACTTCCTCGTGATGCATAAGGACTACGAATCTCATCGCGAGAAGTACTGGCAGGCTCCGGTTCTGATCGAGCACGGATTGCAATCGACCGGCAGGAACTTCGACTACCTTACCCGGCAGTTGGGACAACTGCTGGCCAACCAACTCTACGAAGCCTACCTCTCCGGCCAGGTCAGCAAACGCTCGCTGCGTGCTCTGTTTTTCTGCGACCTCAACCCGCCAGGAGCCGCCGAGACGGCCTATTTCGCGATCGCCCAGCGCTGCTGCGCGAAACATCCACGGCGCATGGCAGCGTAGTAATCTGAATTCAACTCAATGAAAGCCGACGCGATCCGGAATCTCTTTCAACAAGTCAAACAAGGCGAAGTCACCCCCGACGACGCGGTGCAGCAGCTACGCCATCTGCCCTTCGAAGACCTTGGTTTCGCCAACGTCGATCATCATCGCGCCGTCCGCGTGGGCATGGCGGAGGTCATCTTCGGCCCCGGCAAAAATCCCGAGCACCTGGCAAAAATCTTCGCATCTTTGGCGAAGCACGGGCACAACGTGCTCGCCACCCGCTGTAACGAAGCGCAGTACCGCGCGGTGAAGAAGAAAATCCGCAAAGCCGAATACAACGAACTCGCCAAGGCGATCGTGCTGCGGCAGGATGACACCATTTACGGCAAAGGCAAGGTTGTCGTCGTCTCCGCCGGAACCAGCGATATCCCTGTTGCGGAAGAAGCCGTGGTCACCGCCGAGTTGATGGGCAATGAGGTACAGCACTTGTTTGACGTCGGTGTCGCCGGCATCCATCGCCTGCTGGCGCGCCGCGAGGTGCTGATGGGCGCCCGCGTGCTCGTCGTCTGTGCCGGAATGGAAGGCGCGCTGCCCAGCGTCGTTGGTGGCCTGACCTCGGTCCCCGTAATCGCCGTCCCCACCAGCGTTGGCTACGGCGCAGCCTTCGGAGGCCTGGCTGCGCTGCTGGGCATGCTCAACTCCTGCGCCTCGAACGTCACCGTAGTGAATATCGACAACGGCTTCGGCGCCGGCTACGTAGCCTCCATGATCAACCGCCTGTGATTGAGTGATGCATCTGGGTGCCCCATCCTTCTCGCGAAGCGAGAGGGAGGGTAACGATGTCAGGGCCACCGGAGAACCCGGACACCGATCCGGGTTCGGAGCGGAGCTTCCTTCTGTTCTTTCCTCGCGATGAGCCCTCACTCCGCCATTACTCGCTCTTATCGTCATTGCGAGGAGGGCGTGAGCCCGACGTGGCAATCTGCTGTTTGGCTACGGCGCGAAAAACTCCCGCGGCTCGATCGCCACGATCTTCCATTCCTTGCCGCGCACAAACTCGAAGCGCACCTGCCGGTCGCGGCGCACCGGCGGCCCGTTCCCATCAGCCGGATCGGCTTCCATCTGCATCTCGACCAGCGCGATTCCCTGCCCGCTCTCGGTGCTGGTCTGCGCCACGCGGTAGTAGATGCGGATCGGATCGTAGCGCTGTAGGAACGCACCGACCTGGTCCTGGAATTCAAGATAACCATCCATCCGTTCGGCGTCGAAAGCAGCCAGCACACGGTGCTCGTTCCGGCCCTCAAATCCCTTTTTCAACTGGCCCAACAATCGGTTGACAATCTCCTCGGAGAAGCCACTCCCGGAATCGGAAGCCGCTGGCTTCTGCGGCGATGGCTGGTCGGGCGCGGGGGCCTGGGCCAGGCCGGCAGTTGCCACGGCGAGGATCGTGAAGAGCAAGAAGGACTTACGCATGATTGGCCTCGTGCAGTTTAGCCGATCCCCGTCGACCTGCGCCAACCGACCTGAATTCAACAACTTAGGCCTGCTCTGCTTTACAGACCGTTACAAGCGTCCAGCGAGAGCCGCTGCTGGAGAACGCCCATAGGTCTAAGCCGGGCCATCGTCGTAAAGCGCCGCGCCAGTGCATAATACAGAGGGCGTATCGTAACCGGAAAGTACCCTGCTTCCACGACTTTGCGACCACAGAGGGCGACCGTTCACGTAGCTTTACATTCCCGATAATCCCCTGGCAGGGCGAAACTTTTTCGTTCATGTTGGGTTCATCTGGGTGTGAGCAGCGTTGCCATAACTCGTGGGCTGCTGGGACTTGGACCGGCGTCGAAGGACTCGACGAAACGGGATGCCAGGAAATTCTCGGCTGAGCGTGAGCGAATGGCGTTAGAACCTGCTGTGTTAGAGCAACTGAGCGACGCGGAAGTCATGCTCCGCGTGGCCAAGGGCGATGATGCAGCCTTCGACTACCTGGTCGAAAAATTTCGCCGGCCGATCGTCAGCTTCATGTATCGCACCACGCATAACCAGGCGACGGCGGAAGAGCTCGCACAGGAAGTTTTTTTGCGCGTCTATCGCTCGCGCGAGAGCTACGAGGCCAGCGCGAAGTTCACCACCTGGCTGTATCGTATCGCTACGAACCTGGCAGTGAACAACGCGCGCGATACGAAACACGAGCGCGCCGAGAACCAGGTAAGCATCGACGAACCCGACGAAGAGAGCGGGACGACGATGGATGTGGCCGACACGCGCATGACCGCCGAGCAGCAGTTGCTGCGCAACGAACGCCTGGCGGCCATTCGCAAAGTCGTAGAGGCACTGCCGGAGCGGCAACGCATGGCGGTGTTGATGCATAAGTACCAGAACATGGATTACAAGGAGATCGCCGCGGTTCTGAAGTTGAGCGAGTCGGCGACAAAGTCGTTACTGTTCCGCGCCTACGAAAGTTTGCGCGAGAGCTTACAGCAGTTCTTATAGGGTGTGAAGGTGGCAGTGATGAAGTGCAATGAGATCCGCGAACAGATGTTCGACCTGACAACGTCGGAGAGGCTCGCGCCCGAGGTGCAGTCGCACCTGGACGGCTGCGCAGCGTGCTCGGCGGAGTTGGCCTCGATGAAGCAGACGATGGCGCTGCTCGATGAATGGGATGCCCCTGAGCCTTCCCCATTTTTCGACACGCGCCTGAAGGCCCTGCTACGCGAGGAGAAAACGAAGGCGGTCGAGAAGCGCAGCTGGGTGCTCGATTGGCTGCGCAAGCCTGTGCTGGCGGCTGCGGCAGCGGTGGCCCTGATCGTCGGAGCCGGTGTGTATGCGGATCTCCAAAACAGGGTTCGCCACAACGATGCGACTATCGCGCAGGGCGATCCCGCCATCCGCGACCTGCAGACTCTCGACAAGGACCAGGATGTGATCAACAACTTCGCCGCGCTCGATGACGATCCGTCCAACGACGATCAAAGCGCCGGTACGGCGGAATAGTTCAAGCCGCTTGGCAAGGTTTTGCGATGGACCCGGGCTGCAACGCCGGGCCAATAAGGAACTGGGGCTTTAGCCCCTGAGGCTGGCAGGATGCGTACGGCGACACAATTCGCAGTGGGTCTGGCACTGGCTCTGGGACTGGGCATCGCCCCAGCGTGGGCCGGCCAGCATTCTAATGCGCATCCTTCGCGTCCGGCAGCTCATTCGAGTGCGCCCCGTCAATCCACACACCGCATCAATTCTCCTGCCGTCGGAAGATCGTATGCCGCGCCGCGTGAAGTGCCGCGGCCGCCGCAGAGCTTTAGCCGCCCTTCCACTGGAATGAATTCCCGCTATGCCGGCGGACAAAGCTCCGTGCCCCGTCCTCCGGAGCGGAATTCCATCGCCCGCCCTCCCCAGTTCCAGTCCCAACAGCAGGTGGCAAGACCTCCGCAGGTTGGGTCGCAATCTCCGGAGCCGCAGGTTGGCAACGCAAGACCCGTGCCGCGTCCGCCTACCATCGGTACGCCTCGCGATGTACACCAGGGTCCGCATGCCGGCGATTGGCTTCGCCGCTACAGTAGCCTGCCTCCGCAGCAGCGTCAGCGCGCCCTTGAAAGCGACCAGAATTTCAAACGTCTGCCGCCTGACCAGCAGCAGCGTTATCGCAACCAGTTGAACCAGTTTGCGAATAAGTCTCCGCAAGACCAGCAGAGACTGATCAACCGCATGGACGCTTGGGGACATCTCTCGCAGTCGCAGAAAGACGAAGCTCGGAATACCTACAACCAGTTGAAGTCGATGCCCGCCGACCGCCAGCAGCAGGTCAACCAGGCCTACCGCCGCTTGCGCGCCATGCCGCCCTCCGCCCGCGACCAGGTATTGAACAGTCCTGAGTTCCAGAGCCGCTACAACCAGCAGGAACGCAACGTCATTCGCAACATGACGGACATCAACAACAGCCTGCCGCACTAGCCTTTCTGCCCTCCATCCGGGCTTCCGGCCAGCGCTTCTTTCTCGTTCGCGGAATACACCGTGCCCTGGTGGTAGAGAATCTCCCACCCTTGCGCAGTATTCCTCCAAACCGTCGTCCGCCGCGTGACCCGCCCACCCTGGTCCAACGTATAGGTAAACAGATAAGTGTCTGCGCCAAGCCCGCGGACCGCATGATCGGAGGTCTTCCATCCCGCAGCTTCGGCATCGACGGGTGGATGGGCCTGTACATGGTCCAGAATGAAATCCCGACTGTAGCGGTGGCCGGATGCCCCGACCTCCCAATACTCCGGCGTCATTCTCCTGTCGAAGTCCGCCAGCTTGGTGCCGAATGCTGACGTGTGAAAGATCGGCTCGAGACGGCGAAGCTCTTCGAACACCTCGATCAGATCGGAATCCGTGTGCGTGAAAATTTCCCGCCTCTGCATCCGGCTATTTTATGAGTTTCAATGCTATCGGCATCAGAACACTTCCCGCAGTTGGGCGAACGATTGCAGGGTGAGCAGCTTTCCGGCAAAGCCCTCGCTCAGAACCTCTTCATGCTCCAGCACCCAGGTGTTGTCATGCGGAACGAAGATGGCGTTCACGCCTGCCGACAGCGCCGGATTGATGTCCGACTTCGGGCTGTTGCCGATCATCCACGTACGCTCCGCCGCCAGCGCATATTTCTCCAAAATAGATCGATAGGCATCGATATTCTTTTCGGCAACGATCTCCACCGCGGCGAAGTATTCGCCCAGTCCCGAGCGTTCCACCTTCCCTGTCTGCTCCGTGATATCGCCCTTCGTCAGCAGGATCAGGTGGTGCTTCGCCGACAGGTACTGGAGCGTCTCCGCCACCCCGTCGATCAACTCAACCGGATGCTCGGCGATCTCATGCGCGATGTGATGAATTTGCTCGTGCAGCGCCGGCGTGATCGGGTCGACCGTCAGCCGCTCGAAGGTGTTTACCAGCGCATGCGCGAAGCTATGCAGCCCGTAACCGTGGCGCACGATGTTCTCGCGCTCTACTTCGTTCAACACCTCGCGCACCTGCTCGGGGGTGTACTCGCGGTGGTTCAAAAAGGAGATAAAGCGGGCAATGGCGCGCTCGAAATAGATGTTGTTTTCCCACAACGTGTCGTCCGCATCTATAAGCAGCGTCTGGGGATGCACGTCCCCGCCCGAAAGTGGGGGTGGCGCGGTGTTCTTACCGGTTGTACTGCGCTGGGTCACCCGTTCATAATAACGAAACGTAAGAAAGTTTCGCCGCGACTGCCCGCGAACGGGTGAAGAGCGGCATTTATTTGGTCTCCGTGGCAAATTCATATAATCGTAATAATCCTCTGCAGGGCCGCCTTGCGCGGGTTCGGCGTGAACCCGAAGCGCATGCCGGCTACCTCTTTCGCAAACTCTCCCGCCTGCTCCGCACCAATCAATCGGCGCCGGATGCCAAGTCCGTGCACCAGTTGCGCACCACCATCCGTCGCATTCAGACCCTGGCGGCGTCGCTCGGCGAAGAAGATACCAAGGCCTTCAGCAAGTGGGACAAGTTGCTGACCGAAATCTTCGACCGCGCCGGTAAAGTGCGAGACGTTGACGTGCAGTTGGAGGCGCTCGAGACCATCTCTTTGCCCTCTGTCGAAGATGACAAATCGCTCCTGCAAAATCACCTCCAGAGGCAGCGTGGCAAGCGGCAGCGCAAACTGGCCGCGACCGTGGAGAAGGAACTCGTAAAGCGCCTGCCGCGCCGGCAGCGACGCGCCAAGGCTCTGCTGCTTCGCGCCGTGCAGCAGCCCAACGGCACCGTGCATCACGGCATCGATCTTCGCAAAGAAGTCATGCCCTTCCTCGAACGGCTGCGTACCAATCACTTCGACGCGGAAACGCTGCACGAGCTTCGCCTGGCGTTGAAGCATGTGCGCTACGCCGCCGAAGCCGACGGCGAACGCGGCAGCGACGTCGTCGCGCTCCTCAAGCCGGTGCAGGACGTGATCGGCGAGTGGCACGACTGGCTCAACCTGCTGGAGACCGCCGAGAAAGTGCTTGGCCCTCTTCCGGGCCATCCCCTGATGACGATCTTGCGTGGTAAAGTGCGCGGGCGGTTTCAGAACGCGATTGCCGCAGTGAAACCGCTGGAAACGCGCCTCGCCGAGGCACTACACATCGCCAGGCGGCCGGGGCCGATGCTCGTACCTCAGGAACTCGTCGCCACGGCTGTGGGCTAACGCAAGTTCTACCATCTTCATGAATATCCTCGAAGCCACTCGCGAGTACGAGAAATGGCTCGCTCGGCAGACCAACGTCATCGCCGCCGATCTGCGCCGCAAGCACGGGTTCATGGCGGAAGCCGTCTTCCCCTTCTTCCGCGCCACGTTTTATCGCTGGCTGCAATTGTGGCCCGAAGTCGAGAAGGTTCTCTCACGCGCTCCCAAGGTTCTCGCTGTCGGCGATCTCCATGTGGAAAACTTCGGCACCTGGCGCGATGCCGAAGGCCGTCTTGCCTGGGGCGTCAATGACTTCGACGAAGCATGGACGTTTCCCTACACCCTCGACCTGGTTCGCCTCGCGACCAGCGTGCTGCTCGCCAAGGATGCGGAACACCTTGAGGAACGCCCC
Source organism: uncultured Acidobacteriaceae bacterium (assembly GCA_963758505.1). GTDB lineage: Bacteria > Acidobacteriota > Terriglobia > Terriglobales > Acidobacteriaceae > Korobacter. Next base: position 1,840,608 of record CAVWVJ010000003.1, on the reverse strand, counting down.
AAGACTGTGACCGATTCCCTGCTCGAGGGCTACCGCGACGGCCTGAAAATTGGCGGCAAACCGTTCGTGCTGGCCGAAGGCCAGGACTGGCTTCGCGCGATTGCCTCACAGCAACTTAAGGATCCCAACCGTTATTGGGACCGGATGAGCTCCTGGCCCGAGGTAAAAGAAGGCGCGCTGCCATCGATCGCGAAAGAGCGCATGCTCGCAATGCTGCCGCAAAACTGCGCGAAACCCATGTTTGTGGCCCGCCAGGCGGGTCTCGGCTCCCGCGGACATCAGCGTTACGTCGCCATCGCGCATTGGCACGCCGGTTGGGTCGCCCGCGAAGCCAAGGCCCTCGTACCCTCCGCGGCCGCCTGGATCGCCGGCACCGGCCGCGACCAGATCTACTACAACACCATCCTGAAGCAGTCGGTGCGCGATCACGATCCCTTCTTCCACGTGCACGAACACTGGCTCGTCCGCCGCCTTGCCCCTGATTGCACCAAGATCCTGATCACGGAGCTGCCTACGCGCCGCGACGAACATACCCTGCTCTACTGCATGGGATTTGAGGTTGCCAACATCCACCTCGGAACCCGCGGCGCACAGGAAAAAATCTCGAAGGATCTCGCCCAGCGCAAAGGCCGCTGGCTCTTCGAAAGCGCCCGCGCCATGCGCAAGGCCGTACGCAGCGATTACGCCGAATGGCGAAAAACCCACACGCCGTCCGCGAAATAATCCGTATCACGATCATGGTATCGTCATAGCTGTATGACGCACCGCGACCAATTGCTCTCGATTTTGGCTGAAAAATCGTTCGCTTTAGGCCAATTTAAGCTATCCAGCGGCGGTACCAGCGACTATTACATCGACTGCCGCGTCACCACCCTCAGCGCCCAGGGCGCGCGCCTCACCGGCCTCGTCTTTCTCGAAGAAATCCGGCGTTGCGGCTGGAACCCGCGTGCCATTGGAGGCCTGACCATGGGCGCTGACCCGATCGTGACGGCTGTCTCCATCGCCAGCGTCCTCGAGGATGCGGGTGCGGTGGAAGGATTCCTGGTGCGCAAGTCCGAAAAAGAGCACGGCATGAAGAACCGCATTGAGGGCTTCAAGGGCAAAGGCGCGCGGGTTGTCATCGTTGACGACGTTTGTACCACCGGCGCCTCGACCATCCAGGCCATCGCCGCCGCCCGCGACTTCGGCTTCGAGGTCACCGGCGTTATGTGCCTCGTCGAACGCCTGGAGGCCATGGGCCGCCCAGCCGTCGAGTCCGAAGCAGGCGGCGCCCCCTTCGTCTCGATGTTCACCTCGGATGAAGTCCGCCAACGCCACTTAGCGATGAAAACCGCGACGTAAATTGAAGTTCGTATCAGGGCACGACTCAGTCGTGCCGAAAAGGCCCCCACAAACGGGCTTCAGCCCCTGTTAAAGTAGTAAGGAATGCCTTCCTCCCTAATCAAGACGCTGGAATGGACCGACACGGGGGTGGTCTTCATCGATCAGACGAAGCTCCCCACCGAAGAGGTCTACGTAACCTGCACGACCTATAAAGAAGTAGCGGCCGCGATCAAGGACATGATCGTGCGCGGCGCTCCCGCGATCGGCGTCGCCGCCGCCATGGGCATTGCCCTCGGCGTGCGCGATAGTACCGTCTCCACCGTTCCCGAACTGCGCCAGATCGTGGGCAAAGTCTGCCGCGCCATGGGCGAAACCCGACCCGACGGCCGTGAACCTGTTCTGGGCGATTCGACGCATGCAGCGCAAATTCGAAGATCTCAGCCACATGCCCCTCGCCGTTGTGAAAGCGGAGATGGTGCTCGAAGCGCAGCGCATGCACCTCGAAGATATCGCCGCCAACCAGGCCATGGGACGCAACGGCGCAGTGCTCATGCCCAGCGAAGGTGGTGTGCTCACCCATTGCAACGCGGGCGCTCTCGCCACCGCGGGATACGGCACTGCCCTCGGGGTGATCCGCGCGGCCGTCGAATCCGGCAAGAACATCCACGTTTATGCCGACGAGACGCGGCCCTTCCTGCAAGGTTCGCGCCTGACCGCGTGGGAGCTGATGAAAGACGGCATCGACACCACCGTGATCAGCGACAACATGGCCGGCGCCATGATGGCGCAGGGCAAGATCCAGGCCGTCGTCGTCGGCGCGGATCGCATCGCCGCCAACGGCGATGTCGCCAACAAGATCGGAACCTACACGGTCGCGGTGCTGGCGAAGGAACACAACATTCCGTTCTACGTCGCCGCGCCGTGGTCAACCATCGATCTCGAAACCTCCGACGGTTCGAAGATTCCTATCGAGCAGCGGTCGAGCACTGAAGTCACGCACATGGCCGGCCGCCAGCTCACCCCCGACGGCGTACGCATCGAGAACCCGGCCTTCGATGTGACGCCTCACCGCTACGTGGCGGCGATCATCACCGAACGTGGCGTGGCCACTGCCCCGTACGACGAATCTTTACGGAAGCTTGCACAAACAGAGACCGTTTCCGTCTAGTTCTCGACAACTTTGCTGCTGCCTACGGGTTACTTTGAATGAGTCACTCGTATGCAGCTTGCGCGCAGCATCTTCGAACGCATCACCGCCCAGGCGATCCTGCCCATGACGACGCTAGGCGTCAGTGGCGCGATCGCCGCGGCGGTGATGGAACTCTTCCGCAGCTACCGCGAAGAGCACCTACTCGTTCCGCCTGCTCCTGCCCGCCGTTAAGAATCAACAGAATTTTGCCCCTACAAGTTACTTGACAGCCGCCTGCCCCGGAGCTAATCTGCACAGCGAACAAAAGGCGAAAGTATCCCTCTTTCGCCTCTGAGGACGGCAGGTGCGACCACCGCTCTGGCGATACCTGCCCGGTTCCTCCTTCTTCGGGGTTTTCAATGCCAGCGCTCGCCCGCGAATTCGATGCACCCCCTTTGTTGTCTTTCGAGGCGAACCGGCCGGGTCCGATCTCGCCAACTCTCGTAGGCATTGCGCGGCTGGCGGCAGAGGGCGAATCGATCCGCCTCGGCCACGAGGTCGAGTACCTGACGCTGCCGGCGCGATCGCTGCTGAACAAGTGCAACACGCCGCGCATGCCGTTCACCTGGACCGTGAATCCTTACCGCGGCTGCGAGTTCGCATGCAAGTATTGCTATGCGCGCTACACCCACGAGTTCATGGAGCTGCGCGACAACACCGAGTTCGAACGGAAGATCTTCGTGAAGCAGCAGGCCTCGCATCTGCTTCGCAGAGATTTGCGCAAAGTGAAGCCGGGCGAGGAGATTGCCATCGGGACGGCAACCGACCCGTATCAGCCTGCGGAGCGCCGCTACGAGGTGACGCGTGGAATCCTCGAGGAATTCGCGCTCCATCGCGGCTTCCAGATCGGGATCATCACCAAGTCGCAACTCATCCTGCGAGACCTGGAACTGCTTCGAAAGGTAGCGGAGAACAACCACGTCTCGGCGAACATCACCATCACCACGCTTGACACGCATCTTGCAAGAATCCTCGAGCCGCGCGCGCCACGGCCCGATCTGCGGCTGAATGCAATTCGCCTGTTGAACGAGGCAGGAATTCCCTGCGGAGTTTCGTGTGCGCCGGTAATCCCTGGAATCACCGACCGGCCACGCGATCTCGACGCGCTGGTTGCCGCCGCGCGGCAGCACGGCGCCCGCTCCATCTTCGCCAACCCACTCTTCCTGAAGCCGTGCTCGGCGAGCGTTTTCCTGCCCTTCCTCGAGAAGGAGTTCCCGCATCTGGCGGAGAACTATCGCAAGCGGTACGGAAAGAATGCTTTCGTGCCGGAGGCATACCGTAAACGGATCCAGCAACTCATGCAGTCACTGAAACGGAAACACGGTTTCCCTGTCCACCGGGACAGGTACGAAGAGCGCCGTCCGCCGCGACGAGAGGAACCTTCCCAGCTTGCACTTTTCGGCTGAGGATCTCCGTTCCCCGAGTACAATTCCTGCACTACCTTTACGTGGAATTTACGGTCGAAATGAACCAAAGCAGCCACTCTGCGTCTAATGTTGTAACGACCATTCTCCATGGAAGTGAAGGAAAACGTATGCGGGCAAAACTGAGTTTGCTTTCTTCTGTTTTATTGCTTGTTGCGGTGCTCGGGGTTGGCGCGGGATGTAACAAGTCTCAGCGTTCGGACGCGCAAGTCGCCTCCGACGTGCAGAGCAAGATTAACGGCGATTCCGGGATCACGTCGAAGACCGTTGCTGTGCAGGCCGGGAGCGGCGTGGTGACGTTGAGTGGAAACGTCGCGTCGGACAGCGAGCGGTTGGCAGCGGCCAATGACGCCGCGGCGCGTCGCGGGCGTAAAGACCGTGATCAACAACCTGCAGGTCGGTCCCTCCGACAACCAGGCGGCCCAGCAACTGCCGGCGCCAGCGCCGCAACCAACACCTGTTCCCGCGGAAGCAGCACCGACGCCACAACCGCAGCCGGCCGCACCGGTGCAAACGGCAACTAAACAGAAGCCGAGCGCGCGCGAGCGCCGGCATCGCGCGGAGGCCATGAGCGATACGGCCATCCATCAGGACCTGGCTTCGTCGGAGGCCCCGCCCGCGGCACAGGAGCAGCAGGCACAACCTGCCCCAGCCCCGGCTCCGGCTCCGGTGCAGAACACGCCGCCCCCTCCTCCGCCGCCACCCGCCAAGGTTACGATCCCTGCGGGAACGACACTCTCGGTGCGCCTGCTCGATGGGCTCGACTCGGAGCATAACCAGGTAGGCGACACCTTTCGCGCCACGCTCAGCTCGCCGGTGGTGATTGATGACCAGGTCGTTCTGCCGCGCGATGCCGATATCCAGGGACACGTAGTGGAAGTCAAGAGCGCGGGCCGGTTCGCGGGCGGGTCCAATCTCACCGTGGAGTTGAACTCACTCACGGTGAATGGAAAGACATACAACATCCAGACCAACCAGTGGGCCCGCAACGGCACGGGTGAGGGCAAGAAGACTGCCGCGAAGACGGTGGGAGGCTCCGCTCTCGGAGCCATCATCGGGGGCCTGGCCGGGGGCGGACGGGGGGCTGCCATCGGCACGGTAGCGGGCGCGGGGGCCGGGGCGGGAACCGCGGCGGCGACGAACAAAGCCAACCAGATCAAGCTTGGCCCCGAGGCACTGCTCAGCTTTTCCCTACAGAACTCGTTAACGGTAACTCCGCAGGCGACCAATGAACGCAACGCCGGAAGAACCGACTCGAACCAGTAAGGTTTAACAATCAGGTTTTAGGCGCCGGCCTGAAACCTGATCTTTCTTCTACAACCCTCACGCAGAATTTGTCCTCCAACTCGTCAGCAACATTCCCCCATGCCGAAAATCAGCGCCATCATTCACACCCACAACGATGCTCCGCGTCTTGGTCGATTGCTGGAGACGCTGCGGCCGTGCGACCAGGTATTGCTCATCGATGACACGACCGACGACTCGGTCGTGAAAGTTGCGCGCGAATACGGCGCCGACATTCGCAAGAGCATCCCTGGCGTAACCCACGGCGCTTACTCGATGGATGCCGCCCACGAGTGGATCCTGTGCCTTCTGCCCAACGAGTCTCTCAGCGAAGGGCTGGAGGCTTCGCTCTTCTCGTGGAAAGAGGGCGATCCGCAACGGGAAGATCGATTTGCGGCGACCATTCGCGAAGAGAAAGACGGCAAATGGTCGGAGCTTCCGGGCGAAGTCCGTTTGGTGAATCGCTGCTGCATCAACTGGATCGGATTGCTTCCGCCCAATCTTGAAGGGGCCGTCGTGCTACCCGGGCACCTGCTGAGGTTCGATCATCCCTAGGCACCTTTCCAAGGCTTAGGAAACGTGAGAGCGGTTCTGAGGAAGCCTCCTCGCCGCCAAGGGTTCTTTCCCGTCTGTTGATCTCCCCGCCATCCGCTGTAGAATGTCTCGCCCGCAGTTCGGGTGACATTGGAAAGCCGCCATGAACGAACAGCACCTGCACGAGCTAGAGGACCTTCACCGGCGTGCCCGGGAGATCAAGCTGCACCGCTTGTCGGAAGAAGATGGCGATTTCCTTCGCAGCCTGCACTATAAGCCGGTCGCCGAGTTCTCTCGCGAAGAAGAGGCGCGGCTGCGCAACATGGTGAAGCTGCACTGGCGGCGGGAAGAATAGTTCATTTTTCGCGACCGGTCGTGATTCCCTGTTTCTTAGTGCGGCTTGGATGCCGGCGGCGAAATCCGCTTCTGATAAGGCGTGTAGCCTTCCCACTCGATCGGCGTATAGGTGTCTCGTAAAATCGTTTCCAGCAACTCCTCGAAGATGCCTTCACCGTTGCTGCTGTTGGTCATGAGGACGATCCCGGTCTTCTTCTGATCGAACACGACGAAGTAGTTGCCCCATCCGTCGTCGTGGCCCTCTTTGAAGAAGGCTTCGCCGTAAGGCGACCAGTAGAGGCCGACGCCAAGCCCGTAGCTGAGGCGAATCGACCGGTTCGCATCCGTGAGCTTTTGCTCGAACGGCGGAAACTGATGTTCGTAGGGGATCGCGATCTGTGGCTTCAGCATCTCCGCACGCATCTTCGGCGAAAGCCTCTCACCCCGGGCAACAGCTGACACGAAATTCGCGTAGTCGGTGATCGTGGTCAGCATGGAGCCCGCCGCCAACACGTGCTTCTTCCTCTCCGGCCCAAGATCGTGTCCGTTTTCGTCGTAACCGTGTGCAAAGTTGCCTTCAAAGCTTGGTTGCCATGTCATGTCAGTATGCGTCATGCCCAGGGGCTGGAACACATCGGCTTGCATCAGCTCCCGCAAAGGCTTCCTGGTGACGGTCTCCAGCACGAATTGCAGCAGCTGCAGCCCCTCGCCGGAGTACGCATAGCGCGTGCCAGGGTCGAAGTGGATGTGTAGTTTGTGGTCGTCTTCGAAGGCGCGCCAGTTCGGCAGTCCACTGCTATGGCTCAACAGGATCCGCGCAGTGAACTTCTTCCAACGCTCATCTCCAGCCAGGTCTTTGTACTCGTCATACTGAGGCAGCGGTTTGGGGAGATACTCATAAACTGGCCGATCGAGGTCCAGGACTCCCTGCTGGACTTGTTGCAACACCGTATAGGCGAAGGCGACCTTGGTGAACGACGCTGCATAGACAATCGTATCCGTCGCATACGGTAACTTCTGCTGCACATCGCGGAACCCATATCCCTTCAGATATGCGACCTTTCCGTCCTGGAGGATCGCCAATCCCAAGCCCGGGACCCTGGCGGCTTCCATGAGTCGCACGACGGTTGCATCAATCTCTTTGGGAGCAATGGTGCTCCCGTCCAAGCGACGGATTGCCTGTGCCTGTAAGACCGCAGCGACAGTGAAAACAAAGAAGAAACAAAGAACCCCACGTTTCATCGAAGGCCTCGAGAAGTATGGTACGCATTCTCGTTCGTCCTCGTTCCGAGGTATAAGGAACGGTAAGGCGACCTACGGTTTGACCCGCTTTCCTCGCCCCTAGTATCCTTCTTAGTTCCCTGAACAGCGCCGGTCCGCACCGATACGCCGCCCGGCTGCGCCTGCCGTCAGATCGACAGAAAAGCGAGAATGCATGGCTATTAAATTCAAGGGTGTCGATTACATCGAGTTCGACACGCTGCTCACGGATGACGAGCGTCTCGTCCGCGATAACACCCGCAAGTTCATCGAGGATAATCTCATTCCCATCATCGAGCAGTGCAATCGCGATGGGCGATTTCCCAAGGAGCTCATCCAGCCGATGGGCGAGCTGGGATTCTTTGGCGCCAACCTGAAAGGGTATGGCTGCGCCGAGATGGGCAATGTCGAATACGGGCTGATGACGCAGGAACTCGAGCGCGGCGACAGCGGCGTGCGTTCGTTCGTCAGCGTGCAATCGGCGCTGGTGATGTATCCGATTTATACGTTTGGCAGCGACGCGCAGAAGGATAAGTGGCTTCCCGCGATGGCCAAAGGCGAAAAGCTCGGATGCTTCGGCCTGACGGAGCCTGACGCTGGATCGAACCCGTCAGCGATGCGCACCCGCGCGCGGAAAGACGGCAACGAGTACCTGATCAGCGGCGAGAAGATGTGGATTACGTCGGGATCGATTGCCGACGTCGCGGTAATCTGGGCGAAGGTGGAAGACGAAGGCGGAAGAATCCGTGGATTCCTGGTGGAAACCGATCGTCCGGGATTCGTGGCGAAAGATGTGCACGGTAAGTGGTCGTTGCGGGCATCGGTGACTTCCAGCCTTTCATTGCAGGACGTTCGTGTTCCCGCCGAGAACCTGCTGCCCAAGAGCGACGGGCTGAAGTCACCGCTGATGTGCCTGAACCAGGCACGGTATGGAATCGCATGGGGCGCGATCGGCGCGGCCATGGCGTGCTACGACTGCGCGCTGCAATATGCGCAGTTCCGCAAGCAGTTCCACGATATGCCGATAGCCGGACACCAACTGGTGCAGGAAAAGCTGGTATGGATGATCAGCGAGATCACCAAGGCGCAATTGCTGGCATTGCAGGTCGGGCGCTTGAAGGATGCCGGCAAGGCGGGCCATCAGCACATCTCGATGGCGAAGCGCAACAATGTGTGGATGGCCTTGGAGTGCGCGCGCATGGCGCGTGACATTCTTGGCGGCAATGGCATCGCCGATGAGTACCCGGTTTTCCGCCACATGATGAACCTGGAATCGGTGAAGACCTATGAGGGCACGCACGACGTGCATACGCTCATCATCGGACAGAATATTACTGGCATTGACGGCTTCTAGGCGATGGAGCACAATTCCCAGTTCGCAGAAAAGCCCATGATGATCGGAATCATTGGGCTAAACACTGTTTAGGGCCTTCCGGAGGAACCATGGCAACCGATCTCAAGAGCCACGCCGCAGCCAATGAAATTTCTATCGAAAGCGATCTTGCTCTCGAGTTCCTCCAGGTCGTGGAAGAGGCGGCCATCGAGTCGGCCAAGACCATGGGATTGGGCGACCGGCAGAAGGCGGATCATGTCGCCACCGAAGCCATGCGGCGCACGATGGAAGGCGTTGCCATGCGCGGAACCATCGTGATCGGCGAAGGCGAGCGCGACCAAGCTCCAATGCTTTATATCGGCGAGAAAGTCGGCCGCAAGCAAACCGAAGGCATCAACGATCCGGAGATTGACATTGCGGTGGACCCGCTGGAAGGAACCAACCTTTGCGCAACCGGCTCACCCGGCGCGATCACGGTGCTGGCAGCAAGCGAGCGCGGCGGACTGCTGCACGCGCCCGACTGTTACATGGAAAAAATTATCGTGGGATCGCCATGCAGGGGCGTTGTGCACCTGGACCGTCCGGTAGAGGAGAATTTGAAGGCGATCGCGACGGCGCTGGACCGCGATGTGGACGACCTGGTGATCATCGTGCTCGATCGTCCGCGACACGAGAAGCTGATTGCCGATATCCGCAAAACCGGCGCCCGGATTCGGTTGATCAGCGATGGCGATGTGGCGGCGGGAATCGCTGCTGCCGTTCGCGGCACCGGCGTTCATGCCGTAATGGGGATTGGTGGAGCTCCGGAGGGCGTCATCACCGCGGCTGCGATCCGCTGCCTGAACGGCTATATGGAGGGGCGCCTGGTCGGCTACACGCCTGAACAGGAACAACGGATGTCCGGTATGGGGATCCGCGACGTGAAACGAATCTATCGTGCCGACGAACTCGCTCCCGGCAAGAACATCATTTTCGCCGCCACTGGCGTCACCGAAGGTCCGTTGCTCAAGGCGGTGCGATTCTTCGGTGAGGGCGTGCGCACTAGTTCGCTGGTGATGAAGCTGAATATCGGCAAGGTTCGCTTCATCGATACGATCCACCTCGATCGCAAGCCGAACGTGGAAGTGCGCTTCTAAGCGCGGTCTCTGTTCGAGCGACAATCATTTCGGGGGAATTACCGTTTCCAATCTCATGCACGCCAAGGTTCTCGCAACCCGGTTCCTCCGAAAGGTTTGCCTCGCGGCTACGGGTTGCGCGCTCGTCCTGGGGTTAGGACTCCCTTCTTCCTTACGCGCCGGCGATCCGGAACCGAGTTGGACGCTGGGTCCGTTCCATCGTCCACCGGATGCCCAGCCGATTCTCGGCCCGCTGAAGGCTTCGATTTTCCAGGATCCCATCGACCAGGTGCCGGTGCACTGGGAAGCTCTGCATACGTTCAATCCCGGCGCGATCGTTCGTGATGGAAAAATCTACGTTCTTTACCGCGCCGAGGACGACTCCGGAAAGATGGAGATCGGCGGTCATACCTCGCGCCTCGGAATCGCCGTGAGTGAAGATGGCATTCACTTCCAGCGGGAATCGGCGCCCGTTCTATTTCCGGCAAAGGACGACGAGCAACAGCGGGAATGGCCGGGAGGCTGCGAAGATCCGCGGGTTGTCGAAGCCGACGACGGCACCTACGTAGTGGCTTACACCCAGTGGAACCGCCAGCACTATGACGCAGCGATCGCCACCTCCAAGGACCTGCACACCTGGACGAAACATGGCCCTGCGCTGGCCAAGGCTTACGGCGGAAAGTACAAAGGCCTGCAATACAAGTCGGCCGGCATCGTCACGAAGTTGCAGGATGGCCGGCTGAAGGCTGCCAAGGTCAACGGGAAATATCTGATGTTCTGGGGCGAGGGAGACGTGCGCCTCGCGACCTCGACCAATCTTATTGACTGGGACCCCGTGGAGGACGCGCACGGGAAACTGATTACGGTCCTCAGCGGTCGTCCGCACCTGTTCGACAGCACGTTTCCGGAGGTGGGACCTCCCCCTGTGCTTACGGATCGCGGCATTCTCCTGCTTTACAACGGCAAGAATGCGCCGAAGGACGGCGATAAGAACCTTGCTCCTAAAACGTATTCCGCGGGCGAAGCACTTTTTTCGTCCGCGGATCCCACAAAGCTTCTCAGCCGTGTCGACCAACCCGTTTTCAAGCCGGAGCTGCCGTGGGAGCGTTCCGGGCAATACGCTGCGGGGACTACGTTCGTCGAGGGTTTAGTCTATTTCCACGATAAGTGGTTCCTGTATTACGGCTGCGCGGATTCGCGGGTCGGGGTAGCTATCAGCGATCATCCAAGCTTGTAAACGCCCCTCCGCTAGGCTGCCTGCCAGCCGCCTCCGAGTGCCTGGTAGAGCTGCACCAGCGCGATCAGCTCGTTGCCTTGTGCTTGCGCTAATCCCAGCTCCGCCGAAAACGCGTTGGTCTCGTTGGTGAGTACCTCGAGATAATCGGTGGTTCCCGCCTTGAAGCGAATCTCCGACAAATGGGCGGCGTCTCGTGCCGATGCGGCAAGCAATTCCTGTTGCTCGCGGAATTCGCGCGTCTTGCGATAGGCCACGAGGGCATTGGAGACATCGCGAAATGCTCCCTGGATGGTCTGCTGATAGGTCAGAGCAAGCTGTTCGCGTTGTGCCTCGGCCAAGCGGACACCATTCTTGATTCGCCCGCCTTCGAAGATGGGTTGCGTGATGCCCGCGGTCAAATCCCATAAACCGGCGGGACCGGTAAATAAGTTCGTGAGGCTTGGGCTTTGGTATCCCGCCGATCCGGTAAGAGAGATCTGCGGAAAGTAGGCTGCGCGGGCGACGCCGATCTGGGCGTTGGCAGCGACCAGGTTCTGCTCGACCTCGCGAATGTCCGGACGTCGTTCCAGCAGAGCCGAGGGCAAACCGGCCGGCACTTCAGGCAGATGAGGTTGCTCGGTCAGTTTCAGGCCGCGGGGAACCTCTCCCGGATTCTTGCCGAGAAGGATGCTGATGGCGTTCTCCTGCTGTGCGATCTGGCGTTCAAGGTCGGGAACTTCGGTGGCGGCGGTATAGACCAACTGTTCCGACTGCCGCACGTCGAGCTGCGAGTTGATGCCATGCTGTTCCAGCGTCTGGGTGAGTTGCAGCGACTGCTTCCTCGAATCGAGCGTGCGCTTCGCGATCTCCAGTTCCAGGTCCAGTTGCCGCAGCTGGAAATAACTCGCCGCGACGTTCCCGACGAGGGTGGCCATCACTTCCTTCTGAGCCCATTCATTCGCCAGCAGGGTGGCACGGGCGGCTTCCGTGGCCCGCCGGTACTTCCCCCAGAAATCCAGGTTGTAGGCGGCAGAGGCCGTGGCCTGTCCCTGTGTGACCTCATAAGCAGGAATAGGGCCGATGGCAGGATTTTGCACGCTGTTTATGGTTCCGCCCACGCCAAGGCTGGGGAATTGATCGGCACGGGTGATCCCAAGCTGCGCTCGCGCCTGCTCGACGCGGGTAGCGGCGATGCGCACGTCGTAATTGTTTTGCAGCGCGGTGCGAATCAACTCCTGAAGGTCCTTGTCCTGGAAGACCTGCCACCACTTCTCATCGCCGAACGAGGCGGCAGGGACGGTGGACGATGGCGACGGAGTCGCAGTCGCAGTCGCGGTCGGCGACGCAGCTTCGGGAGCGCGGAACGCGGCCGGAACATCGACGGCCGGCCGCTTATAGTTGGGCCCAACGGCGCAAGCGGTCAACCCGCTCAGCGCGAGGGCGAGTGCAAAGGATGCAGCAGAACGGAAACGCAGATGATTTCGCATGATAGACCTCTTAGTCCCCGTGGCTTTCCTGCAGCGCGTAGGCTGGGCTCGCGGCTGGCCTTCGGTCACGGCCGGAGCGGAAGAAGGAGAACCGATCCAGTACCCGCTCCTGGAATTCTTCGAGATAGAGATAGATCGCGGGCGTCACGAACAAGGTGACGAACTGCGACACGATGAGTCCGCCAACCACCACCAGTCCCAGCGGACGGCGGGACGAGCCATCCGCACCATACCCGAGAGCGATGGGCAGCGCGCCCAGCAACGCAGCCATAGTCGTCATCATGATGGGCCGGAAGCGCTCGATGCTGGCATCGTGAATGGCCTGGTCGTCGCGGATGCCGTCGCGCACACGTTGCTCGGCGAAGTCAACGATCATGATTCCGTTCTTCTTGACGATGCCCATCAGCATGAACATGCCGATGTACGCATAGAGCGACGCTTCTTCATGGAAGAGCCAGAGCGTCAACAATCCGCCAAGCAGGGCGACCGGCAGAGAAGACAGCACCGTGATCGGGTGCAGGTAGCTCTCGTAGAGAATCGCCAGGATGACGTACATGACGAAGACTGCCACGAGCATCAGGATGGCGAGATCGGAGACCGTGTTGCGGAAGATCAGCGCCTCACCCTGCAGATTGCCCTGGATACCGGAGGGAAGGATCTGCTTCGCCGTCTTTTCCACGAAATCCGTGGCCGGGCCGATCGCATAACCGGGCTTCAGGTTAAAGAACATGGTGACGCTGGTGAACTGGTTGATGTGGTTTACCGCCTGCGGTCCAAGGGTTGCGTGGGCAGTCGTGACTGCGTTCAGCGGGACCATTCGCTGGCCGTCGTCGCTCTTGATATAAAGCCGGCTCAAGTCTTCTGGAATCGAGCGCTGGTTGTCCGCAACTTCCAGGATCACTTGATACTGGTCCGTCGGCTTCTTGATGAGGTAGCTGTAGTTCTGCGAATACGCATCATGCAGCAGGGTAAGGATCCGGCTCTCCGAGACGCCGTAGAGCTTCGCCTGGTCGCGCAGGATATCGACCTGCAGGTTCGGGGTGTGGTTGTAGAGGTCGGAGTTCACAAACAGGAACCCCGGATACTCGCGCATCTTCGCCATCATCTTGTCGGCGGTGGCATAGACATCTTTCGCATCGATGCCGGAAAGTGCGTAGGCAAATTGCCCCTGCGCGTTGGCGGTCGCGCCGGTGCTGATTTCCAGGGTCGGGTTCGGCTGAAGGAAGGCGATGGCGCCGGGGATCCCGCCGCTGATGCCGCCCATGAGTTGCCCAGCCACCTGCGCGATCGGCGGACGCTGGGTGGGATCTTTCAGGAAAGCGATCAGGAAAATCTGGTTCGATCCCATAAACTGGCTGTTGCCGCTCATCGTGAAGGTGCTGCGTACGGCAGGATTCGCCTTCATGATTTTTTCGGCTTGCGATTGATAAGCGTGCATCTGCTCCGGCGACGATCCTTCCTGCGTGACCATGACGCCGCGAATGAAGGAGCTGTCGCCTACCGGCAAGAACGATTTCGGCACGACATAGAAGAGATACGCGGTTCCCGCAAGACAAACCGCCCAGGTGACGGCGGAGATCCAGCGATGGCGCAGGAAAAACCATAGCGAACGCCCGTAGGCGTCGAGGACGCGGTGCTCCACGCTCCCGAAGACGCGTTCCATCCAGGTCTTCTTGGATCCTTCTCCGCGATCGCTCAACAAACGTGAGGTCATCAGCGGGGTGAGTGTGAGCGAGACGATGCCGCTGGCGAGAATCGAGATCACGATGGTGATCGAGAACTCGCGGAAGATGCGCCCCATGAGTCCGCCCATGAAGACCAGCGGGATGAAGACCGCGGCCAGCGAGAGCGTCATCGCCAGAATCGTGAAGCTGATTTCCTTCGCGGAAGTCAGGGATGCCTCAAAGGCGCTCAGCCCGCCTTCCATGAGTCGGACCGTGTTTTCCAGGAACACGATCGCATCGTCGACGAGAAACCCGATGGCCAGGGTAAGCGCCATGAGCGACAGGTTGTCGAGGCTGTAACCGAGCACGTTCATCGCGATGAACGTGAGCAGCAGCGACAGCGGTAACGCGACTGCGGGGATCAGGGTGTCCGTCGCCCGCCCCAGGAAGACGAAGATGACCATTACGACCAGGACGAAGGCGATGTACAAAGTGGTGCGAACATCGTGGATGCCGCCGACAATCGTCTGGGAGCGGTCATAAGCGCCGACCAGCAGCACCGACGTCGGGAGCTGCGATTGAATCGTCGGAAGCACATCCCGCACCGACTTGGCGACGCTCACCGCGTTGGCCCCGGCACGGCGGAAGACCGCTACGACCACGGTTGCGGAGGGCTGCGGGTATCCCCGCACCCAGAAGCGCATGTCGATGCGCTCGTCCTGCACACTCTGTTTTGCGTCTGCAACATCCTTCAGGTAAACCGGCGCACCGTTGGTTTGGCCGACAATGAGCCCGTTGTACTGGTCGGCGGTGGTGAGCTGGCCCTGCGCCTGCAGGAGGAACGTACGATGTGGTCCGTCGAATTGTCCGGCGCCGGTGTAGCTGGTACCGTTCTTGATCGCGTTCGTCAGATCCTCAAGCGTGATATTGCGGATGGCCATGGCCGATGGATCGGCCTTGATGCGTACCGCCGACTGCGTGCCGTACACCGCAACCTGGCTGACGCCCGAAAGAATGCTGAGACGCTCCCCGACCTGGGTGTTGGCATAGTCATAGAGCTGCCCCTCGGTCGCCGTGTCACTGACCAGCGCGATATACATGATCGGCTGATCGTTGGGATTCGTCTTCGTGAAGGTCGGCGGACTGGGCAGATCGACGGGGAGCTGTCCCTGGGCCCGGCTGATGGCCGCCTGCACGTCGGTCGCCGCTGCGTCGAGGCCCTTCGAAAGATCGAACTGCAGCACGAAGCTGGAGTGCCCTTGCCCATTGTTCGAGGTGACCAACTCCAGCCCCGGGATCTGCATGAACTGCCGCTCGAGAGGCGTGGCAACGTTGTTTGCCATGGTCTCCGGAGTTGCGCCGGGATAATTCACATTCACCTGGATGACGGGGTAGTCCACCGCCGGCAGATCGCTGACCGGCAGCCGGAAGTACGCCAGGACTCCAAACAGGATGACCGATACCGTCAACGCCACGGTCATAACCGGGCGACGTATGAAGACTTCGGATAAATTCACGACTTCCCTCCCGCTTCCCCGCTCGCGTTCGCGGGGGCGCTTGTCGCGGTCTCACCCGAAGATCCACCCGCGACATTCACCTTGCCTCCGGGACGAATCAGCATCTGCCCCGTGAGCACAACCCGTTCGTTGGCGGCAACGCCATCGAGAACCACAACGTCATCGCCCTGCCGCTGTCCCAGCTTCACGGGGCGAAGCTCGGCGGTATCATCGGCTTTGACGACGTACACAAAGGAGCCCTTCTGGCTGATCTGCGTCGCTTCGTACGGGATGAGCACCGCTTTCTTTTCCGTATTCAAGACAAGCTTGACGTCCACGAACTGCCCCGGCCAGAAGTGATGATCTGAGTTCGGCAGAATCGCCCGCAGATTCACGGTTCCGCTGCCGTTCTGCACCGCGTTATCGAGAAATTCGACGCGGCCCTTGTGAGCTGCATTTTCACCTTCAGACGGGAGCCGCACGGCCGCGCTCAAAGTCCCGTGTGCCATCTGCTTTTGCACCTCGGGCAGATCGCCCTCGGTGACCGTGAAGATTGCATAGATCGGGTCGACACGTTGAATAGAGAGCAACGACGTCGCGTTCGACTGCACTACGTTGCCTACGTCCACCAGGCGAGCACCGGCGCGCCCGTCGATCGGCGAGTGAATGTAGCAGTACTCAAGATTCAGCTTCGCGGTCTCGAGGGTCGCTTGCGCCGCGTCCACCTGAGCCTGGTTTACATCGACCGCATTCTTCTTGGTGTCGTAGTCCTGTTTTGAAATCGCCTTGGCCGCGATCACTTCCTCGTCGCGCGCAAACTGGATCTTCGCCAGATCCAGCGCCGCCTTGGCCTGCGCCAGCGCTGCCTGGGCCGAGTCGACCTGGGCCTTGTACGGCCGCGGATCGATCACAAATAGGAGTTGTCCGCGGCGGAGGTTCTCGCCATCCTGAAAATGACGCTCGACGATCCGTCCGGCGACTTGCGGCGTCACGGTTACGGATTCGAAGGCCGCATTCTTGCCGATCTCATCGAGATACAGCGGAACATCCTGCGCCGTTGATTTCACGACCGTCACTAACGGCGCCGGCATGGCAGGAGCCGCCTGCACATTTCCCTTGCTGCATCCGGCAACGATCAGCAGCGTGAGCAGCACGGTGCCAAACGCGAAGTTTCGACGATGATTGTTCTTCGTTTTACCAAAAGTCATAGTGCCATCCTCAATTTCACTATCCCTGTCACGACGCCGTGAAAGCCAGGCGCGCTATTGATTCTTGTTTCCTGAGCGTTTCAAAATGCAATTGCGTTTCCACATCAGCGCTCAGGATCTTGTTTCGCAGATCTTCTGAGTCTCCAGAAGTTTCCAGTAGCCGCACTCGCGTCGCCGTCACCACATCGCGCGTGCAACCCAGGAGCAGCGCGCACTCTCGATCGGAGTAGCGTTCAAGTACGGACATCACGAAGACGAAGCGTTCGAAAGTGGACAGTTCGACGAGGGCGGCGATCTCCCGCGAACGAATCACCGAGCGCACCACGTCGGGATCGGGCGTCGAGCCGCTAGTCCCCGGGCGCGGGCCGCAACAGTCGAATGGCGTTCAGGATGATCGTGCGTCGCGCCCAGGTTTCCGCCCACTCCTTGAACACCCGATTTCCTTCGCGCGCGTCTTGCAGTCCCTGGACAAAACACTTCTCCGCCTGTGCGGGGTCGCCGGTCAACAAGAATGAAAGCGCGTACAGGCTGTTCATGTCCCGCTCGAAAATTGCGCAGAAGTCTTTGCCCGATGCATAGGGCGCTGGTCCGATTCGCAGGTCTTTGATTGCGCTCACGCTGTATACCTCCACATCTCAGTAATTGATCGATTGAACTTCTTAGAAATCGACATAAGGACGATTGTTTATGGCAGCGACTTTGTTCTGCATCGTCGCACCAGCTCTCTCAGCAAATGCCGGTTGAAAACCCCGCAGCAAGCGACTTTCGCGCCTCGCTGCAGGAAGCCGAGAAGAACTTTCTCTCCCTCGGCGCTGATCTGGGTTACTTCGGCGAGATCGATGATGAGGGTGCGGCCTCCCAACTGCGATTCCGCATCCCGCCAAACGTTCTCCAACTCTGCTGTCCACGGAGCAACCAGCTTTCCCGCGAGAATTAATCTCCGTTCCTTACTGTTGTCCGCAATGGAAACTCTGAACATGGCAAACTCGATTCCGTTTCTCCGTTTCTACCAAGTGCAAGAGGGCTGCCAAACCCCGATTCGGCGTAAGGCCAGCGATTGCCGGTGAATGGCGCGAGTCTGCGAAGAGAGGTGTCGAAAGTGTCGAAGAAAAAGATCGACATCTGTCGATGAATGTCGATCTTCACGCGAGCGCAAAATGGGATGGAAAAAGCATCCGCGAGGACTTCCGGTGAGTGGGATTACCGGATCAGGCGATGCTGCGCGGATCGATGCCGAGTTTCTTCATGCGGGAGATCAGCGTTGTCCGCTTGATACCCATGCGCGTGGCAGCGCCGAGAGGCCCGGCTACGCGGCCCTTGGTCTCTTTGAGAATGCCGAGAATTCTGTCGCGTTCGTCGTCCTGCTGCACCGGTTGGGCGGAGACGGCCTTCCCGTTGCCGGCGAGCTCGCCACTCGGCACTTGAAGCGCCGAACCATGCGTCAGGATCACCGAACGCTCGATGAAGTTTTCCAATTCCCGGATATTTCCGGGCCAATGCCAACTCGCCAGCTTCTTCATGGCGGCCGCCGGTATGGATTCAATCTGCTTCTCCATCCGCCGCGCATACTTCTGCGCAAAGTAGCGAACGAGGAGAGGAATGTCGCCCGGGCGCTCTCTGAGAGGAGGAATCCGAATGGGAAAAACATTGAGGCGATAGTACAAGTCACTACGGAACTCGCGGTTCTCGATCATCTTCTCAAGATCCCGGTTGGTCGCCGCCACCAGCCGAATATCCACCTTCTTGGTTCGGTTGCTGCCGAGGCGCTCGAATTCACGTTCCTGTAAAGCGCGGAGCAACTTGGGTTGAATATCGAGAGGGATATCCCCAATCTCATCGAGAAAAAGCGATCCCCGATCTGCCAATTCCAGGCGGCCAATCTTCTGCGAGATGGCTCCCGTAAAGGCTCCTCGCTCATGCCCGAACAGTTCGCTCTCCAACAAGCCTGTCGGAATTGCCGCGCAGTTCAGCTTTACGAAGGTCCGATCCTTTCGCCGGCTGCGTTCATGAATAGCGCGAGCGATCAGCTCTTTTCCCGTACCCGTTTCGCCCAGCAGCAGAACCGTGGAGTCGCTCGGAGCTACCGTGTCCACCAGGTTCAATACGTGACGTAAAGCGGAACTCTGACCGACGATGCCTTCAAAGTCGAACTCGCCTCGGATTTCCTCTTCCAAGTAGAGCTTCTCTTGCGCAAGCTTGTCTCTGAGATCGGCAATCTCGCCATACGCCAACGCGTTCTCTACTGCGATCGCCACCTGCCTACCAACCTGCAACAGGAAGGCTACCGACTCGTCGTCAAATGCATTGGCCTGGCGGCTGGTCACGGCCAGGACACCGAGCATGCGGCCCCGGCTGACCAACGGCACATCACAAAATGAATTCATGCCTTCGCCCGCCGCCTTCGCGTAGAACTCCGGCGGGACGACATTGGGGTCGAGAGTGTTCAATACCCAGGGCTTTCCGCTGCGAAAAGTCTCCCCCGGAGTCGTGCCTTCGATCGGAATCAATAAATGCTCGGCGAAAAACCCTTTGCTCTCCGGAAAATCGAGGGCGTGCACGCGCAACTCCCTGCCGCCCGTTTCGGGCAACATAATTGCCGCCGCGTCACAGTGCATGAATCGGCGCACGCTCGCCGAAATCGTTCGTAGAACATCTTCGAAGTCCAGGCTGGTTACAACTTGATTCGTCAGGTCCAGGATCATCTTCAGGCGATCCTGGGCCTGGCGCGAAATGTAAAAGTTCACGGCAGCGTCGATGGCAAGCGCGATCTGGTCCGCAACCACCCGCAGAAAGCGCACTTCCTCTTCAGCGTAGGTGTTCGGTTGAGAACTGCCGATGCTCAAGACGCCAAGCCGCCGGTCTCCTCTTCGGAGTGGCAGATGGCAGCTCGACGCGATCCGGTGTGTACGAAGCTCGCTGGCATACTCAACGAAACCCGCTTCATCGTCCCAATCGTCCACCACCAACATTTGTTGGGAATCGTGGACCAACTCCGCCGGCGTATTCTGCAATCGAACTTCCGCCAGCCGCACCTCGCGCCTTTCTCCGTTCGAGTAGAGCAAGTGCCATTCGATTGTGTTGGTTTCGTGTTCGAAGGCCAGAAGCTCAAGGTAATCGAACGACGTCACTTCGCGGAGCGCCTCCAGCAGCACATCGGCGGCCCCATCGCAATCCGCACACGATCCGATCGCGCTCGTCGCACGCAGAAGGGCCTCGTAGCGCTGCGTGTAAGACGGAGATATCGATAAGTAAGGTGCGTTCATGCCGCCTCGCTTTAGACGTTTGCGTATTCGGGACCGTCTGCTGGATAGCCCAGAACCGCCGCTATTAAGAACATCAGATGTAAAGAATCGTACGAAAGCTTCGAAATGATCTTGGGGTACATCCGGGGCGAGGGACGGAAGACTCCGGAAGCCAATCGGGAATTCTCGTCCCCTTGCAAATCCCGCCCTATGAAGCAGTACGATAGCTGTCTGAGAAATCGCGTGATCACTCACAATGCCGGCGTGGAGAGCAGCGATCGGTATAGCCCCGTTTTCCCCAATCGTCGTTGGCAGTCTCGAGCTACGCTTCGATTCCGGCCGCTTTGCCGCCCTTGAGTCATCGAAAGATCAGCAGTAATCTACTCTCAGGCTCGGACGGAGGTATCAGGGCGATGTGTCGAAACATCAGGATGCTTTTTAACTTCGATCCACCCGTCACACCGGAGGAGATTCGGGCTGCGTCGCTCCAGTTCGTCCGGAAGATCAGTGGCTTCAATAAGCCATCGAAAGCTAACGAAGAAGCATTCAATTCCGCGATTGACGCGATCTCCAGTGTCTCGGCGGATCTTCTGCGTTCCCTTGAGACGAACTCGCCTCCTAAGAACCGTGAGGAGGAGGCGGCGCGACTCAAAGCTCGCAGTGTGAAAAGATTCGGCGACCGAACAGCCTGATCCACCGACAAGATTGCGGAGAAGATCCACGGGAACCGTTTGAGCCAAGAGCGGTGTCAGATTTCCATGCCGGAGTGACTTCCGTGCGGGCTGGTTGTGATATTCACAGCCTCGAAGATCAGACTCTAATTCGGGGACGGGGTTCTCCGCTTCGACAACGGCTTTCGCGCCGACTTGCGGGCTTCTCCGCCGCGGCTCTCACCCCTGGCCGCGTCGAGTCGGGCGGCAAGTGCTTCAAACTCCGGCTTCGGCCCGTTCCAGCGCAACTGCTCTACGTCCTCGAACAACTTGATGTCGGTGCGCAGCGTCGCCAGCGTACGAAATAGGAGGGCTCGCTCGCGCTGTTCGCTCAACCTAGCTGCCAACCCACTCGCGTTGGCAACGTTTACTCGCCAGTCGCGACTGTCGACAGGAATCGATTCCAGATGCAGAAATTTCGCCAGCACTGCCGAGGAGGATTTCGCGCCCCAACCCGGCAAGCCCGGGTAACCGTCCGCTGCATCGCCCACCAGCGCGAGGTAATCGGGGATCGATTGCGGTGTCACGCCGAACTTGTGCACGACACCCGCCTCGTCCAGGGTGACATTGGTTCGCCGGCTGAGCTGCACTACGCGCTTACCGATCACGCATTGTGCCAGGTCCTTGTCTGGCGTGCAGATAATCACCTGCTGCACGCGTTTGTTGCCGGCGGCGGCCGCGGCTCCGGCGGCCAGCGCGTCGTCGGCTTCAAACTCGGTCATCGGCCACACTGTGATACCCGCGGCGGTCAAAACGTCTTCCAGCAGGTGAAACTGCGCCAGCAGATCGGGCGGTACGCCTTCGCTGGTCTTGTATCCCGGCCATAATTGGTTGCGGAAGGATTCGATGACGTGATCCGTGGCGACGGCGATATGGGTTGCCCCATTTCGAAGCATTCCCATGATCGACGCGAGCACGCCGCGAACGGCGGCCACCTCATGGCCATCCCCATCTTTCGCGGACGGTAGCGCATAGTAGTGGCGGAAGAGTTCGTAAGTACCGTCAACCAGGTAGACGTTCACGATTCCGTCCATGATAGAGGCGGAGCGAAATATGTGCCAAGCCGTCTAAGGGATCGGTGGACCAAACTTCGTACCCGAGGTCGTCTCCTGGTTCCCCGTCGGTGTACGCCTGTGGCGAAAGCGCTTACGAGCGGTGGTTCCTCGGATCGTCATTCGCACTCACGTAGTCCAGCCCGAGGGGCCCGATCGCCGTCACTTGGGTTACGTATTCACTCGATTTCGCCCAGTGGAAATGAGACGTATTGCCTGGCAATACGATGACGCTGCCGGGAGGAAACGCCTCCAGCTTTTCTGCGTCGAATTGATCGCCCAGGCCGATGTAAAAGACCCCTGAGATCACTGTGTAGACTCGATCCTCGGGATGTTTATGTGGCATCAGCTTAACGCCGCGAGGTACTCGGACCCGGATTGTGTAAGGGCCGCGCTCCGAGGGCTCCCCGACAATGACAGCCAAGCGGACCGGAGGCGGAAACGCCGCGAAGGGTTTCCAGTTTATGTCTTCCGACAGGACTGATTTGAACATGTCCTGGCCTGGCTGATGCGCTGCAACCATACCTTGTCGCGGCACCTTCATGACGGCTGCTCTCTCGTTTGACATCGAAACCACTCCTTATCGTTCAGAGGTGATGCGCATCTGCGAGTGCGTCGGACGCAGCCGCGGTTCAACGCTTCTGGTACGGATGGAAAATGTAGTCCTTCGTCTTCACCGGCGTATGGCACGCGAATCCGCAGTCTGATGGGCTCTTGGGATCGGGCGTGAACTTGTCCGATGCTGCATCGTAGTTGAACACCGCGTATCCCCACCCGCCGCTTTTCGGAAACCTCTTGCTGTCCTTTTCCATGACGAAAGCCTCCTTAAAGACGTCGGGCACATCCACGACGAAGGGAGCCTCCGTGCTCTTCTTCGGTGTCCACTGGAGCTTCACGACCATCGATCCATCCGGGAAAGGCTGTCCGTTGCCCGGAATGCCGGCCTTGAACGCCTTGATCATCGTCGGATTGCCTACGATCACCTTGAGCCTCTCGTCGGTTCGGGCAGAAGAGATGACTGCCCAGTCCTCGTATCCCCTGAAGTCGGAGAAGGCGATTCCGTCCGGGGATTTCAACGTGTACTTGTCCTGCGCGTAAACGGCAGTGGCAACGAGAGCGGCGAATGCCGCCAAGGACATGGCGACCATGACAATGCCTGCGGTGCGCGTTTTTCTCGGCTGGGCTTGTTTGCTTGCCAGAGGCCGATCAGACATGGTGTTTTCCTTCCGCGAAAGAGTCTTAAGCGCGATGAGCGCGCATCTCGAACGATTGCGATTAGGCCCTTTGTGGGCGACGAAGACAATTGGACGAAGGTATTGGCAACACCTTCGTATTGCGCGAGAGGAGGGTGCCAACCGTGCGAATGTATCGGCAATACCATCGTCCAATTGCGCGGCTTATTTTGTTCTGGCCCAATAGCGAGAGCGGTCGCCGCGTGCGATCGCTCTTGTCGGCGTGACGCATGAATGGATACGAATCATCAGTTGAGCACTGTTTTATCGGAATTGGAGTCGCCAATGAGCGTGCAAATCGAACAGAAGAGTTATGAAATGCCCCCCCGAGAGGGGCTCAGTATCGCCCATTTTCTCACCGTCAGTGATATCGAGCGATCGGCTCGCTACTACGAAAAAGTCTTTGGTGCCCGCATTCTGAGCCTGGGGGACGGTAACGCGCCAGCCTATCTTCAGCTTGCGAATATCTGGATGATTCTGAACGTTGGCGGCGGCCCGACCCCGGATAAGCCGACCGTGACTCTCAGCGTCCCCGACCCGAAGCACATCAACAGCTTCATGAATTTCCGCGTTGCGGATATTCAAGCCTGCTATGAACTATGGAAAAGTCGGGGAGCCGAGTTCATCACGGCGCCGATCCCCAAGTATGGCGAGACGCGCTGCTACATCCGGGATCCTGACGGATACATTATCGAAGTCGGACAGAGCACTACCCTCACGTACGGTTAACACCTGGGCGGATGCCGAATCTGCGCTCGTTCGTGGCGTTCTTTGCCTTGCATAGTCGCTCGTCTGACATCGAAAGGACTAGGAGATGGACAGCACAAATGGAGGGAAGAAGACCACGCTCAGTGTGAACGTTTTTACGGCCCCGGGAAAAACTATGGTCGGCGAACGCCCAAAGCCATTCGGCGAAGCGCTCGCCTTTGACCCGATCACGTCGACTTTAATCTTCGGCGAGTATGACGCGGTACTGGTGGACGCAATGGGGACAGTGGCTGAGGCCAAGGCTCTCGCGGACTGGGTCGCTCTGCATAACCGCAACTTGGAGACCATCTATATAACGCACGCCCATTTCGACCACTTCTACGGTCTGAGCGTTCTGCTCGACCGCTTCCCCGGCGCCCACGCGATCGCAACGCCGAAGACGGTGAAGGCCATGCAGATGTCTTTCACTCCCACAGTGGAGCGGTTGGCCAGGCGGATGTTTCCCGGGCAGCTGGCCACAAACCTGGTTTCACCAGAGCCCTATGAGCACGACACGTTCACGCTCGAGGGCCACGAATTGCGCATCATCGAGCAGGGCCGCACCGATAGTTCCGATTCGACCTCTCTTCATGTTCCATCGATCGGCCTGGTGGTCGCTGGCGACGTTGTGTACAACCAATGCCGCATGTACGTCGGCGACACCACCCCCGAAAGCCGAGAGAATTGGATCGCGGCACTCGACCGGTTAGCAGCGCTGAACCCGACGATGGTTGTCGCCGGTCATAAGAAGCCTGGCGCGCCTGACTCTCCCTCAGCGATCCAGGACACCAAGGGTTACCTCGAAGACTTCGATCGGGTCAAGAAAACCGCGAAGTCCGACCAGGAGTTGTTTGATCGGATGACAGAGCTGTACCCGCATTGGGTAGCCAATCAGTCGTGGTTGATGTTTGGATTCCCAGGGGCATAACCCACATCCGTAGTTTCAAAGTACTGTGACTCAGCAGAGACTCCGGGGGCAAGGGAGCTCGAGAAAGCTCCGGAACTTTGCGAGCATTAAACCAACTGAAAGGACTCTGCATGCCAACGATTACCACCAAGGACGGCGTTGAGATCTTTTACAAGGACTGGGGTTCGGGCCAGCCGATCGTGTTCAGCCATGGCTGGCCGCTTTCGGCGGATGACTGGGATAACCAGATGATGTTCTTTCTGAGCAAGGGGTATCGCGTGATCGCGCACGACCGACGTGGGCATGGACGCTCGACGCAGGTGGCCGATGGGCACGATATGGATCATTATGCCGACGACCTGGCGGCACTTACGTCGGATCTGGGTCTGAAAAATGCGATCCATGTTGGGCACTCAACCGGCGGCGGTGAGGTAGTGCACTATCTCGCCCGTCGTGGGCAGCAGGAAGTGTACAAGGCCGCCATTATTAGCGCGGTGCCGCCGCTGATGTTGAAGACAGATGCCAATCCGAAGGGCCTGCCGAAGTCAGTGTTTGACGATCTGCAGGCGCAGCTTGCGACCAATCGCTCGAAGTTCTATCGCGACGTCCCAGAGGGGCCTTTCTATGGGTTTAACCGGCCGGGAGTGAAATCCGTTGAGGCCACCATTGCAAATTGGTGGCGGCAAGGGATGATGGGCGGCGCCAAAGCGCACTATGACGGGATTGTGGCCTTCTCGCAGACGGACTTTACCGAGGACCTGAAGAAGATCACGATTCCGGTGCTGGTGATGCATAGCGAGGACGATCAGATCGTTCCGTACGTGGCAGCCGGGCCGAACTCGGCAAAGCTGCTGAAGAATGGGACGCTGATTACGTATAAGGATTTCCCTCATGGCATGCCCACTACGCAGGCGGAGAGGATCAACGCCGACCTGCTGGCATTCCTCAAGAAGTGAATATATCGGCGTTCAGTGAACATCGTGTCAGTCCGCAATTGTCCATATTTCGTGAGAACAAGCTCGATTTCAAAGGAGAACAACAATGGCAACAAAAGGAAAGGTCTTAGTGCTGGTATCGAGCGGTCGCGGTTTGCCCTTGAAAGATGGCAAGGTCTATACCGGCGCCGGCTACTACTTAAACGAACTGACGGTTCCGGTTCGCGCCCTCATGAAGGAGGGCTACGAAATCACTTTCGCCAACCCCAAAGGCAACGCTCCCCAAGTGGATGTGCATTCCGAGGTCCCCGATTTCTTCGGCGGGGACGCGGCCAAGCTTGAGGACTATATGCTATTCCGAGACGGTCTGAAGGGGCTCAGAGATCCAAGTCGCATCTCGGATGTCATCGCATCGGGCCTGGATCAATATGACGCCGTATTCGTCCCCGGAGGACATGGTCCGATGATCGATCTTCTCGATGATCCCGACGCCGGCATAGTGATGAGGCACTTTCACGAAACATCCAAGCCTACGGCAGTGCTCTGCCATGGGCCGATTTCACTTCTCTCGGCTCTTCCCAACTCGAAGGAGTTCGTCGCAGCGCTGAGTGCGGGCGATGTCGCCGGCGCGCAAGAAAAGGCGAAGGGCTGGATCTACGCCGGATATAAGATGACCATCTTTTCCACCGCGGAAGAGAAACAGCGGGAGCCGCTCGAGATTGAGGGAAAGGTTCTGTTCTACCCCGACTTCGCCCTGCGTACGGCGGGCGCTGACGTAAGTGTGGTCGCTCCCTGGCAGAGTTACGTCCTTCAGGATCGCGAGGTTATCTCAGGCCAGAACCCGTTCTCTGATCAGGCACTTCTGAAACTTCTTCTACCGGCACTCGATGAGAAGAAGAGGTCAGTTTCAGCGGCATAAGAATCACGCCCCTGGAAAGCGCTGATCGAGAAACATCGGGTATCGCTACAGCGCGTCCCTTCGATGGAGAGACAAGAGATGGAGTGGAAACGATTGGTCCAGTTCGCGCTGCAGGGTAGCGGTCATTTGGAACAATATGCCATCCTGGTCGTACGCGTTTCGATCGGGCTGTTCTTCGCCATCTCCGGGGCAAACAAACTTTTTGTCGCCGGCGGCACGAAACCTGTTTACGACACGCTGGTGAAAGCCAAAATCCCGTTCCCCCGACCCATGGCTTATTTCGTGTCGGGTCTCGAATTCATTGGCGGATCCTTGGTGATGCTGGGACTTTTTTCCAGCGTGGCCAGCATGGTTTTACTCATTGATATGGTTGTCGCTACCCTGACCAGCGCACTTGCCACGTTGCCTAAAGGACTTTCGCCTCTTAGGTGGTTCGATGATTTGCTCTACCTTCCGGAAGTCCTCTACGTGCTCTTCTTCGCCTGGCTGATCTGCGCTGGTTCGGGAAGGTTCAGTGTGGATTACTGGCTCGCCGGCAAATTCCTGCCATGACGAACGAAGCAGGTGTTTCTACTCCCTTTAGCGCAAGTTCGCTAGTTGAGGAGAGATTCCCAGTTATGGGGCACCCTTCCGGCGGGGCCGGGCGCGGGCTGACTCTTGGGATGGGAGTGCGGCGGGGGCAACTCCGCACCCTGAATCATCCCCTGCGTCTCATAATCGAAGAACCAATTTTCACCCGGCTCGAAGCTCATGATGATCGGGTGTCCGGTCGCCGCTGCATGCTTTGATGCGTGCTGATTCGGTGAACTGTCACAGCATCCGATGTGTCCGCACTCCGCACATCGGCGGAGATGAAACCACCAACCTTTCGGTGACGCCAGGCATTCCACACATCCATCGCCACTCGGTTTCGAAGCGGGGTTGATTCCGCGCAGACTCTTTTTCATTTACGGCTCTCCTTCGTTTCCTCATTGCGTAAACTCATGTGCCGTGAGCGCGATCTTTTCCTCGCTTGTGGGGAGCCCGGGCCTGCATTTCGTGCGCCCGCGAGCTTCTTCGAGCGGGACGAGAGTGCTCATCTCGGGTCCATCACGATCGCGTTTGGTGGCCCGAAAAAATGAATTCCTCCCACTTTCATTTGTGTCCCGAAACGGCCGCGCCCCGGCGCATAATGTCAGGCAACCAACAAGATCTTACCGATCCCGCCTTTTTCTGCGGCTGCTTGAGCCTGCGCCGCTTCGCTGAGCGGCAGTTTCTGGCTGATCGGGATTACCAGCTTGCCATCTCGCACCGCTTCGGCCATGAACTCGAGCGTTTTCCTGTCGAATTTCGAGAATACGTGCACCACCTTTACAGATGGGTAATATGCGGCACTCTGCGGCGGCGCAAGAACCGTCGCAAACACTCCTCCCGGCTTCACCTTGGCGATC
Organism: uncultured Acidobacteriaceae bacterium; assembly: GCA_963758505.1. GTDB lineage: Bacteria > Acidobacteriota > Terriglobia > Terriglobales > Acidobacteriaceae > Korobacter. The sequence continues at coordinate 1,812,565 of CAVWVJ010000003.1, read as the reverse complement.
AGTTTGTCGGCGGTTCTTCCTCCGACTGTATCCGCCACCGCATCGACCGGCGGAAGATTTACAATTGCGGTGTCGTCGTCGGTTGCGACCACCTGATCCGCGCCTACGGTCTTAACCTCATCCATCTGTCGCTTCAAAATCCCCGCGATCACAATCGCCCCGCGTGCCTTCGCAGTGAATACCGCCGAACGTCCGACATTTCCAGCAGCACCTACGACAAGAACCGTCTGGCCCGCGTTGACTCCCGTAGCAGAGACAAGTTGGTTCCCGGTCGTCGTCACCAGCGGCAACGCCGCCGCCTGTATCAAATCAAGCCCCTTGGGAACCTTCGCCAGAACCGCGGCTTTCACGACGCAAAGTTCGGCATAAGTATTATCCGCCATGGCGAACACCTGGTCGCCCACAGAAAAATCTTCCACTCCCGGCCCAATCTTGACCACAGTGCCGGAGATATCAACTCCTATAAGCCCCGGGAACTTCAAGGGGTAAAAATCCTTGGTTAATCCGGCACGTCGCTTGTAGTCGATGGGATTCACGCTCGAAGCAGCGACCCTCACCAGCACCTCGCCCGGACCTGGAACCGGATCGGGGTATTCCTCGAACTTGAGTACTTCGGGACCGCCATATTGGTGGACAACAATCGCTTTCATATTTCATCTCCTTGTAGGGTGGACCAACATTCACGAACAAAACCGTTTGGGCGAAAGCCAGAGATTGGTGGTCAACGACAGGTGCGGGGCCCTCACTTCGGGTGAAGTGCGGAGTGGATCGCCGTAAGTAGCGCCGTGTCGCTGAATGGCTTGATCAGGCATTCGATGGCGCCTTGTTCGAGCAGGCGTAAACGGACGGTTTCATCCTCCTGAGCGGTGATGAAGATGATTGGAATCTCTCGGCCGCGGCGGGACAATTCCCGCTGGAGACCCGGTCCGGACATGCCTGGAGGCATCGAGACATCAAGGATAAGGCATCCGGTTTGGTCAATGGAATCGGATGCAAGGAACGCCTCCGCCGAGGGGAACGCCTGGGCCGGATAGCCGAACTCCCTCACCAGGTCGGGCAGCGACTCGCGCATGGACTCATCGTCGTCGACCACCGATACGAGCGTGCGGCTGATCGTCACAGGGTGTCCGTACTCCGGAGGGCGAGCATGTACCAATCTTGATGGGCGAGTCTATTACACCTTGGTATCCATCTGACGCTCCCCGCACCCCATGCGTACAAAGTTCCCAGGTGCTCGAGGAATGGAGAACGAAAACGTCGCTCCCGGACCATCATTCTGGGTTGCCCATAGACGTCCATGATGGCTCTCGATGATCGATCGACTTACGGAAAGCCCGATTCCCATCCCACCACTTTTCGTGCTGTAAAACGGTTCGAATAGCCTGTCTGCGGCATCAGGATCGACACCCATCCCAACGTCGCGCACAGACAGTCGCACATGACCATCCGCCTCTTCCTCGGTTCTGACCACCAGCTGTCGCGGACGATCGTCGACATCGCGCATGGCCTCGGAGGCATTGCGCAGCAGGTTCAGCAGGACCTGTTGAAGCTGCACGCGATCGCCTTGGACCATCGGAAGATCAACCGCAAGTTCAGGATGCAGGATCACCCCGCTCTTCTGCAGGTCCGCTAACGACAGGGTAATGATTTCAATAGCGGCTTCATTCAGGTTCACAGATTCGGTTGTGGGGTTCTTCTTGCTGAAGAGTGCACGCAAGCGAGCGATGACTTCAGACGCACGGTTGCCATCGCGAATCGTGCGCCGTGCGGTCTCGCGAGCCCCGTCGACGTTGGGAGGATCAGCAGCTAACATTCGCATGCAAGTGCTGGCATTCGTGACGATGCCGGACAGCGGCTGATTGAGTTCGTGGGCGATAGATGCCGCTAACGTTCCGAGGGTCATCACCCTGGCCACATGTGCAAGCTCCGCTCGGGCCTTGTCGCGTGCCTCCTCCGCCAGCCGGCGCGCCGTGACATCCTGGACCGAGGCGATGTACTCCAGTTGACCATTCTCGTCCCGGGCCGCATGAGCAACAGCGTGCATGTACTTGATCGAATGGTCTGGCATCAGCAAGCGGTAATGCCATTCAAAATCGTGGCCATCTTCTCGCAGCGCGATCCTCATTTTCTCAATCAGGCTGACGTCTTCCGGATGCACGCGGCTGCGGATGAGTTCGAAGGTGATCGGCACCCCAATCTCGATCTCGTAGATGCGATAGAGCTCCGTTGACCATGTGATTTCGCCAGCCGCCACCCGCCAGGAGAAGCTGCCGATTTGACCGAGGCGTTGCCCCTCTAAGAGGAACGCCTCGCTGCGCCGCAGAGCTCTCACGAGCGCGCAGTTCTCTTTTTTGCAATCCGGTGGGCGCCGGTGCCGCTCCTCGGTGTAGAGAATCGACTCCATTGGAGCGACGGGAACATAATCTTCCGGCGGAACATCATGCGATTGCGCAAAGTTGACCACGTCTCACCACCATGTGTGCGGTTACAAGCTGCGACGGCTTACGCGTTAACAATCTCCATCACACTCTTTCGAGAGTTGAGTCGGATGGCGCCTTTCACATTCGGCATTCGGGTGACCGCGAATTCCTTTCAGGCCGCGGCGATTGCCGCCGGCGTGAGCCGCAGCTTCGCGGCCATCCGTACGAGGTCGGCAAGAGAATCGGCTTTCATCTTCTGCATCACCTTGCCGCGGTGTGCCTTCACCGTGATTTCGCTGATACCGAGTTCCCCACCAATCTGTTTATTCAACAACCCGGAGGCTACCAACGCCATAACCTGCCGTTCGCGACGCGAAAGCGACACGTAGCGGTCCTGAAGCACACGCATCTCCGCTGTCCGGGCCAGGGCAACTCGGCTGCGCTCAAGGGCTACGCGGATGGCGCTCAAGAGCACGCCATGACTAAATGGCTTCGTCAGAAATTCAACGGCCCCCGCCTTCATGGCCTGCACCGTGATCGGCACATCGCCGTAACCGGTGATAAAAATGATCGGCATGTCTGGTCGTTCGACGGCGATGCGCTTCTGCAGTTCCAGACCGTTGACGCCCGGAAGAGAAAAATCCAACACCAGGCAGCTCGGAACGGAAGCTCGCGGACGGGCAAGGAATTCCCTGCCGGACGAGAAGGTCTCGGGTCGCCAGCCTTCGCTGCGGATCGCTAGTTCCAGCGATTCGCGCACGGAGATGTCATCATCGACCACGAAGATGATCGGTCTCACGTCCAACGTGGGGTGTGCACCCACTTCGCGGCAAAATGCGTGCGTCAAACTCATACAACACTCCCTGAATTGCCCTCAGCAATCGTCCCGGTGAAAAGAGCGCAAGGCCGAGCGAATGGTTTGGAGAAGCTCCTCGTCACTAAAAGGCTTGGCAAGGAAAGCGACAGCTCCCGCCCGCAGCGCTCGCTGGCGGGATTCATCGCTCTCGTACGCTGTGATGAAGATGATCGGAACGCCGCAACCCGCGGCGGAAAGGTGGCTTTGAAGCTGTAACCCGCCCATGCCCGGCATCTGCACGTCAACGATGAGGCACGAGGTTTCTCGTAAATGAACCGACGTGAGGAAGTTCTCGGCGGATTCAAAAGTCGCGGCTCGAAAGCCAAAGGACTCGACGAGTAGTGAAGTCGTCCGCCGAACCGCCTCATCGTCGTCAACGACCGAGATCAGATTCTTGATCACTGCGAACCCCTCACTGCACTGAGGCTATTCGCATGGGCGAAAGGAATCTATTGGGCGCTGGTAGATGTAGGTCGTAAAAAAGACGACGAGGGTAAACCTTCGTTTACGAGGCCTTTTCCGATGGGCCTTTGACTTTCTCGACCATTCTCAGCAGGTCGACCAGCGATTCCGCTTGCATCTTCTCCATCGCCCTGCTTCGCTGGACCTTCACGGTGCTTTCCGCGGTGCCGAGCTGACCAGCAATTTGTTTATTGAGCATGCCCGAGGCCAGCATCGAGATCACTTGCTGCTCGCGAGAAGTCAAAGAGTCGAAGCGCCGTTGGATATCCGTTACTTCTTTTTCCTGTTCACGCCGGGCACGATCTCGCTCCAGTGCGATGCGAACCGCGTCTAGCAAATCCTGGTCGCGGAACGGCTTTGTCAGGAATTCGACTGCGCCAGCCTTCATGGCGCGAACACTCATTGGAATATCGCCGTGGCCGGTGAGGAAAATTATGGGAATACGAATGTTTCTCGCCGCCAGCTCGCGCTGAATATCGATGCCACTCAGTCCGGGCAGTCTAACGTCAAGCACAAGACAACAGGGCGCGCCTGATGGTTTCGCACGCAAGAAGGTGTCGGAGGATTCAAAGCCCTCAACCTGCAAGCCGACGGTGCCCAGGAGAAACTTGAGCGAAGAACGTACGGATGCATCATCATCGACCACAAAAACTACAGGCGTATCGGTCATGCCGCTTTCCTGGTGATTTCTGGCAATGTGAAGGAGAAAACGGCGCCATGTGGAGAGTTAGGCTCAGCCCAGAGTTTGCCGCCATGACTTTCGACGAGGGAGCGGCTGATGGACAAACCCATCCCCATACCATTCGGTTTCGTTGTAAAGAAGGGAGTGAAAAGGCGATGTGCTTCTTTGCTGATGCCAGTACCAGAGTCGCGTACCGCGACAAGTACGCCCCCAGATCCGTCGATCCGCGATTGAATGCAGAGTGAACGCTGTCGATTATTGATTACAGTCATGGCCTCGATGCCATTCATGATCAAGTTCAACAAAACCTGCTGCATCTGGATCCGGTCCGCCGACACTAGCGGTAGCGCCGTCGTCAATTGTCGCTCGGTCCGAACTCGATGTTCATAAAGCTCGCGGTCCGCCAGGGCTAGCACCTGTTGAATTACCTCGTTTATATCCAATTCATTCTTTTCAGCAGGTGACTTTCTTATGAATGCCCGGATCCCAGCTATGACGGCGCTTGCCCGAGTGCCGTCGGCCACAATTTCTTCGAGAGCTCGCCGGAGCACCTCGGGTCTGAGATTATTCGCGGCGAGCAGTCTCAGGCACGCGCTGCTGTTATTGGTTACCGCGGTCAGCGGCTGGTTGACTTCATGGGCGATCGAGGCTGCAAGTTCGCCCATCGTTGTCAGCCTGGAGACGCGAGCGAGCTCTATTCGTGTGATTTGCAGAGCTTGTTGTGCATATTTTCGCTCTATCCCTTGCGCGATCAGGTCCGCAGTGGAAGCCAGTGTCTCGATTGTTTCTGGAGTAACGGGTGTTCGAGAGAACATGGCCAGCACGCCGATCGTACGTTCGCCAACGCTCAGTGGATAGCCAGCGAAACTAACCATCCCTTCTTTTTCCGCCCAGGCCCTGTCACTGATTCGACTATCATTGAGGACATCGTTGGTCAGGTGCGGTTTTCGTTCTTCTGCAATCATGCCGATTTTCAGTTCGCCCATCGGAATCTGGCTGTGAGGGCCGTCAAGATGGGTGTACATGCCTGCGCTGGCCTGCAAAACTAACATCTTTCCATCGTCGCTCAGCGTCCAGATCCTCGCAAATGCCGCATCAAGATGGTGCACGATAGCTTCGCTGCACTCGCCGAGAATCGTTCTCAAACTCTCTTCCTTGCCGAAGGCTTCGCTCACATCGCCTCGCACAGCAACCTGGCGAGCGCGTGATGCCCGCAATTCTTCTGCCTGTTTCCTTTCGCTGATATCGCGGATAAAACCGGTAAAAACCTTGTGCCCCTCTCTGGAGAGTTCTCCAAAAGAGATTTCCACGGGAAATTCCTGGCCATTCTTGCGCAGTGCAGTCAGTTCCGTGCCTTGCCAGTTGATGTGCCGCTGCCCGGTGGTCAAATAGCGGCTGAATCCTCTCTCGTGCAATTCGCGCAGGAATTCCGGCATGAGGAGGGTCAACGGCTTACCGATCAACTCGGTTGGATCATGACCAAAGATTTTCGCGGTGGCGGGATTCGCAAAAAGAATGGCACCCCTTTCGTCGATGCTGATCACGGCATCAGGTGCCGTTTCGACGACGAGGCGATAGTTCTCTTCGCTGTACCGGAGGGCGGATTCCTCGGGTTTGGTCCCGGCGTTTTTACGTTCCGGCTTCACAGGACCTTCATAGGCGAAGAATTTTATCCGAAATTGAAGACCAAGGTCATCGCGGTACGATAATTTTCTCCAGCCTGCTGCGAAGGAATGCCCGGCACCTCGAATTTTTCTGTCTGCCAGAGTGGCTGCAGAACCGACCTGAAAGTGTTACCGATACCATCGTCCAATTGTTCCTGTCCCAAGCTTCTGTTCTGATCAGCCGCGGCGAACGAATTCGATCCGATCTTCACGACCAAATACAGGACAAGGAAATGTAAAGGACGTACGACGCCCCGCGGAAGAACGCATTCTTGGAAAGGATCACGCGTATGAAAGGCCCCGCTTCCCTCTTGCTTGCGGCTGTATTGCTGACCGGGCTGGCCTACTTTGCCTACGCCTCAGGACACTCCGCCGACGAAGCTGACCCGCTCTTCGGAATCAGGATCCCCGCTGGCTATCGCGATTGGAAGTTGATCTCGGTTGCGCACGAGGAAGGCAACCTCAACGATCTTCGCGCCCTGCTCGGCAACGATATCGCGATCAAGGCCTACCGCGAGGGCGCGCTCCCGTTCCCGGACGGCGCCATCATTGCCAGGCTGGCTTGGACTTACATTCCGTCTGAGGAAAACAACAAAGTCTTTGGCCGTTCCCAGTCCTTCGTCGCCGGGTCCCCAACGAACGTTCAGTTCATGGTCAAGGACTCCAGGAAGTACGCTGCAACAGGCGGTTGGGGGTTTGCACAATTCAAAGACGGCAAGCCTGCCGACCAAACTCTCCTCAAAACCTGCTACCCCTGCCACGAGCCAGTGAAAGCCCGCGACTTTGTGTTCACCCGCTACGCACCCTGATGCAGAAGCGCACCGAACCATGTTGAAGGAGAATCCATCATGAGACGCTTTGCATTCCTGTTGGCTGCCGTTGCAACGGGGATCGGTTTTGCCACCCTTGTCCTCCCCGCGCGAGGCCACACGGATGCGCAACTCGCCGCCCCCTTCGTGACCGAAATCCCTCAAGGCTACCGCGACTGGATGTGGGTTTCATCGGCCCATGAAGCCGGTAACCTCAATAGTTTAGGTGCCGTCTTGGGAAATAGCGTCGCGATCAAAGCTTTCCGCGAGGGGAAGTATCCATTCCCGGACGGCACGATCATTGCTGCTTTGCACTACCAACACTCCCCTTCGGAGGAGAACAACAAAGTCTTTGGCCAGGCCCAATCATTTGTCCCGGGCGCTCCGACGAACATTCAGTTCATGGTGAAAGACTCGGCAAAGTATGCTGCGACCGGCGGCTGGGGCTTCGGGCACTTCGGCGCGGACGGCAAACCTGGCGATGTGGCGTTCATGAAAAGCTGCTTCCCCTGCCATGAAAAGTCTCCAGCCACCGACCTGGTCTTTACCCACTATTCACACTGACACTTGGGAAAATACTCCATGAAATACCCGACGCTCTATCGCACCCAACGAATTGACGGGCTCTCCATTTTCTACCGAGAGGCCGGGCCAACAGACGCACCGACACTGCTTTTGCTGCATGGGCTTCCGTCATCGTCGCGCATGTTCGAGCCGCTGTTCGCGAGGATGACGGATCACTTTCACCTCGTCGCGCCTGATTACCCCGGCTTTGGGCATAGCGACTGGCCGGACCCGAAAACGTTCGCCTACACCTTCGATCATTACGCCGAGCTCATGAATCGTTTCACAGAAGCTCTGGGACTCTCGCGCTACACGCTTTACATGCAGGATTATGGGGGACCGGTGGGTTTTCGCATGGTCCTGGCGCATCCCCAGCGCGTGGATGCACTCATCGTTCAGGACGCAGTGGCACACGATGAAGGCCTGGGTGCGAATTGGAAAACGCGACGGGCTTTTTGGTCGGACCGCGCTGCGAACGAAATTGCCCTGCGCGCGAATCTGCTTTCCCTGACCGCGGCCCGCACGCGCCACATCGGAAATGATCCGGATGTCGAACGCTATGACCCCGATCTGTGGACAGACGAATCCTATTTCCTGAGCCGGCCCGGACAGGCCGAAATTCAAAGCGACTTGTTCTACGACTATCGAACCAATGTTGACGCCTATCCGAAATGGCAAGCTTGGATGCGCGAGAAACAACCCCGACTGCTGGTGATCTGGGGCAAGTATGAACTCTCGTTCGATGCGGGCGAGCCAGAACGCTATCGCAAAGATGTGCCGAACGCTGAAGTTCACGTCGTGGACGGCGGCCATTTTGCTTTGGACACGGCCGCAGATCAAATCGCCGCGTTCGTGCAGGGTTTTGTCGGGTCATCGCGCGAACAGGGCGTGACACGTCGAGCGGGATGAGTATTGAGAAATCACTGTCGGAGTTTTACAGCTCGAAATATCCACAGCTGTATTCACATCTGGCAGCAGGATACGCAATGCGGTGGCGGAAGTGCGACGCATCTACAAAGCGACGATTTTCCCTCACATGAGAGTTGATTGGCGCACCCATCCCAACAACCTGGGGCACTATTACTCCGTTGGATGTTTCCGCTGCCACGATGGCCAGCACGTCGGCGCTGAGGGCTGCAGAGAAGGTCTGCCCGCCGAACACAGGACGGTAACAGGTAGGCGGTTTGAGACAACGATGAGACGCCCTGCCCCTTTCATCACCGGTAATCTCCCAGGGCTGTGAGCCACATGCTGAGAAACCCAACGAGCTCGTCCGGCGGTCTCAGCCATAGTTGTGCCGCAGTCGGTCGAGGTTCGGAGCGAACCAGCACGGAGAGACCAGCCGCGCCGAGCGCTGAAAATGCATCTTCGTCGGTCAGGTCGTCCCCGAGGTATGCGATTGCGACGGAGTCATTGACCTCTTTCATGAGGGTCTTTACCGCCGTCCCCTTGTTGGGATATCTCACCCGCAACTCGACACCGCCATCAAAAGGAAGAAGCTTGAGGTGCGCCCGCTCTGCAAGCGGGAGCAGGACTCTTCTTGCAACGCTCTGAATGCGCTCGACTTGAGCCTTGCTGAATCCTCTCCAATGCACGGCGATCCCTCCGACCTTCATCTCGGCATGTTCGGCGATGCCTTCACGATCGAGAAACACCCTGGCTTCCGCAAGAGCCTCTCTGTCCGATCCTTCAATCGGCACCAGGCTACAGGTTCCATCGAGTTGAATACGCTCCAGACCGTGCGAGCCCCAGATTTCCGGCATATTTTCCATCTGCAGCAACGCCGGAATGTCCAAGGCGCGGCGGCCGGTGACTACCACCATTCTCGTGTTGCCGCGTTGCATGATTTCGCTGAGCAATTGCCGGACCGCGGGATAGGGGTGTGCTCTCGTCCGATCCGTTGTGAACGGCGCAACCGTTCCGTCGTAGTCGAGCACCAGCATTCCTTGTCGTGCAGTGGCAAGCTTGCGGAAAAACGCCTCGTGATCCACTCGCGCGGATGTGGTCGCCATCGAAGTCCTTCCTTTCTTTCTTTTTCGTTGATCAATAGGATTCTAGGAATCCATCGAGCACCATCACCGGCGCATCAAGGATTCAACGAACTCGGATTCAACGAGGAAGGAAATCAGCAACGAGAAATACAGGTTGCGTTTAGCACTTCGGCCGACAAGGTTTCTTCGTCAATAAGTGGAACCCGAACAGACGATGCAGCCAAACGGCTGATGAGCGTAGTCGCAGCGAAGAAAAGTGTCAGGAATATCTGTGCCGCGGATCTAGTAGCCCTCAGAGCAGTCGGGAAAAGATTGACGGAAGGAAGTACAAAAATGAGAAGGACGCCAAGCAGAACCAATATTACGGCCCATTTAGGAAGTGCGTCTTTCACAATTTTATTCTAGCACTTAAGTCTACTTCTCCCAATGGTTTCTACGCTTCAAGCCCCAATGCTGGAACCCGCTTCGACTGCCGAGTGAGAACGATAGGATTATGGCCGAGGGCTGACGGGTTCCATCGACCCTTGTCGTCTTGTCGCATCGGAGATTTTCTATGAGCGCATCAACTGCGGTCTCAACAAAGCTATTCAAATCCACCGATCTCATTTACCAGGATGCTACCGAAGGCAGGCGCTTTGATGCTGCTTACTTCGCGATGATGATTCTTGGCTGCCTCATTGCGCTCATGGGCTTGTTACTGAATAGCCCCGCCGTCATCATTGGCGCGATGTTGATCTCCCCATTGATGGGACCAATTCTTGCCTGTGGATTATCGCTCACCACCGCCGAATGGGCGCTCGGCAAGAAGTCCGCTCGCAATCTGCTCCTCAGTATTGCCGAAGTCGTGCTGATCGCGATTATCGCCACGCGCTTGTCTCCTCTGCGGGATGCAACCCCAGAGATCCTGGCGCGAACCAATCCGAACCTGATGGACCTCTTGATCGCCTTTTTTTCCGGCCTTGCAGGCACCATTGCTATGTCGTCGCGAAGGACCGCATTCACGATTCTGCCCGGGGTAGCGATTGCAACTGCCGTCATGCCGCCTCTGGCAATAGTGGGCTACGGGATTGGCACAGAGCAGTGGGTGATCGCGCGCGGCGCGTTCATGTTGTTCTTCACCAACTTCGCTGCCATCGTGCTCAGCGCAAGCCTGGTTTTCTTGGTGGTCGGATTTAGACCACGCATGGGGCGTGGAGAAGGCCCCCATTCATTGCTCGTTCGGTGGAGAATCGCAATCGCCGCATCATTACTCGTCATCATTTCTATCCCGCTCATGCGGACTTTAATCAGTGCCGCCGAGCAAGCTCATCTCAAACGAATGGTCGAAAGCACCCTGGAGAAGGATATGAGGAAAAGGTCAGATCGCCGCTTAGGTTCGATCGCGGTAGAGCTGAACCAGGGCGTCGTCCAGGTGAGAGCGTCCGTACAGACCGCGAAGTTCATCGATGCATCGGAAATCAGTGCACTCCAAAAGAGCTTGGAGACACAGATCGCGAAACCGGTGCAACTGCAAGTCGACCAACTCCAGTTAGCCCGAAAAGCCATCACAACGGAAGAGATCATGCATGACTTTCTTGCCGCCGGGCTGGTCCGGCCCGTCTCCGAGGAGAAGCCGCCGTCTCCGTCCGACGCAATTGGGAGTCTTCAGGATCACCTTGAGACCTCATTGCGCGCACTACTCGCCCCGGCTGCTATCACCGTGAAGATAAAGTCATTGGGGAAAGGCTCCGGATGGCACCATCGTTGTGGACGCGTCGGCGCGATCAGAAAAGTTGACGTCTCCCGAAGTTTGGAACGTTGCAGCCGCAGCGCTTTCCAAAGAAATCGGATCCCCAGTAAAACTAGATATCACCATCGCAGCTACCGGATCCTCGCTCACCGTGCCCTACAGCCGGGGCGAGACACTCACAGGACTAGAACTGCGAAGAGTTCAACAATTCAAAGCGCGTCTTCCAAATAGCACGATGTTTGCACTCGTATCCTCGAAAGAAGTTCCTGCCGACCTTGCGAGCCGGCGGATCGACAAACTACGTCGAATTATTCCTCGCGGACTCGCCCCCGATCTGGTGCTTGAACCACCCTCCAATACAAATGCGATCACCATAGTTCCTGTACAACAGATCGAGGCCGCATCTTCGGTAAACGATCCTGATGAACCAAGCACCACATCTCCACCAGCTCCGAAAAAGACTCAGTAGTCGATGGGCGTGGTTAAGCTGTTGCACCGAGGAGTTAGATGACCCTGTTGCTCGTATTCGCGGTGACGCTTCTGGTTGCCGTACTCGTCTCCGAGACGGCGGAACGAAGCGTTCTGTCAGCTTCCATCCTCTTTCTCATCGCAGGTTTCTTGATTGGTCGGGGAATCTTGGGCGACGTTCCACAGCTTCCAGAAGGGTTGCTTGATCGCCTTTCCGAGGTCGCCCTCTTCAGCATTCTGTTTACCGACGGCATGCACACCGGCGGTTTACGTTCGATTCGAGACGGCTGGCGGCTGCCGGGCCGTGCACTGGTTATTGGAATGCCTCTCACCGTCCTTGGAATTGCATTCTTAGCTCACCTCGCTCTCTCCGAGTCCTGGCTGTCCTCGTTTCTTATCGCGGCGGTTCTCAGTCCTACAGATCCGGTTTTCGTTTCTGCGATTTTTCGTTTTGAAGCGATTCCAAATCGAGTCAAGCGATTACTCAATGTGGAAAGCGGCCTCAACGACGGATTCGCACTGCCAATCGTTCTCTTGCTTTTAGCACGCATCAGCGGCAAAGGGACTCACATCTCGACGATTGCGATCGAGTTGCTCCTTGGCCTCGGGATCGGCGCGGCGGTCCCTTGGATGGGTATTCGTCTCGAAGAGAGCAGGTTTTTCAAAGCTGTTGGCGTATTCGAACCACTCAACGCGTTCGCTTTGGGTTTGCTGGTCTTAGCCATATGCTATCGGACCGAAGCGAATCTCTTTCTGGGCGCCTACGCTGCCGGAATCAGCGTGGCAACTTGCAGTTCCTCTGTCGTTGTTTCCTTTGAAAAATTTGGCGAACTTATCGCCGAACTGTTCAAATTGGCAGCCCTTCTCGTTTTTGGGGTGGTAATCGCACCGCGATTTTTCGCCGATCTGGCAGCATGGGACTTTCTCTTCATTTTGATAGCGACCTTCATCGTACGACCCGTGGCCATCGCTATCTCGATGCTTGGTTCTGAGCTCAACTGGAGGGAGATCCTTCTCGCAGGATGGTTCGGTCCCAAGGGATTCGCGTCGGTTGTGTACGGACTGCTGATCCTTCAAGCGGGAATGAACCGTCTTGCCCACTTGGTGGGCTTATCGGTGCTTGCGTCCGTGGTTGTGTATTCTTCGACAGACATTCTTGTAGGCCGATGGTTCGAGGGTCGTCACGCGGCCCAAGAGTAAATGTCGACATCGGGCGCGAATAGAGGTAGAGGCCCTCGTCCCTTCCCGCGCATGGGAAATGCTCCTGACGAGCATCTACACGGCCAACCTTGTAAACGGCGAGAACGTCAAATCGTAAGCTGTTGAATTGTATGGAGTTTAAATTTGGTGGACCTGGTCGGGATCGAACCGACGACCTCTTCCATGCCATGGAAGCGCGCTCCCAGCTGCGCCACAGGCCCACTTGAAGGTAGGAATCACGTCAACAACGCGATTCACGTATTTTCGCTCACCGCTGCTCCTGAGTCAAACCAGCCGCGGTCGGTCGGAGCGCCGCGAACTCCGCGCCACCGTGCCCCAGTTGCAAGATGCGAGCGATGTTGCCAACATCCAACTCCCATTTCCCTTCGCTCTAGCGCCAAAAGAAAACGGCGCCGGGAAGCGCCGTTTCTGGAGAGAATCAAGCAGGATCGTCAGAAGGTGAACATGTCGCGCAGCTCGATGTTGGCGCCGGGAGCAGCGTTGCGCGCATTCAGATTGGGCAGGCCCCAGTTCCACTGAATGAACCGGAGGATGGAAATGTTGTCCATCTGCACGTGCGAGATATATCCCGTCTTCGCGTAGGGCGAGATGACCATCATGGGAATGCGCACGCCATCCGAATTTCCACCGACTGTCGGCGGAGGAACGTGGTCGTAGAATCCGCCACCCTCATCCCAATAGACGATCACGGCCGTGCTGGGCCATGCCGGAGAAGCCTCAATCTCCTGCATGATCTTGTCAAAATAAGCACCGCAGACAGATACCGAATCGTTGCCCGGGTGACAGTTATGACCACCGCCGGGATTTACGAACGAGACCGACGGCAAGGTGCCGTTATCGAGCTGTGCGTAGAAATTCGTGATGTCTTGCAGGTTGTTGCTGTTCTGGGTGCTGGTGAAGTACTGGAACGGATTTTCGGTGTCGACGTATTGACCGCAAACCCCGTATTCCTCTTGGAACCATCCCCAGGTCACTCCGGCGGTATTCATTTGATCTCCGATGTTCGGAGCCGTCAGAGGGACTGCCGCTGGATCTTGCTTGTTGCAGGGTCCGTAGATGGGCTGGATACCGTACTTGTTTCCCGTATCGCTGGCGGACACCATCAGCACGGCAAGGTTTGGCTCCGTGCCAATCGTCGGCATGAAGAAATTGTCCGCAAGTGAAAACTGGCCAGCGTACTTCCAGAATGTATCCACTCCAGGGATCGTGTTGTCGTAATGCCCCATGGAATTGTTGGTGCCTTCCGTAACGGCAAAGGCATCCATCTTTCCGCCGTCAATGCTGCCCAGGTAAAAGTTGTAACCGTGGGGCATATCCGGTGGTCCCGGATCGGTCAGAAGGTAAGGCGTAATGGTGCCACCCGTCGCTCCCGGCTGGGTGTATCCCGCCGAAGTCGGTGCCAGAGGATCCGCCACTCCCGGGTAGGTAGCAAACAGAGAATCGAAAGAGTGGTTCTGCAAGATGAAGATGATGAGATGGGTGACCGGCGATTGCGCGGTCCCGCCGGTTCCCGGCCCTTGCGAAGTGGCGGCCGTCATGGGACCTCTGCATCCGGCCGAAATCAGCAAAAGTGCTATCAAACTCAAAAACGACGTGCGGAAATGCTTCATTCTTAACGATTCCAGGGGTAAGGTTTGCAGCTCAGGGGAGCAGCAAAAGACTTGGGGCAACCACGTTGCCAAGCTAGACAATGTGGGGTTGAAAATCGCTAAAAGGTTCCTCTCTCAACCGTTTAGCCCGGCAGCGTGCTGTCTTTAACCGCGGTGACGGCGGGTGAAAATCACTCACTGTGAGTACCGGGATGCTCAATGTGAGCGCTCATTGTACTCGCAAACCCGGGATCGCTTTCCAGGTTCTTCTGTTAGCGGTAACCTGTGTGTAACGAGTTTTATCGGAATAGCCCAGTGCAGGGTCTGCTACGGTTGACCCTTTCACGTGTTTTCTGTCGAAATATTCAAGTACGGAGCCAGAATGTCCCCGAATCAGCGCCGAATCGCCCTTCTTTGCATAGTGTGCGTCGTTACGTTGTGTGCTGGAGCGCAATCTGCTCCGGACCCGACGCAGACGCTGGACTCGATGGAGCAAACCGCTCGCAACGGGGTTTCCGATATCTCCCACCTGCGGATTGAAAAATGGAAGACGGATGGGGGAACCAAGAAGAATGCGCAGAGCGACAGCGACTCGATCGAGCGGAACATGAGCTCCGCATTGCCGGAATTGATCGCAAAGGTACGCAATTCACCGCAGGATTTGAACGCAAATTTCAGGCTTTATCGCAATTTGAACGTACTTTACGAGTATTTTGTGCGCTTTACGGAAACCGCCGGGGCCTTCGGCAGTCGCGAAGACTACGACACACTCACGCGCGACCTGCAGGGTCTCGAGAATGCCCGTCGCGCCATGGCCGACCGGCTGGATACGCTCTCGTCCTCGGCACAGGCGGAATTGACCCAATATCGTTCGCAGGCGCGGGCTGCGCAGACGGCGGCCGCTCCCCCTCCGAAAAAGATTGTCATCGACGACAGCGAGCCGGAAAAGAAGACCGTGAAGAAGAAGAAACCGGCAAAACCGGCTACGCCCGCCCCGGGCACGCCCCCTCCGGCTGATTCCGGATCGAGCAACGGCACGGCAGCTCCGAAGGGGTAAAACCGACTCAAGGCAACGTTTTGCACATAGGAACTTTGTCGCCGGCTCTGGTGTCAATACACTTATGCGCGCCAGAAGCAAGCGGCAGCCTTCGGAAATGGTCACCGGATGCCTGGGCCGGGTTGCACAAGCATTGTTGCTACGCGCAAATGGCATTATGATTCAGGTGACGCCATGAGTGTTATGGCGGGTGCCTCTGTGTCCGATCTCGCTAGCGCGATTGCAATCCGCAATGAAGAAGCCTCGGTCGTTGCCGAGCTCAAAGCCGGTTCTGAAGAAGCCTATTCCTGGCTCATCGCGCAGTTCCATCAGCCCATATACAGCTTGGTTTACCGCATCCTGGACGATCCGTCCGACGCCGCCGATACCACGCAGGAGGTATTCATCAAGGTCTTTCGCGGAATTCGACGGTTTAACGCCGATTCCAGCCTCAAGACCTGGATTTACCGCATTGCGCTGCACGAAGCCTCGAACCGGCGGCGCTGGTGGTTCCGGCACAAGGGCCGGGAGACCTCGATGGAAGCCGGACACGACGGCGAAGAGAGGCTTCGTCCGGGACTGAAGGACGTGCTTGTGGATACGGCGGAGTCGCCTTTCGACAATGTCTTTCATTCCGAGGTCCGCGCCCGGGTGGAATCCGAACTCAAGAACCTCCAGGAGCCTTACCGCACGGCGGTAATCTTGCGCGACATCGAGGACCTGTCGTACGAACAAATCGCAGAGATTACTGAAACCTCCCTGGGTACTGTGAAATCAAGATTGGTACGCGGACGCGAGGCATTGAAGAAGCGTCTGACGCGTTACGTCAAGGAAATGGGACCCGAACTGGGATTGTGTGATCCGGCGGACAAGAAGTCCGTGTCGCGATCCCAAAAGAATACTGAGGTTCAGCTATGAAGTGTTCCGATATCAGGCTGCTGCTGTCGCCCTATCTCGACGGCGCCGTTTCTCGGGACGAGAGGATGGCGGTCGGTCTCCATTTACGGAGCTGTGCCGCCTGCACGGAAGAATACGAACTTTTACGACGCACCCATGAGCTGGTTTCCGGTGCAGGAAGGAAGCCCGTCCCTGCGGACCTGGCATTGCGGATCCGCATCGCACTCTCGCAGGAGGCGGCCGATTCACACCGGGCTCCCTGGACCGGACTGGCGGTACGCGCGGAGAACCTTTTCAACGCCTTTATGGTTCCGGCCGCCGCCGGGGTGGTTACGGCGATCGTAGTATTTGGGCTGCTGATCGGCCTGCTGGTTCCGAATGTGATGCGGCAGTCGAATGACGTGCCGACCATGCTCTACACCCCTCCGGAGATCTCTTTCTCGCCGTTCGGATTAAACATGGGATCAGTGAACGCCGATTCGGTGGTGGTGGAAGCCTACGTCGATGCGAATGGGAGGGTACAGGATTACAAGGTTCTCTCCGCACCGAGCGAGGTGAAGGACCTGACACCGGAGTTGAAGAACATGTTGATCTTCACCACCTTCAAGCCGGCCACTGCATTCGGCCAGCCGACGGCCAGCCGGGCGATCCTGTCGTTCTCGAATATTCAGGTACGGGGATAAACCGAAAAAACGGTGGAATTTCAGAAAGCGCCGGCTGGTCCGGCGCTTTTGCGTGCCAGTTTGATTCCAGCCTTGCAGGCCCGTAAACTTGTAGAAGGTTTCCGAAAGCTGGATTTTCGATGCAGGGGGCTGTTCTGGGCTTCTTTTTCCGGGTTGCGATT
The DNA here is from genome assembly GCA_963758505.1 of uncultured Acidobacteriaceae bacterium. Lineage (GTDB taxonomy): Bacteria > Acidobacteriota > Terriglobia > Terriglobales > Acidobacteriaceae > Korobacter. Next base: position 1,795,333 of record CAVWVJ010000003.1, on the reverse strand, counting down.
TCTTCCACGGTCGTGATGGCGTTGCTCGTGCCTGCCGGCGCGCAGCAAAGCAAGGCGACGCTCGACACGAGCGAAGCGCTGTTCGCCATCATGGCCGCGATCAATAACTGTGGCTATAACGATGAGGTCGCAGCCTCCGCGCCGGTACGAGCCGAGATCCGGGCGGAAGTGGCAGGCGCCCTTGCCAATAACCCGTCAGCAGCGGCAGCGCAGAAGGATGTCTGCGCTTTCTACCGCGATCACCAGCAGTCCGACGAGGTTCGAACGATCTCTGCTTACCTGTCTCTCGGAATCCTGCTGAACGACCCGCCCAAGTTCACGACCAAGGTTGCGGAGGCCGACTTGCCGCCGGACGCATCGTTCCTGCTTGGCATTGTTTCCCCGCTACAACGGATGTATGAGAGCGCGAACCTGCACAGGATCTGGCTGAAGCACAAGCCCGAGTACGACGCGCAAGTGGCGCGGTATCACGAACCGATGCGCGAGATGATCCAATCCACCGACGAGTACCTGCGGCTGCAATTGAGCGGATACGTGGGCCGGTCGTACACCATTTACCTGGAGCCGCTGATCGGGCCTTCTCTTACCAATTCGCGCAACTACGGAAGCGACTATTTCTTCGTCGTCTCGCCTTCGGCCGCAAACCTGAAGATGCACGAGATCCGGCACACGTATCTGCATTTCGTCCTCGATCCCATGGCCTATAAGCGCGGGACGGACATGAATCGCATTCGGCCGCTGCTGCTCTCGATCCAGAATGCGCCGTTGACCGAGTCCTACAAGAACGATCCGACGCTGCTGGTCACGGAATCGCTGATCCAAGCCATCGAGGCGAGGACGATGCGGGTGGAAAAGGGCGACGAGGGCAAACGGGAAGAGGCGGTCCAGCAAGCGGAGAGCGAAGGATTTGTCCTGACGCAATATTTTTACGATCAGCTCGTGAGATTTGAAAAGAGCGACCAGGGATTCGACCAGGCCTATGCCGATTGGCTGCACTTTCTCGATGTGGATCACGAGAGGAAGCATGCGCGAAACATAGCCTTCACATCGCATGCCGCTCCGGAGGTGGTGCAGGCATCTATCCTGCATAAGGACCCGCTGCTGACGCAGGGGGAACAGGCCCTGATCAAGGGCGACCTGGATGCCGCCGAGAAGTTCGCCAACCAGGTGCTGGAAGGCAAGGACGAGGATGCGGCACGAGCCTATTTTCTGTTAGCACGGACTTCGACGATGCGGGGCGACATGGAAGGAGCCAAGAGCTATTTCTATCTCGCGCTGGATCGGGGCACGGACTCTCGCACCCGGGCCTGGTCGCATATTTATCTTGGCAGAATCTTCGATCTCCAGGATAAGCGGGAAGAAGCCCTGAAGCAGTACAACGCGGCGCTGGCTGACAACGATCCGAAGGCGGATACCAAGGCAGCGGCAGAACGGGGAATGAAGTCGCCCTACACGGCGCCCGTCAAGCACACCCAGTCCCAGTGAATCCTCTCCTGGCACGTCCAGGGAAAGTTTGGAGAATGGAATCATGAAGCGCGCATCAATGCTCATTGCAATCTTGTCGGCTGCAACTTTCGCAGCGGCGCAAGCGAATTCGACCGCTCCGGCCGCTCAGTCCGGAACACCCGCCAACAGCGCCGCCCAGAGTTCGACAGCTCAGCCTGCCGCGCACAACAAGGGAACACCGCAGGCCAAGACGCAGGATGAATTCAAGGCTTACCAGGAAGTGGTCGCCAAGCCGGACACCGTCCAGATGGAACAGGCAGCGGACGCTTTTGCGCAGAAGTTTCCAAACAGCGAATTGCGGACCGTGCTGTACACCGGCTTACTGAACACCTACCGCAACGCGGGGGCAACCGACCGCGAGATCGCGGTTGGGCGAAAGTCGCTGGCGATTGATCCGACGGATCCGGTTCCGAACGTGCTCGTGGCCCTCGCGCTGGCGCAGTCCACCCGCGATACCGACCTGGACAAGGATGACCGGCTCAACGAAGCAGCCAAGGACGCCCAGCGCGCGATCGACAACATCGATACCGGCATGGCGATTCCGCCGAACACTCCGCCGGAGAAAGTACAGTCGGCGAAGAACAGTATCCTGGAAATGGCGTACGAGACGGAAGGCACGGTCGCGATGACGAGGAAGGATTTTCCCGCCGCGGAGGCAGCCTTCCGCAAGGGTCTCCAGGTGAATCCGGCGCAACCCGACGGCGTGCTCTACCTGCGGTTGGCCATCGCGCTCGACAATCAAAAGAAGTATCCGGAGGCGATGGAAGCCACCGAGAACGCGATCAAGTACAACCAGGCCGGAGGCGAGGCGCAGAACCTGGCGAACCAGGAGAAATCGCGCCTGCAAAAGCTGATGGGGAACTCCACGCCGGCCGCCGCCACGCCGGCGCCCACGGCACAGTAGAGCGTTCTACCGGCCCGGGGCATTTTGCTCCGGGCTTCAACTTTATGAAGACACGCGAAACGGCTGCGCTGGAAGAAGCGCTCGACCACAAGTTCGAATCGCCGGAACTGCTGGTTCGAGCGCTCACGCACAGCTCCTACGCGCGCGAGCAGCGTGACCAGGAACACAACGATGCCCCGCCTGCCGATAACGAGCAGCTTGAGTTTATCGGGGATTCGGTGCTCGGTTTCGTGACCAGCCAGGAGTTGGTGAAGCGCTTTCCGCAGTACGAGGAGGGCGAGCTTTCGAAGCTCAGGGCCTACCTGGTAAGTGCAAGGCATCTTTTGCAGCCGGCGCGCAACCTCGACCTGGGCAAGTATCTGCGCCTGGGGCGGGGTGAAGAACGAAGTGGCGGACGCACGAAGAGCGCCATCCTGGTCGATGCCCTGGAGGCGGTGATCGCCGCGATATACCAGGATGGAGGCCTCCGGGCCGCGCATAAATTCATCATGCGTGAGATTCTCCGCCCGGAGTTGAAACGGATGGAGTCGGAACACGGGAGCGTGCTGCCGGTGACGGACTACAAATCCGCCTTGCAGGAACAAGCGCATGCTGCCGGACGTAGACGTATCGTGTACGCGGTGGTGAAAGAAGAAGGGCCGGAGCACAAGAAGGTATTCACTATCGAGGCGCGCGTCTTCGGCGATTCGCACGAGAAACCAGAGTTCGTCGCCAGCGCAGAAGGTCCGACGAAAAAGCGGGCAGAGCAGATCGCGGCGCGCCACGCCTTGCATTACGTGCAGTCGATCAAACCGGCCGCAGGGGCCGAACCCGAATGACCGACCCACAGGAACAGCAGCCCGCAACCGCCGTAATCGCGAGCCCTGAGCTGGCAGAGCCTGTGGCAGCGTCCGCTCCGAAGGGCAAGCGGCTGATGGATTCCGGCGCGCTGGCGACAGTCCAGTCGCTGATCGGCACCATCGCCATTGCGGTCTTCGTCATCACGTTCATCATCCAGGCATTCACAATTCCCTCCGAGTCCATGGAGAAGACCCTGTTGATCGGCGATTATTTACTAGTCGATAAGGCGCGGTTCGGGACCGGCTGGGCGCACTCGTTCATGCCCTATCAAACGGTCAAGCGACAAGACATCGTGGTGTTCCGCTATCCGGTGCACCCGTCCATGTATTTCGTAAAGCGCGTCATCGGGGTTCCCGGCGATCGAATTCGGCTCATCAACAAACGAGTCTTCATCGACGGAACGCCGCTCGACGAAAAATACGTGGTGTACAGCAAACCCTTCGATGCCTACCGCGACAACTTCCCTGACGGACCGCCGTGGTCGTTCGACATCGACGCGCACTGGGGCAACGAGTTCCACAAGTTGATTGAGGACAAGCAACTGATCGTCCCGCAGGATTGTTACTTCGTGATGGGCGACAACCGCGACGACAGCTCCGATAGCCGCTATTGGGGATTCGTGCCGCGCGAAAACATCGTGGGGCGGCCTCTTCTGATCTACTTCTCGCTGCGGTCCGCCGACCCGCAGCCGCTCGCCGAAGGCGTGGGTGATAAACTTTTGAGTCTGGGAGCGCGCCTCGAACACGTGGTTCGAGATATCCGCTGGAACCGCGTGGTGCGCCTGGTGCAATAGTTATCCTTATGAGCCCGACAAAGACTGAAAAAGAAGAAGTAAAGACGCAAAAAGCAGAAAAGAAGAAGGAAACGACCGCCGAGTTCATCTCATCGATGGCGGTGGTGCTCGTGACGGGCCTGTTCATCATTACTTTTTGCATGCAGGCATTCGAGATTCCTTCGGGCTCGATGATCAAGACACTTTTGATCGGCGATCATCTTTTTGTGGATCGCGCTCTCCTGGCGCCAAAGACGAACTGGATGCCGCTGATTCCCTACCAGCAACTTCATCGTCGCGACATCGTCGTATTCGTCTCGCCGGCGCAACCGGGTCTCTACCTCGTAAAGCGAGTCATCGGACTGCCGGGCGACAGGATTCACCTGCGCGATGGGGTGGTCTACCTCAACGGCCAGCCACAAAACGAGCCTTACAAGTTCGAGGATCCCGCTGCTCCGCACCTGCCATACGCCATGGATTTCCCTTCCGTGCCGCCGGATGATTCCGTCACCCTGACGCAGGAATGGCACCTGACGATGAGCTCTCATATTGAAGGCGATGATTTGGTGGTTCCCGCCGACAGCTACTTCGCCATGGGCGACAACCGCGAACGCAGCTGGGACAGCCGTTTCTGGGGATTCATCCCGAAGGAAAACCTGATCGGCCGCCCGATGTTCATCTATTGGTCCTTCGTGACTCCGGAAGACCAGTACACCAAGCAGGACATTGGTGACCGGCTGGGATTCATCTTCCACATCGTGATTCACTTCTTCGACCAGACACGCTGGTCGCGCATGTTCAGGCTGGTGCGTTGATGGCGGAGCGGGGCGCCCGCAAGGTGATGCTGGCGATCGTCGTTTGCATCCTCCTCGGAATTTTTTTGCCGCCCCTGATCAATGTCAACCGCTACCGGTCCAATATCGCGAGCTCGATCAGCAATGCCGTGGGCCGTCCCGTAAGCGTTGGTCATGTGGGATTGCGGCTGCTTCCCCAGCCGGGATTCGATCTCCGCAACGTCGAAGTCGGAGACGATCCGAGCATCAACCCCGAGTACCTGCTGCATGCCGACGAAGTGACCGCCTACCTGCGGCTGAGCTCCTTGTGGCGCGGCCGGCTCGAAATCGCGCGCCTCAATCTCACCGCTCCCAGCCTCAACCTGGTGCGCGCCGACGATGGACACTGGAACCTCGAGACGCTTCTGGCGCGCGCCACCCAGATTCCTACCGCGCCTACCGCCCAGGCCCACCCTGAGACTTCCAGGCGCCGCTTCCCTTATATCGAAGCGACCGGCGGGAGGATCAACTTCAAATTCGGCTTGGAAAAAAAAGCCTTCACCTTCACCGATGCAGACTTCGCTCTCTGGCTGGAGTCGGAAAATAACTGGCAAATGCGCCTGGAAGCGCATCCATTTCGCGTCGACACGCACGTTACGGATGTCGGTTCGCTGAAAGTAGAGGGCTCCTTCCAGCGCAACTCGACGCTGCGTTATACACCGGTGAAGTTCACCTTGAGCTGGCGGGACGCGCAGCTTGGGCAGATGACGAAGCTGCTCACCGGCAGCGACCACGGATGGCGCGGCGGCACTTCTCTCAATCTCAGCGGGACCGGAACCCCCGCCGACCTGGCGCTCGCCGTCGATCTGCGCGTTAACGATTTCCGGCGTTATGACATCTTCGGTGGCGGCTCCATGCGCATGCTGGCGCATTGCACGGGGCACTACACGGTCGAAGAAGAGAAGCTCACGGATATGCAGTGCCAGGGCCCTGTGGGCGGTGGAGTGGTGGAACTGAGCGGCACGGTCCAGCGGCTCGGCGCTCCTTTCTATAACATCAACATTGTCGGGCGAAACGTTTCGATGGGTAGTGCGATGGGCTTCGTCCGGCACGCGAAACGTGACTTGCCGGAGGATCTGAGCGCGGAAGGCACCACGGAGTTTAGCTTCACCACCCGCAAAGGCATGGATCCTGGCGCGAAGGCGCTCTGGTCGGGAGGGGGAACCACCACCGGACTCGTCCTGCAATCGCAGGCACTTAGCCCGGAGCTGACGATAGGGACATTGAATTACATCATCGCGACAGCGCTTCCGGAGAAGCCTCGACGGTCGATTCGGGGCACGGCTACGGACAACGATCTCTCCCGTGCCCGCGAGGTGAGCGGGTTCAGGCTGGCGGTTCCGACCTTCGCGCTACCCCTGGGCGCCGCGCAATCGACGCAAGCGCAGGCTGTGATTACGGAACAGGGTTTCAATCTTGCGCTCGCCGGAGATGCGGAACTGGCGCGTGCCCTGCAAGTCGCGCGGGCGCTCGGCATCGATACGCCCAGGGTCGCAGCAAAAGGCGCCGCCAACCTGGATCTTCACCTTTCCGGGCGTTGGACAGGATTTGAAGCGCCGGAGTTAAGCGGAAATGCACGCTTGAAGAACGTACAGGCGGATGTGCCCGGGGTAATCGAAACCGTGCAGGTGAGCGCAGCGACCGCCAGTATTGATCCCAAGTCGCTCAGCCTGCAAAACGTGACGGCGAGTTTCGCCAAGGGCCCAAACCTTACGGGATCCTTCTCCGTGCCTCGCAACTGTTCCGCCGCTCCTTGTGCGATCACGTTTATGGCTCACGCCGACGAAGTTTCGCCCGAGCGGCTTAACCAACTGCTGAACCCGAAATTGCGAAGCCGCCCCTGGTACAACTTTTTCATGCCTCACCCGGCGGATCAGACCAATCCCCTCTTTACGCTGGCAGCTTCAGGACAGTTCACGATAGACCGCTGGAAGATGGCCAACACGATTGCCGCTCATGTGAACGGCTCCGTTACCATCGCTGGAAAGCACATGACGGTGGAGAATCTTCGCGCAGATTTGCTTGGCGGCCAACATACCGGTGAGTGGCAAGCCGACTTCTCGGGCCAGCATCCGGTGTTCACCGGGAAGGGCAAGATCCTGCATGCCAGCCTGGCGCAGTTGGCGGAGAGCATGAAGGAATCGTGGGCCACCGGCATGGCGGATCTGAACTACCAGTTGAAGCTGTCCGGTCTGACCTCGGCAGAGTTACGCAGCAGCGCCTCCGGGCTTGGCGAATTCTCGGTGAGAGATGCCGTTTTGCGACGCGTGAGTTTGGAAAACAAGTCCGCGCTTCGAGTCACGAGACTCGACGGAACGATCGAGCTGCGTGACGGGAATTTTGTCGTCACCGATGCGAAACTTCAGTCGGGCAATACGGTTTATAACGTCCAGGGAACGGCTACCTGGACGCGCCAATTGAACTTTACTCTTACGGATAACCAGCACGTCTTCGCATTATCGGGTACGCTCGACCGTCCCGAGATCAAGCAGGCTCCCGCCACGGAAGCTTCTCTACAGCCATGAAAATCGCGTTGATCGTATCCTTACTGCTTGTAAGCGGCAGCTTGGTGGCACAAACCGGGGCTGTGCCGCACAGCCCTGAATATGCCAGCGCCGACAGGAAGATCTCCGCGATGGTGGCGTTCGAGTCGAATCCACCGAAGAGCGGTCTGGTAACCAGGCTCACCGATCGCGAGATCAACGCCTACTTCGCGGAAGGCGGCGTGAAGTGGCCCGATGGGGTGAGCGACGTAAAAATCGACGACCAGCCTGCGGTCATCAACGGGTCGGGATTGGTGGATTTCGACAAGGTTACCGCGAAGAATCGATCGAATAATCCGCTCCTCGCGTTGTTCAGCGGGGTACACACCGTGCGTGTAACCGCACAGGCTTCCGCGGTGCGCGGTCGGGCCTCCGTCAAGGTGCAAAGCGTGTCGCTCGATGGGCTGGAGATTCCCCGCGCCGCGCTGGAATACTTCGTGGAGAAGTACCTCCAGCCGAAATATCCGGAAGCCGATCTGGACAGTGTTTTCGGAATGCCGGACCGCATCGACTCCGCCATTGTCGGCGACCGGGAGATCACGTTTACCCAGAAATAGGTCGTAATTCCGAGACCGGAGCAGCGCTCAAACCTGCGTAATTACGACACTTGCGCGTGATAGTATCGAAGTTGCTCATGTCCTTCGATCCGGCCAAAATTTTCTTTGACATGGTCGCGTTCTTGTTCGCGATCAGCCTGCACGAAGCCGCCCATGCCTGGACGGCAGCGCGCTGTGGAGACCCTACGGCGAAGATGCTTGGCCGTATCACCCTGAATCCTTTGCGCCATATCGATCCCTTCGGCTCCATCCTGATCCCATTGATCGGTATGCTCTCGGGCATCGGCTTCATTGGCTGGGCGAGGCCAACGCCGGTAAATCCGCGCAACTTCAAGCACCCGGTTGGCGACGATATCCTGGTATCTCTCGCAGGTCCTGCGAGCAACGTGGTGCTGATCGTGATCTTCGGCCTCCTATTGAAGCTTTACGTTGCGATGAACGGCACTCCCCGGATTCATGCCGGCGTCGCGCCGATCCTGTACCTTCTGCTCTCATCGGTCACCATCAATCTGGTGCTCGCTATCTTCAACCTCATCCCGGTTCCGCCCCTTGACGGCAGCCATGTCATTCGGCATTTCCTCTCCGGATCTGCGCTCGCGACCTATGACAAGGTGGGAGTGTATGGCTTGATGCTGTTGTTTATCGCGAACTGGTATTTCAACTTTCTCGGCTATTTATTCCGACCGGCCTATGTGCTGGTCGACCGGGTTTTCTTATCGTGATGTCGAATAGGCAGAAGAGCAACGCGAGGGTCTTGAGCGGGATGCGCCCCACCGGGAAGCTTCATCTCGGGCACTACGTGGGCGCCTTGCAGAACTGGGTGAAGTTGCAGGACCAGTATGAGTGCTTTTTCTTCGTTGCCGATTGGCACGCACTCACCACCAATTACGCCGACACGTCCGATGTGAAGCAGAGCTGCGTCGAACTCGTGGTCGATTATCTTTCCGCCGGCCTTGATCCGGAACGCTCCACCCTCTTCATTCAGTCGCACGTTCCGCAGCATGCGGAATTGAACCTGCTGCTTTCGATGATCACCCCACTCGGCTGGCTGGAGCGCGTGCCTACCTACAAAGAACAGCGCGAAAACATCCAGGACAAAGATCTCGGCACTTACGGCTTCCTCGGCTATCCCGTGCTTATGACCTCCGACATCCTCGTTTACCAGGCGCAATATGTGCCGGTCGGCGAAGACCAGGTGCCGCACCTTGAAATCAGCCGCGAGATTGCGCGGCGTTTCAATCAGTTCTATCCACAAAAAGCAAACGCGGCCGATCCACAACGCAACCACGTCTTTCCCGAACCTAAGCCATTGCTCACACCGGCGGCGAAGTTGCCAGGCACCGACGGCCGCAAGATGTCGAAGTCTTACGGCAACAGCATCCTGCTGGCGGATCCCGAGGCCACCGTGCGCGCGAAGTTGAAGACGATGGTGACCGATCCAGCGCGGGTGCGCCGCACCGATCCCGGCAATCCTGACATCTGCCCGGTGGGCGACCTGCACAAAATCTTCAGCGACGCGGGAACTATGGCGAGGGTCAACGAGGGTTGCCGCACGGCCGGCATCGGCTGCATTCAATGCAAGGGCTGGGCCGCCGATAGCGTGATGCGCGTGCTTGCCCCGATCCAGGAGCGGCGCGCGAAGTACGAGAGCAATCCGAAGATGGTATGGGATATTCTCGAAGCCGGCTCGGCAAAGGCCCGTGAGTGCGCCGAGAAGACCATGGTCGAAGCCCGGGCAGCGATGAACTTCTCGCATAGTTACGAGCCGCAGAACGTCACCGCCAATTCAGGATCGAAGTAGATGGCAGAACCGATCGAAAAACAAGCGCAGAATGCCACTACAACTCCTGCCTCTTCCGCGCAGAACGGAAAGCGCGCGCAGGATCGTGACGATTCGGTTTTCTCGATCATAGTTGGACAGATCTACGATGGCCCGCTCGACCTTCTGCTCGACCTGGTGCGCAAGCAGGATATCGACATCTACGACATCCCGATCGCGAAGATCACGCGCCAGTACCTGACCTACACCGAGCACATTAAGACGATCGATGTGGATGTGGCGGCTGAGTTCATTTACATGGCGTCCCTGCTCATTCATATCAAGTCGAAGATGTTGTTACCGCGTGACCCCGATGCCATCGCCGGAGCGGAAGACGATCCGCGCATGGAACTCGTCAATCGACTGCTGGAGCATGAACGCTTCAAAACGGCGGCGCAGATGCTCCTCCAGAAACAGCAGATCGAAGATGCCGTTCTTACCAACCCGGCGATGAAGGATTTCAAGGATGCGGAAGGCGCGGAGCCCGAGCTCGCCGCCGATGTCATCGATCTGGTGAAGACCTTCCGTGAGATCCTCGACCGCGCGAAATCGAAACCGACCTTCGACGTATCCGACGATTCGGTGACGGTCGGACAAATGATCGACTACATGCGACGCCGGCTTTCGCTGGAAGAAAAACCGGTGCGCCTCAAGGCGCTGCTGAAGCCCTTGAACAGCCGCAATGCACTGGTCTGTGCATTTCTTGCGCTTCTTGAATTGATCCGCCTGCAAGCGGTGCTCGCACGGCAGGATACCGTTTTTGGAGATGTGGTGATCAAGAAGGACATGAACTTCGATAACATCATGGCCGAACAAAGCGCGGTCCGCGACGACTGGAAGTAGAACCCGTAGGGACCGCCTACACGAATTCGGACACGGCACCGTCGTGAGACGAAGCAGAATGAGGACAACACATCAGCATGTCGCTCAAGGGAAAACTCGAAGCAATCATCTACGCCGCGGAAGAGCCGGTCACGATAGACCAGATGGCCGTGTTGTTGAAGCAGGACGTTCTCGCGGAACTCGCGACCGAAGCAGGCAACGCTAACGCCGGCACGGCACCCGAGGCAGGGTCCGAGCCAGCGCGGGAAGGCCGGGAACTCTCTTCCGAGCCCACCGCCATGTTCGAAGCCGCGGCGGAGGACTCCGCGGCGGAGGCTCCTGCGCCCGAACCCGGCGCGAAGAAGAAACTCAAGGATCCCGAGTTAACGGCAGTCAAGGCGAAGCTGCGCACTGTACTGGCGGAGTTCGTTACCGAATATCAGACCGATGCGCGCGGCGTTGAAATTCGCCAGATTGCCGGCGGCTATCGCATGGCCACCAAGCCCGAGCATCACGACCTGGTGGTTGGCTTCGCCAAGAGCCTGAAGCCGCCGATCCGGCTCTCGTTGCAGGCACTCGAGACGCTGGCGGTCGTAGCCTACAAGCAGCCGGTTACCGCGCCGGAGGTCAGCGAGATTCGCGGCGTGGATTCCTCCGGCGTGATTGCCACCCTGCTCGATCGAAAGCTTGTAACCACGGCTGGCCGGAAGCAGGTCATCGGGCGCCCCATTTTGTACAAGACGACGAAAGAGTTCCTGCTGCGGTTTGGGCTGAAGGACGTGAACGAATTGCCGAGCATGGAAGAATTCGAAAAACTCGGCGACGCAGGCCAGGGCATCATCTTCGAAGCGGAAAGTGCGCCGCAAGGCGACACATCCGTCGACCCGCAACGGGTGGACGATGCGATGATGGCGCGGGAAGACGAGATGGTCAGGGAGCAGGACGCGGAAGTTACGCAATCCGCCAACGCCAACGTGGCATCTGAAACTACTGAGCCTCCCGACGAGTCGAATGCAAACCCGCCTGAAATCCAGGGCTCAACGACTGAGAAAGCATAAGGCTCAAAATGTCTTCCGAAAGATTGCAGAAAATCATCGCCGCTGCGGGCGTAGCCTCGCGCCGCAAGGCTGAAGAATTAATCACCGCCGGGCGTGTGACCGTGAACGGCGAAGTAAAGAATGAACTCGGATCGAAGGCAGACCCGGAGACCGATGACATCCGCGTCGATGGGAAGACGCTCGCCCCCGAGGAGCATGTGTATGTGTTGCTGCACAAGCCGAAGGGCTATGTCACGACGGTAACGGACCCCGAGGGACGTCCGACGGTGATGGATCTCGTGAAAGCGATCCCAGCCCGCGTCTACCCGGTGGGCCGCCTCGATTATCTCAGTGAAGGCCTGCTGCTGCTGACCAATGATGGTGAAATAGCCGCAAAGCTCACCCACGCCTCCACCCACGTTCCCAAGAAGTACCTGGTGAAAGTCAGCGGGGAGCCGACAGCAGAACAGATCCAGCAGCTCCGCGACGGAGTGCAACTTCCCGCCGAGCAGGGCAACATTCACGCTGCGCCCGAAGACGGTGGAAGGTTCGGAGGCGAGAAGCGGCGCTCCACCGCGGTAAAGACTGCGCCGGCGAAGATCGAACTCTCGCGCGAAGGCGACAATCCCTGGTACGAAGTCACGCTCACCGAAGGACGCAACCGCCAAATCCGTCGCATGTTTGACTTCATCGGACATCACGTCGAGAAGATCAAGCGCGTGGAATATGGCCCGCTGAAGCTCGACGTGGAAAACGGCGAGTTCCGCCTGCTGAAGCCTCCGGAAGTTGCACGGTTGAAGCAAGCCTCCGAGGGGCGCCATGCTCCGCCGCGTGCTCGCGATGAGCGTCCGCGCTTTAATAAAGGTGGGCGCGGTGAAAGGCCGGCGTTTGGCAAAGGCCCTGCTCGCGAGGGCGGAGCTTTTCAAAAAGGGTCGTACAAAGATCGCTCGGAGTTCGAGAGTCCGCGTGAAGAACGCACCCGCACGGCGCGGTTCGATTCCGATGGCAAGCGCGAGGTCGAAGCGCCCCGCGAGCGCATTGAGCGGCCAAAGTTCCCGAAGCGCGAAGGCGGCGCGCGTCCGGCATTCCGCGGGCGCCCCGGCGATGCGCGAGGCGAACGCCCAAGGGTCGGCAAGCCACCGGCGCGTGGCGAGCGACGTCCCTCGAGATCTGCTTCGACCGGATCTGAGGGAGGTCGTCCATTCCGCGGCAGGAAGCCGGCGGCGGGGGGCGAGGCTCGGGGCAAGAGCTTTGGAAGGGCGGGAGGTCGCGCCGGATCACGTCCTCCGTTCGCTGGGCGCGGCAAGTTTGGCGCGCGTCCGGATCGGGGAGAGAGCGGTGAACGCCCGCGTCGCAGCAGTCCCAGGAGCTTTGAGCGAAGCGGACCGGCGCGCGAAGAGCGCGGTGCCGGCAAGGAATTCCGTGGCAAGCGCGAAGGCCGGCCAGCCTTCCGGTCGAGTCGCGAAGAACCCGCTCGCGGGGGGCCTCGTCGCCCATCCTCGGGCCGTCCATCCTCCGGCCGTCCATCCTCCGGCGGTCGATTCGGCAAAAAGCCCGGCGGCTTTCGCAAGGACTTCCGTCCCCGTACAGATCGCGCCGTTCCGGAACGGGAGGAACCACGGTCTAAGGAATTCGTCGCCAAGCGATTCTCCGGAAAGCTAGAATCGGGTGGGCGTGGACCCAAAGGCCCGCGCCGTGGCTCCGAGGGTCGCAACCCAAAGCGTCCCTTCCGCAAGCCTAAGGACAGGCGATGAAGTACGAAGAAATGGTTCCAGCGCACCTCCGCGCCCTCGGACCGTATGTTCCCGGCAAGCCTCTCCGGCAGGCCGAAGAAGAAACTGGAATCAAGTGCACGAAGATGGCGTCGAACGAGAACCCGTTCGGGCCATCGCCGCGCGCGCTGGAAGCGATGCAGCATGCGCTGCGCGAAGTGCACCTCTATCCCGAGAATGGCGCACCGGAGTTGGCCAAGAAAATCGCAGAGAACGAGGGCGTCACGCCGGACCACGTCCTGGTCACCGGTGGCTCTACTCCCTGCCTGGACATGATCGGCCGCACGCTGCTCGCTCCCGGGCTGAACGCAGTCACCAGCGAGCGCACCTTTATCGTGTATCCCATCGTTACGCGGGCGGCCGGTGCCACCTTGAAGCTGGTCCCGACCAAGGACGACGGCTTCGACCTCGACGGCATATTGAAGGCCATCGATGAACGCACCCGCGTGGTCTTCCTTGCGAACCCGAATAATCCAACGGGCACGATGTTCGATGCCAAGGCGATGGATCATTATCTCGACCGCGTGCCCGACAGCGTCGTCACCGTCCTCGACGAGGCTTATTACGACTTCGCCAAGCACCTGGCGCAACTGCGTGGCATCGAGTACTCGCACTCCGCGCGCTATGTGAAAGAAGGCCGCAAAGTCATCGTGCTGCGCACCTTCTCGAAGACGCACGGGCTCGCCGGTGTCCGCGTTGGCTTCGGCATTGGGGATCCGGAGCTGATGAACTACCTGGGACGCGTGCGCACGGCGTTCCAGACGACCAGCATCGGCGAGGCCGCCGCAATTGCAGCGCTGCATGATGACGAGCACCTGCGCCGTACGGTCGAGAACAACGCCGCCGGCGCCGAGGTACTTCTCCGAGGATTGCGCGAGATGGGCCTGCACGTCGTGCCGACGTGGGCGAACTTCGTTTTCTTCGAGGTGGAAGAGGATGCGCCCGGAATCGCGAAAGCCTTGGAACAATCGGGCGTCATCGTGCGTCCCCTGGGTGGATGGGGCATCCCAAAAGGCCTGCGTGTCACCATTGGCAATCCTGACCAAAACCAGAATTTCCTGCACGCTTTGCAGAAGGTTCTTGCCAAGGAACCGGTGCGCTGAACCGTTTTCCCAACAACAAAGGCCGCCCCGAAGGCGGCCTTTGTTATTGATTGGAACGGACTATCGTCCGCCGGCGAGTGGGGTTCCCGCAGCGCCCTCTTTTGCTTTGGCTGCAGGGGCTGCCGAACTTCCGTCGGCAAGCAACATGGGAAGGCGTGCCGCGCCAAATAAACCGGCATCGCTGCCCAGCAGCGCGCGGGTTACGATCGTGCGCTTCTCTCCCGCCTTCACGGATTCAGGGGCGGTGACCCGATAAATAAAGGAGCGCATCCGCAGCTCGTCAAACATCGCCGGACTGAATGCATCCCAGGCACTCACGACTCCACCGCCGACCACGTACATGGGAAAGTTCAGCGCATTCACGAAGGTTGCGATCGTGATGCCCAGGGACCGGCCAACCCGATTGAAGACTTCCTGCGCGGCAAGATCGCCTTGGATCGCAAGTTGATAGACCACTTTCGAACTGAACTCCACATCGTTGCGCGAGGCGTTGGCCAGCGCGGTGGACATGCCGCTCGCGACTGCTTCGCGCGCCATCCGCACGATGGCGGTCGCCGAGGCATACTGTTCCAGGCAGCCGTGGCTGCCGCACCCGCACGCGTGGCCATCGGGAACCACCATGCTGTGGCCCAGTTCACCGGCCATGCCCTTCATGCCGTGCCACACGCGTCCGTTGAGAATGATGCCGCCACCGACCCCGGTGCCGAGTGTGAACATCGCCAGGTCATCCACTTCGCGTCCCGCGCCCAGCCACTTCTCCCCCATGGCGGCGGCATTGGCATCGTTTTCGAGCACGACCTTGGTCCCGAGCCGATGCTCGATGTCCTGGTGTACCGGGTAATCCGCCCAGCCAGGCAGGTTCGGCGACTCGCGTACCGTCCCGGTATCCATGTCGATGAACCCGGGCACGCCTATCCCGATGCCCGCCAGTTCGCCTTGTCCCCGGTACTTTTCGGTGAGCGTGCGGATGGCGGTCGCCATTTCACTGATGACGTACTCGCGGCCGCGCTGCACTTGTGTCCCGAGGGTCACTTTCTCGAGGAGAGTTCCGCGATCGTCGACGGCAGCAATGCGCAGGTTCGTGCCGCCGAGGTCCACACCAACTGAATAAATCATAGTGTCCCTACCGTTCATGTGTGCTGAGACTGGCCGAGGAACAATTCTGCATTGCCATTGTCGCTGAAACGTTTTAAACCTGGCAATATTACCGAAGGGACGCGGTACTATTTCTGGCAGCTGGGGCAGTAATGGCTGCTGCGTCCGGCAACCACCACCCGCTTAATCTCTGTTTTGCATTCCAGGCACGGCTGTCCAGTTCGCTGGTACACATTATGCCGCAGCTGAAAGAAGCCCTCGTTGCCTTCGGAATCGACGTAGTCGTTTACCGACGAACCACCCGCCTCCACCGCCTCGTGCAACACTTCGCGGAGCTTTGCATGCAGTCTCGCAAGCTCCGTTCGGGTCAATGATTTTGCCCTGCGGCGGGGCCGAATGCCAGCACGAAACAATGCCTCGTCGGCATAAATGTTACCCACGCCGCTCAGCAGCTTCTGGTTGAGCAGCGCACTCTTGATCGGCGTATTTCTGCCACGGAAGAGCTTCTGGAACTCTGCGACGGATACCTGCAGCGGCTCCATCCCCGGCGCCTGGAAGGCCTTCGACGTAGGAACAACCGCAAGTTTGCCGAACATACGCGGATCGACGAAACGGATCTCCTTGCCGGTCGAGATCCTCGCGATCAGGTGGGTATGCTTCGGAATCGCAGTGTCGGGCTCGGCAACCAGGGTATTGCCGGTCATGCCGAGATGGATAATCCACTGCCCTCGCGGAGCGCCGGTCGTCTCCTCCAGGTCGGCGACGATGTGCTTGCCCATCCGCCGGACGTGCTTGATCCGGGCACCTTCCAACATGGCGGCAATGGCGCGCGCCGTGGACTTGAGAGGCTGACGCCGTTCCCCAATCCACACCGATTCGATGGTCGCTCCTGCGACCCGCTTATTCAGACCATTGGCGATGGTTTCTACTTCAGGAAGCTCCGGCATAAGTCCGCCTCTATGTTAGCTTGCGGCGACTGGTTCTGGAACATAGGGCGGCCCATGTGGAGCTATTTCATCGCGACGGCAGCGCCCTGAAAGAGGACACGGCTTCATTGCCGGTAGCTGGCAGCTCAAGGTAAAATTGTTTGTACACAGCCCGTTCCAAAGTCCCAACCTTAGTTCCAACCCTGCGTTAATAATTGCAGGGCGCCTGTGTGCAGAACTCTCCCGCGCGCCTGTGCCAAACGCAACGATCTCAGCCAGGTTTGTCGCGGCAAATCGCTGTCATGGAGTGCATTGTGAGTAAAGGCAAGACCGCCGTCGTAATCGGCGCCCAGTGGGGTGACGAGGGCAAAGGCAAGATCGTCGATGTCCTCTCGGAGAACTTTCGCGTTGTAGCGCGGTACGCCGGCGGACATAACGCCGGCCACACGGTCACCATCAGCGGCAAAAAATTCGTTCTGCAATTGATTCCGTGCGGTGTGCTTCGCCCCGGCTGCCGCGGAGTGATCGGGAACGGTGTCGTTCTCGATCCCATCGCTTTCCTGAACGAAGTGCAGCGCCTGCGCGATGCCGGCGTGACAATCGACGGCAATCTTTTTGTCAGCAATCGCGCCCACGTCATCCTTCCCTATCACCGCATGGTCGAGCTCGCCTCGGAAAATGCGCCGGGACGGGTGAAGATTGGCACCACTTCGCGAGGCATCGGTCCGAGCTACGAAGACAAAATGGGCCGCCGCGGTCTGCGCGTCGCCGACCTGCTTGATTCCTCGTTGCTGAAGAAGCACATCGAAAATGCGTGTAAGGAAAAGAACACTATCGTGCACGCGCTCTTTAACGCCGAACCAATCGATCCCGACAAGATGTATGCCGATTACGCCAAGGCCGCGGAACAGATCGCGCCTTTTGTAACCGATACCGCCATGCTCCTCAACCACGCGATCAACAAAGGTGAATCGGTGATGTTCGAAGGAGCCCAGGGCACGATGCTCGACATCGACCACGGCACCTATCCGTTCGTGACCTCATCGAGCGCGACCTCGGGCGGCGCGGTCATCGGCACCGGCGTTCCTCCGACCTCGATCAGCACCGTGATCGGCGTGACCAAGGCCTACTGCACGCGCGTCGGCGAAGGCCCCTTCCCCACCGAACTGCACGACGCCATGGGCGATGCCATTCGCAAAAAGGGAAACGAATTCGGCGCCGTCACCGGCCGGCCCCGGCGTTGCGGCTGGCTCGACCTGCCGCTGCTGCGCTATTCCAACATGATCAATGGCACCGAGTGGCTGGTCGTTACCAAGCTCGATGTGCTCGACGATCTTGACGAAATTCCCGTGGCTACGAGCTACAAGATCAACGGAAAGCAGAGCGATGAGATTCCTGCCCGCGGTTGCGGCTTCGAAACCATAGAGCCGGTCTATACCAAGTTGCCCGGGTGGAGGACCGACACGACGCAGATCACCAGCTACGATGCTCTGCCGCAGCGCACGAAAGAATACCTCAAGTTCGTGGAACAGCAGACCGGGGCGAAAGTTGGCATCCTCTCCACCGGTCCCGATCGCGAGCAGTCCATCTACACCGACGCGTTCGTTTCGGCGCTCGGGCTGAAGCACCTCGGAAAGTAGGCACACGATGATCGTTCTCGCCGTCACTTGGATCGCGAACGAAGGCCAGGAAACGGAAGTCATCGAGGCATTCCAGCGGCTCGGCCGAGGCTCGCGCAACGAGCCCGGATGCCGCATGTACGTCGTCCACCAGGACCGCGACGACAAGCGCCGCTTCTTCGTTTACGAACAGTACGAGGACGATGCAGCCCTCCAGGCGCATCGCGAGACATCGCACTTCCAGGAAATCGCGGTGAAGACGCTACCCAAACTCGGGAAGCGGACCGAAGCGCATTTGATGGAGCCCGTGGCCTAGCCCGGCATGCAGTCGATCGCTTTCGTCACCTATCGCGGTCTCAATCGCATCGCACCCGACGATGAAATCGCAGCCGCCGCCCTGCGCCGCCGTGGTCTGCGGATCGAACCCGTCGTCTGGGACGATCCCGATGCAGACTGGACGCAGTACGATCTCGTCGTCGTCCGCTCCTGCTGGGACTATTTCTACTCGCCTGCAAAGTTCGTGGCATGGATCGACAAGCTCGAGGCATTGGGGGCGCGGGTTCTGAATCCGCTTCGCATCGTCCGCTGGAATCACGACAAGAAGTATCTTCGCGACCTGGAGCAACGCGGCATCGAGATCGCGCCGACCTTCTGGTGCGAACGCAATTCGTCTCCGGAAATTTCGGAGATCCTCAGTACGAGACTGTGGAGTAAAGCCGTCGTCAAACCGACCATCTCCGGAACATCGATGCTGACGTCAGTGGTTACGCGCAACGATGGCAATGCGCACGATGCGCAGCTCGCGGAATTGCTCACGCAGCGCGACATGATGGTCCAGGAATACATGCCGGAGATCGAGAATGGCGAGTGGTCGCTGGTCTTCTTCGGCGGGGAGTTCAGCCACGCCGCCGTGAAGCGCGCCAAGCCCGGAGACTTCCGCGTGCAGGACGAACACGGTGGAAGCTGGTCGCACGAGCAACCTGGCGACGATCTAAAGCGGCAGGCCAAGCGCGTGCTCGAAACCGTCGACGAAGAATTGCTCTACGCCCGGGTGGATGGCGTGGTGCGTGATGGGCGTTTCATCCTGATGGAACTCGAGGTCATCGAGCCCATGCTGTACTTCGGGGAGAATGACAGGGCGGCGGAGATGTTCGCGGAAAAGTTAATGCAGCACCTTTAACTTTTCTTGCGTTTGTCCGCAACCAGCATGCCGTTGCTCGCATAGCTCTCGGCGGCGACATCGACGAACGCGATCGTCACCGATTCCGGCTTCGCGCTGGCTTCCTGCACCATCAGCTCCGTGAGTTTCGTCGCGAGCGTGCGCTTTTGTTCCACCGTTCGGCCTTCAATCCACGTGATTTGAATGTGCGGCATGTGCTCCTCTCCAATGGAAAACAGGCATGCCGCAAAGGACATGCCTGGGATCCTTCGACTCGCAACTGCGCTCGTTCACGACGACCGCTGCGCGGCTCCCGCTACGCACACGCCACGCAAAGCCGCGGTCACTTCGCGAGTTCGTATCCGGCAAAGAAATACGAGAGCTCGAAGCGTGCCGTGTCGTCGGCATCGGAGCCGTGGACGGCGTTCTTCTCGATACTGCTCGCCCACTTCTTGCGAATGGTGCCTTCTTCCGCATTCGCCGGATTGGTTGCGCCCATGAGCTTGCGATAGTCGCCGATGGCGTTTTCCTTTTCCAGGCACATGACGACGACCGGGCCGCTGGCCATGAACTCGGTGAGCGAGTTGAAGAAGGGACGGCTGGAGTGCACCGCGTAGAATCCCTCGGCCTGCGACTTGTTCAGTTGCAGCATCTTGATACCGAGGATGCGGAAATTGTTATTCAGCAGGGTGCTGATGATGTCGCCCTCGGCGTTCTTTTCCACCGCGTCAGGCTTGATGATCGAAAGAGTGCGTTGCAATGTCTTCATGCGTAATCAGTCCTTGAACTCGAATGTCTTCCCGGCGATTCGCGATTGGCTGTTGCAAAGACCCTGCTTCGCCACTGGCCAAAAGCGAACCGCCAATAGCCTACTTCACCTTCGCTCCAGCCGCCTGCACCAGGGTTTCTCCGAGCAGTGCGGGTGACTTCACCACGTGGATTCCAGCAGCTTCCATCGCCTTCATTTTCTCCGCCGCCGTGCCTTTGCCGCCGGAAATAATCGCGCCCGCATGGCCCATGCGGCGTCCCGGAGGGGCCGTCTGCCCGGCGATAAAACCCACGACCGGCTTCTTCACGTTCGCCTTGATGAACTCGGCAGCATTCTCTTCCGCGGTGCCGCCGATTTCGCCAATCATGATGATGGCCTCGGTCTCTGGATCCTTGTTGAAAAGATCGAGCGCATCGATGAAGTTCGTTCCGATGATCGGGTCGCCGCCGATTCCGATCGCAGTCGATTGCCCGATCCCGCGCACCGTCAACTGGTGCACCGCTTCATAAGTCAACGTGCCCGATCGCGAAACGATGCCGACGTTGCCCTGCTTGTGGATGCGCGCCGGCATGATGCCGATTTTGCATTTGCCCGGCGAGATGATGCCCGGGCAATTGGGACCGATCAGCCGCGTCTTCTTGCCCTGCATGTACGACCAAACCTTGACCATGTCCTGGGCTGGAATGCCTTCCGTGATGCAGACCACCAGCGGGAGCCCGGCTTCCACGCCTTCCATGATCGCGTCAGCCGCAAACGGCGGCGGCACGAAGATCACCGTCGCGTTCGCGCCAGTACTCTCAACCGCGTCCTGCACGGTGTTGAAGATGGGCCAGCCTTCATGGGTAGTGCCACCTTTGCCGGGAGTTACTCCGCCAACTACCTTGGTTCCGTATTCCGCACAAGCCTTGGCGTGAAACGTTCCCTCACGGCCGGTTAGACCCTGGACGATCAGCCGGGTATTTTTGTCGACAAGAATGCTCATGAGCGGCCTCCCTTCGCGGCGGCTACGACTTTTTCGGCCGCGTCTTTCATCGTCTCCGCTACGATGAAGTTCAGCCCGCTGTTCTTCAGGATCTCGCGCCCCTGCTCCACATTCGTTCCTTCGAGCCGAAGCACGATCGGCAACTGAATCTTCGTCTGTTGTGCCGCCTGCACCACGCCCGTCGCCAGCGTATCCACGCGCAAGATGCCGCCAAAGATGTTGATCAGCACCGCCTTCACATTCTTGTCGCTGAGCAGGATCTCGAAGGCATGCGTTACCTGTTCGGCATTGGCGCCGCCGCCCACGTCCAGGAAATTCGCAGGCATGCCACCCGCGTACTGGATGATGTCCATCGTCGCCATCGCCAGTCCCGCACCATTCACCATGCATCCGACGCTGCCGTCGAGCTTGATGTAATTGAGTCCGTACTTGCTGGCTTCGACTTCCAGCGGATCTTCCTCGGTAATATCGCGCAGATCCTTCAGGTCGGGATGGCGGAACAGGCCGTTGTCGTCGAAGTTCAACTTGGCGTCCAGCGCAAAAAGACGATTGTCGGAGGTCGTGATGAACGGATTAATCTCCATCAGCGAGGCGTCCGTCTCGTCATAGGCTTTGTACAGCGCCTGCATGAACTTCACCGCCTGGTTCACGAGTTCCGGCTTAAGACCCAGTTTGAAGGCGATCTTCCGCGCCTGGTAGGCGCCAAGCCCGAGGCCCGGCTCGATCCATTCCTTGATGATCGCGTTCGGATCCTTCGCCGCGACCTCCTCGATTTCCATGCCGCCCGATGCCGAAGCCATAAACACCGGCTTTCCCACCGCGCGATCGAGCACAATCGAGAGATACAGCTCGCGTTCAATCGGCAACGTCTCTTCGATGAGCAACCGCTGGACCTTCTTGCCTTCCGGTCCGGTTTGGTGGGTGACGAGGGTCATGCCAAGCATCTTGCCCGCCAGTTGCCCGGCTTCATCCACGCTCTTGGCGATCTTTACGCCGCCGCCCTTTCCGCGGCCTCCGGCATGAATCTGCGCTTTTACGACGACCCCCTTCGCGCCCTCGTGCATTAAGTCATTCGCCACGCGTTCGGCTTCTTCGCGCGTGGTAACCATCTCGCCGCGTGGAACCGCGACTCCGTATTTACGGAGAATCGCTTTCCCCTGGTACTCGTGAATTTTCATGATGAGCTCTTGTACTTCCAGGCGGGCATCTTCTAAAGCGTGGCCCCGCTGATGAAATTGAAATCCTTATGAACCCGGGATGAGCGTACCTGAACCGATAAAACGCAAGCAGGAAACCCTTGATTGTATAACCCAGCGAGCGAGCGAGTAAACCGCCGCCCTGCCGTCCCCAATCCCCAAATGGTGGGAGAGATCGCTTGACGAAGAGCAGCGCTCGCAATACCCTCCGCGAACTCTGTTTGGAGGTCCGAATGACCAAAGCCATCCAGCAGTCCGCGGAATTCAAGGCCTCGCCTGAGACTCTTTATGAAACCTACATGGATTCACGCCGGCACTCTGCCGCGACCGGGGCCCCGGCAAGGATCAGCCGCCGGGTGGGAGGCGCCTTCAGCGCCTTCGAAGGAGCCATTGGCGGCAAGAACCTGCTCCTCGTTCCGAATCGCATGATCGTGCAGTCCTGGCGCGCCGGTCACTGGAACGCTACCGACCTCGACTCCGTTCTCGTCCTCACCTTCAGCACGTGCGCAACCGGCGGGTGCGTCGATCTCGTCCACGTGAATGTTCCCGAGCACGATCACCGCGGCGTGACCGATGGCTGGCGGAAATATTACTGGGTGCCATGGCGGGCATATTTCAGCCGCCAAGCACGATGAAGAGCCTGGCTCCGTGTCGTATCCTACATAGGTGACCAAACCTCATATCGCAAAGCTGCTGATCGGGCGCCCGAAGAACCACGCACTGCCGGGTGAGCCGGAGTGGGTCACCGCCATCTTCCGTGAACCCGTACAAGCGCCTGTCTTCTGCACGAAGACCGGCTTCCAGGGAGACGAGGTCGCCAGCAAACGCGTCCATGGCGGTCCCGAAAAGGCCGTGCTCTGCTATGCCATCTCGCATTATCCGAAGTGGCGCGAAGAGCTTGCTTTGCCGATGGAGCCCGGCGGCTTCGGCGAGAACCTCTGCATCGAGGGGCAGGACGAATCGGTTGTCTGTATCGGGGATGTGTACCGGATCGGCGAGGCGGAAGTGCAGGTGTCGCAGCCCCGCGGCCCGTGCGCCACGCTGGCGCAGCGTTGGCAACGCCCCGACCTCGTTAAGATCGTCCGCCAGAACCACCGCTCCGGCTGGTACCTGCGCATCTTGCGCGAGGGCGGGATTGCTCCGGGAGATGCCGTCGAATTGATGGAGCGTCCGCAACCGCAGTGGTCCGTGGCCCGCACCGCGCAGGTGAATTACTCCCGCGACCGCGACCTTTCGGAGTTGCGCGAACTCGTCGATTTGCCGGAGCTCTCGAAGAACTGGAAGAACGATCTGCGCAAGAAGCTCGAAGCAGCGGCGGGCCACGCATGATGACCGACGCCCTGCACCAGATCGTGGTGCATCGCCGCGATCTCACGCGCGAAGAGGCGCGCGCCGCCATGGCCGAGGTGCTCGCCGGCAAAGCCACCGACGCGCAGATCGGTGCGCTGCTCGTCGGCCTGCAGATGAAAGGCGAGACCGTCGATGAGATCGTCGGCTTCGCCGAGGCGATCCGTGCCGCAGCCACTCCGCTCATCGTTCGCGACTCCGCGCTCGACGTCAGCGGCACTGAGCGCGATGCGCTGCTCGATACCTGCGGTACCGGCGGCGATGCCAGCGGGACCTTCAACATCTCCACGGCGACCGCACTGGTGGTCGCGGGCGCTGGCGTCAAAGTTGCGAAACATGGCAACCGTAGCGTGACCTCCAAGTGCGGTTCGGCAGACGTGGTGGAAGCGCTGGGCGTGAACATCAATCTCACTCCCGATCGACTCTCCGAATGCCTGGAAAAAGTCGGGATCGCATTCCTTTTCGCCCCCGCGATGCACTCGGCGATGAAGTACGTACAGCCGGCACGGCGTGAACTGAAGCTGCGCACGGTCTTCAACCTGCTTGGACCGCTGACCAATCCTGCGAATGCCTCCTGCCAGGTCGTCGGCGTCTATACCGAGGCGCTGGTCGAAAAACTTGCGCAAGCCCTGCTACAACTCGGACTCAAACGAGCGCTCGTCGTCCATGGCAGCGATGGACTCGACGAAATCACCATCTCCGGGCCCACC
Organism: uncultured Acidobacteriaceae bacterium; assembly: GCA_963758505.1. Taxonomy (GTDB): domain Bacteria; phylum Acidobacteriota; class Terriglobia; order Terriglobales; family Acidobacteriaceae; genus Korobacter. The sequence goes on along the minus strand of CAVWVJ010000003.1, from coordinate 1,771,022 downwards.
AGGGTCGCTGAATTGCGCGATGGGACGGTGCGCACTTACGAAATTTCTCCTGAACAATTCGGACTCGCACGCGCGCCGCTGGCCTCTCTCGCGGGCGGTGACGCCCAGGCCAACGCCGAGATCATCCGCAGCCTTCTCGACGGGGAACGCTCTCCCCGTCGCGATGTTGTCCTCCTCAACGCCGCAGCGTCCTTAGTGGCTGCCGGCCACACCGATTCGATCGGAGCTGCCATTCCGCATGCCGCGTATGCGATCGACAGCGGCCAGGCAAAAGGCAGATTGCAGTTGCTCCTCGAGTTCACGAACCGCATCGAAGCCAGTCGTTAATTTCTCTTCGAATCTTTGATTGTTCATGCTCTCCGAGTCTCGAGGAAGGAAGCGACTTTCTCGCGCCGGCAACAAGGCAGTGCCGCCGGCACGGAATGAAATAGCCCACCACGTGAGTGGTGGGGAAGCAGCCTCCATCTTGAGCCGCTTGCGGACCGTGCCGGCTCCGGAGACTGACCTTGTTCCCGGCGATTAACTGGTTTCCAGGGGCACCTTCTGCATCCAGGCGGCGACGTTCACGTTCCAGTGCAGTTCCTTGATCATCACTTCGCGCAGCTTCTGGGCGGCATCGGGTTCCCCATGGACCAGCCATGTCTGCGAGGGCGCTTGTTTAAACGAGTGCAGCCACTCGAGGAGTTCGGTCGTATCGGCATGGTCGCTGAATTGTTCCAGCGCCGCGACCTGGGCGCGGACGGGAACGATCTGGCCGAAGATCTTGACTTCTTTTTCACCGTCCTTGATCTGGCGGCCGCGGGTGCCGGGAGCCTGGAAGCCAATGAAGAGCACGAGATTCTTCGGATCCGGAAGGCGTTGCGCCAGGTGATGCTGGATGCGTCCGCCGGTGGCCATGCCGCTCGACGAAACAATGATCTGCGGCTCGTTGGAGTTGTTGATTTTCTTCGACTCTTGCTGGGTAGTATCGAAATAGAAGCCCGGCCAGGTCAGCGGGCTGCCATACTGCGCGATGAGGCGCCGAGTGTCGTCGCTGAACTCCTCGGTATGCTTCAAGAAGACCTCCACAGCCTTGATAGCCATCGGGCTGTCGCAATGCACCGGAACTTTGGGGATGGAGCCAGATTCCATCATCTCCTTGAGCATAAAAATGAGCTTCTGGGTGCGCTCGACGGCGAAGGCCGGAACGACGACGCAACCACCGCGCCCGACGGTATCGGAGATAAGCTTGGCCATCTCAGGACGCGGGTCGGTCTTCGGATGATCGCGGTTGCCATAGGTCGATTCCATTACGACGAGATCCGCCGTTTCCCCTTCATAGGGTCCGGAGTACACGACCTTGCCGGGCGCCGATTCGGTGTTGTGCACACGACCGATATCGCCAGAAAACAGCAGGTGTTTTGAGGCGCCATTCTGTTTCAACGTGAGTTCGACCATCGAAGATCCGAGGATGTGCGCGGCGTGCACGTAGCGGAAAGAAAGCTCGGGCGAAAGTTCAACCGCCTGCTCGAAGTCCACGGGCTTGAAGAGCTTGAGGCTATCGAGGGCCTCCTGCATGGTATAGAGCGGCAGCGCGGGATCGTGCTTCGAGCTCTTGATCTTGTTATGAAAGGCCGCGTCTTCTTCCTGCAGATGGCCGCTGTCCGGCAGGATGATGCCGCAGAGATCAAGGGTCGCGGGCGTGGCGTAGATCGGGCCGCTGAAACCTTGCTTCACGAGGCGCGGGATCCAGCCGGTGTGGTCGAGATGGGCGTGGGTGAGGACAACGGCGTCGATTTCGCGCGCTGGAATGGGAAGGTCCTTCCAGTTGCGCTCGCGCCATTCTTTCTGGCCCTGGAACATGCCGCAATCGATGAGGAGTTGGAACCCGTGGTCCCCGGATTCTTCGTTGCTGGTGTTGACGAGGTGCTTGGAGCCGGTCACGACGCCGGCGGCGCCGAGGAATTGGATATAGGCCATAAGGTTTCCGACAGACGGTTGTACGCCGGAGTGGGGGAAGGGCGCAAGGAGGAGAAAGCGTGTTCTGTGGAGGGGCATCCAGCACATTTCGATTCCGGCAGAACACAATCCTTTGAGGCCAAGGGAGAGTTTTCGCCAGCATCAATGTTTATTTCTTGTCATGCAGAACGGAGAATCCGGCGCATTCCGGATTCGGAGTGAAGCATCTTGATAAAGGAGTCGGCTAGAACAACGCCGGTTGCGAGGGTGGTGCAGGTTGCGATGCGGCGGGAGCAATGCACTCGGGATCGTCGTTTTGCACCGCATTCACGCGCTTGCTGACTTCGTAGCGTTTCATCTGTTCTGGCTCGTAGGGGCGCAGCATGGCGCGGAGTTCCTCGGTGTTCTCGAAACCGGGATCGAGCCAGAGATCGTAATCGTCCGGGTGAAGAATGACCGGCATGCGATCGTGGACATCTTCACAGAGCGCGTTCGGGGCGGTGGTGATAATCGAACAGGTCTCGACCCACTTGCCTTCGGGATCTTTCCAACGCTCCCAGATTCCGGCAAAGGCGAAAATACTGTCGTCGGCCATGGTGAAACAGAATGGTCTCTTCGTGCCCCCGGATTTTTGCCATTCGTAAAAACCGTCGGCAGGAACCAGGCAGCGGCGCTTCTTCAGGGCTTCGCGGAAGGCAGGCCTTTCGGCGAGGTCTTCGGCACGCGCGTTAATCATCTTGAAGCCCATCTTTGGATCTTTCGCCCAGAAGGGGATAAGCCCCCAGCGCATGGTGGAACCGATGCGCTTCGGCTCGTCGCGATGCTGGCGGATGACGGCAATATCCTGCGTCGGCGCTACGTTGTAGCGGGGCTGCCAGTTGTCCTCGGGCTCAATGCCGAAGTGCTCGGCGAGAATCTCTTTTTTTCGGGTTAAACGATAACGGCCGCACATAGTCGCTGCTTGTTGGATGTCGCGCAGCACATTCTAAATGCAAAATCTCGCCTGCATCGAACCCGCGAGCACGTTCATCTAGTGTTTTATGGAATATCGGCAACTTGGCGGTTCTGGATTGAAGGTGCCCGTGCTCAGCTTCGGCACGGGAACGTTTGGCGGCAAAGGCGAGTTCTTTAAGGAATGGGGCACAACCGATGTCGCGGAGGCAAAGCGCCTGGTGGATGTTTGCCTCGACGCCGGCGTGAACTTCTTCGACACGGCGGATATTTATTCTCTCGGCGCCTCGGAAGAGATTCTCGGCAAGGCGATCGAGGGACGTCGCGCGCAAGTACTCGTTTCCACGAAAGCGACCTTCAAGATGGGCGAGGGGCCGAACGATTTAGGCTCTTCGCGGTATCACCTGGTCCAGGCTTGCGAGGCGAGTTTGCGGCGGCTGGGTACGGACTATATCGATATCTATCACTTGCACGGATTCGACCTGCTCACGCCGGTAGAAGAAACGTTGCGCACCCTCGATACGCTCGTCGAGAGCGGCAAGGTGCGTTACATCGCCTGCTCGAATTTCTCCGGCTGGCACCTGATGAAATCGCTGGCAGTCTCGGAGAGATATGGATGGGCGCGTTACGTGGCGCACCAGGTGTACTACTCGCTCATCGGACGCGAGTATGAGTGGGAACTGATGCCGCTGGGGATCGACCAGCATGTGGGGGCGATGGTCTGGAGCCCGCTGGGATGGGGTCGGCTGACCGGGAAACTCCGCCGCAACCAGCCGTTGCCGAAGGTGAGCCGGTTGCATAAGACCTCCGAAGATGGCCCCCAGGTCGAGGACGAGTACCTGTACAAGGTCGTCGATGCGCTGGATGAGGTGGCGAAAGAGACCGGAAAAACGGTGCCCCAAGTGGCGCTAAACTGGCTTTTACAGCGTCCAACGGTGGCAAATGTGATCATTGGAGCGCGCAATGAAGAGCAGTTAAAGCAGAATTTGGGTGCGATTGGGTGGAATTTGAGCCCTGAGCAGGTGAAGCGCCTGGATGCCGCCAGCGACCGCACACCCATCTATCCCTATTGGCATCAACGCCAGTTCGCGGAGCGCAATCCTCTCGCCGCAATTACTGCATAACTAATGGTGCAAAAGCCCGCGAAATTCGCGGGCTTTTTTCATTTTTGGGCGTTGACAACCACCCTTCCCACAGCGCAATCTAATGGCGAAGAAAAGGCGAAAATAGCCTTCCTGTTTCGTCCCCATTTATGGTTACCGCTGCCCTGCTCCGTTCGCAAATTGAAGCCGCTTTAGCTCCGCGGGTGCCGGTAGTTTTCGGCACCGGGGCAACGCAATGTTCCAAGCCGCTGCAAGCCACGGGGATCGAGGCGCTGGATTGCCTGCTGGGCGGCGGATTTCCGATGGGCGCGGTATGCGAGGTCTTCGGGCCGGAGTGCTCGGGAAGGACAAGCCTTGCGCTGGCGTTTCTGGCGCAGGTGACGCGGGAGGGCAGCGCGTGTGCGTGGATCGATGTGGCGGATTCGCTCGATCCGGAGTCAGCGGCGGCCAGCGGGGTGGATTTGCAGCGACTTCTGTGGGTGCGCTGTGGGGAAACAGCTCCGACAAAACCGCGCGCCAGGGGAAAGCCGTGGTCGCGACTCGACCAGGCGTTGCGTGCGGCGGATCTCGTCCTGCAAGCGGGAGGCTTCGGCGCGATTGTTTTCGATATGGGCGCAGTGGCGCCGGAACATGCGTTGCGGGTACCGCTGGCGTCGTGGTTCCGCTTCCGGCAAGCGGCGGAGCGAACCCAAGCGACCTTTCTGCTGCTGTCACAGATTTCGTGCGCGAAAAGTTGTTCCGCGGTGCAGTTGCGACTGGGCCGGTTGCGAACGCGACATGAGAACCACCAGGTCCTGAGCGGGCTGCAGTTCCAGGCAGAACTGGTACGCGACCGCAACGTGAGTTTCACGGCCGGGAAAAAACCACCGGCCTCGGTGGCGGCGTGGGGCCAACCGGCCGCGTGGGCCGTAGAGCCGTGAGCTCGGCGATGTATGCGTGCCTGTATGCGCGCGAATTTCCTGCGCAGGCATTGCTGCGGTTGCGCCCTGAGTTGCGGCGGAAGGCAGTCGCGGTAATCGAGGGCGAGGCGCCGGCGGAATTTGTCTGCTCGGCAAATGAGCACGCGTATGCGCTGGGTGTAGAGCGCGGGATGACAAGGCCGCAGATGGAGGTACTGGAGAACCTGGAGGTATTGCGGCGATCACCGGCGGAAGAGCAATCGGCTCGGGCGGCATTCCTGGAATGTGCGGGACGGTTTTCGCCGCGGGTGGAGGAGCTGCGATTTGAATGCGCGCAAGGCTTCTGCGCCGATCTCAGCGGGACGGAAAAACTGCTGGGAAGCGTCGAGACAATTGCCGGGAAGTTACTGAGCCAGGCGGCTGCGTTGGGGATCGCGATTTCGGTTGCAGCTTCCTGCAACTTTCACACGGCACTGTGCTGGGCGAAATCTCATCCGGGAACGAAAGTGATTGCGCGCGGAGAGGAGAGAAAAGCTCTTGCGGCGATCCCGGTGGATGTTCTCGACCTGACGCTGGAGCAATCGGTGACGTTTTCGTTGTGGGGTATTCATACGCTCGGCGCGCTGGCGGCATTGCCGCAAACCGAACTGGTGGCACGCCTGGGACAGGAGGGGAAACGGCTGCATCAACTGGCGCGTGGGGAGTATCCGCACCTGCTCGAACCGCTGGAACAGGAGTTCGAACTCAAGGAAAAGATCGAGTTTGAAGCGGGGGTGGAGTCGCTCGACTCGGTGATGTTTGTGCTGTCAACGATGCTGGAACAGTTGTCGGTCCGAGCAGCGTCGCGCGCGCTGGCATTGGCATCGGTGACAGTGCTATGCAAATTGGAGAGCGGCGCGTGGCACGAGCGAACGGTTCGGCCGGTGCTGCCGACGATCGACCATGAAGCGCTGTTGAAGTTGATCCATCTCGACCTGATCGCTCATCCTCCGGCGGCCGAGGTGGTGGCGATCCAGGTTGTGGCGCAGCCGAACCGGCCGAGCCGCGCGCAACTGGGGTTGTTCGCGCCGCAATTTCCAGAACCGATGCGCCTGGAAGTAACGCTCGCGCGACTGGCGGCAGTGGTCGGTGGCGAAGATCGCGTGGGCGCGCCGGAGTTGCTGGACTCGCATCAGCGGGATGCTTTTCGTCTTCGGCACTTCGCGGCGCCGGAAGAGGCGAAGTCAAAGGCGGGGAGTACACCGGCGCGGATGGGATTGCGTGTGCTGCGTCCGGCAGAAGCGGTGTATGTGCAGGTACACAACGAGCGGCCGCACCAGTTCGTGTTCCGCAGCGAGCAGTACCAGGTGGTCGAGTGCTATGGACCATGGCACCAAAGCGGCGCATGGTGGGGGGCCGAGCGATGGTCGCGGGAACAATGGGATGTAGTGGCGAGTTCGCGAAGCGGGAAGCCGCTGTTTTGTTTGTTGAGTGTGGATGCGGAAGCCTGGGAGGTGGAGGCGTTGTATGACTGACTTGCGGGGATGTGGCGTAGATCGCGGAGTTTTTTCCCTGCGCTTACGCACTGGGCTATTTCCTGGCGTGCCTGCGGCACTTGCATCCAGGGGTGACCCAGAATCTTGGTTAGTAAAACAATGCAAGATCCTTCGGCTATGAACGCGGAGGGTTTCCGCGTTCTTCGCTCAGGATGACAAACCTTAAGAGTTTCTTGGCATGACTGAAGTCGTGCCCTGATACAAGCCTGATACCCAACCAGGAGAGATGTGGCCCAAGATCGATACATCGAGTTGCACGCAAACAGCGCATTCAGTTTTCTGCGGGGGGCTTCCCTGCCGGAAACGCTGGCGTTCCGGGCGCAGCAACTCGAGTATCCGGCGATGGCGTTGCTGGATGGGAATGGGGTGTATGGCTCGCCGCGATTCCACCTGGCGGCGAAGCCCAATGGAATTCGGGCACATGTGGGCAGCGAGATCGCGGTACGCGATTTGGGGAACCGGCTTACGCCGCCGTCATGGCTGCCGCATCAGCATCCGGCGGAACCGGTGCGGCTGCCGCTGTTGTGCGAATCGCGCGAGGGGTATCAGAACCTATGCCGGATGGTCACGCGCCTGAAGATGCGCGAGCCCTCGAAGGCAGAGGGATCGGCCACGCTGGCAGATGTGGAAGAGTTCTCAAAGGGGCTGGTTTGCCTGACGGGCGGGGATGAGGGGCCACTGGCGGCAGCACTGGCGCGTGGCGGCGAAGCCGAAGCCTGCAAGATGATCGAGCGGTTGGCAGCGATCTTCGGAAAGAAGAATGTTTACGTCGAACTGCAGCGGCATGGGCAGCGCGAGCAGGAGTGGCGCAACCAGGCAGCGCTGCGGATTGCGCGATCGCTGGGGCTGCCGATTCTCGCAACCAACGGCGTGCGTTATGCGGATGAGCCGGAGAGAGAGGTCGCCGATCTGTTCACGGCCATTCACTATCACGTGAGCCTGGCCGATGCAGGACGTTTATTGGCGAACAATGCTTGCCGGTATCTTCGTCCGGCAAAAGAAATGCTGCAACTCTTCCGCGATCTGCCGGATGCGACCGCAAATACGTGGGAGCTCTCGCAGCGCCTCGTCTTCGAACTCGACGATCTTGGTTATGAGTTTCCGCGCTACCCGGTGCCGGATGACGAATCGATGGATTCGTTTCTCGCGAAGCGCGTGGAGGAAGGAGTGGTCAAACGGTACGGGGCGAAGAACGATCCGGCACTCTATGCGCGCGCGAACAAACAGGTGCAAAGCGAGTTGGCGCTCATCAGGAAGCTTGGGCTCGCAGGATATTTCCTGATCGTGTGGGACGTTATTCGTTACTGCCAGCGGAACGACATTCTCGTGCAAGGACGCGGCAGCGCGGCGAATTCCGCGGTCTGTTACGCGCTCGAGATCACCGCCGTCGATCCTGTCGGCATGGAGTTGCTCTTCGAACGTTTCTTGAGCGAGAGCCGCGGCGAGTGGCCGGACATCGATCTCGACCTGCCATCGGGCGATAAACGCGAACAGGCGATTCAATACGTCTATACGCGCTACGGGCAGCTCGGCGCGGCGATGACAGCGAATGTCATTACCTATCGTGGCAAGTCGGCGGCGCGCGAGGTGGGCAAGGCGCTGGGTTTCGATATCGACACGCTGAACAAGCTTACGAAACTCGTTAGCAATTGGGAGTGGAAGGGACCGAACGACACACTGGAAAACCAATTCCAGAACGCGGGATTCGAGGCAAGGCATCCGCACATTGCGAAGTATCTCGATCTTTGCCAGCGAATTCTCGATATGCCGCGACACCTGGGGCAGCACTCGGGCGGGATGGTGATTTGCCAGGGAAAGCTCGACAGCATTGTGCCGATCGAACCGGCGTCGATGCCCGGCCGCTCGGTGGTGCAGTGGGACAAAGATGATTGCGCGGACATGAAGATTATCAAGGTCGATCTGCTCGGCCTGGGCATGATGGCAGTGATCAAGGATTGCATTGACCTTGTTCCACAGCACTACGGAGTGCCGGTGGACATTGCGCAATTGCCGCAGGATGATCCGCAGGTTTATGCGACGCTGCAGCAGGCCGATACGGTGGGGATGTTCCAGGTGGAGAGCCGCGCACAGATGGCTTCGCTGCCGCGCAATCATCCGACGCGCTTTTATGACCTGGTGGTGCAGGTGGCGATTATTCGGCCGGGACCGATCGTGGGCAACATGTCGAACCCATATATGCGGCGGCGGCAAAAGAAAGAAGAGGTACGGTATTACCATCCGCTGCTGGAACCGGTATTGAAGCGCACGCTCGGAGTTCCTTTGTTCCAGGAGCAATTGCTGCGCATGGCGATGATTGTCGCCAATTTCAGCGGATCCGAAGCAGAAGAATTGCGGCGTGCGCTGGGAATGCGGCGGTCGACACAACGCATGCGCGAACTGGGAGTGAAATTGCGGCACGGGATGACGGAGAACGGCCTCGATCCGCAAACGCAGGAAGAGATCGTAAAAAGCATTTCGTCGTTCGCGCTATACGGGTTTCCGGAATCACACGCGGCAAGTTTTGCGCTGATTGCGTATGCTTCAGCGTTTTTCAAGGAACATTTCCTGGCGGCGTTCACCTGCGCCATGCTCAACAATCAGCCAATGGGATTTTATTCTCCGGCGGTGCTGGTGAAGGACGCGCAGCGGCATGGGCTGCGGGTGCTGCCGATTGATGTACAACATTCGGATTGGCCGTGCACCGTGGAGCACACGGAAAAAGGGCTGGCATTGCGGATCGGGCTTCGATACGTGCGCGGCATGCGGGAAAGTTCGGTGGAGATGCTGGTGTGCACTCGGGAAGAGGGAGGCCGATTTCTCTCCTCCGATGATTTGGGGCGACGAGTTCCGGTACTCAACCGGAAGGAACTGGTCGCGCTGGCGAGCATTGGCGCGCTGAACTGGGTGGGAGAGACGGAGCATCGGCGAGATGCGCTGTGGCAGGTGGAGCGGGTAAGCCGCCGGTCCGGGCCGCTGCTGCAATCGGCAGAAGAGGCGGAGGAAGTGTCGCCGCTGGAGCGCATGTCGTGGGAAGAGCGACTGGTGGCGGATTTCCAGGGAACCGGGCTGACCGTAGGCAAGCATCCGATGGCCTATCACCGGGCGCGGCTGGCCAAGCTGAAGGTGGCTTCGGCGGAGGAACTACGCTCCATTGAAAATGGCAGGCACGTTCGCATTGCGGGATGCGTGATTGCGAGGCAGCGTCCCGGAACGGCGAAGGGGTTCATCTTTCTTAGCATTGAAGATGAAACGGGAATCGCGAATGCGATTATTACGCCGCAGTTATACGAGCAGAACCGGAGGGTGATTGCCACGGAGCGATTCCTGGTGATTGAGGGCAAGTTGCAGAACATCGACAAGGTGATCCACGTACGCGCGCAGAGAGTGGAGTCGTTGCATTTGAACCAGGTCGCCGCGCCGTCGCATGACTTCCATTAATAACCGCCCGCAATAGTCAGATTGCAGGTACACGATTTCGTTGACACCGCTCGCCAAACTTCATAACATCCGCTGCAAACCTAAACTGGAGTCTGGTTTCGGATGCATGGAATCGAATGGATCGTTGAGGCCCAAGGCTGCCGTCCCGGCACTTTGCGCGACATAACGGTTTTGCGTTCGCTCTTTGCCGCGATCGTGCGGGATCTCGATCTCCACGCGGTGGGCGAGACACGCTGGCACAAATTCCCCGGCAATGGCGGCATCACGGGGCTCTGCATGCTCTCGGAGTCGCATCTGGCGATCCACACCTTCCCGGAACATCAATCGCTTTGCCTGAATTTATTCTGCTGTCGCCCGCGCACTGCCTGGCATTTTCAGCGGGAACTGGAAGCGCGACTGGGAGCTGGTGAAGTGCACGTGCGCCAGGTTATCCGGTCCTACGCGAACAGCGAAGACCTCGGTATCCCAGTGGCACGGGCGGCTGAGGCGAAGCGATGACGCACGTCGCGGGGACGTGCCCAAATTGTGGGGCGCCCCTTGATTTCGTTTGGCCGAGCAGTGTGCAGACCGTATGTACGTTTTGCAAATCGATCATCATCCGGACGGACGTCGATCTGCAAAAAGTAGGCACGGTAGCCGATTTGCCGCCAGATAGTTCTCCGATCCAGATCGCGACGGAAGGGATTTACAAGAACAAGGCATTCACCGTTGCCGGACGAATTATCTACGAGTACGAGCAAGGCACGTGGAACGAGTGGCACGTGGTACAGAATGACGGCGCGAGCGCGTGGCTTTCAGATGCGCAGAGCCAGTACTGCTACACCACGGCAACGGCGCATAAGGATGTTCCCCCGGCGGCGGCAGTACGCGTCGGCGCACGATACAACTGGGATGGAATTCCGTTCACGATTACGACGATCACCGAGGCGAATTACCGCGGCGTTGAGGGCGAGCTGCCTTTCCAGTACTGGGACAAGACGACGGCGACGTTCGCGGATTGCATGTCGCCGGGCGGCGATTTCGCGACGATCGACTACAGCGATGAGCAACCGCTGCTCTATCGCGGCGAGATGGTCGATTTCGATTCCCTGCACTTGAAGAACCTGCGAACCTTCGAGGGCTGGTGATGAGCACACCCCCCGTCTCTCCCAAGCCGGCAACCAGGGCCCTGAATTGTCCGAACTGCGGCGCGGCGCTGGTGATGCGGTCGATGGACCGCGCGGTTTCGATTGTCTGTGAGAACTGTCATTCCATCCTCGACGCCAAGGACCCGAACCTGCAGGTGGTGCAGCGCTTCCAGGCGGCGCTGGGAGTGGATCGTCCGCTGATTCCGCTAGGCACGCGCGGAAAGATGCGCGGGACCGACTACGAGGTGATCGGTTTCCAGCGCAGGACGATCACCGAGGACGGCGTCGATTACAGCTGGCACGAATATCTTCTGTTCAATCCGTACAAGGGCTTTCGCTACCTGACCGAGTACAACGGGCACTGGAACGATGTTGCGCCGGTGACGGGGCTGCCCACGGTGGGCGGTGGCGGCGCGCAGTATCTCGGGAAAAGATATAAGCATTTTCAAACCGCGGAAGCCCGGACGACCTACGTGCTCGGGGAATTTCCGTGGCAGGTACGGATCGACGACAAGGCTCTGTGCCTGGACTACGTGCATGCGCCGTTCATGCTCTCGGCGGAGACGACGGGGAATGAAACGACGTGGTCGCTGGGCGAGTATGTTACCGGCAGCCTGGTTTGGAAGAGTTTCAACCTTCCCGGATCGCCGCCTCCGGCGATTGGAGTGTTTGAGGATCAGCCTTCCGCTCTGGGCGCGAAGGCCGGCGAGATCTGGCTCTTCTTCGCGATGCTGGCGATGGCGCTGCTGGTCTTTATGATCGCCGATTTCACGATCAGCAGCCGTACACAGGTTTTTCAGCATGGATACGTGTTCCTACAGAAACCGGGGCAGGAGCCTTCGTTCGTCACGCCGGTATTTGAGCTGAAAGGGCGCACCTCGAACATCGAGGTGGAGACCCGGGCGAACGTCGATAATTCGTGGATCTACCTGAACTATGCGCTGATTGACGACGATACGGGCCAGGCGTACGACTTCGGACGCGAGGTGAGTTATTACCACGGCTACGATTCGGATGGTTCCTGGACCGAAGGGAAACGCAGCGATTCGGTGTTCGTGCCCGCGGTTCCATCCGGCCATTATTACCTGCGCGTGGAGCCGGAGTCCGGTTCGGGGTTCGGACCGATTGCCTACTGGGTGACGGTGACGCGCGATGTGCCGGTAATGAGTTTGTATCTCATCGCGTTCCTGGCGCTGCTATTGCCGGCGCTATTGATCTCTTGGAGGGTTTTCAATTTTGAACAGATGCGATGGGCAGAGAGCGACCATCCACTGGTGAAGTTCAATCGCTCCGACGATTAGCGGAGAGATCGCATGGCCAAGTTATACCTGGTGTACGGAATCATGGTGCTGGGTTTGCTCGCGGCGGGGCAGTACCGCGGCTACAGCTTCAGCACGGTGAACGAACTGAAAAACGTGCCTCGTTCGGTGCGCGACAATCCGGGCTCTTATCGGTCGGTGTACAGCAGCTACCACCATTACACGGGAGGTAAGTAAATGAACATCATCCCAGTGAGCAACATCGTGAATGCGCTGGTATTCGCGTTCATCGGCATCTTCATTTTTTGCGTGGCGTTCATCGTGCTCGACAAGCTGACGCCCTACCACCTCTGGAAAGAGATCGTGCAGGAGCACAACATGGCGCTGGCGATCCTAGTCGGCTCGCTTTCGATCGGGATCTGCATCATCATTGCCGCGGCTGTCCACTAGGGCGTGGCGCTACTTCTCTTCATCTCGGTCCTGCTGATCTCGGCTTGCGGGCTCATCTATGAGTTGATTGCGGGCACGCTTGCGAGCTATCTCGTGGGCGACTCGGTCTTCCAGTTTTCCACCATCATCGGCAGCTATCTCTTCGCCATGGGCATCGGAAGCGCGATGTCGCGCTACATCCATCGTGGGCTGGTGCATCGCTTCATCTGGATCGAGTTGATGGTCGGGCTGATCGGCGGATTCTCGTCGGCACTGCTGTTTCTTGCGTTCGCGTATACGCAGGCCTTCGGATTGCTGATGTACTCGCTGGTGGTCGTGATCGGGGTGCTGGTCGGCCTGGAGATTCCGCTGCTGATGCGGATTGTCCGCGACCGCTTCGATTTCCGCGACACGATCGCGCACGTGTTGACCTTCGACTACATTGGGGCACTCGGAGCCTCGCTGCTGTTTCCGATCCTCCTGGTTCCGAAACTCGGACTGGTGCGTTCGGCGATGATGTTCGGCATTATCAATGCGGTCGTCGCGTTGTGGAGTACGTTTCTTTTCGCTTCGCAGCTCAGCGCGAGACGGATGCTGCGGGTGATTTCCGTAGTGGTCCTGGTCGCGCTTTGCACGGGAATGGTCAACGCGCGCAGGATCACGGCCGCGGCAGAAGACAATATTTATGCCGACGAAATCATCTTCGCGCGGGACACCCGCTACCAGCACATCGTGCTCACGCGTTTTAAGGACGATCTGCGGCTGTTTCTCAACAGCCACCTGCAATTCAGTTCGCGGGATGAGTACCGCTATCACGAGGCGCTGGTGCACCCTGGACTTTCGGCGGTGCCGGTGGCGCGGCGGGTGCTCGTGCTCGGCGGCGGCGATGGGCTGGCGCTGCGCGAGATCCTTAAGTATCCGCAAGTGGAGAGCATAACGCTGGTCGATCTCGATCCGGAGATGACGCACATCTTCTCAACCAATCCGCTGCTGACGGCGCTGAACAAGGGATCGTTCCTGAATCCGAAAGTGCATGTCATCAACGCCGACGCGTTCCCATGGATCGATCAGACCAAGGACAGCTTCGATTTCATCGTGATCGATTTTCCCGATCCGACCAACTACTCGCTCGGGAAGCTGTATACCACGACGTTTTACCGCGCCGTTGCCCGCCACTTGAGCGCGCAGGGCTTCCTGGTGGTGCAGAGCACCTCGCCGATGTTTGCCCGCGACTCTTTCTGGTGTATCGCAGAGACGATCAAACAATCCGGGCTGAAGACCTATCCTTACCACGTGTACGTGCCATCGTTTGGAGAATGGGGATTCGTACTCGCGGGGACACACGAATACGAAGTGCCGGCTTCTCTTCCCTCCGGGCTGCGCTTCGTGAGCCCGCAGACGCTGCCGACGCTCTTCCAGTTCCCTCCCGACATGTCGCCGATGGTGGTGCCCCCCAATCACCTGAACGACCAGGTGCTGGTGCGGATGTACGACAACGACTGGAAGGACATCAGCCATTGAAGACGCGCCGCGAGTTTCTGCAGCTCGGGTGCGCTGCGCTCATCGGCATGACCAGCAAGAGCGAGCAGAAGATTGCAGGTGGGTGGGTCAACGACAATTTCGCGGCAGGCCATGCCATTCGGGACCGTGCGGCATTTTCGACCCCTGCGCGGACAGAGCGCGTGCCGCTGGTGATTGTCGGCGGCGGGATCGCCGGGCTGAGCGCAGCGTGGCGGCTGCAGAAGCGTGGGTTTCGCGATTTTGTTCTGCTGGAAATGAATGACAGCGCCGGCGGAAACGCGCGATCGGGAGAGAACGAAATCACCGCGTATCCGTGGGCGGCGCATTATGTTCCCGTTCCGGGAGCAAAAGCTGTTTATGTGCGCGAGTTGTTCGAAGAACTCGGAGTGCTGCGCGATGGCGTGTGGGACGACCGGTATCTCTGCTTTGCGCCGCAGGAGAGGCTCTTCACCTACGGCAAGTGGCAGGACGGGATTGAACCAGCTGTTGGACTGACGCAACGGGATCGCGAACAGTTCTCGAAGCTGGAACAGCTCTTCGCAGGCCATCGTGCCAGCGGAGCGTTCACCATCCCGATGGAACTCGGGCTGAACGAGAAGTCGGCGAAGCTGGATCGCATCTCGTTTGCAGACTGGCTGCGGCAGAATGGCATCGATTCCCCGCAGGTGCTCTGGTACATGAATTACTGCTGCCGCGACGATTATGGGGCGCTCGCAGCAGAGACATCGGCGTGGGCGGGCATCCAGTATTTCGCTTCGCGGGAAGTTGAAGAAAAAGGGCCGCTGACGTGGCCGGAAGGAAACGGCTGGATCACGAAGCAACTGCTGCAGCGTGTGGGAAGCTTCGTGCGCACGAATCAGCCGGTTCGACGAATCGCAAAAGACAAATCGAAGTATTCCGTGACGACCAACGACACGCAATTTACCTGTGAGGCGGTGATCTTCGCCGCCCCGACGTTTCTCGCGCCCTACATCCTCGAAGGCTTCGCGCCGATCCGGGACTTTGAGTACTCGCCGTGGCTTACGGCGAACTTGACGGTCGAACGGCCGCCTCGGGGCGCCTCGACGGAGGAACGGGCGTGGGATAACGTGGTGATGCACTCGCCGACGTTGGGATACGTGGATGCCATGCACCAGACACTACGAACTCATGTCGAGCGCACGGTCTGGACTTTCTACTGGGCCCTCGCGGAAGGACCGGCGGCAGCGAACCGGCATCAACTGTTGGACCGCGACTGGAGTTTCTGGAAGGAAGAGATCCTGAGCGACCTGGAACGGGTACATCCGGACATACGGGAATGCGTTTCGCGGATTGACCTGATGCGGATGGGGCATGCGATGGCGCGCCCCACGGTGGGCGCGATCTTTCATCCGGAGCGTCGGCGCCTGGCGCATCAAAAAGGGCGCTTGGTATTCGCCAACTCCGACCTGAGCGGCTTCTCGATCTTTGAAGAGGCCCAATACCGCGGAGTGAACGCAGCGGACGAAATTCTCGCGAGTCTCGGGAGAGCCTGAGCGATAGCGATCTGAAAGAAAGTTTGACTGCTCGATCGCTCCACCCCTATCCAGACACGATTCCCGAAAGGAAACCCAGCGTTAAAGAATTGAGAGTTCCTCAACTTTCACCACTAAACTGGTCTTCGAGTAAGGGCCGAGGATCTAACCTCAGTTCTGTAAGCAAAGTAATAGTTCGCTCGTAGTAGGGACTGAGTTTTCGATCGCTCGAAAGTAGGACCGCGCTAGGAATAGCTGGAAAGCATTAGGATGGCGTAACGACCAGGGCCAAGATACGTCTTCGGGCCCTCACCTCATCTGGCCAGCAGTAACCGTTCAACCCTGCCGCTGTTGATTCTGCGCTCGCTCTTCGATTTCGCACGGAAGGGTGGGAGCTATGTATTTCCCGCAAAGCAAAGCGGCACTCGGCAGGGAGATAGCTCCATGCCTTAGCCTTCCTCGCGTCCGAAGACCTCTCTCTCTAAACAAATCCCAAAGGACAGTAGGTTGTCTATGAACTCCCTCATGCGTACCCTCGCGATGTACTTCTTCCTGATGATTGCATTCGCATGCTTCAGCGCTGCCCAGACATCCGATTTCACGGTTATTGTGTTGCCAGACGTTCAGAATGAGACGCAATTCTATCCACAAGTCCTCGATTCAGAGACCCAATGGGTGGTGAATAACAAAACAACACTGAATATCCAGGCGGTCTTCGGCCTAGGCGACACCGTGAACGACGGCGCGGATAACACGCAATGGGCTACCGCGGATGCCGCTTTCAAACTGCTGGACCAGGCGCAAATCCCGTACTTCGTCGCGATCGGAAACCACGATTACGACGGCGCGAACGCGGGGGCGAAGACGCGAACCGCCTTGGGATTCAACCAGTGGTTTGGGCCAGCACGATACAGCGGCTACTCCTGGTACAAAGGCAATTACAACGGCATCAGCAACGAGAACTTCTATGGAGTATTGAACATTGGCGGGAAAAATTATCTGGTGTTGGTGCTGGAGTTTGTTCCGCGCGATATTGCCGTAACCTGGGCGGCTTCGATCATCGCCGCCAACCCGGATAAAGAGGTCTTTGTTGTAACCCATAGCTTCCTGTTTTCCGATGGGACACGGGTCGACCAGTGCGATACCGGAGATATGAACAAGGACAATTACGGCGACAAGCTGTGGGCCAAGCTAATCAGCCAATATCCAAACTTCGACACGGTGACGAGCGGACACATCACCGCCAATACCGGGTCGCGTCGGGCCGATCTCGGGATACAAGGAAATTTAGTCAACCAGATGTTTTCGAATTTCCAGGAGCTGCCCAATGGCGGTGACGGGTACCTCCGAATCCTCACATTTCACCCGCTTACCAACACGATCGACGTGAAATCGTATTCGCCGTACCTGAACAAGTACATGACCGATGCCGCAGATCAGTTCACGATCAATTGGCATGCGCCGGCGATCACTGCCGCCACCGGAACGATCAGCGGACTGGCGCGCGACGTCAATACCTGTAAGCGAATGCCGGGAGTGAAGATCACCTCCGGCACCGCGTCGACGGTTACGGATGTCAACGGACATTACACCCTCACATTCCCAGCTGGCAGCTATACCGTGAATGCTGGCACCAACGGCTACTACTCGGGCACCATGCCCGCCACGGTCAATAACGGGTACGACGCCGATACGAACTTCTTCCTCGCCTCTCCGTGCGTGTTGAGCACGATCTCACCCTCGGTGACAATCTGCAGCCTGGTAAACAACCAGGTTGTGACCTCGCCGGTGCAGATCACCGCCGGGGCAACGGACTCGAATCCGGTGTCCACGATGCAGCTCTTCATCGACGGGATCGGAAATGTGGCCCAGAGCGGCAGCATTTTCAGCAACAACACCACGCTTGCGCCGGGAACGCACCGGGTAACGGTGCAGGCCAAGGACAGTACCGGGACATTGTTCAAGCAGACAATCTACCTGACCGTGAATCCCTCGAGTTGCATGGCGAATCCAGTCTCGCCTTCGGTCACGATCTGTTCTCCGCTCGCGAATGCAACGGTGACGTCACCGGTCAACGTTGTCGCGCTTTCGACGAATACCCTGCCGATCTCGTGGATGCAGCTCTACGTTGATCAGGTGAAAGCAACTCAGCAGGCGGGCGGCTCGTTCAATGCGAGCGTTCCGTTGGCTTCCGGGACACACCGCCTCACGGTGCAATCGGTGGACAATAAGGGTGGGCTGGCGAAGCAGACGATTTATGTGACGGTCCCGTAACCGGTCTGCAAATTCCGGCGGGGCGGCCGGACTGCCCCGCCGCCTCCCTCCGGCTGCCCTTGTCCCGGGCAGTGACGTTTTTCTCCGGGAGGGACAGAATTGCCGGTAGGTTCAACGGGCAGCAGCTTACATTTCAACTACTTACGTGCGACTTTCTCGCTGCCTGCCGGCCAAGCCGATGGGTCCGGTTTTGGGGTGAGATCGCATCGGAATACAATCGCTAACTATCTGTTTTTTGCGTCTTTTGGCCTAGACTCTCCTGTCCAAAGTCGCATCTGAATGAGTGCGTCCTTTGTCTCACTTGCTGGTAGGCGGGGGTGGTTCTCTGCCCATGCAGTGAGAGCTTGCAGCATTTGTCGGCCTATTCGATGCCCAAACAAAAAGAGAGTTTCTGGACAGCGTGGGACGAACGTCTCGCGGCACTCCGGCAGATACCGCCGGTCCTGAAGATCGTCTGGGAATCCGGACCGGCTGTTGTCGCCTGGAGCGTCTTCGTTCGGATCATCGTTGCCCTGTTACCAATCGGGCTGTTGGCTGTCAGCAAGCGCATTATCGATAACATCGTCAGTGTCGTCGAGCGCCATCATCCGCTTTCGCATACCTTCTGGTGGCTGGTGGGGACGGAGTTTGGGTTGGCAGTGGCGGGCGCGGTACTGACCCGAATTCTGGATTACCTGGATTCGCTGCTCGCCGACCGGTACACGCGCCACGTCAGCATTGCAGTCATGCGCCATGCCGCGCAACTGGACTTGATCGCCTACGAAGACCCGGTGTTCTACGACCGGCTGGAGCGTGCCCGCGTTCAGGCGACAGACCGGCTGGGCATGATCCAGTCCATCGGGCGACTTTTGCAGCAAGTGGTCACGGCTGTATCGCTATCGATTTCGATCGTCTATTTCTCGCCGTGGTTGTTGCTGCTCCTGGTCGCGGGCGTATTTCCTGCGTTCATGGGTGAAAGCCACTTCGCATTTCTCGGATATGCCAAGAATTTCCGGCAGACGCCGATTCGCCGACAACTGGACTATCTGCGCATCCTGGCCGGGAGCAAAGAGGCGGCGAAAGAACTTAAGCTATTCGGGCTGAGTGGGTTTCTCACGCAGAGGTTCACCAAGCTCTCCGACGACATCTACGAGGAAAACGTGGGGCTCTCGGGACGGAAGCTGCGTGCCGGAGCGTTGTTGTCGATCATCGGGACGCTGGGGTACTACTCGGCCTACGTCTGGGTGATCTGGAAAACTTTGGCGGGAGCGCTTTCGATCGGCACCCTGTACTTCCTATCGGGCGCGATTCTGCAGGCCAGCCAAAACATTGAACAGATCTTCTCGACCCTCTCCGGAATAGCAGACCAGGCGCTGTTCCTTACCGACTTGTTGGCGTTCTTCGACATGAAGCCGACGATTCGTATCAAACCGAATGCACTACCGGCTCCGCGGCCGATCAAGCAGGGCTTCGAGTTCCGGGATGTATCGTTCTCCTATCCTGGCGCTTCCAGGGCGGTGATCGATCACTTGAACCTGACGCTGCGTCCGGGAGAGCGGGTGGCGCTGATCGGGGAGAACGGCGAGGGCAAGACAACGATTGTGAAATTGATGACGCGGCTCTACGATCCCACGGCCGGGCAGATTCTGCTCGATGGGGTGGACCTGCGCGAGTATGACCTTGAAGATCTCTATCGGGAAATCGGCGTCATCTTCCAGGACTTCATGCGGTACGAGATGACGGCCCGGGAAAACATAGCCGTGGGCCGGATTGAAGAGCTACCCTCGACAGAGCTGATCCTGAGTGCCGCGCATAAGAGTCTGGCTGACGAGGTAATCGCGAAACTGGAGGGCGGCTACGATCAGATGCTCGGGCGGCGGTTCCTCGATGGCGTGGATCTCTCCGGGGGCGAGTGGCAGAAGCTGGCGTTAGCCCGCGCTTACCTGCGCGACGCGCAATTACTCATTCTCGATGAACCTACAGCCGCTCTGGATGCGCGTAGCGAATTCGAAGTCTTCGAGCGCTTTGCGGAGTTGACGCAGGGCAAGATGTCACTGTTCATCTCCCACCGTTTTTCCACCGTCCGCATGGCCGACCGAATCATCGTGCTCTCGAAGGGCCGGATTGCAGAGGATGGGAACCATCGGCAGTTGATGGCCCTCGGCGGACGTTATGCCGAGATGTTTGAATTGCAGGCGGCGAGCTACCGTTAATGGGAATCAGGATTGATATGAACAATGCTTTTTTGAAAGACCTCGACGACGCAATGGGAGCTCGCAATGGAAGTGACTCGTTGCTCGCCACCGAGGCCATAGCATGCGCCCGCAAGATGGCGTGGGTTCCCGATAAGAAGTCGGAACACTATGCCGAGCGCTTAAAGCAGATCGAAAAGCGCCTGCAGGAAGTCTTCACGAACGCCGAGAGTTCTGCGTCCACCATTCACCTCGTGGAGGGGGAGCTGCGCTGGCTGCGGGAGAACCGCGACTTCCTGCGCTCGGAGCTGGCGGTTCTTCAAACTTCCATCGAGGGGGTAACCGGGACAGACCATGTTCGCGGTCCGGAGCAGGAACTGGTGCCGAGAGTTCTGGTTCTTGCCGAGAGCTTGATGCCGGCGATCGGATACCGGTTCAGCGATACGGCTTTCACGGAATACGTGCGCGCCTTCCAGACGGTCGTTGTCCTTGGCCGTAGCGAGCTGTGGCAGATATCCCCGGCACTGAAACTGGTCGCGGTGGAGCGAATTGCAGACGTGGTCCTCACCACGGGAAATACGGCGGAGATGAATGCAACCTCGGTGAGCGATTGCATTCGCAGTTTGCGTGAGCTCGAGCAAGCCCCCTGGGATGATCTGCTGGAGGGATTAATCGTATTCGACCAGGTCTTACGCACCGATCCGGCAGGAGCCTACCCCGGGATGGACGCGCAGACCCGTGAACTTTACCGGCAGCGTGTATCGAAGCTGGCGCATCACTCCGATCACTCGGAGGTAGAGATCGCCGAGATGGTGGTGGCGCTGGCCCAGGAATCGCTGGCAAAACCGCATCGCGATCCGCGGGTCGTACTCCGTAGATCGCATGTCGGCTTCTATCTTCTGGCGGAGGGTCGCCACGAGTTATACCGGCGGGCGGATGTCCGGCTACCGCTGAAGGAGCGCTTCCAGGACTTTTTGCGCCGACACCCCGATGAGTTTTATCCGCTTGGGGTGGAGGCTCTGACCTTGCTGATGATCCTGGCCGTTCTGTGGTCGGTGAGCTTCAGCTCCCTGTGGAGCACGTTAATCGCGGTGCTGATCCTGCTGATCCCATGCAGCCAGAGCGCCGTCGAGATCATGAATTTTCTCACCACGTGGCTCCTCGATCCGCAGCTACTGCCCAAGCTCGACTTCTCCGGCGGCGTTCCGGACGAATACACCACGATGGTCGTGGTCCCCACGCTGTTACTGAACGAGAAGCAGGTACGGGAAACCGTACAGGAGCTGGAAGTTCGCTACGTCGGCAACATGACGCCGAACGTGCATTTCGCGTTGCTTACGGACCTGCCCGATTCCGCGGAGCAACCTCGCGAAGATGATCCGCTAGTGGATCTCTGCGGAGACCTGGTCCGAACGTTGAACCGGAAGTATGCGGGCAAAGGCGCCGGAACGTTTGCGATGTTCCATCGGCATCGTGTTTACAACCGCCGCGAGGGGGTGTGGATCGGGTGGGAACGCAAACGAGGCAAGTTGCTGGACTTCAACAAACTCGTGCTCGGCGAGTACGACAGCTTCCCTTACAAGGTGGGCGATCTCTCGATCCTGCCGAAGATCCGCTACATTCTCACGCTCGACTCCGACACCCAGTTGCCACGCGGCGCGGCACAAAAGCTGGTCGGCACGATGGCTCATCCGCTTTGCCAGGCGATCATCGACAGCAAGCGCAACATCGTAACCGAGGGCTACGGCATTCTGCAGCCGCGCGTCGGCATCAGCGTGCAGAGCACCTCGCGTTCGCGGCTTGCATCGTTCTATTCCGAATGGTCGGGGCTGGATATTTATACCCAGGCTGTTTCGGACGTCTACCAGGACTTGTACGGCGAGGGCAGCTTCGTCGGCAAAGGATTGTACGAACTGCGCACCGTGCACCGCGTGCTGGACGGCCGCTTCCCGCGCAACCAGATCCTGAGCCACGATCTCATCGAGGGCGCCTACACGCGCGCCGGATTGGCCAGCGACATCAAGCTGATTGACAATTATCCGTCGCACTACAGCGCGTACATGCGCCGCAAACATCGCTGGGTGCGAGGTGATTGGCAGAACGTGGAATGGCTTTTATCGAAGGTCCCCGACGAGAGCGGCAAGTGGGTGAACAATCCGATCTCGCTGATCTCGCGCTGGAAGATTCTCGATAATCTTCGCCGCAGCACGGTCGAGCCGGCAACGGTCGCAATGTTCCTTCTAGCATGGACGGTTTTCCCCGGGCGGCCACTCTACTGGACGATTGCACTGCTGGCAGTTCTGTTCGCCCCAACGTTGATCACATTCGCGATCAACCTTGTGCGAGCCGTCGCCGCGGGAAGCTTCATGTCCATGAAGAATGCCTTTCGCGCACTTGGGCTCGGGGCTGCGGGCGTGGTACTGAGCCTCGCCTTCCGCGTGCACGATGCCTTGGTTTCCACCGACGCGATCTGGCGGACGGTCTATCGCCGCTTCGTTTCGCGCCAGAGGCTGTTGCAGTGGGAGACCGCCGCGGAAGCGGAGACGGGAAAAAAGAAGCGTACCCCAGTCGACGTTTACCTGCTCTGGACGCCGGTGATCGCTTTTGGAATCGGCGTGGCGCTCTACTACGGACACCGGCACGCGTTCTGGGTTGCGCTTCCCTTCCTCTTGCTTTGGGGCTTCAGCAACATGATCGCGCGCTGGCTCGATGGTCCACCACAGGTTGAGAAGAAACCTGTCTCGCGGAAGGACGAGTTGTTCTTACGCCGTTCCGCTCTCCGTACCTGGCGCTATTTCTCAGAATTCAGCACGGCGGAGCACAACTGGCTGATCCCGGATAACGTTCAGGAAGATCCGCCGCAAGTGGCCGCCCGGGTGTCCCCGACCAATCTCGGTCTGCTGCTCAATGCGCGACAGATCGCGGTAGAACTTGGCTATCTCACCGTGCCGGAATTTGCGGAGCAGACACTTCGCACCCTGAAGACCATGAAGCGGCTGCAACTCCACCGCGGGCACCTGGTGAACTGGTATGACACGCGCAGTCTCGCTCCGCTGGAGCCACGCTTCGTCTCCAGCGTAGATAGTGGCAACCTGGCTGCTTCGCTGGTAACCCTCAATCACGGGTCGAGAGTGATGCTGGAGAAGCCGTTGCTTTCGCCCGCCCTGGCCGAGGGTTATGACGATCATGTGCGCGCGCTGGCGGACCTGAAAGCCGTCTCTTCGTGGAAGGCGAATCGCACGATCCGGAACCGGCGGAAGAGCACGCTCCTGGAACGGGTATCGGCCATACTGTCCGACTCTTTGATGAAGGACGAGCCTGCCGACCGCAAACCGATTACGACGTGGTTCCCTGACCAGTTCAAAGCACGCCGGGAAGGCCTGCACAGCCTGCTTGCGGATTACATGCCCTGGCTGTTGCCGGAATTTCAGCCGGTGAGCCTTAGCCTGGCGATCCGGAATGCCGGCATGCAGGTCCCTCTCTGCCAACTTCCGGCGACGATTCGCGATCTCGAGAACAAGGTGCAGAATGCGATCGCCCAGGGCAGCGAATCCTTCGAGTATCGAGACCTTTGCCGAAAGCTGCTCTCCATGATGGGTCAGGCGTACACGCGCACCTCGACGCTGGTGGAGGAGCTGAACCTGATCGCTGCCGAAGCAGACGCGTGGTTCGTGGGGATGGACTTCAGTTTCCTACTCGACCGCCGCCGCAAACTTCTGTCTATCGGATATTCGGTGACGGGAGCGGAGCTGCATGCGGCGTGCTACGACCTGCTCGCGTCGGAGTCGCGCATTGCGGCGTTCCTCGCCATCGCCAAGGGAGAGATCCCGCAGGAGGTCTGGCTCAAGCTGGGACGGAAACATGTGGCCACCTCCGCCGGACCGGCCCTGATCTCGTGGGCAGGCACGATGTTCGAATACCTGATGCCGGCGATCTGGACGGGCTCCTATCGCGATTCGGTGCTGCAGTGCGCCATGGACCGCGCGGTGAAGGAACAACAGGCGTACGCCGATAAGTTCGGCGTGCCGTGGGGTATTTCGGAATCCGCTTACAGCGACATGAATGCGGAGGGCGTGTATGGCTACCGCTTCTTTGGAATTCCGGGGCTCGCGATGCAGAACGAGGAAGAAGAGCGCCTGGTGATAGCGCCGTACGCCACGGCGATGGCTCTGCGCATCGATCCGGAAGCGGCGATCCGCAACCTGCGGCGCATGGCGAACCGCGGATGGTTTGGCGAGTGCGGGTTCTATGAATCCGCGGATTTCGGTCCAGTGGATTCGCTGTTCCGCTCACCGCGACTGGTAAAGACCTGGATGGTGCACCACCATGGCATGAGCCTTCTGTCGTTTGGAAACTTCCTTTGCGGCGACATCGTGAAGGAATGGTTCCATCGAGATGTCTATGTGCAGGCGACCGAGTTGCTCTTGCAGGAACGGATGGTCATCCAGACGGCCAGCCGTCCGAAACGCATGCTGAAGACTCTCGCCGCTCGCCGCAAAGCAGCGGCACCGCAAGCCGAACTTGCCATAAAGACGCAGTAGGCGATCCCCGGGGCTAGCCGACCGTCTAGCCTCGGACTACCCATCCGGCGGATGTGCGCAAGCCATTTCTGACGCACTCTATCTCCAGCGGCAACAGGCCGCCTGGAGTTGTAGATGGCAAGTTCCCTGGTTGAATTCTCGAATGATCTGGCGAATGCGGTGGAGAGCGCCGGCAATTCCGTAATTGCCGTTCTCGACGGTGGGCGCGACGGCGTCAGCGGAACGATCTGGCGTGAGGGCCTGGCGATTACCGCCGAGCACACGATTCGAAGCTACGAAGAAGTTCGCGTAATCCTTCCTTCCGGCAAACAAACCAAAGCCACTGTCGCGGGCCGTGATCCGGGAACGGATATCGCCGTTCTCAAACTGGAAGGCGCAAGCGCCGCCGATTCGCGGCGCGATGACGTGCCTTCGCGGGTCGGCGACATCGTGCTCTGCGTGGGCCGACGCGGCACGGAAGGACTGGCGGTCACCCACGGCATCCTCAGCGCAATCGGAGGTCCCTGGCGCACATGGCAGGGCGCTCGCGTCGATCGTTGGCTGCGCCTTGACCTGAATCCGTTCACCGGTTTCTCCGGTGGTCCCATCGTGAATGCTGGCGGAGAGGTCCTGGGAATCGCAACCTCGGGTCCCCGGCGCTCGGTAGTCACGATTCCGACAGCCACGGTGAACCGCGTGGTGGATCAACTGTTGCTTCGCGGCAATGTAACGCGCGGCTATCTGGGGATCGGCGTGCAGCCAGTGGCTTTGCCGGCATCTACGCGCCAAGCGGTAGGAATTCAAGCCGACCGTGGTCTTCTCGTTGTCACCGTGGCGCCCGGTAGCGCCGCGGAAAAATCGCAGATCATGCTTGGCGACATCGTGATTTCGGTTGATGGCGCGTCGGTGGGCCACATTCGCGATCTGCAACCTGCACTCGATCCGGAAAACGTTGGCAAACCCGTTGTGCTCGAACTGGTGCGCGGCGGAAAGCTGGTGCGTGAGACTGCGACCATCGGCGAGAAGCCTCGGAGATAGCCATGGCGACGGCTGTGAATCCAAGTACTTCCGCGGGCATCAGTATCGGTAACGCGGTTGGCTCGATTGCGGAGTGGTTGCGGCGGGTTACCGTGCGGGTGAACGGCTCGAAGGGTTCGCACGGCTCCGGGGTGATCTGGCGTTCGGAGGGATTGATTGTGACCAACGCTCATGTGGCCTCTTCGGAGGTGCATGAAGTCGAGCTCGAGAGCGGAGAAAGGCTGGAGAGCTGGCTGTTGGCGCGTAATCCGAAGATCGACCTGGCGGCACTGGCGATAGGCGCTCGCGGACTTCCGGCTGCCTCGGTTCGCAGCGCGCGCACGCTGCGGCCCGGTGAGATGGTGATTGCGGTGGGAAATCCGTATGACGGCAATGGCGCCGTGTGCGCAGGCATCGTGCATCATGCGGCCGTAAGTTCGCCGTGGCTGATGGCGGATATCCGTCTGGCGCCCGGCAACTCGGGGGGACCGCTGGCGGACGCTCAGGGCAACGTCATCGGCATCAACAGCATGATCGTCGCGGGCCTGGGTTGCGCCGTGACCAGTGATGCGGTGGAGGAGTTCTTGCGAGAGGTGCATTGCGCGGAGGCGGTTTGATCCGGGTACTTGTTTGGGCGAAGTCGGCGATTACGCGAGCGGGCCTTGAAGCGCTTGTGCATGCCGACGCTCGCTTCGAGGTATGCGACGCGGAGTCTCATCGCGCAGACCCCATACGTACGGTCCGCTCATTGGCTCCGGATGTCGTTCTTCTGGAAGCTCCGGAAGTCGCAACCCTCAGCCCTTTTCTCGCAGCGGCCGGGCACTCCGGCGCACAACTGGTCGTGCTCACGGACGATCTCAATCGCAGCCAGATCCGGCAGATGCTGCAAAACGGCGTTCGTGCCTTGCTGTTGCGCGATGCGGAGCCGCGGGAGATTACCGCCGCTCTCGAAGCCGCTGCCCAAGGCCTGGCCGTCGTCTCGGCCGATCTGCTCAACCTGTTGTTGCCGACCGGTTCGGAGTTGGGAGACGCGGGCGATCTACCGCATGGTGAAGCGCTCACCGCCCGAGAGTTGGAAGTTCTGGCGCGGCTCGCGGAAGGCGCGGGCAACAAGGAGATCGCATCCCGAATGCGAATCTCGGAACACACCGTGAAATTCCACGTCAGCGCCATACTCGGCAAGCTCGGCGCAGCCACCCGCACGGAAGCGGTAAGCCGCGGCTATCGCCAAGGCCTGATTGCGATGTGATCCGATCGCGGCTGCCCCTACCCAGGGAAGCTCGGGATCAGCAACACCGCGTGCGGTTAAGCAATCGTTAAGCGAAAAATGTGATAGCCCCACGCGGGCAAATCCAGATAGAGACCTTGAGACAGCAGGTTATCGCCATCGCGCGTGTAGGCCGCATCGCTCATGAGGTCCTGGAAATGGATTTCACGGCCCCGGATGTCGTCGCACGGAATCTGCAAGTAGCACTGGCTCTGATTTGCCGAATAGTTGGTGACGATCACGAGCGGCAGCTCGCCGGCAACGCTCCAGGAAAAACAAACGAAACAGTCCGACGTCCAATTGCCCTCCCACGCAGGCGTGCAAGGAAGCAACTGCCAACGGCCGTCGCGTAAAGCGGATTGATCAACGCATACCAGAAGGCGGTCATAGAAGGCCCGGATCGTCTGATCAACCGGCTCGTCTGGGCGGCGGCAGAGATGGACCGACACCTTCTTCGTCCTCCCTTCCAACTGGCCATCGTGGAAGAACCGCAATCCCGGACAGAAGTAGGTCAGGACGGCAGCAGCTTTGTGGAGCTCCCATGGGAAGGTGGAAGCAGCGCGCGGTTCATCGTGATTTTCGAGAAAACGCGCCGACTTATTCTGGAATTCGAGATCGGCTCGGAAGTGATCTCGAACCGGTATAGGGTGTCCGTCGCGCAGCCGGTCGTAGAGACGCTTGTCGTAGGTGTAGTCGAAGCCTTGTTGTTGTAAGGCCCACTCCAAATCCCAATAGACCTCGGCCATGAAGAGGAAGTCCGGCTTCTTGGAACGAACGGACTGGAGTGCGGACGGCCAGAACGGCTCGGCCCGCAGCCCCCATGTCCGGGCAAAGATATCGGGCAGAATGAGCATGGCCATATCGCAGCGAACACCATCGCAGAGCGCCGCAACGCCCGATAATTCTTGCCGCATTGCCTCCTGCAGCATGGGTTCCGCATAGTTCAACTGCAGCGTGTCCGGCCATCCATCGAAGTAAGGATCGCGCCCGTAGGCGAAGATCTTCGATCCGAGTCGAATGTAGTTCTGCGGTTCCCGCTGCAACTGTTGCTCGCTCCCCGCGATGTAAAACTCCGGGTGCTCCTGGACCCAGGGATGATCCAAGGCCGTATGGTTTGGAACAAAATCCAGAAGCAACCGCATTCCATGCGTATGGAGCCGCTCTCGCAGGCGTCGCAAGGCTGCATTGCCGCCGAAATCCGAATGCACGGTATACCCGGTAATCGCAAAGCAGGAGCCGCAAACATCCGACAGCTGGAAGTCGGGCAAGGTTTGGCGGAATTCCTGGAGCCATCCGCGGTTTGCGCGCGAAACTTCTTGCCCGGCTTGTCCCGTTTGCCACACACCGAGAAACCAGATCCAGTCGAAGCCTCGCTTCGCAAATTCCTTGAGTTGCTGTTCTGGAATATCGTCGAGCGTCGCGCGTCTACCAAGCGTTTGCGAGAGTTCGTGAAGCAAAATGCGCGTGTTGATCTGGTAGAGCGAGGGATAGGCGCAAGGTTTTTTCGGAAGTCGCTGTTTGCCCATCCTGTGGCTCCCCGATTGCACAACTTCGATTGAGGGATGCCGATTGTGGCACGGGCGTCACCCAACATTCAAATGAAGAGTGTACGGATGGAGCGGCTTACCGGGGATCTCGCGGGTTGAGATCGAATTCGTAGAGCACCCATGGTTCGATGTGCAGGTAAAGATCAGGCTTCGAGCCTTCGTCCAATTTCCTCTTGAGCGAGACCAGGTGTTTCAGAAATTCGGTCCGGCGAATCTTCAGCGCGTCGCACGCGGTGGAGAGCACGGTGTGTGGGGTTACGAGCATCTTGCGGTGCGACAGGAGAAACCGGAGAAGATCGAACTCGGCCGAGGAAAGCGGCAGCTTGTTTCCGCGTAAATAGGCCTGGCGTTGCTCCACATCGAGGCGGAAATCTCCGGCTGTAATCTCGGCGCTCACCGGCTCATCCAATGACGTCGAATTCGAAATTGTGTGTCCGCCAAACCAGTGACTTAGCATTGCCGTTACCGACATCGCAATCCTCCTCTCCGCATAGTTTCCAGGCTCAGGAACCGCACTCGCGGCCTTCCGTTCCGCCACTCGCCCAATCCTTCAGAAGTTCCCCCGTCGAACTTTCGGGCTCCGCTTGCAATTCGAGGAATGCAAGCCGCGTGGCGGCAACCAGTCGCCGGCGCTCATTGCTCGTCAGCTCGTTCCAATCGGAATCCAGAGCATCACTACAACCAAAATCTCGAGCGAGCGCACCATGATACCGGTAAAAGCTTGCTGCGAACGTTTCAACCGCTTTGTCTTGGATTGTCATTGCCTACCCTGCCCTCCGCCAGCCTTGAGGCTTTTCCATTTGCAGCACAACACCGTCAGCCTCATTGCGCGGTCGTGCCGCACCTCCGGAAATGGTTACGAACGGATGTGCGATCTTGTAGAGCTCATCAACAACGCCATGAACCGTGGCGGCGTCCGACCCCTCGCCCGGTGGAATCCTCAGCAGCCTGCAAATCTTGACGTGCCTGCACTCTTTGCAAATTGCGCAAAAGAAAACGCCGAGATAAACGACGGCGAGAGACGCCACGCCAACCATCGTCATGACTACAAGCATTTCGCCTCCCGTGGGCATAGCGCCCTTGCTGTCGCTTCCGCATCCATTTCATTAGAGATCGAATGGCCTAAAGACCGAATAAAGCCTGCATAAAAGGTTCGTTAAGCAGCGGCTCCGATTCTGGCGGGATGAAAAGAAAAGACCCGCAGCGGTTGCGCGGGTCTCGTGATGCCGGCTCGATGCGAGCGCGACGATGCTGAGCTAGAACTTCACCATGATGGCGTAGATCAGCCTTGGCTCATCCTTGCGAAGATCCGGAGCCCATCCGGGAACAATTGCCGAAGGGGTACCCGTGTTTCCTCCGGGAGGCGTTATGCCGCCGGCTCCCGTAAAGTACGGCACACTCGCATGGCGGTATCCGTACTCGGTTCGGAACGTAATATATTCTCTCGGCATCCAGTCGAAGGTGGCTGTCATATCCCACGCCTTGAAAGGGTCGCCTGGATTTTGCGTGAAGTACGGCGATCCCGAGATCGCATCCGCACCGTTGATGGGAGGAAGCAGCGTGAGATAACGGCCTGGGTTATCCATCGCGCCTCCACCTAGCGTTACGGCATAAAGGTCCTTCTTAAACCAAAACCGGTTGTAGAGCATCCACCCCGCAAAGCTTTGCTTAGGACCGGCCGGCGTGTTGCCGTGGCAACTCACCCCGTGGCCATATTCGCAGCCCAGATCCCCCGTCAGAGAGAACGCCATTTTGTCGAGAACATTCTCCGGGCGATCGTAGTACTTGACCTCAATGCTGTCGTCGGTGTGAATGCGGGAACGGCCAAAGTTGCCGAGGCCGGCGCCCAGCGTGTCCTCCCCCATGCCATAGTTGTTGAACACCATGGAAACCCATGGTTTCGGTCGCCACAAGATCTGCCCGCCCAAGCCTGGTTTACCGCCAAGCCTGCCGTATGACTGCCAACCGTTGATGATCCACGGCTCAATCTTCAGTTTGTCCGTGGGAAACCACTGGATGCGCACACCGTTGAAGAACCATGGTGTGTTGGACGACACGTACGACGGCTGATAAGCCCAATTATCAAAGTTGTAGTAGCTGAACAGGCCGATATAGGAAACGAAAATACCGGCATCGACGTTCAGCCCGTGATTCACGTCGAAGTGGTAGCCGCCATAGGCTTCGGAAAGGTAGCGGTACGCGTCACGCAGGTCCCATTGTCCGCGTCCCGGGCTCGCATCATTGCGCGGCGTCGTGGTGGCGAACATCCCGTCCATAGTCAAAATTCGCCCACGAACGTTTTGCCAGTGAAAATCTCCCCCGACGCTGATCTGGTCCAACTGGACCTCCTCGGACCGAAATGTTTCGGTAGAACCGCCGATCGTGTCATCCCGCGGATGATTGAAATCCATCACATAATTTGCGTCGAAGCGGATCTCGGGGGTAAAGAACTTGGAATCCCATACCGTGTCCTTGTTGCGGGCCGTACCGTTGAGCCATGTCCAGTCCGCATAGGCGAAGGGTACGGCAGGCGCGGGCTTTTCCGTTATCCCGGGCTTCGGGATCTGCGGCGACGCATTCCCGGTGATGGATGTGGCAGTCTCCTGCACCGCCTCCCTGGTGCTTACCAGGGTTTCTTGATCGTCCGCAGAAGGCTCTGCGGCGGAGTGCTCTTTCAGTTGGAGTTCCAGCTCTT
Organism: uncultured Acidobacteriaceae bacterium; assembly: GCA_963758505.1. Taxonomy (GTDB): domain Bacteria; phylum Acidobacteriota; class Terriglobia; order Terriglobales; family Acidobacteriaceae; genus Korobacter. Next base: position 1,739,838 of record CAVWVJ010000003.1, on the reverse strand, counting down.
CAATGCGCGCCTTCATGCGCTCAAGTTCCACGGAGATATCCGCTTGGCTCGCGGGTCCAGCAGGCTTCCCGCTTGGAGCCGCTGCTTTCGTCTCGGTTTCGCTGCCGGGCAACGCCGCATCCGTCGAAGCCTGGGGCGCGTCCCCAAGTCTCGCGATCCTGGGACCTCCTGGAGGACTGGAACGATCCATGTCCTGGGCGAAGCCACAAGGAGCAAGCGGGAGGACCAGGAAGGCGAGAATAAGGCCTGACAGGAGGGAAGTTGTTGTGACGTTGAACGTTTTAACCTTCGAGATTGCGAGGTGCCAACTTGTTCGCAAACGACCCTTGCATTGTGGCGACATCATAGGCGGTTCACAGCTTTCCTCTCGCATTCGCGACGTTGGAATAGCTGTCCCATTACATGGGAGGCCGCATAAAGACCGAGTAAAAGAGGGATAAAAGTTTTCTAAACGCCGCGCGAGTTCCGCGTCGGTCCGGCCCTAGTTACCCCTTGTCTGCAGCTTGTGGGCATTCGATTTGGGTCGCGTATTTTCAGCCAAGGGGGGATCAGCGAACTAACAGAATTGCCGGAGATAGGGTTCGACTTCCACAGGTCTAACCAACCCTTCCACTGCAAACATCAACATCGAGTCCTCCACGAATTCGGAGGATATCCGTGTCAACCGTGCCATCTGGCCGGCGCTCGAAGTTCAAATCCACTGAGCCCTTTCCTACTCTCAAATCCTGAAGGTGCAATCGCTTGATGAGGGGAGGTAATACTGGTCGCACGATCGACAGGCGATTCTCGAAAGCTTTCGGAACCAGACCCAACAGGGATTCGATCATGAATGGCACGGAACCGGCAGCCCATGCTTGTGGATGACAAGCGAGCGGATATCGTACCGGAAGGTCGAAATCTCTCTTCGAAAATCCAGCAAATGCTTCGGGAAGCCTGAAGCGCTCAAAATGTCCGGAGGCGCGGAGGATACCACCCATGATTGCGCAAGCCTCTCGGTCGAAGCCATACTTTCGCAATCCTGCCACAACAATAGAATTATCGTGGGGCCATACTGTTCCGAGGTGGTAACCAACCGGGTTGAACCGGCGCTCCTCGCCCGACAACGTCCGAATTCCCCAACCACTGAACATCGACTTCGACATTAAACATTTTGCGGTTTTCTTCGCCCGGTCACGCCCGACGATTCCTGACCACAGCGCTTGCCCGGCATTGGATGAAACTACTGCCGCCGGTTTCAACCCGGCTTGCAGAGCAAGGGCGTAGATTCCCTTTTCTTCTAGCCAGAAGTCTCGTTCGAATCGATCTTGAAGTTCGTGAGCTTCAGCACGCAGGCGCTTTGCTGCATCGCGATCTCCCGCGCGTTCATAAAGCTCTGCGACGGAGATCTTGGCCAGGAAAACATAGCCCTGCACTTCGATCAGCGCAATCGGCGGTTTGGCCAATGTCCCGTCGGCGTTCACGATAGAGTCCCCGGAGTCTTTCCATCCCTGGTTGCCGAGCCCTTTCTTCGAGGTAGCACTGTATTGTAGATAGCCGTCGCCCGTTAAATCTCCGTAACGCGTGATCCAATCGAACGCACGGTCGGCGGAGCTCTTCAACTCACGGAACAATGACAGATCGCCTGTCCAGTTCGCATGCCGGGCCAGCAGGATCAAGAATAATGGCGTTGAGTCAACCGACCCATAGTACGGGGTCTGTGGAATCTCGTTCAGGTGGGCCATCTCACCAACGCGCAATTCGTGCATGATCTTGCCAGGTTGTTCGTCGCGCCACGCATTCACTTCTTTTCCCTGATACTTCGCCAGCAGGCGCAAGGTGTGCTCGGCCATCCTGGGCCGGAACGCCAAGGTTTGCAAAGATGCCAGAATGCTGTCGCGTCCAAACAGAGCGCCGTACCACGGTAACCCTGCTGAGAAGTATTCTTCACCCTCAAGCAAAGTTCGCAACGTGCCCAGATCCCGAATGGAACGTTCAAACACGTGGTTCAGGAGATAGCTACTGCTGCGCAGACGGCAATGGTCCTGCAGCCACTCGTCTGCGCGTTTGTCCAGGCGGCCGCATAACGCCTTCATTTTCTGCGTAGAAGCAGAAGTCGGGAGGGCTGGCTTGTTTGTCTCAGACTCCCCGAGGCGAATGCTCAAGCGAATCGTCTTGCTCTGGTTGGCTTTCAGGGAAATAACCAGGCCGGCTCCCTTGCGAGAGCGGGTTTTCGGACGCGGCAAGATGCTGATCGCGACGCTGCGCCAAAGCCCGTCGGCCCCGTCATATTCGAACACGAGTGTATCGCGATGCCATGTTGGCGCTTTCTTCGTCCCGATTTGCGAAGCAGGATAACCGCGAATCTGGAAAACGTCACGAAAGTCTGCTTCAAACGCAAACGACAAACCGAACTCAAGCGGAGTAACTGTATAGTTCGTGAAAGTGATTGCATCTCGAATCGTAAGCTGGGCAGCCTGGATGATCCGTTGCCAGCTGATTCCGAGGCTTTGTTTTTTTATCCTGTTGCTCCCAGCTAAGCTGACGTCGCGATTGGTGAGAGAAAACTGCGCGATATAGCCGCGCTCCGCGTTGCTAGCAAGAGGGTTGAGTCGAGAATCCCCAATCGTGATCTCGTAGCCGTTTAAATATCGGCAATCGTGGTAATAAGCTCCGAATCCCTGCGTGTTCTTGGAGGGAATGGTGCCGTCATTTTGACAGAGCACAAACAGGTCTTCATCTTTAATGACGACCGCGTTTGAAATATTGGTCGGCAGCGGACGGCGATCTCTAGACTTGACGATCGAAGCCTTCGTCCGCTCCTCTTTGCCGGCTCCGTGTTTGTGTTTACTCACGCTGCCTGCTTGCGCGCATTCGCGGCGCGATGCGCTTAATGGACCAGCTTGAAAAGCTATATCCCTCGAGGGCCACGGTCACAACAAACAACTGCCTCCGCCAGCCAACTGTGTTTGCTCCGCAAAACTTACCAGGAGTTCAAGCGGGCGTTCGAAGAACAAATCGATTTCTTCGCGCCGCGTCCTGCGCTACGGTTATCGATGGGTGGAGGAATCCACGTGAAGTCGATCGGCTAACAGGAAAACACCGGATGTCTTTTCAGCGTCGTGCATGGATCCCGATTCTGCCGTAGTCTCTGCCGCCTGGTAACGACTGGCAGCTTGCACCTCGCCGCTTACCGTTACAACGTCGCCTTTGTGAATCCTCATCGCTCTCAAATTGTCATTGCCCTTCTTCTTAACAACCAACATGCGGTGATCGTTGTCAGAACCGACCCAAAAATTGCCCGAGTTATTCGTGTCCTGGACGGTCACGTTCTTCAATTCAACTGACTTTCCTACCCAAGTCATCGGGCTCTCGTTATAGATCTTTGCGGGATCCACCAGCACCATAGGTGCGCCCTGTGCCGCTGCCCCTTGTGCCGAGTCGACAGCACTGTTTGGAGCGGTCACGGCACGATCGTCCGGGGTTCCGCTTTGCGCGAACCCAGAGACAGTCAGCAGCAGACCGATTCCTAGGAACGCAATTCTTGTGGCACCGTTCAAGTGCTCCATAAAGCCTCCTAATCTTCTTATTTAGGTCTGATGGCTGTTAAGTGCCAGTTGATGTATGCGCGGCCGATTAGTTGGGAACTAACGGTTGAAGGTGCGGCATTGAACTCGCCAGCACTCCTGAGCTGCTGAATGCATGGGGTTCCCTATGGACACGGTATTGAAAACTGATCACGGTATTTGAGTAACGTCCGGTCCCGCATGCTGCTTGCGTGTCTTCAGATACTCGACGAGATCAGTAACTTGATCGGGATGTAGAATGCCGGCATAGGCAGGCATATTGCGGCCGCCGTTCAAAATTCGCACGATCATATCCTGTTCGGTCAGTCTGTTGGCGACGTTGGAAAGATTTGGCCCTCTCAGCCCGCCGAGACCATTGATAGTGTGACAATACTCGCACCCCTTGTCGTGAAAGAGCACTTGCCCGTGAACAGAAGCACTCGATGCGCCGGCCGGTAGCGAATTCGGAAGCGGTGGCGAATCAAACCGCGGTGACCAAGGCGCTACTTTACCTTCGCGCCACAGTCCAAGAACTCCCAGACACACGATGACAATCCAAGCGACTGCCCATGGACGGCGGCCGGGGCTGCGCTCGCCGCGATTAAAAACAAGCGGCAATAGGAACATCGAACCGAAGACAAGAAGAGGCGCGAGAATCATGATGTAAGACTCGAGCGCGTGAGGGCTAAGTGCCAGAACTGCGAAATACCACAGCAAATACCAATCAGGTCGCGGATTGGCTTGAAGAACGCTCGGATCCGCGGGAGGCACAAGTTTGGGAGCACCTACTAAAACGGCCAGCGTGATGCAGCCGGCGATGACAAGACAACCGAACAGCGCATCTCGCCAGGCGGCATCGGGCCAGAACGGCACACCTTCTTTGTCGAGCAATTGCTGATATTGTGCTCTGTAAGTTGCGGGATCAACTCGAGAGCCTGGCTTCGGCGGTTCCGAGATTCCGTTGTAGATAACTAGATACAGGTGAAAGCCGATCAGGGCCATCATCGTAGCTGGAATCACGAACACGTGAAGATCGAAGAATCTGGTAAGGGTAATTCCACTCAGATGATCGCCACCGTAAACCAGCCGTGACATGAGTCCGCCGATGAAAGGAACACGCGCTGCCTGTTTCGCGGCGATGTTGACGGACCACACAGCGTTCTGGTCCCACCTTAATAACTGTCCCGTGAAGCCCATGCCCAGGGTCAACATCAGCAGCATGACGCCGGAGATCCAATTCACTTCGCGAGGATATTTGTAGGACGCGTAAAGGAAGACGCGCAGCATGTGAACGCCTATGAAGAGGAACATCGCCGATGCGCCAAAGTAGTGCATGCCGCGAACAATGTGTCCGAAGAGAGCGTCGTCCTGAATGTGGACGAGACTCTGAAAGGCACTGTTGGTAGAGGGAACGTACATGGTCGCGAGTACCACGCCCGTGACAATTTGCAACAGGAATGAGAACAGCGTAGCCGATCCGAAGACGTAGGCCCACTTGCTTCCCTTCGGGACCGGATGCTCGAGGAGTGGCTTTATTGTTGCAATGAATCCAGTTCGGTTTTCAAGCCATGCAATGAGGCGCGGAATTCCAAGCACGAATCAGGCCTCCTCTTTATCTTTGTCTTTAAGGTTATCGCCACCATGTTTTTCGCCAAGAGAAGGCTCGGGACATCTGGATAGATTCAGCTTCGCGTACTGCACTTCCTCAACCTTCCATTGCACTTGTACCTGTCCGTCGATCACGCGCGCGGCAAATTGCTGCAAGGGCTTGGGAGGCGGCCCGGCGGCAACATCGCCGTCTTTGAAATAGACCCCGCCATGGCACGGGCACATAAACAGTTCGGCACTGGCAATCCAGCGCACGGGACAGCCGAGATGCGTGCACTCCGACGAATAAACGGTGAAGTCCGTTTCGTTGTTTCGGCGCAGCCACGCAGCCACGCGTTGTGCGGGGCCATCCCACGGCAGCGGATTCGAGGTTAGTAAATTTACCTGCACGGTCTCGCCAACTTGGAAGCGGCCTAGCGGACCAACGTCTTGCCATAGCGGCGGATACTTGCGCTTCATCGGGCTGATGAGAAGCCCAATAAGGGGTACGCCGGCTGCAGCAGCCGCGACCGCGCCGGCGCCAATGCTGATCATCTTTAGAAATCGGCGTCGTAGCATCGCCGTTGTATTCACTGCCATAAGCTCACTCCCCCTGTAACTGTCCCACCCAGCGCCAAGCGGCCACGGCAAAAGTCATCGCCCCCACCACGCAGACATACCACGTGGTAACTATGCCCATTGCAAAAGTCACAATGCCCATTGCCATGACCGCCGGAGCAAACGTGGGTACGGGCAGACGGTCGGGAGCCGGTTCATTCCATCCAGGAATCAGAGAGATTGAGAGAGACTGCGATGCCAACACTTCTGCGGCATCGTCGCTGATCGTTCCTTCATCGGCGTTCGCCCTCGGCGCTTCCGTCCTCATAGTTGATGGAATAGTCGCACCGTCTTTTTCTTCGGCTGCTGCGGTGCGTAACAGAAGGTCAAGCGGCGCTGAGCCGGGCGTGTCTTTCGACAGGCTAGGCATCGACATCGGAGGGTCTTTCGCGATCGTTCTCTCGGCGGGGAACTCCGCCACCTTCTCGAAAGCGTCTCCGTTCCCGAAGATAGGCTTGGCCCGAATCACGCGCCAAATCACCCAGGCGCCCACAACCACGGCGCTAAGCAGCATTCTTCCCAGATTCGGCTGGTGAGGACGATTGTTTCTCACTGTACACTCCGTTCACGGCACATCATGGACGAATTCGAGTCCGTCTCAACTTCCGGCTGCGCGTACCAGTGCGCGATGACCGCGAGAATCGCGACAAAATAAATCGAGCAGCCGGGGATCCACATCAGCAGTCCACCCAGTCGTTGATCTAACGCCGGAGATAATCCCCACTGGTTGCGAATTAGGTTGAGTGCACCCAGCGCATCGGAGGGGCGCAAGTAAGCCGGATAGTGCCCTACGGGCATGAAAGTCAGAATGATCCCGAGAACAGAATTTTCCGCCGCCGCTGCGAATAAGTAACCGACGGCGGGACCCGGGGCGAGCCGGCGAGCCGGAAGAGGGTGTAGCACGGGCCACCAGAAGATCGTCGCAGTGACGAGAAACGTCAGATGTTGAAAAATGTGAAGGCCTTCATGAGAGAGCGCAGCATTGTAAAGAACGGGAATATGCCAAAGCGTCATGGTTGTGACGCCCGTAAACCACGCGACGAAAGGATTGCCCAGCGTGCGCTCTGCTCTCGCGACGCTCGGAACCCGCAGCCAGCTTTGGACTTCTGCCCCGCTGATTCCCAGGATTAGCAGAGGGGGCACAATGAGAATGAGGAAGAGATGCTGCGCCATGTGCGCACTGAATAAGTACGTGTCTCCCAAAGTATCCAGGGGCGATTGAAGCGACAGGAACAAAACGAGAATGCCGAGCGCGAACGACACCCTTCGCAAACCAGCGCGAATTCTCCAGAAATAAAGAGCCAGAGCGAACGCACACCCCAGGTTGATGGACCATTCGAAGTCCCACGCGGTCAGCAATAGTCTCCACGTTGTCATGCCATCCATCATCTGTGCGTTGACCATAGGTAAACGACAGAAAAGACCGCTACCCAAACGACGTCCACAAAATGCCAGTAATAAGAGATGCAGGTGAGAGCTATGCTCTGGGGCTTTCCGACCCGCCTGCGGATTGAGATGACGAACACAATGCCGAGCAAAATGAGCCCGGCAGTGACGTGCAGCGCGTGAAAGCCGGTCAGCGTGTAGTAAGTGCTTCCGAAAAGATTCCGGCTTACCGTGACGTCTTCATGAAGCAATTTGCGATACTCCTGCATCTCGCCATAAAGAAAGACAACGCCGAGCAGCATCGTCACTCCCAGCCAAAGGCTAACTCCCCATCTCCGCTTCCGATGGGCCCGCTCTGCCACAAATATGCTGAGACTACTGCTCAGCAGGCAAAGCGTATAAAAACCGGTCTTGAGAGGATCGAGAACGCGGTGCGCATTGGGCCCGTTGGGCGAGGCGCCAGTGTAGTAAACGTAGGCCGCGATCAGGCAGGCAAAGAAGATTCCCTCGGAGCCGAGAAAGAGCAAGGTAGCGTAAACCGCCTTCCTGTCCGCTGGGATGCCTTTCACTTCAGTGCTCTGCACGGAATTCGCTTTCGCTCTTTCTTTCCTACTTGTTGAGGTAGCGGTCCTGCTGCTCGGGATGTTTAAGGTCCCATAAGGGCCGTGCGCCATGCACCGGAGGAATCTGCGCGAAGTTGTACACGGGCGGCGGCGATGAAGTCGCCCATTCCAGCGTCCAGGCCTCCCAGGGATTTGCGCCGGCGATCGCGCCGTGCTTGCGGCTCCAGAAAAAATTCCAAAACAGAAACAGGGTGGAGGCGCCCAGAATAAACGCTCCGATGGTGGAGATCATGTTGAGACTTTGCCAGTGCGGCAGTGCGGGATACGTCCAAACCCGTCGCGGCATGCCCGCTACGCCGAGAGCATGCTGTACGAAAAACGCGACGTTAAACCCGACGACTGTCAGCCAGAAATGCCACGTGCCCAGCCGCTCGGAGAGCAAGCGTCCCGTCATCTTAGGCCACCAGTAATAGATCCCGGCAAAGATCGCGAACATGGTGCCTCCGAATAGGACGTAGTGGATGTGGGCGACGACCACATAAGAGTCCGTCAATTGCCAATCCATGGGGACGGTCGCAAAAATGACTCCACTTAAGCCGCCGATCGTGAATTCGATCAGGAAAGCGGTCGCAAATTTCATGGACGTGGTGAAACGGATGGCGCCTCCCCACATCGTGAACACCCAATTAAAAATCTTGATGCCCGTGGGGATAGCGATCAGCATGCTGCCAACGGCAAAGAAAATATCGAAAGAGTGTCCCAGGCCGACGGCAAACATATGGTGCGCCCACACCGCGAAACTGAGGAGTGCAATGGCGACGGTCGAGGCCGCGACGAAGCCGTATCCAAAGATGGGTTGGCGCGAAAAAACCGGAATTACTTCGGAAATGATGCCGAATGCCGGCAGCACCATGATGTAAACCTCTGGGTGACCGAAGGACCAGAAGAAATGCTGCCAAAGTATGGGGGAGCCACCCGTGTCGGGAGTAAAAAAACGAGCGTGCAGGCCGCGGTCGATCAACAGCATGACGAGCGCGGCATTCAGAGCGGGCATGGCAAAGACGATGAGGAAGGAGTTGACCATCGTCATCCACGCAAACAACGGCAATCGCTTCATGGTGACGCCCGGTGCCCGCATCGTGAAAGTAGTTACGATCAGGTTGATTCCTGTCGTTACGGTTCCAATGCCGATCGAAAGCAGGCCGAGTGCCCAGAAGTCCACTCCGGGGAGCGACGAGTAGGGCTTCTCGCTGAGCGGCGCATAGCTGAACCATCCCATGTCGGGTGCATTGCCAAAAAAGATGCTCGTATATAGGAAGATTCCGCCAAAGAGAAGCAACCAGTATGAGAGCGCGTTCATGCGGGGAAAAGCCATGTCTCGTGCGCCGATCATGAGCGGCAGCAGGTACACGGAAAGTCCGAGAAGGGCCGGCATTACCACCAGAAAAATCATAGTGGTGCCGTGCAATGTAAAGAGCTGATCGTACCCTTCAGGCTTGAGGAAATGATTGTTCGCGAGCGCCAACTGGATGCGCATGACCAGTGCTTCGCAGCCCCCAATTAGAAAAAACATCGCTGCGGTAAGAAGGTAGAGAATGCCGATCTGCTTGTGGTCACAAGAGGCAAGCCATGACAGCATGCCGGCAGTTTTCTCGAACCGCTCGAGCTCCTGCATGGATGTGGGAGTGACCAGAACTTCACTCATCGCAGAGTCTCCAGATAGGCGACCAGCGCCGCTTGCTGATCTTGGGTAAGGTGCAAGTTCGGCATCTTGCAGCCGGGCTTAACCACATCGGGCTCGTGTAGCCAGTGCGCAAGGTTTTCCGGAGTGTTCACAAGCCGCCCCGCCGCCAGTGTCTCTCGTGACGCGACATGGGTAAGATCAGGGCCGACTCGCGCAGTCGCTCCCGTTCCGCGAATCGTGTGGCAACTGGCGCAGCTGAGTTGCCGAAAGTACTGCGCCCCCTTGCCCGCCAGCCCGATCGACGGTAGGGCTGGAACCGCTTCCTGCGCCGCCTCCCATCCTGCGAAGTCCGCCGGGGTCTGCGCGATCACGCGAATCCGCATCCATGCGTGTTCGACTCCGCAATACTCGGCACAACTGCCAAGATAGGTGCCCGGCGAGTCTGCGGAAATCCATGTGTGGTTTTCGGTGCCTGGAATAATGTCCATCTTGCGGCCCAGTTCCGGAACCCAGAAATCATGAATTACATCGGCCGACTTCAGACTGAGCTGCTCAGGCGCTTGAATCGGAATGTGGATCTCATTCGCGGTAACGATGCCGGTGCCCGGATAACGAATCTCCCACCACCACTGATGGGCCACGATCAACAGTGTGTCGGACTGTGAACTGACCGGGTCAGAAGCCTTCATCGTGCGTATGGAAAAAACTAAAATGACGCCAAGAATAAGGAAGAAAGAAACGGTATAACCGATTTCAAGCTTGGTGTTTCCGTAAATCGGCTTCGGCGTCGGTCGATCCGGTTTCGCCTTGAACGTATGAATGCAGTACCACACCAGGCCAATGACAATGGTGAGAATCCCGAGCATGGCCCACAACACGCCAAAACTCAAACGAACGATGCTGCGAGCATAAGGCGAGTGCGGGGAAAAAACCGGGAAGGCCGGCGAGGGGAGGGTGGCGAGATGCGGACTAAACACCGGAATGACAACCCTTCGTTTACATTCGAATGCTGCTGCGTTTGCTTGGATGCTTCCGCTGTACTGCGGGTTCGGTCAGATTCCGCAGCCGAACGGATGTTCCTGCTGCAAGACTGAGCGCGGCGTTTAGCAGCCCTACATGAGAGAAGGCTTGCGGAAAATTCCCCACCAATCCGTGTTTCTTGTCGTACTCCTCCGCAAACAGACCGAGGCTGTTGCCGAGACGTAACAATTTTTCGAAATGAGCGCGAGCTTCTTTGAGTCGTCCCTGCAAAATGTACACCTCTACCAGCCAGAAGTTGCAGGCCAAGAATGCCCCTTCACCAGCAGGCAGCCCGTCGATAACCTGCCTGGTGTCGTAACGCAGCAACAACCCTTTGTGCATTAAATGCCTCTCGATGGCACGCACGGTTCCTGCCACCCGTTGATCCTCGATCGGAAGAAAACCAACGATTGGCATGAGCAAAAGACTCGCGTCCAAATGCTTCGTGCCGTAGGCCTGAGTAAAGCTGTTCATGCCCTGGTGAAAGCCCTTTTTACAAATTTCTGCGTGGATTTGCTTACGAATCCTGCGCCAGCGGTCTACGGGCCCCTTGATACCAAACTCCTCCACCATGCGAAGTCCGCGATCGAATGCCACCCAAGCCATCACCTTCGACTGCGTGAACTGGCGTCGTTCGGGACGGAATTCCCACATCCCGTTGTCGGGATCAGACCAGATCTTCTCCAGATGTTCGAGCAAGGGAAGCTCCAGAGCCGCTCCGCTCTTATCCTCATGTGGATAAAGGCCGTGGCGGCGCGCTCGATAGAGCGCGTCGAGCACCTCGCCGTACGTGTCAATTTGAAGTTGAGAAGACGCCTTGTTGCCGATGTGAACCGGTTTTGATCGTTCATACCCGGGCAGCCAATCGGCGACCCATTCGCTATGCTCGTGTTTGCCGGTAATGCCGTACATAATTTTGAGGTTGCTGGGATCACCCTGGACGGATCGGCTTAGCCATCCCAACCACGCCCGGGCGTCTTCCATCAGACCGCATTCCAAGAGGCATTCGAGGCTGAATGTCGTGTCGCGGAGCCAGCAGAAACGATAATCCCAGTTTCTGACGCCCCCCACTTTCTCAGGAAGTGATGTCGTGGGGGCGGCCACCAAGCCTCCGGAGGGGGCATACGTGAGCGCTTTCAGGGTGATGAGCGATCGCTCTACCTGTGACCGATGCGGACCACGATATTTGCTTTGAGTGATCCATTTCTTCCAATCGCGCGCGGTTTGTTGCTGCGCGGCGTGAGGCGAAAACATCGCCGGCTCTTTCCCGGAATACGCGGTGTCGTACTGCAAAGTGAAGTAGTAGCTCTTGCCGCTTTTCGCGGACCAGTCCCCTTCAAGGTTGCCTTTTCCGCAACGAAGCTCCACATTGCTGCGCAGTGTAAGACGGTGGGGCCCTGATACGACACACCACCCGGTCTTGCCCTTGAACGCGATATGTGGCCTGCCCGCTCCGTAATCGAACCTCGGGCAAAACGCGCTTCGAAAGCGAATGATCCCTTTTATGCCGCGTACGATTCTCACGACCGAGGAAAGGCCGTTTTGCATCGTCATGAAGTCCGTCACCGACGCAACAGCTCCGGAGTGCTGCGTGTAGGTGGTTTCAACAATTAATGTGCCAGGAAGATACCGTTGGTCGACGCGTCTGAAGGTTTTGGGAGAGAGCGACCACTCACCTTGCTCGTTCGTTCCCAGCAAGCTGGCGAAACATGCCTCGGAGTCAAAGTGCGGCAAGCAAAGCCATGAAAGAGTACCGCGATTGCTAATCAATGCAGAGGTGTGCAAGTCACCTATGAGGGCGTGATCTTCGATGTGGGATCGCATGCTCACATTAGTCAGATGCGTGTGCTCGCCACAGATCTATTCCAGCCCTTCGATTAACGGATATTGGCAAGATGCAGATCTGCAATCGTGGGCAGCTCGCGACTGAATTACAGACAAGTCTTCCCGCACAGAGGAGTTGTTGCAAGAGTGGCATAAGCCCTTTGTTTTCGTGGGCCTATTTAGGGCGTGCGGCACATTTACGGCAGGGTCGGCACTTCAGACACCCAACCGTCCTCCCCCTAGTACGCTCCACCCGAACACGATTTCTGCAAGGTGCTGAGATTGCGTTCGTGGTGCGAGCCGGGATTAGAAAACGAACGGCTGCGAAAAGTCGTTAGTTCGACGACTTTCTTACGGACACAACTGTTGCGGTATAACGATCGCCGCGCAACAGCGAGATGCTGTATTCAATCGGTAGCCGTTGTACGTCATAGGTCGTTTCACGAACAATCAGCATCGGGCTTCCGATCGTGGTCTCAAGAATCGTCGCTGTATCTTCATCCGCGGTCACGGCACCGAAGACCTCTTCAGCCCATTGCAGCTTGCGGTTGTACACATTCTCGAACACCGAATACAGAGAGCGGTTCTCCAGGTTGTGCTGCTCGAATCCGTGAAAGAGCCGCGCCGGCAGATGACTCGTCACCACTGCCACCGGCCCACCGTTCACATAGCGCAGTCGTTTCAGTCGATACACCTTGTCGCCCGGGGAGAGGCGCAGCGCCAACGCAACCTCCTGGGAAGGGTCCTCAACTCGAAGGTCCAGCGTCTTTGCCGACGGTGAAAGGCCACGCCGCCGCATCTCTTCACTGAAGCCCCGAAGCTGCTGAAAATCCCACGGCATCCGGCCGGACCCGATTGTCGGCCTCTTGCCCTTCTCGATCATCAGCAGCCCCTCCGAACGAAGCTTCTGAAACGCCTGGCGCACCGGCATCTTGCTGATCCGCAAGAATCGCGCGACTTCACCCTCCGAGCAGAAGGTGTCGCCTTCCTGCAATTGGCCGCGCTTCACCAGCCCGCGTACCTGCTCCACGATCTGCTCGTAATAAGGAACAAAGCTGGTTCCATCTAGGATCAACTTCAGTTCGGAAGGGTGTACCGCGTGGATTTTTACGAGTGCCATCGGATGAGACGTCCTCGCGGGCCAATATAACATAATCACATTGCATGATATGTATGCAGGCTCGAACATCCGAATGGTTCGTAGCCGTCCCTAATGGCGTCATATCTTTATTTAACTTGTTTATTTTCAATATTTTGAATTGATACATGATCTCCGGGGACTGAGTCGCGCGGATTTTCTTTGACAACATGTATACGTATGATGATTTCATACTCACGGCTTGGATCGAAGCTTGCTGCCATGCCCGACGGAACATGTGAATATCGCGACTAAGGAAGCGAAAATGGAACCGCATAAGACCCTCGAACGCCGCCCAAATCCTCGACATCTCTTTTGCATTTGCCTGGTCCTGCTTCTGGTTAGCGTGGCGTTTTCCCAAGTCGAATCCGGGCGCGTTGTGGGCACCATCCGAGATTCCACGCAGGCAGTTCTACCGGGCGCCACGGTTTCGGTGACGAATACCGAGACCAACGTTACCCGGACGGCGAAGACCAATGCCGACGGCGACTTCGTCATCACCGAGTTGAAGCCCGGAACTTATGTCGTCAGCGTCGAGTGCTCCGGCTTCAAGAAGGCAGAGCAGCCGCCTTTCAAACTCGATGTGAACCAGGTCGTCCGCATCAACACCTCGCTGGTCATCGGATCCGCTGAGGAAAAAGTTGAAGTCACGGCGGCAGAGCCGCTTATCGAATCGCAGACCTCGTCGATCGGACAGGTCATTGAAGAGAAGCAGGTCCACGATCTTCCACTCAATGGCCGCAACTTCATTCAACTGGCGTATCTCAGCCCGGGCGTGAATGCAGGCCCTGTCGGCGCGGCATCCACCGTTCCGCAACAAGGCGGCGTCCCCGAGAACGAACGCGAGAATGGCGCGATCCAGGTGAACGGGCTCACGGCCACCAACAACAATTTTCTGCTGAACGGCTTCGACAACAACGAGCAGCAAATTGGTTTCGAGATCATCCAGCCATCCATCGATGCAATTCAGGAATTCAAAGTCCAGGCAAACAACGCCGGAGCTGACATCGGCCGTGGCGGCGCGGTTGTAAACGTTGTGCTCAAGTCAGGGACGAACCAACTGCATGGCAGCCTCTTCGAGTTCCTACGCAATTCCGCATTCGACGCCAAAAATTACTTCGACGATCCCACTGCCCCGATCCCGCCCTACAAACAGAATCAGTTTGGCGGCACGATTGGCGGCCCGATCTTCAAGAACAAGACCTTTTTCTTCGCGGATTACCAGGGCACCCGCATTCGCCAGTCTCAAACCGATATCTTGCCGGTGCCCTCTCTCGCTCACCGCGCCGGCGATTTCTCCGATCTGCTTCAGCGAGACAGCGGAGGAAACATTATCGGAGGACAGCTGTACCTGCCTTCGACGACGGATCCCAACCAGGGAACTCCGATCCTGAACAACAATCTCGCTCCGTACCTGAACGCGACAGCCAGCAATATCGTGAACGTGTTTCCCAAGCCGAACCTTCCGGACCCTGTGAATAACTTCCGCTCCAACCCGCTTTATACCAATAACCAGGACGCATTCGACATTCGCGTCGATCATCAGCTCTCCCCGAAAGACGGTCTCTTCGGCTTCTTCAGCTGGGGAAATGTGAATGCGCATCATCCCGACCCAATGCCCGGAGTAGCCGGAGGCGGAACGTTTTCTGGGACCATTAAAGATGATGCCCGCGCCGCCGGCATCAGTGACGTCCATACCTTCTCTACAAATCTGATCAACGAATTTAAACTCGGATATTTCCGTTACGTGGTCGATGCGGTGAGTAATTTCGCGGGGCAGGATGTTGCGACGCAACTCGGACTTCCCGGCGCGAACGACCCGAACAACCTGATCGAGACCGGGGGATTGCCGTGGATCCAGATTGGCGGATACGCCGGCCTTGGCAACAATTGCTGCTTCCCGGAGTTCCTGCGCGAGAACAACTACCAGGCCATCGACGCCGTAACCTTTATCCACGGCGCTCATTCGTTCAAATTCGGCGCCGACTTTCGCCTCCGCAAACATGGGTTCTTCCAGGCCTTGAACCCCACTGGCGTGCTCAACTTCGACGGCCAGTACACCTCCGATCGCGCTACCAACAACCCTAACGACCCCGGTGATCCACTAGCCACCTTCCTGCTTGGTTATCCGATCAGCATGTCCATCGACCGGCAAAGCGGATCGTACGGCATGAGTTGGAAAGAGTTCAGCGCTTATGCCATGGACGACTGGCGCGTCTCTTCCAAGCTGACATTGAACCTCGGCCTGCGCTGGGACCTGTTTACCCCGATGGTCGAAGACCACAACCGTATGGCGAACTTCGATTTCAATACCGGCGAATTCGTCGCGCCGGGAATGCCGGGCATCGGCCGTTCCGCCGGAGTCATCACGAACTGGACGAACTTCTCGCCTCGCTTCGGATTTTCCTATACCCCATGGAGCGACAAGCTCGTTCTGCGGGGCGGCTTCGGGATCTTCTTTGACCAACAGGCGAACCAGAACGACGCGGAATTGGCATTCAATCCTGGGGGACTGTTCAGCAGCGCCGCGCAAAACTACGCGCCCAGCCTCCCTACTGCGATCATCTCCAATGGTTTCGCGCCGATTTCGCCTTCGACCGTTACCGATCCGAGCGGCCGCGCCAGCGCCGCAAATTTCAATAACGCTACGCCATATATTGAAGAGTGGAACCTCAATGTCGAACGCGAGTTGATCAGGAACACGGTGCTTCAAGTCGCCTATGTCGGAACTCGCGGTGTCCATCTTGCGCACCTCGCTAATCTGAATCAGCCGGTCACTCCGTCCGATGCGAACTTTACCGACGCCACCGGCAATTTTGGCCGACCGTACTTCGCGACGGTTCCGAACATTGCCGCGATTCGTACTGAGATGCACGACTACAGTTCGATCTCGCACGCGCTGCAAGTGCGCTTTGAAAAGCGGTTCTCTTCGGGCTGGTCGATGCTGGACAGCTACACCTGGCAGCACACCATCGGCCAGACCGAGGAGAATGAGTATCTCGAACCGCAGGACACACACAACCTGGCAGCCGAGCGCGGGGATAACGGTCCCGATTACCGGCATCAGTTCACCTCCGCTTGGACCTACGAATTGCCGTTCGGCCCGGGCAAGCGTTTTTTGTCGAGCAACGGCCCGTCGCGCTGGATCCTCGGCGGCTGGCAAGTAAACGGGATCCTGGGCGCGTACTCTGGGCAGGCATTCACTCCGCTGCTCGATTTTGATCCCACGAACACAGGCTCTGGCGCGCCTCGACCGGACATTGTCGGCGATCCAAACAAAGCCGGTCCGGTCGCTGCAAACCCCGGGTGTGTGGCTCCCACGCAAATTCACACGCTCACAACCTGGTACAACCCCTGTGCGTTCGTGATTCCGCCGTCGATTGGCGGAGGCCAGACGGCTACGCGGTTTGGCGATGCCGGCCGGGGCATTCTGCGCGGGCCGCGAAGCACGAACGTCGATCTGTCAATGTTCAAGGATTTCCAGATCTCCGAGCGCTCCCTGCTTCAATTTCGAACCGAAGTCTTCAACCTCTTCAACCATCCGCAGTTCGGGCTTCCTAATATGGCGACGGATAGCGCCGGGGCGGGCAGCATTACGGGAACCAACGGTAGTTCGCGCCAGATACAATTCGCGCTGAAGCTGAGCTTCTAATTCGCGGCCAGCCGAATGAGGGACAACTTGCAAAAATTCGTCGCGAAGTTCTTAGTCACGATTGCAGTCGGGCTTATGTTAATAGGAAGTCGCGTTGTTCAGGCGCAGGCGAAGGGTGAACCACAGAGTGGACACCTACCGCAGGTCTCGCTCGATGGCGGATATTTCGTCGCCAATGGGAAGCGTTTTATCCCCGTGGGCGCGCATTGGGTTCCGGCAAAAGCCGCCATGCAGTGGACCACCCAATGGGATCCGAAAGATATCGAAGCCGACTTCGCCAAGATGCACGAACTGGGATTCACGGTCACGCGCTTCGATGTAATGTGGGCATGGTTCGAGCCTCGCGCCGGAGACTACAACTCCGAAGCCTTCCAGCAACTCGACTACCTGATCTCTTTGGCCCATAAATACAAGATCTATCTCCACCCTTCACTCTTCATCGGCGGCGAAGTTGGCGAAGCTTTTTGGGATGTCCCCTGGCGTCACGGCCGCAATCCGCACACCGATCCGGACATGCTCATGTGGGAGACCAATTTTGCCGAAGAGTTCGGCAAACGCTACGGCAAAGAAACAGCGATCATCGCCTGGGATCTGACCGACGAACCTCCATTCTGGATCGTTCCCAACACAACCGACGCCGCCGCGATTAACTGGACGCGCCTGATCGTCAACGGTATTCGTAAGTATGACAAGATGCACCCCATCGTTGTTGGCACGAGCGGCGAAGAGATCGGCCACGGACCCTTTCGCGCCGACAATATCGCGCCCGAAGTCGATTTCTTCAGCGTGCATCCCTTCACTCTCTACAACCCCGATCTCTTTCCCGATCCTCTCGTCTCCGAGCGGGGAACCTACGGCGCGGCTTTTGAAATCACCCTCTCGCAGGGGGCCGGACATCCCGTGATGATCCACGAGATGGGCGCTTCGACGGCGCAATATTCACCGGAGCGCGTCGCCACTTACGACAAGCTCATGATGTACTCCGGTCTTGCCGCCGGATCGATAGGCGTCGATCTCTGGTGCTATACCGACGCCTCGCCGCAGCAATATCACAAGACGCCTTACCTGCGGACGCCCCAAGAGACGCAGTGGGGCATGACGACCTGGGACCGCCAGGACAAGCCGCTGGCCCGCGAGTTTAAAAAGTTCGCGCAGGTCGTGAAACAACTTGACCTGACTGGCGTTGCACCCGCCGCGGCAGACGTGGCCATCGTCATCCCCGATGAATGGGCGAAGCCACATGGCGATTTCTCGCACCTCGGGCTTACAGGGCCGGAGAGCATCCCGTATCTCTCGACCGAAGACGGGGACGCGATTCCGAATCAGCCGCAGCCGAACGCGACTAGCGAAAACCAGTGGCTCATGAGTTCCGCTATCTCGACGTTTGTGCTAGCGCATCGTGTGGGGCTGAAGGCTGATTTCCCTCGCGAATACTCGGACTGGCAGAAGCGTCCGATGCTCTTCATGCCGTCGCCGCTCACCAGTACGGGTAGCAAGTTCCTCGCGCATCCCCATTCCGACTTCTGGGAGAAAGCAAAGGAGTACGTAGAGGAGGGCGGATTCCTTTATGCGTCGGTTGCCGCGGATGCCGCGATTCCAAACATGGAATCTCTTTTCGGCGCGCGCCTGGCCGATTGGAATCCCGCCACCGACATCACGATCACCATCGTCGAACCTTTTGGCTCTCTGAAAAAGGGCGACACGTTTCACTTCACAATTCCGAGTGCCAGCTCGCGCTACTTCGGCGCGCAACTGGAAGTGCTTGGCGGTACCGTGATCGCGACCGACCAGGATGGCCGCCCCGCGCTTGTCGCCAATACGCTCGGCAAAGGAAAGACATTAGTCTCCGCGTATCCCATCGAAGCCTATCTGGCTGCAACTCCTGCCGTCTTCGAAAAAACCGAAACCACGCAGCGCATCTACGAGGCGTTCCGCGAATCGACGGGAGTGAAGCCGCTTTTCCGTACCGACAGCCCGAGCGTGGAAGCCACGGCGCTCACGGCGTCGCACTCGGGCTACTTGGTGCTTGTGAATCACAGCGCTAAGGCCGAAGACGTGACCGTCACCAGCACGGAGACGTTGCATGCGTTGCGCTTGATTACACCGCAAGGTCCGCGGCCGATGAAACTCGAAGGTGCCGGCTGGAAGATGAAAATCGATGCATACGACGCTGCCGTAGTTGAGTGGAAGTAGGGGAGATCGATGATTGGTGCAGTCGATATCGGCGGAACGAAGATCGCAGTGGGTTTGGTGGACAACGATGGCAAAGTCCGCGCTTCAACAGAATGTTCCACGGAGGCGCATCTCGGATTTCCCGTCGCTCTCGACCGGATGACGACGATGCTCCGCGATTGTGCGGAGAAAGCGGATACAACCATCGATGGCATCGGCATCGGTTGCACGGGGCCGGTGTACCCGATGACAGGGCGTATCGGAAACGCAGATTTCATTAAGGAGTGGGAAGGCTCCAATCCGGTCGGAGATTTTGCCGATCGATTTGGCGTGAGCGTCGCGATGGAGAACGATGCCGATGCCGCCGCGCTGGGTGAATCGTTTTGGGGCGCCGGTCGCGGACGCGACCATATGATCTTCGTTACCGTCGGAACCGGCATTGGTGGCGGGATCCTGATCGGCGGAAAGCTCTATCGCGGTGTCGACGGCGCGCATCCGGAGATCGGGCATCACACTGTCGATGCATCCGGACCGTTGTGTTTTTGCGGTGCTCACGGGTGCTGGGAGGTACTCGCGCGAGGACCGGCGATGACCGAATGGATGCTTGCGAATACTCCCGCCGATCCCCACCAGGAGCCGCTTACCGGAAAACGTGTTTGTGAGTTGGCACGCAGTGGCGATCCGATCGCGAAGAAAGCCGTTCAGCGCGAGGCACATTACCTGGGCGTGGGGCTCGCGAACCTCATCACCCTCTTTACTCCGGAAGTCATCGTTCTTGGTGGCAACGTGATGGGCAGCGCCGACCTTTTCATGGAGGGGATCAAGTCCGAAATCCGCAGTCTCTGCACACAAGTTCCTTTCGAGAAGACGGACATTCGTCTGGCTTCGTTAGGACCGCAAACCGGATTGATTGGTGCCGCTCGCGTTTGGCACCACCGTTTTACCCAAATTGGGGGATAGCTTGAGCCGCAATCTTTCTGTCATACAGGGACGGTATTTAAAAGACATTCTGGACCAGCCGCGAGCCGTAAGAGCGACCTGGGAATCGTTGCAAGTCTCCCCGGCGATTGAGCAGGTAGCAGAGCTTCTCGCGAAGCGTAAGTTCACGCGCTTGGTGCTCACCGGAATGGGCTCATCGTATTTTGCGCTTCATCCTTTGGCGCTTGAAGTGGCGGAACTTGGGTGGACGCCGGTTCTGCTGGAGACGTCGGAACTGGTGCACTACTATCCCCGCCTGCTCACTGAGTCAACATTGGTGATTGCGGTTTCTCAGTCGGGCCAGAGCGCCGAGACGCTGCGCCTGCTGAAACACTACGGCGACAACCATGCCATGATTGCGGTAACGAACACCGCCAGGAGCCCTCTGGCGGAACAGGCCGATATCAGCGTTCTCACCCATGCAGGTGAAGAATTTTCGGTTTCCTGTAAAACATACGTAGCAACGCTGGTTGCTTTGCCGGTGCTGGCTGCAGTGCTGTGCGGGCGCAAATCTTCCGACCGACTTGCTGAGTTGCAGCCCGCGGCAGACGCAGCCGATGGATATCTCCGCCATTGGGATGAGCATGTTGCGGCGTTCTGCGAGAGGCTGCGGGACGTGAAGCACCTTTTTCTTGTGGGGCGCGGCCCTTCGCTGGCTGCGGTCGGAACCGGCGCACTCATCATTAAGGAATCTGATCACTTCCATGCGGAGGGAATGAGCTGCGCGGCGTTTCGGCACGGCCCTTTCGAGATGCTCACACCCGCAGCCTACGTGGGTGTATTTGCAGGAGATGAGCGCACACGCATGCTGAATGAGCGTCTCGCCGCTGATATCGCGGAGAACGGCACCGCCCAGAGCGCCATGATCGCGAGCGATTCTGCCGAGCCGGCATGCCGAATCCCCGCTCTGCCCGCTGTTGCGCGGCCGATCGCGGAAATTCTCCCCGTGCAAATGATGACGCTGGCTCTTGCGGCGCTCGCGAATCGCGAAGCAGGCAAGTTCGAGCGGGCTACAAAAGTCACTGTCGTCGAATGAGGCGAGGCGGAATGCGCAGAAGCTACTACATCGTGGGCCTGGTTTTCCTGATCTTCTTCGTCATGTCGTTCCTGACGAACATCCTCGGGCCCATCGTGCCTGACATCATCGAGAGCTTCCACGTTAGCCTCGCCGCTGCGGCCATTCTGCCATTTGCATTCTTCATTGCGTATGGAGTCATGTCGATTCCCGCCGGCTTTTTGGTAGAACGCTTCACCGAAAAGCCTGTGATGGTCTTCTCCTTTGTTGCCGGTTTCGCGGGTGCGCTCGGATTCGCCTTGCACCCTTCGTATCCTGTAGCGATTGTTTCGCTATTTGTCATGGGCGGAGGCATGGCCACCCTCCAGGTCGCCGTCAATCCGCTGCTACGCGTGGCCGGCGGTGAGGAACACTTCGCTTTCAATTCGGCATTCGCGCAATTGATCTTCGGCCTGGCATCGTTCATTAGCCCGCTGGTCTATTCCTACATGGTGGAAAATCTGCCGCACGCCGCGCAACACGGAAAGGTCGTTCAGTTGCTGGCATCGGTCACTCCGGAAAATTTACCGTGGCTTTCCATGTACTGGCTCTTCGCTATCTCGACAGCGCTCATGGTAGTGGTGATGCTCGCGGTGCGCCTGCCGCACGTGGAACGCAAGAGCGATGAACAGGCCGGCTCCGTAGCCATGTATCGCGAACTCCTTCGCCGCCCGATGGTGTGGCTGTATTTCGGCTGTGTCTTCGCATATGTCGGCTCGGAACAGGGGACCGCGGATTGGATGTCGAAATTCCTCTCGCAGTACCACGGCTTCAATCCACACACGTCAGGCGCAACCGCCGTCTCGTGGTTCTGGGGACTACTCACTGCCGGTTGTTTCATCGGCATGATCCTGTTCAAGTTCTTCGACAGCCGCAAGGTGCTCCTCGCCTTTTCGATCGGTGCCCTCGCGTGTTTGACCGCCGCGCTCTTTGGGCCGGCTCGAGTTTCCCTTTACGCATTTTCGGCGATTGGACTTTTTGCTTCCATCATGTGGCCCACGCTGGTTTCCTTGGCGCTGAATTCAGTCTCCGAACATCACGGCTCCTTTGCCGGAATTCTTTGCACCGGAATCATGGGAGGTGCGGTGGTTCCTCTCATCATCGGCCGTCTCGGAGATGCGCTCGGTCTGCGCACCGGAATGATGTTTCTCTATCTCACGTTTGGATGTGTATTGAGCGTTGGTCTCTGGGCGAAGCCAATCATCACAAACGCAACTTTCGGCGGTAAGAATGCCGAAGCCCAAATCGCCCAGTAGGAAGTCAGCAGTCCAGGAGACCAAATCATGCCCCGTCTTAATGGCCGTCAATGGCTTTTTCCGCTCGTGTTGTCTGCTTCCCTTCCTCTGATGGTATCGGCGCAGGAAGGACTCTCATACCTCAAGCTTTCGCCGCCGCAAGAGGTCCTCAACGATGCCCAGCCGTGGGAGGGCGACCAGCAGAATCATACCCTCAGTGTCGTCGAGTTGAATCGCGATGGTTTCAAGTATTGGGGCTACTACGGGCTCAATGAAGGTCGAGGTATCGGGCTGGCGCGCTCCAACGACCTTGTGCATTGGACTAAGTACGAAAAGAATCCGCTCTGGACCAACGCCCGCTGGCCCACTGCCCTCGTCGGCGCGGATAAGAAAACTCCAGGCCGCATCTATCTCGCGATTACACGCAACTACGACACACCACAAAGCCACATCATTCTCGCCTCCACCGACGACGGCATTCAGTTGAAAGAGATCAAGACGCTCGTGAAAGAAATGCCCGCGCCACGCAATCGCAACCAGAATCCCAATCTCTTTCGTGATCCTGTCAACGGCAAGTTTTACCTTTACTTCTATCGCGGTAACGACGACAACTATTTCGACATCATCGTCAAAAGTGCCGCTAACATCGAGGACCTCGACTCAGCCGCCGAGAAGATCCTCATGCATGAGTCCGAGACCGTTGCCGCGCCCACGATGCTCTACGTGCCCAATGGCGCCGGGGAAGGTAAAGGCATCTACTATCTGGCCACCGAGATTTATCCCCATCGATATGCAAATCCACCGCAAGGCGAGTGGCAGGTAAAGGTCTTTGCCGCCAAGGCTCCCGACGGGGCTTTCGTTGCGGTGAAAGGCAATCCGGTACAGGCCGGGGAGCGCGCCTGTCTCTTCCAACACATATTCAATGGCCGTTACTACGGCTATCAATCCCATCTCGAACACCCAAGTGAGAAGTGGGTAATGGAGGTTATCGAAGCCTCTTTGCCGTGAAGATGGTGTGCTGCGGGAAGCCGTAGCGAATCCTGCCGCACGCGCTGTTACAGGAGAACGCTATGTTGGATCATCAGGTTTGTCGTATTCATAGCTGGCTGAGAACAGGACCTGGCATTTTCCTGTTCCTCTCATTTCTATCGATCGCGCTGCAGGCCCAGGTTGCGAATACCGGCTCCGTCCAGGGAACGGTGAGCACACTACCGGAGCCGTAATCCCGGGCGCGACCGTCACGCTCCACAACGTTCACACGGGAAACCTATCAGGACAAACTCTGGTGGTCAGGGAGAGTAGGCGTTCCCGAATCTGAGTTACGGCACACTGAGGGTTTTTCTGGGGTCGCGGAATCGAGCGTAACTGTTTGAAAGGAAAGTTGGTAGCGCTACCGGGAATCGAACCCGGGTTTGAAGATTGAGAATCTTCCGTCCTAACCCCTAGACGATAGCGCCACTGAGCGCGGCTCGGCAGATTATAACAAAGCCAGCCCCTCTATTTATCAGACCATACGCCGAGTACGTTGCCCGATGGATCGTTGAAATGAAAGCGCCGGCCGCCGGGAAATGCAAAGGTTTGCCGGCAAATCGAGCCGCCGTTCACGATGATCTTCGCTCGCGTCTCTTCCAGATCCATCGAATACATGACGACAACCGGCCCTCCGGAGCGGAGCTGCGTGGATTTGAAAAATCCTCCGCGCATGCGGCCATCATTGAAGCTGATGTAATCCGGATTCTGCTGCTTGAAATGCCAGCCAAACACTTCGGTATAAAAGCGCTCGGCGGCGGCGAGATCTACCGCAGGAAACTCAACGTAGTCAACGCGAAGGTTCTGTTCGGCCTGGTCCATGTTCTGCACGCCTCAGGGTTCGGACCCGGTAGGGGTCTCTGGAGATTGAGTATACTCACGGGCTTCAGAAACTCTGTGACCGCCGCACTTGCAATAAAAGAGCCGCCGTGCAAGACGGCGGCTTTGGAGAAGTCGGCGACGGTTAGTCCCCGAACCAATGTTTGTCTTCTTTGGATTTCGCGATGGGCGCCACATTGTTCTTCGTCAGCAGACGCTCGACCGTACGGTCGATGCTGCTCAGGAACATTCCTTCGGGAGCGGGAGAATGGATACTGGCCAGAGCGTATTCCCAACGGCGGGATTCAGGGGCAGTATCGGACAGTCTGCGCTCCGGTTGCGGCAGGAAGAAGTAAGCCAGCCAGATTGCCTCGCCGACACAAACCGCGAAACTCATGACCCCGCCCAGCGCAGGCATCATGGACCGTGGTACCCATTCAAACATGCTGAGAACAATAAGAGTGACACTGGCGCTCAAGCCGAAGCCAACAGCGATACCGAAAACGCGTTCCCTATAAGAGATTCCCAGGTAGCGATTGCTGATAAGCAGGAAAAGCACAATGCCGCACTGCAAAATGCTCAACCCGCGATCCAGCATCATGCTGACACTGTTCAGAAGGGCGGCTGCGTGCGTGCTGCCGGTGCTCACGGCGGAAACTACCGACACCAATACCATCACCGCCACGATCCAACGGAACATGACCGTTCCGAAGTGGCGGAGGGCCTCGTAAGGCTTAAAGATGTCGCGGAAGATCTCCATCGTGACAGACAGAGCCAAGCTGTCTACCGCGATGTTCGAAATCCAATAGAAATAGCAATACACCTGCTGCGAGGTGTACCGGGCGAACCGGAGACAAAGGGCAGTACCGATCATCGCAAGGCAGTTCGCGACGCAGTAGCGAAACAGAGCTGGATACTCTTTCACGAGACCAGCTTGCCAAATACGAAGGACAACCGCCGCTTCTAGAACGAACCCGGCGACCAGCAGTGCGATTTCGTAACCGTGTAGCTGCATAACGAAGTGCAGCATATGCGGCTACTCACACTCAGGCAAGCCTATTTTCGTTACCCCAGTAATAGTTACTGGAAAAATTTTTACGGTCGGCTGCAATTCTGACCTGCTCCGACTGACCCAAGCCAGCCGTGCCTGTCTCTTATTTCCCGCCGTTGTTGCCGCCGCCCTGGCCAGAGCAGCCCTGACAGAAAGGCGCAGGAACGCCACCGCGGAGGACCGGCTGTATCGTGTTGCCTTTCTTGGTTGTTGCCGTGGAAGTGGTTGCTCCGGCGAGGACGCCAGCGACCATCAAGGTACCAAGCAGGAACGTAACGGACTTCTTCATTTTGTTTCTCCTAAAGGGTGGGGAAAATGCGCTCCGCACCTAAATTCAATAGCTCAACGCGCATACAAGGCTAAGGTTTGCCTTGTGACTAAAGAGTATAACCAAAGTCACTTGTTGGGAGTCAAGGAAAAAGACTGTGACTCACACACTTTTTGGCACCGCCGTTTTCCCGAGAACCCGAAAATCGGGTAAAAAGGGTCAGCGTCGTTGGTAAGCCCACATCCCAGCGTCCTAGGATTGCAGGTAGACGTGCAGAACAGCTCGAAACGCGACCATTCCCCGGCACCGGAGCGCGCGGGCGCCCCCGATAACAAGCCGGACCGGCCCCCTAAGCCCCGCGTCGACGCCACGCAGGTGTGCCCCAACTGTTCTGCGCGCCTGCAGGAGAGCCACTGCAAGCTGGTTTGCCCACAGTGCGGCTACTATCTGAGTTGTTCCGATTTTTATTGACCCCGAGGCGGTGTGACACCGTTCGCCACGCTTGTTATACTGGGCTTTCGCGGTGGGTATAGTTCAGTGGTAGAACTCCGGACTGTGGCTCCGGCTGTCGTGGGTTCGAATCCCACTACCCACCCCAAACATCCTTCCTTAGCATCCCTCTCGAGCTTTCCCGAAAACATTGGCCGCCGCAGCGATGGTGTTGCGATGGATCCGCACAGTGTCATAGATCCGCTTCGCATAGCCACCGGCAAAGGTCACGACCACCGGAATGTTCCGGGCGCGTGCCGCCTGGAAGACGAGTTCATCGCGCCGCATCAGTCCTTCCATCGTGAGGTTCAAGCCGCCCAGCTGGTCTTCCTTGTAGGGATCCGCACCCGCGACATAGCAGATCAGCTGCGGATCGAACTGGCGTAATCCGGAGCTCAGGGCGTTATCCAGCCACGCAAGATACTCCGCATCGCCGATCCCATCGGGCAAGTTCACGTCGATCGAAGAGGACGGCTTGGTCAGCGGGTAGTTGTTCTCCTGGTGCAGTGAAATCGTGAAAACGTCGTCGGCGGCAGTCTCCTGCATGCTGCCAGAGCGATGGTCGCCGATGGTCGAAGTGGATCTCGAAGGCAGCGAACCCGCCGCTCCGACCCCTTTCCTGGCAAAAATCGCCGCCGTCCCATTGCCCTGGTGAACGTCGCAATCGATCGTCATGGCGCGGTGAATCCGGCCGGCCTTCTGTAATTTGCGAATCGCTACGGCGACATCGTGGATCATGCAGAACCCCTCCCCATGATCCGGGAAGGCATGGTGGAATCCCCCGCCCAGGTTGATGGCGATGCCGTCGGCAAGCGCCCGTTCGGCCGCCAGGATCGTTCCCCCGGTATGCCACAGGAAGCCCCGAACCGCCTCGTAGGAATACGGAATCTCCATTTGGAGCTCTTCTTTTGCGGTAAGCGTGCCTTCGATGAGCTTATCTACGTAGAAATGAGAGTGGACGAGCAGGATATCGGCTTCGGAGGCCTCGACAGGGGCCAGGAAGTCTTGCGGGAAGGCGAGGCCCTCTTCCAGCAACTCGTTCCGAACCATTTCGTATTTACGCGTCGGGAATACGTGCTCCCCGATTGGGAACCGGTAGTGTTCGCTGAATACCAGCTTGAATGGCAGCATATTACGCGTGTCCCCAGCATTGTCGTCCATTCCCGACCGCAGCCGCAACCGCGTGGATGGGCGTCTTCCCGACTCGGCAATTCCGCAGTAACCGTTGCAGATTGACTGATCTCCGCATATTCTCATGCATCACAATAAGCAGTCCTGCCCGGACGGTAGCGGGGGGTAGCGTGTTCAATATCATCACGGTCGAGCGCGAATACGGAGCTGGCGGCAGCGTCATCGCGGATCGCCTGGCGCAACACTTCGGTTGGAAACTGCTTGACCAGGAACTCACTGCGCGCATTGCCGCGGAAGCGTGTGTCGATCCTTCCGTGGTCGCCGGCTGTGACGAACAGATAGACCGGCCATTGCGGCGATTGGCTAAGGTCTTCTGGCGCGGCAGCTACGAGCGCATGTTGCCGATGCACGACGAGCGCTTTTTCGATGCCGACTGCATGGTGGAAATGGCAACCAGGATTATCGGCCGCGCCGGAGAGGAAGGCCATTGCGTGATCGTTGGCCGGGGCGCCCCTTATCTGCTGCGCCAACGCAAAGACGCGTTTCACGTCTTTCTGTACGCTCCTCGCGATTTCAAGATCCAGCGCCTATCGAAGCGAATGGCGGAGAAAGAAGCCGTGGAACTGGTGGATACCATCGACCGCGAACGAGCTGAGTTCATCAAGCGCTACTTCAATAAGGAGTGGCCTTGCCGCTCGTTGTACCACCTGATGCTTAACACTTCGCATGGCGTCGACACAGCCGTGGAGACGATCTTGAACACGATGAAAGTCATGGATCCGCAACCGGTCGGCTAGGTAGGCTAGTGGCCCTGATGGGCCATCCGCAGGGGCATATTTACTGAGGTTCCGCACTCTGTCGTAAGCAGAATTGGCCGCTCTCATCTAAAATATCCGTAGCTGCTCGCGCCACTTTTGGAGACGGAGACCCTCGCATGATTTGTCCCAACTGCCAGTCCGACAATCCCGAGCTCAATCGCTTTTGCGGAATGTGTGGCACTCGCCTGAACGAGCCCGCGTCCGCACCGGCGACGCCTGCGAGCGACCAGCCAGCCCCGAACGCCGCGGAGCACGAAGAGAGTCCAACGAACGGCAGCGTACGGCGTCCCTTCATCATCTCCCAAACCACCGCCGACATGAATTCGCAGATCACCCGGGTGGCTGTCCCGCGGACCATTGGAAGCGCCACCCATTCAAGCTACGTGCCGGCGATGCCTCTGAACCTGCGTTCGGAAGTCGAGGACATCGCGCACGGTGAGTACCTGCCGCGCACCGAACCGGCCCCCGTCGACCCTCAGGACGAGCCTTTGTTCTCCAAGAACACGCAGCCGGCCCCCGATTCCATCCACGTGGTGAAGACTGCAGAAAAAGGCGATTACGTGAGCTGGGTGCGCGAGGAAGAGAAGGGCCGCGATTCACTGAGACCTTCTTCGTCCGGCGATACTCCCGTATCAGGGTCCATTCTCGGATTGACCGCTCCGGTCCGTGAAGCAGCACAGGAGCCAGCGCCTTACGTGGAAGAACCCGCCGTAACGTATCCGATCGGGGACGAAGAAGAGCGCGCAGCGCAAGCAAGTTCCGAGTCGTTTCTGCGATTCGACGAACCGGAGAAATACATTGGCCGGGATGTCTCAGGACCGTCATTCCTCGGGCTTGGATCCAACGACAACCCTGAATACCTTCTCGAAGACGCCCAGACGCCCAGCCATGCCCGGGGATATCTTCTCCTGTTTGTTCTCGCCGTGGTTGCCGTGCTCGGCGTGTTGGAATGGCGCGCCAGCAGCCGCGGAGAATCCACAAACCCAATGGATGTTCTGCATATCAAGCTTCCGAAGAGAAAGGGCCAAGGCGAAGCAGTGGTCGTGCAGCCCAACGCCAACAGTCCCGCGACAACGACTGCGGGCAACAACGTGGCCGCCAACAACAACGGCAAGCCCGAGCTGATCGCTGAACCGAATCAGCCGGCAGTCCAGCCCACGACGCCCCCGCAGCCGGCCACCGACACTCCGTCTCCTGCGGCTTCCACTTCTACCTCCGAGTCATCGGCGGACGCATCCACGGTGACGGGACTCAACGATGGTGTCCCGGCGAATTCAGCTGCAAAACCGGCAACGCCGTCCGCCACGCCCGTGACGAAGCATGCCACGACTGCGGCCGCAGATCGGGAAGCAGCTCCTCCGGCAACCACCGCACCGGATAACCCGCCGGTTCGCCCAGCGGCCAGGCAGGCCGCTACCGCGGTAACCAAACCGGCGCCCGCGGTCCCCTCAACTTCTAAGCCCGTCACGACCGCTTCGGTATCGAAGAAGCCTGAGGCGTCCCGCCGTTCGGCATCGTCAGAAGAAATTGAACCGACCACTGCGGCCGCTGCCTCGTTGAGCGCCGGAAATTTTGAATTGCAAAAAGGCAAGGCTGCGGGCGCGACGGCGGAAGGCCGCACCTGGCTGTGGCGCGCCATGTCGAAGGGCAACGGAGAAGCTCCCGTGCTGCTCGCCGATATGTATGCCCAGGGTCGAGGTGTTACCAAGGACTGCGAACAGGCGGTGCTGCTGTTGAAGGCAGCCGCCAAAAAACCGAATCCGGCTGCCCGCTCCAAGTTAGGCTCCATGTATGCCACCGGCGAGTGTTTGCCGAAAGACCGGGTAGAAGCCTACCGCTGGATGCACGGCGCGCTGCAAGTCAATCCTGGCAGCGAATGGCTGGAAAAGAACCAGGAGACGCTCTGGAAGGAAATGAGCGCATCGGAGCGGCAAAGAGCTTCTACGTATCGCTGATGTTTTCGTCAGACTTTAGCGCACTTTGACTCGCGTCGCCGCGCGCACGATAATCGGCGCAGTGACTTCTCGACCTATCCTTCCGCGTTCCTTTTCCAAGCGCTATCCCATTGCTGCGCGCGCCGATGGAGCACGGATATGGGACACCGAAGGCCACGAATACATTGACCTCTCGGGAAGCGCTGCCGTCAATTTCATCGGCTTCGGCGTGCAGGATGTCATCGATGCCATTGCCGTGCAGGCACGCGATTTGCCCTTCGTGCACTCCAGCCAGTTCACCACCGAGATCGCGGAAAAGTTCGCCGCCGACTTGCTGGAGTTCGCAGGGCACGCTCTGGAGGGAGGAGCGGTGTTCTTCACCAGCGGCGGCTCGGAGGCCGTGGAAACCGCGCTTAAGCTGGCACGGCAATACCAGGTCGAGACCGGCCATCCCGAACGTTTCGAGGTCCTCAGCCGCGAACAGGCCTACCATGGAGCGACCCTTGGCGCGCTCGCCGTCAGCGGAAACACGGCGCGAAGGGCAATGTACCTGCCGATGGTGCGGGAGTTCGAACACATCCACTTTCCCTATTGCTATCGATCACGTTATGCCTCCGACGAGCAAGATCACTTATACGCACAAGAACTGAGGGAGGCGGTTGAACGTAGTGCCGGTCGCGCCGCTGCGTTTATCGGCGAACCACTCAGTGGCGCCACCGTCGGAGCGGCCGTGCCTCCGGCAAAGTATTGGCAGGAGATTGCAGAGGTCTGCCGCGAACACGGTCTGCTGCTGATTGCCGATGAGGTGATGAGCGGATTTGGACGCACCGGGCGCAACTTTGCGATGCAGCACTGGGGCGTCGAGCCCGACATCATTGTCGCCGGTAAGGGAATTGGCAGCGGCTATGCCCCGCTGGGAGCAGTGATCGCGACGCGCCGCGTGGTGGACGCAATCGCGAAGGGCTCCGGAACACTGGTTCACGGCTTTACCTACAATGCCCACCCCGTCTCGATGGCCGCTGGATCTGCGGTTCTCGAGCGGATTCGATCGGGTGGGCTGGTCGAAGCCGCCGATTCGGAGCACGGTGCCATCGGCAAGCCCTTCGCTCGAGCACTTCGCGGCCTTGGCAATCTTTCCGCAGTGGGAGACGTGCGGGGCATGGGACTTTTATGGGCGGTGGAGTTCGTCCAGGACCGAAAGACGAAACTGCCTTTTCCTCCGGAGATGAGATTTTCCGGTTTGGTTGCGGCGGCGGCGTGGAGACGAGGCGTTCTTACTTATCCGATGCAAGGGTGCATCGACGGCCTACACGGCGACCACATTTTACTGGCGCCGCCTGCAGCCGAGGTGGACCGGCTGCTCGAAGGAGTGGAGATCCTTCGGGACGCAATTCGGGAGGCTTCCAATCATGCAGCGCGTTCGTGAGCTCCGAGGGAAACCTGGTCCACGTCTTTGCCGTTCACCGAAACGATAGCCGTTCTGCACGAATCGGGAATTTGCCTTTGCGTTTCGAACTCGTGCTTGGCCTGTGCCTGCGCTTCCGCTTCGATCGAAGTTTCGATCTCCTCAGGCTCGGCCGGGTTTGTGTCTTCCCGGAGTGGGACTTGATTGGCTTCTACCGCGCTATCCGGTTTCTCACTTCTAAGAGAATCGTTGAACGGCATGGAATCATCTCCCACGTGCTTAGGATGCATATCGTGACCATTTGGAAACCGCTCCTCGACCCCAAAGGCCGCCTATGAGCGGGTGGTCTCGTTTCGCCCTCCGAACGGCAACTCTGGTTGGGTTGTCGCTCGCAGCCGGGGGACAGTCGATGCCGGATATGCCCGACCATCATGATATGCACATGGGCATGCAGGCAACTACATTTCTCGATGCCATCGAAAACCATGACTCTTCCGGCACCAGTATTGAGCCAATTTCTACCCCGGTTCCGATGATGATGTCCATGCACGATGGCTGGATGCTGATGCTGCATGGAGAAGTGTTTCTCAACGCCATCCAGCAGAGCGGCCCCCGCGGCGGCGACAAGGTCTTCTCCACGAATTGGATCATGCCTATGGCGCAGCGTGACTTCGGACGGGCACACCTTACGCTCCGAACCATGCTGAGCCTGGAACCGGCCACCGTCACCGAGCGCCGCTACCCGGAGCTCTTCCAGGTTGGCGAAACGGCATTCGGAAAAGGCATCGTCGATGGGCAGCACCCGCATGATCTTTTCATGGAGATAGCCGCTCTTTATGACCTGAAAATCGCGAAAGATGCACTGCTGTCGTTCTATGCGGCCCCGGTTGGGGATCCGGCGATTGGACCAACCGCGTATCCTCATCGCACCTCGGCCTCGGAAGATCCGTTAGCTACGCTCGGTCATCACCTGGAAGATTCCACCCACGTCGCCGCAGATGTCGTGACCGCCGGTCTCGCCTACAAGAAGGCACGTATCGAAGCCTCGGGATTTCACGGCCGCGAG
Source organism: uncultured Acidobacteriaceae bacterium (assembly GCA_963758505.1). Taxonomy (GTDB): domain Bacteria; phylum Acidobacteriota; class Terriglobia; order Terriglobales; family Acidobacteriaceae; genus Korobacter. The sequence continues at coordinate 1,707,375 of CAVWVJ010000003.1, read as the reverse complement.
CCGGATGAAAACCGCTGGAACATCGACCAGGGAGCAATTGACTCCTATTCCGCACGCCTCACGGTTGCACCGGCAACCAACTGGATCGGTCAAGTTTCGGGAGCGCGCATCGTCAGCCCCGAGGTGCTTACGCCGCAGGACAACCAGTTCCGCGTGACGGCATCGATCGGCTACAACCGGCCGCTCACCCGCGGAAACTGGGCGAATACGCTGCTCTGGGGACGCACCCGCACGCTCGGACAATCCCACCCGTTCAACGGTTATCTCGCCGAGAGCACGTTGAAGTTCGCGGAGTCGAACTATGTGTGGGGACGCGTCGAGAGCGTGGATCGCAGCGCCGAGTTGCTCGAAACCCCAGATGCCAGTGATGCTTTCCTGGCGCGCGTGCAGGCCTACACGATGGGATATGAACGGGATTTTCCACTGATTCCCCGCGCCGATACTGGATTTGGCGGGCAATTCACTTTCTACGAAAAGCCTTCCCAACTTACGCCGCTTTACGGCGAACATCCTTTCGGCGTGGTTGTCTTCGTTCGGGTCCGCCTGCACGGCAAGGGAATGTAACTCAGACGAGGGTCACTTCGATGCCGGACTCCCGCAATTCCTGCACGGTCGCGCGGGCCACGTTCTTGTCCGTGATGACCTCGTGGATCCCATTCGGCTGAACGATCACGGCGAGACTGCGCTTGCCGAACTTGCTGGAATCGCACACCGCAATCACTTTGCGGGCAGCATTCGCCATGCAGCGATTCACCCGCGCCTCGAGAACGTTGGGGGTGGTAAGACCGACCTTCGTATCGAAACCATCCACGCCCAGGAAAAGAATGTCGGCATTGATTTCACGCAACGTGTCTTCCGCCTGCGGCCCGACCAGCGAGAACGAATTCTTGCGCAGCGTGCCGCCGGTAAGAATCACGTCGATACTCGTCCCGGCAAGTTCCGCCGCGATGTTCACGGCGTTGGTGATTACCGTGAGCTCCCGGAATTCGCGTAACGCACGGGCAATCGCGGTGGTGGTCGATCCTGAATCCAGGATGACGCATTGCCCTTCCTTCACCATCCGGACAGCCGCAGTGGCAATGCGCAGCTTCTCGCGCTGGTGTTGTTTCTCCTTGTCCTGGAGAGAGGGGTCGCCGAGGTGATTCGAACGAACCGGAAGCGCGCCCCCATGGGTGCGTTGCACCAGCCCGCGGCTCTGCAGGAACTCAAGGTCTTTGCGGATGGTAATCGTCGAAGTGGAGAAGCGCTGCGACAGGTCGACAACGAGCGCGCGCCCCTCGCGTTGCACGATGGTAAGAATCTCCTGCCGCCGCTCGTCGGTAAGCCAATCCTTCATAACTGGTGCTGTTCCCATCCGATTCACCCCTACAGCCGTTTTCTTTTACTCCTTTTGCTTACGCTTTGCCAGAGAAATCCCTTTTAAACAGCAAGCTCTCCGCCCTATGTGCGGAAAGATGCGCTCTGGCGACAACCGTGAAACAGGATCCTATTGCCGCCTCGGGAATAACGATATTTCGAATGTTCTCATTCACTTCGCGGAACCCAGTGCGCCCACAGCAAGCAGATCGGTTCAGCCAGGTCAAACACCTGGAGGTTCGTCTTTCTGTGCCCCGGATCTGCGGAAAAGTGCTTCGTTCTGCCCGCGAGCTGCGGGACAAGATGATCAATTAAACGGTTTCAAATCGAGCTTTAGACCGAAATACTTCTTGCGGCTGTAATTGGAGAGTGTTACGTTTTATTGCCTTAAAGGAAGTCTCCGCCAACAAATTGATTTCGTTTCGTCCTAAAAATCAGGGACGAGATGTTTAAACAAACAGCCTGGGTTTGGACAGCGCGAAGCTCAGGCGAACAAGCGAGGCCGCTATGCGTCAGAGTCTTTCCCTCTTCCTGCTAGGAATTCTGCTGTTCCTCTGTTCCGGTCTGTTTGCCCAGGAAACCACCGGAGTCATTTCCGGCACCGTCACGGATAGCTCGGGGGCGGTGGTGCCGGGAGCAACCGTGACCGTTACAAATACCGACCGAAACGCTGTTCTCCGTACCGTCAAAACCGACCAGACCGGCTCTTACACAGCTCCGCTTCTGCCCATCGGCCGCTACGCTGTGAAGGTGGAGGCCCCCAGTTTCAAGACCTATGAAAAGACCGGCATCGTTTTAAACGTAAACGATCGTTTGCAGGTCGCAGCGCAATTGCAGTTGGGCGGACACCAGGAAGAGGTCAACGTGGAAGCCGATGCGCTGCAGGTGCAGACCCAGGATGCCACGGCGACCGGCCTCATCAATGGCACGCAGGTTCGAGAGCTCGCGTTACGCAGCCGCAACTATGAAGAGCTGGTGCGACTGATGCCCGGAGTCACCACCGATCTCGCGAGCGACACGCTTTATGTCGGCGTGAGCGCTCCCAGCGGCGGCACCAATGAAGTCGACTTTTCGATCAATGGCAGTCTCTCCGGCCAGAACAACTGGACGGTGGATGGCGCCGATAACGTCGATCGCGGCGGCAACTACACGCTGCTCAACTACCCAAGCGTGGACGCGATCGCGGAATTCAAGGTGCTGCGCGGCAACTACAACCCGGAGTTCGGACGCGGCGCCGGCGGCCAGATCAACGTCATCACCCGCTCCGGTACCTCGACGTTCCATGGCGGCGTTTACGAGTTTTTCCGTAACGACGCACTCGACGCCAACACCTGGCTGGACAAAACCCAGGACGTTCCCCGCGCTCCATTCCGCTATAACGATTTCGGCGGTACCATCGGCGGCCCGGTCTACATTCCCGGCCATTACAACACCGGCAAGAACAAGACGTTCTTCTTCTTCTCCGAAGAAGCCCGCCGGGTTCGCGAAGCCTACTCGCAGCTAGCCGAAGTTCCGAACGCGGCGGAGCGCTCCGGAGATTTTTCGGCCGACTGCTTCACCTTCAACCCAGACGGAAGCTGCGCCGGTAACGGCCCTGCGAGCACCGCGATTACTCCCGCCGCCGCGGCCTATCTCAAGGACATCTACTCGCACATTCCGTTGCCGGCAGATGGTTCCAATTCGCTCGTCACCAACGTCCACAACACGTTTAACTATCGGCAGGAAATCGTTCGTATCGATCACCAGGTCAACTCCAAGCTTTCGTTCTTCGGTCACTACATCAACGACAACATCCCAACGATCGAAGACGGCGGCCTGTTCAACGGCAATCCGCTTCCCGGCATCGCGACCACGAGCACGAACTCACCCGGCCGTAGCATTGTCGTAACCGCAACGATGACGTTCACACCAACCCTGCTCAACGATCTGAGTTATTCGTATTCGTATGGCGCCGTGTTGAGCAAGAACATCGGCTACCTGAGCTATCAGAACTCGCCGGACGTCGCGGCTATTTATCAGGCCCCAGGGATTCTGCCCTTCCCCACCACCCTTGACCGCATTCCGAATATTTCTTTTTCCATCCAGCAGGGCTTTTCGGGATTCGGCAATTACAACGACTACAACCGCAATCACAGTGTGTGGGACAACCTCACGAAGGTGTTGGGCAAGCACACGCTCAAATTCGGCGCCACGGTGGACTGGTATCAGAAGCACGAAAACGCGGCTGGGCCGAATACCGGCAGCTTCCAGTTTTCCGGCAACAGCATCGGCCAGGAGTTTTATAACTTCCTCACCGGCGCTCCCGACTATTACACGCAATCCTCGAGCGACGTGGATGCCGTCATCCGGCAACATGTCCTCGAAATGTACGCACAGGATGAGTGGCGCGCGCGGCCGAACCTGACCATCTCGTATGGGGCACGCTTCTCCCGCTTCGGATCGCCCTACGACGAACACGGCCAGGCGACGAGTTTCAACCCCGCTTACTACAATCCGGCGAACGCTCCGACCCTTGGTCTCGATGGCAACATGTGTCTCGCCGGATATCCCGATACCTGCGTGGGCGTGGATCCGGCCTCGGCGAACGCAAACTACGATCCGTATAACGGAATGTACGGCCCGCAGGTGCCCGGCCATCCTTCGCCCTGGGGTCAACAGGTCACGAATACGCCGATGTACGTTGCTCCGCGCCTTGGTATCGCGTGGGATCCGTTCGGCAAAGGCAAGACCTCCATCCGCGCAGGCTATGGCATGTTCGTCGATTCGGTGGCGGTCAATATCGTGGAGAACAACATTTTCGGCAATCCGCCGTTTGCGGCCACTTACAACTATTACAACGCAACCCTCGACAATCCGAGCAACGGCGGCGCTTCGATCAACAACACGCCTCCAAGCATCGGCGGTGTCGCGGCGAATTGGCACCAACCTTATACGCAACAGTGGAACCTCGACATCCAGCACCAGTTGCCCGGCGATATGGTTCTCGATGTCGGTTACTACGGCAGCAAAGGCACTCACCTGTTTAACTACGTGGACATCAATCAGCCCGCGGTCGGCGCGTATCTTACGAGCGCTGCATACCAGAATGCGTCGGGGGGAGCGATTCCAACCTCGGACAACGCCAACCTGCTGAACCTGCTCCGGCCTTACCAGGGTTATGGCAGCATCAACGTCTACGAACCCACCTTCAAGTCGAATTACAACTCCCTCCAGAGCAGCCTGCAGAAACACTTCAAGGGCAGCAACCTGATTTCCGTGAACTACACCTGGTCCAAGACGCTCTCCAACCTGCACTTCCCGTCGGAATACAGCGTTCCGCAGGTGACTTCCGATATCGGTCAGGATTACAGCCCGACGCGCTTCAGCCGTACCCACGTCTTCAACGCGAACTTCGTATACGAGTTGCCATTCCTTGCCAGGCAGCAGGGGCTGACCGGGCACCTGCTCGGCGGCTGGGAGGTTTCGGGCATCGTGCAGGTGGAATCGGGTGGATACATAAACCCGGGAACCGTCTCTACGATCGATCCGGGTGGGGTTGCAGTTCAGTTCGGCAACTCGCCGCAGACCGGCTCCGCAGCGTTGCCCGACCAGGTCGGCAATCCCAACCAGGGAGCTCCGCACACCGTGGCGGAATGGTTCAATACCAGCGCCTTCCAGGATCCCTGCAACCCCACCGCGGGCTACTGCAATACTCGCCCCGGGAACGCCCGGCTGGGTTCCATTCTCGGGCCCGGGCTGCAGACCTGGGACCTCTCTCTGTTCAAAAACATTCAGTTCACCGAGCGATGGAACATGCAGTTCCGCGCGGAAGCGTTCAACGTGTTCAACCACACGAACTACAGTGCGGTGGATACCCTGGTCGGCGATCCGCTGTACGGACAGATTACGAACGCGCATGACCCGCGCATCATGCAATTGGGTCTGAAGCTCAACTTCTAATTCCTCCACATCTCGACTGAACGTTTCGGCCTGATCCTTCCCGGATCGGGCCGATTTTTTCAGGAGATTAATTCTCGGAGACGGCTTCCGGTTGGGAATGCGCCGTGAGGATTGCGAAACCCACTACGACCGCAATTCCCAGGAGGAGAACGCGTGCCACCGGCCCGACGTGCGCGATGGGATCGCCGAACAGGGCTCGAAGCAAGCCAACACCAGCGCTAGACGAGCAGAAAGCGAAATAAGCGCGCTCCTGAGCGCAGCGTGCATAGCGCGTGAGGATCAGCAGAACGCTGGTCACAATGAGGTATACGAAGAAGATCGCAATCTTGCCGGGCGTGAACTGGGGGCCTTGCGCGGTGAAAAGCCCGGTTCTTGGCGGAGACTGCAACCCGATCATCGCAATCGCAAGAAACACGACTGAGTGCACGAGGGCAATGATCGCCCGCTTGCGGTTGTTGAGGATTCCGAATTCCATCAGCGAAAAGCGTAGTATTTCGGCCGCCGGGCGTCTGCGACATAGGTCACAAATTCGGGGTTTCAGGTGGATTGCATGAGACTGAAGATCAGGACGCCCAGCACGATGAGGGTGAGGCCCACATAAAGCCAGTCGTGCTCGAGAGCGAAGGCAGCGATCGAAAACATTACCCGCGCGACTGGAGTGGCAATCAGCAGGAGCAGGCCGAGCTGGATCACTGACTCCGGATCGAGGTGGATGGCTCCCTGCAGCACGCCGGAAATGGTCTTGAGCTGCGGCGCGACCCCATGGAATGTGCCGTAGTCGGGACGGCCATGCGCGGCGTGGAGCAAGTACAGTACGCCTCCGGCAAGCACCACGAAGGCCGCGAGCAACACGCCGGCGCGCAATAGCTGGCCGATGATCTGCTCTGCCCTGTGATCGTCCATGCGCTTCATAAATGTCCCGCCAAACCGTTGTAGATCATTTCGATGCCGAGCACGACGATGACACCCGCGAAGATCCAGCGCAGCACGGCAACCCGTGCGCGCACCAGAATCTTCGCTCCCAGCATCGATCCCGCGAGCACCCCGAGCATCACCGGCATAGCCAGACCCGGATCGATGTAGCCGCGGCTGAGGTAGATGCCCGCACTTGCCGCTGCCGTCACTCCGATCATGAAATTGCTGGTGGTGGTCGAGACTTTGAACGGGATCCGCATAGCCTGGTCCATGGCCAACACCTTTACCGCTCCGGAGCCGATCCCCAGCAGACCGGACAAAGTTCCGGCGGTGAACATCAACCCGAACCCGGCGGGAACATGATGGACGTTGTAGGGCTCGGGTCCCTCGCTTCCGGGGAATGAACCGTTCAACCGCAGCGCGGTGGCCATCTTGTCCGGAGAGAGATCGGTGGGTTCTTGCATCTGTTTACGTGACGACAAATAGGCGGAATAGAGCAGCACCAGGCCGAAGATCACCGCGATCCAAGAGGTGGCAACGCGGGTGGCCAGGTAGGCGCCGAACAGGGCGCCGAAGGTTGTAGCGATTTCGAGGAACATTCCGATCCGGATGTTCGAATATCCTTCGCGCACGTACGCCGCGGCCGCCCCGGACGAGGTAGCGATCACCGAAATCAGCGATGCGCCGATAGCGTAGCGGAGGTCAACATGGAAGAAGAGCGCCAGGAGCGGTACGATCACGACCCCGCCGCCCAACCCGGTTAGCGCGCCCAGAAGGCCGGCTGCAAAGGAGCCCAGCCAGAGCACCACCGTGAAGCTGCCCACGTGCAAGACCAATCTCCTCCTGTCCCTTGGATGATTCTGACATGTCCAAAGTAACCGAACGGACAGTGACCGCCGTACTCTTGGAAAAGCGCTCGCAGGGCATAGACTCTTTTATGCCAACAGGTTCCCTGCTCTGAAACCTCGCTGAGAGAGTGGTAATGCACACCAACGCTGGAATTGAAACACGATGCCGCATTCTTTGGAGCGAAGTGGTCAACGCTCTGCAATCGCGCGTTACGTCGGTAAATACGTATGTGCCCGAAGCAAAGAGCCGCATCGCCTGCGAGGAGTTGAGCAGCGACGCCGTACAGATCAAGCACGTTGCCGCAAACCGCAGCCTTGTCGCCTCTCTCGACATCAAGGGCCACGCCATCCAGATTAACCGGATCGAGACAGGCGCATCAGGAGACAAAGCATCCGAACAGGATCTGCCCCTCTCCTTGCTGGGAGACGGTGAATTGTACGTGACTTCTGGAGGTGAGCTGCTGGCCGATCCGGTAGAAGTCGCCAAGTACCTGATGTCCGCTCTCCTCGGCAACCGAGCCAGCGCGACGGCCTAAGACCGCAACACGAGAAAAAACGAACCCAGCCTACTGCGGCTGGGTTTTGTCTTCTACTTTGTTCGCGCCTTCTTTGGTTTTCTTAGCGCTCTTATGCACGGCCTTTTTGGTTGTCTTCTTGGTGGCGTGACCCGTTTTCTTGGCGGCGTCCTTGGTGTCGGAACCCGCATCCTTCATGTCCTGCTTCGGACCCTGTGTCTCCTGGGAGAAGGCAATGGGCGCCACACAAGCGCTCAGCATTCCTGCCAGCATTAGCTTGCAAAGTACTCTTTTCATCAACTCTCCGATCTCATGTTGTGTTTCTGCCTGCTACAGCAGCAAGGCGTTATAGGCGCCCCATCAGCAGCAAGATGATGAGGACCAGAACTACGAGGCCCAGGCCGCCACTCGGGTAGTATCCCCATCCGCGGCTGTAAGGCCATGACGGGAAGACTCCGATCAGCATTAGCACCAGAATTACCAGCAAAATGGTAATCATTTAATCCTCCACACTTAACGAAACTTGCAACGCTCGTTGGAAGGCGAATTCGGCCTCTCGGGATGCCTTCCCTTGCGAATTACGCGGCGGAATGCGAGTTGCTGCCGTCATCCGCCAGCTCACAACGATGTTCGGCTTTGTGGGCCCGCACCGCCTCCAGGACGTTGCTTATTTGCTGGTCCGAATGCATGCGTTCCTCGGTGGAGTGGGAATCGTCGGTCTCCACCCGTTTTCGTTCGTTCATCGCCTCGGCAAGTTGTTGCACGAGATGAGCGAGTTCGGGACAAGATTCAGCAGCCATACGCGTCATGGATGCCCCATAGCTGGTGCAGCGTTGTATCGGGTGCTATTGCACACGTGAAAGGCCAATGAACGGCATGTATGATTCGGCGATGCGACTGAAGCTTGTACAGGTTGGGGAGCCCGTGTTACGGATTGCGGCAGAGCCCCTGACAAAGAAGGAAATTAACAGCCACGAGATTTCGCGCCTCATTGAAGACATGCGCGATACCTTGCAGGATGCGCCCGGTGTTGGGCTGGCGGCTCCGCAGGTCGGCGTCCCGCTGCAACTAGCGATCATCGAGGATCTCCCCGAGTACAGCAAGGACATCGATTCCGAACAGCTGGCGGCACGGGAACGCGTGCCTGTTCCCTTTCACGTGATCATCAATCCCAAGCTCACCCCGCTCGGTAAGGGGCAGGTCGAATTCTTCGAGGGCTGCTTAAGCCTGGATGGATTTACAGCGATCGTGCCTCGTTATCGCCGAGTACGCGTCCGCTGCCTCGACGAGCAGGGACAGGCGCGCATTATCGAAGCTTCCGGCTGGTACGCACGGATCCTGCAACACGAGATCGATCATTTGAACGGCACACTTTACATCGACCGCATGCGATCGCGCAGCTTTGCTTCCCTGGAGAACTACTCGCGCCACTGGAAGAGCAAACCGCTAAAGAAGGTCATTTCCGAGCTGAAATAGATTGGCAAGCGGGGCATCAACGCAATAACTCCAGATCGTGCTCGCGAAGGGCGAAAAATGCGGTATGCTTTCCGCGCTTTTGGAAAGGTTTTCGCATGCATTCTGAATTTCACACCTGCAATGTCCCGGTCCCTCACCATATTCATGGAGAAGATTGGGCGACGCTTTGCCACAACCCGGTCGGCGCCAAGTGTTACAAATGCGATCGCTTTTTCTGCGATCAACACATTCGTAAACACGAATGCGACGGTGTCGATGAGCATCCTGCCTCCGACTAAGACCGTCGCAATCCGAGCTAGTTCAAAATCCCGAGACGCTTCCCGACACGCTGCAAGGTTTCCAGCGCCTGCGTAAGCTGGTCGTGTGTGTGGGTGGCAGTCATGATGGTCCGGATGCGCGCCTTGCCCTCCGGCACGGTAGGGAATGCGATGCCCGTGGCCATCACGCCTTCGTCGAAGAGCTCGCGCGAGAACTGCATCGCGAGGCGTCCTTCTCCGACGATGATGGGTGTAATCGGCGTTTCGCTGGCCGGCGTCGTCTTCCCTCCGATATTGAAGCCCAGCAGCCCGAGCTCCTTCTTGAAGAAGCGGGTGTTCTCCCAGAGCTTATCGATGCGCTCCGGTTCCTGTTCCAGGACATCGAAGGCGGCAATACAGCTCGCTGCCACCGATGGTGGATGGGAAGTGGAAAAGAGAAACGGCCGCGCGCGGTGATAGAGAAAATCGATCAAGTCTTTCGATCCGCAGACATAGCCGCCGAGCGCGCCGATGGCCTTCGACAGCGTACCGACCTGCACATCGACCCGGCCGTGAACCTTAAAATGATCGATGGTACCGCGTCCGTTCCGTCCGAGAACGCCGGAGGCGTGCGCGTCATCGACCATCATGATCGCGCCATATTTCTCGGCGACATCGCACAAAGCGGGTAGCGGCCCGATGTCGCCATCCATGGAAAACACGCCGTCGGTGATCACCAGCTTCTTTCCAGGCTGATCCTTGACGCTGGCAAGCTGCTCCTCGGCATGCGCGGCATCCTTGTGGCGGAATACCAGGATCTTCGCGCGCGACAGCCGTGCGCCGTCGATGATGGAGGCATGGTTCAGCTCATCGGAGATGATGAAATCTTCCTTGCCGAGGATCGCGGAGACGGTTCCCGCATTCGCCGCAAAACCGGACTGAAACACCACGCACGCCTCGACATTTTTGAAACGCGCAATCTTCTCTTCGAGCTCCAGGTGAATGCGCATGGTACCCGCGATGGTGCGCACCGCGCCCGAACCGACGCCGTACTTCTTCGTCGCTTCCAGCGCTGCTTCGCGCAGCACCGGATGCGTGGTCAAGCCGAGATAGTTGTTCGAAGCGAGGTTGATGACCTTCTTCCCGTCGAACGTACAGACAGGCTCTTGCTCGTCCTCGAGCACCCGCAGCCGAAAGTGCGTGCCCTTGGCCTTAAGCTCGTTCATCTGGTCGGTGAGATAAGAGAGCGGATTGGTACGGGTTGTGGTCGTCATGGGTCTTCTACTTCGCTCCGTTTGGATACATCAGGATCTTGCTGGCTTCGCCGCTCTGCAAGCGCTCCATGGCTTTGCTGAAGTCGTTCATCGGAATGCGGTCGGTGATGACGGGACGCAAGTCGAGCAAATTTGCCTTGAGCAGCGCTTCCATCTGGTACCACGTCTCGTACATTTTGCGCCCGTTGATGCCTTGCACGATGGCGCCTTTGAAGATGATGTCCTCGGCAAGGTTGATCTCGATGGGCCGTCCCGGGATGCCAAGCAGCGAGGCCCTGCCGCCCAGACGCAGGATCGAGAAGCCGAGTTTGATGGCGTCTTGACGTCCAGCCATCTCCAGCAGCACATCGACGCCGACACCTTCGGTGTTGTCGAGCACCACCTGCTTCACGTTGTCTTTCGTCGGATCGAGCACGAAGTCGGCCTTCATTTTCTTCGCAATCGCTCGGCGATGCTCATTCACTTCGATGGCGAAAACCTTGGTCGCACCGCAAGCCTTCGCAACCGCGATGGAAAACAATCCGATCGGCCCGCAGCCGGTGATTGCAACTGTCTTCGCAGCGATATCGCCGGCCAGCACGGTGTGCACGGCGTTGCCGAGGGGATCGAGAATCGATGCATACTCCTGCGGGATCGCAGGGTCCAGCTTCCAGATATTCGACTCGGGGATGACGACATATTCGGCGAAGGCGCCATTCGCGTCCACGCCAATGATCTTCACGTGCTGGCAGATGTGCGCCTGCCCGGTGCGGCACTGCAGGCATTTGCCACAGTTCACGTGCATCTCGGCGGAAACGAAATCGCCTTCCTTGACGAGCGTGACTTCGTTACCAACCGCGACCACGTTCCCGCAGAACTCATGGCCTGGAATGAGTGGCGGCTTGATGCGGCGCTGCGCCCATTGATCCCAGTTGTAAATGTGCAGGTCCGTGCCGCATATGGAGGCGACTTTGACTTTGACGAGGACTTCGTTAGGGCCGAACTTCGGGATGGGAACTTCACGGATCTCCGAGCCAGGAGCGGCTTCGGGTTTCATAACAGCAAGCATCGTATTGGGCATAAAAAGCGCTTTCGCAGCCGGGGTTCCCGACAGCGGGATAGTAGCCGCAGCCCACGCACGCTGAGGCGTACTGCGGGGCTCGCGGAGCAGCGTGCAAACTCGTCATTCTATCACTGGGAAATGCGGCAAAGCGCGGACGAATGTGCCGCTTAGGACGACGGCGGGAAAGCTTGGGGTGCCACATAGGGAATCGGGAGCCCCGTCCCCGGGACGAGCGGAGCGGGCACAAAATGCATTTCAATTCCACCCAGTTTCCCTGCTACAAAGTTGTACGCCACCGCCATCAATGCTCCCATGAGAAAGCCCATCCCTGCATAAAGGAGCGGCAGGAACAGCGCCAGGACGACGAAAAGAAGAGCAGATAGTTTTTCCGTCCCCGGTGCAGCGAAGGCGCCGACGAGCGCCATGACCAGGAAAATCGGCACCAAAATCAGGGAGATCCCGCCGTGGATCACCGCCATCGTTCTCCCCACAGACATCACACCGACCGACTGCAACCGGAACATTGCGGCACCCCCGGTGCGATTATCGGCCCCAGCCACCGCCCCCGGGAGTCTCGACCCGGATGCGTTCGCCTTTCTTCAACTTTGTCGAAGCTTTCCCAGCGAGTTGACGTTCGTGTCCTTGCAGATCCGTGACCACCGCGCTGCCCGTGGCGCCGGAAGATCCGCCATGCAAACCGTAAGGGGCAACGCGGCGGCGTTCGGAGAGCAAGGTGACCTGCGCATCGGTCAACACTTCCATCTCGCGCACAATGCCGTTTCCTCCACGTTGTTTTCCTTCTCCGCCGCTGCCTTGCCGCAGTTCGTACCGTGTGATGCGAAACGGATAGGCATACTCCAATGCCTCGGCGGGCGTATTCAGCGAGTTCGTCATGTGAGTGTGAATGCCGCTCGCACCATTGCGCTGAGGATTGGCGCCCGAGCCGCCGGCGATGGTCTCGTAATACGCGAAGGGCTCGCCTGACCGCGGATCGATTCCACCGATGGTGAGATTGTTCATCGTCCCGGAAGAGGCTGCGGGAATGCGATCGGGCATGACCTGGGCCAGCGCGCGCAGCAGCACATCGACAATGCGCTGCGAGGTTTCGACGTTTCCTCCTGCTACCGCCGCCGGGCGGAAGGGCGTTCACGACAGAGCCGCTGGGCGCGACCAGGCGGATGGGGCGCATCAGCCCGGCAGTCGCCGGTACGTCTTCGGCCAGCAGACAGCGAAACACGTAGAAGCACGCGGAGTAGGTAATGGCCTCTACAGCATTGGTGCTACCCGCAACTTGCGGATCGGTGCCGGCGAAATCGATCGTCACCACGCCTCGGCCGTTTTTCTTCGCAAAGGTGATTTTCACCGCGACGCGCACGGGTTTCGTTGCGGCTTCGAGCGCACTCTCATTCGCAAGCAGCGAGCCATCGTCATCGAGAAAATCCTCGGCCTCGCAGCTGCCATTGGGAACGGTTGCGAGAAAGGCCTGCATGATCTGCTCGGAGTAATCGAGCAATGCCCCAGCGGCCTCTGTAACCCGTGGCAATCCGTACCTCGCACACACCTCCCGCAGGCGCAGTTCTCCGGTATGGCATGCGGCAATCTGCGCGCTGAGGTCTCCCTCTCGTTCGCGCGGGGTACGCACATTGGCGAGCAACAGGGCGAGCAGGTCGCGATCCATGGTTCCAGCGTGCACGATCTTCACCGGAGGGATCCGGAAACCTTCCTGGTAGATCTCGCTGCACAATCCCATGGAGCCGGCGAAGGTGCCGCCAACATCCGCATGATGAGCACGCGATGCCACGAAAAAGTCCGGCTTCGAAGACTTCTTGCCGCGAACGAAGACTGGCGCGACGAACGTTATGTCGGGCAAATGGGTGCCGCCGCGGAAGGGATCGTTGACGACGGCGATGTCGCCTCGCTCCAGTTCGAGATCCTGCAGAACCGCACGCACGCTCATCGGCATCGACCCAAGATGCACCGGCATGTGATCTCCCATCGCGAGCGCCTGGCCTGCAGCGTCAAAGACCGCGCAGGAGTAATCGCGCCGCTCCTTGATGTTCGGCGAGAAAGCCGTGCGACGCAGAGCTGCACCCATTTCTTCCGCGATGGAATGAAAAATACTTTTGAAAATCTCCAGTTCGATGGGATCGGCAATCGCGGCGCGAGAGCGGGACATAGGGAGAAGTTTATCGGAGTTCTGCCGCCATCGACGCAGGAGCTCCGAGGGAAGATTTCCAAATTTTTATTGACTTTTGTGCATATCCCCCTCAATATCTTGGGTCAGTGGTTACCCTTGTACAATGTATGAGGGTGGTTGGTAGAAACGGGCCAAAATCCCAGACCTTCTTTTTTCAAGGGAGAGGGTTCACACAAGGAGGCTACAACCATGCCAATGAAGAAAAAGGCAGCTAAGAAAGCCGCAAAGAAAAAGAAGAAGTAAGTAAGCCCAAGCAACAAGGGTTACAAGAGAAGACCTCCGCAGACATGTGGGGGTTTTTAGTTTTATGACAAAAATCAGAGGCGCCCCGAAGAGCGCCTCGCGAAGTGTTTCCTTCCTCAAATCTTAGAAGTTGGGATACTGCTCCAACTGCTGACTACAGCGAGAAGGTGTTGTCAGACATTCGTTTTGTTGTGCCGGCAATGGTGGTGGCGTCAGCCAGTACGGATTGGTGAAGTCGAAGAACTCCGTCATATCCGGGGCGTTGGCATCGCGCTGGGTCAGCGGCGGCAGGTTGAACCGGGTCTCGATCAACTTCAGGATCGAGGTGCTGTCCATGTTGGTGTGCGACACAAAGTGCGGCTTCGCATAGGGCGACATCACGATCAGCGGCACACGGAACCCGCTCAAGTTGAACTGTCCCTGGTACGCCAACGTAGGGCAGTTCGGCGCGATATTGTCCGGAGGCGTTTCCAGGAACGGCGGTACGTGATCGTACAGGCCGCCACCCTCGTCGTAGGTGAGGATGAAGATCGAATCCTTCCACGCACTGCTTGCCATCAACGCATCGATGATCGACTTCACTACCGTTGCGCCATTCTGGATGTTGTTGTCCGGGTGCTCGTCGGTCGCTTCACCGCGTTCGATGAAGATAACGGACGGAAGCTGTGAGTCTGCATTCGGCTGCGAGAGAACCGTGAACAGGTTGCTGATGTTGTAGACGTTGCCTTGGATCTTCGGATTGTTCCAATCCTGGAATTGCGCAAGGAAGACGCCATCCTGGTAGTAGTAGCGCCAGGAGACGCCAGCCTGAACCAGCGAGTTGAAGATCGTCGGCGACGGCCACAGTGGATGTCCGCCCGGATCCGCGTTGCAGCGGCCGATCGAAGTCGCAGCAAACAGGTACATGCGGTTGGGGTTGGTCTGTGAGAGCAGCGGCGAGTGGAATGCATCACTCGTCGCGAACTGCGTTGCCAACTCATAGTAGTACGGCAAATCGGTTTGATCGTAATAACCCATCGGGCGGGTGCCATCCGGGTCGTACTTGTCGGGCGAGACCGAGTGCGTCGTCTGGAGGAAATAATCCATCAGGAACGTCGAACTGGAGGTGACGTTCATGTAGTTCAACCCCTTCAAATGCGCGTCGTAGTGGCTCTCGCTCCACGAAGGAGAGAGGTTCTCGGTTTGCAACGTGCGCTCGTGAAACGGGGGAATCAGGTAATTCGGATGATTCGCCGCGTCGGACCTGGTCTTGAGACCCGCGAAGTTCGACGGCAACTGGTCGAGGTCGTTGATGTCGCTGGGAGAAGTGCCTGGCACGCGCGAAGCCCGATAGGCGCCGAGTTTACCGAAGTAGTTATCGAAGCTCCGATTCTCCTGCACCATGAAGATGATGTGCTTGATAGTCGTGATATCGCCGGTTGAGGTGACAACCGTTACCGTAGCCGTTGATGTGGCAGTGTTTCCGTTTCCGTCGCTCGCTGTCGCCGTATAGGTGGTCGTCTGCGAAGGATTCACGGTCGCGCTCCCACTGGGAGGCTGCGTGCCCATCACTCCGTTAATCATCACCGAGGTTGCACCGGTCGATGTCCACGTGAGAGTCGAGCTTCCGCCGGGAGTGATGGTGGTCGGTGCGGCACTGAGGGTAATCGAGACCGGATTTACGGTGACGGTGGTCTGCGCCGTCGTCGTACCCGCCGGGCCGGTTGCGGTCAACGTGTAGGTTGTGGTTGCAGTGGGCGAGACGGTCTGCGAACCGTTCGGTCCGCCGCTCGCCAACACGTTGTTGTCGATAGCGACCGATGACGTGTTCGTCGTCGACCACGAGAGGGTCGAGGTTCCACCCAAACCCACCGATGCCGGGCTGGCGGTGAATGCAGTAATCGTCGGCGTACCAGTGACGGTAATGGTTATGCTCTGAGTGGCCGTTCCGCCGGGGCCAGTCGCGGTCGCTACATACGTTTGAGTCGCAGTTGCCGCAACCGTTTGGGTTCCCGACAAGCCCAATATGGTCTGGTCTTCTCCCAGGATGCTGGGCGTGACCGTGAAGCTGGTGGCGTTCGTCGTTGCCCACGTGAAGGCGATCAGCGCGCCCACATTGGGATTCGGGTTGTCGACAGAGAAGGTCAGCGTGGGAGGCACCGGAGCGATCGCTGTGATCGTTACTGCGCCCTGTGCCGTACCGCCGGAGCCGGTAGCAACAATGGTGTACGTGGTGGTAGCGCTCACCGTAACCGGCTGGGTTCCCGACACCGGGAGCGCGCTCGCACTGATCGAGGGAGTGATTGTGACCGAGGTCGCGTTGGTACTGCTCCACGTCAGGTTCACGCTGGAGCCGATCGTGACATTCGTGGAGTCGGCGGAAATCGTGACGGTTGGCGCGGGTGTCGTGACCGTGATAGTAGTCGTCGCTTGCGCTGAGCCTCCCGCTCCCGTCGCGACAATCGTGTAGGTCGTCGTCGTGGTCGGCGTGATGGTCGCCGAGCCGGACGTCGACGTAGCCTGACCGACCGAGGGCGTAATGCTCACCGAGGTTGCGTTGGTCGTCGCCCACGTCAATGTCACCGTCTGGCCGGAGGTGATGGAGGTGTGATCGGCGGAAAAAGTGACCGTTGGTGCCGGATTATTCGGCGGAGTTGGGCTGGAAGTACTATTTCCGCCACAAGCCGCGAAGGTCATCAAGAGTGCTGCGAGACCCAGAACGAAGGAAAGGCGCGCAAGCCTGGAAGTCACAAATGGTACCCCACAAAAGAGGTGGAACTTGGGATTGAGATTCTGCTACTCGGGCCAGAGTTGTTCCTGTTTTTTTAGAGTACATGATTTTACGGAAATCGTTTTCCAGAATGGAACTTTAAGGTAATCTTTGGTTTGCACTGACAGATCAATAGCTTTGGTTTAGAGTGTCAGGCAATCACTCGTCCTGAAGGTCGAACAACTCCGGAAGGCAACCGGTTTCGCCGAGGAGATCGATGGCAACTGCAATGGCTGCTCCGAAGAAAACCCGCGCCAGGAAACAGGCTGAGCTCGTCATCCCCGACAAGCTCTATTTCCGCATCGGCGAGGTTGCGAAGCTTCTCACTTTGCCCGCCTACGTCCTGCGCTTCTGGGAAACCGAGTTCCCGCAACTCAAGCCGACGAAGAGCAATACCGGTCAGAGGATGTACCGGCGGCGCGAGGTGGAACTGGCCATCCGGGTGAAGAAATTATTGTACGAAGAGGGGTTTACGATCGCCGGGGCCCGCGAACGGCTCAAGGCGGAGAACAAGCCGGCGAAAGCGCAATCCGGCCTTCCCTTCCCGAAAGCCGCCCCGACCGAGGGCTTACGCGAGGTAAAACGAGGTCTCACCGAAATCCTCGGGATCCTGTCCCCGCGTAAGCGTTGATCGATCAGGCCGCCTGGCGGGTACCTTCGGTGGCGGCGGCCTTCAATCCAGGCCGCTTTCGAGCCAGGACCGGCAGCAACAGAGAAAGCACCATCACGATTCCGATGATGTAGATCGCTTCACGATATTGGCCGGTCGTCTGTCGCACCCGCGCTATCAACAGGGGCGACGGAATGGCGGCGGCTCCCCATGCCAGCAGGATCCATCCATAAATTCCACCCATATATTTCGGCCCGAAGAAGTCGGCGGTAAACGATGGCATCGTGCCGAAGCCGCCACCGTAGCAGAGGCCGACCAGCGCGACGGCAGTTCCGAACATCGCCTTGGAATTCAAGTGTGGCAGCAGGAAGAAGATTACCGCCTGGATCGCGTAGAGCAGGAAGTACACCGGGGCGCGTCCGATGAGATCGGAGACCCAGGCCCAGAAGACGCGTCCGATTGCGTTAAAGATCGAGATGATGCCGACGATGCCCGCCGCAGCAACCGGGGTGAGTCCTACAATCTGCTGCGCCATGGGAGACGCCTGGCTGATGATCATGATGCCGGCGGAGGTATTCAAGAACAGCATTCCCCATAGCAGCCAGAACTGCCAGGTACGCATAGCTTCCGCTACGGTGAAATTCTCGCGGGTTGCCGACTTGGAAACGGCAGAACTTGGACTCCACCCTGCGGGCCGCCAGCCCTCCGGCGGATTCACATAGAACTGCGCCGTAAGCACCACGAAGATTCCGTAAACGACTCCGAGCGAGAGAAAGGTAAACGGAATGCCGCGGGTGAGAATAAGGCGTGCCGCGACTGGACTCATGAGGAGCGCTCCCGCTCCGTAACCTGCAACCGCCACGCCGGTCATCAATCCGCGAAGATCCGGGAACCACTTCACGATCGTCGCAACCGGACATATGTAGCCCATCCCCATGCCGAAGCCGCCCAGCACTCCGTACCCGAGATACAGGCCGATTAACGATTGATGACTCACTCCCATACTGGCGACGATGTATCCGAGCCCATACAAGACACCGGCGACGGTCGCGACAAGACGCGGACCCACGCGATCCAGCCACAAGCCGCCTACGACGGTACCGACGCCCAGCGAAGCGAGAGCGAAGGTGAAATTGAGGGAGACTTGCGTGAGTGTCCAGTGCTGGCTCGCCACCAGCGGCTTCACAAAAACACTCCATCCATAGACTGCCCCGAGGCAGACCTGCATGATCACGGCAGCAGCGGCAATCAACCAGCGACTTGGCGTATAGCGTTCAGCCATGTGAGAAATCCTCTCAAAAACTCCACCGTCCCAGCGGCGCGCGGAATTCTATCAGTTCCCTGACATTAAAGCTTTGGATGCCAACGTTCCGGCCAGCGGCAATCTTTTTGGGGGCGACCAGAGCTCCAACGAGGAACACAGCTCGCCCACCGTATGGCCAAAGTTACGAACCCTGGTCGGCCGCGTCTGACAGCAGGCAGGTTCTCCGATTGACACGGGAAGGATGGCCGAGAAGAGGGCGGGTGCAGGAAGGCAAACAGTTGACAATTAAGGGGTTATTACGGAGCGTGGAAGTCGATTTCGGGGACTCGTCGATGCCGCTCGATGCGGCAAGCAGGCAATCAATCTCCGCGGATTTCACCACGCTCCTGCCCTGATCCGGCATCTTACCCCATGGCACAAGGAGGAGCAGGAATGCGCATTCTGGCAGTGGTGGGCATCATCGTACTGGTACTGGGCATTCTTTCATTTGTATTCCCGGTACCGCACAACGAGCGGCACGGGGTCAATCTTGGCGATGCCTCGTTGAACGTCACGACGCATCACGACGAGAAACTTTCGCCGGCGGTGGGAGGAGTCCTTTGCGCGGTAGGCGCGGTGCTTCTGATCGTCGGCATGCGAAAAGCCTAGCCCCACCCTGATCACCAACGCTACTCTCCAGCGTCGATTGAAGTGAGTGGCAATTACAGTGCCGCAACCCGCGATTCCAAGGGACGATCGGAGATGGCGTCTGCGAGATTGCGAAGGAGCCTCATCGTGACCAAAACGTTCCTGAAAATCAGTGTTGTAGCCCTGTTGCTCGCGACGGCGGCCTGGGGACAGATCACCGTCGATCCGGTCGTCGCTGACGTGAAAGCCGTTGCGAGTCCGACTGGCGACAAGAATGAAACCCGCATTGCCAAGGAAGTGCGGCATGAACTGCTGATGCTCCCGTGGTATTCGCTCTTTGACGACCTTGGGTTCACGGTACGCGGAAACAATGTCGAACTCACCGGCGCGGTATTGAACGGCTCGCTGATCGGCGAAGCGGGATCTGCCGTAAAGCACATCGAGGGCGTGGAGAAGGTCACCAACAATATCAAGTTGCTCCCGGCCGCTCCCATGG
This sequence comes from uncultured Acidobacteriaceae bacterium, assembly GCA_963758505.1. Taxonomy (GTDB): domain Bacteria; phylum Acidobacteriota; class Terriglobia; order Terriglobales; family Acidobacteriaceae; genus Korobacter. Next base: position 1,687,588 of record CAVWVJ010000003.1, on the reverse strand, counting down.
ATGACCGGATCCGCCACGAGGCAGCGCGGGCGATTTTCAGTACCGGCGGGCTTTCCCGCTATAGCTGGGAAGCGGCCCCAAGCATCCACATTGTCGTCGAGAATAGCCGCATCCGACTGATCGGCTATGTCATGAACGAAACCGACAAGAACCTGGCCGGCATCGCGGCCAATGGAGTGCCCGGCGTCTTCAGCGTCAAGAACGATTTGCAGGTCCACCCATAAACTGCAAGCCGAAGGCAGCCTATGGCGCGGGGAAGGGTGCACCCTATTGCTGCAGCGCGCTTCGCACTTCTCGCTCCAGCATATTGATATCGGTCACGCCCAGATGTTTCGCGACCAGGCTGCCATCACGATTGACCAGGATGTTCACGGGAAGGCCGAGTACTCCGCCGAAGGCGGCGATCGTTTTCTCGTCGGCCATGGCGATCGGGTAATTGACTTTGTGTTTCTCGACGTAACTTTTTACCGGCGCAACGGTGTCGTCCATCGAAAATCCGACGACTTGGAATCCATCGCCAGCGTAGCGGTTTTGCCAATCGATAAAGTGAGGGATCTCGGACTCACAGGGCACGCACCATGTCGCCCAGAAGTCGATCAGCACCACCTTGCCCTGTAGTTTTGCGGAGTCGATGGGCTGTCCTTGCAGGTCTGTCACTACGAAATGCGGGGCAGACGGGCGAACGGAACTGTGCGTTCCCGGAGAGACTTTGTCTTTCTCCCGGAGCCTCCAGAAAATCCCCCCCACCACCAACACGAACAAAGCGACAATGGCAAACTTCCTGGAGAAAGCGTTCACTTCTTCTCCGTGGGATAGCCTTTATCGACCCAGTCCGTCCCGATATTGTGCGCAATATAGAGGGCCTTCACTTGGGAGAAGCCCAGCTTTTGCAGCTCTGCGTAGGCTGGACGAATATTCGGACAGTGCTCCCATGGACAGCAGCCGCAGTACAGGACGATCGCCGTATTTTTCGGGAGTGCCTTCACGCGTTCGCGTAACTTCGAGAGGCCTTCCTCGCTCGAGGTTGCGCCGATATATTCCGCCCCGCGGATGTGCGCCTGCTCATAAAGCGTGTGCGGCCCCACATTCAAGATGAGTGGCGCTGATTTGCCGGATTGCAACTGCTGGGCAAGTGCTTCGGGCGAGATCTGATGCGCAGCATCGGGGGCATCGGCTGCCAGAGCCATCAAGGCGAGGAAGAAAAAGGTCAACAGCACGAGAAGAATACGCTTCATTTTGGTTCTCCTGAGGTTTCCAGCGCAAGCACGATGCCCTCGCTCGAGAACGACTCGACCGCGACATCCGCACAACTGTTCACGACAAAGTCTGCGCCGGCATCCAGCAGTTCCTTTTCGCTGACGGTGGTACGCAGGGCAATCACGCGAGTCCCGGCCGCTTTGCCGGCGCGAATTCCCGCCGAAACATCCTCGAAGACAACACACTCCTGCGGGGAAAAGCCAAGCAGGGCAGCCGCTTTCCGGTAGGGTTCAGGATTCGGCTTTCCCCGGGTGATATCGGATGCCGTTATGATCGCGTCCGGAACTGGCAGTCCGGCGGCACGTATGCGCACCTCGGCGAGATCGCGCGTGCAGGAGGTCGCGATCGTCCATCGCCCGGGTGGCAGGGTGGAGAGTAAATGCAGAGCGCCGGGGAGCGGGATAAGACCCTCTACGTCTTCGATCTCGCCTCGCTCTACGATGAGGTTTTCCGCCTCATGGTCGGCACCGGGCAGAAGCTCGCGGATGGTCTCGATACTGGGCCGCCCGTGGGCCTGGTGCACGATTTTGTCAGGATCGAAGCCATGTTTGCGGGCCCATCCCTGCCAGACGCGAGTAACCGCGGGAGTGGAATCGATCAGGACCCCATCGAGGTCGAAGAGAACAGCAGCGCAGCGAATTTTTTCCATCCCTTATAGGTTAACCCGCCGCGACTTCATGGCCATGCTTCGAGCCCTTGAATCCATAGAACGCGATGTAGACGTAGCAAATCGCCGCGAGGATGAATGCGTGGTGAATGCCGATGCGATCGGCGAGCACACCTTGAATTTCCGGAATGATTGCACCGCCGACGATGGCGGCGACCAGCAGCCCACTTCCCTTGCCGGTAAGAGGACCGAGACCGTCAATCGCGAGGGTAAAGATGCTGGGGAACATGATCGAGTTGAAGAACCCAACCCCCAGGATCGTCCACATGGCAACGTGTCCCACGGTTGCCATCGAGGTTATAACGAGCAGGCAAGCGACGAGAGCATTCACCCCGAGGTAAGTACCCGGATTCACTCGCTGCAGCAATGCCGAACCGATAAAGCGTCCGATCATCGCCCCTCCCCAGTAATAGCCGAGAAAACCTGCGGCCGCCGCTAGCGAATATCCTCCAAGGTAAGGTTCGTGCAGGTAGTTCACCAGGAAGCTGCCGATCGAAACCTCCGCGCCTACATAGACGAAAATCCCGAGTGCCCCCAGCACCAGATGGCGGTGGGACCAGACCGAGTCTCCCGGCTGCGCATGTCCTTCCACCGAGCGAATGACCGGTAATTTGAAGAGAGCGATCACAACAGCAAGCGCGAACAACGCAATGGCCAGTCCGATATAAGGCGCCTTGATGGCGCTGGCCTGTTGTATCTGGTAAACGTGCCTCTGCTCAGAGCCCATCTGGCGGAAAACTTCCACGGCAACCGGCGCGGCCACGGCGCCGAGAATCAGTAGCTTTCCAAAATAAGGAGCGACGGTAGTGCCGAGCGAATTGAACGCCTGGGTCAGATTTAAACGGCTCGAGGCGGTCCTGGGCGGCCCGAGAACCGCGACATAAGGATTGGCGGAGGTCTGCAGAATCGTCATGCCGCCCGCGAGAATGACGAGCGCGGTTAAGAAGAGCGGAAACGACGGAACCATTGCGGCCGGCACGAAAAGCGCAGTTCCTAATCCCATGGTAACCAATCCGGCGACCATGGAGCGCTTGTAACCGACTGCTTCGATCAACTTGCCCGAGGGCATCGAGAAGACGAAATAAGAGGTAAAGAAGGCAAACTGCACCAGCATCACCTGCGCGTAATTCAGGTCGAACAACCCCTTCAGGTGCGGGATCAGGATGTCGTTCAGGCAGGTGAGAAATCCCCACATGAAAAACAACGTGGTGACCATCGCCATGGCGCCGTAATTGGTTTTGACCGGAGCGTCCTGGCTGGCTGTCGTTGAGACTTTAGGCGGTGCGATTGCCATGATGAACGAGTGTCCTCGGTTTTAACTGTTATTCCGGCTACCCCATGCCCGGATCCTGGCCGCCTGGGGTTGAGTTACGGTCGTGCCGAAGCGTAATCGTTTTAGCCGCCACTGGCAAGCGTCCAAGGCATTTGGCAGTGAGCGCGGTCACATATTTCCGGCATTGAGAGTCATACAATCAGCGCATTTGCAGGACGCGAGGCCGCCATGCCGATCCGCACCATCATTGAACCTTTCCGCATAAAAAGCGTCGAACCGATCCGCTGGACCACCCGCTCCCAGCGCGAGGAGTTCCTACGGAATGCTTATTACAACGTCTTCCTGCTCGATTCCGACGATGTCCTGATCGACCTGCTGACCGATTCCGGTACCGGCGCCATGTCCACGGGGCAATGGTCGGCCGTGATGCGCGGCGACGAGAGCTATGCCGGCAGCCCGAGCTTTTACCGCTTTCGCGAATCCGTCCGGAACGTTATGGGCTACAAGCATGTGATTCCTACGCACCAGGGCCGCGCGGCGGAACGGATCCTCTTCAGCGTGATGTGCAAACCGGGCGACGTCGTCCCCAACAATACCCACTTCGACACGACCCGAGCCAATATCGAATTTACGGGTGCCGAAGCCGTGGACCTGCTGCGCGAAGAAGGACGACATCCTTCCATGATTCATCCTTTCAAGGGCAACATGGATGTGGAAGCGCTGGAGGCGCTGATCGCCCGGGTAGGCCGCGACCGGGTACCGCTGGTGATGTTGACCGTGACGAACAACTCGGGCGGCGGCCAACCGGTTTCGATGGAAAACGCTCGCCAGGTCAGTGCAGTCTGCCGCAATCACGGAATTCCGCTTTACTTCGATGCCTGCCGCTTCGCCGAGAACGCATGGTTTATCAAACTGCGCGAACCCGGCTATGCCGACAAGACTCCGAAACAGATTGCGAAGGAGATGTTTGCCCTCGGCAGCGGCTGCACCATGTCCGCAAAGAAAGACGGAATGGCGAATATCGGCGGCTTTCTCTGCACCAATGACGACGCGATTGCCCAGCAGGAGAAAAATCTGCTGATCCTCACCGAAGGCTATCCGACCTATGGCGGCCTTGCCGGACGCGATCTCGAGGCGATTGCTGTCGGCCTGCAGGAAGCTCTCGAGGAGGACTACCTCCGTTATCGCATCACCTCAACCGGTTACCTGGGCCGCAAACTTTCCGAAGCCGGTGTGCCAATCGTGCAGCCTCCCGGCGGCCATGCGATTTATCTCGATGCCCGCGCTTTCTTGCCGCATGTTCCGCTCGAGCAGTTTCCGGGAGTGGCTCTCACGTGCGAGTTGTACCTGGAGGGTGGCATCCGGTCGGTCGAAATTGGCGGACTGATGTTCGGGAAGGCTGCCAAGATGGACCTGGTCCGGCTCGCAATACCGCGCCGGGTCTATACCCAGAGCCACATCGATTACGTGATCGAAGTGCTCCTCGAATTGTGGAAGCGACGGGAGAACATTACCGGAATGAAACTCACTTACGAGGCGCCTTTCCTGCGGCACTTCACCGCCAGGTTGTCCCCGGTGACCGAGGTCGAGGCTCTCGTCCGATAGAAGCGAGAGAGTTACTCTGCGAGGATGCTGAGCTGGTAGGTGTGCACATCGCCCGCCTCCGAGGCCTCAAAGTCAACGTCGATCACCGGTCGCCAGGAGCCATCGGCGCAACGATGCTGCACCTGGAACGTACAGTGATTCCGTGGGGCAGCAAATCGCAGGGTAAGCTCGAGCAAGGACTCATGCTGTGGACGGTCGCCGACTACGGGCCACAACCTCGTGAACGTTGGTGGCGTCAGGATGGTCGGCGGCACGCGGTCCGAAAGAATCACTTCCCCTGTCCTGGCATCTGCGAGGGAAAAGCTGAAGTTTAAGCAGGGGCTGCTCACGAGATATTGGAGAAACTCGCCAGCGGTCAACTTAACGATGACTCTTCCCTCTTCAGATCTGGCTCTCTTGCAAACGGACACGGAATGGACTCGGATTCCCTGGGATGGATGGAGCAGTTTTTATTAATTCGTGCGGACTTATCATGCACATCGAGAGATGCTGATTTCGCACTCGATCAAAGTTGTTCTGCAATCAGAACAAAGACGCTTTACCCATTGGGAGCGATTGATCGCAGAGAGTCCATTCGCGCCGCTGCGGATTCGTAAGTGCGGATCGCCAGGGAAAGATCGGGAAGAAAACCTGGAAAGAGTTCACCCACGTAAAGCGAGGCAAGCGCGCGTACGGCGCGGGTGCGGGTGGCGAGCGACGCATCCAGTAGAACTCTGCCCGATTCCGCGATCGCGGGATCCTTGGTGCGCTGCGCTGACTCAGCGACCGCAATCAGGAGCCCGGTGTTATGGCTGATGCGACGCACGTAGATTCGCAGAATGCGGTTGCGCTCGCGCTGTGCCTTACGGAAATCACGAGCGGGCAGAGAAGCCCGCAGGAATTCCAAGTTGCGCACATCGATCAGGTTCATCAGGGCCGGCATTGCGATCGGCAACAGAACCGGATGGAGATCACCTTCCCCGATCGATGGCCGGCGCCACGGCTCAAACCAAATAAGAAACAGGACGAAAAGAAGCACGAAAACGAAGAGCAGGATGGTGATCGTCATTGCCCCTGTGCCTCCTTTCCATCGTTGAGAAATGTTATCGCAGACCGGCTTGGAACCGCAGAGAGGAATAGTAAAACGGGGAGAGCTACTATGGAGGAGTTTGTGTTACCTTTCCCGAAACCAGAACAAGGTAACGAGCTTCCATTTCCTATCGAACCTGTAGCTCTTCCAGTGCCATGTCCCAGCGTGCAAGTTGCGGAGACAACAGAGTCTCCGGTACAGGCACCGCCGCTTCGCTCCGAACAACGTAGAAGGCCCAAATCCATGAGCCGACCGTAAAGGCCAATGGAGCCGCCAGGATATAGATGTTCATGGCACCCATTCCTAGCTGCACGCGAAGTGAACTGGCCAGAACTTCTATCGATGCCCACAACCCGAAGCCAAGAGCAATTCCCAGGGTATAGGGACGCCAATGCAAAGCAAAAATGCGACAAAAGACGAACAGGAGCACTACGAGGCTGAGCTGCACGAAGCTAAAGCTGCGTTCCACGCTGACCAGCCCATTCGTCCACTCGGCAAGGTTCGGCCTCGGTGTCATGTACCCCATCCACAGCGAGACGGGAAGAACGATAAGAGCTCCCGCCCAGTAAAGACTGGGTGCGAGAGAGCGGAAGTTGGCGTAAGGACGCAGAACTTCGCGAAACAATTCTTGCAAGACAAATAGAGTAAAGGTCGCCTCAATCAGCGCGTCTGGCCAATAGACAAAGAAATAGTATTTACTGTCCATGTGAACCCAGCACCAGTGGGTAACCAGATTTGCGAACAGTTCAAAGGCTACGAAATAACCAAACCGCGGGAACTCGGCGAACATGCGACGCGCCGCCATCGCAACGACGGTAATAGCGATCGCTGCGACGGCGGAGATCCAAATCAGCGTTTGGGCTGTAGCTTGGGTCATGAGGGCTGGCACGAAGCATAAGACGCTTCGGGTCAGCGCGCAACCGTTTAAGTGCCTTGCGGACAGTGCTCAATGAGGGGATTACACGGCGGCGGCCCGTCTCCTCCGGCGAACTGCGGGTGAGTTTGATGGAGGGACAGGCGCTGCGAAGCGGCCAGGGTAGAAATTGTGGCTGCGGTGGCAAGCAAAGCTAACACGGCGTAGCGGGTAATCTTTTTCACGAAACGCTCCTTTAAGTGGCGTGGGGTTTCGTGATAAGGTCTGCTTAATCCGAGCGCGTACACGCCGAGTTACAAAGCGTTCCGCGTTCGGAAGACGGAACACTATGGCGCTGCTATCCGCACTGGAAGATTTGCTACAACGCTCGCTCTCTGGGCTGCCCACGCTGTGGGAGAAGCTTCAGTTTGTGAGCGAATTGCGGGGAGATAGGGCGGAGTATCAGCACTGGGGTCTGGAGCAGAAGTACGGTAAAGCAGAGGCGCAGTCCGCTATCGCCGAAGCACACGCGCAACTGGTGCATGCCGTGGCTTCCACCAGGCTGGCGGAGTTATGGCTGTCGGCAGGCCAGGCGGCCTACCGTGAACAAGTGGATGTCGAAGAGTATCTGCGAAGGTTAAGAACTTCCGAAGGCCGCTTTCCTGTGGACTTGGAAGGAATGCCGCCCGAGCACTACGACTTTGTAGTGACTAATCTTTCTCGTGTTGCCCGTTTCCGTTCGGCGTCCAGCCGTTTAGCCGCATAGCAATTCCCACCACCTGGCCCAGAACTTCGACCTCGCTCCCATAGCGAAAGAGCCGCGTGCGCACCGGCGACATCGGGTGTGGACGCAACGCCAGCATCGATCCATTCACTTCACACCACGAACACACAAAGCCTTCCCTTGTCTCGAGAAAGTAGATCGGCCGCTCGTATTCCGAGCGCCAGGGACCTTCTTCCACCTTTCGACGCGATTCATCGATTTGCACGAAGCTGCCGGGCAATAGCAGGGGATACATCGTTCGGTCGTCCGTGCCTACATAACCGTACGTGTATTCTCGCTGCTTAAACTGTTCCAAGGCGGAAAGCGGGACCGTCCCCCACTTCACGATCATGCGGCCCATTGCGCTGGTGGTGCGGGTATCGAAGCCTGGATCCAGGCGTACGGGAACTTCCACCTGGCCACCGGAAATGGAAGAGAGGGTGTGTGTGCGCGGAATCTTTACGACGTCGTTATCGTCGCCACTCTTGCGGAGATCTACACCGTAGAAGCCGAGCAATTCACGGAAATCACGCCGATAGATAACGGAAAACGAGTAGAGCTTATAGATGTTCGGAGTGATCCCCTTGGTTTCTATATCGGAGAGCCGGCTGAGAGAGATGACGTAATCCGGGTTGCCATACTTTTCAGCCAGCCGGGTACTAGCGGCCTCGACGTCGCGAATGGTCAGGCCGAGACTTTCGCGGATTTGTCTTAAATTCTCGCCGACAGCCAAGTGGCCTCCCTCGCATGCTCCTTTCCCAGATGAATATACTCAGGTTTTAGCGCGTCGCGCACGGAAGTTGTGCTCCTCCTCCTTGATGCCGTTTCGCCTATGTTCTTCTTCCGGGACAGGCGTTGAGGGTTTGTTGCGGCGAGGAATTCGAACTGCGTGGCTTCTTGTTCCAATTCCAGAACAATTCCAAGAAGAACCTTCAGGACGGCACGTTTGCGTGCAAAATCGCCGGGTTAACTGGATGACCCGGATACCCATGAGCAGACACCAGGAATTGCGTGCCCTTCAACAGAAACTTGGTTGTGTGAACCGCGCCATCGCGGAGCTGGAGCGGATGGCCGAGCTGCTCTCCAGACAGAGTGGGCATGGAATGCGGCCCTGTCGAATCATCGCGATTGACTCAAGGATCGCCGCGGCACGGGCAAAGGCGCCAAAACACCCTCCCTCACCCCTGGAAAGAAGGGTAGTGACCTTCCCCATTGTTCCCGACGGAGACGCAACGGCGAAGGAGGGTTAGATCCGGCGGTTTGACTCAAAGGGCCGGATCAGGCCGCCTTTTTCTTACGTTGTGCCCAACGCAGTTTCATCGCCCGCGAAATGCGCGCACGCGCTTCCGCGCTCATGTGCCGACGGCCGCGACGAGCGCCCCCTGCTGATTTGCGCCCGTTGCTTTCCAGACCTTCCAGTGCGGAAATTGCTTCTTCGATCCGGTCGCGCTCCTGCTTGAGTTCAGCCAATACTCTCTGAATGTCCAAAATTTCGCTCCCCCTAAGAGCTGTAGTTCACTTCAAAGTTGGTGGGCAACCTAGGTATTCTTACTTAGTCTTTCGGGATTCGCAAGCAGAACAATGCGTTTTCCATAACCACTTGGAATGTCACTCTCTCCCCTCCCAAGGCGGACCTCCTTCCGCATGGATTTCGCGAGCTCTCGACGCACAAGTGTCCGTTTACGAACACCACAAATCACGCGCGAACAGTATGGCGATCTCGACATGCGCTAACCTGCTGTCGCGAAAGAGTATGCGGCCGCGACGCGGCTGGCGATGGGAATGCAATAGCTATGCCATGCCGGTAAGTCCCGTGCATGGCGAGTTTTTTCATGACCACTTCCCAAGCAATGCCTAGAGTCCTCATCGGCGAAGATCAGCAAGACGTGCAGGATGCGCTCCACCTTTTGTTGAAAGGTGCGGGGTACATGGCCGAGGCGGCTTCCACCCCCGATGCCATCCTGACGAAGCTGGACCGGGAAAAGTACGACCTTTTGCTGATGGACCTCAACTACCGTCGAGACACCACTTCGGGTAGTGAAGGCCTGGAGATCTTGGGGGCATTGCGGAACATGACGGCGCCCCCACCTGTGATCGTGATGACGGCGTGGGGAAGTATCGATCTTGCTGTCCAGGCCATGCATATGGGAGCACGCGACTTCATCCAGAAGCCCTGGGACAACACCCACCTGCTGCACATTGCGGAAAAGCACATCAGCGCACACCGCGCCGAGGAGAAGCGCCGGCGACTCCAGGAACACGAGATGGAGGACGCGGTCGCGGTGCAGCGGCGCCTGATGCCGACCAAGCTGCCAAAAGTGCCCGGCTTGGATATTGCCGGCCAGTGTCAGCCCGCTGGCATCGTCGCAGGGGACTATTTCGATGTGCTGCAGTTGGGCGAGAAGCTCGGTTTATGCATAGCGGATGTCATTGGCCATGGCCTGCCCGCCGCCCTCATGATGAGCAACCTGCAGGCCGCCGTGAAGGTGACCGCAGCGGACTGGGTACAACCCTCCGAGCTCTGCGATCGCGTCAATGCACTGGCTTGCCGTAACGGTGCAGTGGACAAATTCATTTCCTTCTTCTATGCGCTCTACGAGCCAGGCACAAGGACGTTGAAATACTCCAATGCCGGCCACAATTCCCCGATCGTGATTCGATCGAACGGAGAACACTTTCTACTCGATACCCCTGACATCGTCCTGGGACAGGTGCCGGCCTGGCAGTATCACGATGCGGAGTGGGTGCTGCAACCGGGCGATCGCGTGGTGATGTATACCGACGGCATTACCGAGGCTGGGGAGCAGGACGGAGACGAATACGGGCAGGAGCGGCTTCGGAAAGTCTTCCAGCAGAATCCGGGAAAGACGGCGAGCGATCTTCTCTCCACGGTGTTATCCGACGTTGCCGCCCATTGCCGGCATAGTTTTGCGGACGATGCTACCTGTCTGATCCTGGTGGTGGAATAGGTGGCGTGAAACTCTGTGCCCGCGCTGCTGCCGCGGGCACAGGAAGGGGCGATTACTTCCCCGGGAGATAGCTCAAATCCTCACGGTAATCCAGCATTTCCGACATGGTGTGATCGACTGCCCCGCGCAGGTTCTCCAGTGTCTTATCGTCTTTCCCATAAACCTGCTTGAGCATGTCACTGAGTTGCTGCTCGGGGGGCTGCATGTCGGCCCAGGAGTTCCTGTCCGTCACCTGGACGTAATGGGGACCATACCCCCCGTTCGCAAGCACATACCAGCGCGACAGCTTCGCCGGATACTTCGATTGCGTGATCGCAGCTTTGATCCGCTTCAAGCCCTCGTTAAATGCGGCAATCCCTTCCGGCTTCACGAAGTAATGAACCACCGTCATGCGCTTCGCGAGCGGGCCGTCTTCGTTGCCTAAGCTGAGATCGGAACGGAAGACATAATAGGAAGCTTTGTTCGAGGCTACCGTGGGGCCGAGCGTCTTCGCAATGTCCGCAACATCCCGCTGATCCATGTCCTCGTGGCCGTCCATGTCTTTCCAAGTCATGCCGCAGGTGACGGTCAAGTAGTCGCCCGTTTGCGGCCCCGTCGTCACCATGAACACAGCGATGCCCCACTTGTCTTTCTCGTTCTTGTGGAACCCATTGTGGGTCTTCCGAGCTTCCTCGAATTGTTTTGCGGCTCCTGGTTTAGGAGTCGTGTCGTTGACCTCACAGACCTTCTCCGGCCCGGTTTGCGAAATAGCTGCCGCTACGCCTAACAACAAAAATCCAGCCCACAAGAGTGGCTGTTTTCTCATGCTTTTCTCCTTCTCCATGTACGTATGGGAGCGAATGAATTTTCCTGCCGGATCCGAAGGGTTCGGCCTCCGACGCTGCTGTCGATCCACGGGCGAAGAGGCGTAAAAAGGTTGTGGGGGCGACGGAATGCCGTTGCCCCCGATGAAGCGCTATTGAGCGGGCTTCTTCTCCGCAGCTCGGGCTTTGGGCTTCCAGAACTCAGGATCGCTCTTGATCCACTCCGGCGTCGGGTAGCTCTCGGCCGAGTTGAAATAGAACAAGTTATCTTCGAGGAATTCGGCTGAGCTGTTCATCAGCTCGTGAAGCTTCTTCGTGCCTTCTTCGCCGAGGGATTCTTCGAATTTCTTTGAATCCCCAAAGCCCTTGTCGACCTCCGCGAGGGACTTCATGGGATTTATAACGATGAAGATGCCGGCTCCGTCTTTTCCATACATATCCTCAAAGATCGCCCAGTGCGCGTCCGGAACGGCCTTGCTGAAGTTGTCTTTGTACATCTTGCCTAGCTCTTCCCATTCCTTGTAATGACCAGGCTTAACTTTGAAGCGCGTGATATCGAAATAACGCATTTTTGCGACATCGATGTTCGCCTGATAGCTCAGGTCTTCGCGATAGACGAACACGCTCGTCTCGATCGCATTCAGCAAATCCCCGTCGGCGACGGACGCCTTGGCCAGCGCTGCCGAGTAGGTCGAATTCTTAAGGGTTGCGAGATTGTCTTTCTCCCACCCTTCGAACGAGTCGTATCCAAACAGGAACAGAGAGCGCGGTTGACCGCTCATCGAATCCATCGCGAGATAATGTTCCGGCCACTTTGCCGCCGTTGCCGCACTCACGAAAGCGCTCTCGGTCTTCTCGTGCGGCGCACCGGCCTTTCCTGGCCTCAAAAATTCACGTGTGATCACCAGCACCTTCGGAGGCGCCATCGACGCTTCCTGGGCCGCTAAGCTTCCTGCTGCGGCCATTGCCAGGCCGCAGAGTTGCAGACAAACTATGGTCTTTCTCATGCCAAGCATCTTTTTCTCCTCTTCAAATGTGTTTCTTCAAGCGTCACAGCGGCACCCAATTGACGAACCGGCACCGCGCAACGGCGGAGCCTCGATTGGCTTATACCTGCTAATCGGCTAAGGAATGCTGGGACTGGGGCCGCACGCACGATCTGCGCGTGTTCTGTGTGAGTAAAACGAAGGGTTCCTACGGACGGCGAATCATGAACTCGCAAACCGGGGCTCGTCAAGCTAAATTCCGCTCCTGCGTTGTGCCGCAAAGTGTCAGCAGCTTACCTTTTGCCTCGTTTGATAAGGATTACAGGGTTCCCGGCCATGGTCGCTCAGCGGAACAGCGCCTTCCCATCGGAAAATTGGCCGAGAAATCCGGCGGGTGTCAGGCGACGCGATTTAACCCCAAACCGACCTTGGCTTACGAATATTTCCTCTCGATTTTCCTCGAGAAGAAGTAAGGACGGCCGATGGGACTCGCCCTTCGATCCGCCAACAGAAAGTCCAGGCTGTTGGCGCACCGCATCCCGAAAGGTTTACTATCGTTCCTCCCTGGAGGAACCATGCATTATCACGACTCGGATGACCTCAAGCGGCTTGGCGAGTTCAAGAAGCTCGCGCCCACGGAATTTTCAGCCTTCGTGGAGTTCGACAAGATCGTCGGCCGCGATGATGGAGCTATCCCCAGGAAGTATCGCGAGCTGATCGCACTTGCGGTCGCCTGCACGACGCAATGTCCGTACTGTCTTGACGTGCATACCCGCGCTGCCAAACGCGCCGGCGCATCGCGCGAAGAAGTCACCGAAGCCGCTATGCTCGCCGCGGCACTCCGGGCAGGCGCCGCAGTCACGCACGGTGCTCTCGCACTCAAGCTCTTCGACGAGGCTCCTGCCTCCAAACCCTAACGTTGTCGCTACCTGACGCGGCACCCGAACCGTAAGTTGTTGTGGGCCCGAAAATCCAGCATGCAAGGAGAAGGGTCGATGCCACATTTCCTCCATCAGATCGCCTATTCACGCGAGGGCTGGGAAGCTCTCGTTAAGCATCCTCAGGACCGAATCGAAGCCGTCCGTCCCGCCATCGAGAAGCTGGGCGGCAAAATCAAGACTGCCTACTTTGCGTTCGGCGATTACGACGTGGTCGTCATCAGCGAAATGCCGGATAGTGTCAGCGCAGCCGCCATCGCTATTGCCTTTGCCGGCGGAGGCTCCTGCAAATCCGTGCACACTACTCCGCTGCTAACAACGGCGGAAGCTCTGGACGCCATGAAGAAAGCCGGCGAATCCGGCTACAAACCGGTTTCACGGGTCACACGCGCCGCCTGACCTGCACTCGGCACCCCACTTGAACCGCTCCTTCGACGTTTTTGTGGAGTGCCGGTTTCGTCCCTGTCGTTTCCCTCCTTCATATCGGCAGGAACTCTGGACTAAGGCTTGGGGTTAAGGCAAACAAGATTTTCAGCAGCTACTCTGTTCGATGTACCATCTTCGTGCTTGGACGGCCCAACTTGCCCATTCAGGCACTCATTCCTCCTGTATCTTCCCCGTCGAAAAGAAAGCCTATGGGATTGCTTCGCTTGCGGCGCGGGAAATCAGGGTAGCTGGACGTTCCCCATCGTCCTCGTAACAGAAATCCGGAAGTCACAACCGACAAAGGCGGGCACTATGAAGCGAGCAGCGGGATTGTGGTCAACGACGATGATGGGATTATTGGTTTGGATCGGTGTCTTCGCGATGTCAACTTCAGCCTTCGGCGGCGAGCAGCCCGAGATTGCGCAGGACGGTGCGAAGCTAACTGGAAATGGGAGTGTCACGCAACTCAACCACATTGTGTGGATGCTGCAGGAAAACCGCTCCTTTGACACGTACTTCGGCAGCTTGAATCCCTATCGTGTGGCGCACGGCTTGCCCGCCGATGTGGATGGGCTCCCTTCGAACGCCAGCAATCCCGCCGCGAATGGGGTTGGAACCGTGAAGGCCTATCACCTCAACACGGTTTGCATCGAGAACGTAACTCCGTCTTGGGACGAAAGCCGCCGCGATATCGATCGCGGGAATCCGAAAGATCCGAAGACGCCGATGGATGGATTCGTCTATTCGGCCGCCCACTACGCGATCAACGAAAACGCCGCCGGGCACGGCACCTATGCCGACATCACTGGCCTGCGCGCCATGGGCTACTACACCGATCGCGAGCTCCCGTACTACTACTTCATGGCCTCACAGTTTGCCATTTCAGATCGCTTCTTCTCGCCGATCCTCTCGCGAACTCCGCCCAACCGAGTCGCCAGCCTTGCCGCTTCCTCGCTGGGCGTAGTGAATAACATCCCCAAGGGCACGTCGTTCAAGGAGCCGACGATCTTCACGCTCCTGCAGAACGCGGGCGTCTCCTGGAAGGTCTACACCACCTCCGGCAACACTTATCTCGGATATTTCGGAGCGTTTTATGGGAAATACAAAGCAACCCATGTGTTCCCCATCGCCCAATACCTCACCGATCTCAAGAACGGCACGTTGCCGCAGGTTGCATTTATCGAGACGGGCGTGGAAACCTCGGAAGCCGGCGGTACGAGTGAGTTGGACGAACATCCGGATACGAACGTTCAGAAGGGATCCTTATACGTATCGAGCTTGATCAATCCGCTGTTGCAGAGCGCCTACTGGAAAGATTCGGTCTTCATCCTCACCTATGATGAAGGCGGCGGAGTCTACGATCACGTGGCTCCGCAACCCGCAAAGATTCCCGACAACATCAAGCCAATGCTCGCGCCCAACAACGACATCGACACCTTCTCTCGAACCGGCTTCCGCATCCCGGTCATCGTCATCTCTCCCTTTTCGCGGATCGGATACGTCTCGCACACCGTGATGGATACGACGGCGATCCTGAAGTTCATCGAATTCCGCTTCAACCTGCCCTCGCTTACCGCCCGCGATGCGGCACAGGCAGACATGAGCGAGTTCTTTGACTTCGTCGATATTCCGAACCAGAAAGCGCCCACGCCTCCCGTGCAGCCGACCAATGCCCCCTGCACGATCCACAAGTTGCCCTAGCACTGAAAGCGGCGGATTCTAGTGCGCCCTAGCGGCGCACTAGAACGCAATCCTTCCATCCTCGCAAGCTCCAATAAAAGAGAAAAGCCCGCCGAAGCGGGCTTTTGAAGTACAGCGAGACTCTATCCGAAGATCGATTTTCGGATCGGCTTGACGCGCTTATTGTTGAATTTGCTGACGCGTTTTCGGGTATCGTCGGCCCAATCCGAGCTCTTCGACCACTTGTCGTTTGCCCAGTCCGAGCCTTTTTCCCAGGCGTCTCCGGCCTGGTCTGTCAAATCGCCCAGTCTCTCCCGCGTGTCCTCGTAGCGGCGACGAAGTTTCTTGCGAGTTTTGCGCCCACTATCTGGCGCCAGCAAAAGCGCGGTAATCGCGCCGATTCCGAGTCCGACGAGCAGCAGCGTGATCCCGAGCCCTGCTCCTGAGCCCGTGGCCCTTTCACTAGGCTGGCCAAAGCCGCGATAGGTTTTTTGTTCGTTCAAATGAAGCTCCTTTCCACATCAGCGGCGTTGCCGCGTTGGTGACCCTAAGTACGATTACTTGTTTCCGCGATTGCTGCCTTTCTTGCTATCGCGCTTTTGTGGGAACGGAATGACTTTGGATTGCCTTGCATTCTCTTCCCGCACAGTATGATTCGTCACGCCCTGATCTTTTTCGGTCTCTGTCGATGGCGGCTGCGGTTTCTTGCCGCCGTCCTGTGAATGCTTCGGCACGGTATTCTCCTGCAAATGGGACCTCCCGTCGCGCGTTCCTGCTCACGTACTTTCTAAACAGACTTCTAAAAGGGTTAGAAATGCCGGGCGCGCGTGGTGTTGCCAAGCCTGCTCGGTTCCCAAAAGTCGTAGAGAAACGATACAATCAAGTGTTTGGCCGTCGCCGCGCTTGCCGCGGCGGGTTGCCCGATTTGCGGTTTGCCCAATCAGTCCTGCGCAATCAAAGTTAATTAGGTAAGGAGTCAGAGTTACTCATGGCAATTCCAGCCACCCAGATGCGTCCCGGCATGGTCATCAAGCATAACAATGACCTGCATTCGGTGTTCAGTGTGGAACACCGCACCCCGGGCAACCTGCGCGCCTTCATCCAGGCCAAGCTGCGCAACCTGCGCACCGGCGCAATGTTCGAACACCGTTTCCGCTCCAGCGACCCCATCGACAAGATCACGGTGGACGAAGAGAAGATGGAATATCTATATCAGGAAAGCGATAGCTACGTCTTCATGAACACGGAAAGCTACGAACAGCTGCACCTCAACCGCGACATCCTGGGCGATGCGGTGGATTACCTGATACCGAACCTGCAGATCCAAGTGGAGTTCTTTGACGGAAAGGCGGTCGGGGTGGAGTTGCCGCAAACCGTGGAGCTCCTCGTGGTTGAGACCGAACCCGGGCTGAAGTCGGCCACCGCGAGCAGCGTGACCAAGCCGGCCAAGACGGAGACCGGGCTGGTGGTCCAGGTGCCCCCATTCGTGAACGAAGGCGACAAGATCCGGGTAGATACCTCGGAAGGTGCGTACCTGTCGCGAGCATAAACACCGCTATCTAGAAAAAAGATCCCTAGGTCGCTTTGCTCCGGGGGAACAACACAAGAGCATGGCGTGCGCGAAGGTGAATGCAGGTTCCCCTCCGACCATGAAGAGCGAATCGGCGAACGAAACTCGGCGGTACATTGTGACCGGACGGGTACAGGGTGTCGGGTTCCGGTGGTTTGTGGAACACGCTGCGGTACAGCTCGGCCTAGCCGGGTGGGTGCGGAATCGGGCAGACGGCAGTGTCGAAGTACTGGCGAGCGGGTCGCGGCAGAAGCTGCATGACCTCTACACCGAGCTGCTCAAGGGTCCAAGGGCCTCCCGTGTAGAACACGTGGAGGTCGAAGACGCGGCACCGGACACGAAAATGAAATCATTCCGCATTGAAGGAACCTGGTAGATGGCCGAAATCCAGACGGCGGCAAATTACGATTCCCTGAAGCGGTACATCCGCGAAATTCCCGATTATCCCAAGCCCGGCATCCTGTTCTATGACATCACCACGCTGATCAAGGAAAAAGCCGGCCTGGCGAGGGTGATCGATGGCATTACCGAGCATTACATCCATAAGAAGGTCGATGTTGTCGTCGGCATGGAGGCTCGCGGGTTCATCTTCGGCCCGGCGGTGGCGTACCGGCTGAACGCCGGCTTTATTCCGATCCGCAAACCCCGCAAGCTGCCCGGCGAAACGGTGAAGCACACCTATAAGCTGGAGTATGGGGAGGATACGCTCGAGATTCACAAGGACGCGATCGAGAAGGCGCAGCGGGTGCTGGTGGTGGATGACCTGCTGGCGACGGGCGGCACGGCGGTGGCGGCGACGGAACTGATCAGGGAACTCGGCGGCGATATCTGCGGGATCAGTTTTGTGATCGAATTAGATTTTCTCAATGGGCGGGAGAAGCTGAAGGATTACGACGTCTTTTCCTTGCTGCACTACGACCGGTAGATAAGCGGTGTCTTCGCAGCGAAAAAATCCCACTTCACCGTCTCCCCCGAGCGATGAAGTGGGGCCTGACTGACTCCAAAACAGCAGGACTGCCTAACTAACTTCGCTAAGTACGTAACTCAGGGCTGCGGCGGATTGGAGCGTTCGTTTTTGCTCGAATCGATTTTGCCGCTGTTCATTACGTTCTTCCCAAGCACAATCTTTTTCTTGCCCGCCTCGTAATCCGACTGACTGAGCATTCCGTTCTTCAAAGCATCGTCCAGGGCATCGTTTTGTTCGGAGCGTGCGCCACCGGTCGCGTTCACCTGCCGGAAGATGTCTTTCGCCCCCACGGCCGCGACGGCGACGATCAGAAGAACCGTGAGCAGAAGGATTGAGATCCTCATTGCGAGTCAGCTCCTGTACGTGAAACTTGGGCCAGCCGAACCAGCACGAGAGTTGTGGTGACAACTCCTGCAAGCATGGTTCCGAACATGAACAGCGCCGCGAGCCCGCCATGGTTGTCGAGAAATGCGGGAGCTGCAAAATAGAGGGGTGCCGCGCAGGCTCCGAGCGTGATTCCTGCACCAAGCGTGGCCAGCCATAACAAACGCCACGTTCGTCCGAATTTGTACGACGCCGGATCGTAATGCCTGGCACCACAAACGCGCTTGTAAACGACCAGCAGCTCAGACCGCATCGGGTCGTATAATCATCCGAATCCCCCAATTGCAGCAAACGGCAACTCAGGACAAACCGGGACATTCAGGGAAATGGGTTCGCTCGGCCACAATTCGCCAGGAGGGAAGCGTCTAGATTCCTGGAAAGAGATCGGCGCGTTCTTTCAGCGAGATGAGCGCACAGTAAAGCGCTGGGAGGCGACTCGGGGGCTACCAGTCCACCGTGTACCCGGCGGCGGGCGGGTGTACGCCTATACCAACGAGCTAACCGCCTGGCTGGAGAGCGCACGGGTGAAGGGAGAGGAGCTTCCGCCGGAGGAGCCTCCATCCAAAGCAGCGGAAGCAGAAGCACGGCCAGCCCCGTCGGCGCCCATAGTTCCATCCCGGCCGCGGATTTCACCGGCGTTCATCGCTCTCGTGTCGGTCCTGGTCCTGGGCGGAGCCTTTCTCCTGGCGCGGCCGCCGTGGCGAGCACATTTGGCGCCAGCCCATACACCGTCCCACAAACCGGATCCCAAAGCACAAGATCTGTATCTCACGGGCATCTTCTATTGGCACGAACGGACACCCGAGAGCCTGAACCAGGCGGTGGATTACTTCACGCAGGCGATCGTGGTGGACCCGAATTATGCCCCGGCATATGTGGGGCTGGCGGATTGTTACAACCTGCTGCGGGAGTATTCCCTGCTGCCGGAGTCCGAAGCGTACCCACGGGCGATCACCGCGGCGCGGCGCGCAATTACGCTCGACGAGTCGCTCTCCGGGGCTCATAGCAGCCTGGCGTTTGCAGAGTTTTACTGGAATTGGCAGTTTCCCGAAGCGGAACGGGAGTTTCGACGGGCGATTGAGCTAAGCCCCAACTCGGTGCAGGCACACCATTGGTACGCGACGTCGCTGATCGCCTTGGGGCGTTTCCCTGAGGCGATTAGCCAGATCGGCAGAGCGCAAACGCTGGATCCGCAGTCGATCGCGATCCTGGCGGATAAGGGGTTGATCTTCTATGTGGCAGGCGAGAAGGAGGAGGGGCTCAGCATATTGCGTAGCGCGGAAGCGGCGGAGCCGGGATTTCTTTCGCCGCACGCGTACCTGGCGAACATAGCGCTCATCGAGGGGCAGGATTCCGTTTACCTTGCAGAGTCACGCAAGGCGGCAGATTTGCGTCACGACCCAGACGCCATGGCGGTTGTGGAAGCGGCGGAGCAAGGTTTCGCAAAGGGCAGGCGGCGAGGGCTGCTGATTGCCAGGCTGGCAGCGCAGCAGAAGCTCCATGCGCAAGACAAAATAACCGCGTACCCGCTGGCAGAGAGTTGCGGGTTGCTGGGAGAGAGCAACGCCGCCCTGAAGTATCTGCAGGAAAGCTATGACCGGCATGATCCTGCGGTGCTTGGCATGAACATCTCCGCGATGTTCAAGAGCCTGCATTCCGATCCACAATTTCGCGCGTTGGCGAAAAAGATAGGATTGCCCCCGCTTCCCTAGCGCGGTTGGCAGCTAACGCCGGAGCAGCACTCCGGCGGCGACAAAGACGAAAAACAGGATGGAGATAACGCCGTTCATGGTAAAGAAGGCGGCGTTAAGCTTGCTGAGATCATCGGCTCGTACGAGCGTGTGCTCGTAGAAAATCAGCGCCGCGACCACGACCAGTCCGACGATTCCGATCGTCCCCAGTTGAAAAGCCCAAAGGAAGGCGCCGAGCATGACCAGCATCAGAATGTGAAAGATCCTGGCAACCAGCAATGCGTTGGGAATTCCCAGGTAACGGGGGATGGAATGCAGTCCTGCCTGGCAATCGTGTGCATAATCCTGGCAGCTGTAAAGAACGTCGAAGCCGGCCGTCCAGAAAGTGACCGCCGCGGTCAGCAGTAGAATGCGCGGGTCAAGTGAACCGCGGATGGCGACCCATGCGCCGGCGGGCGCCATGCCAAGCGCGAAACCCAGGACCACGTGCGACCATCGGGTGAAGCGCTTGGTCAGGGAATAGCCCAGCAACACGAGAAGCACAAGCGGGGCAAGCGCCAGCGCGAGACGATTCAATTGCCAGGCTGCCAGGAAAAAAATAGCCGCTGCCGCCAGCGTAAACACCAGGACAAAGTTGGCGGTAAGCAGGCCGGCAGGGATCGCGCGCGTCCGGGTGCGCGGGTTGGCCTCATCGATCCTGGCGTCCACCCACCGGTTAAACGCCATGGCCGCGGAACGCGCTGCCACCATGGCGACGACGATCCAAATCAATTGACGGGCGGACGGGATTCCACGCGCCGCGAGCATGGCGCCGCATAGGGCAAACGGGAGCGCGAAAACAGAATGCTCCCACTTGATCATCTCGAGGGTGGTGCCTACATTGCGAAAAAATCCCACGGATCTATTTTACGTAATTACGGGCTCCGGCGCGTGCTGTGCCTGGAGTCTTGGGCGAACGTCTTCGATGACGCTGCGAAGGATCTGGTCGAGCTGCACACGCGGGGTGTAGCCGATGAGGCGATTCGCCTTCGTCAGGTCAGGGACGCGGCGCATCATGTCTTCGAAGCCCTCTTCGTAGGCCTGCTCGTAAGGGATAAAGACGATCTGAGAATCCGATCGAGTAAGTTCCTTGATCCGTTTCGCGAGGTCGAGAATAGTGATTTCCTGCTGGCTTCCGATGTTATAGACCTCGCCATTGGCCTCGGGATGCTCTGCAATCTTGATGATGGCATCGACCGCATCGTTCACATGGGTGAAGCAGCGGCTCTGGTTACCGTCGCCAAAAACCGTGATCTTCTCACCCGACAGCGCCTGCGCTACGAGGTTGGGGATCACCATGCCGTAGCGTCCGGTTTGGCGCGGACCCACGGTGTTGAAGAGTCGAACGATTACGGTCGGAACTTTCTTTTCCTTCCAGTAGGCAATAGCAAGGAATTCGTCGATGGCCTTGGAGCAGGCGTAGCTCCAGCGCCCCTTGTTGGTAGGGCCCAGGACGAGGTCATCGTCTTCGCGAAATGGAATGTGCTCGCGTTTGCCGTAGACCTCGCTGGTAGAGGTGATCAGTACACGTTTGCGCTTCTTTTCCGCGAGTTCCAGGACAATCTCGGTGCCACGGATGTTGGTTTCCATGGTGCGCACCGGGCTGTCGACAATCAAACGCACACCGACCGCCGCCGCGAGATGGTAGATCACGTCGCAGAGATCGACCATTTCAGCCATCAGCGCATGATTGGTGATGGAGTCGATGCAGTAGTGAAAGCCCGGATGAGATTTTAAGTGCTGAAAATTGGCGACGCTGCCGGTGGAAAGATCGTCCACGATGTGCACTTCATGGTCGCGCTCGAGCAGGCGCTCGCAAAGATGCGAGCCGATAAAGCCTGCCCCTCCCGTCACCAGGACTTTCAATCGAATACCTCGTTCTCTAGGGTAGCGGGAGCAGCAACTCCGAGGCAAGCGGGGATCGCGAAAAGGTAAGCCCTGAAAGCTGATACCGGCCTCTGCAGCCGGGTCAGGATTCGGTGACCTTCGCGAGGGTTTCGAAGAACTCCGGATACGAGATCGCGACGCAGTCCGCGCCCTTGATTATCGACTCGCCCTCCGCCCTAAGGGCGGCAACCGCGAAAGCCATGGCAATGCGGTGGTCGCCATGGGAATCGATTTCGGCGCCGTGCAACTTTTGGCTGCCTTTGACACGCAAACCGTCCTCGAATTCTTCAACTTCCGCCCCCATGGCCCGAAGGTTGGCACAGACCGCGGCGATACGATCGCTTTCTTTCACCCGCAATTCCTGAGCGTCGCGGATTTCGACGCCGTAACGCGTGTATGGTCCAATCGCGGCGAGCACGGGTAATTCGTCGACCAGAGAGGTCGTCAACGCGCCGTTGATTTTCAGCCCCGTCAGCCCGGATGACTCGATGCTGATGGTGCCCACCAATTCGCCGTGCTGCTCCTGTACCTGCAGAAACTTCGTCTTAGCACCCATCGAGGCGAGAACATCCAGAATGGCGGCGCGCGTCGGATTCAGCAGCAAAGCGTCGATGACGAGATTGGAGTGGGTAAACAATGCGGCAGCGCAAAGGAAGAAGGCAGCCGAGGAGATATCGCCGGGAACCATCGCTTCGATCGCCTTGAACTTCGCGCCCCCCTCCACGGTGACACGATTGGCGCGGCGCTCCACGTGCGCACCGAAGGCCTTCAGAGCGATTTCGCCGTGATCGCGGGTGCGAACGGCTTCGTCCACGCTGGTGCGATGCTTCGCCAAAGCCCCGGCAAACAGGACACACGACTTCACCTGCGCGCTGGGAAGCGGGGTCGTGTATTCGATTCCGCGCAGCCGTTTGCCTTGCACACGAAGCGGTGCGTGGCCGTCGGTGGTCGTGATTTCCGCGCCCATCTGTTGCAGGGGTTCGACAATGCGCCGCATGGGACGCCGCGAGAGAGAACCATCGCCGATCAACTCGCTTGTGAAGGATTGCGCAGCCAGAATGCCGGACAGCATTCGCATCGTGGATCCCGAATTGCCGCAATCGAGCGGTTGCGAAGGAGCACGGAGGTCCCCGCCGGTTCCCTCGATCGAAACGGTTCCATCTTCATGGTGCTGGACCTTGGCGCCAAGCGCCTGCATGCACGCGAGAGTGCTCGCGCAATCCGCGCCCGTGGAAAAGTTCTTGAAACGCGAGGTGCCTTTCGCCAGGGCGGCGAGCATTCCATAACGATGCGAGATGGACTTGTCGCCTGGAAATGCCACGCTCCCCAAGATGTTTTTTGCCGGCAGTATGCGGACTGATTTTAGAGAGCTCTCGTGTTCACTTGCCAAAATAGCACCTGTCCCGAGTTGCCTTTCTCCGAAGAATTTATTGCAACGAGGGGGGCGAATGGGAGCCAACGTACTCGCTGCTGAAACATCTATGGCAATAGCGCGGATGAACCGATCGGCGCCGAGTGGGATCGAACTCCCGCGGACTGGCAGCTTCGCCGGTCCTTCGCAGTACGGAAAGAAACACCATGCAACACCGGGCCTTGGTACTCGTAATCGGCTTCGCGGTTGGAGCTGTCCTGTGTTCCGCGCAACTCACCAGTTACCACAATAACGCCAACAAGGTGAGCAACTCTCAACTGACTCCGTCGATTTCCGGCACTGTGACTGGGATCGATGGCACCCCCGTCCATGATATCCGGATCGAGCTACGTTCGCTCGCCAACGGTGCTGCCCTGCAGAAGTGCTTGTCGTCGGCAGACGGGACCTATGATCTGACCCGTCTTCGCCCAGGAAAATACGAGCTGGTGGCGGAAGACGGCGTTAATGAAGCCAGGGAGCGAGTGACGGTAGGAACCGGCGCCTCCAACGTCGATTTGCATATGAAGGCCCACGTGCGAGCGCCGATGTCGCCCTCCGTTTCGGTTGCGGCGTTACGGATTCCTGACAAGGCTCGCCATCTTCTCGAGAAGGCTCGCAATGCGATCAACAAGAACCGCTGGCAAGAGGCAGAGAAGTTTGTGGCTTCGGCGCTGATGGTCTCGCCCGATTATGCGGATGCGCTTACGACGAGGGCAATTCTGAAGATGATCGCGCGCCAAACCGATTCGGCGCTAGATGATCTAGACCATGCCATCAAGAGTGACCCCGAATCCGGACCGGCCTATCTGGTGCTCGGCGCGATCCTCGATGATCAGGGCCGTTTTGATGAGGCGTTGCGTAGCCTGGACCGCAGCGAAAGGACCACTCCCAACTCGTGGCAATGCGCCTTCGAGAGGGGCAAGGCGTGGCTCGGGAAGCAGGACTATGAGCACGCTCTGCAGCAATTCAATCGGGCGGAATCGCTGGGAGGGGTGCAAGTGCTAGGAGAGATTCACATTCTACGAGGCTATGCGTTCCTGGGCGAGCGGCATTTCGACCTGGCGAGCAAGGAATTCGAGGCCTACCTTTCCTCAGAACCGAAAGGGGAGCAAGCGGGAAGGGTGAGAGCGGTGCTGGCCCAGGTGAAAACACGGATGGCCCAAAGAGCGGATTCGATAGCTCTTCCGGCGGTGCCAGGATTCTTTGGATCGGTGCATTAATCGAGAGGTTCTTACAGTCGCAGGGACTGTGCCTCGACACAGGCTACCGCAGCATGTCCGGCGGAACTGGACGCAAGGTCAGGCTTCCAACGAAATGGGGCGTCAGATCGCCGCGTCCCCAGCGGCTCACCTCCCAGTGGGCGCGGAGATACTTCGTGTCCGTGGCGGCGCTGAGATCGACCAGCGTGGGATATTCGCCGGGATAAAAACGCTGCGGGAGCGTCGCGAGCGGACGCGCTCCCCATGCAGTGCCATCGGAGGAGCCATAGAGCTCAATCTCGATGTATTCCTGTTCCACCGCCTCTGCGATCTGAAGGGTCAGCAGAAATATCTGAACCGGCGCACCGGTGATATCGACGGCGGAGCTGTCGCCCTTTTGGGAGATTACGGTTCCGGCGGGGAGAAGAATGGAATCAAGAACGCTCTCGGACATCTGGCATCAGCCTCGTGCGTCCAGTGTGCCCGATTCCCTGTTCCGCGCCAGTGACGCGCATCACAAGCTATTCCTGCCCTTGCGTTGAGGACTCGGAAGAGGTTTCGCGTATGCCTGCACTTCGCAGGAGTTCCCTGGCCCTTTGCTGTGACATTCGAAACATTGCGGGGTTCCCGGCAATCTGCTGCAATACGGGCGCAATGGCTGCGATTTCGATCGCATCGCCCTGGCGTTGCTGTTGCTGCAAGACCTTCAGGTCAGCGTCGATCCCGAGCTTGTCGTAACGAATATCGTGGGCAAGTTTGCGTCCCATCTCGGTAGTGGTGGCGATCGATTGAAAAATATGCGTCAGTTCGCGAATGAGCGGATTTTCGGAGTAGTTGTAGCTGGTGGAACTGTCGTGCGTCAGGTCTTTGTAGGTCAGGGTCTTAAGCCCGGTGAGCGCCACCTTGGCGTTGGATTCGAACTTGCCGTTGAAGTAGTTGAGCTTCCTGGCTGCGTCAAAGATCTTGTCACAGGTATCGTGGCTTGCGGTCCATTTGATGAAGTACGGCTCCGGGGCGCTTCCCCCGTTGGGATCGGCTTGAGGTTCCGATTGGTAAGTTGCGGAACCAATGGAGTCGATGGCGACGTCATAACGCGGCGGATTCTGTGCCCGCCAGTCGAATATGAAATGGACGACCGGAGTTATTGGCGGTTTGCCGGGGAGTTCCGCATGAGGGCGCTCTTGTGCGAGAGACGTCCATGCGCCGAGAACAGCGAGAATCAAGAGCAATGTGCGCTTCATCACCAGATAGGATTTTACGACAACCGGAATCGTTGTCGTTGTACTGAAAGGTAAACCAAAAACGCGCGAGTCAGGCTTTCGCGCCCATCCGTGTCAGGGTGGCGGAGGTGTGCAGGTGGCAGATGGCAATTGCCAGGGCGTCGGCGACGTCGGCGGGCTGCGGCAGTTCCGGCAAATTGAGAAGGCGCGCCACCATGGCCTGCACCTGGCATTTTTCAGCTTTCCCGTACCCGACAACCGCGCTTTTTACGGACAGCGGCGCATAAGCGGCCACTTGCAAACCGCATTCTGCGACGGCCAGCATGGCCACTCCGCGAACGTGCCCCAGCTTAAGCGCTGACTTTGCGTTCACGGCGTAGAAAACATCTTCTATGGCA
Source organism: uncultured Acidobacteriaceae bacterium (assembly GCA_963758505.1). GTDB lineage: Bacteria > Acidobacteriota > Terriglobia > Terriglobales > Acidobacteriaceae > Korobacter. The sequence continues at coordinate 1,661,533 of CAVWVJ010000003.1, read as the reverse complement.
ACGATTTCGGGCTCAAACTCGCGGATGACCGCACACAATTCGCGATAAATTTTGGAGAGTCGGAGCTCAAGAGAATCACGGGTTGCGAGGCGTACCGCTCCGGCGGTGACGCAGTGCAGCTTGGCACGACTATCCTGCTCTACCACGCCGTAGCCGGTGTATTCGCCGCCGCAATCGATACCCATCACCCGCATCTGGCGAGAGTAGCACGACAGGTTGTCGAAGGGGAGTCTTGATTTGCGCTACGCTCAGCAGCAACGCGGCTTGCATTCCTGCGAGGAACGGCGCTCCTGCAGGAAGCGCCAATAGCTCTCGCGCGAGGTGGCGCTTCGATGCTGCGCGAGGAAGCGATCGTAGGCCGCTTCGTCGAAGATTTCGCGGAGTGCTGCCCAGAACAATCGGAGCGCTTTCATGCCTGCTCCTCCGCGAAGTCCGAAAGTACGAAGGGAGCCTCGCGGACCTCGGCGCGCTTTTGTCCGGTAAGAACGCGCATCCATTCCAACAGCGACTCGAGCAACACCAACGTGACAAGGAAGGCGAGTCCGACAGTTACGACGGCATCCAGACGGTCATTGAAGATCAATTGTGCGGTCTGGTGCGAGACACTGGTTTGAGCAGCGAGTTGGCGGGCGTGTGCGAGAAAGCCGATACGGGGATTCGGATCGAGCACCTTCTGCCAGGCCGCCGTAAATGTCACCGCAACGAGTACAGCTAATGGGACCAGGGGAACAAAGGCGAACCGCGCGCGTCCCATCTTGATGACGATGGTGGTGGCCACGCAGAGAGCGACCGCGGCAAGAAGCTGATTGGAAATGCCAAACAGCGGCCACATCGAATTGATTCCGCCGAGCGGATCTTTGACCCCCTGCCAAAGAAAGTATCCCCAAGCCGCGACTATCAGCGCGCTGGTGAGCAGAATACTGGGATAGGAACTGGTACGCCCCAGGGGCTTCCAGATATGACCGAGCGCGTCCTGCAGCATGAAACGGCCGACGCGCGTGCCGGCATCGAGCACGGTCAGAATAAACAACGCCTCGAACATGATCGCGAAGTGATACCAGATTGCCATCACGGCATCGCCGCCCAGAGAGCGGGCGAAGATATGCGCCATCCCAACGGCGAAGGCAGGGGCTCCGCCAGTACGGTTGAAGAGCGTCTGTTCCCCGACCGCGTGCGCGAGTTGTGCCATCTGCGCGGCATCGACCGGAAATCCCCAGGAGGTGATCTTCGCCGCGGCTTCCGCGGGAACGGATCCGACGATTCCGGCTGGGCTATTCACCGCGAAATAGACACCTGGCTCAATGACACAGGCGGCAATGATGGCCATGATCGCCACGAACGATTCGGCCAGCATGGCGCCATAGCCTACGAGGCGCGTCTCCGTCTCGCGCTGTATGAGTTTCGGCGTGGTGCCGCTGGCGATGAGCGAATGAAACCCGCTGATCGCGCCACAAGCGATGGTGATGAAGGCGAAGGGAAAGAGATTTCCGGCAAAAACCGGTCCGGTACCGTCGATAAACCGCGTCAGGGCCGGCATCTGGAGTTGAGGGTGGGAAAGGAGAATGCCGAGCGCGAGGATGGCGATGGTGCCCAGCTTGACGAACGTACTCAGGTAGTCGCGCGGTGCCAGCAGCAGCCACACCGGCAAAGCGGAGGCGGCGAAGCCGTACACGATGATGGCAATCGCCAGCGCGCCGGCCGAAAAGGTAAACCATTGTGCATAGACGGTGTGGGAAATCCATTGCCCTCCGAAGATCGCCGCCAGCACAAAAACGAATCCGAGAAGCGACGCCTCCATCACTTTGCCGGGGCGGATACGGCGCAGGTAAAGTCCCATGAGGAGCGCAATCGGGATCGTCATGCCGATGGTGAAGGTGCCCCACGGGCTGCCTTTTAGCGCATTGACGACGATCAATGCGACCGCGCCCAGCAAGATGATAATGATGGCCACAACCGCAATGAACCCGACAATGCCACCGACCTTTCCGATTTCCTCGCGTGCCATTTCCGTGAGCGACTTGCCATCGCGGCGTACGGAAAAGACAAGCGTCACGAAATCCTGCACGCATCCGCCGGCAACCGCGCCGACCAGGATCCAGAGAGTGCCAGGGAGGTAGCCGAACTGCGCAGCGAGCACCGGGCCAACGAGGGGTCCCGGGCCGGCGATCGCAGCAAAATGGTGTCCGAAGACGACCCACTTGTTGGTGGGAACGAAATCGCGGCCGTTATCGAGACGTTCGGCAGGGGTAGCGCGGCGGCCATCGAGCATCAGTACCCTGGTCGCAATGAACTTGCTATAGAAGCGATAGCCGATGGCGTAGACGCAGAGCGCCGCGACGACCAGCCACATTGCATTGATGGATTCACCGCGCCGGATGGCGATGGTGGCAATGGCGTAAGCGCCGGTAAGGACGACCGCAGCCCAGATCAGTCCGCGGAAGAGCGGATGCCGCATTCGGAAATGCCCCCGAGAGCAGAGTGCGGTTATTGTCGCGGAAGAGTGAAGCGGAAGCAAACGCCGACTATTGAGCAGTAAATTTGTCCAGGACCATGCTCCTGATCCGCCGTGCAAGAACGTCGAGACGAAAGGGTTTCTCGAGAAACTGCTGTTCGCCGATGTCTCGAAGCAGATTGTCCCGTGGGTGACCGGACATGAACAAGACCTTGAGCTCGGGAATGAGAATTTGTGCTTCGCGAAAGAACCCGGCGCCGTGAATGTCCGGCAGCAGGATGTCGCAAAGAAGCAGATCGGGGAGCAATCCGTCTTCCAGCAGGCGCATCCCTTCGGCTCCGGATTCGGCCAGTTGCACCTCGTAGCCCTGGATGGTGAGGTATTCGCCGACCGCCTCGCGCAGGAGGGGTTGGTCGTCGACAATGAGGATGACGATCCGCCCGTGCGGAGGGGTGATGCGCAACGGTAGGCGATCGGGCGGCAATTCGAAGCCGGGTTGTTCGCCTTTGGACGCGGCGAAACGAAAAACAGCCAGGACCTTGAACCAGCGCAGAGCCTCGCCGGGAGGAAGGAAAAGATAATTTCCAGCACTCATTGTGCAATCCTCGACATCCGGGCCCTCGGGACAAGGGCACTATCCCTTTTGTCGGCAAAATGGCAGAAAAGTTGAGGGGCCTTCATGGGGGGAAGGCCGGATTGGACTGTTTCACCGATTCTGATAGATTCCAAAGCACTACTCCTCTATATGGGCTCGCAGCAAAGCCGCATCGCAATTGCCGTGGATCTTGCCCTCTCCGGCGCCACCGTCCTAACCGCCAATACGCGGGCGGCGCGGAGACTCCGGCTGGAGGCCGAGTCTCGCGTCTTCCAAAATAAGCAGGTTTGCGAGACCCCGGACGTCCTGCCGCTCGAGGCCTGGGTGAGCCGTACGTGGACGGAGTGCCTGCTGGCCGGGGTGGCAGACCGTGCGCTGCTCAGGCCGAATGTCGTGACCGCCCTGTGGGAGCAGGTCATCGCGAATTCCGCTTCGGGGCGCGAACTGATGAGCCATCATGCGGCTGCTCGGCTCGCAGCGGAGGCGTGGCGTCTGGTCCATGAATACCGTCTGGTACGCAGCCGTTCGCTATATTCCGCGGCTGCGGAGACCAAAGCCTTCTACGACTGGGCGGAGACCTTTGAAGCCCGTTGCGCGCAGGAGGGCTGGGTTGATCAGTCCGCGGCGCTGACAACGCTCGTTTCTCTCTCCGCGAAGTTGCCCAACCGGCCAAAAAAGCTGGCCGTCTTTGGGTTCGATGAGTTCACCCCCTTGCAGCAGGAGCTCTGGAGCGCTCTTCGGAGTGTGGGTACAGAAATCGTGCTGCTCATCCCGGAACCCAACGCTCCCGGTGATCACGCCCATGCATTGTCCCTTCCCGATGTGGCCGAGGAAATCCGGACGGCGGCGCTGTGGGCGAGGCGCAAGCTGCAGGACAATCCACGCGCAAGTATCGGCATCCTCGTTCCCGGCTTAAGAAACTTGCGGGACAAGGTCGAAACGATTCTCGACGAGTGCCTGCATCCGGAGAATTGCCTCCTCGAAAACGTACGCTCTGAGCGGGGCTTTGAGATCTCCCTAGGAATGCCATTAGCGGAATATCCGATTGCCCTCACCGCGCTCCGGGTGCTGCGCCTGGGGACTTCCAGTCTTCCGGCGGAGGAGTTCAGCACAATGCTGCGTTCGCCTTACTTGGGAGGAGGTACGACCGAGGCCTCCGGACGGGCGCTGCTCGACTTGAGGTTGCGCAAGAACTTGCGTGCCACAGTTACCCTTTCCGGCTTGCTGCCGGAAGTAGAGACATTCAAGAAATTCGCTCCGAAGTTTCACCGCGTGCTGAGCGATCTGCAGCGGCAATCGCGCAAGCTGGCGAAGCAGACCACGAGGAGCGACTGGGCCGCAGAAGCGCGCCGGCTCCTCGCCTTGGTGGGATGGCCCGGCGATGGCCCGGAAGAGTTCACCCTCAGCAGCCAGGAATTCCAGATCACCAGCGCTTGGGACAGCGCGCTGAGCGCCTTCGGAGCGCTGGACCAGGTGTTATCGCCACGGCCGCCGGCGGATATCCATCGCGAGTTGGAGCGCGAGTTATCGGAGACCATGTTTGCCGCGGAAAATGAATCGGCTCCCGTCCAGGTGGTCGGTCCCCTTGCGGCTTCGGGCGAGAGCTTCGACGCTCTGTGGTTCTGTGGAGTCACCGATGATGCGTGGCCGCAGCGCGGACAGGCCAACCCGTTTCTCCCTTTCGCGCTGCAAAAGCAGGCCGGGGTTCCCCACAGCTCTCCGGAAGCAAACCTGCAGGCTGCCGAGCGGGTCACCGCGAGATTGCTGCAGAGTGCGGACGAATGCCTATTGAGCTGGCCGCTCCGGGAGGAGGACCGCGACCTCCGCCCCTCTTCCCTGTTGTCGAAGATGGCCAAAATCGCCCGCGAAGATCTCTCCCTGTCCGAAGCCGCGAACTGGAGTGAACGGCAGGAGGGCGTGGTGCTGGACGAAGTGGTGGATGAGCAAGCGCCGGCACTGACCGACAGCGAAGTCCGGACGCACGGAACTACCCTCTTGCAGTGGCAGTCGGGATGTCCCTTCCGCGCCTTCGCCCAGGTGCGGCTTGCGGCCGAGCCTGCGTATGAGGGAACGTTGGGGGCTAATCCGCGCGAACGCGGAGAACTGACGGAGCGTGCCCTGGAATTTGTGTGGACGGAATTTCGCAGTCTGCAAAACCTGCAGCAACTGACCCCGGACCTGATTGATCGGGGGATTGCGACGGCAATTGACCGGGCGCTAGAGGACAAATTTCCGAAGGGCGACGAAGAGTGGCTGCGAGGGCATCGCGAGATCGAGCGGGAACGTTTGCACAAGCTGATTCGTGAGTGGCTGGATGTCGAGCGGAAGCGGGAAGCCTTTCGCAACGTCGGGCATCAGGAGGAGGTTGAAGTCAAGATCGGGGAACTCACCATCCATGGGCGTGCCGACCGCATCGATCAGACGAACGATGGAGCGTACGTCATCGTGGATTACAAGACGGGTGGCAGCAACTACTCGTCGAGCTTATGGGAGCTACCACGTCCGCAGGAGCCGCAGTTGCCGATCTACGCGGTGGCGCAACGCGGCCAGGGACGCGAAATCGCGGGGGTTGCCTTTGCGCGGGTGAGAGCCGCGAAATACGCCTTCCTGGGCGGGTCGGTTCGCAAGGAGGTCTTTGGCAAATGGCCGAATGGAACAAAGCCCGGCGACTTCGAAAAGGCGCTGGAGAGCTGGCCCCCTGAACTGGAGCGCCTGGCCAGCCAATTCCTGGCAGGACGAGCGGAAGTCGATCCCAAGCACCCGCTGGGGACGGCCAAGAGCACCTGCAGATATTGCCACCTGGGCTCGCTTTGCCGAATCGCGGAATTGGCGGCGCCCTCCGACGACGATTTGGACGAGGCAGCGGATGACGAGTAATCCGCAGCTGCAGCTTGTTTTTGGGGAGGGAGATACATCCGAACGCGAACGCGTGCTCGACCCGGCACGGTCATTCATCGTCCAGGCACCTGCGGGCTCTGGAAAGACCGAATTGCTCATGCAGCGTTATCTCACGCTGCTTGCCCATGAAAGCGTGCCGCAACCGGAGAGCGTGCTGGCGATCACCTTTACACGCAAGGCCGCGGCGGAAATGCGCAATCGCGTACTCGAAGCCCTGAAAGGTTCGGGCAAACCCCAGCCCGAAAAGCCGCATGAACGGCTCTCCTGGGAGCTGGCGAGAAAAGTGATCGCGCGCGATCACGCGCTCGGCTGGAAGATCCTTGAAAATCCCGAGCGCCTGGAGATCCGAACCGTCGATTCGTTCTGCGAGAAAATTGCCAATCGCACGCCGCTGCTCGCAGGGCTCGGACAATCTCCGGCAATTGCTGCAGACTTTGAACCGCTCTACGCCGAAGCAGCGCAGCGTTCGCTGCTCATGCTGGGGGATAGTAACGAGGAGAACCGTGCGGCGGTGGCGCAGGTCCTTCGAGACCAGGACAACAACTTTGAGCGGGTACAGGGTCTAATCGTGGAGCTATTGAGGCGCCGCGATCAATGGCTGCGAGTGATCGGCGGTTCTCTGCAACGAACGCCGGAGGAGCAGGACGCGATCCGTGCACGGCTCGAGCAGGCGCTGCAGGATGCGATCCGTTATGAACTGCATACAATCCGCGAGAAGATTCTCGCCGCTGTCCCAGCGGAAAAATTGAACGCGCTGCTGGGACATGCGAGGTACGGCGCGCGGAATGTTCAAAACGACCATCCGATCGCGATCTTGCACCATCTCGTGGCGCTTCCCGGCGAGTCGCCCGAGGAACTGCCGCGCTGGCAGGCGCTCGGAAAATTCTGCCTGACAACGGAGAAACAATTCCGCAAATCCTATAACGTGAGCTTTGGTTTTCCTGCAGGCGCATTGCATAAGGACCAGAAACAAGCGTGCAACGACCTGGTTGAAGAAATCGCGGGCTCGGCGTACGGCGAAGAGCTGTGCGCAGCACTGTGTCGGATCGCGAAGCTGCCGCCACCGCGTTACAGCGAAGGACAGTGGCGTTCGTTGCTGGCTCTTTTTCGAATGCTGCCGCTGTCCGTAGCGAACCTGCGGACGGTCTTCGCTGAGCGAGGCGAGGTCGATCATACGGAGATTGCGCTGGCTGCAAAGTCGGCGCTGGGAGAAGAAGGTCATCCCACGGACCTGGGACTTCATCTGGGATACAAGATCCAGCACTTGCTGGTCGATGAATTCCAGGACACCTCCGTTTCCCAGGCGGAACTGCTGGAGAGATTGATCCAGGCCTGGGCCCCGGATTCCGGGGCAACGCTTTTCCTTGTCGGCGACCCGATGCAATCGATCTACTCCTTCCGCCAGGCAGAGGTCACGCTGTTTCAACGTGCGCGCGAGCGCGGCTTCGGAAACGGTGAATGGGCGCTGGAGCCTGCACAACTAGCGTCCAACTTCCGCTCGCGGCCAGAGCTCGTGAGTTGGTTCAACGAGGAGTTCCCCAGGATCTTGACGGCAGATAACGATGTCACGGGCGCGGTGAAGTATGCGCCTTCGGAAGCTGCAAAGCCTGCTTCCACATCCGCAGGCGTGCATTTCCTATCTGCTCCGTCGAAGGATTTTGTCCAGGAAGCGACGCGCGTGCTGGCGATCGTGCGCGACGAACTTAACACCAATGTGAAGTCGATTGCGATCCTGGTGCGTTCCCGCAGGCACGTGGCGCGTATTGCACCTGCGCTTCGCGAGGCAGGCATTGGGTTTCGCGCAAAAGACATTGATCCGTTAGGGGAACGGCAGACGGTCCGCGACCTGCACGCGATTACCAAGGCAATCTTGCACCTCGGAGACCGCACCGCATGGCTCACTTTGTTACGAGGACCCTGGTCCGGGCTCAGCCTCGCCGACCTTTGGGAGTTATGCCGCCAGGGAGACGATCGGACAATCTGGCAACTGCTGCAGACCCGTAGCGATCGACTGAGTGCCAGGGGGCAGCAGACGCTGGCGAGGATCATGCCTGTGATCGCAAAAGCGGTGGAACAACGAGGGCGTACCTCGCTCCGCCAACTCGTGGAATCTGTGTGGGTCTCTTTGGGCGGGCCAGCGGCACTCTCCGGCACCGAACACGACGCCCGCCTGCGCGATGCCCAGGCGTATTTCGAATTGCTGCAAAAAACGCAAAGCGGTGGCGAAGTCGATGCGAATCGGCTCGAACGCGAGATCGAGAAACTGCATGCGCCGGCGGATACGGCATCTGACATTCGCGTCGAGATCATGACGATCCACGGAGCGAAAGGGCTCGAGTTCGATGTAGTTATTCTGCCGGGACTGAATCGCAGGACCGACACCAACAGAGTTCAGCTGCTGAACTGGCGCGAAAGAATCATTGGCGATCATCGCGACCTGCTGCTCGCTCCGATGGAACCCGTGGGTACCGACAAGGACCACCTGAGCACCACTTCGCAGTACATCGTGCAACTTGGGCAGGAATGCTCGGTGGAGGAGAGCAAGCGGCTGCTATATGTGGCGGCCACCCGCGCGCGTGAGCGCCTGTACTTCGTAACAACCATGCCCCAGCACGACAAAGAACCGGAGACCGGCAGCCTATTCTCGCTGTTTTCCTCGGAAGTGATCGATAAGTTCCCGGTGCATCTCGAAACGCCAACCGAAGAGGAAGTGGTTGAACGGACACCGAACAAGCTACGGCGCCTGCCTGAGAATTGGACACTTCCGGCTTCGCCTGAGCCGCTTGTCTTCGAGTCGCGCTACCCGGTAGTCGCCGATCGGGAAGCGCGCAAACACACCTTCGTTCGCGTAGGAGAAGACCTGCGCCGCATCGGCACGGTGACGCACCGGTTCCTGCAGCAGATCGGTGAGGAGGGGCTTGGGATGTGGCCCCCTGCGCGTATTCTGAAGCTTGCGCCGGTAATCCGCGCGCTCCTGACGCAGGAAGGGGTGCGACCGTCTCAACTCGTGACAGCGGAACGACGGGTGCGCGATGCGTTACGGAACACGCTGGCGGACAAGCAGGGCCGCTGGATCCTCGAGCAGCGTTCTTCCTCGAACAACGAATATGCACTGACCGCTTCGTTCGCAGGTACCCGGCAGAGCATCAAAGTTGATCGTACGTTCGTGGAAGGTGAGACGCGCTGGCTCATCGACTACAAAACGAGCGACCAGGAAGGAACCATCACCGAGAGCTATCTGCGGGAGCAGGTGGAAAAATACCGCGACGACCTGGAACGCTACGCGAAGATCCTGCATGCGTTCGACGGCCGGTCGGTAAAAGGCGGCTTATATTTCCCGCTGCTGCAGCGCTGGTGCGAAGTGGAAGCCAAGCCCTAAACCATGTCGATCGAACTCACCCATACACTGGCTTGGATCGTTTTCCTTATCAGTTACGGGGTGTTTGCCGTCGGGCGCCTGCCAGGCACCAAGCTCGATCGTGCCGGGATGGCTTTCATCGGCGCGGTGCTGATGTTCATAATCGGGGGGCTGGACGTTAAATCGGCGATCGCCTCCCTCGACTTCGAAACCCTGATCCTGCTGTTCTCCATGATGATCCTGGTTTCGGTCCTGCATCTGGCGGGCTTCTTCGAGTGGATCACCCGGTTGATCGTCGTTCGTGTGGAAGATCGCCATCTCTTGCCGGGAATCATTTTCTCGGCGGGGATCCTGTCGGCCTTCCTGGTAAACGATATTGTCTGCCTCTTTATGGCTCCGCTGATTTTGAGAGTTGCAAAGCATACGGGACGTAATCCGGTTCCCTTTCTGCTCGCATTGGCGACCGCCTCGAACATCGGCAGCACCGCGACGATTACCGGCAATCCGCAAAACATTCTGATCGGATCGGTATCGCACGTGTCTTACCGCGATTTCCTGCTGCACCTGGGACCCATTGCCGTGATCGGCCTGTTCCTCGACTGGGGAGTGATTGCGGTGCTCTGCCGCAAACAACTCGCGGAGAAAACCGCTGTCGAAGAAACGCCGGACGGCGTCCGCGAACCGGGTGGACTGGTGGTACCCCTGCTGGTCGCGCTCGGCATCATCGGCGCGTTTCTTGTCGGATTCAATCCAGCCCTGGTGGCCGCGACTGGCGCCGCATTGCTCCTGCTGGTCCGCTCTGATCTCACACGCAAGATCTACGGCGAGGTCGATTGGGGCCTTCTGATCCTGTTCATCGGCCTTTTTCTAATCATCGGCGCGGCCGAGCATACAGGCATCGCCGATACTCTTCTTCACGCTGCCGAGCGACTGAACCTGCACAACCTGGCGGTTTTCAGTTTTGCTGTTACGGTGCTCTCCAACCTCGTCAGCAACGTTCCCGCGGTCATGTTGTTAAAGGGACTCGTGCCGCAGTTCCCGAACGCGCACCAATTCTGGCTGGCGCTTGCCATGTCGAGCACACTGGCCGGAAACCTGACGATCACGGGCTCGATAGCGAATATCATCGTGGTAGAAACGGTACGACCTTCGGTGCGAATCAGCTTCAAAGACTACCTTGTCGTCGGTGTTCCCACTACAATCCTAACTATCGCGGTGGGAGCGGCATGGATTGCGTTTTTCGCCCGCTAGCCCCTTCCGCATACAACTATGAGAAATTTTGAGAGCCTCACGGAGAAAGAGATCCTCGCCTTGGCGATCACGCTCGAAGAAGAGGACGCGCGCGTTTACGCCGATTTCGCCGATGGTCTGAAGGAAAGTTTTCCGGCGACTGCCCAGATTTTCGAAGGAATGCGCCAGGAAGAAGTCACGCACCGCGAGCGCTTGTTTGAAGCTTACCGCCAGCGCTTCGGCGAACACATTCCTCTGCTTCGCCGGGAGGACGTGAAGGGGTTTGTCAAACGCCGTCCGGTATGGCTGGTTCGGCCGCTGGGCCTCGATGTAGTGCGCAAGCAAGCGAGCGCCATGGAAGAGGAAACGCGGCGCTTCTATGAGCAGTCTGCTAAGCGAACCCAGGACCTTGGCATCCGGCAATTGCTCGATGAACTGGCGGAGGAAGAGAGCTCGCACGAGCACCGCGCGGAAGAGTTGGAAAAGGAAAAACTGCAGCCGGAAACGCGCGAACAGGAGGAGCACGCACGGCGGCGTTTGTTTGTGCTACAAGTGGTGCAACCGGGCCTTGCAGGGTTGATGGATGGCTCCGTCTCCACCCTCGCTCCCGTATTCGCCGCCGCATTTGCCACGCACAAGAGCTGGGACGCGTTCCTTGTCGGACTAGCTGCGTCGATTGGCGCGGGCATCAGCATGGGATTTGCCGAAGCGCTCTCCGACGACGGCAGCCTGACGGGCCGGGGTCACCCGTGGATTCGCGGAATCATCTGCGGGCTCATGACCACCCTCGGCGGCATCGGCCATACCCTCCCTTTCCTGATTAAGAATTTCGGGTTGGCGACGGGGGTCGCGGTGGTCGTCGTCGCGATCGAACTTTTTATCATCTCCCTGATCCGCCACAAATACATGGACACGCCGTTTGTCTCCGCGGCACTGCAGGTCGTCGTGGGCGGCGTGCTGGTGTTTATCACCGGCATCGTGATCGGCAGCTCGTAATCAGTTCGCTGGAACGATGCGCGCTTTGGGCATTTGCGAACGTTTGAGAATCGGTCTTACCGGCGAACAAGTGGTTTCGCGAATCAGTTTGGGCGCGGCATCGTCATGGCGTTCGAAGATATAGGTTCGCATCTTGTAACAAACGGCACTTCGGGGCTGCGTCGTGGTGACGCCGGTTTGTTCGGGGACAAACGATGCTGCGGGTGAACTCGCGGGCGACCCAGCGTAAGAGGCCAGTGCGAGAAGGGCGGGAGCGAGAAAGACGCTAACCATGGCGACGATACCTCCGCTCGCCGCCAGTATACCGCTATCCGGCATCCAGGGATTGACGGGGCACCGCTGAAACCGGAGTAGAACTTTGCTCTCTCGCGTAAAGGGGCAAGGTCACCGAGAAAGTCGCTCCCTGGCCTTTGCCGGCGCTGCGAACCGTAATCGATCCTCCAAGCTTCTCTACAATCTCCTTCGAGACCCAAAGGCCCAGTCCGGTACCAACATCCTTTTTGGTGGTGAAGAAGGGCTCAAAGATTTTGCCGATATTTTCCGGTGCAATGCCGGAGCCATCGTCAGAGACGCTCAGGAAACCTTTTCCGTCGCTTCCCGTGGCGACTTTCACAGTCACCGTTCCCTCATAGTTCACAGCGTCGATAGCATTGGAGATGAGGTTGGAAATGACCTGCGTCAGCTCTCCTTCCGTTCCGAACACGACGACTTCCTGAGCGTATTCCGCCGAAACGTGCAGCTTCTTATTGGCCAGACGGGGACGATATAACTCCAGGATGCGTCCGCATACCGCGTTGAGAACGAGTGGCGCGGGGTGCCTGGGATCGCGATAGAAGGCAAGCGTCTGCCGCGCGATGTGAGAGACACGCAGCATCTGTTCCTCCGCCATCTTGAGATAGTCCCGTCCGTCAGGGGAGAGTACCTCGTCGCGCAAGAGGTACAGTAAATTGGAGGCGGCCTCGAGCGGATTATTGATCTCATGCGCTACGGTGGCAGCAAGTTTGCCGGCAGCAGCAAGCTTTTCGGAGATGCGCATCGCTTTCTCGATTTCACGCTGATGGCTGACATCGCGAAAAACCAGCACCACGCCGACGACTTCTCCGGCACGATCGAGGATGGGGGCGGCGCTGTCGTCAATGGCGACCTCGCTTCCATCTGGCCGAACCAGGACGGTATGATTTGCCAGTCCCACCACCAGGCCGGTCGCTAACACTTTGTCGACCGGGTTCTCTGCCGGTTGGCGCGTAAGCTCGTTGAAGATGGGAAAAACCTCCCGCAGCGGACGCCCCTGCGCGTTCTCCTGCGAGCATTGCGTCACACGTTGCGCCACCGGATTGAGGAATCGAACACTTTCCGTCGCGATCGGTGGCGATTACGGCGTCCCCGATGCTGCTGAGGGTCGTGGAGAGCCACTCCTCGCTTTCGATCAGAGCGGCAGTCGAGCGCTGACGAACTATCTCAATGCGGTCCAGTGCCCATCCGAAAGCTATAAGGGCGAGCATTCCGATAAAAAGCCCGGTTGCCAGGCCGACATCTTCTTTGAACTCCACGTCCTTCAGTGACTGCTTGCGTTGCGCCAGCAGATTACGCTCGATCTGGTCCATGTTCGCAAGGGTCGAACGGATCTCATCCATGAACCTCTTGCCGAGGTTCGACTGGATGAGATCGCGGGCCGCATCGGGGTGTCCCTGACGATAGCGTTCGACCGTGTTGCGCAGTTCGGCAAGTTTGCTGGTGGTGAGGTTCTGTAAACGCTCAACGTTCTTCACTTGTTCGGGATTATCCGCAACCATCCCGCCGAGACGCTGCATCGCGGCTGGCAACTGCTGAGTCGCCACCTCATACGGTTGCAGATAGCTTTCCTGGCCGGTGAGGAGATATCCGCGCTGTCCCGTTTCGGCGTCCCTGAGGAGAGCCCCGATATTTTCCAGTTGAGCCTCGACCGCAAGCGTGTGCTCTATCTGCCGATTGGCATCGAGGAGCTGCTGCGTTGCGCGATAGCGCAAGAGTGCGTTGACGAGCATGACAACGCAAAGCGCAATTAAACCGACGACCGTCCCGATACGGACGGGGTGGCTCACTTTTTGTTGCAAATCTCTCTCCACGAGGTCAATACGAGAAAAACGGTGGCCTGATGGCAAACCGTCTACTAATTCAGTAACTTACTCCAGTCTACCGCATGGCTCGCCACGAACGGAAAGGGGCGCCGTTCCTCATGTCCGATTGAGAACGATTGGTATCCCGGTGTTTCCGCACAAAGTACCAGCCTTCCCGTTTTAACCGTACTTTAACCTGCTACTCCGTTCTGCCGAATAGTATTCAGGTGAACTACCGCTGCGAGGATCGCAGAGCCGAGATTTCAGCCTGACGTTCACGACTGAGTCCGTCTCTAGATTGGCTGCTCGGGAGTGCCTGCAGCTCGATGCGCGAACGCAATTCAGGTTCTGTTACGAGATTGATTAGAGACACGCTGTAATCGAACTGTTGGATGCCGGATTTGTGACGTTAAGAGCAGATCTCGCTCCCCTGAGATAGAGATACACGAACCCTTTTGTCGATGGAGAGGATAGATGTTGAAAGCTAATTCCGTGCTTGCGAGCCTGATATCCGTTGTCGTCCTCGCAACGCCCTACGTTGCACTGGCGCAAAACACGACCACAACTACAACCACAACGACCACCAAGAAACGGCCAGTTCACAGGAAGGCGGCCGGTCCAACGGTTGCCCAACAACTGGACGAGTTGCGCCGCTCGGTGCAACAGCAGAACGATCAGATTCAAGCGCTGCAACAACAGGTACAGCAGCGCGATGGCACCATCCAGCAGTTGCAACAGAGCGTGAGCCAGGCACAGAGCTCGGCTCAGCAGGCGCAGCAGGCGGCTCAAAGCGCATCGGCGCAGAACCAGCAGCAATTGCAGACGGTACAGACCGATCTTGCCGACCTGAAAACGGTGACTACGAATTCGGTGACCAGTTTTCAGGAAACGCAGAAGCGAGTGGTCGATCTCGAGAATCCGACTGCGATCCACTACAAGGGCGTCACGATTACTCCGGGAGGATTCGTGGCGGCTGAAACTTTGTGGCGCCAACACAACGAAAGCGCCGACATCATCAGCACTTTCAACGGCATTCCTTTCGATGGTTCGCCGCAATCGCAGCTCACCGAGTTCCGTATGACCGCTCGCCAGTCCCGCCTCTCGCTGCTCGCGCAAGGCGCGCTTAACAACGTAAAGCTGACTGGCTACTACGAAATGGACTTCCTGGGCGCGGCGCCGACCGCGAACGAAAACCAGAGCAGCAGCTTCAACCTGCGTCAGCGTCAATTGTGGGCGCAGGCGGCCTTCAAGAACGGTTGGACGTTCACGGGCGGCCAGATGTGGAGCTTGTGGTCCTCGAATAAGAAGGGCATCGAAAACCGCCAGGAATGGATCCCGGCGAGCATCGACGGACAGTACGTCGTGGGTTATGACTTCGCCCGCTTGGCGGCCCTGCGTATCACGAAAAACTTCGGCAACAAAGTTTGGTTCGGCGCATCTCTTGAGAATCCCGAGATGCTGAACCCATCGTCGTTCGCCTCGCCCGCCGGCGTCTACGGCTTCGGCAACGGGCCGACAGGTGCAGGCTCGGTGAATGCTCCTCCGGCCAATTGCGCAGGCGCCAATTATTCCTTTGGCAACGTCTTCGCGAACTGCACATCCACGGATTTCATGCCGGATATCCTGGCGAAACTCGCTTTCGAGCCCGGCTGGGGACATTTCGAAATCAAGGGTTTGATGCGCGTGTTCCGCGATAAGATCCCGGGTAACCCAACCGTGACTCCTGCCACCGCGACCTATGAAGACAAGGCCGTCGGCGGCGGCATCGGCTTGAACGGGATTCTTCCCCTCGTGCCGAAGAAGGCAGACCTGATCCTGCAAGGCGCGTTCGGTGAAGGCATCGGCCGCTATTCCGATTCCACCAACATCGACGTGACCTACTATCAAGACGGCGCAGTTCGCCCTCTCAAGGAAGCGCAGGTTCTGGCAGGGCTCGAACTCCATCCCACTCCCAAGCTGGACTGGTACTTCTACGGCGGCGATGAGTACGTGGGACGCCAGTACAGCATCGGCACCGATGGAAAAGCCTACGGATACGGGTATAACGGCGCTGACAACAGCACGTGCGAGCTCACCTACACCGCTACGGCCCATTGCGTTGGCAACTTCCGCAACCTGACGGAAGGCACCACGGGCTTCTGGTACCGCTTCTATAAGGGCCCCGGAGGCACCATGCAATTCGGCGCGCAGTATGAGTGGATTCACAAGGACACGTGGCCCGGTTACGCGACGGTCGCCACTGCTCCCAACCAGCCTAAAGCGAACGACAGCATGGTGATGACATCTTTCCGGTACGTGCTGCCGTAATTAATTAACCGCTTCCTCAGAGCCCGGAGAGATTTCTCCGGGCTTTTCCTTTCAGTTCGCGTGGCGGCAAACTATATTTCAGAGGCATGCGTTCCCGCCTTCTCGCTTTCATCGCATTCACCTGCATGGTTCTCTCTGTGGCCGATCACGCCAATGCCCAGGATTGGGGCTCTCCTGTCTGGGCGGACGAATTCAATCAATCGGCGGGTTCGGAGCTCGACCCTTCCAAGTGGACCTTCGACATTGGAGATCTGAAGGTGAATCACGAGGTAGAGATCTACTGCCCCGGGTTTCCTTTTGACCGCCGACAGGCGAAGCCGAACCTGGCGTCGGCCTGGAACGAGATTTCCGTCTGCAATCCGAAAGACGGCAACGTTGGGTTGGACGGCGAGCATCTCGTATTGCGCGCAGTGGAGCGTAACGGAACCTGGACGTCAGGACGAATCAAGACAGAAGACCGCCAGGCATTTCAATACGGCCGCATCGAGGCGCGCATCCAGATGCCCTTTGGCGCGGGACTCTGGCCGGCATTCTGGGCCCTCGGGGACAAGATCGGTAAAGTGGGCTGGCCTGGTTCGGGGGAAATCGATTTCATGGAGAACGTGCCCGAGATCGGCGGCCTTGGTCCTTCGCGCATTCGGTCCACGATTCACGGTCCGGGATACTCGGCCGATTACGGCATACGGAATGACATTGCCTGGAACGATGGTGAGCGGGTAGACACGGCTTTCCACCTCTACGGCGCAATCTGGTCGCCGAATATGATCCAGTTCTACCTCGATGATCCGAGGAACGTCTTCTTCGTTGTAACCCCACGCGAATTGCCGCCCGGCAAGGAGTGGGTCTTCAACCAGCCGTTTTTTCTCATCCTCAACCTCGCGGTAGGCAGCGCGAAATCCTGGTCAGGCGCCACCGACGCGACCACCCCTTCGCCCGCCGAGATGCTTGTCGACTACGTCCGCGTCTACAAGGCTGCACCGATTGCGGCCCCGAAAATTAGCGCCTTGCCCGTGACGATGCGCAATGGCGAACCCGCGGAAATTCCGGTGAAGCTCACCGCGGCAAAGGGCAGCGCGAGGATGTACCTCGACTGCTCGACGACTGCTCCTGGCGTGACCTGTTCGGTAAAACCTTATGTCGTGAATTTCGAAGCCCGGGGCGAGGCCAGTGTAAAACTGAGCGTAGCAACGCAGAAAAGCCCGATCCGCGATGCCGATGTGAAAATAACTGCTTACACCCTCAGCGGCGAACAGAGCTCTGGAACGGTGAAAATCACATTTCGATAGGAAAACTACTCAGCCGCGATGGCACTCTTGGCGCTGAGACGTTCGAGGATTTGCGGACCGAGTTGTGAGACATTCCCGGCGCCCAACGTGAGGATCATATCGCCCGGTTGCGCTGCGGTAGCTGCCATGATGGCGGCAACCTGGAACGATCGGGCGTAAAACGTCGCCTTCCCTGTGCGCTCGGTAATTCTTCTGGCCAGGACCTCCGTGCTCACCCCCTCAATCGGCTGCTCGCTCGCGGGATAGATGTCGAGCAGGTAAAGCGAGTCGGCGTCGTCGAACGAGGCGGCAAACTGATCCATCAGGTCGCGGGTGCGGGTGTAGCGGTGTGGCTGAAAAACGACGTGGATGTGGCGGAAGCCGCACTGCTTCGCCGCCTCCAGCGTGGCCCGGATCTCGGTGGGATGATGTCCATAGTCGTCAATCACGGCGACGTCGTTGGCCTTGCCCTTCAGTTGGAATCGCCGGTCCACACCGCGGAATTCGCGTAACGCTACATGGATTTTTTCCAGCGCGATATCCAGCCCCATTCCGATGGCGATGGAAGCGGTCGCGTTGCGCACGTTGTGCAGGCCCGGGAACACGCAGCAGAAAGTTTCCCAGAGACTTGCCGCGGTACTCCACCGTAAAGCTGCTAAGAAATCCGAGTGCCAGCTGTTCGGCATCGCATGGGGCGCACCGAACCAGAAAATCCGAGCCTTCGCTGGTACCGTAGGTGACGATCCTGCGGTGGACTCGAGGGAGAATCTTTCGCAGCTCTTCATTGTCGTTGCAGGCCACCACCATCCCATAAAAGGGGACCCGATCCATGAATTCGACGAAGGTCGTCTCCACGTCCTCCATATCACGGTAGCAATCCATATGCTCGCGATCGATGTTGGTGACCACCGCGTGAATGAACCAGAGCTTCAAAAACGATCGGTCGCTTTCGTCCGCTTCGGCAACGATGTACTGGGATTTCCCAAGTCGCGCGTTCGATCCCAACGCGTCCACACGGCCCCCCACGATCACGGTAGGGTCAAGCTCCCCGCCGGCGAGAACCGCCGCCACCATCGAAGTGGTGGTGGTCTTGCCGTGCATCCCTGCAATGGCGATGCCGTATTTCAGGCGCATGAGTTCGGCGAGCATCTCCGCGCGTGGAATGACGGGAATGTGGCTGGCGTGCGCCTCCGCGACTTCTGGGTTCTTTTTGTCGATGGCGGAACTGGTGACCACCACCTCCGCTCCCGCGATGTTGCCGGCGCGATGTCCCTCAAATACCGTCGCGCCCAGAGATTCCAGCCGCTCGGTCACGGCAGAGTGCTTAAGATCCGAGCCGGAAACCTTGTAGCCGAGATTGATCAGCACCTCGGCAATGCCACTCATGCCGATGCCGCCAATCCCGACGAAATGAATGCGTTGAAGTTTCGCGAACACGTAGGTTCCCCAGCGAACTCACTGTTTTATCACGGTCCAGGAATTCTCGCCCGCAAGCAATCCTAGAGGAAGTTAGACCCGGGCCGCCCGGCGACTTTTTCCGGCTAAGCGGACAGCCATTGCCGCGATTTCCGCGGCCGCATTGGGATGCGCCAGAGAGAGGGCGGCCTGCGACATTATTTCCAGCTGGCCGCTATCGGCGAACAGAGCGCTCACCTGTTCCACTAGCCGTTCTGGTGTCAAGCGTGCCTGCGTCACCATCCGTGCGGCACCGGCGTCCACAAGGGCCTGGGCATTTTTGGTCTGGTGATCGTCGGCTGCCGTGGGGAGCGGAACGAAAATGGCAGGCTTGGCTGCTGCCGTTATTTCCGCCACTGTACTCGCGCCGGAACGGCAGATGATGAGATCGGATTCGGCAAAGGCACGCGGCATGTCATCAATGAACGGCGAGACTTCGGCGGCAAAGTTTGCATCGAGATAAGCGCGCGCCACCGACTCGTATTCCTTTTCGCCCGTCTGGTGGATAATTCGCAAACCGGGAACCGCTTGGTAGAGTCCAGGAAGAGATCCAACGATCGCGCTGTTGATCGCTCTGGCTCCCTGGCTGCCGCCGAAGACCAGCAGGTTCTTACGCCCCTCGGGCCGCCTGGCCGCGAGTTCAAAGAAGGCCTGCCGTACTGGAACGCCGGTAACTGTGCATTGCCGGAAATACTTGCAGGTTTCTTTGAAATGCACTGCCGCTGCCGAGGCGAAGCGCGCGACCATACGGTTCGCAAATCCCGGATAAATATTGGGCTCGAAGATTACGGTCGGCACACGACAGAGTTTGGCGGCCAGCATGGCCGGCCCCGAGGCATACCCGCCCACACCGATCATTACGTCGGGCCGGAACTTGCGGATGATCGCCCGGCTGGCGGCAATCGCTTTGGGAAGGTCGAGCATGGTCTTCATGCGGGTTGCAGCGCTCACCCGGTTCAGCGCGCCAACTTCGATCAGGCGCAGATCGAAGCCGGCTTTCGGCACCAGGCGGGTCTCGATACCGCGCTGGGTCCCGATAAACATCACCTCGGCCGAGTAACCGTTCTTCAACTCCTGCGCAATTGCCAGCGCAGGGATAACGTGCCCGCCGGTGCCACCGCCTGCAAGAATCGCCCGCATCTTATTCCGCTTGTTGTGTGATGTTCAGAAGTACGCCCACGCTGGCCAACGTGATGAAAAGCGACGATCCACCATAGGAAATGAACGGCAGCGGGATACCTTTCGTGGGTAGAAGGCCCAATACCACACTTATGTTGAAAAACGCCTGCACCGCCACCATCGCGGTAATTCCCGTCGCGAGCAGCCGCCCGAAGGGGTCTTCGGTGAGTACCGCGGCGCGGATCCCGCGGTATAGAAAAATCGCAAACAGCATCACGACGACGATGGAGCCAAGGAGCCCGAATTCCTCCGCAGTGACCGCGAAAATGAAATCGGTGTGCGGCTCCGGAAGATAGAAGAGCTTCTGCTTGCCTTCCATCAGGCCTTGGCCTGTGATCCCCCCAGTGCTCACCGCGATCAGCGATTGGATCATGTGAAAGCCGGTGCCCAACGGATCGGCATTCGGATCGAGGAAGGCGAGCATGCGCTTACGCCGGAACGCCACCCGGAACAACAGCCAGTAGAGCGGGAGGATCGAAGCCAGGATGGCGTAGCCGATGTATTTCAGTTCCATTCCGGCGACGAACAGCATGCTCATGGCAATCGCCACGCAGGCGATACCGGTTCCGAGATCCGGCTGCTTTACGATCAACCCGGTGAGCATCAACGTGACAATCGCCGCGGGCACGAGCGTGTGCTTCCAGTCCGCAATGCTCTTGACCCGGTTCTCCAGCCAGAACGCCAGGAACAAGATGATCGCAGGTTTTGCCAGTTCCGAAGGCTGGAACGAAAACGCTCCGAACTTAATCCAGCGATGCGTATTGTGAGACCGGTCGAGGAAGAAGACAGCGATCAGCAGGCCAAGAGTCACCCCGACCAGGGCGTAGACCAGCGTCTGGTTCTTGTATTTGCGATAGTCGATATTCATGCACACGACCATCGCGATAACGCCGGCAACCGCCCAGATCAACTGGCGGATCAGGAACGTGTAGGGCGAGCCGAATTTCTCGCCCGCCATGACGGCGGAGGCGCTGAAGACCATCATCAGTCCGACAAATACGAGGAGCAGCGTGGACCCAAAGAGCCACTTATCCACGCTGACGCGCTTCGCCATTTACCTGGTCTCCTGCTTCTTCATCTGGTAAACAAGCTCCTTGAACACGCGCCCGCGATGTTCGTAGCTCTGGAACTGGTCGAAACTCGCGCAAGCCGGGGCAAGCAGCACAATATCCCCGGCAATCGCTTTCCCAGAGGCGAGTTTCACCGCGTTCTCCAGTGTTTCCGCGTGAATGACCTCTCCTGCGATCTCGGCTTCGATCTTGGTGGCCGCCGCCCCGATGGTGTAAACCGCTTTAACGCGATCGCGCAGCAAGTCGTTCAAAACCGTGTACGGGCTTCCCTTGTCTTTGCCTCCGAGGATCAGGTGCACGCCCTTCGAGAACGACTCTAGCGCCTTGATGGTGGCATCTACGTTGGTTGCCTTGGAATCGTTGTAGTACTCCACGCCGTTCACAGTGGCGGTGTACTCCAGGCGATGCTCGACGGCCTTGAACTGCGCAACAGCCTGCTGGATCTGCTCCGGCTTCACGCCAGCGGCCACCCCGACGCACACCGCCGCGAGCACGTTCTCCACGTTGTGTGCGCCTTTCAGCAGCATGTCATCCACGCGCATGATTTCTCGCTCGGCGTGAGTGCCGGCGATTCCTTCGCGGCCAATGGTGTCCAAAAGATATTCAAGATCGTCCATTCCAGCTCTGCGCGCAACCGTCGGGCTACCCACCCGAAAGATAATCTTGCCGTCCCGGACGAAAGCCCCGCGCTCCACCTCGTGCAGCCGCGAGAACCACAGCAGCTTCGACTTCACCCTCTTGCCGATCTCGACACAGGGCCCGCTGTCAGCATTGAGGATGGCGAAGTCGCCAGCACGCTGGTTCTCGAAGATTCGTTCTTTCGCGCCCGCATAGTTCTCAAAGGTGTGATGGCGGTCGAGGTGATCGGGCGTAATGTTCAGGATGGCAGCGATCTCCGGGCGAAAGGTAGCGACGGTTTCCAACTGGAAGCTGGAAATCTCAAGCACGCTCCAGGTGTTCGCATCGGCCTGTTCGGCGAAGCTAATCGCCGGGGTGCCGATGTTGCCGCCCACCAGGGTCTTCTTGCCGCCCGCCTGAAGAATGTCTCCGCACAAGGATGTCGTGGTGGTCTTCCCATTGGAGCCGGTGATCGCCACGATATGTCCCGCGAGGAACTGGGCTGCCAGTTCAATTTCTCCGATGACCGGGATCCCCCGGGTGCGAGCCTGCTCGAGTTGAGGCTGATCGACCGGAACCCCGGGGCTGATCACAATCACGTCCTGGTCACGAAAGGTCCGCTCGCCATGATGGCCTGTCTCGACCGTGATCCCTTTATCCAGCAGTTGTGGAATTTCCTGCCTGAGCTGCGCCTCCGATTTCGCGTCAGAAACAGTCACCTTTGCGCCACGCGCCTGCAAGAAAATAGCAGAGGCAACGCCCGACTTGCCAAGTCCGACCACCAGCACGCGTTTTCCACGAACTTCCATCAATGTTCCCGACCCGCCATTTTCCCACGACGCACGGAACGTCACCGCAGCTTTAATGTCGTAAGTGCAAACAGTGCAAACACCAGTGAGGCAATCCAGAACCGAACGATGATCTTCGACTCAGACCAGCCCATCAGTTCGAAATGGTGGTGCAACGGCGCCATTTTGAAGATACGTTTCTTGCGCAGCTTGTACGAACCCACCTGCAGGATTACAGAAAGCGCCTCGAGCACGAAGATTCCACCAATGAAGGGCAGCAGCAACTCCTGCTTAATGATCACCGCCACCGTTCCGATCGCTCCCCCCAGCGCGAGTGAGCCGACATCGCCCATGAAGACCTCGGCCGGGTGCGCGTTGTACCAGAGGAAGCCGATGGCCGAGCCGACCATGGCGCCGCAGAAGATGGCCAACTCGCCCACCTCTGGCATCTTCGAAAGGCCCAGGTAATCCGCAAAAACTGCGTGACCACTCACGTAGGTCAGCACCGTAAGTGCGCCGGCGGCAATCACCGTGCATCCGATTGCCAGCCCGTCCAGTCCGTCGGTCAAATTGACTGCATTGCTGGAGCCCACCAGGACAATTGCTACGAACGCGAGGAACGGGAGATAGGCGAGGATCCAGACGTGGGGATACGTTGCCAAGTGCTCAAACTCGAGGTTCGGGCGGAAGTTCTTGGCGAAGGGCACGATGAGGTGGGTGTTATAGGCGCCGTGTCTCTGGATCAGCACCAGCGCCAGCGCGACCAGGACACTGACGAGGATCTGCAATCCAATCTTGCCCCTTGCGGTCAGCCCCAGGTTGCGGCGGTTCGCCACCTTGAGATAGTCATCGGCGAACCCAATTGCGCCAAACGCGACGGTCGCTAGCAACGCGATCCAAACGAACTTATTCGTGAGATCTGCCCACAGCAGGGTAGGAATGACGATGGCGATGGTGATCAGCACCCCGCCCATAGTCGGTGTGCCAGATTTCTTCTGGTGCGACTTGGGGCCGTCTTCGCGGATGTATTGCGAGATCTGGAAATCGCGCAAGCGGCGGACCACCGCCGGTCCAATGATCAGTCCCATGAACATCGCGGTGAGGCTGGCAAATGCCGTGCGGAATGTCAGGTACCGGAAAATGCGAAAGGGCGTGAAATTGAGGTAGTGAAAGAGCCTTTCGTAAAGAAGCCAATAAAGCAAGCTTGTCCCGTCCTCGTGGATGCGGTGCTCTGGACACACGCATCATCATCGGCTATGCCGGATTACCGGATCGCCTCTTTCCACAGCTCCAGCGCCCTCTCCAGCTTCACTCCGCGGGAGGCTTTCAGCAACACCGCATCGCCCTGCCGCACATTCCTGGCCAGCCAATCCCCGGCCTCTTCCGCGGAATCCACAAACTCCGCGTTCACTCCCGCCGCGATTGCACCTTCCACCATGGCCTTCGCCAGCCCTCGAACGCCGAGCAGGAAATGCGCCTTCCCGGCCAGGTGCTTACCGCATTCTCGGTGCAGTCGCTCGCCTTCGGAGCCTAATTCCAACATCTCGCCCGCGACCACAATCCGCCGCTGCGCCGGCATTTTCGCCAGCGCGTCCACCATGGCATTCAGGGCTTTCGGATTCGAATTGTAGCAATCATTCACCACGGTTGCGCCCGCGATTTGCAACACTTCGCCGCGCTTTTCCGTCGCGCTTATTGACTTCAGGGATTCCACCGCATCCCGCAGTGGCACGCCGTGGTGCAGTGCCACCGCTACGGCAGCCAGTGCGTTGTAGACGTTGTGCTCGCCGATCAACGGCATCAGCGCTGGAATCCTCTCTTTCTCGAAGAGTACCTCGAACTTCGAACCACCGGACCCGAGCATGTCCACGTGTTCGGCCCGTATATCCGCCGGATGCCTCACTCCAAACATGAGCACGGAGCCGTGAAAGTCCCGGCCGAATTGCGATACATACTCATCATCTGCGTTCAGGACGGCGCAACCGCCTCGCGGCAAAGCCTCAATCAGCTCGTACTTCGCACGGGCGATTCCCTTGATGGAATCGAAGAACTCCAGGTGCACCGGCGCAACCATTGTCACCACCCCGGTGTTGGGCTGCGCCAGCTTTGCCAGCGCGGCGATTTCCCCGGCGTGCGACATCCCCATCTCGATTACCGCAATCTGGTGCTCCGCTTCCAGCTTCAGCAGCTGCAAGGGGAGGCCAAAGTGATTATTGAGATTTCCCTCCGACTTCAGGACACGGTATCGCGTTCCCAGCACGTGCGCCACGCACTCCTTGGTCGTCGTCTTGCCCGCCGAACCCGTGACGCCAACCACCGGATGACCCCAAAGGCAGCGCACCATGGCGGCCAGCCGCTGCAGTGCCTCGAGGGTGTCGTTCACCACAATGAGTTTGCTTTTGTCCGGGAATTTCGAGAGGTGATCGCGGGCCACTACAGCTGCCACCGCACCGCGATCGAGGGCCGCCTGCACATACTCGTGGCCGTCCAGGCGTTCTCCCTTCACGGCAAAGAATAAGTCGCCGGATTTAACGGTTCGCGAGTCGATGCTGTAACCGAGGGCATTCGCGTCCGGGCGGTAATCCCCGGATCCGGTGGTGAACTCAGCCACGCGCCACAACGCCAACTTCATCCTGCGTGGCTCCCGGTCACAGGATGAGTTGCCACGGCCGGGACCGCATAGCCAGCCTCATGCAAGGCATGCAAGGCGACTTTCACGTCGTCGAACGGGTGAACTCCCTCACGGGTGGTCTGCGTCTTTTCATGGCCTTTTCCGGCGAGGAGAACGATATCGCCCACGCGCGCATTCGCCACTGCAATGCCGATCGCTTTCCGCCGATCCGGCTCAACAATGAACTTGGTCCCCGTCGGCGTCAGCCCCGGCAGGATGTCATTGATGATCGCCTGCGGGTCTTCACTGCGCGGATTGTCGGAACTCACAATGACCAGGTCGCTGCCCTCTCCGGCAGCCTTCCCCATCAGCGGACGCTTCGTCCGATCGCGGTCGCCACCGCAGCCAAATAGGGTCAGCACCCTTCCGCCGCCCGCCCGTTGCACGAACTCCCGCGCGAGCGAGGTCACGTTGCGCAGCGCATCGTCGGTGTGCGCATAGTCCACGATCACGGAGAAGGGCTGTCCCGCATCCACCCGCTCGAAACGTCCGGGTGCCCGCGAAACGTGGATGATCGCTTCGCCAATGGGGTCCGCATGGATGCCCCGCTCCATCACCGCCGCCGACGCAGCCAGTAGGTTGTACACGTTCACTTTTCCCAGCAGCGGGCTGAACACCTCAATCCTGCGTTCCGGCGTCACCATCTCAAAGCGCGTTCCGCCCGAAGAGAGGTCCAGCTTCTCAGCATGGAAATCTCCCTGGTCCAGCCCGTAAGTAAAGACCTTCTCACAGTGTTTGTTCGCCACCTTGATCAGTTGTTCGCTCCACGGATCATCGCGATTGATGATCGCCACCCGCGGCGGATCGGTGCCCACGCCTTTGAACAACATTGCCTTCGACTGGAAGTAGCTCTCCATGGTGCCGTGAAAGTCGAGGTGATCGCGGGTGAGGTTCGTAAAGACCGCGATGTCATACGGGATGCCGTAGACCCGCTCTTGGGCGAGCGCATGTGAAGACACTTCCATCACGACTTCGGTCACGCCTAGTCCCAAAGCCTCGTGGAAGAGACGATTCAGCTCTAGCGCCTCGGGCGTGGTATGGGGGGCCGGGATGACGCGTCCCGCAATGTGGTATTCCACGGTGCCGATCATCGCGGTCTTACGCCCGCAATGGCGCAACAATGACTCCACCAGGTAGGTTGTCGTTGTCTTCCCGTTCGTACCCGTCACGCCGGTAATAGCCAGCTTTTCTGCCGGTTTTCTATAAAAATTTGCACTCAATTTTGCGAGTGCGCGGCGTCCGTGCGCAGCTACAGCCCAGGCGAGGTTCTTTCGTGGAGGCTCAGTCGCCGAATCGCTCACCACCGCCACCGCACCCCGCTCGATGGCCGCATCGATAAATCGATTGCCGTCCGTGGTTCCGCCGCGCATGGCAACAAAACAGAAGCCCGGCTCGATGCGCCGCGAATCGTAATCCAGCCCATGAATCCCGGCGTTTCCCGAACTGGAGAGAATTTCGGCTCCGTCGATGAGTTGGAAGAAATCCATGGAAGTAGATTCTATCGACTTCGTTGTATCGAGACGTAGATATTCGCAGAGAATTCCCAAAAGAAGCTGCGGAAAACGACGCCACCTGCTGTCGTGCAATACGGATCGAGGAAACGAGAGGATCTGCTTTACCGGATGGCGGAAATGAGGGTCCGTGAGCTATCTTGCAAACCTTACGGTGATGTGCTCACCCGGGGCGATCCTGGCGCCCGGCGCCGGCGATTGTGCACGCGCCAATCCAGAGCCGACCACATTCACTTCCAGCCCCTGCTGTTGCGCTGCCTCAATGACTCCACGTACGGATTTGCCCAGGAAGGAGGGCACCACCGGGCCGGTGCCCACATTCATCATCATCGGATTATCGCTGCCCGGAGGCGCCGCGACCGTTGTAGTTCCCGGGGAACTATCCGGCAGCGTACCTCCCGAAGTCACCGGGGCAGCCGCCAGCGCAGTGGCCGGTATCATGCGGGGCGCGGCGATTTCCGGCGCCTTCGCCGTGACCGCAGGTGCGCTCGCGGGCGCCGCCGGCGCATCGCCCTCGCTGAAATCCATTCCCGGCCCTTCGCGATCCAGCGCGCCACCTTCCTCGAGGTCCGACTCTTTCACGTTCGCCATCAGCAACTGGCGCTTCGGATCGCCCTTGATCTCCGCATCGTGCGGAACATTCAGGTACTCGAGCGACTGCTGCATGATCCGACTGAATACCGGAGCAGAGACCTGTCCGCCTTGATGCAGGCCTTTCGCCGAATCCAGGATCACCGCGATCGACAGCGCTGGATTATTGACCGGAGCAAAACCTACGAAGCTGCCGACGTAGTCGGTCTTCGAATAGAGGTGCGTCTTCGGATCGACCTTCTGGGCCGTGCCCGTCTTTCCCGCCGCCGTGTATCCGTTCAGGATGGCGCGCCGCGCAGTACCTTCCAGCACCACCTGCTGCATCATCGAACGCATCTGCGCCGCGGTCATCGAAGAAATCACCCGCCGCTGCTCCTTGGGATGAAAAACGATCTGGCGGTAGCCTTGGGACGGTTGGGTAACGTCGGCAACAATGCGCGGCGGTGTGTAGATGCCATCGTTCGCAATCGACGAGACCATCGAGATGATCTGCAACGGCGTAACGCCCACCTCCTGGCCGATCGACATCGAGCCGATCGACGATCCCGACCAATGTGCGGGCTGCTTGATCAATCCGCGCGTTTCGCCCGGCAACTCGATCCCCGTCTGCTGGCCGAAACCGTATTCCTTCATGTGCTTATAAAACTTTTCCGGCCCCAGGCGCAGCCCCATTTTGACCGCGGCCACGTCGCTCGACTCCGCGTAGGCCTTCGCGACCGGAACCACCCCCACATGATGGGCGTCGCGAATGCGAATCCCGCCGACCACGATGAACCCCGGATCGCAGCTCACGATTTCGTCGGGGCGCGTGAGATGTTCTTCAAGAGCCGAGGAATACGTCACCGTTTTGAAGACTGAGCCGGGCTCATATACATCGCTCACGGCGTGGTTCTTCAACAACGCCGGCTTGATTTCTTTGGTGAGGTTCGGGTTGAAGGTCGGGCGGTTGGCCAAGGCCAGAATCTCCCCCGTCCGCGGGTTTTGCACGACCACTGTTCCCGCCACTGCGCCAGTGTCATGCATCGCCTGGTCGAGTTCCTTTTCCGCGATGTACTGGATATTCTCGTCCAGGGTGAGCACCACGTTGGCTCCGGAATCGGGTTGCTTCTCGATGCGCCCGAACCATTTGCGGCGCGCATCCATGGTGATCATCATCCGGCCCGGGATGCCCTTCAGGTCGTCGTCATACTGCAACTCGGTGCCGGCAAGTCCGCTGTCGTCCATGCCGACGTAGCCCAGCACCTGCGCCGCCAGTTCGCGTTTCGGGTAATAACGCTTCGATTCTTTCTGAAAGTAAATGCCCCGCAGATTCAGGGCGCGAACGCGGTCGCTCTTGTCCTGGTCAACCTTGCGCGCCACCCACGCAAACGACTTCGACGCCTTGAGATGGTTCAGAATGTCAAAGCTGTCTACGCCAAGAATTTTTCCCAGCAGGTGTGCCGTTGAAACCTGGTCCGGAACTTCGGTCGGAACCGCAAAGATCGAATCGACGCTCACCGACATCGCAAGCGGGTGTCCGTTGCGGTCGTAAATCACTCCGCGTGGCGGATCGACAGTAATCGTGCGCTGTTGCTGCCGGGCGGCCTTCTGTACGTATTCGCCATACTTGAAGACCTGCAGTTGCACCAGTCGCATACAGACAAGCGCGGCCCAGAAAAAAAGCACCCCTCCAAGGATGTACAAGCGCTTCTTCGGATCCTGAGTGAGTGCAAATTTCACGAACTTCTCCAACCGGGCCCATCGTTCGCGCAGCGACGAGCGGCCATTTTCTGGAACATCTTCGTGCGATACAAACACAGCAGGCGGCCCGGGTTTTGGCCGCCTCATACTGCTTCTAACCATACCCCAAGTTGTTGGGGAAACCAGCAGCTTCCGCCGCCAGATCTCAAGAATCCTGTGAATTACGGAGTTCCCGACAGCGTTCGCTGACAAGGAGGTTCTACGGCGCAGAAATCACCGAGAGAGCGCCCATGCGCGCCATCACGTCCGATCCTGAAGTCGTGAGGCCGTCCGAATCCAGCCTCTGCACTTGTCCTGCCTGCGGAGCCTGCATTCCCATCTCCCGCGCCATCGCATCAATTCGCTCCGGATCGCGCAGCGAAGCCTGCTCCAGTTTCAGCGTGCGATTCGCTTCCACCAGCTGGTCGCACTGGCTCTTCACCTGCTCGATTTTGTATCCATACTCGATGGAGCTGAAGTGCTGCCATCCATAAACCATGACAAGCAAGAACAGCACCACCAGCGTTCCGCCGAAGATCGCCATTTCGCGCCGCCGGCGCGGGTCCGTCACTTTGACCAGGCGCGAGTTGTCGATCGCCTTGGCGAAGAAGATCTCCGGTGTGCCAGGACGCACCACCACGCGGGGTGCCGCTTCCTGGGGTGACGCCCAAAGCGTCGCCTGTGCTGGGGCTGCTGCTGCCATTACGCAACTCCTTGCAATAGATAACGCTGGGTGTTGGGGGTCGGAACATTCCAGATCAGCGTGTACACGCGCGCCTGCTCCAGCTCGCCTTCGAGCATCTCCCGGGTTTCCGCTTCGCGTTCCGCCTTTGCCACCATATTGATCAGGTCGTCCACCATCGTTCCGCTGTACATGCCCTTATCCTCCCATCCGCCGCGCGCTGCCTGCGCCCGACGCCCTTGTTACGCCCGAGAACCGCTTTTTGAACTTATCCACATCATCCACAGGTTTTTCCACATGAAGATGACCGTTAGTTCGGAAATTCCTATCGACTACTTCCGCGCTGCCGCTCGCATTTTCGCGCTGCGGCTTCGTGGATTGCGATCGATCTCCTCTTCCGTGGCTGTTACCGGCTTCTTCGTGAGCAACTCGTATTTGCCCTTCTGCGCTAACTCCCGCAACGAGTCCTTCACAATCCGGTCTTCCAGCGAGTGGAAGCTGATGACCACCAGCCTGCCTCGGGGTGCGAGTACGGTGGGAGCCGCTGCCAGCAGCTCCTTTAAGTCATCGAGTTCATGGTTTACGAAGATTCGGATTCCCTGGAAAGTTCGTGTCGCTGGATGAATACGCCGTTCTGAAGAATTCATTGGCCGGGCCGCGACCGATATAACTTGTGCTAGATGAGCGGTTGTTCGTATCGGCCGCGCCCGTACAATGGCTCTGGCGATTCTCCGCGACCTCCTTTCCTCACCGAATTCGTAAATCACATCAGCCAGCTCGCGCTCGCTCATGTGGTTTACCACTTGTTCGGCGGTCAGCTCGGCTTGCGGGTCCATCCGCATGTCGAGCGGTCCTTCCGCCTGAAAACTGAATCCGCGTCCGGCATCCTGTAACTGCATCGAACTGATCCCCAGGTCTGCCAGCAGTCCATCCAGCGATGCGCGTTGCGCGTGTTTCGCAACCTCCGCATAGCTCCCATGAATCAGCGTGACCTCGGGCCAGTCTTCTTTCAGATCGTCTGGGATCTGATCGAGATACCGGCGCGCCATCTCCAGCGCATGGGTGTCCTTATCGAAGCCAATCAAATGACCCTGACGGCCGAGGCGTTTTGCGATTTCGTAACTGTGCCCGCCTAAGCCCAAGGTCGCGTCCAGATAAGTTCCACCGCGCCGTATGGCTAGAAAATCGATCGCTTCTTGTGAAAGAACCGAAACGTGACTGAATTGCTCTTCGCCACGCTCGCCCCTCGGGGCGCTGTTGCCTTCCAAATCCACTAAATACCCAGGTCGCTAAGCGTCTTCTCATCCTCGGCCGTGAACGGATTCTGCTGGATCTCGCCTTGGAACTGTTCCATGTTCCGAACTTCGAGGTGCTTCAAAGAACCCAGTACCGCCACTTCGCCCTTGATCTCGGCCGCCTCCCGCAACAACCCTGGGATCGTCAGCCGCCCCTGCCCATCCATGTCCGCCACCTGGCCGTAATAATTCGTTCGGTCCAGGAACTTCTGCTTCGTCGGATGAAAGCTCGGCAGCGCCGCTAACTTCTGCTCAACCCGCTCCCACTCTTCCATCGGGTACAACAGGGCCCGCTTCCCATCGATCGAGGTGATGTAGAACTGCTGGTTCGAATACTGCTCCTCGATCTCACGCTTAAAGTCGGCAGGGACCTTGAGACGGCCCTTGTCGTCGATCCGCGTTGGGTGATTGCCACGAAACATTTGCCTTGACCCGGAATTGCGGGTCCCTCACACTTGCCTGTGCTGCCACTCGCAGCGAAAAGGACGAATTTTGTCGATACAGCTACTTGGAGTCGGTTTGCTTTCCCGTTTTGGCTTTGCCTGATCTGCTCCACTTGGCTCCACCGCGCTCCAAATTTGTCCACATCCTATACTCAAACCATTGAGAGTCAATAGGTTTTTCGCCTGACCCTGCTCCACTTCATGGTTTGCTTTACAAAGCGCAAGTTCTAGGTGTTTCCCAATTCGATAACCGCAAGATATGGGGTTTGCAGAGTTGATTCTGCTGTACGAGAAACTCCGAAATCTGGGTTGACGCCGCCGTTTCGGCGCCAGGAACTCTCGATTTCTGTGGATAACTGGCTGGAAGACGGGTGCGGTGGAGCGGGGCATCATGCGCGAGGGCAGCCGTCCCAGGGCGTTTCGCTTCAGGAATGGATTTCGCACCTTACGGCGATTGGGGGATTGCTCTGGTACATTGGTTTAGGATAAAAGAGCACGAATGTTGAACCTCCTCCGAATCTGCGCCGCGTTGTTGTGCCTGTCCCTGGCACTCCCGGCAGTTGCCAGTCCGCTCGTTCCGCCAGTTCCGAAGAAGGCAGCGGGCAAGCATCACGGCCGTGGGCGCACCATTCCCGCCCGTCACAACGCCGGCCGCCCGATGCACGGCTAGTCCCAGTCCGCTCCTACCAGGCCTTTTCCACCCCTGGCCGCTATAATCCCGCTGAATGAAAACTCCGGCGAAATTTATCTTCCTCCTCCTCCTCTGTGCTTCCCCCGTTTTCTCGCAACCACCAAAACTCGCGGCTCCGAAAATTACCTACATCCGTGCCGGACACCTGTTTGACGCCACCTCCGAGAGCCTGCGCGATAACGTCGTGATCGTGGTGGAAGGCGAGCGCATCAAGTCGATCGAGGCAGCCAGTGTCGCCATTCCCGCCGGATCGACGGTTATCGATCTCCGCAACGCCACTGTCCTGCCGGGATTGATCGACTGCCACACGCATCTCGCTTTCCGCGCGGACCGCTACGATCCCATCAATCGTTTCCGTGACACTCCCGTTCAAGCAGGGCTTCGCCGCGATGCGGAACGCCCACGCAACCCTCCTGGCTGGATTCACCACGGTGCGCGATGTCGGTTCTCCGCCCTTCGCCGCCGTGGATTTGCGTAATTCCATCAACGAAGGCTTCGTCTCCGGCCCCCGTATCGTGGCCAGCGGCCCTCCGCTCACCATCACCGGCGGACACGGCGATCTCAATGGCTTTTCCCCGGAGACCCATGTCAGCCTCTTTCCGGACAAGCGCGATTACAGCATTGCCGACGGGGTCGACCAGGTGCGCGAAACGGTTCGCGAGCAGGTGAAGTACGGCGTCGACGTAATCAAGATCCTCGCTACCGGAGGAGTTCTATCGCAGGGCGACAGTCCCGGCGCTCCGCAGTACACGTTTGAGGAGCTCAAGACGGCGGCCGACGAGGCCCACGCTGCCGGCCGCAAAATCGCGGCACATGCACATGGCGCCGAGGGCATCAAGCGCGCGATCCTGGCTGGCATCGACTCCATCGAGCATGCCAGCCTGGCCACCGACGAAGACATTCAACTCGCGAAGGAGCACGGCACTTACTTCGTGATGGACATTTACAACGACGATTACATTTTGGGAAAAGCGATCGAGTTCGGATTGCCCCAGGAAAATGTGGACAAGGAACGCATGGTCGGCCGCACCCAGCGCGAGAACTTTCGGAAAGCCTTCAAGGCTGGCGTGAAGATGGCTTTCGGCACCGATGCCGGCGTCTATCCGCATGGCGACAACGCGAAGCAGTTCAAGTACATGGTGCAGTACGGCATGACTCCCGCACAGGCGATTCGCGCCGCGACCTTCAATGCCGCCGACCTGATCGGACGTAGCAAGGATGTAGGCACCCTCGAGGCAGGCAAATATGCCGACATCATTGCCGTCGCCAGTGATCCGCTGCAGAACGTGCAGGTACTCGAAAACATTCCATTCGTGATGAAGGGGGGAGTCGTCTACAAGGACAAAATCGCGAATACCGCCGTAACAACCCTTGAGTAGAGTGGTGGCCGCAAGAGCGGCGCCGGCCAATGCGGTAGGGTCTTGCGGGATTCCGCCAGGATGTTAGATCATTTCCGGATGATTGGACGCCCGCAAGCATCGGAAGCCGCGGAGTATTACCTCCCCTACATCGAGGAGGTGCACTCCGAAGATCCGCTCTCCGTGATGATCGCTCAACTCGACGAGGCGCAGTCGCTGCTGCCTGCGATCAGCGAGAAGGACTCGCTCTATCGTTATGCTCCTGACAAATGGAGTATCCGCCAGGTCGTCAACCATTGCACCGATACTGAGCGCGTATTCGTCTTCCGGACAATGTGGTTCGCACGGGGATTGGAAATTCCTCTCCCAAGCTACGAGCAGGATGTCGCCGTCCGTGGCGCGCAGGCGGAGTCGGTACCGTGGAGTTCGCACATCGAAGAATTCCGGGATGTCCGGGCAGCGACTATTTCCTTCTTCCGCAATCTGCCGCCAGAGGCCTGGATGCGCACAGGAATCGCGAGCGAGAAACGGTTTACCGTTCGTGCCCTCGCCTTTATCATCCCTGGTCACGTGGCCTACCACTGGAAACGGCTTCGCGAGCTTTACCTATGACCGCCCGCCGCGAAACTGGATGATTCGCCTCCGGTCTCTCTTGGACGGACGACTCGAAGGCGCCGGCGCGAATTCGCGGTTGGCCCTCCGCACCTCCGCTTCTTTTTGGCGGGCAATCTTGCTCTCCTCGGTTTCAAGGTAAAGAGCCTGCGCGACGGTGGCTGGGCCGCGGACATCGCTAAGCCCGAGTACATCGATTTCGAACCCTCCCCCTTCGGTCGTTACCCTGAGGTGATCGCCAATCTTGAGCTCGCGGGCCGGCTTTACCGGCTGCCCCTTCAGCTCGACCCGTCCGAGCTCACAAGCTTTCGCGGCTAAGGCGCGCGTCTTAAAGAAGCGGGCCGCCCAAAGCCATTTATCGATCCGTACACCGGTCATCCGTTTATTTTCCTACAGCCGCTGGTTGGGGACGAATTGCCATGCTGCTCGTGCGAAGATAACCTACAGTACGCGTTCTTCATGGGCACCATTCGCAGAGTCTTCAAAGCGTTTCAATATCGCGACTTCCGCCTGATGTGGATTGGGGCCTGCACCTCCAGCATTGGAACCTGGATGCAGATCGTGGCGCAGGGCTGGCTCATCTACCGGCTCAGCCACTCCGCATTCCTGCTGGCGATGGACCAGTTTCTCGGTGGCATACCCATCTTCCTCTTCTCGCTGATCGGCGGGGTCGTCGCCGACCGCATCGAACGGCGCAGGATCCTGCTGATGTCGCAATACGTCCAGATGGCGAGCGCTACCGTGCTCACCCTCCTGGTCGCCACCAATGTCGTGCACGTGTGGGAGATCCTATCCCTCTCTTTCGTCTCCGGGCTGGCGCAGGCATTTGGCGGGCCGGCGTACTCGGCGCTGATTCCGACTCTGGTGGATCGCGAAGACATGCCGAACGCGATCGCGCTGAATTCTATCCAGTTCAACATGGCGGTGACCATTGGACCGGCTCTGGCCGGAATTACCCTCGCCCGGCTGGGAGAGAAGTGGTGCTTCGGGTTGAATGCCGTCTCGTTCCTCGCCCCCGTCATTTCGCTGCTCCTTATCAAGGCGCGCTATTTCCCGGAGAGCACCACGGAATCGATGTTCGGTAGCTTGAAACAGGGCATACGGTTCGTACGGCAACGCGAGTCGATGAGTGCGTTGATCGTGCTTGCGTTCTGCATGACGGCACTGGCGATGCCGATGCGCACCTATATTCCGGTGTTCGTAAAAGACATCTTCCATCGCGGGCCGGAGACTTATGGAACGCTTCTCTCCCTGATGGGCGTTGGGTCGATCTGCGGCTCGCTCGCGATTGCCGCTCTCGGCAACATGCGCCACAAAGGACGAGTAGCGCTCGTCATGATGATTTGCCTGGGTGCGTCGATCTCTACCTTCGCCCTATCCAAGGCGCTGCCCATCAGCGACATGACGATGGTGGCGGTGGGCGCATCGATGATGGCCGTATTTGCGACCGTCACCTCGCTGGTGCAATTGATCACCACCAATGAAATGCGCGGCCGGGTGATGAGCGTATACAACTGCGCCTTCCGCGGCGGAATGCCGATGGGGAACCTGCTGACGGGCTGGCTCGTGCCGTTCTTCACTGCGCCCATCGTTCTGGGAGCGAACGGGATACTACTGATCGCAGTCGCGCTCTATTTCCTCGTCGTGCAAAGAAGAGTAGCCGCGCTGTAGCTAACGCTTCAACTCCTGCGCGGGAACGGTCCGACCGAGGACAACGGATGCGGCCGCTTTTCCGCTGCGAACGCAGTCGGGCACCCCGATGCCGCGAAATGCGTTACCGGCGAGCGCAAGGCCCGGGATTGCCGCAACGGATTTTTCTATGCGGTCGACGCGATCGAGGTGGCCGGGAGGATATTGCGCCATGGCTCCCCGCCAGCGGTAGATTCGCGTGAGCTGCGGTTTCGCGTCGAGGCCGACGATCTCGCGAAGCTCCCGGAGCACGATTTCGAGCGTCTCCTGGTCGCTCAAGTCCAGAATCGCTGCATCGTTCGCGCCTCCCAGGAAGCAGCGCAGAACGCCCTTGTCGGGTGGGGCGCGATGGGGAAACTTGTTATGCACGAAGGTGCAGGCGCGCATGCGCTTGCCTTCGGTTCGCGGCACGAGGAAGCCGTGACCTCCCGGGAGGCCACGCAGGTCCGCGATGTCATAGACCAGAATGACCGTGGCCGAGGAGCTATACGGAACCTGTTGCAGCTCCGCCGATAGATTGTTATCGATGTCCGCAAGCAAGCTGCCGGCTACGTTCGCAGGGGTTGCCAGGATGATCGCATCGAAGGCTTCCGTCTCGCCCGTCTTCCAGCGCAGGACGTATTCCTCCCCGCGCTTCTCGATCGATTGCACTGCGGCGTTCAGAAGCAGGCACTGCGGCGTGAGACGGGCGACGACGGTATCGACCATCTGCTGCATGCCGTTGCGCAGCGAGGTAAAAAGCGGCGGCTTTGGCTTGGGGTCTCCGGCAAGCCCGGTTTTGGCTTGCGGGGGTGAATTCGGCTTGCCCGCCATGGCGGCCTTCATCTTGCGGTTGGCGACCAGCATCGCCCGGCTCAGGCTGCCGTACTTCTCTTCCATCTCCACGAAGCGCGCCAGCGTCGCTCGGACGCTGAGGCGATCGGTGTCTCCGCCATAGATCCCCGAGAGCATCGGATCGGCGAGACGATCGACCATTTCGCGGCCGAAGTGCCGTTCGATGAAGGCGGCGACGGTTTCGTCCTGATGCATGGGCCGCGGCGGATGCAAAAGCTCGCGGGCCATGCGGAGCTTCGTGCTCCACGAGAACAGCGGGCTGAAGGCAGTCGGCAGAATTTTCGTCGGCACGAGGAACATCAATCCGTCGGGCAACGGGAGAAGGCGATTTTTCGCAACGATCCACGTCTTGCGATCGCTGTCGTTCGACCCGATCAGCTGGTCGCCGATGCCGAGTTCCCGGCAGAGCGCAGCGGCCCAGGGCTTTTCGGAAACGAACGAATCCGGTCCGGCTTCGATCACGCAGCCATCGACGATCTCGGAGTAACAGGCGCCCCCCAGGCGGGAACTGCTCTCGAAGAGGCGATATTCAACGGGCGTTCCCTTAGCGCGTTCCTTCTCAAGCGCGAAGGCGGCACTGAGACCCGAGATACCGCCGCCGATGATGGCTACGCGCAGCATCGTCAGCTCGTCGCAACGCCTGCGCGCAGACGCGTCTGCACGATGTCGGCGATCGCTTTGGCAAACGGGACGGAGTTGTTGAGCGATTCCGCACGCCAGATACGGATACCAAGCTTTTGAGCGAAATCGCGGAAGCCGATATCGATGTCGTAGAGAACCTCAACGTGGTCGCATACAAAACCAATCGGCTGGAAGAAGACGCCCGTGTTCCCTTCCCGCGCGAGTTGCTCGAGTGTCGCTTCGACGGTTGGACCGAGCCATACACCACCGGACATGCCTTGGCTCTGAAAGGCGAATCGCCACTGATCTCCGCTAAGGCCGAGTTCTTTCGCGACCAGCGCGGCGGTTTCCCGGGTCTGCGCTTCGTACGGATCGCCTTCCGCAATCGTGCGCTCCGGAACGCTGTGGGCGGTGAAGATTCGAGGCATGTCATGGCCGGCCTCGCCGCGAGCGACCGTGTACCCGGCGCGGTGGTTTTCGGCGAATGCCTGGATCAACAGAGGATGATCGTGCCAGCTCTCGACGAAGTCGATGGAGAAAGGCGCATTCTTCTCGCCAACAACTTTCTTGTACATGCCGACGCTGGTCCGTGAGTTCTGCGGCGCGAGACAGATGGCAACACAGTGCTCGATGCCGTCCTGCGTCATCTGCTCCAGCGTGTCGGCGATGAAGGGATGCCAGTTGCGCATGCCGATGTAGGTGGGCAGCCCGGTCTCGCGTTCGACTCCATTGCGCTGGCCGACGGTGTGGCAGCGGAGCGGCGAGACGCCGATGAGGCCATAACGGTGCTGCACTTCGTGGACGACAGATTCGGGCACACCGCGGCCGCCGGTAACGTAGCGCATGTACTCGGGGACGTCCTCGACCTTTTCCGGGCTCCCATGCGCAATGAGCAGGACCGCATTGCGAACATCGGCCATTAGCGCGAACTCACCAGCGTCGAAGAATATTCGTGCACGAATTTTGCCAGATCTTTCACGTTCTGCACCGGCGTTTGCGGCAGGATACCGTGGCCCAGGTTGAAGATGTGGCCTGGACGTCCATTTGCCAATTGCAAGATGTGCTCGGCGCGCGATTTCAGCTCGGGCCATTCGGCGAAGAGCAGCACCGGGTCGAGATTTCCCTGCACGGCTACGGCGTGCTCGAGTTTGGCCCAGCCCTCGTCGAGGGGAATGCGCCAATCGAGGCCGATGACCTCGGCGCCGGTTTCGCGCATCGAGGGCAGCAGGGTGGAGCTGTCGGTTCCGAAGTAGATGATCGGGACTTTCGTCGTGCTTTGTAGCGTTTTCACCAGTTCGGTAGTGCGCGGCAGGGCGTAGCGGCGGTAGTCCTCGACACTGAGACATCCCACCCAGCTATCGAAGATCTGGATGGCATCGGCGCCGGCCTTCACCTGTTCTGCGGTGTATTCCGCAAGAACGGTCACCAGTTTCTCGAGCAATTCATCCCATGCTTGCGGCGAGTTGTACATCAGCTTCTTGACTTCGACGTAGTTGCGCGAGCCGCCACCCTCGATCATGTAGCTGGCAAGGGTGAAGGGCGCGCCGCAGAAACCGATTACCGGCAGCGTCTCGCGGAAGTGATTGCTGACCTTCTTCACGGCATCGGCAACGTAGCCGAGATCGTGAGCGCGATCCGTGCGAAGCCGGGAAATCTGCTCGGCCTCGCGGATCGGAACTTCGATCACCGGACCTTCGCCCGGCGAGAAATGAAACGGCAAGCCCATGACTTCGAGGGGCAGAAGCAGGTCGGCGAAGATGATGGCGGCATCGACGTCCAATGCTTCCGCCGCAGTAATCGTCACCTCGGCAGCGACCTCGGGCTTCTTGCAGATTTCGACCAGCGAATATTTCTGGCGGACGGCGCGGTACTCGGCCATGTAGCGACCCGCCTGGCGCATGAACCACACGGGAGTGCGCTCGACTGGTTGGCGCTTGCAGGCGCGGATGAAGAGGGAGTCAGGGGCAGCCATACAGGAATTCAATCTAGCAAATCGAATGAACTTCGTCTTGTGATAAGGGTCACAAGGTGGGGGATACCCCCCTCCCCTACCGAATCTTTGTTTTGTTAATCATACAGAAAGAATCCTGCCAAAATATTGATTTCACGGAGGTTAGATATCAAAATATTCAAAAATAAGGAGTTAGCTTTGATCGTGAGTCTCTTGTGCTCCTCTATTTTCAGAATAGCAAGCTGCTAGGGGTAAACCGGACACATTGCAGAGATATCTATTGCGTTTGGAATCTGTGGATTGGGAAGAAACCAGACCATTTTGTGACTTGACGAGTTTCGGATGCGTCGATACGCCGACCCGGTGGGCTGAAACGGGGGCCGGGCTTATGGTGGGCAAGTACGGGTTGCAGGGCTAAAGCCCGGCATCTTTGTCGGCCTATTTGGCACGACTGAAGTCATGCCCTGATACAAGAAAATCGCACAACGACGACAAAGCAGTCGGTAAATGAGAGTTTCTTCAGCAACCTGTGAGGTCGTGCCCCTTCACAACAATTCCTGCAGAAGCGGGCGGGAGCTACGAATTGTGGCTGCGGGTAGGGGTCCTTCGACTGCGATCCGCATCGATCTGCGGATTCTTCGCTCAGGATGACATCGGTCAGGGGTTCGACCCACCCTGTCGCATAGAACGCGACAAGGGCGGGGCGTCCACGGTTTCTACTTCACGAAATTAGAAGCTGACTCTTACGCCGAACTGGGCGCTGAAGGGGATGCCGACGGTTGTGCCGGGACCGAAGAAGTCCCCGAAGGCGCCTGCAGGGACGCGCAACTGGTTCGGGCTGGTGATCGGGACGGTCTGTGTGCATCCGGCATTCAGACAGATGGCGGTTGCGTTGTTCACGTCGTTGACCGGCAAGGAAGCGATGCTGGTGACGTAGAAAGCTCCGGGATTATTGCGGTTGAACAGGTTGAAAAATTCGAAGAAGGGCAGCACCTGCCAGCGCTCGTAGAGTCTGAACGGACGTGAAACGCGGAGATCGACCTGGAAGTATGGGCGTCCGCGGAACTGGTCCAGAGCGGTTTCCTGGCCATTGATGACGGCGCGTCCGGTGCCGTCGGCGTTGGTGATGGTGAAGGGGCGCGCGCTCTCGACCTGGGTCATCGTCGAAAGTTCGAGTCCCAGGGGAGCGTGGTAGGTTCCGGCGAGGACGGCGCGGTGGCGGACATCTTCGCCGGAGGGGCCGTAGTCTCCAGTCGCAAAGGCGTTATAAGGATTGCAGACGCCGTTGACGTAGTCGAAGAGCTCGCCGAGGATGCAGCCCCAGGTTTGTGCCTTGGCGAAGGTGTAGTGCGCGGTGAGGCTGTAGCGCTTGGAAAGATTGCCCTGCACGCGGAAGGCGAGGGCGTTGTAGTCGGAGCGATTATCGCTGCGGAAGACGACGATGGGAAGACTGGGATCGCCGACCGAATAATCGTAACCGCGATAACCGTGCATGCCGGTTTCATGGGTGAAGTCGATGCTGCCCATCCAGTTCTGCGAGAAGGCATGTTCGATGCCGCCGGTGGCGTGGATGGAGTAGGGCGTTTCGTAATGCGGATCGATGATCGTGCCGAGATTATTGAGGTTCGCGTTGCCGTTATCCACGGCCTGGAATGCGGAAACCCAACCGTTCTGCGCGAGATCGTTGAAGAACACGCCTAAGCCGGCGCGGATGACGGTGGTCTGGCTCTGTCCCGGGGAATAGATGAGGCCGATGCGCGGACCGAATTGTTTGCGGTCGTCGTGTGGAACGCCGGCATACTGTGGCAGCTCGGCCGGCAGTTGTTGCAGGGCGACGTTGGCGGCCTGGCTGCGGCCGGAGGCTTCGAAGAGGCCAAAAGTCGTATCCCAGCGCAATCCGTAATTGAGCGTGAGGTGGGAGTTGACCCGCCAGATGTCTTCGGCATAAAGGCCGAGGCGTTGGACGTTTTGCGAGAAGCTGCCATCGCCCGCCGGGGTGTAGGTGCAGGCGATGTTGGGATCGGCGGGAGCGCTGGCGCACTGCGGACTGAAGTAGAACTGCGACGGATTGGCGGCGTAGTAGTCGGGATTGTTGGGATAGGCGATGACGGT
This sequence comes from uncultured Acidobacteriaceae bacterium, assembly GCA_963758505.1. Taxonomy (GTDB): domain Bacteria; phylum Acidobacteriota; class Terriglobia; order Terriglobales; family Acidobacteriaceae; genus Korobacter. The sequence goes on along the minus strand of CAVWVJ010000003.1, from coordinate 1,620,446 downwards.
TTCCGCGTCCGAGGCCAGCATCCCGCCGAGCACAGGTTCGTGGATAAGGTTCACGCCGAACTTGAGCGAATGCCGGCTGGTGACGTGCGAAAGATCGTAGCGGAACTGGTATTTCTGCTGGTTGCGGATAACGGGAAACGCAGTAATCGGCGTAACAAAGGTATTGTCGCCGAAGGTGTCCTGCCCAGAGATGGTGCTGGAAGTGACGGTGAATGGGAAGTCAAGGGCGAAGCCGTAGTACTGATTGCGGGTCTCGGTGCGGTGCAGGATGCCGGCATCGAAGGTGAACGAACCGAGCCACGCCGGCGTGAATTCATATTGATTGTTCAGCGCGAAGTTGAGGTAGTTTGAGCGCGAGGTGGCGCCCGTGGAGGGCAAGGTTCCTTGCTGCACCAGGTCGTTCTCCGTCGTGTAGCGGTCGCTGGCGCCGCGCAAGAACCACTGCGAGTGCGAGGACTGCGACCAGTCGAGGCGAACGTCGCCAAGGTAATCGTTGAAGGGCGTAACGACGTAAGGCGGAACGGTGATCGAGGAAATGCCAGGGATCAGACCATCCGACGCCAACGAGGCGAGTGCGTTGAACTGCGCCTGGCTGGCATTGCTATAGGCGATGCTGGCGCGCTCGTGGACGTATTCGAGCGAAGAGAAGAACCAGAGCTTGTCCTTGATGATCGGGCCGCCCAGTGTGCCGATGTAATTCTGGCGGGAGAAGGGCTGCTTGGGATTCGGTGCTGGATTATCGATGGGGAAACGCGCGTTTAACGCGGCGGTGCGATCGTAGAAGCCGAAGAGTCCGTGCCAGTCGTTGGTGCCGCGGCGGGTGCTGATGACGACGGAGCCGGCGGTGGTGCGGCCGGTGTCGGCATCTTCCTGGGCGGTGCGGAAGGCGAATTCCTGGATCGCATCGGGTGAGAAGTTCTGGAGGAAGCCACCGATGTAGTCGTCGGAGTTGTCGCCGCCATCGACGGAGTTTTCGTTATTGAGCCCGGAGCTGCCGCCGGTGCCGACCGCGGTGATGCGAGCCTTGGTGGGATCGGAGGGCTCGATGGGCTCGGTTCCAGGCGCGAGATAAGCGATGTTGGCAAAGCTGCGATTGGGCAGCGGGAGCTCTTCGAGATCGTGCGCAGAGACGACGGCCTGATGCACCGCGCTGGTCGTGTCGAGCGGCTGCATGGTGACGGACGCGGCTTCTCCGGTGACGGAAACGGTTGTTTGCGCGGAGGGCGGGCGCAACGTAATCGAAACGTCACGCACGGAGCTGAGCTGCACCGAAACCTCGGAGCTGGCAGTTCCGAACCCTTTTGCCTTCACGGTCAACTGGTACGCGCCCACTGGAAGGTCGCTGAAGCGGAAGGTGCCGCTTGCGTCCGAGATCGTGTCGCGTTCGATGGAAGCCTCCGGGGCCTGGACGTGGACATGCGCGGAGGGAATACGGGCACCGGTAGCGTCCTGGACTTTGCCGGTGAGGCCGCCGCGAAATTCCTGTGCGAGGAGCGGCAAAGAGACGACACAACACAGCGCAAAAAAGGCCGACAGTTTTAGGAATTCGCAGATTAGAAATGAAGAGCGGAGTAGCGCACGACGAACGCGGTCTTGCAAGAAGAAGTCCCCCGGACTCGGTGAGTGTATTGGGACCCTGCGCAGGCGGAACGGTGCACAGAGCTTCACCAGTTGGCCACGACGAAAGCTAAACTACAAGTACTAGTATGGCGCGTTAGACCACGTCAATATACGTGCATGGTGAGTACGACCTGTTGCGTATTTCCCTTTTTGTCGGTGGCGGTGAGGGTGTAGTCCGTGCTTTTCTTCGGCGCGATCTTGGCGCAATTGCTGTACGAGGGAGGGACATCGTGCACATCGGGCTCGATGGTCACGGTCGCCGCGTTGGAAACGCTGTAGCAGAGCTCGGCGGTTTCTCCCGGATGCAGCGGCCCGGCAGTGGCGTGAAAGTCGAGTATCTTGAGCTGATCGCCGCCATAGAGTTCGGCGACCTTACGATTATCGGCAGCTTGCTTTTCGGTAGCCTGCTGTGCGGCTTGCTTCTGGTCCTGCCGGCGCGAATAGAAAATGTAGCCGACGTAGATCAGCGCGATGAGAACGGCGGCGCTGGTAAACGGAAGGATCTTGCGCATTACGCTGGTGGATGGCTGATTGGGATCGTCCGGCACGAATTACTTCCTCATCGAAGATAGTAAGGGCTCGTGCCGGAAAATTCATCTCTGCGGGATTACGGCTCGAACTCGGATTCTGCGAAACGTTTGCTCTCGATGAGATCGCTGATCGAAAGGGTCAGGTTGCCAGGATTCGTGGAATAGGCAAGACCGGTCTCGATTTCAATGATGCCTTCGCGGATCATGCGTTCGATGACGTCGTCGAAACACTGCATGCCGTCGAGATCGCCGTCGCGCATGGCGTCGAGGAGCGACTTGCCCTCGTTCTCACCTTTTTCCAGGTACTCTCGGGTGCGCATGGTGGACTTGAGGATTTCGATGGCAGCGACGCGGCCTCCTTTGTCTTTGCGGGGCAGGAGGCGCTGCGAAACGATGTAGCGAAAACTCTTCGAAAGACGTTGCCGGATAACATGCTGTTCGGCGAGCGGGAAGGTGCCGATGATGCGCTCGACGGTCTTCGAGGCGTCGGTGGTGTGCAGCGTGGACATGACGAGGTGTCCGGTTTCCGCGGCTTCAAGGGCAATCTCAATGGTCTCGCGGTCGCGCATTTCGCCAACCAGGATTACTTTCGGCGCCTGGCGCAGGGCGGCACGTAAGGCCAGGCTGAAGCTGGGCGTGTCACTGTGCAGCTCGCGCTGGTGGATGGTGCATTTCTTGTGCTGATGCAGGAACTCGATCGGATCCTCGATGGTGACGATGTGCCACGCCTTCTCGAGGTTGATCTTGTTGATGATGGCCGCCAGCGTGGAACTCTTTCCCGACCCCGTCGGTCCGGTCACAAGAACAATTCCGTTGATCAAACCGGTGATATCCGCAAGCTGCGGCGGAAGGTTCAACATCTCGAATGTCGGCACAGTGTGGGGAATCACCCGCATGACGATGGCGTAGCTGCCGCGTTGCGAAAAGATGTTCACGCGAAAACGCGAACCGCCCGAGAGGCTATAAGAGAGATCGGCCGAACCGTGTTGCTGCAGAGAAGTGGTGGCCTGCTTATTGTCGCCCATCAGATCGGAGGCAATACGATGCGTATCGCCTGGCGTCAGCATCGGCAAGCCGGGAACGCCGTTCAGCGCACCGTTCAACTCCACCTGCGGCGGACGTCCGGGGGAAAAGATGAGGTCGCTCACCTTCTCCGAAACTGCGAGCATGGCGGTGAGAATTTGATTGGTCGAGAGCTGAGCTGCCGGTTTCGACAGGTTTGCTACTGCCGCGGCGAGAGCGCTTTCCGTTGCTGCCATAAATGTAGGAACACCCGAAGCCAGAGTATTAGTACCGGTAGTTGGAGAGTACATCGCGCTCGGGAGGAGGCACAGGTAACGGAAGTCACACTTAAGTGCGGGGAATTAGACGATCCGTTCGTGCCGGTAGCCTTCCTGCGCTAAGGCATGCAGAATCTGCTGGATCTGCTCTTCCCCACGGGCCTCGAGGGTAACGTCGATCATGGTGTCCCCGAGGTTCACGCCGTAGTAGGTGCGGTCGTGATGGAGCTCGACGATGTTGGCCTGGTGTACGGTCAAAATTCGGGTGAGCTGGTGCAGCGAACCGGGGCGGTCGGAGAGATGGATTTGGAGGCGAACGAGACGGCCATCTTTTGCCAAGCCGCGTTGAATGATACGGGCCAGGAGGGAGACATCGATGTTGCCGCCGCAAACCAGGGCGACGGTTTTTTCGCCTTGCAGGCTGGTCTTGTGATGCAGCAGGGCGGCAACTGCCGCCGCACCCGCGCCTTCGGCGAGGGTCTTTTCACGCTCCAACAGCGTGAGGATCCCGCTGGCAATCTCTTCTTCTTCCGCCACCACGAGTTCATCCACGTATTTCTCGACCAGCGGAACCGTGATCTCCCCGGAGCGGCGGACAGCGATGCCGTCGGCGATGGTGGTATTGGCGTCGATGGTAACCGGCTTATGGGCGCCGAGTGCGTGCTGCATCGACGGCATGCGGGCCGCCTGCACACCGATCACGCGCACCTGCGGACGCAGCGCTTTCATGGCACAGGCAACGCCGCTGATGAGACCGCCTCCGCCGATCGGAACCACGATGGCCTCGACATCCGGCACTTGCTCGAGAACCTCGAGGGCGATGGTGCCCTGCCCCGAGATAACCGCGGGGTCGTCAAAAGGATGGATAAAGACGAGGCCTTCCAAAGCCGCGAGGCGGCAGGCTTCTTCGTAGGCTTCGTCATAGTTAGCGCCGTGCAGGACGACGTCGGCGCCATAGTTGCGGGTGGCATTGACCTTCACCAGCGGCGTCATCATGGGCATGACGATGCGAGCGCGAATGCCATGACGAGTGGCATGAAAGGCGACACCCTGGGCGTGGTTTCCGGCGCTGGCTGCGATGACGCCCCGCTGCTTTTCCGAGGCCGTCAGGGTGAGGATTTTATTCAGCGCGCCGCGCTCCTTGAAGGAGCCGGTCATCTGCAGATTTTCGAGCTTGAGATACACCTGCCTGCCGGTGATGCGCGAGATGGCGTGGGAGTGGTTGCAGGGACTGTAGTAGACGTCCGCGCGGATGCGTGCGCGTGCTTCCTCGATGGAGTGCAGCGTGACTTGGGCGGCCGGCGTGGCTGGAGGATGCGTCGCCATCTTAAAGATGTAACACAAACGTCCGCGAAAGGCACAGCGCTCGGCGCCAGGCAGGCTAGCGCGGAAAGTGGTAGTAGACGTCCTGCTTGGAGGGAATGGAGACGCCATTGCGCTTGGCGGGGATGAAATGCGCGGCCTGCAGGGCCTCCAGAACGCGGGAATCCACGGCCGGAGAAAGGCTCTGGAGAAGCACCGTGCCGACGACATTGCCCTGGTCGTCGATGGTGATTTCGACGACCACGCTGCCTTCCAAACCCTGGGCGAAGTCTTCCGCCGCAATGGCGGGATTCGGACCTGCGATCCAGAGCGCGGGACGAACTTCGGAGCCGGTGAGGTCTCCGTTGTAGAGAGAGCCATTCACCGATCCGGCGGTGGCGGCATCGTGGGTCTTGCCAGAATTGATGGAATGCTCGTCGCTGTTGACGGCCAGCAGGCGCTGCTGCTTCTCGAGACGAAGCTGGAGAGACTTGCTGGGGTTCTCGAGCTTCTTCGAGCGTACGGTCTGCTCAGCGTCCTTCTTCACCCGCCCGGATGCCGCGGCGGCGACGTTTCCGGTGGCATCGCTGCTCATGTAAAGGCGAGCCAGGGTGCGTCCGTTATTGCCTTGCCGGAGTTGCTGCACCTTCACGATGACCGGACTGGGGGCGCGGAGCATCAGGAACAGTACTATGCAGTGGGCGGCAATGGACGTTAAAAGTATCCATGGGCTTCGTGTACGTGGCGAGGCCGCGGTCGATTCAAACATACGTGGTGCTGCATCCCCACTGCTAAGGCCATTAGACTCCAGGTTTTCTAGACTGTCACCCGGGAAACGGAGATCCAAAGGTCCTGCACTCGGAGCAGAGTATCACGACGAAATTCATATTCCGGCGGCCGGTGCTTTTGCGCCGCCGATGAACTATTTTTGTTGAGGGATACATATGGCATGCAGCGAAGGCGACAAATTGAAGAGCGAGGTTCTCAGCAAGGTGGAGGAATACCTCGCGGCAGAAAACGCGCAGTCCACATCCTCGAGCTTTGAAGAAGAGTTTTCTCGCGCGCGGACGGAGAGAGCGCATGCGCTGGTGTTCGAAGCGCGGCGGCGTTACTTTCAGCATCTGAAGGCGCACCACTGCGACACCGAAGTCATCCGCCAGGCGGGACCCGGCAGAGTGAACGCCATCGCGGTTTGACGAAATCGCCGCCTTCGCTGGAAGTACTTCTGCGGAGCTGGTCTGCAGCGTTTGATTCTCCGGTGGTGACTAACACCCAATCCTGGGACCTTGCATGCCTCGAGACTTGCGACGCGTACTGAACTGGCTGTTGAGCCTGATTCTGACGGCGGGTGTTGTTGTAATCGCGTCGAACCGCACGTTTTACCTTTCCTCGATCGTCTCCCCGTATTTCGCAGCGGCACTGGCGGGCGCTGCCATCATCTACGCTTGCATCCGGCCGAAACGCGAGCTCTGGTATGTGGCCGCGGTGGCCGCGGTTCTGTGGGCGCTGGAATTTCTTGCAGCTGGGACCCGCGCCAGCGGCGTCTTTCTGCTCGTTCCCACGATTTCGCTGACGGGGCTGGCTGCGTTCCTCCTGCTTGGGCTGCGTGCGATTTGGACGCAAGGCGAAGAGCAGCGGCTCATGCTCTACGGCTTCATCCCCTCGACCCTCTTCGCAGCGTCGGATTGGTTTGCGAGCAACATGCTGGCGCTTACCGAGAAGCTGCATCCGAAGGTGTACGACTTCTTTCTCTATTCGTACGACGCGAGCCTGGTGTGGCAGCCTGCGGTCGAATTAGGAAAGTTGTTCGCGACTCATCCGTGGTTCCGCATCGCCAGCATGATCGTGTACGTCGGTTTGGCGATTCCACTGGCGCTGGTCTACGGGCTGAAGTTGCGGAGGCTGGGCCGCGCGGCACTGCCGGTGATGTATGCCTTTCTGCTCACCGGACCGATGGGAATTCTCTTCTATAACCTGTTGCCCGCGATGGGGCCGGCTCACGTCTTCGGCCGGGCATTTCCGTTTTTCCTGCCGGATTATGCGCGCGCATCGCACCTGGTGCCAAACCTGATCGCGCTTCCGGGTCCGCGCAATGCCATCCCGTCGCTGCACATGGGATGGGTCCTTCTGGCCTGGTGGAATTCGAAGGGTCTATCGCTGGCGGCACGCGTAGTAGTGTTGTACTTCGTCGTCTTCACCGTGTTCGCTACGTTGGGAACAGGCGAACATTACGTTGTGGACCTGATCGTAGCCTATCCGTTCGCGCTCCTGCTGCAGTCGATTTGCAAGGTCACGCTGCCGATGCAAAGCACGCAGCGGCTTCTTCCCATGCTGGTTTCGCTGGGAACGATCCTGGTGTGGTTTGCATTGCTGGCGCTGGCGCCAGGGTTCTTCTGGATCTCTCCCGTGATCTCGTGGCTGGCGGCGATCGCAACCGTAGGCGGCTCGATTGCGCTGCACCGCTGGATGGACAGCGGGGATGCAGAGCCGAAGAGCGAGCCCGCCGTCCTTTCCGCCGCTCCGGCAGAGTAGTTTCCTGCACAAAAAAGGCGCTGTCGCGGCAGCGCCCATGAGATTGCAAAGCTACTCGAGCACGAAGATATTCTTCTTCGCGCAAATTTCTTTCAAGATCTTCGGCCACACCGAAACCGTAACTTCCCCGAGGTGTGCCTTGCGGAGCAGGAGCATCAACGTCCTGGATTGGCCGATGCCGCCTCCGATGCTGAGGGGAATCGTTTCGTTCAGGATCGCCTGGTGGTAGGGGAATTTCAGGAAATGCTCCTGGCCAGTGATCTTGAGCTGCTTCCGAAGCGCATTCGCATCGACGCGGATGCCCATCGAGGACAACTCGTGGCGGCGGCGGGTGACCGGGTTCCAGACGAGAATGTCGCCGTTCAAGCCGTGCATCATGCGGCCATCCGCGGACTCCGTTTCCGTGACCCAGTCGTCATAGTCCGCCGCGCGCATCTCATGCGGGTAACCGTCTTTCAGCATCCATCCGATACCGATGATGAAGACAGCCGGATGTTTCTGCAGGATCATGGTCTCGCGCTGCTTGCGGGGCAGGTCGGGATACATCTCGAGCAGATCTTCGGCATGGAGGAAGGTGAGTTGTTCCGGAAGCCGCGGATAGCGGGGATCCTGCAACTCGGGGAAATAGCTCAACGCGAAGCGTTCCGCTCCTACGAGGACGGTCCAGATTTTTCTGACGATGGCCTTCAAGAAGTTGAGATCGCGCTGCCCGGGCGTGATCGCGCGTTCCCAGTCCCACTGATCGACGTAGGCGCTGTGGTCGTGGTCGAGAAAGTAGTCTTTTCTGACAGCGCGCATGTCGGTGCAGAGACCCTGGCCCGGCTCCATCTCGAATTCCTTGAGCGCCATCCGCTTCCACTTAGTCGCGGCTTGTACGACCTGCGCATCAACGGGATGCTGGTCGCGGTCGTTCGAAATGTGGAACGCGATGGGGGTTCGGGAACCGTCGCGATCGAGATAATCATTGACCCCGCTCTCGACGTCGACGATCAGCGGAACGGAGGTCATGATCAGGTTAAGTTCCTGGCAAAGGTGTTCTTCAATGTATGTCTTGACTGCATAGATCGCCTTCTGGGTCTGCTTGCGATCGAGCAGAGAGTGATAATCGTTCGGCAAGGTCTTTTCGAGTTCGGTATAGTTGCCGATGCCGGGCCCTGCCAGATCCGCTACCTTAGACGACGTTGTTGCCATACAGATCCTCCTCGGAAAATAACGGCACGGTTTGTAAGGGCATCACAGGAGAAGCTCGGTTGTCAGTGCTACAAATCACGTGGCGATGTTCGAAATGACAAAACGCGCATCGCATGAAAGTGAGTTCCATGAAATTTCATAACAAGTTGGCGGCGCCTACCCACGGGAGAATCAGGCTGAAGGATTTCGATCCCGCCGAGACGCTGGGCTTCGAGAAGGGCAGCGATCCGGGGCAACGTGACGAGAAGTTGATGGCGAAAACCATCAAGCGGCTCGACGAACTGCAGTACACCCTCTATGCCGAAGGCCAGCGTTCACTGCTGATCATTCTGCAGGGCATGGATACAGCCGGTAAAGACGGTACGATCCGGCATGTGATGTCCGGAGCGAGCCCGCAAAGCTGCAAGGTGACTTCGTTCAAGGTGCCGACGAGCCGCGAACTGGCCCACGACTTTCTATGGCGAATTCACGAAGCCGTGCCGGAGAAGGGAAACATCGGCATCTTCAACCGCTCGCAGTACGAGGATGTGCTGGTGGTACGCGTGCACAAAATCGTTCCCAAATCCGTGTGGTCGCGGCGCTATGACGAGATCAACCGTTTCGAAAAGTACCTGACCGAAAATGGGACGACAATCCTCAAATTCTTCCTGCACATCAGCAAAGACGAGCAAAAGAAACGCATCGAGGAGCGCATCGCCAATCCCACAAAGCACTGGAAACTGTCGGCGGCCGACGTGCATGAGCGGCAATTCTGGAACGATTACACCGAAGCCTACGAAGACGCGATTCGCCAGTGCAGCACCAAGTACGCGCCATGGTTCATCATTCCGGCAAATCATAAATGGTTCCGGAACCTTGCAGTCTCAAAGATCGTCGTGGAGACGCTGGAGAAGATGAATCCGAAGTATCCGTCGCCGCAGGTCGATATCGAAAAGATGAAGCGGCTATTGAAGTAACTAGGCTTTTGAGCCGCGGGTGATGACCTGGTCGAGCAGCTGCCGCACCGCGCGATCAGCTTCGAGAATCGACGAACGGTGGTCCATGATCCCGGCGAGGTCGGTGTTTGCGAAGGCGATGCGGCCGAACGGCGCTCCACGCAAAACGTCTCGCGGAGCAGGTTTCCCCTCCTTACCGAAGAAGAAACCAGGCTGCGGATTCAGGTAAGCATGTCCCCAGCGGTTGAGGATGATTCCCGCGATATCGCGCTTGGCGTCGAAGCCGGCGCGGGCGAACATGTCGGTGAACTGATCGCGGATCTGCTGCTCGTACTGGCGGAAGGATGTGCCGATCATCTCGGTGCGGCCGCGAATTCCCTGCTCCTGCGTCGGCATGCCGGGATACGAGAACAGAATTTTCAAGGTGAGCACGGTCGGGGAATCCGGTCCGATGGTTGGCGAAGGCGCGCCGAAGAGCGGGAGCTTGCGAACCTCGGTGTAGTTGCCGATGCCTTCGAACCAGCGGCAGCCGGTAATGCCCATCTGATAAAGAAAACGCCAATTGCGTACCGCGACATTGGCCATGAGACAAGGCGAGCGGTAGAACTGGTCGTAGGCCTCGCGATGCGCGGCGGGAAGGTCGCGGACAATGTGTTTCGCCGTCCAGCAGCCGCCGGCAATGACGGCGGAACGCGCGCGCAGGCGGAAGAGTTTTCCTCCCTGCGCATATGTGACTTTTACGAGCTGCGCATTCGCCGGATCTCCTTCGTGTTCGACCGAAACCACCGTCGCGTTGAGGCGGATGCGCGCGCGTTGGCCGGCGCGGTCGAGGGCGCCGAAGTTCACGCGACCACGGTTTACGCTCTCCACGGTGCCGGAACCGGTGATCGCGTCGGGAACAAGGATCTTCACCATGTGGCGGGCGATGCCGGTATTGCCGCCAGGAAACATCTGGTCGGCATCTTCCTCGGGCAACGGATGCAGCAGGTCAGCAGCGTAGTCGGCATAGGCGGAGAGGGCATCGGGGCCGAGCCCGGAGCCGCCTCCCTCCACCGGCGAGAGATAGGTCCGGATGGTCTCGCGGCTGATGCCGAAGCGCTGCATCATGTGCTCTTCGAGGCTGATGCTATCCAGATGCCGTGAAACCGGGTCGCCATGATATTGGGGACGGGGATCGGGCCGTCCGCCCATGCGCCACTTGAGAAGCTCGGCGCGGTGCCCATCGGGAATCGGCGCGCCCTGAAGCTTCTTGCCCCATGGGTCGGTGAGCCACACGCCTGGCTTCACGCCGAAGGCCTCTCCGAAATAGAAGCCATAGGTTGTCGGCATCGCGCCCTGCATGTCGTAGGGCGTTTTGCTCAGCGGCATTTCCGGTTCGCGACTTCCCCACCGCTGGTATTCGAAGCGCGGCGGGCGCAGGCCGATGGAGTCGTAGAAATGTCCCATGAAACTGAATGGATACGGGACCCAGAAGACGGCGGAGCCCTGGTGCGCGGTAAGACGCTGGCCATCCACTTCAAACTCGTTCTGCTTGGCTTCGCCGCCGAAGATGGGGTGGTTCTCGAGGACGAGCGTCGTGAGCTGATTGCCGGTGCCGCGCTGGAAGAGCAACGACGCCGCAAGACCGCTGATCCCGCCACCGACGATTACGCAGTCGAAGACTTCATGGGTCTCAACGACGTTCTTGAGCTTGTCATACGAGCCATCGCGAATGCCGTGGCCGGCTTTGAGGATCGGCTCGGTGTTGCCATTGGAATTCGCGTAGTCGCCTATGCCGCCGTAGCCGGTGAAGTCGTCAGGGTTCTGGGCAGACGGTTGCGCCAGAAGTTGCGCGGGCGTGAGGTGAGCCAACAGAGCCGCGCCGGAGGCCAGCAGAGTGGAGTTCAGGAAGTCGCGACGGGTAACGCCATCTCCATCCCGGAGTTCTTTCTGTTCGTTGGATTCTTTGTCGCTCACGCTTTCCCCGCGTGTTCCGTTCGGTGGGCTGAGAGTATCACGATTGAACTTGCCCGAACCACCACTGGCCGTCGAAACTGGATGGGTGAAAGCCATCGCCATTATTCCCGCCCGTATCGCCTCCACCCGGCTGCCTCGCAAGATTCTTCGCGAAATCGATGGCCGCACGATGCTCGATCGCGTTTACAACGCCGCAAAGGGAGCGCCCATGCTCGCCGAGGTCATTGTGGCGACGGATTCGGAGGAGATCCTCGACGTCTGCAGGCAACATGCCTGGAATGCTCGCATGACCTCGGACCGGCATCGCAGCGGAACCGATCGCGTACACGAGGTTGCGCAGACCGTTGCAGCGGATGTGTATGTGAATGTCCAGGGCGATGAGCCATTGGCGCGTCCGGAGCACCTCACTGCGTTGCTTGAGCTGATGCGGAACGAATCCATCCAGGTCGGCACCCTTAAAACTCCTTGCGCCCGGGAAGATGTCGCGAATCCGAATGCTGTAAAGGTAGTCACGGATCAGAATGGACGGGCGCTTTACTTCTCGCGCTCCACTATCCCCTTCGACCGCGATTCGAGAGGAAACGTCGCGTATTTCAAACACCTCGGCTTCTACGCCTATCGCAAGCAGGCGCTCGACCAATTCTGCCGCTGGCCGGAGTCGTCGCTGGAGCGGAGCGAACGGCTCGAGCAGTTGCGCTTCCTCGAGAATGGCACCGATATCTACGTGGCGGAGACGCCACACGACACGATAGGCGTAGATACGGAGGCGGATTTGAGGAGGGTGGAAGAGATCTTGCGCAGCCGTTAGGTGGCGGCTTGCTGTTTGGCATGCCACGCGGCTGCCGCAGCCGTGCGCTTCCCAATCGACGGATGCGAATGGAAGAGCACCTCCACCCATCGAGAGGGATTCTCTTCCGCAAGATTCTGGTTTGCCAGCTTGTGCATGGATGAAACGAAGGGCTCGATCGCGGGAATCGACTTCCAGGCGTATTCGTCGGCTTGTCGCTCGTTATAGCGTGAATACGCGTTGAGGAGCGGGGCGAGCAGCAGTCCGAGCACAGAGGCGATCAGCGCGAGAAGCGGCAAGTTGGCGAAGTCGGAGAGGGATTGGAACATCTGCCGCTGATCGACCGCGTAGCGGAGGATGTGGCTGGCCGCCCAGAATCCGAGGAACGTGATGGCCACCTGCAGCAGGATTCCCTTGGCAATATGCCGGTGGACATGATGGCCCAGTTCGTGGGCGAGGACGGCTTCGATCTCGTCGTCGCTGTAGTTGTTCAGCAGGGTGTCCGCGATGATGATGCGGCGGGTCTTGCCCAGGCCCGTGAGTGCGGCGTTGGCCTTCTTCGATTTTTCCGAGATCTTCCACTCGTACACGCCGCGTATACGCGTTCCGGCACGCTCGCTGAGGCGCACCAGGCGTTGGCGCAGCTCTTCGTTCTTGAGCGGCTCGAAACGATAAAAGAGCGGGAACAACAGCACCGGCGCGAGTTGCGCGAGCAGAACGGTGAAGCCGATGAAGATGGCCCAGACGATCAGCCACCAATGGTCGGGGAAGGCGCGAATAGAAGCGTAAAGCACTTCGACGAGGATCGTCACCAACACCAGCCCTACGAGCCAACCCTTGAATTCATCCCAGAGCCACGCGCCAAACTTCTGATTGGAGAGGTGGTATTTATGCTCGAGCCGGAAAGCGTAGTAATCGAGCGGGAGGGAGAGCACCTTGCTGATTGCGAGCAGGAAGAAGACGAATACAAAAACGGCCACCGAGTAATACTGTCGCGAGGCGAGATACGCGTAGTCGCGGAGGCGAGCGCTTCCGGGGGTAAGCACGAGGACGAGCAGCAGCACGAAGCCGATGATGAGATCCGACACCTCGAGCCATCGCTTAGTGCGATTGTACTTACGCGCCTCGGGGGTATCGGGCTGAAGATTCGGAATGTTGTTCATCGCGACGAATTGAGAACGCGGGCAATGTCGATTGGCCGCAAGCACTGGCGCGCATTGTCGCCGGTAAATGCGATTATCGCAAGTGGGAACTCTGGATGCCAGCGCTCATCGGTACACTAGGCGCGTTGGAAAACGAACTTCTCTGCCTCGCCAAGAATCTCCTTGACCAGCTCCGGCGACGACGCTTCGCTGTAAACGCGCAGCAGCGGCTCGGTGCCTGAGGCGCGAATCAGCACCCATGCCTGAGCGCCGTTGCCATTCCCCGGCGTGTCGAAGAAGAACTTCATGCCGTCCATATCTTCGATGCGAGTCACCGCAAAATGGCCTATTTTTTGAGGGCGCGCGGTGGCCCGGCGCATGGCATCGTTCTTCACCTCGTTGTCGAGATGCATGTCGATGCGCCCGTAATGATGCTGTCCGAATTCCTTCTGCAGGGAGTCGACCAATTGGCCGAGGGACATGCCGTAATCGGCCATCACGTTGGCGATGAGCAGCGAGTTGAGGATGCCATCGCGCTCCGGCAGGTGGCGCGGGATGCCGATGCCGCCCGACTCTTCCCCGCCGATCAGCACTTCCTTCCCCGAGAGCACCACGTCGCAGACATATTTGAAGCCGATGCCGTGCTCTATCAGTTCGCGGCCATGCTTCTTTGCCATGCGGTCGAGCATGCCGGTGGTATTGAACGCGCGTGTAATGGCCCCCGGCCACTTCTTTTTCTCGAGCAGCCACTTCAGAATCACAGCAAAACACTTGTGGGCGTCGACAAAATTCCCGTGCTCATCGACGGCGCCGATGCGGTCGGCGTCGCCATCGGTCGCCAATCCGGCATGCGCCTTCTCGCGCACCGTGGCTTCCTGCAGCGCCGCGATGTGAGGAAGAATGGGCTCGGGGTTGATGCCCGGGAACAGCGGATTCACTTCACCGCGAATCTCGACGTGTTGGATGCCGCGCTCACTGAAAATCTGCTTCAGCACGCCGCGTCCCGCACCGTACATGACGTCGATGCAGAAACGAAAATTTGCTTTCGCGATGGCATCGAGATCGGCGAGGCTCTTCAGCACCTCGATGTAAGGCTTCTTGAAATCGAAGGCTTCGACCTTGCCGCCGCTGGCCTGGATTGGCGCCACATCGAGGTAGCTCTCGATCAGCTTCATGATGGCCGGCGTGCCCGATCCGCCGTAGTTGGCCTTGTACTTCACGCCATTCCAGTTCGCCGGATTGTGGCTGCTGGTGATCATGACGCCGCCCGCGGCGCCATATTTCTTGATGCAATAGGAGAGCGCGGGCGTGGGTGTGTAATCGCTGGCGAGCCGGACGTGCAGCCCGGTCGAAGCCATCGCTTCGGCGGCCGCTTCGGCAAAGCGGGGCGAACCGAAGCGCGTGTCGTAGGCGAGGAAAACACCTTTACTTGCATCCTCGTGCTTGTGGACGTAGTGCGCCATGGCGTGGGCCACGCGGCGAACGTTTTCGAAGGTGTAGTCGTCGGCGATGAGGCCGCGCCAACCGTCGGTACCGAACTTGATCTGCTGAGCCATATCTCTCGATCGCAGGGGCTAAGACCCCTGGATTTTTCGTCTTTTCGGCACGACTTAAGTCGTGGAGTGGAGACCGATAGTTACACCAAATTCTTCAGCTTCTTGTCGTCGAGGAACTTCACGACTTTCCCAACGTCCTGCGAATTCTTGCGGGTCGTGATCAACAATGCGTCATCGGTTTCGACTACGACCAGATCTTTTACCCCGACCACGGCAACGAATTTCCCCGGAGCATGCACGAGGTTTCCGCCCGCATCGTGGGTGAAGGTCCCCTTCGAAGTGACGACGTTTTCGTGCTCGGTCAACTGCTGCTCGGCGGCGCGATGGTCGAACAGCGCAGCCCAGGAGCCAAGGTCGTTCCATCCCCAGTCGGCGGGAATGCAGAAAATGTTCGAGCTGTGTTCGCCTTTCGCGGAGCGCGGCTCCAGCACGGCATAGTCCACGCTGATGTTCTCGCACTTTGGGTAAAGCCGCGCAAAGGTGCGCTTGAATTCCTTCGTGCCGTAGCTGGCGGCGATCTTCTCCAAGAAGGGCGCGGTTTCGCGCAGATGCTCGCGCAGCGCGTTGGCCAGCGTCCGGGCTCCCCAGACGAATACACCGCTATTCCAGAAGTAATGACCCGACTCGACGAACTCGGCGGCCTTCTCGGCATTGGGCTTTTCCGTAAAGCGCCGGACATGCATCACGCCGCGCTCGTACTGGTCCCCGACTTCGATATAGCCGTAGCCTGTCTCGGGCCGTGTCGGCTTGATTCCGAGCACCACGATGTTCTCGCCGGCCGCCGCGATCGAAACCGCTTTCGCGATGTCCTTACGGAATTGCGTTTCGTTGGCGGTCACGTGGTCGGAAGGAAAAAGTCCCAGCACGGCATGGGGATCGAAGCGCTCGAGGATAAACGCGGCGAGGCCGATGGCCGGGGCCGTGTTGCGAGCTGCCGGCTCGGCAATCAACTGTTGCCGGGGAAGTCCACGCAACTGGGCCGCGATCGGTTCCAGAAGGTCGTCGTTGGTGATGATCCAGAAATGCTTCTTTTCCGAGAGCGGTACCAGGCGCTCGACCGTCTCCTGGATCATGCTCTTCTTGCTGTTGAGCGGCAGAAGTTGCTTGGCCATGCGCTTGCGGCTCAACGGCCAGAAGCGCGTGCCGCGGCCACCCGCGAGAATTACCGGATAAAAATTGGGCTTCGACGATTTGCTCATAGCAACGTTGTAACCGGCTCCGCCACCCGGTGCGCAGGCAAATTCATGCGCAGGAACTCGCATTCCCACTGTGGCCGCACTTCAAACTCTCCGCACGCGGCAGGGATCACAACCGCTTCTCCCGGAGTAAAGGCGATGGGCTCCTCGCCGTCAATATGCACGGCGGCTGACCCCTTCACGGCAACGACGATCTGCGGCGAGGCTCCAACAGCTTCGGCCTGCAATCGCAACGCCTGCCGCGAAACGAATCGTTCGACGCGAAACGACGGCGACTCCACCAGCACGGAATGCGAGCCATCGACCTTCGGCTTCACCTTGCCGGCGTGCGTCTGTGCCTTGGTCGCCGCCAATCCATGCTTTACGTGCAACTCACGCGGGCGCCCGTAGTCATAGAGGCGATAGGTAGTGTCGGAGTTCTGTTGGGCCTCGATAAGAATGACGCCCGGTCCAATCGCATGCACCGTGCCCGCATCGACGTAGATCATGTCGCCATCGCGAACTTCGATCCAGTTCAGCAGATGTTCGGCATGCTTGGCGTGGATCGCGGCCTCGAGTTGTTCTTTGGTGGTGCCCGGCTTCAGGCCGACGCCGACCTTCGCACCGGGCTCCGCGCTGGCCACATACCAGCATTCGGTTTTGCCCCAGGGCTGTCCCATTTCCTGGGCAAGCGCGTCGTCGGGATGGACCTGCACCGACAGCTTTTCGTGCGGAAAGAGAAACTTGACGAGCAGCGGAAATCGGTCGGATGGCTTGGCTTTGTTTCCAGTGAGAGCGGCGCCGTATTTATGACACAGCGCTCCCAGTTCCTGTCCCACCAGAGGACCACTGGCGACTTTACAGCCCTCGCCGGTGAGCCAGGCCTCGCCGATGGGGTTATCGCCAACGATTCGCGTGTAGATCGGGCGAAGATCGCGCGTTCCCCAAATGCGTTCATGAAATTCAGGAACTACCAGGAATGGGTGCAATTCTGACATGAATGAAGTCGCGAAGTACGGCTGCGGGTGAAGACTCCCGATTCTCTTAGAGGCAACTCTGGCCAGAGATGTTGCCGGGCAGCAGCATCTCTGGCCGAAACTTTCGTCAGCAGCCTTAGAGGCTGGAGAAGAATTTGTTCATTCGCTCCAACCCAAGCTCCACCGCCTCATGCGAAGCCGCGTAGGAAAGACGAATGTGCTTGGTGGTTCCGAAGGCTTCCCCGGGAACCGTAACGACGTGCGCCTCATGCAGCAACTTCTTGGCAACATCGGCGGGAGTGTTCATGCCGGCTTTGCCAAAGGCGCCGCTGATGTCCGGATAGGCGTAAAACGCGCCTTGCGGCATGGTGCAGGTGACGCCCGGAATCGCGCGCAGGCCGCTCACGATCTTGTCACGCAGCAGCATGTAGTCGGTACGCATTTCGGCGACGCATTCCTGCGGTCCGTTGAGAGCGGCAACTGCAGCTTTTTGCACAATCGAGGTCGGGTTGGAGGTCGACTGGCTCTGCAGCTTCTGCATCGCGCTCACAATCGCCGCCGGCGCGAGGGTAAAGCCCAGGCGCCAGCCGGTCATCGCATAGGTTTTTGAAAGCGAGCCGACAACCAGGAGACGATCCTTGACCTCCGTCATGCCTCCGAGGGAAAACTCTTCGCCCGTGTAATTCAGGTAAACATAGCATTCGTCGGAAATAACATAGATGCCACGGTCGAACGCAAACTGCGCGATCGCCTTCATGTCTTCCGACGCCATGACCGCGCCCGACGGATTCGAGGGCGAATTCAGGATGATCAGCTTGGTCTTGGGCGTGACGGCACGCTCGACCATCGCGGCAGTAAGGCGGAAATTCTGCTTCTCATCGGTCTCGACGAAAACCGGCTTACCGCCCGAATACTGGACCATGTCTTTGAATGACACCCAGTAGGGCACCGGGATGATGACCTCGTCGCCGTGCTCCACCAGCACCTGAATGGCATTAAACAGCGCGTGTTTGCCGCCAACGGAGGCGATCACCTCTTCGCGCTTATAGTTGCTGGCGAAATCGGTAGCGTGCCGCTTGGCGATCGCGTCGCGCAACTCGGCGGTACCGGCCACCGCGGTGTACTTGGAGAAGTTGTTCTGGATGGCCGCAATGGCCGCATCCTTGATGTGCTGTGGAGTGGCGAAGTGCGGCTCGCCGGCTCCGAAGTCCACCAGGTCCACCCCGCTGGAACGCAGCTTTTCGGCCTCGTTGACCACCGCCAGGGTGGCGGAGATCTCGATGCGGTTCATGCGGGCGGCGGGAGTGTGGGTCAGTTGGGAAGTTGCGGAACTCATGAACTGTTCTCCTGATCTGAAGCTACTTAGTCTTTCCTGGCCCGTTTACCTTGGACCGCAGGCGATCCGCTACCATGGGCGGAACAAGGCCGTCCACGGAACCACCGAGCCGGGCCACCTCGCGAACCAGGCGCGAACTCAGGTAGGAGTACTTCTCGGCGGGCATCATGAAAATCGTCTCCAACCCCGGATCCAGCTTGCGGTTCATCAGTGCCATCTGCAGCTCATACTCGTAGTCGCTGATGGCGCGAATGCCGCGCAAGACCGCTGCAGCATTGTTGGCACGCGCATACTCCACCAGCAGCCCCTCAAAGACGTCGATGCGGACGTTGGGCAGCTCACGCGTCATGGCCTCCAGCATCTCGCGCCGCTCCGGCACCGAGAAAAGCGGATCTTTCTCCGGGTTCCGCAGGATCGCGACAACAAGTTCATCGAAGATCTTTGCCCCGCGATGAATCAGGTCGAGGTGTCCGTTCGTAACCGGATCAAAAGAGCCGGGATAGATGGCTATGACTTGCTTCAAAGTGCGTCCGCTCAGGGTGAAGTGTTGATTCTAAATCCTGCGAAGGCACTTCCCAACCCAAAATCGGCAACTTTGCACTGGACAAGCGGACCGGCCACCTGCGTACCATGCTCGTGAACAGCCGGATTCGTGCCGATTGCACAAATTCCGCATCCAACCGGCTGGGAGCAAGAGATCGATTTGCTGGATCATCGGACAGTCCGCGTACTCACGACCACCCTCATTTTCGCCTCGGTGCTGGCATTCATTTATGCGGTTCGCGAGACCCTGATCCTTTTTCTGTTCGCGCTCCTGTTTGCCTATCTTTTCGAGCCGGTGGTGGGAAAGATCCAGCCTTGGCTGCGCAATTCCCGGGCCCTCGCGATCGTCATTGTTTACATCGTGCTGTTCATGGGTTTAACGGTCGTGGGGCTGGTGTTTGGACCACGGGTTTTCTCCGAAGGCCAGCGCTTGGGGCAGTCGCTGCCTTCTCTTTACGAGAAAGTAGCGAGCGGCAATATCGCTTACGTCGTGGGTAACCGACATGGCTGGAGCAACGAAACTTCGGCGCGACTCCAGACGTTCCTGGCCTCCCACCAGGACGAAATCGTGCGCTTCATCAGCCAGAGCGGCGCCAAGGCGGCGTCGCTGCTTACCAACATCGGATGGATCGTCATTATCCCGATCCTCGGGGTTTTCTTTCTCAAGGACAAGCGCGATTTCCGCAATGGCATACAGAACCTGGTCACCAATCCTCAAAAACGCGACTTCCTCGCCCACCTCATCACCGATGTCGACCAGATGCTCTCGCAGTTCGTTCGCGCCCAGTTGCTGTTGGCGCTGATTTCAGGCGTCGTCTATACCACCGGGCTCTCGCTGCTCGGCGTGCCCTACGCGTTCGTCCTGGGAGCCGTTGCCGGGCTGCTGGAATTCATTCCGCTCGTCGGCCCCGCGGTAGCCGCGGTGGGGATCGTGGGCATCTGTTTTGGGTTAAGCTACCACCACATAGTCTGGGTCATCATCTTCTTAGGCGTGTGGCGCGTTCTGCAGGACTACGTCATCTCCCCAAGGCTGCTGGGCAGCAAAGTAGAACTTCATCCCATCCTGACGATTTTCGGCGTTTTGGCCGGCGGCGAACTGGCCGGGGTGATCGGAATCTATCTCTCGGTTCCGGTGA
The DNA here is from genome assembly GCA_963758505.1 of uncultured Acidobacteriaceae bacterium. Taxonomy (GTDB): domain Bacteria; phylum Acidobacteriota; class Terriglobia; order Terriglobales; family Acidobacteriaceae; genus Korobacter. Next base: position 1,600,448 of record CAVWVJ010000003.1, on the reverse strand, counting down.
TGGCGACCGTGAAGATCCTCTTCACCCATTGGCGGGACTACCGGGCGCGGGCGGAACTTGGCACGGAGCCGATACCGGTCCTCATCCAGAAGTGAGTTATACCAGTCACTTCAGACCGTCCCAGACTAAATGGTGGAACAACTTATCCATTTCCCGTGGCGTTTGTTTCGCTTGCCGATCGATCCACCATCGCAGCAGCGACAGAAGACTTCCCGCCAAAGCGACGGCGCACGCGCTCACCTCCGCCGGAGGACGCTTCGACAGACGGTCGAATTCCCTGAGGCGCCGCTCGATCCCGCGGGCAAAATAGCCTTGCGCAAGCTCGAAGAAATCATGGAGCCGGCCGGATTCAACCAGGGCGCGGAGTAGCTTGTTTTGTTGCCCAATGTGCGCAAACATCTCTTCTACCGGCGCCACTCGATGGGACTTATCCTGCCGCGCGCTGAGTGCCGTGCTCATGAATTCCAGGAACATCTCCAACTGGCTGAAGAGCAGGTCGTCCTTGTCGCGGTAGTGCACGTAAAAGGTGGATCGTCCGACTCCGGCACGGTCGAGCACTTGCTGCACGGTCACGTCGTCGATCGGCCGCTCCTGGATGAGCGTCAGCAACGCGTTGCCCAGCCGTTCGCAGGTGCGACGGATGCGTTGATCTGGCTGGTGTCGTTTCTTGAGCTGCGGCTTCGCGGGTGCGGCGAGTTTCTGTGGCTTGGAACGCTCTTTTCCGGACATCGCCCCCCTCTTTGTTCAGCAACGCCTCGCTCCACTCGACGCGGCGAGCGTCGCAACGTTACAGTGCGAAGCACCGGACGCCAAGTGTACGGCGTCCCATCAAGTTTCGGAACTTCAAAGGGAGAGGAACTATGAATCGACTTCGTTGCCTTGCCATCGGTACGCTGCTGGCGTTTTCGCTGCTCGCAGGCGCGCAATCGCCGCAGCCCACGAACGACGCTGCCGCATCGAACATCGACCAGCACATGAAGTTGCTGACCGATAAGCTCGACCTTACCAGCGATCAGCAGGCCAGGGTGCGTCCCATCCTGCAGGAAATGCACGACGCCACCGAAAAGACGATGCAGGACGAAAGCATTTCGACCGGCGAGCGCGCCGACAACGCCAGGCAGATCTTCTACAAGGCGGACAAGAAAGCGCGGCTGCTCCTGAACGACGACCAGAAAAAGAAGCTCGATCAGTTGGAAGCTGAGATGCATCCCCCGCATGGGGATTGAGGGCGTGTATCAGGGGCACGACATTCGAGGTGCCGGGGCTCTTGGCTCCTGCAAACGTTCGTGGACGACGGAGAGTCGGAGCGGCGAAAGCCGCCGTGTTTTCGGAACTGAACGGCGCGGCTGAAGCAGCGTCCCTGATACCTGTTTCACTGCGAGCTGAATTCGATCATTTCGCGGCGCAGATCGACGAAGGAAAAGGGAGGCCGAAGCCGCCCTTTTCCAAGCCAAATTACTCGGCCTTTTCTTCCGCCGCCTTGCTGATGGCGATGGTCTCACCGACGTCGCCGACCTTGAAACGCGCGAAGCGCTTCACGGAGATGTTTTCTCCGAGCTTGCCTACGGTCGTCGCGATCAACTGCCCCACCGTGATGGTCTGTTCCTTGATGAAGGGCTGCTCAAGCAGGCACACTTCCTCGTAGAACTTCGCCATCTTGCCTTCGACGATCTTTTCGATCACCGGGGCGGGCTTGCCGGTTGCGGCGGCCTGCGCGCGATAGATGTCTTTCTCTTTTTCGAAGGCCTCGGGCGTCACATCTTCCTTGCGAATGAATTTCGGATCGCTGGCCGCGATGTGCATTGCGATGTCGTGCGTCAGTTCCTTGAACTGCTCGGTGCGCGCAACGAAATCGCTCTCGCAGTTCACTTCCACCATTACGCCGATCTTGCCCCCGGCATGGATATAGCTCACCACCGAGCCTTCGCTCGTGGTGCGGGCAGCCTTCTTTGCCGCCGAGGCGATTCCCTTCTTGCGAAGGATGACGATCGCCTGCTCGATATCGCCCTTCGCTTCGGTGAGGGCGTTCTTGCAGTCCATCATCGGCGCGTTGGTCTTTTCCCGAAGTTCTTTTACCTGTGCTGCACTGATGTTCACGGTCGTTGTGCTCACTTCCTCTTCCAATCTGGATCGTTTTAAGAATCCTGCTGCTATCAATAATCCTCGGGCTTAAAAGCCCCACCAATCTCATCGCGCTTCGGCACGGCCGAAGCCGTGCCCTACCTGTTACTCTTTGTCCGTCCGCATTTCGGACATGACTTCTTCGAACGCTTTGTCGGCGATCTGCTGCGAGAAGCTCATCCGATACCCGTTAGGATCTTCGATGACCAGCTCGCGTGCGTTCCATGGCCGATCCACCGGACCATCGATCACTTTCCCGCCCGCCGATTGCACGCTCCCCACCAGTTCATCGACGTTGCGGTTCCAGGTAAAGCTCAGGGTCACACCTTGGCCGGGAGCCTTCTGCGGCTCGCCCTTTACAAGCAGCACGTCCTGGTAGCGGCGCCCCCGCAGATGCGCCATGGTATGCGGAAGTTCAAAGACGCTCTCGAAGCCCAACGCTGCCTGGAACCACCGCTTGCTGGCCTCGACATCCGCAACCACTAATCGGATGAACATCGGCATCGGATAGAACTGCGCTGACATATTAGATTCCGAATCCCTGCTGCCGGACTCAACCGCTCGTCGGGCAGTTGCTACCTACAAAATAACCCGCGCCTTGTTGCGCGCGGGTCGCTGGAACCTATGGTGAAAAGGCCCTTATTTTTGCTCCGCCGCGGCGGCTTCGAGGTTCTCGCTGGCGGGCTGCTTGCGCACCCCTTTGCCCAGCACCTCTTCCATGTTGATCTCTTCGCTCTCGGCTGCGGCGACTCCGGCTTCGTCCGTCGGATTGGCGAGGCCGTGCTCTTCGTCGTCACCGATATAGCTCTGGGGAACTACTTCCGCCGTGGTGTTGACGTTGGTGCTCTCCAGCATCGACTTGTCGGCGAGTTGGGCGCCCTCGGCCACAGAGTCGGCGATCTTCGAGGCAAACAGGCGAATGGCGCGCAGCGCATCGTCGTTGCCCGGGATCACGTAATCGACCTCGGTCGGATCGCAGTTCGTATCCACCACCGCAACCACTGGAATTCCCAGCTTGCGCGCTTCCTTTACCGCGATCTGCTCCTTGTTGGAGTCGATCACGAAGAGAGCGTCGGGCAGACGGTTCAGATTCTTGATGCCTGCAAGGTTCTCCTGCAGGTGCTTGCGCTCGCGCTCGAGCTTGATGACTTCTTTCTTCGGGAGCAGCTCGTAACGGCCATCCGTGGCCATCTCGTCGAGTTCCTTCAGCCGCTTCACCGACTTCTGCACAGTCACCCAGTTGGTCAGCAATCCACCCAGCCAGCGGTGGTTGATGTAGAACATGCCGCAACGCTTCGCCTCTTCGGCGACGGCATCCTGTGCCTGGCGCTTGGTGCCGACAAAGAGAACCAGCTTGCCCTCGGCAGCCGTGTCGGAGACGAACTTGGACGCCTCTTTGAACATCTTCAGCGTCTTTTGCAGATCGATGATGTAAATCCCGTTGCGCTCGCCAAAGATGTATTCCTTCATCTTGGGGTTCCAGCGCTTCGTCTGATGCCCGAAGTGAACTCCCGCTTCGAGCAGCTCTTTCATGGTGATGTTAGCCAAACTACCTCCTATTTGGATTGCATCCTTCGGCCATTGCCTCTCGGCGTAAATTGCCTCACCGCGGCCCCCGACGAGCGCCGCTTTTGCGCTTGGCGAGGTGGACTCGGGATTTCCATTCCGTTACCCGCCCCGTTCAGTGCGGGTGCGGAAAGATTTCGTTCCGGTACTGCTCGGGACTCGCATCCCCGGAACCAAAAAATGCGAGATCCAAACTAGGGTGCACCACCGGTATCGCAAAAGCGACACCGGTGGAGAACCAGACTGTCTACCGCTTCGAGAACTGGAAGCGCTTTCTGGCGCCCTTCTGGCCGTACTTCTTGCGTTCCTTCATGCGCGCATCGCGCGTGAGGAAGCCTTCGGCCTTCATCTTGCCGCGAAGCTCTGCATTGAACTCCTGCAGGGCGCGCGCCAGGCCCATGCGAACCGCATCCGCCTGCCCATTCACGCCGCCACCGCTTACATTGGCGATAACGTTGAAGCTGGCAATCGTTTCTGTCAGCACCAGCGGCGACTTCGCCGACTGACGCTGCGCCTCGGTCACGAAATACTCCTCGTAGCCTTTGCCGTTAACCCTGAATTCACCGCTGCCGGGACGCAGGAACACGCGGGCAACTGCCGACTTGCGGCGGCCCGTTCCGTAATATTGAACCAATTCAGCCATTCGAATGTCTTCGCCGGGCGATTAAGCCGCCCTTACCCTTCTGAAATTATGCGTTCGCCAGCGTCTCAGGCTGCTGTGCCAGGTGAGGATGCTGCGCACCCTTGTACACCTTCAGCTTGCCGCCCATGGCCTTGCCGAGCTTCGACTTCGGCAGCATGCCCTTGATCGCCTCTTCGAGGATCAGCTCAGGACGCCGCTCCAGCCGCTTGAGGAACTCTTCTTCCTTCATGCCGCCGGGATAGCCGGAGTAGTGGTAATACTTCTTTTTGTCCGCCTTCAGACCGGTGATCTTGATCTTTTCGGCGTTGATTACGACCACATGGTCGCCAGTGTCGAGAAACGGCGTGTACTTGGGGTTGTCCTTGCCGCTCAGGATGCGCGCCACGCGCGACGCTAGCCGGCCTAAGGTCTGGCCATCCGCATCAACGACAAACCACTTGCGCGCAACTTCCCCTTTGGGGAAATACGTGGACATCTCAAACTCTCCCGGATAATGGAAAAAACCGCGAATGATAACCGCTGTGTCAGCCGGCGCGCGAGAACGCGCTGGGAATCACCGAACGGGCAAACGCAGAATACGAAGCCTTAAGTGTAACGAACAGAAGCAGGCAATGTCAACGCACACCGCTCCCGATGCACTACTTACAACGCCCTTTGCGGGCACGAAAGGCTAAAAAGATTGTAGCGGAATTCGTATCACAAACCAAGTTTGTTCCTAGAATCGTGATATATCGGCCGGACGACTCGATTTCTGCACAAAACAGCTATTCTCCGCACCTACTCATATGCCAGGGCGTCGATCGGGTCTTTCTGCGCCGCTTTGACCGCCGGGTAAATCGCACCCAGCATGGCGCCAATGACCGCAATCAGGGTGGCGTAGCCGATCCAAGGGGCGGTCATCTGGACCGTCATCAGGGGGAACTTGGCGTTGATGCCGACCTTGGCCAGAAAGCTGATGGCAATCCCGAGGACGATGCCGCAAACTGCCAGGGTCAGCGTTTCGCGCAAGATCAGGCGGACGATGTAGACCTTGTCTGCACCGAGAGATTTCAGGATGCCGATCTCGCGGGTACGCTCCATGACGGCGGTGTACATCGACTGGAAGATCACGATGAAGCCGATGATCATCGCAATCCCAACGACCACCTTGATGAACGAGGCGAAGCCCGGCAGGTTCTGCACCGTCATCATCGAAAGCATTTCCTTCAGCGAGCGGACGGTATAGCTCTTCAGGTCGGGATTGGCCTTGATCTCCTCGACGACGGTATCCGCATTGTCGGGATTATCGAGGCGCAGATAGAACATGCTGGCTTTGCCGGTGGCGCCAATGAGGTCCTGCAGCGTCGCCATGGGCACGAATTTGCGCGCGCCTTTCCCGTTTTCGACGATGCCACTGATGCGAAACTCATGGTTCAGCATTTCGAGCTTGTCGCCGACGTGGACCTTCTTCTGGCCCGCGAAGTAGTCGTCCACCAGGATGTCGTAAGGGCCCTGGAACGGACCGCCTTCCAAATAGCGAAACGGGCGTCCGGTGTTGTCGAAGTTGTAAGGCGATCCTGGAGCAAGATCGATGCCGTACACCACCTCGAGGCTCCCGGAAGTATTGGTCCACATGACCACCGGAACGGCAGCTTCCACGTGCGGGAAGGTACGTAGCACGTTGGCGATCTTCACCGGCGCGGGCGCGCCTCCGAAACCCTGGATGAACGAAGCCCCTGGTGGTTGGACCATCACATCCGCGCCGATCCCGGCGGTACGCCGCTTGCTGTCGTTCATGATGCCAATCGAGAGCCCCACGATCAGCAGGATCAGCGTGACTTCGATAGCAATGGCAACAATGCTGATCACCGACCGCAACGGCCGATGCACCAGGTTCGAGACGATCATCCGGTTCATCATGTCAGTTCGATTGTAAGGGATGGCAGGGTTCGGAGTGGCAGGGGCTAAAGCGCCTTGCTTCTTGGATCATTCGCGGCACGGCTGGAATCGTCCCACGAAAGCGAGTTCCCTGATACGACCCGTGACAGCGGAAGAACTAATTGCCGCCACTAGCGGTGTGCACGTGGTTGTCCAGGTTGATCAGGGTGGAGCCGGGCGGCTGCTCGAGCGCGAACTGCTCGGGCGTCATCGGCTTGTTCAGTTCGAGCTTAATGATGTGGAGGGTAACGGTGTACTCCTCCTGCGGCCGCCAGATCCGGATCAGGTTAGGAAACTGCATGCCGTCAATGGGCTTGAAGTCGTCGTAGCTGGCGTCGGTGGCCACGTACCCGTTGCGGTCGTAAACGACCTGGCGGTAGGGAAGCAGCGTAGTGCGGCTGAAATAGAGTTTTCGCGCCAGGTACCAATCGTCATTCGGAGCGCGCCGGATGATGTCGAGGATGTAGTTGGGCTGCTCGACGTCACGCTTGGTCTTGGGGTCCTGGGTGATCTCGTTGGAGCCTTCCAACACGGCGATCTCGTCCTTGGGATCGATTTCGTGGAGCATGAGGGCGTCGGCGATGTGTTGCGGCCGCAGGTTTTCCAGCGGCGATGCGGACGGCTTGGTGATCTCGTTGTGACCCACGAGGAAACGGTTCTTCGGCGGGATCGAGAGCCTGAAGGTATCGCCGTTCGAGACCATGTCGAAGGCCTTGGTGCGAACGATCGGCAGCAATCCGATAAGTCGGAGGTTGTTCGGTTTCTCGGCCAGTAAGTAGCCGCGGATCTCCTGGTATTCGGTGATCTTGCCCTTCTTGGAGCCGCCCGTCGAAGCGTCGATGTCGACGGTGGCATTCATGGTATTGATCTTGGCCGCGATGTCGTTCACGGTCTTGACGAGCTCATCGCGGGTGGCATTCTGCAGGGGTGCGGAGCTCATCCGGATGGGGACGGGACGGCTGCGCAAGAGGCAGCCGGAGCCACTAAGGAGGAGTGCTCCAATAAAGACGGTTTGAAATAGACGGCGCAAATCCATGTCGAAAAGCGGGAACGGCGGAACAGGTTTCCAAGTCTTAGATTCGTAAGTAAGTATAACGTGGCAAAGAATTTTCAAGGAAGGTAGGCGGTTAATTTGAGTTTCCTTCGCAGGTGCGATAGGCGCCTAAATTTGCGGTTGTTCTGCTCTTTGCCGCCCAGCGTCGTCTGGACTCATGGCTCTCCCTTCGCCTTGCGGTAGGCAGCTACGTTGCGGTTGTGTTCATCCAGGGTTCGCGCGAAGCGGTGATGGCCTTGCGCGTCGGCAACGAAATAAAGGAATTGGGTATCAGCCGGGTGCATCGCAGCCTCAAGAGAAGCACGCCCTGGATTGGCGATCGGGCCCGGCGGCAGCCCGGGATATTTGTAGGTGTTGTAAGGCGAGGCGAATTGCAGGTCGGATTGGTAAATCGTTCCCCGGTAGCGATTATTCAGCAGCGCGGCATAGATAACCGAGGGGTCGGCGGCGAGCGCCATGTTCTGCTTCAACCGGTTGTAATAGACACTCGCCACTTCCGGGCGCTCCTCGGGGACGGCAGTTTCTTTCTCGACGATGGAGGCCATGGTCACCACCCGATGGATGTCGTCGGTGAGATTGATGGACTTCGCCTCCTGGCGGAAGTGGTGCACCATGGCGGCGGCCATGTCGTGCGCCGACATCGTTCGGGTAAAGGCGTAGGTGTCAGGAAACAGATAGCCTTCCAGCGACTGCGCCTGCGGATCGATGTCCTTGAGCAGGAAGAGGTCGGTGCGAGCGGCTCCGAGGAAGTCTGCCGCCGGACCGAGTCCCGCCTGCTCGATAGCCTGCGCGATGTCGAACATGTTGTAGCCCTCGGGAATCGTCACCTGGCGGACGTAGATATCGCCGTGGGTAAGGCGATCGCGGACGGTGAGTGCGTTCTCACGATCGGCAAACCGGTATTCGCCGGCCTTCAGCGTGCGCTCCCCGCGCAATACATGCATGGCGAGGAATGCGTTCTCCGAGCGAATGATGCCGTTGGCTTTAAGTTCACGTGCGATGTGATGTGTGCTCCATCCCGGGCGCAGGAGTACGAATTTCTCTACCGGAAAGGTGACCGGAAGCCAGAGCGCCCATCCGGCCCAAAGGGCGACCGACAGGAGGAGCAGCAAAACGATGAGGAAGAACGTGCGCATCGAGTTTGCAGTTTAGATGAAGATCGCGAGTTGCAGGATAGCTCCTGGTCCATGTACCTAGGGGACCATGTGTCTAGTTATGTTCGCGGCGTTCGAGGAAGGCCTGCAGGATCAGGACGGCCGACAAGCGGTCGACGGCCTCGCCGCGCTTGCGGATGCTCATCTCGCTTTCGCGGAGGACGCGATTGGCCTCCACGCTGGTAAAACGTTCGTCCCACAGGTGCACGGGAAGGGAGAACTCTTTCCGCAGCAACTCGGCGAACTCCCGCGCCTTCTCAGTGGAAGCACTCTCGGCGCCGCTGAGGCGTAAGGGCAGGCCAACGACTATCTCCTGAACCTGATTGCGGGTGAGTACCTCGCGCAGGACGGCCAGGTCGGTGCGCTTGTTCTTTCGCAGAAGGGTGGGCATCCCCTGGGCAGTGATGCCAAGCGGGTCGGAAACCGCGAGCCCGATGCGCCGGGTACCAAAATCGATGGCGAGAATCCGCCGATGCGGCGCAGAAGGTTCTGTTGATGTGGACACACTGGAATTATAGTTTGCAGGCAGACACGAGGAACTCATAGGGCATGGCGGACGATCCAATTCAAATCGAACATCGCACAGAAGAGGAGTCGCGCCAGATTCCGCAGATCACAGTCGATCGCGGAACCGCGGAAGAACTCGAGCTTCGGCGGATGCAGCGCACCCAGACGACGTCGCTGTTCATCCTGGCGGTCGCCACCGGCCTGGCGCTGGCCTACCTGGCGAAACTGGTGCTGGTGGTGGTCCTCACCGCCGTGCTGCTGGCATTCGTGCTGGCTCCGGTGGTGGATTTCGGCGTTCGCGTGCGGCTGCCTCGCGCGTTATCCGCATTGATCGCGATCCTCCTGCTGATTGGAACGCTCTACGGAATCACTGTCCTCTCCTACAGCAAGGCCGTCGATTTTGCCCAGGATTTGCCGAAGTACAGCCGCAAGGTGAGGGAGATCGGTTCCAAGTTCCAAAGGCGGGCGGAGGCATTTCGGAAAACCACGGAATCAATGGTCCCGGAGTCCGCGGAAGACAGAAGAGCAGTCACCATCAAACAAAGCACAAGCCTCTCCGACCTGGTGACAAACACCCTCGGCTCGGTCGGCGAGGCCGTGTTCACGATCAGCTTTGTCCCGTTTCTTGCATTCTTCATGTTGAGCTGGCAGGAGCATGTGCGTTCCAGAACGGTGATGCTGTTCAAGATGGAGAATCGCAACACGGCCTATGTGACCATCGGCCTGATGACCAGCATGATTCGCAGTTTCCTGGTCGGTAACTTGATCGTGGGGCTGTTCGTTAGCGTGGTGAGCCTGATTATCTTCGGATTCCTGGGCGTCCCGTTCTTCTACTTTGTAGGGTTTATCAGCGGGTTTCTGAGCATCGTCCCCTACCTGGGCGTGATCCTGGCATTGATTCCGCCGCTGATCACCGGAATGGGCGAGCTGACGCTGGAAAAACTGGTGCTCTTGCTGGTGGTCGTCCTCGGGCTACACCTGTTTGCCATGAACGTGCTATATCCCAAGATCATCGGCAAACGTCTGCAGCTCAACCCACTGACGGTGACGATCGCGTTGCTCTTCTGGGGATGGTTGTGGGGCGCGATGGGGCTGATTCTTGCGATTCCGCTCACAGCAGCGATCAAAATCGTTCTCGACCACGTGGAAGGGTTCGAGGGCTATGGGCAGTGGATGGGCGAGTAGCGCTTAAGCGTCGCTGGGCAGCGGCTCGAAGCCAAGAGAACTGGTCTCTTTTTCGGGGATCTCGACATCCGTGACGGTAACCTTGTTGTGGGCGTTCAGCTCATTGAAGACCTTCGAGATGAGTTCATCCGTAAACGCGGCCGGCGTTACAAGAAGGTGTTCGAGTTGCTCGCGGGTGCAGGTCCGCACATAGGATGCGGTGCCCAGAGTGTAGTCCACCTGGTAAATGTCGGGGAGGGTGCGGAAGACGTGCAGTATGCCGGACATGCAATCAACAGATGCACAGGGTGGTAGCGGGGTTTGCGGGACAAAACGCAAGATGCTGTGGTTGCGAATGCGCACCGTCGCTCAGACTGACAACTCTTTAAGGGCTTTGTTGAATACGAGATGAAAGGCTTCGGGGAGGGCGACCGAAATCAGGCTTCGGCGATGGAACTGGCCTCCGGGAAGCGGAGTTTGCACTTGGAGAGGGCTTTGGAGAGCAGCTCCTCGATTTCGACCTCTTCGCAATTCTTGGCCATAGCCAGTTCGCTGACAAGGAGATAACGGGCGCGCTCGAGCATTTTCTTTTCGCGGAAAGAGAGTGGCTTAGCTTGCCCGAGAACCAACAGGCTTTTTAAGACGCCAGCCACTTCGATCAAGGAGCCGGTACGCATGCGGTCGGAATTTTCCTTGAAGCGGTCTTTCCAATCGTGATTGCTCTCGCACTTAGCGTCGGTGAGGAAATCGAGGATTTTCTGGATTTCACCGTTGCGGACGACGCGGCGCAACCCGACGACGTGCACGCTATCGAACGGCACCATAACGCGTAAGCTGCTGGCTTTGATTTTCAGCCAATAGCACTTTTGAACAGAAGCCCCGATCGTCCGGCTGCTGATCTGTTCAATGATGCCCACCCCGTGATTCGGGTAAACCACCTTGTCACCGACGATAAAGCTGAGAATGTTATTCATTGCAGATCGTATCCGGGGGCTACGCGAGCCAAGCAGGGGGACCTCTTAACTGTAATCAATTGTACGTTTAACGCGAGAAACTGTCAATTCACGCGGGTTTTCACACCGTTCGATGTTTCGCAACGATTCAGGAATGGGTTAACCGATTGGTGCACATGGCCAACCGATGGCTGCGCTCCAGAGTCTTACGTCACTGGGCGGTATAATCGGGAATTCGAAAGGTGTCCTCACAGAAGTATGCCCGAACACATCAAGCAGAAGCTCCAGCAAGAAATCGAGGTACTGGAGCACGAACTTCAGCATGAACTTCCCGCCGAACTGAAGAAAGCGGTTGCGATGGGAGACCTCAGCGAAAACGCCGAATATCACATGGCGAAGCAGCGGCAGGAGTTCGTGCGCGCGCGGCTGGGTCAACTCAAGCGGCGCATGGCCGACCTTTCGTTAGTGAACATGAGCAACATCCCCAAAGACCGGGCGGCAATCGGGTCCACCTTGAAGGTCCACGACCTGACAAAGGATGAAAAGATCGAGTACAAACTCGTTACCAGCGAAGAGTCGGATGTCACCAAGGGACTGATTTCGACGACTTCGCCCATCGGTCGCGCGCTATTGAATAAGCGGGAAGGCGATGTAGTTGAAGTAGTCACTCCTGTCGGGAAGCGCGAACTGGAGATCCTGAAGCTAACGACGATCCACGACGAAGCATGATGACCTGGACCAATGCGGTCGGGCGGACCTGTGGGGTCCTGCTCTACAAAATCGTAGATGGGCTGGCGCTCACACGAATTAACCCGAATGTTTTGACCTTCCTCGGACTGGTGATCAACATCGTGGCTGCGGTGTTCTTCGGCTACGCCCGTCCGCAAGATCAGCAGCGCATGTTCCTCTACGCCGGACTGGTGATCATCGGCGCAGGCATCTTCGACATGGTGGATGGCCGCGTCGCCCGCGCTACTAACCAAGTCACAATCTTTGGCGGCTTTTTCGACTCCGTCATCGACCGCTACTCCGATGTGGCGCTGTTCTTCGGATTGTTGGTGTATTACGCGCGGGCGAATCGTTTTCTCTATGTCGTGCTGGCGGCGTTCGTCATGGTGAGCTCTGTGATGGTGAGCTATACGCGGGCCAGGGCGGAATCGCTGATCCCCAGTTGCAAAGTCGGCTTCATGGAACGGCCGGAGCGGATCGTGCTGATCATTATCGGAGCGCTCTTCAATCGCATGGCTCCCGTGCTGTGGATTGCGGCGGTGATTTCGACGGTCACGGTGATCCACCGAATCGTGTACACGTACCAGCAGACCAAGGTGCTGCAGGCGGCGGTTGCGAGGCAAAGCCAGGCGCAGGGCCAAACCCAGACTTCCCTACCTGAAGTTTCGCCGCTCGCCCAATAGCAAACCGACATTTTCGCCGCAACTTATTCTGTGAGTCCTGGTGTATTCTGACCCGTTTGCGAAATCCGTTTTTGAGAGTGTGAGCCGTTGAGGATGCAACCTGTTTTGCTGGTACATGGTGGCGCGTGGGCGATTCCCGACGACGCGGTAGAGGCTCACCAGCAGGGCGTCCGCAAAGCGGCAGAGATCGGGTGGCGGGTACTCGAGCGAGACGGGAGCGCCCTCGATGCGGTACAAGAGGCGATCGTCGCGATGGAAGAGGACGAAACCTTCGACGCGGGACGAGGCTCCTTTCTCAACGAAGATGGCCGGGTGCAACTCGACGCATTGATCATGGATGGCGCCACCTTGCAGGCGGGCGGCGTGGGATGCGTGGAACGATTGCGTAATCCGATCCGCGCGGCACGCAAGGTACTGACGGATAGTCCGCATATTTACTTCGTGGGCGAGGGTGCGGAGCGCTTCGCCGAAGAGCACGGCATCGCTCTCTGCTCGAACGAGGACCTGATCCTGGAGCGCGAGCTGACGCGCTGGAAAGACGCGAAGCAGCAGAAAATGCTGACCATGCCACCCGAGTTCGCAGGACCTCCCAAGGATTCGCATGATACGGTCGGCGCCGTCGCTCTCGATGCCGCTGGCAACATCGCGGCGGGGACCTCGACGGGAGGCACCCTGAACAAGGCGGCGGGGCGCGTCGGCGATTCTTCGCTGATCGGTTGCGGCTGCTATGCCGATAACCTGAGTGCGGCGGTCTCGACTACGGGCTGGGGCGAGCCAATGATGAAACTCGTGCTCAGCAAATGGGCCGCCGACCGGGTGGAGATGGGCGACGCGCCCCAGCAGGTTGCGGAGGCGGCGATCGAGCGATTGTTCACCCGGCTGAACGGGCATGGGGGAATCATTCTGCTCGATTCCAAAGGCCGGATCGGCCTGGCGCACAATACGCCGCGCATGGCGTGGGCATGGCGTCGCGAAAATGCTTCCTCGGACGGCGTACAGGCGCTGCGCACATAGATCAGTTTCGATCTGCAAGGACGTAATCAACCTTCTCTCTTGCTTCCCCGCGATCCATAGTGTAAAAACCCCGAATCAGTAAATGAGCAGTCATTCATTTTTGACGGTGGACTGTGCCCACCCTAGAACTGCTCGCCAATGTGGGGCTTTTACGTTTCTGAACGGCTGACAAGAGGAAGACTATGCGTACATTTTTGCGGTTTGTCGTGCTGGCGGCAGTGGTGTGCTTGGGAGCGGCGCTCGGGTTCGGGCAGGGATCGTCGGCCGAGTTACATGTGACGGTGAAAGACGCAAAGGGCGGAGCCCTCAAAGGCGCTACCGTCACAGCGCGCAATGAAGCACAGAACTTCGAACGTACGGCCGCGGTCGCCGCGGACGGAGAGTATGTCTTCCAGGCGCTTCCTCCGGGACTTTACAACATTACCGTGGATGCGGCGGGATTCGCTCGCGAGCAGGTGAACAACCTCCGGCTCACGGTGGGACAGGTGGCAAACCTGCCGATCGAAGCCAAAGTGGCGGCGGTGAACGAGACGGTAAACGTCAGCTCTCAAGCGGAGCTGGTGGAGACACAGCGGACCGGATCGGCAACCACCATCGACCAGGTACAAATCGACAACCTGCCCATTAACGGCCGCAACTACATCAATTTTGCGCTGACCAATTCGCAGCTCGCGCGAGACACAGCGCCCTCGATTGGAGCGGCTCCGACTTCGGGACTGAACGTGAGCGGCCAACGCGCCCGAAGCAACCTGGTGACCGTCGACGGCGCAGATTTCGTCGATAATTCCGTGAACGGCGTGCGTTCCACCGTTTCCCAGGATGCGGTCCAGGAGTTCCAGCTTCAGACCAACGGGTACAACGCCGAGTATGGCCGCGCCTCGGGCGGCGTTATCAACATTGTGACCAAGTCGGGGTCGAACGACTTCCACGGGGATGTCTTTGGATACCTGCGCAACCGCGACATCCAAGCGGTGAATCCTTTCAGCACGATTCCGGATCCGGCGTATACGAGAGTACAGGCGGGCTTCACTGCCGGCGGGGCGATCAAAAAAGACCGCACATTCTACTTTTTGTCATACGAAACCACGCGCCGTCACGAGAGCGGATACAGCAGCATCGGCGCGAACAATTTCGGCTTCCAGAATTTCGACTTCACGCCCTTCGGCATCCCAGCACAGCTGCCGCTGACACCGCAGCAGATCGCCTTCATCGGGCAGACGGCGGCCACGGGCGACCCGTCCCTCATTCAGCAGGCGGTGCAGTATGGCTTGCTTGCAGGCAGCACGGCGGCCACGGCCATCACGGGCAAGAATCCGCTTTACAACCTCGGGTTGCTGCCAAGCCCTTACCTGTTCACGCCAGTGACGACCGGAGTTGTGAATGCGCTCCCCGCTTCGTATGTGCCGATGAACAGCCTGATCGGCAATTTTCCGATTTTTGAGGGCACCAGTTTGTGGTCGGGCAGGCTGGATCAGCAGATTTCCGCGAACAACTCGCTTTCTTTGAGGGTAGGTGTAAGTCCCAGCACGGTGACGGGAATCCAGGTCAACGCGCAGGGACCGCAGAACTTCGGCCAGAACGCATGGTCGCGCACCTCGGACCAGACCTATCGCGATTTCAACGGGACGGCCTCGGATACCTGGACTCTCGGCAGCAACAAGGTCAACGAATTTCGTTTCCAATATGCGCGCCGTGGGCTGCTGTATAACTACGCCTCCGAGGCGCCGGGCGGAAGCAACGTCGCGATCAATATTCCCGGCTATGCGTTTTTCGGCCGCGAGCCGTTTTCTTACGTCCGCCGTACCGAGCAGCGTTACGAGGCGCTCGACAACTTCACCATAACCAAGGGACGGCATACCGTGAAGTTCGGCTTCGACGCTGACTTCATTCCATTGCGCGCAGACTTCACAGTGAACTTCGGTGGCCTGTACGACTTTGGATCGGTGGGGGTCGGCGCGCTGACCAATGGAACGCCTTTCCCGGACCTCAGCCCGGTGCAGGCGTATGGGGTAGGCATCCCGCAGGACATGGTGCAGGGCGTCGGCTACGCGCATGACGCGTTTACGAATCTGCCGCTAGGCCTCTTCCTGCAGGATAGCTGGCGTGTGACCGACCGGTTCACCCTGAACTATGGGGTGCGTTACGACGTGGAGTTCACCCCGACGTTTGCCGCAGCCACCCCGTTGGCGCAATCGGCGCAGGATGCCTTCGGCATCACGCAGGGCATTCCGCGCGACTTCAACAACGTAGCGCCACGTATCGGCTTTGCATGGGATCCGCGGGGCGACGGAAAGACGGTGGTGCGCGCCTCTTATGGCATGTTCTACGACCATCCATTGCTCGCGCTGGCATTCGACTCCAACGTGGCCGACGCAACGAAAGACGCTCAGATCGTACTCTTCGGCGCTGCGCCTTCCGCCTGCAATCCAGCCGACCCGGTCGGAACGTTGACGGCGACGAATGCGTTCCAGGGCAACCTGGGTTGCCTCCCGCCGTCCTTCACCTATCTGCCAAACCAGCAGCGCTTCGATCCAACGCCGGGAACGAACTCGATCTGGGTGAACCAGAATTTCCTGACCGGTGGCCCCGGCGGTGGACCGTTCCCGCTCACCATGCTTCCCTTCGGTTACCCAGTGGCAAAGAACTTCGTGTATGCGTACTCGGAGCAGGCGAACCTGACCGTGGAGCACGATTTCGGCCACGGCTATGATCTGCGGCTGGAGTACAACTTCAACGGTGGACGGCACCTCAACCGGCCAATCAATGTGAACGCTACGCGCAGCGATCTGCTGGACCGCAATTTGTACAACTACATCACCGCGACCTATCCGGGAGCTACCCCGCAGCAGCAGGCCGCACTCGCCGCGCAACTGGGTCCTCTATCGGTGAATGCGATCGGCGCGGGTGCCAATGGGCCGTATGTGCCAGCCGCGCTTGTCAGCTTTTTCCGGCCTTCCGGCCTCAACCCGACGCTTTCTCCCTATGTACCATCGGGCGGGCTAGCGTTCGTGAACCAGGTACTGTCATCGGAGGGGTTGGGCGGATACGGAACGATTCCCTTCAGCGATATTCCGGCGAACTACTCGAACGGCACGTCGGACTATAACGGATTCACGGCGGACCTGGAAAAGCGGTTCTCGCACCACTTCCAATTCCTCGCTTCGTATACGTGGTCGCACTCGATCGACGATTCGACGGACCTGCAATCCACGCTCGAACCGCAGAACAACTATGACCCGAATGCAGACCGGTCGAATTCGCTCTTCGACGAGCGGCATCGCTTTGTCTTCAGCGGGGTGTACGAGACGGGGTCGCATCATGAGGGAGCGTTCGGCAAGCTGATTAGTGATTGGACCTTTGCGCCGATCATCGAATTCGCGTCGGGCAGGCCGTTCAACATCATCACCGGAACCGACCAGAACTTCGACTTCAGTGCCGGAACCGACCGGCCGAGCATTGCGGTGGCAGGGCAGACCAACGCTTGCGGCCCGGCGATAGCTTCGAAGTATTCGCCGAGCGGTTATCTCATCGAACCTTGTTATCTCGATATTTTCTTCAACGGCGGAACTCCTCCGCAGCTTGCGGGAACGCTGCCCCGCAACTACGGAGTAAAACCCTGGAACGTCTTCAACGACCTTCGCGTGGCGCGCCGTCTGAACTTTGGCGAGCGTCTGCACCTGGATGCCATCATGGACGTGTTCAACCTGGCGAATAAATTCAATGTCGCGGACGTGAACCCGATCTGGACATCGGCGGGCACACCGACAGCAGCCTTCGATCCGCGGCAATTCCAGTTTGCGCTGAAACTCAGTTGGTAATCAGAACTTCTCCGGACGGCGCCTCGAAAGAGGCGCCTATTTTTTGGCTACAATCGGGGCATGGCGAAGAAGAGGCGCTCGGCTGCAACCGATTGCATTCATGCGGGAGAAGAACGGCATGGACGCGGCAATGTGCCGCTCACAACCCCGATTGCGCAGACTTCGGTGTTCGTGCTCGAGAAGTTTGCCGACCTGAGGAGATATGCCGAAGGAAAGTCGCAGGATTACGTCTATTCAAGGTATGCAAATCCAACCGTCGCCGCGGCGGAACAGAAGATTGCCGCGCTGGAGGGCGCTGAGGGCTGCGTAGTGACCGCGAGCGGTATGGCGGCCTTTCTCTGTGCAGCCCTGGTGAGTTGCCAGGCGGGAGATGAGATCGTGGCGCCGCTGGATATCTACGGCGGCACCTTGAAGTTGATGGAGACCGTACTGGGGCGATGCGGAATCAAAACGCAGTTCGTTCCCTTTCACGATCTCGATCGTATCGAGCGCTATATCAACCGGCGCACCCGCATGATGGTGATCGAGACCCCGAATAACCCGATGGTGCGCTGCATCGACTTGCGCCGGATATGTGCCATCGCGCAAAAGCACGACATCACGACCGTGGTGGACAACACCTTCGCTACCCCAATTCTGCAGCAACCGCTGGCGTTGGGGGTGGACATGGTCTATCACTCGGCAACGAAGTACCTGGGAGGCCATAGCGACCTGACCGCCGGGGCGCTTTTGGGGTCGAAGGAGTGGATCGACCAAGCGCGCCAGATCATGATCGTGACCGGCGGGTGTCTCGATCCCGGAGCGGCCTACCTGCTGATTCGCGGACTGAAGACCCTGGAAATTCGGGTGCGGCGCGCCTGCAGCAATGCGCATGCCGTCGCGCGGTTTCTTCACGAACATCCCAAGGTGAAAGGGGTCTTTTATCCTGGGTTGCCGGACGATCCTTTTCATGACGTGGCGCGGGGGCAGATGCGTGACGCCGGAATGATGGTGTCGTTCGATATTCGCGGGGGTGGCCGGGCGGCGGAGAAGTTTATCGACAGCCTGGAACTCTGGTGCCTGGCAACGACGCTGGGAGGGGTGGAATCGACCGTGTCTTACCCGCTGCTTTCGTCGCATGTGGGGCTCGGACGGGAGAGGCTGAAGCTATTGGGGGTGTCGGATGCGTCGATACGCCTGTCAGTCGGGATCGAGGATGCGGACGATCTGATCGCCGATCTCCAGCAGGCACTTGACCGTTCGTAAGGGCCTCATTCGATTGACCATGAAATTTAAGGCGGTGTAGGATTTGGAAGCTCCTGCCAGCTTTGAACGTTGGGTGGCTCATCGAGGGAAATGAGAATTCGTAGGATTTGGTCACTCCCCCTCGTGGGCGCAGTGATTTTCACCACCGCTTGCGAGACCGACAGCCCGAAGAAGGTTGAGGCCAAGCCTCCGGCGGCGGCAATTGCTCCTACCCTGTCTGCTCCCGCCGCGATTCCGCCTGCGCCGAAGACGCCCGTGGTGGCCACCGCTGCGCCCGCGGAAGACCCTGTAGTGTCTCTCATCGATCGCGCGGAGAAGGAATTCCAGGCGGGGCAAGCCAATTACAACGCCGGTCACCTGGAAGCCGCCAAGGACAATTTCGACAAGGCCTTCACCATGATGTTGAGCGGCAATCTCGACATTCATTCCGACGAGCGGCTGGAAAACGAGTTCGACAAGATCGTCGAGTCCGTGCACGAGTTGGAGTTGCAGGCCCTCAAAGAGGGCGATGGATTTACGGAACAGAAGTCGGAGCCGGCTCCGATCGATGAGGCGAACGAAGTGACTTTCCCCGTCGATCCAAACATCAAGGCGCAAGCGGCTGTGGAAGTTCGGGAGACGCGATCCGATTTGCCGCTGATGATGAATGACCAGATAGCAAGCTACATTTCGTACTTTTCCAGCCGGGGCAAAGGGACCCTGGCGAATGGGATGGCGCGCTCCGGACGCTACCGCGAGATGATTTCGAGGGTGCTGAAGGAAGAAGGAGTCCCACAGGATTTGATTTACCTGGCACAAGCGGAATCCGGATTTCATTCGGTGGCACTGTCGCGGGCGGGAGCGCGCGGCATGTGGCAGTTCATGGCGAGCCGGGCATCGGGCTACGGACTGGAACGCAACTGGTGGCTGGACGAGCGGCAGGATCCGGAGAAGGCGACGCGGGCGGCGGCGCGGCACTTGAAGGATCTCTACAACATGTTCGGCGACTGGTACCTGGCCATGGCCGCCTATAACAGCGGTCCGCTCACGGTGCAGCGAGCGGTGCAGCGCACCGGTTATGCGGATTTCTGGGAGCTCTATAAGCGCAATGTGCTGCCGCATGAGACACGCAATTATGTGCCAATCATCATCGCGATCACCATCATGTCGAAAAATCCGCAGCAGTATGGGCTCGACGATGTGCAATTCGAAGCGTCGCTGCCTAGCGACTCGGTGACGATCGATTATCCGGTGGACCTGCGGTTGGTGGCGGAGTGCGTGGACAGTTCGGTGACAACTTTACAGGAACTGAATCCCAGCTTGCTGCGGATGACAACCCCGAAGGACCAGGCCTTCACGCTTCACCTGCCTGCCGGAACGAGAGAGAAATTCGAGGCCCAGGTGGCCGCGATTCCGATGGAAAAGCGCGTGCTTTGGCGCTTCCACCGCGTGCAAACGGGAGATACATTGGCTTCCGTCGCGCGCAAGTATCACGTCAGTTCTGAGGCAATCGCCGAGGCGAACAATCTTCCGGATGATGAATTGCGCGCCGATGAGAAGCTAATCATCCCCGTAGCGCCAACAAAAGGCAGAGATGCCGCAGTCGCGGATGCAGGGAGTTATTCGCGACGCTCGACCGCTTACAAAGTACGCAAGCATGACACGATCGCGTCCATCGCAGACGACTTCGGGGTGCCCGCAGAGAAAATTCGCAGGTGGAATCATCTGACAGGCAACGCGGTAAAGCCTGGACGCGTGTTGCGCATTTACAAACCAAGTGGAGAAGAAGAAGAAGAGACCGCATCTTCGCAGCCGCGTCGTTCGAAGGCGGCTCCGGAGCTCAGCTCACGAAAATCCCGTTCCACGACCAGCAGCAAGGAAGAAACTGCCAGAGCGACCACCCACCACACCGTAAAACGCGGAGAGACTTTGACGAGCATCGCGAGCCAATACAACACCACGGTCGCAGAGTTGAAGAAGAAGAATCCGGCAATTGCCAAATTGCGGGCCGGCGATGTGCTTGTGATACCTCGGTAGACGTTCCTTTAAATCATTTTTATTCAATAGCTTACGGGACGACCCGCGTCCGTCGCTGAAGCGAATTTCCATTGTGAATTCACTTCGCGATTCGTTGGTGGCGGTCTGTTGCCACTTCGCGCAATTTCAGATAGAGTCCGTATCCTTGATCGAGCGAGTCGCGAAAGTGAGCAGAGTTGTAATGCTATAATCCGCGCCATCGCAGGTGATCGTGGCGATCGATTACTCGCAATGATTCCGTTTCGCTGATGCGGCACGATTTTCACGCGGTAGGCTGAAGCAATCTCAAACATCGTTCCAGGCGAGCTAGGCAGGAGGAGAGATGAGTTTCGACGAAATTACCCTGTACGGACGTGACGACGAGATGGACGAGTTCGGCGATTCCAACGCGTTTGACGAGTCGCTCGATGAGGACTTCGAAGACGAAGAGGACGAGGAAGACGAAGAGGTCTCCACTTCGGAGCCAGAGGAAGAGGACATCGACGACGAGGATGAGACCGAGCTGACCACGGGCGGCGGGGGCGCGTCGGGAGGCGGTGGGGACGGTGGCGCGGGTGAAAAGCCGAAACCGGCAGCTGCCAAGAAAGCGCCTGCGAAGAAAGCTCCAGCCAAAGCAGCACCCACGCAGAAAGCTCCGGCCAAAGCAGCACCCGCGAAAAAGGCGCCAGCCAAGAAAGCGGCAAAGAAGGCAAGCGCGAAGAAGGCGGCCAAGAAAGCTCCGGCCAAGAAGAAAGCTGCGAAAAAGGCCGCAGGCAAGAAGTCCAGCACGAAAAAGGCGTCTAAGAAAGCTCCGGCGAAAAAGAAAGCAGCCAAGAAGAGTGGATCTAAGAAGTCGGCGAAAAAAGCGGCGAAGAAAGGCCGCAAGCGCTAGTCGTTCTATTCTTGAGAAGCCGCGGGAGATCCGCGGCTTTTCTTTTTGTGCCGGAATCGCAATCCCACGTATCTAACCATCTAGAATCCTATGCTGCACGAAATCAGGCCAGCAGAATCCACGACGACTTCCGAGAATGCAGTCGATCTTCTCGTCGCCTGTCATCAAAGAATTCGGCATTTCACCTCGGGGTTGCGTAATCTTTCCCACGCCGAGGGAGCGACGCTGGAGGAGATCAGCAGCGCGGCCAGCGCGGCGCATCGATACTTCTCGATTGCGTTACCTTTGCACGAAGCAGATGAAGAAGAGACTGTGCGGCCTCGACTGGCGGAGATTGCGAAGCCCGAGCTTGCCAGTGCTCTCGCGGCGATGGCCCACCAGCATCAGGCAGTGGACGATGTGATCGAGAGACTGCTTCCGATCCTGGTGTTGTTGTCAAAGAATCCCGCCAAGCTGCCGGAGACGCATGGCGAACTCTGCGGATTGACGAGCGCGCTGGACGAGATCTTCCGCGGACACTTGGCGCTGGAAGAAGAAATCATTTTCCCCGCACTCCGAACAGGGCTGCCCGCTGGAGCTCTCGCGGAAGTTTTGAGAGAAATGCAACACCGCCGAAAGCAAGGCTAGAAGCCGCTCTTCGAGGAGCGGTTGCTTCACGCATTTGAATTGATAGATCGAACCTGCTATGGTTCCGTCGCCTTTGTTTTCCGCTTGGAAACGAAGGTAACCTCTCGCCGCGCAATCCAAATACATACGGAGTGCGTACCCAATGTGGCGAGACTGAGGCGGACTACTGAGCACACAGGCAGCCAACCCAGCAACGGATGACTCCACGCTGATCGCGCGAGTACGCGCCGGCGACCAGGAGTCCATGGCTGCTATTTACGACCGCTACTCCTCCATTGTTTACGCCACCGCTTTACGGGTTCTAGGGGATACGGCGGCTGCCGAAGATGTGTTGCAGGAGATCTTCATGCAGCTCTGGCGCGAGCCCTCGGCTTTTGACGGCAGCCGCGGCAGCCTTGGAGCATGGCTGGGCGTGATTGCCCGGCACCGTGCTATCGATGTGCTGCGGAAGCGGCGGCCGCAAACCGATATCGAAGAGGTGGTGATTGCCGGCAGCCATGATTTACGGAAGGCGACCGAGCAGGATCTTGTAGTCGAAAAAGTACGGAGTGCGCTGGCGGATATGTTCCCCGAACAGAGGCGCTGCATGGAGATGGCATTTTTTGAGGGCCTGACACATTCGGAGATTGCGGCCAAAACCGGCGAGCCGCTTGGGACTGTTAAGACGCGTATTCGCAGCGCTCTTCTTCAGCTCCGCAAGCGACTGGCACCAGGAGAGCGCTCGTGAATACGCACGACCAATTCGCGGAAGACGTGCTGCTCTACGCCCTAGGGTCCCTCGATGACGCCGAACGTGTAGGTTTCGAGGAACACCTGCAGGGCTGTGCGGAATGCCGACGTGAGTTGCAGGCGGTGCAGGAGGATCTTGGTTTGATCGCGTTAAGCGCTGCGGGGCCAAAACCTCCGGCGAGGTCGCGCCAGCGCTTCCTGGCGGCGATCGCGAAAGAACCGAGGCGGACCGCGAAACCCGCGACTGTCGGAAAGGGCTGGATGTGGATTCCGTGGTTTGCCACGGTCGCCTTCGCGCTGCTGTCGGCGCTGCTCTACTTTACAAATCTGCGGCTGAAGAATGACTTCGCGGCGATCCAGGCGAACAGCCAGACCCAGGCGGTGGAATTGCAGCACGCCCGGGAAATGCTCGACCTGTTGAAGTCTCCCGATGCGATCCGCGTAACGCTGATGCCGGGTAAGGAACAGCCGAAGCCGCAAGGTAAGACGATCTACAATCCCAAAGCGGGACGTTTGATCTTCATGGCAAGTAATCTGCCGCCGGCTCCCCCGGAGAAGGCTTACGAGCTTTGGTTAGTCCCGAAACAGGGCGCTCCCGTGCCCGCCGGGACGTTCTTGCCGGACGCCAGAGGCAATGCGATGATCATGGAAAGCACCATGCCGGCCGGCATGGAACCCAAAGCTTTCGCCGTAACTATCGAGAAGAGCGAGGGTTCCGATACTCCCACGATGCCCATGGTGATGGCCGGAGCGGCCGGAGACTAAGTTACAAGTATCCAAAGTACCCTCTCAACAACTTGCCTTCGTAATTGTTCTATTTTCAGAACAAGCAATTTCTCTATTCCCGAATTCAGGTACTCAGGTTCATAATCAGGAACTCTGGTTTCGCCACGTTCGTGTCGGACCAGGAAATCACCGCCGTCACGGGATGGGGTCCTGATGAAAACTCTGCCGCTACTTCTCTTTTCTGGCGTTCTTGCCGTTCTTCTCCTGATTTCCTGTCCCTTAGCCCAAGCCAGCGAATGGCTGCCGATTTCGCCGGAAGATCTCGCTCTCAAAGACAATCCGGCGATGCCAGGATCAAAGGCGATGATCCTCTACCGCTCCGTTGTACGTGACGATCAAATGGGCTCGCAACACGAGTACGTGCGGATCAAGATTTTCACCGACGAGGGGAAAGAGTACGGCACCGTGAACATTCCACCCTTCGATCGCGATTTCAAAGTACAAGGCGTATCGGGGCGGACCATTCATCCGGATGGGACGATTGTTCCGTTCACGGGACAGGTGTTCGAGAAAGTTGTGCAACGCGGCTCCAACTTTCGCTGGATGGCAAAGTCGTTCACTATGCCGGATGTAACCCCGGGCAGCATCATCGAGTATCGCTACACCCGCTACTGGGAGGCGCTGAACCCTTCGACGCGAACCTACTACTACTTCCCGCGCTCGGAGTGGGAGATCCAGGGAGAGCTCTACCAGCGTGAAGCGCACTTCGAGTTCAAGCCAGGGAACGAAGACGTATTCAGTTATCGGGTACAGGCGGTCCACATGCCGGAAAGCACGAAGTTGAACCGGGATACCGTCCACCACACGATTTCGCTCGAACTGAAGGATATCCCGGCGTTCGAATTGGAGCCGTTCATGCCGCCGCCGGCGGAAGCTGCGATGCGCGTGCTCTTCTTCTACAGCACGGACTTGCGCATTCCCGAAGCCGACGAGTACTGGAAGACGAACGGGAAGAAATGGTACGGCGCGACCGAAGGCTTCATGGATAAGAAGGGCGCTGTCTCGAACGCAGTGGCCGGCAAGACATCACCTTCGGATACCCAGGAAGTCAAGCTGCACAAGCTCTACGACTACGTACAGGGATTCGAGAACCTCACATTCCATACGGCGCGTTCGGAGCAAGAAGCCAAGGCGCTGAATATCCGCGAAAACAAAAGCGTGGAAGACGTTCTCAACAACAAGTACGGCTATCGCAACGAACTGAACCGGACCTTCGTGGCGCTCGCGCGGGCGGCAGGAGCGGACGCGACCCTGGTGAAGGTGACGGAGCGCGATGAGGCACTGCTGCACCGCGAGTGGCCGGCGTTCTCCCAATTGGGATACGAGATTGCAATGGTTAAGCTGAATGGTACTTCGGTATATCTCGACCCGGGATCGCCGTTCTGTCCGTTCGGCATCCTGCCCTGGTCGGATACAGGAGTTCTTGGGCTGGTGCTGGAGAAGTCCATGCCGACATGGATCACGACTCCGGTCTTCGACCCGACGTATGCAACTATCAAGCGTTCCGCGACCCTGACGCTAGAAGATAACGGCTCGCTCAAAGGCGAGGTCGTAGTTACGTTCTCGGGGCAGGATGCGTTTCATCGGCGCTTCCATGCGCGCAATGAAGATGAGACCGAGCGGAAGAAGTGGATGGAAGAAACGCTGCAGGACTGGCTGCCGGTAAAGGGCGATATCGAACTGGTGGATGTCAACGACTGGAAATCCTCGAACCTGCCCCTGATCGTCAAGTACAAGGTCGAGCTGCCGGGGTATGCCAGCCAGGCCGGGCACCGGATCCTGATCCCGACCACGCTGTTCGCAGGGGCATACCGGAACCCGTTCACGCCGACGCGCCGGGTGAACCCGGTGTTCATGGATTATCAATACGATCGGGCCGACGACGTGACGATCACGTTGCCCAAGGCGTTCCAGATCGAGAGCCTTCCGAAGCCCATGGCGGATAAGAATGCGGTGGCGGAGATTTCGACCGATTACGAGATCGAGAACGGCACGCTTCACTTCAAACGCGATTTCCAGATGAAAGCCATCGCAGTCGAAGCGAAGTACTACTCAGCTCTGCGAAACTACTTCCAGAAGGTACAGGCGGGCACCAATGAACAGGCCGTTCTCAAAATTGCGCAGTAGCCGCTTTCTGGGACTCGCCGCACTTTTCCTGATGGTGTTGGCTGCGCGGGCCGCCGTAGCGGACACGGTCCCTGATTGGCTGCGCCAGATTGCACATGCCCCGGTACTGCACTACCCGGATGAAGCCGAAGCCGTCGTGTTGCTGGATGACGAGACGCTCACGGTCAAGGAGAACGGCGACATGTACGTCAATTATCGCCGGGTGGTAAAGATCCTGCGTCCGGGGGGCAATCATTACGGAACGTTCACGGCATTCTTCGACCGGGATACAAAGCTGGAGTACATGCACGCCTGGAGCATTGCGGCCAACGGCCAGGAATTCGAACTGAAGGAGAAAGACGCAACCGAGAGCAGCCCGTTCAACTTCGCCCTCTACGAAGACACGCGGGTCAAGGTGATGAAGGTTCCCGCAGTCGAAGTGGGTGCCTATGTTGCCGTGGAATACCAGCAACGGCGCCGTCCCTACGCGTTCAGCGAGAAGTGGTACTTCCAGGAGGCTGCGCCGGTGAAGACAGCCCGGTTTTCGATCAATTTGCCGGCCGGTTGGGAATACCAATATCGCTTCGCCAACTGGACGGAGAAGAAACCGGCGAGCGGCGGTGGCAACACCTGGAGCTGGGAGATCTCCGACGTACCCGGAATCGAGCGCGAACGCGAAATGCCGGCCATCGACTCGATCGTGGGCATGATGGTTGTCAGTTTCTATTCAGCTTCGCTGGGACGCGATGGCCGGACCGACACCTGGTCTGACGTGGCGCGCTGGGCGGATTCTCTGAATGCCAGCCGTCGGGTGGCGACGCCGAAGATGCAGGAGACCATCGCGCAACTTACCGCCGGCAAGACGGACACGATGGCGAAGGTACGCACGCTCGCCGGTTTCGTGCAGCACCAGATCCGCTACGTCGCTATTGAGATAGGCATCGGCGGGTTCCAGGCGCATATGGCGGGCGACACGTTGTCGAATCGATACGGGGATTGCAAAGACAAGGCAACGCTGCTGGTAACCATGCTGCACGAGATCGGGATCGAATCCTATCTGGTGTTAGTCGACTCGCATCGGGGGGTGGTAAACCCCGCGTTACCGACGCCATGGACGTTCAACCATGCCATTGTTGCCATCAAGGTGCCCAACGATGTAGACCCGTCACCGCTTTACGCGATGGTGGACGACCCCAAACTGGGGCAGATCCTGTTTTTCGATCCGACGAGCGAGATGACGCCGTTTGGAATGCTGCCCGGCGGAGAACAAAACAGTTATGGGCTGGTAGTCACTGGCGCTTCCGGTGAGTTGGTGAAGATGCCGATGCTGCCTCCGGCGCTGAACCGGTTGCTGCGCGTCGCGCATTTGCAATTGACGCCGGAGGGCAGTTTGTCCGGAGAGGTGGAAGAGATTCGCAGCGGGCACGAAGCATCCGTTCTGCGAGGGGAGCTGCTCAGTTCGGACCAGAACAAGCGGCGACAATACTTTGAGGAATTCCTGCAAGAGTTCCTGGACCGATCGAAGCTGACGTATGCATCGATCACAGGGCTGGATGCGTACGATGAACCCTTGATACTGCGTTATAAGTTCGTGGCGCCGGAGTACGCGAAATCGGCGGGTGACTTGATGCTGGTTCGCACCCGCGTTCTGGGCAACAAGGCCTCCGATATCGCCGAGGATAACAAACGAAAGTATCCGGTGAGCTACGCTACAACTTCCTTGCAGAGCGATGTGATCGATATCAAATTGCCGCCGGGGTACAAGGTGGACGAGTTACCGGCGCCTGCCGATGTGAAGGCGCCCTTCGCAGAGTACAAAAGCAAGGTCGAGGCCAAGGACGACGTGCTGTATTACAACCGCTCCTACGAGGTGAAGGACCTGCTCGTGCCGATGAACGAGTTTGGGGAATTGCGCACTTTCATGCGCGGAGTCGCCTCGGACGAGCGCAACACGGCGGTCCTGAAAAAGGCTCCCTAAGGAGGGCGCAGGAACAACCATAGCCTGGGTCCGTTTTTCCGCTCTGTATCTTTTCTATGTGATTGAGCATCTGTAACTTATAGAGAAAAATGGAAACGGGGAGGAATTGTGAGCGAGCGCACATCTCCTGCCCCTCCGATACACTAAAATATCGGGCTGCTGAACCACCTCGACAGCAGAGCTGCCGGGGATTCGGAAGGATGCCGCGCGTCGCGGCAGGTGAAAAATGGCACATTCTACGATTGCTGAACCGAAGACACGGCGTGAGACGCCGCTGGCGAAGAATAAGCACCTGCTCCGGTGGGTGGAAAAGATGGCGGAACTCACCACCCCGGCCCACATTCACTGGGTGGATGGGTCCGACGAAGAAAATGAACAGTTATGCGCCGAATTGGTGAATAACGGCACCTTCGTAAAACTGAACGAGAAACTCTGGCCGAATTGCTATTACGCCCGCTCAGACGCGAGCGATGTCGCGCGCGTGGAAGATCGCACTTTTATCTGCTCCCTTTCAAAAGATGCCGCCGGACCGACCAACAATTGGGAAGACCCTTTCGCGATGCGCAAGAAGCTGAAAGGTCTGTTTGCCGGATGCATGAAGGGCCGGACAATGTACGTCCTGGCGTTCAGCATGGGTCCGATTGATTCTCCGATGTCACAGATCGGGGTGGAACTCACGGATTCGCCCTATGTCGTGGTGAACATGAGGATCATGGCGCGCATCGGGACGAAGGTCTTCAAGGAAATCGATCGCGATGTAAAGCGCGTCGTCCCCTGCCTGCACAGCGTGGGCGCTCCGCTGGAACCAGGCCAGAAAGACGTGCCGTGGCCTTGTAACAAAGAAAAGTACATCGTGCACTTCCCCGAGACGCGCGAGATATGGTCTTTTGGCTCCGGCTATGGGGGCAATGCGCTGCTGGGCAAGAAGTGCTTCGCCCTGCGCATTGCGTCCACCATGGCGCGCGACGAGGGCTGGATGGCCGAACATATGTTGATTGTGGGTGTGGAGTCGCCCCAGGGAGAGAAGACCTACGTCGCAGCGGCCTTCCCCAGCGCCTGCGGGAAAACCAATTTCGCCATGCTGATTCCTCCCAAGGGCTTCGAGGGATGGAAGGTGTGGACGGTGGGCGACGATATCGCCTGGATCAAGCCGGATGCTAATGGTCTGCTGCGAGCCATCAACCCCGAGGCAGGTTTCTTCGGCGTGGCTCCCGGAACTTCCGTAAAGACGAACCCCAACGCGATGGCGGCCCTGGCGAAGAATACGATCTTCACCAACGTTGCGCTGACACCCGAGGGTGGCGTGTGGTGGGAGGGCATGACGGACGAGCCTCCTGCCGAGTGCACCGATTGGCAAGGAAAGAAGTGGACCCCGGCTATCGCCAAAGAGACAGGCGCGAAAGCAGCCCATCCCAATGCGCGGTTTACGGCTCCAGCGCGTCAGTGCCCGACAATCGATCCCCACTGGGAAGACCCTGAGGGAGTGCCGATCAGCGCCTTCATTTTCGGCGGACGCCGAGCGACGACGATGCCGTTGGTTTACCAGGCCTTCAACTGGAGCGCCGGCGTATACACGGGCGCGACGATGGGTTCGGAGATGACGGCCGCGGCCGCAGGAACGATCGGCAAGGTGCGGCGTGATCCTATGGCGATGCTTCCCTTCTGTGGCTACCACATGGGGGACTACTTCCGTCATTGGCTGCAGATGCAGCGGAGTCTGACGGTGACGCCACGGATCTTCCACGTGAACTGGTTCCGCAAGGGTGCTGACGGGAAATTCCTGTGGCCCGGTTATAGCGAGAACATGCGCGTGTTGAAGTGGATCGTGGATCGGGTACATGGCCGCGGTTTCGGCAAGGAAACCCCAATCGGATGGGTTCCGGCTTACGAAGACATCGAGTGGAAGGGAATGGAATATCCACGCGAGCAATTCGAAGAGCTGGAACGTGTTGACCGCAACGACTGGAAGAAAGAGGTCGTAGGACACGAGGAGTTGTTCATCGAACTCCACGACCATCTGCCGCCGGAAATGGTTTACGAACGAGAGTTGCTGATCTGCCGCTTGTAATGCGGCAAGGTGAATAGAAATGGCGGCCGAGAGGCCGCCATTTGATTGCAATCAAACCCCGGTGGCGAGTGCCTTCGTGCGGGTAATTGGATCCACCGCGACGTCACTGCGAGAAGCACAGTGTGACATCACCAGATGGGCGGCGAGCAGTGCCGCCTCGGCTGCCAGAATCAAAGACATCCCGATGCGTAAATTTTGAGACGCCGAGGAGAGAGCGCCGACGCAATAAGGCAAAACAGCGGCGCCCAATCCGGCGGAAGCAAACATGAAGCCGAGCTTGGAACCCAACTGGCCGGAAAGCCGATGCGAGAGGATCGCGATCGCCGTCGGAAAAATAGCCGCGCATCCCAAACCGATTCCTGCGACCGAGAGAAACAGCCCGGCTGGCGTCTGCAGAAGCAATAAACCAACGGTACTGAGTGCTGCAAGGCAGATGGACAGGGTCAGGAGAAGCCGCTCGCCGGTAATTTTGAGGAAGGCCGGGGCACTGAAGCGGCCCAGCAAGAACGTCGTCCAGAAAGTGTCTTGCAGCAATGCGCTGCGTTGTAATCCAAAAGCATGCAACCGGGTAGCAAAGGTCGGGAGCCAGCCCGCCACCCCGTTTTCGATCCCAACATAGATGAAGATCAGGATTCCGCAGGCAAAGATAAGCCGCCAAGTGGCGGGGGGGAGCTTGGACGAGGAACTTTGTTCCCGGGCAGAGGACACCGCAATTCGCGGGATGAGAAACGCGCTTGCCGTAAGGACAATGGCATAACCCGCCAGCATCCCTGATACCTGTATCCCGGTATGCTGCAGGGCGGCAAGAACCATGTTAGGCGCAGTAATTGCTCCGAGCGCCCAGGCGAAGTTGAGCAGGTTCAGCATCGAGGCCCTGCGGTCTGGAACTGCTTCGCTCACCGCCGCCGTGATCGAAGGAGTGCACAGGCCTATCCCCACCCCATAAATGGCGATTCCTACCGTAGCCACGCCGCGGGAGGAAAGCGCCAGACCGAGGATTCCGGCGGCAGTCAGCAGCAAACCGATTCGCGCAATGATATGCAGCGAAAAATGCCGCGCAAGACGCGTGGAGACGATGGCTCCCGCGAACCCGCTTACGAACTGCACCAAGAAGAGAGCACCCGATTGCCGGTCCGAGAGATGCCACCTTTGCGACAGGATTGGCAACAAGGGACCGAGCATGGTTGTGGCAATGCCGATCAACGCGAAAACGGCATGGGCGGTGACGAGAAAGCGTTTCATCACTGAATCAGACAGAGGCGGCCTGGTGACGTTTCGGAGGGGCCGTGGACTCGCGTACGACCAATTCCGGCTCGACTTCGACGGTCGATGAGGATTGCTCGGAAGAGGCAATACGGGCCACGAGGGTCTCTGCCGCGAGGGAACCGATTCTTACGAGTGGTTGCCGAATGGTGGTTAGCGCAGGGATGTGAAACGCTGCCCCATAGATGTCATCGAAACCGACGACCGACACATCGGTGGGGACCTTCAGGCCCGCTTCGTCCAAGGCGCGCATAGCCCCAATGGCAGAGACATCGTTGAAAGCGAAAAGGGCGGTGAAGGGCGTTCCAGTCGAGATGATTTTCTTCGCAGCCGCATAACCGAGCTCAGGAGAAGGCGAGATTCCTTCCAATTGCGAAGTTAGATCGGGGTCAGGTGCGAGGCCAAATCTCTTGCAGGCCTTGCGTATGGACTGCCATCGCACAGCCGTGTCGGAGCTGAACGATTGTCCCTTGATGAATGCCATCCGCCGGTGGCCGAGCTCGTACAGGTGCCCAATGGCAAGTTCGGCGGCGCGTTCGTGGTTTAGAACGATGTTCGTAACCCCCTCGATAGGGCGGTGTCCGGAGACTGAGACCACCGGAAAAGGAAGGTTTTCATTGTAGGGCGTGTCGACCGTGATCAGGCCTTCGACGGCTCGGGTGTAAAGCAGATGGGGGTACTCGCGAATCAGGTCTTCCTTGTGCCGATGGCTCGCGGCAAGCCACGCATAACCTTTCTGCAATAGAAAGTCCTCGATGCCACTGAGCACCAGGGCTGAATAACCATCGCTGAATTCAGGGAGCAAAACCCCGATGGAGTAGGTACGCTGCTGTCTGAGCGAGCGGGCGATGATGTTCGGCCGGTACTTGAAACGGCGCGCGGCGTCCCAGATCCGCTGTTTCGTCTCCTCCGGGATCATGTCGGACAGGGGCGTACGGTTCATCACAATGGAAACCGTGGCCGACGAGAGCCCAAGGTGTTCGGCGAGGCGTTTGAGGCTGATGGGCTGGTCGTGATTGTCCGGGATGGGCCGAACGGGCGAAGACGTTTTTCGCCGAGTCATGGGCGCAGTGTCGCATAGCGTCCGGTGCATAGCAAGGATCAGTTAGGAAGTCGAATACAATTTTCCGATTGACTGAATCTCTGGACATGATATGCTCGCGCCGCCTAATTAAATCGATTAGTTATCGATTTAGTGAGGCCAGATCAATCCGACGGAAAGAAATCAGAGTCGCCCCTTGAGGACCATTCCGGATTGATAACGCATATTTCTCGGAGGTCATATGCCCGCTGTGCCGCAAGACTCACGATACTCGCCTTTGCCACTACCGTTTAAGTCGATTTTTTATCCAAGACCTCGGATTCGGGTCTGTACCACATGACCGTGTGGGACCGGCCAGACACGACGTGACGGCCACATTCCAGCATTCGAAAAAATCAATCATGGTCGATCTCTCCTGAAGAGAGAGATGCAACGGATCAGCCACAGCGTGCAAACGCGGGCTGGTCGCAGGTTTTATTTGGTCCGAGGAGATCAATCAATGAAGCACGCCAAATTGGTTGTACGGGTTTTGCTGCTGATATTCGGCATCGCCCTATCGACAGTTTCCGTTGAAGCGCAATTCCGCGCTTCGCTGCGCGGCACGGTAACCGATCCGCAGGGCGAAGTCATTTCCGGGGCCAAAGTGACCCTGGTCAACCGGGACACCAACGCTACTCAGGTTGTCACCACCGACGGTAACGGCATTTACATTTTCAACGCGTTGTCGCCGGCGCCGTACAAGTTGACGGTGGAACGTGACGGATTCCAGCAGAAAGTGCTGGAAAATGTGCAGATCATCCCCGAGCAGCTCAATGCTCTGGATGTGGCTCTGGCAGTCGGAGGTACGCAACAGACGGTTACAGTCTCGGGCACAACCCAGGCGCTAGACACCGAAACAGCGACCTTGAGCGCCACCATCACGAGCAACCAGATCCAGCATCTACCGTCGTTCAACCGCGACGTCTTCCAACTGGCGCAGTTGACACCGGGAGTCTTCGGAGACTCCTCGCAGTCCGGCGGCGGTGGCGCATTCAACAATCCCGGCAACCAGGGTCCCGGAGGGACTTCGGGTGGCGCCGGCGGTATCTTCGAAACGGAAAACGGGCCGCAGATCCAGAACGGCGGCGGCCAGTATGAGACCAATAGCATTACCATCGACGGCATCAGCACGGTCAGCGCGGTGTGGGGCGGCACGTCTGTCATTACGCCGAGCGAAGACTCGGTGCAAGACATGAAGGTCGTGTCGAACAACTACGACGCGGAGTACGGACGGTTCAGCGGCGCCCAGATCCAGGTGACCTCGAAGAGCGGCACCAATGATTTTCATGGCAGCGCTTTCTTCAAGGCATCACGGCCGGGACTCAATGCATACCAGCGGTGGAACGGAACGGGCTCCGACCATTCGGGAACGCCTCAGAGCCGCGGCTTGAACCGCGATGAGAACCGTTTCAATCAATACGGTGGAAGTTTGGGAGGGCCGATCTGGAAGAACAAGGTTTTTGCGTTCTTCAACTATGAGACGAGCCCCTTGTCGGCGACGGCAACCTCGCAGGGGTGGTACGAAACCCCGCAATTCGATGGCTTGTCCGCCTCCGGCGGTCCCATCGCTGCGAAATACCTTACATTCCCCGGCTCGGGCGTTTCCGCGAACAGCATCATTCCCCGGACCTGCGCATCCGTCGGCCTGACACAGGGAGTAAACTGCAACGCCCTGCCTGGTGGACTGGATATAGGGTCTCCGTTGACGAACGGCGTTGGATTGCAAGATCCGACGTACGGCGGCAACAGCAGCATCCCCGGCGTGGGCAACGGTTTGGATGGTGTACCGGACCTGGCGTTCTACAACCTGACCAACCCAACCACCACCTCGCAGATGCAATACAACGGCCGGCTGGACGCGAATGTCACGAACAATGACCGTCTGGCTTTCGCGATCTACTGGGTACCGTCGTCAACCACGGACTACAACGGCACAGTCCGTCCGGAGAACTTGTGGCACCACAATCAGGTCAACGACGCATTTTCGTTGATCTGGGATCACACGTTCTCGCCGACCTTGCTCAACCAGGCTCGCGCAAACGCTGCAGGTTGGCGTTGGAACGAGGTAACGAGCAACTCGCAGGCACCCTTCGGATTGCCGGAGGACAACATTGATGCCATCGGCAACTCCGTCGGCGCGACTCCGGCAACGCCACAATTCTTCGGCGCTCCGGGACCGAGCAACCTGAACCAATGGACCTACACTTACAATGATGTCCTGACCAAGGTCTTGGGCCGTCACGATATCAAGGTCGGCGGCGAGTTTACGCGGTTGCAGTACTTAAACAACCCTGTGTATGCAGCGCGTCCGAGCTACACCTTCCACAATCTCTGGGACTTCCTGAACGACGCACCGTATGGTGAGTCGGGCCAGTTTGATTCGGCGACCGGAATTCCCTTCGCCAACCGGCAGGATGACCGCGAGAACATCTGGGGTTTCTTCGTACAGGATGATTTCAAGCTCCGTCCGAACCTAACGATCAACCTCGGGCTGCGCTGGTCCTATTTCGGGGCGTTCTACTCGAAAGAAAATAACCTCGACGTATTGCAGCTCGGAAGCGGCTCGAACGCTTTGACCGGAATGAACATTCGAGTGGGCGGAAGCCTCTATAGCCCCTCGAAGGCGAACTTCGGTCCGGTGATTGGCTTCGCATGGCAGCCGGGCGGGAACGACAACAAGCTGGTAATCCGTGGCGGATTCGGTATCGCCTATAACCAGAACGAAATCGCCATCACCGCGAACGGCAACGGCAATCCTCCGAACGCCGTCCAGAAAGGCTTTACCTGTCCGTATCCCTACACCACCAATCCTTCATGTTCCGGGATTGGAATTCTGTATGAAACGGCCGGCAGTGTGAACTCGATCTTCGGGTACGCGCCGAACCCGGCCACGATTACGACGTTTGGCAGCAACAACCTGCCCACGTCGGGTCAGAGCTTCGTGACTGGTTTCCCGTCGAATCCGGGAACGATCACCAACTATCACTACTCTTTCGATATGCAGTACCAGTTGCCCTACAACAACGTGATGTCGCTGGGCTACCAAGGCAACATCACCCGCAACCTCCTGACGCAGAATAATTACAACGCCATCGCGGTGGAAAACGGCATCCCGCTGAATCCGCTGATCAACACCGTGGATTATTACCAAAACACGGGCAGCGCCAATTTCAACGCGATGATTGCCTCGCTCAACCATACGTTCTCGCATACCTTCCAGGCGACAGCGCAATACACCTGGTCGAAGGCTATGGACGAAAACTCCGGGCCGTATTCCGAGGATCCGTATCCTTACGACTACAGCGCCGCGTACGCGCGCTCCGACTACAACGTAACGAACGCATTCAAGCTGTTCGGGATGTGGCAGCCGGTGTTCTTCCGCGGCACGCATAGCTGGGCCGAGAAGGTCGTGGGTGGCTGGACGATCAGCGGCATCTGGAACATCCACTCGGGCTTCCCGTGGAACCCGTACTACAACACGAATGGCGTTTACTACCAGGGCAGCGGATACTCGCAACTTCGTCCATCGGGCATCCTGCCGGGCGCGGGATCGAGTACCTCGAACAACACGTTCATGCAAGCCACGAACCCGAACTACGGTGGAAACGGAACCGCTTATTTCGTTGCCCCCACGTATGTTCAAGGCCCGAGTTTTCCGATCAGCACGCCGGCTCCCGCACCGGGAATTCAGCGGAACAGCTTGAACGGACCGGGCTACAACGATGTCGACGCAACCATCAGCAAGGCGTTCGGCCTACCCAAGATGAAAGTCCTGGGCGAGAATGCCAAGATCGAGGTTCGCGCGGATATCTATAACGTGTTCAACAAACTCAATATCAACACCTCCTCGATCGACGGCAATCTCGGGTCGGTGGCGCCGGATGGCACCGTCACCCCGAACCCGGACTTCGGCGTAGCAGGTGCCGCGTTGGGCAGCAGAACGATTCAACTGCAAGCGCGGTTTAGCTTCTAACTTCGGGGAAGGCGCATTGCCGGCAATGCGCCTTTACTCTTAAGTGACGAGGGCCATTGAGCCCTCAGAAAGGCGCGATTCCAGTTTGCTCCAGCTCGTTTCGTGCAGATAGACTCACGTTACGAGCTTCCTACTCGGGCGGTGGAGGAAACTCCACCGCCTTTCTTTCATGATGAGAAAAGGGCCAGCATCTCATGGAACATGAAGTGCCCGGACGGCCAGGCACAGTTTCGCGACGCCAGTTCCTCCGTACTTCTGCGAAGGTAGTGGCCGCTGTTCCGTTGTTTGCTACAACCCTTCTTGAGTCCTGCCGAAGATCCGAGCCTGAGCCGCAAGGAACTCCTCCGTTCCGTGGCTCGGATATTGACCTTCTCGACGACATCGAAAGACGCGCATTCCAGTTTTTTTGGGACCAGGCTCATCCCGGCACCGGCCTGATCAAGGACCGCACCCACGCGCACGATTCAGACACGTATTACGGAGCGAGCATCGCCGCCGTGGGATTTGGGCTTACGGCTCTCTGTATCGGGGATTCGCGCGGCTACGAGGCCGCCAACCAGATTCGAACCAGGGTACGAACCACGTTATCGACACTACTGAACATCGCCGAAAAACACGAAGGCTTCTTCTATCACTTCCTGAACTGGGCGACGGGGCAGAGAGTGTGGCGATCGGAATTGTCGTCGATCGATACCGCGATCCTGATTTGCGGTGTTCTCACGGCGCGCCAGTATTTCTCGAACGATCGCCCGATCGTCGATATGGCGACCCAGATCTATAACAACGTGAACTGGCCTTGGATGCTCAACGGGGGCACAACGCTCTCTATGGGGTGGAGACCGGAATCCGGATTCCTCTCCGCGCGGTGGGCGCACTACTGCGAACTCATGATGCTTTACCTGCTGGGGATGGGATCGCCCACCTATCCTTTGTCCGCGGAAACCTGGAACGCATGGTCGCGTCCGCTCTACGACTACGACGGGATCACCTATATTTCCTCCGGAGACCCTCTCTTCACCCATCAGTATTCGCATGCCTGGTTCGACTTCCGCAACCAGCATGATGATTATGCGGATTACTTCCAGAATTCCGTAAATGCCACCCTTGCCCACAAGCTGTTCTGCATGTCATTGCAAACGAGATTCCCCGACTATTCCGCGGACCTGTGGGGCTTTACCGCCTCGGACGCAATCAACGGATACGCGGCATGGGGCGGCCCTCCCTCGGTGGGCCCGATCGACGGTACCATCGTCCCCTGCGCTTCAGCAGGCTCGCTGCCTTTTCTGTATAACGACTGCATCAAGGTTCTTCGCACGATCCGAATGAAATATCCGAAAGCATGGAGCCGCTACGGTTTTACCGACGCCTTCAACCCGACAAAGAACTGGTACAACACCGACGTGCTGGGAATCGATCTCGGGATCTCACTACTCATGGCGGAGAATCATCGAACCGCTTTTGTGTGGAATTACTTCATGCAGAACGGGGAGATGAAGAACGCAATGCGCCTCGCTGGCTTCAAAACGAATTCATAAAAATGGGCTGGCGCAGGCCAGCCCTTTGAGTTGCGGGTAGAGATTAAGGGCGAATTTCGAGCTCTGCCGGAGTTCCACTCACGGAGTCGGGTGAAATCCAGACGCTGACCTTGGCTGGTTCCACCACCTCCTTCATATCGATGTTCCAAAATGCGAGTTGCGCGCGACCTAAGGTAAATTCCACTGTCTTCGACTCGCCGGGGGCCAGCGAGACCTTTTGAAACCCTTTCAGCTCTCGCACCGGCCGGGCGACGCTGGTTCCACGCTGCCGGATATAGAACTGTGCCACCTCCTCCCCAGCGCGGTTGCTGGTGTTCTTCACCTCGGCGCTGATGTGAACTTCGGCTTTCACATCGTTCGCATTCAGGGCTTTTGCGCTGGTGGAGGTGACGCTGACATGCGGAGCGGAGAACTCGAAAGTACTGTATGAAAGGCCAAACCCGAAGGGATAGAGCGGGGAGTTCTGCTCATCGATATAGCGCGAATGATATTTTTCAGTGGAGTTGGTGGCTGGATGGCTCAGATCGACGCCGTCCGCGGGCCGACCGGTGCTCAGCGCATCGTAATAGAGCGGCTCCTGGCCCACACTGCGGGGAAAGCTCGCGGTGAGACGGCCGCTGGGATTGAATTCGCCGAAAAGCGTTTCCACCAGCGCGGGCCCCGCCTCGATGCCGGGAAACCACGCCTCGAGGATGGCACTCGCTTTGGGCTC
The DNA here is from genome assembly GCA_963758505.1 of uncultured Acidobacteriaceae bacterium. Classification (GTDB taxonomy): domain Bacteria; phylum Acidobacteriota; class Terriglobia; order Terriglobales; family Acidobacteriaceae; genus Korobacter. The sequence continues at coordinate 1,562,135 of CAVWVJ010000003.1, read as the reverse complement.
GATCGGGGTGAGTACCACCGGCCTACCGGAAAAAGAGAGAAGTATGACTGGCTTGCCGAGCTTCGCAGCCGCATCCACGAGTTCGGATCCGGGCAGGTCGAGACGAGTCCGGGATCCCGCCTCGCCGGTCATTTCCGGTGCATTCTCTCCGATCGCCACGAGAAGGACGTCCGCATCCGACGGAACAGAGGCAGCATCCGTCCCAAAGCTAACGGCGATATTGTGGGCTTCACCATAAGCACTCAGCGCGGTATGGAGGGTGACCACGTCACTGGCCTTACCCTGCCCACCCCATGAGCCCAGCATATTCCCTGCGTTATCCGCCTGCGAACCGACCACGGCGACTTTGTGAACTCCGGTCAGGGGCAGGAGAGGATGTCCGCCGACCGAATCGTTCTTCAGCAGAACGAACGCCTCTTCCGCCGCCTTACGCGCCAGTTCACGCGACGGGGTAGCGATTGGGCCAACCAGCGCATTGCGGGAATCGTCGGCATAGGGATGGTCGAAGAGGCCGAGCGCCAGCTTGATGCGCAGGACGTTACGCACGGAATCGTCGACCACGCTTAACGGAACAACACCGGATTTCACCAGTTCGACGAGGTGCTCGTGGTAGAGGTTCCCTTCCATGTCCATGTCGACGCCGGCGAGGATGGCTTTTTGGGCGGCGGTGCGGTCATCGTTGGCAATGCCGTGCGCTTTCAGTTCCAGGAGCGATTGCCAATCGCTCACTACGAGGCCCTTGTATCCCCACTCGCGGCGCAGAACCTGACGCAACGTGAAAGGATTGGCGGAGGCCGGTACCTCGTCCAGCGCGTTAAACGCGCTCATGAAGCTGAGCACGCCAGCGTCAGCTGCAGCCTTAAAAGGACGTAAATATACTTCGCGCAGGGTGCGTTCGGAGATGTCGGTTGTGTTGTAGTCCCGCCCACCTTCCGCTGCGCCATATCCCACGTAGTGCTTCACGCAAGCGGCGATGCTATCGGGAGCGTCGAGCTTGCCCTGGTAACCGTGAACGTAGGCCTTGGCGATTTCAGAGGCGAGGTAAGGGTCTTCTCCTTCACCTTCTGTAATGCGTCCCCAACGCGCGTCGCGGGCAATATCGACCATCGGAGAAAACGTCCAGCGAATTCCGTCGGTGCTGGCTTCCTGGGCAGCGATGCGCGCGGTGCGCTCGATCAAAGGCAAGTCCCACGTCGCCGCAAGACCGATTGGCATCGGGAAGATCGTGCGATAACCGTGGATGACGTCGAGTCCGAAGATCAATGGAATGTGCAGACGCGACTTTTCCATGGCGATCCGCTGCATCTCGTTGGTCTTTTTCGCACCGATCAGGTTAAAGAGCGACCCGATCTGTCCTTGGGCAATCATTTCCGGGTAGCCGGAACGCCCCGTGCCTGGGCCGGTGGGAGCGCCGGCAGAGTATTGGTTCAGCTGCCCCACCTTTTCTTCGAGCGTCATCTGCTTCAGAATCTTCTCGACTCTGGCCTCGATTGCCGGTGAGTCTAGAGGAGAAGATTGCGACCACAGATCGGCGGAGAGGCACAGCACCAGAACGCACAACACTTGCAGGCGAAGCAATTGTTTCATTTGGAAAAAGTCTCCCGAACTGGGTTGGGAACCTGACGCCAATTCCAATCGGCAGGCGAAAGCAGCTTGGCCGCGACGGCTGCAGCCGGAATAGGCGTGACGACTGAAGGTGCTCTCAGCGCCAAACCTTTGTACTCCAACCAACCACGGCTTGTCATGCGAAAACAGGCTACTGAATCGATTAATTAAACGATCCAGGCAGTCGAAGGAGAGCTGTTCCGGTGGGCTCGAGGCCCGGATCAGGCTGTCTTTGAGGAACTCGCAGGGACGGATTCCCTGCCGCCCCAGAACTTCTGCAGCAGAGCATCAAGTGAGAACAACCCCGGCCCGAAGATCAGGATCATCAGGGCAGCGAAGAGGAAGGTGTAAGGATCGGCGTTATAGAACTTTCCCGGATCGCTAAAAATGGAGCGCAGAGCTTCCCTGTCGGATGCCAGGTAAGCCACGAGCATATCTCCCGCCAGCAGCAGGCTGATGAAGCGTGAGCCCAAACCGACCGCCAGGAGAACTCCACCCACCACTTCGAGGTTAGAGACGAACACCGCATTGAGGTGAGGAAATGGGATGCCGAGCGACGAGAAGAAATCGGTCACTTTGGGCAGGCGATGAAGCTTGCCCCAACCCGTCTGCATGAACTGCCAACCCCAGTACAGACGCACCAGAAGTAGAAAAGGCGATTGCAGACGGTTTGCGATGTTGACGAAGATGCGATAGGCGTTGGCGCCAAGCGACCGAAGGCTCATCCAGATTCCTTGAATTGCAGATCAGGCCGCGAACCAACCAAGGCTCATCCACAGGCCGAACCACTCCTGCACCAGGATCGGCCAATGTTCTTCTGGAATGGCGCTGCCGTGAAACGCCATTTCCAGGGCTTCGCCCAGGCCTTTGCCAGCTTGCAGACTTTGGAGAAGACGGTACGCCTCGGATTGGACACGGCGATAGCAAACCGAGTACTCCTGCCGGTGAACGACGATGAAGCATTGTTCCGGCTGAATCTTTGAGAGCCGCTTACGCCGCCAAGCCGTAATCTGCCGGTTCGAACTTTGAATTTTGCGGATGTCCAGCAGAATATCGTCAACGGGAAACCGCGATTCGATCAGCCGAAGGTAAGGCTGAAGACGGAACGTAGCTTCTTCTCCGGCGTGCGCCCAAATCTCCGGAGTGACCTGCGGCCTCTGGGTTCCATCGAATGCTTCGATATGCGCCCACTCGAGCCGCGCCATATCGAGCACCAGCTTTTCGTTGGGTTCTGCGCGATGCAGATTCCTGCTCAGCCAATCGACAAAGTGCGATCCGAGGTTCCGCAGCGTGAAAGAAGTGGAAGGGTTCCGAGAAAGATAGTCGCGAGACATTTCATGGAACTCGCGAACGCCGACAAGTGCTCGCACTCCAGGAAAATCTTCGACCAGCGAATCGAGAACGCGAAACCAGTAGGAACGGCTATAGATTTCGAGCCGCTCGAGGCTGGTGAGCCGATCGTTCGGCTTGATGATCGCTTCTGCTTCCGACTTGAGCCGGCGCGGCGTAGTATCCTGCGCGGTCAGCGGATGCATGACGGCATTGCCCATGCGCTGCTGGATCTCGCGCAGAGTGCTCATGCACTTGCCTCTACGGCACTTGGCTGGGGCCGCGGCAAGCGTTGATCGACGGCATCCGCGAGAAATTGTTTGGCTTTGAGCGCTTCTCTGTGTACTTCCTCGAAGGATGGGATTTTGTCATCCCATTCCAGCAAGGTGGCCGTCGGACCGCAGCGGCGAATGGCATGGGAGTAGAGGCTCCATACCGGGTCGATCACGGGATGGTCATGCGTGTCGAGGATGTACTTTTCATACTTGGAATGGCCAGCAATGTGAATTTGCGCCACGCGATCCACCGGCACGCTGTCCACGTAAACATGCGGATTGAAACTGTGGTTCACCGACGAAACGTAAATGTTATTGACGTCGAGCAGGATGCCGCAATCGGCGCGATCGACCACTTCATTGAGGAACTCCCACTCGGTCATTTCGGACTCATGGAATTCCGCATAGCTGCTGACGTTCTCAACCGCAACGGGAATCTCAAGAAAGTCCCTTACCTGCCGGATCTTCTGCGCCGTGACTTCGATTGCTTCCCAGGTATAGGGCAGCGGCAGAAGGTCATGCGTGTAACGTCCGTCCACACTACCCCAGCAGAGGTGATCGGTTAGCCATGGAGTCTTGGTGCGCCGGGTCAGCTCTTTCAGTCTCTTGAGATGCTCACGATTCAGAGGATCGACGGAACCGAAATACATCGAGACCCCGTGTTGAACTACCCGATACTGTTCCAGGATCGCGTCGAGGACTGCCAGAGGACGGCCCCCGTCGAGCATGTAGTTTTCCGAGATGATCTCGAACCAATCGACGACCGGATTATTCTCCAGGATATGCCGATAATGCGGGATTCTCAGGCCGATGCCGATGCCGTAATCCGTGTACCCGTTAAATCGATTTGCCGCCATTGCCTTCTCTAGATTGCAGTGTAAGGGAAACCGAGGGCCGGGTTTGGGTCCGGCCCTCCAGGAGCGATGAACTAAACAGCCTTCGGCATCGGAGAGCCGTCGGTGGCGCAACCGCCCTTGCCCTTACAGGAGTTCTTGCCCTTGCAGCCGTTGTCGCTGGACTTGCAGCCGCCCTTGCCTTTGCAGTCGTTTTTGCCTTTACAGGCGTGCTTGTCGGTGTCGCCGGCGTTGTTCTGCGCGAGAACCATTCTGGCGGAGCTGGTGCTCGCCTTCACGGTCGTCGGGCTGTTGGAGGTGCTGTTCGTCGGCGTGGTAGCGGCATTCGCACCAGCCAACAAACCAGTCATTGCTGCGCTCAACAGGAGGGCCTTCATCGCGGTGTTCTTCATGTCTATTCCTTTCGAGTTGTTGTGTAGCGTGTAACGCAAGAGTTGTTCGACGTTGCGGCCGGTTAGGCTGAGCTTGCCTGGAAACCCGGCGGACTGCGCTTCCGCGCAGAGCCTTGGTAGGGCTCGTGACGGATGCGACGAACGCGCCCGAAGGAAGTTACACCAATTTTGAAAATTGTGTTCAAAATTCTTTTCCTCGGCTCGTAATCTTCCTGCGCGTTCCGTGTCAAGGAGTACGCACGATCCAGCTACTCGGATTCGATAACCATATGTTCCTCATGCCAAGGGTAGAGGCGGAAGGAAGCTGCACACCGGGCGCGAAAAGCTCGCGAGAGACTCTCACCGGGGTGTAAACTCCTGCTCGACTACCCCGGTAAGCAGTTCATGACATTCGTGAAAGGCTGCGACACGCCATGGATTCCAAGCGCAAGAACCTTCGTTTTCCCTGCAGTGGGAGTGCTGATCTCACCAACGGCGCAAACGGGCGCCTATGGGGAGAGCTCGGCGATATCTCCATGGGCGGCTTTTATGTAAATAACTTCGCACCTTGGCCGCTCAATACGGAAGTTCGCTTCAAGCTGGAAGCGGAAGGCCAGGAAATCAGCGGCGTGGGGATCGTCAGTACGTCGCACCCCGGCGTCGGCATGGCAGTTTCCTTCCAGGAACTCTCGAAGGATTACAAGGAGACGCTGCAGCAGGTAATCGAGAAACTGGAGAGCGGCGCGGGAGAAAGTGGCCTCGGGGTTGGTGTATAGGCGAACCGCGAAATGGCCGTTTCCGCACACCGGTGTTCCAGCGCGGACAACGAAGTCCACGCCTTTTGCAAGAGACATTCCTAAACTATTGAAATTGCTCGCTAAGTTCCGTCGCTCGGGTGGCTAAGAAGCTGCACTGAAGAGTGCGCAGCAGCTGTCTGGGAGTCTAGATGAGCAGCCGGACCCGACGTGAGCGCCAACTTCTGAGTGCTCCACTTACAGAACGGGACGTCGAAGACCGCATCGGCCGAGGCTGGCGCATGGTTGCTGTGGAATGGGAGCGCGATACTCCCGAGGGTACTGCGTCGCTGCCGGAACCCATTCCCTTCGGCCTGCAACTCTCCCCGGAGACGGCAACCGTGGAGGTGAATCCAAAGGAATGGCAAGCCCTGGTGTTAATGATGGAACTCACCGTCCAAGAGGGGCCGTATTGGAGCATCGCAGAGGAGCTGAACCGCCGCGGGTTCCAGACTCGGGAGGGAAAACCCTGGACTTCCATTTCCGTCTTCCAGATGTTGCCCCGTTTGATTGAGCTTGGACCGCGCATTTTCTCGACCGAAGAGTGGCAAAAGCGGCGCGAGCGCCTCCACAGCGCTGGCGATTGACTGGGGTTATACTCCCCTGCCATGCCTGTCTTTGTTTCCATGCTGCGGGGCATCAATGTTGGGGGCCACAACCTCATCAAGATGGACGCGCTACGCGAGCTCTACAACTCGCTTCGGTTTCAGGATGCCCAAACTTATGTGCAGAGCGGGAACGTGATTTTCCGCACGAAGATCACGGACGAAACGGCGCTCGCGAAGAAAATACAGGCTGCCGTCGAGAAAGCGTTCGGTGTGCGCCCTGAAATTATCCTGCGAACGAAGTCGCAGATGGGCGACGTAATCGCCGCAAATCCCTTCGCAAAGCGAAAGGATGTTCCGCCCAACAAGCTCCTGGTAAGTTTCCTCGCGAGCGAGCCCATGGCCGAGACGCGGAAGAAGATTGAAAGCGTAATTGCTTCGCCCGAGGAAATGCGCCTGGTGGGTCGCGAGCTCTACGTTTATTTCCCTGACGGTGCGGGGCGATCGAAGCTGGTCCCGGTGCTCGATCGCATTTTCAAAACATCCGCTACGGCACGGAATTGGAACAGCGTGACCAAGATGTTCGAGATCGCGTCCCGTCTCGAAGACTGAACCTGCGAAGCCGACGCGGCTTGCATTTTCTGCCACTCTCCTTGATCGTATAGGACGCTGCAGGTCTTTGCTTTCTACTTCCTCGTGTCGCAGGAGTTCCAGTGCTCGTCTTCTATCGCCTGATCTTTAAGCTTTTCCTGATGTTTTTCCTCATTGTTCCCCAATTGCTGTTCTCGCAGGCCAATACCTCGACGCCGGAAAAGAAAGAACAAGGCAAGAAGAAGGGCGACAGCGATGTAGGTGCGAATAACGGACCCGCATCGAAAGCCGACCAGAAGAAGCAATCGGAAAAGAAGGCGCAGGAAAAAGGGAAGAATCCAGAAGAGGCGAAGAAGCCTGCCGATCCGATGTCGGATGGGACGTTTGCCGGACTGAAGCTGCGAAATCTCGGTCCCGCGGTCTTCTCTGGGCGCGTGATTGCCTTCGCGGTGGATCCCACGAACAAGAGCACCTATTACGTGGCCTCTGCTTCGGGTGGCGTGTGGAAGACGACGAACGCCGGTACGACCTATGATCCAATTTTCGACGACCAGGGGTCATATTCGATTGGCGCCATCGCTCTCGACCCGAAGGATCCGAACGTGGTTTGGGTCGGGACGGGAGAGCTCAACTCGCAACGCAGCGTCAGTTATGGTGATGGCTTATACAAAAGCGAAGATGCGGGCAAGACGTGGAAAAAGGTTGGGCTCGAAAAATCGGAGCACATTGCGCGGATTGTCATCGATCCTCGCGACTCCAGCGTGGTTTACGTCGCGGCCCAAGGACCTCTTTGGGGACCTGGAGGAGATCGCGGACTCTACAAGACCACGGACGGCGGGAAAACCTGGAAGAACATTCTGAGCATTAGCGAGAACACAGGAATCACGGATGTCGCGCAGGATCCCGGCAATCCTGACGTTTTGTACGCGGCTGCGTACCAGCGCCGGCGGCACGTCTGGACATTGATCGACGGCGGCCCTGAGTCCGCTATATACAAGTCTAGCGACGCCGGCGCGAGTTGGAACAAGCTGAAGAATGGCCTTCCCACGGTGGACATGGGAAGGATTGGCATCGCCATCTCTCCGGTCGACAACAATGTGATCTACGCCACCATCGAAGCATCCGAGGGAAAGGGCGGCATTTTTCGCTCACGCGACCGCGGAGCTTCCTGGGAGAAGCGCAATCCGTACGACAGCACCGCAATGTATTACGCACAGATCGTAGCCGATCCTAAAAACCTGGACCGCATTTATGTGATGGGCTTCGCGATTATGGTTAGCGATGACGGCGGCAAGACTGTGAAGCCTCTGCCGACGAAATCGAAACACGTAGACAATCACGCAATCTGGATCGATCCGGAGAATACGCGCCATTATCTCGTGGGCTGCGATGGTGGGGTTTACGAATCGTGGGACCGCGCTGAGACGTGGAATTTTAAGGCCAATCTGCCGATCATGCAGTTCTATGACGTGGTGGCCGACAACTCCGAGCCTTTCTACTACGTCTATGGAGGGACACAGGACAACCAGAGCCTTGGTGGACCGTCGCGTACCCGAAGCACGTCGGGAATTATCAACACAGACTGGTTCATGACGGCAGGGGGAGATGGATTCCGTTCGCAGGTAGATCCTGTCGATCCCAACACGATCTATGCGGAATCGCAGAACGGCGGCCTGATTCGCTTCGATCGCGCTACTGGCAATTTTGTTGGCATCCAGCCGCCCGATCCGAAGGACGGCCCCCCTAACCGGTGGAATTGGGATTCTCCGATCTACGTCTCAACGCACGTGCACACACGGCTTTATTTCGCGGCGAATCGGATTTACCGGTCGGAGGATCGCGGCGATTCATGGAAGCTGATCAGCCCGGATCTGAGCCGCCAAATCGACCGCAATTCTCTGCCGGTCATGGGCAAAGTTTGGGGACCTGACGCGGTTGCTAAGAATGCTTCGACCTCCTTTTACGGAAACATCGTTGCCTTTGCCGAATCGCCAAAGGACGAGAATCTTCTTTTCGCCGGAACCGATGACGGCTTGATTCACATTACGCATGACGGAGGAGCTTCCTGGTCGAAGGTGGACCACTTTGCCGGTGTTCCCGACAATTCCTATGTCAGCCGATTGATCGCGTCGCAATACGACGTGAATACCATTTATGCCGCCTTCGACAACCATAAGAATTCCGACTTCAAACCCTACATCTTGAAGTCAACGGATGCAGGCAAGACGTGGACGTCTTTGTCTGCCAATCTTCCCGATCGCGGCCAGGTCATGGCCATCGCGGAGGATCCGGTCGATCGCAGCCTTCTCTTTGCAGGAACTGAGTTTGGCATCTTCTTCTCTTCCAACAGCGGTGGGAAGTGGGTACAACTCAAGGGCGACATGCCGACGATCTCGGTGCACGATGCGGTCATCCAGGAACGCGAAGGCGATCTCGTACTGGCAACCTTTGGGCGTGGAATTTATGTGCTCGACGACATCTCGCCGCTGCGCGGAATCTCGCTGGACACGCTGAACAAACCTGCAGCACTGTTTGCTCCACGCCGCACCCTCCTCTATCTCCCATCATTCCCATTGGGCGGCGATGGCAAAGCTAGTCAAGGTGAATCGTTTTACACCGCCGCGAACCCGCCTTATGGTGTGACGTTCACCTACTACCTCAAGGACCACATCAAGAGCCTGAAGGAGCAGCGGCAGGCTGCGGAAAAGGATGCGGAGAAGAACAAGCAGCCCATCAAGTATCCGACGGCCGACGAACTGCGCGCCGAGGCCGAGGAGACGGCGCCGCAGGTTTTTCTCACTGTATATGACGCAAACGGAAACGCGATTCGACGGGTCGATGCGGAGAATGCACCGGGTATGCATCGTGCGGCATGGGACTTTCATTACTCACAGCCGACAATCGAACAGAAGCATGATGAGGAAGATGAGGGCTTCGATATTCCCAACAGTGCCGTCGTCTTGCCGGGGAAATACACAGTTCGTCTATCGCAGCGGGTACACGGGGTTACCACCGACCTTGGAGAAGTGCAGCCATTTGAGGTGTACGCCGAGGGCGTTTACAAGATGGCTGCATCCGATCGCGATGCTCTCTTCGCATTCCAGCAGAAACTTGCTCGGCTTTACGGAGCGGTTCAAGGCTCAGTCAAGTCTGCGAATGAATTGAAGGCTCATCTGAAGGAAGTGCACGAGGCACTGAGACTGACGCCGAACGCCGATCGTAGCCTGCTTGCCTCGGCAGACCATCTATCCCGGGAAACGGACGATCTGCTGCGGACTTTGCGCGGCGACGTGGCATTGAGAGCCCGTAACGAGAATACCCCGGCCTCGATCAATGACCGGGTGGAAGGCGTGATGATGGATACGCGTTTCGCAATCGTGAAACCCACCCAGACCGACTTGGACGCCTACCAACTCGCAGCGGGCGAATTCACGACCGTGCTGGCAAATCTGCACCAGCTCGTGGAAGTCGATTTCGTGAATCTACAGAAGCAATTGCAAGCAGCCGGCGCACCCTGGACTCCTGGCACGGTGCCGAGCTGGACAGAGAAGTAGTGGAAGATCACGATGCAGGCTGATCCTTGCCGCGTCCGATCTTGGAGACAAGTGCAGGGATAAGCATAAGAATCGCCAGCGATGTGGTGACCATAGCGCCTACCACGACGCGGGCCAGCGGTTGCTGCGCTTGTGCTCCAATGCCATGCGATACGGCGGCCGGCAACAATCCCAGTCCGGCGGCAAGGCAGGCCATGAGTACGGGTCGCATCTCTTCCATGGCGCCATCGCGAATGGCGTGGTTCGCCGAATACCCTGCGTGCTGCATGCGTCGAATGGCGCTGAGAAAGACCAGCGCGCCCAGTGTGGAAACGCCAATCGCCGAGGCGAAGCCGACAGCGGCAGAGATGCTGAAGGGCGTCCCGGTTACCAGGAGAGCCAGCGCACCCCCAGTAAGGGCGACGGGAAGGATGCCCACGACCAGCAGCGCATCGCCTAACGAGTTAAACGCAAGATAAAGGCACAGAATGATCACAGCCAGAGTGATTGGCAGGATGATGGCCAAGCGGCGCTGCTCTTTCTTCAGGCTGTCATATTCGCCCGCCCATTCGTAGTGATAGCCCTTGGGAAGCACGATCGAGCGCTCCAGTTTGTCCTGCACATCCTGCATCGTGGAAGAGAGATCCCGGCCGCGCACGCTGAACTTGATGGGGATATACCGCCGATCGTTCTCGCGGTAAATCATGAACGCGCCGTTCCGGATGGAGACCTGTGCCACTTGCCCCAGTGGAACCCGTCCGCCGTCTGGCGTGGGCAGCAGGATGTTCTTGATGGCTTCGGGATCCTGGCGGAATTGCGGTTGAAAACGGACGACCATATCAAAGCGGCGATCTCCCTGTAGGATCTGGGTGGATGTGATCCCACCGATCGCAGCTTGTACGGCCGCATCGAGATCGGCGGCCATCAGTCCGTAGCGGCCTGCGGCGACCCGATCGATGGAGATCAACAGATTGGGCTGCCCGTTGACGCGAAATACTCCCAAGTCTTCAATGCCCTTCACCGATCCCATGATCTTGGCAATGTCCTGGGCTTTCTGTGTGAGGACGTCGAAATCGTCGCCGAAGAGCTTCAGAGAATTCTCGCCCTTCACGCCGGACATCGCCTCTTCCACGTTATCCTGAATATTCTGCGAGAAGTTAAAGTCCGAACCCGGGAACTTTGCCAAGCCTGAGTTCATCCGAGTGATCAACTTGTCTTTTGTCAGCCCTCCCGGCCACTTGGATTGCGGTAAGAGCTGCACAAAGAACTCGAGGTTATTGAAGCCCGCGGTATCGGTCCCGTCGTCCGGACGGCCAAGCTGTGACACGACGTGGGTCACCGCTGGGTAGCGCAGCAACTCTATCCGGATCTCATCTGCCAATTTGGAAGAGGTCTCGAACGAAACATCCTGCGGAAGCGTGGCCCGTACCCAAAGATTTCCCTCCTCCAACTTCGGCATGAACTCGCCACCCATCACGGGAAGAAGCGCCACCGTCAGCAACAGCAGCGCCCCGAAAGAAATCACAATCACGAATGGATGCTTGAGCGTGAACTCCAGGATCCTCGTATAACGCCGGTGCAACCAGCGAACCACCGGGGTGCGCTTGTGCAGCGGGCGCGTGTTTCCCCACGAAGCGAGCACTGGAGCGAAGACAAAGGCGAAAATCTGCGCTCCCAGCAATGCAAAACCGTACGCGATTGACATCGGACCAAAAATCTTGCCGGGCACACCACTCATCGTGAACAGCGGAAACAGCGCGACCACAATGATCAATACGGAAAACAGGACGGGGCGCGCCGTCTCCGAAGTGGCAAGGGCGATCGCATCGAAATGCGACTGGTCCTCAGGGCGATCCTGCAGTCGGCGATACATGTGATCAAGACCGATGATCACAGCGTCCACCAGAATGCCGAAATCAATCGATCCAAGAGAGATGAGGTTGGCCGATTGCCCAATGAGTTCCATCAAACCGAACGCGAATAACAAGGCCACTGGGATGCTGAGCGCCGCGATCAATGACATTCGCCAGTCGCCGAGGAAGGCGATAAGAAGAAGTAATACCAGGCCTACCCCAACCAGGACGAGGTGCCGAACCGTTCCGGTGGTCACACCAATAAGGTCCGTGCGGTCATACAGAGGGTGAAGCTTCATCCCGGCCGGCAGGAGCTTGCTGTTCAGTTCCTGGATTTTTGGGTGCAGGCGCGCAAGCGCGGGCAGCGACTGCTCACCCTTTTGCAGCAGCACGATTCCCTCGACAATGTCAGGTTGGTGATCGATGCCGACTTTCCCGAGACGAGGTTGATAGCCCTCGTGGACGTTGGCGATGTCGCCGAGATAGACGGGCGCGCCGTTGCGTTCCGCCACCAGCACATGCTGCATTTCCGGCAGGTCACGCAACAGTCCCAGGCCGCGCACATTCACATTCTGTTCCCCAAGGGTGATGTAGCTGCCACCCGCATTGGCGTTGCTGCTCGCTACCGCGGTAACCACCTGAGGAAGGTTCACGTTGTACTGCAGCAGACGATTGGGGTCGATTTCGGCCTGGTATTGCCGGGTCGTCCCTCCGAACGTCGTGACATCAATGATCCCCGGCACCTGCTTGATCTCACGCCGCACAAGCCAGTCGGCGGTTGCCTTGAGTTCGTTGAGACTGTAACCGTTACCGGTTAGCTGGAAGCGATAGATTTCTCCGGTCGGCGACCAGGGCGAGAGTTGTGGCTGCAGATTATTGGGTAGTGTGATGCCCTCGAGCCGATTGAGCACCTCTTGCCGGTCTTGTATATAGTCGCTGTCGAAATCGAAATACATCTTCACATCGCTCAACCCGAAGATGCTGATGGAGCGGATGTATTGCAGATGCGGAATGCCGTTGAGTGTGGTCTCGATCGGCACCGTGACTTGCTGTTCCATTTCTTCCGCGGACCAGGCTGCGTTTTGCGTGATGATTTCAACCAGGGGCGGCGAGGGATCGGGATAGGCCTCGATATCGAGGCGTAAGAACATCACCACGCCGACAACGAGCCAAACTCCCAATGCCAGGAGTACGAGGGTGCGAAACCTCAGGAGGCCGAGGACAAACTTCCTCATTGCTCCTCGCCTCCGCGGACCAGGGCTGCCCCCTCGGAGACAACCACCTCACCAGGTTTCAGCCCTGAGGTCACCACGGCGCTCTCGCCATTGACCGAGCCGATCGAAACCAAACGGCGTTCATAGCTTCCGGGCTTCGTTTGCACCATGACGGAGGTATCGCCTCCTTCGTGCAGGACGGCTGCGGCGGGAATGACGATCGCCTCGCGTTGCGGTCTCTGTACGAGGATCGTGGCGAACATTTCGGGCTTGAGCTTTTCACCGGGATTGTTGAGTTCAACGCGGATTTTCAATGTCCGGGTCTGTGGATCGAGCGCATCGGAAATGACGGCGAGCCTGCCGGTCCAGCTCTGTCCGGGATATGCGGCGAGCTTGATTTGGACGGGCTCCCCCTGCTTCAAGGTGCCGAGGTCTTTTTCGTATACGTCCCCGATGACCCAGACTCTGGAAAGATCGGCGATCGTCGCGATGGAGTTGGCGTTGTCCGTGGACTTCGAAAGCTCTCCAGCTGCGGCGCCCACATCCAGGATTGCACCGGATCGGGGCGCCAGCATCGCCACGTCGTTTGAGGTTCCGTCAACCGGTACGCCGAGAATCTGCAAGCGGCCTTTGCTGCGATCGAGTTCGCCTTTGGCTTCAGCATAGTCAGCCTGTGCCTCCTCGAATTCCCGCTCGCTAAGCACCTTGTGGTCGAAGAGCAGTTTTGCTCGTTCGAGGGCGTGATTGCTTTTGTCGAATTCCGTTTGCGCTCGGCTGTAGTCTGCTCGAGCCTGCGCCACATCCGAGCTCTGCTCGATTGCGACGGTTTGGCCTTTGTGGACGTGGTCCCCCGGCCGAACCGAAACCTCCAGCAAACGCCCTCCAGCCGGCGGATAGACATGGATCACCGTCGCCGGGTCGGCCTGGATCTTCGCCGGGATTTCGAGCACGTCGCCGATGGACTTCATCTGCACTACGGCAGTCTGCACTACCTGGGAATTGCCGGAATCGGCTGAGGCTTTGCTTTGGCTCTTCTCACAACCGGCGAGAACAGCCACGAGAACCACTGGCACAAGCCGAATAAGCTGCTTCGTTGAGGTCATGGCATCAATTCCGTTGCAGTTGCAAAGCTCAATTGATGAACAGCCAGTAAGAGCTGCGCATTCGCCTGCAACGACGCGAGTTCCACTTCGCGATAGCTGCGTACGGCGTCGAGATAGTCGAGCAGGTTCACGGCGCCGTGCTGGTAGCTGAACTCCATCCGATCGCGCACATTCCGCGCACGATCGAGATAATCTGAGGTGTAGAGCCGTGAGAGCTCTCGTGCGGTGCGATAGGCCTCCAGGGCTTGCGATACGTCCGCGCTGGTTTGAAGTCTCGCCACGGTCTCGCTGAATCGGCTGGATTCCAGCACGTGCTCGGTGCGCAGCTTCTCGCCCTGGTTCCTGTCGAAAATTCGGATTGGGACTTGGAAGGAAACTCCCAGGGTATTGTCCGGTCCATTCCGCTTATATTCCGGCGCGATCACGAGGTCGGCCGCCCCATTCGCCTTCGCAAGCTGGAGGTCTGCCTCGGCCTTACGGACCGAGTCGACTGCGGCGAGATAGTCAGGGCGGTTCGCAAGTGCCTTCGTCTGAAGGTCCTGTGCATCGAAACTTAAATCCGCAGGAGCAACTGAGCCCACAATATCGAATCGAGGCGTGTCCGGCAGCCCGAGGAGCGCCTCAAGTTGGATCCGGGTTTGCAGCAGGGACGACTGCGCATTCAGCAGATCGGACTGGAACTGCGATTCTTCCACCTTGATGCGATCGAAATCAGTCTGGCTGATGTCGCCTGCCTGCAGCCGCAAGGCACTTGCATTGACCGTGCGCTGGTAATCGGCGAGGTTATCCTGAGCCAGCTGCAACACGGATTTCGCTAGCAGCAGGTTGACGAACGCCGATTTCAGCTGGAATTCGAGCTGGCGTTGCGTATCGCGGAGGCTGTCCTGCGCCACCACCGTGCCAAGACGGGCAGACTGAATTCTCGCGGGACGCTTCCCGCCGCGCTCAAAGGTCCACGCCATGCTGTCCGTAAACTCCTGCGTATTTGCGATGTCGGATTGCGAAGGAGTGAAGGCGCGAAAATCCTCGTTCGCGGAGTTGAAGACCGGATTCACCCGCAAGGCGGCGGTGACCTCGTTCGCCTGGGTGGCGACGACTTGCTCCCTCGCAGCTGCCATCGCTGGGCTCTTGGCGCGGAAATATTGCAGCGCTTCGTTGAGCGTCCAGGGATGAGTCTGCGGAATTTGACCCCGTAGAAATGAACTGCAAACCAACAGGACCAGGAAAGCTCGTACTTTCATGCACCTTCTCGGGCACACCACGAATGGATGCACCGCACTCTTAAGAGTTCTTGGCAATCGCAAAAAGGCAATCAGGAATAAATCGGAGGAGCGCGTCCCCGAAGCGACAACGAGAATCCAAGCTGCTCGCGAGCGATATACAAAGGGCTGACAATCGTCATGGTGACAAGCAGAACAGCGAAGAGCTGCAGCGCCAACCATGCAACGTCGAACGTTGCGTGGCCTGCGTGGGCATGAAGCAGGGCGAAGGAAATACTCCGTCGCGAGAGAGCTTCTGCAGTAAATATCGCGGGATTCAAGTCGTCCGTAAGCGAGATGACCGGAAAGAGGAGAACGGAGATCACGATCAGCGCCACTACGGCGCGCCCGATGGAGGTCCTGCTACCAGGTTGGGCGCAATAGCGCAAAACTCCGGCACATATACCAAGTACGCTGACCAGCACCCACGCAATATTTAAGAAGGATTCCATCAGTCCAGAAAAGGGCAGCTCTCCTCCTCCATTTTATTGTTCATACTGTGCGACGGTATATAGCGCCATTGCGCTAGTCAGACCCTGTGGAATCTCGGGTTTAGCAAACTTTGGAACATCCGGCTCGCGCAAGACCCCTGGAAGTCTGGGCTGCACGTCGTAAAATGTGAAGAACCGATGAAAACAGCTGCCAACGTACCTTCGAAGACCGAGGAATTCCGCGATCCATTGATGTTTGACATGAGCGTCGGCTTCTGTGGCATCAAAATCAAAAATCCGGTCATCGCCGCCAGCGGTACGTTCGGCTATGGGGTTGAATTTGAGGATATTGTCGCCATCGAGAAGCTCGGAGGATTCGTCGCCAAGGGTCTTTCCAGGGAGCCGATGCCCGGTAACCCTCCCCCCGTCTGTGGGAAACGGCCGCGGGGATGTTGAATGCAATCGGCCTGCAAAATATCGGTGCCAGGGCATTCGTCG
Source organism: uncultured Acidobacteriaceae bacterium (assembly GCA_963758505.1). Taxonomy (GTDB): domain Bacteria; phylum Acidobacteriota; class Terriglobia; order Terriglobales; family Acidobacteriaceae; genus Korobacter. The sequence goes on along the minus strand of CAVWVJ010000003.1, from coordinate 1,545,880 downwards.
AAGAGAAATTGCCTTTGCTTCGCAAGTTGAATAAGACGGCAGTTTTCTGCAACGTCTTCGGCGATTGCGCCGAGGATTACGAAGAGACAATCCGCATTCTGAACGATGGCGACGGAATCACGGCCTACGAGCTGAATGTTTCCTGCCCCAATACCAAGCACGGCGGGCTCGCATTCGGCAGCGATCCCAGCACATTGTCGGAGGTGGTTGCCAAGGCCAAGAAAGCTGCGACCCGGCCGCTGATCGTTAAACTCTCGCCCAACGTCACGAGCATTCCCGTGATGGCGAGAGCCGCCCGCGATGCAGGCGCGGACGCGCTCTCCCTGGTGAATACCTTCGTGGGAATGGCCATCGATCCCGAGACTCGCAAGCCGCGCATTTCAAATGTCACGGGCGGACTATCGGGACCGGCAATCAAGCCGATTGCGCTGCGAATGGTGTACGAGGCCGTGAAGAGCGTCGATATTCCTGTTATCGGCATTGGCGGCATCAGCACCGCCGAGGACATCATTGAGTTCCTTCTGGCAGGGGCAACCGCGATCGAAGTCGGAACAGCCAACTTCTGGGATCCCTGCGCCAGCGAAAGACTTGTCGATCAATTGGAGAAATGGTGCCTGGAGCACCGGGTGCAAAAGATCACCGACTTGATCGGCGGAATGCTTTCCTCCTGACCATCCTTAGCCGATCAGTTTCGTCCGCAGCTCTTCAGGAAGTTTCTCGCGAATGTTTTCGGGAAGGCGGTCATGGAGGGTACGTGCGCCGGAACGCGCGGCTGCTACTACGACGACAGGTGCCGGGGTAGCTACGGCGACGAGCAGCCAGACAATGGCCGAGAGAAGAAATCCGGCCATTGCGGCAAGTTCAAGAACGAGCGCGTGGTGTCGCGGGACAAAGTGCCGAATTACAGCGAAGGCAAGCACGAACACGAACGCCGAAACCGTTGCCAGCGCCATCAAAGCAATATCAATCGCGCGGTGGAGGCGCTGGCGCGAACGGCAGTGCGCGCACTCCACCAAATGACGCTCATAGTCTTCGCGCATCTCGGGCGCGAGTCCCGATATGTCGTATCGCCATCCGGCAAGTATGTTGCCGATGACTCTGTCAGTGCAATCGCTCATTTGCTTAGAGAGTTACTGTCTGCAATGGCTGGTCTTGGCGGGCCAACATCAGCCTGTTCCCGAAGAGGCTCCCGTGCCTGTCCAATGCGCGTTCCGCGGCCGTTCGAGCGACCTCGGGATGATTGTTCTGCTCGGATAGGTGCGCCAGAATCAGGTACTCTGCCTCTCCATCATAGTCATTGGTGATGAAGTCGGCGAGCGCAGCGTTGGACAAGTGCCCCAAGCGTGACAGCACCCGCTGTTTCACCGACCATGGGTATGGCCCGACGCGCAACATCTCTACATCGTGGTTAGACTCCACCACCAGAATTTGGCAACCACGGATATGGTCCTTCACACTCGCAGGCATATACCCCAAATCGGTAGCGATCGCCGCCTTGAGCCCCTCAGAACGAAACGTAAAGCCCACAGGATCAGCAGCATCGTGGGGAATCGTAAACGAAGTCACCGCGATGTCGCCGATCTGGAAGCTGCGTCCAGCCTCAAAGTTCTCTACGCGCTCCAGGCGAACTTTGTTCCCCTGGCTGTCACGCGCCGCCCGTAGATACTCACTCTGAGTAGATGCCGTAAGAAAGACAGGGATTCGTAGTTTCTTCGCGAGGACATTGAGCCCGGCAATATGATCCGCATGTTCGTGCGTAATCAGGATCGCGTGCAGACTAGATGGGTTGCAGCCACTGGCGGAAAGGCGCTTGAGCGTTTCCTTGCAGGATAGGCCGGCATCGATCAGTAGAGAGGTCCTGGAGCTGGCAATGACCGTACTATTGCCACGACTGCCGCTCGCCAGAACCGTGATCGAAACCGCCATGCCCGAAGCATAACGGGAATCAAGGGATCAAGATAGTAACTGAACAGTTAACCTGAGGAAAACCGGGTCACTCATCCTTGTGAAGAAAGATATTGTCGATCATCAGGCGCATATAAGACCCTCCGAAGGCCCCCGCGACAGCCGGTAGAAGCATGAGGACGGAGCCCCACAGCACGGCACGGGACACCTGCTGCGGGCGCAAGATTTTGTGAATGGTATCGGCGATTGGGATGAAAGGCACCACCAGCAGGATCCATCGCCATGGCGACTCACGCTTCCAGGTCCCGAGAATCATGGTGCTCAGCATCACCCATAGAAACGTCAGGCCCTGCTCAGGGACGAGCCGGTGAACAGCGGCTGCCATGATTCCGAAGACTGCCCCGACAATCCAAACGGCTATGCCCGTAGAAGAATTTTTAGCGCGGTTAGTAGGTGTAGAAGCCACGGCCCGCCTTGCGCCCTAACCATCCGGCATCGACCATTTTGATCAGCAGCGGACACGGGCGGTACTTGGGGTCTCCTAGTCCTGCCTGCAAGACCCGCATGATGTCGAGACAGACGTCGAGTCCTATGAAGTCTGCGAGGGTGAGAGGGCCCATCGGGTGGGCCATGCCGAGTTTGAAGACCTCATCAACCGCCTCCGCCGTGGCGACTCCTTCCATTACCGCGTACATGGCCTCGTTAAGGAGCGGCATCAACACCCGGTTCGACACGAAACCAGGTGCATCGTTCACTTCCACCGGAGTTTTTTCCAGCTTCTCCGACAGATCCTTCACGGTTGCATAGGTTTCACTGCTGGTAGCGAGCCCGCGGATCACTTCCACGAGTTTCATCACCGGAACGGGATTGAAAAAGTGCATTCCTATCACCTTCTCGGCACGCTTCGTAACCGCGGCGATCTTGGTAATGGATATGGAAGAGGTGTTGGTTGCGAGAATCACCTCGGGCCGGCAGATTGCATCAAGTTCACGAAACAAATCGGCCTTGATCTCGAACTTCTCGGATGCCGCCTCGACGACCAGGTCGCACTCCCCTAATTGCTTGCGGTCGAGGGTGGGGCGAATACGTCCCACCGCCGCTTCGCTCTGCTCGGCGGTGAGCTTATTCTTCACCACTTCCCGCTCCATGTTTTTTTGGATCGTTTGCAGTCCACGATCGAGGAAGGCCTGCTGAACATCGCAAAGCACAACTTCGTATCCACTCTTCGCGAACACGTGCGCGATGCCGTTACCCATAGTGCCAGCGCCAATAACTCCTACCTTGCGAATCTCCATCAATCGTCTCCGGTCGAAAGCAAACCCTTGAGTTTACCAGAGCAGAAATACAGGAAGTCGCCTACGGATTGAGGCTGAAGAGCAACGAGATTTCGTCGACGAGGATGGTGTCGCCGGGCAAGAGTTCCCGTTCGCCACGGACAATCTCTGAATTGACCCGGACCGGCAGCTGGGTTTGCGACTCTGCGATGTAGTACCTGCCTTGCCGCAGGTAAATGGTGGTCGCCACCTTGGGCGCGAACCAGCGAAGAAGGCGAATCCCGCACCCGCCTCCCTTCCCGATTACGGTGGCCGGGGCAGTGAGCCGGTATTCCTGCTTGTCCGTTTTACCGCTGAATACTTTCAGTACTCCCACTGCCGGCGGGAGGACAACCGCGATGGGCGGGCTCGTGGCCGGCAGCCTCTCAATCTCAACCTCCGGCGGCAGTGCTGCAACCGGCGCCTCGACGACTTCGGAGGCCTCGACTTCCCCCGCTTCTTCGTCGGAGAACGCGATGGAGTGCCGCGCGATGTGAACCACGTCTCCCTTGGCAAGCACGGCCCGCGATACCTTGTGGCCATTCAGGTAAGTGCCGTTGGTGCTGTTTTCGTCATAGAGAACGAAATGTCCGTTCTCTTTCACGATGCGGGCATGCCGTCCGGAGAGGGCAATATCGTCGAGATGAATCGTGTTGTCGGGCAAACGGCCGATGGTCACCGGCGAAGTCGAAACTGGATATTCTGCTACCAAAACATCGTCGAGCTTCAGATAGAGTCTTGCCATTTCGGACTCTCTCCCCACAAGGCTCGCTTATACCACGACTGCTCGACGAACTTTATGACGAGGCAGGTGATGTTATCTTCACCGCCTTTGAGGCGGGCCGCCTCGATCAGGGCATCGCAAGCCACTTGCGGATTGGCAGCCGCCAGCAGCATTCTCTGGATCGATTCCTCTGGTACGTGGCGCGTCAACCCGTCCGTCGCAATCAGCAGGATGTCATCGTGGGCTGCGGCGAAATCGTCCAGATCGGGTTCAACGTCTTCCGAACCGAGCGCCTGGAGCAATATGTTCTGCACCTCGGAACGATTGGCCTGTTCTTTCGTCAGAAGGCCGCGGCGAACATGCTCGGCGACCAGCGAGTGATCATTGGTCAACTGCTCGATATCGCCGTCGCGAACGAGATACACGCGCGTGTCGCCGACATGGCCAACGGTGAAAAAATCACCCTCTACCAGGACTAGCGCGATCGTCGAGCCCATCCCGGTGCGGGTAAGGGTCTCCATCGCGGCATCGCGAATGGCTCGATTCGCAGCCTCGATGGATGCTCCCACCGACTTGGCTCGGGCGGTAAGCCCATCACTTGACGCAACCGGCTGTTCGCCAGTTTCTCGTTTTCCCTGCTCCCGGAAGTAATTGAGAACTGTGTCGACCCCCAGCTTGCTCGCGACTTCCCCGGCCGCCTGTCCGCCCATGCCATCGCAGACGACGTAGATGCCGTGTCGCATGTCGTAGCCAAAATTGTCTTCGTTGTTCCCGCGGACACAGCCGATATCGGAGCGACCCGCGACCTCTAGAAGGAGAGCCATGACTCCTCAATCACCGTCCCCAAAGTAGCGCCATCCTACCCCATCCGGGGCGCCCAGGGAAACTATGTTGCTGCACAGCGGTAACCACGCCCAATCACCATAGTCGTTAAACCACGGTCCTGAGGCCAGCGCAGGAAAATGCTATCCTCAGCCCAGAAATGGCGGGCGTATTGTACCTCTAATGGCTACTGGAAGCGTGGGCGGATCTTCGCGAAGCGACCTGCAGCCGAACCTCAGCGCGCTTGAGTGAATCCAGCACTGCCTGGTAATCCAGCCCCGGTCCGTGCGAGCGCAACTCCTGCTCGGCGCGGGTCTTCGAGTTCTCGGCCCGTGCGACATCGATCTCTTCCGGCCGCTCGGCCTTCTCGGCGAGAATCGTCACCCTGTCGGGCAAAACCTCGGCGAAGCCCCAAGCCACCGCCAGGTAGTGGGTCTCACCATGAGCGGTGTAGCTGATCTCTCCGATCGCCAGTTCGGTGATGAGCGGAGCGTGTCCCGGCAGCACACCGATATACCCGTTTTTCGCGGGAATCTGCATCTGCTCAGCCACGTCTTTCAGCACCATCTTGTCCGGCGTGACGATCTCGAATTCGAAAGTGTCGGCCATTCTTTTTCAGTTCCTAAGACTCCCCGCAGCGTGCGGCATTCCCGGGTCCTCAGCAAGTGTCTTCTTGCGCTTGCTGAGCTGGTTTACGCGTGTGCCTTCATCTTCTCCGCGGCTTCCAGCACCTCGTCGATAGTTCCCTTCATATAAAAGGCCTGCTCTGGGATGTCGTCGTGCTTGCCTTCCAGGATCTCGCGGAAGCTGCGGACCGTGTCGTCGATCTTCACATAACGTCCTGCGAATCCAGTGAACTGCTCCGCAACATGAAAAGGTTGCGAGAGGAAGCGCTGGATCTTGCGTGCGCGAGACACGGTCAACTTCTGGTCTTCGCTGAGTTCGTCGATACCGAGAATCGCGATGATGTCCTGCAGGTCCTTGTAGCTCTGCAGAATTCCCTTCACGCCCTGGGCCACATCGTAGTGTTCCTTACCGACGATACGCGGATCCAGAATGCGCGAAGTCGAACCGAGAGGATCAACGGCCGGATAGATTCCAATTTCCGTCAATGCGCGCGACAGTACGGTCGTTGCGTCGAGGTGGGCAAAGGTCGTCGCCGGCGCGGGGTCTGTGAGGTCGTCAGCGGGCACATAAATCGCCTGGACGGACGTGACCGAGCCCTTCTTGGTCGAAGTAATGCGCTCCTGCAACTCACCCATTTCCGTCGCCAGGTTCGGTTGATATCCCACCGCCGAAGGCATACGCCCGAGCAACGTGGAAACCTCCGAACCCGCCTGCGTGAACCGGAAAATATTGTCAATGAACAGCAGCGTGTCGGTGCCTTCCTCATCGCGGAAGTACTCGGCGACCGTCAGCGCCGTGAGCGCCACACGGAGACGCGCTCCGGGAGGCTCCGTCATCTGCCCGTACACCAGGGCGGCCTTCGACTTGCTCGGATCCCCCGGCGTGATGACGCCGGCTTCCGTGAACTCCAGCCAGAGATCGTTGCCTTCGCGGGTGCGTTCCCCTACGCCGCCAAAGACAGAGAAGCCGCCGTGCTGCTTGGCTACGTTGTTGATGAGTTCCTGGATCACCACCGTCTTGCCGACACCGGCGCCGCCGAAGAGCCCGATCTTGCCGCCCTTCAAGAACGGCTGGATGAGATCGATGACCTTGATGCCGGTCTCGAACATTTCAGCCGTCGTCGCCTGCTCATCGAAAGCAGGAGCCTGGCGGTGAATCGGATTTCTCTTTTCGGTTCGGATTGGCCCGAGATTGTCGACCGGTTCGCCGATCACGTTCATCACGCGCCCCAGCGTTCCACGGCCCACCGGCACGCTGATCGGGCCGCCGAGATCGATGGCCTTCATGCCTCGCACCATTCCCTCCGTGGGTTCCATGGCGATGCAACGCGCGCGTCCTTCGCCGAGGTGCTGCTGGATTTCAAGAACAACGTTGATCGGCTGCGGTGTCTCGAAGCCGTCGCTCACGACGCGCACCGCGGTGTAAATCAAGGGAAGATGGCCTTCCTCGAACTGAACATCGACGGCCGGTCCCATGATCTGAATTACGTGTCCAATGTTTTCTGCCATATCAAACCTTTTCTAAAGCGCTGCCGCTCCGCTGACAATCTCGATGATTTCCTTGGTGATCGCCGCCTGGCGAGCTCGGTTCATCACCAGAGTGTAAGAATCGATCATCTCGCCCGCATTGCGCGTCGCCGAATCCATGGCCGTCATACGGGCCGCATGTTCGGCCGCCACCGATTCCAGCATCGAACGGAAAACCTGTGCCGTAACATATTTAGGGAGCAACGCCTGGAACAGCTCATCCGGCGGCTGCTCGTAGATATAGTCCACCTGCGATGTGCCAAACTGCGCAGCCTTGCGATCGATCTCCGAGGTATCCCGGCCGTGCAATCCCACGCCTGCCTCTTTTGCGGCTTCGATCGAGCGCTTCCGTTCTTCCGGGCTCAGCTCTTCGGCCTGCGCGATATCCCGCTCGCCAATCTCTCGCACCGGCAAAATACGTTCCACGACCAGCCGCTGCGCGATCATCGACTTGAACTCGTTGAAGATGAGGTAGACAGCGTCCACCTGGCTATCGGCGTAGCGCTTGATGACCTTCTCGGCAATCTCCTGGACATCCTCGAAGCTCACGCGGTTCAGGATGCCGATGTGTTCGCCTGTGATCTGGATCTTGCCAGCCCGTCTCTCGGCCTCCGCCTTGGCTGCAGGATAGCGGCGCCGCAGAAAGTCTCGTCCTTTGCGGCCAATCGCCTCGACATCGACATTCTTGTCGCCGATGCTATCGAGAAACCGCATCGCGGACTTCAGGATGTTGGCGTTGAACGCGCCCGCCAGTCCGCGATCGCCGGTCACTACAATGAGCAGAACGTTCTTCTCTTCGCGGCGCGCCAGCAGCGGATGCACCGGTCCACCCGTTTTCGGATCCACGGTCTCGGCGCGGCTCACCAGCGAATGCAAAACGTTGGTCAACATCTGCGCATACGGACGCGCCGCCATCGCGCGCTCCTGCGCGCGGCGAAGTCTCGCTGCCGAAACCATCTTCATGGCACGTGTGATCTGCCGCGTGTTCTTTACGCTGCGGATACGCCGCTTGATGTCGAGAATGCTTGCCATTCGCTATGCCCTTGCGTTCGCTGGCTTCCGCTCGGCCAGGAAACGCTCCTTGGCCTCTTTGATCGTCTTCGTCATGTCCGCCTTAAGCGCGTCATCCAACGCTTTCTTTTCGTCGATCGTCCGGAACAGCTGCGGATTGGCGGTTTCTACGTAGGCGTAGAGCGCTTTCTCGAACGGCCGGACATCGCTGACTTCCAAATCGTCAAGCAGGCCGTTCGTGCCCGCAAAAATGATCGTGATCTGCTTGGAGAAGGGCAGCGGCTCGAACTGGCCTTGCTTCAACACCTCGACCAGCCGCTGGCCGCGGTTGAGCTGCGCCTGCGTAGCCTTATCGAGATCGCTGCCGAATTGCGAGAATGCTGCCAGCTCGCGGTACTGCGCCAGTTCCAGCTTCAAACTCGATCCGACCTGCTTCATCGCCTTGATGGCTGCCGAGAATCCCACGCGGCTGACCGAAAGTCCGACGTTGACTGCGGGCCGCACGCCAGAGTTGAACAAGTCGGTTTCCAGGTAGATCTGCCCGTCGGTAATCGAGATCACATTGGTCGGGATGTAAGCCGATACGTCGCCCGCTTGGGTTTCGATGATGGGCAGCGAGGTAATAGATCCTCCGCCAAGCTTGTCGCTCAGCTTCGACGAGCGCTCCAACAAGCGGCTGTGAAGATAGAACACGTCGCCCGGGTATGCTTCGCGTCCCGGCGGACGACGCAGCAGCAGCGAGATTTCGCGGTACGCGGCAGCCTGCTTCGAAAGGTCGTCGTAAATGCAAAGCGCGTGGCGTCCTGAGTCGCGGAAGTATTCGGCGATCGACGTCCCGGAATAAGGCGCCAGGTACTGCATCGGTGCAGGATCGCTGGCCGAGGCAACGACCACGATGGTGTAATCCATCGCACCGTTGTCCTCCAGGATCTTCACGACCTGCGCAACACTCGAGCGCTTCTGCCCGATCGCCACGTAAACGCAAATCAGGTTCTGGCCCTTGTTGTTGATGATGGCATCGAGCGCAACCGCGGTTTTGCCCGTCTGGCGGTCTCCGATGATCAGTTCGCGCTGCCCGCGGCCGATCGGAATCATCGCGTCGATCGCCTTCAATCCGGTAGCCATGGGCTCGCGCACCGGCTGACGATCGATCACCCCGGGAGCGATGCGCTCCACCGGGTTGAACTTGTCGGTCGCGATCGGACCCTTGTCGTCGATGGGCTGACCCAGAGCATTGACCACGCGGCCGATCAAAGCTTCGCCGACGGGCACGCTCATGATGCGCTTGGTGCGCTTTACTTCGTCACCCTCTTTGATCTCGGTGTATTCGCCGAGCAGCACCGCGCCGACCTGGTCCTCTTCGAGGTTCATGGCGATGCCGGCCACGCCATGCGGGAACGCCAACAGTTCGCCGGCCATTACTTTGTCGATGCCGTACACCCGGGCGATACCGTCGCCCACCGACATCACCGTGCCCACCTCATCGACCGCGATCTTGGTTTCGTAATTCTCGATCTGTTCGCGAATGAGCTTTGTAATCTCGTCTGCTTTAATCTGCGCCATATTGAATTGTCTTTTCGGGGCCGCTCGCGCAGCCAGAATTTCTTTAACCACTGACGTTGCAGGCGCGTTAGTTCGCGCTGAGCTGTTCCCTGATCCTGGCCAATTGGCCTCGGATCGAGCCGTCGTAAACCGTGCTGCCGACGCGAATCACTGCTCCGCCCAGCAGGCCGTTGTTGGTCTGGTAGCGCGCGCGCACCTTCTTGCCCACCACGCGCTCGATCTGCTGCTCGATGGCTTCCCGGTCTTCCCCACCGAGTTCATGCACGCTGGTCACGTCGGCCTCGGCGTAACCCATCCGGGTGTTGAGTTCCAGTTCGAACTGGCGCGCAATCTGCGGGAGCTGCCGAATGCGCTGGTGGTCGATGAGCACAGCCACAAAGTTGCGAATGATCTTTACGATGCCGGCACGCTCCGCCAGCACGTCGAGAATGGCACGCTTTTGCTCAACCGGGATCGAAGGATTTTCCCACACCCGCCGAAGGTCTTCGTTCTCGGCCACCAGGTTTACCAAGGTGTTCAGATCGTGCTCTGCCATCGTGACATTCGTGCCGCTGTCAAATACAGCGTCGGCCAGGGCGCGAGCATAACGGCTATTTACGGAAGCCATCGCTATCTCCCATCCTTTCCGAACTGCGACACAAAGTTGCGAATCAGCGACTCGTCGGTTGCCTGGTCCACCTGCAACTTGCGGGCCGCCAGGTCGACTGCCAACCCTGCCGCCAGCGCTTTGAGATCGCGGCGGGCCTGGCGCGCCGAAGCATCAATCTCCTGTGCGGCAGAGTCCAGGATTCGCCTCACATCCGTCTCCGCAGCGACGCGAATACGCCCCTCTTCGTCTGCCGACTCCGTTTCCGCCGAGGCGCGAACCTGCGCTACCTCGGAATCCAGCTTCGACAGCCGCGCTTCAATGTCCGCCAAACGCCGCTTCGCGTCTTCGCTCGCGGCCCGCGCCTCCTGGATCCCCCGCTGGATCGCCTCGTTGCGCGAGCGGAAATATCCGGGTAGCTGCGACTTCATCAGCGCGCCGATCGCGACAAACACGATCGCGAAATTGATAGCCATCGCGATCCAGTAGGCCGTCTCCACGCTGATTCCCGTCTTCTTCGCAATCCATTGCACCGCCGTGGAGTGTTTCAAGCCGGTGGCCTGGTCTTTGTTTTCGGGCTCGCCTTCCGCCGCCTTCGAGGCCTCCACCAATTCCCGGCTCACTGCCGCATTGGGGTTTGTAGGCTGGCTCGCTCGCGGTTCGGTTGACTGCGTCGAGCGGGAAGCAGGTTTCTCCTGCGCCTCCTGGGCGAAGGATGCGAACGAAAGCACCATGGTGGCCAGCAGCACGAAAACGCATCTCCGAAGCTGGATCTTCATGACTGGCCCCCAAGAACGGTCCACCCTCCTGCTTCCGCAGGGCGCAGAACAGCACTCACAATTTCATTGGCAAGACGCTCGGCTTCCGCCCGCAGCACACCTTGCGCTGCCTCGGATTCGTCGTGAATGGACCTGCGTGCCTCGGCAACCTTGGCCGCTGCCCGGCTGCGTGCTTCGGCAATCACTTCCGCCCGCGCCTGGTCCGCTTTCTTCCTTCGCTCTTCCTGCGCTTTGTAAATCGCAGCCCGCGCCTCGCGCAGCTTCTGTTCGTACTCGGCTGTCTTATTCTCAGCCGCCGCGATATCGGCACGTGCTTTTTGCACCGCCCCCTCCGTGCGCGCGTGTCGCTCCTCCAACACCCGCAGCAGAGGACGATGTATCAAGACGTGGTAAATGGCGTACAGCAGGAGCAAGAGGACGATCGTGGGCACCGCTCCGAGCAGTAATTCGCCTAGTTGCTTGAGAATTTGATCCATTCGGTTGTTGGCTAAAGTCCTGGTAACAGCAGAAGAAGAATGAGGACTGAAACACATTACTGTACTATTTACGCGCCTCGTGCGTCAAACCACACAGCCCATCTGTTTTCAGCCACTTAACAGCGTTCTTGTCGCATGACTCAGAAACTCTGAAATTGCGAGCTGACCAAATCGAAAAACTACCCTCGACTTTGCTTGACATGAGCCAAGATGGGGGTAGCATGGATATATCACCTCCGATCCACTTCAGGATCGAACGGGCCTTAGGCCAAGGAAATGTCACCGCTCCTTGGCAGCGGGCCCGTTTTAGTTTCTCCGCCCTCCGCAGAGACTCTCGCTGCTATTCTTTAACCAAGTGCAATGTCAAAAGTGCTTTTTTTCTTATTGCTGATTTTTGCAGCATCTCCTTGGGCCTCTCCGCCAATCGCCTTGCTTTGCGGCCTCGTATTTGCTTTCCTCACGCATCATCCCTACGCCACGGAATCCCGTAACGTCACCAAGTACCTCTTGCAGGCTTCGGTCGTCGGGCTGGGCTTCGGAATGAACCTCCAGCAGGTGGTTCGGGCGGGCCGCTCAGGATTTCTCTACACCGCGCTTGGCATTACGTTCACCATGCTCTGCGGATGGGCGCTGGGTAAACTGCTCCAGGTGCAACCGCGCCACGCGTTCCTGATCTCGACTGGAACTGCGATCTGCGGAGGAAGCGCCATCGCCGCCGTCGGTCCGGTAGCCCACGCCACCGACGACGAGATGTCTGTCTCGTTAGGCACGATTTTCATTCTGAATTCGATCGCATTGCTGATTTTCCCGGTGATCGGCGGCCGCCTGCATCTCACTCAGACCCAATTCGGACTCTGGGCCGCGTTGGCGATTCATGACACCAGCTCGGTCGTGGGTGCGGCCGCTAAATACGGTGTGATTGCCCTTGCGATCGGCACCACCGTGAAGCTCGCCCGTGCGCTTTGGATCGTCCCTATGACTCTCGGGACCGCTGCGGTCGTCCGGCGGCAACATGCTGGAACCGATAACCCAGTCCGGATTCAGTGGCCCTGGTTCATTCTGTTTTTCTGCCTCGCGGCGGTCGCCAATACCTACCTGCCACGCGGCGCGTCGGCCTACCACGCGATCAATTACGCTGCCCGGCTCGGTCTCGATGCCACCCTCTTCCTCATCGGCGCAAGCCTCGCGCCGTCATCGCTGAAGCGAGTCGGCGTACGGCCGCTGGTACATGGAATTGTGTTATGGCTGATTGTCGGAAGCCTGAGTTTGCTGCTGATTCGCGCCGGCTGGATAAGACTCTAGCCGTTCTTCGGCGGCACCACATACTTCCGCAATTTGCGCACCACCGACTCCGGGGCTTGCACTTCCAGGTGAACCGCTTCCGCGCGATATTGTCGTCGTAGCGTCCTCGCCTTGGCTTCGATCAACGCCAGCGCCTTACCATCCGACTGCGGAATCCGCAATTTCACCCTCTGGACCGGATCTTCCGTGATCGCTTCGTCGATGGCCGCCAGCAACGCCTCGAGCCCCATTCCCTTGGCCGCGGAAATGTGCACCACCTTTGCCGTGTTGATCAACACGCTCCGTTTCGATTCCGGCAGAAGGTCGATCTTGTTCATCACATGGATCTGCGGCTTGTCTTGCACCTCAAGTTCCCCGAGCACCTCGTCCACCTGGCGTTGCTGGTCCAGCGCAACTGGACTTGTGGCATCTGCCACATGCAAAAGCAGCGCTGCCCGTTGCACCTCCTCCAGCGTCGCGCGGAAAGCGGAAACCAGCGTGGTCGGCAGGTTGCGAATAAAACCGACAGTGTCGGACAAAAGCACCTGCCGCTTGGAGGGCAGCGTCACTCCTCGCAACGTGGGATCGAGGGTCGCGAACATTTTCGACGACGCGTAGACGCCCGCCTTGGTCAGTGTATTGAAGAGCGTCGATTTGCCTGCATTGGTGTAGCCGACCAGCGCTACCACCGCCACCGGAACGTTTTCGCGCCGCGCACGCTGCTGGCGACGGATTCTTCGCACATCCTCCAATTGTTTCTGCACATGACGGATGCGACGGTTGATCTTCCGGCGGTCGGTCTCGAGTTGCGTTTCACCCGGTCCGCGGGTTCCGATGCCGCCACCGAGCTGCGACATCTCGATACCGCGTCCGCCGAGTCTCGGCAACAGGTATTCCAACTGTGCCAGTTCGACCTGCAACTGGCCTTCACTCGTGCGGGCGTGGCGGGCAAAGATGTCGAGGATCAGCTGCGTGCGGTCGATCACCCGTGCATGCAGTTCTCTTTCGATATTCCTCTGCTGCGACGGCGATAGATCGTGATCGAAGATGACGATGTCCGCATCCGCCGATGCCACCGCTCCCTGCAGCTCTTCCAGCTTTCCGCTGCCGAGAAGGGTTGCGGGATCCGGCCGATCGCGCTTCTGCACCATCTCGCCGGCAATCTCAGCCCCGGCGCTGCGCGTCAGCTCCCGCAACTCGTCGAGAGTATCTTCGGGTGCCACGGCATCTGTGTGTGCATCCGGCACCGGCGCCGCCAGTGCCGCATCGCGCGCGATCTTTGCGCTTGGAGGGATCGGGGAGGTTGCGTCGGACTTGCGGTGCGGCTCCCCGTTACGGAACCGCCGGCTCGAAAATTCCACGCCAACCAGGAAAGCCCGCTCCTGCTGCGAGCCGGTTCGGGCAGACGAACGCGCTGCGCTGCGTTCCCTCTGCGACTCATAGGCCGAAACCAGTGAGTTCTCTTCCCTGTCCTGCTTCTTACGGCGGGCGATTCTAACCCTCCGCGGGGTTGGACTGTGCCACGTTGCCTACCGAGGCAACCGGCTTCAACTCCGCGTGCCGCACATCGCCGCCATGAGACGGGCGCGGCAATACAACCGTGGAGATCGCGTGCTTGAAGATCAGCTGTTCCTGGTTGTTCGTATCCAGAACGACAGAGTACTTGTCGAACGAACGAATCCGACCGGTCAGCTTTACCCCGCTCAGCAAATAAATCGTGACAATCGTCTTGTCCTTGCGGGCTGTGTTGAGAAATGAATCCTGGATGTTCTGTGCGGGCTTGTTTTCCATGGTTCGCCTTCCTTGTTATGGTCAGCCCAGCCCGGTTCTCGTCTCCGCTACGCCCTTTCGGAGATCTCCCGGGTCTGTGTTGTATCCGTAGTCTACAGACCGCGTTGCAAAAAGCGACAACGCGAGCACATGTACGATAAGTCCCATTCCCCGCAAATGCAACTCCGGGCAATGAGTCCACACTGTTTTACAATGCGCTTGCGCCGTTCTGGGATGCTCCGAAGCTGCGAAAACTCCCGGCTCGCCTACTGCGCCGAAATCGAGGAAATTGCATGTTTGCCCCCCAAATTGCCGCTATTACACCTCCCCAATTGAGCTTAGATTTCGATACCTCTCTCTTCCTGCTGGCACTTCGATGGGTTCATTTTGTCGCCGGAATTACGTGGGTCGGATTGCTCTACTATTTCAATCTGGTAAATATCCCGCTCGTGAAGGCGGCCCAGCCCGCGGAAAAAAGTTTCGTGATTTCGCAACTGATGCCCCGCGCACTCTGGTGGTTCCGCTGGTCCTCGGTTGTCACCGTCTTCGCCGGTGTCTGGTACTGGTCAACCATCGTCGTCAGCGACGCCAACAATGCCGGCGTCAAGCCGGGCGCTGCCATGGGCAGCTTCTTCGGCATCTGGACCGTCGCCTTCATCCTCGAGATGGGCATCCTCATGTCGCCGGCCGAAGCGCTTCGCAAAGGTCCGGTCCTCACTATCTTGATGACCATCATTGTTCTCGCTGCCTCGTACCTCTACATCGCGCTGAACCAGCACGGCTGGGAGAGCAACCGCATGCTCGCCATTGGCGTGGGCGGCGGCATGGGATGGTTCATGATGTTCAACGTCTGGGGACTGCTCTGGCGTATGCAGAAGAAAATCATTCGCTGGACGACCGCCAACCTTGCGAATGGCACGCCCATTCCCCCCGAAGCCGCAAAAGCTGCGCGCCTCTCGTTCCTGGTTTCGCGCATTAATTTTGTGCTCACTTTTCCGCTGCTTTTCTTCATGGCGGTCGCATCCCACTACCCGTTGTTCGCGAATGTGAAATAGAAAGCCCTGCTACAATTTTCATTTGCCATGCCCGACGCCAGCGTCACCACCACCGCCGTTCCGATGCTCGACTTAAAACGGCAATTCGCGTCGATTCGCAAGGAAATCTATGCCGCCATCGAGGAAGTCTGCGAGTCGCAGCACCTGGTCCTGGGCGAAGCGGTGCAGGCCTTCGAACGGGAATCAGCCGCTTATCTCGGGACCAAGGCGGCCGTCGGCTGTGCCTCCGGCACCGACGCGCTCTGGCTCTCCCTGGCGGTATGCGGCGTAGGTGCCGGCGATCACGTTATTACCACTGCATTCAGCTTCTTCGCCACCGCCAGCTCGATCGTGCGCTGTGGTGCGCGTCCGGTATTCGTCGACATCCATCCCGACACCCTCAACCTGGACCCGGGACAGGTGGAAGCCAAACTCTTTTCCGGAACGGCAGCAGGCCTGAAGGCCGTAATGCCCGTGCATCTTTACGGCCAGTGCGCCGACATGGATCGCTTCGAGCGCTTCGGCCGCGAACACGATTTGAAGATCGTGGAAGACGCAGCCCAGGCCTTCGGAGCAACTTGGCGAGGTCGCCGGGCGGGTTCCCTCGGGCACATCGCAGCCTTCAGCTTTTATCCCACCAAGAACCTCAGCGCCTTCGGAGATGGCGGCCTCGTCACCACCAACGATCCCGAAGCGGCCGATCACGTCCGGCGCCTGCGCAACCACGGCAGCCGGGTACGTTATTACCATGAAGAAATCGGCTGGAACAGCCGCCTCGACTCCATCCAGGCCGCCGTTCTACGAGTGAAGCTGAAATATATCGACCAGTGGAATGCGCGACGGCGGGAAGTCGCTGCCCGTTACGACACCATGCTCGTGGAACTTGGTCTGGCCGCCCCTGCTTCGCGCGGAGGATGGGCAGCACGCGAACCGGTGCGTCTGCTATGCACCATGCAGCAAGCCCATCATATCTATCACCAGTACGTGATTCGCGCTATGCGCCGCGATGATTTGCGCCAGTTCCTCGCCGCTCGCGGTATCGGAAGCGAAGTTTATTACCCTGTCCCGCTGCACTTGCAGGATTGTTTCGGCTATCTCGGCTACCGCCCCGGCGACTTGCCGCATACCGAACTGGCCGCCCGGGAGGTCCTTGCGCTTCCTATCTTCCCCGAGATCACCGAAGAGGAACAGCACCGCGTGATCGAAGCCATCCGCGATTTCTACCGGTAGCCGTCGTCCCGAGCGGATCGCACCAAGCGTACGACGCGGTAAGCCCACGCCACCATCGCCCTCCCTTGTCATCCAGAGGAGCGCAGCGACGTATGGACCTGCTGTCCTCACGATCACGACAAGTCAAACCGCTGTCCTCCGGAGCGTTTGGCCGAAGGACTACCCTCGCCCACCCTCTCTCGCTACACTATCCCGCATGCCTACGCTGATCTCACAACCGACTCGCATCACGGCAGCCGGCAACAAGCCTAAGCTCATCGATGAATACATTGGCCGGGTGAACTCCAGCACCGAGGCCGCCAGCATCGCCCACATGCGCAGTCCCGAGGGCTGGCAGGAGCCCGGGCAGAGACCTGCTTTCGACGAGTTCACCGTGGTGCTGAAGGGTCTCATCCGTGTTGAGCACGACGGGGGTCACACCGACGTCCGCGCTGGACAGGCGATCATCACCCGCGCCGGAGAATGGGTTCGCTACTCCACCCCCGAAGCGAGCGGCGCCGAATACATCGCCGTCTGCCTGCCCGCGTTTTCTCCAGCCACGGTCCACCGCGACGCCGAATGAACACGCGTTTCGATATAGCCGTCATCGGCGCGGGCGTCTTCGGTAGCTGGACCGCCTACTTCCTGCGCAAAGCAGGCCTGCGCGTGGTCATGATCGATGCCCACGGGCCAGCGAATAGCCGTTCCAGCTCCGGCGGCGAGACGCGTATCACCCGCATGGCTTACGGCGATGGCGAACTCTACAGCCGATGGGCCTTCGAGTCCCTCCCCGAGTGGCTCGCCCTCGAACAACGTTGCGGGCAGAAGCTCTTTCATCGCACCGGAGTGCTGACTTTTTCCGAAGAGAAAACCGAGTGGGTGCAGAACAGCGTTGCCGTCATTCGATCGCTTGGAGCCGAATGTGAACTCATCCCCGCCGCCCAACTCTCCTCGCGATTTCCGCAGATCTGCTTCAAAGCCAGCGAATGCGCCGTCTTCGAGCCAGACAGCGGGGCGCTCATGGCGCGTCGCGCCGTGCAGCTACTCACCGAACTGCTCACCCGCGATGGAATCGAGTATCGACAGGCGTCGATCTCCGCCCCCATCCATGGTGGATCAATCAAGACCTCGGAAGGCGAAACCATCTCTGCCGACGCTTACATCTTCGCCTGCGGCCCCTGGCTCCCCAAGCTCTTTCCCGAGCTGCTCGGGAACTACATCACCCCGGTCCGCGCCGAGATCTTCTTCCTGGGTGTTCCCGCCGCCCTAAGCGACTTCGCACCGCCGCATATGCCAACCTGGATCTTCATGGGCGACGAGAACTGGGACGCCTACGGAATTCCCGACATCGAGAATCGCGGATTCAAACTCGCGGTGGACCTGATTCAACAACCCGCCGATCCCGACACCATGGACCGCCAATCCACAGCCCCGTACGCGCAACAAGTCCGAGAATTCGTGCGCGACCGCTTCCCGCTCTTGGCCGAGGCTCCCATCGTCGAGACCCGCGTCTGCCAGTACGAGAACACGCCGTCGCACGACTACCTCATCGATCGTCATCCGGAATGGAAGAACTGCTGGATCGTGGGCGGCGGTTCCGGTCACGGCTTCAAGAACGGGCCCGCCGTCGGTCGCTACGTAGCCGACTTGATCACGAACAACGCGACCCTGAAGCCCCTGCTGCGGCTAGGAATGCGCTGAAGCGGCACCGACGCCTTCGGCGTGCGCTCGATACCGGCGGTACTCACGCATCAGCCGTTCTTCCTCAGGCGTTCCTTTCATAGCAGCCGCACCCATCTTCGCCCAGGCGAAACGAAACACCGCATACGCGCGAAGGTAGTTTGCAATGCGCCCCGACGCGTCATCTTTGCTCAGGTGCTGATACTCGCGCAGAAGCGCATTTCGGCCAACAGCATCCATCTCCCATTCCACCATGGCGCCCGCGAGGTCCCATGCAATGTCGCACGGTCCCGGGAAGAAGTGATCATCCCCGTGCGAGGTAGCGTCGACCTTCAGGAAGCGCCCGTCCTCGGTCAGAAGCCACTCCTGCGGCGACATCTTCGCATCGCAAATCGTGGGCTTCACAATCTCCAGACGCGTCCACTGCTCCGGCAACGGCTCCCCAAACTCTCGCTCGAAATTCACCCGCCCCATGGTCGAGAGATCCTGCTGCTGCCCTTCGCTCACCTCGTACTCAAACTCCTTCGCGCGAAATGCACAATACGACGCTATTCTTCGGATCCGTTCAGCCTCCAGATCTTCCCTGCGCGCAGGCGTCCCTCGCAGTCGCTCATAGCCGACGTAGCCCGACTCCTCCGCCAGCACTCTCGGCCCGAATCCATTCTCGGCCAATCTCCGCGCTTGCGTTCGAGACCGCTCTCCGTACGGGCCCAACCCTTCAAACTTCCAGAGAGTCCGGCCATCCTCCGACAGGAACTTAGAGCGTTCCAGGTTCGTCCAGGCCCCAGGCCAATGTCGCTCGTCGCCGAGAAAACGCGGCCGCCACTCCCCCGCTCCAATCCACTCTCCTGAAGGTCGCGGCGCATCTTTTGCGGGAACACAACGGAATTCGCTCCATCGTCGCTCCGCATCCCTGGCGCGCAGCCTCGATGGATCTACCGCATACCCTGGCACCAGCACAATCTGCTCCCGTCCCACGCCTGCCGCGACGAGCGCCTCGGCTACCGCGAGAAACGAAGATCCACTCAGACCCGGCCCTTCATCCACCACGACAAACGTCGCTCCACTCACCATGCCAGCCCCAATCGATGTGGCTTGTGCCGGCGTCCAACTCACTTGCCGTTCGAAGGGATGGCCCTCCGGCCGAACCGTCAACCGCACAGCCTTGGAACCCCGCTGTCGCAGCGCCGCCGCAGCCATCGCGCTCAGCGTCGTCCCGATACTCCGGATCCCCACGATCACTGCGCTCTTGATGTCTCCGCATCGCTCCACCACATCCGCGTATTGCCTGGGATGCAGCGCGTAGTAAGCGAACCCTTCCGGAGTCGCAACCGTAAGCTCTCCCGAAATGCCTTCCGGCAACCTCCGTAGAAGTTCTGCCTTGGGGTGATGATCCGCAGCCACCATCGACTCGGCACAACTGTCCGTAATTTTCGCTTGAGCTTCGGCTTGGCTCAGGCCGCCATCCGCAAGCGCAGACTCCAACTCGCCGGACCTCAACAGCGCGTCCGTCCAGCCCGCGTCGTCCACGGCGCGCGCGAGGCTTTCGCGCAGCTCCGCCAGGAGCCGCTGCCCCGGAATCTGGCGGCGTCCTTCCCGGAAGATATAGAAGTTCAGGTCGGAACTCATGGAGTGCGTCAGTCGTGCCTGCGGTGAGATGCTGGAGAGCAGTTTCCCGCAAAGAGAATGGCCGGGAGAGACCCGGCCATCCATCATATCCATTCCATTCGTTGAGCTGCTATGCGGCTTTCTTCTTCGTTCCCCTCGGCGACCGCGAAATATCGCCTTCCTTGTCGATGAAATACAGGAACTGGTTATCCCGCTGCACAGCGTTCTCTACCAGCACCTTCGCCTCCCCTTCGCCGGACTTGGGTTTCTGGCAGACGCTGCCTTCGCCATCGATGTAATACAGGAACTTCTTATAATCCCGATTCAACTTCAGGTCTTTCACCTTCTCAGCCATGGCCGTCTCTCCGTTCTTTCCGTTGGATGGACGACTTCAGGGCGAAGCTGCCTGATTTCGGGTGCGGAATTGCGAGCTGCTCAAAAAGAAACCACAAAAGCAGAGCTGCTCGGGCAACTCGCCCTCACCTCAGTGGCGTTTTTTCGCCTTTCCTTCTTCGTTTCTCTTCACCGGCTCCGGCCGCATCAACTTCGGCTCCGTCTTCTCGTTCTGACCCGGCAGCAGCACTCGCCGGACCACCGGCTGCACCATCCTGAATTTCCGCGGCACGGTCGCCCCGGTTTCATCTTTCACCTGGATGGTGAAAACCGGCTCCACGCCCTCTTTTCCGAAATCCTCCATGCCGTTCGTGACCGGATACACGCCGAAAATATTGCGCTCACGGTATGCCGTCTCATAGTGATGCCGCTTCGAATTCCAGCTGAAGACGCGGATGGAGTCGTAATCGTAGGGCAGGCCCTCTTTGGGGGCGCTCATCAAGACCAGGTACTGCGGCACCTGCTTATCGCCGTCCTGGATCTTGTCCAGGATGAAATACCCCATGATGCGCTGTCCCTCTGCATATTGTGCAATGTCGAGCGGCACATCCAGGTCGATCATCCGCATCAGCACCCAGCCCACGTGGCCCTGGCTGTCGCGAATCAGCCACCAGTCTTCCATCGCCGCAGCCTGCTCCTCGGGTGCCTTCGTCGCCGCTACCGGCGCTCTGGTCGCTGGCGTTGCTGCCTTCTTAACCGGCTCTTTCGATGGAATTGGCTTCGCCGGCTTTGGAACGCCGGTGTTTTTTTCGGAACTGGCCTTCTTCAGGACCTCGACCTTTTCGCCCTCTTTCATCTGGTAGAGGTGATCACCTTCGCGGTCGGGCGTAAGGTGAATGTTCAGCTCGGCGCGGGTTGTGCCCTGCGCTTCCACTTGGGTCTTCGCGTTTTCCTTCTTCAACTTCTCGAACCCATCGAAGACGTCCTGGCCCGCCAGGTATCGCAGCTCCAGCCAACCATCCAGGCCGCTGCTCGTCTTGACGTGCACAAATCGTTTCTGCTTCTCCAGCACCTCGACCTTGTCACCGGCGTACACGATTCCCACCTTGTTGTATACCGCCGAGACGCGGTCCCGCAGGTTCGCCTGGGGCGCAGAAACGTACATCACTTCCGCCTGCTTCAGCGATCCGCGTTTGCAGCCAGCAAGTGAAATCAGGCTTAGAAAAAGGAATAGAGGCAGCAGGCCCCTGAGCAGCCGAGGGCCGCTGGGTAGTGAGGAAAATCGAAGGCCGGATACAAGTCTCACGGGACGAGGAACAACCTTTGAATATAGCAGCCGGATTTGCGATCCGCACCCGGTGCGCACCTGAGTGGTTACGCAAGTGTTTTTCTCATCCGCGGCAGAGTCATCTCGGATTCCGCGCGCGCGACGTGCGGCCGCGGTTACACTTCCCGTGCAGACGAAATCGCCTCAGCGCGCTTACAATCTGCATAGCGGTTTCACGGGAGAATTGGGAATGCGTGGATTCATCCTCGGTGTGCTCGTCACTCTCATCGTCCTGTTTGGCGGGTTTTTCCTTTTTCTGAAGCTCGGATACATCAACATTCGCGCCGATGCCGCCATGAATTCAGTCGAAAAAGAAATGGCCGAAATGGCGATGGACGCCTCCGTGGAGAGGTCTGCGCCTAAAACCGACAACCCCATCCAGCCCACCGATGACAACCTGATGAGCGGAGCCATGCTGTACGAAAAGAACTGCTCCCTGTGCCATGGCAGCGTCTCTGACAACGGTCACGTCAGTCCCATGGGCAGCGCCTTCTATCCGCGCGTTCCGCAAATCATTCGCCGCATTCCTGGCGATCCCGATTGGCATTTGTTCTGGGTGACCAAAACCGGTGTTCGCTGGACCGGCATGCCGGCTTGGGAAAAGACCTTGAAAGACGAAGACATCTGGCGCGTCATCACCTTCATTAAGCACTCGGACAAGCTCTCGCCTGCCGTCCAGGAGATGTGGCAGACCTATGGAACGCCTTCGGGTATCGCGCCCTCGAGCGCGGCCAACCCCGCCCCAGCGCCGCCGAAGAAATAACTTCGCTCGCATTCAACAAGAAAGGCCCGGAGCTCGTAAACTCCGGGCCTTTTTGATTTCCGCTGGTCGCTACTTCTTTGGCGTAGCCGGCGAACTGGGCATCGCCTGCGAGCTGGGCACCGGCTGGGCATTGGAGGCTGGCTGCGCGCTGGGATTTGCCTGTGCGCCAGGCGTTGGTTGCGCATTTGGCGCTTTCTGCGCGCCGGGCGCGGGCTGCGCGGCTGCCGGCGCGCTTACCGCCACAACTTTTACGTCCTTCAGATTTACCTTCCAGACGAAAAAGCTTGAGCCCGCCTGCCCGGGTTCGAATCGGACAACCCAGGAGTGCGGCAACATCAGGCCCTTTTCGTCTCTGAAATCGCTGAAAGCCTCGGTCACCGATACCGCCGGAAGATCGCCGATTGGTCCCATCGCGTCATAGATCGTGCGTACATGGCGAAATGTTTCCGGGTCGAAGAGAAGTCGAATTCGTAACTCTTTCTCGGCATGGCGTGGCACATAGAGATATACGAGCAACTGCTTCCCGTCGATTTTCTTTGTGCCCTCGTACTTCAGTTCCGCTTCTCTCCCCTTCAAGTCCTGCAGGGGCCATCCGGAATTCCACACGCCGCCCCATAAGCCTTCTTTCAGGATTGTGTCGTGACGGTACATGAAGAATGCAAGGTTCACGCGTCGATCTAGATTATTGTCGGCAACCAGAGCTTTCTTGCCGTCGAACTTGAATTGCTCACCAATATAGTCTGAGGCATTGAAGTACATGATGAAATTAAACTGCTTGCCCATGGACGCAACTTGAGAGGTGCCCTCCATGTGTCCCATGCCGCCGGAAATCACATCCAGGACTGCCGTTCCCGCCCCAGTCCTTAATGTATTCGCCGTGCGGGCCGACGCATTCCCGATAGAATCGAGATGCTTTGTAACTAGATCGGCTGGATCGACCTTATCGGAAGCTTCTACTACGGCACTAAAAATAATTAGAACGCTGACTATCCCCACTGCAAGTTTATGGCCTAGTGTATCCATACTCCCCCCTGAACGTTCTCTTTTATCGATCCCGTTCAAGGGGATGTCAAGAAATTCTTCTTCGCGAAACCCCATTTGGCCCAAAGTCCCTGTCCTTTTGCTCATATTGGGCGCTGATTCCCGCGAGATGACCCATTTTCCCTTGGAATCCCTTCCGTCAGCTATAATTTCTGGTTTGCAATTCAGGGTCCGAATCCCTCTATCCCGTTATCTCATCGAAGGAAAGAAATGCCTACCGACGTCATCATGCCCCAGATGGGGGAATCGATCTTTGAAGGCACCATTACCAAGTGGCTGAAGCAGCCCGGCGACCAGGTCCAGCGGGACGAACCGCTCTTCGAGATTTCCACCGACAAGGTCGATGCCGAGATTCCCGCTCCCGCCTCCGGCGTTCTGAAGGAGATCAAGGCCCAGGCCGGCCAGACCGTCCAAGTCAATACGATCGTCGCTACCATCGACGCCGGCGCGAATGCCACCCCCGGGGCGAAAACGGCCCCTGCCGAGCCGCCCAAGGCCTCCGCTCAACCCGATGGCGCCCCAGCCAGCGCCCCGGCTGCCCCCTCTCCCTCTACCCCAGCCCCCGCCGGCCCCAAGACCGATGTCGTCATGCCCCAGATGGGCGAGTCCATCTTCGAGGGAACCATCACCAAGTGGCTCAAGAATGTCGGCGACACCGTTCAGCGGGATGAGCCGCTCTTCGAGATTTCAACCGATAAGGTTGACGCCGAGATTCCCGCCCCCGTCTCCGGAGTCCTGAGCGACATCAAGGTCGCCGCTGGGAATACCGTGCAGGTCAACACCGTCGTCGCCACCATCGGCGGCGCAGCCGGTGCCGCGGCTGCCACTCCGGCAGCTGCGTCCACCGCGCCCAAAGTCGAGCCGAGCGTCAGCAAACCCGCTGCTCAAGAAGTGAAGGAAACTGCCACCGAAACAGAGGAAGAAATCACCTCCGCCTCCGGCGATCGCGTTCGCACCTCGCCTCTCGTCCGCAAACTCGCCAAGGAAGCCAACGTCGATCTCGCCAGGGTCCGCGGATCCGGCATGGGCGGCCGCATCACCAAGGAAGATATCCAGGCCTTCGTAGAAAAGCAGAAGACCGCTCCCTCCGCGCCTCAGCCAACTTCAGCGCAACCCGCCACCTCGGTTGCTCCCTCTGCCACGGCGCCGGTGGCAGCCTCGGCCGCCAACAAGTTCGTCGGCACCCCGGGCCTGATCGAGCCTATGTCGGTCATGCGCAAGAAAATTGCCGATCACATGGTCATGTCGAAGCGCACCAGCGCCCACGTGCACGGCGTCTTCGAGGTCGACTTCACCCGCATTGTCAAGCTGCGTGAGAAACAGAAAAATTCTTTCCAGGAAAAGACCGGGCTCAAGCTCACCTACACGCCGTTCTATGCGCGTGCCGTGGCGCACGCCTTGCGCGTGTGGCCCATCGTCAACGCCTCTGTCGAAGGCGAGAACATTCACTACAAGAAGGACATCAATTTAGGAATCGCGGTGGCTCTCGACTGGGGTTTGATTGTCCCGGTCGTCAAGCACGCCGATGAGCTCAGCTTCGTCGGCATGCAGCGCGCCATCACCGATCTCGGCGAGCGCGCTCGCGCTAAGAAACTGAAGCCGGAAGATGTCCAGGGTGGCACCTTCACCATCACCAACCCAGGAATCTTCGGCGCCAAGTTCGGCATGCCGATCATCAGCCAGCCGCAGTTGGCGATCATGGGAATCGGCGCGATCTATAAAACCCCAGCCGTGGTCACCGACAAAGACGGCAATGACTCGATCGCCATCCGCTCCGTTTGCCACATCTCGATTGGCTACGACCACCGCGTGATCGATGGTGCCGTCGCTGACCAGTTCATGAGCGTGATTAAGAACTATCTCGAGAATTGGAACGAAGCCCTTACGTAGATTTCCATTCGGAAACGGGCACCCGCACCACTGTGGGTGCCCCACCCTCCTCCGCAGGAGAGGGTGGGTTGCCAAACTTTTCACCGGCTAAGTGCGCTCCGCATCCCTACGCTCTGCCCACGATCAGCTCCACCGGCACTCTTCCCGATTCCATTCTTCCCCGATCCGTTTGAACCGTGGCTTGCACAAAGCATTCGTTTCCGGCGGTATCCCCCAACGCCGCGGCTCCTGGCGCCACCAATACCATCTGCAACTCTGAAACCGGGGCGCTCCCGGCCTCGGGATCGATTGCAAACTCCGCGCTCACCAACACCTTCGGCTCATCCCCTGTCTGCGCAATCATGAGCTCCGCGCTCCACCAGCGGACCGTGCGCGCCTTGTCCCCTTCGATCCTGAGCGTCACGAGACAGCGCTCGTCGGGGTATAGAACCGAGGGCACGACCCCGACTGTCATTTCCGGTGCGACCACGCTTCGCTGGCTTCGTTCCCGCAGCGTCCACCAGACTCCCGTCAGAACGCACATCAAAGACCAACCGAACCAACCTTTGCTCCCGGTGATGACCGCATACGGCAGCATGATCGCCCATGAAAGCAGAAACGCTCGCAAGGCCCAGGGAAAGCACCCCGTATTGTCCACTCGTTGCCACTTGTTCGTGCCCGCCTGCATAACGCGCATCCTACCAAAACTGTGGTGCCCCACCCTCATCCGCAGCTTTTGCGGACAGGGTGGGACACGAATCTACTGCTTCGCCCAGGCGCTCGCATTCAAGCAATCGACGACCCCATCGATCAGCTTCGACAACCCGCCCTGGAACTTGTTCGGATCGACGATCTGCTTGTTCGCGATCGCGTCCGTCATGTTGAGCGCCGAACTTACAAACGATAACGCCGCCTGCTTTTTGTCATCGCCGCTCTTGCTTCCGAACAGCGCTTCCACCCCGTGCACCACGGCTGGAACAAACGCAATACCCTGCAACAGTTTCGCCAAGAAATTCATTTTCATCTCCTCTTCTACAAAAACAAAAAAGACGGACCGAGGCCCGCCTGTCTCAAACTTCTCCGGACTTAGCGATGCAGTTTTAGAAAGTTCACGATCAAGTTCATCACCGTGATCCCCGCTGCAATCGCCGACCCCACGCCCACCATTCGCTGCAGGTGCGTCTCGTGCCGGTTCAAACGCTCCTCCATCTCCTGGATCTTCCCCTGGTTCCCGTTTCCCACCACCCACCGCATGTGCGCCTTGAGCTCTGAGAGGTCAGAGAGCACCCGCTCCTCGAAGCTATCCATCACTGCCACCCCACCCTTCATAACGGCCAATCCACGTGCAGCAGCATAGAGTCGCTCGAGTAGTTCGGCGGCTGCGCGCTGTCATACTGCCGGATGTAATAACTCTGCGATCGCGAGAGTCGCGGGATCGTGAAGCTCTGCGCCGCGAACCGCCCCCACAAACTGCGATCGTTCGCCGCTCCCCAGCCTTGGTCGGTCGCGCGTACCTCGAACCCGCCGCCCGTGGCAGGAGTAAGATTCGTCGCGATCGTTACCTGGCTCGCCAGGATCTGCGAGAATTCCGCGTCCTTCACCGGGGGCAACGTCCAGTTCCCCGGAACCGCGACTCCCACCGGCGGCAATCTCAGTTGCTTGGTATCGAAACTGAAGGCCAGCGGCTGTGCCGCATCGTTGGCGAATTTCACCCGGTAAACACTGCGGTCGTCGCGCAAGTCCTTCACCGCAATATCGACTTCCCGCAGCGTCGCAGTGAACTGCGCATTGCGCGACGGCGCGTTCACGGTTACGGTATCCCCCGGGTGCAAGTCCTCCGTCCCGAGAAAGTCGCTCCATGCCCGGTATTCCCCCTGCCACGAATTTTGGGTTCCGTCATCGAGAAGCGCGAGGGCTGCATTCACGCAGTCTTCCGTCGTGCGCGCCTCGGGAGCCTTCATCCCGTGCACGCTGGAGCGCACGCCGTCGTCGTTGCAATTCGCTAATGCCGCAATGGCCGCCGCGTTGCTCTGTTCGGCATTCGCGGTAAGACCCGACCGGTAGCTCACAACGATCTGCTCCGACGCCTCCGGAACATAGGCTGCCAAAAAGTAAAGTTGCGTCGCGTTGACGCGGCACTCGCCTCCATCCGCCAGCGCCCCTTGCAAGCGCGTCCGAAATGCCTGTCCTGGAATCGCGCTTCGCACCAGCGTCCCGCCATTCGTACGCATGCGGGTGTAGGAGACCGTGCCATGAAGATCGGTGCCGTTCATGACCGTGTAATTGCAGTATCCCGCGATATTCGCGATTACCGCGTCATAGAGCACCGTCGCCGGCGCCGCCATCGTCGCCGGGTTCGCCGGGTCGATATCGTGAACCTCCACCACCACGCGCGCATCGGAAGCTATCGCATCGCCCCCACGGCCCGCACCCGCGGCATGCTGCGACGAGTGGAACACCTGCGCGCTGCGATGGGCCTGGCTCGCGAAAATTCTCGTCGTGAGCTGGTATTGATGGCCGGCCACGGTCGCGAGTGTCGGTCCCGTCGGAGCCCCATTCACGATCGCCTGGAGAATCGACTGCGCTCCACTCGGCGACACATTGATCCCGGCAACGCAGTTTCCACTCGCCATCCCGCCGGCATAGAGTCCGCCCAGAATCCCCGTGCTCGCCGCTTGAAATTCGAAACACCCATGCTGCAGGACGATCCCGCCGCCGATCTCGACTTGCTCCGTCAATTCCACCAGTGCATTGCCATTTGCCGACAGCATGCCGTTGCTGACCTGCGCCGTCGATCCGCTTCCGTTCTGCCACAACACGGGGTTCAACTGCGTCCCGGGGAATTCATCCTCGAAAACCGTGTGGTCGATCGTCCCCATCGGCGTCGCCGCCAGTGAGAAGCTCAGTGTGTACCCATCGCCCTCAAAGTAGTCCTTCACATAAGTGCGCGGTTCCACCATGCCGATCACGGTCACGTCATTCAGGCGGCATGGCTCGCACTGGATCGTCAGCGCCGCCGGATCGCAGTTCGCGTTCGTCTCATCGATCGTGAAGGACTTCTCGCCGATGGCCGCGAACGAGATCGAGCCGCCCTCCGCGCGATACGCTGCCCGCGCCCGGATTGCGAGCTCCGCCACGTGTTCCGACCATTTTTGTTGCACGCTGGCGGAGTACGTCGGAATCATGTCGCAGCCTTCCACCCCGCTGCTGTCGAACTTGCCCGGTTCAACATCCTGCGTCATCTGCTTTACGATGGCCCCGGCGGTGCGTGCAACGAAGGGCAATCGCTGCGGAGCCGACTTAAGGTCGAGCAGCCATTCATCCGACCCACACGTCAGTGCATACCCAAGGATCGCCCCTTCTGTCGATCGCCCGGCATGCGTGCAGGCAGGCTGCTGGGTCAGGTAGCCGGCGAAGAGTGTGCTGCCATCTGACTTTTTCAGCCACACCCGCGATCCCTGGTGCGGGACTACCATCTTTCCGTCAATCGAGATCAAGTGCGCCTGCATCGTGGAGGCTTTATTGAGCCGCCTCGTCACGGCCGGAAGCCGCTCTGCATCTAAGTATCCGGAATAATCTACCGGGCCGAGATTGTCGAAATTATCAATCGTAAGTTGCATGTGTTGTGATCCTGTATGTGACGCAACGGAGTTGAGTGCCTATGAGTGATCGCGAAACGCAGCATGTGGTCGCGCTGCAAACCGGTTTGACTGCCAAGTTCACGGAGCTCGGATTCCCCGCCGGACCGGATCTCGGCGACCTGGTGCATCATCTTTCCGAGATCGCCGCGCTTGGCAATACCTTCGCTCAGGAATCGCTGCCTCTCCTGCTGTCGCTTTCCACCGAGCATCGCGCGTCGTTCACCACGCTCGTCGCGCAGATCAAGCACGACCTCGAATCCATCCGCGACAACATCAACGACGTCGAGGCCGGCCTCTCGGACGTGCTCGAACGCCTCATGCGCGCCTAATTTTCGGTTCACTAAAATGCGGGAGCGCTCGTCTGCGGAAAATAACTTCGATAGCACACCACCTGCTCTCCATCCAGCGAGTCTGCAATCGGCAGTGCACGAAATGTAGCCTTCAACGTGCATCCGAAAATCGGCGCCGCAATTTGCTTTGCGCTTTCGGCAGCCCCGCTCATCGCCTGCAGGCGCGGATAAAAATAGAAGATGTTTCCGCCTGAATCCGCCGGGAGGACGAACAGCGCAGACCACTCCTGGAAATAGCTTCCACCTTCCCGATCAACGAATCCCACTACCTTCTGCATCCCGGCATTTGCCGCCGGAACGCCTCCCGGTAGCGCTGCTGCGAGAACCAATGCGGTCGAAGTCTTCTGCTGCACCCGGCCCACGTTGAAGGTCACCCTACGGATGAAGTCCGCGTCGCGCGTCACCCCGTCATTGGCGGGAACATACGCCGCCGCAATGCCTGTACCGACGTAGGCGGTCTGTCCCTGGTAATCCACGTCCACCGCGACCAGGTCGCCGATCGCGAATCCCGCCAGCGAATTCGTGTCCAGTATCAACTGCGTCGCCGTGGAACCGCCAAGCAGCTTCACCGCCGGTGTCGCCGCTCCGCCGCATGGCGAAGTGGACGAACCAATCCCGGCAAGCACGTTGAAGTGGGTTGCGCCACCCGCGAGAGCCATCTGCAGCTTGCCCCAGTTCTGGAACTCGCACTCCACCTTCGCATCCAGGGCTGACCTGTATTGCGCAGCGACCGCGCCATCTTCCCCTTGCCGCACGACGTTCACAGCAGTCTGTTCGCTGCGTTGAAAGTGATCGACCCATCCCAGATCGATCCACGGTGCCGGAGGCGCGTCGAGATCGAACCCGCTGGCCGTCGACGGATCGAACACCGATACGCTTCCACTCGCCCGGTCCACCGGAGCCACGTACGCCCGCACTCCCCGTCCCAGCGGCTGCATCTGCGATGGCAAAAACGTTGCGGTGCTCATGCTTCACTCTCCGGATAGAAATAAACCGTAGTCGTCGCAGACCGGCCTAACAGGCTCGCCGTCTGGGTGGCTGCCGCCAACGTCGGGCTCTTCCAGAACACATTGCTTCCCAGCGCGGACGGCGTCGCCTGGGTGTAGTCCATCTTCGCGGTCAGCGAAGGCATGCAAATCGCCAGCAGTTCCGCATCCATGGTGGTCAGCGATCGTCCCCGGTCCGCCTCGCCATTGTTCGAGCCGCCGGTGCGATATCGGATGGTCAACTCCGCCGCCATCAAGGTGCTCGCGACCAGCGCGGACTCGCTCACCGGCTTCACTGCGCCCCACTCCAGGCAAAATGCCTCCGGCGGCTGCGAGCACACGGCCGGTTCGTTCTCCGCTACCAGCAGCCCCGGCCGCACCTCGCCCTCGATCACCACCGTCCGGTTCGGGTTCACCTGTTGAAGGCGCGCGCACAGCGCCATGTAGAAACTGTCCTTCGCTGCCTGCATCGCTAAACCTCCGCCGTAACCTGGTACAGGTATTCCACCCCTGCAAATAACTCCGCCGAGACCTTGGTAATGCGTAGCAGCGTGCCTTCGTATTGAATGCCTCGCGCGTTCAACAGCCACGAGATCCCGTTCTCCGCGCCTTCCTGCTCCGCCTGCTTCGCGACCACCCGGGCCGGAAGAATTACATTGATCTTCACTGATGTGGGTGGCTGGCTCTCGCTCGTCACCACCGCCGGGCCGATCGCAACGTCGTCGTATTGCGGTTGCGCCATTCCCAGTTGCCGCTGTTGCAGCGTACCCGTGAGTTGCGCCTCTCGAATTACGTGCACCGTCGTCGCCCCCACCGCCCGCAGCATTGCCTCTGCCGAACGCGCCATGGCAAATCCGCGGAAAGCCGACATACCCAATGCGGTCTGCATCAGCCCACCTTCTGCGCGACATAGGGCGCCAGCATCTCGCGAACCGAGTCATCGATCAGCGAATCTTTGAAATAGTCCACGCGCAGGTTGTCCACCTTGCTCATCTTCACGTTCAGCGCCGGCGTCATTGCCGCGTTGCGCACGATCTGAGCGCACGCATGCTTCACCGCTTCCGGGGTCGTCGCCCATCCGGCGTTGTAGGTCAACTCGAGTTCATCAAAGGTGAACCCCAGCATGGTGCTGATCGTGTTCACCTCGCCCGTATCGGCGAACGTATCGAAAGTCGTCGGATCGATCGCCGTCCACGATCCCGGAATCGCCAGCACCGTCGCGATGCTCTCGACGAACTCGTTCACCTCGCCGCGTCGCGGCTGCGCAAATCTTCCCCGCGCGCCCACCACCGGTCCGGTCGCCGGCGCCACCGACCGCCAGCGGCAAGTAACTTAACCGCACCGTCCGCGCTCCCGGTAGAACACGCACCCGCTCCGTGTACTGCGCCACGTTGAGCGACGGCCGCCGGCAATGGGACTCCACCAGCGTCGATGCCATCGCCACCCATGCATCCGGCACCGCCGGATCCAATCCGTACTGCTCGTATTCCGAAGGATCGAGATAACTCATCCCCGCTTCCTTTCCTTTCCAGTTGTCATCCTGAGCGAAGCGGCCACCGGCCGCGCAGTCGAAGGACCCCTACCGCCCAACACGTCGTTAGGCTGAAGAATCGGGAGAGCCACGAGGACTCTCCCACCCAGTCCTACCGAGTCACCTGCACCGCGGCGTGCGCATAGCTCGCGCCCTTCACCACCACGCCGCCAAACTTCACCACAACCAGCTGCGACGCGAGGTTTCCCTGCAGTCCCAGTTGGAAGACGCGTGGATTCGGATCGGTGAGCCAGTGGTACTCGATCATGTCTTCCTGCACGATGTATGCCGGAAGCAATGCCGTCCCGCTGCCCGGCGTTCCGGTGTACCCAAGCGACCAATCGGGAACCAGGGGAAGTTCGCCGGCCTGCGTGGCCAGCGTCTTCACCTTGTAGCCCGCAGTGATCTCGCTGGTCGAGAGCACGACGTTGAACTCGCTCTTCATCTCGCGATCGAGCAGGTCGAGCAACACGGGATTGGCATAGATCGCCGTCGGGCGGCACTCGTAATTCGTGTTCGCCACCATCTCCGCGACCGCGGTCTTCAGCCCGTCGCAGATGCTCGCCGTCGCGCCGACCGGCGAAATATTGCCGCCGGCAATGATCTGGCTCGCCGCGCCGTAATACTGCGTGGTCGTCGGCGAACTCAGAGAGGTGTCGTTGCCATTCCACAAGGCGACGTCATGCGTCCGCATCAGGCCCGCGACTGAGTCCGCCAGGTCCTTGGCTTGCAGGTAAGCAAACTGGCTCTGCTGTGCGCCAACCTCCATGTCGAACAGGTTGTAGTTAATCTGCGAGACCATCGCCTTCAATGGAACCGAACGCTCCACACGCGTCGGCGAACCGACAGTGGCAACGATCGAACGCGGATCGACGAAGGCGTTCGCAGCCGAAGGCGCATTGATCGCCGTCTCTTCAAAGAACCGCGACGGATGCCCGGTTGCCGGGACCTGCTTGATCCGCTGCCCGAATACGCCGCGACGCCGGACGATGTCCGTGATCTCCGTCTGGTAGCGGTTGATTTCAACTGCGCCGGGGCCCATGAAATCCGCGGCTGCCTGCAAATCGATAAATTGTGCTTTCATTCGTCTCCCTTTCGAAAGGACCCGGCCCAAAGAAAAACGGAGAGCCGCAGCTCTCCGCTCCTCAACCGGATTTTTGTTAAATGTCATCCTGAGCGACAACGCGCAACGCTCATGCGCGTTCGCAGCATAAAATCCCTGTTGTCGAGAACAGATCAATCCCTACTGCAGCACACCCGCTCTCGCCAACTCGGCTTTCACCGCGATGCGCTGCTCCACGCTTAATCCCGCCAGCGCCTTCTCCACCGTCGCCTCTTCCATCGAAGCTGTCTCTACGCCGCTCTTGGCAAGCAGGTTGGCGATCACAGGAGAAACCGTCTTCCGCTGCGGCTTCTCCGCCTCAGCCTTCACTTCTTCGGTATCTTCCTTTTTGTCTTGCTCCACCGCAGCTACGATGCGGTCTGCCTTGCTGTTCAGCGCCTCGTACTGCGCCTCGATCCGCGACAACGCCTGCTCCAGTTTGTCCAATGCCAAGGCGATGCGATCGCCTGCCGCCTGCAACTCCACCTTATCTTCCATTCCGACGTCTCTCCTTAACCCGATTTGTCATCCTTGCCTTCCTGAGCGGAGCGGCCGCGGGGCCGCGCAGTCGAAGGATCCCTACCCTTTCGAAGATGCTTCCGCAGCGAGCTCGAACTTCGTTCCGCCGTACGCCGCCTTCTCCCGCTTCAAAATGGCAGCTCCCGTAAACTTGAATTCGGTGACAAACCACAGGTTCGCATCCGTCTCCTGGACGCGCGCCTCCGCGATCTCGTAGCTCATTCCCAGCTTCCCGCGCGACGCTTCGATCTCCTGCATCACCTCGCGGAAATCGTGTTCGAAGAGATGGCCTTCCACCTCTACCCTCTCGCCAACCAGGTCCGCCGATGTGATCACCCCGATCTTCCGCTGCGCGTCGTGCCCATCCATCTGCGGCGAATAATCCACCGCCATCCCCAGCAGCGACGCCATCGCCCGCTCCGTCGCCGCTTTCGTCAGGATCACCCGATGTCCGCGCGCACCCGACGGCGGCCGGTCCGAAGCTACCCCGACTAGCGTCAGCACTCCCCGAAATCCACGCCGGTTGGGATGCCCCACCACCGCCGGCATCTCCAGCGCCATCGCCTCCATTTCCATCTCCCCTCCAAATCCTCTACTCGCTCGCCTGAGCCGTTGACCTGTCAGCGGCCGCAGGCCGCGCAGTCCAAGGACCCCATCGCCAAACGTCTCTTACGGAGCGCAAGATCACACTGCGTTCGTAGTTAAAGGCTCCTGCGTCGGAACGGAATCTCCCATCGCTGCCAGTCCCCGCATCCTCCGCACCTCATCTACGGTTAGCACCCCGCTCCGCAGCAGGATCTCCTGCAACTGCGCCTGCTCCAGTGCGTTCGTCGTGTCCAGCCCCGTGAAGACGAACTCCAGGTCATCCCATCTCAGCTTTTTGGCGATTACATCGCGCGTCAGATGCTCCGCCAGCAACCGCGCGGTAGGCACGATCGCTGACTGGAACGCCATGTCGTTCAACTCCGAAGCGGTGGAGCGGTTCACGTCGTTCTCCAAGCCGAGAAACACCGGCGGCAGGTCGAAGGCATCGGCAATCACCCGCATCAGGAACTCCTGCCACTGCAGCCGCAGGTCCGCATCCGTGCCGCCGCCGAAACGCAGCACCTCCGGCTTCTGTTCGGCCGAAAGAATCGGCACCCTCCCCGTGCCCTCAATTTCGTCCTGCCACCACCGGATCAGCCGCTCATGCTGCGCCGGCGAAACATCGTTCAGCCAGAGCGCATACTGCACCACCGAGTTGCTCGCCAGCCGCGCCGCATATCGGTGTGCACCCAGGAACGCGTGCACCGACTCGAAAGCCACCTCGAGCCGCCCTAATCCAAATGGCGTATGCGTGCGCGGATTCAGCCGGATATACGACAGCTCGTCATCGTTCAGCGAAACCTGCCCTGCCGCTCCGAAGATCCCCGTCTGCTGCACGTAGCGCGGAGAATCCGGACGCCCGTCCCAGTCGGAACGAATCTTGATCGTCGCGCCATCCACCGGCCACAACTCGATACGTTTCGTCATCCGTCTCTGCTTCACAATCTCAATGGCGCCGAAGCCACCGACGATGACGTCTTCCAGCACCTGCTCCGCCAGCGAGCGGAAGGAATCATCCGGATTCGGCTGCTCGAAAATCTCGGTTAGCGCTGCGGATCCTCTGCTCACCCTGCGGCAACTCGCTCAGGGCGCGTCCGCTTCGCGGCTGGATCCGCCACCCCATGCAAGCAATGCGATCCTTAATGGTGTTGATCGCCTTGCGTGCCACTGGCGTCTCCGCAAACCTGCGCAGGTTCGCCGGCGTGGGCTTCGGCAGCCCTTCGGCGCGATTGCCAATGGTCAACACCGACGGCAACGCCAGCGTCTTGCGGCCATCTGGACTTGATGCCGCTATCTCCCGCCCCGTACTCAACCCCAGCACACTTCCAGTGTTTGTCATGGTGAGCGAAGCAGCGCCGCGCGCTGCGGAGTCGAATCCACCCCTACCCACAGAAAAAACTCTTCCCAATATTTTCCCGATCTTCATCTCCACCTCTTCGGAATTCTCACCACTCTGTCATGGTGAGCGAAGAACGCGGAGAGTCATCCGCGTTCGCAGCCGAACCACGTTGTGTTTGCTTCCGAGCAACAAAAAAGCTCCCGAACTCGGGAGCATCCGTTCACTTTCTATTGAGGGCTTACAGCCGCAACTCCACCCGCGCTCTCTCCGCGATCTGCGGCAGCTCGCGCATTTGCGCAACCTGGATCTCGTTCCGCGCCAGCGTAATTAACCCGAAATCCACCGCATCATCGTTCCGGTCCAGATCGTCCTCCACCACCGCCGTCAACTCTGCCTGGGCGCCTTCCGCGCGTGCTATTCCGTCGCGCAACTGCGGAAACGTAAACCCCAACACCTTGGCCGCATCCACATCGCTCTGCAGCGAAACCGCATGGAACAGCCGGATCACTCCGTTCGGCCGGTAGGCGCAGTCAATCTTTAAGGGATCGCCCTTGCCCGTGTAGTCCGCCACGGCAACCCTCTTCCGCATCAGGGGCCAAACCCCCGCCCTCTCGAATTCGTCCTTCATGCGGGCGTAGATCACGGTTCGACCCGCAATCTGTCTGCGTGCGCGCGCCTGCGATTCGCAATACATCTCCACCAGCTTCGCCAACTCCGCTCGCGGATCCTCCGCCAACACGCCTTTCGCGTCCGTCACCTGCAGCGCGTTGGAGAACGAATCCTCCAGCATCCTCAGTATCCACTCCCGCTGCGGCAGCGCCGCGCCGCCCTTCGAACAATCCGTAAGCTGCGAATTCAATCTCTCCCGGATCTCCGCTTCTGCGGCCTCGAAGATCTCCGTTTCCACCTCTGGATCGAGGCACTTCGCCCTTCGCCAGTCTCGCGTGAATCGTACATCCGCAAATCCTGTGCCGCCCGCCCCGCCCTCCAGCACCACCACGCCGACATTCACAAACTCGCCCTTCACCGCGTCAGGAACATAACGCAGCAGGAGAAACTCGAGTTGGCGTAGAGCTGCCATAACTTGCTACTGCACCATCCATCGCGGAAACGGATTCCGCGTCGAAATCTTAAACGACCAGATCAGCTCCTCGACCCTTGATCTCCGCTTGATCAATGCATCCACCAGCCGCGCAAGGTCGTCCCACTCGCCGTACCATTCCGGAGGCACGCTTCCCGCGATCTCGGCAATCGAGTCCTCGTCAAAACCCTGGATGCTCGCGAGCCACGGCTTGAAACTCTCCCATCCCGTCACGTCCCGATAAACTTCGTTCCTCCCATACACTCCGCGAAGCGGCGAATCCGGAAACGTCCACTCCCCCGCATTGAAGCAATAACCCTGGTCGATGAATGTCGCCGTGAACTTCCGCTCGCGGCCTTTCTTCCAGAACGCCGCCTGCCGTCCATTCGCGTTACACGTCCACTTGTCCAGCGCCAGCATTCCCGCAAACGCTTGCAGGTTGCGCACCCGGTCCAGCATTGTTTCGGGCAGGTAGTCATACACCAGCCCCTCGTGCGGCGCGCATACGTAACGCGATCCGAACTGCAGCCCCGCACAGCACGCGATCGTCTTGCCCGGCAGTTCCAGTCGCAGCTCGGGCGTGTGCCGGATGAGCCAATCATCCACCTCTACAATCTCGGTGGCCGGAACCGGCAATCCCACCCGCTCCGCCAACCGCGTTGCGAGCAGTTCGTTTGCCAGCACCCGCAGATGTTGCGGATTATTCTGGAACTTCACCACGTACAGATGCCCGTCTGAGCAGCGCATCATGTGTCCCTGCGCTCCGCCCCGCATCCTCTTTATATGTTGAACCGCCTGCAGCACCGCATGTCTCCGGGCCTCCCATCCACGATGGGTTTATCGCCTCACGACCATGCTAACCACACGGCGAATCTTCCCGATGTGCGCTGCGTCACAGCGTCGCAAGCGCCAGGGCCATTGCCATCACCAGGTCATCGTGCGCTCCGCTCGCCGCCGACGCGGTTCCGTCCGCCTTTCTTACAAAGGTCTTGCATTCTTCCAGCAGCCTGCGGCTCTCGAACTTCTCCGGCTCCCGCCGCAATCCCGCCGCAAATTGCTCGATCATCCTCGGTCGCGATGCGCTCGTCGTCAGCCAGCCGGCCTGTCCGCTTTGCATGGAAAGGTTGCGACAGCCGGCCTGCTCCAGCGCCACCAGCACGGCGTGCCCATGATTGTTCCTCTCGACCGTCACCCGCGCCTCGTTATATTCACGCGCGAGTCGTTCGACGCGGTCGGCCAATTCCACCGGAGTGTAGTGTCCGCGCAACTCGGCGCATTGCAGCCCGCTGCTTCGCTCTACCACCTCCGCCGCGGCGTAATCGCCTTCGCTGCCGCCCCCCGCCGGATCCACCCCGATCACGTACTCTCGCCCGCGCACCGGCGGATAGTAAATCTCGATCCTGCCGTTCTCCCGCCGCTCCATCGCCTCTCCCAGTTGCATCATCCGCGCTTCGATCTGCTCCACCTCGAAGACGCATTCCCCGCTCGCCAGGAAGCACTCTGCCGCGCTCTCCGCAAACTCCTGCCGCGCCAGTTTGCCGAAGTTAGACCGCAACTCGCGACGAAACGCGATCTGCTCCGCCGTCAATCCATGCCTTGCTCCGCCAGCGCCAACTCTTCCTCGCTGAACCTTTCCGCTCCCGGCGAGCGCCGATAGCTCTCCTCCCACCACCACGGCAGAAAATGCCGCGTGTATTTTTTCTCTTCCGCCTTTTGCCACTCGTCATAAAAGCAGCCCCCGGCGCCGTTCGGCGTGCTCTCCAGCACCACCTCCCCATCGGGCGGCACCGCCGCTCGTAACGACGCCAGGGTGGCTGCCGCATCGCGCGGCCATCGTGCCACCTCCGAACAGTGCAGGTTTTGGATCGTCAGCCCGCGCCCCGCATTCGGGTCCGCCGCCGTCTCCACCCGGTACTCACTGTCTAGCTTCGGAAACACGATCTGCCTCACGTTCGCGCGCGATGTCTCCAGCGCGCCCGTGCGCCACGCCTCCGGCAGGTTTTCCAGGAAGCGATGCACGATGCGAAATATCTCCTCCGCCGAGCTCTGGTCATGCGCCACTTGCACCGTCACCGTTCCCGGCCGCGTAATTGTGTTCAGAAAGAATCGCGAGGCTACATAGGTCGTGATTCCCAACTGCCGGGCTTTCAGAACGATGTTCCGTTTGGCGCATCTCTTCGCATACTCTTGCTGCGCGCGGTTCAACCGCAACGGTACAAGCCTTCCCCGCTTGTCACGGATGCGCAAAAGTTCGGCGGTCAGATAATCTCGGGCAGTCCCTTCTCCCAACACGCAATCCATGTTGCCGCCGAGCAATGCGAGGATCTCGCACTCGTCTTCCGCTGCCCTCATCGGCTGCTCCCTTGTGCCTTGACGCATCTTCCTCAATCTCCCAGGTAAGCTTCGCCTTTAGTTCGGATTCCCCGCGCACACGTAGTTGAACATGATCGTGCCTGCCGTCTTCACGTTCGCCGTTATCGCGGAAGTCGTGGTCGTCACCCACCACGTTCCGACGCTCGATGGGTCCGACGTCGGCGTCAGTGTGCAGACCGGAGCGCTATTGAACGCGGTGGCGAAACTCGCGCTCCCGCTCGTCGCCGACGATATCGCAATCGTTCCGGCTATATCATGCCCGCCAGTCTGGTTCAGATGAACGAAGGCGCCGGCGCCGGTTGCAGCGTTCAGACTGAACGTTTGCCCGCTCAGATTGCCGCTATAGCCCATAAAGGAGTTGCCGTTATTCAGAATGGCGTTCGCGCCCCCGGCTCCTGTGGCGCGGATGCCCCAGACCAAGCCGGTAGCGGAAATCGAATCCAGCCATACGTTCGCGTTCGGGTTGGCCGCGTAGTTTACGCTGCGCCCCGCGTACGTCGGCGAATTCGCTGGACTGATGTACTGGTAGAACGCCTGATTCGCTTGCGGTGAAACCGTAGCCGTCGCGACCCTCGCGCCATCGCCGGAAATGTTGAATCCAGCGAGCGAGAAATAATCTCCCGGAGGATAGTATTGAAAGTAGCGCACCGTGCCTCCGGAGTTCTGCGCTGTAATCAGGTTATGGACGCTCGCCGTCGTGCTCGTAAGGGACAGGAACGCCGACGTGAACGCGCTGTTCACGATGCCCGTGCTCACCGTTCCATTGAAACGGATTCCGTACTTGGCGTTTCCCCAGAGTCTGGCAAGCGATTCGATCGGCGCCGGATTCTGGTTGTTTACGATCAGTCCCACCCCTTGCGGCTCGCCAACCAATCGCCCAAGCACCACGCTCAACCCGATGGGATTGAAGTTATAACTGACGGGCTGCTGGATCGTGTCGCCCGCTTGAAACACTCCTCCCGCAGGGACCGTCACCGCGATCGCGTTGCTTTGCCCGCTCGGCGGATCGGAAAGTGTCTGGACATATGCCCCCTGGTAGATGGTGTAGGATCCCGTCGTCGCCAGCGCGATCGACGGACATTGCGATCCAGTCTCGTTCAAGGTGTAGCCGATCACCATCGAGGTGTTGCTGCTGATCGAAGTGATCGGCCACACTAGCATCATCGAACCGTTGTTATTGGCCGGGATGTTCAGAAACACTTGGTTGACCGCGCCCGTCCCAAACTGTGTCGCCCAGTCTGTTCCGC
The DNA here is from genome assembly GCA_963758505.1 of uncultured Acidobacteriaceae bacterium. Lineage (GTDB taxonomy): Bacteria > Acidobacteriota > Terriglobia > Terriglobales > Acidobacteriaceae > Korobacter. The sequence continues at coordinate 1,505,879 of CAVWVJ010000003.1, read as the reverse complement.
TCCCCGTAACAACGCAGTTGCCTCCGGTATATGACATTCCTGCAACCGTACCCGTGCTGTCCGTCCCTCGTGAAGTGATGATCAACGGTCGCTGCTCGCCCAACCACGCATTCGACCCGTTCGTCCAACTTCCCGTCACCACATTTCCGTTGATCGAAGCCACCGTACCTTGCGGAAAGTCGGAGGTGTTGTTGTCGCCTTGCATAACCGACCCGCGCACAAACTCGGAGCCTTCGTCCCCACCTGAGTAATAGCCGCCCCAATCGTGTTGGCTGCTGAAGATAGAAATGCAATCGCTTGGCGCATAACAGTTCTGCGACAGCGTCAGCCACTTTCGCTCGCCTACAGTGCGCTGGTACCCGAATCCGCGAATGCCGCTCTGCTGCGTCTTTGTGCCGAGGCCGCCGGGAAACTGGTTAATCCCCCCGCGATACGCGTCCTGAGTGATCGTTAAGGGCTGCAGCGTACTGAACCCGGTTTGCTGCTGGTTGAACAACGCGTTAATCCCGTTCACGCCGTTCGATAGGTTCCATGTCCAGGGCTGTGTCGCGCTATTCGCGTTGGTCCACGTATTTGCGGCGCTCGTACTCGCCCCCGCCGAGGCGTCCACGTATCCTTTATTCGCAACGTCGCTCGACTGCGCGGGGGCCGGAACCGATGGCGGCACGCTGAAGGTCTGGCTTTGGGTCCACGTGTTCGCGACATTCACCCGCGCAACATTCGGTCCACCGCCGGCGTTTGCGTCCACGTATTCCTTGTTCGCCACATCCGTAGCGTTCACCGGATCCGGCGCGCTCGGTGGCGCCACGAATTTCTTGACGCCGGTAATCGACTGCATGCTCGTCAGGTTGACAAGGTTGGCGTTCGCCCAATCCGACGTCAGTGCCTGGATCGCCATCGTCGATGGAACCTCCGCCGCACGTACCGCTGCCAGCGTTGCCGGCGACGTCGGGGGAACCAGCCAAGCCTCTTTGCTGGTTACGCCGTTATCCAGCTTCAGCGTCACGGAATAGAAAGTTCCTGCCGGCTGACTGCCTGCGTTGGGTGCCAGCGGCACACTGAAGTTGCCTCCGCTGCCTAGCTTTATGGACGTGGTGCCCGCGGCGACCGCCGATCCATCCGCGGTCACGAAGGCTGGCCACGTAATCACCATCCACCCTGTAGCCGGAGTGCCATCGGCACGAAACACCGTATCCTGCACCAGCGTCGTTTGCGGCGAGCTGACATTCCCATCCGCAGCCACGGCATATGTGGCAAAACATCCAGCAACCCACAAAGCAAAACACAAAAGCCGCCCTGGCAGGCGGCACGCGCGCGTCGGCATCATCTTCATCCTCTAACTCTGTACGTCTTCATTTCGATCGTCAAATTCGTCGTGTCATCCTGAGCGGAAAACGCTGAGCGTTCGCAGTCGCGCAGCGTCGTCATCCTGAGCGAAGTTTCGCGTAAGCGAAACGTAGTCGAAGGACCCTACTCCCACCAAAATCCCTCAATTCACCTGCACCGCCCCCACCGCCCGTGCGCTTGCACCATCCCACACAAAATCCTGCACGGAACATTTGCTCGCCGTCGACCCCACGGTCCCTCCGCCCTTCACGCTGCTGGGCCATACGAACGTGCGCCCGCCCGTCGCATCCTGGCAAACAATGAACAATAACCGTTGCCCCGCAGTTGCATTTACCAAAGTGCTTGAAGTCACGTTGCCCGTCAGCGTAATCATCTGCGTGTTGCCTTTGCTGAAATCGAAGGCTGGGGTTGCCGAGAACGTTACAGTATTGAATCCCCCTACCAGTCCCCCCGCCGCGCTGATCTGCTGATCGCTCTTCACCACTCCCGCCGCTCCACGATACAGGTTGGTATCGGCTGTGCTCGAATTCCCCGGATACCATTGCATCTTCCCCGATACATCCAGGTCGAATTCCGGGTAGTTCGCCGCTGGGCCATTGTGATTCGTATCTCGCGCCTGGAACACCTTTCCATTCGCCTGCTGGGAAACAAAGTCATAGATCAGCGTATTCCCCGCGATCACTCTGGGTATCGTCGTGAAGTTCGCGTCCAGTCCCCCGATCAGGCAATTGCCCTGGCATCGTGGCCACCAGCCATACGCGTAGCTCGTGCTCGGCGGCTGCACCATGAAAGCCGACGCCCAGCCTGTCATCTGTATGTTCTTCCAGTGCAGGATCGCCGTCGAGCAATCCACGCCCGCCGTCAAATTGCACAGCAATTGCATCGGCGCGTTGGTTCCCGCCGTCGAGAGCGCGGGATTCTGCCCCGTGATGTTCTCTAATGTTATGTCGTAGGGCACGCTGTTATTACTGCCCGAAGGTGTCGTCTGGTTCTGCACCGCGACCACCGCTCCATTGCTCGCGAAGGGGACCGTGTTGTTCTCGATCCGCGCATCCGCGAACCGGAACACGGACCGCGGCTGTCCGCAGTTCGCCGGAGAGTTGTCGATCAGAAAATATCCCAGCGGATTTGTTGGCGGTTGTGGGTTATTCACCGGGCTCAGGTCTGCCGTGAACTTGTCGATCACCGCGCTCGAAGCCACCCAGCACGGCGATGACGACGCGAAGCGTACCATGTATCCGGCAATCGAATCCCAACGCAACTTTTGCCAGTGCAGGTTGACGAACCCTTGCGTCAACTCGATCGAATTTCCCGAAGCACCCAGGAAGTTGTCTTCTTCCAGGAAGAATCCCGCGTCCACCGCGACATCAAACTCGATATGCGTCTTCGGCCAGTTCGTTCCCATCCGAAATTGCATTCCCTTGATGCCGCCCCAGCTCGCGCCTCCCGCATACCCAGCCGGAACGTACGTCATCGTGCCGCCGCTCGGGCCTACCCACAGGAGCGCCGTCTTCTGCGCCCCCATCCCCATCCACGGCACGCTCTTGTAATTCAGACTGCCGCTGAGGATGTAATTCGCCGCCGGGAACAGCAGTGTCGGGCACAAGTTCCACGTGCCGCCCCCCGCATTGCAGCGCGTCTTGGCGCCGTCGATCGCCGCCTGCAGCGCCGTCGTGTCATCCGTGCCGATCACCGCGTGGAACAGGACACTCACCGTCTGCCCCGAAGTCGATGTGCTCGCACTCGCCGCCAATAACAGGTGACTCGCGTCCGTAAAGCCCCCGACCGTGGTCTGCAAAACTCCACCGTTCGTCCCCGCGCCCGGCACATACACCGTGTACCCCACCATCGAAGCGGAAAACTTGCCCGAGGCACTCGTCAGCACATTGCTCCCCGCCGTCATTGCCGCATCGCTGATCGATAGTGGCGCGATGGTCGTGTTCGCTGGCGCGTTCAACGTGATGTGGTTGGAATCCGTGCAGGTCGCCACCGTGCTCTGCAGCGTTGTCCCGCTCGTCCCCGCCCCCTGCACCCAAATCGTCTTCCCCACATCGGTGGGGCAGCTGAACCTTCCCATGTTCGAGGTCAGCGCCGCGCTCCCGCTCGTCATCGCAGCGTCGGTAATGAATTTGCCGTCGCCTTTCGCTCCGTACCAGCGCACATCCACGAACCATGGTGACGAGCTCCCGAGCACCAGGTCCGCTACGCTCTGCTGCTGGGCAAACGTATTCGTCGTGTTCGTCTGCGCCGGGGATGCAAGCCGCGCATCGTTACCCGCGGCAACTGTATTCGCCGCAGTTCCCACCGGCAAGTTCGCGAACGGAATCGCCGGCAACTCGCTGGCCTCCAACTGGCCACTCGCGCTCAATCCTGCATATCCATTGGCGGCGTCTTTGGCCGCGACGTTCTCCGGCGTGTATCCCAGCAAACCCGGTACGCTGATGTTTGTGGCTTTATCGACGTACTCTTTGTTCGCAACATCCGTGCCGTTTTGCGGATCGGGAGCATTCGGTGTGGATGCGAAGCTCTTGACTCCGGCAACCGATTCGTCTCCTGTGTTATGTACCACCACTCGATCCACGTAATCCTTGGTCGCCGCCTGGGCCGCGATGTTCGGCGGCATCATCTGCGTCCGAATGACCGCCAGCGTGGTGGAGGCAACCGCCGGCACCACCCAGTACTCGGTTGCGGTAACGCCTGTCAGGTCCTTGGTCACGACCTTGTAAAACGTTCCCGCCGGCGCTGCTCCTGCATTCGGTGCCAGCGACAGCTTCAGCGCTCCGCCTGGCCCAATGTTGACCGTCATTGATCCCGCTCCGACCGCGCTCCCGCCCGCCGTCGTGAATGCCGGCCAGGTGATGGTCATCGTGCCCTGTGCCGGGGTACCGTCCGCTCTATAAACAACGTCGTTCACGGTTGTAAGGCTCGGCCCCGTGCCCGCGCGCATCTCCGACTGTAAGCTGCACGCCAGGCAGAGCGAGATCAGGAAGTACTTCCATCCGCCCATTCCCTCGATACGCAACAATTGCATCTCCCCTCTTTCGCTATGCCTCTCATACCCGATCCGACCCTCACCGCGCTGTGACCTGCTGCACAGTTCGGCGTGCCTGCAAAAAGCGAAGCCCGGCAGTTTTGCCGGGCTTCGTGAAGGAGGTCCTACTCTGTGCTACGTCACGTCAACTTTTTCTTCGGTGCAGGTGCTCCGTTGTGCTTCTCGTATTTCTTCATGAAGCGTTCCACGCTCTGCACGTAAACATCCGCAAAATCCACCACGTAACGGCGGCCCTGGATCAATTCCATCGCATCGTCCAGTTCCCATCCCATCACGCGCATTACCGCCAGCGTCATCATCGGCGCGCGATGCACCCCCGCCGCGCAGTGGATGAACAGCTTCGTTTCCTCTTCCTCGAGCGCCTTCAGCGCAAATTCCACGCCCCGCTGAAAAACCTCGAATGGCTTCGGCTGGAAGTCGTCGTCCACCGGGTTCCACAGCACTTCCACGCCAAACTGCCTTCCCAGTGGGGTGTCATCGAACTCCAATTGCATGTCGATGACGTGCGTCACGCCTTCGCGCACCAGTTCGGCCATCTTTTCCGGTATCCAAATGCCGCCGCCCACCGCGATCCGGTGCGTCACCCACGTCATGTCCATGCGCCTGCGAAACTCCTCAGCCACGAGAGTGAATCGTGCAATTCCTTCGATGCATTCCCATTCTAACGTGCAGCACGGAGCCTGTTTACTTCCCATCCTCAGAGGTTCCGGGTTTCGGCTGGCTCTCAGCGACTTGCTTGAGTTTCTTCAGCAGCACGCGCGCAAGCGACCTTTGCTTCAGCGGCTTTGCCAGCGGTGCCCGAAGATCGGAAACGCCGGACCAGTCGAGCATGAACTTCGCGCAGTTACTATTTCCGCCGATCGCAGAGGTGCAGTTACCGGTGACGATGTCATCGAGATTCTGCAGAACCTTCAATTGCGCGTTTTTGACCTTCTTGCGCGCGCTTTCCGGCTTCTTGCCGCCCTCTCCTTCTGGCTTCTTGCTCTCATCCTTCATTCCCTGCGACTGCTGCGGCTCACCTTTTTCGTTTTTGTTTATGAGATGTATTCCCTTTTTTGCCATCCATTCACCTAATCCGTGTCCGGCTGCGCGGGAGTTCCACGCTCCCTCTACCCACCCAACGCAACGCACCCTCGAACGACGCTCATCCTCGCCAGCGTGCCACCGCTGCAGGTTTCGAGTTGCCCAGACCCGATCGAGCGCCGTTGCAGCCGGACACGGTCCCGCGCTGCCCACCAATGCAAAAGCCCGGCACAATGCCGGGCTTCGATCTCTCCACAATCTTCGCGGTGCTTCGCCGCCTTGTTCCCTCTGTGCGGCTTGTTTTTCTTTCTCTCTATTTTCAGAATATCAATCTGGAGCATGCAAACCGGACACTTTTTCGAAATTTATTTCTCGCGTGATTTCTGCACCTTACGCGAAAATTGCCGGTTCCCTGCACTTGACAACAATTTTTGTCACTCACGCCCGCTCCCACCAAAGTCAAAGAGGGCGCATTCTTCCTGCGCCCTCCGCGTTCCCGACAGCAATCCGATCACCCGGTTTTGCCGGGCATCGTCAGGAGCGTCGCGCGCGCCGGCTTTTGCACGCTCCTCGTGGGTTTCCTCGGTGGCAGTTCCGCCGACCAGGCATTGCGCCGCAACACCGGGCAGCCCGGGAGCCAGCCTTCCGCGGCGACCTGGCTGCCGATCCAATCCATCGGCTCGATCATGCCGAACCGCAGCAGGATTTCGCTGAGTTCATCGAGCGCATCGCAATAGATCCGCCGCGCGTTGCGTACATCGCATCCCATTCGCGCCGCTGCCTCTTCCCGGGTGTGCTCCTGGAATATATGCAAGGCAATGAACCTCTGCGCCGCCGTGCCCGCGCGATGGAAGCATGCGGCGAAGTCGGTAACGAAAATCACGAGGTCCTCGAAGCTCGTGACCCGGTAGGATGTCACCTTCGCCCGGAACAGCTCGCCTCCCAGCACCGACGGCAGCCTGCCCAGATCCATCGACACCGTAAGGTACTTCTGCAGCATGGCAACGGTTTCATACCGGTATTGAAATAACTCCGATCGGAACGCCGCCGCGTCGGTGGCATCCACTCGGCCGGTCAGCACGCTCGCTCTCTCTCCAGGACGTCGTTTCACAGGCACCTCCGGTCATCCCGGTTTCCGGTAGCGCCAAACTGCCACCTGCAATCCGCGGAACTGCACGGCTTCTTTCCCCGCGGATCAAATCGCACCTTTCTTTCCCGCCTCGCCGCTCCCGCCCGGCGAACTTGATCCATTTCCACTTCGCAGCTCGAACAATAAATCTGGCTGCTCCCACTCTGACGAAAGCGCAAAGTCCCGCAGCGCTCACAATATTTCAGCTCTAACTCCATGTACTGCATCGTGCCCAAATGCATGATGGCCCTTTGTAGTCGAAGTGACTCCCCGTAAAAGACCATGCGGGCTTTCTGCGCACCCAAACCTGCAATCTATGGCAAAGCACAGCAATGGCTGACGCTCCTGTTTCCACAGCCTCTCGCACGCTCCTTTCGCCGCGCTTTGCACAGCGGTAACTCGCATTCGCCGCCGCGTTTCACTAGTCAAGACTGGGAGCGTCCCGCCACGCTTAGTTTCTTGCCGAGACTGCAGGCACCATAACGCCGCAAAACCGGTCGGGCAAGCCACGAGTCACCACATAGTTGTGATTGCAGTCACGAGTTATAGCTGGGAGTTATAGCGATGCTGAAGTTTTGCGATCTTCAGGAATCTCTGCGGCAGTTACTTTGGGAACGTATCGAATCCGGCGAACTGACGGAGAAGGCGCTTGCCGGAGAAACCGGATTCCGGCAGGCCCACATCTCGAATTTCCTGAACCGCAAGCGCAAGCTCAGTCTCGACGCGATGGACCGCGTCCTTGCGGCGGAAGATCTCTCCATCCTCGACCTGGTGCCCGCCGACGAGATCAACCAGCGCGCCGCCATTCCACCGCAGCAGGAAGGCGACTACGCGAATCTCCTCGTCGTGGACCCAGCACACGCCGCCTCGCCGGAGGTCCTCGCGAAGGACGTCCTCGAGGTAAGCAAGCTCAAGCATGCCCTGCTCCGCCGGATGCGCACCCGTTCGAACGGCGACCGCCTCTCCTGGCAGCGTTTCGTGATGATGCGGCCCACGCCGGCAGATTGCGAGGCGATGTACCCGCGCCTCGTCCCACGCTGCACGGTGCTGATCGACCGGCACTACAACTCGCTCGTGCCCTATCGCCGGGGGGAACGTACCCTCTACGCTGTCCAGAAAGAGGAGCAGGCGACCATCCGTTATGTGCGGCTGGAGCACAACGTGTTGCTGCTTCGCCCGCAGTCGCAGCGTGCCGAGGTGGAACTGCTGCCCGTGGCGCCTGGGAGTGAAGCCACCGATCTCATCATCGGGCGGGTGGCCCATATCAGCATGGAAATTTAGCTGCCCATCCTGCTCTTTTCCCGCACCGCACGTGGCCCCTGCGGCTGCTAGAATTTCCCTGCACACATTTCTCTTCCGTTTCCTTCCGGAGGCCTTTCATGGATCAGATTCCCACTCCCGTCATGGGCTCGCGCCGCAACGAAGACATCGCCCTCGACATGATGAAGTTCATCGCCGTCACCACCGGGTACGGCCGGACCGGCACCGCCAGCGCCGGCTTCCAGGGCGGCGCGCCTTCACGTCCCGATGAGTATGCCAAACATCTGATCGACCTTTACAAGGACTGCCTGGCGGCCATTCCCGGCAAGTAAACCGGGTATTCCCCGCTCCCCGCGCGGCTTCCGTTACTGAGTAGTACACATATCTGTCCTGCTGGACAGTTGGTTTACAATGTTTCCGCGTTTGACGAACGGACGTGCAGTACCTGCTGTACTGGCCTGTACCCGCCCTCCGATTCACCCAACGTACATATCAAAAAAAGGAATTTGCATCACCATGGAGCAAGGAACAGTAAAGTGGTTTAACGATGCCAAAGGTTACGGTTTTATCACCCGCCAGAGCGGCGAAGATGTCTTCGTACACTTCTCCGCGATCCAATCGAAGGGCTTCCGCAGCCTTCAGGAAGGTCAGGCGGTTTCCTTCAGCGTCGTAAAGGGTCCTAAGGGTCTGCAGGCGGAGAACGTACAGGTTCTGTAGACGTCTTCGTTTTCAGTTCGTGGAAAAGGGCAGCCTTCGGGCTGCCCTTTCTATATGTGCCAACGAAGGTCACGACTCCGAGAGGACAGCGGATCCCTACGTCGCTTACGCTCCTCTGGATGACAACAAGAAAGAGCATCGGTCGAGGCAACATTCAGCACGGCTCATCGCGTTGCAGGGTAGCGCCTGCACATGTTTTGCTCTCCCTCACTGATTCTTGTTGTCATTGCGAGAAGGGCGATAGCCCAACGTGGCAATCCGCTGTTCGCTTACGCCCCATCCCCATCCGCATCTTCTCCATGCCGATGCCGGTGGGCCATGCTCCGCGTATCGTCCAGCCAGCTTCCCTGCAGCTTCTTGGGGACATCGAGTTGCACCACCGTCACCTCGTCCGTCTCGGCGGTGATGACCATCAGTCGCATGCTGCCGCCATCCGCACGCGCATAGATGAGCGTGCATTCGTGATCGCGGCGGGAATCCACTTTCACGAACGGGTGCCATTCCGCGCTGAGTACGCCACCCATCGAGCTTTCCAGGTCGTGCAGAGTAAGCCGTGCATTCACATTCTCAAACGTTGCCAGCCTCAGATGCGCGCTGTGCGCTGGTGTGAAGAACAGGATCACGCCGAGAAATGGGATGTGTAACGGCCGTCTGCCAATACGCTCCGAAAGACGGTCCACGGCCGAGTTGAAGTCGTCTCCCGCGGAGACAGGCAGCGCCACCGTGAGTACGACTGCGGCGATGATTGCGGCAACAACGGCTTGGCGCTTCATTCGTCTCCTCCCTTATTCTTGTGCGAATCCTCGACCTTGCCGTGTCCGGCATCGAATTTCGGCACCCCGAATTGGCCTCCCAGGGCGCTGATTTTTTCCAGATCGATCGGGCCATCGATATACACCAGCGTGAATTCCTTTGGCTCCGCTGCGATCACCGCCAGTCCGGTCATTTTCCCGGCAACCTGGCGAATGTAAACGTAGGTGTTCTCGCCTTCGTGCTTGCTCTTCACGCCGACAATCCGGTTCCACTCCGGCGACTTAAGCTGCGTCCGCATCGCCTCGATATCCGCCTCGCTATAGACGCCAGGCTTTTCAAATTCGTAGCTGCGGACGTAAATCCCCTTCAACTGCGAGACGATGTCGCGTGCCTGCCGCTGGTCGGCATCTTTCTCGGAAAGAAAGTTCTTCGCCAGGTTGAGCATGTTGCTGTCGAGGGTGACGTCCACAGTTTCGGTGGCCTGCGAGGCAAATCGATCAAGATTCAGCTTCCAGGGAAAGTCCTGCGCGTTTCCGAAAGCAACGCCGAGCAGGAGCACACAAACAATTCTCAAGAGCAGTTTCATGGACGTTCTCCATTCGAGTCGCCGTCGGCGCCGATCTGGCGCACATGGCCTTGGGCCTGGTTCAGCTTCGTTCCTGCAATGCGCAGCGCCAGCATCACTTCTTCCCGGGCCTTTTCGCCGCGCGCGCGCTGCTCGCGAGCCCGTTCCATCTGCAACCCGGTGAGGCTTCCCGCGCAAATCAAAACCGCCGCCGCCCAGATCGTCACCCGCCGCAGTGAAGGCCTTCCCGGCTGCGGAGGATACGCGTAGGGCAGCCTCGCCAGCACGCGGTTGGCGAAACCCGGCGGGACGTCGGGTGCCCGCAGTGCTTCTCGCAACTCGTCTTCAAAGTTCTTCATTCATTCACCGCCGAGCCCGCCGGGCTCATTTTCTGCCGCAGCAGCGCCAGGGAACGCTGCAAGTGGCTCTTCACCGTCGCTACCGGCATGGAAAGTGTGGCCGCGATCTCCGGTGGCGAAAGGTCTTCCTGGTACCGCAACAGCATCACCGCGCGCGCATCCGGAGCCAGGGCGGCGATCAGCTTGCGCAGCCGTTCGCGTACGAAAATGTCGTTTTCTGCAGGCGCCGCGCCAAATTCGAACTCATCGATCGGCACTGAGATCGCGGGCATACGCCGGACATGGTCAATGCAACGCTGCACCGTTACCCGCCGGAGCCAGTAGCGCACGTGCTCGTCAGAGGTGATGCTCCTCAGGTTCTTATGCAGCGCGAGAAACACATCCTGCGCGATCTCTTCCGCTGACCCGCGGTCGCGGAGAAAGTGCAGTGCAAGTCCGAAGACCATGCCCTGGTTCGCATGGAGCAGTTGCTCGAATTTGGGCTGCCACTGGCTCACATCGGCGACACTCATCTGCATATACGCAAAATGGGTGCATTTGGGACGCAGCTATTTTGGGTATTTACAAGGGCCCCGCCAGCAACGGCATACGGGCCTCATCATGTAAACTGATAGTGCCAGTCTCTTGCCGCTGAACGCTTCCCACCGTGGAGTTTTTCTCGCAAGTGTAGGCCGCTCTCGCTCACCCGCCCGCGATCCAAACCATCTTTATCCGCCGGCCAGCAGCGGACAGCGCTCACTTTGAAAGGAATTCGGAATTTTGAGCATAGCTATTCGCAACATCGCCATTATTGCGCACGTCGATCACGGCAAAACCACCCTGGTGGATGCCATGCTCAAGCAGAGCGGCACCTTCCGCGCCAACGAACAGGTCGCCGACCGCGTAATGGACTCCAACGAGCTCGAACGCGAGCGCGGCATTACCATCCTGGCCAAGAACACCGCTGTCTTCTATCACCACATCAAGATCAACATTGTGGACACTCCGGGCCACAGCGACTTCGGCGGCGAAGTCGAACGCGCCCTCAAGATGGTGGACGGCGTGATGTTGCTGGTCGATGCCAGCGAAGGCCCGCTGCCGCAGACCCGCTATGTGCTCGGCAAAGCGCTCGAAGCGAATCTGCCGCCGATCGTGGTCATCAACAAGATCGACCGCCCCGACGCGCGCGCGCAGGAAGTGCTCAACGAGATCTACGACCTCTTCATCGATCTCGACGCAAAAGAAGAGCAGCTCGAGTTCCCGGTGCTCTACACCAACGCGAAGATCGGCACCGCTACCACCGATCCCAAGGTTGCCGGCGAAGACTTGCAGCCCTTATTTGAGGCCATCGTGAACACCACGCCGGTGCCCAAGGGCAAAGTCGACGGCCCGTTGCAGGTGCTCGTCGCCAACCTCGATTACAGCGACTACCTCGGCCGCATCGCCATCGCTCGCGTCTTCAACGGAACGCTCTACACCGGCGAAGATGTGGTGATCGCCAAGCTCGACGGATCCTTCCACAAAACGAAGATCACCAAGCTGTTCTCTTTCAGTGGCCTGAAGCGCGTGGACATCACCCAGACGGAGCTCGGCGACATCGTCGCGGTGGCCGGGGTGGAGGGCATCACCATCGGCGAAACCATCACCGACGCCGAAAATCCGAAGCCGCTGCCGCCCATCGCCATCGACGAGCCCACCATCGCCATGCAGTTCATGGTCAACACCTCGCCCTTCGCGGGCAAGGACGGCCAGTACGTCACCTCGCGCAACCTGCGCGAACGCCTGGCGAAGGAGTTGCTGACCAATGTCTCGCTGCGCGTGGAGGAGAGTGACAGTCCCGACATCTTCAAAGTCGCGGGCCGCGGCGAGTTACAGCTTTCCATTTTGATCGAGATGATGCGCCGCGAAGGTTACGAGTTGATGGTCGGCAAGCCCGAGATCGTCACCAAACACATTGACGGCAAGCTGGTGGAACCGGTCGAGAAGCTGACCATTGATATCCCGGAGACCTTCATCGGCGTGGTCATCGAGAAGATCGGCACCCGCAAGGGGCAGATGGAAAAGATGACCAACCACGGTTACGGCCGCGTGCGCATGGAATTCAAAGTCCCGAGCCGCGGGCTCATCGGCCTGCGCAGCGAGTTGCTCACCGATACCCGCGGAACCATCGTGATGAATTCGCTCTTCGCCGGCTACACCGAGTGGCAGGGCGACATTCCGCACCGGCCCACCGGCGCCCTCGTTGCCGACCGCAATGGCACGACGACTGCCTATGCGCTCTTCGGACTGCAGGAGCGCGGCGAGATGTTCCTGGGGCCGGGCGTCGAAGTCTATGAAGGCATGGTCATCGGCGAGAACTCGCGCGATAACGATCTCGACGTGAACTGTGTGCGCGAAAAGAAGCTCACCAACATGCGCGCCTCCACGGCCGACGATGCCATCCGCCTGGTGCCGTTCAAGAACCTGAACCTCGAGCAGGCCATCGACTTCATTGCCGAAGACGAGCTGTGCGAGGTCACGCCGAAGACGCTGCGCCTGCGCAAGAAGATCCTGCAAGCCAACCGCCGGCCCCGGAGATACGGAACTCCCGAGTAAGAGCGCGCACGAACTACTGGAAGAACTCGTCCATCGACGCGCCCGTCGCGCCCGCTGCCGGGATCGTTCCCAATTGCAACGCATGTCCGATGAGGCTTAACGTGTCCTGGTGCTGGTATTGCGCCGAGGACGTGTAGCCCGTCTTCACATGCGTTCCGGCCAGTACACAGGCTACATGCCCTCCGCCGCCCGCAACATCCGTGGTGTCGCCCTCGTCGAAGACAACAATCAGCAATCCACTCGAGGAGAAGCTCGCGTCGTTCAGTAGCGGCGCAACGTTCGCGCTCAGCCAGCTATCGGCGGTGGCGAGCCGGTCGTTCAACGTGCAACTCGGGTTTGACGCGGGGCAACTATGCGCATCGTCTACGTCGTTCGGCGTGATCCAGAGAAAATTCGGCAGCGCACCGCTGCCCATGTCTGTCGCCAACTGGGTAAACGGGACCAGGTTCGCGGCCTCGGTTGGACTGTTGCGCACGTCGCTGAAATAGGAAAAGGGATCGTGACGTTCGAGATACAGCCCTGAATCGCCGCCGGTATAGCCGGCGCTCGGAATGCTCTCCTCGTAAGCTTTCCAGCTCACCCCGCTGGTGAGAAACTCCCGCGCCAGGTTGTCCACCGAGACCGTTCCCGTGAAGGTGTCGTCCAGCGTCACGGGCTGTCCGGCGGTAAGCATGAAGTAATTCGGAATCGAGGGATGGGCGTTCGCATAGTAGCCCTGCAGGAGCGAGTATTGCTTCGCGAGCGCGTTGAGATACGGCATCGCACTGTTGCCGATCACTTCGTTGTAGCTGGCGTTCTCCAGCACGACGACCGCGACATGGCTGAAATGCGGCACCGAACTGGGGCCGCCGCCACTTGGCGGCGTCGGAACGGCAACCGATGAATTTCCGCCGCACGCGGAGAGGGAAAGTAGAGCAAGAAGGGTGACCCAAAGGCCATGAAATCGTGCGTTCACCTATGAGTAGAGCCTCTACTATGTCAGCTAGTTGTCCGAGGAAGGCGTGACACTTTGTTCATGTAGCATGGGCGGTTCCGATGCGGGCTACTCGTAGCGCAGGGCTTCGACAGGATCCAGACGGGCGGCTTTCACGGCCGGGTACATTCCGAAAAACAGGCCGACGCCCATCGCGACCGCCACGCCCGTGACCACCGCCCAGAGTGGCACGCTGGTGGTGAGGCTGCTGAAGATCATGCTGATGCCGGCGGCCCCGAGCATTCCCAGGATGACGCCAATGATTCCGCCCGCGCCGGTCAGCACCACCGCTTCCATGAGGAATTGGCGGATGATGTCGCTGCGCTTGGCGCCGATCGCCTTGCGTACGCCGATCTCATGGGTGCGTTCGGTGACCGACATCAGCATGATGTTCATCACGCCGACACCGCCCACCAGCAAGCCGATCGAAGACACAACGATCGTCATCAGGAACGTCATCGACAGGATCTGCCGGAACTGGTCGGCAAGGGCGTCGGCTGAATCGATGCCGAAATTGTCAGGCATGTTCGGCGGCACGTGACGCCGGATGCGCAGGACAGTGGTCACCTCATCCTGCGCTTGCGCCATCCTGCCGGGATAGGCCATCGCGGCAATGAAGCCTTCGTGGTCCTGCGGATGGTGCTTCTGGTAGGTGCGGTAGGGCACCTTGGCGATCTTGTCCTGGCTATCGTCGCCAATCAGGTAGGCCTTTCGCTTCTGCAGCACGCCGACGATGGTGTAATTCACGCCATCGATCAGGATCTGCTTGCCGATGCCGTTATGGGCGGGAAAAAACGCGTCTTCGATGCCCGCGCCGATCACCACTACATCCGAACGGTGTTCGTTCTCGGCATCGGTGAACCACCGGCCTTCCTTGGTGGGCGCGTTGTGCACGATTTCATACGTCGGCAGCGTCCCCGAGTGATCGATGTTGAAGACCTCGTGGCCTTCATAGCGTGCCGTGATGTTGCGCGGATTGCTCCACCAGTCCTGGAAGATCTCGACATCCACCTCGCGCACCGAGGGGCAAAGTTCCTTGATCGCCATGCCGTCGTCCAGCGTAAGCACCTTGCGCTGCCGTTCCTCGGCACTCAGGCGTCCCGCGTGGATGCCAGGGTTGAAGCGCTGGATGAACAGCGTGTTCGCGCCGAAGGATTCGAGCATTTCGCGCGTGCTGCTGTCGAAGCCGACGAGGATCGACGCCACGAAAATCTGTGCCGCTACGCCGATCACCACCCCCAGCACGGTAAGGAAGGAGCGCATTTTGTGGTCGCGCAGCGTTTCCAGGGCCATGCGCGCGTTCTCGCCAAACC
Organism: uncultured Acidobacteriaceae bacterium; assembly: GCA_963758505.1. Lineage (GTDB taxonomy): Bacteria > Acidobacteriota > Terriglobia > Terriglobales > Acidobacteriaceae > Korobacter. The sequence goes on along the minus strand of CAVWVJ010000003.1, from coordinate 1,490,814 downwards.
CGAAGCGCTTCCAGCGCTCTACGAGCGAGAGGCGAGCCGGGGCGGTCGAAGCTGTGCTGGTCGCCATTTATGCCTCGAAGCGGAGAGCCTCGATAGGATCGAGGCGTGCCGCTTTCCGCGCGGGATAGATTCCAAAGAACATGCCGACGGCGCTTGAAATGCCGATGGCGAGGATCGACGCATAGACCGGAACCGACATGGGGACGGGCGTGCTGTACTTGACGATCGTCGCCAGCACCCACGCGATGAACAGGCCCAACAGGCCTCCCATGGCCGACATCACGATCGACTCGATCATGATCTGCAGCAGGATGTCGCTCTTGCGCGCACCCAGCGACTTGCGAATCCCGATCTCTCGGGTGCGCTCCGTCACGCTCGCCAGCATGACGTTCATGATCACCACCCCGCCGATCACCATGAAGACGGATACCAGCCCAACCATGCCGCTCGCCAGCGCGCCGGTAATGTTCTTCCACAGGCTCATCAAGGAATCGGAGCCGATGATGCCGAAGGTATCGGGATCGTTGGGCCCAAGATGGCGCTGCGCCCGCATCAGGACCCGCGCTTCCTCCTGCGTCCGTTCCATCCACTCCTGGCTGCGCGACTGCACGGCGATGCTCACCGAAACGGCATTCTCCCCGTTGATCTTCAGGAAGGTGTGGATGGGGATGTAGATGTAATTGTCCTGCGACTGCCCAAAAGCGGTGCCGATCGGCTTGCCGACACCGATCACCGTCATCTCATGGCCGTCGATCGACAAGGTCTTGCCCAGCGGGTCTTGTCCAGGATAGAGATGGGAGGCGACTTCGGAGCCGATGAAGGCGACGCCCGCGCGATGTTCGTCGTCGCTATTGCTGATCCAGCGTCCGCTGGCGACTTCTTCTACCGCCATCTCGGTGTAGTTGGCCGTCATCCCGGTGATGTTCACATCGTCAATCGACTGATGTTCCGCGCGTACCTTTGTCCGATTGTGGGCCAGGCACGCCACAGTTTTCGGAAGTTGCAGGTTGTCGCGCAAAAGCTCGTAGTCTTCCCACGTCAGCTTCTTGTTGGTCCGGTTCGCTTTGACCCACGCTTCTTCGCTGTTGATGATCGGGAACTGGTTGACGTGGAAGACGCCCGCGCCAAGGTTTGCGACCTTGTCGGCGAAATAGACATTGACACCGTTCACCAGCGAAACCACCAGGATCAGGGTCATCACCGAGAGGATGACGCCCAGTAGCATGAGAAACGAGCGCAGCTTATGGGCGCGCATGGTTTCCAGCGCAATCACCGTCGGTTCACGGAAGTTGATCTTCATACGGTTCGAGGTGGGGCTAAGTCGTGCAACTACTCTATTCTACAGACGTAAATGCCGTCTTTGCGGTAGGGACAATCGTCCAGCCCAGGCGCATGATCGGCAATCACCCAGTCGGCGCCGAAGCGCTGCCGAAGCCGCAGAAAATCCTCGCGCCCGAACTTCTGGAAGCCTTCCTGCGCATGTACCTGCTCCTGCCATTTGCCCGCGATAGCGGGGAACAGGCAAACCACGCCCGGATCCTTGTCCCAATCGGCGAGCACGCTGCGCTCTGCCCACGCCCGAAAGCCATGTTCATCTTCGCCTCTGCGTTCCATGTAATACGGATCGATGGCGAAATAGGCCTCTCGCGGCGTGTTCTCTCTTATCCATACGAAAGCGCGCACCCAACGGTTCCGGGTATCTGCTCCCGGCCACTCGATATGTCGTGTACCCGGGAACAAATCGCGCTGCGCATAAAACATCCCCAGTCCAACCGCGGTCAGGACTAAGGCGTAGAGCCAGATGCGCGCCCGCAGGAGGTGTTCGAAGACCAGGCCGCCGATGATCAGGAAAAGCAGCAGGTAAAGAATATGAAAGCCGCGCATCGGCTGGTAGGGCGTCAAACGCTCCAGCCTTTGCGGGATGGTGACGATCAGCGCGACGACGAAGCAGAAGCTGCCATACCAAAGCAAGCTTCGGCACAGCAAGGCGCGAAATGCCGGCACTTCGCCCTGCCGCCAGCTTCGGCTCGTCATGGTGCCGATCCACCAGAGCAAAAGCAAAGGACCGAAGATTCCCAGCCACTCGTACCAACGCCACTGCAACAGGAAATGCTGTTGGCGGGTCAGCATCGCCTCGCGCCATGCCGCAGAACCCGGCTCGAACAGGGAAGCGAGTGGAAATCCAAAGAGAACCGCGCGCCCCTCGAAAGAGCCGGAGATCACCGGCCACGCCAGGAAGGCGAGGAAGAGTCCCCCGAAAAACGCCATCTGGATATGGACCAGCGCAGCGGCAATAACAAGCAGGCTAGCCCGCAGCCATCGCCGGTCGATGACGTCGGGAATGGCGAAGAGGAGGAACGCGGTGGCTAGCGTCCGCGGGTGTAAATATTGATCCACCAGGTAAAGCGCCGTACCGGTGACCGGGATGGTGAACAACACGGTGAGCAGCGCCAGCGCCGCCCACGCCTGCCGTTCTCTTTCAAAGCACCGCCGTGCCAGGCGCAGCGCGCCCAACAGCAGCAAGAAGATCGATACCAGGTGCCAGAAGAACACCGATCCGGCCACGCTCATGTGCGTAAGCTTCGAGGTGTACGCCACCATCTCGTCGATCAGCGTCGGGCGCACCTGGGGCAGGAAGAATTCTGCGTCGTGCGGATACAGCGCGTGATTCAGGTCGTAACGAACCCCGGGGAGATAGATGGCCTGGTCTTCAATCCCGAGGTGATACCCATGGATAAAGAGTCCCGCGAGCAGAAACGGAGCCAGGAACAGAAAGTCGCGGCCGCTTAAACGGTTCCGCTCCTGGCGCTGCAGGCGAGAAAAGGCCATAAAGGCAACCTAGGGGAAAGCTCGGCGGAAAGTCAAATCGGAGTTGTCACTTCTTCTGCCACCGCGGGTTTGCTGCGCCCGGCCGCGCTCCGAGCCCGCTCCCGTAATACACGCTGAGCGCCTTTCGCTCCGGCTCGGTCAGTTGGTGGGCGATGGTGCGCATCGGCAAGTTGATGTCGTTCGCCCGGCTGCCATCGCCGAAATTGTCCAACTGGTCCAGGATGTAATCCGCGTTCTGGGTCGCCAGCGAGGGCGCGCCGCGCACATTGCCTACCGGACCGTGGCATGCCTGGCAGGGTGGTATCCCGCGTGTACCGTCCCCCAGCGTCACCAGTCGGGAGGCGGTCGCGGCGGTGGCTGCGTCCAGCGGAGGAGGCTGTTGCACGCGCGTGTCCTGCGGATCGGGAATCGCCGGCAGGAGCGCGTAATAGGCATCCAGGTCGGCTTCCTCCTGCGGCGTCAACACGGCGGCTACCGGCTGCATGATCGGCGAACTGCGTTTCTCGGTGCGGAAATCTTCCAGTTGCTTCCAGAACGCCAACTTGTCCATCGACGCTAAATTTGGCACCTCGCCGGTATCGCTGAACCCCTCCGTCCCATGGCACTTCTCGCAGCGTCGCGCCAGCACCATGCCTCGCACCGTATCCCCGGAATTTGCTTCCGCGATGGTTTCCTGCGTCCATGCGACGTTGGAAGGTGTTTGCACGTTCGGCTTCGCTACCGGAACGTCCGGCTTGGGCGTCGGAATCCAGAGGACCACGGCGATCATCGCTAAGATCGTGCCGACGATGGCGACCACCATCCACCGCAGCGAGCTATCGGGGGGCACAACTCCCCCTTTCGCCAGGCTTCAGGTTCGTAAACTTGTCCTGGGGAACGACGACGATGCGTGCGCGCATGGCGTAATGTCCGGCGCCACAGAACTCCCGGCACGGCAGGGCGTGCTCGCCCGGCGCAGCGAATTCATATTCTTTTTCGTTCACCGCTCCCGGTACGGCCTTAAGTTGGAAGTTGCTGTCACTTACCGTCAGGCTATGAACCACGTCGGCGCTGGTGATGCGAAAGCGAACCGGCACTCCCGCCGGCACCTCGATGCACTCCGGCACGAACAAGTACTGCTCCGCGATCAGGCGCACGGTCAGCGGCTGATTCGGCTCCTCGGCTACCCCGAGGTTGCCCTCCACAAACTCGCCCTCGAGATGGAGGGTGAGGGGATCCACCGCGGCGTTCTTCCCGGTAACGAGCCGCCACAGCGGCACGTCCACCTCGTAGTAGCGCGATCCGAAAACAATCACTGCGAGGAGGATCATGCCGATGGCGATCCAGACACGAGTCCGCATTTTTCGAAACTATGAGATAGGGACCCTCCCTGTCAAAGGATTCCACCCATCTTTCATTGACTCGGCTCTCATCGAAAACATAAGATCATCGCCCCAGGCACATAGATGATTGGCAGAACGGTCTCACATTATCGTGTCGTCGAAAAGCTCGGCGGCGGCGGCATGGGTGTGGTCTATAAGGCGGAAGACACGCGTTTGCACCGCTTTGTGGCGCTGAAATTCCTGCCCCCGGAACTCGCCAGCGACGCCCAGGCTCTGGCTCGTTTCCAGCGCGAAGCGCAGGCGGCCTCGGCTCTCAACCATCCCAACATCTGTACGATTCACGACATTGGCGAAGATGAGGGCCAGGCCTTCATCGCCATGGAATTCCTCGACGGGGCGACGCTCAAACACCGTATCAACAGCCGGCCGATGGAGATGGAGGAGATTCTCACCCTCGCCGTCGAAATTGCCGACGCCCTCGACGCAGCGCACGCCAAGGGGATCGTCCACCGCGACATCAAGCCCGCCAACCTGTTCGTGACCGAACGCGGTCACGCAAAAATCCTGGACTTCGGATTGGCAAAGGTCACGGCGCGCAGCACGGTTCCGGCGGGTCCCTCGGAGAACACCATGACCGCGGTCGCGCCGGCGCCCGATGAACATCTCACCAGCCCCGGCTCCACCCTCGGCACGGTGGCGTACATGTCACCCGAGCAGGCCAAAGGCAAACAACTCGACGCGCGCACCGACCTGTTTTCCTTCGGCGCCGTGCTCTATGAAATGACCACCGGCGCCCTGCCGTTTCCCGGCGATACCTCGGCGATGGTCTTCGACGCGATCCTGAATCGCGATCCGCTCCCGCCGCTGCGTTTCAATCCGAAGGTTCCGGTAAAACTGGAAGAGATCATCAACAAGTGCCTGGAGAAAGACCGGGACTTGCGCTACCAGCACGCCGCCGACATCCGCAGCGACCTCAAGCGCCTGCAGCGCGACAGCAGCTCCGGTCCGCGTTCTTCGCAGGTGGCATCGACCGAGTCGAGCTCCTCGCAAGTGAGCGCAGCTTATATCCCGCCGTCCTCTGCCGCGAGTGTCCCCGCTGCGGCGCAGGACTCGGCGATAAAACAGCCCAGCAGCTCGAGCGTGGTCGCGGTGGCGAAGGAACACAAGTTCGGCACCGCGGGCGTCGCGATCGGTACGCTGGTGCTGATTGCGCTGGCGGGGTTTGGCGTCTATTCGTTCGTGGCACGCAGCGGCCCCGCACCCTTCCAGAATTTCACGGTGACGCAACTGACGACCACGGGCAAGGCGAGAAACGCGGCCATCTCGCCCGATGGCAAATACGTGGCCAGCGTGCAGGAGGACAACGGTGCGCGCAGCTTGTGGCTGCGGAACGTCCCCACCAGCAGCGACACCCAAATTCTTGCGCCGTCCAATGCGATTTATGCAACCCCCGCCTTTTCGCCGGACGGCAATTACATCTTTTACCGCAAGGCCTCGAGCCGCACGCAGAGCGAGTGGGACCTCTTCCGCATCCCGGTGCTGGGCGGTTCGCCGCAATTGATTTCTAAAGACCTCGATACGGGCATCACATTTTCGCCCGACGGCCATCGCATGGCGTTCCTGCGGGCCAACGACCCAGAGGTCAACAAGTTTCGGATCGTCTCCGCCAACCTCGATGGAACGGAGGAAGATGTGCTGCTGGACGCGCCCCTGACTCCTACCAATTCGCCGCACGACGTGGCCTGGTCGCCCGACGGCAAGAGCATTGTGTACAACACGTGGCGGCTGGACAGCGCGCTGAGTGAGCTCGTATCGCTCGATGTGGCGGCAAAGAAGATCGCACCGCTAGCGCCTTTCGATTCCAGCCTCCTGATGGACATTGCGTGGCTGCCCTCCGGTAAGTGGATTGTGGCGCGCAAGCTGGATAAAGCCAACTACACGCGGGGACAGATCGGGCTCATCTCCAGTACGGGACGGGAGCAGGTACCGCTTACGCGCGACACCAGTTCTTACCTCGGGCTTTCGGTTGCCGCGAACGGCAAGACGGTCGCCACCGTTCAGCAAAGAATGAGCCGCTCGTTATGGCTTCTGCCGGCCGACAACCCCAACGCCACCCCGCAGGCCGTGCCCGGTGTGCAGGACGCGCGGGTTTTTGGCTTTACTCCGGACGGCAATCTGCTTGTAGACAGCGATGTCGCGCTCCACCGTACCGACACCAGCGGCGCGCAGACAACGATGATCGTGAACACTCCAAATACTTACCTGGTCGACGCCAGCACCTGCGGCGATCGTTATCTGGTGCTGCAATGGGCCTTTCGCGGCGGGGATAACCACTACTCCATCTGGCGCACAAACCTCGATGGCTCCAATCCCAAGCAGCTCACCAACGGAAGTTACGACGGACGGCCCGTCTGTTCCCCGGATGGTCAAACCGTGTACTTCGAGCCTTCCACCGGACAAGCGGCAATGGCGAGGGTTTCTATCGAGGGTGGCGCCGTCGAGGCTCTACCCAAGGCGGAGATTCCGAAGAGCTATGGCATCGGCGCCGGGCATGCCGTTTCGCCTGACGGCAAGCTGCTGGCGGTAGAGGACGAGTTGAATTTCGATGCCCAGGGAGGAACGGCTGAGAAGATTTTATTCGTCGCGCTGGACGGGTCGAGCCCGGCGCCGAAAACGATCAATGCCGATCCGCGCATCTCCGGCGGACGGTTGCAGAACGTGTTCACGTTCACGCCCGACGGGAAAGCGGTGGCCTATACCATCCGCGACCACGGCGTCGAAAATATCTTCGTGCAGCCTATCGACGGCTCCCCGGGACACCAGATCACCAACTTCACTTCTCAGCTGATTTCCAACTTCCACTGGTCACCCGACGGAAAGACGCTGGCGGTCGCCCGCTTCGAAACCGCCTCCGACGTCGTGCTGTTGCAGGAAAAGTAGCTCCCAGCCCGTCTCTGCCGGGGAACTTAGGCTCACCCCGGCCAAATCCCCCTCATTCGTCGTAAGCCCCTTAGTAATGTATATTCTGCGCGACTCGTAACTGCCCTTTTCCCCGGCTTCGGCTTATCATAGGGAAAATCGCCAGAACTGCCGGAGAAGGATCGGAACCGCAAGCTGCGGATTCCAGCTCTCTTCGTCATTTCACCGCGTTAGGTGGCTGGCACAAATTTGCCCTGATCCTCGCCCCGTTCGGAAGCCCGGGGGGAATCGCCTGGAGTCCACGAGCATGTTAGGTTTTGGTTTCAACAAGAACAAGGTATTGGCGACCGCTGAGCGTTATGTGCAGCAAGGCAAGCTGCAGAACGCGATCACTGAGTACGAAAAGATCATCAAGGCGGATCCCAAGGACCTGACGGTGCTCAACACCATCGGCGACCTGTACGCCCGCGTGGGGCAGGTCGAGCAGGCCACGGAATATTTCAAAAAGGTAGGCGATCGTTATTCGGCGGATGGCTTCACGGTGAAGGCCATCGCCATGTACAAGAAGCTCACCAAGCTCAATCCTGGCGCCTTCGATTGCGTGCAGCGCCTCGCCGAGCTTTATACGCAGCAGGGCCTCTATTCCGACGCCCGCCAGCAATATCTGCATGTCGCCGATCAGCACATGCGCAACAACGAGCTGCAGGATGCGGCGCGCATCTTCCAGCGCGTACTGGAGCTCGATCCGGAAAACTCGGCCATGCAGAACAAGCTGGCCGACCTCTACGAAAAGACCGGGCACAAAGACGAAGCCCGCAACATGTTTTTCCGCAGCGCCGACTCGCTTTATGCGCGCGGCAACCTGGCACAAGCCGACGAGGCTCTCGCCCACGTCCTGACCATCGATCCGGCCAATTCGCGCGCGCTCATGCTGCGCGGCCAGATCGCCATGGAAGGCGGCGACGCCGTCTCTGCCATCGGATGGCTCGAACAGGTCGGAGACCTGGAAGCCAATCCCGACGGCACCAAGGAACTCATCCGCGCCTACCTGAAGGCCAACCGCATCGCCGATGCGGAACGCCAGGCGCGCGGGCTCTTCAATAATTACAAGGACATCTGGGGCCTGGCCGTTACCGTGGACGCGATGATGCTGGTGGGAAAATTCCTTCCCGCCCTGAAGCTCCTCGACGAGTTCGCCGAACGCCTGATCGCCGCCAACGACGCCGCTACCGCCGAGATGCTGCACAACTGCATCGCGCGCGTGAAACAGGACGCTGCCGCGCTCGAGCTGTTGCGCCAGCTCTTCCTGAAGCTCGGCGTCAGCGCTTATCTCAACGAAGTCTCCGAACTCCTGGCGCATGCCCTGGTGCAAAAGGGCGACCTGAAAAAGGCCCGCGAAATCTACCGCCAGTTGGCGGAACTCGAGCCGGAAAACCCGCTGCACGCGCAGAACTATCGCCAGCTTTCGATCAAGCTGGGCGAAGATCCTCTCGCCAAGCAGCTCACCCGGGACCAGGCCAGCGCGCCGATGATGGTCGACGAGTTGGAGTCGGCAGTCACCGAGATTCAGCAGAAGCACCCGGCCGAGGTGGAGAGCGCGATCCGCGCGGCGCTCACCGATTCCGAGCTCTTCGATTCGTATAACCAGTCGGCGAAGTCGATCGCCCCGCTCGAGTCCGCGCTCGCCAAGGCGCCCGGCGACATCCGCCTCAACCAGCGGCTGGCCATGGTCTATCGTCGCGCCGAACGCTTTGAGGATGCCGCGCGTTGCTGCGTTGTGCTCGAGAAGATGTTCGACTTCTACGGACACCCCGACCGCGCCCGAGAATTTGGCTCCCTGGCCACAAAATACGCCGGGCAGGCCGGCACCAAGCTTCCCGACGTCGATATCACGCCCTACGTGCAGCCTGCCGCGGACGAGGCTGAGTTCGAAATCGAAGTAGAAGCGCCCGCAGCTTCCGTCCAGGAATTTGACATCACCGCCGGCGCGGAGAATGAAATCGATATCTCCGGCGATTGGGATACCCACTCCGAGCCCGCGCCAGCGCAGAAGTCCGTCGAAGAGGCTCCCCGCGAACTGGTCGAAGAGATCGAGTTTTACCTGTCGCAATCCATGTGGGACGAGGCCAAGGCAGGGATCAAGAAACTCGAAGCGGTTGCTCCGAATTTCTCCAGGCTTCCGGAATGGCGCCGGCGCCTGGCAGCCAAGCCCGCGCCTGCAAAACCGGCGCCCAAGGCCCCTGCCGCGAAAAGCCCCCAGGATCTAGGGGGGTTCGTCAGCGATCTGGAAGATTCGCTGGGCGACGATTTCAGCGTTGGCGGCGGCCAACCACCGGCTCCAGCGAGAACGGCCCCTCCGCGTGCTGTTCCGCCTGCGCCCACAGCACGTCCGCAGGTAGCCGCCAGCGCCGCGCCGGCACCGGCTGCGCAGGAAGCTGCCGCGGTTGACCTCTTCGCCGACGCGGCAGCCAACGACATGCTGGGTGACCTTTTCGCCGAGTTCAAAGATGAGGTAGAAGAAGGCGCCACCGATTACGGCGATCCTTACACTCACTACAACCTCGGCATGGCGTTCAAGGAAATGGGCCTCATGGACGAGGCGATCGGCGAACTGCAGAAAGTCTGCCAGGCCACCGAGCACGGCATAGCCTTCGCGCAGACCTTCCAGGCTTACACCTTGCTGGCGCATTGCCTGGTGGAAAAGGGCGTGCCCGATGCCGCCTATCGCTGGTATGAAAAGGCCCTGACGATTGCCCCCGATGGCGAAACACGGGTTGCGATCCACTATGAACTGGGTTGCGCCTATGAAAACGCAGGGCGCAAGCCGGAAGCCCTCCAGCACTTCATGGAGGTTTATGGCACGAATATCGATTACCGGGACGTGGCAGAGCGCATCAAAGCTGTGAGATCGTAGGCCGCGATAGAATTGCAGGATGGAGCCTTCGCAGCCTACGCCCCAGCAAACGAACTTCGAGTTTGCCGGGAAATCCGAACCGGATGCGGGTGCCCCGGATCATCCGGAAAGTAAGCGCACCCCCGCGGAGCGAGGTACATCGAATTTGAGCGCAGGCGATCCGCCGGACAACACCCATCCGGGCCCCTTGTTGGCTTACGTGCGACCTGCTCACCCGCCGCAGACGACGCGTCGCGCCGTCTGGCCCCGCCGCCTCATGCTGATCATTTTTGTCGTCTTCTGCATGGAAGTCGGCATCATGCTCGCAGTCCTGCCCTGGAAACAGATCTGGACCTCGAACCCGCTGGTTCTGCAATATCCCGCCCTGCGCGCCTTCCTCGGCAATCACTTTGTGCGCGGCCTCTTCTCCGGCCTGGGACTGATCGACCTCTGGATCGGTATCTGGGAAGCCGTCCACTACGCCGAGGACTAAGCCGCTGTCATTCTGAGCGCAGTTCCTCCTAAGCGAATCGCAGTCGAAGCACCCCTGCCCCACCAGGACTCTTCGCTCGACCGAGAATGCGCAGCCCACTCGCAGCCCGCGCGCCAGGATGCCCTGCATACGACTTCCTCGCCCCCTCCCACGTTCTGTATGCTGGAAGCGCTCCGAAAGATCATCATGCCCGACAAACCGATTCCCAAGCCCTCGCGTTCCCAATTAGCCTACGAAAATCCCAAGTTCTTAAACGGCCCCGACGGCCGTCCCCTGCGCATCCTCTCCGAGTACTCCGAACCGCTGGCGCGGTTTCGCCGGGAGCGCATCCAGGACACCGTCGTATTCTTCGGATCGGCACGCTTCCACAGCCGTTCGGCGGCGGAAGAACGCTTACAGCTTCTGGAGAAGCCGGGCTCGGCGCAACCGGCGCCCCCCGACGAACAGGAGCGCATCCGCATAGCGCATGCCGACGTGCAGATGGCGCGCTACTACGAAGACGCACGCCGCCTGGCCTACCTGCTGGGCAATTGGAGCAAAGGTTTGAGTGGCAAGCGCCACCGCTTCGTCGTCACCACCGGCGGCGGTCCCGGCATCATGGAGGCCGCCAACCTCGGCGCCTACGAAGCCGGCGCGAAGACCATCGGCCTCAACATTCACCTGCCCTTCGAGCAGATGCCCAACCCATACATCACCCCGGAACTGAATTTCGAATTCCACTATTTCTTCATGCGCAAGCTGTGGTTTGCCTACCTGGCAAAGGCGCTTGTCATTTTTCCCGGCGGCTTCGGAACCTTCGACGAGCTCTTCGAGATCCTAACCCTGGCGCAGACCGAGAAGCTCGCGAAGAAGATGGTGGTTGTCATCTACGGCAGCGAATATTGGAAGAAGGTCATCAACTTCCAGGCGTTCGTGGATGCCGGAACGATCTCGCCACGCGACCTCGATCTCTTCAAAATGTGCGACGATCCGGAGGAGGCTTTCGAATACCTTCGTGCCGGACTCACCGAATTCCATCTCGGCGGCCCCTCACAGCAAAAAGGCAAGTCGCCGGAGATCGCAAAGACACGCATGTAAGGGAAAACGGGCTTCGGCGTGAGCGAGCGGCGAGCTTGTTCGAGTTTGACGGAGTCAAAAACAACGGCCCTTCGTTGTCTTTGTTAACCTATAACCAGCATGACCGCCCTCGTTCCCAAGCCTCCGGTTTACGAGAGACTGCACTACCGGGAAATCCTCGCGGTTTCCATCGAGACCTTTCGCTCCAACAAGGTCCGCTTTGCGCTCACCGCGCTCGGCATGGTGATCGGCACTGCATCCCTGATCCTGGTCGTCACCATCGGCCTGACTGGTAAGCAGTACATCCTGCGCGAAATCAATGCCATCGGCGCCAACATGATAACCGCCAACTACGAAGGCGGAACCATCTACGGCAACGCCAGCAGCAACGACTTCATGACGCTCGACGATCTGCAAGCGATCCGCGCGCAGGTTCCCGGCATCGTCGCCGCCTCGCCCATGATCCAACTCCACGACCAGGTCCCCGTGCCCGGCGGCAAGGAGCGCGATGTCCTGATTCTCGGCGTCTCCTCGGAGTACCAGTACGTCCGCAATCTCGTCATGCCTGCGGGCCGTTTTTTCGATGAATACGACTCTCAGTCGCGCAACAAGGTCGCACTGCTGACGAAGCCGCTGGCGATCCGCCTGTTTGGCTCGGAAGACGAAGCCGTCGGCCAATCGATCAAGCTCAACGGGCTTCCATTCACCATCATCGGAACCTTCCGTGAGCGAGTTGAAACTTTCGGGCAATCGGAAATCTCCGATGACACCATCCTCATCCCCTACACTGTGGCGCGCTACTTCACCGACAACGACGCGGTAAAGAACCTGTTCTTCTCCATGTCGGACTCCGAACGCGTACCGGCGGCGACCAAGGAGATCCAGGCCGTCCTGCAATCGCGCCATCGCCCGGAATCGGTCTACAAGGTTGAGAACCTCACCCAGCTCCTGGATGTCGCGGCCAAGACGGCCAACGCCCTCACCGCCGTTCTGCTGCTGATCTCCGCGGTCACACTCGTCGTGAGTGGTGTCGGCATCATGAACATCATGCTGGCGACGGTCAGCTCGCGCATCCGCGAGATCGGAGTGCGCAAAGCGGTGGGCGCCACCAACCAGGAGATCCGCCTGCAATTCCTGACCGAAGCGGTGCTCATCTCACTCGTCGGAGGGGCCGTCGGCATCGTCGCCGGCCTGGCGCTGCCCGTCTCCCTGCGCTTCTTCACCGACTACCGTTTGCCAATCTCCGGCCTCTCGGTGATCATCGCGCTGGTGGTCTCTTCCATGGTGGGCGTACTCTTCGGAACCGTCCCGGCCGCGCGCGCTGCGCAGCTCGATCCGGTCGAGAGTTTGCGGCACGAATAAGGAAAGTCATGCCTGATCCCAAACAGAAAGACGAATTAAAAAAACGCGACCACATGCTCGACCACACTCTCGAAGAAACCTTTCCGGCCAGCGATCCGCCTTCCACGGACCCGGCGCCGCTGCCCGAACCCGGCCACCAGGACAAAGAAGAAGGAGCGTAAGAAAGATGCGTTGGATCCTGCACTGGATTGTGAGCGCCGCTACCCTCGCCATCGTTGCGTATGTCGTCCCCGGCATTCACGTAAATAGCGTGGCCACCGTTTTTATCGTCGCGCTCGTACTCGGCATTGTGAACGCCACCATTGGCCTCTTTTTCAAAGTGGTGACCTTCCCGCTGATCATCCTCACCTTCGGCCTCTTCTGGTTCGTCATCAACGCCCTGATGATCGAACTGGTTGCGCACTTTGTAAAAGGTTTCTACGTAAGCGGCTTTGGCGCCGCCTTTGTGGGCGCGATCCTGATGGCCGTCATGAACACTCTCTTGAAGTGGTTGATGCCGAAGGGCGAAGACGCGGATTGAAAACTGCCCACGTCGCCGCCCAACATCACCGGCGCGGAGTGGGTCCCCATCGAGAAACCAGGGGGCGTGGTTACGGCGAAGTCCGCAGCTTCGCCACCACCGCAGTCATCGCATCATCCTGGAAAAGCCTTATTCCCGCAACCCCCGCTGCGCCTGCCTTTCCGCAGAGGGCGGCGTTCTTCAAGGTCACTCCACCCAGCGCCAGCACGGGAAAATCTCGTTTGCATGCTTCTGCCAGCGGTTTAAGGCCAATCCCAGGAGCACCGGTTTCCTGTTTGCCGAAGATGGGGGCCAGCACCGCGAAATCCGCGCCCTGAGACTCCGCCATCCGTACCTCGGACGGCGAGTGGCACGACACCGCGATCACCGGAGCCTCCGTCCGTGCGCTCATCCACAGTGCCCGCACTTCGCCCGCAGAGACGTCCGATGCCGTGAGATGTACCCCGTCCGCGCCACACGCCAGGGCGATATCCGAGCGGGAATTGACCAGCAGTCGGGTTCGGCTTCCCTGCTGCCTTGCCGTTTGTACCAAGGCGACCGCTTTATGGGCGAGAGCTTCCAGGTCCCGGGTGCCGAGGTCCTTCTCGCGTAGCTGTAGATAATCGACGCCGGCTCTCGCCGCCTCGGCAAGTTTGGCCAACAACTGCCCTTGCCGTTCCGCCTCGCTACCCGGAAAGGCTTTGCGATCCGTGATGTAGTAGAGGATCAAGGTGCGATCATCTTATCGAACCCGCTGTTAGGGATCTCCGACTTCCATTCGGGTGCAAAGCAAAAGCCAGGCTGTTTTGCCTGGCTTTTGTTATCGCTCTTTGCGCCTGCGGGTCTCGTCCAGTTTCTGGCGTCGTTCGCAGGACAGCGATCCGACCTTGTTGTACCGGCGTTCCGGGTTCGTTATCTTCCGGTCACGCCTTTAAATCCCCAGGTTCCCGGCGAATGCTGTTGTGATTCGCCGCGAGAACAATTCGTATGTCACCGCATACAACTTGATTCTCTAGGGCCCTCATTTTCCCCGCAACTTACTACGGGAGTTGAACTTCCAGGGGCACCGCTCCCCCGGGAGCGCGCCTAGTTCACCAGCGCGATCGTCTCCAACTCGCGTTGAATGGCTTCAATCGAACAACCGTCCACTTCGGCACGAAGCGCGGCGTGCTGCGCCTCTTCGGCGGAGACGCCGTATCCGCGCCCCACCAGGAACATCTGCATCAGCTCGGCCGCTTCACGGAAATCCGATACCCCTTGCAGGAGCTCGGTTCTCAGGGCCGTCAATTCTGGCTCGGAAAACTTCTCCACCATCTCTCTCACCTCCGACCCGAAGGTCGCATACTCATTAGACTCAGGGGAGACTTGGTTAGTTGCAGGCAATTCAATTGCCGAACGAGCAACCTTCCGTAAAACCCCCACCAGAGCCGCTTACCTGTTGTGTTGGAACCCGAGCCCCACTGCGATGTTTCGCAATGTAACCCGGATCCCCAGGTAGGCGAATCCCACGGGAGCGGCAGTGAGTGTCCCGAACAGGGTACAGATGCAACCAACTGCACTACTTACAACGGCAACTTTGCCCCAGGGGTTTAGTCCCGTTGGTAACCGCTCCCGCTTGCAATCCCTATTGATCCCTACGTTGCGGGTCCCTGGTTTGTTCCTCTTGTAGGCTTCTAACTCGTAGAAAAAGGGCGCTCCGCAGAGCGCCCGATCCATACCGCACTTCTTTTACGCCGATTGCCGCGCCTCATCCAGCTGTACGGGGACGACGATCTTCCGCTTGCCGCGATAAATCGTCACCTTCACGGTATCCCCCGCCTTGTGAGAGTTCATCGCGTGCGAAAGATCCTGCAGGTCTTCGATCGGCTCGCCTTCGATGGCCACAATCAAGTCCCCGCCGATCATGATGGGCGTATTGCCCAGGTAGGCCCTTTGTGTGCCGCCCTTGATCCCCGCCCGGTCGGCGCCGCGCCCCTGCACGACCTGCATCACCAGGACCCCGAAGTCGGAGGGAAGCCCCATCTGTTCCGCCAGCTCCGGCGTAATCGGCAGCCCGCGTACACCGAGCGAAGGCCGGCGCACCTCGCCATAGGTAACCAAATCATTCAGAACGGCTTTTGCGGCATTGATGGGGACGGCGAACCCAATCCCCGCGCTCTGCGCCGAACCATTGGTCGCGATCATCGTATTGATGCCAATCACCTCGCCTCGCGAGTTCAGCAGAGGACCACCGGAGTTCCCGGGATTGATGGCCGCATCCGTCTGGATCGCCTCGTCGATCTTCACCCCGTCCGGCTCCACGATCTGCCGAATCGAGCTGATAATCCCGCGCGTCATCGTTCCGTTCAAACCAAAGGGGTTGCCGATGGCGAAGACCTTCTGCCCCACCACCAGCCCGTGCGAATCGCCCATGGTTGCCGGGGTGAGATCAGGCGCATTGATCTGGATCACCGCCAGATCGTGCGAGCGGTCCAACCCGATCACCTTCGCCGGATATTTCCTTCGGTTGCTCAGGGTTACCTCGAGCTTCGCCCCATTCCCCTGCACCACGTGATAGTTCGTCAGGATGTGCCCCTGCTTGTCGATGATGAAGCCCGAACCCTGGCCCTCTTGCGGCACCGCGCCATAGAAGAAGTCGATCGCCACGGTCGTCGAGGTCACATTCACCACCGACGGCAACCCCTTCTTATAGACCTCGATATTCACCTGCTCCTCGGGGTCGTAGGTGACCGGTCCGGCGGCATTGGTCAGCTCAACGTGGGTCGGCCGTGAGATCCAGACGTTGGAGCTGGAATCCCCACCGGAGCGATGGTGGGTGGTGACGTAGAAGAAAATCGTGGCCAGGAGGACTCCCAGCAGAAAAGGTCGAAATATCTTTCTCATAAAAACCAAATCCTGCAATTTTGCTGCTGATTTTGACGCAAGGATCCTACGAAAAGTGTACCGGACCCGGCACGAATCCCCAACTTGCCTGTTCCGCCGAAGGAATTTCACAATTTCGGCAGAAATCCTTCGTTTGTAACGAAACTTCTGCGAGATCCGGGGGTTGGTTCTTTTGAATTTGCGACACTCGGCATGGAGTGCTCGGGGGGACTTTATGAAGCGAATGGCATCACTCGCGGTGATGGCGACCTTGGCTTTGACGATGCTCGGCGCAGCCGCCGTGGCGGACGATCGCGGCACCAGCTACGAAGACCGGAACGGCGTGAAATGGTACGCCAACTATGGCTATGACAAGGGGTTAAAGGACGGAGGGCACTCCGGCCACGAGGACGCCGAGCACGGCTACCGCTTCCGTGCCACCGACCACGGCCAGTTCAAAGACGCCATGGACGGCTTCAATGGACACTGCACGAAGGAAGAATACAAACAGGCTTACCGGGCCGGCTACATGAAGGGCTACCGCCAGGCCTTCGATGAGACCATGCGCAGCTTCGGGTATCGGCAAGTCCACTAACCAGTTTCCCTCGACCAGAGAGCCGTCGAACCTGGCGGCTCTTTCTTTTTGCGGCGAATCGCATCCTCAGTAAACATTTTTTTGCCTTCTTTCATTTAGAGTGGCTGCAATTGAGCAAAATTGAGGTACTCTGGATTGTAAGTAGAAGGTTGTTATGCCGCGCCGGTCGATCGCCCTCGCAATTTCCCTGGTTGTTGCCTCCACACTCGCGGCTGCGCCAAATTCCCGTCCCAGCGCGGGCCGGGTAGAAGTCACCACGTGGTCCCGTTCAGCGCAACCGCTGCCCTATGCCGTCAAACTCGATCCGGCGATGCTCAGCGCGCGCATTCCCTCGCCCAACGGCCATTACGAAATTGCCTGTAACGCCGTTCCCGCGGAGCAGCGTATCAGCGAATCGGTCTCCGAGCGGGTACAAACTCCAAGTTGCGTCTTCGTGGCCTCCGGTAAGCGCATGCCCATCGATCTGCAGATCGGACCCGAGGCGCTCTGGTCGCCGGATTCCGAAGCGGTCGCCATCACCCATAGCCGGGGCGGGGCGCTGGGGACCTATCAAGTTCTGATTTACCGTCCGGAAAATAACGGTCCCGTCGATATCGCGACCTCGGTCCGCCAGGACCTCGCGCGCCGCTATCCTGCATGCGCGGGAGCGCAAGCCGGATGTACCGCCCGCGCGCGCAAGCAGATGCAGAGGAATGTGCAGTGGGTGAACGTGGCGGCGATTCGCTGGATGGAAAACTCCGACCGCCTGCTGATGATGGCGTGGGTTCCGGACAGCACCGAATTCGGCGCCAATTTCGGCCGTCTTAATGGCTATTTGGTCGACGCGCGCACCGGCCACATCCTCACGCGCTACTCCGAGCACCAATTCAAGCAGCGCTTCAAAAACGAATTCGGCGACTGGGGCTTCTAAGCCTTTTCAGATGTCGTCCTGAGCGAAGAACGCGAAGCATTCGCAGTCGAAGGGCCCCTCTCTGCTCTTTCTTCTCCAAGCAGCAAAACAGCGGGTCCCTACGTCGCTGCGCTCCTCTGGATAACAACAAGAAAGAGAGTTGCGCCACGAAATGTCTTCGCGGCGCGACGCGCGTAGGGATGGAAGACCCGCCAATTTGCGGAAATCCTAAAGAGGGCTTCGCCCGAGGAGGATCGACGCGCCAGAGGCCTAGACGGCTGCGTACTTCGCGAGCCCGACAAGGTCTTCCCAGACTTTGTCGACCTGCTCCTGGGCATGATCGAGCACGCCGTTGTTGTCGATGACGTAATCCGCGCGCTTGGCCTTTTCTTCCTCGGAGAGCTGGGCCGCCATGCGGCGCATCACTTCCATGCGGGCCTGGGCATGCGGAAGATTCATGCGTTGCGCAAAGCGAGCCACCTTGGTTTCAAAGGGCGTCCGCACCACGATGATCTTGTTGAAGCGCTGGGCGCCGCCGGCTTCGAAGATCAGGGCAGCTTCCACGATCGCCACGGCATTCGGATCTTTTTCACCGATCTCGTTCATCCAGCGGTCCTGGTAATCGAGCACCGCCGGATGCACCAGACGGTTCAAGTCCTGGATGCGGTCCGGAAAGGCAGCCGACGCCAGCCGCGGGCGATTGATCGTGCCATCCGGATTAAGAATCTCGCGGCCGAAGTAGGCGACGACCTTGTCGTACACCTCCTGCCCGGGGCTCATTAATTCATGCGCAACGCGGTCCGCCTGGATCACATGGGCACCGTGTTTCGCGAACATCTCGCCGATGGTTGATTTGCCGGTGGCGATTCCCCCGGTAAGCGCGACTTTAAGCAATCGATTCCCCCACTTTAGATTGAACCGTGTGGCCGCGTCGAAGTTTCGCGGCTTTCACGGTATTTGCCATCAACATGGCGATCGTGAGCGGTCCCACGCCGCCGGGCACGGGGGTGAACGCGCCGGCGATTTCTACGACTTTCGGATGCACATCACCTACCAGCGTCGAGCCGTTCTTGGCGAACGAAGCTTCGCGCTTCTCGTCGCCGGCGAAATACTTCTCGAACTCGGCGCGGTCGGTGATTTTATTGATTCCCACATCGATAACCGTCGATCCGGGCTTCACGAACTCGGGCGTGATCATACCAGCGCGCCCGATGGCTGCCACCAGAATATCGGCGCGACGGCATACCTCTTTCAGGTCATGCGTCTTGGAGTGGCAGATCGTAACCGTGGCATTGGCGTTGGTCAGCAGCATGGCGATGGGCTTTCCCACGATATCGCTGCGTCCCACGACGACGGCCTCGGCGCCCTCGATCGGGATATCGCTACGGCGCAGGATCTCCATGCATCCTGCCGGCGTACAAGGCACCAGCCCCGGGCGCATCGTGGAGAGATAGCCGACATTCATCGGGTGAAAGCCGTCGACATCCTTTTCGGGAGAAACGGCCAGCAGAACCTTCTTGGCGTCCACCTGCCGGGGAAGCGGCAACTGGACGAGGATGCCGTCGATGTCGTCGCGGCGGTTCAGCGACTCCACCAGCCGCAGCAGGTCCTGGGTGCTCACGGTTTCCGGAGGGGTGTGCTGCTCGCTGTAGATCCCGGTCTGCTCGCACGCTTTCCGCTTGTTGCGAACGTAGATCTCGGAGGCTGGATCATGGCCCACCAGCACGACGGCCAGCCCCGGCGTCAACCCGGCGGCCTTCAGTTCGGCGACCTCCGCGGCTACTTCGGACTTGATCTCCGCGGAAATCCTGGTGCCATCGAGAATCTTGGCCGACATTGCGCTCCCCGGGAATAGGATTACGGCTGCTAGTGTAATTGTTTGCTGCCCATTTCGCACAGGCTCATTTTGGCGGGAATTGCAGCACAATAACGTTATTTTCTGCGCGACTCAGGGGGCCGGAGGAAGGTTGGCCGCGCAGGCGCGCACCAGCACATGGTTGGCGATGACACGCGAGGTGGTTTTGTCGTCGTGACACTTGGCGTCGAGCTGGAACTCATAGACGATCGTCGCATCGATGTTCTCGTGATTGTCACACTCGATGGTGGAGTGTTTGACGCTCGTGATCGCCACCTGCGCCAGCATGGGATGGCCGCTGATCAGGCGGACACTGTTCGGATCCAACGAACACGCCAGCAGGCGAGCGGCGATGCGTACCGATCCCTGGATGCGTGCCTGGCGGGCGAGAGGCGGATATTGCGGCTCAGCGAGCTTTACGATGCGAACGCTTTCCTCGGTATCCAGCGTATCGCGCGAACCGGGCGGCATTCCTGGAGCAGGGCGGCTTTGCGCAAGTACCAGGACGGCGCCAGACAACAAAAGAGCACAGGCGGCAAGCTTCATGGTTACTCCCACTCTTCGGCAGATTGGCCAGTATCGGGTCAATCGGAAACATTGTACGTGCACGGATAGTTTGTGCGGAGAATGGCTCTCCTGCAACGGGCCAAGACGAGCGAAATCGCTGGAGCACATTTCGAGACCGTTGACATGCCAGCCATGCCGTCTTCCTCGATCAACCGCAGCGCTTTGATGACTTGCTGGAAGGCCTCCTGAGGCAGTTGTAAGCACTCGCTTTCTGAGGACGGTGGAGACTAGAATACGGGCCACTCACTGGCCGAGGCTGAAGCCATGCCCGTACTTACGAAGATGATCGGGTTCGTGATTACCAACGACCCCGAACGCGCCAAAGCATTTTATGGGAACATGCTCGGTTTCCGTCTCCTCACGGAGGACAGCTTCGCCGTCGTCTTCGACGCGAACGGCACCATGATCCGCGTCGGCAAAGGGCAGAACCACAAGCCTGCGATCGGGACAGTACTGGGCTGGGAGGTGGACGACATCCACGCCGCCATCCAGGAATTATCCGCGCGTGGCGTGCGGCTCGAACAATTCAACCTGCCCTTCATGAAGCAGGACGAATACGGGGTGTGGAATGCCCCTAACGGCGACCAGGTGGCCTGGTTCAAAGATCCGGATGGGAATGTGCTGTCGATCTCGAAGCACAAAAAGTAGAGCCCCGGTTTATGCCCGGGGCGCATTCGAAGAGGAAAGGCAGGGAGGCCGAAGTAAGCGAATCCGGCCGGAACGCGAGGTTTTCAAGAAGACCTTTGCGAACCTTCGTGTCCTCTGTGGTTAAGTTTTCGGTTTGAAACGCAAAAGGAAAAGGCTCCATGTTTTCACATGGAGCCTTTATTTATGTCGGCGACGACCTACTCTCCCACACACTTTCGCGTGCAGTACAATCGGCCCAGCGAGGCTTAACTTCCGTGTTCGGGATGGGAACGGGTGTTTCCCCCGCGGTATGATCACCGGCAACTTGAGGCGTCTAGCGGGCGTCTGAGCCCGCTGCCGAAATCCCGAGCGCTTCTCAGCGAGGGATCCCTGCTTTCTAACGCCAATCTTGTTAAAGATCTCGTGTGACGATGTCACAACTGAATAGCATTGGGATATTTACGAGTGGATGGCGACGCGTACGTATCGCGTCCAAGAAGCAGGTTCGCTTCTTGTTTCCTGAGTACCCTTGTTGCGGGTCTCGGGATCCTCAACAGGCCGGGAATCCGGTCGGTTGAGGAATATGCCAAGTAAATTTTATGGTCAAGCCGAACGAGCGATTAGTACTGGTAAGCTTTGGCATCACTGCCTTTACACATCCAGCCTATCAAACAGGTGGTCTTCCTGTGCTCTTCTTCACCCTTAGGGTTGGGAGATCTCATCTTGAGGAGCGTTTCACGCTTATATGCATTCAGCGTTTATCGCAACCGAACTTCGCTACCCAGCCGTGCCATTGGCATGACAGCTGGAACACAAGAGGTTCGTCCATCCCGGTCCTCTCGTACTAAGGACAGGCCCTCTCAAATCTCCTACGCCCACATCAGATAGGGACCGAACTGTCTCGCGACGTTCTGAACCCAGCTCACGTACCGCTTTAATAGGCGAACAGCCTAACCCTTGGAACCTTCTACAGCTCCAGGATGCGATGAGCCGACATCGAGGTGCCAAACCGCTGCGTCGATATGAACTCTTGGCAGCGATCAGCCTGTTATCCCCGGCGTACCTTTTATCCGTTGAGCGATGGCCCTTCCATACAGAACCACCGGATCACTAAGGCCTGCTTTCGCATCTGCTCGACTTGTAGGTCTCGCAGTTAACCACGCTTATGCCTTTGCACTCGACGGCTGATTTCCAAACAGCCTGAGCGTAGCTTCGCGCGCCTCCGTTACAATTTAGGAGGCGACCGCCCCAGTCAAACTACCCGCCTCACTATGTCCCTTTCCCGGTTTACGGGAATAGGTTAGAACCACAGAACTCGCAGGGTGGTATCTCACCGTTGGCTCCACCAAGCCCAAGAGCCTGGTATCAAAGCCTCCCACCTATCCTGCGCAGCAAGTGCCATAGTTCATAGTGAAGGTATAGTAAAGGTGCACGGGGTCTTTCCGTCTAGATGCGGGCAACCGGCATCTTCACCGGTGCTACAAGTTCGCCGAGTAGCTCGTTAAGACAGTCGCACGATCGTTACGCCATTCGTGCAGGTCGGAACTTACCCGACAAGGAATTTCGCTACCTTAGGACCGTTATAGTTACGGCCGCCGTTCACCGGGGCTTCAATTCAAAGCTTCGCCTTGCGGCTAACCTCTCCTTTTAACCTTCCGGCACCGGGCAGGCGTCAGCCCCTATACGTCGTTTTCGACTTTGCAGAGACCTGTGTTTTTGTTAAACAGTCGCCGTGCGCGTTTCACTGCGGCCCCCTCGAGCTTGCACTCTACCGGGGCACCCCTTCTCCCGAAGTTACGGGGTCAATTTGCCGAGTTCCTGAACGAGCCTTCTCTCGAGCGCCTTTGGATATTCTCCTCGTCTACCTGTGTCGGTTTGAGGTACGGTTCCCCAACATTCTCCTTAGAGGTTTTTCTTGACAGCGTGATATCAGCGCGTTTCCCTCATACGAGGTACTCCTTTACGTTTCACCGTTAATGTCTCTGCGGATTTGCCTACAGAAACCGGCTTGTACGTATCGAACCACATAGCCATAGGTGGCTGCGCTTAACCTTCTGTGTCACCCCATCGTGATAACGAATATTTGGGAGTTCCGGAATATTAACCGGATGTCCATCAGTTACGCCTTTCGGCCTCACCTTAGGGACCGACTAACCCTGAGCGGATTAACCTTCCTCAGGAAACCTTAGACTTTCGGCGCGGAGGGTTCTCACCTCCGTTATCGCTACTTATGCCGGCAGGGTCTCTTCTCTACCGTCCACGAGTCCTTACGATCTCGCTTCAAACTGTAGAGAATGCTCTTCTACCACGCATGACAGTGAAGTCATGCATCCATTGCTTCGGTATTCAGTTTTAGCCCCGTTGAATTATCGGCACCGGACCGCTTGACCAGTGAGCTATTACGCTTTCTTTAAAGGATGGCTGCTTCTAAGCCAACCTCCTGGCTGTCTGGGCGTTCCGACATCCTTTCCCACTTAACTGAAATTTCGGGACCTTAGCAGATGGTCTGGGCTGTTTCCCTCTCGACGACGAAGCTTAGCCCCCGC
>CAVWVJ010000003.1:0-1462500 GCA_963758505.1 uncultured Acidobacteriaceae bacterium | reverse complement strand
GCATAGCGGCCGCCTGCGTCTCCGGAGTTGCATTCTCGTCCGCCGCCAGCGCCATCAGGCGCTCTGCCACTTCATCGCGCACCACGTCCTCGAGCGGATCGTCCATCAATGGCGGAGCAAAGGCGTGCTGCACCAGCGCGTCCACCACTTCTTCCGCGCTCAACGATTTCGGATCCTCGGTATGAATCGCAATCAGGCGCTCCACGCGGCGTGGCGCGAGCAGACCACCGACCACGATCTCGCTCACGGCGCGGGCTCCGTCCTGCGGGCTGAACACATAGCCCGACGGCGACTTGAAGCGCTCGGGATCACCCCAATCCCGGTTCTCGAGCGGCACCAGCGCCGACCAGACCTCCGGTGCAATGTGCAGTTCTTTCGGATCGAGCGCATCGATCAATAAGTTCAGCGCCTCTCGCTGTTGCTCCACCGGCCATACTTCGAAGGGCTTGTTGCCATCGCCCACGAGCGAGGGAGGAACCTTGGCGCTGCCGACAACATTTACCGCTGCCGCCAATCCGTACCGGTGGAAGAGATAGATCAGGGCATACCGCGAAGCAAAATCGGACCACGGCTCGCCCGGGCGCATCATCGAGGGGGTATAGAGCTTCATCAATGCGTCGCGCACCGGCGCCACCGTGCGCAGCCAGGTCACAGGATCCGGCCCGTCGTCGTACGAGTTCCAACGCGGGTCTTCATAGTTACCCCAGAAGATCCCCTGCTTGTTCCAGCGCTCGATGATTCCATCGAGCCGCTTGCGCTCTGCCGCCGCATCTTCCCTGCCGAGGGTGCTGTAGCCCCATTCGATGGCGAACTTGTCATAGCTGCCCACGCCCTGCATGTAGGCATCGCTCATATCCGCCGAACCGTCGGCGCGAATCTTCACCCGCGGCGCGTAGTAATCCATCACGCTGCCGCGATCGAAGGTGCTCGCCACAAAATTATGTTCGAGGCCGAGCACATGTCCCATCTCATGACAAGTCAGCAGGGCGAGGCGCTGGGTCATCGCCTGTTCTTCCGTCAGCTTTGGGTCGGCGCGGTCGAGTTCGGCGAAGATGCTGGGATCGGGCTCGGCATTCGCACTCGGCGGCTGGAGCACACTCCAGTAGTTATGGACGGTCCGCATGCGATGCGAATCCAGCTGCACCACTCCGTGCAGGATCTCCCCGGTGCGCGGATCGACCTGCACCATGCCTACCGACCAGCCGCGACCCGAGCGGTTCGTCCACTGGATGGTCGGATAGCGCACGTCCAGCGGATCGGCACCCTCCGGCAGGTCTTCGACCAGCAGCGCATTTTTGAATCCCGCCTGCTCGAAGGCCTGGTTCCACCACAGAGCTCCCTGCCGGGCCGCGCTGCGCACCGGCTCGGGAATCGCGCGATCGAGATAGAAGACGATCGGCTTCACCGGCTCGCTCAACGCCGCACCGGGATTCTTCTTCTGCAGGCGCCAGCGATTGATGAGCATGCGTTGCAGCGGCTGATTGAACGGCTGCGAGAAATCCTCGAACTCGCTTCCGAAGTAGCCGACGCGCGGATCGGATTCCCTGGGTTCGTAGCCGGCATCCGGTAACTGCACGAACGAATGATGCTCGCGTACGCTCACGGTCCGAGCCTCCGGCTGGTTGAGCTTGGCTCCGGGCTTCTCGGTCACAAACGTGAGCAGCGCCTCCGCCTCGGTGTTCAGGGGAAAAGACCGCGTGTGCTCCATGTCCACCACGCTGCGGTCCGGATCGACCTTCCACTTTGGCTCCTCCGGCCCCGCCGCCGCCGGCGCAATCACCCCGTTGTTCGCCCGCAGGGGATGCAGGATCTGTCCCAGCAGATCGAAGGCGTCACGGATCACCAGCGGGTTGGCGTTCACGATCAGGGTACCGTCCTGCTCGCTCTCGATGGGCATGGCCGCCAGCACCGAGGTCGGGAAGCTTGCCTCCACGGAGCGCTGCAGGTCCGGGCTGCCGTTCGGAGCGCGGAAGCTGGTGTTCTCCACGATCATCAGCACCTTCGGTCCGACGCGACGGAAGCGGCAGAGCTGCGAGCGTTCGGCCAGGGAGCTGCGATCGGCGAAGAGCTCGGTCGAACCGACGCCACTGCCCATGGCCGTGAAATACAGAAATTCGCGGTCCATGGCTGCCGGAGAGAGTTCGAAGAGCAGGCTGCCCTTCGCTTCGTCCCAGTAGAAAGGGATGAATCCGTCGTTGCGCTTCAATCCCTGCACCCGCGAATACTGTTTATTACTCTGCGCCGCCAGGGAGATAGTGAACAATAAGAGCAGAATCAGGCCGAGCTTTTGCTTCATCCGGGAACCCCACGTAAGATCGCGATGAGCATTCGCGAGTAGCAGCATTTGTAAACCACGCGGCATAGGTAACGCAAAAGGGCTCGTAACAACCTGCTGCTCTGGTTGTGCGTCCAATTACGAGAGGCGGTTTATGGATCTGAAATTTGCCATCTCGATTATCGGCAATTTCGTGCTGATTGCCGGCTTCGCGATCTCCGGCTTCCACTTCTTCGCCGAGTATCACGCCACCGGCAAGTGGGCGAAGAACATCACCGGGCTGCTGGCCGGCCTGGGCATGCTGACCCTGGCCTTCGCCCTGATGATTACCCCGGCGAACGCCGAGATCATCGCCCAGATCGCCCAGACGAAAGCCTCGGTCGTCTTCCTGGCGATCAGCAGCGGCCTATTGCTTGCGGCCATTACGGCCTTCGGCATCATCACCTACTCGAAGCCTTTGCGGCTCCTGCACCAGCGCCGCATTCAACGCGACTTGAACCGCGATCTGCCCAAGATCCCGTAAACTTTTCTCGTATGCGATCCAGCTCTCTCCTGCTCTTCGGCCTCCTCGTCGTCTCCCAAATGCAGCCGCAGGACACCCCGCCCACCGGCGGCCCGCCTGGTCCTGCTCTCATCGTCACCCGCACCCGCACCGTCGCCATCTTTTACGAGCTCGAACAGCAGCTTCTGGATGCGCGCCTGAAACACGAAAAGGCGGCATTGACGAAGCTGACCGCGGACGACTTCGAGGTGCGGCGTTCCTCGGCGCCGTCCAGTCCAATTCCGCGGGAAGAGTGGCTTCAGGACGAGGGTCCGGGATTTCCAGCCAGCGAGTTCCATCTATCGGACATGGCGGTTCATCTCAATCATGAGAGTGCGGCGGTCGTCAGCTTCATCTATCGGGCGGGCACGGGGCGGATCTTCGTAGTGGACGTATGGAACAAGGCTGGTGACGCCTGGAAGCTTTCCGTCCGCTACAGCGCGCCGGCGGGGCCAGCAGCCGCCGTTGCCGACCACAAGCCGGACGGAAAGCAGTAACGCGCATGAACGATCTAGGTCGCGCGGTTATCTTCATCGGGATCCTGCTGGTCCTCATCGGCGGAGTCATCCTGCTCCTCGGCCGCGCGGGCATCCCCATTGGGCGCCTGCCCGGCGACATCACGTACCGCGGCAAGCACACCACCTTCTACTTTCCGCTGATGACCTGCATTGTCCTCAGCATCGTCCTCTCGCTTGTCTCCTGGATCATTCAGCACTTTCGCAAGTAGATACTCTGCCAATCGTCCACGAACCTGTGTAAGATATTTCTCGTGACTTCTTCGGTCCATCACGTGCTTGGCTAGCGGCGCCCGCCGCCGACGCTGCCGTTCGTCTGAAATCCCTCAAACTCAATCCTGATGATGAGCGCCGCGATTGCGGCTTGTTTGCCCTGCTCGGGCCGATGACAACGCCATGTTTGAACGACTGGACCAAATTGAAGCCAAGTACGAAGAGCTGACGCAGGCCCTCGCCTCGCCCGATATCGTGAACGACTCCGCGAAATACCAGAAGACGGCGAAGGCGCACTCTGACTTCTCGCCCGTGGTGCAGAAGTATCGCGAGTACAAAGACCTGAAACGCGGCATTGCCGATAGCCGCCAGATGGTTGCCGAAGAGAGCGACCCGGAGATGAAGGCCTACGCCCAGCAGGAACTGCATGAACTCGAGCTGCGCCTGGGCGCCGTGCTAGAGGAGTTGAAGGTCCTGCTGCTCCCCAAAGACCCGAACGACGAGAAGAACATCATCATCGAAATCCGCGCCGGCACCGGCGGGGACGAGGCGTCTCTGTTCGCCGCGGAGATCTTCCGCATGTACAACCGCTATGCCGAAACCCAGCGCTGGAAGGTCGAAGTGCTTTCCTCCTCCGAATCCGGTGTGGGCGGCCTGAAGGAAGTCATCGCCATCATCGAGGGCAAGGGCGTCTTCTCCAAGCTCAAGTACGAGAGCGGCGTACACCGCGTGCAGCGCGTGCCGCAGACGGAAACCCAAGGCCGGGTGCATACCTCGGCGGTAACGGTGGCCGTGCTGCCCGAAGCCGAGGAAGTGGACGTGAAGATCGAAGCCAAGGACATTCGTGTCGATACCTTCTGTTCTTCGGGGCCCGGCGGCCAGTCCGTGAACACGACCTACTCGGCGGTACGCATCACCCACCTGCCTACGAACACCGTGGTCAGTTGCCAGGACGAGAAATCGCAGATCAAGAACCGCGAAAAAGCCATGCGCGTGCTGCGCGCCCGCCTCTACGAAGTGGAGCAGCAGAAGCAGGCCGACGCACTGGCGAAAGAGCGCAAGCAGATGGTCGGCTCCGGCGATCGCAGCGAGAAGATCCGTACCTACAACTTCCCGCAGAACCGCGTCACCGATCACCGCATCGGCTACACCGTCCACCAGTTGACCGAATTTATGGATGGCAAAATCGGCGCGCTGATCGAGGCGTTGATCACCCACTTCCAGTCGGAAAAAATGAAGGAACAATCGGCCACGGTGAGTTAGCAACTTCGCATAACCACCGAGGGCACAGAGGTCCCGGAGGCGGGCGGTTCGAAGTCTTGGAGCTCCGGTCGCTGGTCGGACGATAGCTCTCGTTGTGAATTCGGAATTAAGTCGCGAGATTGAATAGACCTCTGTGATCCTCCGTGTCCTCGGTGGTGGAAGAGCCTTGTTGATGACTCTCAAGCAAGCATTCGACGCGGCCCTCAAGCGCCTGGAGCAGGCCGATACGCCCTCTCCGCGCCTCAGCGCCGAACTGCTGCTGATGTTCGCCCTCGACTGCACACGTGCCTACCTCTTCACCTACCCGGAGCGCGAACTGACGGAAGACGAGTTCGCTCGCTACGAGGAAGCCATCGCCCGCCGCTGCACGGGCGAACCGGCGCAGTACATCACCGGCCACCAGGAATTCTTCGGCCGCGATTTCCTGGTCTCCCCGACTGTACTCATCCCGCGCCCGGAAACGGAGCACCTGATCGAAGCTGTTCTCGAACTCGCCGGGTCCGCGCAGGCCGTTTGCTGGAGTGTGCTCGACGTCGGCACCGGATCTGGCTGCATTGCGGTAACTCTCGCCAAGGAATTGCCGAAAAGTACATTGATGGGCGTCGATATCTCAACCGAGGCGCTGGAAATTGCACAGGCCAACGCAGCGCGTCTCGAGGCGAATATCGAATTCCGGCAAAGCGATTTGCTGAGCGCCATCGAACCTGGGCGCTTGTTCGATGTCATCGTGTCGAATCCGCCCTACGTCGGTGAATGCGAAGCCGACAAAGTGCAGAAGCAGGTACGCGACTTCGAGCCGCACTGCGCGGTCTTCGGCGGCGAACGCGGCATGGACATCATCGCCCGCCTCGCACCGCAAGTATGGGACCACCTGAAGCCTGGCGGCTGGTTCCTGATGGAGATCGGCTACTCCATCGCCGAACCGGTACACGAGATCATGCACCGCTGGAGCGACTTCCGGGTCATTCCCGACCTGCAAGGAATTCCGCGGGTCGTAGTCGCGAGAAAGCCATGAACCACGGAGGACGCAGAGGAGGTCAGAGGTTTTCGGGGTTTCTGACCCCAAGACCTCAGTGACCCTCCGTGTCCTCTGTGGTTAGTATTTTGAATTTAATGCCGGAAGTGCCTCACCCCGGTCATCACCATCGCGAGCCCCAACCGATCCGCGGCGTCGATCACTTCCTGATCCTTCACCGAGCCACCCGGCTGGATGATCGCCGTTGCTCCAGCTTCCGCGATGACCTCGACTCCATCGGGGAATGGGAAGAACGCGTCGCTGGCGGCGACACAACCCTTCAGCGGCAGCACCGCCTTCATCGCGCCAATGCGAGCGGAATCGACGCGCGACATCTGGCCCGCGCCTACTCCGAGGCTGCGGCCATCTTTCGCGTAAAGAATGGCGTTCGACTTCACGTGCTTGCAGACCTTCCACGCAAACAGCAGGTCGCGCATCTCGGCTTCGGTGGGCTTGCGCTTGGTGACAACTTTCAGGTCGGCTTCGGTGAGCGGACGCACGTCGTTGTCCTGCACCAGGATGCCGCCGGAGACGTTTTTCAGCGTCCACTTCTGCTCGACAGCCTTCACTTCCACTAAACGCAGGTTTTTCTTGGCAGCGAATCTCGCCTTCGCGCCCTCGCTGAAGCTTGGAGCCGCGATCACCTCGAGAAAAAGCTTGGCCATCTCTTCCGCGGTGGCTTCATCGATCTCGCGATTGACGCCGATCACGCCCCCGAATGCCGAGACCGGATCGGCTTCGAAGCGCACGCTTATACGCTTCGACAAGCGTCGAAGCGACTGCGGTTCCGCATGGGTTCGTGTGCTTAATAATGGCAACAACCGTCTCATCGAACTCCTGCGCGAGGTCCCAGGCGGCTTGGAGGTCGACGATGTTGTTGTACGAGAGCTCTTTGCCCTGCAATTGCCGCCCGTTGGCGACCCCCAAGCCGGTGCCGTCGGAATAGAGCGCGGCTTTCTGGTGAGGATTTTCGCCGTAACGCAGATCGAAGGCCTTATTGAACGAGAGACGCAAGGTCTGCGGAAACTCCTGCGCGCCCGCAAGCTTGGAAATATCGAACTGGCCCGCGTCGCCGGCGGAAACCTGCTCCAGCGCCGAAGCAATCGCCGAATCATAGGCCGCCGTGGTGGCGAACGCCCGCTGGGCTAAGCGCCACTTGGTTTGCAGCGAGAGTGAACCGGCGTTTTTGTCCATCTCTTCGGCGATCGCTACATAGTCGCCGGGCGAGGTTACGATCGCGACATCCTGAAAGTTTTTCGCAGCCGAGCGCACCATCGAGGGGCCGCCGATGTCGATGTTCTCGATGATCTCCTCGAAGTGCACACCGGGCTTCGCCGCGGTCTTTTCGAACGCATAAAGGTTCACGACGACCATGTCGATCGGCTGAATGCCGTGCTCGGCAACCGCCGCCACGTGCTGCCGGTTTCCGCGAATATGCAGAATGCCGCCGTGCACCTTCGGGTGCAGCGTCTTCACCCGGCCATCGAGCATCTCGGGGAAGCCTGTGAGGTCGGAGATGTCTTTTACCGGGATTCCGGCATCGCGCAACAACTTCGCGGTGCCCCCCGTGGAGATAAGTTCGACGCCGTGCGACGCCAGCTTGCGGGCGAAATCGGCCAACCCGGTTTTATCGGTGACACTCAGAATTGCGCGTTGAATCTTTGCCATGATGCCCCTGGTAGGAATTTGAAGGAAATGGGAACCTTCAATTTTAAACCAAGGGAGCATCGACCGAGACACCGCTCCGCGGTCCAGCCCACTACGCCACTCGCAGCGTCATTCCTCTTCTTGTCATCCAGAGGAGGGCGCCGCCCGACGTGGGGACCGGCTGTTACGTCCGCGTCCGCTTGGCCGCCTTCTTCTTAACGGTTTTCTTCAGGACCTTCTTCGTCAAGATCGTCTTCCTCGCGGCCTTCTTCTCTGCAACCCGCTCAGCCTTCGGCACCCATTTCTTGATTTTGGGCTGGCGCCCGGCATCGAGCTCGACCTGTATTTTGCGCGGCAGGCTTGCACGCACGAGGCGGTACGATTCGGTCAGTAGCTCGCGGAACTCGGCATCCGGCAAAGCGATGAGAGTTTCCGTCGTCACCCACTGGTATTTCCACATGTTATGCGAACTGGGTGCGATGTCCGTCATCTCCACCAGTTCGGCATACTTCTCGGGCGTGCACTTGAAGTTGCAGCGGTGGCCACCGAGGGTAATGATGGCAAACATCTTGCCGCCAATCTTGAAGAGCAGGTGCTCTTCCCACTGGATCTCCTCGGTGGCGAGTGGCAGCGACATGCAGTAGGCGCGAATGGCGTCGTTGGTCATCGTGACCTCATTTTTTCAATGAATGCCTGCAGCGATTTCTTAGGATCGAGGGGAAATGCTTGTTCCAGCACCAGCAACCCGCTCATCCGATCGACGCGAAAGTTGCGGAAGTCCTTGCGCATTTCGCACCAGCTCGCCAGCGTCCAGGCGCCACCCCAGAAGTAGAGACCCAGAGGGCGGACCCGGCGGTGGCTGTGTTCGCCGTCCTCCCGCGCATAGTCGAACTCGATGAATCGTCGTTCGGAAGCCGCGTGGTTCAATTCGTCCACGCTGCGTTTCAGCTCGGGCGACACTTTGAAGTTAATGGCGTACAGCAGCGTCTGGTCGACCCGGTCGCGCAGATCGGGAGGCAGCACGGCCTCGATCTTGTTGAGTGCCTGAGTGGCAGCTTCGCCCTGTTCCGTACCACCCCAGGCGCGCACCATGCGGGCGCCCAATACAAGCGCTTCGATTTCCGAACGAGTAAACATGAGGGGTGGGATATCAAAATCCTGGCGCAATAGGTAACCGATGCCGGCTTCGCCCTCGATCGGCATCCCCGAAAGTTGCAGGTCTCGGACATCGCGATAAATCGTGCGTTCGGAAACCTGCAATTTCTCTGCGAGCCGGCGCGCGGTGGTCATGCGCCCGACCCGCAGGAATTGGACAATCCGAAAGAGGCGATCGGCGCGTCGCATGCGGTCTAGTAGGTGTGCAGCCCCACCCGGTTTCCTTCGCTGTCGATTATATGAGCGGCGCGGCCCATGCCATCGGGCAGCTCGATCACCGTTTCGACCTTACCGCCGGCCTTGGCGACGCGCATCAACACATCGTCAAAAACGCCGTCGGCATTCAGAAAGACCAGCGTCCCGGCGGTGCTCGGCGTGTGGCCCTCTTCTTTCAAAATGCATCCGGAGACTGCGGGCTTCTCATAGGCGAAAACGGCTGTCGGCGTCCCCATGAAGTCGCCCTTGTTGAGTTCCTGGCCGAAGATGCTTTCGTAGAAGGTGACGGCGCGATTGAAGTCGCTGGTCGGAATTTCGAACCAGCTAATGGTATTGCGGACAGCGGCAGCGGTAGCGGTGGTCATTGGCTCTCCTCAGGTGCGATGAATTCGCAACGAGGAGGAGGATAGAAAACCCCTCCTGACAGGGTTATGTCAGTAGCCTGTCAGGAGGGAAAGGTTTTGCAAGCTGCCGCTTCCAGCCGCACCGCCCTGCGCCCACCCTGCGGCGCGCCGTTCTCAAGACCGAGCTCACTTCGCCGCTTGCCACCCCTCCTGCTGGCCCTTGTTCTGCTCGTCCAGCCATTTCTTCAAAGGTGCGAAGTATTCCAGCATGGCGCCGGCATCCATTTTGTCGTCGCCAGTCAGGACTTTCAGCTCCTCCGGCCACGGCTTGCTCGTACCCATCTGCAACATCGCGGCAAGCTTCGCACCTGCCTGCTTGTTGTCGTAGAACGAGCAGGTATAGAGCGGCCCGGTATGTCCGGCCTCGCGGCACATCGCGCGATAGAACTGGAATTGCAGAATGCGCGCCAGGAAATAGCGCATATAAGGAACGTTGGCGGCGACGTGAAACTTCGCGCCCGGATCGAAGTCAGCCTCGGTACGCTCCACCGGCGGAAAGACTCCCTGGTATTGCTCGCGCAGCTGCCACCACGCTTTGTTGTAATCCGCCGGCTTGATCTCGCCGTTGAAGACCTTCCAGCGCCACTCATCGATCAGCAGTCCGAAGGGCAGAAAGGCGACTTTGTCCAGCGCCTGCCGCAGCAAGAGGGCAACATCGTCCTGCGGCGGGACTTCGCTGATCAGCCCGACCTGCTTCAGGTACGCCGGGGTGATAGACAGCGCGATGGTATCGCCGATCGCCTCGTGAAAGCCGTCATTGGCGCCGTTCTCAAAGAGCGGCGGCTGGTTCTTGTAGGCGCGCTGGTAGAAGTTGTGCCCGAGTTCGTGGTGCACGGTGACGAAATCTTCGCTTCGCACCTGCAAGCAAGCTTTGAGCCGTACATCGTCTTTGTTGTCGATGTCCCACGCGCTCGGGTGGCAGATCACGTCGCGGTCCTGGGGCTTCACGAACAGCGAGCGCTGCCAGAAGGTTTCGGGAAGCGGCGCGAATCCGAGCGACTTGAAGAAATTCTCGGCGTACTTCACCATCCCCCGCTCGTCCACCTTCTTTTCTTTGAGGATGGCGGTCAGGTCGATCTGCGGATGCTGTGAGGGCGGCGCCACGGCCGGGAAGATGTTTCCCCACTCCTGCGCCCATGGATTCCCCAGCAGGTCGGCGCGAATCATCCCGTTCTGCGCTGCCTGGGGTCCGTATTTTTTGACCAGCTGGTTGCGAACGTAGGTATGCAGCGAAACATACAGCGGGCGCACCTGCTGCCAGAGCCGCTCCAGTTCCGCGCTGAACTGGTCAGGCGGCATGTCGTAACCCGCGCGCCAATACGCCCCGGTGTCCGCCCATCCCATGTCGCGTGCACCTTTATTGCTCAGCTCCACGAAACGAGCGTAGCGCTGCCGCATCGGCGCACCCACGGTTCGCCAGCCAATCCACAAGTCCTTCAGTTCATCGGGATCCGTGGAGGTCTCCATGATGTGCTCGATCTTGGTGATGTCGAGACACTCGCCCGCATGCTTGCCGCTCTTCGGGCAATACTTGCCCTTGCCGTAATCGGCAGCCAGCGAAGCCTGTATGCGCGTCAGCTCCGCGAGGTCTTTCGGGTCGCTGGGCGCAATCGCTGAAAGTTTCAGCAACAGCATCTTGCGGCGGAGTTCCGGCGGAAGCTGCAACTTTTCGAACTGGATCGTCTGCTTGGCCAATGCAGTGGCTTCGCCATTGGCAAGTTCATCGGCCTCCGACGAGATCTCCTGCGTGTCGTCGGTGATGAAATTCGCGCCCACCCAATCGGCGCGGCTCGCCTTGACGATCAAACCGTCGAGCTTCGTCTCGGCGTTCTGGATGAACGTTTGCGCATCGGCGACGGTGGGTTGGGGGCTGGTTTGTGCGAGAAGGGGCACGGAGAGAAGAGCGGCAATGCAGAAAGCCAGAAGAGCGTTTCGTAACATGGAAATCTCCGGCGGCATTGTATCGTGCGCAGAGGCGTTGCGACGGTAAAGCAAGCCAAGTCGGGGACGCCAGTCTCTATCTGGGCAGAAGCCCTTCGACAAACCGGATGCCGCCGGAGCAGATGTCCTAGAATGTTGTTTGCCATGGCTGATTTCGGGGCAAAGCTGCGCGTCGTTCACCTGCTCCGCAGCAGCTTGGTCGTGCTCATGGCCACGCTGGTCCCGTGCATCCTGCTGGCCGCGTTCTTTGCGCGCGCCTATCTTGCCTGGGTCATGGGCATCTTCGTCGCTGGACTGCTGCTGGTGCGTCTCGGTTTCCAACTCTATCCTTGCCCGCGTTGTGGCAAGCCTTTCTTCCGCTCCAGCACCTGGGCAGGCCCGAATATGTTCACCAAGCGCTGCGTGAACTGCGGTTTGAGCAAGCCCGAGGAACGGCCGCCTTCCATTATCGATACAAACAAAGCCGAGTAGTGCGAATCTAAGGTGCTATGGGTTCGCTCGCGTCACAGATCGTCTGGTTGCTGGTGCTTTCCATCCCCATCGCCTGCGTGGCGTGGACGGTAACCCACGAGGAAGTCTTCCGCGAGCCGCGCGATTACTGCAAGACCCAAAGTGAAAATGCGAGGTCGCTCCCTACAAGAAAGTTCTTTTACCTCTTCACCTGCGAGTATTGTTTCAGTCATTATGTCGCAGCCCTTTTCCTGGTCATTACGCGCTACCACTTGTTATACCCAGACTGGCGGGGTTACCTGATTGCTTGGTTTTCCCTGGTGTTTATTTCCAACCTCTACATGGGCGCTTTCGGGATTGTGAAACTTGGCGTGAAGAAGGAAAGAGTGGAGATCGAGCACATCGAAACCAAGACCGGGCAGCTAGAGATCGAACCGGAAGCGCGAACGCCCGCTGCGTGAAACGAGTTCTCTGGTCCCGGGCCCGGTTAACTTTCTCGATTCAGCCGATCGTCACACAACTTTACAGACGATTCCGGGTTCAATACACCTGAGCACTGAGTGTGGCACCGGTTCGGCGCGCCACCCGGCAACTGGTCCACAAGGAGATCCACAAAAAACATGAAGAATCAACATCGTTCAGTACTCCTGATGCTGTTCGTAGCTGCGGTTTTGAGTGCGTTCGCTGTGCCGGCAATGGCGGACCCGCCGGGAGTAGCCGGACGCCTCTCCTACATGAGCGGACCCGTCTCCCTGCAACCGGGCGGCGTCAATGACTGGGTCGATGCGACCCTCAACCGTCCCCTCACCACCTCCGACCGCGTCTGGGCCGACCAGAACGCCCGCGCCGAAGTTTCCATGGGCAATGTCATCGCCCGCATTGACCAGGAAACCAGCATGACCATCACCAACCTCGATGACAGCATTACCCAACTCGAACTTGACCAGGGCAGCCTTTTCCTCCACGTACGGCGCCTTTTCCAAGGTGAATCGGTAGAGATCGACACCCCTAACGTGGCGTTTGTGCTCGATCGTGAGGGCGATTACCGTTTCGACGTCGATCCCAATAATGACACCACGTATGTTTCCGTGCGCCGCGGCGAAGGCGAAGGAACCGGAGAAGCGTCCGGCGTCCGCGTCCGTTCCGGCGAACAAGTCGTCTTCAGCGGCGGCAACTCCGGCCAGAACCAGATCTCCCAACTGGGCGACCCCGACGACTTCGACAACTGGAACATGCAGCGCGACGATCACGCGGATCACTCCGCGTCCGCGCAATATGTATCTCCTGGAATGGTCGGCTATGAAGATCTCGACGATTACGGTGCATGGCAGCAGGACCAGCAGTACGGTCCAGTCTGGCGCCCGCGCGTAGCTGTCGGATGGGCCCCTTACCACACTGGACACTGGGCCTGGATCGATCCCTGGGGCTACACCTGGGTTGACGATTCTCCCTGGGGGTACGCTCCCTTCCACTATGGCCGCTGGGTCTATGCGGGCGGTGGATGGGGATGGGCCCCGGGGCCCGTGGTCGCCTACGGTCCCGGATATGTTCGCCCGGTCTATGCGCCGGCCCTGGTCGCCTTCATCGGCGGTGGTGGCTTCGGCGTCGGCATCGGAATGGGCGGCGGAGGCCCGGTGGGCTGGGTTCCGCTGGGTTGGGGTGAGCCGTATTACCCCAGCTATCACGTCAGCGAGGCTTATGTGCGTAGCGTGAACGTCACCAATACGCGCATCGTAAATATCACCAACGTCACCAACAACTACACGGTCATCAACCGAAACAACACGACCGTTATCAACAACGTGCACTACGCCAACCAGAATGTTCCCGGTGCGGTCACGGCGGTGCCTGCCAACGCCATGGCCTCGGGTCGTCCCGTTGCCCAGGCGGCGGTCAAGGTTAACCCCGCAGAGCTGCAGAAAGCCAGGTTCACGGCTGCTCCCGGTGTAGCTCCGCAAAAGGAAGCCGTGCTCGGAGGCCGCACCCCGGCAACCCAGCACATTCCTCCCCGCACCGCCGTGGATCGGCCGGTGATGACGAAGGCAACGCCTCCGCCTGCGCCGGTGCAGTTCGCGGCCAAGCAACAGATGCTCGCTAAAAACAATGGACGTCCCCTCGATGCCTCGCAGACACAGTCCCTGCCGCGTGAGCAGCGTCCTGCGCCGATGCAGGCGGGCAAGCCCCGTCCGGCAGCCGCTGTGCAGCAGTTAAACGCAGCCAAGCCGAAGGGCGGAGCCGCTCCGGCCTTCCATCCGGCTCCCGCAAAGGGCGGTCCGGCAGGCCCGGCCAACGCAGGACGTCCGAATGGACCGAGCGCACCTCCGCCGAATAACGGTCGTCCGAACAACAATCCTCCGGCGGAAAACGCAGCCCGCCCGGGGACGCCCAATAACCCGAACGCCGGACGTCCGAACAATGTTCCGCGTCCGCCTTCCACCCCTGGCAACGAGCCGGCTCGCAACGGAGAAGCGGCACGCCCGAACAACGTTCCGCGTCCGCCGTCTTCCAATCCGCCGGCAAACCAGCCGACGCGAAGCTACGACACGCAACGTTCGAACGAGCCATCGACTCCACCGAACCGGAACGTAGCGCAGCCTCCGTCCGGGAACAACCGTCCCGCCACCGAATCGACTCCGGCCGAGCGTGGAGTGGCGCCTACTCCGCGTCCCGACACGCGCAATGCTCCGCCGCCGTCGAATGAATCGCGACCGGCAGTGCACGAAAACAACGTACCGCGTCCGCCGGAGCACACGGCGGCTCCAACTCACTCCAATCCTCCTGCGAAGGAAAACAAGGAAAGCAAGCCTCCGAAGGAAGATAAGAAGGACGAGAAGCCGAAGCGTTAGTCGTTCACCCCATCAACAAAGCCCACGCTCAGCGTGGGCTTTTTCTTTGCTTCGAAGCTCTTCAGGCGGACTGCAGCGAGGGCCGCAGGTTCTCCGGCAACGGGTCCAGGATCCATCGTGAAGAACGCGAACTCATCCGGTAGGCCGCGGGGGTTTCGCAGAAACCGACTCTCACCGGGTTGGAGTGGATGTGCCGCACCGCGTCGGCATATTC
Organism: uncultured Acidobacteriaceae bacterium; assembly: GCA_963758505.1. Taxonomy (GTDB): domain Bacteria; phylum Acidobacteriota; class Terriglobia; order Terriglobales; family Acidobacteriaceae; genus Korobacter. The sequence goes on along the minus strand of CAVWVJ010000003.1, from coordinate 1,447,805 downwards.
CTGGGCATTGCCGATCTCGCGCTCGCGAACCACTGCATCCCAGATCTCTCCGCTATACCCGAACTCTCGTTTCAGCTCCTCGACGAAGGACTGCCGCAGGCTGTTCACCGCGCTGAGCACATCCGCTTGCGACTTCGCAGTCACCAGCAGATGCACATGGTCGGGCATGATCACGTAATCGTGCAGGAGAAGGTCCGCTGCCTGGCGCCCGCGCATCAGGATCTCGGTGAGGGCTTCGCCATAGCGTTCGTTCTGAAAAATCCGTTTACGGTGAAAAGTTGGCGCGGTGACAAGATAGGTTGACGGCATCGATTCGCTCCGGCCTCGGGGGAGAGGACGGCAAACAGCATGAGGCAGCGGGTCGCGTGCGGATATTCCCCGTTGGTGGGAGGTTTCAGGAGGTCTTTGCGATTGCCGGTTCGACGCGTGGCTGCGGGCTCGTCTCGTAAACACAAGGCAATTCGATCTGCACGACCAGCCCGTGAGGCTTGCCATTGAGCGCCACCACCGAACCGCCGTGACGTCGCACCGCGCGCTCGGCGATCGACAGGCCGAGTCCCACCCCGCCCGTATTGCGGTCGCGGGTCGCATCCACTCGATAGAAAGGCAAAAACAGCTTGGGCAGGGAGGCCTCGGGAACGCCCGGGCCCTGGTCCTGCACGCGGATGACAGCGTGGGTGGGATTCACTGCGAGGCTAACATCCACGGTGGTCTGTTCATCGGTGTAGCGGGCGGCATTGCGTACTACGTTCTCGATGGCGCTGCGCAAGAGCGCGATATTTCCCTCGACCGTACACGTGTCATTACGGCCCAAACGCACTCGCCGGCCAAACGCCTGCGCCTCGAAATCCGCATCGGCCACGACGTCGGCGACGAGTGGAGCCAGTTCCACCTGGGCACGCATCTCAACCGGTTCCCCGCTCTCCAGTCGTGAAAGCGTAAGCAGGTTCTGCAGCATATCGTTCAGGCGATCGGCCTCGATCTCGATGCGCTCGAGCGCCGCCTGCGTCTCCGGGTCCGCCTGTCTCCGGGCGAGCCCGACGGCTACATTCAGACGTGCCAAAGGCGAGCGCAACTCGTGCGAGATATCGCTCAAAAGACGCCGCTGGGTGGTGATCAGGTTCTCAATGCGATCGGCCATGCGATCGAAATCGTGCACCAGGCTTCCGATTTCATCCCGCCGATGAATACCGGCGGATCCGGCGCGCGCCGAGAGATCGCCCGAGGCCAGCTTGCCGCTGGCTTCGCGCAAACGCGCGATCGGCTGAGTAACGTATCTCGCCAGAAAAAAGCAGATGAACCCGGTAGCACTGAGCCCTACGAGGATGCCAATCAGCCGGGTCGGAGCCGTGAAAAACCACAGGTGCGCTCGCGACGGCGGCAGCAGAATCAGGGTGTAGTGATGCCCATTGCTGGCCAGAATGGTGTGCTGTGGGAAGTGTTGTTTGGAGAGCTCTGCAAAGCTCGGCGGCGGCGGCATCGGACCGTGTAGCGGGGGCGGCGTATATTTCCCATCCGGTCCCAGGAAGCGTGGCGCAGGACGCCCGCTCAGTTCATGCCCCTCATCATCGAAAAGAATTGCGCGGAAGAGTTGATCGCGCTCGATCTGGTGAAAGTAGTTGAAAAGAGAAGCTGGACCACCGGTGAGATAGGACTGTACTGCCGTCCGGGTCATGGTTTCCATCGCCGAGTCGGAGGTCTGGAAGCGCACGATGAGGATCGTGGTCATCGCCGCCAGGGTTACGAAAACAGCCATCGCTCCCCAGAAAGCGAGAAATATCTTTAAGAACAGGCTCCTCATTTGCTCCCGACCCTGTCGGCAGCGAACACGGGCCTGGCGTAGATGTATCCGGTGCCGCGCACCGTTTTGATCAGTTCATCGTTTTCGTCCAGCAGCTTTCGGCGGATCTTGCTGATGTGCATATCGATGCTGCGGTCGAAGGGGGAAAACCTGCGTCCCAGCACGCGTTCCGCCAGTTCCTCGCGGGGCACCACGTTGCCGGCGTTTTCCAGCAGGTAACGCAGCAAGTCGAACTCCACCGAAGTGAAATCCAGCTTCTGGTCGTTGCGTTGGACGGTACGCGCCCCGGGATCGAGGGTCACGTCACCGACGACAATAACGGAGCCGGGGGCTTGCCCTCCCTGGACACGCCGCAGGATCGCCTGGATTCGCGCCAGTAATTCCCGTGTGTTGAAGGGCTTCGGAACATAGTCGTCGGCGCCGAGTTCGAGGCCGACGATGCGGTCCACGTCTTCGCCCCGCGCCGTCAGCAACAATACCGGCACCCGCGATTGCGGACGCAAGCGCCGCAGCACATCGAGTCCTGAAATGCCCGGCAACATCACGTCCAGCACCACGATGCTGTAGCTTCCGGCCAGCGCTTTTTGTAAACCCGATTCGCCGTTATGCACCGCCTCCACGTCGAAACCCTCGGTCTGGAGATAATCGGTGAGCAGCGAGCACAATTCGATGTCGTCGTCGATGAGCAGGATTTGTTTCATGCTTCTCCAGAGGTTAGCGCAGCGCCGGACGCCTGCCGGGTAAAAAATCGTAAGAAAGGCCTCACTTCAGCAGTTCCGAATATCAGAAACAAGAAATTTTACGCAATTTCGACCACTCTTGACCCGCGAATTGCTCTTTCGATGGTCTTATAGGTGGAAAGCTCATCCCTGCGCAGCAGGGTTTGGGGGAGGAAGAGAAGATGAGAAATTGGAAGTCCGTACTCGGCGTATCAGCCCTGCTGGTTGCAACCATGGTTGGCACCGCAACCGCGCAAGCGCCGGGAAAGGGCGGCCGCGGCATGGATTTCATGGCCACGGCGCTCGATCTCACCGACGCGCAGGTTGCGCAAATCAAGCAGATTCGTGGAGACCAGCGCGCCAAGATGCAGGCGCAGCACTCGCAAATGAAGAGTATCCACGAGCAACTCCAGGCCCTGATTACCGCTGACACCTTCGACGAAGGCAAGGTTCAGGCCGTCATCGCGCAGCAGCAACAGCTCCAGGCTACCCAGATGCTCGAGCACGCTCGCGAGATGAACGCCATCTATAAAGTGTTGAATCCCCAACAGAAAGCCAAAGCAGTGAAGATGTTCGGCACCATGGGCTTTGGTGGCCCGATGCACGGTGGCCCGCACGGCCCTGGCGGCCCGGGTGCTGACGCTCCGCCTCCGCCTGCTCAGGACTAGTCTGTAAAAGTTCTCCCTCCAGGAGAAACGGCGGGCCGCTCTCCCGCGACACAGGGCGGTTCGCCGGCTTATTGCCCCTCCCTCCTCCGCAAGAAATCGCTCTAACCCCTCTATTTATCTACTCCTGCAATCGCCTTAGTGCCCGGCTGAGGGTTACTTTGGCGTCTTGCCCTTCGTTACAGGAAGTGGAATGATGCGCGTCGCGGGTTAGCTCGCTCGACCCAGCCTTTTAGTCGACCCTTATTTATGGAAATCGGAGCGGGCGCGAGCCTGGGGCGTTATCAACTTCTAGCGGAAATCGGTCGCGGTGCCATGGGCACGGTCTATCAAGCCATGGATCCCGAGATCGACCGTATTGTTGCGATCAAAACTTTTTCTCTTCTCGACGCGGGTTCCACGGAGGGCCAGGCCTTCCGCGAGCGTTTCGCGCAAGAGGCACGCGCCGCCGGTCGGCTGACGCATCCCGGCATCGTCGCCATTTACGACCGCGGCGAAGAGCCGACCACCAATACTCCTTACATCGTGATGGAATACGTTGCCGGACAGCCGCTGAATGTGCTGATGGCGGGTTCCACCGTGCGGCTGGAGGAGCGCTTTGCCCTTCACGTCGCCAAGCACGTGGCCGAGGCCCTGTCCTACGCTCACGAGCGCGGCGTGATTCACCGCGACGTCAAGCCGGCAAACATTCTCATTACCGAGGACGGAAATCCCAAGGTTGCGGATTTCGGCGTGGCGCGGCTCGATCGATCGAACCTGACGCTGAATGGCGAGGTCTTCGGCACCCCGGCCTACATGGCGCCCGAGCAAATCACTGGCGGGACGGTCGATGGACGCTCCGATATTTTCTCGCTGGGCGTGATTCTCTACACCATGCTGATCGGCTTCCGGCCCTTCCAAGGCAATACGCCGCACACCATTGGCTTCAAGGTCGTGAACCAGGAGCCCGTTCCGATCACTTCTTTTCACCTCGATCTCTCGAAGCACACGGAATACGTGGTCGCCCGCTCCATGGCAAAGAATCCGGCCTCGCGCTACCAGACAGGGAACGAATTAGCCCTGGACCTGGGCGACATCCTCGAGGGACGCGAGCCGCGAAGCCGGCAAGACGTTACCGTCCGCGTAAGCCCGGAAGTGTTTCGCATTTCGGAAGGCTACCGGTCGTTTGCAGCGCTGATCAGCGCGGTGAAGCCGAAGCACATCTCCGTATTCAAGGATCCGCCTTCAACGGGAAAGGTCGCGGCTCGCGGCAGCGCCAGCGCCGGCGCCGGTTATTCCCATTGCGCCGGTGGTTGCGCCTGCGCCAGTGGTCGCTGCTCCCGTCGCAGAAGGGATCGCAACTCCGCCCGGGCCTGTCGCAGTCGAGCCGATTGCATCGCCAGCCACACCGGTTGCCCCGGCGACAGGGTTTAAGCTTCCGGACTTCAGGCTTCCAGCCTTTAAGCTTCCAGCCTTCAGGCTTGCGGCCTTTAAGCTTCCGACTTTTAAGCTCCCAGCCTTAAGACTTCCGCCAATCCAGATGCCTAAGGATTGGGAGACGGCCACATTGGCCATTATGGGGATCGCCTGCCTGGGCGCCGCATCGGGGCTTTTGGTGGTGCACGCGCAGGGCACGGCATTGCACCGGGCGGATGCACAGCTTGGCATGCCTGCCGTTTTAGCCGAGGTGTTGCCCGCACCTCCGGAAGTGCGTGCGATCGCGCCAGAACCGGTCGCTCGGAAGGCTGTCACTAAATCCGTCACTCAATCGAAGACGGTTCCGCCACAGCCCACGAAAGCTAAGACGGCCAGCGACGCCAATCTCGACTACACCATCATCCGTGGACCGCGCAAAGTTCCGCCTGCTCCTGTAACCGTGGCAGCGACCTCGGCACCGGCGCCGGCTCCCAAGGCGAGCATCCCGGCAGCGGCGCCCGCCAGCCTGGAGTTGGCACTCGAGCATCACTTTACCGACGCCGAATTCTCCGTCTGGGTTGATGACAAGCTTGCCTTCTCCGACTCGGTGCACGGCGAAGCCAGGAAACGTCTCCTGGTTCTTCACGGCATGGAAGGCAAGGAAACGCATGACATTCACTTCCCCGCCGGACAGCACGAGATCAAGGTCCGTGTCTCTTCGGCTACGGCCAACTTCGACCAAACCGAACGTGTTCGCAGCAATTTCAAGGAAACTGGCAAAGCAGTGCTGAGTATTCATTGCAGCAAGCGCGGCCTGGAATTGAAGTTAAATAGTGGTTCCTGAACCCATGTTCGCCGCTGTTGCCCGTCTCAACCCGTTATCTCCAAGGGAACCTACGGTGCAGCATGAGCTTTCAAAAGCCATCTGTTTTGTAATAACTTTCAGCATACGTCCAACAAGAGTTCAATCTCCCTCGTGGGCACCGGAGTAGAGGCGTGAACAAGCGCTCGAAAATCTGGCTCGGCGTCGCCCTCTTTGTCATTGCCTTGCAGGGGGCAATCGCCTTTGGTGTCCCGCGCAGTGCTGTCTTCCACCTGCCGTTTCATGTCACCACTACCGGCGCTTATCTTCGAACTGCCTTCGGGGACCTGACGCAGTGCCTGCTTGTCGCCTTCGCCTCGGTCGTGATGGTCGGCAATGCCCTTCGATCGAAGGGCTCGGCCCGCGTTTTCTGGACCCTCATGATCATCGGCATGGTCTTCTGGTTCACCGACCTTGCTATCTGGACCTACTACGAAGTCTTTGTGCATACCACGGTCCCGCACTTCACCATCGGCGACACCTTCCTCTTCCTGCATCTCGTACCGATGGTCGTCGCGTTGGGAGCGAAGCCCGAACAGCACGTTAAGCCCGTCGGTCGTCCCCGCGCATGGCTCGATTTCAGTGTCCTCCTGACCTATTGGCTCTACATCTACGCGCTGCTGGTTATGCCGTTCCAATACGTCAGCCCCGATCTCCCGACCTATAACTACAATTTCGACCTGGTGGATAAAGGCGGTCACTGGGTCCTCGTCCTCGGCCTCTTCTTTGCATTTATGCGGGCGCGCGGTTCGTGGCGACGTATCTATCTCCTCTTCACCCTCGCTTCTTTGTCCTACGCGCTTTTCTCCGATATCGCGAATCTCGCAATCGATGTGAACAACTACTACACCGGCGATCCCTTCGACATGCTCCTGATCGCCACCATGTGCCTCTTCGGCTATGCGGCGCTCCAGGGGCGCTGGATGCCCAAAGACGATAGCGCCGAGTACTCCGCCGCCGAAACCGCAACTTCGGAACCGCTCGTCCAGTGGCCGGCAGTCATCAGCATGGCGACGACGCTCTCCACGCCCGCTATCGGGCTCTATATTCTTCTCCTGCCGCACAATGGCAACGTCGACGTCCGCGAATTCCGCCTGATGGTCACCTTTGCGGCGATGGTCCTGCTCGTGTTCCTGGTTTTCCTGAAGCAGTCGCTGCTGCGGGGAGATGTGGTGGAGTCCCTGGCCAGCGTCTCGGAGGCCTTTGCCGACCTGAAGCGGGTAAAAGATCAATTGATCCAAAGCGAAAAGCTGGCAGCGATGGGCCGCCTGCTTGCCGGCGCGGCGCACGAAATCAACAACCCGCTTACGGCCATCCTCGGCTATTCCGACCTGATCAAGACCGACGAAGCGGCGGACCCACAGGCGCGCAGCATGGCCGACAAGATCGGCCAGCAGGCACGGCGTACCAAGATGCTCGTGGAAGACCTGCTCAAGTTCTCGCAGGAGACGCCTACCCTGACCTCGCGCAGCGATATCCAGGTGCTCCTCAACAACGCCATCAAGATCGCCGGACTGGAGTCCAGCAACGTAACCGTAGAGATCAGTGCGGTATCGAACCTCCCGCAAGTGGTGGTCGATACCGGGCAGATCCTGCAGGTGTTCGTGCACCTCATCCGCAACGCCGCCGACGCCATGCGCGAATCGCCGGTGCGTGTGCTGCACATCACAACGCGCTCCGGCAATTCTCAAGTGCACATCGAGTTCGCCGATTCGGGCGCGGGCGTGAAGCAGCCCGACCTGGTCTTCGATCCGTTCTATACGACGAAGTCTCCGGGCAAAGGCACCGGCCTGGGATTGAGCGCCTGTTATGGCATCGTACAAAAACACGGCGGACAGATTACCTGCCAGAACCGTCCCCAGGGCGGCGCGATCTTTACGGTCACCTTGCCGACCGCGCCGCAACGCGAACTGCAGACCGCCTAGGGAGTGGGCATCGGCTTCGAATGCGTGAACATCCACGCGACTCCGAACTGATCCGTGCAACCTGCAAAACGATGCGCCCAGAAGGTCTCCTGCGGCTGCATTGAGACAGTTCCACCCTTGGACAGAGGTCCGAAAAACTTATCTACCTCCTCCGAGTTGTCGCAATCCACGGCGATCGCAAAGTTGTTGCCCTGTTTGAATGGCATCCCCGGCATGGTGTCGGACGCCATCAAAACCGTATTGCCGACCCGCAGTCCGGCATGCATCATGCGGTCCGCCGCCTCCGGCGGAATCTTGCTGCCGCCTTCGCCTGGCGCTTCGGAAAACTTCATCTCGAAAAGATTGCCGCCAAAGACCTGCTTATAAAACCGCATCGCCTCGCCGGCGTTGCCATCGAAAATCAGGTACACGTTCATGCCCTTCATCGTTGTCTCCTATGAACTCTATGATTCAATCCGTCCGCGTCGGCATCGCCTAACGTATCGCTCCGGGCTTTCCCGCTACCCGCCGTAAGATCCCGGTTTGTCCCGCGTGATACGACTGGTGAAACAAAACCGTGGTCATGAGGGACCGCATGGTTTCGTCGGGATTATTTGTGGGTGAGAAAGGCGCCTTCTGGTCGAGAACCGCGGTCGTCAGGTTGCCCAACCCGGCGTCGAAGCGATCGACAGCTTTATCGAAAGCGACGAGCAGTGCGCCAAAGTCCATCGCTTCCCCAGTCGGTTCGAGGGGAGCAGAGCCGCGATCGTAGCGCGCCAACTCCGCCTTCTCCATCACCGCCGTCTGCCCGATCCCGGGCAGCACATTGTTATAGACACACAGCAGGTGCCCGACAACCCAGTTCATGCAATTGCCCGCCGGGTGCGGCGCAAGCAAGCTTTCGGCGTGGCTTATGCCATCCGTGTTTCTTCGTACCACCTGGTGCGTCATCCGGTTCTGCTGCCGCAGGACTTCAATCTCGTTCGCTGGTGCCGAAACTGTTGTCGCCATAGCTACCCTCCATGGAATGATCGAACGGGATCCCTTTGAATCGACACAGGTGGGTCAGATTCCGCACTATTTCGGCAACCCTCCTACCTCGACCACCGGCCGGATCTCCACGGTACCCTTTTTCGCGGAAGGCAGGCCCTCCGCGATGGCGATCGCTTCGTCCAGGTTCTCGGCCTTCACCATGAAGTAGCCACCCAAGTACTCACGGGTCTCCGCGAATGGTCCATCCGTGACCACGCGCTTACCATCGCGCACCTTCACCGTGGTCGCATTCTCCACCGGCTGCAACGGCGCCGTCGAAACAAACTTCCCCTTGGCCGCCAGTTCCTGGGCATATTGGGCCGATTCCTTGTAGCAGGCCTGCCGCTCGCTCTCTGTCCAGGTATCCTCTGCTCCGTAAATCAGCAGCATGTATTGCATAGTCCATCCTCCATGCGTAAATCGAACGGCAGGCCGAGCAATCGACAGGCCGCACCGGGAATAACTAAAATCTCCAGATGGCTTCGAAGGTCGCCCCCGCTGTCGAAGAAGTGTACCGCTCCGAGTGGAGTCGCATCGTCGCGACCTTGATTGGCATGCTGGGGGGAGACTTCGACCTTGCCGAGGAATGTGCCCAGGAGGCCTTTGCCGCTGCCGTGCACCAGTGGGAAGAAAGCGGCGTTCCCGAGTACCCGCGCGCCTGGATCATCTCTACCGCCCGCCACAAGGCTATCGACCGTATTCGCCGCAAGACACGTTTCGAAGAAGAACTCGACCCGCAACTTGCCGAAGGGCGGCTTGATCTCTCCACCGAGCCGGAATTCTATAGCGGCGAGATCCCCGACGAACGCTTACGGCTGATCTTTACCTGCTGCCACCCGGCACTCGCTCCCGAAGCCCAGATCGGGCTGACGCTGCGTACCCTTTGCGGCCTGGAAACCGACGAGATCGCCCGCGCCTTCCTGGTTCCGACCTCCACCATGGCGCAGCGCCTGGTGCGGGCCAAGAACAAGATCCGCGAGGCACGCATCCCGTACGTCGTGCCGGAGACGCGTGAGATGGCAGCCCGCCTCGATGCCGTCTTGCACGTCATTTATCTGGTCTTCAACGAGGGATACTCCGCCTCCTCGGGGGGATCGCTGACCCGCGCCGATCTTTGCGCCGAAGCCGTGCGACTCGGCAGGCTGCTGGTCGAGTTGCTGCCCGACCCCGAAGCGATTGGCCTCTTGGCGCTGATGCTGTTGCATGAATCGCGGCGTGCGGCCCGCACTTCGCCGGATGGCGACCTGGTGCTCCTCGACGACCAGGATCGCAGCCGGTGGAACCAGGAGCAGATTGCCGAAGGAACGGCTCTCGTCGAGCGGGCTCTCCGCGCTGGCCCTGCCGGTCCTTATGCGCTCCAGGCTGCCGTTTCGGCCGTGCATGCCGGCTCACCTTCTACCGTTGAGACAGATTGGGGCGAGATCGTAGCTCTCTACGATGTGCTCTCCCAGGTCGCACCCTCGCCCGTGGTAGATCTCAATCGCGCGGTCGCCATCGCCATGCGCGACGGAGCCGCTGCGGGGCTCGTGCTGGTCGACAACATCCTGGCCTCGGGGGATTTAGAGGGCTATCACCTCGCGCACTCCGCGCGCGCCGAACTCTGCCGCCGCCTCGGCAGAAAAGAAGAAGCGCGACGATCGTACGAGCGGGCCCTCTCGCTGACCCGCCTCGATCCGGAGCGGCGCTTTCTGCAGAAGCGCCTGTCCGCACTGGAAATCTAAATTGGGTTGACTCACGCGGTCAGGCCACTTCCCCCTCCCTCTCCCACCCCTCTCTCCTGTCATCCAGAGGAGCGCAGCGACGTAGGGACCGGCTGTTTCCTTGGTAAGGCAAAGAATCGCTCAGGGGGAGGGGGTGAGCTTCGCCCACGTCTTCCCGCCATCATGGGTCGCCCAGCGCTCGCCATCGGAGGTCGTGAGGATACCGTCGAGCGCGCTGGTGAATCCCATCTGCACGATCTCGCCCGAAACCTCGGCGGGCAGCGTCTGTCGCTCCCACTGCGTTCCGTTATCTCCGGAGTGATAGAGTGCATGCCCTTTGGCAGCCACCCAGACATCGTTACCGAAGCTGCCTGCGGCGAGGAGATTTGCGCTCGGGCTGGAAGCATACGGCTGCCACTGCCCGGCAACCAGGTGTTCCAGTCCTCCGTTCGGCGTGACCCTCCACGACACGGCTACTGTGCTCTTCCTGGCGTTGGCCGTCGCCATGGCGCGCTGCGGCTTCGCAGCCGTAGCCGCGAGCCTGGTGGAGGTTCCGGCCTCAGCGGCCTGTGTGGTCTCGACGCTTGAGTCGCCGGAAGCCTGCACCGCCGCAGTAACGCTTTTGTCCAGGGCATCCGCCGCCGGAGCAGACGCTGCCACACGTTCGGAGGTAACCCCGGCGGCGCCGGCCATAGGCTCGTTTCGGTTCTCAGCCGTGGAGCCTTGCTTCAGGGCAGCCGAGTTGGCGGCGAAACCCGTCGTCTTCGATGAGGATTGATCTTTGGCCAGATCGCGACGCTTGGCCGCAATCGCCGGAGACGCTGCCGGTACCCCCGTCGGGTGCAGTGAGCTCTCGGGAGCGGCTGCAGGTTGCGGTGGCGCTGGGCTCGACTTCTCGTTCTGCAGAGCGACGGTTTGCTGTTGCGAGTACTTGGCGATACCCACGACGCTGCGCTGCTGCAGAAACCGGTCGGACTGGAGTAACCAAACCGAGGCCACCACGAGCACAGCGGCCAACGGAACCGCCCAGGTCCACCAGCGAACCTTGCGTTTCGCAACCGGGGCGTTATGAGCAGCGGCAGGAGGGGCAGCGGCGGCGAATACGAGTTCCTCCTCCGGCACCTCTATCGCCGCGGTCGCAAGAAAAATGATTTCCCGGCATTCGGCACACGTCGACAGGTGCTGCAGCACCTGTTGCGACTCCGGCGCGGGAAGTTGCCGCTCGGCATACGCATTCAGCACATCGGCGGATGGGTGTTCCCCGGAACCCGATGGCGGCATCGCCTTACGCACCCGTTCTGGAAAATTGCTGCTCATCCGGCTACGGCTCGCTTCCTTTATAGAACGTAGAACCCTTCGAATCTTGCCGCAAAGTTTTTTCCAGCGGCAGTTCCAGGTCGCGTACGTCGGTATCCTGCATGCACTCCTCGGCCTGGCTTGCGGACATTCCGCCATCGATCAGGCGCTTGCGGATACGTTTGCGGAGCGCGGTCGTTGTCCGCTCCAGTTTGCGGCTGATGGTGGATTCATGCACGCCAAGAACGCGTGCAATCTCGGCCAGCTTGCGGCCATCGAGATAGTAAGAAGCGAGGAGGAACCGTTCTTCCGCGTCCAGCGCGGCGATCTCAGCCGCGGTGGCCTGGTCGATGCGGTCATCCGCTGGTGGATCGCCCGGTTTGCTGGGCGACGAAAACTGCTGGCCCTGCTCGACCGCCTCGTCGAGGCTGGTTTCCCGCCGGGTACGGCGATGACGGTTGACATACTCCTGCGCCAGCACAGTGCGCAGCCATCCCTCCAGCGATCCGCGGCCCGAGTAGTAGAGCAGCTTCGAGGCGCGCACTTTGCCGCTGTCCGAAACGCCATAGAGTTCGGCATAGAGCGAGTCGGCAAGTTCCCGGGCCGATGCCTCGTCGGGCGCGATCTTGTAGGCGGTGCTGTAGAGTGCAGCGCGATAGCGGGTGAGGAACTGCTCCCAGGCGGTGTCATTCCCGGCGGCGCAGGCGCGCGTGAGCACCAGTTCTTCGAGGTGCAGCACCGCGAGGAACTGCCGGACTTCGCCGGCTTCGGCGGCGGCATTCCAACGCCCCACCACGGTGGTGAGCAGGGCGATGAGATCGTCGAGTCCCAACCCGAACCGGCCGGCACCGCTTGTCTCCAGGTGTTCCGCGCAGAACTCGGCGACCACGCGGGCAGCTTCGGAGCCGATGCCGGGGGCGGAACTCATGTGAGCGCATCGTACAACGGCACGAAGGCTGGTTCCAGCTCTGTTGCGCTTTGGATTTGTGGGAGATCGGCCACCCGGATCTCGGCAAGCTCAAGTTGCTTTCAAGGTTGCCGATGGCAGAGGCATGCGATGCATTCTGCCCAAAACGTTGCGGCAGCCAGTAGGGCGCCTCCTTCTGCTCACCTTCCTGCTAGGGGGCTTCCCTGGCCTTTGGGGGCAGCCGACGCCCGGCGGCCAGGACCTGACGGCGATCAGCCTTGAAGAACTTGCGCAGGTCAAGGTCTTTACGGCTTCGCGCCACCTTGAATATTCCGAAGACGCACCGTCTTCGGTGACCATCATTACGGCAAGCGACATCGTTGCCTACGGCTGGAGGACGCTGGCCGATGTCTTGCGCAGCGTGCGTGGTTTCTACACTTCTTACGACCGCGACTACAGCTACCTGGGGGTTCGCGGATTTCAGCGCTCCGGAGACTACAACTCGCGGATCCTGCTGATGATCAATGGCCACCGTCTGAATGACCAGTTGTATGACAGCGCGCAGATCGGCACAGAATTTCCATTGGATCTCGACCTCATCGACCACATCGAGATCGTGCGCGGGCCGAGCTCGTCGATGTTCGGGACAAACGCGTTTTTCGGCGTCATCAATGTCATTACCCGCCTTCAGAGGTCGCATAAGACCTTCCAGATTACCGGGGACGCCGCGTCTTTCCTGAGCCGAAGCGGCGCCATTACCGCGGGCGTGGAGGAGAACAGGCGATCGTTGCTGGTATCGGGCAGCATGTACCGCAGTGCTGGACAGGGAAACCTCTATTACCCGGATTTCTCGAGCACGGATGGTGGGTTCGCGCGCGACGCCGACGGAGATCGTTACGATCATGCCTTCGCCGACGCGCAAGTGGGAAATTTCCGCCTGGAAGGCCTGTTTTCCGATCGCATCAAGCAGATTCCCACAGCGCCTTACGGGACGATCTTCAACGATCCTCGCGCACGCTCGCAGGACGAACGCTGGTACCTTGATCTCGGATACCAGCGGAGTTTGTCGGCAACGACGGATCTGGATTTCCGCACCTACTACGATTCCGCGTATTCCCTGGGAACCGGGGCCTTTGCCGACCCGGAGGCGTCCAATGGGATTCTCGGCTACACCCGGGGGCGGGCGGACTGGGTGGGCGCCGAGGCGAACTTAGGGCGCCAGTTCGGCAAACATCGCCTCACGCTGGGAGCGGAATACAACGGTTGCCTGCGCGTAGATCAGCAAAACTACTATGTGGGAGGCGGTACTCCCACTCTGGTCATCGCGGACCACGAGACACCCTCGCAGGTGGCAGGCTACGCCCAGGCAGAGTTGCATTTCGTTCCCAAGTTCACCTTGGACATCGGCGGGAGGTTGGACTGGTTCGATACTTTCGGCCAGGCATTCAGTCCGCGGATTGCGGCCATTTACAAGCTGGATGCAAAGACATCTTTAAAGTACATCTTCGGCCGCGCGTTCCGGGCTCCCAACGCCTACGAGAGCTACTACTACGACCTGGTGGTGATCGGCGAGCCGAACCCGCATCTCCAGCCGGAAAACATTCAGACGCAGGAAGTAGTTCTGGAGCGCCGGCTGCTTCCCTGGATGCAGCTAACGACGGATGGCTTCTATAACGGGCTGAAAAATCTGATCGACGAGGCTCCGGATCCGGAAAATGGACTCACGCATTTCGTGAACATCGGCCGCGACACGGGACGCGGCTTCGAAATCGAACTCGAAGCGAAGCGTGCCTCCGGGCTATCGGCGCGGGGCAGCTACACCCTGGCCGATGCGCGAAACAACTATCAGTCGCAGCGCCTGGCGTCTTCTCCGCTGCACACCGCAAAGCTGAACGTGGCCGTTCCGCTGTTGCGGAAACTGACGGGCGCCGCGGAGCTTCTCTATACCAGCCCACAAGAGAGTTATCAGGACGCGCGGGTATCGCCTGCGTTGCTGGCGAACTTGACGTTCTCGACGAAGCCGATGTTCGGGGGCTGGCAACTGTCTTCGAGTTGCTACAACGTTTTCAATCGCACCTGGTATGCCCCGGCCGGACCCGAATTGCGTCAATCCCAGATCCTGCAGGATGGCAGAACGTTTCGGATCAAGCTCACGTATTCCCTGCCCGCACGAGAGGCCCGGAGCAAGCCGTGAACCTGCGGACCACGCATCGATCAGTGGGCGCGAAAGGCCGAGGATGGCCGTCATTTCGCATCGCCGCTATCTCTTTGCTTCTTGCTTTCCCCTCTCTCGTCTGCGCGCAATCGCAAAACGAATACATCCTGCGGGCTGCATACCTGTTCAACCTCGCGAAATATGTCGAGTGGCCTGATCCGAACGGCGACCTGAAAATTGGTTTTGTCGGGGAAGGTCCGATGGGAGATGCGCTGGAGAAGGTCCTTGCCGGCAAAACTCTCGGGGCGAGGCCCATCCGGGTGTGGACCTCCCCTTCGAATGAGGCGCTGGAGCAGTGCAACGTGGTTTACGTGGCACGGTCCTCGCCGCAGAAGAGCCGCGCCGTGCTGGAACAGTTAAGAGGCCGGAACATTCTGACCATCGGGGAGACAGACTCCTTTACACGGGAGGGCGGCATCGTGTCGCTCATCCGGGTGGGCGACCAGATGCGCATCGAGATCAGCCTGGAGGCGGCACGTGCGGCTCAACTGAAGGTGAGCTCCCGGTTACTGAACCTTTCCAGCGTGATCGTCACGGACGGGAAGAACTGAGATGCCGTGCAAAGGGTTCAGCCACTTCGGACAGAAGATCACGATGCTCGTGCTGCTTTCCAGCGCTTTGGCGCTGGTCACGTCCACGGCTGCGTTCATCACGGTGGACCGGCTCAGCGCACGCGCCCAGCTGCAGAATCGGCTCGCCACCCTGGCAGACGTGGTTGGGCAGAATTCCAATGCGGCGCTGATCTTCAAAGATGCGCAAGCAGGAACCGAGGCTTTGGCGGCCCTGCGGGCGGAACCTCCTATTGTTGCAGGCTGTCTTTATGACCTTTCCGGAACGTTGTTTGCGGAATACCGGAAACAGCCGGAGTTTCTGCCCTGTCCACCGCTGCTCGTAAAGCGTGGCGCGCCGGGGACAGGATTTGCGGAGGTGATCCAGTCGGTGACGCGCAATGGCGAGGCGGTTGGCATTCTGGTGTTGACCTCCGATCTGCAGGACCTGAAGCGGCGGTCCAGGCACCTGTTGCTCATTGCCGCAAGGTTGCTGGTGGTGGCACTCGTGATCGCGCTCGCTTCGGGGCTCCTGATGCAGCGCAGGATCCTGAAACCGGTTGCCGAACTCTCCGGTGCGATGACCCTGGTCACGGCAGACCATGACTACACTGCGAGAGTGCCGGTCGTCGGATGCGATGAAATCGCACTGCTGGGTGCAGGCTTCAATGCCATGCTGGAAGAACTGGAGATTCGTGAACGCGCGAAGAAAAACGCGGAAGCGAAGCTTCTCTACCAGGCGCTGAATGACGAACTGACGGGGCTGCCGAACCGGCGTCTCTTTACCGACCGCCTCACGCAGACCCTCGCCGCGGCGGCACGCGAGTCGAAGATTGTGGCGCTTCTTTATATCGACCTGGACGGGTTCAAGCTCGTGAACGACAGCTTTGGACATGCCGTGGGCGACTGCCTGCTGCGCGAGGTGTCCACCCGGTTCCGTTCGCGAGTGCGGCGCTCCGATACGCTGGCGCGCATTGGCGGAGACGAGTTTACGGTCACGCTCTCGCAACTCGGCGACAGCCGGGACGCAGTTCGCGTGGCGCATCAACTGCTGGAGGTAATTGCGGATCCGTTCCTGATCGAAGAGCACCGCGTTTCCATCGGGGCAAGTATTGGGATCAGCCTCTTCCCCGAGAATGCCTCCGATCCTGACCTGCTCTTCCAGCAGGCTGATAGCGCCATGTATGCCACCAAGCGCTCCGGGAAAAATGGGGTGATGTGCTACACCCCCGAGTTGGGCTCTACGTTATGCGAGCGCGTAAACCTGGAAAGCGAGTTGCGGGGCGCTCTGGGTCGAGGAGAGATTCAGGTTCATTACCAGCCGGAATTCGACATCACTGCGGAGGACACGCGGCTCACACGATTCGAGGCCCTGGCGCGCTGGGTGCACCCCACGCTGGGAAATATTCCGCCTTCGAAGTTCATCCCGATTGCGGAAGAGAGCGGCCTGATTCTTCCTCTCGGATCTTTTGTTCTGGAATCGGCGTGCCGGGCCGCGGTGAACTGGCAGAAGGCCGCGGGCCATCCTGTCCAGGTCGCGGTGAATGTTTCGAGCATTCAGTTCGCGCGCAGAAACTTCGTGGAGAAAGTGCAGGAAACCCTGGTGCGCACCGGGCTGAAGCCGGAGCTGTTGCAACTCGAACTGACGGAATCGGTCATGCTGACCGATTCGGAGCACTCGATCGAAACCATGAAGCAGCTGGTTGCGATCGGGGCCACGCTGGCCATCGATGATTTTGGCACCGGCTATTCGTCCCTGAGCTACCTGCAGCGGCTGCCCTTTCAGGCTCTGAAGATCGACCGATCGTTTATCAAGGGACTCGAGGACAAGCCGGAAATGAGGGCGATGGTGGATTCCCTGATCACGATTGCGCATAACTTGAACATGCGGGTCATCGCGGAAGGCGTGGAAAACAACGCGCAGATGGACGCAATCAAGACGCTCGGCGGCGATGAGGTGCAGGGATACCTGCTTGGTCGTCCCACCTCCGATCCCTTAAAAAAGGTCCTGGAATCGGTGAGAAAGAGCTCTCCTGTGCAGCTTGGAGGGCTCATTGCTCAGACCCCCTAGCCAGGCAGCCCTGTCGTACAATCGATTGCAACCTGCTCCCGCGGAGGGATGTGTGAGCGGTTGAAACAGGCGGTCTTGAAAACCGCTGTACGGGAAACCGTACCGGGGGTTCGAATCCCTCTCCCTCCGCCAGTAAGCCCTTATTCTCCCGTCGCCGGCAAAGTAGATTCGAAAAGCTCGCATGGCGCGGGCTTTCGTGCGGTTCCCGACTATATCGCGGCAAGAGAGCTGTCTGGAGGGGGATCCGAAATGAACAGCCGCCACTTCCCGGCGGCCGCCCTGGGCCGGCAGAATCGAGAGATGCGATGCTCACACGACGAAGGTTTCTGGTTACTGCAGCCTGCACCCTGGCTGCAGCACGTCTGCCTGCGCAGGGCCAAAGCAAAGTCCGGGTTTCCCTCGGCGTTCCGAGGGAGGCGACCGGTCCGCGTATGCCGATCGACTTTGTCGGCCTGTCTTATGAGGTCCAGCAACTCGCGGATCCCAGTTTCTTTTCGGCGCAGAACAGCGGCTTGATTCGCGAATTCAAAGCACTCTCGTCAACCGGCGTTCTGCGCCTGGGGGGCAACACCAGCGAGTTCGCGTACTGGAAACCCAGGCCGGATTCTCCCGAACCGGAGCATCCTCAAGTCCGTGAGGTCACGGGCGAACCGAAGGCCCGATACTACGCGGTGACGGCCGAAGCAGTTAGGAACCTGGCGGAGTTCCTCCAAGCCACTGGTTGGACTTGCGTGTACGGCATCGGGATGGGTACGAATACACCGGCGCGCGCCGCCGCGGAAGCAGCCTTTGCGGCCGAGACGCTGGGCGAGCGCCTGCAGTATTTCCAGGTCGGAAACGAGGCGGATCTTTTTGACCGCCACCTGCGCGATCCGAAGACATGGTCGGCCAGGACGTATCTCGAGGAATGGCTCACGCTGGCGCGCGCTATCACAGCTCGGGTGCCCACGGCAAAATTCGGAATGCCCGACGTTGCGAGCAAAGTGTCATGGCTGACCGATATTGCTGACGAGTGGCCTTCCATCCAGTCCCCGCCCCACGTAACGACCCTGACTCATCACTATTACTTTGGCGGGCCGGCAACGAACCCGGAGGTCAATGTTCCGAACCTGCTGAAACCGGCGACGATGCAAAAAGTACAGAACACGGCGAATATCGCATCGGCGGCAGCCAGCAAGATGGGCGCGCGCGTACGCATGACCGAAGGCAACACTTGCTATCGCGGAGGCAAGCCGGGAGTCTCCGATGTGTTTGCCGCGGCGCTTTGGTCTGCCGACTATTCGCTCCTTCTGGCAAGTAATAACTATTCCGGCGTCAATCTGCACGGTGGCACTGGCAAATCTGTCGCCAATTCCGTTGGCGGATCTCTACCCGGTGACGCGCTTCTGCAAGCGAACGGCGAAACTCCCGAACAAATTGCCGCCCATCCGCATCCTTTCTATACGCCTATTGCCACATTTGGCTCCGACTATGTGTTGGAGCCGGTGGCCTATGGGCTCAAGTTTGCGGGCTCGTTCAGCGGCGGAACACTGTTGAAGACCGAATTCTCGGCCAAGCTGCAGGCTGCGGGGGTCAATGCAACGGCCTACGCCGCGAAAATGCCTGGTGGGCAGAGATCCGTGATCATTCTGAATAAAGACGCGTCCGCAGACCTGGAATTGGAACTCGACTTTGGTCGCGACGCGAGTGGAATGGTGCAATCCGAAACATTCCACGCACCGCGACTCGGCAGTCGCGAAGTGCACATCACAACGTCAACGAAGTCGGAGTCGCTCAAGCAAGGCAAGTGCTCCGTTACTGTTTCCCATGCGACGGGATTACGTGTGACAGCTGAGTTGAATCGCTCAGAGGTTCCATTCATCTGCGAACCGGTTTGAAGTCGGCAGGACCGGCGGCGCTGCATCAATTGTGGCTGGATCGAAGCTGGGCGTGTTGGATCTTCTCCCGGACGTTCTCCGGAGCGAATACCGGCGAGGAACACGCGCGCTCGGAACACAGAAAGAGCGCCGGGCGATCGAGCTGCGGATAAGCAACTTTCGTCGGCAACGGCGAAGGATCGGTGGGGTCACGCAGCTCCACGAGTTCGTGCGAGGCGATGGCGCGCAAGGCAGCGCTTTGCAGCGCAACCGAACCAGGGTTCGAGCGGGCGCCGACTACCGTGACGTGCAGGGGAGCTTCGCTGAAATCCTGGTTGGCGAGCAGTACGCCGGCGGAAGGCGGAGCGAGCGCGACCGACTCGGACGCGAGGTAACGCATCGCCTCTTTCGCAGTGGCTCGCAGGCTCTCGTCTCCGGAGGCCAGCGCAAGGGTTGAAGCGAAGCGCACCAGCGCCACGTTCTCATCGCGATCCGGATGCGGACGGTACGCAGCGTTGGCTGGCTTTTGCGCGGTGAGAAAGCCAGTACCAGGAGAACCCGGAGCGAAATGGACAGCGATGAAACGCGCTGCCGCGATCGCTGCGTTGACATACTTACGGTCACCGGTAACGTTGTAAAGCGCAAGCAAACCTCGCCCCATGGCTAACGTGTCGCCGAGGTACGGGCCGGCGGCATCCGCATCGCCATGTCGAAAACCGCCACCCGGCAGGGCGCGATGCGCGGCGATCCATCCCGCTGCGAGCTGTGCTTCTGTCAGTGCCGAAGCGTCTCCACTGGCAGCGTAGTATTCGCAAAGCGCAGCGATCATCCATCCGTTCTCACGCGCATAAACGTGCTTGTCAACCCGGGGAATGCCTTGCGCGCGGCGGTCATGGTCGGACAACTTGAAATACGGCTCATTCTCTTGCCCATCGTGCAAATCGGCATCCTGGGAGACAAAGAACGCGCCTCCCGCCGACGACTTCAGGAAATCGTCCACATAGCGATGCACCGCCTGCGCAGCTTTCAGGAACTCCGGGTTCTGGGTCTGTGCGTAGGCCAGGGAATAGTCGTAGAGCGCGTCTGCCTGGATGGAGATCAGCTTCTCAAAGTGAGGCTCCGACCAGTGTCCCCCCACGGAATACTGGTACATACCGCCCCATGCCGGATCGATCAGCGCGGTAGCGGCGTGCAGCGTATCGGCGGCGCGCTTCCCTTCTTCCGCATTGCCACGCGCGGCCTGCCGCAACGCATACTCGACGGCATCGCGGTCGAGGTATTTGTGACCGAAGCCCCAGCCTGCAACCGGCGGGTCATATTGCTTTTCGAATTGCGATTCGACGCGCTGCAGCAGGGCCGGCTGGAGCGCGGAATCCGCCGCAGGACGGAAGTCAGCCTCTTTTACGACGCTCGGGCCCGGCGATGGATCGTCGATGATGGCCTGTAGCATCGACGACATGGGACGCGGCGGAATGTAGCCCTGCCGCTTGACGATCTCCGATCCGTCGGCCGCAAAGACCACGGTGGCGGGCCACCCATAGTCCTGGTAACGATTGGAGATATCGGGACGCGAGTCCTGATCGACCTTTACCAGGATGTACCGCGCATTCAGCAACCGGGTCACGATGGGATCGCGGTAGGTCACGTCGTCCATGACGTGACACCAGTGGCACCACACGGCTTCCAGATCGAGCAAGACAAACTTATGTTCCGCTTTGGCCTGCCGGAAGGCCGCGTCGGACCAGGGTTGCCACTTGAGCGCGGTCGGCGCCTGGGCAGTGACGGGTACGACGAGCGCGAACCCCAATACGAAGGCGACAATTGCATTGCGTAACGGCATAACGGTATGAGTACGCCCCTGGCGCTCTCTCGGATTGCGCAGCCTTCGTCTGCGAAGCGAAGAGGGAAATCCTAGCGGCAGGAATTGTATGCCCATTCAGGTCATAGGATGGGTTAATCCGCGTGGCCCGGTACGTTACGCACTAAGTCCGAAATCAAGGAAGCAGCGCTTCTGTGGCCCAGTTTGGCGTTTCGGCGGCGATTCGATAAAATTTCACAATATGTACGAGAACTTCTACGCGGTTGAGCGCTGGTCGAAGAAGAAAGTCCACTGTATCTACCAGGCACTGGTGGTGGCGATCGCCACGCGTCATGCCGACGCGGTGGACATCAAGTTCAACGCCGACGACCGCGGAGTGTGGATCGCCTTGCCGCACACGGCGTGGGCCGAGTATAGCCGGCGCAGTCCGGGCAAGATCATCACCGATCCGCTGGCGGTGCAACTTGCAGGACGCTATTTGAAACAGCTCGTCGAATCGGGCGAAGACGATGGACGCGACATGTTCGTGGTGACGGAGGCGGAAACCCTCCACCAGTTGGATGAATTTCTAAAAGAGGCGCGCGCGGTACCCGCATAGCCCGGGAGTTGAGCATGGCTTTTCCCATTAAGACCTGCGTTGTTTGCGGTGAGGAGTTTGAACTGCGTCCCGGGAAACCGGGCTTTGCGAACCGCTGTCCGGATTGCAGCACCGAGGAAGCCTCCGTCCCGACGGCCAAGGCAGGCGACGCCTTGAGCGGCGATCGAGAGGCCAACGCGGAGCGCCGCAGGGTCATGCGCGATCTGCTGTACCGCAAGGACAGCTGAGCTGTTCGGCGAGCTACCACCTTCCTGGCGCGAGCAGCCCAAGTCACAACTGCCAAGTTGCGTTGCTGTACCAGTGCAGGACGCGGAGTGCGCGCAGTGTATTCCAGTGGCTTGCCCGGCCGACCTCCGTCTCCATCTTCAATGGAATATGTTCGGAATGCAGGTGGTTAAGCGGCCAGCGGCCATTCTGGTGGCGGCGCTCAACCACGATTTCGATGGCGTCACGGACGCGGCTGTCGGGTTTGATTCCTGCATCGCGCAAATAATCCAGCCCGCGCAAAACGTCGTAATGCCAGAACGTCGGGTAGGAAAAGCGAAGCCAGCGTTTGTCGATGACCTCGCCGGTTCGGAGCGAGCGGAACATGCCGCGCTCGAGCAGATAGTTTTCCGCCCTCTTGCGCGCCTTCCTGACGGCAGCCGCTTTGCGGCCACCTCCGCGTTCATATTCGAGCAGTCCTTCGAGGACGCAGATGGTGGTATGGAACGATGAGCGTCGGCTCTTGGGACGCTTTGGACTTTCCAGTTGGGCTTCGCAGTTCCAGCCGCCATCTTCGAGCTGCTCGCCTAGAAGTTGATGGGCCAGAGCGTGGTTGGGTTTTTGGAAATATGCGCCGATGCCCAGGATCCTGCCGTTGATGCAGGGTTCTGTTTCGCCGTGAAGGAACGGCCGATTGTTGTACCACGTGAACACGAGCCGCTTGTCGACCCGGTCGATCATCTTGCGAGCTTGCTTGCTGGCGGGGTCGAGACCGAAGTCCTTCAAGACAGCGAGGGTGTAGAGGGTGACAAGTAAACCTCGGTCCTCCTTCGGTCGGCCCCAGTTGCCGGCAGGAGACTGGAGGGTGAGGAGCCGGGCGCCCCAGCCTTCGGTTGCGACGCGAGCGCGCTCGGCTGCAATCGCGTTGGGGGCTTCGTCGGTGAGGTCCCTCATGACCTGCCAACGGATGGCCGGATCAGAATCGAGGAGCCATTTGAGATGCGCGGGGCGGGGTGCGTAATCGTGGAGCCGCATTGGACTCTTATAGCAAATGGCGTCTAGGTTTGACCTGCGGCGCCGGATGGCTCTCGCGCCTGTCGCCGAAACCAAGGCGTCCCGAACAGATGGAGGACGGCCAAGGATGAGTCGGTCGAAGGACGGGAACGGGCTAACTGCATGAATTGCAAGGCTATCAGGACGTTTCTTCCTGCTCCTCGGAGATTCCTGTTCCTCCCACGTGAGACTCGGAATATACTGTGCGGACCCCCTCCCCTACGCCGGTAAAACCAATTTTCCAGGATGTGTGCGCCATGGCCGTTGCAGCACAAGTTATAACTTCACCGTTCGTTGCCTCCGAAGACTTTCGCCAGTGCTACGACCGGAGACCCTTTCTCTACCAGCATAACTTTTCGAGCCATGAGCTCTTCAGCCTGCCTGCGCTGAAGGCACTCGCCCAGAAGGCGGCGAGTCCGGAGCGGATGAGCCGCAAAGGGGCAGTGCGCGAGGCGATGGTCCCCGGCTTCATGGTGATGAAGGGTAAGCGGGTGAAGTGGGGGACGCCGGAATTCTTCAGCGCGCTGGATGAAGCTTTCGACAACCTTGAGGCCGCGGACCTTCGCATGAAGATCAGCGCGGTGAATGAATACGATGGCTACCGCGAAGTGCTGGAAGAATCGAAGACGAATTTGAGTGACCTTACCGGCACGGATTTTCGCAAGACGCTGGACCACGGGATCGCAACCGTCTTTATTGCCTCTCCGAATGAGACGACGCCCTACCACATTGACGAAGAAGTGAACTTTCTCTCGCAGATCCGCGGTATCAAGCATGTGCGCCTGTTCGACGGCAACGATCGCAGCATCGTGACCGATCAGGACATGGAAGG
Organism: uncultured Acidobacteriaceae bacterium; assembly: GCA_963758505.1. GTDB lineage: Bacteria > Acidobacteriota > Terriglobia > Terriglobales > Acidobacteriaceae > Korobacter. The sequence continues at coordinate 1,424,328 of CAVWVJ010000003.1, read as the reverse complement.
ATTCTGGTTTGGACGTTCGTTCATCGACCAGGTGCCGGACAGCAAATTTCAGCTCTTCACCATTGGACCCGGGCAAGGCGTATTTCAGCCGCCATTCTTCCCGCACCTCATCACGACCGGGCCGGAGCTTTCCATCTCGTTGAGCTTCCCGTTCGCGAAGCTGCACTTCCCGGAGGCCGAGGTTTATCGGGCGAATGCTTATCTGCGGAAGTTCGGCATGAAGCCGAAGCCGGTGGGAGCGCGTCCGGCCGTGGACCACGTGAAGAGCCGCTTCGTGCGGCATGCGCTTTCGTTGAAGAGAAAAGTCCTGGGCGCGTAGATCGCTTCGATTTGAAGTCGCGGCTCTATCTCCGATAGTCTGGCCGTACCATGTTCGCGCGAAAGATCCGCATAGAGTACGACGACCACGGCGAGCGCAAGGCCTGCCCGCTCAAGTGGCTCGACAGTTTCGCCATGCGCAGCTTCACCAACGATCCGGTCTTCGATGACACCCTGCCGACCGGCGATGGGTGCATGGAAATTGGCGTGCGCGTCCCGCTCGCGCGCCTGCAGCACGACATGGAAGACTGGTTCCGCAGAAAAAGCTACCTGCCGAAAGAGACTCCGTTACTCATCGAAGAGATCCGCTAGACAAAAGAATGCGGGAGCCGAAGCTCCCGCTTGGTTGTTTCGGTCCAACCTTCTACTGCTTGGTCAGGCTGAAGCTCACGCTGCCCACGCCGCTCTGCAACAGGCAGGAATTCCCGCCGGTGTAGACATATCCCCCACCGGAGAGGCTGGTCGGGTTGGTGGCATCGTTGGCTACGCCAAGGAAACTCAGATCGCCGGCGAAGGCGCCGCCGCCGATTCCAGAATCCGCCGTGGTGATATCGAGGTACACGATTCCACCCGCCGCGAACGAGTTCGTGGGATTCAACGTGCCCGTGACGGTACAGCCGGTGACGCCGCTGAAGGTGACGCCGCCGCCGCTCGTGGGGCTCATCGTGAACGAACCATTGGTATTAGGCGAAGTCGATTCGGTGGTAGCGAGCGTCATCGTTCCGCCGGTGGTTGCGTCAGTCCCTACCCAGGTTCCGGTGTACGCCCCGGACGGCGAAATCACTCCGCTGATGGCGCCGCTGTCGCCGGTATCCGTACCGCCAGTGACGCTATACGTCCCGGTGAGGGTGGTGGCGCCGCTGGTGATATTGGAGAAGGTGATGGTGAAATTCGAGCTGGAAAGCACGCCGGTGAGGGTCAGGGTGCTGTTGGAGATGGTACCCGTAACCGGCATGGAGGGGCTCCCCGTTCCGATGGTAAACCCGGATCCCGTGTTGCCGACCACGAAGAGATTGCCGCTGACCGTGGTGCCCGAGGCCGAAAGATATCCGCCGAGAGCGATGGCGCCATTGATGCCGCCGCTCGTGGTGAAGGCCCAGTTGCCTGCCGTGAAGGTCGTGCTGCCGCCACCTCCGCCGCCTCCACCGCTAACTCCATCCAGCGATTTGCCGGAGGCGCATCCCAGGCACCATGCCAGGACAAGGACGACGGTTGCTAAACACAGGCCCTTCCGCATTGAAAACCTCCAATTCCAGATCGCGCGTTGCACTGCTCTCACGCGACCGGCAAGCGGAGCGGAGCACGCACCCATTCCTTCTTGTTCAGAGCAATCGAGAACTCTGGTCGCGAGTATAGAAGCGTATGCAGCGGGGAACGAAAAGAAAAGTGACTACTCTGGAGCACGAAAGTCCTTTGGATTGTGGTAACGCTAGTACTTTCGCAGAACGCCAATCACGCGTCCCTGTACCTGGACGGCGGAGGCCGGAACCATGATTGGAGCCATGGTCGCATTGGAGGGCTGGAGTCGAACTTGTTCGCCTTCGCGGTAAATACGCTTCAGGGTGGTATCGGAGTTGTCGACCAGGGCCACGACGATTTCGCCGTCACGCGCCGTATTGGTGCGCTCGACAAGGACGTAATCGCCATCGACGATGTGTTCGTCCTGCATCGATTCGCCGGAGACCTCAAGGACGAAGACGTCCTTGGAGCCAGTGAAGTCTCCCAGCGAGATGGTTTCCGGGTTCGCAATGGCCTCGATCGGTTGGCCGGCAGCGATGCGGCCGAGGAAGGGCAGGGTAGTGTTGGCCGCGGCTGCAGCGACGAACGCTTTGCGCGCCTGGCCCTTTGGCTTCACCAGGTCGATGGAGCGGGCGCGGTTGTAGTCGCGCGTGAGGAAGTTTTTGGCCTCCAGGTTGCCAATGTGCTTGTGCACGGTCGCCAGCGACGAGAGTTTCACGCCTTCCGCAATCTCCTCGAAAGACGGCGAATAGCCATGGGAATCCACGAACTGCGCAATGAAGTCCAATACCTCTCGTTGCCGTCGAGTGAGCGCCATCGTCTTGCAGTCCTCTGGGAAAGTGGTTGAGCCGCTGCCGGAAGTATAGCGAATGGAAGGCGAAAGTCAAGGAATTGGCGGGTTACCGACGGGGTTCGCCGCAAATGTAGGAGTGCGCGCTAACGTCGCATATTGAAGGGCGTCTATTTTCAAATCAGCCGTTTTCTACGGAACGGATGCCCGGCCTCTGACGTACCCTCAGTTACAGGAGTTCAGCCATGGACCTGAATACCAACGGCGCGAAGGCCATTGCCGTGATGGTCGCTTTGAATGCGGGGCTATTGTTTTCGCATCATCTGCCGATTGCCCGAATGCAGCGTCCGGTCGTAAGAGCGGCGATCGTCAATTCCGGAGAGATCTGCAAGACGAAGTTGGAAGCGCAGAAAGCTGCGTTCGAAGCCCGCAAGGCCGCACTCGAAGCGCGTTCGCAAGCACGACAGGCGGCACGGGAAATCGTGAAGGCGCGGCAACAAATGCAGAAAGACGCGATGCACGCCGCCTTGATGGCGCCTTCGTCCGGAATGGCGAAGACCCACTCCTCGGTGACCGACTACGTGCATTGCCTGCTCAACACCGGAACGCGCTCGATAAACGGCGGGAGTTAGGCGCGACATTACTTTCGGAACGGCCCGTACGTTCTCTTCTAAGACACATTTTCGGTGGAATTAGGGAATAGTCTGCGGTATCACTGATTGCTGGCCAAAGTCTCTTCTGCATACAATGAGGGTGCAGCCGGCGAACTTTGCCTGTGCGAACTACCCAGTCTCCCATGTCTGATATCGCCAAGCATCTGGAAAAAGCCGAAAAGTATCTCCAGCGAGGCAAGCTAGAAGGCGCCCTCGAAGAGTACTTGCAGGTGCTCGACGAGCAGCCTTCCAACCAGACCGTGCGGCAGACGGCGGCCGATTTGTGCGTCACCCTGAACCGGATGACCGATGCCGCCACCATGTTTTCGCAGTTATTCGATTCCCAGACTGCAGCCGGCGATAACGCCCGCGCGTCCCTGACTTACAAGAAGCTGGTTCGGGTCGGCAAACCCTCGTTGCAGCAGATGCTGCAGTACGCGCATCTCCAGGAGCGCAGTAACAAGCGCGAAGCCCTCGACGCGTACGTCAACCTGGGCAAGGAATACAAGGCCGCCAACAAGAAAGAAGACTTGTTGGACGTGTACCGGCGCATCTGCGTTCTCGATCCAACCATAGAGAGCTACGAGCAGGAAGGTGAACTCGCCGCCGAATTGGACAAAAAGCCCTCGGCTGCGGTTTCGTACGTCCAGGCCGGCATCCTGGTGGAAAAGTCGGGGGGAGACGCCGCGGCGTGGTACGAGAAAGCATTTCACCTCGACCCAAGAAATCCCGGAGCCGCCTTCGGCCACGGCCATGCCCTGCTGCTGAAAGGCGAGGCGGACGAGGCGGTGAACATCCTCGAACCGCTGGCGAATTATCCCACCAGCCCCATCGAGGCGCGCGAGGCATACTCCCGCGCCCTGCTGCTCGCCGGACGCCTCGAGCAAGCCGAACCGGTGATCTGGAAGCTCTACGAATTCGATTCACGGAAGCTGGATGAGATCCTGGAGCTGATCGGCGATTACGTCGATCTGCAACAGACCGACAACGCTCTTCGCCTGACGAAGAAGCTGGAAGAGCAGATGTCGAAGACGGGCCGCCGCCGCGAGTTCGTGCAACTGATCCAGGAACTGCTGGAGCTTCGCGCTCCGTCGGTTCCCTTCCTTTACTACCTGGTCCAGCTTTACGATTCCAGCAATCGCGAACAGGAATACTGTGCAACGCTGGTGCGGTTGTTCGATCTGCACTATGCAGCCGGCGAATACGTGAAGGCGGGCGACTGCCTGGACCGCGCCGCCGAGGTGGATGCCTACGAGTCCGGCCACCAGAAGCGTCTCGAGATGCTGCGCGACAAGATCGACAACAACCGTTTCAACGCGATCGCGAATCGCTTTGGGACGGTACTGAAGGTGGAACAAGCAGGCGCGCACCAGGCCAAGACGCACTCCGAGGCCAGCACTGGCGCCAGCGAGAGCACGATGCTGGAAGACCTGATGCTGCAGGCCGAAATCTTCCTGCAGTACTCGATGCAGTCCAAGGCTCTGGAACGCATGGAGCGCATCACCAAGCTCTTCCCGCACGAAGAAGAACGCCGCGAAAAGCTGCGCAACCTATATCACAACGCGGGCTTCATCCCGCAGTACGGTCCTGAGTCCCGCGCTTACACGCCGGAGAGCACCCAGGCGCTGCCGCCGGTAGCCATCCCGCGAAGGGAGGCTGAACCGCACGCTTCTCCGAACGGCGGGAGCGGAAATGGCGGCGAAAGTTCGGTCGACAACATCTCTCGCGTCACTGAGATCACCCGGAAAATCTATCGCCAGGGCAATGTGAAAGCAGTGCTCTTCACATCCGTGAACGAGGTCGGGCGCCATTGGGGAGCAAGCCGCTGCGTCGCAGGGCTGTGTTCGCCGGGCAAACCACCCTCGGCGGCGCTGGAATTCTGCGCTCCCGGTGTGCCGCAATCGGACATTCCGGCGATCGTGAAGCTGATTAACATACTGCATCCTCTTGCCGTAAACACGGGGACGGTGATCATCCCCAACGCCCGCCGGGCGGAGGAGTTGAAGCCGATTCACGATGTAATCGAGACGCTCGGCATCGAGTCGTTGCTCGCGGTCCCTCTCTCGGAAGGCGATGAACAGGCGGGGATTCTCATTTTGCAGCAATGTTCGCCACGCACCTGGCGGCAAACCGATGCCGCCGTGCTGCGCACCATCGCCGACCAGGTCGTGCTCGCGGTTCACAATGCGAAGCTGCGCAGCCTGGTGAAGAACCTCGCGGTCACGGAAGAAAAGTCAGGCCTGCTGAAGCGTTCCTCGTACCTCGACGTGTTGCTTTCGGAAGTGAAGCGCGCGCTGCAGGCGAACTCGCCCGTCACCCTCATGCTCCTGGAATTCGGCAAAGCAGTTTCGATGGTGCGCGAGGTGGGTGAAGCAGCAGTTGACACCTTGCTGCAATCCGTCGGACAGACGGTGCAGGCTCACCTGCGGCAGAACGATGTCGCGGTACGTTACGACCTGACGCAAATTGCCGTGGTGCTCTCGGATACCAAGGATCAAAACGCCTTCTTCGTCGCCGATAAGCTGCGCAAGGTACTCTCGACGATCAAGATTCCCGGGCGGGACCAGGCGCTGCCGATCAGTGTCGGTATCGCCGAGGCGGTGATGAACCCCCACTGGGATGCGGTGGATATTGTGACCGAGGTGATCAATCGCCTCGAGAGCGCGCTCGACGCCGCCAAGGCCGGAGGCGGCAACCAATCGCAATCCATGGCACCGATGTATGCGACCGCCGCTGCCGGCGACTGATCGCACCCCCGGCGGTTTGGTTACAATCTACAAGTGCCTTCTGTACTGAAATCCAAAAACCCTCGAGTCAAAGTCATTTCCCGCAAGACCGCAGGTCCCGAGGTCCTGCACGCGCCTGCCTTCGAGAAGCTCTCATGGCTGGTGCATGGCTTCAGCACGCGGCGTGGCGGGGTCTCCGCAGCCTACGGCGGCGGCGCGCTGAACCTGGGTGTTACCGAGCACGACACACGCGAAAACGTAGAGCACAATCGCTTGCTCTTCGCCCAGGCGATCGGCGGGGCGTCGAAAGAAAAAATGTGGCCGCTGGTGCAGCTCAAGCAAGTGCACTCCGGAATCGTGCATGTCGTCACCCATGCCAATGACGAGCCGCTTACCGGCGACGGCCTGATCACTGACACACCGGGTTTGCTGCTGGGAATCAAGACCGCCGACTGCATTCCGGTGCTCGTCGTTGACAAGAAGAAGCGTGCGGTTGGGGCGTTCCACGCCGGCTGGCGAGGGACAGCCGCGCGTATCGTGGAAAAAGGCATAGGGGAAATGCGCCGGCACTACGGCTCCAATCCGCGCGACATCCAGGCGGCAATTGGACCTGGCGTGCACCGCTGCTGCTATACGGTTGGCGAAGAGCTGGTGCATGCCTTCGAATCGCAGTTCGCGTATGCCAAGGAGCTCTTCCACGAGGAGTATGACTTCGAATCGCTGCACAATAAATATCCCATGCTCTTCCTGAACCAGCGCGCGCCCGGACACGGCGAGCCCGCGACGAAGATCCAGCTTGACCTCATCGAGGCCAATCGCAGGCAGTTGCTGGATGCAGGGGTTGCGGAGAAAAACATCTTCGCCTTCGACGATTGCACCTCCTGCGACACCAACCGCTTCTTCTCGCATCGCGCGGAATTGGGAAAGACAGGGCGCATGATGGCGGCCATCGGGATCAAACCTTCAGCGCTATGATCCGCTTTGCCGAACTCGACGCGCGACTGGTAGACGCTCTTCCGGAACTCGCCGGCGATCGCGTGGAATATGAACGGCATTGCAAGCAAGATCCTGAATTCCAGCAAACGTTCTTCAGCTACAGTTTTGTTCCAACCTTGCAGGCGGCGCTCGATCGGGATGTGCGCTCGTTTACCGAACGCGCCTTCGCACTGCTCGAGCGGCTCGTGACGCAGGGCGACGAAGCTCTACGCGCGCTGCTGCGCGAAGAGTTCTTCGCGTATGGTCCGGCCTGCGATAAGTGGATGCGCCGGGCTCTTTCCCACATGGGTCCACAAACCCGCGCGCTCGCCGAACAGGCTTCCCCGGAGAAACGGACATGAAAACGCTGCTCGTACTGTTGCTGTTCTCGCTCGCTGCGCTCGCCGAAGATGTTCCGAAGGAGTATGCCCGCCACTTCGATTACGACCCGCACGCCCCGCTCGATGTGAAGGAAAACTCGACCCAGGCACGTGGGACCGTGCGCGTGGTGGACCTCTCCTACGCCAGCCCGAAGGGCGGCCGTGTACCGGCCTACCTGGTTCTGCCTGCGGGCGAAGGACCTTTCCCGGCGATCGTCTATGCGCACTGGCGAAATACGCAGAAGTCTCCGCAAACCTCGAACCGCACCGAGTTCCTCGATGAAGCTGTGACATATGCCAAGGCCGGCACGATCGGTTTCCTGATCGACGGGGCCTTCGTCCGCCCGGGTTTCAAGGACGATCCGGACCCGTTCAGCCCGAAAGAGGGCGAGATTCTGGTGCAGCAAGTGATTGATCTGCGGCGCGCCATCGACCTGCTGCTGGCGCGCAAAGACGTTGCGCCGAACAAGATTGCCTACGTCGGGCACAGCTACGATGCGGAGGTGGGCGGCATCTTGCGCGGCGTCGAGCCGCGCTTCGCGACCTTTGTGCTGATGGCGGGCAACTACTCGACGCGCGCAGAGATATCGTCCAACGATCCGGAGATGGTGGCCTTCCGCAAACAATATGGCGAGGAGAAGATCAACAAGTACCTCGGCGCATACGAATGGTCCGACCCGGTTCATTATGTGAGCCTGCAAGGCAAGGCTCCGGTGCTGCTGCAGGACGCAACCCACGACGAATTCGGCAGCCAGGAGCTCTTCGAGAAGACAGCCGAAGCGGTCGCCGCTCCCAAAGCCTTGAAATGGTACGACTCCAAGCATGCGCTCAATGCAGAAGCTCGCGTCGATCGCTATATCTGGCTGCGGAAGTATCTCGGCTTGAACGACATTTCCGAGCAGACGCTCATGCAGATTCCGCAGCTCCAGTGAGCGCACCACAAAAACCGAGGGCCGCCTCGAAGGGCGGCCTTAGTTTTTGATCCTGAATGTGCTTTACGCGTGTCCGCCCGCGGACGGAGGAGGCGCAGCAGCCGCCGCGCTCTCATTGGATTCGTTGACCATATCCTTCAATTCCTTGCTGGGCTTGAAGAACGGGATCTTCTTGGCGGGCACCTCGACGCGATCGCCGGTCTTGGGGTTGCGGCCGACGCGCGGTTTACGCTGGCGCGTGCGGAAGCTGCCGAAGCCGCGAATCTCGATCTTGTCGCCGGCGCGCAACGAGTGCACCACGCTGTCAAAGATCGTCTCGACAATCACTTCGCTGTCTTTTCGCGTGAGTTCCGCCAGCCGTGAAACCTCGTCGATCAGGTCCGCCTTCGTCATCGCCTCGCTCCCTCCATGCTTCGACCCTCTGTCGCAAGTACAGCTGTAGGTTACGCTCGTTGGGGTCTTAAGTCGCTTCTAAATTCTCAGAAACACTGGCCTTTTGGCAAGACTCACTTTCAGTTCCCGAGCAAAATCCTTCCCCGGTCAGCCCTATTTCCAGAGGAAATAGAATCCGACGTTGCTCTGCATCAGCTTGGCGCGGTCGGGGATCAGGTCTGAAACGTCCCCGAAGATCAAGTCCAGCAATGACTTACGATCTTTTTCGGGAGAAACGAGGGTCGGTTCGCCCTGAATTCCGACGCTTTTGGCCGTATCCTGCACGGCCGCCTGGAAATCGGCAATCTGGTCGATCAGCTTGATTCCCATTGCTTGCCGGCCGGTCCATACCCGGCCGTCAGCAATGGATTTGATCTGATCGTCCTGCACCTTACGGCCAGTGGCGACATTGTGAATGAACTGCTGATGCATATCGTCGATCAGGCCTTGCATGTAGACCTTCTCGGCGGGGGTCATGTCGCGGGTCGGCGAACCGGTGTCTTTGAATTCCCCGGCCTTCAGGGTGATCTGCTTCAGCTTGGCCCACTTGATGAGGTCGCCGTAGTTGTACCACTCAGCGATGACGCCGATGCTGCCGACGATGCTCGCCTCGTTGGCGTAGATCTTGTTGGTTGCGGAAGCGACATAGTAAGCGCCGCTGGCACCAACGGTTTCGATGGAGGCGACGATGCGCTTGTGCTTCTCATCGCGCAGGCGCCGAACCTCGCGGTAGATCTCTTCGGAGGCGGCCGCGCCACCGCCGGGCGAATCGATGTGCAGCACGATGGCTTTGATCGAGTTGTCGTCGCCGTACCGCTTGAGTTCGCTGACCACGGTCTTCGGTTCCGTGATCACGCCATCGAGATCGACCACCGCGATGCGATCGCCGAATCCGCCGAACTGGGTGCTATCGTCGGAGCGTACCGCGGCGTACACGACCACGAACAACACGGCTACGAAAACGAAGAACGCGGCCCCGCCCAGGGCGATCCAGAGAAAGACGCGAGAACCTTGATTGCCGGACGTCATGAGAGGTCAGTGTACCCCCTTTTTGCGGTCCGCTGCGATCTGATCGACGGCTATCGATGTTCTACATCTTGGACGGTAGAAAAGCGTCGGCAACGGCAGAATTTTCATAGGAAACTCCGCCCCGCGGGTGCTTTGTCGAGCAATACCAGCAGCTTAGGAATTGGAGCCCTGTTTGCTTTATCATCTGCGGAAGATCTGGATGGATCGGATGGAGGCGCAGCGAGCGATGGAGTTGATGGGAGTCGCCAGCACCGAACAACGGCACGCCAAGCGCCGATTCGTCCACGCCGGCGGCACCATGCACGCCGGCGAAACCGCCTGCATTGCCTGGATCAAGGACGTCAGCGACTCTGGCATCTGCCTTTACACCAAACATCCTCTGGAAGTCGGAGAAGCGGTCCGCGTACAGCTCAATGCTCATAGGCAGGGATTACAAGAGGTGTATGACGGGATCGTGATTCGCGTACAGGCGTCCGGAGCCGGGGCAGCCTTCGGCGTCGCGATCAGCTTGCGTGCGGTCGAGCAGGCGTTGTTGAAGTCCGCCTAGGCGTCAGTGGCTTTCGCAGATTGCCTCCAGCCATACGACCAAGCCCTTCTCCCATAACGAATCAGCGACTACCGCTTCTTCGCCGCGGTCTTGACAACTTTCTTTGCCGGAGCGGCGGCCTTTTGCGGCTTCTTCACTTCGGCAGCTTTCACGGGGAGAGCGGCCTTCTTGGCTCCGGCGCCATCGTGATTTTGCGGACCTGCCTTGCTTTGCGGGACGGCCTTCGGTTCCGGCTTCGAGATGTCCACCCGCACCACCGCCGGAGCAGGCGAAGATTCGCCTAGCGCTTTCATCACCACACCGCGCATCTCCTCGACGGGAGCGGGCTTTCCGCTCCAGATCTCGAATTGCCGCGCGCCCTGCTGGACAAACATCTCGTAACCGGGAATGGTCGCGATTCCCTTCGCCTTGGCGATCTGCAGGAGCTTGGTCTCAACCGGGTTGTACACCATGTCGAAAACGACGCGGGCGCGGATCTCGTCCGCTTCCAGCGGGCTGGCCTTGTTGTTGCCCATCCCGATTGGGGTGGCGTTGATGATCACGTCGAAGTCGAGCTTCTTCAACTCCGCTCGCTTGGCGACCTTGGCCCCGGCCTCGCGGGCCAACTTCTGCGCCTTGGGGACCGTGCGGTTGAGGATCGAGACCTGCGCGCCCCGCGCAGCCAATCCGAACACCGCGGCCCGCGCGGCGCCACCGGCCCCAATCACCAGGATTCGCGCACCCTTCAGAGAAATGCGGTCCGAAAGCGGTCCGACGATCCCAGCAACGTCGGTGTTAAAGCCGTAAAGCTTGTCATCCTGGCTCCGGACTACGGTATTGACTGCGCCGATCTTGCGCACGAGATCATCGGTGTTGGCGAGGTGCCGCACGATCTCCTGCTTGTGCGGCATGGTCACACTCAGCCCACGAATCGGAATGTCGCGGATACACGCCAGCAAATCATCGATTTTCTTCGTTTGCAGCGCCAGGTACACGCCGTTCACGTTTTCGCGGCGGAAGGCCAGGTTTATCATGGCCGGTGAAAGCGAGTGCGCCACCGGATCGCCTGCTACCCCATACACCTGGGTGGCCGCGTCCACATGGTCGATCCGGAAAGTGCTGCGCAGATCGCGGTAGGTGACCTGCCCGGGAGCGGTTTCTTCGCCCGGCGTGGCGGCGGCGAAGGTAAATACGCTACCCGCACGGACGGCCAGAACCCGGCTGATGAGTCCCTGTTCTCCCATGCAGGCGCCGATCAGCCAGTAATCGCCACCATGCTTCTCAAGGAACTTCATCATCACCACGTTGTCGTAGAGGCTGGTCGCGGTGGTAACGACTTTGTAGTACTCGACTGGAATCTTCACCATCCGGGCGAAAACGTCGTCAAGTTTCTTGGTCGCCTTGAAATCATGGTAGGAAAGGATGAGCGAGGCGGAGCTCCGTAACTTCTGAAGTTCGGAGGCCTTAACCGCTTCGGCGGTCTCCAACTCCAGGTCGAGCAAGTGGCAACCGGCCGCAGCTGCCTTGGCCAGGACCTCAAGCTCTGCCGCCGCCGAGCCTTTGAACTTGCCTCCGTTGACCGCCCGCCGGCAGGTGCCGATGATCACCGCGTCGGGGCGGGTTTCGAGCAGCCGCTTGACTTTGGGAAGCGCCGCCGCGGGGTTGGCAAGATAGTCTAATCTGAACTCAAGAAAGGGGTTATCGCGGATCAGGCCCTCGGCCTTGGCGATCATCTCCTCGGCCGTCGTGCCGATCACAGCGACGCAGACGCGCGGAATCCGCGAACGCAGGATGCGCGGCGCATTGTAGCTTGAGGTCGCCATAGGATTGAGTTCCCGACCTTTAGGAGCCCAAGGCCGACCTAAGGTCGTCGCGATGGTATAGGTGCACTAATCCAGATGCAACTGTCTTTTCAAGTTACGGAAGATAAATCAGTAATCCGCACCCTTGGGGTTACCGAAGGTACCAACGGATTCTTGACCAGCAGCTACTCGTCTGATACTTTCCGCCTCAGGCCATACTTCTGCATCGTCAATGACATGCAGGCGCACAGCGGTCCCCCCGGACAAGGCAACTTCCGCCGCTCTGCCAGAGCGATTCTAAACCGATCGCGGATCTGCGTGCAGCCCGTCTGCGCGCCACCCATGCAGGAAGCCAGGGGCTTCCATGGGTTCAAGGGAGGATTATGAAAAACGTACTGCTTCTGGTCACCCTCGCGGTTAGCGCGACGGCTTTCGGACAGGCAAGCAATCCGGAGCCGCAACCGAATTCGCAGGTCGCGCCGACGGTGCTGCCGGCAAACATTGTGCAGAAGGGCGTGGCCGCGACCTATACCGACGTCTATTGCGCCGGCTGGATGTCGCCCACCGACGTTCCCAATGCCAACTACGTCTTAGCGGGCGAGGAATCGCCCAACACGGCGCGTTTCGTGAAGAACGATTCGATCTTCCTGGCCGGTTCCGGATGGCAGGAAGGCCAACGGGTGGCGATCGCCCGGCGGGTCAAAGACCCGAACTATTACATGATCTACTCGGGACAGGTCTCGGAGCTGAAGAAGGCCGGTAAGCTGTTCTTCGATATGGGCCAGGCCACCGTGACGTTCGTCCAGGGCAACACTGCGGTAGCGCACGTGGATTTCAGCTGCGACGCGATCGTTCCGGGCGACCTGGTCATGCCGTTCAAAGAACGGGCCCTGGTCGATTTCCACACCCGTCCGTTCGCTTTCCAGCATTTCGTCTCTCTCAAGGGCGCCACTACGGGACGTGTAATTCTGAGCAGGGATTTTGACGTTTACATGGGGGAAGGCAAGAAATTCTATGTGAACATCGGCACAAACCAGGGACTCAAGGCGGGCGACTATCTGCGCCTTTATCGCGGCTATGCCAAGAACGAGTTCGATCCTGCCGACCGCGAATCGTTGGAAACGCTCTCCTACGACGACGATCAGGACAAGGAACCTGGCACCAATCCGAAACGCTATAGCGAGATCCCGAAGCACAGTCTCGGCGAGGCCATCGTTCTGATCACCACTCCGACGACGGCGACCGCGATGGTCACCTATGCGGCTGAGGATATTCAGATCGGCGATCACTTCGAAGTGATGCCGGCGAATGCCGACGGAACGGGCGGAAGCAACTAACGCAACTTTCGTGACCAAAGGCGCCGCGCAAGCGGCGCTTTTGTTTTGTCTGCGATCCGAATGCGATGCTTCGCGCCGCATCGCAGTTCGCAAAACCAGGGAACAAAAGGTAGCTCCGCTCCGAACGCGCATTGGGTTGGGCGTTCTTCGGTCGCCAGGACAGAGCCATTGGAGCGATGGAGAGGGTAGGGGTGCTTCGCCTGCGGGTGCCGCGCATCCTTCGCTGAGCATGACAACGAGAGAGCCAGGCGATCGGCTACTCTGCGAAGATCTCGGCAGTGAACGCGTCCAGACGGGCGCCGTGACGCCATGCATCCGGGGGAAGCATCGCCTTCCGGCAGGTCTCGCTCAAGAACGTCTCGCGGTCCCATCCGTGCTCCAGGGGCACCTGCGGCAGCAGCAGTCCCCGGCGACGGTCGAGGCTCACCAGCAGCCCGTGCTTCCCGATCTCTACCTGCTCCGGGTTGATGGGAAAACTCGGAGACATGACGCTGATCTCCACCTTCAGCTCTCTTGCCTGTTCCGGAGTCACCGGATCGAAGCGAGGGTCCTCAAAAGCGGCAGCCGCGGCCGTCTCCGCCACAGCGCGATAAAGAGAGCTGACCGGCAGGACATACCCGATACAGCCCCGCAACGCCCCTGCCAGGTGCAGGGTGGTAAACACGGCGCGCTGTTCTTCGAGATGCGGGGTAGGCGACTGGAGATCGAGGCTCTCGCCGCGCAGACGCGCCTCGATGGCACGATGCGCGAGTTGCAGAAGAATCTCACGTTCGGCTGGGGAGTATTCGCCGCTTACGTCGGGAACGGAATGGTCAGGTAGCTGCGACATCGGAGGATTTGCGCCGCCGGGAGAGGACGAACGAACGCCGCCGCCGGCGCTCGGAGCTGCGGTCGATCTTCTTCCAGAAACCTACGAAGTAATCGATGGCGGAGATCAGGGACAACGCCACCATGAACCAGATCGCCATCTTCGCGATCAGATCGATGCCCAGCACAAAATGGAAGGAGCCGAAGGTCCACTCTGCATCCCACCAGCGCATGTCGAGGATCGCAGCCACCACGGAGACGATCTGCACCACCATCTTCATCTTTCCAAGATCACTCGCCTGGATGGTGAAGCCCTCCGAGGCTGCAATCGATCGCAGGCCACTCACCAGGAACTCGCGCCCGATAATCAGCGTGGCCACCCATGCGGTGACCACGTGCGGGTTCACCTGCACCAAGGTGATAAACGCCGCGGTGATCATCAACTTGTCGGCGAGAGGATCGAGCAGCATCCCCATGGTGGTCACCTGTCCGCGCTTGCGCGCCAGGTAGCCATCGAGCCCATCCGTAATCGAGGCGAGGACGAAGACGGCGGAGGCGAGCAACTCTTTCTCGCCGTGCAGGCTGCTGATGCGGCTCGTGAGGAGAAGCCAGATCAGCAGCGGGATGCTGAAGATCCGGGTCATCGTGATGGAGTTTGGTAAGTTCACTGCCGGGTTGGCACGGGCTTCGGACGAGCCAAGTCCAATTATCCTCTAGGCAAGTGCCCAAAGCAACGGCGCTTACTAACTATGGAGGCGAAGTTGGCGCGTCAGGATGTGCCGTGGCGTCCTAAATGACCACGACTGGCGCGTGCCCAGCTTGGGAACCTAGCCTCTCCGGTGCGTGCCCACCGGCGTAAATCCCGCCACATGGCTTCCGGGCCGTGAAATCCATCCTCATACGCCGTAAGCGGGCGCAGGATGACCATCATCGCGATCAGGGCCAGCAATCCGGGAGAAGCGGCATAAACGAGCAGGGTGCGCAGGAAACGCTCTCGTGGCATGGCATAAGCCTGTCGAACCAAGATGCGGAAGGAACCGCGGTGGAGGGATTTTACCCCGAAATGACGCAGGGACGGCTCGATTGGCCGTCCCTTTTTAGCACCCTGCCCGCTTGCGGCTGTGGGGTGGAAAGTTTATGCGTAAATGCCGCGCTGCCGGATAGTGTATGCCACCCTGTCAATCGCCAGCATATAAGCCCCAATACGATTTGAGACGCCATGTTGCTCAGCCATGTTCACCACATCTTCAAAGGCGCTGACCATGATGTGCTCGAGCTGTTCGTTCACCACCGACTCTTTCCAGAAATAGCCCTGCCGGTCCTGCACCCACTCGAAGTACGAGACAGTGACTCCGCCGGCGTTGGCGAGGATGTCGGGCATGACGAAAACCTTTTTGTCATTCAGGATCTCGTCTGCGCCAGACGTCGTGGGGCCATTCGCGCCCTCGATGATGATCTTCGCCTTCACCTGCGCGGCGTTCTTGGTCGTGATCACGTTTTCGGTGGCCGCGGGGATGAGGACGTCGCAATCGGCAATAAGCAAGTCGGCCGTGCTCGCCTTCTCCGAGCCTTTGAACCCATGGATACTCCCGTTATGCGCCTTGTAATTCACGAGTTCGTTGATGTCGATACCATTCGCGTTGTAGATCCCGCCATCCCACTCGCCGATGCCGATGACCTTGTACCCCGCCTGGTGCATGAGTTGCGCGGCATTCGACCCGACATTGCCGAATCCCTGGACCACCACGCGTGTGCCTTCCCGGCTCCGGCCGAACTTCTTGAGCGCCTGGTCGGCGGTAATCATTACGCCCCGCCCGGTGGCCTCGCGACGTCCTCGGGAACCGCCCATGTTGAGCGGCTTTCCGGTAACGACTGCGTTGACGGTCATGCGGGAATGCATGGAGAACGTATCCATCATCCATGCCATCGTCTGCTCGTTGGTGTTTACGTCCGGGGCAGGAACATCTTTTTCAGGACCGATGAACTCGACCAGCTCGGCGGTGTAACGCCGGGTCATGCGTTCGAGTTCACCCATCGACATGGTTTTCGGGTCGCAGATAATGCCGCCCTTCGCGCCTCCGAAAGGAATGTTGACGACGGCGCACTTCCATGTCATCCACGCCGCGAGGGCGCGAACTTCATCGAGGCTGACTTCGGGGCTGAAACGGACGCCACCCTTGGCGGGACCGCGCGCGAAGGAATGCTGCACGCGATAGCCGGTGAACATGCGGATCTTGCCGTTGTCCATGGCGACGGGAATATTGACGGTGACTTCGCGATTGGGAACGCGCAGGACGCTGATCAGTCCTTCATCGAGCTTGAGCTTCTGCGTGGCTTCGTCGAAGCGCGCCGCTTGCTGTTCCCAGGGATTTAGTTCTGTTTCTAACGATTGAACGGTACTCATGCACTCTCCATCAGGACGGTCCCGGAAGACAGAGTGCGCCATTTCCGCGGCGCCTACCCATCCTTCGGGCAAACCTTAGGAGTATATGTTTGGCGGAAGAGAAGGGCAAGGGAGCGGATCACACGCAGGTGCTGCATCCGATAACGGGCACGGGCGCTCCGGGGTTGGGTGACGGCGCGATCATTTCTCAAGATCCACACGCCAGTTCAGAATCACCATCATCGACTTTGTATCCGCTTGATCCAGTTGGGTGTTGACTAAGAACCGCTGCCCATCCTTCGTCACGTCGTAAGTCACCAGCTCGGATCCCGCAACCCGCTCTCGCGCATTCGCCTGGAACAAGGACTCCGGCGCACCAGAATCAAAGTGCCCTCCGACGGTCACCGGCGCTGCCATCATTTTTCCGTCCGCAGCGAGGTAAAAGAGTTCCTTGCCGTCGCCCCGCCAGCGCGGCTGGGTTCCCCCGGCATTGGAGACTTGCCATTTCCCGTGTGCATCGGGAAACGAGGTGACGTAAATCTCCCATTTGCCGCTGGCACTTGAGGTATAGGCCACCCAGTTCCCGTCCGGTGAAAATTGGCCGTTCTTCGTGGTTTCGGGTCCTTTCAGTAACGCCCTGGTTGTCAGTTCCGGCATTTCTGCAACCCACAGCCGGGTTGCGTCCGTCGTCTGTTCGTACAAGATGTGCCTGCCATCCGGTGACCAGGCGCTGGGATATTGGTCGGCTTTCTCGGAGGCATTCAGGGGCAATAATTTTTCGTCTTCGCCTCCGTCGGCATTTTTTATATAAAGCTGAAATGGGCCACCCCGATCTGACGAGAACAAGATTCTCTGCCCATCCGCGCTCCACACTGGCCCTGCATCGATTGCCGGATCGAATGTGAGGCGATTCATCCTGCGTTGTTGCAGGTCGTAGGTCCACAGATCCGCGTTCTGGCTTTCCTGGTCTGTCTTATCGAAACCCACCGCTTTCCCGTTGGGAGCCAGCGCGAGGTTGGCATAAACATCCGCCTTGCCGATGGAACCGATTTCGTTGCCTTTCCGGTCGCGCCACACCAGTCTCGACTGCAAGACCTCAGGGCCGCGCTGAGCGACCAGCACGGCTGCTCCAGCTGCATAATCGTTGTGCAGGATGCGCGGAAGGTAAGACACATCCTTGAGCAGCGGAACCGCTTCGCCAGATAGCGCCAGTTTGCCCGCATCAAATTTTTGCGCGTATAACGTCTTCTCGCGGCAGAACAGCAGATACCCTGGCGCGGCATATGCCGCGTTACCCGTCGCTTTGGTGATGAACTGTTTCTCGTTCGAATCCAGCTTGCCGGCGAAAATGGCGTCAGGATCTTTTTGCCCGGACACATTGCCTGCCAGGTAGAGGAAGTGCTCTCCGTCCGGCAAGAACATCGGCCAACGGTGGCTGTTTTCTCCCCGGCCAGCATCCGGCGACGTGATGCGCGCAGGTGTCCCTCCGGACGCGGGCACTCTGTAAAGTCCACCGCCGAGCTGGCCACTCGGGGCAAACACGATTACCCCTCCCGCACCCCACGTTCCCCCACGTCCCGCGGGAGCATCGCAGATCACTTGCACCGGCCCACCCGCGATCTGAAGTTTCTTCAGCTTCCCATCGGCAAAGAACCCCAACGCCTTGCCATCGGGAGACCAGAACGGAAAGCGAGCTCCTTCCGTTTCCGCAAGACTTTTCCCTGCCTGCCCGCCAATTTCGTAAAGCCACAGAACGTTCGTACTTCCCGAACTCGAAGGCCCTACGACGGCTACCGTGTGCCCGTTTGACGAAAGCGCCACATCGCGAGCCGTAAACGGCAGCATGGCGAGAAAATAGTTTTCTTGCGGAACACTCGCGCGGCTACGCCACACAAGCGCGCCAACAAGCAAACCTCCCCCAAGCAATCCGGCGAGCAGCCACAGAAGCCACCCCGTTGCCTGGTTCGTTGCACGCGGCACGACGGAAGAGCTCTGGAGTCCGCTCTCGCTGATCCATTCCAGTTCACTGCCGAGGTCTTGAGCCGTCTGCCATCTTTCCTCACGATCCTTGACCAGACAGCGGCGTATCACGCGGTCCACGGTCGCGGGCGTGTGAGGCGCAATCACCGTGATTGGCTCAGGTTCTTTCTCGAGTATCGCGGACGCCACGCTCAACCGGCTGCTTCCGCCAAAAGCTCTCCGCCCGGTCACCATTTCATACAGCACGGCGCCCAACGAAAATATGTCGCTCCGCACATCCGGGTCTTCGCCTTGGATTTGCTCGGGCGACATGTAGGGATATGTGCCAACAATGGTTCCGGGCTGGGTCACCGAGGACGTCAGCATCTCCGCGGTTTGAGTTGTCCCCATTGCCATGGACGGCGCAGCCTTGGCGAGGCCGAAATCCAGCAATTTTGCCCCGGATTTCGTCAGCATGATGTTTCCGGGTTTCAGATCGCGGTGCATGATTCCGCTGCGATGGGCTTTCTCCAATCCGCGCGCGATCTGTGCGCCATACTTGAGCGCTTGCTCGAGGGGCAACGGTCCCCTGCTGAGGCGATCGCTGAGCGACTCGCCTTCCAGATACTCCATGACGATGAAATCCAAACCGTCCTGGTGCCCAACGTCGTAAAGCGTGCAGATGTTCGGGTGGTTCAAGCCGGAAATGGTCTTGGCTTCCCGTTCAAAGCGCCGCCTGGCATCGGAACTCGAGGCAAGATGCGCCGTCAGAATCTTGATGGCTACATCCCGGCCTAACCGCAAGTCCGTCGCGCGATACACCTCACCCATCCCGCCCGCGCCGAGCGCGGACCGGATCTCGTAGGGACCGAGCTTCGTGCCAGGGGTCAAGGGCATGTCGGCGTCATTATAGGCTGCGCAACAAGTTCCAACGGATACGGCGACTGGGATTGATTGCCGGCAATACGGAAGTTGGACCCAGCGATGAACTGGGTTTCCAATGCCGCACCGGGCGCCTCATGATTGCGTTCTCCATTGACTCACTGATGCGCCATTCATAAGATGGGACCTCAGCCGAGTACCCGCAATTCCACGCAAATGATCGATCAGACCATTTCGCACTACCACATCGTCGAGAAGCTCGGCGGTGGGGGCATGGGTGTGGTGTACAAGGCCGAAGACACGCGCCTCCGGCGCTTCGTCGCGCTCAAGTTCCTGCCCCAGGACCTGGCTCGCGACCCGCAGGCGCTCGCTCGTTTCCAGAGGGAAGCGCAGGCGGCGTCCGCACTGAACCATCCCAACATCTGCACCATCCACGACATCGGCGAGGAGAACGGGCAGGCGTTCATTGCCATGGAGTTCCTCGATGGCGTAACCCTGAAGCATCGTATCGACGGCCGTCCGCTGGAGATGGACGCGCTCCTGCAGACCGCAATTGAAATTGCCGATGGGCTCGATGCGGCCCACTCCGCCGGCATTGTTCATCGCGATATCAAGCCGGCCAACATCTTCATCACCAAGCGTGGACACGCGAAGATCCTCGACTTCGGTCTCGCGAAGGTGGCAGTGAGCGCTGTGTCCGCCAATCAACTGGCGTCCGCTAACACGATGACCGTCGCACGCGAAGAAGATCTCACCAGTCCGGGCTCGACCCTCGGCACGGTCGCGTACATGTCCCCCGAACAGGTCCGCGCCAAGGACCTCGACGCGCGCACCGATCTCTTCTCCTTCGGTGTGGTGCTTTACGAGATGGCCACGGGCACTCTGCCCTTCCAGGGCGAAAGCTCCGGCGTCATCTTCAAGCACATTCTCGATGCGGAACCGCTGGCGGCAGTTCGCCTCAATCGGGCAATACCAGACGACTTCGAACGCGTGCT
This sequence comes from uncultured Acidobacteriaceae bacterium, assembly GCA_963758505.1. GTDB lineage: Bacteria > Acidobacteriota > Terriglobia > Terriglobales > Acidobacteriaceae > Korobacter. Next base: position 1,404,163 of record CAVWVJ010000003.1, on the reverse strand, counting down.
GCACAAGGCGCTGGAGAAAGATCGCGACCTTCGTTACCAGAGCGCTGCCGAAATGCGCGCCGACCTCAAACGCATCCAGCGCGCCAGTGATTCAAGCCGTATCGCGGTGCCGGTGCCGCCGACCGAGCCGCCGGCATCCTCGAAGCGCGCCATCGTGTTTGGCTCGATCGTTGCCATTATTCTGGTCATCGCAGCCGCGGGAATCGCGTGGAACATGAAACGGGCTCGCACCGCATCGGTGGCAGTTTCTACAAAGCCCTCGGTGGCAGTCCTTCCGCTGCGAAACCTGAGCCCGGAAGGCGACAGCACGTACTTCAGCGAAGGCATGACCGATGAGATCGCGACCAAGTTGTCCAAGATCCAGGGCATCGATGTTGCGCCGCGTTCTATGGTTGTGGCTGCGAAGTCACCAGATAAAAGCGCCGCGGAAATTGGCAAGGAACTCGGCGTCCGCTATCTGCTCGAAGGCACGGTACGGAAATCCGGTGACCAGGTCCGCATCAACGCTCATCTCATCGACGCGACCACCGGATTCCAGGTGTGGGCCGACGATTTCACCGGCGAGATGAAAGACGTCTTCTCGCTGCAGGAACAGACCGCGATGAAAATCGCGCAGTCGCTCAACCTGAAGCTCACGCCGCAAGAAAAGAAAGCGATTCAACACCGGTATACGCAGAACCCGGAAGCCTACGATGCCTACCTGAGGGGCCAGGCGTTGATCTCCTCCTTCGATGATGCCGACAAATTAGAGACCGCGCGTAAGAACTTCGAAGATGCTTTGCGACTGGATCCGAATTATCCTCCGGCACTCGCGGGGCTCTCATGGGTGGAAGGACAGATCTACCGCAATGCTGACTCGAACCCTGCCCACCTGGAACGTGCGGATCGCTTCGCGCAGCGCGCCTTGACACTTGATCCCGATTCTTCGGAAACGCATCTTGCCCTGGGCACGGTTTGCACCGACAAATACGATTACCAGTGCGGCGCCCGCGAATTCCGCATCGCGACCGAACTGGATCCGGACAGCGGTTATGCCTCCGACCTGCTCTCATGGGCGCTAGGTTATGAGCAGCCGCCTGACGCACAGGGCGCGGAGGACGCGGCCCGCAAGGCGATTCGGCTCCAGGCATCTCTTTATCCGGCTTACTATCATCTCGGTCGCGCACTGCTGCTGCAGAAGCGTTATGCGGAAGCCATCGCGGCCTTCGAGCAGATGCACCAGTTGAGCCCTGCCGCCACGTCGGCAGTGCAAGGTTTAGGCCAGGTCTATCTCGCGCAAGGCGATTACGACAAAGCGATCACCGCTCTTACCGTCAAGAGTCCGTCGGGAGTGATGCTCTATTTCCTCGGCGCAGCCTACGCCGCCAAGGGCGATAAAGAAAAAGCTCTCTCCACCATGAAGAAGGCCTTCGACGAGGGATTCACGGACTTTGCCGCCATCGACAATAGCGAGCACTTCGCATCGCTGCGCGGCGATCCGCGGTTCCAGGAGATGGTGAAGAAGTATAAGAAGTAGCTGCCGCTACCCCGCACGGTTCGCAAGATTCTGCGCGTGCACCCCGACGCTGATTTCCATGCCTTCCGCCGCCGCGCGCACGCTAGGGTAGTAGTCGCGGGCAGTCTTTACCACCGAATCGATGCAGTTGTCGTCGTGGTCGGGGTCGTGGTGGAAGAGCACCAGTTCCTTCGCTCCGCTCTCCATCACGATGTTGACCGCTTCGCGCCAATGGCTGTGTCCCCAGCCCATCTTGTTGGCGGCATATTCCTCAGGAAGATACTGCGCGTCGTAGATGAGAACATCTGCTCCCTCGGCGAGTTTGCGCACATTCTTGTCGAACACCGGATGACCCGGCTCGTTGTCGGTGGCATACACCAGGATGCCGTCTTCGGTCTCCATGCGAAAACCGAGGCAGCCCTGCGGATGATTCAGCCACTTCGATTGAATGGTGCAATCGTCGAAGGCAATGCGGTCTTCTTCGATATCGTAAAAACTGCGGTGCGCCGCCATCTGGCTCATATCCACCGGGAAATACGGATCGGTCATCTGCTCTTCGATGGCACGCTGCAATCCACGCGAACGGTTCGAGGAATGGAAATAGAAGAAGTTGTCGTCCCGGTCGTAGAGCGGCTTGAAGAACGGGATTCCCTGGATGTGGTCCCAGTGAAAGTGGGAGATGAAGACGTGGGTCTGGATCGGCTTGTCCGCAAACTCCTGGACCAATTGCTTGCCGAGGTTCCGAAATCCCGTGCCGCAGTCGAAGATATAAATCTGCCCGTTGATGCGCACCTCGACACACGAGGTATTCCCGCCGTAGCGCATGTTCTCGGGTTGTGGCGTCGGGGTCGAACCGCGTACGCCCCAGAACTTGATCTGCATCCGCCTCTTCCGCCGCACAAGGTGCGTCCAGGGCCAGAAGGAAAGTGCAAAGTATAGCCGAAGCGTGCCGCACCTCCAACTCCGGAGGTCCTTGTACTAATTCTCGCCACAGCCGACCCGCATTCCCCGCACGTATAATCGCCCTTTCATGGACTTCCCCGACTTTAAGACGTTTAGCCAGCTCACCCGCGATGCCACGCTCATACCGATTGCGCGGACGATCTCTGCCGACCTCCTGACCCCGGTCGCCGCCTTCCTCGCGCTGGCCGAACGGGAGCCCTATTCGTTTCTTCTCGAATCGGTGGAGGGCGGCGAGCGTATTGGACGCTACACCTTCCTCGGCATCCGTCCGTACATGGTGGTGAGTGGCAGAGGCGAGGAAGTCGTAATTCGGCGCGGGAAGAAGGTCGAAAAACAGAACGCCAGCCTGCTGGAAGTCCTGCGAGCAGCCCTGCGCGAGCACAAGCCGGCGAATGTTCCCGGCCTTCCACCGTTTACTGCCGGGGCGGTCGGTTACTTCGCCTACGATGCGGTGCGCCACTTCGAGCGCCTGCCGTCGCTCGCAAAGGACGACCTTCAACTCCCCGACGGCGTCTTCATGTTTTACGACCGCCTGCTGGCCTTCGACCATCTGCGGCACCAGTTGCACATCCTGGCCGCCGCCGATGTTCGCCATGAGAAACCGCGGGCTGCCTACGATCGCGCCGTGGCCGACGTTGATGCGCTGGAGAAGAAACTCGTCTCCGGCCTGCGCATCCGCCGGCTGAGTCCCGAGCACAAGCCGGCGAAGATCAAGCTGCACGCGCGCACCAAGCCGAATGATTTCCTGCAAAGCGTGAAGACCGCGAAGGAGTACATCGGCGCCGGAGATATCTTCCAGGTCGTGCTCTCGCAGCGGTTGGATTTCCCGCTTCCGGCCGCGCCCTTCGACATCTATCGTTCGCTGCGCACCGTCAATCCATCGCCTTATATGTACTTCCTGCACATGGACGACTTGCAGGTCATCGGCTCCTCGCCCGAGATGCTGGTGAAGGTCAGCAACCGCACCCTGGAGTACCGGCCGATCGCCGGGACCTACAAGCGCGGCGCGACGCCCGAAGAAGATGCGCGCCTGGAAGAGCATTTGCGCACCAATGAAAAAGAGCGCGCCGAACACGTGATGCTGGTGGACCTTGGCCGCAACGATCTCGGCCGCGTGAGCGAGTATGGCAGCGTCCGCGTGAAAGACCTCATGTACGTGGAGCGCTATTCGCACGTGATGCATCTGGTCTCTGCGCTCGAAGGCAAGCTGCGCAAGGACCTCGATGCCCTCGATGCCTTCGCCGCCTGCTTCCCTGCCGGCACGCTGAGCGGTGCGCCGAAGGTGCGTGCCATGGAGATCATCGAAGAACTCGAGCCTACCCGGCGCGGCGTTTACGGTGGCTCGGTGCTTTATGCCGATTTCGCCGGCAATCTCGATTCCTGCATCGCCATCCGCACCATGGTCGTAAAGAACAAGCGCGCCTACGTACAAGCGGGGGCCGGCATCGTGGCCGATTCCGATCCGCAAAGTGAGTTCCAGGAGTGCAGGAACAAAGCACAAGCCGTAGTCCGCGCGGCGGAACTCGCCGGAAGATAACTTCTACTCTATTCGCTAACCTACGCTAGACTATCGCCGTCTTTTATTGCGCAAGGAGACTGTATGCTCTTCCGCAGCGCCCTAGCCCTCGTAAGTCTATCCGCACTGTACTGCTCGGCGCAGGATCCTAAGATAACTTCGAATCAGCCCAGCCCTCTTGCGCAATCTTTGAAAAAACCTGAAGCGGAAGAGCAAAAGAAATTCCGCGGATGCTTGCCTCAAGCTCGCAGAAGTGGCCAAAACAACTGAGCAACGCGCCTGGTACAAGGGCGTTGCCGCCGAACAAGCTCGCGGCCAAAACGACCCTGTGAGAGCGTTGAGCATCCTCGACTCACTCACACCGGAGGAGCGCGAGTGGGTTCCCGATTGGCTGAACGACTACTGGATTTATGGCATGGAAGCGATGAAGCAACTCCACAAGGATAACGACAGCCAACGCATCCAGCGCTTAATCGATCGTTCTCCCGATTCTCTCCGTGCACAGATGGTATTGGACCTCGTAGCAGCGCCGGACGTGCGTAAAGACAAGCCGTATGCAACCTCGATGTTGCTGGAAGCGCGCCGGGTTCTCGAGAAGGTTCCCACCGACAACCCGATGACCTATCTCCAGATGTGCAATTTCTATTCGGATTTCCTGCCCACCGAGGCACCGCAGGCTTTCGGATTTGCGGTCGAGCAACTCAATCACATCGATTATCCCGACTTCGAGAAAGAACGGAAGAAGGCGAAGGAGGTGGGTGAAGAGAGGCCGCTTTTCCGTTGGGCAAAGCCAGGAGAAGGGATTCAGCCCATCGAAATCAACGGCGCCATCCTCGATGAGGATGAGCCTTATGTCACCGCAGCGATCAAGTCGGTTCGAGATCCCGAGACCCGCATCGGTTTTCGGATCACATTTCTTCGTTATTCCCTGAAACGCTACGAGCAGGAGCTGCAAAAAGGCGAGCCTCCGCTAACACCCAAAGTCAAAACTGCCGTGGCTCAGGGAACGAGTCCGCAGTGATTACAGTTCCAGGAAGTTTTTGATCAACTGCTTGCCGTCACGGGTGAGCACGCTTTCCGGGTGGAACTGCACGCCCTCCACCGGAAACTTCTTATGGCGTAACCCCATGATTACCGGGTTTCCATCGTAGTCCTTGGTGCGCGCACTTACTTCCAAGTCTTTGGGCAGGTCGCTTTCACGCACGATCAGCGAGTGGTAACGGGTCGCGGTCATGGGCGAGCGCACGCCCTGGAAAATCGTTTTGCCGTCGTGTTCCACTTCGCTGGTTTTGCCGTGCATGAGGTTCTTGGCGCGTACCACAGTGCCTCCAAAGGCCTCGCCGATTGCCTGGTGGCCGAGGCAAACCCCGAGGACCGGCACCTTGCCTGCAAAATGCCGGATGACGCCAATACTGATGCCTGCGTCGGAGGGAGTGCACGGGCCAGGCGACACCAGGATCCGCTCCGGACGCATCGCCTCGATCTCCTCCACCGACACCTGATCGTTGCGGCGCACCTCGATCTCCGCGCCCAGTTCCCCCAGGTATTGCACCAGGTTGTAGGTGAAGGAGTCGTAATTATCGAGAACGAAAATCATGCCCGTCCAGTCTAGCTGATATGCAAAATTTTGCAGCAATCCGAAGGAGAAGCGAATTGATAACGCGTATCCGGCTTCTCTCTTGACAGTTCGGTACTCGTAAGTAGATGCTAGCGGCACTTGGAGTGTGCATGCTCGTCCCACATCAGGAACTTCGCGCCACCCGCCGGTTCAATTTGCGTCTGCCGGTCGAGGTGAAGTATTCCACGGACACCGTGAGAAATGCGAAGGCCCATACGCGCGACGTGAGTTCGCGCGGCATCTGCTTTTATTTCGACAACGAGATCCAGCCCGGCTCCGACATCGAATTCACCCTCACGCTTCCGCCTGAAATCACGTTGACCGAGAGCATACGCGTGCGTTGCAAGGGCAAGGTGGTTCGCGTCGAACCGGCGCCCAATCCCGGCGGAAAGCTGGGCATCGCCGCCACCATCCAGCACTACGAATTCGTCGCCGACAAGTAAGCCCGTCTACATTCTCACGCACACGAAGAGTCGAGAATCGTCGTTATCTTGCGCCGGGCTTCGTGGCCACCAATCCCCCATAGTGACGAAAGCAGTAAACACACGTCCTTTCCAGCACCATGTAAACTGAGGCGTACCGGTTTCTCATGTTGCCGCAACTCCGCAGACTGTTCCTGCTTGCCATCGCCTTAACGCCGCTCCTCGCTCGTTCGCAGGCGCCGGTTGGCGAACTCTTCTCCACCACAGCGCAGGTTCGCGGATCGGTGACCCTGGCCAGCGGCGGCACCACCGTGCTCAGCGGCTCCTCCATCACAGCTGGAGAACAGACGGCGCGGCTGCAACTCAGCCGCGGCGGCGATCTCAATATCTGCGCCGGCACATCGGTGGCCGTCAGCGCATCGGCCAACGGACGCGACCTGATGTTCAGCTTTGGATCGGGATCGATCGAGTCGCGCTACGCGATGTCGGCCTCGGATGTCATCGTCACGCCTGATCTGCGGCTCGTGATCACCGGCCCCGGCCAGTTCGATCTCGATGTCGCCATCACGCCCGCCGGCGATACCTGTGTGCGTTCGCATCGCGACAGCACCGGCGGCGTCATCATCAACGAACAATTCGGGGACGGCACCTACCAGGTAAAGCCGTCCGATTCGGTCCTCTTCCACAAAGGGCACGTCGCAGACGCGTCGGTAAATCCGCCCGGCGTGAACTGCGGCTGCCCAGCCCCCAAGCCCGCCATCCGCGAAACCGAAATCGCTGCGGAACCCGCACCCACGACTCCCGCAGCCGCGCCCGCAACTCCGCCGCCTGCGCCGCCTTCCCAGCCGCAGCAGACGGCGACCGAAGGGCAACACCTCGTCGCCGACGCTCCCTTTGTGTTCAATGCCGATGTACCCCCAGCGCCCGTGCTCACCAGGCGGGTCATGCGACTGCACGTCGAGACCACCAACACCTTCGCCGGCTTCCATCCGGACGTGCAGCCTCCGCCTGCGGCAGCCGCGAAACCGCCCCACAAAGGCTTCTGGCGCCGCCTGGGTAAAGCCCTGTTTGGATAGAGGAAATAAGGAAACTAGGAAACTTCGCGCTTGCGCGCGTTAAGAGTTGCATACGCAACCACCTGGTTGCGCCCCGCACTCTTCGCCGCGTAGAGCGCGGCATCGGCTGCTTCGATGAGGTCGCGCTTCGTCTGCGCGTCCTGGTCGAACACCGCGACTCCGATACTGATGGTCAAGTGTTCCACCTGGCGAGGCGAGCCGGCGAAGAACTTCGATTGTTCCACGCCGCGGCGCACGCGGTTCGCCACCTGCATGGCGCCCGTGATATTGGTCTCCGGCAGCACGATCACGAACTCTTCGCCGCCGTAGCGCGCCGCCGTATCGATCTCGCGCATGTCTTTCATCAGCACCGCGGAAACGTCGCGCAGCACCTGGTCGCCCACATGATGGCCGTAAGTATCGTTCAACGCCTTGAAGTGATCGATATCGAGCATCAGCAGAGCGATGGGGGTCTGCTTGCGCTCGGCGCGCTTCATTTCGAGTTCCAGTTGTTGCTCGAAATAGCCGCGGGTCTTGAGGCCGGTAAGAAAATCCGTGAAGGCAAAACGGATCAGACCTTCATTCTCGTAGTCGCGGGTCAATTGGTTCTCCGCCACCAGCGTCAGCATCCAGAACAGCTGCGCGTCCTCGCGCGTGAATGCTTCTTGCTCGGTACAGAACAACTGCATGGAGCCGATCACCTTGTTGCTCACCACCAGCGGGACGATCAGCGCCGATCCCGCGCCGAGGGCTTCCAGCGTCACGTCGGCCTGCTGGTTGTGGCCTTGGGTCACCAGCAAGGGCCGTCCATACCGCGTCGCCCAGAAATTGAAGATGTTGCCGCGCAGATAAGGTTCGGCCGCACCGTCCTCCATGCCGCCGGCGAGACGCAAACGGACCTGTTCGCTCTCCTCTTCCCAGAAGTACACCAGCGATTTGTCAAAAAACGCGATCTCCGCGGCGAAATCCAGCAGCATGTTCAAGGTGGCATCGAGCTGGATCTGCAACCCTCCGAGCATGCTGAGGCGCAGGATCACGTTCACCTCCCGCCAGCGCCGCTGGACGGTGAGTTGATCGAGTTCCGAGAAGACCTCTACGACAAATTGCTCGGGAGGGATCGAGTCGGTGGCGTCAGTGAGCATGGAGGGCCATACGGGGACACAGCCGGGAGTTCCCAGCAATCTCCATCGAGCAACCGGTATTCCACACCGCCTCTTCTGTAGCACTTTCCCGCGATCGGCTTAACCCCACGTAAATGCAGGGCTTCGCCGTTCCACATTGTGAGCTGAGACTTCCTGTGAGGGAACGAAATGTAACAGGAGGGAGCCAAGCAGAACAATGTGGCACTCCGATACCTACATTCGGGCGCTTTCTGCCTGCCCTTCCCTAAGCGGAACTATTACGCACATGTACTACGTTTGTCGGATTGCGCTTTTAGGCGGGAGTCGAGGAAATTTCGTGGCACCTGCTTGCCATTCGGCCGAAACCCGCATAGGATAGCCTCGGCGAGCGATCGCTCGCATTCAGCTTGACTCAAATCATTCGCTCCATGTTCGAAAATCGCAGGTCATCGGTACGCTCTCCGCGTGCTGCACTGAATCTGTGCAACCCGCAGCGGGTCACTTCGAGCTCACGCGGGCCTTCATATGGCATCTTGTCCCTAATTCCCTGAACGGGGATTCAACCGTTCGCTGTCGTCGGAGAAACTATGGCGTGGTACGCATACTGTATCGCTGAGCAGGAAGCGCTTCACAACGGCCTTCGTGCACGTCGGCCTTTCGCCTTTTCCAATATTCGCGGCATCAACCAGGGAGCGGTGCTGGCTTATCCCAGCGGCGACTTCGCGGTGGTGGTCAGCGATTACAAGCCGGACGGACAACTCACGCAGCAGGCGATCGTCGATCACGCCCGCGTCGTGAGCGAGTGCTTCCGCATCTCCACTGTCCTCCCTTTTAGGTTCGGCACGGTTTTCGAGACCGACGATGCCCTTCGGCGAGCCGTTCGTACCAACCGCAAAACCTTCCTCGACTCGGTCGCCAAGCTCCGCGGCAAGGCCGAAATGCATATCAAGCTCCTGCTCAAAGATGGATCTTTGCAGGAGATCTTTACCGATGGAGCGCTGCCCGCTACCGTGGGAAGCGATTACCTGATGAAATTGCGTGACCGCGCTGCCCGGGAACGCGAACGCCAGACCAAGGCGCGCGCGCTCTCCATGCAGGTGAATAAGCTCTTTTCGCCGCTCCAGGAAGAGATCAGCTGCAAACGGATCGAATCCGGCGGCATCATTCTCGATATCGCCCATCTGATCGACAGCAAGTCCATCGAGAAATACCAGAACCGCTTCAGCTCCGCCTCACGGCAGTTTAAGAACTGCCAGGTGTCGGTGAGCGGCCCTTGGCCGCCCTACCACTTCCTGCCCGGCAAGCTGCGTACGGTCAACAACCAGAACAACTAAATAGATTTTCCGTTTTGCGCAAAAGGCGGCTTTCGAGTCGCCTTTTGCCATTCCCGGCGACGCTCTGACTACATCGAGAGTCCTCAATAGGGCCGCCGCCGGTGAGTCGCCGCAGCGCAGCACCCCGGTCCGCAGACGCTTCGCTTTGAATCGTTGGTGGATCATTCCGAAGCGCCACTCCGCGCAACGCGAATTTCGGCTATGTAATTCTGGTTCCAACTCTGAGCTTCGCGGTACAATCACCGCATTCGTCCTTAATCCTGAATTCCGATATCTCCCCCTCGAAGTTGGAGCTTTTCTGCTGCGGGTGGGTAACCGAATACCCAGAAAGATCATCTGAGTACATCTGAAGGCGTGGCTGCCCAGCAACATGGCTTTCGCCACCCACGGGTCGTTTAGGATGCTGCCGGTTCAGAAAACCCGCTTGCTGATTGTCGACGAAGATGCCAGCCTCGCTCGCTTCTTACAGTCGTATCTCACCCGCCGGAACTTCGATGTCAGCTCAGCCGCAACTGGCGATGAAGCGATTCGCATGTTCCGTGTTTACGATCCCGCGCTCGTCCTGATTGACGCCACCTCAAACCTCAGCGGCATCGACACACTCGAGCGGTTGAAGCAGATCAAGCCTGAAGTTGCGGTCATCATGACCTCCGGCCATTCGAATCCAGAGATCATCTTCAAATCGTCCAAGCTCGGGGCCGAAGATTTCATCGCCAAACCCTTCGAGCCCTCCGAACTCGAGCGCCGGATTACCAAGATCCTGGAAAAGCAACGCGCCACCAGCGAGGTCGTACAGCTTCGCGATCAAGTTCGCCGCAACCATGACTTTGTCGCTCTTTTTGGAACCAGTCCCAAGATGGAAGAGGTGAAGGAGACCATCGAGCAGGTGGCCGACACCACTGCCACGGTGCTCATCCGGGGCGAAAGTGGCACCGGCAAAGAAGTCGTTGCCCGCATGATCTACGCCCAGTCCTCGCGGCGCGATAAGCCCTTTGTGAAGGTCAACTGCGCCGCCATCCCCAACGAGTTGCTGGAAAGCGAGCTCTTCGGCTATGAGCCCGGAGCCTTCACCGGCGCCAATCGTCAAAAGCTCGGCAAGTTCGACCAGGCGCACTTCGGCACGATCTTTCTCGACGAAATCAGCGAAATGCATCCTGCCCTGCAGGCCAAGCTGCTGCACGTTTTGCAGGATGGCGAATTCGCGCGCCTCGGCGGCAAGCGCGATATCGCCGTCGATGTCCGCGTGCTCGCTGCCACCAACAAGCCTTTGGAGCGGGCGGTCGGCGAAGGTCTCTTCCGTGAGGACCTGTTTTACCGCCTCAACGTGGTCACCGTGCACATTCCGCCGTTGCGCGAGCGGCGTCCCGAGATCCCGGTCTTTCTCGATTATTTCCTGCATAAGTACAGCGAGTTCTACGGCAAGAATCCGCCGCCATTCAGCGATTACGCAGTGCAACGCATGATGGAATACGCGTGGCCCGGAAACATCCGGGAACTTGAAAACCTGGTGAAGCGCTACGTGATCGTCGGCAACGAAGCGCAAATCATCCGCGAGCTCTCGATTCACAAGCCAGTGATGTCCTCGGTCAGTGGCGCGAGCGCGCTTTGGGGATTGCCGCGCGATGCGCAGGCCGCGGCTGCAGTTCCTGAGGCGCCGGCACGTGCAGCTGCTTCGGCCTCAAAGACTGCCGACCCGGACGGCAACAGTGCGCTTTCCCTGCTGGAGATTGGCCGCCGCGCCGCCATGGCCGCCGAACGCGAGGCCATCGAGCGGGTACTCACCCAGACCCGGTGGAACCGCCGCCAGGCAGCCAAGATCCTGAAGATCAGCTACAAGGCGCTGCTCAATAAGCTGAAGGCCATCGAGGAACAGAACGCGACCCAGAACGCACCCGCCCAGAAACGCACAAATGCTTCCTAAGCTCTGCATACCGCAGAGGATACGCGGATTCCCATATTGAACCAGCGGGCTCTAAAGTGGAACGGTGGTTCCACTTCTTCCCGGCCTCGCTCAGTTTGCGAAGCGCTTCGGAAATCGCTCAAAATAGGCACTATGGAGCGGGTAAGTTTCAGAAACGTAAGAAGTTGCCTTAGGGAAAGCAACCTCTTTGGAAGTCGCGCCTTCCTTTGGTTCCCAAAATGCTGTTTAAGATGACAACCAAAGAGGCAATTGCCCAATGATTTCTCTCTTCCATGTATCTCAACTTCTCTTGCGTTCTGCCCTGCAGAACGATCCCTTGCATCGACTTCCCTGAAATTCCCACCATTCTCGCCTCTTTCGAGCGGCTTCCGAATTTGGAGCCGCTTTTTGATTTTGCTGCTCTTTTCTGATCCGCGGCATCTCATCCGTCGTATTGATACCAATTCAGTCGGAGTGCTCCCGCTGCACGGCGCGAGGTTGACGCCTTCGTTGGGCGCGAAATATGATTTTCAATTCGCGTGTCAGCTTGGGCTGCTTTGTAGAGACTCCTTCTCGCATCGAGTCCATTGCCAGCGCACGGGGAGCCGGGACAGGTACAGGACGACATGGATAAGAAAAAAATCGACACTCTGAAAAAACAGCTTGAGCAACGCCGGGACGGGCTTCGGGCCACCATGACAAAGAATGCCCAGGATGGCCGGGAGGCGGGCGAAGAATCCGCCCAGGATATTGCCGACCGCGCCACCAGTTCTTACACCAAGGAATTCCTCTTCACCCAAAGCGCCAACGACCGCAGCCTGCTGCAGATGGTGGAAGGCGCCCTGGTGCGCATGAATGAAGGAACGTATGGCGAGTGCATTTCCTGCGGCAACGAAATCAATGCCAAGCGCCTCGAGGCTGTACCGTGGACGCGCCACTGCATCGCCTGCCAGGAAAAGCTGGAAAAAGGTGAGCTCGAAGCCGCTCGCTAGTTGCCGTTTATATCCCTGTAGTGCCCCGCGAAGGGGCACTTCGCATTTGGAGGCGAGTTGAGAATCTTTGCGAGCATCGCAGTCGCGCTTATGCTCCTCGCCGCCGGCTACGCGCAAACTCCCCCGGCTCCGAAGCTGGCCGATTTTGCCGGTACCTTCAAAGCCGAGTTCCACAAGCAGACCTGGCTGGTGCTTACCCTCATCGACAGCGGCAGCAGCCTCACCGGCACGCTCATGCATTCCATCCAGCTCAGTGCCGACGACGAAGGCGACATCACCAGTGTGGGAGACGAGATGTCCACCGACACCGTCGTGAGTACCGAGTTGCGCGGCGAAACCCTGCAGATCACAACCCGCGATGAAGAGGGGACGGAGGACCATTACGCGCTGGTCCTCAACGGCGGCGATGCTGCCGAGCTCAAGCCGGTCACCCCCGAAGATGTGGCCGGACCCAAGCCTTTCAAATTGAAGCGCGCCCTCGCTCCGCCCAAATAAAAAGCCGCCCGCAGGCGGCTCCTAAGAAACCAGAAGGGTTTAACTGCCGGTAGCATCCGTGAAGGTTTGGACCTGCAGCGGAATCGATCCACCGATATCGTCCACCACGATGGTCTCCACCGCCCCTGATGCGTAGGCTGTGTTTCCGCCGAGGTAGAACGCCGATTTTGTTCCCGATGCGGTGATACAGAGCTGGAAGGTTCCAGCGGTAAAGGTCTTGTAGTCCGAATTGTTCCCAAACGACAAGCCGAAGACGTCGGCCGAAACTCCGTTCAGGTAGGAATTGCAATTGCCCGACTGCGGAACCACGTACACGTCGAAATTGGGCAGCGCGGTCGAGACATTCACGAACCGCAATTGGAAATTGCCCGAAGTCGCCGCTGTGTTCTGGTCGGTCAGGAAGATTGCAGATGTCGCTGTCTGGGTGCCAATCGTCAGCAGCGTGTAGTTGTCACCCCCTGTAAAGGTCTCGGCGGTGTTGAGGATATCGTTGGAATTCCCGGAATTACGTACCTCGATCGTCTGGCTGCCGCTCGCCACGGCACTGTAAGCCGTGACATTGCCGAAGGTGAGTCCCGTGGTGAAGGAAGTCCCGGCCACAAGATAGTCGTAGCCTGTTCCCGCCGCGAAGGGATTCACATTGGCAACTCGAAACTGCGCTGTCGTCGAACTACTGCTGCCGCCGCCGCACGCCACGGCAAAAAACATTCCCGTCAAAATCACCAGCACCAGCACTCCCGGTGCAATCCTCTTCATACCTCTCGTTCCTCCCACGCTATATTCGCGCGACACCCCGCATTCGGGACTGAATCCGCCCGCTGCGAATTCTACTGCATTCATTTCTGCTGTTCTGCTTCTACTTTGATACAGCAGCCGACGACCCGCTACAACTCACATTACGATTATTTACCCGTTCCGGCCGTGCATGGCATCGATCCTGGCTCCTTCGCAGCCGTCGCCTCCACCTTTGGGCAACACGCAGGAATTCTGATATCCTCCCCCGTCGCACGGTCGCACTCCGCACGCAGCCATGCCTAAAACCATTCTTTCCATCTCCCGAGACCAGCTCCTGCTGGAAACACGCGCCGCCATCCTGCGCAAGAGCGGCCACGAGGTCATCTCAGTTTCCAATCTCGAGGAATTCCTGCAAGCCCTGCAGGAAATTGGCGTCGATCTCGTCGTCGTCGGCCACACGGTTCCCGGCGCGCAGCGCGACGAAGTCTATCGGATCCTCGAGGAGGTCGAATGCTTGTGCCCAGTGATCGAGCTGTACGCTTCCGCAGTGCCTCCGAAAACGGCGGCTCATTTTCAGCTCGCGGTGCACGATCGCACCTTTCAGACCGACCTCTTACAGCTCGTTCGCCAGGTGCTGGCCGAAGAGCAAAACTGAGTGCCTGCGTTGCTTCGCCCCTCCCAGGACTGTTAAACTTAGGGGTTCCCACCATTGGATCCTTGAGGACACAGAGTGCGTAGTGACGTTCGACATCAGTTAAAGCGCGACAGGTTCGCGGAAACCACCACCGAAACCATGCATTGGGCCGTGGAGCATCGCTCCCGCGTGATCCTGTACGGCTCACTGCTCCTTGCAGTAATCGTGCTCGCCATCAGCTTCTACGCCGTGCGCCGCTCGCAGGAGCAGGCGGCCAGCCTGGCGCTCGCCAATGCGATGGAAACTTACGGCGCGCCGATCGTGCCCGCCGGCACGCCCCCCCAGCCCGGCATTACCATGTTCAACAGCGCCAAGGACCGTGCCGCCGCCGCCAACGCGGATTTCCGCAAGGTTGCGGACAAATATTCCACCCAGTCCGGCAAAGTGGCGCGCTATATGGAAGGCGTGACCTATGGCGAGATGGGCGATTACGCGAATGCCGAGAAGGAACTGAAAGAGGTTGCCAGCCACGGCGGCTCCGATCTTTCGAACCTCGCAAAGTTTGCCCTTGCCTCCGTTTACCGTGAGAACAATCGCGAGGCCGACGCCATCGCCATCTATCAGGACATTGCAGCGCATCCTTCGCAGTCGGTGGGAAAACCCATGGCCGACCTCGAACTCGCATCGCTTTACAGCGCCAAGCAACCGGAGAAGGCCAAGGTCATCCTGCAGCAGCTCGCGAAAGACAATCCGAACAACGGGATTGCGGAACTTGCCAACGAGAAGCTGGCTGCCATCAAGTAGAAACCGGACCCGACGGAGCCCGGCCCAGGCCGGGCTTTCTTTTCTACACGAGATTCAGCAGCAGCTCTCGATCCTGCTTCCCCTCGGGCCAACCTGCGGACAACAATTGCATCTGTATTGACTGTAAGTTCTGCTATGCAATCGTGCGTGTTCGTGCGAATTCAACACGAGAGCTCTGTTCTGAAATTGAATGATCCCGAAGGAGGCACAAATGAAAGGTTTTCTCATTGGACTCGGCATTGGAGTCGGGCTGGGAGTGCTGTTTGCGCCCATGAGCGGCGAAGAAACACGCAATAATCTCTCGCAACGCGCCAACGACCTGGCCGACACCGCTCGCGAGGCCTACGAAACGAATCGTGACCGTGTGCAGCGCGGCGTGGAGCAGATCCGCACCGGTGCCGAGCGAGTCATGGGGCAGGTCCGTAACACCGGCAACGACGTAGCCTCCGACCTCCAGCAACGCGCCAGCAACCTGTAACCGGTTTCCCCGAAAAAAGGCAGCCTTCCCCCGGGCTGCCTTTTTTGCCTGTCATCCTGAGCGCAGTTTTGCGTCGCGCGCCATTTCCGCAAACCCGCCGTGAAGTGCTACAACATTGCCCATGACCTTTCGCCTGCTGCTCGTCATCCTGCTCTTCGCTCTCTTCGCTTTTTCCGCCGATAGATCATCTGAAGTGAAGGGTGGCAACGGGATCACGCTTCCGCCCCCACCGCCGACGGAAGCCAAGCCTGTCACCGACGACATCCACGGGGTAAAGATCACCGATCCGTACCGCTGGCTGGAAGATCAGAAGAGTCCCGAAACGCGCGCCTGGATCGACGCGCAGATGAAGTACACCGAGCTATATCTCTCGCAGGTTAAAATTCGGCCCGAGATCGTCAGCGAGCTCACGAAACTCGAGCGCGTCGAGAGCTACAGTATGCCCATCGAGCGCCACGGCAACTTTTTCTTTAAAAAGCGGCTCGCCGACGAGAACCAGGGATCCATCTACATCCGCCGTGGCCTGCATGGCCAGGATGAGCGGCTCATCGACGCCACCAAGCTCAGCGCCGACCAGAACACCTCGGTGCAGATCGACGACATTTCGAAAGACGGCAAGCTCCTCGTTTACGGAACGCGCTCCGGCGGCGCCGATGAAGAAACTGTACACATCCGCGACACCACAACCGGCAAAGACCTCGCCGACTCGCTGCCCAGCGCACGCTACTTCGAAGTCTCCCTTAGCCCCGATGAAAAAGCCCTCTACTATGCACGCGTGGAGCCGACGGGATCCGCGCTGTTTTATCACAAGCTCGGCGCGCCCGCGGATAGCGACGCAATGATCTTCGGCAAGAGCTTCGAAGGCGAGACGCTCGGCCCGATGGAGCTGATCAGCGGAGGCGTTACGCAGAACCAGCGCTATCTGCTCATCACCGTATCGCATGGCGTTCCGGCCAAGCGTGTCGATGTGTATGCGAAAGACTTGCGCATCCCCGACGCGCCGATAAAAACGATCATCCGCGGCATCGACAGCCGCTTCACGCCGATCAACTATTACGACGACCTTTACGTGATGACCGATTACAACGCGCCTAACTATCGCGTCGTCCAGGTCCACATCGGCGATCCGCAGCCGCAACACTGGCGCACCATTGTGCCGGAGGGCAAGGACGTGATTTCCGGAATTTCGATCGTCAACGGAAACCTCTTCGTCACCGGCCTGCACGACGTCGTAACCGAGACCCGCATCTTCACCATCGAAGGCAAGCAGGTCGGCAAGATGACCTATCCCACCATCGGCGAGGCCACCAACGTATACGGCCGGCAGGATACGGAAAACGGTTTCTACAGCTTCGAATCCTTCATCATTCCTCCGGCCATTTACCACTACAACGTGCGGACCCGTAAAACCGAGGTCTTCGCCCAGCCGAAGGTTCCGTTCGACTCGAAGGAGTATGAGGTGAAGCAGGTCTTCTACTCTTCGAAAGATGGAACCAAAATCCCGATGTTCATCTCCTCGAAAAAAGGCGTGAAACGCGACGGCAACACGCCGACTCTTATGTTCGCCTACGGCGGGTTTCTGGTGAACCTCACGCCCACGTGGAATCCAGAGTACGCCTGGTGGATGGAGCAGGGCGGCTTCTACGCGCAACCGAACCTGCGCGGCGGCGGCGAATACGGCGAGAAGTGGCACCAGGCCGGCATGTTCGAGCACAAGCAAAATGTCTTCGACGACTTCTTTGCCGCCGCGCAATATCTCGTCGACGAAAAATACACTTCCACGAAACGTCTCGCCATCCGCGGCCGTTCGAATGGAGGCCTCCTCATGGGCGTCGCCATGACGCAGCACCCGGAAATGTTTGGCGCGATCTGGTGCGGCTATCCCCTGCTCGACATGCTGCGCTTCCAGGATTTCCTGGTCGGCAAGTGGTGGACCTCCGAATACGGTTCAGCCGATAATGCCGAGCAATTCCCGTATCTGCTGAAATACTCGCCCTATCAGAACGTGCATCCCGGCATGAAGTTTCCGGCAATCATGTTCAACACCGGCGATAGCGATACCCGCGTCGCCCCACTACACGCGCGTAAAATGACTGCCCTCGTGCAGCACGATAACGCGAGCGACCGGCCTATCCTGCTCCATTACCAGACGGTCAGCGGCCACAGCTCTGGTGTCTCGATCACCCAAGCCATCCAAGACACCGCCGACGAACTGGCATTCTTGTGGAATGAAGTAAGCGGCAATTAGCGGAGCTACCTTTTGTTTCCGTAATCCCCCATACGCTTTGTGAAGGGCGTGAGGTTCCGTCGTCCCAAAGGATGCTTTTGAAGTTCGGGCCTCAGCTCTGTGCCCTCGTGGCAGGGCACACCTGATTTGCCCCCACGCCCTCCCAGTGCTACAACTTTCACCCATGAAACTTCGCCTGCTCTTCGTCTTCCTTCTGTTCGCTCTCTTCTCGTTCTCCGCCGACAGGCCCAGTCAGATCAAAGGTGGAAACGGCGTCCTGCTTCCGCCCCCGCCACCCACGGAAGTCAAGCCCGTCACCGACGACGTCCACGGCACCAAGATCACCGATCCCTATCGCTGGCTGGAAGACGCCAAGTCTCCCGAGACCCGCGCCTGGATCGATGAACAGATGAAATACACCGAGAACTACCTCTCGCAGGTCAAGATTCTTCCGGAGGTCGCGGGGGAACTGTCCAAGCTGATGAAAGTCGACGAATATACCGTCCCCACCGAGCGTGGCGGAAATTACTTCTTCACCAAGCGCCTTCCCGACGAGAACCAGCCATCCATCTATCGTGCGCCGCGGACTTCACGGTGAGGACGAACGCCTCGTGGACGCGGAAAAGCTGAGCCCCGATCACAATACATCCGTGCAGATCGACGACATCTCGAAAGACGGCACGCTGCTCGCCTATGGCATTCGTGAAGGCGGCGCCGACCAAGAATCCGTGCACTTCCTCGACATCAGCAAGCGCCAGAATTTGACCGACCAGCTACCCGCCGCGCGTTATTTCGGCGTTTCGCTCACGCCTGACAAGCAAGGCGTCTACTACTCGCGGGTCGATGATGCTGGTTCGCTCGTTTACTACCACAAGCTCGGTGCGCCTGCCGCGGATGACCAGCTTATCTTCGGCAAGAGCTTTGAAGGGGAAACCTTCGGCCCGATGCAGCTCATTGGCGCCGGCATCACGGAGAACGAACGCTATCTCCTCATCTTTGTCGAGAACGGTGTGCCCGCCAAGCGGGTCGACATCTACGCCAAGGACCTGCGCAAGCCCGGCTCCCCGGTCCGCAAGGTCATCCATGGTATCGACAATCGTTTCAACGCGGTTAATTACGGCGACGATCTCTACGTGATGACCGACTACAAGGCGCCAAACTACCGCATCCTCAAACTTGCCATCGACAATCCGGATCCCTCCCACTGGACCACCATCGTCCCGGAAGGGAAGGATGTCATCTCCGGACTCGCGCTCGCGGAAGGAAAGCTATTCGTCAGCAGCTTGCACGATGTCGCCAGCCAGACCCGCATCTTCTCGCTCGAAGGCAAGCAGGTCGGCCAGATCACGTATCCCACGCTCGGCACCGCCAGCGAAATCTCGGGCCGTGAAGACTCCGAGCACGCGTTTTACAGCTTCGAATCTTTCACCGTGCCGCTCACCATTTACCACTACGACGTGAAGACGGGAAAGAACGAAGTCTTCGCGCGACCCAAAATGCCGTTCAATTCCGAAGACTACGAGGTGAAGCAAGTCTTCTATGCCTCGAAGGATGGCACGCGAGTGCCGATGTTCATCTCCTCGAAGAAAGGCGCGCCCCGCAACGGCGAAACACCGACCCTGATGTACGCTTACGGTGGCTTCCTCGTGAACCTCACGCCACGCTGGAGCCCTCGCTACGCATGGTGGATGGAGCATGGCGGCTTCGTGGCGCAACCGAACCTGCGTGGTGGCGGTGAATACGGCGAGAAGTGGCACGAAGCCGGGATGTTCGAACACAAGCAGAATGTCTTCGATGATTTCTTTGCCGCAGCCCAGTACCTTTTCGACCAGAAGTACACCGATCCCCGGCACCTCGCCATCCGCGGCGGGTCCAATGGCGGCCTGCTGATGGGAGCGGCAATGACCCAGCATCCCGAAATGTTCGGCGCCATCTCCTGCGGTTATCCGCTCCTCGACATGATCCGCTTCCAGAACTTTTTGGTCGGAAAGTGGTGGACCAGTGAGTACGGCTCCTCCGACAACGCCGACCAGTTCGCCTACTTGCTGAAATATTCGCCGTACCACAACGTGCATCCCGGCACGAAGTATCCTGCCATCATGTTCACAAGCGGCGACAGCGATACCCGCGTCGATCCTCTGCACGCGCGCAAAATGACCGCCCTCGTGCAGCGCGACAACGTAAGCGACCGGCCGATCCTGCTGCACTACCAGACGGTGAGTGGCCACAGCGCAGGCGTCTCGATCACCCAGGAGGTTACCGACATCTCCGATGACCTCTCGTTCCTGTGGAACGAGGTGAGCACCAAGTAATCTCAAAAAATCTGGATGTCCCACCCTTGTCCGCACCTTGCAGCGGACAGGGTGGGTATCTGGAAGCGCTAGCCTCGCCTGCTCTTTTTCCCGCGCCGCGCATCGAATCCCTTACTTTGCTCATCCATAGAGAGTGTCCGCAGCATTCACCGCAAGCCCCAGCCATGTACAGCGCGCCTCCACGCCCGCGTGGCTTCTTCCTCAGCTCGTAAGCCTCGACGCGCCTCTCGTCGCCTCGCTCTGGCTCACTTTCTTTGCTCGCACCTTTGGTGCGGCCGTTCACGCATCCGAAGTTTTTCTCATTGCCGCCGCAGTCTGGATCGTCTACGTCGTCGATCACATGCTCGACGTCCGTTCAGGCGCGTTGCACTCTGCCCGTCACCGTTTCGTGCAGGCTCACTATTCCGGATTTCGCTCGGCCCTTTTCATCGTTTTTTTCGGCGCACTTGCCCTGGCTCTGCTGGCGCCACAAGTCATCCGGGAACGCGGCCTCGCGCTCTCGCTGGTGGTCGCCACGTATCTCGCGGCCGTACACTTCAGCGGAGGCTCGTTCCGCCGGCTTTTTCCCAAGGAGCTTGTAATCGCCATCGTCTTCGCCGCCGGATGCTCCATACCCGTCTGGAACGACGCTCGCTTCGATTGGTCCGCGGTCTTCGTCTTCGGAGCGCTTTGTCTCCTGAACTGCGCCTCCCTCGATCTCTGGGAATGGCAGAGCCGCGTCGAGCTATTGCCCACGCCGCATCCCGCTACCCGCTTCTTCGGACGCCGTCTGCTGCCCGGCGCGTCGGTCATCGCGCTGCTGTGCGTATTCATGCTTATCGATACGCGAAACCTGGTCTTCGCGGCGTCGGCCATAAGCGCGCTTCTTTTGATGGCCGTGGATCGCCTCCGCCGCTTTCTGCCCATTGACACCGTGCGGCTCATCGCCGACGCCGCCCTCCTCACCCCCGTCCTCTTCCTCCTGCGATGAACTGCGACTTCATCGCGCCCTGGTACCGATGGATGGAATATGCCAGCTTCGGCGCCGCTCTGCATCGCCGCCGCTGTTATTTCCTGTCCGAACTCGACGCCCACCACGTTCTCTTGCTCGGCGACGGCGACGGACGTTTCCTGGCCGAATTCGTCCGGCGTTATCCCAGCGTTCGCATCGACGTCCTCGATTGCAGCCGCCGCATGCTCGCCCTCGCCGCCCACCGCACGCCCGCCTGCGACCGCATTCACTTCCATCACTCGGACGCCGTTCGCGACCCCCTGCCCGGCCGCGATTACGATCTCATCGTCACTCATTTCTTCCTCGATTGCTTCACCCCCACGGAACTGTGCGACCTGGTCGCAAAGATCAGCGCAGCCGCTGCCCCCAACGCCCGATGGATACTCTCCGAATTTCATCTGCCGCCTGCGGGTTGGCGCCGCCTTCGCGCGAAGCTCTGGATCGGCTCCCTCTACTTCGCTTTCCGCGTTCTCACCGGACTGCGCGCGCGTGCCCTGCCTGACTATGTCGCCGCGCTCAGGTCCCAGGGCTTCGAGCGCCGCACGCAGGATCTCGCCAGCGCCGGCCTTCTCACCTCCGAGCTCTGGAAACGCGGCTGACCATCGGCTCCCGGCTCTCCCCTGCAACTCGCCGCCTCCCGGCCGCTTCTATTCCTGTACATGGCCAAACGAAACGCCCATCCCCACGACCTCACTCGTATTCCCAGCTACGACGCGAAGGACAAGAAACTCGTCAATGTCGTCATCGAAACGCCGCGTGGCAGCCGAAACAAATTTGCTTACGACGATGAACTCCACGTCATTCGCCTGAAGAAACTTCTTCCCGCCGGCATGGAGTTTCCCTACGACTTCGGCTTCGTTCCATCCACGAAAGCCGCCGATGGCGACCCCATCGACGTGCTGCTCCTCATGGACGAGAGCGCGCATCCTGGCACGCTTATGCGCTGCCGCCTCGTCGGCATCATCGAGGGCAAGCAGACCGAGGATGGAAAAACCGAACGCAACGACCGGCTGCTCGCTGTCAGCGAACTCTCCATGCAGTACCACTCCATCAAGGATGTGAAGGACATCGACAAGAAGATCCTCCAATCCCTCGAGGATTTCTTCGTCAACTACCACGCCCTGGAGAAAGCAAATTTCAAGATGATCGCCTGTAAGGGCGCCAAGGACGCCTATAAGGCCGTCGAAAAAGCTCGCCGCTGAGAGGTTGGTCTGTCCGCTTTCGGACATCAGCGTCTGCATTCGGACGAGAGTACTTTCTTCTGCTTACCGCCGTTGACCGTAAACGTCTGTCATTGCGAAGAGTTTTCCGCTCGCACTCTGGCTCTCCAAGTGCACCTTCCGCGTGTTACCCGGCCCTACGAACGTTGCACAGGAGCACGTTTCGCATGCACACGCTGTTGCAGGACCTCCGCTTCGCGGCACGCCAGTTGCGCAAGAATCCCGGCTTCGCCCTCACCACCATTCTCACTCTCGCGCTCGGAATTGGCGCCACCACCGCCATTTTCAGCCTGGTGAATGCCGTCCTCCTTCGCCCCTTGCCGTTTCCCGAACAGGAGCGGCTGGTATGGGTCAACAACACGCACGAACCCCGACAGGGCCAGAAACTGCTGAAGGGGGTAGCCCCAAACGTTTTCAGCTATCCCGACTATTTCGATCTGCGCAAACAGAACCACTCGCTGTCCTACCTCGCCTCGTATCACGACGCTGATATGACCCTCACCGGCCGCGGCGATGCCCAGCACCTCACCGGCTTCGTTGTCGGCGCCGACTTCTTCCGCGCCGTCGGCGTGCATCCGGAACTCGGCCGCGACTTCCTCGCCGACGACGAGAAAAAGGGTTCCCACGTCGTGATGCTGAGCCACTCCTTGTGGCAAAGCACGTTTGGCGCGGACAAGAACATCGTCGGGAAAACCGTTACCATCGCCGGCCTGGGCTACACCGTTGCCGGTGTGATGCCCGCGGGATTTAATTTCCCGATCCAGACACCCGCCCCGCAAATGTGGACCACGCTCGCCGACGATTCGATCGATGTGTCCGGCGGCCAGCCGATGACCGAGGAGCGCGGCGCCCATTGGCTCGATACCGTCGGCCGCCTCAAGCCCGGGGTTACCATCGCGCAGGCCCAGGCCGATCTCTCGGTCATTGCGCGCAACCTCGCGGCGCAATATCCCAAGACCAATAAGCGGATGAACGGCGCCATTGTCCTCACCGAACACGAGCATCTCGTAGGCCGTTCCAGCGAAGCGCTTCGCATGTTATTTGCTGCCGTTTCGTTTGTTCTGTTGATCGCCTGTGCGAACGTCGCGGGACTTCTTCTCGCGCGCGCCTCGCGCCGCCGTCCCGAAATCGCTGTCCGCTCCGCCCTGGGCGCCAGCCGCCTGCAGATCATCCGCCAGGTCCTGGTGGAATCCGTCTTCCTCGCGTTGCTGGGCGGCGCCACCGGGCTCGTCCTGTCCGTCCTTCTCACCAGGGTCCTGTTGCGCTTCGTTCCACAAAACCTGCCGCGCTTGCATGAGGTCGGTGTCGACTGGAAGGTCCTGGTCTTCGCCACCGTCATCTCGGGCCTTACCGGCTTGCTCTTCGGAATCTTTCCGGCGGCACGGATTTCGCGGCTCGATCCTGCAGCCTCGCTGCGCGACGGCACTCGCACCAGTTCCAGCGGCCGTCACCAGCATCATCTGCACAGCGGCCTGGTCGTTGCCGAAACCGCCATCGGCCTCGTGCTGCTGGTTGGTTCGGGATTGCTGATCCGCAGCTTCGTTCGCGTCATCCACGTCGATCCCGGCTTCGACACCGCGCATGTCCTCCTCGCCAATATTGACTTGCCCGACAATCGCTATCCCGGCGATAAGAACGTACAGTTTTATGAACAGCTTCTGCCGCGCATCGCCCAGATTCCCGGCGTCAAGTCCGTGGCAGCGGCGTGGCCTTTGCCCCTCACCGGCAGCCTGATGAGCATTACCTTCCAGATTGATGGGCGTCCCGTCCCGGAAGCCGATGAACCCTCCGAGATCGTCAGCATCGCCACCCCCGGTTTCTTCAAGACGCTTGGGATTCCCTTGCTCCGGGGGCGCGAATTCCTAGCCACTGATACCCGTGCCGCCAACAAGATCGCGATCGTCACGGACAGTTTCGCGCGCAAGTACTTCCCTAACGAAGATCCCATCGGCAAACACTTCAAGCCCGGGCTGGGCGACGGATACACCGACTCGCCGATGCGGGAAATCGTCGGCGTCGTTGGCAACATCAAGCGCCAGGGGCTCACGGCCGACACCTCTCCCGAGTACTACCTGCCGCATTCGCAGGCCACGGTCGGTTCGCCCACGCTTGTCATTCGCACCACCGGCGATCCTTTGAACATCGTCAACACGGTGCGCTCCGAGGTCGCGGCAATGGACAAGAATGTTCCGGTGTACGAGGTCCACACCTACGAAGACCTCGTCTCGCGCAATGCCGCCGAGCCGCGGTTCCAGTCCATGCTTCTCACCTGCTTCGCCGTGCTCGCCCTCGTGCTCTCCGCCGTTGGCCTCTACGCCGTGCTCTCCTACATGGTCGTGCAACGCACCCTGGAGATCGGCGTCCGCATGGCCCTGGGCGCGCAACGTACCGACGTCCTCGGCCTCATCCTGCGCCGCGGCCTCGGGCTTGCCATGCTCGGCCTGGTGATCGGCATGGCGCTTTCGCTGGTGCTCACCCGCTACATGGCAAGCATGCTCTACACCATCAAGCCGCTCGATCCCGTGACCTTGCTTTCCGTGACCGGCGTTCTTCTGCTGGTTTCGTTGATTGCCAGCACCGCGCCTGCATGGCGCGCTGCCCGCCTCGATCCTATGAAGACTCTCCGCGACCAATAATCGCGTTTCCCCAGCGCGCCGGGGTCGGTGTTTCCCCCGGCGCCATTTTTCACTCCGTATGCGGGAACGCCACTTCACGCCAAAACCAAACCGAATGCCTTCCGTTCGTGGATCCAGCGTGGCATCATGTCTCCCCACTCGCCATGATTGCCATCCAGGAAATCGCGAACCGCAGCGGAAGCAGGGCGATGGACACCCCCGCGAAAATCCTTTATTCTTATACTTTGCCTTTAGGAGAGCGTTCCCGCCTGGGTGTCTCTGCCTGCAAATCCTCCCCTAGCGCTGTATCAGTATTCTGGGAAGGTCAAGGCCTCGATTGTTATGTTGATTCGTATCAAGGACTTGCAGCTCCAGCGTTTGGAGTTCAACGAGATGTTCGAGCCGGGCGTGATCGATCTCGGAAGCGAGTATCGCCAGGTCGCGCCGTTACAGGTTACCGGGCGCGCAGAGCTGATCGAGGAGAACCGCGGTCACAAGCAGATCCTCGACGACATCCGCATCGTCGCCAAGCTCTCGACCGAGGTGGAAGTCGCTTGTGCCCGTTGCCTGGAGCCAGTACGGGAACCGGTGACTCGTGACTTCGAATTGCTCTATCGCCCGCTGGGCGCCGACAAGACGAAGGAAGAAGCGGCGGTCTCCAAGGGCGAAACTGAGATCAGTTATTACGAAGGCGATGGACTTCCGTTGGAAGATGTAGTGCGCGAACAGGTGCTGCTGGCGGTTCCCTACCGGGCCCTTTGCCAGGAAAACTGCAAGGGCTTATGCCCAACCTGTGGGCGCAATTTGAATTCTGGGGAGTGCTCCTGCGAAGAGGCCCGACCCGATCCGCGCTGGAATGCCCTGGGCAACCTGCGCGAGAAGATGAAAAGCTCCTAGCCCTAAAGGCGATAAATTTCTGATTCGCGTTTGCATGCGAATCGTAGTAAAGGAACTGCAATGCCTAATCCAAAACGGCGACACTCCAAAGCCCGCACCGGCAACCGCCGCGCCCACGATCACCTCTCTGCCCACTCGCTCGCCGAGTGCCCGAACTGCCACTGGAAGAAGATGCCCCATCGCGCCTGTCCCAAGTGCGGTTATTACAAAGGCCGCGAAGTGGTAGAAGTCGAAGAGAGCAAGTAGCCCTCCCGCCCGCGCAAAAGGTCCGCGCGTAGCGGGCCTTTTGCTGCCTACCCCATTCATGGCGACCACAGCATGCGCATCCCGATCCGCATGCGCCTCCGAGCACCCTCTGTTTCGCTTTTAAGCCTTGTTTCATCCTGAGCTACGAACGCCGACGTGCGTTTGCTGCCGGCAACTGTAATCCTGCAATCCGCTTTTCTCTTGACATAACCCAAAAGTTATATAACATATTGCTTATGCAACTCGACGCCACCTTTTCCGCCCTCGCCGATCCGACCCGCCGCGCCATCCTAGCCCGGCTCGCCATCGGCGAAGCCACGGTGATGGAACTCGCGCAGCCCTTCGAAATCTCGCAGCCAGCGATCTCCCGGCATCTGAAAGTCCTCGAAAACGCCGGACTGATCGTTCGCCGCGTCGAAGGCGCTAAGCACCCGTGTCGTCTCGCTCCTGCCGGGATAGAGCCGATCGATCAATGGCTCGCGATGTTGCGTGAGGTGCTCGCGAAGAACTACGACCGCCTCGACCAGGTTCTCGCAGAAATGAATACGAAGATTGGAGACAAACCATGAGCAAGCTCACTCTGAAGACCGAAGGCGATCACCATATCGTCGTGACCCGTCACTTCGCCGCCCCGCCCGAGGCGGTATACCGCGCCCACACCGATCCCAAGCTTGTCCAGCAATGGTTGCTCGGCCCGGATGGCTGGACGATGCCGGTCTGTATCAGCGACCCGCGTCCCCATGGCCAGATCCGCTACGAGTGGTCGAATGGCAAAGGCGGCGGCTTCTACCTCACCGGCGAGTACCTGGAACTCGAGCCGTACAGCCGCATTGTTCATATCGAGCGCATGCACTTCCCCGATCCCACCCCCGACAACCATGTGGACTGCCGCTTCGAACCCGACGGTGCAGGCACGCTCATGACCATGCGCATGACGTTACCGGACGCGCAGACGCGCAAGCAGATGCTCGCCAGCGGCATGGAGTACGGCATGGAGCTCAGCTATGCGCGGCTGGAGAGCGTTCTCTCCCCCACGCAGAGCCACGCCTGACTGGCACGGGACTCGTGGCGGTCGGTACGAGTCCCCTGCTTCTACTTTCTGTTACCATCTTCCCTCAGCGATGCCGATTACTATCGCAGTCGACGCCATGGGCTCCGACAAGGCCCCGTTCCCTGAGATCGAGGGAGCTCTCCAGGCAGCCCGCCACTATGACGTCCGCGTACTCCTCGTTGGCAAGCAGGACGTCCTGCGCGAGCACCTCGGCGCTCACGCCCATGCCGGAAAGTTTCCCGTCGAGATCGTCCACGCCAGCGAAGTCATCAGCATGCACGACAAGGCCGCCCAGGCGGTGCGCAGCAAGCGCGATTCCTCCATGCGGGTGGGTTGCCGCCTGGTGCGGGAAGGTAAGGCCGCTGCTTTCGTCACCGCCGGCAATACCGGCGCTGCCATGGCCACGGCAAAAATGGTTCTCGGGACGCTCCCCGGTGTCGATCGGCCTGCTCTTGCCGCTGTCTTCCCCACGGAAAAACGCGCCGCCTCCATCCTTCTCGACGTCGGCGCCAACGTCGATTGCAAGCCGGAAAACCTGCAACAGTTCGCCATTATGGGCGAGGTCTACTTCCGCACCATTTTTGCCGGAAGATTCTCCACCGCCCGCGCTCCGCGCGTCGGCCTGCTTTCCATTGGCGAAGAAGAATCGAAGGGAAACGACCTCACGCGCGAGGCATTCAAGCTCATAAAAGCGCTGCAGATGAATTTCGTGGGCAATGTCGAGGGCCGCGACCTCTTCAACGGACGCGTCGATGTCCTCGTCTGCGACGGCTTCGTCGGCAACGTGGCTCTTAAGATTACCGAAGGCGTCGTCAAGACCGTTCGCGAAATGCTGAAGGAATCGCTTCAGCAGACCATCGCGCGGCAGGTCGGTTTCCTGCTCTCGCGGCAGGCTTTCGTCGATTTCAAGAAGCGCCTGGACTACTCCGAGTATGGCGGCGCCCCGCTGCTGGGACTGAAAGGCGTCGCCTTCATCGGTCACGGCTCGTCTAACGCCAACGCCATCAAGAACGCCATCCGCGTCGCCGCCGAGTACGTGGAACACAACGTCAACTCCGCCATCAGCCGCGAAATTGCCATCGCTGGCGAGAGACTGGCGAACCATCCTCAGCCGCCCTCCGAACTGCGCGACGACGCCCGCGCCTGATCGCCCTGGGAATTAACGCCGTCCTGTTGGATACCCATCCGCATTCGCAGCGGAGCTACCTTGTTGTTCGCGCTTCTGTTCTCGTGAAAGAGTACGACGTCCGTTGTGCCCCGCTGTGTCTCCCCCTGGTTAAGGCCCCTTAATCCCTCATGAAATCCTCAACAAATCCAGCCACACACCCTCGACATCTTTCGCAGTCTGGCATACCATTCCGCTCTCCTCAGGCGACCTGCTTTTCTCCCTTCCAGGTGAGCCGAACGAACCAAGGTGAACTCGATGATGCCACGCCTCTCATGGGTCCTGTCGATCATGGTCCTGGTACTTTCTCCCGCCGTCGCACAACAACCATTCGCCTACCCTGACAATTCTGCTGAGGGAAAAACCGGCGTATGGACCGACCTCTCGCCCCAGGCGCAGGCCGCGGTCATGGGAGAAGCCACCGCCGCCGTCCTCGGCGTCACGCCGAGCGTCACCATCAATTCCGCGGCTCACTGGTCCGGCAGCTTCAAATACAACGGCTCGACGTATCCCTACACCATGCTGGGCAGCGCTCCCTCGGGCGGCGCATCGACCACGATTCCAACCGTCATCATTCCGCTGAAATTCGTTTTCGACGGCCACCTCGTCAACGGGCAAGCCTATACCTCCGACCCGACCTCGAAGATCGCGCTGGTGAAATCGTCTCCCGTGTGGACCGCCCATGATTACGGCTTCGGCTCCGCGCAGTACACCGACGCGCTGCAGCGCGATACGTTCGCCCGGACCAACGGATACCACGTGCGCCTGGGTACTCCGACCGTCCTGGCCACCCACACGGTTCACGTCCCCTCCGGCTCCGGCGCCGTGATGCAGACCAACTCCGGCTACGTGGGCGTGGTGGAAACCAGCTACCTGCTGAATCTCATCTCCCACCTTCCGCACACCCTCGGGGTGAAAACTACGACCCTGCCGGTCATGGTCAGTCTCGATGTTTACGGTGGTTCGATCCCGCCCGGCAACTCCTTCTACTACGGCTTTCACGGAGACACGCAAATCTCCAGTACAGGCAGCTCCACCTCCGTCCAACTCTATGCCTGGTCCAGCTGGATCGATCCCGGCTTTTTCTCCAACACCAAAACCCTCGATATCACCGGCCTGACCCACGAGATCGCGGAAAGCGCCAACGATCCTTTCCTCAACAACCGCGTGCCGAGTTTCCTCTGGCCATACGACTCTGTCGATTGCAACACCTTGCTCGAAGTCGGCGACGTGATCGAAGGACTGTCCTCGGTCTCCTCTGCTGTCTCCGTCAGCGGCCACACCTATCACGTCGCGAACGTTGCCATGCTGCCGTGGTTCGCCCGCTCTTCTGCCCTTACCACCACCAAGAGTTACAGCTTCCCCGGGAAAGGGATCCTGTCGGGCCCATCGAAAACCTGTAAGTAATACGCTCCCAATCCCCGTCCTGGCGACCGGAGAATGCGGACCCCGATCCGCATTCGCAGCGGAGTTACCTTTTGTTCGTCCCGATGGGCTTGTATCAGGGCACGACTTCAGTCGTGCCGAAACACCTTCCAGAAGCGGGCTTCAGCCCCTGCCGGGTCCCGCCCTCGTCGCGACCTTGCGACATGGTGAATAGCGAGGCTTCGCACCATCACCGCCCGCCCACTTTCAATCGTTTACAATCCTCACGGCATGACTTCCTCTGTTCTTATCCGTCGCGGGCACGTGATTGACCCCGCCAATAACATCGATCGCCCCATGGACGTTCTTCTTCGCGAGGGGCGCGTCGCCGCCATCACCGAGCCTGGCGGCATCAAGAACGAATACGACGAAGAGTTCGACGCCCATCACCTCATCGTGGCTCCCGGCCTCATCGACCCGCACGTCCACCTGCGCGAGCCCGGACAGTCGCATAAGGAAACCATCGCGACCGGCACCCACTCGGCAGCCGCCGGAGGCTTTACCGCCGTCTGCGCCATGCCCAACACCAACCCGGTGAACGACACCCCCGAACTTACCGCGTGGATGCTTCACCCCGATCGCGGCGCCGTGGTCAACGTCTTTCCCATCGCCGCCGCCAGCCTCGGAAGCTCGGGCGAAAAGCTCACCAACTACCGCGACCTGCAACGCGCCGGCGCCGTCGCGGTCAGCGATGATGGCCGTCCCATTCTCGACGACAACCTCATGCGCGAAGCCCTGCGCGCTGCCGGACGCCTCGAACTCCCCATCGTCCAGCACGCCGAGGATCCCCGCATGCACCCCGGCGGCAGCATGAATTATGGCGCGACCTCGCTGCGCCTGGGGCTTCGTGGGATTCCCAACGCCAGCGAAGCCGGCATCGTGCAGCGCGACATCCGCTTCACCCGTGAATCGCGCGCCC
Organism: uncultured Acidobacteriaceae bacterium; assembly: GCA_963758505.1. Taxonomy (GTDB): domain Bacteria; phylum Acidobacteriota; class Terriglobia; order Terriglobales; family Acidobacteriaceae; genus Korobacter. Next base: position 1,373,533 of record CAVWVJ010000003.1, on the reverse strand, counting down.
ATCTCCACGTGGCCCACATCTCCTCCGCCGAAGCGCTCGATCACGTGCGCCGAGCGAAAAAAGAAAACCTCCGCGTCACCGCCGAGGTCACGCCCCACCACTTCACCCTGATCGACGAAAACATCGGCCACTACGACACCAACTACAAGATGAACCCGCCCCTCCGCTCCTCCGCCGATCGCGACGCCATCATCGCCAGCCTCAAAGACGGCACCCTTGATTGCATCGCCTCCGATCACGCCCCCCACGCCTACCACGAAAAAGAGCAGGAGTTCGATCGCGCCCCCTTCGGCATCATCGGCCTGGAAACCGCTCTACCCCTGGCCATCACCGTCCTGCACAAACACTTCGAGATGCCGCTGCCTCGCATCCTCCAGCTCATGAGTACCAATCCCGCGCGCCTCTTCCAACTCATGCACCGCGGCACCCTTGCCGTAGGCGCCCATGCCGACGTCGTCATCTTCGACTCCAAGCTCACCTGGAAATACCAGGCCGCGAGCGGCTACTCCAAGTCAAAAAACACTCCCTTCGACGGCTGGACCTTTACCGGCAAAGTCATGGCCACCATCGTCGGCGGCAGACCGGTTTACCGAGCCTGAGGTCTAAGCCCTTGTTTTCGCGTCATTCAGCGTTCAGAACCTGATCTGCTGCAACTGTGTGAAGGCGCGACATTCCCCCGCGAATTTCCTTCTGTTACATTTACTTCGAATTTCCGAGGCGGTCTCTCCCTATGGCAAGCGGCAGCGGCACTCCCATCGATCCTGCGCACGAACACTTTCCCTGCCCCGGCTGCTCGGCCGACATGAAATATGATCCTGCGGCCGGCATGATGAAGTGCCCCTTCTGCGGACGCACCGCCGCCGTGCCCACCCAAGCCGCCGTCGTCGAGACTGCGACGACCTCCGCCGTGGCCACCGCCGCACCCGCGGGCCTGCGCTGTCATCCGCTCGAGGAATTCTTATCCAAGGCGCACGACGCGCACCTCACCACCCTCTCGCCCCAGGCACTCGAAGTCCATTGTGCCGCCTGCGGCAGTGCCGTCACCTTTCAGCCGCCCGAAGTCGCCGGTACCTGCCCCTTCTGCGCCTCCGCCATCGTTGCCCAGGCCAAGGCCGCCGATCCGCTCCTCGCACCGGATGCTGTCCTGCCCGCCAAAATCTCGAAGCCGCAAGCCCAGGGCGAAGTGAAGGACTGGCTCAGTTCGCGCTGGTTCGCCCCCAATGCGCTCAAGACCATGGCGCACCAGGAGGGCATCAACGGCGTCTACCTTCCCTTCTGGAGCTACGACGCCGAGACCGCCAGCAACTACACCGGCGAGCGCGGCGAGCACTATTACGAAACCGAGTATTACAACGATGACAAGGGCAACCGCTGCTCCCGCCAGGTCCAGCGCACCCGCTGGTATCCCGCCTCCGGCCACGTCGATCTCTCGTTTCACGATGTCCTGGTCGCCGCCTCGCGTTCCGTGCAGGAGCACAAACTCAATGCCCTTCAGCCCTGGGGATTGGACGCGCTTTGTGCCTATGAACCGGGCTACCTCGCCGGCTTCAAGGCCCAGCGCTACCAGGTCGAACTCGCCGACGGTTACACCGAGGCCAAGCAGGTCATGGCTTCCGAAATCGGGGAAGCCGCGCGCCGCGACATCGGCGGAGACGAACAACGTGTCTTGTCGGTAAATACGAATTATGCCAACGTCGGCTTCCGCCACCTGCTGCTGCCCGTCTGGATCGGCGCCTACCGCTTCCAGAACAAGGCCTACCAGGTCGTGGTGAACGCCTCCACCGGCCAGGTCCAGGGCGAGCGCCCCTACAGCGTCATCAAGATTGCGTTGCTCGTCATCTCGATTCTCATCGTGCTGATGATCTATGCGACGCTCTCACACCACTAGCGCCGGGGCTGATGGTGGCAGCCGAGTGCCTTTCGGATGCCCAAGCACATTTGTGAAGGGGCATGACTTCAGTCGTGCCGAAACGGCCAAAAGTTGAATGGGCTTTAGCCCTGCGCCGTCGCCAGGAAAAAACGCTGCTATACCCAATCGCCAATCTATTCCATCTTCCTTCCATATTCGCTGCTGACGGAAACCGCCTCGAAATACCGGTACGCCACCAGCGAGATCCGGCTGATCGCCTCCGTGGCCGCGTGGTCGTCGTGCGCATACGTCGTCATCACGCTGATCACGTACGGCCGTCCCTTCACGAACACGATGCCGGAATCGTTGCGCACCCCATCCAGTTCGCCGGGTTTGTTGGCGATCCTCGTATCGTCAGGCAGCAACTTTGGAAGCGGACTCTCTTTCTTCGTGCACATCAGGTTGAAAAACTCTTCCGTCGTCGCAGGGTTGAGGATCTTGTTGCGATAAATGTCCTCCAGCAGCGCGGCCATCTCGTGCGGCGTGGAAACATTCTCGTTTCCCTTCTTCGCCGCCTGGAGATCGATCATCTTGCGCCGCAGCCGCGTCTGGTGCAGCCCGAGTCCGTCCAGCATGCGGTTCACGTTGTCCATGCCGACACGCTCGATCAGCACATTGGACGCCGCGTTATCGCTCACCGCAACCACGAACCCGGCCAGGTCGTGATTGGTGATGCGGCTCACGCCCGGCGTCAGGTTCTGCATTACCGCGCTGTCATCCACCAGGTCTTCCTTGCGAAATGTGTACGGGTCCGTGAGCTTGGCGCCCGTGCCGCTCTGCGACTCACGGTACAGCTCCGCCAGCAGCGGAAGCTTGATCGAACTGGCGGACGGGAAAATATCGTCCGCATTCACCGCGAATTCGCGTCCATCGGTCAGGTCGCGAATCACCACGCCCATCACGCCATCGAAGGTTTTTTCCATGCGCGTGACCTCGCCGGTCATCTTCTGCCAGAGCAGGTCGCGGGTATGCAAAGGAGACTGCGGCGCCGGTGGCGCGGATTGCGTCCACGCTACACACGAAAGCAACAGAAGAACGATTGCCGATTTCATTCCGGAACGTTACTCCATGCACTCGATTGTTAAAACGTTTGTCGCCGCGAGGCGCCAACGTCGCAGCAACAGCCCGACGACGGTTCTGCCCGAGGAGGCTTCGCATTCACGGCTCTTGCGACCGGCAAACCTACGCGCCAGCCTACTTCATCTCCACCTTGCCCTCGAGTTCGATCTTTTCCGACGAACTTCCGACCAGGATCTCGAACTGTGCCGGATCCATCGTCCACTGCTTGCGGTTCACGTCGTAGTATTCGAAGGCGCGTCGATTGAGGTCGACCGTGACCGCCCGCGCCTCGCCCGGCTTGAGATCCACGCGCGCAAAGCCTTTGAGTTCCTTCACCGGCCGCGGGACCTTCGGGTTCTTCTCTCCGACATACACCTCGGCGATCTCCGCGCCTTCCCGATTGCCGGTGTTCGTTACCTGAAAGGTCACCGCAACCGTGCTGTCCGCGCCCGGCGGCGAGATCCTGAGTTCCCCATATTGGAAGGTGGTATACGAGAGTCCGAAGCCGAAGGGGAACATGGGCTTCACATCCGACTGATCGAAGTGGCGATAACCGAGGAAAATTCCTTCGCTGTACTTCACATGCTTGCTGCCGGTCGGGTCGTAGTAGCTGTGGTAGGTCGCGTTGTCTTCCCAGCGGCGTTCGAACGAAACCGGAAGCTTGCCCGAAGGATTCACCTCGCCGAAGAGAATCTGCGCCATCGCCGTAGCGCCCTCTTCGCCCGAGTACCACACGTGCAGCAGTGCCGGCGTCGCCTCGATGAACGGCCGCATGTCCACGTTGCCGCCGGCATTCAGCACGATCGCCGTATGCTTGTTCGCTGCCAGAACCGCGCGGATCAGCGAGACCTGTTCCTCCGGCAGTTGGAATGGCCGGTCCGAACCCTCGCCTTCCGACTTCGCATTGAAGCCCACGCAGAGGATCACCGCGTCCGCATTTTTCGCCGCTTCGACCGCCTCCGTCTCGGCCCGGGTCACGCCGTTCGATATACCGAACCCGATACTCGCGTGCCCGGTGCCCTCGAAGTATTCAAGCCGGATCTTGTAGGGATGTCCAGCCGCCAGCGCCAGCTTCTTCGTCACCAGCGACGCACCTTGATATTGCCACTGCTCCATCAGCGGTTTGTCATCGACAAACAGCCGGAATCCATCGTCAGCCGAAACCGAGAACGCATACTTGCCGTCCGCCGCCGGTGTGTAATAGCCAACCCACCGCGCCGAGAAATTGTCGTTTGGGCCGCCGGGCGTATAGCTCCCTTCCTGCCAGTCGAAGTCCACGTGCGCATCCGTTCTTCGCAACGCCGCCGGACCGGAGAGATCGCGATTGTTAAAGAACTCTGCAACCATGCCCGGAGTGCTTCCGTCCGGCGTGGTGGTGAACTTGGTCCCGTCGAACAGGTCCGCATCAAGCAACACGCCGGGCTTGTAGTCCACGGTGACCGCCGGCCCGACGAGCGCCTTGACCGCCTCCACCGGCGTCTTCGCCGAGAAGGGATGCACCAGCGAACTGCCTCCACCACCCGTGACTGCTACGGCAGCATTCGGCCCGATCACCGTGATCGTCTTGATCTTGGCCCTATCGAACGGCAGGATCCCATCATTCTTCAGCAGCACCGCGCCCTCTTGCGCGGCCTTCAGCGCCACCGCCCTCGATTCGGGATTGTCGAGTGGCGTCCCCGTCGTCAGCTGCGCCCGGTCGAAGAAGCCGAACTCGATGGCCGTCGTCAAGATGTGCAAAACCTTTTCGTCGATCGTCGATTCTTGAACGGCGCCGCTCTGCACCGCCGCAAGCAGGGTCTTTACGGTTCATGAATTTGCCATTGGGCATTTCGAGGTCGAGGCCGCCGTTGGCCGCTGCTATGCCATCGTAGGTCGCGTCCCAATCCGACATGACAATGCCGGGGAAGCCCCACTCGTGGCGCGCGATATCTGTGTTCATCCGCCCGTTCTGCGTCATGTGCACGCCATTGACCAGGTTGTAGGAATCCATGATCGCGCCCACGTGCGCCTCCGTCACCGCCGCTTCAAACGTGGGCAGATAAATCTCGCGTAACGTACGCTCGTCGATGTCGGAGCTCACGTTGTGCCGGTCCCACTCCTGGTTGTTGGCGTCGAAGTGTTTCACCGTCGCAATCACACCCTGGCTCTGGATGCCTTCGATATCTGCCACCGCCATGCGCGACGCAAGGTACGGATCTTCGCCGAAATATTCGAAGTTGCGTCCGCACATCGGCGCGCGATAGATATTCACCCCGGGCCCCAGCATGAAGTGCACGCCTCGCGCGCGCGCGTCGGAACCCAATGACGCGCCAAAGCGCTTCACGAGTTCCGTATCCCAACTGGCCGCCATCGCGATGCCCGCAGGATAGGCGGTCGAATCCCCGTAATTGCGCACCCCGATGGGCCCGTCCGCCATCTTCAGTGCAGGAACGCCGAGCTTCGGCATCGCGCGGATGTAAAAAGATTCGTAACCGCCGATGTAGTCGATCTTCTCGGGCAGCGTCATCTGGCGGACGATCTTCTGCGCTCGTTCCAACGCCTGCTGGTGCGTCGGGCCATTCTGCGCGTAAGACCCCAGCGCCGTAAGAAGCAAAAGTAAGAGCGGAAATTTCGCGAGAGAATTGCGCTTCATCGATTGGGCCTTTTCGTGAAGATCGAAGGATTGGATGGAAGTCCGCTGGCATCGTTGAAAAGCGAGCATGAGACCAGCCGGCAAGTGTAAGGAAATCATCCGCGCGAATCAACCGCGTGGTCTTTCGCCTGACAGTTCCTGCGATTTCCGGTAGCCTAGGGGCGCCATGCATGCGCCCGCTCGCTGTTGCGCCCTCCTGATCGTTATCTCCTTCCTCTGTGCCTGGCAACTCTTCGCTCAGCCCACCTCCGCGTCGATGGCAATTGTCCGCGAGTCGCGTCCCTGGGAGTTTGTGGATTCCGTCGGACAGCAAGCGGCGATCTTCGGCAACGAGAGCGGGTTCGTGGAAGGTTGGGTCTATCCGCTGAAGTTCTTCAAGAACTTTCACCTCGTCTTCCACACCAATCAAATCGAGATTCCCGCCGAGTCGCTGTCGAGAACCGTGATCACCCGCCCCGAATCGACCACAATCGTATATGCGGGCGACGATTTTTCTGTCCGCGAGACCCTGTTTGCCCCGGTGCGTGAGCCCGGCGCGCTGATCATGATCGAGGTCGACTCTACGAGCGATCTCGCCGTCGAAGCCCAGCTGGAACCCGATGTCCAACTTGCATGGCCGGCCTCCGTCGGTGGAACCTATTTCCATTACCACGAAGATACGCATCGCTTCGAAGTAGGAGCGGACGGGCGCAAACTCTTCGGCCTCTTCGGATCTCCGACCGCCTCCATCCTGAGTGTGCCGTACGACAGCAATTACTCTTCCTCCAACAGGATTTCGTTCACGCTCGGAAGTTCCGCGAAGGGGCACCAGCAATTCGCGATCGCCTGGGCGCTCTCCACCGAGAATCCCCAAGCCGCGCTCAACACCTACGACGATCTGCTCGCCCACAGCCAGGATCGCATGCGCGAGTCGGAAAGGTACTACAACGACTACCTGCAGAAGACGGTCAACATCTCGGTGCCGGATGCGGCAATGCAATCGGCCTACGACTGGTCGCGCATCGCCGTGCTGCAAGGCATGGTCAATAGCCCCGGCGATGGCTATGGCATGATCGCCGGATATCGCACCTCCTTCAACTATCGCGCCGGCTTCAACTGGTTCTTCGGCCGCGATTCCCTCTGGACCAGCCTCGCCCTGCTGAAGGAAGGAGACTTCGAGAACGTGAAAGCGGTCCTGAACTTCCTCGCCAAGTTCCAGCGTCAAGACGGCAGGATCGCGCACGAGATCGCTCATCTTGCGACCGAAACTGACTGGTTCAAGGCGTACCCATACGCGTTCGCATCGGCGGATGCAACGCCACTTTTCCTGATCGTCGCGCGAGAGTATATGCGCACAACCGGCGATCAGGAATGGCTGAAGGCGAACTGGGATCACCTGTCGCGCGCCTATACCTTCCTGCTCAGCACCCGCGCCAATGGCGTGTGGCCGCGGAACGAGGGCGTTGGGCACGGGTGGGTCGAGGGTGGTCCTCTGCGCCCGCTGGTCGAGACCGAGTTCTATCAGGCCGGACTATCCGTCGTGGCGATCCAATCGATGCGCGAGCTGGCGCGCATGAACGGCCAGGGCGAGGTTGCGCAGCAAGCGCAAGAGGAAGCCGATAGCCTGCAAAAGAGATTGGACGTGGATTTCTGGTCCGGCAATACTGGCTCTCTCGCCTTCGGTATCGATCCCTCGGGCAAGATAGTCGATCACCCAACGGTGCTCGTCACCGCGCCGATGTGGTGGACGAGCATTTCCGACCAAAAGGCGCAGAGCACTCTCAACCTGCTCGCTGCGCCGGACATTACCGCCGATTGGGGTTCGAGGATCATCTCCGACAAAGATCCTCTGTACGATCCTTCCGGCTACCATTTCGGCTCGGTTTGGCCGCTGTTCACCGGATGGGCTTCGGTCGCCGATTATCGTTTCCATCGCGCCCTCGAAGGCTACGCGCAGATGCGCGACAACGCACTGCTCGCGCACTCCGGGCAGCCTGGGCACGTCACCGAAGTTCTCTCGGGCAAATATTTCGTCCCGCTCTCCACCAGCACGCCGCACCAGATATGGTCCTCCGGCATGGTCGTCAGTTCCATCCTGCGCGGAATGTTTGCTCTCGATGCGCGATCCGATGGAACGCTCACGCTCGCTCCACACTTCCCCGCAACCTGGAACAACGCGACGCTTGAGAACGTCCGCGCCGGCGGCGCAAATATCTCCGTCTCCTATACGCGCCACAGCAGCGGTCTCACCTTCGCTCTCGCGAATCATGGGGACGCAACCGCTCAAGTCACGCTCTCGCCTGCGCTCTCGCCGCTTGCCACATGTACCAGCGCCACCGTCGGATCTCAGCGCAAGCCGGTTGACGTGCAACGCAACTCCCAGGATCAGCATTTGTCCTTGCGCTTTACAATCGCCGCCGGAGCCACGACCACGGTCGTCTACCACGTCAACAACGACTTCGGCCTGGAGTATGCCTCTGAACTGCCCGCGCTCGGGTTCGAAAGCGAGGGACTGCGCTTCACCACCGAACAGTGGTCGGGCTCTACAGCTAGCTTCACGGTCAGCGGCAGAGCCGGACATAGTTATTTTGTGAAAACCGGCGGGGATGCGGAAATTCAATCCGTGGACAACGCGGAGATCGTCGAAGATCAAGGCCGGCGAATGCTGAAAGTCGGGTTCCCACCTGCGAACGGAAATGCTTACGAGTCAAAGACCGTGGCGGTTCACCTTCGGAAGAAGTGACCCTTACCGCGGCCTGACTCAAGTCACCGGCACGATCCGCACGATGTCGGAAGGACGAAAGCCTTTCGGCAGGTGAGAGGCCTTCGGCAATTCGCCTCGATACATCGCGATTTCGTCACACGCCTGGTTGCGCGGGCATTTCATGCAGTCTTTGTAAACCTTGTCGGGAAGCCGGTCGCGGTCTGCGATCCGGAAGCCCAGGCTGCCGAAGAATTCCGGCACCCGTGTGAACAGGCAGACGCAGGTAACGTGCTGGTGACGCGCCTCTTCCATCAGCGCCTGCACGATCTGCACTCCCAGCTTCTGCCCGCGAAATTCGTCGAGCACGTTGATGGAACGGATTTCGGCGAGATGCATGCCGTACAGGTGCAGCGCCCCGCACCCAACGATCCTTCCATCTACCTCCGCCACCACGAAATCGCGAATATCGGCGCAGATCTCCGTCAGCGTCCGCGGCAACAGCGTGCCGTCGGTGGTATGCGCGCGGATCAACTCATCGATGGCATTGGCGTCGGGAAGGATCGCCTTACGAACAAACATGTTGCGCCTCCCCCATTGCCGCGAGTCTCTCCTTCGCCACCTGCAGCGCGGCAGCGACGCGAGCAGGCGCAGTGCCACCCGGAACATCGTGCTGGGCCAGCACGGCCGGCAGCTGCAGCGCCGCGTAGAATCCTTCTTCTACCGGAAGCCCGGCCTGCGCATAATCTTCGGCGGAGAGATCCTGCAGCTCGCAGTGCTTCTGAATCGCCAATTGCACCGCAGCTCCGATTAACTCGTGCGCGCGACGGAATGGGATTCCTTGCTGCACAAGATATCCAGCCGCTGACATCGCGTTCATGTATCCCGTACTCGCCGCCGTATGCATGACGGCAGTATTGAACTTCAGATCGCGCAGAAAACCAGCGGCAATGCGCAGCATCGAGACGCACTCCTCCGCGCTCGCGAAGACCGGTTGCTGCGTCTCCTGCATGTCCTTGTTGTAGGCGAGCGGAAGCGCCTTTAACGTGACCGAGAGTTGGATCGCGTTCGCCAGGAGAGCCGCGCTTTTGCCACGCAGCAGCTCGAGCGAATCGGGGTTTTTCTTCTGCGGCATCGCGCTGCTGCCGGTGGCGTAGCGCTCCGGCAACACAACAAAGCCAAACTCCGTGGTGGAGAAGAGAATCAATTCTTCCGCCATCCGGCTGAGGTGCATGCCCACCACGCTGAGCGCCTGCACAAACTCAATCGCGAAGTCGCGGTCGCTGGTGGCATCCATGCTGTTTTCGCTCGGCGCGTCGAAATCCAGCAGAGAAGCAACAAGCTGCCGGTCGAGCGCAACGAACGTTCCCGCTACCGCCGCCGATCCAAGCGGACACACGTTTACCCGCTTACGGCAATCCGCCAGCCGCGTGATATCCCGAAAGAACATCTCGCAGTAGGCGAGCAGCCAATGGGCAATCAGCACCGGCTCGGCGCGCTGCAAATGCGTGTAGGACGGCATGGCGGCGTCGCCGGCGGTTTCCGCCTGCGCGATCAGCGCGGAGACCACATCCGCCAGCAGCAGCGTGAGATAGTCGATGCGTTCGCGCACGTAGAGCCGCAGGTCAGTAGCGATCTGCTCGTTGCGGCTGCGACCGGTGTGCAGCTTGCGCCCAACCTCGCCGGCGATCTCGATCAACTGCGACTCCACGAAGTGATGGATGTCTTCGATCGAAGGATCTTCCGCCACCGGCATGCCGTCTGCCGCGATCTGCGCGAGGCCAGCCTGGATCAGCGCCAACTCCTCTGCATGCAGCACACCGGCTTTGTGTAACGCTTTCGCGTGAGCCCCGCTCGCCGCGACTTCATGCTTGAGCAACTTCTTATCGAAGGGCAACGATCTCTGCCAGCTCTCGAACTCAGGGTCGAGAGGCTGCGAGAGGCGCCCGGACCACATCTTCATTTCGACACCTCGGCATGGATAAGGGCCCGCGAACGCGCAGGCAGCCCAAGTATCCGGATGAATCCCTCGGCATCTTTCTGATCGTAGCCCGCGCCCATGGTGAAGCTGGCAATGTCTGGTCGATAGAGCGAGGTCGGCGAGGTACGTCCGGCAATCGCGACGTTGCCCTTGTACAACGCGAGTTTCACCACTCCCGTTACGTTCGACTGCGTGCTCGCCACGAAAGCATCGAGCGCCTCGCGCAACGGCGTAAACCACAGGCCGAAGTACACCAGTTCTCCCCATTTCAGCGCGACTTCCTGCTTGTAGTGCAGCAGGTCGCGGTCGAGACAGAGCGCTTCCAGTTCGCGGTGCGCGGCGAGCAGCAACGTCCCGCCCGGCGTCTCGTAACAACCGCGAGACTTGATGCCGACAAAGCGGTTCTCGACGAGATCGATGCGCCCGATCGCATTGCGAGCTCCGATTTCATTCAACAACTCGATCAGCGCCAGTGGGTCAAGCTTCATTCCGTTGATAGAAACCGGAGTGCCCCCTTCGAAGCCGATCTCGACCTGCTCCACGCGGTCGGGTGCCTCCTGCGGGCTCTTCGTCCAGGTCCAGGTCGTATCGAGCGGCGCGTTGTTCGGATCCTCGAGTTCGCCGCCCTCGTGGCTCACGTGCAGCAGGTTGCGGTCGCGGCTGTGAATCTTCGTCCGGCTCTGCGCTACCTCGATGCCATGCTCCTCCGCGTAATCGAGGCAGTCCTCGCGCGACTTCAGCGTCCACTCGCGCCACGGTGCAATGATCTTCAACTCTGGAGCAAGCGCCTGGTAGGCGTGCTCGAAGCGCACCTGGTCGTTCCCTTTGCCGGTACAACCGTGCGCCACCGCCGTCGCGCCCTCGGCCAGTGCGACTTCCACCTGCGCCTTGGCAATCACCGGCCGCGCCAGCGAGGTGCCGAGCAGGTACTTGTGCTCGTAAACCGCGCCGGTGCGGATGGCTGGATACACGTACTCCGTCAGGAACTCTTCCCGCAGGTCTTTCACGATCACTTTGCTCGCGCCGGTTTTGTGCGCTTTCGCGACCACGGCATCGATGTCATCGCCCTGGCCCACATCGCCCACCATCGCGATGACGTCGCAGCTATAGTTTTCCTTCAGCCATGGAATGATGATGGAAGTATCAAGTCCGCCGGAATAAGCAAGTACGATTTTTTCACGCATGGACACTCCTTGCAGGGAACCGCATGGTTCCGCCGAGCAACATTAAGAGAATGGCTTTCTGAGCATGCAGGCGGTTCTCCGCCTGGTCGAATACAACCGAACTGGATGAGTCGATGACATCGGCGGTGACTTCGTCGCCGCGGTGCGCCGGAAGGCAGTGCATGAAAATCGCATCCTTCGCAGCCTGCGACATCAGCTTACGGTTTACCTGGTAGGGCAGAAATTCAAGCTTGCGTTGCGCGGCCTCGGATTCTTTGCCCATGCTCGCCCACACGTCGGTGTAAACCGCATTCGCCCCCGAAACCGCCTCCACCGCATCCGAAGTCCACTCCACCTGCCCGCCGGTCTTCCGGGCCAGCTTCTGCGCCGCCTTCAAAACTGCGGCATCCGGCTTGTGGTTCTCCGGAGTCCCCAAGGAGATGCTTGCCCCAACACTCGCCGCGGCCAGCATGAGCGAGTGCGCCACGTTGTTCCCATCGCCAACGAACGCTATCTTCACGCCGTCGAAGGTGCCGAACTGCTCCTTCACGGTCATGACATCGGCCATCGCCTGGCAAGGATGCTCGTGGTCGCTGAGCGCATTGATCACCGGAATGGAGGCGTATTCCGCCATCGTTGCGCCAGTCTCATGCGAAAACGTACGCAGCACGATTCCATCGACCCAGCGCTCCAGGTTGTGCGCCATGTCGCTGAGCGGCTCGCGCTCCCCGAGACGGGAACTGGTCTGGTCCACGAAGAACGACACGCCCCCCAGCGAGCAGATACCCGATTCGAACGTGAGACGCGTGCGCAGCGACGGCTTTTCGAAGAAGAGCACCAGTTGCTTGCCGGCAAGCGCGCTGCGGAAATCCGTAGGACTCGCCTTCATGGCGGCTGCGAGATCAAGGACGGACGAAATCTCCGCAGGCGTGAAGTCCGTGATCGATATCAGGTCCCGATCTTTCCCATCGTGTACCGGAATAACCGCGTTGCCGGAAACCCGCGGAAGCGGCGCTGTTGTGGTCATGTTGTTCTCCTTCCAGGTTTGCTGCTCCAGGTGGCTAGGCATGCGCCACCAATTCCGTGCCGCACTCCAGCGGCGCCTCAAACATGTTTTTCAAAACCGCTACCTTGCGCGCTTCGAGAATCCGCACGCTGCCTACACCCGCGAGCAGGGCCCGCTTGCAGGCATCGAGCTTCGGCACCATGCCGCCGCTCACGGTTCCCTCCGAGTGCAACGCTTCAATCTCGCGCAGCCCGAGGCGGCTCAGCACCTGCCCTGCGGCATCTTTCACGCCGGGGACATCGGTAAGGAAGATCAGTGCATCCGCCGCGCATGCGCTCGCGATGGCCGACGCCATCTCATCGGCATTGATGTTGTAGAACTCGCCCTTCGCGTCTTGCGCCAGGCTCGCCATCACGAGGACGGCTCCGTTCGACCAGAAAAACTCCACCCACTTGCGATCGACGGATGCGATTTCCCCCACGAATCCGAGGTCCTGCTCCATCGCTTTCTTACGGGCGGTGCAGATCCCCAAATCGCTGCCGCAAACGCCCACTGCCGCTTGACCGGCCGCATGGATGGCAGCCGCCAACTGCTTGTTCAGCAGCCCACCCAACACCATGACAGCAACGTCTCGCGTCTTCGCATCCGTCACCCGCAACCCGTTCACGAACTTGGGTTCGATACCGAGCTCTTTCAGCGTCCGGCTCAGCGCCGCTCCGCCTCCGTGCACCACGAGCAATTGATGCCCAGCCTTCGCCAGCGCGGCGACGGTCGCGCAGAACTGCTCCACGAGCTCTGCGTTCTCGAGGGCGGCGCCGCCGATTTTCAGAACGATCTTCATTGCAGCCCCTCGCGTTCGTCCCAGCCGAACATGACGTTCATGTTCTGAATCGCCTGCCCCGCCGCGCCTTTCACGAGATTGTCGAGACACGAAACAAGCACGGCGCGCGACCCGTCCGGCGAAACCTGGAAACCGAGGTCGCAGTAGTTGGTGTGCAGCGAGTACTTGATCTGCGGCAGCCGCGCTGCGCCGAAGACGCGGACCCACGGCTTTCCCGCGAAGAAACGCTTCATGCTGCCCTCGAGTGCAGCAGCATCCACCCCATTCTTAGGCCGGACATAAATGGTCGAAAGAATCCCCCGGGGAATCGGCAACAGGTGCGGCGTGAACTGCAGCTGTCCCGCTTGCAGGCCGAGTTGTTCGAGCATCTCGCCCGTGTGCCGGTGCCCGAACACGTTGTAGGCAGACAAATTGTCGGCCGCCTCCACGAAGTGCGTGGTCGGCGTCGGCTGCTTGCCCGCTCCGGAGACGCCGGACTTCGCATCACAGATCACGCCGAAGTCGAGATCGATGAGCTCTTCCTTTGTCCACGCTGCCAGTGCGAGAATGACCGACGTCGCGTAACAACCGGGGTTTGCCACCAACTGCGCGCCTGCAATCTCCTCTTTGTGCAGTTCGGGGCTGCCATAAACAGCTTGCGTCGCAACCGCAGCCGCTTTCCCGCCATCCTTATCGACAAAGTTGTATACGGCCCGGTTCTCCGCATCTTTCAGCCGCCATGCGCCGCTCAGGTCAATGACACGGAAGCCGCGATCGCAGGCCTCCACCGCCCACGCGCGTGAGAATTCATGCGGCGTGCAGAGGAAAACCACATCCACGCCGGCACCTTTCAACGATTCCCAGGAGAGAGGCGCCATCGGCAATGGCCCATAGCCGTTTCCCGACAACTGCGGATACACATCCGCGAGGTTGATCGCTTGTCCTGCCTCGGGATTGTGGCGGAAGAGCGCCGGCTGCTTGGCCTGCGGATGCGTAAGCAAGCGCCGGGTCAGTTCAAACCCCGAATAGCCGGTGGCGCCGATGACGGCGGGTTGGATGGCAGCTCCCATTACGCAAGCAGCTCCTTGATACGCGCCAGAAGCTTCTCTGCGTCTCTGTTGCTGGGGCTTACGACCAGGACCGTGTCGTCGCCGCCCACTGTCCCGACGACCTCGGGCCATCCCTCGGCGTCCAGGGCAGCGGCTACCGGCTGGGCGCTGCCTGCGCTGGTCTTGACGACCACGATGTTCTGCGCGGTCTTCGCCTCGTAAACGAATTCGTGGATGAGGCGTTCGACCGAGGGCAGCCACGCTCCGGCATCTTCCTCCGCGGGGAACTGGTAGCCGTCCCCAGTCTTAACAAGGCCAAGTTCGTGGATATCGCGGGAAAGGGTGGCCTGGGTTACACGGTGGCCGCGCTTGTACAGCGCACGGCGCAGCTCATCCTGGTTCGAAACCGGATGGCTGGCGAGTGCGTCGCGAATTGCGGCATGCCGTGCAAGCTTGGACATCGTTCTCCATCAATATGCATAAATATGCAACTGGTAGAATAATTATCCAACCTTAACCCTGCACCGTCAAGCCCCGCCGGAAGTTACCTCGGGAGGTTCCCTGCCCGTGGTTCCGGCTGCCTGCAAAGACAGGTAGAGGATTGCGGGCATTGAAGAAGGTCAATATGTCATTTCGGCTTCTAAACCGTGACGTTGTGACCCAAATCACAGCCGGGAAGTGCACCCGAGTCACAGACTTATAGCTGGCAGCGAGCCGTTCGAGCCGACTGCCTGCGGCCCTCCGTAAACGGTTGGGGCCGTGCGTCGCCTCCACAAAAGACGACAGGAGGGCACATGAAACTGATCCTTCAACTTTTCGCAACTACCGCGATTCTCTCTTTGCTCGCGTCGGCACAAACACCCACGAATAACACCAGCAAGACACCGGGCACGGCCCTCGAGATCCACCACGTCACCGCCCCCATGACTTCCCCGACCTCCGGCGAAGCCAACTACAAGGCCTACTGTGCGGCATGCCATGGCGTGAGCGGCAAAGGAGACGGTCCCGCAGCGCCCGCCTTGAAAATTCCCGCCACCGATCTCACGCGCTTGACCGCCAATGCCGGCGGAAAATACCCGATGATGCACGTCGAGCAGATGATCCGCAACGCCGATAGCCCGGCACACGGCAGCAAGGACATGCCGGTTTGGGGTCCGGTGTTCCGGTCGCTCAGCGGTGGCAACCAGTCGTCTGTCGATCTCCGGGTCGCGAACCTGGCGAAGTACATCGAGACGCTGCAAACCAAGTAGCATCCGTTTCGCAAGCATAGGCGCTCCCCGCGGGGCGCCTTCTTTTGCGCGCCGCAACCTGATAGCCTGATCCTCTTCTTCCATGGCCAGCCGCACCTACAAACTCGGCCTGATCGGCTTCGGCAATGTCGGCCGCACCTTCGTTTCCCTGCTGGAGCGCAAACGTGAGCGGCTGGCCGACGATTACAGCGTTGCCTGGGTCGTCACCGGAATTGCCACGCGAAGCCTCGGCTGGCTGGTAAAGCCAAGCGGCTTTGACGCTGCCCGCGTGCTCGCCGGCGACTTCGAGGGCGCATCAACGACAGGTTCGATCGAGCATTGGCTAGCGGACTCCCAACCTGACGCGGTCTTCGAGACAACGTCTCTCAATCCCCAGAACGGTGAGCCCGCGATCCAGCACCTGCGCGCCGCCTTGCAATACGGTGCTCACGCCATCTCGGCGAACAAAGGCCCGGTTGTCTACGGTTACGAAGAATTGACCGCCCTGGCCGCGAAGGTGCGGCGAAAGTTTTACTTCGAATCGTCGGTCATGGACGGCACTCCGATCTTCAACCTCTTCCTCGAGTGCCTGCCGGCGATCAACCTAAGCGGATTTCGCGGGATCTTGAACTCGACAACCAACGTAATCCTCGAAGCGATGGAACAGGGGAAGTCCTTCGACCAAGCGGTGCGCCACGCGCAAGCGATTGG
Organism: uncultured Acidobacteriaceae bacterium; assembly: GCA_963758505.1. GTDB lineage: Bacteria > Acidobacteriota > Terriglobia > Terriglobales > Acidobacteriaceae > Korobacter. The sequence goes on along the minus strand of CAVWVJ010000003.1, from coordinate 1,357,294 downwards.
CGTGGCCGAAAGCGATCCCGCCAACGACATCGATGGATGGGACGCTGCGGTGAAGGTCTGCGCCCTGGCCACCGTCCTCATGCGCCGTCCCTTGAAGCCGCACGATGTGGAGCGCGTGGGAATCCGCGAAATCACCAGGGAAGACATCGACGAGGCAAGCAGGCAAGGCCAGCGCTACAAGGTTGTCTGCAGTGCGCAGGTGAAAGGCGGCAGGGTCCACGCGCGGGTCGCCCCCGAACTGCTCCCGTTGAGCGATCCGCTGGCGCAGGTGGCAGGCACGTCGTCGCTGATTTCCTTTACGACCGATATCTTCCCGGCGCTCGCCATCCATGAAGTCGATCCCGGGCTCGACGCGGTTGCCTACGGGCTGCTCACAGATTTCTTACGTGCCATCAAGGAGTAATCATGCCGTCCGTACGCGAAGTCATTTCCTCAGGAACCATCGATCTCCAGTCGCTGCGCTCGCAGTTTCCCGCCCTCGCAGAAACCGTCAACGGCCAACCGGCCGTCTACTTCGACGCTCCCGGAGGCACCCAGGTTCCGCAACGCGTGATCGACGCCATCTCTTCCTACCTGGTGCACGCCAACTCGAATACACATGGCCAGTTTCTGACCAGCCACCGCACCGATGAGGTGCTTGGCGCGGCGCACGCCGCCATCGCCGACTTGCTTGGCTGCGACGCCGACGAAATTGTCTTCGGCCAGAATATGACGACCCTCACCTTCGCCATCAGCCGCGCGCTGGGACGCGAGTTGCGCGAGGGCGACGAAATCGTCACCACCCTGCTTGATCACGACGCCAACGTCGCGCCGTGGCGCGCCCTCGAAGAACGAGGCGCGAAAGTTCACGCCGTGAAATTCCGCTCCGACGATTGCACCCTCGATCTTGACGATCTCCGTTCGAAGCTGAATGAGCGAACCAGGATCGTGGCCGTCGGTTACGCCTCCAACGCCGTCGGCACGATTAACCCTGTCAAGCAGATCGTGGCCATGGCGCACGAAGCCGGCGCCCTGGTGTTCATCGACGCCGTGCATTACGCGCCACACGGGCCAATCGACGTTCGCGACCTCGCATGCGACTTCCTGGCGTGCTCGACCTACAAGTTCTTTGGTCCGCACGTTGGCGTTCTGTACGGCAAGCGCGAGCATCTCCTGCGCCTTAAGCCTTACAAGGTCCGCCCCGCGGCGGATAGCCTTCCCGATCGCTGGGAAACCGGCACTCTCAACCACGAGGGCATTGCCGGCGTAGCCGCTTGCGTCGATTACCTCGCCGGCCTCGGAGGAAAAACGTCGCACGCGACCTCACGCCGCGAATCGATCCTTGCCGCCTACACGTGGATCCAGCAGCACGAGCGCGAACTCGGCGAGCGGCTCATCCGTGGCCTGCTTCCGATCCCAGGGCTGACGTTCTACGGCATTCGCGATCCCGGCCGTATGCGCGAGCGCACGCCGACTGTCTCTATTCGGCTCGAAGGTCACTCGCCTGCGGAAATCGCGAAGAAGCTCGGCGAACTCGGCATCTACACCTGGGACGGCAACTTCTACGCCTTGAACCTGACCGAACAGCTTGGCGTGGAAGCGACCGGCGGGGTCCTCCGCATCGGCCTCGCCCATTACGCCACGAGCGAAGAAGTGGATCGGCTGCTGGCAGCGTTGGGAAACATCGCTCGACGGTAGCGGGAACCAAACTCCTGCCGGGCGCGTAACATCCGGCAGGAGATCCTATGCTGAAACTTGCACTGCTGGCAGGCTTTCTTTCCGCTGCTTCCTTCGCACAGGATGCAGCGATGTTTCGCGGTAACGCTCAACACGTCGGCGTTTATAGCGCTCCAGGCGCTCCACAGTTTCACCAGCTCAAATGGAAGTTTGCGACCAAGGGCCAGATCTATTCCTCCCCTGCCATGGCCGGGGGTGTTCTTTTCTTCGGCAGTACCGACCACCATCTCTATGCCGTGGACGCCGAGACCGGACGGGAGAAATGGAAATTCAAGACCGGGAGCCGCGTCGTCTCGTCCCCGGCGGTAGAGGGCGGCCTTGTCTATTTCGGCAGCTACGATGGCAACTTCTACGCAATCGACGCGTCGACGGGTCAGCAGAAATGGAAATTCGCCACCGGGGGAGAACGGCGCTTTGCCGGGAAACACCTGCACGGAGCGCAACCCGTCACCGAATCCATGCCGGATCCTTTTGATTTCTTCCTCTCATCGCCGGCAGTGACCGGAGGCACGGTGTTCTTCGGCAGCGGCGATGGCAATGTGTATGCGCTGAACGCCGCAGACGGATCGGTCAAATGGAAATTCAAGACCGGCGATGTAGTGCATGCTTCGCCCGCAATCGCAGGAGGCACGGCATACATCGGAAGTTGGGACAGCTACTTTTATGCGCTCGATGCCGAAACAGGCCAAGAGCGCTGGCGCTACAAAACGGGCGAAGATCACGATATCTACAACCAGGTCGGAATTCAGTCTTCGGCCGCGGTCGCGGACAACGTGGTCTATTTCGGATGCCGTGACTCCAATTTTTATGCCCTGGATGCGAAGAGCGGTGAAAAGAAGTGGGTGTTCAACAACAAGGGCTCATGGGTCATCGCGTCCCCCGCGATCCGCGACGGCAAAGTCTATTTCGCCACCTCGGATACGGGGATGTTGTACGCGGTGGAGGCCTCGACCGGGAAACAGGAGTTCGGTATCGATGGCAAGCATTGGGTCAAGTTTTCCTCGCCGGCCCTGGCCGGAAACGTGCTTTACATCGGATCGTTCGACGGGAAAATGCGGGCCTTTGACGCGAGCTCGGGCAAAGAGCTGTGGAGCTTTGAGACGGACGGAGCCCGGAAGAATGCTGCCGGGCTGACAAAGCCGGACGGCACGCCGGATTACGAAGCTGCCTACGCGGGAGACTTCTACGACGATGTGGTCTCGGGTGTGCAGACGATGATGAAAGCCGGCGCGATCTTGAGTTCGCCGGTTGTGGCTGGAGATACCGTGTACTTCGGGAGCAGCGACGGAAATCTGTATGCCGTACGTTGAGGCGTGCGGACGTATCCGACTCCGTCTTTCCCGCTCGCGGATTAGGACTTGCTGTTGGGCTCCGTAAAGAAGCGGTAGCCGATCCCGCGCACCGTTTGCAGATGCTTGGGGTGTGAAGGGTTTTCCTCGATATAGCGCCGCAGCCGAACGATGAAGTTGTCGACCGCGCGGGTATCCGTATCCTCGCGCAATCCCCATACCTCTTCGAGGATCGATTTGCGCGAGACCGGGCGGCCGGCGCTGCGAATCAGGTACTGCAGAAGTTGCGCTTCCATCAGCGTCAGGTGATGCACCTCTTCCCCGCAGTGCAACTCCAGCGCATCGAAGTCAAGAAACTTGCCGTTGAAGCGCAGGACCTCAGGCTCGCGTGTCGGCTCTTCTTTCTGCGCCCAGCGGCGGCGGCGCAGCAGGCTGTTCAGGCGCGCAATCAAGATCGAGAGTTCGAACGGCTTTTGCAGGTAGTCGTCCGTGCCGGCCTCGAAGCCATTCAGGATATCTTCGGAGCGTCCGCGCGCTGTGAGCATGAGAATTGGGATCGTGTTCTGCGCCGCGCGGAGTTCGCTCGCCACTGCGAAGCCGTCCTTGCCCGGCAGCATGATGTCGAGGACCATCACATCAAATTGGCGGCGTTCCACGAGCAGGAGTTGCAACGCCTCCTCACCGGTACCGGCAACTTCCACTTCGTGATCTTCCGCTTGCAGGTTGAACTGCAACCCGCGAGCGAGATGCTCTTCATCTTCGACGATCAGGATGCGGCTCATGTCGTGAATACCCGCGGCAACTCCAGGGTGACCGTGGTTCCTCTGCCCGGGCCTTCGCTCTGCGCCGTGACCTTTCCGCCGTGCCTGCGCGCGATCGCCCGCACGATGAACAGGCCGAGGCCGCTGCCCTTTACGCCCGGGTTCGCGGCGCGGTAGAAACGCTTGAACACGCGTTTCAATTCGCCCCGCTGGATCCCCACGCCCTTATCCGTCACGCGAATTTCCAGCCGGTCGATCGAAGGCGCAAGAAGATCCACCGCAACATCGACCTTATCGCGCGAATATTTCACCGCGTTGTCGAGAATATTCAGAAAGGCGGTGCGTAGCTCTTCCAGCTCTCCCATCACGGTATAGTGCTCTTGGTCCGCTGGCCCGGTTGCCCAATGCAGGGCTCCGGGGCCAAGGTGATGACGAGTCGTAACCAGGTCCATGCATTCGCGCAGGATCCGTTCGACCTCCACGGGACGGAAGTTCCGCACATCTTTCTTCTGCGAAACCGAACCCGCTTTCAGAACTTGTTCCACCGTGCGCAGCAGGCGGTCGGTATCGTCGAGCATGATTCCGTAGAACTGCAGCCGCTTTTCTTCGTCGACGCTGCGCTTCTGCAGGGTCTCGAGATACAGCCGGATCGACGTAATCGGCGTCTTCAGCTCATGCGTCACCGCGTTGATGAAGCTGTCGTGCTGCTCGTTCCGGCGGATCTCTCGGACCAGGAAGATGGTGTTGAGGATCATGCCGGCGATGATCACCAGGAAAAAGATGCCCCCGACAATCATCATCCAGAACTCTCTCCAGTTCAGGATGATCCAGCTGATGTTCAGCGTAACGGCAGTGGCAATCAGCAGGATGCCGAGGGTAAGGGCTGTCCCAATCGCCTTGCGCCGGCTGGTGATTCGGATGGGCACGCAAGGATTTTATCGCGACGCGGAACGAGATGGCGCCCGAATGGTCACGGCAGGTTCAATTGCCACGAAACCCCATAGCGATCGTTGACCCACCCAAACTCCCGGCTGAAACCATAGTTGTCCAACGGCATCAGTTCCACGCCCCCCTCTGCAAGTTGCTGGAATAGGCGCCCCAGCTCCGCCTCCGAGTCGCAGTTCACGAACAACGACAAGGCCGGCGTAAAAGTGAAGGGGTGCTGCACGACACTATCGGTACAAAGAACGGTTTGGCCGGCAATCGTGAAGCTGGCCTTCGCGATCGTCCCCTGTTTGCCGGGACCCTTCGCGCCGTAGCGATCGATGTCGTTGATGGTGCCGCCAGGAAACAATGAGACATAAAAGTTCATCGCTTCTTCGGCTTTCCCGTCGAACAGCAGAAAAGGTTGGACGCTCGGCATGGGATCTCCGCGAGTGCGGAGCATTGTAGCGAGGATTTGTCCAAGAAGAAAGACAGGGCGCCCCGAGGCGCCCTGTCTGAAGCGAAAAGGCTGAGCTGGCTAGTCGCCGGCGACCAGCGCAGGCGTTTCTTCGCCAACAGTCGACACCGGGCTGGCCACGGCCGGCCGACGGTCGAGCCGCGGCAGCTTTACATTGCTGATCACGCCCAGCTTGCTCAGCGCCCAGATCTGCATCCAGTTGAAATCAATTTCGTACCAGGCCAGACCATGCTTCGCCGACTGCGGATGCGCGTGATGATTGTTATGCCAGCCTTCGCCGAAGGTCAGCATCGCGATCGCGAAGCTGTTCGTGGAGTCGTCGCCGGTAACAAAGCGTTGCGAGCCCCAGATGTGCGTGGCCGAGTTCACCAGCCAGGTGCAGTGCAGCCCAACCGTGGTGCGGAGAAAGATTCCCCACAGAACCATCTGCCAGCCACCGACGACCAGGATCACGACGCCCAGCACGGTAATCGGAACCCAGTGCCACTTGCTGATGAAGTTGTGGAACTTGTCCTTGCGAAGATCGGGGACATAGGGCGACAGCTCTTTCACATTCTGGTGCAGCGATTTGCCGAGAATGATCCATCCCATGTGCGACCACCACTTGCCGTCGCGCGGGGAATGCGGATCGCCTTCTTTGTCGGTGAGCTGATGATGCACGCGATGGGTGGCCACCCAGAAGATCGGTCCGCCTTCGAGAGCCAGCGTAGCGCAGATGGTCAGGAAATACTCAAGCCACTTGGGAGCCTTGTAGCCCCGGTGCGTCAGCAGGCGGTGATAGCCCATCCCGATGCCCCAGCTTCCGGCGATCCACCAGAGCGCCAGCGCGAGAAAGAGTCCCTTCCAGCTGAAGAAGAAGAGAGCAACAATCGCGCCCACATGAAACGCTCCCATGGCAATTACGGTAATCCAGTTAATAGCGAGATCTTTCTTGCTGCGATACGAGCGGTCCATGTGTGTCCAATCTGATCAAAGTCGAAGAGGAAATACGAGGAAGTCGTACGCCCCCACACCATTTGAGTGCGAGCCTATCAGTCACGACGCAGGGGGCACTGTAATACTTTTGTCAGAGCGGTGACCGAAGTGCCTGACCCGCATGGATCGCGGCGAAAGCCCTCTAAACTCGCGGCGTCGCAAGCATGGAATGCATGGAGAAACGATTACGTGCGTTCTGTAATACTTTTGTAAGGTGTTCGGAAAAGTGCCTCCGCAGCCCTTCGCCCGCTCACGGCGTAGCGGATTTCGCACCCGGCAACTTCGCCCAGTCGCACAGGATCAACTGCAGCCCACCAAATTCCGGATGGTCGTTGTGATCGACCGTGTATGCCAGGTCGATGCGATCTCCTGTGTCCAGCGGCTCGCCCTCCAGCCGCGCGCTCTGCCGCCATGCCAGCGCTTCAAAGGATCGCTGGAACTTTGCGCCATCGCGCTGCCCCGCCACCTTCATCTTCACGTGCTTCTCTTTAAGGATGCGGGCCGGCATGCTCAAACGCGCGCCGCGGCTCACCAACACCGGCTGCGGATTGCTCATGCCAAACGGCTCCAACTTCTGCAGGGACGCATAGAGCTTCTCGTTAACTTCGCCCAGCGGCAGTTCGGCGTCGTAGAGAAGCTCGGGGATGAAATCCTCGAGCGTGAGGTGCTGCCGCGCATAGGCTTCGAGACGTTCCCGCAAGGTTGCGACGCGATCTTCCGGCAGCGCGAAACCAACCGCGTGGGCATGCCCTCCGTAACGCGAAAAGAGCTCCGCGCACGACTCCAGCGCGTTGAGCAGGTGGAACGAGCGAATCGACCGCCCGGAACCGTGGGCTTCGCCTTCCTGCCGCGCAATCACCAGCGCCGGCCGATTCGTGCGTTCGACAACCCGGCTGGCGCAGATGCCGATCACCCCGCGATGCCACTCCGGCCCATCCAGCACCAGCGAGTAGCGCTCCTTCAGCGAGGTGTCCTCCGCAAGCTGTTGATCGATCGCCGCCATGATGCGCGCCTCCGCCTCCTGGCGATTGCCGTTCAGCTTGTTGAGGTGCTCGGCGACTTCCTTGGCGCGCGACGCGTCTTTCGTCGTAAACAGCTCCACCACGTCGCGGGCTACATCCATGCGCCCGGCGGCGTTCAGGCGAGGCGCAATGCGGAACGCTACATCCTGGGTCGAAAGCGAGCCGTCGAGTTTGCAAAGACCGAGCAACTCGCGCAGTCCTGCATTCACTGGCCGCCGCAAACCTTCCAGCCCCAAGGCAACGAAGACGCGGTTCTCGCCGGTGAGCGGCACCGCATCCGCGATCGTCGCAATGGCCACGATCTTCAGGAACGATGGGATGAGTCGCGCGCGCTCGGTTTTTTCCAGTAGCGCCTGCGCGATCTTGAATGCCACCCCCGCCCCGCACAAGGCTTTGCACGGATAGTCGCAACCGGTCTGGTTCGGGTTAAGGACCGACAGCGCGCGGGGAACCCCTTCCGCACCGGGCAGGTGGTGATCGGTCACGATCAGGTCCACGCCAAGACGGTTCGCAGTCTCGGCGGCAGCGAAGGCCCGAATGCCGGTATCGACGCTGATGATCAGGCGTATCCCGTCGGCCGCCGCGCGTTCGATCACCTCATCGCGCATCCCGTAGCCTTCGAGAATGCGGTGCGGCACGTGAAAGTCCGCACGCCCCCCGCAGATCTCGATCACCGTCTTCAGGATCACCGTCGCGGTCGTCCCATCCACGTCGTAATCGCCATAGATGAGGATCTGTTCCTGCTTCTCGATGGCCGCCAGCAGGCGCTCGACCGCCGCCTGCATCCCATGCATGGCATAGGGCGAGTGCAGGTCGGCAAGCGTGGGATGGAGGAACTTCTGCGCGTCCTCCGCAGCGGCGATCCCGCGCGAGGCAAGCAGTGTAGCGATGAGCGGCGAGAGCGCCGCCTCCTGCTGGAGGCGAAAAACAATCGTCGAATCAAAAGGCCGCTGCGTCCACCGCACAGCCCATCATACCGGGGCCGCCATGTGGAAAACGAGATCCCCGCAGGACGGAATTCGGCAAGTCCGGATTCCTGGTGGTAACGGGATTTACCAACACCTATTTGATTTTCCGCTCCCTATCGAATGGGTAATGCAGGGACGGAATACCCCGGACCGCGCACTGGGAAGACGTTGATGAAGCAAAAGTGCGGCTTTGGATCGACTGCCGGATCACAGGTTGCGAGCCAGTGATATCTCGAACCAACCGGCTCGGACTGTTCTAAGAGATCGATGAGTTGCTCGAGTACTTGCCGGGCGGAGAGATCATGAGCCTCGAACGCTACTTTGGCTCCTCCCCATGGCAGTCCGGCTGCAAGTTGCTCGCAGCAGTCCACCCGAAAACCGGTCTGTGCGGCTAACGCGGACGCCATCAGGGCGGCATGTTCGGCGACGGTGCGCGTCCCTGCAGGGATACTCACGTGCAAGTCCAGGAGCGCCGGGCTTTCAATGAAGGCACCTGTGGCATCGCGGGTATGGGTCGGAACAAAAGTATAGAACCGGTCATCATCCCTATTCAGCCGATAGGAAAACGACGAGTTCGCATTGGCAGAGACGATGATCTGGTGCAACAAAACAGGAATGTTCTCGGGCGTGCCATCCTTGTTGATTCGGAACCTGACTTCCACCGACCACGGCTTCAATCGATGGACTCGTTCATTCGGATGTCGCGCTCGCCACTCAGGCAATGCTTCGTCCGTGGTGTCCTCTAAATCATCCCCGAACATGACGTTTGGATCCTCGGCACTGATACGAATCCCATACTCATCGGCAAGTTTCTTCGCGATTTCGCACATCGGACGCCACGTATTCGCTTTGATCACGGCGGTGTCTCCGTATCGCGTGAGATCAGCGTTTTGCGCGTGTCCGATTTCAAACAGGGAAGGCAGCAGGAGCACAAGAGCGAAGAATTTCAGGCAGCGGAGATAGTCTCGCATGACGACAAACAAGATAGTGGACGATAACAGACGTTACCACTAGTAATCCTGCCACACCCCGGTTACTAGTGGTAACCGGATTTACCAACAGTAAAGCTCAGCTCATCTCCCAACGAACGTACAATCAGCAACATGCCGACATTGTGGAAACAGCGGTTCCAGCGGTTGACTTGGCTCGGACTGGGGTCAGTGTTTGGATTGGCCTTTTTGGTGCCTCCGATGTTTATCGACGGAAGGCCACCCTTTCTTTTCGTTGTCATCGGTTTTTTGCTACTCGTACCCGGCATGGTGTACTTGTTCATGATCACGATGTGGCACTGGAAATCTCGTTATCGTGGCAAGCATAGCGACTTATGGGGAGCTTTGATACTGCTTGAAACGACGGGTTGGTTCAAATTGGTTTACCTCTTCAGGCACATCATTCCAGATGCCCGCGGCACAGGGCGCTACACGGTCTCAGACGAAGTGCATCAATAACTGTTGGTGAACAGGCAATACCACTAGTAATCCTGCCTTACCCCTTTCACTTGGGGTAACGGGATTTATTGCCCAAGAGATTTGGGTTTGACGGAATTTGGGAGTGCCAGCCGGTTTTGGTGCGTGACAAAGCTGATCTGCAGATCGTAACCATTCGGCGTCGTCGTGTGATAGCTCTTGTAGGCGGCGATGTGAATGTCGTCGGCACCCGCTGTATCCACCTTCGCGGGCAAACCCCGTTTCGCCAAGCCCTCCTTAACGGCATCTGGGTCCCACGGCGAGATGCCAAATGAAATATGGTCAACCCGGGCCTTGCGCGGGGCCTTTCGGTTGAAGCTCGGATCCTCCGGATTGCCTCCACGGACGATGATGTCTCCGACTTCGCCGATCATTAACTCCTGCTGGCTTCCCTCGTCGTAGGTCAGATTCCATCCCAGCAGGTTGCTGTAAAACGAGGCGCTCTCCTTGTAGTTCGTGACCTGAAACGACAAATGATCGAGCCATACTGTCGTCCATCCGGTAGCCCCAAACGGAGATGCCTTAGCGAACTCAGCGGCCGGCGGGGCACTGCGAGACTTCATCCATCCGTTGCCGTTGCTGACCTGGAGGTCCCAACCGTCCGGGTCTTTCACATGGAAGCTCTCGAACCCGTTACGGTCGTTTTCGGCAACCGGCACCAGTCCGCGCTTTCTGAGTTCGGCTTCCACCGTCTTCGCGTCCCATGGTTGAATCACGAAGCAAAAACCTGTGACCGCGGCCGATTGCCGTTCCGGCGCTCCCTGAAAGATCGCCGATCCCCAATCGCCGATGTCCAGGATCGCCCGTTTGCCGTCATCGCTTCGAAGCTTCCATCCCATCAACGCGATATAGAACGCCGCCTCTTTGCGGTAGTCCGGCACCTCGAAGGTGATGTGGTCGAGCGCCACGGTCTTCCATCCAGTGGGCGCAAATACCGGCTCTATGGGAGCAGTTGCCACTCGCATGCTCAGAGGACAGGATGGCGTTTCATACCCCTTCGCACACTTGCCTTGAGCGAACGCAGAAGTACCGGCACCTAAAACGAGAGCCACTAGCGCGGGCCTGAACATGCTTCGGTGTGTCTTCATCGCACGAAGTATAAGGGATGATTGGCGAGAACAGGCATTACCACCAGGAATCCGGCTATCTGCGGGAAGGCGACTTTTCGCGCTTTCACGCAGGAGCTAGCTTCCGGAGTTGAGATACGCCGGGGCGAACACTTCGGCGACGAACGATTCCAGGGTGGTAGGCGTCGTGTTGGTCGCTGAGCGCGATTCCTGTGGCACGATGAGGCCCGCGTTCGCCCCCTCCCACATCTCGACAAGCAAATCCGCAGTCTTTTCCGGCAATCCCATCGTTACAAGGTTCTGCCCTAGCATCCTGCTTGGAACTTGCACGTACTCGAGGTTGGGCATGCCGATCGATTTGCCGACAATGGACGCCGCCTCTTGCATGGAGATGTCACGCTGCCCGTGCAACTCCTGAATTGAACTGCCTGAAAAATTGCGCGCCGCGAGACGAGTGGCGGCATACGCACCGATATCCTTGGTAGCAATCCATGGCATTTGCGCATCTGCCTGGAAAGCACCCGGGAGTGTCCCCGTCGCACGCAACGGCGCGATACTCATGAAGAGATTTTCCATAAAGTACGCTGCGCGCACATGCAGGACGTTCAGCCCAGCGATTCGATTCAGCTTTTGCTCCTGGTTGTGCAAGCCCACGATCGGACCGGTGCCCTTCGCGTGCTGAGCGCCGATACTGCTTAGATCGACAACAAACTGCACTTGGGCGTTGCTAATTGCTGCCGCGTAGGAATCGGAAACGCGTTCTTGATGCGCGCGCAAGTCCGGCTGCGAGATGTCTTCGGGCAGCACCAGGTAGACGGCGGAAGCACCCTTGAACGCCTCCGTCATCGCGGACGCATCTTCGACGTTTCCGACGAAGGGTTCCGCTCCCAACGCCACGAACGGAGCCAACTTCTTCGCGTCCCGCCCAACCACGCGAAGCTTTTCGCCTTTGGCGAGTAACCCTTCCGTTGCCGCTCTTCCCGTGCGTCCTGTAGCGCCTGTTACGACAATCATGGCGTGCTCCGCTCCTTGTTACGCACGCTTATGGATGAATCGTTTGCTCTTCGGGATGCAGTTGGTATCAGGCGGTTACCAACAGCAAACCCGATACTCACATCCCCTCGTGACGCGACGCACAGACTTCGTGACACGCCACGCATATTCTGCGCATGTGGGGTCTTCTCCCCAACGACGGAAGAGGTTAGCTCTTTGATAAACCCAAGCGTCGGACCCTCGGTTGCAAGAACCTGCAACTGAGTAGGCTAAGTGCAATGTTCGGAATATTTTGCCCGTAACTCCCTTTGCGGGGAATATTTTGCGAGTTTTGCATGGCCTAAACTGCTGAAAATACAAGAGGGGTGGGGAGGGGGGTACCCAGAACTAGAGAGTTAACCCCACGAATGTCATCCTGAGCGCAGTTTTGCGAAGCGGAACGGAGTCGAAGGACCCCTACCGTCTGCGTTATGCAGGAGGCACAACGAAGCTCTACGTTGGCCAAAGCGAGTCTGGCAGCAGGACAAAAACAAACAGCTGCCTACCGCTCGTCGTCCTGTCCGGGATCCTCAATCGTGATGTTGCCGAGGTCTTCGGCCATGTCGAGCAGGCGCTGGTAGCGGTCGTACCACTCGGTCGAGGCCTCGAAGAGGAACATGATGCCCTGGAAGGGCCAGCCCAGTTGAACGAAGCCGCTTTTGCCGATATAGGTACGCAGCCAGCGGGCATCTTCCATCTCTTCGTCGCTGGCGTAGCTGGAACGTTGCAGGCGTTCCACCAGGTAATCGACGTCCTGGCGCGAGAGGATGGACTCGTTCATGGTGATGAACGGCGCCCCGGCGGAGACAGCCAGTTCCACGAAACTCTTCCAGCTATCGGGGTTTCCTTCGGCGTCCCACATCACGCTTTGCACGTCGTCGGAGACGTAGCCCTGGAAGCGCTTCAATCCTGTTCCGGCGATGAACGCCGTCATGTCGTCTTTGAGAGTTACTAAATCTTCAGTCATTCCTGGCTTTTGGATGTTCCCCGGACTCGAAAGGAATCAGAGGCACACGCCCATCATAACGCGCTCCGCGGCCGCGGAACGCGATCTTTCTGCATTATGGTAAACTCAATGTTTGGCATAAGTTACTTGCAACGGCCTGAGAGATGCTTCTTTCCAAAGAGTATGTGGGCTACCTGGCCCGTCACATCGTAGATCGCCTGATCAAAGCAGAATGCATTGAGACCGAGGCGAAGGCCGCCGTCACCCAGAAAGTGGAGGCGGCAATGGTCGATGAACTGAGCATGGAGGACCGCATCAACGACGAGGTGCGCGTCATCCTCGAGACCTATTCGGAAGAGATGCGGCGGTCGGGCGCCAATTACCAGGAGATGTTCAAGAAGGTGAAGAACGAGCTCGTCCGCAAGTACAAGGCGGTGATATGAGTCCGCAGCATCCGCCGGAAGCCGGCGCCAAAACCCGACTGTCGCGGGAAAAGGTCAACAAGCTGGCGCATACCATCGCCGACACCCTGGCCGGGGTGGATGAAGTCGATTTCCTCGAAGATCGCAACACCATCCGCCTCGAGGCGCGCAAAGCCCTGGAAGACCTGCTGGCAGAAGAATTGAAGATCGACCAGGCAGCGCGGCAAAAGATCGAGAGCCAGCGCCGGATCATCATGGAAGGCTCGCAGGAGTGGGACATCCTCTACCGCAAGTATTACAACGAGGAAGTGAAAAAGCTGGGGCTATAGTCCAATTCGTTCCAAGGCGAATCGCCGGATGCGTCCGGCGATTTTGTTTTGCGCGATTTGTTACGATGCTGTCGCGAAACGCGAGGTGCAAATGCGTGTACGTTGCGCAGTCCTGTCTTTGTTCTTCTTCCTGGCTTGCCTCGCCCCAACGATCCTGGCACAGGAAGCGAGCGCGCCGACAGCGCAGGCGTCTGCACCCGTCACCAGGACGGTGACGGCCTATTCCTTGCCGCCCGATGAGCTTGCCAAGGCAAAAGCGCTCTATACCGTACGCACCACGTTGCACTTCGTCGAGACGATTTACGGGATCGTGCTTCTGCTGCTCGTGCTGCGTTTCCACCTGGGGGCCAGGTTCCGCGACCTGGCCGAGCGTGTGACCCGCATTCGTTTCTTCCAGGCCTTCATCTTCGTTCCCCTGCTCACCATCGCGCTGGATGTGGCCAGCCTGCCCTTCGGCGTTTACGGCCACTGGGTGTCGTTGCGCTACGGGCTCTCCATCCAACGCTGGGGGTCGTGGCTGTGGGACTGGACGAAGGGCGAACTGATCGGCATGTTCGTTGGCAGCCTGCTGGTCTGGCTGCTGTATGTACTGATCCGCCGCAGTCCGCAGCGGTGGTGGTTTTACGCGTGGCTGGCGGTGCTTCCGATCATCGTGTTCTTCATCTTCCTGATGCCGGTGGTCCTCGATCCGCTCTTTAACAAGTTTGAGCCATTGGAGAAGAACCACGCCGACCTGGTACAGGCGATTGAGAAAGTAACGGCGCGTGGCGGCTTGGACATTCCACCGGATCGCATGTTCCTCATGAAGGCCAGCGAGAAGGTCACTACGGCCAACGCATACGTGACCGGCATCGGCGCGACGAAGCGGGTGGTGGTGTGGGACACCACGACGCAGCAGATGACGATTCCGCAGACCCTGTTTGTCTTCGGGCATGAGATGGGCCACTACATGCTGCACCATATCCCGAAAGGCCTGGCGTTCACGGCGGCGCTACTGTTGGTTGGATTCTGGCTGACCTTTCACCTGGTCCGGTGGGCTCTGCAACGCTGGGGCGAGCGATGGCAAATCCGTGGCATCGCGGATTGGGCCTCGTTCCCGGCCTTGATGCTGATCGCCTCGCTGCTCGGGTTTGTCGCAGAGCCGGTCGGCAACGCTTTCAGCCGGCACATCGAACACGAGGCCGACGTCTATGGGCTGAACATCACGCGTGGAATCAATCCGGATTTCCGGCAGACAGCGGCCCAGTCATTCCAAAGCCTGGGAGAACACTCGCTCTCCTATCCTTATCCAAGCAAGCTGATGGTGTTCTGGCTCTACGACCATCCGGACATCTCATCGCGGGTGCAGTTCGTGTTGCACGATGAACCCGGCCAGGATTGATCGGCTGCTCGCGCACATTTGCCCATCACTGAGCAAGAAAAAGCCCGGGCCGAAGTCCGGGCAGTCGAGATAAAAAACCGCTACTAGAAACCGGGAGCCTTTTCCAGCTTCTTGTTGCATGCCCCGCTGGTCGGTTGCACCGGCATCGGAGGCGGCGTCGGAATCTGGACCTTCGAGAAGTCGAAGAACTCGCTCATGTCATCCTGAGCAGCGTCGCGCGCCGTGAGTGCCGGCAGGCTGAACCGCGTTTCGATTAACTTCAGGATCGCGGTGTAGTCGCGGTTCACGTGGGAGACGAAGTGAGGTTTCGACCACGGTGAAACGACGATCACCGGAACCCGGAGTCCGGAGTCCGTGAAATCCGCTTTCGTGTCCGTACTCCGCAGCATCGGCGGGATATTGTCCGGCGCAGGCTCTTTGAACGGAGGTACGTGGTCGAAGAGGCCGCCTGGATCGTCATACGTGAGGATGAACACCGAACTTGCATACGACGGACTCTGCAAGAAGGCGTTGATCATGTTCGCCACGTCTGCCGCACCCTTTTGAATGTTGTTCAGGGGGTGCTCATCCAATCCGCTCTGGCTGCCGCGTTCGATGAAAATGACCTGGGGCAGCGTGCTGGGGTTCTGGATGTCGGTGTAGTAGTGGCTGATGTTGTAGACGCGTCCCTGGTAGTTGGCCCAGTCGGAGAAGCTCGCAAGGTAAACCGAGCTGTCCTGGTAGTAGTAGCGGAACGAAATGCCGTGGGTAGCCAGATCACGGAAGATCGTGGGCTGCGGCCATCCACCGGAAGGCGGAACATCCTGTGGACGGATGTGTCCAAAGGAGGTCGCGGTGAAGAGATACATCCGGTTGGGGATGGTGTCCGACAGGACGGGAGTGTGCCAGGTATCGCTGGTGCCGTATTGCGCAGCCAGTTCGTAATAGAAGGGTATGTCTGTCTGGTCGTAGTAGCCCACCATACGCGTTCCCTGGGGATCGATGGTCGAGGGCAAGGAGCCTTCGGTCTTCATGAAGTAGTCCATTTTGCCGCCATGGATGGCGTAATGGCTCTCATTCCACGAGGGCGTCATGTTATCGGTGCACACCGTCTGGGAGTGGAACGGAGTGGTGTTCGCCGTACTCTTGTAGTCGGGCATCGACTTGGTCAGCGGGATGCCGTCGAAACTCCCGGAGTATCCGAGGCTCTGGCGATAGGCTCCCAGCATTCCCAGGTAGCTATCCATGGAACGGTTTTCTTCGACGATAAAGAAGATGTGCTTGATCTGCGAAAGGGAGCCACCGCCGGTGGTGCCAGTGCCCACCGTAATGTTCTCAGTCGTCTTGAAAATCGTTTTTGTGGAGTCCGTGGCCTGCACGGTCAGCCGGTGCGTGCCGGTGGTCATGGTGACATTCGTGTTCAGGGAGCCGGAAGCGGTGTGGTAGACGCCAACGCCGTCCAGGTAGATCTGCAAGAGGGTGACGTTGTTGGAATCCGTGGTTTCCGCAATCACATTGACGGGCGAAGTGAGATTGGAAGCGCCACTCGCGGGCGCACAAATTGTGACCGTCTGGTTATTCGGGTTGGGCGTGCATTGTGCCGCGACGAGGCTAGCGCCGGACAGCGATACTAGAGAGAAAAGCCCGATCTGTAAGGCTTTGGACGAGTGTGGCAACGAAATTCGCATGTGCGGGATCCTTCAAAGCTGGGACAGCTGAAAGAACAGTTGCAAATCGAAGGCCATCGAGAGCTGCGCGAGACGCTGGAATTGGTTTGTAAGCAGCTGAATCCGCGCGTGTTGCCACGCGGCGTCGGAGAGGTATTAAGGGGTTAAGGCGAGGACAGCGAATTCGTGTCACCAGAAAGTGGCGGTCGATGCCAATGCAGTTCCCACCGCGTACCTTTGTCTGATAATGGAAACACTCCCATGAGCTCCAGAGTCGCGATTTCCGCGCAGATCAGCACGCTTGCGGCCCGCCACGGATTCGACGCTGCCGGCATCGCGACGGCTGGCGATCACCCGGAGCTCGAGCGATTTCGTGAATGGATAGAAGCCGGGCGG
Source organism: uncultured Acidobacteriaceae bacterium (assembly GCA_963758505.1). GTDB lineage: Bacteria > Acidobacteriota > Terriglobia > Terriglobales > Acidobacteriaceae > Korobacter. Next base: position 1,340,476 of record CAVWVJ010000003.1, on the reverse strand, counting down.
CACGGCGAAATGGGCTATCTCGCGGCGGAGAATGCGGATGGAAGGTTGAAGCGGGAGCACCTGGCGAATGCCGCCCCTTGGGCGCGGTCGGTGATCGTATGTGCTGCGAACTACAACGCCGATGCGCCTTATTCTACGCACGCAGGTAGTACTCGCGACGGCTGGATTGCGCGCTACGCGTGGACAGAAAGTGACTATCACGACGCCGTGCTTGCCCGGCTTCGCCAGTTGGAGGCGGAGATCGCCAAGTTGGCCACGAACCAAGGGGAAGAAAGCTTCCGGTCGTGGTGCTACGTGGATACCGGACCTATCGTAGAGCGAGTCTTTGCAAAGTATGCCGGGGTCGGCTGGATCGGCAAGAACACCTGCATCCTGAACGAAAAACTAGGATCCTGGCTCTTCCTCGGAGTGATTCTGACGAATCTCGAATTGGAGCCGGGGATTCCCGCGGCAGACCGTTGCGGCTCGTGTACGCGATGCCTGGATGCGTGCCCGACGAATGCCTTCCCGGCGCCTTATCAGCTCGACGCCACCCGATGCATTTCCTATCTCACCATTGAGAAACGCGGAGAAATACCGGAAATCCTGCGGGAACAGATGGGCAGGCAGGTGTTCGGGTGCGACATTTGCCAGGATGTTTGCCCTTGGAACCGCAAGGCTCCCCTTGGAACCATGCCGGAACTCAAGGCGATCCCGGCGCGCATCAACCCGGCACTGGACTGGCTGGCGGAGATGGACGTGGAGGGCTTCCGCGAGACGTTTCGCCGATCGCCGGTCAAGCGTGCGAAGTTCTCTGGATTCAAGCGGAACGTCGCCGTGGCAATCGGCAACAGCGGAGATGCTTCGTTGCTGGAGAACGCGGAGCGCCTGGCGAACGATCCGAACCCGGTGGTCGCGGAGCATGGGCGATGGGCGGTGGCGCGACTGCAGCGCTTAAAGAGGGAGTTGGCGAAGGGAGAAGAAAGCGCCGAAAAAAAGAACAACCCTCCGGAGCCGGAGGGTTGAGATCGTGTCTGATGCGATTTAAGCGCGGACGACGTTGGCGGCCTGGTATCCCTTGGGGCCCTTCATCAGGTCGAATTCGACGGTTTCGCCTTCATTGAGCGTGCGGTAGCCATTTTCCTGGATCGCCGAGAAATGCACGAATACATCTTCCCCCGTGGATCGCTGAATGAAGCCGTAACCTTTCGCTCCGTTGAACCACTTTACAGTTCCCTTTTCTCTCACAACGAACTCCTTTCGCCTCTAAGTGAATCAGTGACCCCAAGCCCGGCGAACGTTCTGAAGCGCTCCGGCGGCTGAGCCAGAGGTGCTGCAGTTGCGATCCCAGATGCCGGCGGTGTTAACGGATTGGCCCTTCGCCGCTCGCCTTTGGCACACACAAAGAAATAGGCTCCCGAGTCTTGCATCCGGCGCAAGCCAGCGCCGTTGCGCAAAACACCGGAGCCCATCTCTCCCGCTGTACTGCAGACCGCTTGGCAAACTTATCCAACCCAAATCAACTGTTTATAGCCGAAACCATATTCCGGCCTACAAGCACGGCATGATTACAGGAACTTACAATTTTGGCAAGGAGATACAGAAAGGCGAAAACTGAGGCTAGAACCGTTTTGGAACGATTTTCTTGACAGGAGTTTGAGCGGCGAACTTGGCGACTGTGACGCAAAATGAAGTCATCCATCATTCTCCGTGCGCAAGACCGAAGGATGGCGCCCCGCACGCTGCGGCAAAACGAAGATGCAGACGATCATGAAGACCGCGATGACCGCGGATGCAATCGGACGGCTGAGCGCTAAACCACCGTCATTGACAGGTTTATCCAGGAAATCGCCGACGGTTGCGCCCAACGGGCGGGTCAGGATAAAAGCCGCCCAGAATAAGAACACGCGAGAAATCTTCGTCCAGAAAAAAAGCGCTGCAACCACCGCCAAACAGGCGGCAAAGACGAGCGCCCCACCGCGATACCCGAGTCCGCCGGTGTCGGCGGCCCAGTCGCCCAGCGCCGTCCCCAGGGTTTGGGAGAAGGTGATGGCTGCCCAGTAGAAGGCTTCCACTTTGGGCGTACTCACGGTGTTCACCGAGATCGTGCCTTCGGACCAGTACCAAAGGCCGAGCACGGCCATCAGGCAGGCGAAGAGGAGCGCAGTACCGCCGGTGTAGCCGATGCCCAGAGAACGATCGGCAAAGTCGGCCATGGTGGTGCCGAAGGTGGTCGAGGCGACGATGGTCGCCCAATAGAGCGCTGGGTAAAACTTCTTCGCAGAAATTTGTGCGATGACGAGCACGATCAGGAGCGCGAGGAAGAGAGCACTTCCCGCCAAATACCCCCAATTCAACGTCATGGTGACCGTATCCCCTCCGGTTTCACCCAGAGTTGTGGCCGCAATCTTAATGATCCAGAAGGTCAGGACCACCTCGGGGACTTTGCTGAGCCACTCCTGGCGCTGCTTGTCTGCCTTCTCCATTTGCCCGTTCACCCTTTCCTGACCTACGACATTCTACCGGGTTGGATAGGAGGTAGGTTCGGTCGAGTTGCTGTGGCCCGTGTGGTTACGCACGACTGTTTTGAAACCCGTGCCCTTTGGATAGGCGGCCTAAGGGAGAGTGCTGACAGCAATTTTCAGCAGCTCTGCTAGGATTTAAGCATGGCCCCAGAAATACACAGTCCGGGACGCTCGCTAGGAGCGGCAGGGGTAGCTCCGGCACCAATCGGAATCCGCGCCCGGCTGGGCCAGGAGGTCGAGGGCCTCAAGCAGTCCGGGGAGACTGCGGTTCGCCGGCGGGGCTGGGACACCATCCGCTACATGACCCAAACGGAGGTCCACACCTACGCGTTCTCGGTGGCGGCGAACGCGATCCTCTCGTTCTTTCCGTTTGTTGTCCTGATGTTGACGCTGACCCGACGGGTCTTTCATTCGCAGGCGATGTACGAGATAGTAATCAATCTACTGCGCGACTATTTGCCCTCCAACCGTGACTTCGTGATCAAGAACCTGCGCGCCCTGGCGAGCGCTCACGGCAAAACCCAGATCTTCTCGCTGGCCATGCTGCTGGTGACCTCGACCGGCATCTTCCTTCCGCTGGAAGTGGCGCTCAACAAGGTTTGGGGTATCCGTAAGAACCGCTCGTACATTGCGAACCAGCTGATTTCGCTCGGATTGGCCTTCACCTGCGGCATGCTGGCGATGGGATCGGTGGCGCTGACGGCCGGGAACCTGCACATCCTGGGCGTGGTGGTGGGATATCAGAATTTTGTCTTCCGCGGGACGGCCTTCATGGTGATGAAAGCGACGGCAATCCTGGCGACGATCCTGATTTTCTTCCTGATTTACTGGATTCTGCCGAACGGCAAGGTACCGTGGAAATCCGTGCTCCCCGCAGCCGTCATCACCGGCGGACTCACCGAGGGGGCAAAGTACGTTTACATCCTTCTGCTGCCCTGGCTCGACTTTCAGAACGTCTATGGTCCGTTCGCCATCTCGGTGACGTTGATGATCTGGGCGTACGTAAGCGGGATGCTGCTGCTGGGCGGCGCGCACCTTTCGGCGACGGACGCGAACCGGAATTAGAACCGCCTTCTTCCAGCGTACCTGGGGCGAACGTATCGGCTAGCACTCGGAAAAACAGCAGATTGCCACGTCGGGCTCTGCGCCCTCCTCGCAATGACAACAAGAGAGGTTGATGTTGGCATAAAAGCGATTTGGCTGACCGCATGGCACAGTCGCTGCTTCGCGAGCAGCCCTTCTTAGTGGCCGCCGCTCAGTTCCTTCACGATATTCGCGACGAAGCTCTTGGCATCGCCGAAGAGCATCAACGTCTGGTCCATGTAGTAGAGCGGATTGTCGATGCCGGCGAAGCCGGGATTCATGGATCGCTTGATGACCATCACGGTGTGCGCCTTGTCCACGTCCAGGATGGGCATGCCATAGATCGGGCTGGTCTTGTCGCTGCGGGCGGCGGGATTGGTGACGTCATTGGCCCCGATGACGAGGGCGACATCGGTCTGCGGAAAGTCGCCGTTGATGTCATCCATCTCGATGAGGCGGTCGTACGGAATATCGGCCTCGGCGAGCAGGACGTTCATGTGGCCGGGCATGCGTCCGGCGACGGGGTGGATGGCGAAACGGACATCCACACCTTTTTTCGTGAGCGCGTCGAAGAGTTCGCGGACCTTGTGCTGCGCCTGGGCGACCGCCATACCATATCCCGGAACGATCACCACGGAGGAAGCGATGCCCAGAATCTGCGCGGCTTCCTCGGCGCTGGCGCTGCGCGCGGTTCGTTGCTCCTGCCCAGCAGCGGCGGCGGCCTGGACCTGTCCGAAGGCGCCGAAGAGCACGTTGGTGAAGGAGCGGTTCATCGCCTTCGACATGATGATCGAGAGGATGAGACCCGAGGAGCCATCGAGCGCGCCGGCGATGATGAGCAGCTTGCTGCCGACGACAAAGCCCATGGCGGCTGCCGATAGTCCGGCATAGCCGTTCAAGAGTGAGATGACGGTCGGCATATCCGCGCCGCCGATGGGGATAATCAGGAACACGCCGAAGATCACCGCGATTCCGACGATGAATGGGAAAAGCTGCTTCTGGCTGGGATCGATGACCAGCATCACGGCGAGAACCACCGCCGTCGTCAACAACAGGAAGTTGACGATGTTCTGGCCTTTGTAGGTGATCGGGCGTTGCGGCAGAATTTCCTGGAGTTTGCCTGCGGCCATCAAGCTACCGGTGAAGGTGAGGCCGCCGAGGATGATTTCGCAGGAGAGCACCGACATGGTGAACTTCGAGATGTCGGGCGCATGGAGATAAAACTCGGAAGTTCCGACGAGGGTGACGCAGAGAGCGCCGAAGGCGTGGCTGAGGGCGGTCCGCTGGGGAACAGCGGTCATCTGCACCATGCCGAGGGGAACGCCGATGATGGAACCGAGGGCGAGGCCGACGAAGATCCACTTATAGGAGATGATGTCGTGCTGGAGAAGCGTGCCGCAGATCGCGATCACCATGCCGATTTCGCCGGCGAAGATGCCGCGACGGGCCGTGGCGGGCGAACTCATCCACTTCAGCGAGAAGATGAACAGCGCGCTGGCGATCAGATAAGAAAACTCAATGATGTACTCGGTGCCGGGGAGTGGGTTCATTGTGGCTTGCTCGCAGGACGGCTGGACTTGAACATCTTGAGCATGCGGTCGGTAATGAAGAACCCGCCGACGACGTTGCTGGTGGCAGCGACAATGGCGATGGTGCCGAGCACGGTGCAGAGCCGGTTGTCCGGATGCGCTCCGACCAGGGCGATGGCGCCGACTACCGCGATGGCGTCGAGGGCATTCGTAAGCGACATCAGCGGCGTATGTAACAGCGGCGAGACCCGGCGGATCACCTCGAAGCCGATGAAACAAGCCAGCATGAAGATGAAGAGTCCGTTGATCAGCGTGGAGTTCACTTGGCTTGTACCCCAGGGGCTGAAGCCCCAAAATTCTCTATTCTCGGGACGCGGCCGTAAACGCCCGCTTTACCCGTTGTTGAAACTTCCAGCGGGCCTGAGGCCCTAACGTTGAGAGCGCCGAATCCATCCTCCGCGCTGGCGCCGTCCACCTGAACTCAGGGGAGGGGCGGCAGCCCAAAGTGCTCGCGGATTCTCTTGTTCACGATCTGGCCGCCGCGCGTGAGCAGCGTGTCGCTGGTGACCTGGTCGTTCATATCGAAGAGGAATTTGCCTTCCTTGGTTTGCGATTGCAAAAAAGTCAGCAGGTTCTTGGCATACATCTGGCTGGCATGAAAGGGGACGCCGCTGGCAACGTTTACCTGGCCGATGATGGTCACGCCATGCGAGACGATCGTTTCAGCGGGCTTGGTCAGCTCGCAGTTCCCGCCACGCTCGGCGGCGAGATCCACGATGACGGAACCTGGTTGCATGCCCTGCACCATCGCCGCGGGAATAAGCAGCGGAGCTCTCTTGCCGGGTACAACCGCGGTGGTGATCACTACGTCGCTTTCGGCAACGACCTTGCCGAGCAACTCGCGTTGCTTCTGGTAGAAAGCCTCGTCCTGCGCTTTCGCATATCCGCGTTCGTCTTGCGCGTCCTTGGTTTCAAGGGGAAGCTCGACGAAACGCGCGCCGAGACTTTGCACCTGCTCCTTCACCGCCGGCCGAACATCGTAGGCGCTGACCACGGCGCCAAGGCGGCGAGCGGTGGCGATGGCCTGCAATCCGGCAACGCCCACCCCGACGATCAACACGCGGGCAGGCGTGATGGTTCCGGCGGCGGTGGTCATCATGGGGAAGACGCGCGGCACGGTATCCGCCGCCATGAGCACGGCTTTGTAGCCGGAGATGTTGGCCATGGAAGAAAGAGCATCCATGCTTTGCGCGCGGGTGATGCGCGGCATGAGTTCCACGGCGAAAGAGGTCACGCCGGCGCCGGCAATCTGCTGAATGACTTCCTGGCTTCCGAAGGGACGCAGAAAACCGATCAACACCTGGTCGCGGCGATAGAGAGGAACATCCTCGCCGCCGGTAATGTCGTTGGCGCCGTTGCCCAGCACCTGCACGATGACGTCGGCTGAAGAAAATACGGCAGCACGGTCGGGCAGGATTTTGGCGCCCTTTTCCACGTATTGCGCGTCGGGATAACCGGCTTGTTGGCCGGCGCCTGCCTGGAGGACAACTTCAAGGCCCGCTTTTGCCAGGTTCGGAACTACCGCCGGGGTCAACGCAACGCGTCGCTCCCCCGGATAGGACTCTCGCGGAACACCAACAATCACGAAGTTACCCTTTGCCAATCGTAAGTGAACCCAGTACTACCCGGGAGGCATGGTACACCGTGAACGCATGAGGGAGGAAGTCCACCCGGTGGCGTTATCGCGACGACCCGGAATGGAAATAGTGATCAATCAGCCAATCCCGCAGTTGCTCGTTCAGCTTGCGCGTGTTCTGCGAGGGATCGAGAGCCTCGGTGTTGTAATTCACGATGTAGGCCTTCTTTTGCTCCGGATCGAGATAGATGTGCCCGATGAAACCGTTCTGCCAGCCCATGTGTCCGATGAGACGAACGCCACGGTCTTCATGGACGAAGAAACTCGACGCCACCGAATCGTGGGCCCCGGCGCGCGAGGGGAAGTCTTCGCTAACTGGTACCGGCAACAGCGGCTGCCACATCTCCTCGAGCGAAGACCGTTTCAGGATGGCATCGTATTCGGCCTGCCGGGCCGGATCGCCGGTCAGGAAATTCAGGTACCGGATCATGTCTGGGATAGGGGCGTTGAGGCCGCCGTTGGATCGGGTAATCCCGGTGTCGAAGTTGAATTCGAGTTCGGCGAGTTTGCCTTTTTCCAGGTGGTAGCTGTGGGATCGATAGTTCAGCAGGTAGCTGGGGCTGCGATCGTAATACGAGTGCTCCATGCCGAGCGGACGAAGGACGTTCTTCTCCATGTAAGCCTCGTAGGGGTCGCCGGAGAGCCGTTCGATGATCTCGCCGAGAAAAACAACGGCAAGATTGGAATAGCTGAACTTGGAGCCGGGCGGGAAATCCACCGAGGTATAGGGCATCATGGCGACCAGTTGCGACCACTCCGTCGGTTCAAAGGGCTGCCAGGGCTGGTCGCGCCAGGGCCAAGTGGGATCGCGAAAGCCGGTGGAGTGCGACATCGCCTGCCGGATGGTGATCGCGGAAATGGGACCGTAGGGATCATGCGCCTTGGCGATCTCGGGGACGAACTTCACAATAGGATCATCGAGTGACAGGAGACCCCGATCGCGGAGTTGCATGATTGCGACGCCAGTAAAGGTTTTGCTGATCGATGCCCAATGAAAGGTAGTGTTCTCGTCGACCGGCTGCTTGGTCGCCAGGTCCTGGAAGCCTTCGACATCCCGAAATACGACTTTGTTGTGATCGAGAACGACCAGCGAACTGCCCACGATGCCGTTCTGTTTCAGGCCGTCTTCATAGATTTTTTTTAATTCGTCGGCCGGAAGCTGCGCCAGGGCAGCGGCGCAGAGAAACACGGTCGCCAGGAGAATTCGCATCGGCAACAGTGTAAACGCCGCGGTCAATAGAGGTCCCCATTGCGGACTTGGTCTGGATCGGCGCGGAACCGTAAAATGGAGAGACAACTTCCATCGAGGGAACAAAATGGCGAAGGTACGATGGTGTGCAATGTTAGCGATCCTGTGCGGGCTGACGACCTTTGGGCTGGCCCAGAAGGAAATCTGTATTGGTTCCATCGGAGGCGGAGACGCGGTGACCTGGAATATCCAACAACCGCTGCTGAAGGCGATTGAAACGGAAGCGCACGCCCGTGGCATACCGATCACGACGCGGCTGCTTACCAACAATAACGAGAAAGCCGCCAAGGGAGAGATGTCGGCGCTGAAGTGCGACTACGGAGTCCTGACGAATGTAAGCCGAGAGTGGCCGACCCCGAAGAGCGGCGGCGGTGGTGGTGGCACCATCAATGCCGGCGGTGGCAGCAAGGACGACAATCCGCATCCGCCGTCCACGGCGCACTTCGAATACACGCTGGTGGATAAATCCGCCAAGCGCATAGACCGGTTCAAGACGTCGATCACGATGCAGCAGGGGTACACCGCCAAGGATGTGGACCCCGATGTAAAGGAAATGCTCCAGGAAGTTTCCAACTGGACCACGGACGGAACCACTACCGCCGGGAAGTAAGCATATCTTCTTGACCACAGAGGGACACTAAGGGGTTGGAAAATAACGACTCTGCGTTCCTTCGCGCCCTCCGTGGGTTATCGTATTAATTCTTTGTCCACTGATCGACCCAGCCATTGACCGTCTTGTACCAGAGCTCGGAATTCTGGGGCTTCAGCACCCAGTGGCCCTCGTCAGGAAAATACAGCATTTTCGACGGGACCTTCATCAGTTGCAGCGAGGTGAAGAGCTGGAATCCTTCGCTCACGTCAAGACGGTAATCGAGCTGGCCGTGGACGACGAGGGTTGGCGTCTTAAAGTTCGGCACGCGCAAGTGGGGCGACCACTTGCGATAGAGCTCACGGTTCGTCCAAGGATATCCTTTGAATTCCCAGGTGTTGAACCAGAGCTCTTCGGTGGTGCCGAAGGCAGACTCGGTGTTGAACATGCCATCGTGCGAAACGATGCACTTGAAGCGATTCGTATTGCCGAGGATCCAGTTGGCCATGTAACCGCCGTAGCTGGCACCCAGTGCGCATTCGCGGTCTTTGTCGATGTAGGCGAAGTTCTTCTCCGCGTAGTCGAGGCCAAGCATCAGGTCCTGGTAGGGACGACCGCCCCAGTCGCCGTTGATCTCATCGATAAATCGTTGTCCATACCCGGTTGAGCCGCGCGGGTTGATCATAATGACCACGTAACCGTTGGCGGCAAAGAGTTCGGGATTCCAGCGGAACGACCAATCGTCGCCCCAGGCGCCCTGCGGTCCGCCGTGGATAAGAAACTTCACTGGATATTTTTTCGCTGCATCGAAGTCCGGAGGTTTCACGACGAAGCCCTGGACCTTGGTGGTTTCGGCGCCGGTGAACCAGAAAGGCTCGATGGGAGCCATGGAGACGGCATTGAGGACGCCTTCATTCACGGAAGTGAGTGCGACCGCCTTCGGGTTGCTGTCGAGGGCGGCTTTGTAGATTTCGTTGGGAAAGCGTACCGACATGCGATCGAAGACCATCGTCTTCCCGTCGGGCGTAATCGCCAGTCCGTCATTGAAGCCGCGCATCACTTCTTTCGGTCCGCCGTTGAGGCCGACGAAGTACACGGGAGCTTCGCCTTTATCTTCGCTGGTGAAGTACAGACCTTTCGAATCCGGCGACCAGGCGACGGTGTTCACCCAGCGATCGAATCCCACCGTCAGCTCCGTCGTCTTGCCGGTCGCGCGTTCATAGAGCATGAGGCGGAAGCGATCGCTCTCGTAGCCGCCACGCGCTTGCGAGCGAAAGGCGATGTACTTGCCATCGGGCGAGTAGAGCGGGGTGCTGTCGGCGCCAGGCGAAGTCGAGATCTTCTTGGGCGTCCCTCCCGTGACTGGCACGACGAAGATGTCGGTATTCGTGCTGGTGGCTTCGACCTCGTCCAGGTTGCTGGCGTAAGCGATCTCTTTGCCGTCCGGCGACATCGAGTACTGATCCTGCCCGCCGAGCGAGAACGGAGGCACATCGTGGTCGCCGGGGGTCAGATCGACGGGAGTTCCGCCATCGATCGACTGGATAAACAGGTGCGAACGCTTGCCATCGCCATAGGCATTCCAGTGGCGGTAGAGAAGATGGGTGAAGAGCTGCGCCTTTACCTTGGAGTTCTTGCGTTCGTCATCGCGCGTCTTGTTGCACGCCTCGTCCTTGCAATCGGGGTAGACGCCGGAGACGAACAGAATATTCTTGCTGTCGGGTGACCAGAGTGCGGCGCTGACTTCGGTGGAGATCGTGGTGAGCTTGTGGGGCTCGCCGGTGAGGGCGCCGGTGGCGCTATCGAAACCCTGTGACCAGACTTGCGAACTGCCATCGTGCGAGGAGATATAGAGAATCTGCTTACCATCGGGAAAGAAGCGGACGCCATCCTCGCCCTTGCCATTGGTAAGTTGCCGGGTCTCCCCACCGGCCACCGGGACAATCCAAATATGGTTGGTCTTCGTATTAGCTTCGAGAGAGACGTCGGTGACGGTGAACGCCGCCCACTTCCCGTCGGGCGAGAGGTAAGGCTCGGCGACCCGTTTCAGCTTCATCATGTCTTCGAAAGCAAAGGGTTTTTTCGCCTGGGCAGCAGCAAAGGAAGTAAGCACGAGGATTACGATGAAAAGGCGGCGCAACATGCAGAGGCCTCCGGGGTTCCTACGAGAAAACGGGCTAGTGTATCTGAGTGCGAGGTACGAGTCCTACGCTAAATTCATAAAGAAAGCGCACGCAAGGACGAATTCAGAGTAGCCGTCCAGAGTATACTTTTCTCAATATGTATTTCCGCAGCGAATCCGATAACGGGCTCCCAGATCGAGAAGGCTTCGACGCACTCGAATCCGCCCAACCTTCCGCCGACGATCAGCGCTCTCATCCGCGAGGCGGAACCCTTGAGAAGATCGCCGATATCGCCTACGACACTCTCCGGAAACATGAAGGCGCCTGGCAGTCGGACGAAAGCGCAATGCCGGCCGACGGCACTCCCGAAGATTCTCGCTAGTTCAGCGCTTCGCTCCCTTGTAATCGAAATAAACCAGCCCATCGCGGTAATCGATCGAAATACGAAATTGGCTGAGGAGCGGGAATCCCAGGATGCCGGTTATACCGACGCCTTCGTTTTCGCTCATCTTGTCCATGCTGATGGCGATCAGGCTGAAGTTTTCCTGCACGAAATGGCCGAACTGCAAGCGGACATTGTTCGCGACAAAGACATCGTTGACCCTACCCGAGATGCCGCGAACCGGCAGGTTGGGCGCTCGTGTGAGCTTATCGCGCGAGACATAGTCGGAGTCCACCTGCGAATCAAAGGCACCTGTATCTAGAAAAAACAGTCCCGGCGCACGGCCGTCCACGCTGGTAGGCACGAGCAGGTGCGACGACATGTGCAGCACAGGCAGATAGTCCTTCATCTCGGGAGAAATGTAGCGGTCCCAGCTTCCGTCGGGATCCTTGTACTCGTCGGGCAATTCCGGAAGCGGAGCGAGATCGAGTTCTCCGCGCTGGATATCGAGCGTCACGAGGAAGCGATCGAAGACGTCTAAGCCAATCAAACCGTCCACGCCGTCGGGGAAGCGCTGGTCCACGACCGTCATCGGCACGTTTTCGAACTGCAGTGGACCGATGCTCACCGCGTTGACCCAGCCCAGGTAACCCATGGCAGCGCGCTCGTCGCCAATCCCTTTTGTCGCGATGTCGTAGATCGGCCTTACGGCTGCCTTGGCTGCCGTGTCCCGCTGCAGCACGACTCCGCTGGCGCCCGTATCCACGAGCAAGTTCACCGTCTTCTTACCGTTGATCTGGAGATGCAAGGCCACCGCCGTGGTGCGTAGCGTGGGCGGCCCGAACCCATCCGGCCGGGGTGGCGCGACGATGTGATTGAGCTTCAGCTTGGCGGAATTGGCCGGACTCACCAGCTTCCACGCCGGCTGATCCCCCAGCACGATCAGCCAGGCAAGACGGGATTGCAGGTTGTTGAGGCGTTCGGCATCCATGTGACCATGGTGGTCGATCAGGTAGGCGAGGGCGCGGCGGCGTTCCGCCCGCGGCAGGCGCACCGCCCACCAGTCGTAAATCTCAGGGTCGTCCGGATCGAGGTCATGCGCTTTGTTGACCGCGCGCTCCGCAGTGCGATGCATGGAGTTCAGGTATGCGATGCGGGCCATTCCGAACCAGCCCCGAGCGATGCGTGGATCGAGAGAAAGTGCACGCTTGTAAGCGGCTTCTGAGTCCTGGATTCTCCCTTCGCGCAAGCGCACGTCGCCTTCTGCGACGAGCACCGGGGGAGCGTCCGGCGCTTGGCGCAAAGCGGCTTCTAACGCGACCCGCGCTGCAGGCAGCTTTTTCTCGCCGAGCAGGGCTCGCACCAGCCCAGCGTTCGTGTCCGGGGAGGATGGGTTTTGCGTGAGGGCGCGGCGATAGAATTCCTCGGCAGCCGGGTAGTCATAATCACGCAGAGCGGCAAGAGCCAATTTTTCAGGAGGGTCGGGAGTGGCTTGTCGGGGTGGCGGGGTTTGCCCCAGCAGACAGATGGCGAACAGGGTTACGCCGGGAATGCGGGCCGCAAGCCACATAGGAACGTCGAACCCGATGCTAGCAGAACAGCCGCGCCACTTGGGTGTGGGCTATGGGGCCAGAGAGGGCCGGTTCGCCGATTTGCGCGATGCGCGGCGCTTGGGCTGGACCGGCTGCATCGGCATCTGGGAGACTTCGGTCCCGAGAACGTTCAGGACCAGCATGCACATATCGGTGCGCTGCCGTAGGAAGTCGAGGACCTTCTCGCGCTCCACGAAAATGAGCCGGGAATCTTGGTCGGTCGTCGCAGTTAATTGGTAAATCCCGCGAAGGAAGGTTCCGGGAAGTCCCAAAAGGCTGCCGGGGCCCGAACTGCGAACCAGGACCGTCTTGCCGTTTTCGGTGGTCATGGTGAGCGAGGCGTGGCCCTCCAACACGATGTACACCCCCTTGGCGTGGTCGCCCTCGTGGAAGAGGATCGTGCCACGGACACAAGTGATCTCGTTACCGAGGGGTTTCAGTTCCTCGACGAGTTCGGGGGGTGAAACAAAGGCTTGGTTCGGCATCTGGATTGGTTGAATCACAACTCGCGGCCTCCGGGGCCAAGCTTAGTATCGCCACGGACTGCCAAGGCATCTGTGATGCTTATCACAAATCCTTGTGACGTTTAACGAGCCAGAATGCCTCGGAGAGCGAGGGTCGGGTCAGTTCACGACCTCGGCGGCTTGCGGATTGAGGGCATCGGCGGTCGGAAGCTCGAGCGATACGCAAGCGCCGCGCGGGTGAATGTTCGTGGCGTAGATCTCTCCCCCATGCTGCCGCATGATGCCGTAACAGATGCTGAGACCGAGTCCCATGCCGCGTCCCGGCGACTTGGTGGTGAAGAAGGGGTCGAAGATCCGGCTGATGTCGGGAAAACCGGGGCCGCTGTCGGTGATGTTGATCAGGACCTTCTCCCCCAGACTGCGTGCCACGATCTCGATCTGCTTCCTCGAAGTCTCCTGCACCGCGTCGATGGCGTTTCCGATCAGGTTGGAGAGGACGATTTTGAGCTGGCTCTGGTCGATGGAGAGCACGGGCAGCTCGGGCTGCAAATTGGTAGAGAGCCGAATCCCTTTTCCGTTCAGGTCATACTCGCGAAGGCTGAGGACATCCTGGAGGACGGCGTTGAGGTCGGTGCTGGTGGTCTCGGTGCGGCTCTGTCGCGAAAAACGCAGCAGGTTCTCGATGATCCGCTTCATACGATTGGCCTCGCGGCGAACGATCGTAAGATCGCGGGCGACTTCCGGCTGGAGGTTGTAATCGCTCATCAGCTCGGTGTAGCCGAGCACCGCGGTCAGCGGATTGTTCAGTTCGTGAGCGACGCCGGAAACGAGCTGGCCGATACCCACCAGCTTTTCCCGCTGGACGATCTGGCGATGCATGCTGGTGCGGTCCACGGCGACAGCGAGGTCGCCGGCGAGCAACTCGATCTTGGTGAGCTCCTCCGGGGTAATGCGATCCATTTCCTTGGGGTCATCGAGAAAGAAACAACCTACATTGAGCCCGCGATTGGACTGGAGCGGTACAAGCAACTCACCGCCGCGTTGCCATTTCGGGTGCGGCGGGTACGAGCGATCGGAGGGCATGAGACATCCGCTGGCGATTTTGCCCGCCGGGATGACATAGGAATTCTTGCCCACCTTGGCAGCGGAGTCGCAAAGCTGGGCGATGTTCTCCAGGGTCATGTTGGCGGCGACGGACCGGACCTGGGCGAGGGCCGCTTCGGACAAGCCCGAGTACCCCGCGAGTTGGAGGTGGTGGGTGCCGTCGGCCAGCAGCACCACGACGCGATGGAAGTTCCCTTCCGCGGTGATGACGTTGGCGATCTTTTCGCAGAAGGGCGGCACATCGACCGCCGATAGCAATTGCGAAGTGAGTTCCGCGAAGCGTTCCATCTGGCGATTCAGCGAGTGTTCGCGGTCACGGGCAGACTGCGCCGCGAGGCTTTCGTCTTCCAGCAGCACGAGAATCATGCCGAAGGCGACAATAAACTTGGGCACGTTCCAGAGTTCCGCGGCGGCCTCACCCATGCGATCCATGAACCCGCTGGCATAGGCAGCGCAGGCCCAGACCGCTGCCCAGGCAAACAATCCGCCGGAGGTCACCAGCACCCCAGGCGAATTCCGCCAGTAGTGGCGAATGACGAAGATGGCAGCCACGCCATACGTTGCCATCATCATGGCGTAATACGGCGACTGAAAATTGCCGAAGGAGATCTGGTAGAGAGAGACCGCGCCGGTCAGCAGGAGCGCGAACTGGATCAGGTTGTCGTAGAGGTCGCGATCGATGCAGAAATACTGGTAAGCGCCAAAGCCGCCCAACGTGACAAGGGCGGCGCATGCGCCGAGCGGAAGCTTTGCGGTGCTTCCCAGGCTCCAGAGGATGGAGTAAATCGCAAGGGGAACCGAGAGACCCAGGAAGCAAAACCACCGTGAACGTTCCGTGAGGCGCACCGGGGCGAGAGAGAAGATAAAGGCGATGCCTGCAATCTGCAGGGTAGTGGTGTCGAGGGCGTCGAGCAGCGGGACAAAGCGACTGGGTCGCAACGTAAGGATGGGCACTAAGAAGTGCAGGAAAATGACCGACCAGGCGACAATCCAGAACCGTACGCGAGAAGTGCGATTATGACGGTAAATGCTGAAAAAAATGCCGACCAGCGTGCCCAAAACCAGGAGATTTGGTAAGTGCCGTACAAATTCCTGCATAAATCGAGGGTCTCACAGAAAAAGTGTATTCTGATGGAAGAATCGCATGTTTTGCCTGACAAACCAAGTGACTTAGGCATGCACCGCATCCTGGAAGTCGGCTGTACGCGTGACTTAGAGCGTCGAACCGCGTCTAAGAGAAGGTCCGCTATGGGTTTCCAATCCAAGTTCTGCCTGTCCCTTTCCGTTTGCATGTTGCTCACTTTGCTCTGCGCCGCGCCGGCCGCCCTGCGTGCCGATGATCGCGGGGAAGGCGAACTCAACACTGCCCAGCCGAATGGCATTACCGTGGAACAGATCATCCAGAAGTTCTCCGCCAAGGAGAAGGAATTCAAGCTGGCGCGCGAGAAATACACGTGGCGGCAATCGGTGACGGTGGCCACGGTGGATGGCGATACGGTGGATGGCGAGTACAAGGAAGTGTTTGACGTCTTGTTCGACTCCACCGGCAAACGCATCGAGCAGGTAATATTTGCCCCGCAGTCTACCCTGGAGCGCATCCAGATGACTCCGGAGGACATGCAGGACATTCGCAAGCTGATGCCGTTTGTGCTGACCAGCGATGAAGTCGGCGAATACAACATCAAGTATGTGGGCCAGCAGAAGGAAGATGAGCTGAACACCTATGTCTTCGACATTTCGCCGAAGCAGATCGAAAAGAATAAGCGCTATTTCGAAGGGCGCGTCTGGGTGGACGACCACGACCTGCAGATCGTAAAGACCTTCGGCAAAGCCGTCCCTGACATTAAGCACGGCAAGAACAACGAAAACCTCTTCCCGAAATTTACCACCTGGCGGCAGCAGGTTGATGGGCAGTACTGGTTCCCGACCTACACCAAGGCGGATGACGAACTGCACTTCAGCAACGGCGATATCCACACCCGGCAAATCGTGAAATATACGAATTACAGGCGCTTTGGATCGGCGGTGAAGATCACCTACGACGGGCAACAGGTGGAGAAGGGGCAGGAAGACAAGAGCGGCGACCAGACACAAGCGCCACAACAGCAGCAGCCTCCTCCGAAGTAAGAAAGAGTCAAGCCAAAGAAAGAGGGCGGCTCATGGGCCGCCCTTCACATTTTGTAGGATTCGCTTACGCGGCCGGAGCCATGGAGCGCTGCGCAGCCTGATGGATGAAGCGCTTCATGACCGTAGCCCACATGACGCGTTTGCGGATGGCGCTATCTTTCACGTTCCGTCCGGCGGCGAACATGGTGAGAAGCGCTTTCATTTTGAGAACGCGCAGGATCTGCTCGTCGGCCGGGCTGACCTCGTAAGCCTCGAGGAACGCATTCTGCACTTCGCCAATCAGGTCACGATCGCAGAAGGGGTATTTTTCCAGCGCCTCGATACAAGCGAGGAAATGCGCGACATCGATATAGGAATACCCTTTGCGCTGAAGCTTCCCGTATTCGGCGATCCCGATCCCCATCTCGCTTACAAGCACATTCAGAGGAGTGAAATCACCCACCACAGCGGAGGCAGGCAAGCTTTTCTTAGCTTTTGCAAGGATAGCGCCGGTACCGTTGAGGATGAAGGCAATGGACTCGTCGTCCAATCCCTCGCCCTTGCAATTGGAGCATAGCTGCTCCAACTCCTTTTGCAGCGCCGGACCATCGAAAGGCGCACTCGATTCGGCCGTGGCTGCATGGAAGCGGCTGAGCCAGTCTCCGGCGAAGCGAGCTGCGACCGTGACCAGGCTATGGTCCGCATATCCCGGCAGCAAGGCGGCTTTCATCACGATGGATTGCAGCGGAAGGCCACTGAGCTTCTCCGCGACGACGACCCCAGACTGGCTGAAATTCCCAAGCGGGCGCGGTACCCCGGAAAGGTTCTTCTTCTGAGAGACTTCGAAAACATAATGGAGATTGTTCAGCTCGGCGGTCGCGAGCTCACGCGCATGACCATTCGCTTTGGTCGTGCGGTAGACCTTGGAGGCAACCCGCTCGCTGCCATCGGCAAAATCGATAACGATGTCGTAAATGTAGTGATCGCTTTTCGGGGTATGACCAACCACGCGGACGTTGCGCAACTCGGAGTGGGCGGGATAATACCGGGCCGCGTTCTCGCGCAAGTCGGCCACAACCTGATCCATCACACTTTCAGCCATTCATCAAGCTCCTGGGGACCTAAAAAGGGGAAGCACAGGCAAACCTAACAACACGTAATTAGATGCCGAAATAGGCGACAGCAGAGTTGCTCCCTGGCGAGGAATTCGGATTCTCGAAGATTTCAGGTAAGTTCTTGACGAAAAAGGTGAGTAGATCCTGCTCGACGGAGCTGTAGGGGAAGGATTTGGACCCTTTCTACCCAGGTCCGGACGTGGGGAAATCGAGAGTTCCTGGATTACAAGTCAGTTAATACTGCCAGGGTTTCTCCGCAAACAGCGACGCTACCCTCCGGACCTCGACAACCGTGGAGGGCGGGGTCTGCTGGCCACTTGCCGAGACGGGAGCGATCGCGACCTGGCCGCCGATTGCTTCGCCGCTAATAGAACAGGTACTTTCTCCACTTATCGTCGGAGCGGCCCATCATGCGCATGATGTGGCGGCTGGTGTGGAGGTTGAAGGGGCGCGGTTCCCGCATCAGCTTCATGCCGGCTTCGAGGGGCAGGCGGTTGCCCTTTTCGTGATTGCACGAGTGGCAGCAGGCGACCAGGTTCTCCCAGGTGCTGAGTCCGCCGCGCGAGCGCGGCAGCACGTGGTCCAGGGTAAGGTCGCCGGAGCCCAGGACAACGCCGCAATACTGGCAGGTGTTGCGGTCGCGCAGCAGGATGTTTTTGCGCGACAGGGCGCGGGTCTGGTGCGGAATGCGACGGTATTCCAGCAACCGGATCACGCTGGGGACCCGCAGGGCGGTACGAGTGGAATGAAAGGTGTGGCCGTTGGTTTCCTCGGCCATCGCAACACCCTTCAGCACAAGGATGATGGCTCGCCGGGCGGCGCACACGTTGATCGGTTCATAGGACGCATTCAGCACCAGCACCGGTTGATGCAGCGGTGTCCGTTCGATGTGCGGTGCTGCATACTGCACCAGCGATTTTCCGTATCTTCCACCCGTCATGTGTACGTTCGCCGACATAATCCCCTAAACGGAAACGGTCTCCCGTGAAGATGTTTCCTGAACCGAGCCGGTTTTGGTTGCCACGGCCACGCCATCGAGCGAAACGGCGCGGGCCACGGTTGCTACGAGAACTTGTTTGGCGCCGGCACGCAACAGCATGCGGGCGCACTCGTCGGCGGTAGCGCCGGTGGTCAGCACGTCGTCGACCAGCAACACGATGCGGCCGGCTAGGCGGGCGCGGCCGCTAACGGCGAAGGCGCCGCGCAGATTTTCGCGTCGCTGCTCGCGGGTGAAGCCGGTTTGCGATTCCGTGGAACGGGTGCGAACTAAAACGTTGGGAGCGAATTCAATCGCCAGATCACGGAGTTCCTGGCAAGCGCCCCGGGCAATCAGTTCTGCCTGGTTGAAGCCGCGCGTGCGACGACGGCCACGGTGCAGCGGCACGGGCACCAGCAACGCGGGCTCCTGCGGGTGGGCGAATTCTTCGAGCATCGGACGGATGGTTTGCGCCAGCAACTGCCCCAGCGGGCGGGCCGCGGGACGGACTCCCTGGTACTTCAGCAGATGGATCAATCCGCGGAGAGCATCTTCAAATGCGCCGTAAGCCGCCGCATGATGATAGCGGGGAGCGGTTTCCTCGCAATGGATGCAGATCTGGCCGCTTTCTGCCTGCGGAACCAGCTTGTCGCCACACCATTCGCAGAGCGGCGAGGTGAGCGGATGGATGGACTCCAGACAGTCAGGACAGACGGGCAGACGCGAGATGTTGGCGAGAGGGGCGTTACAAAGACGGCAATCTGCGGGGAAAAGCGCTGAGAAGAGGCTTTGGGCGACGAAACGAAAGACGGCGACGCTTTGTCGCTGGAAGGCCCGGGTGCGGCCCGTGCGGGTTAGGTCTCCACTACTGCTGAAGACTTCCTCCTGCCGATGCCTCCAGGGACTGTATCCCGGCAACGGTTAGGCACAGTATAGAGTGTTCCCGATTGTGGCGCAATCGTCGGAGATGCGGTTTCACCGACGTTTTATCCGCGGGTTGCCGAATCGTGTACATACGACGGTCTTTACTCGTCCTTGTATGATGAGCAGCGCGCGTGCTACTTTGCGCTGTTTCGTGAAACGCTGGTCCATCCAGCAGTCAGGACTATTTATCTATGGCAGAGACCCGTCATCGGCCCTATGTGCCGGAAACGATGCAAATGCGCGAGTTTACCTGGCGCGCCGTACTCCTGGGATTGGTGATGACGATCATCCTGGGATCCGCGAATGCCTACCTTGGACTGCGCGCAGGCATGACGATTGCCGCGACCTATCCGGCGGCCGTGATCGGCATGGCCGTGCTGAAGTTATTGGGGGGCTCGCTGCTGGAAGAAAATATTGCCCGTACGGTCGGCTCGATCGGCGAATCGGTGGCGGCGGGTGCAATCTTCACCATTCCGGCCTTCGTAATCGCCGGCGCATGGCCGGTCTTCGACTTTCAGCATGCGTACTGGAAATCCGTCGCTTTAATGGCCGTGGGGGGCACCCTCGGGATTTTGTTCGTCACCCTGTTGCGCCGGGTGATGGTAGAAGATCCGGAGCTTCCCTTCCCCGAGTCGGTGGCGGCATCGGAGATTCATAAGGCCGGCCAGCAAGGCGCCAAGGCGGCGAAGATTCTTTTCGCCAACATGGGCCTCGGCGGCCTGGTCTACTTCCTCGGCTCCATCAACCTGTTCTCGATCAGCAAAGACTTTGTGCTGCATGTCGGCGATATCGGCCGCAGCATGCTGAAGATGACGAAGTCGCCAGGAGTGCCAACCCTGCAGGCGGGAGGCATGACCACCTTTTCCGCTCCGGCTGTGAGCCCCGCCTATCTTGGCGTGGGATACATCATCGGTCCACGCCTGGGCGCCCTCAACTTTGCCGGCGGGGTCTTCGCATGGGGTTTGCTGGTTCCCTTGCTTATCTTCTTCCTTGGTCCCCAACTCGCCTCGACCATGCCGGATACCAGCCCGGAGTCGTGGGCCGCGGCGGCGGGCGCGGTATGGTTTTCGATCGTGCGTCCTATTGCCGTGGGAGGCATGATGGTGGGCGCAGGCTTCACGCTCTTCCGCATGCGCAAGAACCTGGGCATCGGCATGAAGCGGGCGGTGAGCGATCTCAAGAAATCCGGCTCTCAAGTCACCGCTACCGCGCGCGTGGATCGCGACCTGAACATCAAAGCCGTTTTCCTCGGCCTGGCGATCGTCCTGGTCGCCATGATCTTCCTCTACGACTTCTTTGCCCATAACTTCACGGGCGCAGCGGTTGCGGCCATCGTGATGATCATCCTTGGTTTCTTCTTCGCGGCAGTCTCCGGAAACCTGGTGGGCATGATCGGTTCCTCGAATAACCCGATCTCCGGACTCACGCTCTGTACGCTGATCATCGCGGCGTTGCTCATGGTGAGCATTGGAGTGAAGGGTGCGAGCGGAGTGGCCGCAGTACTGGGAGTGGCCGCCGTGGTCTGCGTTTCGTCGGCAGTCGCCGGTGAGATGTTGCAAGACTTGAAGGTGGGTTACATCCTCGGGGGCACCCCCGCCAAGATGCAGATCGGTGACCTGTTGGGCATTGTGGTGGCCAGCACCGTATTGTTCTTCCCCCTGATGATATTGAACAACGCCTATGGCTTTGGCAGCCCGCAGTTGCCGGCCCCGCAGGCGGGACTGATGGCCTCCCTGGCGCAAGGCATTGTCGGCGGCAACATGCCGTGGCCGCTCGTCGTGGTCGGAATTCTGATGGGCTTCGGGCTGATCCTGATCGAAGTGAAGAGCCCGATGCTGTTCTCCGTCGGCATGTACCTGCCGCTGGAGACCACCTTCGCAATTTTCGTCGGCGGCCTCTTTCGCTGGGCGACGGACAAACTTCGCGATCGTGCGAACTTGAATGATGCGCAGAAGGCACGGGTGGAAAATGCCGGGGTCCTCACGGCTTCCGGATTGATCGCGGGAGAGGCTTTGATCGGGCTGGTAGTTGCCGGCTTCCGCGGCGTGGAGAAACAGAAGGGACACGCGATCCTGCCGGTCATCTTCGCGCATCCACCGCTTTACCTCGGCGCGATCGTGCTTGTGCTGCTGGGGTTGCTGATGATCCGGCTGCCGCTGGCGAACGCAGGCAGCCCGGATGAACCGGCGCCTCCGACGGCGATTATGTAAATGCGATGGATTCAACATGGGCCGCCTGCAAGGGCGGCCTTTCACTTTTCTGTAGAATCTTCTGTTCATGTCTATTGGCGAGAACATAGCGAAGATCCGCGAGCAGATGGATCGCGCCGCGGCGCGGGCCGGACGGGATGCCAGGGGAATTGCGCTGATGGCGGTTTGTAAGACCAAACCATCCGACGCAATCCGGGAGGCATTCGACGCCGGACATCGGCTGTTCGGAGAGAACCGCGTGCAAGAGTTCGCCGGGAAAGCTCCCCTGCTTGCAGACCTCAGTGGAGCAAGCTTTCACATGATCGGGCACCTGCAGTCGAACAAGGCGAGATCCGCGGCGGAGTTGTTCGCGGCGGTGGATTCGGTCGATTCGCGCAAGCTTGCCGAGCGGTTGAACGAAGCGGCCGGGGCGCTCGGAAAAACGCTCGACATATTGATCGAGATCAATGTGGGCGGCGAAGAGGCGAAGAGCGGGGTCGCCCCAAACTCTCGGGACCTGGGGGAAATTCTCGAGCACGCGAGCGACTGGAGAAATCTCCGCGTCCGCGGACTGATGACGGTGCCGCCCTTTACGGAAGATCCCAAAGGAGCGCGGCCGTACTTCCGGCAACTCCGCGAGTTGCGCGACGCGATTGCGCATAAGAGCCTGCGCGGATTGATGATGGATGAACTGTCCATGGGGATGTCGCACGACTTCGAAGTTGCCATCGAAGAGGGTTCGACCTGCGTGCGGGTAGGGACGGCGATCTTCGGCGCAAGGCCCAAGCCCCAATGATCGAGATTCGCGAGACGGCTACGGCGGCGAGCTTTGCGGTGCGTTTACAGCCGAAAGCGAAGAAGACGGCGGTTCTCGGCGAACTCGAAGGCGCGCTGAAACTTGCGGTCACCGCGCCTCCCATCGAGGGCCGGGCGAACGAGGCTTGCATTCGATTTCTGGCGGAACTTTTGAACGTGGCACGGTCGTCGGTTACCATAGCCGCCGGTGCATCCAGCCGAAACAAGGTCATTCGTGTTGCAGGGCTCAGTGCCGAGCAGGTGCGTTCGCGGCTGAAAATTTCCTAGTCATCGCTGCCCAAAGAGGTGGAATGTCGAACCCGATCTACGCTGCCGTTCTGGGCATTATTGTCATTGCGCTGCTGACGGTCAGCCTCTCGCAGTTGCGCAAGGTGAAGACGAAGGCCGATTACCTCGTCGCGGGACGTTCGCTGCCGGCCTATGTGCTGGTGGCGACGCTGCTCTCGTCGTGGATCGGCGCCGGAAGCTTATTCGCGGGGGCCGAGAACGCCTTCAGGAATGGCTTTGCCGGGCTCTGGCAATCCGCCGGCGGCTGGGTTGGGCTGCTGGTGATTTACTTTGTCGCGCCCCGGGCACGCAAATTTGCGCAGTACACGATTCCCGATCTGATCGAGAGCCGCTACAACACGACAGCGCGCGTTCTCTCGACGATCGCCATCCTTTTCGCTTACACCGCGATCACCTCCTATCAATTTCGCGCCGGCGGTAACATCCTGCATCTGATCTTCCCCGAGGTGAACCACGAAGCGGGCACCTACATCATCGCGGCCTTCGTGATCGTGTTTACGGCGCTGGCAGGCATGGCCTCCGTCGCATACATGGATGTCGTGATCGGCGTGCTGATCACCGTGATCGGATTCATCGCGGCGCCGGTGTTGCTGCATCGCGCCGGGGGGTGGGCGGGCCTGCACCAGACCCTTCCGGCTTCGCACTTCACGCTGCTCGGAGAGTTCGGCTGGATCGACGGAAAGAGCCAGGGCGCAACCGCCGGGCTGCTGAAAGCCTTCGAATACTTTCTTGCCGACCTGCCTGCTGATGCTCGGCAACCAGAGCATGTACCAGAAATTCTTTTCGGCAAAGACGGAAAAAGACGCGAGCCGTGCCGTCATTGGATGGGTCATCGGGACCTTCATCCTGGAAACGTTAATCGTTTCGATCGCGGTCTTTGGATCGTCCATCGTGTGGGCTGACTATCACCAGCACCGGGTGGACCTGGAGCCGCACAATATCATCCCGTATTCGGCGCTGAACTTTTTGCCTCCGTTCGTAGGTGCCCTGTTGATGGGAGCGGTGTTCGCCAAGGTGATTTCAACCGCCAACAACTACCTGTTCTCGCCTGCGACAAATCTGATTAACGATATCTACACGCGATTCCTCAACAAAGAGGCGTCGAACAAGAACATCCTCGTCGTTTCCCGCATCCTGGTGTTCGCCCTGGGCGCGTGGGCGCTGGTGCAGGCGGTACACCTGACATCGGTACTCGAAAAGGCGATGTACGCGTATACCATCTATTCGGCCGCGATCACTCCGGTTGTCCTGGCGGCGTTCTTCTCCAAGCGAGCGACTGCGGCCGCGGCGGTGACGTCCATCGGGCTGGGAACGGCGATCACGGTCTTCTGGGATTTGGGAAAGAACCTGCTGCCGCCGGCGCTCGCACAACGCGATGCAATCTTTCCGGCGCTCATCGTCTCGCTCTTGTCTCTGTTCGTCATCAGTCTTTTGACACCCCCACCTTCGGCGGAGAAACTGGCGCCGTTTGCGACGGATTAGCCCGATGAAGCCGGCGACCTACATTGCAGATCATCTACGCACCGTTTTGAAGACAGGCGGCTCGGCGCCTCACACGGAAGAGGTGCAACGTTTCTTCAAGCAGGAGGTGAAGTCGCGGGGCTGGTACACCGGGGAAATCCGGAAACTCGCGAGACGGTTCACGAAGGTCCTGAAGAACGATGCAGGGCTGGCATACCTGGTGGAAGTGGCAGACCTGTTGTTCGACGGCGATGTTCTCGAGGAGAAGGTGCTCGCTGTGTTCTTGCTGGAGAATGAAGTCGGAGAGCTTGGCGAGCGCGAGTTCCGGCTCTTCGAACGATGGCTGGGACGGGTGAGTGCGTGGTCCGATCATGACGGCCTGGTGCACTCCCTGATTGGGCCCATGCTGGTCGGGAATGACAAGCGTCAACAGCGAGCCCTGGGCTGGGCGAGGTCGCGGAATCGCTGGCACCGACGTGCCGCGGCGGTTTCCTTCATTCGTGCCGCCCGGCTGAAACAGTCGTTCCCGAACATCCAGAAGGTCACAGAGCAATTGCTGGCCGATGAGGACGACATGGTGCAGAAGGGACTGGGGTGGCTGCTGCGCGAGACGGCCAAAGCCGATGCAAAGCGCACCGTGCCATATCTCTTGCATATTCGGGGCAGGGCAACGCGCCTGGTGTTGCGGACTGCCTGTGAAACATTGCCCATGCGGGAGCGCGAACGCGTCCTCGAAAAAAGGCCGCTTGCGCGCGCGCACGCGGCGGGAAAGATACAATAACTATGGCTATGGAATTATCCAAGATCCAGGGCGCCCTGCGTGACGCCGGCGCGGACTGTTGGTTGTTCTACGATCACCATCACCGCGACCCAATCGCCTACCGCGTGCTCGGATTGTCCGAGACCGTGATGGTCACGCGGCGCTGGTTTTATTTGATTCCCGCAAATGGCGAGCCAGCTCGCCTGGTGCATCGCATCGAGTCACATCATCTCGACACGCTGCCAGGCAGCAAGAGC
Source organism: uncultured Acidobacteriaceae bacterium (assembly GCA_963758505.1). Taxonomy (GTDB): domain Bacteria; phylum Acidobacteriota; class Terriglobia; order Terriglobales; family Acidobacteriaceae; genus Korobacter. The sequence goes on along the minus strand of CAVWVJ010000003.1, from coordinate 1,315,269 downwards.
GAATATTCCTCGTGGCAGGAGCTGCACGATAATTTGCGCCGCATGGTCGAGCCCTATCAAAACGTCGTGATGCAGTACTCCCCGAACAACCAGATTCCCTACATCTCGCTCGTCGATGGCGGGATGCTCGAACTGGTACGCAGCTTCGGGAAGAAGATCGTAAGCTCCGCCGACCTCGTATCACGCTTCGAAGCGGTACTGACCGACGAACAGATCGCGTCCCACTTCGAGGCGCAGAGGATTCTCGACCGCGTGTGCGAGGCGGCGTTCAGGGAGATTGGGCGGCGGGTACGCGACGGTGGCTGTACCGAGTACGACATCCAGCAATTCATCCTGGAAGCCTATGGCCGCGAGGGAGTCATCACCGAGGATCCGCCGAACTGCTCGGTGAACGAAAACAGCGGCGATCCGCACTACGAGCCGACCGCAGAGAAGTCGAAGGCCATCCGCGAAGGCGATTTCGTATTGATCGATATGTGGGGCCGCATGAACCGTCCGGGCTCTGTGTATTACGACATCACGTGGACGGGCTTCGTGGGCAAGAGCCCGAGCGACCGCCAGCGCGAGATCTTCCAGACGGTGCGCGATGCTCGCAATATCGGTATCGAACGAGTGAAGGCAGGGTTCAGGTCCGGCGAGAAGATTTGCGGTTGGCAGGTGGATGAAGCCGTCCGTGCTTTCATCGACAGCAAAGGATATGGCAAGTATTTCGTGCATCGCACCGGGCATTCCATCACCAACGCGATCCACGGGAACGGCGCCAACCTTGATAACCTTGAGACCAAAGATGACCGGCAGATCCTGCCGAACACTTGTTTTTCCGTTGAACCGGGGATTTACCTGCCGGAGTTCGGCGTGCGCAGCGAGGTGGATATGATGACGCACCCCAACTCCGCCGAGGTAACAGGTAAAATTCAAACAGAGCTTGTAATCATCTGATGGCCAACGAAACTGCACGAAGCGTTCCCGCAAAACCAGCCGTTGCCGAACCCGAATATCCCGTCACTGCGATGGGAGTAGGGGCCCTGGTGGCCGGCTGGCTCGTTCCTGGACTAGGACATATCATTCTCAAGCGCTGGATTCGCGGCTTGCTGATCTTTGCCGCCGTAATCACGATGTTCCTGTTAGGTCTCGGGATGGAGGGCAAGATCTATACCTTCAACACCGGGGACCTGCTGGAAATCCTGGGCTTTCTCGGAAATATCGGCGCAGGCATTCTGTATTTTGTGTCCCGCGCGCAGGACTGGGGACAGGGCAACATCCATCGCGCACTGGCAGACTACGGGACGAAGTTCATCATCGTCGCCGGGTTGCTGAACGTCATCAGCGCGATTGACGCCTATCACATCGGGATCGGAAAAAAGAAATGACCATCGAGCTCTCCCATTTCAGCGCGGCGATGGTATTCGCCCTTTGCGCTTCCATCGTCTTCGGGATTACGCAGAAGAACAACCCCAGCGAGATGATGCGTTACGGGCTGAAATGTTTCGTCATGTTTTTCGGCGGCGTGATCTTGGCATCCTGGGTGATGTGGCTGTTGAAGCATTAAGAACAAGGACGAAGATGTCGGAGCGATCCGGAACCCGCGCTGACGATCCGATGAGTGGACGCCAGCCAACCAGTCACGAACGGATGGCCGGTCGGCCTTGGGATGCGTCTTACCACGAGGGCCCTCCTCCCTGGGATATTGGCCGGCCACAGCCGGCAGTCGAGCGTGTGGCATTCGCAGGCGGCTTCGCCGGCGCGGTGCTCGATGCGGGCTGCGGGACCGGCGAGAACTCTCTTCGCGTCGCCTCGCTCGGATTGTCGGTCCTGGGCGTAGACGTAGCTGAGACGGCACTTGCGATTGCCCAAGAGAAGGCCGCCGACCGTGGAATCGCGGTCGAATTCGCGACCGCCGACGCGTTCCACCTGGATCGTTTGGGGCGCAGGTTTCAGACCGTGCTGGACTGCGGGCTCTTCCACACCTTCGACGGCGACGAAAGACCAGGATACGTGGCGAGCCTGGCCTCGGTGACCGAGCAGCATGGAACCCTGTATGTGTTGTGCTTCAGTGAAGAGGGTCCCGATACAGGCCCGCACCCCATCCGTCAGGACGAACTGAGAGCGGCGTTCAACCCCAGCACTGGATGGAAGATCGCAGGCATCGAACCAGAGCGGATCCAGACCAGATTCCATGACAACGGCGCGCCGGCGTGGCTGGCGACGATCAAACGGATCTAGACCGCGGCATCAGCCTTCCCAGACAAAAGCATCGAAAATCCGTTCGCTCTTGAAGCCCAGGCGCTTGTAGAGTTCCACCGCGCGCGCATTTGCCTCGGTGACTGTAAGCGAGAGCATGCTGAAGGCGCGCGCCTTGAGGCTGGCGGCGGTTGCCGCGATCAGGGACTCGCCAATGCCCACCCGCCGCATCTCGGGAACCAGGCAGACTTGCGTGATGTGCCCCACATCTTCCTTCACGCGCGAACAGAGCAGGACCCCGACAAGCTGGTGCGAGCTCCGGCGGAAGGCGACGAACGAGGCAGCCGGGTCGAAGACTCCGCATCCCGGAAAGCGCACGATGTTGTTCAGGAAACGCAACGAGCCGTTCAGTGAACGGTACTGGTCATTGATCTCGGAATCGATGTGGCCGCGATAGGCAGCGGCGATCACGGCCGCGGCAGGCTGATAGTCCTCCTCCTGCCATGGGCGGATGTCGATCTCCGCCGGCAGGTCATGGCGGCGCAGCGCGACTTGTTCCGACATCGGAAGCGTCATAAAAATGCGTGGATGCCGTTGAAATCCCTCTTCGAGAAAAGGCCGCGCGACCTGCCCGGCATCATGCACGAGCAACTGCGCTTCAATGCGGTGGATTCCGGGTGACTGCTGTAAGGTCGCAATCACGTGGGTCACCAACTGCGCCTCGAGCTTCTGCTGGTTGCCGTTCTCGTGCACCGCGAACAGGTCGCCGATCACGCCCTTCGCGCCTTCGTACACAAAAAAGGAATAGCCAAGCAGCGTGCCTCGATCGACCGCAGCGTAACCCGGCAGGATCTTGGCATCGACGTAGCGGAGAATCATGTCGGCCGAACTGCGGTAATCCCAAGCGAGCAGGCGGGACCACACGCGCGCTTCCTGTTCGAGAAGCGGACGCAGGTCGGAGGACGTGAAATGCCTGAGATCGAGGATTTCCACAGGTAGATACCGTTCACCCGCTTCGATGGCGAGCTCCGCAATCCTTCAGGAAACCGGGCGCCGGCGCAGGGATTCCCTCTCGAGAGTCTAGTGCTGCTTGGGTGGGGGCGCAACGTGGGGAACACTGGCCGCCAACAGCTCTCAATGGCCTTCGCCGACGTCGCGCAGGTGATAGATGTCGAGACGTTGCGGCTGAAAGCGGAAGAAAGGCTCGATCTGGTAGTTGGGTGGAACCTTGGCAGCAAAGCGTTCGACATCGCCCGTGCGCAGAACGACCACGTAATTCCCGTGAGACGGCGGGAGGGTGTTCGTGATGTCCTTCAAGGTCTTCTCACGAGGCTGTGTGCCTTCCGCAGCGGCGCCGAATTTCACGACCTCATCCGGCGGCGGTTCGGGCAGCGGACGATCGAGATAGAAGGCAAAGCCATATTCGACCTGGCGCGGTACGTCGAAGAAAAGAATGGGCTCTTGCGAAGCGTAGGAGCCGGCAATGCGCGACACCACGGGACGTGTGGACTGAGTGGCATCGATCACCGGAGCCCCCGCGCGCAGAATAAATGCCAGCGAAATCGCGAGCGGCAATACGGTTGCGATGCGAAGGGCGGCATACCCGCGCGCAAAAACCACGATGGCCACCGAGAAGGCAACGATGAGCGCAAGGGGAACCGCTATCTTCAGCACTGCCCCTGGGATAGGCATGCGGTAGAGCTTGTACGGTGCGACCAAGGCCACCGCGAGCAGAGCCCCAGACAACAACGCATGCAGCACGATGAGAAGCGGAGAGGGCGGCGCGGTTGGTGGTTCGTCGAGGAGCCGGCGAAGATAGACGGCCACGAGTAATCCGCAAGGAACGACGGATGGCAGAATGTAGCCCGGCAGTTTCGACTGGGAGAGCGAGAAGAACAAAAACGGCAACAGCACCCAGATCGCGAGGAACGCCGGCAGGGCGTCTTGTTTGCGAGCACGCAACGATTTCAGGCCACGCGCAGATCGCCACCAAAACGAAGATCGTCCAGGGCACGGTTGCGGCAAGCAGAACTGGGACGTAATACCAGATGTGCTGTTTGTGCTGGAAGCGGTTGGTGGCGAAGCGATCGAGATTGTGCTGGAGGAAGAACTCGCGAAAGAAGCCCGGATTGGCATGCTGGACTGCGAGGTACCAGGGCAGCGCGATCGCACAGAAGAGCAGAATGCCCGGCGTCCACAGCGTACGAACGAGGACCATCCATTCCCGGCGAAGTCCGACGAAGGCCACAATAATTATTGTGGCCAGCGCGACCGAGACCGGCCCCTTCGCAAGCGCACCAACCGCGATCGCGGCGTAGAAGAGAAGCAGCCACCGGCGTTGCTCCGTCTCGTAGAACGCCCACCACGCGAGAAGCCCGATGGTGAGCGGCGCAACCAGCTCTATATCCATGGAGGCCGCGCGGGCAAAGGCGAAGACGAAGGCCGTGGATGCGGTCATCACCATGGCATCGAGTTGAGCGCCTTCGCGGAAGCGTCGCGTCCAGAAGTAGACGAACGCCACCATCCCGCTCGCAAACACTGCGCCGGGGAGTCGCGCAGCCCAGTCACTCACGCCGAAGATCTTGTAGCTGACGATTGCGCCCCAGTAGAACAGCACCGGCTTTTCCAACCAGACGTTTCCATAAAGCGTCGGTGTGATCCAGTCGTGGTGCTGAAGCATCTCGCGTGCGACCTGGGCGTAGCGTGGCTCATCGGCACCCACCAGCCCGAATGCTGCGAGTCCGTAGAAGAAGAAAAAGAAGCACAGCGCTGCGAGCAGGAGAACTTCCAGGAACAGGCGGAGTTGGGGAGAGCGCAGGTTCATGAATTCGCGTCAGGCGGTACGGTTGCGGAACATGGCGTAGAGACTGATCGCCACCCATGTCAGCTCAAGAAAGACGAAGCCGAGACGAAACGGAAAGAATGCCATGTAGCCGAGAATACCGGAGCCGACGGCGTTGAGGATGTTGTACAGCGGGCGCCGCGAATCCATCCATTCGAGTTGATGCGCGATGTAGGCGATGAGGATGAGCAGGGCACCCAGGAATGAAAACGCCTGCCAGGCGACGGAATCCTTCATCGCTCTAGTCTAGTGAACCAGGAGCTTGCCGTCCAAAAGGCGGAACTGCAGCAGGATGCGTTCAACCGCCACGGAGAGTGGCCCTTCGAGGGAGCACCCGCTGGCGCACTCGTGGCCGCCGCCTCCGAAACGTTCGGCGACGCTGGCGACATTCACGCGGCCCTTGCTGCGCAGGCTCACGCGGAAGCGTCCATCGGCCTGTTCGCGGAAGAAGATGGCCACCTCAATTCCCTCGATGGCCAACGCATAATTGACCAAACCCTCGGTGTCTTCGTCCACCGCGCCGGCGCGATCCATCTGATCGCGTGAAATGTACATCCAGGCGAGTTCCCCATCCCGGTGCAGGTTACTGAGGGCAGAGCCGAGAAGCCGCATCTTCGAATACGGATTGGAAAAGTAGACACTCTGTGCGATTCGCGCCGGATCCGCGCCAGACCGTACTAACTCCTGCGCCAGGGCGAAGGTACGCTCATTCGTGCCATTGAAGCAGAAGGAACCGGTGTCGGTAAGCACCGCCGTATAAAGGCAGGTGGCCACATCCGCTGAGATCTTTACCCCAGCCTCGCGCGCCAGGCGGAAGATCATCTCGGCCGTGGCGCAGGCGCTGGGATCGATCCAGTTCACGTTGGCAAACGGACGCGCGGTGGAGTGGTGGTCGATGTTGATGAGGTAATGGTTCTCGAGGCCTTCGAGGCGGGTCCGCTGAACGCTATCGCACTCCAGGATGATGGCGGCTTCGTATTCCGGTGGGGCAGTGGGAGAGACCAAAACGGTCTCGGCGAAAGGCAACGGCTTGTAGATGTACGGCACACCGTCACTCAGGACAACGTCGGCCTGCTTGCCCATGCTGCGCAGAATCTGGCCGCACGCTAACACGGAGCCGACCGCGTCTCCATCGGGACGCGCGTGTGAGGTCAGGATAAACTTCTGACGTCTGCCGATCTGGTTGAGCACCTCGTCGATCATTCAGTAAAGCGCCTTCAGCCCTGGCGTTTCTTTTTCCTGTTCACCCGCTTCAACAACTCTTCCACGCGTCCGCCGTAGCGTTCCGTCTGGTCGAGCCGAAAGAACAGCTCTGGCGCCACGCGCAAGTGGAGGCGTGCCGCGATCTCGTGCCGGATATAGCCGGTGGCGGCAGTCAAACCTTCGATCGTATCCACCGCTTCCTGCTCTTCTCCGGCAACCGCCACCAGCACGTTGGCCGATTTCCCGTTCGGGGCAATCAGGACTTCGCTGACCGTAACCAACCCGATTCGCGGATCGCCCAATTCCCCCTCAAGAATGGCCCCAATTTCCACGCGGATGGCTTCGCCCAGCCGTTCGCGATGATGTCTTGCTGCACGCTGTTCCATTTCCCTCAACTCTTGCTCGCCTTCAAAATCGGCGGTAGGAAAAACGGGAACGTAAGAGAATACGCCCTCGTGTCAAGTCTGCGTCATCAATTCTGTTTATAGCCAATCAAACAAAATCCAAGTAGGAATCGGTTACGTCAGCACCCGCATTGTTGGCAATGCGGGTGGCCGCACTCTCCACATTGCGCATGAGACCCTCCAGGTAATCGCGTGAGCTGGAGATACTCACCACGCCGATGGTCGCCAACTGCCAGAGGTCGAGGTTCTCGATCTCTGCAACCGAAACGTTGAAGCTGGCGCGCAGACGATCCTTTAAACTGCGCACCACCTGCCGCTTGTCCTTCAGCGATTGCGCGCCTTCGATCCGCAATTCCAGCGTCAAATAAGCGATTGCCATAACAAACCCTGGTTCCGGCAGATTCTCTCGCAGGGCATGAAACATCCCGGCCGCAGCGGCGAATAACTGCCGCTGAGTACCGGGATGATTACCGCACGGGCCAAGCCTCTTCTCTTCTGAAGCCCAGCTCCACTCTACGTAAGCGAATCGGCCGCGAACTTCTCGCTGATGAATGCTTCGATCGTATCGCCGGTCTTGATATCGCCGTAGCCTGCGATTGCGATGCCGCACTCCATCCCGTTACGAACTTCGCTGGCGTCATCCTTAAAGCGTTTGAGCGAGCCGATCTTGCCGGTAAAGATCACCACGTTATCGCGCAGCAAGCGGACTTGCGAATCGCGCTTGATGACGCCGTCTGTGACCTGGCAACCGGCAATGGTGCCCACCCTGGGGATGCGGAAGGTGTCGCGAACATCCGCGCGTCCCTGGTAGGTCTCCTTGACGATGGGTTCGAGCAGGCCGAGCATGGCTTTCTTCATCTCGTCCTGCAGTTCGTAAATGATCGAGTGCAGGCGAATGTCGACCTTTTCCTGGTCCGCCAGCTCCTGCGCCTTGCGCTCTGGACGGACATTGAAGCCGATGATGATGGCGTTCGATGCCGAAGCCAGCAGCACATCGGATTCGGTGATCGCGCCCACGCCGCTCCGAATGATGGTGATCTTCACCTTCTCGGTGGAAAGCCGCGTCAGCAGGTCCTGCAGCACCTCGACCGAACCCTGCACATCGCCCTTGAGGATGATCGGCAGATCTTTCTGTCCGGCCGTTTTGAGCTGCTCGGCAAGTCCTTCCAGCGAAACTCGCGAACTCTTCGCCAGTTGCGCTTCCCGGGCTTTGCCTCCGCGGTACTCGGAGATGTCGCGTGCCTTTTCACGGTCCGCCACAACCACGAACTGGTCGCCGGCTTGCGGCAGCGTTTCAAGTCCGAGGATCTCGACCGGGGTCGAAGGTCCGGCGGTTTCGAGCGATACGCCGCGATCGTTGAACATGGCGCGCACTTTGCCGAAGGCATTGCCCACCACGAAGTTGTCGCTCGTCTTCAACGTGCCATTCTGTACGAGCACTGTCGCAACCGGTCCGCGGCCACGGTCGAGTTTCGCTTCGACCACGGTGCCGCTCGCCATGCGCTCAGGATTGGCCTTCAGGTCCTGCAGATCGGCCACGAGGCAGATCATTTCCATCAGCAGGTTGAGGTTCGTCTTCTGCTTTGCGGAGACATCGACGAAGACGGTATTGCCGCCCCAGTCTTCCGGCATCAGACCGCGATCGGCAAGCTGCTTCTTCACGCGATCAGGCATTGCATCGGGCTTATCGATCTTGTTCACCGCCACGATAATCGGCACGTTGGCGGCCTTTGCGTGATCGATCGCTTCGAGAGTCTGCGGCATAACACCGTCATCGGCCGCGACGACGACCACGACGATGTCCGTGATCTTCGACCCACGGGCGCGCATACGGGTAAACGCTTCGTGACCCGGCGTATCGAGGAAGACGATTTCGCGGCCATAAGCCGGCGAGTTCGGATCGCCGATCGTCACCTTGTAGGCGCCGATGTGCTGGGTGATGCCGCCAGCTTCGCCGCCGGCGACATCGGTTGTGCGGATCGCGTCGAGCAAGCTGGTCTTGCCATGATCGACGTGGCCCATGATGGTGACCACCGGCGGCCGTACGACCGCAGCGGCAGCCGAGGCTTCCGGCGTAGCTCCCGCAGCGGCAGCGTTCTCCGTTGCCAATTGCTCTTCGAAGGTGATGACGTCGGTCGACGCGCCGAAGTGGTTCGCCATTTCGGTCGCGAGTCCCGCTTCCAGCGTCTGGTTGACGGTCGCGAACACACCGCGCGCCAATAGACGGGCAATCAGATCTTTCGCGCGGATCCCGAGCTTCTCAGCCAGGTCTTTAACGCTGATACCTTCCGAGATCGTGATGTTCCGCGTAATCGGCTGCGGCTCGTTGGAGAGCGAAAGCCGCGGCGGCGGAACAAAGCCCTTCATTGGGCCTTCTTTTTGTCCACGCGGAACATAACGTTGGCCAGGACGCCGTGACGGCGCCGGACGGCCAGCGGGCTTGTTCGCCGGCGCTCCCGGAGGCGCTAACCCAACTCCACCCATCGGACGAGGTCCGGTAGGAAATTGTCTCGTTGGATGCGGACCACGCGGACGGTCGCCGGGACGCGGCGGACCACCCTGCGGCCGCTGGAAGCCGCCCGGGCCACCTGAACCACCGCCGGGGCCGCTCTGCGGACGGCGCTGGAAAATTGGCTGGCCGCGCACCGGCATCCCAGGACGCGTACCCGCACCAGCCGAAGCTTGCGGCGGAGGCGTGGGTCGCGGCGCTTGCGGTGGCGGAGCGCTGTAGACCGGACGCGGTCCCGTCTGCGGAACGATCATGCGACGTCCGGGCGTCTGCTGGCGAAGAGGCACACCAGGTACTGGACGTTGGGGTACAGAGGGCGGAGTTACGGTTTTTGGCAATTCAACCTTTGGCGGCTCTTGTACCGGAGACGCAGCTTGTGGCGCCGGAGTTTGAGGAGATACCGGGGCCTTGACTTCAGGAGCTTCGGGCGTGGTGGTGGCTGGGGCCTGCTCGCGTGGTTCGGCCACTTCAACCGATGCCGGCGCCGGCGCTTCCACAGCCGCTGGCGTAGTGGCCGCAACCGGGGGTGCCGGACGCGGAGGGGTCATAACCGGACGCTGGGCCGCAACCGATTGCGGCGTAATCATCCGCGGCTTCGGCGGCTCGGCGACGGCGGTTTCGGCTGCCGGACGCGGGGGCTGCGCGAACACGGCAGGTTTCTGCGCTGGCGGCTGCGCCGGCTTCGCTTCCTGTGAGACCGGGCTCGGGGGCTTTACCGCCGGACGCGGCGGAGGCTGGGGTGGCGGCGGAGGAGCGGCCTTCTGCGTAAGTGCCTTGAGAACGTCGCCAGGCTTCGAAATCTTGGAGAGATCGATCTTCGGCTTGAACTCATCTTCGGTGACGCTGCGCCGGCGAGGCGAGTCCTCGGTGCCGTGCTCCTGAATGTACTTGCGCACGAGTACCGCTTCATGGTCCTCAATCGAGCTGGAGTGCGTCTTCTTCTCGGTGACGCCCACTTTCGGCAGCGAATCGAGAATAGCCTTGCTCTTAACTTCCAGCTCTCGTGCCAAATCGTTGATTCGAATCTTCATTCCGCCCCTAATTCCTCCGTTTGCCTTACCAAGCCTGCCTAAACCTTCATAACGACCTCATGGTGTTGGTTTAAGAAACTTGCTACTTCTCGTCCGCCGGAATGTCGTCCTCGCCCGGATGTTCTCCGTGCGTGGTCACCTCCGCCTCGTCTGCGGGCGGCGCATTTTCCACGCCACTCACTGCCGCAGCTTCGTAACTCTGCTCGGTGTCGACCAGGTTCTTCACGCTCTCCTCGTCGGCCTCAGCAATCCCCGACACGGTCGCGTCGTCGCCCGACTGGCCCGCCGAGTTAGCGAGTTCCTGTTGGTTGCCGGTCTCGTCGAGCTGCGCCTGAGCGTCTTTCGAGTCGCTCGCGCTGAGCTCGACATCCGAGCCCGCTTCGGCACTGCCTTCGACTCCCTCTGCACCTTCCGCCGCTGCCTCCCCGGCCTCCGCCGCATCCAGCGCGGAGAAGAATGCATTGACCGCGATAAAGATCTTGTCCACCGTCTTCGGGCCGATACCCGGCACCTCTTCGAGCTGCTCCGGCGTCATATCGGCCAGCGTCTCGACGTTATTGATGCCTGCTGCCACCAGCTTTTCGATCACCGCTTCGCCGAGATCGGGCACGCGATCGAGCGGCGTGTTGCTGGTATTGACCAGCGCCGACATCTGTTGCTCGACCTCTTGCCGCTTTTCTTCTTCGCTCTTGATGTCGATCTTCCAACCCAACAGCTTGGCCGCAAGCCGGACGTTCTGTCCCTTCTTGCCGATCGCCAGCGAAAGCTGGGTATCGTCGACGATCACTTCCAGGTGCTTGTCCTGCCCATCGAGGATGGTGACGCGGCTTACCTTGGCTGGCTGCAACGCCTTCTCTGCGAAGGTGACGGCGTCTTCGTGGTACTCGATGATGTCGATCTTCTCACCGCGCAACTCGCGGATGATCGACTGCACCCGCATACCCTTCATGCCGACGCAGGCACCCACCGCATCCACGTCCTTGTCCTTCGACATGACGGCGATCTTCGTACGCTCCCCGGCTTCGCGGGCGATGGCGCGGATCACCACCGTGTTGTCGTAAATCTCCGGTACTTCCGTCTGGAAGAGATGCGACACCAATTCCGGCGCGGCGCGGGAGACAATCACCTGCGGCCCCTTCGACGCCTTCTCCACCCGGGTAATGACTACCCGTACGCGCTCGCCAATAGCGAATGATTCCAGCCGCGACTGCTCTTTCTTCGGCATGCGGGCTTCCGCCTTGCCGATATCGAAGATCAGGTCCGGGCCTTCGTTGCGCTTCACCGTAGCGTTGACGATTTCGGCGACGCGTCCGATGTACTCGTTGTAAACCGTGTCGCGCTCCGCTTCGCGCACCTTCTGGAAGATGACCTGCTTCGCCAGTTGCGCCGCGATACGGCCGAGCATGTCGGTCTTTTTCTCGGTAAGCAGCTCCCCACCGACTTCCGCGGCAGGATCGAGTTCGCGGGCTTCTTCCAACGGAATCTGCGTCGCCGGGTCTTCCAGCTCGTCTTCGTTGATCACTACCTGGCGCACGGCAAAGGCGCGGATCTGGCCGGTTTCCTTGTCGAGAACAGCGCGGAAATTTTCGCCCGTCTTGTAGAACTTGCGGGTGGCGACAACGATGGCGTCTTCCACCGCAGAAACCACCACCTGCGGATCGATGCCCTTTTCGCGGCTCAGCGCGTCAATTACGTTGTAGAGTTCGCTTGCCATATTCCTGTGCCACCTTCGTCTGTTCTACGGGTAATTAAATCTCCGGGATCAGGTTGGCCTTTTCTACATCCGCCAGCGCGATCTCGATCTTGCGTTCTACTTCCGGGCTCTTCGGGCCCTTCTGTTTCTTCTTCCCGCGTTTCTGCACGCCGTTCAAATCCAGCGTCAACCTGCCGTCGGCGAAATATTCCAACCGCCCTTCAAAGTGGCGGTTGCCCTCGTGCGGCTCACGCGTACTCACCTTCACCAGGCTTCCGGTAAATCGCTCGAAGTCCGCCGGTCTCGAAAGCCTGCGATCCAGGCCGGGAGAGGAAACCTCCAGCGTGTAACTCGCGCCCGGAATCGCATCTTCGACATCGAGAATCGTTCCGGCTTCATTGCTTACGCTGGCACAATCTTCGTGCGTCACGCCGCCGGGCTTATCGATGTAGATCCGAAGCAGACGCGCCTTGCCGCCGCCACGGAACTCGATGTCCACGACCTCTAATCCCAGATCGCGCGCCACCCGCTCGACAATCTCCCGGACCTTCTCGATCTCCATAACCTTGCACAGCAACTGTGAGCGTGCGTCCGCGCAACCGGCACGTCAGGCATAGGTAGCAACCTGTCGTGGCCGACCGGGGTCCCCGGCGAGCGCCGCTTTCGCGATCGCTGGGGTGGATGACACCCGAAATGGCAAAGGGAAATAAAAAGTGGGCAATTGCCCACTGGTGTGCTTCGCCAACCGACGCCGTCAAACCGGTGCCTCAGCGTAACGGACTTGCTGAGGGTGCGGGATCCGCTGAACTACACAGCAGCTACCGACACCATGATACGCGGGAGAACGTCAAAAAACAAACTCCTGTACGCCTCAGAAGCGGAATCAACGCCGTCTTGGAATTGGATGGGATTAACCAGCTAACGGATTCAAAAAGAGGAACTTACCACAAAAGAGAAAAGGTGACCGAAATCGGCCACCCTATCTCTTTGGGGGAGGGAGTTGAAACACTGGGAATACGTTAAGGACTGTTCTACTCTGCCTCAAGGGAATTCGAGAGTAGATGAAGCCGCCCAGGTGAAGACCTTGATGCCACGCTTTAATGCCGGTCTAAGGATGCCGGTGCAAGACATGCGTGGCGATATCCGGCCAAAACTCCCGGAAAGTGTTGGTAAGAGCATCGCGGCCCATCGCCCATCCGAATTTCACCGCCAGCGCTCCCGCCGTGCGATCGGAACTCGGGTAGTACGCCGTCGATATTCCCTGGGCCATGGCCCGGCCCAGAATTTCCGACGCGTTAAAGGTGTTGTGCCCCTGGTAATTCGGGGTAATCAGGATTCGGCTGGCGGCGTACACCCCACGCTTCAGGAACGAACCCTCGCCCTTCGCGTAATAGCGCTCGTCCTGGTGGAAGACGCTGGGAAGCGCCCAGATCACGAGGTAGTTGCCGTCTGTCTTATCCACAAAACCACGCCAATAGTACCCCCAGTAGCCATCCACTCCCTTGCCCAGCGCCGGATGGGAGTTGCTTCCCTCCGCCAGCAGTGACGTTATGCCCACAAAGACGAACGAGGAGTAATCGAAGCTGTTCTGCGTGGCTACCTTGAACGCCTGCTTTGGAGTCGGCGGGGGAGGGATCGCCCCTGCACTCACTGCCCGATAGTTGGGCATCAGGCCCAGAATGCGCTTGGGTTGCTGCTTGGAAACCGGAACTTCGCGGTTGGCCGGAGTGGCCGTCCTGGTCTCGCCTCCGGCCTGCGAAGCCGATGCCGAAGGCGCATCGGGAAGCGACTGCGATGGTTGATCCTTCGCCGGTTGTGACGAATCCTGCCCAAGGGAAGAACCGCCAAGCAGCAATAAGGCGGAACCGCAGACCGCCAGCCGAAGACAAGACCTCATCAATTGAGACACTCCATGTAGGACGAATCCTCATTCGATGAAAACCGACCCGAAAAAGGCGCGCTGAGAGTCTCCGCAGTCACCATTCTTTACAAATGAGCGCCAGCTTCAATCGCGTGGGAGGTTTGCATGTGAGCCCCAAATGCTCGACGCAGGAAGCGCGAAATATGCCAGGCATCCATGTACTTGTAGGGCGTCTCGCCGAGAGAATAGTGGCCGCACGGCAGCGCCTTGATGATCGTATCGAGCTTGCGACGGCGGAACTCATCCGCGATCTGGAGCGAGAATTCAGGCAGGAACGTGAGGTCATACTTCCCATAGATCATCAACGACTTCTTCGGCCAGCGTGCAAACTTATCGAAGAACGCCATCGGGCTCACGGCGAGCCATACTTTGCGCAAGCTTTCCCTGTCGAGGCTCACTTCTTCGATTCCCTCCCGAACGTGGCGGGTGGATTGGCCGGTCCAGACTACATCTCCAAAGTAAGTCGAAGCGTGATTGAAGACATTCACCCGCAGCCGCTCATCGTGCGCGCTGGCAATGAAGGCGTAGCACGAGCCCAGACTGGTGCCGAGAATTCCAAAATCGCGATAGCCTTCCGACTGCAGCCAGTCGAGCGCGGCGCGGATGTCGGTGATTCCCTGCTGGGCGGCGTGCAGCGTTCGCCCGACGTTGGCCGATACGGCGTAGTCGGCGCGCTGCAGCTCCGCAGGGCGGCGGATGTCGTGATACGGAGCGCTCATGCGCAACACGGCAATGCCCATCGGATTGAAGATTCGCGCAAACCCGTTGTGACTGATGCCATCGGCATTCCACTGGGGCAAAACGATGATCGCCCGCTTCCCTTTCGCGGGGAACCAGCGCGCGTTGAAGGCGTTGTTTTCCGGAAAAGGCGAAGGATGCGGCGAGGTGAAGCGCAAGTAAGTGCCGGTTTCGTCCGGATCTTTTGGCGCCTCGCCCGATCCGGTAAAGAAGACCTGCACGCGCCGCTCTTCGAGCCGGAAATCCGAGGGAGTCTTATAGGAGAAGAACTCGTCGCTGTGCTCTACGATGTGGCGGTTCAGTTGGGTGAAGTACTCGAATTGCTGCTCGAAACTTTCGCCCCACGAAAGTTGAGCGGCGCCGGGAAAGTTGCGCGTCCACTCCTGCCCCCATTCGAAGGGGCGCACGATGCGGTTGGTATCGCGCGTGGTCATGCGCTCCTCCCAGGAGTGCATCCAGCGCCTGTAGAGCCGTTTCATCTGGTTACAGGATAGTGCATTCAACACGGAAACGCTGAACAACCGACAGTAAGCGGCGCAGGGGCGCAGGGAACGGCAGGGAAACTATCTCCGCTGGGATTCGCTTGCTAGAGGTCAAGCGCAGCGCTGCCGCCGCGCTCGCCAGTGACAGCGCCATGCAACCCAGCATCACCAGCCGAAACACGTGCACAAACGCCAGTTGCACCGCGTTGCGTACGGCAAGAGCCGCCACCGAATCGAGAGCCGTTGGTGGCTGCAAGGCGCCGAGGTCAACGATATGCGAACGGACCTCCGAGAGTGCTCCGGCCGGAAGTGCGGCGTGAAGAAGCAATTCGTCCAACGAGTGCCCGAAGGTGTGTACCATCACCGGACCGAGGATCGCGATGGCCAGCACTCCCGCCACGCGCGAGACGGTGTTGTTGATCCCCGAAGCGGTACCGGCGCGTTTCTGATCGACGGAACTCATTACCACGGTGGTCAGCGGCGCAACCGTGATCGTCATGCCCAGTCCAAGCACGACGAAGGCAGGAAAGAACGATCGGAAATAAGCGGCGTGAACCGAAGGCAACGCGAACAAAGCAAACCCGGCAGCCGCGACGCAGGGACCGATGATCAGCGGCGGCTTCGGCCCGAATTGCGCGACTAAACCGCCCGCCCAGCGCGACAGCAGGAACATTAAGACGATCATCGGCAACGAAGCCGCCCCGGTAGCGGTTGCGGAGTAGCCCTGCACCTGGATCAGATTTAGCGGGAAAACGAAGAAAAAAACGCCGAGCGCTGCGTAAAGCAGAAGCGTCAGAAGATTGGCGCCAGTGAAGTTCCTTGACTGGAAAAGTTGCAGCGGCACCATGGGCTCCGTGGCGCGCTTTTCGTAAACGAAAAACAACAGGACCAGGAAGCACCCGAGCGAAAGACTGCCAAACACAATCGGGTTTCGCCATCCGAGCGCAGACGACTCAAGGAAACCGAATACGACTCCTCCAAGTCCCAGGGTCGCCAGCAGAGCGCCGAGCCAGTCGATTTTCTTCGCCTCCGGATTACGCGATTCGGGTACAAACCGCAAGGAGACCACGACAACCACCAGCGCGATCGGAGCGTTGATGAGAAAAACCCAGTGCCACGACGCGTGCTCGATCAGCCAGCCGCCGAGTACCGGACCCATTGCAGTCGTAATCGCCGTGAAGCCGGACCAGGTGCCGATAGCCTTTCCGCGCGACTGTTCGTCGAAGCTGGCACTGATCAGCGCAAGGCTACCGGGCACCAGCGCGGCAGCGCCGATTCCCTGCGCGCACCGCGCGAGGATCAATTGCGAAATCGTGCTGGAGATACCGCAGCCGATCGACGCCGCCGCGAAGATCGCGGTGCCCAGGAGAAAGACGACTCGTCTTCCAAAGATATCTCCCAGAGCGCCGCCGACCAGCAGCAATGCGGAGAGCAGCAGGCCATATCCTTCCACCACCCACTGCACATCCACGACGGTGGCCTGCAGGCTCTTCTGCAGCGCCGGAAGCGCGACATTCACCACCGTGCCATCGATGAACGCCATGCTGGAGCCCAGGATGGTCGCGGCCAGCACCCATGGACGATCTCGCTCGCCACAGGGAGTGAACCCGGTGTCCTGCCGCATTACTGCTTCATCGCATGGTGGGCGGGTGAACATTTTTCGCCAAGGACGTCTGCCTGAGACACAATCTACTTCACGAACCTTCGCGGCACGCGCTTCGATATCCCACACAAAACTTCGTAAGGAATTGACTCGTAATGCCGCGCCAGCTCCTGGATGTCGATACTCTTCCCGGCCTCGCTGCCGATGAGGGTCACTTCATCCCCAACCACCACCCCTGGAATACGCGAAACATCGACGATCGTCAGGTCCATGGAGACATTTCCGGCAATTGGCGCATACTCCCCGCGCACCAGCACGCGTCCGCGGTTCGAAAGTGCGCGCAGGTAACCATCGCCATAGCCGACGGGAATGGTGGCGAGAAACGACGGTCTGCGCGTCGTGAACGTCGAGCCGTATCCCACGCCCTGCCCCGCCGGCACGCGGCGGACATCGACCACCCGCGTCTTCCACGAGAGAACGGGTTTCAACGCCAATTGCAGATGAACGTCGGGCAGCGAATGATTGGTGTGGCTCAACGGCAGGCAATGGCCGTAAAGCAACAGCCCCGGACGCACCATGTCGTACCAGGTCGAAGGCCGGGAGGCCACTGCGGCGCTATTCGCCAGGTGCCGGTACTTGGGACGCACCCCTTCGTCAGCGAGATAGGTAAGCGCCTGTTCGAAACATGCGATCTGCGCCTGCGCATCGAAGGCATCCACAACTTCGGAAGAGGCCAGGTGGCTCCAGACGCCCTCGATGGCAAGCCGCGGAGCCTTGGCAAACTTCGGCAGCAGCGTCGGCAGTTCGTTCCAGCGGACGCCGAGTCGCGACATTCCGGTGTCGATCTTCAGATGTACGGGAACTTTGCTGCGCCCCATGCGCTTGGCGGCGGCATCAAGCCATTTCAGGTGGCCTTCGGTCCACACCGCGGGCGTGAGATCGTGATCCAGAACCGACTCTTCTTCGCCCTGCCAGAAGCCGCTGAGCAGCAAAATCCGCGCCTCGATCCCACCACGACGCAGCACCAGGGCTTCCGACGGATTCGTCACCCCGAACCACTTCGCGCCCTCTGCTTCGAGAGCCTGGGCACATTCGAGCGCCCCGTGGCCATAGGCATCGCACTTCACCACCGCGCAGATTTGTGCCTTCGGCGAGACGTGCGCGGCAAGCGTACGGAAATTGTGGCGGAGGGCGGAGAGATCCACTTCGGCCCACGTGGGGCGAGTGTTCGTAGCTTCAGCGGGCACGCACGGATTATAGCGACGTCCCTACACACGACGCCCGCGACCTGCCGCACCGTCCTTAGTCCCGCACCGTTTTCCATAGCGCCGTCCAAGGATCAGCTGCTTGTGCTCAGGAATGTGGCGTACCCCTTGTTGTAAGTGCCTATAATCCAGTGCTTTGCGAAACGAGCACGTTTGCAGGGTGGGAGTGGACGGCACCGCCCAGTTCGGAATACAGAATCGTTGAACTCGCATGCCTTCGCCTTCGTACACAAAAGCGGCCTCGGGATGAAGGAGGGCACGTGCATTACTCGCCGCTTTTGCTGCTGCACATTGCCGGAGGTACCGTCGGCCTCATCACCGGCTACGCCGCGCTCGTCGCGCGCAAGGGGTCGCGACGGCACGTCCTGATCGGCATTGTGTTCTCGATCGCCATGCTGATCATGGCCACTGACGGGGCTTATCTCGCGCTGAGGAAGTCGCAGGTGAGCAACGTGTTCGGCGGTCTGCTGACGGCATATATGGTTTCGACCGCGTGGATGGCGGCGCGGCGCAGCGACGGCAAGGCTCGTCCTTACGATTGGGTAGGGCTGGCGTGGATCACGTCGTTGACCGCCGTGCTCTTTACCTTTGCCGTGCAAGCGGCGAAAAGCGTGGACGGCACCAAATATGACTTGGCCGCCGGATTCTATGTTTTCCTGGGGTGCATCGCCGCCCTCGCCGCAACTGGAGACATGCGCATGTTGCTGCGGGGAAGCATGTCTTACACCCAGCGCATTTCGCGTCACCTGTGGCGCATGTGCTTCGGGCTGTTCGTAGCCGCAGGCTCCGTGTTCCTGGCGCGCGCCCACCTCTTCCCGGCTTTCATGCGGCGCTCCGGCGCGCTCTACTTCCTCACCGCCGTGCCGTTCCTCGCGATGTTCTTCTGGTTGATCCGGATCCGGCTTCCACGCGCAAAAATGAAAACGTCCCTGGCGAAGCATACCGCTAGCGCTTCAGCCTAGCCTTTGATCCACGAAGTTCGATCCAGGTCCATGAACCGCGTGAATTCCTTCTGGAAGGCCAACTGTACGGTATCGGTCGGACCGTTACGCTGCTTGCCGATAATCAGCTTGGCGATGCCTTCGATATCGACGTTGTCTCGGTCGTAGTATTCGGGACGGTAGAGGAACATCACCACGTCGGCGTCCTGCTCGATCGATCCCGACTCGCGCAGGTCGGAGAGCTTCGGCTCGTTGTCTTTGCCGCCGCGCTGTTCGGGAGCACGGCTGAGTTGCGAAAGCGCTACCACCGGCACGCGCAACTCCTTCGCAACCGCCTTCAGGCCGCGTGAAATCGCGGAAACTTCCTGGGTACGGTTTTCAAAACGCTTGCCGCCAATCGGCGTGCCCGACATAAGCTGCAGGTAATCGACCACAACCAGGTCGAGCTTTCCATGGTTCGATTGCGCCAGCCTTCGCGCCTTGGCGCGCATCTCGCTCACCGAAATTCCCGGGGTGTCATCGATGTAAAGAGGCGCGCGCAGCAGGCGCTCCAGTCCTGCCTGTAGTTTCCCGATGTCTTCCCGTCCAAGAAAGCCGGTACGCATGTTGTGCGAGTTCACCTGCGATTGCGAACAGAGCATGCGCAGCAGCAGCGCCTCGCGTGACATTTCCAGCGAGAAGATACCGACCACCTTGCCATCGTTCACCGCCGCATTCTCGGCAATATTCATCGCAAACGCAGTCTTGCCCATGGAAGGGCGCGCGGCGATGATGATGAGATCGGAGGGCTGAAATCCGCTGGTAAGGCCGTCGAGATCGGCGAAGTGCGTCTCCAGCCCGGTAATTCGCTGGCCGCGCTTGAGCAGCGCATCGACGGAACCGAACGAGTCCTTCACGATCGAAGCGACGTCCTTGAAATCGTTTCCGACCCGCCCCTGCGAGATGGCGAAAACCTCCGCCTCGGCGCGATCGAGAATCTCCTCCACCGTGTCCGACTGGTCGATAGCCTGCGCCATGGTGTTGTTGCAGGCATGAATGAGCGCGCGCAGCATTGCTTTATCGCGCACGATCTTGACGTACTGCTCGATACTCGGCCGGCGCGGCACGCCGTCGGTCAGCGAGGCGATGTAGGCGACGCCCCCCGAGGCTTCGAGGTCCTTGCGGCGGCCCAGCTCATCGGTGAGCGTGATGATATCGATCGCCCGCGAAGTCTCACGCAGGTCGATCATCGCGCCAAAGATGCGGCGGTGCCCGTCGAGGTAAAAGTCTTCCGACTTCAGGCCGGTGGTCTGGTCATACACCGCGTTGTCGAGAAGGACGGCGCCGAGGATCGATTTCTCGGCTTCGATGGCGGCGGGAAGACCGCGATCCAGACTTTGATTGACGGTTGCCATCTTCGGAAAGCCCTGACCTAGTGTACGAGAAAAGTTAGGCGGGACCGAAGTCCCGCCCTTGCTGAATCGAGTACCCGCCACGATGGGAATGCGGCTCGATGGCCAGCCACCGTCGAGCCGCCCCGTCGGAGCCTTTCTGTTCCCGATTGCTCGGAGGGCAGATTTGTCATTTTCGCGGAGCGGGTGAGCGCTCACCATCCGGCTCTCCCTGTGGGAGTTCCGGCATTCGAAAAATGGTGCGGCAGCGCAGGAAGACAACCGGCAGCCATGGGCTGCCAATCACCCTAAACCGGCGAGCGGAACCTCTTTGCAGACGTTCGGCCCTGCGACGGCCTTTCCCGCAAATCGCGCGAACCCCCGGAACGAATCCGGCTGCTCACACTGCTTGCGGGACCTGCGCTCCCGCCACGTTCTGCAGAACGAATCCCTGCGGGACAGTGATCGTAAAAGTTTTCTTCCGGGAGAGTTTGCCTGCCCGTAAGCTGGGCGCCGCGCCTGCTGCGCCGCGCCCGCCTTTACGATCCCCTTCGTTCTGCCGACCGCGATACTGCCACGCTACAGAAAGAACCCTTGCGTGCCATTGAGATTGCCGTAACCGAAGCGTTCGCTCAACGAAAGAATGGCCTGCGGATGTGCGGAACTTGTGCGAATCAGGGCAAAGCTGTGAATTGCTGTGAAAATCCTGGCAGAAATTCACCCAAATCGAAAAGGCGCCCGCAGGCGCCTTTATTTAGAAGAGCAGGAGTTTTTTCTTTTTCTTGATCTTCGATTTCGCGTGATCGTTGCTCGCCGTAGCCGTGTAAACCGGCTTGGTCTCGTTGGGACTTGACGCCGTATCTACATACCCGGGCTTGATGTCGATGAACGCGTCTTCGCGCAACTTGGTGAGGTACGCACGCAGCGCCGGCTCCAACTTGTCCATGTACACGGCTTCATCGACTTTCGGCTTGATTTCTTCGAGTGACGGAACGCCCGCCTGCTGGTGTTCGGTGACCTTGATGATCACGAAGCCCTGCTTGGTTCGAATCGGCTGGGTGTTGTCGCCGCCCTTGAGCGGGAAAACCTGCTCTTCCAATTCCTTGGCCAGAACGCCCCGCTTGAAGTAGCCGAGGTCGCCCCCGTTGTCCTTGGTGGGGCCGCTGGATTCCGCCTTCGCCAGATCGTCGAACTTCTTACCTTCCTTCAGCTGCGCCAACACGGCCTCGGCTTTTTTCTGCGCAGCTTTCCGTCGGGGTCTTTTTCCGTATCCACGGGGATGAGGATTTCGCTCAGGCGGACCTGCTCCGGCCGCTCCATCTCGTCCTTATGCGCGTTGTAGAACTTAAGCTCTTCTTCTTTCCCAATGTTGATGTGGCTGCCCACTTCCTGGCTGATCACGCGCTGGGTAATGATCTGGTTCTTGAGGTTCTGCTTGAAATCCTCAAACGATATCCCCTGCTGCTGGGCCGCCTTTTCGAGTGCGTCCATGTCGGTCAGCCCCATCTGCTTGCGCATGTCGTCAAGGCGCTTCACCAGCTCGGTATCTGCCGAAATCCCGAGATCCTGCCCCTTATCGACGAGAAGCTGCTGGTCGATGAGGTCGCGCAACACGTCCTTCTGGCGCTGCACGAACTTCTGGTCTGCGGTCGCGGCATCCTGCTGCTTGAGCTGGTCGAGCACCTGCTCGCTCTCACGACGAAGGTCGGCGCGGGTGATGATCTGGTTGTTGACGCGCGCAATGATCTCTTCTACGACCGTATCGTCGCCCGCAAACAGGGGCACAGCTAGGGCCGCAATCAGTAAGGACGGAAGAAGGATCTTTTTCATGTACTCCTGCACCAAAAGCCTGGCAATCCAGGGGAAAACGAGCAAATCGTCCCCGGTTCCACCAAGTTGTTGTGTGAATCGTATGTCTTTCTAGTTTAACGCGCAGCGGCCCAGAATGTACCGTTCCAAGGCGGAAAAACCGAGGATTAAGGCGGATACGAGAGCGGGCTCGGGGATTCTCCGGCTGCTATCATCCTTGGTTGCCTCCGCTCGAATCAAGACCGGGAGGAAAATCATCCCATGAAAAAAGCCTTGCTTGCATTCCTGGCCCTTGCAATTTCCATGAGCGGCGTTGCCCAGACCGCCCCTGCCAGGAGCTTCCCCGACGCTGCCGAACTGAGAACGATGGCGGCACGTTTCGCACCCACCGAGGTGAAGGTGGATACCGCAAAGCTCTCCCCGGGCGATCAGAAAGCCCTCGTGAAGCTGGTGGAAGCGGCCCACCTGATCGACAGCATCTTCATGACGCAATATTGGAGCGGCGACCATGCCCTGTGGCAGAAGCTGCAGGCAGACCATTCGGAGCTCGGCCGGGAGCGGGCGCGGTATTTCTGGTTAAACAAGGGACCTTGGTCGGCGCTCGATGGCCTGACGGCCTTCCTGCCCGGCGTGCCGCCTCGCAAGCTCCCCGGGGCCAACTTCTATCCCGAGGACATGACGCGGGCAGAGTTCGAGAGCTGGGTCCAGACTTTGCCGGAGAAGCAGCAGCAGGCAGCCAAGGGCTTCTTTACCGTTATCGAACGTGGACGGGACGGAAAACTTAAGATCGTACCGTATAGCGATGCCTATCGGTCCGATCTGGAGAAGTGTGCCGCGCTGCTGAAGGAGGCCGCCGCGCTCACCGACAATCCGTCTCTGAAGAAATTCCTGAATTCGCGGGCGGAGGCGTTCCTCTCCAACGATTACTACCAGAGCGATATGGACTGGATGGATCTCGATGCTCCCATCGATCCGACCATCGGCCCGTACGAAACCTACAACGATCAGATTTTCGGTTACAAAGCGGCCTATGAGGCCTTTATCAACCTGCGAGACGATGCGGAAACCCAGAAGCTCGGCTCTTTCTCCAAACACTTGCAGGAGATCGAGAACAACCTGCCGATCGACCCAAAGTATCGCAACCCGAAGCTCGGGGCAGCGGCGCCGATTCGCGTGGTCAACGAGATCCTCGATGCAGGCGACGGCGCGCACGGCGTCCAGACCGCGGCGTACAACCTGCCCAATGACGACCGCGTGGTCGCGCAAAAGGGCGCCAAGCGGGTCATGCTGAAGAACGTCCAGGAAGCCAAGTTCACGAGCGTGCTGATCCCCATCTCGAAGCAGGTGCTCCCGGCCGAGGATCAGCAGTATGTCGATTTCGATCTCTTCTTCACCCACATCCTGACCCATGAACTCTGCCATGGGCTCGGACCCCACGAGATTGAAGTCAACGGCCGCAAAACCAATCCGCGCGTTGAGATCAAGGAACTGTACAGCGCGCTGGAGGAAGCGAAGGCCGACGTCACCGGGTTGTTCGCGTTGCAGTACATGTTCGATCACGTTAAGGAGATGGGACTCGACGGCGTGCTGAAAGTGGACTCCAACTCGGAAAAGAAGCTCTACACAACCTATCTCGCATCGTCATTCCGGACGTTGCGCTTCGGAACCCACGAAGCGCACGGCAAGGGCATGGCGGTGCAGGTCAGCTACCTGTTGCAACATGGGGCATTCGTCGCGCGGCCAGATGGGACCTTCGCGGTGGACTTCACGAAGATCAAGGAAGCCGTTCGCGACCTCGATCACGACATGCTGACGCTCGAAGCCCACGGCGATTACGAGGGAACGAAGAAATTCCTCGACCAGTACGGAACCGTGCCGGCGGAGTTCCAGAAGGCCATCGATAAGATGGGCGGCATCCCGGTCGATATCGATCCGAACTTCGTGACCGCCGACGCTCTCGCCAAGGGTCAGTAGATGAAGCTCGTCTTCTGCGGAACGCCGCGCTTCGCGGTGCCCTCGCTGCAGCACATCATTCGCGCTGGGCATGATGTGCGACTGGTGGTGACCCAACCAGACCGGCCCAAGGGGCGCGGCATGGGCGTGGCCCTTTCGCCGGTGAAAGAGGCGGCGCTCGCGCTCGATCTGCCGGTGACGCAACCGGAGAAGATCAAGAACAACGAAGAGTTCCGCAAGCAGCTCACGCAAATCGCGCCGGACGCGATCATTGTCGTCGGCTATGGGCGCATCGTTCCGCAGTGGATGATCGACCTGCCGCCTCTGGGCAACATTAACGTGCACGCCTCCCTGCTGCCGAAATACCGCGGGGCTGCGCCCATCCAGTGGGCCATTGCGATGGGCGAGCGTACGACCGGCGTGACCACCATGAAGATCGATGCCGGGCTCGACACCGGCGCTATGCTCCTCCAGGCCGAGATGCCGATTGCGCCGGATGACACTGCGGAAACGCTTGCACCGCGATTGGCCGAACTTGGCGCGGAGTTGCTGGTCGAAACCCTGGCGCGGTTGGAAGCCGGAGTGATTACCCCGGTTTCGCAGAACGATGCGGAACACACGCTTGCGCCGATCCTGAAAAAAGAGGATGGACAGATCGACTTCCATCGATCCGCGCAAGAGATCGTCAACCGCTTGCGCGGCTTTCAGCCGTGGCCCGGAGCCTTCACGCGCTTTCGCGGCAAAGCCCTCACCGTACACGCCGCCCAAGTCCTCACCGAAGACTTCACTCTCCAACCCGGTGAATTGCAGGAGAGCAACAATCGGCTGATCGCCGGCGCCGGTAACGGTACAGCGCTCGAAATTCTCGAACTGCAACTCGAAGGCAAGAAGCGCATGACGGCTCGCGATTTCCTTAACGGCTATCGGCCAAAACCCGGCGAACGGCTTGTCTCATGACCTTGCATCGATGATGGCACGCAAGGCGACCTGTATCAGGGCACGACTTTAGTCGTGCCGGAACGGCGCAAGAGATCGGCGGCCTTTAGCCCCTGCCGCGGCTACATGTTCCATCCACCCTCGCCTACACCAGACCAGTCGAGCCATGAAGAAATACCGAGCAATCCCCGCGCCAAGGATCGATTCGGCTTCCCATCCTCTCTCCGCAGGAATCGGTAAACTAACTGTGTGCCCCGTTCCTCCCCTGCTCGCGCCGCCGCCTTCGACATCCTCCTCCGCGTAGAGCGCGATGCTGCATTCGCCAGCGAACTCCTCCATTCCAGGAAGCTCGATGAACTTTCACCTGCTGATCGCGGTCTCGCGAACGAGATCGTCCTCGGCGTTTTGCGCTGGCAATCTTCGCTCGATGCCTCGATCGCCGCACACTCTTCGCAACCTCTGCGCAAACTCGATCGCGAGGTGCTGCTTGCGCTGCGGATCGCTGCTTACCAGCTACGCTTCCTCGACCGTGTCCCCGCCAACGCAGCCGTCAACGAGAGCGTGGAACTTGTAAAGCGGGCGCGAAAGCGCTCGGCCGTCCCCTTCGCCAATGCGGTGCTGCGCAAGCTGGCACAGAATTCGAATCCTGCGGACGAGACAACCCTCGCCGCGAAATATGCCCATCCGGAGTGGATGGTCGCGCGCTGGGTCGAGCATTACGGCGAGGGCGTGGCCGAGGCAATCTGCCGTTACGACCAGCAAATCCCGCGAACGACGATCCGACTGCCTTTCGATCCCGCTCGCCGCGCAGTCGTTGAAAGCGAACTGCAAACCGCGGGCATCGCCCTTGAGCCCGGACACCTGCTGCATGCCGCGCGGCACGTGACCAGCGGGGACGTGCGCAGGACCCCAGCCTTCGCGCGCGGCGAAGTCTGGATCCAGGATGAAGCATCGCAGCTGGTCGCAGTGCTCGCCGGCGGCGGCCAACGGGTGCTCGATTGCTGCGCGGCCCCCGGCGGGAAAACTTCGGTTCTCGCGGAGCGCAACCCGGGTTCCGAAATCGTGGCGCTGGAGTTGCACGAAGCGCGCGCGCGATTGCTTCGCGAGCGGGTACGCGCCGCCAACGTAGACATACAGACCGCCGATGTCACTGCCATCGCCGTGGCGCAGTCTTTCGATTGTGTTCTGGCGGACGTTCCCTGCTCCGGCACCGGAACGCTGGCCCGCAATCCCGAAATCAAGTGGCGGCTCAAGCCCGAAGATCTCATCGATCTCCAGGGGCGGCAGGTTGCGATCCTGCAGGCGGCATTGCGGCAACTCGCGCCCGGTGGCCGACTGGTCTATTCCACCTGTTCGCTGGAGCCCGAAGAGGGCGAAAAGGTCGTCGAAAAGGTGCTTTTTGAGGGCGTAAAAGTGCTCGATTGCGCCTCAGAATTGCACAAAATCGCTTCCGAAATGGCGATTTCTGACCCCGAAACCCTGCTTCGCGGAGGCTTTTTGCGGACCTTTCCGGGCGTCCAGCCTTGCGATGGTTTCTTCGCAGCGGTTCTGACCGCCTATAGTAGCGCTTCGCTCCGAATGTCAGAACGGGCGAGAGAGTCATGGAAAAGGCAGGTCCTTCGACTGCGCGGCGCCGACGCCGCTTCGCTCAGGATGACGTGGGGTTAGCGGGTTACGTCGAGGTTGATCAGGGCCTGGGCGGGAATTTTCTGGCCGGGGCCGGGGGATTGGTGGACGACGACGGCAACACTGCGAGTAGGGGCGACGGGCGCGGGCGACGGCTGGGGCAGCATCGGGATGCTGGAGTCGGCGACGGGCGGCTCGGGGTTGATGGTGTGAATGTTGCCGACCTTGAACCCGGCGCTGCTGATGCTCTTGACGACGCTATCGAGCGGCTGGCCGATGAAGTTGGGCATCACGAACCACTGCGGTTCTGCGGGCGCGGCGACGAGCAGACTGATCTTCGGCGAAGTAACGCCCGTCGCATTCGGCGGCGGACTCTGGGCAATGACGGTATCGGATGGGGCGTCGGGGATCTGAACGGTAGCGACTGTGCCGAGGTCGAGGCCGCGGCGGCGGATGTTGAGTTCGGCGGCGCGCTCGCTGTCGCCGATCACCGCCGGAATCACTTCGCGTTGCGGTCCCATGCTTTCAGCGACGCGAACGCGCCAGCCACGGCGAACCTTTTCTCCGGGAGCGGGAACCTGGCTGAGGATGTGGCCCTCCGGAACCTCCGTCGAGTAGTAACGGTTCTCGCGGATATAGACCAACCCGCTATTCGCCAAAGCCTGTTCGGCTTGCGGCGGCGTCATGCCAACCAGTTTGGGCACGGGGACTTCACGGCCATGAATGGCGAAGCGCATGGCGGTGAGCAGGGAGACCAGAAAGACGACCACCAGTACGAGAAAGCGCAACACGAGGCGGAAGAATCTGCGCATCAGTGAGACTCCGCATCGTCGCCGGGCGGCGCGGCTGCCGGTGGCTGGCCTTTATGCGCCACCGCGCTTGCCGGTGGAGGCGTGGGCTGGCCGGTGAATTCCTCGCCATCCTTCCCCTTCAGCGCCACCTTCATGTAGTCCATCCAGATGGGCAGTGCGGCCCGGCGCCGGTCTCTTTCGCGCCGAGCGATTTCTTTTCATCGAAGCCGACCCAGACGCCGCAGGTGACCGAAGGCGAGAAGCCGATGAACCAGGCGTCCGTGAAATCGTTGGTAGTGCCGGTTTTGCCGCCGAGGGCATGGCCCTTGAACGCAAGGCTGGCGGCATAGGCTGTGCCATGCAGGATGGGCTCGCGCATGAAATCTACCATCGTCCGGGCGGTTTCGGATTTGATCACATCGCGCACGTCGGGATAGTCCTCTTCGAGGACGCGGCCATCGTAGTCGGTGACCTTGGTGATGAACCGCGGGGTGACGCGCACACCGTCGTTGGGGAAGGTGGCATAAGCAGCGACCTGCTCGACGAGGGTGATTTCGGCGGCGCCCAGGGCAACCGGGAGATAGGGTTGAATCTGCGAGGTGACGCCGAAGCGATGCGCCATTTCGATGACGTTGTGAATCCCAACTCGCTCGGCGAGTTTCAGCGCCGGAATGTTCCGCGAGTCCGCAAGGGCGCGGCGCAGAGAGATGGTGCCTTCGAACTTGCCATCGTAGTTATGCGGCGTGTAAACACCGGTAGCCGTGGGAAAGCTCACCGGCGCGTCGAGGATCGTGTCGTCGGGCGTGATACCGAGTTGGTCGACAGCGGCGGCATAAACGTAAGGCTTGAAGGAGGAGCCGGTCTGTCGCAGCGCCTGGGTGGCGCGGTTGAACTTCGATTCCTCGTAGTCGCGCCCGCCGACCATCGCCTTGATGTCGCCGGTAGCGTTGTCGATGGCGAGGATGGCGCCTTGCGCGCCGGAATCTTCTTCCAGCGAAACCTTGGCGCGATCGCCAGTGAGCGAGATGACCTTGATGTACGCAACGTCGCCGACGCTGAGGATCTCCTGCGGAGATTTGTGCGAGGTCCACTTCATGTCCTCGGGCACGATGGCGGCGGTATAGCGGCCGAACTTCACGGCGGCCGAAGCGGGCGAGACTTCGGTCACGAGGACGTGAACGTAACTGCCAGGTTCGATGGTGTTATCCCAATCGGGATGCTGGTAGCTCGCGAGATCGTCTCCGGCAGCAACGACGTTAGGCAGTTTACCGCGCCAGCCGTGGCGGCGCTCGTAGGCGGCCAGGCCATCGAGCAACGCCTGGTTGGCGGTGTGCTGCAAGTCCATGTTAAGCGTGGTGTAAACGCGCAGGCCGCCTTCGTGCACCTCGTCCGTGCCGTACTTTTTCTCCAGGTAGCGGCGGATCTCTTCGACGAAATTTGGCGCCAGGGAATTGGGATCGCTCTGGAAGGTGAGCTTGATCGGCGTTTCCTTCGCCTTGAAGGCCTGGTCCGCATTGATCTTGCCGTCTTCGAGCATGTTGTTGATCACGAGGTTGCGGCGGCGGAGCGCGCGCTCGGGGCTGTTGATCGGCGAATAGGAATTGGGCGCTTTCGGCAAACCGGCGAGAACCGCGGCTTCTTCGAGAGTGAGATCTTTCGCGGGTTTGTTGAAATAAAAATGCGAACCAGCCTCGAAGCCATAGACGCCGTGGCCGAGATAGATCTGGTTGCAGTACATGGTGAAGATCTGTTCCTTGGTAAAGCGGCGCTCGATCTGGATGGAGAGCATGATCTCCTGCACCTTGCGCCGGAAGTTGCGGTCGGCGGAGAGGAACAGGTTGCGGGAGAGCTGCATGGTGAGAGTAGAGGCACCCTGGGCGCGGCTGCCGGAGCTGAGGTCACGGAAGGCGGCGCCGAACATGCGCCAGAAATTGATGCCGAAGTGGTTTTCGAAGTCCTTGTCTTCGGTGGAGATGATGGCGTCGCGCAGGACCTTGGGAAAATCGTCGTAGCCGGCGATCATGCGGCGCTGCAGGGCGAAGGAGCCGATGATGCGGCCCTGGTCATCGTAGAGTTCCGTGATAGAGCTGGGACGGAACTTCTCCAGTTCGGTGACTTGCGGGAGGTCGGTGGAATAGACGAGGAGGAGTCCGCTGCCCACGCCAAGCAAGGCGGCGATGAAGATCAGAAGGGCGAAAAAAACACGGCCTACCAGCTTCCGGCCGCCCACCTCAACCGGGGGAAGATTGTCGTAAAGCGAAGTCATACCAATGGGGCGCGGAGCAAAGCCAGAATAGCACGATGAGTGGGGGAGAGCAGGCGGGGATTTGCCTTAGGGTACGACGGATTCGATAGGGCGGAGCAGGAATTGGGATGAGTGAAGGATGGAAGGAAGCGAAAGAGGGGTGCTTCGGCTGCGAACGCTTCGCGTTCTTCGCTCAGGATGACAAGACCGGAGTTCCTCGGTGAATGCTAGGTTGCGAGCTGTTTCTTGTGCCAGGTCCAGAGCAGCGCGGAGCCAATCAGGATCAACCCGCAGCAGAGCCCGATCCAGATCCCGAGTGCCCCCCAGTGCAAGTGGAAGGCAAGAACATAGCCGAGGGGCAGGCCGATGAGCCAGTAAGCGATAAAGTTCGCGATCATCGGCGTGCGCGTCTCGCCTGCACCGCGCAATGCACCCGTGGTCACGACTTGCAGGCCGTCGAAGAGTTGGAATGCGGCGGCCACCAGCAATAGCGTGGCTCCGATGCGAACGACGTTCGGATCGGCGGAAAAGGCGCGGGCAATCATTCCCGGCAGCGAGACGAACACAAGTCCGGCGCAGGTCATGAAGCCGGCACCGAGCAAAATTGCCGACCATCCGGCGCGGCGTGCGCCGAGGACGTCCTTTCTTCCCAGGTTCTGTCCTACGCGAACGGCGGCCGCCGAACTGATTCCCAGCGGGACCATGAAGGTGAAGGCGGCGCAGTTCAGAGCGATTTCGTGTCCGGAGAGTTGCACGGGGCCGAGGCGGGCGCACAGCGCAGTCGCGGCGGCGAAGGCGCCGATTTCCAGCAGGATCTGGCCGGATGCCGGCGCTCCCAGGTGCAACAATGCGCGAATGCGGGCTGGATCGATCCTCGGGCGAGTTTTGCCGGTTTCGCCCCGATCGGTTTTCTCCGTCCAAAAGTAAGTGGCGGCAAGAACCAGCGCCATGTAGATCCTAGCGAAGCAGGTGGACCATCCTGATCCGGTGATGCCGTGGGCGCGAAAACCGAGGTGTCCGTAGATGAGAGCGTAGTCACCGACGGCGTTGACGATGTTGGCGGAGACGAGGGCGAAGGCAATCGGCAAGGCGACATTCGTTGCCTGCAAGTAGCGGCGCAGCGCGAAGTAGGCGAGCAGCGGCAGCGTTCCCCAATTCAAGGCGTAAAGAAAGGGCTGCATGGGACCGACGAGTTCGGGGCTGATGCCGAAGCGGCGCATGAGAAACGGCCAGAATGAGACGGCAACCATGAGCAGCGGGGTGAGAACCGCTGCGAGGACGAGGCCATTGACCAGGGTGTGACGGGCATCGCGGAGGTCGTTGCGCCCGTGGGCCTGGGAGACGAAGGTGTCCATCCCGAGCAGCAGCCCGCCGCCGCAGATGGCGAGCATGTGGTAGAGAGACTGGCCGAGACCGGTGGCGCCGATGGCGATGGCGCTATCGGGCAGGCGGCCCACCATGATGGTGTCAACCAGGCCCATGCTCATCCAGCCGAGTTCGGCAAAGATCAGCGGCAGCGCGAGGCGCAGGGTCTGGCGGAAGTCCCCCGAAAGTGGGCGAGCGGAGGCCACTTAGAGTTTGTATTGAAAGCGCAGCCGATTGTCGAGCGGGCCAAAGCAGGCAAATCGCATTCGGCGATTACAAAACATGGCGATTCCAGGGGGACATTCTTGCATCTTCGCGAGCGGCGATTCGTCAAACAATATAAGCACGGCCGTGGAACCGGGATCACTGCTCGCACTGCGAAGCCGGAGCAATTTGCAAAGGAGTTCAGGAAATGAAATCGAAGTATATAGCACCACTTGTGCTCGCACTGATGATGGCGCCCGTGACACTGCTCGCGGCATCGCATTCTTCCGAAAGCGTAACGTTGCCGAATGCGGTTACGGTCGGCGGCACGCAAGTACCCGCAGGCACGTACCATGTGCAGTGGGATGGAAGCGGAAACGTGACTGCAACCATCAACCAGGGAAAGAGGGTCGTCGCCAGCGTACCGGCGACAGTAGTTGACACAAAGTCGGACTACGACCAGGCGATCGATACGCGCGGCAACGTTCTACAAGGCATCCAGTGGAAGAATACGGCGATCAAGTTCAACCGGACAGGAACGCCTACGTCTTCCGCAGGCAGCTAGAAAGTTGCTGGCAGGAGAGGCGCGAGCGATCGCGCCTTTTTTATTGCAGCCGGTAGAGAGCCCAAGCGGCGAGAGTACAGACATCGGAGATACGGCCATCGCGGAGCATGGCTTCGAACTCGGTTATCGGGATACGGTGTAGCTGGAGGTCGTGCTCTTCGGGGTCCGGCTCTTTCTCGTGTTGCGTGAGGCCAGTAGCGAGGAAGATGTGCATCTTCTGGTTGGCATAGCCATAGGCGACGTAGGACGTGCCGAGAAACCGCATGGCGTCCGCGACTAAGCCGGTTTCTTCCTTCAACTCGCCGCGCGCGAGTTGTTCAGGATCGACGTTGGCGGTCTCCCATCCACCTTGTGGAAGTTCGAGGCAGCGGCGTTGCACGGTATAGCGAAATTGTTCGACGAGATAAATGTGGTCGCCATCGACGGGCAGGATGATGGCGCAGTCGTCTTTGTCGACGACGCCATAGATGCCTTCGGTCCCGTTGCTGCGCTGGATGCGGTCTTCGCGCAGACGCAGCCAGGGGTTGCGATAGACCTCGCGGGTAGAGAGGGTGCGGATGGTCATGGATCTATTATTTCAGAGCAGTTTTCGCCGATCGACAGAAACAGCAGGTCCCTGCGTCGCTGCGCTCTCCCGGATGACAAGAGAGAGTGATGCGCTACGATTTGTTTCCTGGAGCGGCGCGCGTACGAACGAGAAAAAGGGCGCGAATGACTCGCGCCCTTTGATCCGTCGGAGATGGGTTACGACTTCTGGTCTTTGTTCTTGAGGACCTCGACCGCGCGACGGAGTTGTTCGTCGGGCTGGTCTTTGGTCTTGACGTCCGGAGTTTCGCTGCTTGAGCTGTCGTCGGCGTCA
Organism: uncultured Acidobacteriaceae bacterium; assembly: GCA_963758505.1. Lineage (GTDB taxonomy): Bacteria > Acidobacteriota > Terriglobia > Terriglobales > Acidobacteriaceae > Korobacter. Next base: position 1,282,733 of record CAVWVJ010000003.1, on the reverse strand, counting down.
TCCGGAGAGGCGTAATCGTCGTTGTCAGCGACCAGGATATTCGGCGTGACGGCGGTGTCCTGGATGGCTTTGCCGGAGGGCGAATAATACTTCGCGATCGAGATCATGACGGCGGAGCCATCGGCCAGCGGGAAGAGCTGCTGGACGGCGCCATCTCCGAAGGTCTTGTCGCCAAGAACATCGCCACGGGCGTCTTCGAGAATTGCCGCGGCTACGATCTCAGCCGGGCCGGCGGTTCCCTTATTGACCAGGACGACGAGCGGAAGATTGGTGATCGCCTTGGAGGCATCGGCGTTATAGACCTGCTTGGCGTACTTCTGTCCCTGCAGGTAGGCAATCATGCCGTGGTTCAGGAAGAGGTTCGCGGTCGCGATTCCTTCCTGCTCTTCGCCGGCGCCGCAGTTGCGAAGGTCGAGAATAAGCTTGCGGGCGCCCTGCTTCTGGGCGGCCTTGATGTCGTTGGCGATCTCCTGGGTGCGTCCCTTGGTGAAGGTGATGACCTTGATGTAGCCGATGTTATCTTCCATCGGCTTCTCGACCACCGGAGGAGTGACGACGATTTCGCGGGTGATGGGGGTCTTCTGCGGTTGCGCCTTGCGGGGGCGCACGACGCTGACGTTGATCACCGAGCCGGGCTTGCCGGAAAGGAGCCCATCGATTTCGGCGAGCGACATTTCGCGGGTCGTCCGGCCTTCGATGGCTTCCACGATGTCGCCGCTCTCCAGGTTAGCCTTATCGGCCGGGCCACCGGGAATGACGGAGACGATCGCAGCGTAGCCGTAACGCTTGGAAACGGCCGCTCCGATGTTCGCCTTCCCTTCGGACTTCCGCTCCTGGTAGGCCTTGTATTCGGCCGGATTCAGGTAGCTGGAGTTGGCGTCGAGGCTCTCGAGCAGGCCGTGCAGGGCACCGTCGGTGACCTGGTTCATGTCGGGCTCGACCACGTACTCGGTGCGGATGCGCGAGAGTACCTCGCTGTAAACCCCGAGTTGGCGGTACGCGCCATCGCTCTTGGAGTCGGCATGCACGCCGAGGCTCCCATAGACAATGAAGAGAACGACAAAGAGAGAGCTACCTAGCAACACGAACTTCGTAAATTTCGACATGGGCTGCTTTTTGGGGATCCCGATTTTGCGCGGGAAGTCCGGCCATTATACCCCTACTTGGATGCTTCGACAGCACAGGAAGTCGCTGGGAAGCAGTAACTTCCGTGCTAGTTGGACGGGGTAAACTCCAATTTGAAAGCGTACCCACAGAGGACCCCCATGAAGTACGGATGGGTTGTCTCCAGATCCACGCTGCCCCTGTGGTTGGCGAAGTTTCACGGTTGCATGAGAGCGGTTTTACCCGCCAGCTCGGTGCTGGCGCGAAGCTGGGAGGCGGTTTCTTTGGCGTGCTTGACCTGGTCCGGTTTGAGTTGCGTCTGCAGGGTCTGGAGCAGTTCCTCGCCGCGGTTATCACCGGCAAGGGTGGCGGCCGAGACCCAGGCGAGCGCGCCCTGAAGGTCCTTCGCCGTCACGATGCCCTGGGCAAGGCGGTAGGCCAGTTGGATTTGTGCCCCGGTGTGTCCTTTGGCGGCGGCCTGCTGATACAGGTGGAAGGCCGCGACGGGATCGCGCGGAACGCCGTCGCCGCGCTCATACATATCCGCTAAGTTGCTTTCTGCCATTGGGTTGCCGGCCGCCGCGGCTTTGCCATACCAGCCCGCGGCCGTGGTCAGGTCCCGGGGGACGCCCATGCCGCGGTCATACATATAGGCGAGGTTGGTTTGGGCATAGGAGTTGCCGCCCTCGGCACCGAGGCGGAAGAGACGGACGGCCTCGCCGTAATCCTGATGAACCCCGGCGCCTTTGAAATAGAGCTCTCCCAGGTTGAAGTAGGCGGCGGGATAGCGCTGGTCGACGGCTTCACGGAGCCAGCGCAGGGCCGTCCCATAATTCTGCGGCACACCCCAACCATTGATATAGAGCACGGCAAGGTTGACCTGCGCGGGAGCGTAACCGTGCTGAGCGGCTTTTTGGAACCAAGCCACGGCGCTGGGGATATCGGCATCGGCGCCGATGACCAGCATGGAGGCCAGGCCCATCTGGTTCTGTTCATAGACGCGGCCCTGGTGGGCGAGTGCGGCGACGGTCCTGGAATCGCAGACATTGGCTTTTGGCGAGAGCTGGTTCGTGAAGACCGCCAGGCTGCAGGGCTGGTCCTGGGCCGCAGTGGGCACGGCAAGAGCAGCGGCAAGCGTTATACCGAGTGCGAGCGTCTTAAGAAACGAGAACTTTGGGGTCGAGACAGGTGTCTTATAGACATTGAGATTTTGTTTCACGGTACCACCCTCCGGATGCGGGCAGTCATGCCGGCCCGCTTTTGGCTGAAACTTTGGGGCAGCCAGATACGTAGCTCAATGCAAGGCCGCTCATTTCTCGGTAGAAGGCACCTCATCCGCTAAAATGCTAAGAACATTGGCTTCTCTGCTCGGCCACATCGCAGGTTCGAGGGCTTCCGGGAGTTCGAGGGAGCAGGTTTTTCGGAAATGACCAACCTCATTGACCCAAATCGTCTGCGTTTCGGCCCCTATGAGGTGGACCTGCACACCTGCGAGATCTGGAAGTTTGGGACCCGGATGAAGTTGGTGGGACAGCCGTTCGAGATTCTCGCCGTGTTGGCCTCCCGGCCTGGCGAATTGGTGACCCGCGATGAATTGCGCGACAAGCTATGGCCGGGCGAGACGTTCGTGGACTTCAACCATGGACTGAACGCAGCGATGAACAAGCTGCGTGACCTGCTGAGCGATTCCGCGGAAAACCCGAAGTTCATCGAGACTCTGCCACGCCGCGGATACCGTTTCATTGCCAAGGTAGAACGTGGACGGGCTGTCGAGGAGCCTCCCGTGGCGGCAGTTGCGGATCCCCGAGGAGGCAATGGCGAAGCGCAATGGCCGGCCACGGCCACGGTTCCCGACATCGCCGTGGGGATGCCAGACGAAGAGCACAGGCTCGATCATGGGATCCCCCGGGCCTTTCTCGGGGTGATCGCAGGGGCGCTGTTGCTGGTGTCGTTCGTAGCGATCTTTGCCGTGTTCGGCTCGAGACCGAGGCCGCAACAACAACCACCGCTGGTGATTGAGGCCGGCATTCGCGGAGCACAGCGGATCATCGCGTATGGCGGGCGAAATGGCGGCCCGCAGTTTTCGCCGGATGGGAAGCGGCTGGTGTTCATGTCGGACCGCAGTGGATCCCACGAACTATGGGTGAGCAATGCCGACGGCACCCAGGCAAAACGGATCACGAGCTTAGGGGACACGGGGACTCCGCGCTGGTCGCCGGACGGGCGAACGATTGCTTTCGACTCCAACTTACATGGCACAAGCGCGATATTTGCGGTCGAGGCCGATGGAGGCCCGCCGCGCGTCCTGGTCAGCGGCGACTCGAACAACTGCGTTCCGAGCTGGTCGCATGACGGGCGCTTTGTGTACTTCTCCTCGGACCGTGGGGAAGGCCGCTTCCAGGTTTGGAGGCTTTCTCTCAAAGACGGGAAGCAGGAGCAGATCACGAAGAACGGCGGCTTCGCGCCGCTTGAGTCACCGGACGGGCAGACGATTTACTACGCCGAATCGCGGTATCCCAACCCGCACGTCTGGAAGGTACCGAAAAACGGCGGGGATGAAAGGATGGTCTCTTCGCAGGTCGAACCCGGAACTTGGGCCAGTTGGATGGTGACCGATAAGGGCATTTACTTTGTCGACCAGGCAGCCGGAAATGTAGCGATGCTGAGCTTCTTCGACTTAGCCTCGAATCAGCTCAAGCAATTGACGCTGCTGGGCAAGTTCCCCTTCTGGATGACCGTGAGCCGGGATGGGCAAAAAGCCGCCTTCGACCGAGACGACTCCGAGGATTCGGAGAGTGTAGTGGAGCTGGAGGACTTCCAGTAGGCGCCCACAATCCGCGCATCGCTTTTCATCGTAGAATACTCAGAACTTATGGCGTGGGGACCGGGAGCACAAGTAGGCGCGTACGAGATTATCGCGCCGATCGGCAATGGCGGGATGGGCGAAGTCTACAAGGTTCGCCACCAGATCTCGCAGCGTGTCGAGGCGATGAAGGTGTTGCTCTCCGGAGCGACGCGGCGCCCCGAAGTGACCGACCGCTTCGTGCGCGAGATTCGCGTCCTGGCGAACCTGAACCATCCCAACATCGCAGCATTGCACACGGCATTCCACCACGAAGACCAGCTCATCATGGTGATGGAGTATGTAGAGGGGTTGAACCTTGGCGAGTCGCTCACACGGGGCGTGAAGCTGAAGGATTCGGTGCAGTACGTCCGGCAGGCGTTGGGAGCGTTGGCCTATGCGCATGCCCAGGGCGTGATCCACCGCGACATGAAGCCGACCAACATCATGATCAACCGCCACGGCGAGGTGAAGCTGCTCGATTTCGGCCTGGCTCTGATGAACACGCCCGATCCACGATTGACGGCATCGGGCTCCCTCCTGGGCTCGGTACATTACATTTCTCCGGAACAGATTCGCGGAGAGCCGCTGGACGGGCGCTCCGACCTTTATTCCGTGGGCGTGACCCTGTACGAGATGATCACGGGAAGACTGCCGGTGCAGGGCGAATCGTTTCCGGAGATCATCAACGGACACCTGCAAGGGGTGCCGGTTTCGCCGTCGCGCTTGAATGCGTCGGTGCCGGAGAAGTTGTCGTTGGTTGTGCTGCGCGCCCTGGCGAAGCATCCGAGAGATCGTTACCAGAACGCCGCGGAGTTCCTGGGCGCTCTGGACGGCATTCACCTGGACGATGGGATGATGGACCTGGCGGTGACGCTGGAGACCACCTTTGTACCGACGGCTACCGTACCGGCGCACGTCACGCCGGCAAGTTCGGGAGTGGCGTCGCACGGCTACGATCCCGCGGTGCTCAACGAGATCACGGCACAATTGGCGAATTACGTGGGACCCATCGCCAAATTAATCGTGAAGCGAGCGTCCAGCAGTTCGAATGATTTACGTGAGTTGTGCGACAAAGTGGCGCGCGAGATCGATTCGGAAAACAATCGTAAGAGCTTCCTGGTTGGGGTACGGAAACATTTGCGGGCGAGCGGAGAGTTTTAGTCGGGCTTGCCGAGATCCTTCGACTGCGAATCCGCAATTTCTTGCGGATTCTTCGCTCGGGATGACCTGAAGCACACTTGGAGCGGGTAGGGGTCCTTCGACTTCGTTTCGCGAAGTCGCGCGAAACTTCGCTCAGGATGACAACACCGAGAATTTAATCGTTCAACATCTTCAGCGCCTTCACCACCGTGACGTACATGCGGTTGAAGGACGCGGTCAGGCCGGAGATTTCATCTTTGCCGTGCACGGGGATCTCGGGGACATCGAGGTCGCCGCGACTCACGCGGTCCGCGGTCGCAGACAGTTGCGAGACCGGACGGATGACGACGACATAGAGAGCGGCATCGATGGCAATCAGGGTGAAGAGGAAAGTCACGATCAGGTAGGCGATCAGCGTCTTGTAGGCCCGGTCGGCAATCTTGATCGGCACTGCCGTTGGCACGGAGACGATCTGCGCGGCATTGATCTCGCCCAGCTTCCAACCGAATCCGTTCGATGAGCCATAGGTATTGAGCAGGGCTGCGGGAGCACGCGAGGCGACGTCGTGGCACTCCAGGCAACTCTGTTTCACCTGGATGGGATGGGCAAGATAGAGCGCCATGCCAGTCGGCGTCTGGCGTTCGCCGATGATCTCGCGCTGGTCGGGATGATTACGGAAGCTATTGATGATATCGGCTTCGAAGTCTTCGGCGCGGTTTCGCGGGTTGGTAGGATTCAAGGCCGCTTCCTTGTAGGTGTAATCGGGATAGCGGGTGCGCAGCCGGGCGAAGCTCTGGGTGGCGCCGTACGCTGGGACGATCTGCGGGATGAATTCATCGCTGTGACCGGCGACCCTGGACAGCAGCGGCTTCAGTTCGTCGGAAGTGTAATCGCGGGTCGCCCGGGCACTCTCCATCATCAACTGCGCCTGCTGCACCACCTGGGTCTTGGCGTTTTCCATCAGGAAGCGATACGCGACGTGGGCGACAATCGCCAATCCTGTTCCGGCGAGCAACAGGAAGATCAGGTTGAACTTTAAGAGCAGCTTCAAAGGACGACCTCACGAGGCGGAGATCCGAAGGAATTGGTAGATTGTTGCACGAATTCAGAATGGCGTACAACGAATGCCAGAAACCGGAAGCATCCCGCCGGCGGAGGAGCGCCGTCAGAGTCATAGACCCTCAATAACATCGGCTGCATTAAGGAGGCCCTGTGCCTGCGAAGAACCATCTTCCTGTTCGAGGTAGCGAACGTACGGCAATGCGCGGCGCGCGGGAGGTTGGGGCGTGCGATCCGGGTACGCCGATGGATGTGACCCTGCGGGTGCGATCGCGGGCAAAGGACAAGGCGATTGTTGAGGCGCGGGCCTTTTCGCCCTCAATGGCAGAGCGAAAGATTGTGAGCCGGGAGGAATTCGGAAGGCGGTATGGAGCGGATCCCGATGACCTGGCGCGGATCGAAGGATTCGCCCATGAGCATGGGCTCACGGTGAAAGAGAGCAGCGCGGCGCGAAGGACGGTGGTTCTCTCAGGACCCGCCAGCGCGATGCAAGAGGCGTTCGGTGTCGAGTTGAACGACTATGAGCATGAGGGCCGCCGGTATCGCGGACGTATCGGGCCCGTGTATGTGCCGGAGGAATTGCACCCCATCGTGCAAGGAGTCTTCGGACTCGATGACCGTCCGCAGGCGAAGCCGCATTTTCGGCGGCCTGCCGCGCAGGCTACCACCCACACCTATACTCCGGTGCAAATGGGTGGGTTTTACGACTACCCGGCCGGGATGGATGGAGGCGGAGAGTGCGTGGCGCTGATCGAGTTGGGGGGCGGATACACCGCTTCGGATCTCAGCAATTACTGGAAGCTGATGAAATTGAGCAAAACGCCCCAAGTGACCTCCGTCTCTGTCGGCAACGGCAGCAATGCGCCGACGGGCGATCCCAATGGTCCGGATGCTGAGGTCATGCTGGACATCGAGGTCGTGGGTGCGATCGCGAGCGGCGCGAAGATCGTGGTTTACTTCGCGGAAAACACCGATGCCGGATTTCTGAACGCAATCACCACGGCGGTGCACGACACCAGCAACAAGCCGTCGGTGATCTCGATCAGCTGGGGCGGTCCGGAGTCGTCGTGGACGCAACAGGCGATGACCTCGATGGATGATGCGTTCCAATCGGCGGCCAGCCTGGGCATCACGGTATGCGTGGCGGCGGGCGATGACGGTTCGACCGATGGAGTGAGCGATGGCGCGAACCACGTGGACTTTCCGGCATCGAGCCCGCATGTGCTGGCGTGCGGCGGGACCCGCATCGCAACCAGCGGGAACACGATCAGCAGCGAAACCGTGTGGAACGATCTCTCCACCAATGGCGGCGCGACGGGAGGCGGAATCAGCGACGTCTTTCCCCTGCCGGACTGGCAGAACGGTGTGGGCGTACCGCCGTCGGCGAACTCAAATCATCACGTAGGGCGCGGGGTACCCGATGTTGCGGGGGACGCTGACCCGAACACGGGATACGAAATCCTGGTGGATGGACAAACCGGAGCGATCGGCGGGACCAGCGCGGTTGCCCCGCTCTGGGCAGCACTGGTGGCGTTGCTCAACCAGGGCCTTGGCAAGCCGGTAGGGTTCGCGAACCCCTTGCTCTACAAGAATCCTGGGGACAATCACGACATCACCAGCGGCAATAATGGCGCCTATTCCGCAAAGGCAGGTTGGGACGCATGCACCGGGCTGGGCTCGCCCGAGGGGACAAAGATACTGGCGGCTCTGAAAGGCTGAGTTTCTGAAAAGCAGCACATTCTGCCGCGAATTTGCGTTGCGCAAGTTGGGAGTGAGCCACTAATCTCGCACGGGTTTCATTTTTCTCCTGGAGGAGACCCTCGCGATGATAATGCGCTGGTTCCGAAACGTCCTATTCCTCACGCTTGCTTTTGCGATCGCCTTACCTGTGGCGCAGGCGCAAGAGCCTGCGAACATGCCGCAGGTACTCGACTACATCCACAAGGGTTGGGACGTGCTCACGCGTTCCATGCAGACGTGCGATACGGTGGTCGATAAGCGCGCGCCGCAACACTCGGTGTTGTATCTGCCCGCGGATTATCCAGAGTCCGAAGCAGTGAAGGAGCTGACCAACCGCTGCAAGGTCGGCTTGAAGCATCTGCCGAGCAAGATTACGGCGATCGGCGACTTCGACTACACCCACAGCTTCATGCAGGGGGCTCTCTTCCTGCCGAACCCGTACGTGGTCCCGGGAGGATTCCTGAACGAGATGTATGGATGGGACAGCTACTTCATCATCGTCGGCCTGCTGCGGGACGGCCGGTATCAATTGGCTCGCGGGATGGTGGAGAACTTCTTTTTTGAGATCGACAACTATGGCGGCATCCTGAACGCCAACCGAACCTACTTCTTCACCCGGTCGCAGCCGCCGTTCCTCAGTTCGATGGTGCTGGCCGTGTACGAAGCGGACCCGAACGCCGCGGACAAGGAAGCCTTCCTGAAGAAGGCATACCCGTACATCGAGCGCGATTACAGGATGTGGACGAGCGGGGAGAAACTGGCCGGCGACACGGGGCTGTCGCGCTATTACGACTATGGCAACGGCCCGGTGCCGGAGATTGCGGACGCCCGCGATTCCTACTATCGCGATGTGTTCCGTTACCTGCAGGCCTCGAATGAGCGCGCCGACTACCTGGCCGAGCCGGGCAAAGCCAAGCTTCCGCTGACCGGACCGGACTTTACGTTGCGGGTTTGCGAGCTCTACTCCAACGAAAAACCGGGGTGCGAGGAGCCGCCGAGAATGCAGTACACGGCGGATTACTACAAGGGCGATCGCGCGATGCGCGAGTCGGGCTTCGATATTTCGTTTCGCTTCGGCGACTTCAGCGGCAAGACCCATCACTTCGCGGCCGTGTGCCTGAACAGTCTTCTTTATAAGGCGGAGACCGACATGGAGCAAATCAGCCGGATCCTGAAGAAAGACGAGGAAGCCGGCCAGTGGGCAGCGCGCGCCGCGAAGCGGAAGGAACTTGTGAACAAGTACCTCTGGGATCCCGAGCGCGGTCGCTACTTTGACTGGGACTTCACGACCTCGAAGCGTTCGACCTATGACTACATCACCACGTTCTATCCGCTGTGGGTGGGGCTTGCGTCGGAGGACCAGGCGAAGCAGGTAATGTCGCACATTGACATTTTCGAGCGGCCGGGCGGAATGGCGATGAGTCCTTATATGACCGGCGTGCAATGGGATCTGCCTTACGGATGGGCGCCTACCCAGATGATCGCGGTGGAGGGAATGCGGCGGTATCACTACAAGACGGAGGCGGACCGCGTGGCCGCGGATTGGGTCAGGACGATCGCGCGAAATTTCGCGAAAGACAGCACCATCCGCGAGAAGTATGACGTGGTGGAGAGTTCCAGCAACTTCGAGGCGAAGGCGGGATATCGCGAGAACGTAGTGGGATTTGGGTGGACGAACGCCTCGGCGCTGGTGTTTGCGGGGGAGTTGGGATGGAAGTGAAGAGCCCAGGACACGCTTTGCGGTTTTCTTTCGTGGAATGTGGAGAAGAGTGATGGTGAAGTAGGGGTCCTTCGACTGCGAACGCTTTGCGTTCTTCGCTCAGGATGACAAGAAAAGAAGCGGCGCTTTCGCGCCGCTTTTGCTATTCCCGCGTGGCTATTTCGATTTGCTGAGCTCCCCGATGTAAGCGCCGTAGGGCTCGAGCGAGAACTGCGACGTGTTGACCTGCCCCGGAACGTTCTTCATCGAGGTCAGGAGCGTGGTCGCATCTGCTTGGAAGCCCTGCTTGGCAGGATCGAGGGCGATTTTGTGCGGCGTCGGGGACATGTTCAGGACGACGAGCACGGCCTTATCTTTGTAGGAACGCAAGTAGGCGATGACATTTGGATCGTCGGTGATCGACTGGTAGCTGCCTTCCAGAAGCTGTTCGTTGGTGTGGCGGAGCGAGAGAACTTTTTTGTAAAAAGACAGAACGGAATTGGGATCCTGCGATTCCGTTGCGACATTGCGCGTTTTGTAGCTATCCGGCACCGGTAGCCATGGAGTATCGCCGGTGGTGAAGCCGGCGTTCTTGCTGGTGTCCCACTGCATGGGAGTGCGTTCGCCGTCGCGGCCTTTGTTCACGGGCCATCCGGTGCGTCCCACGGGATCTTTCACATCTTCCTTGCGCTTGGGATCGGTATTCACCATCCCGAGCTCCTCGCCGTAATACATGATGGGCGTTCCGCGCAGAGTGAGATAAAAGGCGGCCATCATCTTGTTGATGGCGTCGTCGTGGACCCCATCGCCCCAGCGGGTGGCAGGACGCACGATGTCGTGGTTGCTGATGACGAAGACCGGCCAGCCCGGAACGGAATCCACGTCGGCGACCTGGCGACGGAACTCCGCGGCCGACAAGGGCTTCACCTTGGTGAACAGGAAGTCCATCGGCATCTGAAGTTCGCGAATGCCTGCGCCGTAATATTGCTTGAGCTCGTCAATGTTCTTGGTCCACGTCTCTCCAATGAGTACCGCGTTGTATTCGTCGGCAACTTTGCGCAGGTTCTGAAGCTCGGTGTGAACCTCGGGAAAATGCGCGTTGTTGACCGGCTCGGTCTTTGGATCGCCGTATTCGTTCTTGCCGGGGAATACCGGATTGTCCTTCAGGTTCGGATCTTCGAACAGGGTATCGACGGCATCGAGCCGGAAGCCGGCGACACCGCGCTTGTACCACCAGCGAGTCACGTCAAACATGGCATCCCGGACGGCGGGATTGCGCCAGTTCAAGTCCGGCTGTTCGGCATAGAAGTAGTGGTAGTACCACTGTCCGGTCTTGGGATCGAACTTCCACGCAGAGTGGCCGAAGTCGGAGATCCAGTTGTTGGGCGGTTTCCCGGGACCTTTGCCGTCGCGCCAGATATACCAGTCGCGCTTGGGATTGGTTTTGGAGGACGCGGACTCGAGGAACCAGGGGTGCTTGTCGGAGGTGTGGTTCACCACGAAATCGAGGATGATCCGGATGCCTTGCGCCGAGGCTTGCTTCTGCATCTTGTCGAAGTCATCCAGGGTGCCGTACATGGGATCGATGTTCTCGTAATCCGATACGTCGTAGCCGAAGTCAACCTGCGGCGAAGGGAAGCAGGGAGAGATCCAGATGGCGTCGACCCCGAGATCGTGCAGGTAAGGAAGCTTCGAGGCGATGCCGTTGAGGTCGCCAACACCATCGCCATTGCTGTCCGCGAAGCTGCGCGGATAGACCTCGTAAAAGACGGCATGCTGCCACCATTCGTGGCCTTCGGCATCTGTTTTTGCGTTGGTTTGGGCGGCTACAGGAATTGTGCAAAGGGCAAGTATAAGAAGCGCGGAGGAGAATATTTTTCGCATGGCACCTTCAGGCGGGGACAATTGTAAACGCCTGAGTCTATCCCAAAGGATGGGGTCCCACAACCGCTGTAAGCGACTCAGAATAGCAGGTTTAGCAGAACCTAAGCGGCTTGCGAATGCAGCCCCTGTGCGGCACAATGGAGAACAGCCGAATCGGGTACACGCTTGTCATTTTCACGCCGCAAATTCCTGCGCTCTCTCTGCCGAACTGCGGTTGTGCTTCCTTTCACCGACGTGGTGTCGCTCGCCATGCAGGCACCGACGTCGGCAGCGCCGGCAACTGAAAATCCCAAAACGGACACAAACGACTCTATCGGCGTGAACTTTGTCGATGTGGCCCAGCAATCGGGACTCAAAACGAAGACGATCTTCGGCGGGGAGCATAAGAACAAGTACCTGCTGGAGACGACCGGCTGCGGGATCGCTTTCTACGATTACGACAACGATGGATGGCTCGACATCTTCATCGTCAACGGAACGCGACTCGAGGGATTTGCTCCGGGGGAAGAGCCGGTCAACCATCTCTTCAAGAATAACCGCGACGGAACCTTCACCGATGTAACCAGCCAGGCGGGACTGCGCCATTCGGGGTGGGGCCAGGGATGCTGCGTGGGCGACTACGACAACGACGGCTTCGACGATCTGTTTGTCACCTATTACGGCAAGAACGTCCTGTACCACAACAACGGCAACGGAACCTTCACGGACGTGAGCGAGAGAGCCGGCGTGGCGGGCAAGCGCACGCGCTGGGGCACCGGTTGTGCGTTTGTGGATTACGACCGCGACGGACATCTCGATCTATTCGTAGCGAACTACATCGACCTCGACCTGAAGACCGCGCCGGTGCCGGAGTCCGGGCCGTGTTTATATAAGGGCGTCATGGTCGCCTGCGGGCCACCTGGCTTGAACGGAGATACGAACATCCTGTACCACAACAACGGCAACGGCACATTCACCGATGTAAGCGAAGCGGCGGGGCTGAAAAACAGCACCGGCGTCTACGGATTAGGCGTGCTTGTGGCTGACTTCGACAACGACGGGTGGCCGGACATCTACGTGGCCAACGATTCGATGGCCAGTTCGTTGTTCCACAACAAACAGAATGGGAAGTTCGAAGACATCGCAGTGGAAGCAGGATGCGCGCTGAGTCCGGATGGCAAGCCGCAGGCCGGGATGGGAGTTTCGGCGGCAGATTATGACCTCGACGGGAACCTCGATATTGTGAAGACGAATTTCGCGGGAGATACGCCGTCGCTGTATCACGGAATCGGCAAAGGAAATTTCGAAGACGCGACCTTTCTTGGAGGACTCGGAATGCATACGCAGTTCCTCGGATGGGGCTGCGGGTTCTTCGATTTCGATAACGATGGGTGGGCTGACATTCTGATCTGCAACGGCCACGTGTATCCCGAAGTCGAGGTGCTGAAGACAGAGGCTGGGTATCCGCAGCGCAAGTTGCTCTACAAGAATCTGCGGAACGGACGCTTCCGCGACGTTTCGTTCCTGGCCGGGCCTGGGATCTCGACCCCGGCAGCCGCGCGGGGCGCAGCTTTCGGCGACTTTGACAATGATGGCGACATCGATGTGGTGGTCAACACGGTAAACGGGCCACCGCAGTTGCTGCGCTGCGATTCGCAGCTTGCTAACAACTGGATCAAGGTGAAGGCGGTGGGCACGAAATCGAACCGCAGCGGCATCGGGACACGCATTCGATGCACCACCCGGCCGGCGGACGAAGCCAAACCCCACGTACAGATCGACGAAGTGCGCAGCGGAGGTGGATATCTTTCGCAAAGCGATTTGCGAGTGCATTTCGGAATTGGAAAAGCCTCGAAGGTCGAATTGCTTGAGTTGTTCTGGCCGAGTGGACAAGTGGATACGTTCAAGGATTTGAAGGCGGGGTTCGTGTACGTGGTGAAAGAAGGATCGGGAGCGGCGAAGGCGATGGAATTGCGGAAGTCTTAGTTTGCGCGGCGGCCTGTTCGAAATCCTTCGGCTTGAGGAGCCTCGTTACTTCCACCGGAACAGCAGGTCCCTACGTCGCTGCGCTCCTCTGGATGACAAGGGGCGTAGTCGGAGATCTCAGCTGCCCTGCGAGCTGGCCGCGGGGCGAGATTCGATCATCCGACTTACTTGGGGCTGGGGCTCTTCTCGCCAGAGCCTTCTTTCAAGACGTTGATCTGGTCGACTTTCGCGGAAAATTTCTCCGTTTCGCCGGTAGGCCAGCGCACTTCCACGCTGTCCACGGCGGTTGCTGCACCCAGGCCGAAGTGCACGCGCAGGTCGCTGCTGGAGATGTAGCTTGAGCCGCTGCGCACCTCATCGACGAAGACGCGCTTACCGGCGGTGACGCGAATGCGCGCTCCGATGCCGTCGCGATTCGATTTCGTACCCATCGTTTTGAAGGCAATCCAGTGATTCGAATATTTCTCCTGGTTGACGAGTAGCTGGGGGCGCGCATTCATATTGCTGATGATCACGGACACACGGCCATCGTTCCAGAAATCGGCGATGGCGACACCCCGCGACGACAAGGGTTTTGCGACGTCAGCGCCGGCGCTGTTCGAAATGTTCGTGAACGTACCGTTGCCATTGTTGTGGTAGAGCAGGCGCGGTTCCTGGAAATCGCTGCCCAGCTTGTATTGATCGACTTGGGGATAGACGTGGCCGTTGGCGAGGATGAGGTCGGGCCAGCCATCATTGTCGAAATCGAAAAACATGGTTCCCCAGCCAAGATATTTCGTCTCCAGGCCAAGACCCGCGCTGGTGGTCGCGTCGCTGAAGCCGCCGGGACCATCGTTGTGCAGGAGCGTGGAGGTATCGTCGGAGAAATTGGTCTTGAAGATGTCGAGGCGGCCATCGCCATCGTAGTCGGCAACGGTTGACCCCATGCCGGCCTGTTCGCGGCCATCTTCGTTGAAGGCCGCTCCCACCGTAGCCGCCACGTCGGTGAACGTGCCGTCATGATTGTTGTGGTAGAGAATGCTCGGCGTGCTGTCGCAGGCGATGAAGATGTCGGGCCAGCCATCGTCATCGTAATCGAGAACGGAAACGCTGAAGGCGTAATGGCCGTTGGTGCGATCGATGTGGGCTTTGTCGGTGACGTCTTCAAAGGTGCCATCGCCGCGGTTGTGGTAGAGGATGTTCTTCGTCCACGGCAGTCCGCGAGGACCGCACGAAACGGGCGCGCCCTTCCACATGCAGGTAGGACCCGCGCCGGGACCTGCGGCGTTCGCGAGGTCGAAATCGACATAGTTGGCGACGACGAGGTCGAGTTTGCCATCGCGATCGTAATCGACGAAGGCGCAACCGGTGCCCCAGGATTTTCCGTTTCCCGCGACGCCCGCCTTTTCGCTCACGTCGGTAAAGGTACCGTCCCCGTTGTTGTGATAGAGAACGTTCTTGCCGTAGTAGCGTGACGAAGAGATCGTCATGACCATCGTTGTCGTAGTCGCCGACGCAGACTCCCTGCCCCCAGCCACCGTGCGTAAGGTGGGCCTGCTTCGTGACGTCGGTGAAGGTGCCGTCGTGATTGTTGTGATACAGGCGATTGCTCGCCTCCTGGTTCTTCCCGTCGAAGGTGGTCCCGTTTACGAAATAGAGGTCGGGCCATCCATCGTTGTCGTAGTCGATGACGGCGACGCCGGATCCGGTGGTTTCCAGGATGTACTTCTTGTTGGTCACGCCCCCGAAGACATTCTCCGCGGTGAGTCCGGCCTTCTCCGCGAGATCGACGAAGTTCACCTTCACAGCTGGTTGGGACGCCGGTGCCTGGGCTGACGCTGCGCAGGCGGCGACCAGGGCTAAGAGCAATAAGAGCGGAACATTAGGGAACCGGCGGGAGCGCATGAGTGCAGCCATCGTAGGCTTTCGGCGGAAACACGGTCAATACCATGAGTTTTGCGGAAAGAAAAGGGGGAGCGCGAGGCTCCCCCGGTTGAGGACAACGACAACCTCTAGAAGTTGAGGCGAACTGCGAATTGCAACGCGCGCATCGCCGTATCGGATTCGATATCGGTGATGACGCCTGGATTTCCGCCGCAGGAGTTCGCGTTGTTGTAAGCCACGCACGTATTGCCCTGGGTGGAACTGAAGCCCAGGACCGGATGGTTAAAGACGTTGAAGGCATCCATGCGGAACTGCGCCTTCACCCGTTCGGTGATGGAGAAGTTCTTCATGATGGTGGCGTCGGAAGTAAAGAGACGCGGTCCGTTGAGAGACAACACGCCCGCGTTTCCGAGGTTACCGACACCCGGTGCGAGCCATTGGGTCGCACCGGCATCGACGTTCACCGGCGTATAGAAGGTGACGGTGTGGCTGACGGGATTGAAATTACCCGCACCCATCTGGAAGCCGCTGCCCTTGTCGGGACGGCAGACACCCACATCTTCCTCCGATCCGCAGAAACCGGTACTTGGGGTAAACGGCAAGCCGCTGCTCCAGTTGGAAGTCGAGGAAATTTCCCAGCCACCAATGAGGTAATCGAGCGCCTTGCTTGCGTTCGGAGCAAAGCTGCGGCCACGACCGAAGGGCAGGTCGTAAACGATGTTAGCCACGAATACGTGGTTGCGATTTGCGAAATCCGGACCGTAGGCAATGTGCGGATCATCCACGAAGTAACTGCTGTCGTAGTTGAGCGCACGTGACCACGTGTAGTGGGTGATGAACTGCAGCCCCTTCGACATGCGCCGCTCAGCTTTCACTTGCAGGGCATTGTAGTTGCTGTTCGCGTTGTTCCCGAAATAGTTACCGAGATCGCTCGAGCAGCAGGGGATGATGGTTCCCTGCGGGTAAACGACGCCACCCTCGGTCACCGTTTCCGGGACCACATAAGGCAGCGAGTTATAGAACGGCCGGCGTTGCGCCTGCGACAGGACACCATACCCCACGATGCTCGGGTTGTTGATGTTATAGGCAGGCCCGTTGCCGACGAAGGTATGCGAACCCTTGTTGCCGACGTAGGCGATTTCCAAGGTAGTGTTGGACGTAATCTGACGTTGCAGGGTCAGATTCCACGTATCGATTGTCGGCAAGGTCTGCACCGGCGGACGAATACGCGGATCGACGGTTCCATCAAAGCCGCGCAACGGCAGCAGGCCGTTGCTCGGGACGACTGGGTACGAGACTGGCGGCGCACCCGTGGCCAAGGTGAACGCGGGAACGTTGTTGTCGGTCGCACCCGCAATCAGAGCGCTCGCGGCGATGTTCTGGTGCACCAGGACCGGCAGGTTCTGCGAAACGACGTGTCCGAAATTCGAACCAAACACGCCGATGTCGTAGCTGCGGCCATAGCCCATGCGAATGACCGTCTTCTCATCCAGTTGGTAGGCGACGCCAAGACGGGGAGCGAAGGCCGTGAGATCGTTCTTGACGTTGAAATTCAGCGAGTTTCCACCGTAGCCGGCAACGATAACCCCAGCAGAGGTCAGGCTGCCGAGACCGCCCAGCCCTTTCTCGTTGATGGTTTCCGGTGCATACAGCTCCCACCGCAGCCCGTAGTTGACGGTCAACTTAGGAGTGATGCGCCAGCTGTCCTGCCCGTAGAAAAAGTAACGCCACTGGTGCTCTTCCGCGTTCAGCGAAGTGCTGGCGAAGCGGTCGTACGAGCTGACGTCGCCAAGCAACAGGCTGGCCAGTGCATTGCCTCCCACGCCGCCGTCGGAGGTTTCAAGGTGGCTGAAGTTGAACTGGCCGCTTCGGTTGGCATCGCTCGGTACACGCAGGTTGGTAGCGCTGCGGATATCCGCGCCGAACTTCACCTGGTGGTTGCCGAGGATCTTGGTCCAGTTGGTTGACGCCCTGGAATTGATCTTCCTTCTCGGTCAGCGGACAGTTGCAGCGGCTTACGTTGAGGCCTTCGCCGAAATCGCTGATGCTATTGCCGACGCTTTGGCCGTTGTCCATGAAGAACGCCGGCCAACCGGAGGTGGTGAGATCGCCCAGGTTCGCGCCCGGAATGCCAACCGCCGTGGCGGGATTCTGGCCTTCGAACGCTTTATGAGTTTGCGGGTTGTAGCGGAACCAGCCGAAGCGGAAGTCCGCCAACAACGTATTGCTGAAGGTGCGGGTAACGCCGCTCGCCAGGCTGAAATTGTGGGTGATGGAGCTGCCCGCCAAACCGCCGAGACCGAAACCAACGCCGCCCAGAAGCGGGAACGACAGGCTTGCCGGAGAGGTTGAAGTAGTCGAGGCTGAAGCGTCCGAACGCCTGCGTCTTTTCGGATACGTTGTAGTCGATGCGCGTATCGAACGAGTTCTGGTTGAAGGGACCAGAGCCGCTGCGCAATGTAATTGTTCTTGATGTTGCCGTTGGTCGGCTGCGGGAACAGCTTCAACAGAGCAATTGCTTGCGGAGAAAGCAGGTTTCCAGGGATCTGGTTATTCACGAACGGGGTGCGTCCCGATCCGTCCAAAGCAGGCGAGGATGCAGGATTGTAAGCCTGCCCGATGGAAAGGTACTGGCTGAGATCGCAGTTGGCGGCTGCATTGCCCAGAGCTGCGATACAGCTGCTCGAAGCCTGCGCGGTCGGAACCGTCAACTGGTTCGTCGTGCCGACTACCTGGCGCGTGCCCTGAAAGTCTCCGAAGAAGAACAGCTTGTTCTTGATGATCGGGCCGCCTACCGACCCGCCGAACTGCTGCCAGCGTGCCGAAGGAACCGCCGGACCGTTCGCGTTCGAACCAGGATACTGGGTGAAGGGATCGCGCGCCTGGTTGGCATCGGAACGGCGGAAATAGAAGGCGCTGCCGTGGATCTCATTGCTGCCCGATTTGGTTTGCGCGGTCACGAAACCGGCCACGGCCTTGCCCATCTCTGCGTCGTAGTTCTGCAAGGCGATCTTGGTTTCGGTCACGGCATCCAGGTTCGGATTGACGACGATGATGCCGAGAATCGGATCCTGGTTATCGGTGCCGTCCAACTGGTAGTTGGTTCCGCTGAAGTGCTGGCCGTTCACGAAAATCTGCTGGCTGCCCTGCGGATTTTCCGTGGCTGCGTGGCTCCAGCCGACCAGCTTCTGGGTGCCGGGAGACATCAGCTCAAACGTCGTGAAGTTGCGGTTGAGCACCGGCAGATCTTCCACGTAGGTCTGATTGAAGGTGACGGCTACGTCCGCGCGGTCGGTTTGCAGTTGCGGCGCCTCGCCGGTCACTTCGACCGTCTGGCTTTCGGAACCGAGTTGAATTTGCGCATCCAGACGAGCGGCGGCGTCAGCCGAAACCGGAACCGACTTCTGCTCGAATTTCTTGAAGCCCTTGGCTTCTACCGTGACGCTATAGACGTCAGGAATAAGGTGGGTGACGGAATAGTTTCCGCTCTCATTGGTTTGGACCGTATCCGATGTTCCCTTGGTGACGTCCGTCACGGTTACGGTGGCGCCGGGGACCGCAGCGCCTTGCGGGTCAGTTACGGTTCCGAAAACACTGCCAAAAACCGCCTGGGCAAATGCCGGTGAACTCACCAGCAAACAGAGAAAGCACAGCACGAGCACTGCTACAGCACGCCTCATCTCGACCTCCGAAGACGCGCTTGGGGACGCGTCGTCTGCAAGCAAATCAGGGTGAAAAGAGGTTCGTTGGGAAAAAGAGTTTCGCTCCAATGTCGCGAACTCACGCAGCCCTTTTGTCGCTACCACTTTGGACTGTCTAGATTCCCCACAACCCCGTATCACTTAAGCAAGTGACACTACTCACACGTAGGTGTGACGACCAGAAGGTACATGGCCATTGTTGGGTTGTCAACTGGATTGAAGTCCAATTGTCAATACAAGAAATCTGCTATTCCGGTCTAAAAATGTAAAAGGACGAAAAGGAATATATACAAATCACTTTGGCGTGGCCTTTAGGTGGGGATCAAGGGCACTTGCGCGCTCGAATTCGGCTGCGGCCTCCGTGGAACGGCCTTGGCGCGCGAGAGCCGTCGCGAGGTAGTAATGGGCCGCAGCATAGTCCGGCGCGGCCTCAATGGCATGGCGAAATTGCGAAATCGCGCCCTCCAGATCGCCCGCATCCATCAGCCTTCGGCCGGAATTCGTGGTGAAGGTGGCGGCCTGCATGCCGGTCTTCTTGCGCGCCAGTTCCGCGCCAAGTCGGGTCTCCCGCTCAGCCCCGGCGGTATCGCCCATCTGGCGGAGCACGCCGGCCAGCGTAGTGTGGGCACCGGCGAAGTCGGGCTGGAGCTTAAGCGCTTCACGCAATGCCTGGGCGGCCTCGGGCAGCTTGTTCATCTGCTTATAAACCGAGCCGAGGGTGTAATAGGCTTCGGCATAGTCGGGCTTCTCGTGCACGGCAGCCTGCAATTGTTCCACGGCGCCGGGAAAGTCGCCTTGCTGCCAGAGGGTGACCCCCAGCGTGTACCTGGCGTCAAAGAGCGCAGGATCAAGGCGGATGGCTTCGCGCAACTCGGCGACGGCGCCGGCGAGATTGTCCTTCAGCTTCAACGTCAACGCGAGATCGTGGTGCAGCGAAGCGCTGTTGGGAGCGAGCTGAATTGCTTTTTGAAAGTTCTCGAACGCCGCGTCGAATTCCGATTGCTGGAGATAGACGGCGCCCAGGTTGCCGCGAAAGCCAGGATCGTCGGGACGAATCTTCAGCGCCGCATTAAACTCGCGAATCGCGGCATCGGCATCGCCGGTTTGCATCTCGGCGAGTCCCAGGTCATTGTGAAGTTCTGCATTCTGCGGGGATGCGGCCACGGCCTTCTCAAATGCCGCTATCGCGACCGGCATCTCGCCGGCGCGTTGCGCAACGATGCCGAGTCTCTCCTGCACCCCCGGAATATCGGGGTT
Source organism: uncultured Acidobacteriaceae bacterium (assembly GCA_963758505.1). Taxonomy (GTDB): domain Bacteria; phylum Acidobacteriota; class Terriglobia; order Terriglobales; family Acidobacteriaceae; genus Korobacter. The sequence continues at coordinate 1,262,476 of CAVWVJ010000003.1, read as the reverse complement.
GAGTTGCGCCGCCCTCTTGTAGTGTTCGAGCGCGTCGGCTGTGTTGTGGGACTCCTCATCGATCTGCCCGAGATAGAAGTGCGCGAGAGCATCCGTGGGCGCAAGTCGCAACGCTTCCTGCAATTGCTGTTGCGCCTCTTCCTTGTTCCCCATGCTCATGAGGGTGACGCCGAGATGAAAGTGCGCGGGCTCGTAGCCAGGATCCAGTCGCAACGCGGCTTCAAATTCCTGCTGCGCCACGGCAAAATCGCTTTTCTGCGCAAGCAGCGCACCCAGCTCGTCATGCAATACGGCCCGGTCAGGCGCAAGTGTAAGGGCCTTGCGGTATTCCGCGATGGCTCCATCCACGTCGCCTTTGAGGCTGAGCGCCTTGCCGAGTCCCTGGTGCGCCTCGGGTTGGCTGGGCGCCATCCTTACGGCGACGTTGTATTCGGCGACCGCCGCATCGAGCTGCCGATCGGCTAGCAGTGCCTCTCCCAGGAAGGCGTGCGCGACTGCAAGATCGGGGCGTAGTTTGAGCACTCTCCGGAAATGCGGGATCGCGTCCGCGGCGCGCCCGCTCTTGAGCAATGCCTGCGCGAGTGCATTCTGATATTCCGGATTGGAAGGCTGCAATTCCGCGGCGCGTTGAAAGAACTTCAAAGCGTCCGCATCGTCGCCGCTTTCGTAGGCCCGTACTCCCTGCTGATACACATCGACGGCGGATGCGGAGGCCTGCGCCAAGGAGAACACAGAGAGCGGCGGAAGCACGCAAACGACCAGGATCAGCGCGGAAATTCGGCGGCGGAACACCATAGAAACGAGATGCGATGGGTTTGCTAGTTCAATATCCATGGGCAGACGGCTAAAGTCAAACCCGCACCAGTTGCGGCAAGGTGCGAGCAGTGGGATGATGTGGCGATGCGTTCCTCCCTTGGCGCACGGCCTCGGCAAATACCAACGGATCCACTTTCTCCTAGTAGATAGGTTCTCGATGTCGCGGTTCGCCCAGATTATTTGCTTCGTGACCGTTTCGCTTTCCGTGAGTTTCGCGTGGGCTCAGTCCACTCCAACGGTGTCGGCGCAGCCCTCGGTGTCGATTGCAGATGCCGAGAAGCAGATGCAACTCGGACACTTCGACGACGCCATCGCCGATCTGCAAAAGCTCGAATCGGCGAATCCCAAGCCCGCCGGCTTGTCGAAGGATTTTGGCGTTGCCTATTACAAGAAGGGCGATTATCTCGACGCCAGCCGCTACCTGCGCGCCGCCATCGAGGAAAACGAGAAAGACAACGAAGCGGTGCAATTGCTTGGGCTTTCGTATTACCTCTCCGGCAAGCCGCAGGAGGCAATCCCTCTTCTGGAGAAAGTGCAGACCTGGTTTCCCAGCGCAAACGTGGATGCGTCCTACATCCTGGGCATCTGTTACATCCAGTCAAAGGATTATCCGCACGCCCGCGGCGCATTTGCGAGGATGTTCGGCGTCGAGCCGGACTCTGCGGCGAGTTACCTTTTCACAGCACGCATGCTGCTGCGGCAGGAGTTCGATCCGACCGCGGAAGAGTATGCGCAAAAAGCGATCGCGCTCGACCCCAGGCTGCCGCTGGCGCATTACCTGCTCGGCGAGTTGCACCTCTATAAGTCGCGGGTGCCCGAAGCCATCGAAGATTTGCGGCAGGAGATGACTCTGAATCCATCCTATGCGCCGGCCTATTACAAACTGGCCGATGCCTACTCGCGAATCCAAAAATACGATGATGCCGAGCGCCTGCTGCAGCGCTCCATCTGGCTGGACTCGACTTCGACGGGTCCGTACATCCTGCTGGGCAAAGTCCTGGAGAAGAAGGGCGAGCCACTGCTCGCCCTGCGCGCCCTGCAACGAGCTGCGGCGATGGATCCGAATAATCCGATTACCCATCATCTGCTCGGGCAGGCGCAAAAGGATCTTGGCAACACGGCAGACGCCGATCGCGAGTTGAAGCTGGCGGAAGAATTACAAAATGCGCAGAAGGCGCACTGATCGGTAAGTACCGCGCATGCGATCTGGCAAAACATTTTGGGCAGTCCTGTTGTGGCTGGTTGCAGTTCACGCTGGGTCGCAGCAACCGGCTGCACAGGCTTCCGAGTACGCCGGGAACCAGGCATGCGCGAAGTGTCATGCCGCCATCGTGAACTCCTATCGCTCCACCCAAATGGCAAATGCGAGCGGGCCCGCGACGGAGAATTTCATTCCCGGGGAGTTCCATCACCAGAAATCAGGAGTCGACTACAAAATCTACCTGGAGGATGGAAAGGGTTGGCTCGAGTTCGACCGCCGGGGTGACAGCTTCGCCCATGGCCGCCGGGAGCTCTTTGAGTACATCGGCCAGGGACGTCGCGGGCGCACCTATCTCTTCGCGGTGGATGGCTTCGTTTTCGAGTCTCCGGTGAACTGGTATGGGGACCGGAAGGTGTGGGACATGGCGCCTGCGTATGGGAACGCGCGCGAAATCCCGATGAACCTGCCTGCCCTGACCAGTTGCCTCGAGTGTCATTCCAGCGGCTTCCAACTTCCCATTCCCGGAACCGAAAACCGATACAAGTTCCCGATCGCCGCATACACCGGGGTGACTTGCGAACGATGCCACGGGCCCGGCGCCAGCCACGCAAAGGCCGGAGGCGCGATCCTGAATCCTGCAAAGTTGCCCGCCGCACGACGCGATGCGGTTTGCATGCAGTGCCATCTCGAGGGCGATGCAGCGATCGAACGCGCGGGAAAGCATCTTTACGAATACCGCCCCGGCGACGACCTCTCGGAGTTCATCCGCTACTACGTGCTGAGCAGCAGCCGGGGTGTGGGGTTGGGCGCGACCAGCCAGTTCGAGGCATTAGCGCAGAGCATGTGCAAAAAGAAGTCCGGCGACGCCATGTCGTGCACCAGTTGTCACGACCCTCATCGCACGGTGAAGGAAGAGGATCGAGTCTCGTTCTATCGCGCCAAATGCATCGCATGTCATGGCGAAACCTTTGCGGCCAAGCATCACGTGGATCGGCCTGACTGCACGTCGTGCCACATGCCCGCATCGCAAAGCAAAAACATTGCCCATACCGAAGTCACCGACCACAGAATCCTGGCGCGGCCATCGGATCAGCCGCGCGAGCAGATTGCCCCATCCCCGCAAATCGCCCCGAAGTTGCTTCCCTTCCCTTACTCCGCCGCGGCTGACAACGATCTGCGCGACAAGGCTCTCGCCTGGGAAACGCTGGCGCAATCGGGAATTCCGGGAGCCGCATCGGAAGCTGAGCGTTTGCTCAAATCGATCGCGCCCGGATCATCGGACCCAGCGGTGCTGTCGGCCATGGGCTTTATCGCGCAGAACCATGGCGACATGGACCAGGCACGAAGCCTTTATCGAAAAGCGCTCGCGATTTCCCCCGGCCTGCTTGAGGCGGAAAATAACCTCGGAACGCTGGAAGCGCGCAGCGGAAATATGCAGGAAGCTGCGAAGCTGTGGGAGGACGCGTTTCAACGGGCCCCGGGACAGAGCAGTATCGGGATGAACCTGGCGTATGAATTCTGTGCTGCAGGAAAGTTCGACGCTGCCCGGAACTTCACATTACGCGTATTGCAATTCAACCCGGATCTCGGCGCGGCCAAACGACTGCTGAACGGACTCAACGCGGATCCCGCAAAGTGTGCGCGATAGACGACCCTTTGGATTTGACCGCGCTCGAGCGATGGCAAGGAACCTGAGACGCATTTGCTTGGTGGCGGCGAGTGGACTCGAACCACTGACCTACGGATTATGAGACCGTCGCTCTAACCAGCTGAGCTACGCCGCCAATTCGGGAGGCAAAGCCGCGGAACGCGGCTGAGGAAGACGGCGCGACTGCACTCCGTCTGAATTTGATTTTATGGGCGCGAAATGAGGGTGTCAAACCGGACGCAAGAAAGATCTTGCTCTTGCGGCGGGTTACCGTGCCTCGTTTTATTGGTAGATATTGACGTGCGAAACGACGCGGCTGATTGTCCCTTTCGGACTCGGACGATCCGGCTGCAACCCGGCGCGAAGGGAGGCGAAAAGCCCAAGCATCTGGCCGAAGATCACGTCGACGGGAGTTCTGTAATCATCGGGAAAGTTCAGAGGCGCATCCACCTCGACCAGGTGGTCGCATAAATGGAGCAGTTGCTCGCCTTTCTCGGGACTCACAACCACAGTCGCGCGTCCCAGTCGCTTGGCGCGGATCTCTTCCAGTAGGTCGATCTCGTACTTTCGTCGCCGCTGATGGCTCGAGAGAAAGCTGACAACCAGGGTATCGTCATCGAGCGCGGACATCGGCCCGTGACGCAGGCCCATTGTCGATTCCGCCATGGTGTAAATCAATCCCGCGCTGAGCTCCAGCGATTTCAAGGCGCATTCCGTGGCGACTGCGGCCAGTGCTCCCGTTCCCACGAAACATACCTTATGGCAATCTAACGCACTAACCTCTTCCGCCAACTCGGCGCTCTGCAGCACTTTGGACCCCATGCTGCGCAAGCTGTTGAGTATCATTCGATAGTTGTCGAAGTGTAGAATATTGGCGAGGCATTGCCCGGCGACAACCATGTTGGTAAACGAGCTGGTCATGGCCAGCCCGCGATCGTTCACCTGGTCGTCCAGCACTAAGACCAGCGCATTCTCGCGTCCAGCGCAGATCTGCGGCATTTTCCCATTCCGATTACAGACCACGACGATGTGCCGCACCGAAGGATAGTCTTGCAGTGCTATCTCCAGCACTCCGACGCCTTCCGAGCTATCGCCGGAACGGGAAAACGAGATCCAGAGATACGCACGCCCCGGAAGAACATAGTTCTCCATATTCGTCACGAGCTCTGTGCTTGGAATTGCGATGACATCGCACTGCCATTTCTCACGAAGAACGCTCGCCAGCGCCCTCCCCACGTAATCCGACGTGCCTGCGCCAATAAGGTAGACGGTGGGCGACGACGCCAGGCTTTTCGCAAGGAACTCCCGGATCTCCTGGCTTTGCGCTTCCAGGCGCGCATATGTGTTTGCCCAGGTTTCCGGCTGTTGCCAGATCTCTCGCGGTGTATACAAAACGCCACGCGACCGTTTCTCCTCCTCGGAAAGATCGATGAGCGCCGAGAGAGGATTCTGCAGCGTCTGCTTGCTGTTGTCGGTCATTGGGGATCCGCTTCCAGCATCAGATGTTTCTCGAAGCTTGTCTCGAGCCTCGCGGTGGGCCCGTGGACCGTACCCAGGACGCGATGGTTCTCGTAGTCGGTGACTCTGTACTCGCGATCCTCCAGGCCGCGGAGTTCCACGTGGCCTTTGAACTGCGGGGCGAAGAACGCGTAATACATCGAGCTTCCCTTCTTGATGGCATGCGCCTCCGGCCGGTCGAACCCGATATCGTACAGAGTTCCTTCATACTGGCCTTCACTGAGCATCTTGTCGTTATAAAGGGCAACCCATTTCTCGAAGATGCGCCGCCGCGCGGGAGTCAGGTCGAACTGCGTGGCCCGTGAAGCGACGGCCGGCAACGTGAACTGCGAGCCCACAACGCCCCCAACGCCGATGGTCGATGCGAAATCAGTTGCGTTATCACTTAGCTCGACATGGTCGCCAAAATAAGGGACGCCATCGCCGAGCAGGGCCTTCAGAGCCTTTCCCTTGGTACGCACCTGCCACGAACTCGTTGGATCGGAGGCGACGCTCATGTTGTAGTAGGGCATGGTGTAGAACGAATACGAGGTGCCGCAGGGACAGAATTCAACCAGGGCTCCGGGTTTCAGCTTTTGGGCTTCGTCGTAAATGGCCTTGAACAGCTGCGGCAATTGTTCGATCGAGTCTTGCGGCTTAGCGTGATGATGGGCAGGGTTGTAACACGCGGGCACCGCATTCATATACTGGCCATCGAGTTTTAGGCCGTCAAATCCCCACTCCCCGATGATCTTGTCTACAAATTCGCGTTGAACTTTGACCACATCGGAATCGGCCGGGCAAAGATACAGCGAGTTCCACCAGGAGATCTTCTGCGGAGATCCGTCTTTGTTGCGCAATACCAGTTCCGGATTTTCCTTCAACAGCTCCGAATCCGGCGCCGCACTCATCGGCGACCACCAGAGCTGCGCCTTCAGCCCCTGGCGATGGATTTCGTCAACGAGAGCTTTCATGTCGGCATCGCCACGCGGGAACTTCTTGGGATTGAGCTTCAGATCGCCATACTTGGTTTGCCACCCATCGTCCACCGTCACCCATTCGAACCCCAGCCGTTTTGCTTCGGGAATCGTCTTTTCGATCTGCTCGACCCGAAAGCGGCGTCCGTAGCCCCAGGCGCACCACATCGGACGGAAACCCGCTTCGGCGGCGCGCGCGGATTCCGGCTGGCCGAGACGATGCATCATGTCCTTGTAAGTCAGAAGCGCGGAGTAAAAGTCGCCGCGGTGGACGATGGCGAAGGTTCGGAAGGTTGAAACCGTCGCTCCAGGAACAATCTGCTGCGGCTTGGCATACTCGATCGCGAGGGTCGCGTGCGTTGCCTCCGGCATCGCAACCGGCAGGGACACCTCTTTGCCGGTGAGTTCGAGGTCCCCTACGGCAATGCCGGCATGGCGCGACCAGACATCCGCGAAGGGAGTGCCGCCGCCGTAATCGCTGGCATTCATGCCCAGGAAATTCTCCTGGTGAAAGCCCGCCTTCAGCGGAACGACCCACGCCGGGCGGCGTTCATAGGTTCCAGGCTCAAAGGACCACAGTGCCGGCGCTACAACGTTGTACTGATTATTGGTCCATCGTGACAGTTCGATACTTTTCGAACTGTCATTGCGATAGCTCACTTCGAAGACCGCAGCCGTTGGGAAGTTGTCATACAGTGCAATGGATACCGTCTTTTCAACCGTTCCGGATTTTCCACTGACAATCAGGCGTTCGCCATCTCCGAGCCTGTCGTGCACTTTCTCCATTTGCTGCGCGGTAAATGCAAAGTCGGACATGACCTTACCGTCGATAGTCGCGCTCTCAGACGCACTCATCGGTCCGATGGGCACGTCTTTGCCGTCAAAATGCGCTATTACGCGCGAGTGCAGTTGTGAATCGAGTTCGATCGAGAGACCTTTGCCGTCGATGCGTGTCTGTGCCGCCCCGCAACCGGCAAGCATGAACAACAAGATGGATAGCCGTTTCAACCTGAGCACCTAAAATAAGAACTTCAACGCAAGTTGGATTTGCCGTGGCGAACGGGCTGCCGTAATCACCCCGAACAGGCCTGGATTCGACGGATCGTATACCGTCGCATTGTTGGCGTTTTGCGGCCCGGAACGCGCAAACAGCGGGTTGTAATGATTGAGTGCGTTGAACATCTCAGCACGAAATTCGAAGTGGCTCCGCTCGGTCACCCGGAATTCCTTGAATAGCGAAAAATCGATGGTCTCGAAACCGGGACCCTCGATGGTGTTCCGTCCGACGTTGCCGAAGGTGCCCAGGGTCGCCACCGTGAAGGCGCAGGTATTGAACCATGTTCCCGGAACGCATGGCGTGGCGTTCGGATTGCCGATCTCATCAGGACGATCGGAATTGCCGACATTTCCGCCTCCATCCGCATTCGACACCCCGGCATTGCTGGTCACCGTGAACCAGTTGCCGCTGCCGAAGCTCGCGATCCCGCCGAACTGCCAGCCTCCAATGATCAGGTCGAGCGGCCTCGCAATGTTCGAAGCGAAGCGCTGTCCGTGCCCGACGGGCAAGTCATAGAGGGCGTCAATCACGGCGTGATGGCGCAGATCAAAATCCGAGTTGCCGTATTCCGCGTTTGGATAACGCATATCGCGGAAGTCCCCGCCGTTCTGCGCTCCCAGGTTCGCGTTCGAAGCGTTATCGAGGGAATGCGACCACGTGTAGTTGATGTGGAAGCTGAAACCGTTGTCAAATCGGCGCTCGAGTTTCGCCTGCAGCGAGTTGTAGTTGGACTGGCCTCCCGAGCGGAACCACTGGATGGCAGAGTCGATTTGCGGAATCGGCCGGCGAACGTTGTATGGAATGTTCGGGTCGGCAGTGGGCGCAGCCTGGTTGCCATTCAAGAAGGTATACAGCTTCAAGCCTCGCGAGCCGGCATACCCGACCTCTAAAACCGTGTTCGATCCAAGCTGCTGTTCGAATGTAAGGTGCCAGTCCTGCATGTACGGGGTCCGCAACTTCGGATCCACGGAATACAGGATCGGCGTGTTCGGATCCGTCAGCGAGGATGCGGGGAAACCGTTCTGCAGAAACTCCAATCCAGGAACCGCACAATCCTGTCCGCTCGAAGCCAGCGCGGGATTGAGCGAGCTCAATGAGCAGGGCGTGTTGAAGGACTGGGTCACGAAGTAAGGCGGATTGAAGCCGGGGCTCGGGTTGGAATACGGGCCATTTTCCTGGCCTCCGTAGAAGATGCCGTAGCCGGCGCGCACCACGAGCTTTTGATTGATTAGGTATGCCAACCCGATGCGCGGCGCGAAATTGTTCAGGTCCGGCGGGATCAGGCCGGGCGTTCCAGTGGCCGAGACGGGGATGATGGAAGCCAGCGTCGGCGTCAGCTGCGCATCCTGTCCTTTCGGCAAAATCAACGTCGCGGTCGCAAGATCGAAGGTCGCCTGTTCGTTGTGGCGCGACTTCACGGTCGTAAACAGCTCGTAGCGCAGGCCGAGGTTCAAGGTAAGGCGCTGGCTTACCTTCCAGTCATCCTGGCCGAAAAAGGCATAGATCGGACGGTGGTAATCGACATTGTGGATATTGTTGATACCGCCGCCATCGGTTGCGCCCAACAGGAACGACGCGTATCCCGAACCGCTGCCGAGGGAATTGCCATTTACGTCCTGTGCATCCTGCGCCCCGGGGTTGCCGGTAAAGTCGTTGCCGAAATCCAACGTGCCCCGCGATTCTGCCGGTTGATTGATGGTGAACTCTTCCTTGCGAATCTCCGTGCCGAACTTCCAGGTATGGCGCCCGCGCACCATGGTTATGTTCTCGTTGAGCACGTAGGTGTTCTGCAACTCTACCGAGGGGAGGAAGGTAGGGCTGCCCAGCGTCGAGACATCGCTGAAGGTGAGTTGCGGCAAACCGCCATTGATGGGCGTGAACGGCACGCCCGGAAACCCGAGCTGCCCGGAAATGTCAACGTTGTAGTTGTCCTGGAAACGGTGCGAATTGATGCGGTTGTAGCCGAGCCGGAACTCGTTGATCAGGGTAGCCGAGAAAGTGTGAATGTCGCTGATTGCGATGCTGCGATAGGCATTGTCTTCAATACCGCTGAAGAACCCGCCACCATCGCCGGCCGTCGATTGAAAGGTGGAGGGGATGAAGCTCGGCTGGTTTTCGTAGCTGAAACGCCCGAAGATGTTGTTCTTGTCAGAGAACTTGTGATCGATGCGAACATCGAAGTTCGCGCGATGGGTGGACTGCACCGGATCGGCAAGATAGTTGAACCCCGCGTTACTGTTGCTGTTGGGCAACGGAAACAGCGCCGTCAGTCTCTTCGCCAGCGGGTCGATCACGCCGGCCGGCATCACGTTCACCGGCAAGCCGTTCTGGTAGCCAAAGGGTGTGCCGCAGACGCCGGTGGGATTGGCGGAATACGCCTGCGTGAGGCGCGTGTTGAAGATCTCGCCCGAATACGTAGGGTTGCCGTTGCAGTCGAGGACCGGCACGATGGAGCCGTTGCCGGCGGTGCCGAAGACCTGCGTCGTGGTGTCGAGAAAATCTGTGAAATCTCCGTTGCGCATCGCCTGGGTGGGTACCAGCGCCGTCTGCGGTTGCGCTTCACTGAGACGTAAACCCTCGAAATCCGCGAAGAAAAACGTGCGATTTTTCACGATCGGGCCGCCGAGCATAAGCCCATACTGGTTCTGCTTGTAGGGCTGGCGCGTGGTGTCGTAGTAGTAGCGCGCATCGAGTGCGTCATTGCGGAAAAACTCCCACGCGCCGCCATGGAACTCGTTGGTGCCGGACTTGATCACCGCATTGATTACCGCTCCATTGCCACGGCCGAATTCCGCGCTGTAGGAGTTGGTCTGTACTTTGAATTCCTGGAGCGCATCGATTGGCGGCTCGATAACAAAGTTGGTTTCGTTGAGCAGGTCCGGCAGATTGGAGTTGTTGTCCACGCCGTCGAGCAGAAAATTATTTTGTAACGAGCGAGCGCCATTGGAACTGAAACCGAAACCGCCCTCATCGCGTGAGCCGGGTTCGCTCGGAACCACGCCGGTGCTCAGTTGGGCGAGTTGCGCGAAGTTGCGTCCGTTGAGCGGCAGTTGCGAAACTTGTCGCTGGCCTACCACCTGGCCTAGCTCCGAAGTCTCGGTTTCGAGTTGCGGCGCGGCCGCCACCACTTCGACCTTTTCCGTGGTTTGTCCGACCTGGAGTTGCAGATCCAGCACCGCGCGCTCCTGCACCTGCAGTTCGACAGGACCGGCGAGAACGCCACGGAAGCCGGCATGCTTCGCCTCAACGGTGTAGTGCCCAATGCGGAGCGGACTGACGACGTACTCGCCCTGCGCGTTGGTGACGACTTTCACGTCGCCCCCGTGATCGAGATCGTGCACGATCACCTCGGCGCCCGCTACCAGTGCGCCCGATGGATCGTGCACCGCCCCCGCGATGGTGCCCGCGTCCTTCTGCGCGACGAGCAACGTAGTGCCAACGATTGCGAGCAGGAAAACGAGGATCCCTGACCGCAATTTCAGGACTTGCTCCGATGCCCGAATACTCGCCATCTCGCCACCTCTTCGGCTGAATTGTCTTTCACTAGCTTTCGCAGGTTTTCTTAGACTTGCGTTTATACGCGGCGCAGAGCTTCTGGTCAAGGAAAAATCGAACCATTCAAGGCTGTTTTGGACGTCAGAAACCCCCAAATTAGCGCTAAAAAGGGTAAATTTCGACGTCCTGGGAGAAGCGTTGGACGGCCTCCTTCGAGATCATGCCCGGGCTTTCCGCGAGGCAATTCGCGGTTCCGCAGGCGATGGCGAGCCGCAGACGGTCTTCGAGGGGGAGGGCCTGCGCCATCGCGAAGGCCCATCCCGCGAGGAAGGAGTCGCCCGAGCCGACGGTTGAGATTGCTTCCACCTTGGGGGCCTTTCCGATCAGCGCGCGGTCTTCAACGACGATTGCGCCCTCGGCCCCGAGCGAAAGGATGACGGTCTTTGGGCCGCGACGCCGCAATTCGCTCGCAGCCTCGAACGCTTCCGCATGGGAGTGAAGTTTTCGGTTGAGAAGTGCGGCGGCTTCCTGGCGATTGGGTTTGATTACATCGGGGGCGGCGGCAAGACTTGCGGCAAGTGATTCGCCGCTGGTATCGAGAAGCACTGGGCAGTGGGCGCGTTTGGCCGCCGCGGTCAGATCCGCATAGAAAGAATTCGGCACGCGTTGAGGCAGGCTTCCGGAGAGGACCACGATAGGGCGGGAGCGGATTTCGTGTTCAAATTTTTCGCGGAAGGCGGAGAGTTCGGCGTCGAGAATCGCGGGGCCCGGTTCCAGGACCTCGGTGATCTGGCCGGTGGTTTCGTCGATGAGTTCCAGATTGGTACGGGTGCGAGCGGCGATAGGCACTCCCAGGGGCGTGATGCCGCGTGCCTCAATGCCAGCGCGGCAATTCTCTCCTTCGGGGCCTCCGAGGAGAGCGAGCCATCGTACGTCGGCGCCGAGCGCGGCTGCGGCGTACGCGACGTGCGCGGCTTTACCTCCCGCCGCGGGATCGACGATGCGGGCGCGGTTCACCTGGCCGGCATGAAAATGAGGGAGCCGAATTCGCCGGTCGATGGCGGGATTGAGGCTGACGCACAGGATCTTGGGAGCAGTGGTCATCACCGAGAGAACATCAGTCAGCGGAAACAGCGACAGTATACTCGGAGCGCGGAGCGGGCATGACATTCGACGTTGCAGTGGTTGGCGAAATCAATCTCGACCTGATCCTTTATGGGCTGCCGAAAGAGATGCCGTTGGAGCGGGAACTCCTGGCAAGCGATTTTCGAATGACCCTTGGCAGTTCTTCGGCAATCCTGGCGCATAACCTGGCGACGCTCGGATCGCGCGTCAGCTTCACGGCTTGCGTAGGCCCAGATACGTTGGGAAAGGTCGCTCTGGAATATTTACGGGATCGAGGCATTGACCTGTCGCGGGTGATTCCCTCACGGACAAATACGTCGACCGGAGTGACGCTGTTGCTGCCGCACGGCAAGGAGCGCCACATCCTTACCTATCCGGGAACGATGTTCGAATTGCGTCATTCGGATCTGGACCTCGTGTTTTTGAAGACGGCGAAACACTTTCACCTTTCGTCTTTGTACTTGCAGCGCGGATTGTTGCCGGACGTGCCGCGACTCCTTCGCGAACTGAAAGCAGCGGGGCTGACCACTTCTCTCGATACGAACGACGATCCCGACGATCGCTGGGAGGGCCTGAACGAGATTTTCCCGCTGATCGATATTTTTCTTCCGAACATGCGGGAGGCCTGTCGCATTGAGGGAACCGAGCACGCGGAAGTCGCTATCGAGAGACTGGCGCAACGGGTGCCGATATTGGTGGTGAAGATGGGATCCGATGGCGCCGTCTTGCGCAGGGGAAGGCAAAAGATTTCGGCTTCGGGAAACAAGGTGGAAGTGGTCGATACGGTGGGCGCGGGGGACAGCTTCGACGCCGGGTTCCTGCACAAATTCGTTCGTGGCGCTGACCTGGAGGAGTGTATGGCCTTTGCCAACAGGGCCGCCGCTTTCTCGACGACCGCCGCGGGAGGCGTGGAAGCGTTTCGCGACGAGCAGCGGCGAAGGAGTTTTCTCGGCTAGAAGCTCAGACGAGCACCAGTTCGCAGCCGGCAGCGCGCAAGCGCTCTTCGATCTCCGGCGAGAGACTGCGATCGGTGATGACCTTGTGAATGCCTGACAAGGGCGTGATCCGTGACATGCTGCGCTTGGTGAATTTCGTAGCGTCGGCGACGAGGATGACTTCGCGCGCGATCTTCACCATTGCCTGGTTGACCAGCGATTCTTCCAGATTGGGCGTGCTGGGCCCGAAGTCGGGATCGCAGGCAGCGGCGCCCAGGAACAGGCGGTCGGCGGAGAGGTGTTGCAGCATGTTTTGCGCAAAACTTCCAACCACGGAAACCGAATCCGCCCGCAGGATGCCGCCGACGATCACTAACTGAATCCCCTGCACGCCGAGCAGTTCCATGGCGACATTCACACCATTGGTAATGACGTGCAGGTCTTTCTTGCCGCGCAGGTGGCGGGCGATCTCCTGCGTGGTAGTGCCGGAATCGAGAATGATGGTTTCGCCGTCGTTCACCAGGGCCGCTGCCGCGGCCCCGATGCGGCGTTTCTCGGCGGCCTGGGTGAGCAATCTCTCGGTGAGCGCCGACTCGGTGTTGGAAGTTTCGTAATGCACCGCGCCACCGCGAGAGCGCACGAGCAGACCGCGGCGGTGCAATTCGTTCAGGTCATTGCGAATGGTAACGGCCGAGGTGCTGAAGCGCTCGCTGAGTTCCTGCACGAGGACGCGGCCGCGTTCGCGCACGAGTTGAACGATCTGCATGCGCCGCTCCTCGCTCATCAGAGCATCGGAACCGCTTACCGGCGTTGCTCCGTCCGCATTAGCCATGATTCGCTTCACCCGCCGTGCGCCCACGAGGCATGGTCGTAAGCGCTCATTTTAGCGCAGGCAAGTTTTTTCGCCGTTTCGTGCTAGTGGGAAGAGGTTCGCGGAGGATTCGCAAAGAGCTTATCCGCATTCAAGTGATACACCTTTTCGAGAACCGGGTCGGGGAGCGCCATGCCGTAGATTTTCCAGCGGCCTTGTCCCGGGTAACCCCAGTAATCGAAGTATTCGTCGTTGGTTTCGAGCCAGCGGAAATAATTCTGATACATGCCTTCTTCCGGACCGTTGTCGGTGCCGAACATGATGCGGTCCTGGTATTGGAGAAAGAACGCACGGGCTCTTCGCGGTTGCCGTCCCAATTCAGCCTCGCGGGCGCCGAACTCGACGTAGGTGTTGGGATAGCGTTCGAGCACCTGGCCTACATAGTCAAGATTTTCAGGCCAATTGCCCATGTGAAGGGCAACAAACGTTGTGCGCGGATGCCGGGCAAAGACACGGTTCCGCGCTTCCAGGATCGACTGTTTGCTGGGAAATTGCGGGCCGTAGAAGCTCCAGTCGGGATGCTCGGTCAATTCCTCGTAGCGTTCGTTGTGCCCATCGATCGGGTAAAAGAAGGCTTCCGGATCGGTAACGTGCATGAAGACGGGAATGCCGAGGCGGCCGCATTCTTCCCAGACGGGATCGAGGCGAGGATCGTCCACGGTGATGAACTTACCGGTTTTGTCGCGAACTCCGAGGCCGAGATCCTTGAGCACCTTCAGGCCCCGCGCTCCGCGGCGCACGGAGTCGTCGAGCTGCTGCACCATCTCCTGGGAAAAATTCGGGTCGTCGATCTTGCTCCAGTCGATTTGCGCGAAGACGAGGAAGCGGCCGGGGTAGGGTTTCACCATTTCGTCCAGGACGTGCTGCAGCTTGTCGCCCCACATGCCGGTGAGGATGACGATGGTTTTGATGTTGAGCTTATCCATGCGGGCGACGAGTTCGGCCGGGGGCATGTGGTCCTCAATCCCCATGGCATCGTTGACGTGCTGATGGACGTCGAAAACAGGAAACTTGGCGCGGTCGATGAGATGCTCTTGCGCACGCAGCATCGACTTGGGAGCGAAGTCGCGTAAAAGCAAGGTTTTGTTCTTATCCGCGTCGGGGGCCGATTTGTATCCGATGTCCTGGGCCTGGACGGTAACCACCAGCAACAAGAGCGCAACAATCCCCAAAATTTTCATGATTCCCTCACAGGAGCACGGCCACGGTCGGTTATGCCTTTTTTACAAAGGCGAGAACCTTCTCTGTAGCCCTCCAAATAGCGGTTTTACGCACGTTTTGAAGCAAAACAAGGTTATACTCAAGCACACTTTCCGGGAGCTCCGTTTCCGGTCCTTTGCTGCAGAGAACCCATGGGTGAACAAGAGGGCGCAGTTCGCAAGCCGACGAATGGTGCCGCCGTTTCGAGTGGAGACAGCTCCAGTTCGACGCCCCAGCCTGCACTCCCGAACACCGATCCTCCTTCTCCCGGATCGTACGACCTGACGATTGTCCCGACAACACCCCTTCCCTCCGATGCCACGATCGCGGTTCCGAGCGGAAGCGGAATGTCGGGAACACATCCCATCTTTGCGTCCATCGGAAGCGTCGTCTTCGAGCCGGGGTCCGTGCTTGGAGCAAGGTACGAGATTCAGAAATTGCTCGGCATGGGCGGAATGGGAGCAGTGTACCAAGCGCGCGACCGGGAACTGGACCGTCCGGTCGGGTTGAAGGTAATCCGCCCGGATCTTGCGGGGAACCCGGAAATCCTGGCGCGCTTCAAGCGCGAGTTGATCCTGGCGCGGCAGGTGACGCACCGGAATATTATCCGCATCTTCGATCTGAGCGAAGCCGAGGGCGTGAAGTTCATCACCATGGAGTTCATCGATGGTGAAGACCTGCGCGGCATCTTCACGCGCAACAAAAAGCTGGTCCCGGACGAGGCGGTAGAGATCATCGTCCAGGTGCTGCACGGACTGGCGGCCGCCCATGCGGAAGGCGTGATTCACCGTGATTTGAAGCCGAGCAACATCATGCGCGACGCATCCGGGCGCGTGGTGGTGATGGACTTCGGGCTGGCGCGCACGCTGAAGAGCGATGGGATGACGCAGACCGGCATGATGATCGGCACCATGGAATACATGTCGCCGGAACAGGCGATGGGCGTGGAGCTGGATGCGCGCTCCGATCTTTTCGCGATCGGGCTCATCTTGTACGAGGCACTCAGCGGGAATGTGCCCTTCCGCGCGGAGAGCGCGATTGCAAGCCTGGTGAAACGCACGGTAGAAGGCGCGGTGCCGCTGCGCGAAGTCGATAGCTCGATTCCCGAAGGCCTGAGCAATATTGTCGGAAAGTGTCTCGAGCGCGAACCGGCGAAACGTTATTCGTCGGCGAACGAGATGATCGAAGACCTCGATGCGTGGCGAGGAAAGATTCCGTTGCGCTACGCCACCAGCGCAGCCACTCCAGGCTCTGCGTCGATGTATGCCGCGACGGTGGCCCTTCCGGTACAGGCGTTGCCGAAGCAAGTTGCGCAACGGACGTTTCCGTGGAAGTGGGTTGCCATCGGAGGCGTAGCCATCGTGCTGGCGGGAGGCACGACCTATGTCGTGCGGAATCGGATCGGGCATCCGCAGCAGCAGGAGATTGGGGCTAAGGCTCCGGCCTCGTCGATTGCCATTCTGCCGTATTACAACAGTTCCGGCGATCCCTCGACGAACTGGATTGGAACCACAATCTCCGAATCGCTGAGCTCCGGCGTGGGCCAATCGGACTCGATCCGCATGGTATCTCCCGACCGCTTGCAGCAGGTGTTGCACGACCTGCACATATCGCCGGAATCGCAACTCGACACTGCGACGCTGCGGCGGGTGGCGGAGTTTTCGAACGCGGATACCGTGGTATTCGGCGATTATGTGAAGTCGGGCGACGAGATCCTGCTGAATTCCACCGTTTTCGATCTGAAACACGACCGTAAAGTCTCGTTCCGGACGGAAATTCCGCACGAGAAGGATTTCATCGGCTCGCTCGATACGGTAGCCACGGAAGTGCGCCAGCGGCTGGCGGCGAATCCCGAGGCACTGAAGCAACTCGAAGCGCATTCGGACCACATCGCCACGACTTCGGTTCCGGCATTGCGGGCTTACAACGAGGGCGAGCGGTTGGCCCGCACCGGCAACGACATGGCGGCGGTGAAGAAGCTGGAAGAGGCGACCACGGAAGATTCCGCCTTCGCGTTCGCGTTCTCCAAGCTGGGGCAGGTGTATTCCAAGCTAGGCTACGACGACAAGGCCGAGGCGGCATCGCGGCGCGCGGTGGAACTGAGCGATAACTTGCCGGAACGCGACCGTTACCTGATCCAGGCGAACCATGCGCGGATCATGAACGACACCGACAAGGCCATTACGGCCTATGAAACGGTGGCGAAGGTAACTCCGGATGACAGCGACGTGCAGTTTGTTCTTGCCAGCTTGTATGAGGAGGCTAACAACTTCGATGCCGCCCGCAAGCACCTGGCGTTCGTATTGGCGGCGGATTCGAAAAACGTAGAGGCATTGCTGGCGAGCGGGCGGGTGGAGATCAAGTCAGGCAATCCACAAGCCGGGCTGGATTTTTTGAACCGTGCCTTGAGCCTGTCGATTCAGTTCGACAACCAGGAGACGAAGGGCTCGATCCTGCAGGCGATGGGAATTGCTTACAAGCAGATGAACAAGCCCGAGGCAGCGCTGTCGAACTTCCAGGAAGCACTCACGATCCGAAGAAAAATCGGACAGCAGCGCGGCATTGCGGGAAGCCTGGATGAGATCGCGCAGGTACAGGACACGCTGGGAAACAGCGCAGCGGCCAAAGCGTCGTACGTGGAGGCGCTGGCGGTCCGGCGCCAGATCGGCGATAAGCGCGGGATCGCGACGACGCTGCTGGATCTGGGCGGCTTCTATCACGATCACTCCAACTACGATGACGCGCTCAGCAATTTCAAAGAGGCGCTGCAGGGCTTCCGCGATCTTGGCGATGAGCTGTACCAGTCGCTGTGCCTGAACGATATCGGGAGCGTTTATTTCAACCGCGGCAACTTCCAGGATGCGTTGACCTATTTCCAGCAGGCCTACGAGATCCGCAGCAAGCTCAAGGCGACCAGCGAGGTGGACGAGTCGCTGCATAACCTCGCCGAGACGAAGGTGAAGCTCGGACAGTACGATGCCGCGCTCGAGCAATACATGGCGGTGTTGGAAGACCGGCGCAAGTCAGGAGACCGGCAGGGAGTGGCCGACGAGTCCGCGAGTATCGGGGCCCTGTTCGCCGCACAAGGCCGTTACAGCGCCGCATTGGCTTCGCGCGAGGATGCCGACAAAACTTACGAGCAGCTCAGCGACCGTACGTGGACGACGGCGGAGGTCATGGGCGGCTACGGCAGTTCTCTCGCGCAGGCCGGACAAATTGCGGAAGGCCGAAAGAAGATCGAAGACGCGCTCAAGATCGCGATGGATATCAAGCACGACCCGACGACGATTCTGTGCCTGAATTGGCTTGGCGATACGTATTTCTACGCCGGCGACAATACCGCAGCACGGCAACAGTATGAGCGTGGGTTGCAGCTAGCGACCAGTAAGCACCTTCCCGACAAGGTAGCTCTTTCCACCTTCAACCTGGCAAAAGTAGACGTCGTGCAGCAAAGGTCGCGCGTGGCCATGCCAGTATTAAAGAAGCTGGTGGAGCAAACCGATGCGCTGGGCATGAAAGAGCTTTCGGTTCAGTCTTCTTTGTATCTGGCGCAGGCGGAGCTGGATGCGGGACAGGTGGACGCGGCGAATCAAGAGGCCGGGCGTGCCTTGAACCGGGCGGAAAAGCTCGGGCTACGCATGGAGCAGGCGCGCATTCACTTCCTGCTCGGAACGGCTCTTACGCGATCCAAGCATGCAAAGGATGCCGTACCGCATTATCGCGAGACGGTGCGCCTCCTGGAAACGATGGCAAAAGAGAGCGGCACTTCGCGCGTGCTGGAACGCGCCGATGTCAGCGGCATGTATCGCGAAGCAACCAAGGCATTCCAGGGCGGCGTCTAGATCTCACTTCCGAAGCAAAAGAAAGCCCCAGCCGAAGCTGGGGCGTCTTCATTTGCAGGCGTCAGTTCACGAGCAGGAACGAGATCGTATGCTGCGCCGGGTCGCCGGTCGCGGTATAGACCAGGTTGTACTTGCCGGCGGGAAGGCCGGTAGTCTTCACGATCATTCCATACCAATTGAGGATCGGGATGAACTGGAAGTCGTCGTCCAGATCGTTATTGTTGTCGCGAATGATCGGGTAAGTCGCTCCCGTCGAGGTCAAGACCAGGTTCACCGCATGCAGTTGGATGCTGGGCTTCGACAGGTTCTTTCCTGACGCATCGCAGAGGCGGATCGCAATGGGTACTGGCAATCCGCGTTTGATCGGCAGGGTTGGAATGTAGAAGAGGCAGGCGTTTCCGAAGCCGACGGTGTAACTGTCGGTGAGGCTCGACATGTTCCCTACCAGATCCGTCGCCTGCACATTGAACTGGAAGGAACCCACCGAGGCCGTGTTGATTTTGTTCCCCTTCGGAACGGTGCCAACGCAGGCGGAGGGATTGATTCCGGAGCCGCCATCCACGCAACTGAAGTTCGCGGTCACGGAAGTGTTCACCTGGTAGGTGGCGCCACTGGGTGGAGTGGTGATGGTGATGGTCGGAGCCTTCTGGTCGACCATGAAAGTGTAGGGGCCGGCGGTCGTACAGTGAGAGAAGATATCGCACACCTGGGCCGACCCGGTGCTGGCGGACGCTGTCTCCATGTTCATGAGCACCGAGGTTTTCAAACTAAAGCTGCTTTGCGACGGATCGGCGAGTTCGCCCGCCGAGGTCGTGGTACACGGCACGTTGACGTTAGAGGCGTACCAGACGGTCGACGATGGCGGCGTGCAAGTCACGACCGGCGCTGCCAGTGTCGGGGGCTTGTTGAAGGTCGCAACAAGGTCGGAGAAGTTGTTGCCCTTGCCGGCGGTCGTGCCATCGATCCTTTGGGCAACGAAGCTCGTAAAGATACTCACCCAGTTGTTGGAACCGATCGGATCGGCTTTCAGGAAGTCCGCGTCGGCATCTGTGATTGTCTGGGTCGTGTCGTAGCTGGTCTTGATGTCGATGGTAGGCGACGGTTCGCTTGGACACGGAACGTAGGCGTCCGTATTGGGGTCCTCGCATTGCACGCTGTACACCATGCAATTGCCGCCTGTTCCCTCGTAAACGATGCAGGACTCGCCGGCGAACGGAGTTCCCGCCACACGAGCCTGGAACGCCGTGGGAGAAATGGGCGAGGCGGTAACTTCCATCACGATGTTGCCGGTGTTCACAAACCCGAGGGGATAGGTCACCTTGAGATTGTGGCTGCCGAAATTGAAGATCGCGGTGGTGCCTCCGGGGGGAATGGGCTGCTCGACCTGCGTAGGAACGTGCGGCGTGAATTCCCAGGCCATGATGTCCTGGGTGCTGGTATCGGAGCCTTGCGCTCCGGAAAAGCCGACCCAGGCCGAGCCGCCATTCGCAGAATCGAGCGAGAGCTGGGTGGACGATGTTGTGATCGACGGGCTGCCGATGGTGTAAGGCACATCCAGCGCCGGCTCGGAATTTCCATCGGGCGTATGGGTTCCAGAGATGAAGGTCGGATCGATCCAAACCTGCAGTTCGCCGGAGTTGCTATCCCCCGAGGGAGGATCGTATTCGACGACTACTTCGTGTACGGCGCCATCCGTGCAAACGCCTTGAAGGCAGCGTCCGGATAGCTGTGGAATCTGCGTGTTGATCGCGGGGTGCGAAGCATCCGTAGTGAGCAAGCAACTCGGCGCCTGCCCTACGTTCGCGATGGTTGTTCCACCGATATGCGCCGGATTATTGCTGCCCGTGCCGCACGTCTGTATGGCAACGTGATTCGCTACCAGGTTAGGAGATTCGGGGTCCCACGCGTTGCCATAGATATCGAATTCGATGGCGAGACTATTCGGGATGCCGGTGTAGCCGATACCACCGCCGTTGAAACCGAGCGAGGTGATGCCGCTTCCCGAGGCGCCATAGTTCGGGTCGGCAGCCCCAGCATTCTGCACCACGAACGCGATACCATCCGCGATGTAAGGCGACGATTCGGGGGAATGCATCTGGAATTTGAAATAGGTCGTGAATCCCCCGGCGACCGGCTGCTTGGTTTGAAAGAAGACGGTGCCGGCTTTAGCTCCAGGGCTGCCGTCTGTCAGTCTCACGACATTGGGCACGTTTCCCGTTGGCCAGATCGCCAACGTCGAGCTTCCGTTCAATTGCAGGTTTCCCGTGCCCGAGGTGAAATCCGGGTATGTGATTTGCTGGCTGAACCCGTTTGCTATGAGGCAGAAGAAGAGCGCGCCGAGAAGCTGTATGCGAGAGACCCATGGAAAATTCATATGTTCCTTTCGTAAGTCCCTCGATCGAGCGTGGCGCGGGAGAGGGTGTGGTGAAAAGTGAGTATGGGACGCCGGGGGGAAGTGCATGATTTTCCTGTGGGTGATTCAGAGTGTCAAGTCATAACCCTGCGAATAGCAGGTCTATGTGCAACGAGGAACTTACGGGCTAAGTAATGGGCTAGGGTGAAATGTGACAAATTGATTTCGTCGCCGTATAGTCTGCGCATGACGGAAGCGGCGATGCCTCCGCTGATTGCGCGCGCCCCTGTACACGGGAAACGCGTGGCCCTCGTCGACGCTCTCGGAACCTACACATTTGAGGACCTGCTGGACGCGTCGTCGCGCGTCGCCGCAGCGCTGCTGCGGGGGCGGCAAGACCTTCGCGAAGAACGTATCGCTTTTCTCATAGCGCCCGGACTTCCCTGGGTCGCGATGCTCTGGGGAATATGGCGTGCCGGCGGAATTGCGGTTCCTCTTCCGCTCGGCTCTCCCGCCGGGGAACTCTCATACTTCGTAGAGGACACGCAGGCCGCAATCCTGATTGCAGATGCTGCCGGTAGCAAGGTTCTCGGCCCGATTGCAGAACAACGCGGCATTCCACTCCTTAGTGTGGAAGCGTTGCGGACACACGACCTCTCGGCGTTGCCCTCGATCGCAAGCGAACGGCGCGCGATGATCCTGTACACGAGCGGAACGACCAACCGGCCCAAGGGCGTAGTGACAACCCATGCAAACATCGCCGCGCAAATCAAGAGCCTGGTCGCGGCGTGGGAGTGGTCGGCAGAGGATCGCATTCCCCTCTTCCTGCCGCTCCATCACGTGCACGGGATTATCAATGTGGTCTCCTGCGCGTTGTGGGCGGGCGCGACTTGCGAGATGATGCCGCGCTTCGACGCGAATGCGGTTTGGGATCGAATTGCCTCCGGGCAACTCACGCTGTTGATGGCAGTGCCGACCATCTATGTCCGGCTCATTGCGGCGTGGGAGGCTTCGGCACCAGAGCAGCGCTCGCGGTTCACGGAGAGGGCGCGCGATTTGCGATTGATGGTATCGGGATCGGCTGCGCTGCCGGTGAGCACGCTGGAGCGATGGCGGGAGATCACCGGCCAGGTTCTGCTGGAACGCTACGGCATGACGGAAATCGGCATGGCATTGTCCAATTCCTATCGCGGGCAGCGCGTGCCGGGCAGCGTCGGCACAGCCTTACCGGGGGTCGAAGTGCGGCTTGTGAACGAGCGCGGCGAAGAGGTTTCCGGCAGCGGCCCCGGGGAGATCGAAGTCCGCGGTGCGACCGTCTTCCAGG
The DNA here is from genome assembly GCA_963758505.1 of uncultured Acidobacteriaceae bacterium. GTDB lineage: Bacteria > Acidobacteriota > Terriglobia > Terriglobales > Acidobacteriaceae > Korobacter. The sequence goes on along the minus strand of CAVWVJ010000003.1, from coordinate 1,240,135 downwards.
AATACTGGAACAAGCCCGAAGCGACGCGGGAAGCCTTCCACGGCAACTGGTTTCGTACCGGCGACACGGCAGTCCTCGAGAATGGCGTGTATCGAATCCTGGGAAGAACGAACATCGACATCCTGAAGACCGGCGGCCACAAAGTATCGGCGCTGGAAATCGAAGAGACGCTGCGCGAGCATCCGGAGATTCAGGAGTGCGCCGTGGTCGGAGTGCCGGACCACGAGTGGGGAGAACGAGTGGCCGCGGCCCTGGTGCTCCGGGAAGGTGGCGCGATGAGCCTCGAAACTCTTCGGACTTGGGCCAAGGAGCGCCTGGCGATCCACAAGGTTCCGTCGCGAGTGCTCCTCCTGGAAGCTTTGCCGCGAAACGCGATGGGAAAAGTTACGAAACCGGCGGTGAAAGCGTTGTTCGCGGGAAGCGAACACGCGACTTAGACCCCGCCCCGCGATCAGTGGTATGCTGCCCCGCGATTTTGCCAGGTTCTGGCATCCAAAGTTAGCGACTGAGAAAGGCGCCCATGTCAGAGCTCGCTCACTCCCCCTCCGCCTCACCGAAGCGAACAAAACTCAATCGCTCGCAGATTACCGGTTTCTGGGCAGCCTGGACGGGCTGGACGCTCGATGGCATGGACTCGGTAATCTACGCACTCGTGCTGAGTCCCGCGCTCAACGAATTGCTCCCGAAGTCGGGGATCAAGGCCACTCCCGCCAACGTCGGTTATGCGGGTTCGGTGCTGTTTGCGTTGTTCCTGGTGGGATGGGGACTGTCCTTGATATGGGGGCCCATCGCCGATCGATTCGGCAGGACCCGCGTGCTTGCGGCCACGATTTTCGTGTATGCGCTGTTCACGGGCGCTGCGGCCCTTTCGCAAAACATCTGGCAGCTGGCGCTGTTTCGCTTACTGGCGGGCATCGGCATTGGCGGAGAGTGGGCGCTGGCAGGCACGTATGTCGCCGAGGCGTGGCCGGAAGACCGGCGCAAGATGGGTGCCGGCTACCTGCAAACCGGCTACTATGCAGGATTTTTCCTGGCCTCTGCCTTGAACTTCACCGTGGGCGCGCATTACGGCTGGCGCGCCATGTTCTGGTGTGGGCTCACACCGGTGATCGTGGCGTTTCTGATATTGCGACGCGTGAAAGAACCAGAGCGCTGGAGAAAAGAAGCGACCGCGCACGACGTTCGCCGCAGCCATCCGATGCACGCTATCTTTCAACCTCCGTACCTTCGCCGCACGGTGGTGAATACGATTTTGCTGGCGGCGGCGATTTGCGGCTTGTGGGCGGGAGCCGTCTATGCCCCCACCGCGATTATCGCGCTGGCAAAGCGCGCAGGCATGGTGCAGGCCGCGGCCGTACGCGTAGCCTCGCTGGGCATGGGCCTTCTCTCACTGGGAACGATACTGGGGTGCCTTGCCGTTCCGCCGCTGGCAGAACGTTTTGGACGCAGGCTGACGCTGGCGATCTATTTCCTTGGTATGGCATTGTGCATCGTGCTGAGTTTCGGCTGGGCTTTCTATTTGCCGAACGGCCTCAGAACCTTCATCACTGTCTTATTCTTTCTCGGATTCTTCGGCGGCAATTTTGCAACTTTCAGTTTGTGGTTGCCGGAACAGTACAACACATCCGTCCGCGCGACCGCTTTTGCTTTCACGACCTCGTTTGGACGCTTTCTCGCCGCAGGGGTGAACTTCTCGATCGGTGCACTCGTCGGCCACATGGGAACGCTTGGGAAGCCAGTGGCAATCACCGCCATCGCCTTCGGAATAGGATTACTCGTGATTCCATTCAGCGTGGAGACGCGCGGCCAGACGCTTCCTGACTGAGCCTGCAAGAAACTTTACTGAACTGATGTTCGGAAATGGACGCCTTCCTCCGCCTGCGAACACCGGGCTGCGCGCTACGGTGGCAATCCAGCTCACAAATGCTTGATTACCCTCGCCGTGAACGCTGTCGCGGTTGGCCCTTGGCGTGATTACAGATTCAAGGGAACCGGATGAACCCGTTTGCCGTATCTGTATGCGAGGTGAGCAGGACCTTTGCGTGCAGTTCCATCGCAAGGGACGGGCAGGCCCTTGGCAATCCTAACCGATGTAGATGTGGAAGCTCGCCCTGCGCGCGAGCACTTTAGAAGGAGTTGTATGAAGCACATTGAGAAGATCGCTGTGATTTTCGCCGCTCTGCTGATGACAGTGTCTGCGCTTGCGGCCAACAAGAGTTCCGTAAACTTTACTCTCACGGACAAAGCCATGGTGAATGGAACGACCCTCCAGCCCGGCGACTACAAAATGGTAGTCGATCGGGACGGCAACAACGTGCAGGCCACGTTCATCACGCGGGGAAAAGAAGTCGCAAAGAGTTCGGGACATTTCGAACAACGTGACTCGTTCGCGTCCGGCGTGTCACTCGTGACGAACAACACGGACCGCGCCATCCAGCAGGTCGTGGTGCAGAAGTTGAAGGGCGCGGTCGTTCTCGACAACGCAGCCTCGTCTGGAGCCGGCCACTAATTAGAATCGTTGCAAAGCGGCGAACCGACCCGTTCGCCGCTTTTCTTTGGTCCGAAATCGCCTGGGACGGCAGGGTACAATTCGTCCTGTTTCGTTCCAGGCGAGGTGTGTCTGCCGCTAAGTCGTTCCATTGGACGATGGGCCTGTATCGCCCTTGTCGTAAACACCATTGTTGGCAGCGGAATTTTTGGAATTCCTTCCCTGCTGAGCGGTGTCGTCGGCCGTGGCAGCCCTTTGGCGATGATTCTCGCTGGGCTCGCAATTGGCCTCATGATGGGCTGCTGCGCCGAAGTCGCCTCGCGGTTCTCCGAACCCGGAGGCGCGTACCTTTATAGCCGGACTGCGTTCGGCCGCTTCGCCGGCATCCAGATCGGATGGTTCTCGTGGCTTGCGCCGATGGGTACCAGCGCGGCTGCCGCCAACCTCTTCACCAGCTACCTCGCCGGATTCCTTCCCATCGCCGCAACCGCCGCCGGACGGGCCGCGATCATCTTGCTGCTCTTCGCATTCCTGGCAAGCGCGAATTGTCTTGGCGTTCAGGTAGGCGCGAACCTGAGCAGCGTCTTTACGATCTTTAAACTGCTTCCCCTCGGACTGCTGATCGTGCTGGGGCTGATCTACTTTGCGCATCATCCGGAAACTTACATGCATGCGCAGCCCGCCCCCCACAACCTCTCGGCTTGGGCGGATGCGATGCTGCTCCTGTCCTTTGCCTTTGGCGGATTCGAGAACGCCATTATGCCGGCGGGCGAGATTGAGGATGCCCAGCGAACGCTTCCCTTCGCGCTGGCCACCGGCCTCCTGCTCTGCATCCTGATTTATGCGCTCGTGCAGTTCGTAAGCGTGGCGACCATCGGCACCGGTCCCGCTGAGCGTCCCCTGGCTTCTTCGGCTGCCCTGCTCATTGGCCGTGGAGGAGCGGCCTTTGTTGCGATTGCCGCCATGATCTCGACCTTCGGCCATCTCTCCGCGGTGCAGTTAGGCGCGCCCCGTGTGACCTATGCGCTGGCGGAGCGGCACGACTTTCCTGCCATCTTCGCTCGAATCCATCCGCGATTTCAGACACCCTACGTTTCCATTCTCGCCTTCAGTTGTATTACGTGCGTGCTCGCTCTGAGTGGGACATTCCGGTGGGCCATCGCCATGGCTTCGGGAGCGCTCATCATTATTTATGCGAGCATTTGCGCCAGCCTCATCCGGCTGCGGCAGCTTCGAAAAGAACGAGCCCTGCTGCATCTGCCATTCGGTAGAGCGATTGCGTGCTTCTGCATCGCGATTGCGCTTCTGCTGCTCGCGCGACTGACGTGGCGGGAGGGATTCCTGCTCCTGGTCACATTTGCCATTGCGTTTGCGCACTGGGCCGCAACCCGAGGCGCAAGCAAAGCGGGCGACATTGATTCTCGGCGCGGAGCTTCCACCGCATGACACGAGACGTTCTTGCGCTCCCGCCGGTTTCGCCCGATGAGTGTGTTCGCTATGGAGAAGACGCCAACCAGTTTTTCGATCTGTGGTGCCCTGCCCAAACCCGCGCTGTGGCCATGATGATCCATGGTGGATTCTGGCGCGCAAAGTATGACCTGCTCCACACGAGCCACTTGTGTTTGGCGCTGGCGAAGAGCGGTGTCGCGGTCGCGAACATCGAATACCGGCGCGTGGGGAATGCAGGGGGCGGATGGCCTGGCACCTACCATGACGTGCAGGCCGCATTTTCGAAGCTCCGGCAACGATTTCCGCGAAGAAGAAAAATTCATCGTCCTCGGCCATTCCGCCGGCGGACAGCTTGCGCTCCGCCTGGCGATCGATGCCCCGGAGTTGACGGGCGTGGTCGCTCTCGCTCCCGTCGCCGTGCTGCAACGCGCCTACGATTTTCATCTCAGCAACGATGCGGTTGTCGATTTCCTTGGCGGAACGCCGGACTCGATGCCGCATATCTACGAAGCGGCTTGTCCCTCGCGCCATCCCGCTAAGGTCCGGAGAATCCTGGTTCACGGCACCAAAGATGAGACGGTTCCGTTGTCGATTTCGGAGGAGTTCTGCGAGAAGCGGCGGCACGATATCGGAGTGGTTTCCGAGGCGAGGGTCAGCGGCGCAAAGCACTTCGACCTCGTCGATCCGGAATCGAACGCGTGGAAAACCGTCCAGGCTGCCGTCGATTCGCTACTCTAGAGCGCTAGCGTGAAGCGCTGCACGAACCGATATACGTCCGCATAGGAGTTATAAAGAGGAACGGGAGCCACTCTCAGGATGTCCGGCTCGCGCCAATCGCAGAGCACACCTTCCTCCACGAGACGGTCGCAGATTGCACGGCCACCAGACTTGATGCGCAAAGACAACTGCGCTCCCCGGCGCTGGGGATCACGCGGAGTGAGAATTTCGAACTTGGACGTTGCGTTTCGGTCGAGAAGAAATTCCAGGTAGCCGGTGAGGGAGACACTTTTTGTGCGCAGCCGCTCCATACCTGCCTCGTCGAAGATGTCCATCGAGGCGCGGAGGGCGGCCATCGCGAGGATCGACGGATTGCTTAGTTGCCAACCTTCGGCTCCGGACATCGCGTGGAAATCCGGTCCCATCTTGAAGCGGGTGGCTTCGTCGTGTCCCCACCACCCGGCGAAGCGCGGAAGGTCGAAGTCGTTTGCATGGCGCTCGTGGACGAAGCATCCGCCCACGCACCCCGGGCCGCCGTTCAGATATTTGTAGCTGCACCATGCGGCGAAATCTACGTCCCAGTCATGCAAGCGGAGCAGGAGATTGCCGGCAGCGTGCGCAAGATCGAAAGCGACAACGCATCCGGCGGCATGCCCTGCTCGCGCAATCGACTCCATGTCGAAAGCTTGGCCGGAAGAATAATTCACCCCACCCAGCAGGATCAGTGCAATCGACGGCCCTTCACGATCGATGAGTGCGTGGATGTCTTCTTCCCGTAAGGTGGCTTCTCCGGCACGAGGCTGCAATTCGATCAGCGCGGTCGCCGGATCGAGTCCGTGATAGCGAATCTGCGACTTGACAGCATATTGGTCGGATGGAAACGCGCTTCCTTCAATGACAATCTTCTGACGCCGCGGAGTTGGTCGGTAAAAGGACACCATCATCAGGTGGAGATTCACGGTCAGCGAATTCATGACCACCACTTCCTGCGGCTGCGCGCCGACTAGCCGGGCAGTCTTTTCGGCGAGCAGGCGGTGGTAGGGCATCCACGGGTGTTGTCCCCGGAAGTGTCCTTCAACGCCGAGCCGTTCCCAGTCCTTCAGCTCCTGTTCGACGTATTCGCGCACCGTCTTCGGCTGCAGCCCAAGCGAGTGCCCGCACAGGTACACGCATTCGCCGCCATCGGCCGCTCGCGGAATATGAAAGCGCTCGCGAAAACCGGTAAGAGGATCGCGCGCGTCCATTTCTCGGGCGAACTTCTCCGTTGTGTCGAAGGCCGGCAATCAGATATCTCCGAGTGGGGTGAGCTCGCGGTCGATCAGTTCGTGCGCCTTCTGCCAGTCGATGTCTTCGATCCGCTCGACCGGGTCGCAAAGCTCCGCCAGAATGCGGTCCTGAATCTTGCCCCGCGAAGCTGCAACAGCATACGGCACGCGATGGAACGTGACCATCGAGTACCTCGGCACGAAGTGCCCCGGATACTTCGCTTCGAGCGCGAGCTCAGCCTTCTTCTTAAAAAGAAATCGCGGGTCTGCGACGCGGTCTCGCATCTCGACGAAGTTCTCGATCGCGAGATCGGCAATGGCGTCCGTGTTCGCCTTGCGTGCTTGCTCGAACTCCGCGAAGACCCGCGGCCACTGCGGGCCATGGCTATCCAGCAGTTCGAGGAGGCAGGTGCAGTCTTCAAAGGAGCAGTTCAATCCCTGGCCGAAGAACGGAACGATTGCGTGTGCCGCATCGCCGAGCAGCAACGCGCGATCGCCGTAATGCCAGGGTGAACACTTGATTGTGACCATGCTTCCTACCGGATTGGCAAAAAAGTTTTCGACCAGCTTCGGCATCAACGCAACCGCATCCGCGAAATGCTTCTGGAAAAAAGAGCGCACGTCGGAATCATTGCGGAGCTGTGCGAAACTGTTTTCCCCTTCGAAGGGGAGAAATAGAATGCAGCCGAAGGTACCATCGATGTTCGGCAAGGCGATCAACATGAAGGAGCCACGCGGCCAGATGTGCAACGCGTTGGTTTCCATGGCGTGCCGGCCATCGGAAGCAGGAGGGATCGTCAGCTCCTTGTAGCCGTAATCGAGGTAGTGCTGGGAAAAATTGAAGCGAGGCGTGCCCAGGAATTCTCCGCGAACCGCCGAATTCGCCCCATCGGTGCCGATCACCAACCCAGAGTCGATGGTTGATTCCTCGCCGGTTTCCTCGTTGCTCAAGCGCACGGTACCATTGCGCAGATCGACTCCGGTGCAACGCCGGTCGAAATGAATCGTGACACCGCGCTCTTCCGCGGCATTCATCAACGCGATGTTGAGGTCCGCGCGAGAGACGGAATGAATGACCTCCGAATCATCCTTCCCATACGGCTGAAACGTCAGCTCTCCGGCGGGGGAATGCACCATGCGGCCCTTCATCGGGAGAATGATTGTCTCAATCGCGCTCCAGACGCCTGCTTCTTTCAGCGCATGAATTCCGCGCGTGGAGAGAGCCAGATTGATCGAACGGCCGGCGCTGATGTGCACCTTCCGCATGTCCGGGCGCTTCTCGAAAACCTCCACGGAATACCCGCGCTCCTTCAGAGAGACGCCCAGCAGCGGACCCGCCAGCCCGGAGCCGACAATCGTGATCTTGAAAGGGTCCGCCATGATTAATCAGGTTTGCGCAGCATGGTGCGAGCCTCCCAAAGCTCCGGGAAGAATTTCTTGTCGAGAGTGAGGCGCAAGTAGGAAGACCCCGCACTGCCACCGGTTCCCATCTTCATCCCGATGGTGCGTTCGACCATCTGGATATGCCGCAGCCTCCAGCCCACAACCAGTTCGTCGAACTCCGTGAGGCGCTCGCAGACGTCGATCCAATCGCGAAAGTTGCGCTCATCCTCGTAAACATCGCGAACCGCCGCCGCGCGCGCCTCGAACCGCTCCGGTTCCGTCGCGTCCGGTGCATAGGCGGGCAGTTTTCCCAATGCGCGAAGCGCCTCGAACAGGACCTCATGGAGCGAGGGCTCCCGCAACCGTCTTGTCAGTTGCTGGTGCTCGGAGGGCACGGCTTCATGCATGTGCAGCATCTTCTCGTCCTTCAGGCCGCACAGAAATTCGATTTGCCGGAACTGTTGCGACTGAAAACCGCTTGCCGGTTCCAGCTTGTCGCGGAAGGCAAGGAAATGCGTCGGCAGCATGGTTTCGAGAATCGTAAACTGATTCACCAGCACCCGCATGATCTCGGTGCAACGGCGCAACAGCCGGGCAGCTTCGTACACTTCGTCGCGCGCCTGCGGATTGCGTCCGACCGCGCGCAGGCAACGGACAACCGCCTCGAGGTCGTGCAGCAGCTCCTTGAACCAGAGCTCGTACGTCTGGTGAATCACGATGAACAGCAGCTCATCGTGCCGCGGCGGCTCCGACTGGAGTTGCTGCAACTGCAAAAGTTCCGGAACTTTCAAGTATGAGCTGTACGTCAGCTTCTCTTCCGACGTCTCTTGCGAACGCACCTCGGCGGGCTTGGGGATATCCGAAGTTGTTTTCTCTTCCTTCAGTCCCAGGAAGTTTGCCGCGTTCTCGCTGAGGACCTTCCGCTTCGCGCGGTCCGGCAGATCACTCTCGCGGACCAGCTTGCCGACCCGCTCTTCTCCCAGCGGGAACGGATAGTCCGAGCCCAGCATCACCTGGTCCTCGCCCATGGTTTCGACCAGGAGCTGCAACGCCTTATCGTCAAATACCGCGGAATCCACGTAGAACCGTTTGACGTAATTTTTTGGCGAGAGCTTACACGCTCCGCGCGCTACCGGATGGTGCTGCCAGGCGTTCTCCATGCGGCCGAGCAGGAAGGCAAAACTCCCGCCGCCGTGCGCGAAGCAGATGCGCAGCGTCTCGGGCAAGCGGTCGAAGGCGCCGCTCAGGATCATCGCCACCACGGCGAGCTGCGTCTCGGCCGGCATCGCGACCGTCCACGGCATCATGTAATTGGGCATGCGTTCGCGCGCCATCATGTCCCACGGATGGACGAGCACGGCCGCGCCCTGGTCCGCGCAATGATGCAGGAAGGTCTGGATCCCCGGATCGTCAAGATTTTTTTCGCCGACGTGGTTCCCGATCTGTACTCCCAGATGGCCCGACTTCATGCATCGCGAGAGCTCGGCGCAGGCGGCGTCGATGTTCTGCAGCGGCACCTGGCAAAGCGACTTGAGCCTGCCTTTGCCGCGAGAGCAAAGCTCCAGCGCAGCATCGTTAAAGATCTTCGCGCAATCCAGTGCATGCTCGACAGGCCGTTCGTAGGCGAACAGCACCGGCGTCGCCGAGATCAGCTGCAGGTCCACCCCATCGCGGTCCATTTCCGCGAGCCGAACCTCGGGATCCCAGCAGGCGGAATAGATCTTCCGGAATTCGCGATCGCCGAGCATGATCGTCGCTTTGCCATTGCCGGCATGCTTGATCCATGGCCACTCGGGAGTTCCGTAGCGCGCCGCGAGGTCCGGCCAGTTCTCCGGGAAAAAATGATTGTGGATGTCGATGGTCCGCATGGTCACGGTTTGCCGGGATGAACGGTGCCACAGTGCTTGCACCGGCGCAGCTCCTCGCTGCCGTAAAACTGTTCGAAAAGTGGCGGCAGGTCTTTCACGATGCTCTTCAGCTTCACCTCGGCGCGATGCACGAGCTGGTGGCAGTTCGGGCAGTACCACTCAAAGGCATCGACTGCGCCCTCCGGACGCGGCATCTCCACCACCATGCCGATCGTGTCCGGTCCGCGCTGCGGCGAGTGTCGCATGTGCTTCGGCAGCAGAAACACTTCCCCTTCGCGGATCGGAATCTCCACTGCCGGCTTGCCGGGCTCCTCGATCACTCGTAGCGCGATGTTTCCCTTAAGCTGGTAGAAAAACTCTTCGGTGGGATCGTCATGGAAATCCCGCCGCTGATTGGGGCCGCCCACCACCGTCACCATGAACTCGCCGTCCTCCCAGACTTGCGCGTTGCCGACCGGCGGCTTCAGCTTGTCTTTGTTCTGCTCGATCCATCCTTGCAGGTTGAAGGCTTTCAGTGTCTTGATCGACGGCATGCGCTCCTCTTCTCTACTTACTTTCCGACGGGTTTGTACGCTATTGCGCGAATCTCAATCAGCAAATGGGGATGCGGTAACTGATGCACCGCGACGGTCGTGCGCGCCGGGCCGTCGTAGTCGAAAAAGGCACCGTACACTTCGTTGTAACCGGCGAAATCACTCATATTCACGAGGTACGTCGTGATTTCCACGACGTCCTGCAGCTGCGCATCGGCGCTGGCCAGAATCTCGCGAATATTTTCGATGACGGCACGAGTCTGTACCCGGATGTCGAGGTGGGTCGTGCCGAGTGCGTCCGCCTCGGCGCCTGCGATGCTGTTGTCGGGGCGCCGCGAACTGGTGCCTGAAACGATAAGAAAATCACCCGCGCGTTTGATGTGCGGATACTTTCCCAGCGGCTTCGCTCGGCCTTCCAGAACCTTGCTATCCATACTATTTACTCGGTCCGAATACAGACGTTGTTCAGTTCGGAATAAAAGTTCAGCGAGTGCATTCCGCCTTCGCGTCCTATGCCTGAAAGGCCTGCACCTCCGAAGGGCGTACGCAAGTCGCGCAGGAACCAGCAGTTCACCCATGTGATGCCGGCATTCATCTGCGGCGCCACCCGATGTGCCCGCGCCAAGTTGCTGGTCCAGACGGAGGCCGCTAAACCGTACCGCGTATCGTTCGCCATCGCAACTGCCTCGTCTTCGGAATCGAAGGGGGCGATATGGCAAACCGGCCCAAAGATCTCTTCCTTCACGCATCGCGCATCTTCCGCAAGGCCGGTAAAGATTGTAGGCTGCACATAAAATCCTCGGTCGCGGCCATCGCCAAATTCCGGAATGCCCCCGCCCGTCACGACGGTTGCCCCTTCTTCGCGGGCCAGGCGATAGTACGCGAGCACTTTCTCGCGATGTTGCGCTGAGATCAACGGGCCCATCGTGGTGTTCTCTTCCAGAGGCCAGCCAACGATTTGCTTTTGCGCTTTCCCGCGCAAGGCTTCCACAAAGCGATGGAAGATCGGCCGCTCCACGTAGAGGCGCTCCGCACACAAGCACACCTGGCCGGTATTCAGGAACACCGCGTCGCTCAACCCGGAGATTGTCGAGTCGAATTCGCAGTCTGCAAAAACAATGGCGGCATTCTTGCCGCCGAGCTCGAAGGATACCGGCTTGACCGTCGGCGCACAGGCCTTCATGATCGCCGCGCCGGTCTGCGACTCGCCCGTGAAAGTCACGGCATTCACCTCGGGATGACTGACGAGGAACTCACCCGCCGACTTCGGCCCGAATCCGTGCACCAGGTTAAAGACGCCGTTCGGCACGCCGGCTTCCTCGATCACTTCGGCCAGCAAGGTAGCTGTTGCGGGCGTCTCTTCACTCGGCTTTACGACGACGGCATTTCCGCAGGCCAGGGCCGGGGCGAGCTTCCACGTCAAGAGCAATAGCGGCAGGTTCCAGGGCGTCACGATGCCAACAACGCCGATCGGCTTGCGGACCGTGTAATTGAGCGCGCGCTTGCCGTCGGGAGTCTCCGTCGCAAAGGCCTCGATACCGGCTGTCTTCACGATTTCGGCAAAGACACGGAAGTTCGCCGCCGCGCGGGGTACGTCCAGTCGTCTCGCGAGGGAAACGGGTTTGCCCGTATCCGCGACTTCCGCCTGCACGAAGCAGTCGAAGCGCCGCTCAATTCCCTCCGCGACTTTGTGCAGAAGTGCGGCCCGCTGGGGAGCGCCCATTTTGCCCCAAGGGCCTTGCAGGCTGCGCTTGGCAGCGCCGACCGCAGCGTCGACCATGTCGCTGCTCGCTTCCGTAACTCTCGCCACCTCACTGCCGTCGGCGGGATTGACGTCCGCGAACTCGCGCGGTCCGGGCACGAAGCGACCATCGATATAGCTATGGAGAAGCTTCACTCTGTATCTCGCCGATTGCGCTGAGTGGACCTGTTTCAGAAGAACTGCGTAGCAAGAATGGTATCAGGTCGGCGAAACCCGCGACCAGCGCGCCCCACAGATGGCGCCACGGCCTTTCTCAGATTCCCTGTCACCACATCGTAATCGAGAGCTTCGATGCTCAGCCGTTCCGTTGGAAAGCCCTGGCCGATACGGCAACCTTGTCGAGGCCGGTTCCTACGTTCTTTGCCGCCTATCCGCAAACGACGGGGCCCGCGAAAGTACGGAGAGGGATGCCCAGAAGGGAGAGAGCTGATGACCGTTAAGGTGTCATGGGCGGGCGGAGTGCCGAATCGTTCGCAACGAGCGGTCTGGCGGAGAGGGGGGGATTCGAACCCCCGATACAGCTTTTGACCGTATAACGGTTTAGCAAACCGCCGCCTTCAGCCACTCGGCCACCTCTCCGCGGGCGTGCAGTGTACCAGACGCCATGATACCAGATGCCGCGCACACTCGACGCGCCATCGCGCTGCCTTAGCTCAAGGACGGGTCAGCACCGTATGGTACGGATCAAGCACGATCTTTTTTCCGAAGCCATGGGCGCGCAGTCGAAACCTGGTTTCATCTCCGACCGCAAACACTCTTCCCAAATATTCGAGTTTGTCGGCGGCCTGCGCATAGACCGGGACAGACGTCACCAAATCGTCCGGCGCATATTTTTGCCGAATCGTTCCGCTGACGAACTCTTGCTCGCCCTGCTTTGCGAACCGGACGCCGCTCACTTCCAGCGCCGGAACGGCAGTGCCGTTCACCCATCCATCGAAAAACCAGTCCAGGCTCTTGTGCCCTTCGAAGCGCAACGAATCCGGCCATACCTCCTCAAAGGCGCGCCGAAGATCGTCTGTACTCATCCCGGTGTCGCGATAGCGCTCCAAAAGCGTGCGCAAAACGTGGATGAAAAGATCGTCCCCGCTGACCTTGGACCGACCTTTCGCGGTTCGCGTCTCATCTTCGAGCATGCAGCGCAGCATATGGATGAGCCACGTCCCCCTGCCATACGCGATGGCTTCGTAGGCATCCGGAAACTTGGCGGAATCCAAACGTACTCCGAGCGTCACCGGCCCCGCCTCCAACAAGTCCCGTCCTTCGCGCTTCGACATCAGCTGGGAACGGTAGCCTTCCATCAAGACGCGGAATTTTTCCGGCTCATTCTGTTCTGTGATCAGCAGCGCCGAATAATTAGCGAGCGCCTCCGAGAGCCATTGGTCGCGATAACTCTCCCAGAAGACCTCGTGGCCCCACCACATGTGGGCGACTTCGTGCCGCAACATCAATTTTCCGAAGAATGCCTGCACGAAATCGCTCATGCCGAGCCGTTGCCGCTGGTCGGGCGTCAGGAAGGTATAGCTTGAGAGATAGATCAAGCCGGGCCATCCCTGGCTTTCCGGACCGGGAAACTGCGCCAGTTTGAGCGAAGAAAAGGGATACGGGCCAAGGAGCTTGGAATAGAAATGGATCGCCTCGGCTGCCTCTTGTGCAACCTGCCGCGTGGTCTTCGAAGGATCGATGCTGATTGGCGTGGTGACTTCGCTCAGCGTGGGAGCACGCCATGGATTGCGTGGCTTCTGGAGAACTTCCGTCTGCGTGGCGGTCGGAAAATCCTTTTCCACGCTACGGGTCGCATACGCTGCTACCTCCACGGTTCCGGCCGTCTCTCGCGCTTCGACGTATTCTCCCAGGTTGAATCCGGCGACGGTATAGGGCCGCTCCGATGCCCAGTGCCCCGTGCGCAGGTTGCCGTTTTGCGTTTCGGAAAGCTTTTTCCCGGTAGCCACCAGCGTCCAAGGCTGCGGATAGGTGAAATGTAGATCGTAATCCGAAGGCGTCAAGCCACGATTCGGATACCAGATTCCGTGCGCGCCCACATAGAGGAGCCCATTTCCGGCCTCCGAGAGCACTGAACCTTCATAGCTGAAATGGAGGTGCAGATGGTCGCCGGGTTTGCAGGGCGCCGGAAGCACCACGGCGACGAAGTCGTTTCCACTCCGCGCCAGTTGCGTGCCTTCGAGTGCTTCGTTCTGCAACCATTCCAGGTCCGAATCATCCAGTGTTACTTTCTTCAGTTTCAATTGATGGGAGAGTTCGAAGAAAACGATCCGCGCCCCGCCTTGCCGTACATCAACCTCGAGGTCTGCCTCCGCGGAAATGTCTTTCGGCGGATGTACCGTTGCTTCGATTTTGCATTTCGCGATGTGAATGGCGTCCGCGGTTCGCAACGGGACCACGCCATCGGCCTTGTGATCCCGCACCCTGCGTGCCTGGAACGACATCCAGAGATCGTAGAAGGTCGCTGAACCCGAGTGCGCCATCTGTCCTACGGCGATCTGTTCGGGTGCGCGCGAATCGTAGAAAAGATCGTAGCCCCCAAACGAACTGCCCCCGATCCGCGCGTGCAGAAAGTGGTCCGAGATCAGCTTCCGTCCCTGCTGATCGGTTGCAGGACCGCTGGTGAACGAACTCAGCAAACGCAACGCATCCACGTCGGCAAGTTTTTCCGCCGCGGAATCGAAACGTGAAAGGCCCGACACATCCGCATCGCCCGGCGGCCGCAGAAAAGGCTTCAGCTCCGTTGGCACATCGTCGTTGAACCGGAAGTAGGCGACGGAAAATTTGTCCTCCAGCACGCCAAGGTTGGTAAAGAGCCCGAGAGATTCCTTCTCCGTGCGATTCGGCGGGCGCACCAACAACTCACCGTCTCCTTCGAAATACATCCCGGTGATGCGCCCCTCCACGGCGCTGGTAAAGATGACGATGCCATCATTCAGAAAAATGTGCAGGTCGTCCCGATCGAGTTCCGCTTCGCGCACCTTGTACACCTTCGACGGGTCCAGCTTCGCCGTTCGTAGCGCGCGATAGAGCGGTAGAACGCTTTTCGGCCCTTCGGGCGCTGTCGTGGTCGTGGTCTGCGCAAGAGTTGTCTGCGCAAGAACCGCCGGGCTTGCCAGCAGCCAGGCGCCTGCGTACAGAAGCACGCCCCGGCACATTCGGTTGAGGGAAGCCATCGTGGGTCGGTGTTCTCCAGTGCCATTCTATGTGACTGGCGTAACCGGCAAACGTACTCATTCGCCGCGAGAAACCCGATAGAATGCCCCCACATGCGGACCGCTGTCATCCTGTTTTTTGCTTTTTTGTGTCTTCCATTTCGGGGGATGGCGGAGACCATTGTCTTGAAAAATGGCCGGAAGATCCTGGTCGATTCGGTTCACGAAGAGAAAGACAAAATCCGCTACGAAATCGGGGACGACAGCTACGCCATCCCCAGGGCCTCGGTCGATCGCATCGACAGCTTTGGCTCCGCGGCGGCCTCCCGTACTGCGAAAGGCCCTGCCCCGGACCTGATTCCCCAGACCTCGACGCCGATTTTTGCCACCAGCGTGCCCGTCAACGTCATCAAGAACGATCGCGTCGATGAGGCTGCGATTGCAGACGCGGAGCGCGGGGGCGACAGCTCCCTCGCGGCTGCCGCCAACTTCCAGGCAGGCCGCTTCTCCCTGGAGCAGGGCGATCGCGATGCCGCCGCCCGCTACTTCGACCGCGCGCTACGGTTTCGTCCCAATGACGCTACCGTGCTCACGAACTATGCTGCCGTGCTGGTTCGTATCGGCCGTCCGCAGGATGCCGTTCCGCTCGCCGAACATGCGGTGCGGGTGGCGCCCGACTCGCCCGACGGCTGGGCGACCCTCGGCTATGCCTACGAGCAATCGGATCGCGCCAAGGATGCCGTGCCCGCCTTCGAGAAGTCGCTGAAGCTCCGGCCCGACGCCAATGTCCAGAACTTCCTCGCCCGTTCCAAACGCGAGTCGTCCACCGAAGCCGATTTCCTCGCCGCCGAGAGCACCCATTTCACCCTCCGCTTCGAAGGCCACGCCGAGAAGAGCAATCTTCCCCGCGCCATCCTCGAAGAGCTCGATTCGGATTACGACCAGCTCGTCGGCCAACTGGGCGCCGCCCCTCACGGCAGCATTCCCGTCATTCTCTATACCGAAAAAGCATTTTTCGACGTGACCCAGGCGCCCTCCTGGTCAGGCGCCATCAACGACGGCAAATTGCGCATCCCGATCAGCGGCATTTCGCAAATGACGGGCGAACTCTCCCACGTCCTGCGCCATGAGTTGACCCACTCTTTCATTACCCAGATCGCGCGCGGCCGCTGCCCCCTGTGGCTCAATGAGGGCGTCGCGCAACTGATGGAGCCGCGCACCTCCGCCACCTACGGACCGCTGCTCGCCAGGCTCTTCTCCACGCAAAGCGAAATTCCTCTCAATGCGCTCGAGAGTTCTTTCATGGGCATGGATTCGAACACCGCCTCCGTCGCCTATGCCGAGTCCCTGGTCTCCGTCGAATACATCAATGACACCTATGGGATGAGCGATGTACGCCGCCTGCTGGAGCGCATCGGCGAAGGAGCCTCCACCGAAGCTGCCCTGCGCAGCACCTTCAACGTGGGCTATGGGCAGTTCGAGCAGGACATCGGCACTTATATCAAAGGAAAATACGCAAAATAAGGATGTCTCACCCCGATATCGTCACGGCAGGATTCGGGGTGGTACCAACTGTGCTTGGACCGGAGAACCAGTTTCACCAGGAATGCGATCAGAACATCGATATCAAGCCACCCACATTCATCTCCGCAAATCGGTAGATACTGACAAAGCGTCGCCGTGGCGAACAGCCAATACCACTCACAATCCTGCAACCCCCGGATGAGTGGCGATAGCAGGATCTCTCAATCGCTATCTGCACAAGTTGGTGCAGCCTGCCCTGCTTATTGCTTCCTCGCTAGGTAGCAGGTGTTCTTGCTTTTATCAGTGTGTACATCCGTTAACGCAAAACCCTGTTCGGAGAGGATCCGCCGGTAATTCTCAATGCTGAACGAGTAGTATCGGAAGGTCACCCCATTCATCGAACCTTCCAAGGCTTCGAAACCGTCCACGTCTCCCGATGTAAAGAGAAACGGCGCTTGCGTTTTGAGAACCCGCGCGATGCTGCCGATTGCTCTAATCTGATCGTCCGGTTTCAGGTGGAATATCACGCCCCAGCCAACCGCAGCGTCGAAACAAGAGTCGGCGAAAGGGCAGCTCTGAATCGGGCCTAATATGGCTGGGGCTTGCGGAAAATTCACCCGGAAACGTTCCAGCATCCTGCTCGAACTGTCGAGCCCCGTCACATGGTGGCCGGAATCCAGCAGCGCTCGCGTGATTGGGATGCCATTGCCGCAGCCAGCGTCCAAAATGCGTGATCCTGGCGGCAGAGAGGACGCGAGGCTTTTCACCTCCGCCAAGCCTGTTTGGTCATCACGCTCGGAAGCATACCAGTCCGCAATCAAGTCATACTCATGCATGGCGCCGCGCTCCGATTCGTACGCTTGGTATTTCATACGATACCGGTTGGTGCAGGGCTTCCACCACCGTTTCCGCTGCCACCCAGGGGGAAAAGCATCGTCCCATGCGCGGGGACTTCGAGCGCGCAGGGCGGGCGCCCACATCTAGATTCCTTTCTTCTTTCCCTCGCCACTCTGCGGGTGCCCCACGTCTCGCGCTTTCGAGATGGGCCACCCGCCCGAGGGTTCTACGCTGAATCCGCCATGTTTGAAAGCTAGGGATCGATACGCCGATCCATGCAACGCTGCTTCCCAGGCAGACCATCGAGGATCCTCCCGAATTCTCCTGTTTGCCCCAACCCGGGGTTGTGGTATTTTCTTTTCCCTCCCGACCCGGAGTTGCCCATAGCCATGTCTCTCTTCCACCACACAGAGCGTCTTTATCGCCGCCCCCAGCCAGCCGATCTTCCGGACCTTCCCACCGCGCACTTTTTCGCCTTGTACCGCGGCGCCCGCACCGGCGGCGACTTCTACGATTTCCTGTGTGTCGAGGGACGTGTCCTTACCCTCTTCTGCGATATATCCGGCAAGCGTGATGAGGCGCTTCATATCGCCGCTTTCGTACAGGACAAATTCCGCCAACGCAGCGCCGAGCTCTTCTCTGGCACGGACATCAATCAGGCAGAACGGCTCACCGATCTCCTGCTGATCGTTAACCGGGAGATCCTCGAGGTCGCTGCCGGCCCACGCTACACCCCTGCGTTCCTCTCCTGTTATGACCTCGAATTAGGCACCCTCACCTACATCAACGCCGGGCATCTCCCGGCGCTGGTGAGAGACGATGATGGCATCGTCTCCCTCGATGCCAGCGGCCTGCCGCTCGGACTCTTCGCGCATACCACCCACGATGCTCAGTTGTCTGTCCTGCGCCCCGGATCTTCCCTGCTGCTGGTTTCGCGTGGCCTGGTGGAAACCAAGCGCCATCACGAGGAATTCGGAATCGACCGCGTCAAGGACAGCCTTCAGCAGGCGCGCTTCGACAATGCGCGCGAGTTGTGTGCCGCCATGCAGGCGGCGGCGCAGCGCTTCATCGAAGACAAGATGCCGGAGAATGACCTCACTACCCTGGCAATGGTGCGCACCCAAGCGGTCGCGCAACGGGCCTCGGCTTAGTTTCCTTACCGTCCATTCCCCTTTATCAGCCTTGGGAAATTAGGTTCGCCCGCCGATCTGTGCGGCATAATGTTTCGCGAACTTCGGCCCCTGCATCTCATCTACGGGAAGGCAAGGTACGCCGCCATGAACAAGAAGAAGATCCTCGTAACTGTCGGAATCGTCGTGGCCGTGATCGTTGTTGTGCTCGCGATCCTTCCACTCCTCATTAACGCGAATTCCTTTAAGCCGCGCGTGCAGGATGGCCTCACCAAGGCCATGGGACGCCCCGTCACCATCGGGGACTTGAGCGCCTCCCTGTATTCCGGAGGAATTACCGCGCAGAACATCACGATCGCTGACGATCCGGCCTTTGGGCAGCAACCCTTTATCCAGGCGCAATCGCTTAAGATCGGCGTGGATATGGGCGCGCTCATCTTCTCCCGCAAGGTCAAGATCGAGTCACTCACCCTGAACAACCCGGAGGTCCGGCTGCTCCAGAATCAGGCAGGACGCTGGAACTACGCCTCGCTCGGAGGCCAGACCGCCCCTGCCGACAACGCCAAGCAGGCAGCCAATCCGAAACCCGGCGCCCAGACCAGTTCCGGCGACCAGGTTTCCGTCGACAAGATCGCCATCAACGGCGGAAAGATCACCGTCGGCCGCATCGGCGAAGCCATGCGCACTTACAATGACGTGGATCTCACCGCCAGCGGTTTGTCCTATACATCGGCGTTCCCCTTCACCGTCTCCGCCAAGACGCCGGGCAACGGCACGCTTGACCTCAAGGGCAAGGCCGGCCCGATCAACCAGCAGGACGCCTCCGCGACTCCGCTCCAGGCCGATGTGTCGATCAAGAACCTCGATCTCGCGAGCACCGGGTTTACTGACCCGAAGTCCGGAATAGGCGGGACCGCGGATTTCACCGGCAAACTCGACTCTAACGGCACCCAGGTGCAGAGCACTGGCGATGCTACCGTCAAGAATGGCAAGTTCGCGCCGGGAGCTCAGCCCTCGGGTGTACCGATCACCGTCCACTACGTCGCGACCTACAGCATTCCCAAAGAAATGGCTGACATCACCACGGGCGCCATCAACATCGGCAAGGCTACCGCGCAACTCACCGGTACCATGGACAACAAGCCCACCAGCCCCGTCTTGAACGTTCACCTCGTCGGCAACGGCATGCCGGTGGACGCTCTGCAAGACGCTCTTCCCGCATTCGGCGTCGTGCTTCCCCCCTCGGCGAAGTTGCAGAGCGGAACGGCGAACGCCAACTTCCAGATCACCGGACCCTTGGACAATACGGTGACCACGGGCAACGCCTCGCTCGCCAACGCGGTGCTGGCAAACTTCGACCTGGGATCGAAGCTGAAAGGCATCGGAGCGCTGGCCGGGATCTCGTCCTCGCAAAACACCGAGATCCAGCAGTTCAGCGCCAACCTGAAGAACACCACCGCGGGCTCGGATATTACGAACCTGATCGTGGTCATCCCCACGATCGGAACCATCACCGGGCAAGGCACCATCAGCGCCAGCAATGCGATCGATGCGCACCTGCTGGTGAAACTGAGCGGCAAAAGCCCGGTCGGCGTCCTCACGCAAGTCGCAGGAGGCGCTACCGGCAGCAATGGCATTCCGGTGAGCGTCAAAGGCACGACCCAGAATCCGCAGTTCATTCCCGATGTGGGAGGGATGGTGAAGAACATCAACCCGGCCAATCTCGGAAAGGGACTGTTGGGAAATGGGCAGAACAACCCAGCCAGCGGCCTCGTACAGGGGCTGCTCGGAAAGAAGAAGAAATAGCGTCTTTTTGGGGGTCTGAAGCAGAAAAACCCGCATTTCAGACCCCCAAAAACACTCAGTTTTTCACCCCCACGTCGCTCTCCCTTGTCATCCAGAGGAGCGCAGCGACGTCGGGACCTGCTGTTTGCCCCGAAATTTCAGAAACCAGGCGGCCGTTCCCCGGCGACCGCAAACGCCTTCTCCAGCGCCAATCCTGCGCTGCCCAGCATTCCCTCCTCGAAGAGACGACCGATGAGGGTCACGCCGTGGGGCACCCGCTTCGGCGGAGAAAACTTCGGCAAGGGATGCTGCGGGTCGGGCGCCCAGTCGCTGCGGGCCTCGGAAATCTGGACGAAGCCGGCGCGCAGGGTCAGCGACGGGTGGCCGGTAAAGTTCGTGAGGGTAAGCATTTCATCGCGCAAAGAGGGAACGAGCAGCAGGTCTACCTGCGAGAAGATGCGTTCCATTTCGAGGGCGACCTTGCGGCGCATCCGATCGGCCTGCACGAAATCGACTGCCGAGAGAAAACGCGACTGGCGGAAGGTGTTGGGCCAGCTATCCGGGGTCTGCATCTTGAGCTGATCCACGCCACCACTGAGGGTGAGTTCTTCGAAGGCAGCAGCACTCTCGGCGAAAAGGATCAGGTCGAGGCAGTCGTAGTTCCAGTCCGGCAACGAGACCGGGACGGGGATCATGCCGAGTTTTTCGACGGTCGCCAGCGCGGCGCGATCAACCTCCGTGGCAGGATCCTGCTTCATCCACGCCGGAAAGTAGCCTACGCGCAGGCCTGTAACGTTTTTCTCCGCATTGAAATCGAGCTTGCTCGGGACGCTGTAAACATCGCCCAGATCGGGGCCCGAGATAGCGTGGAGGACGAGGAGCGTGTCTTCCACGCCTCGCGCCATGGGGCCAAGCTTGTCGAGCGACCAGCAAAGCGTCATCGCGCCAGTGCGCGCGACGCGGCCAAACGTGGGCCGCAGGCCGGTGACGCCGCAGCGCATGGAGGGGCTGACGATACTGCCATCGGTTTCGCTGCCGATGGAGAAACCCACCAAGCCGGCGGCGGTGGCCGATCCCGGTCCGGCGCTGGAACCAGAGGAACCTTCTTCCGGCGCCCACGGGTTGACCGTCTGACCGCCGAACCAGATATCGTTCAGCGCCAGCGCTCCCAAACTCAACTTCGCGACCAGCACAGCTCCGGCCTCGTGCAGCCGTTTGACGAGGACTGCATCCTCTTTGGGAATGCGATTGCGGTAGGGTTCGGCACCCCAGGTGGTGCGGATACCGGCGGTATCGAGGAGATCCTTACTCCCCCATGGGATGCCATGCAGAGGGCCACGATATTTGCCTGAGGCAATTTCGCGATCGGCGGCTTTGGCCTGCTCGAGGGCGAGATCGGCGGTGAGGGTGATGACGCAATGCAGCTTCGGATTGTATTTCTCGAGACGCGCCAGATAAATGCGCGTAAGGCGCTCGGAGGTGAGTTTGCGTTCTTCGATCCAGCGCGAAAGATGCGTGACCGGCGCAAAAGCAATGTCTTCGTCGTTCTGCGGCAGCGGCCCGGGATCGGTTTTGCTGCGGACGAACTGGTCGACAGTGGGGCCGGTCTGCTGGCCGGTGAGAGCCGGGTTCCATACGGTGGCAGGCGCGAGATTGTCCTCGAGTGGGGTTTTGCGCGGGCCGACTCTCCGTTCATAGAGCGGGGCCATGGAACTTCGCCAATTGCCGGCAGCTTCGGCGAGGTGCGCTTCGGAGAGCTGGACCTCGACAAGCTTTTCCGCCTGCGCGAAGGTATCCGCGGAAACTTCCGGTCCGACGGCGGGGGCGGTGCCGAATGCGGGAGGAGCGCCGGGGGTGGGCTCGGCAGGATTCTGAGCTTGCGCGGCAACCGCCGCACCTAATACGGCGAGGGGCGTCTGGATGAGAAATTGTCTGCGGGACTTCGACATGGGTATGAAAGATACACCACTTCTTCCTGTGCGGAGAGAACCTCAGATCCCCACGTCGCTGCGCTCCCCGGGATGACAACAGGAGGAGTGAAGAGGAACTGGCCAGCCGCCCGGGGCTGACGCGTCACGATCAGGCCACGGCTAGTACCACTCGCCGGCTTTGATCAGTTTTTTGACTTTGCGCTTGATGAGGTCGCGCTTCAAGGCGCTCACGTGCGAGAGATAGAGCTTGCCGTTGAGGTGGTCGGTTTCGTGGAGGAAGGCACGGGCCAGCAGGTCGTCGCCGGTCTGCTCGAACCATTTGCCCTTGAGGTCCTGCGCCTTCACGGTCACAGTGCGGGCGCGGGTTACTTTCTCGCGGAAGTCGGGAATGCTCAGGCAGCCTTCCTGCGAAGTCTGCCGGCCTTCGGTATGAATGATCTCGGGGTTGATGAGAACCAGCTTGGCTTTCGGGTCTTCCTTGAAGGTAACGTCGATGACGGCGATGCGTTTGGCGATGCCGATTTGAGGGGCGGCGAGGCCGACGCCATGCGCCTCGTACATGGACTGAAACATGTCTTCGACGAGCTTTTTCAAGTCATCGTCGAATTCCGTGACAAGGTCGGCGGATTTTTCAAGAACCGGCTCGCCTAGTTTTACGATGGGATAGATCATGATTCTCTGAGAATAATGTTTAGAAGTTTCGCAACTGTTCGCGATAGCCTTCGTAGTTGCGTTGGAACTCTACGACGGAGTCTCCGCCGAACTTTTCCAGCGCACAGCCCGCGAGGGTAATCGCAACCATGGCTTCGGCGGCTACACCGGCGGCGGGAACGACACAAACATCGGAGCGCTCGTAGGCCGCCTTCACCGGTTCTCGTGTCGAAAAATCCACCGAAGCGAGCGGCCGTCGCAACGTTGAAATCGGTTTCAAGTATCCACGAACCAGGATGTCTTGCCCATTGGAAACGCCGCCTTCGATGCCTCCGGCGTGATTCGACGTGCGTGTGAAGCCGGTGAGTGCGCTGCCGGAGTTCCGCGAGTAACCAATCTCGTCCTGTGCGCCGGATCCGGGAGTTGCGGCAACGGTGACGCCTTCCCCGATTTCCACGGCCTTCACCGCCTGCAGTGACATGACGGCTTGGGCGAGCAATCCATCGAGGCGGCGGTCCCACTCGACATAGGTTCCGAGACCCGGAGGCACGTTGTGAGCGACGACCTCGAAGACTCCACCGACGGTATCTCCGGTACGCAGCACCAGATCGACCTGCTCTTTCATGCGTTGTTCGGCCTCGGCATCGATGCAACCGAGGAGCACCGAATCCCGGGTTGCGAGCTCCGCGATCTTCTCCCAGGGAACCTCGGGATTCTCGACGCGGGCGGCACCGACGGCGATGACGTGACTCAGAACGTCGGCGCCAATCTCGCGCAGGAGCAGCTTCGCGATGGCCCCGGCGGCGACGCGCGCCGCCGTTTCGCGGGCGGAGGCCCGTTCGAGAACGTAGCGAGCTTCCGGGAAGTTGTATTTCAGGGCACCGGCAAGGTCAGCGTGGCCCAGGCCGAGGGCGACTTCACCGCCTTGTGCTTCGCGGGATCGCCTTCTTCCACCGGGAGAGATTCCTGCCAATTTTTCCAATCGTTGTTCCGGATGAGGATCGCAATCGGCGATCCGATGGTTTTGCCGTGATGCACGCCGGAAAGGATGTGGGCGGTATCGCGCTCAATGCGCATGCGTCCACCGCGGCCATAGCCTTGCTGGCGGCGCCAGAGTTCCCGGTCGAGAAAAGACTGGTCGATCGGCAATCCGGCGGGTACTCCGGAGAGAGTAGCGACGAGAGCTTCCCCGTGAGACTCTCCTGCTGTCTGAAAGCGCAACATAGGAACTGTTGATTGTAAAGGAAGAGCCTATTGGGTGGTTACCTTACGACATGGCCGGAAAACCAGAATCTCGGGATTTAGCAAAGAGTAAACTTTTTATCTAGGAATAGACCTTAATCCACTAGGTTTTAAGGCTAGAATAGCGCCAACCAGAGAGCGTGCGAGGGGTCAGGGAACAGAACCATCCTCCCGTAAGCTTCGCCGCATCAACGGGAATAGGCCCTAGGAGTTTTTATGCCCGCGCTGTTACCGATTAAGGAATCGCAGCTGGGGATCGTGAACGAGATCTCGCAAGCGCTGCAGCCCCACTTTGCGGCTATCCGGAAGCACTGGCGCGGTCACATGTTCATGGAGTTTCAGCTGGACGGGCGCGCGATGGCAGCACTGGAGCGGCTGACGATCGGAACCGGGTTCCACGTATTCAGCCACCACGATGTTGAGACCTTCCATGAAAATGCGGACTACTACGGGAAGCGCCTGGCAAAGCTGCAGGTGGATACACGGGTCATTTCCCGCGCCCTGGACATCTACCTCGAGCTGCTGGATCCGTACCTGCGGCAGAATTTTGACGGGGACCGCCTGACCGAGGCCATCACCGCGCTGGACAAATTTTCGTACGCAACCTACGTTGCCGTTTCCGGCGCGTACTTTGATAACCAACAAGTGGAATCGGCAGCACTGCTTTCCGTACTCGATGCGGAGCTTTCCGCCACGGGCCTGGACGCCCTGCTCGATCGCGTGCTGCAGATCACGACCAAGACGTTTAAGGCCAGTATTGGGATCATCCTGTTGCGTGATGGCGACGCAGCCCTGCTGCGGGCGCGGGCCCACGTAGGCTTCGGAGCTGAAGTCGACAACGTGGAGATCGAGTTCGGCACGGGGTTTTCGGGGCAGATTGCAGCGACCGGAGAGCCGGGAATCCTGCCGGATATCTCGGAATCCCATGGCGTCTTAAACCCGTTCTGCCAGGGAAAGGCAGAGGCGCTCTGGGGCGTACCACTGAAGGCGGGCGAAAAGGTGATTGGGGTGATGCTGATCGGCTTTGCGAAGCCCTATTCCTGGCTGCCGACGGAACACGAATTACTCCGCGCGATCGCGGACCGATCAGCACTGGCCATCGAACGCGCGCGGATGACGGATGCGCTGCGCGAGCGGGAAGCACGCATCGCGGAGCTCTCGGGACACCTGTTGCGGGCCCAGGAAGAAGAGCGCAAGCGCATCAGTCGCGAGCTGCACGATGAGACCGGGCAGGCGCTGATGGTGATCCGGTTGTACCTGGGAATGCTGGAATCGACGGTGACCGGGCGGACCGCAAAGACGAAGATCCACGAGACGCTGGACGTCGTGGATCGCACGATTGAAGGCATCCGCCGGATCATTGGGAGACTCTCACCTCTCGTGCTGCAGGAACTTGGCTTGATTGCGGCGATCCGGAAGGAAGCCAAGGATTTGGCCAAAAGTGCCGGGGTTAAGGCCAAGGTGAGCGTTGGCGAGAATGTTGGGAGACTCTCGCCAGTGACGGAAACGGCGGTCTATCGCGTTGTACAGGAAGCGCTTCACAACGTGGCTAAGCACGCGAACGCGAGCACGGTAAGCATCCAGTTAGGGCGCGATGGCGAGCTAGTCAAATTGTGCATCGAAGATGATGGGGTTGGTATTAAGCAAAACCAAAGGCCGAATCCTGGAAGACGCTCGTTTGGGTTGGCAGGCATGAGGGAACGGGTTTCCACGCTGGGGGGAACGCTGAAAGTAAGCGCGGCAAACCGCAACGCAGCAATGGCGGGAACTCGCATCGAGGTAGTGGTTCCGGCGGTGTCGTCGGACAGCTGGCACGATCGCGGGTTGACAACCATGCAAGAGCAAGTGGCAGTAGAAGCGAAAAGCGCGGTATAGCTCGGCACGTTAAGAGGGTGGAGATGGCCAAGATCCGTTGTGTGCTGGTTGACGATCACACGCTGTTCCGGCAGGGGGTTCGCCGCTTGCTGGAGAGCGAGAGCGACTTTGAAGTTGTCGGTGAAGCGCCGGATGCAGGCGACGCCGTGGAGAAGGCCCGTGAGCTGCGGCCCGACGTGGTGCTGATGGATATCGGCATGCCCGGGCTGTCGTCGTTTGAGGCCGCGCGGCATATCAAGAAAGCACGCCCCGAGACGAAGATCTTGTTCCTGACCATGTATGAAGACGAAGACTATCTCGTGCAATGCCTGGAAGTGGGCGCGGCCGGCTATGTACTCAAGGACACCCCGGCGCCGCAGCTTGTCTCGGCCGTCCGCGATGTTTACAAGGGCGGGAAGTACCTGAGCTCGCAGGTGCTTGGAAAGCTGGTTGAAGATTTCAGGGCGCGTGTCCGGGACGCGAAGCTGCGGCCGCGTATCTCGACTCTCACGCCACGAGAGCGCGAAATTTTGAAGCTGCTCGCGGAAGGCAACTCCGTGAAGGAGATCGCGGTGCTGCTGGGCTTGAGCGTGAAGACGGTGGAAGCGCACAAGTTCAACCTGATGCGTAAACTCGACATTCACAACAAGGCGCAGCTGGTGACGTACGCGATCCAGAAAAAGATCATTAAGATTCCGGTCAACCAATAGACCGGTCTGACTCGTTCCCCCGCGAGGTCGGTCATGTCGAAAGCCCGAATCCTCTTCGTCGACGATGAAGCGAGCATCCGCCTCACTCTGCCGGAGATCCTGAAGATGCATGGCTTCGAGGTGCGCACCGAAGGCACCGTTTCCGCAGCCCTGCATGCCATCAACGAAGACCGCTTCGATGTCCTGATTGCCGATCTCAACATCGGCATGCCGGGCGATGGCTTCACGGTGGTGAGCGCGATGCGCCGCACCCAGCCCGAGGCGGTAACCATTATCCTGACTGGGTACCCCGCATTCGAAACGGCGCTGGAGGCGATCCGCAGCCAGGTGGATGACTACGCGGTGAAGCCGGCCAACATCGAAGACCTGGTGCAGGTGATCGAGGACAAGTTGCGGCACCGCGAGCCGCGCCGCCCCATGCAGAAGAAACGGGTGGCGACGATCCTGCGCGAGAGCACCGACTCCA
This sequence comes from uncultured Acidobacteriaceae bacterium, assembly GCA_963758505.1. GTDB lineage: Bacteria > Acidobacteriota > Terriglobia > Terriglobales > Acidobacteriaceae > Korobacter. The sequence continues at coordinate 1,213,385 of CAVWVJ010000003.1, read as the reverse complement.
CCCTGCAGAATTTTCGAAAACAACTGCGGCAACTTCCGGAGGTCGCGGCGCTCAACCTCGATGACCAGGCGCTCGCAGACAACGTGCCGCACATGCTCGGTGAACTGATCGCCATGCTCGAGGCGGGCGAGGGTCAGAGGCGGCCGCGCTTAAGCCGTTCCTCCGAACACGGACTTTCCAGGCGGAACCAGGGATTCCCCTTGCAGGCACTCATCTCGGAACACGGCATCCTGCGGCACCTGCTGCTGAACGCTATCCAGGAAAACCTGCTGGCGGTGGATGTGAGTAATGTCATTCCCGACATCCTGCAGATCGAAGATGCTTCGGAGCAGCAGCTGCGCGAAGCGGTAGCGGCGTATATGAGTTCCAGCAAGGTCGCGGCGTAATCAACAGCCCGCAAAGTCCGCGAGCATCCCGAGACTCACGACTTCAAGATCCGGTCGCTCGACGGCGGCACGCGTCGCGCCGTGGCCCTGCGCGCGATGCACCCAAACTGTTTTGAATCCCATCGCCTTGGCGGGCACCACGTCGTGGTAGATGCTTTGACCGACGTGGAGAACCCGGTCGGGCGTGGTGTGGCAACGGTGAAGCATCTCCAGGAAGTGAGCACGGTCGGGCTTGTAGGACTTTACCTGCTCGGCGGTGACAACCGCCCCGAAACGGACTTGCAGGAGCTTCGCGCTCTCGGCGAATAGATGGTCATCGATATTGGAAAGTATGACCAGCTTGTATTTCGCCATCAGGCGGCGCAGGGCCGCCACCGTGTCGGGGTAAGGCTGCCAGGACTTCAGCGACTCCGGAAGAGATTCCATTTCTTCTTCCGAGGCCTCGAACCCGGTGCGATCGCCGAACGCGCGGACCGCCTGGCGAAGCACCTCGCGGTAACGGCGATAAGGATCCTGCAGGGACGGCTCGATCTCACCATAGAGTTTGAGGATTTCGTCATCGGTGAGGTGCGCTCCATGGCGTTCGAGAATAGGACGCAACGCGCTGAGAATTCCCTGCTCCCAGTTGATGAGGGTCCCGTAGCAATCGAAGCTGAAGAAATCGAAGCGCGTGAAGTCGAGGGTCATGTCGGGACAAGGTCGCGGTTGGTGAAGCGATGGAAAAGCCCGGCACGCAGCCGGGCTGGTCTGATAGCTCAGGGTCGATGGTTACTGGCTCACATCCACGGGTTGCAGGATCTTGAAACTGAGCACCGTCTCCGCGGGCATCACGAGGTCCTTATTGCCCGTGAAGGCTGCTCCTGCGGTTCCCGCGCCGCCACCGGCGAGCAAGCCGATGGCCGCCCCCTTGCCGCCGCCCGCGATTCCACCGATGATGGCGCCGAGTCCAGCTCCGCCGCCGATCGCAACCGCGCTACGCTTGCCTTTGCTGTTCTCGGCGCGCGCCACGGAAGTCGTCTGCACCGGGTAGCGCTTTCCTGCGACGGTAATCGCGTCGAGTGAGAGACGAAGCTTCGCGCCGCCCTTGAACTTGCCGAGCGGCACCGCTTCGACGACCGTCCCGGTAGCGCGTGTCCCGGAGGGAGCAACTGTCTGGCCGCCCACCACGATCGGTTCTGCCAGGGTCGCGGTGAACTGGTCTCCCGAATTGCTGGATTTGGTACTGATGGTCTGGCCGAGGCGAACGCTCACGATCGTTCCCTTGGGAATCGTGATCACTTGTGGAGGGGCCGGTGCCGGGGCGGCAGTTGAAGAATTTGCAGCCGTGGCCGGAGCGCCTGACTGGCTCTGTGCCGCGGAATTCTCTCCAGCTACGGGTTGTTGATTGGCCTGCTGAGTATTGTCCGCAGGTTTCTTACTGCATGCGGCACTCCATGCGAGCAGGCTGAGGGCCATCGCAATAGAAAACACTTTCGAACGCATTTCCACTCCTCCTGATCCTAGGGAGATAACGGCGTAAACCGACGACCTTTGTATCAGATAGCACCAATAGGCGCAATGCCGAAGCGGAGATCCCTGGCCGTAATGACTAAGCGGTGCTTTTCTTCGCGGCGAAGTGTGATTGCAAATCGAGCAGGCTTTGCGAGGAGAGGTCATTCACCTCAACCGTCGTGGTTTCCGCCACGACGACCTCCCCTGGTTTCTCTTGCGCAGCGGGCGCTTCAGCTTCGGGTTTCGGCTTTTCCAAGAACTTCTTCGTATTCAGCAGAGGACGAGCGAGCGAGGTGTTGTACGTCGTCCATGGACTCTCGTTTTCGGCTTCTCGCTGGAACTGTGCGCGCATCGCCTCCATCTTGGAATCGAGATCGTCCATGTAGTGGAGCATAAGCGCTTCGGGGAACATGGGAAGTTTGGGCGAGCCGAATGCGTACTCTCCATGATGGCTGATGATGAGGTGCTCGATCAGGATCTTCAGCTCCGCCGGAAAATCGGGAATCATTGCGATCTTCCTATGCAGCATTTCGAGTTCGATGATCATGTGGCCGAGCAGCTGCCCTTCGGTCGAGTAGCCGAACGAACGCGCGTACGTGAGTTCGTGGATTTTTCCGATGTCGTGCAGGAAGACGCCGGTGAAAAGAAGATCGCGGTTGACCATCGGGTAGTTGCGCACGATGAGATCACAGGAATTGAAGAGCGAGACGACGTGATCGAGCAGGCCCCCGATGAATGCGTGATGGAGCGTTTTCGCGGCGGGCGCGCACTTGTAGGCCCTGGCGATTTCTTCATCCGCCATGAAGAGCTGCAACAACTGCTTGAGCTGCGGATGCTCCATGGTGTCAACGAATCCGCCGACCGATGTCCAGAGCTCGTCGATATTCTTCGTGGTCTTCGGAAGGTAATCGGAGAAATCGACTTCGCTGTCTCCCATCTTGCGAATCTTGTGAATAGTAAGTTGCCAGCGATTGTTGTACTTGTTGATCAGGCCCTTGACCTTGACAAAGTCGTCCTGCTCGAAGCCATTGAGGAACTCTTCTACGTTGTCCCACATCTTCGCGTCGACGGAACCGGAGCGGTCTCCCAGGGACAGCGCGAGGTAAGGCTCACCGTTCTTTTTCGCCTTGATCTGCTTGGTGACGACAACAAATTGCGAGGTGATGACCTTGTTTTCCTGCTGTGCACAATCGCAGATGTAGAAATCCTTCATTCGGGAACCTGTTCTCAATTATGACTGGTTATGGTACGACACGGCGCGCGCGAAAAGCATTCGCGAAAGGCACTTAGTACGACCTTTGTGGAAGAGCTAGCGTCCGGGCGGGTTAAACGAAGGCGGTTCGGGTCGGCTGGAAACGCCATAACGCTGCCACAATTTGAACCAGGGATTGTTGGCGTAGATCTCGTCGTGCATGCGGTTCGCTACTTCGCGATCACTCAAGGTAATCGGCCGCGGATCGGGCAATGCGTAGATCTGCTCCAGAAGCTTGATTTCGGCAATGGTTTTTTCAATATCCATGACGACCAAACTATTGTATGACACGACCGTTCAGCGGCAATCTTTGCCGCTGAAAAACTTACCTGCGAAAAAAGCTTGCAATTTTACACAACTTGGATTTGATGCGGGGCCGCCGAAACAGGATGGATTTCCGCGGCATGCGCTCGGATCAGCGCCACCCGCGCAGCCCATCATCTTTGCAAAAGGAAACCGGGGCTTTGTCGCCCCGGCTTCGAAAAAGGTTGAGGTTAGTCGCGCACGCCGTCTAGAAACGCACGCAGCTTGCGCGAGCGCGACGGATGCCGCAACTTGCGCAGCGCCTTCGCTTCGATCTGGCGGATGCGTTCGCGGGTGACGGCGAACGACTGGCCAACTTCTTCGAGCGTGTGCTCGGAGCCATCTTCCAACCCGAAACGCATCTTGATGACCTTCTCTTCGCGCGCGGTGAGCGTGCGCAGGACCTGTGCTGTCTGGTCCTTGAGGTTTACGTTGATGACGGCTTCGGCCGGCGAGACCATGGAACGGTCTTCGATGAAATCGCCGAGATGCGAATCTTCTTCCTCGCCGATCGGCGTTTCCAGTGAAATCGGTTCCTGTGCGATCTTGAGCACCTTGCGAACTTTCGCCACAGGAATATCCATGCGCTTGGCGATCTCTTCGCTGCTCGGTTCGCGCCCAAGCTCCTGCACCAGTTGACGCGAAGTGCGGATGAGCTTGTTGATCGTTTCGATCATGTGCACTGGAATACGGATGGTACGTGCCTGATCGGCGATAGCGCGCGTAATGGCCTGGCGAATCCACCACGTGGCGTAGGTTGAGAACTTGTAGCCGCGGCGGTATTCGAACTTGTCCACGGCCTTCATCAGGCCTATGTTGCCTTCCTGGATGAGGTCGAGGAACTGCAATCCGCGATTGGTGTACTTCTTCGCGATCGAGACGACGAGTCGAAGATTGGCTTCGATCAGCTCTTTCTTCGCTTGCTCGGCATCCATGTCTCCCTGGATAATTTCGCGCTGGGTTCTTTTCAGCTCGGCGATCGAAACGCCGGCCTCCTGCTCCATGCGCTCCAGGTCGGCCTTGATCTGCCGGCTCTGCTTCTTGAGCTCTTTCTTCGTCTCTTCCGAACGTGTCTCGTTGGCGCGGTGCTCGAGGTGCTGCACCTGCCGCTCGAGGATGCGCAGGTTTTCGACCGTTTTGCTGACGCGGTCGATGAGGCGCTTGCGCTCCACGTTGGTGAAGTTGATCTTGCGGATGATGCGCGAGATCGCCACCAGTTCGCGGCCGAGCGACCAACGGCACTTGCGCAGGTCGCGATTTTTCTTCTTGTCCTTCAGGTCCTTGGCGCCGCCGGGCGCGAGTTCTTCGAGCTTCTGCTCGAGCGCAGCACTTTTCTTGTAGTGCTTGCTGAGTTCGTCAACTCGTCCGGTGGTGTCTTTCAGGCGTGCCTGCAATACTTCGTCGGTGATCTCCTCTTCATCGAAGATCACCACTTCCTTAATGCTGCGCACGCCGCGCTTCAGGTCCTCGCCGATCGCGATGATGTCGCGAATAACGATGGGAGAGCGCGAAATTGCTTTGAGTACGCGAAGTTGTCCGCGCTCGATGCGCTTGGCGATCTCGACTTCGCCTTCGCGGGTGAGCAGCGGGACCGTGCCCATTTCGCGCAAATACATGCGCACGGGGTCGTTTGTTTTTTCCAGAGCTCCCGGGGTGAGGTCGAGCTCCATCTCTTCTTCGCCGGCTTCGATCTCGTCATAACGCTTTTCGAGAACGGCGGCGGAGGGGAGCTTTCCCGGACCTTCGAGAACGTCAATGCCTTGCGTACCGATCGTCGTCAGGAGATCGTCGAGATCATCGGGCGAGTGGACGTCGTGCGGGATGAGATCATTCACCTCGCTGTACGTCAGGTAGCCCTTCTCCTTGCCGGTATCAATCAGTTTTTTGATATCGTCGTACTTGTCGTCTAGAGCCAATTGCGAACCCTTCGCTTGCGCCTGTGGAGGGCGCTGTTAGCATGGAACCTGCGGCGGGGCGATCTCCGGAATTCCACGCTGAACACAGCTGGTTGGTTCAGGGAATTTGTCCCGGAAGTATCGGCACAGCAGAAACTTACGTATTTTAGCATAGAGCAGCACTGCAGCCCAGCTCTAACCTCGACACCTGTCTCCGCACCCCGCGCCCGAGGCTCGTTACAAGAGATTAGATGGCGCACTCTTCACTAAAGTTTCGCCCAAACCTTTCAATAAGTTACAGCTAGCCGGAGGCAGCTTAATCCCCCGCCCGCTGCATGGCCTGAATTTCGCGGTCCAACGCCATCTTCTCCACCGTCAGACGAGTCAAGGTTGCCGCATCGCCCTTCCGTTCCGCGGTCATCAATTCGGCCAGCAGTTCTGTTCTCCGAAGCTTCAATCGGCGCTCCCGCAGCGTAGAGAAGGCGCTCTCGAGAGTCTCTGGTGTGAGTTCCCCGGTCTCTCCCATGAGGATGGTGGCCAGATTGCGGCGATCGCTCGCTGCAAGGGGCAGTGTCATGGGATCGGCACCGTCTTCGACAGCCTTCAGCAAGGATGAGATGAGGCGATGGGTAGGAAGCCCCTCGTGCAGGTTCTCATTGGAGAGCACGTAGTGCGCCTGCCGGGCCGGGTCGAAGTCAGGATCCTGCCCCTCGCGCGAGGAAACCGGGTCGTGGCCAAGCTGGTTGGCCGAGGCCAGCGCCCGGATGAGGATCTTCTCGATCGGGGTGATCTGCGCACCAGGCGGTGACTTAACCTCGTGCGCTGTTCGGCTGCTTGCAACGTGACGCAACTCCTCACGCAGGACCGATGATTCGATCTGCAGTTTGTGGGCGATGTCCATCGCGATCTCGTCGCGGACGATTTTGCTGGAGAGCCGCTGGATGTGCGGAATGAGGTAGTTGACCGCCTTGAGCTTCCCTTCCGGCGTCCCTACCGGGAACTGCCTGCGAGCCCGCTCGATGAGGTAATCGAAGTACTTCTGCGAACGCTTCAGTGCGTCTTCGTACGCTTTGCGGCCCTTCTTGCGAATGAAGAGATCGGGGTCAAAACCCGATTCCAGGGTCAGTACCCGGATATCGAAGTCCTCACTCACCAACAACGCAAGCGAGCGTTCGGCCGCCGCGGCGCCAGCCGTGTCGGGATCGAAGTTGACGACGACTTGCTTCGTAAAGCGCGCCAGGAGCTTCGATTGGAATTCCGTAAACGCCGTGCCGGAGGTGGCAATTACGTTGTGCACGCCTTCGCGATACAGCGAGATACAGTCCATCTGTCCTTCGACCAGGATTGCGTAACCCAGGCCGGGAGCGTCTTTGGAACCGCGAATCGCTTCTTTCGCGAGGTTGAGGTTGAAGAGCACGCGCGATTTCGAATAGATCGGCGTCTCCGGCGAATTCAGGTACTTCGGGCCGGACTTGTCGTCGGTAGCGAGGGTGCGTCCGGTGAACGCGATCACCTTTCCCTGCTCGTTGGCGATGGGGAACATGATGCGGTTACGGAACTTCGAATAGAGCGCGGAGGGAGCGTTCTTCGACGAGTTCTGGTCGCGGGTGGCGTCTTCTTTCCAGGAAAAGAGGCCGGATTCGCGCAGGATTTCCTCGCTGAAATCGCCTTTCATGCGGTCACGGAGGAGAAACCCGGATTCGGGCGCGAAACCGATGCGGAACTTGCGAATCGTCTCTTCGTCGAGACCGCGCGATTTCAGGTACTCGCGGGCATGGGCTGCGTCCGGCTTGCGAAGCTGCTCCTGGAACCAGGCGCAGGCCATCTCGTTGGCGTCGAGAAGCGCGCCGCGCATCTTGGCCTCGCGGGCCTCCTGGGGCGAGCTGTACTCCACCTTCGGCATGGGCACGCCGAGCTTCTGTGCGACGGCGCGTACTGCCTCGGGGAAGCTGATGTTCTCAATCTTCTGGATGAAGGTGAAGACATCGCCCGAGACGCCGCAGCCGAAGCAGTGAAAGAACTGCCGCGACTGGTGGACGGAAAAGGACGGCGACTTTTCGTTATGAAACGGGCAGATTCCCGAGTAATTCTGTGACCCGGATTTGCGCAGCTGGACATATTCGCCAATGATGCGAACGATGTCGGCCTGCTGCTTCAGGTCGTAGGCAAAATCTCCGGGGTTAGCCACGATTTGAGTGTGCGCTACCGGGGCTCAATTCTGCAAAGTCTCAGTGCCCTATGCCTGTGCATCGGCTGTGGAAATAATGCTAAGGCAGTGGAAAAGAGAGGACTTAAACGAGCGTCTCGGCGGCAACACCCGTTAGGAGCAGCTCGATCACCGAGGCCGCCGAATAGCCTTCGCGCTCATCCGAAAGAAAGCGGCCAAGCCCCGCCAGGTCGTTGCCCATGGTCACCAGTGTAGGTTCGAGATACCCGCCCGCTCGCCGCTGGGGCATGCCGATGTTCGCGATCAAGGCATTACAGAGGCACTTGCGGCCAGCCATCATCCCGGGATTGCCGCCCTTTGCCAGATAGACCTGCTCGGGCTCGGCGGGACAGCGGAAATCCACCGCGCCCGCCAGGCCGCCCGATAGCCCTCGCGCAGGAAGCCAAGATCGCAAATACGTTCGCGCCGGGCAAAGACTTCGGGATTTGTTTGCGAGTTGCTGAGTTGCGCAACCTTGAAAGGAAAGCCGGTCGGAGAAGCCAGCGTGTCGGTGCAAACCCGCGCGATGCCCTGGCGAACCTGGGCGAGAAGTTCGTGCTTGCTCCGCGGTTCGAGGTCCGATTCCTCCGTGAGCGCAAAAGGCGTGCCGACCTGCACGCCGGTGGCTCCGGAGGCCACGGCTTCGGCCACCTTTGCCGGAGAACCGAAACCGCCGGCCAGCCAGAAAGGCAGTCCCAGCGCGCGTAGCTTTTCCAGGTCGACTACATCGCGCTCGCCGTAGATCACCTCGCCCTCGGCATCAAATTGCATCTTTCCACGAGGAGGCGCGTTGTGGCCACCGGCCGTAGGGCCTTCGACAATAAACCCATCCACGCGGCCATTCGCTTTCTTCACCAGGGTAGTGGCGAGAACGTTGGAGGCGATGATGGGAAAGAATCTTGGCCGTTTCAGCGGCGCCAGGTCGATGTCGAGATACTCGCGCGGATCAAAGACAACTTTGAAGTCGTCGCCGTCCATCGCACCCGAGACATACAGGGGATATTCAGCCCGTCCATGAACGACATACGCATCCAGCACGCCGGGAATCTTCAGCGGAATGCCGGCTCCCATCAGGATGTAATCGACCCCCGCCAGCATCGCGCCATAGATCGACGGCAGATGCGGAAGCTGGAGCTTTTCGAGGTAATTAATGCCGACTGGATTCGCGTGCCCCTGCCGCGCAAGAAAGATCTCCACAAAATTCGCGGCAATCGTCAGCTCGGTAAGGGCGCGGCAGGGCTTCGCCGCGTGCATCGGCACGGACTTGTAAGGAGCATCCGCAGGCTTGCCGCCTTCGATAAAGTACTTCGCGAGGATGCGCTCGGCGATGTCTCGCGAGGGAAATTGCGCCAACGCCATGCGCATGTGGCCGCCGGGATCTCCCTCCTGCAAACGCCGCGCGAGGATGACATCAAGAGCCGTGCCGGAGACCACACCGAGCTGACCGGTGGAGGAGACGGCCCGGGCCAGTTTCCAACTGGAGACACCTGCACCCATGCCCCCTTGAATGATGACGGGATAAGAACCCATGACAGCTTCGATTCTTTCAAGAGACGAGAAACAGACGTGTCAGAGTTTTGTATTAAGAATGGTTATCCGTCACAGGGGATTGTGACTCGCAACCGCGACGTTCTCCACAACAAGAGAAGGAGAATTGCCACACCCACATTCTGCTAGACCTTGAGCTCAACTACGGTTGCCCCGTTGCCGCCTTCCTGCTGCGAGGGTTCCACCACGCCGGAAACGTGCGGGTGCTGCTTGAGATAGCTCCGCAAGGCGCGGCGCAGAATGCCCATGCCGCTGCCATGCACGATCCGCACCTGCGGCATGCCAGCCAGGAAAGCGCGGTCGAGGAAGCGCTCCACTTCACTGGTCGCCTCATCGACATTCTTTCCAATCACGTTCAGCTCCGTTGGAGAGGTCAGGTCGTCGCTCTGCAAGGAAACGCTAATCCCTTTCGCGCGCGCCGCGGCGACAGGATTCCCATCGGGCTGCGAGAGGACCTCGGCGATATCTTCGCGAGGCACTTTCATCTTCATCACGCCGATTTCCACTTCAAAGAGGTCCGGTCCGAGGCGCTTGCTCACGCGTCCTGCCCGCCCCATCGAACGCAGCTTGACGGTATCGCCCTCCACTACGTGCTTGACGAGTTCGGGCCGCGCCTGCGGATCGCCCTTGTCAGCCCCGGTGGTGTGCGCCACGACGCTGTTGTTGAACTGCTCTTTAAATTCACGGCGCATCTTGGCGATGCGTCGCTCGGCATCCTTCGACAGCTTTTGCTGCGCCGCTCGGTCCTGCACCGCCTGGACCATTTCCCGTGCCTGGTACTCGAAATCGTGCAGCAAGCCATCGAGCTTCTTTTCCAGGTCGCGAATCTTCTCGCGCTGCTCCTTCTGGCCTTCCGTTTCAAGGCGCTTACGCTCGCGCGCGAGTTCCTCTTCGGTGCGCTTCAGCGCCGCACGCTCGTCGGAGGCGACGCGCAGCTCGGCATGAAGCCGGTCGAGGAACTTCGCGACATCCTGCGCCTGGTTGCTTAGCTGTTGTTTTGACGCTTCGATGATCGTCGAATTCAGTCCCAGTCGCTGCGCGATATTGATGCCGGCGGAGGCCCCGGGTACACCCACCTGCAATTCGTAAGTCGGCTGTAACGTCTGCTCGTCGAAGCCAACCGCCGCATTCAGCACGCCCTCGGTATTGGCGGCATAAACTTTCAGAGAAGTATGGTGAGTCGAGATAATGCTCACGCAGCCGAGCCGCCGAAAGTGGTCGGCGATCGCTACCGCCAGCGCAGCGCCCTCCTCGGGATCGGTAGCCGACCCCAGCTCGTCGAGCAGAACGAGCGAATCCGGCCGGGCCGTCTGCGAGATGAAGTTGATGTTGGTCACGTGCGCGGAGAAGGTTGAAAGATTTTGTTCGATCGATTGATAGTCGCCGATGTCGGCGAAGACTCCGCCGAAGATCGGCAATTCGGCGCGATCGGCGGGGATAGGCACGCCCGCCTGCGCGATGAGCGCCAGCAGCCCAAGCGTCTTCAGCGAAACGGTTTTACCGCCCGTATTGGGTCCACTGATGACGATCTGCCGATGCGCCGCATCCATGTGGATGCTCATCGGCACGACGGGGATATTGTTTGCCCGCAGATTGCGTTCGAGCAGCGGATGCCGCGCTTTTTCCAGCACGAGGACGTCCCCATCGGCACCGGGCTCAAGGAACTTCACCGCAACACATTCGTACTCCTGCGCAAACCTGGCCTTCGCGAACTGCAGTTCGAGTTCGGACATCGTTTCCAGCGCGAGAAGCAGGTTGTCGGCCTGCTCGCCGATGCGGCGCGACATTTCACCGAGGATGCGCCGAATCTCTTCTTGCTCTTCTTCGAGCAGCCGCACCAGATCGTTGTTTTGCTCGATCGTCTCCATCGGCTCGACGAAGACGGTCTGCCCGCTGGAACTCGCCCCGTGCACCACGCCATTCACGCGACGCTTCTGTTCGGCCTTGACTGGAATGACGAATCGGTCACCACGAATGGTGATCAGTTCCTCTTGCGCGGTTCCTTCATCGGAGAGGCGGCGAAGATAGGAGCGCAAGGAATTTTCGATAGTGCGGCGCTGCTTTTCAATCTCGCGGCGGATGCGGTTCAGTTCGCTGGAGGCGCGATCGTCGAGCGAACCATCCGGCAGAAGCTTGTTGCTGAAGTAGCGGAGGAATTCGCGGAAATCGGCGATCGCGCCTGAGAGCTGTTCTACCGCGGTCCATGGCTCACGCATCACCGGCGGCGCAATGATGATGTCGCGCCACTCCGCCGCGCGTTGCGCCAGCAGCAGGATGGTCCGGATCTCGTCGATTTCCAGGGCCGCACCCCGGATTCGCGCTTTCTGGATGAGCTTGGTGGAGTCGGTCAACCCGCCAAAGTCGAAGCGTCCCGCGGCGCGGATGTACTCGCGAATTTCGCCGGCGAGTTGCTGTTCGCGCTCGATCCATTCACGATCGGCGCGCGGCACAAGTTCCCCGATCCGCGTACGACCGAGTTCCGACTGCGCATAGCCGCGCAGGAGCTCGCGAAAGGCGTCGAATTCGAGCACCGATGCGCTGGTGTGGGTGAGAGGCTGGGGGATCATGTTTGCAGGCTTAGTGTTACACGGATCAAGAATCCGGCATACCGCTTTTGGGGCATAGAGATAGGCCGATTTCGCCGGAATAGGCCGATTTTACGGGTGTAAACTTTAGCTGCCATGTCATTCCCGATCAGCCGTCCACGCCGCCTTCGCAAAAATGAGGCCTTCCGCTCGCTGGTGCGCGAGACCCGCCTGACCCCTGCCGGGTTCGTTTACCCGCTGTTCGTCTGCCCCGGCGAGGGCGTTCGCAAGGAAGTACGCTCGATGCCTGGCGTGTTCAACCTCTCCGTCGATGAGGCCGTGAAGGAAGCGCAGGAGGTAAAGTCTCTCGGGATACCCTCCGTCATCCTGTTCGGACTGCCGGAAGCCAAGGACGAACAGGCGACTGGAGCCTGGGCCGAGGACGGCATCGTGCAGCAGGCCGCGCGCGCGATCAAGCGCGAGGTGCCGGGCCTGTTACTGATGGGCGACGTGTGCCTGTGCGAATACATGTCCCACGGACACTGCGGGATCGTTCAGAAGACGGGCGCAGATCGCTCGGTGGGCGCGGCTTCCGTGGCGCACATGAGCGGCGTGGAAGAATACGAAATCGTCAATGACGAGTCGCTGGAGATCCTGGCGAAGACTGCCGTCGCGCAGGCGCGTGCGGGCATGGACATCATCGCGCCCTCCGACATGATGGATGGACGCGTCGGCGCCATTCGCGACGCCCTCGACGACGATGGTTTCGAGAACATTCCTATCCTGTCGTACGCAGCCAAGTTTGCATCCGGCTATTACGGTCCCTTCCGCGAGGCGGCCGATTCCGCGCCCGCCTTTGGCGACCGCCGCTCTTACCAGATGGACGGCGCGAATCTTCGCGAGGCGATGCTGGAAATCGAACTGGACCTGGAAGAAGGCGCCGACATGATCATGGTGAAGCCTGCCGGGCCGTATCTTGACGTGATCGCCGAGGCGCGACGGCGCTATGACGTGCCGCTGGCCGCCTACCAGGTGAGCGGCGAATACGCGATGATCAAGGCCGCGGCGCAGAACAACTGGATCGATCACGATCGCGTGATGCTCGAGTCGCTCCAGTCGATTCAGCGGGCGGGCGCATCGATCATCCTGACCTACTTCGCCAAAGACGTCGCCCGGATATTGGCATAGCCCCGTGAGTGTCGGCTGACGCGGCACTCACAGTTTCCTGCTGATGCCATCCATCGTCTCCGCGATCTCCCCCAGCTTTTGAACGTCGTGGGGCGAGAGCTCATCGATCAACTCCGCCAACATCTCCACCCTTCGTCGCCTTCCTTCCTGCATTACTTTTTCGCCCTTGGCGGTGGCCGCAATCCGGATGCGTCGTGCGTCCTCCCTTGCGGCTTCGCTCTTCACCAGCTTCGCCCGCTCCAGTCCGGCAACGATCCGGCTCATGGTTGGGGGCTTCACCTGCTCGGCTTCGGCGAGTTCGGCGAGCGACTTCGGTCCTCCGAAAACCAGCACCGAAAGCGCGGATAGCTGTGCCGGGCCGATGCCGCTCTCGCGGTCGCGTACCCTGAGCCGGCGCAGGAGGTGAATCGATGCCGAGTGCAGCCGGTCGGCCACCCGCAAGATTTCGTCTTTTTCTGCTTGCTTCAAATTAGTTAGCTATGCTAACTATATTGACCGTGCAATGCAAGGAGGATTTATGAGCGGTACAGCCATCACTTCCATCGGCCAGATCGCCATCCACGTAAAAGATACCGCCCGCGCCACGGCCTTCTATCGGGACGTCCTCGGCCTTAAGTTCCTCTTTGCCGCCGGCACCCTGGCGTTCTTCGATTGTGGAGGGATCCGTCTGATGCTGGACGTAGCGGAGAAGCCGGAATTCGACCATCCCAGCTCGATCCTCTACTTCAAGGTCGCCGATTTGCGCGCAGCCTTCGAACGCATGAAGACTGCGGGTGCGAGGTTCGAAGACGAGCCGCACATGGTCGCCCGCATGCCCGATCACGAACTGTGGATGTGCTTCTTCCACGATACCGAGGGGAACCTGCTCTCGTTGATGAGCGAGGTCCGATAATTTGCAATCCTGTCATGGCGACGCGCAGCATTCGTGGTCGCCCGCGCTCTCGAGTTCCTATCGTCCCATCCGCTGATTTACAATTCTTGGTTCTCTGACCTGCTCTGAGGCATCTGTAGAGGGGAGCCACTCAATTGCCAGACACAATTTATGACGTTGTCATCATCGGCAGCGGGCCGGCGGGCTACACCGCCGCCATCCGCGCCGGCCAGTATGGACTGAAAACCGCACTCATCGAAAAAGACGCCAAGCTCGGCGGCACCTGCCTGCACGTGGGCTGCATCCCGACCAAGTCGTTGCTCTTCAACGCCGAGATCTACGACCACATCAAGGAAGCCGGCGAATTCGGAGTGGAAGGTTTAGGAACTCCGAAACTGAACTGGGGCAAGATCCAGGAGCGCAAGCAGGGGATCGTCGACAAGCACGCCAAGGGCCTGCAATTCCTCATGCGCAAGAACAAAGTCACGGTCATCCCCGGATTTGGACGGCTGACCGGCCCCGCGAAGAATGGCATTCATACCGTTGAAGTTGATGAGAACGGCAAGAAGCAAAATGTTCAGGCAAAGAACATCCTCCTGGCCACGGGATCGGTGGCGCGCATGCTGCCGGGTTTGCAGGCAGATGACCGCATCCTGACCAATATCGAGATCCTCAGCCTGAAGGAGATCCCGAAATCGCTGGTGGTGATCGGATCGGGCGCGGTCGGGGTGGAATTTGCCTCGATCTACAAATCGTTCGGCACGGATGTGACCGTCATCGAGATGTTGCCGCGGCTGGTGCCGGTGGAAGATGAAGAGGTCTCGAAGGAACTCCTGCGCAACTACAAGAAGCGCGGCATCAACTGCTACGTCAACGCCAAGACCGACAAGTTCGAGAAGACCAAGACCGGCGTGAAGGTCACCTTCACGGTGGATGGCAAACAGGAATCGGTGGAAGCGGAGAAGTGCCTGATCGCCATCGGGCGTGCGCCGCGCACCGAGGGCGTTGGCATCGAGAAGACGAATATCAAGCTCGATCGCGGATTCGTGCCGGTGGACGAGTGGATGCAGACCACCGAGCCCGGCATCTATGCCATTGGCGACATCGTCGCCGGACTGCAGCAACTGGCGCACGCTGGCGCCATGGAAGGACTGGTCGCGGTCGCCAGGATTGCAGGCAGGCCAACGCGACCGGTGAAGAAGAACCGTGTTCCCGGAGCGACCTATTGCCATCCCGAAATCGGCAGCGTCGGCCTGACCGAGGCGCAGGCGAAGGAGGCTGGGTACGAGGTGAAGGTCGGCAAGTTCCCCTTCAGCGCCAACTCGCGCGCCTCGATCGTCAATGCGCATGAAGGCTTCATCAAGATCGTCTCCGAAGCGAAGCACGGCGAAATTCTCGGCGTGCACATCATCGGGCCGCAGGCGACAGAACTCGTCGCCGAAGCGGTGGCGATGATGGAGCTGGAAGCGACCGCCGACTTTATGATGACCGTCATCCACGCCCATCCGACGCTGGCGGAGGCCATGCTGGATGCGGTCGGCAGCGTGAACGGAATGGCGATCAACGTGTAGGTTGAGGCACAGGTGCGGCTGTACCTTTATTCGCGCACACTCTTCCGATTGTCATGGTGAGCGAAGATCGCGCTGGGGGTTGCGCGTTCGTAGTCGAGAGTCTTTACGCGGCGTAAACTCATCCCATACCCATGATCCAGGTCCTCCATCTCGGGCATGTCGATTACAACACTGCCCTGGAGTTGCAGAAGACGCTCGTCGATCTCCGCAAGCGCGGGACGATCGAGGACACGCTGCTGCTCCTGGAGCATGCTCCGGTCATCACGCTGGGACGCAATGCGAAGCAAAAGAACATCGTGGCCTCGCCGGAAATGCTTGAACAGAAGGGCGTGGAACTGATCGAGTGCGATCGCGGCGGCGATGTGACATTCCACGGACCGGGGCAGTTGGTGGGTTACCCAATCTTCGATCTGCGGGCGCTCAATCCCAAGATCGGCGCGATTGAATATGTGCGGCGGATTGAAGAAGTGCTCATCCGCAGCTGTGGCGATCTGGGGATTCCAACCGCCCGCGTGCAGGGACTGACCGGCGTCTGGACCACCGAAGAGCCGCAAGCAAAGATCGCCGCGATTGGTGTCCATATCTCACGGGCAGTGACGTCGCATGGCTTCGCATTGAATGTGACTACCGATCTCGATTATTTCAAGCTGATCGTGCCGTGCGGAATCAGCGACAAGCCTGTGACCTCGATGCAGCGGGAGCTGGGACTTCAGTTGACCTTTGAAGAAGTGATGCCGGTGGTGACGCGAAACTTTGGTTTTGTCTTCCAATCGCAGGTGCTGTGGCTGGAGTCGCTCAACGAGCTGCTGCCCACGCCGGAGGATACCCCTGCCCGTGCGCCGGAAGACTTGCGGCGGATGCACGGGGAAGATGTACACCGAGCATGATCGGTTGGGGTCCTAAACCGACGCGCCTCGGCCCTCGTCTCACGCGTTAGGCCAAGCTGAACAGCTTATTCCGGCTCTTTGCGGTTTTTGGTGATGCGCTCGTCGATAGGTTTACGGCCGGCGAAGCCGTCTTCCAGGCCATGGTAGTGGGTAATACCCTGCTCGCCGTATTTCCAACAGAGGAGGACGATCTCGTCGTCCACCTTGCAGGGGAAGTCGAGGAGGCCAATGTCCAGGTCCTTCACCTGCACACCAATGGCGTGGATCTCGGCGACCGCGTCGCGAACCTTCTGAACGGTCTTGTCGTGGGTGGCGCGCTGCCGGGCGGCGCGTTCAATGTCGATCGTCATGCCCCCGAGAAGGAAGATACGGCTCTTCAATTCTTCGAAGTACGCTTCGATGGTCTCGATCGTCTTCTTTCCCTCGATAGAAGTGCGCAGAAGCGTCTCCAGGATGGGGAGGAGCGATTCGGCTTCAGCGAGGGTGAAGGTCTTCATGGTGGCTATTTTATCGTGAAGTGCGGCCCACTCTCCCTGCGGGAAGGGTGGGGCACCTCATTATCGAACGACTATTTCACTTCCAGCATCCGGTCGAGGGCTACCTTGGCCCACTGTTTGACTTTGGGCTTCACCTTGATCTGGTTGACCACGTTGCCGTCCACCAGGTTTTCGAGCGCCCAGCAAAGGTGCTGCGGGGAAATGCGATACATGGTGGTGCAGAGGCAGCCGTTTTCTTCGAGCGACAGAACCCGCTTGTCGGGATTCTCTTCGCCCAAACGGTGGACGAGATGCAATTCCGTGCCGATGGCGATGGTTGCTCCGGCGGGCGCGGCCTTTACGTACTTAATGATGAAGTCGGTGGAGCCGGTCGCGTCGGCCTTCTGGCAGACCTCCCAACGGCACTCCGGATGGGCAACGATTTGCACCCCAGGGTAGGTGGCGCGCATGCGCTCCACGTGCTCCGGCAAGAAACGCTGATGGACGGAGCAGTGGCCCTTCCAGAGAATGACCTTGGCGCGCTTGAGTTGCTCGATCGTTAACCCGCCGTTCAGCATGTAGGGATCCCACACGACCATTTCGTTGAGCGGGATGCCTTTGGCATAGCCGGTATTGCGGCCGAGGTGCTGGTCGGGAAGGAAGAAAAGCTTCTCGTTGCGCACCGTCGCCCAGTCGTAGGCGCCCCTGGCGTTAGACGAGGTGCACACGAGGCCGCCGCGTTCGCCGCAGAAGGCCTTGATCGCCGCCGTCGAATTGACGTAGGTGATCGGCGTCATGCCGTGACCCTCATCGTCGGTGATGCCGGCGCGTACGAAGTGCTCCCATGCATCCTCGACCTGAGTGATCTCGGCCATGTCGGCCATGGAGCAGCCGGCGTTGAGATCGGGCAGGATGACCGTTTGGCCATCGTGGCCAAGGATGTCGGCGGATTCGGCCATGAAGTGAACGCCGCAGAAGACGATGTAGCGAGCATTGGACTCGGAGGCGGCTTTGGCGAGACGGTAGGAGTCGCCGCGGAAATCGGCGAACTTGATGACTTCGTCGCGTTGATAGTGATGACCGAGGATGACGCACTCGGCGCCGAGATTGTCTTTCGCGGCCTGGATGCGGCCATCGAGAGAGTTATCAGGCAGGACGAGATAGTTGTCCAGAGGACAAGCGACTGGTGCTGTTGCGGTACCCACTGTATGCCTCGCCTTCAGCCCCAGCGACGACGGATTGCCAGCGCGCCTGGCGCTGAGCAGTGGTCATCCTGGAACGGGGATGTTGAAAGCTTTCTGCGCCTGGCTCCAGTAGGTTCGCTGCGAATCATAGCCCCGACAGCTTCGCTGCTGGGGTGGTTCACCCAACCTACGGGGATGTTGAAGCCTCGCAGTGGTGCTTTTTACTGCTATTCAGTTGATGCCGTTGACCCTTGGAGGACTCAAAACAAGAGTGCCTCGTTCGACGACACAGGCATATTGTGCAACTCCGGCAGCGATGTTGCAAGTGGGGGAGCAGGAAGCGCGCCTGGAGTCCGGAGTCTTCGGGGCGATGCTTACGAGGAACCCATGGCCTGCGAGTGGCCATTAGCCGCCGATGTGGACCATGGTGCGAGAGGCGGGCATGAATTCCGGCTCGCCGATGTGATGGCGTTCTTCTTTGTTTGCAATGGCGTAGAGGATGCGCTCGGCAATTGCCTGGTCCGGCGCGCTGGTCAGGAGGAGGCCTGCCAGGTCATGTTCGCGAACGCTGAAGAGACAGGTGCGGATCTTGCCGTCGGAGGTGACACGAATACGCGAGCAGGCGCCACAGAACGGGAGGGAAACTGGCGCAATGATGCCGATTTCTCCGAGGCCATCTTCGAAAGTGTAGCGGCGAGCGGTCTCACTGCGTCCATGCTTGAGTTCCCGCAGCGGCATGAATTCGCCCAAGCACGCCACGATTTCTTTGAGGGGAACGACGATCTCCGGAGTCCAGAGACGGTCTTCTTCGAGCGGCATGAACTCGATGAACCGCACCACGACACCCTCGCCGCGGGCGAACTTGGCGAACGGAATAATCTGGTCTTCGTTGAAGCCGCGGAGCAGGACGCAATTCACTTTGACGGGTTCGAGGCCGGCAGCTTTGGCGGCGCGGACTCCCGCCACAACGCGCTCGAAGCCATTCGGCACACGGGTGATGCGGGCAAAGAGAGCAGGATCGACAGCGTCCATGCTCACGGTGACCCGGTTCAGGCCGGCATCCTTAAGGGGCTGCGCCAATTCGGCAAGCAGGTGACCGTTCGTCGTGATCGCGATGTCGAGCAACTCGCCATCGGGGGTGCGCAGGGTTCGCAGCTCGCGAACCAGATCGAGAAGATCCCTACGCAGCAGAGGTTCGCCGCCGGTAAGGCGAATCTTCGAGATGCCGAGCGAGACAAAGACCCTTGCGATCCTCAGGTAGTCGTGGAGGGTGAGTTCGGGGAATTGAGGTCCGTTGTTACCGGAGCGGCAATACACGCAGCGATAGTTGCAGCGGTCCGTAATGGAGAGCCGCAAGTCGTTGATGTGGCGTCCGTATTTGTCGGTCAGTTGCATGCCGCGAACTGAACACACCGCGGCTTGAAGGCCTGCGGTGTTTCCTTTCCAAAAGGGAGGCGGCGAAGTTTCCTTCGACACCCTCGACTCACCCATCGCTGGGCAAGTGCCGCGCCCGGTTCCAGGTATTCCCTCGGGAACCCGGCGTCGGAAACACTGTGTTAAGTATAGATGCCGTTCGAGGGAAGAGGTATCGGGACAAAAGTAATTCGGGGGAATACGCGCCAAGCGGAATCCATTCTGGTATATAGCAGGAATGAAATTGACGATCAATTTGCCAGACCGTCCGGCGGGAATGCCCTTCAGCGATGCCGTCCTGGCGGGAAATACGCTCTACCTGTCGGGGCGCATCGGGTTCAAGCCAGGCACGATGGAGCTACCGGAAGATGCGAGCGAAGAGGCGCGCAACCTGCTCGACGAAATTCGGCGGGTCCTGGAACAGGCAGACATGCTGATGGACGACCTGGTCCAGGTCATCGTCTACACGCCGGATGTGTCGCTCTTCGACACTTTCAATCGGGTCTACAAGAGCTATTTCGACGAGGACCTTCCGGCACGGGCGTTCATCGGATCCGGTCCACTGCTTCTCGGTGCTCGTTTCGAAGTGGTAGCGATTGCGGCGAAATAATGGCACCACGTCGCGGGCGCGAGTCCTCGTCCGTGCCGTGAAAGCGAAGGAAGCACTGAATTTCCGGCTGAGTCGGAAAAGGCGCACCTTCCCTCCGGAGTCGTGCCCACCGTACTATGTGCATAAGCGGTACGCCTGCCGTGCCAAATCCGGTTCCGTGATATAGAACTCTGAATAGCCCAGTGCGCAATTTCGAGAAAACCCGAACGGAGTTCCAGGAGATCCTCGCCAAGCCCATTCGCGAACTCGGGCTCAAACTCGAGGGTTCTCCCGTCGAACGATTCGTGCAGCAGCTCTATCGTGAGCTCGACGCCAAGGGCATCCACAAGTTCCGCCCTGCCTGTTATCTCACCGATGAGTGGGGATGTCCCTCTGGCGAGCCGGTCATCGGCATTCCGTTCTACCTGGCCAACCCGGACCTGGCGCAGCTCGAGCGCGATATGAACGACCTGGAAGACTCGCGCGAGATCATGATGTATATGCGTCATGAGGCCGGACACGCATTCAATTACGCCTACCAGTTCTATAAGTCAGCCGAGTGGCGTGAGATCTTCGGTCCATTTCGCCGCGCCTATCGCGATAATTATCGGCCGATCCCGTTCTCGCGAAAGTTTGTTCGCCACATGGCCGGATGGTACGCGCAGAAACATCCGGATGAAGACTTTGCCGAGACCTTTGCGGTCTGGCTCACGCCTCGCTCGCAGTGGCGAAAGCGCTACAAAGGTTGGGGAGCGCTGACCAAGCTTCAATACGTCGATCGCATAGCGCGAAAGGTCGGGAATGTCGAACCTGTCCGGCGTCGCGGGCACACCGACATCACGGTCGAAGAGATGGACTCGACGGTCGGAGAGTTCTATCGTCTCAGCCTGCCGGAAGAGGTTCCTGTCCAGGAACTGGCGCTGGATACCGACCTGGCGGATATTTTCAATATCTCTGCCAAGCGGCACAAGGGTGTGCGACCAGCGCAAGAGATGTTACGTCAGCATCGCAAGCCCATTGTCGACAAGGTCGCGTATTGGAGTGGCGTGCAACGTCCGATCGTGAAGCGACTGGTGGAAGCCATCTGCAAGCGTGTCGAGGAACTCGGCCTGCGCGTGGATATTCGACGCGAGTCTGAGTACCTTACGGAGTTCACGGTGTACACCACCGCACTCTCGATGAATTACCTGGTTCGTGGGAAGTTCGTTCATCCCTGAGGCGTGACGGCAACAGCCGTCACCCCGATTGGAGGCCGCATGACTGGAACGAAGTTGAAAGTCACCGTGCTGTACGACGTGTGGGAAGAAGAACCTGCTGAGGTGCAGGAAGAGGCTCCTCCGCCGCGCAAGCGCAAGGGCCAAAAGAAACGCAAGAAGAAGGTAGAAAAGGAAGACCGCGAAGAGATCTTCGAAGCCCTGGAGAAACTCGGCCATGAGCCGTCGTATTACGTTCTCGACGGCCGCGCGCAAAGCCTGCTCGGGCTCGCCAAGTCCGGCCCGGATCTCATTTTTAACCTCACGGAATCCTATGCGGGCGATGACTCCAAGGAGATGCACGTCTCTGCATTCTTAGATCTGCTCGATATCCCCTACACCGGCGCGGGTCCGCACGCGCACATTCTTGCGCAGGACAAATCGATCGCCAAGAAGATGTTCGCCTTTTACGGGATTCAGTCACCTTACTTCGCGACCGCCTATCGCGGCACGATTGACCATGCCCACGACATCTCGTTTCCACTCATCGTGAAACCCACCTCCGAAGATGGATCGATCGGGATCGATGCCGCTGCCGTCGTTACCAGCGTGAAGGAGTTGATGGAGCGCATCGCGTATATACAGACGGAATTCGATTCTCCTGCGTTGATCGAGGAGTACATCGAGGGGCGCGAGATCTATGCCGCCATCCTCGGCAGTTACGAAAAAGCACACGTGCTTCCGCTTGTGGAACTTGACCTGTCGAAGCTTCCGAAGGGCATGCCCAGGATTGCCAGCCAGGATGTGAAATTCGAGAAAGACACGGAAGCCTACAAGCTGACGAAATCGGCGATCGCCGAAGACCTGGATGAAGACACCGTAGCCCAGCTCACTGAGACTGCGATCAAGGCGTATCGCGCGGTTAAACTTCGCGATTACGGCCGCATCGACATGCGCCTATCGAGCAAGGGCGAGGTGTATGTCATCGAAGCAAACCCGAACCCATGGCTCTCCGGCGCCCAGGAATTTGCCATGGCCGCGAAGAAATCCGGCCTCTCCTATACCCAGATGATCGGTGAGATCGTGGACCTTGCGATGGCTCGTCACGCGAGAAAAACAGCAAAAGGTTCGGGGGAGTAGCGTCGCATGGATTGGACGAAAGCTTGGTGCCGGGAGGGGGGGTCGAATGCCCGCTGGCACTTACAATCAACAACTTACAAGACCGCACTAGCCTGGTAACGCGTGTAAGGCAGCAAAGATCAGTGAAAATGGCCTACAACTGGACTGTAAGTCCTCCTCGCAATCCGCGGCTGAACGCAACATTCCACGTCACTGCCGGATTCCGGCACAACGCTTACCATTTCGCGAGACGCTTGGTGCAAGCGTTGAAGAACGGACATTCTTGCACGTGGAGAATCAAATGGCCAGTGGCCCAGCAAACGAAGCGAAAGATGCAGTCAAGCAATCTGCAGAAATGCGTGAACGCACTATCGCCGCCCGGGAGGTTCCTATCGATCCCATTCGCTGTCCCAAATGCAACAAGCGAAACCTTACGCTGACGGGACACGTCTGTCGTGAATTCACGGAGCGGCTGCAGGACGGCCAGACCGTCCAGCAGAGCTTCGCGGAGGAACTGGAGCGCGAAACGCACACAATAGAATGCAACGATTGCAGGATACGCTGGCTCATCATGACCGCAGAGGAGTCCGCGCTGTTGCTCCAGAATGAGGAGCTGTGCGACGAACTCATTACAGCAGATCCGTCTTTCATTGAACCTGCTAACAAGCTCGATTGCTAGACGATGACGTGTTTCTGATCAGTGTCAGGCATCCCCGCCGCCCGTGCTGGAAAGTGACCTGCGGATTATGAGTGCGCCACTAGGTGTTGGCTCGAAAGAGGATGAAGGACTTAGAGCGGTTAATCACGGCAAAAAGAGGAAGAACATGCACCCGCGGCGCACCCAGGAGTAATCCGCAAAGTGAAGGCCCCGTCGGCAACCGGGGCTTTATTCCCAGTGGGTACGGTGGCAGCCATCGTGCGTATCAGCAGCATCCTCGAATTAAGGGAGCAAAGGCTCATCAAGGGTTCCGAATCCGCCATGTTGGCGTCACGCAACGACGATCAGCAAGAGGGTCGTTCCTAGTATTCTGGAACCGACTTTTGCCGCTTGAGCCGCTCAGGCACGCTGGAGATCAGATGTAGGCCTTCCTCGGTCGCGATGGAGATCACATTACGAAATTTTAGCGATGTCGGGTATGTTCGAACGCTGAGCACTTCCCCGTCATGAAGTTGGAACCACTGCTCGTTCGCGAACAAGAAAACCCGGTTGTTCGTTTCTATCACAACCCCGTTTCCTAAAGGAGAAGCGCCTAAAATCCGGACACCTGTTCCTTTGTACGTACGATGGAAGAACACCCTCGGCAACCCATTCCGTTTTCCGAGCCGCAATGAGAAAAAGTCTCCTCGGAAGGTGTGAATGAAAATATAACGATCCGAGTTGAAAGAAAACTGAACGTCATCCTCTGAAAACTCGGGGTTGTGAGTCTGGATTAGCGTGACGAGAGAAGAGAGTGAAAATCGTTCCGCTACGGGAAATTCAGCCACTCTCCAATGCTCGTCCCCTCCAGCCCAAAGTTCCTCTCTAGCCGGCAGGATCTCCCACATTCGGTGGTTTGGATAATTCACCAAAGACGAGTAGAGCCATGCCGTCTTCATCGATTCTTTATCAATACGCTTTAGCTGTATCTTTTCATTCTGAACATCAGAGGTCCTAAAGGCAGCATATAGTCCCGCTTGCCCACACGAAACCGCAACGGTATCAAACCTGGCCGTGACCTTCATGGCTCGGCCATCGTGCCTTTTGTCCAGCGTTCCGCGAAATCTCATGCCGTATGGCGACAGATCGAGATCCGATACGAATAGACCCTTGTCAGTTCCTACATACAGGCGGTGCCGGTAAACGGCGAGATCCAGAACGACATCAGCACCAACTTCGAGATCCACTTCCCTGGCAAACACCCCTCCTTGTGGCAGTCGCTCCTCGGAAACGATTCCACCGGAACCCTCCGGAGTCGGGCTTCCATACACCGCACTTTCGCCGTCCGATTCAGGACTCGATGAAACCGCGGACGCAAAGAACGCCCGCAGCCGTTCCGAGCCGCCGCGCATGTCCACAAACTTCAGACTGCGGTATCCCGTTAAGCCAACGAACCAATTCCGGTACAGGTAGGAGTCTTGGAAACTTCCTGGAATGAAAAGGCGAGTGATATTCATAACCGCCTCCTCATGATTCGAAACCCTACGGTTTGCGTTACCGTCCCAGCATTGATCCAACCTATAACCAGCGAATCTGGTGGACAGTCATTCTCTCGTCCATCTCGTGGGTCCACCGGGTATCCATGCCAAGGGTGGTCGACACTTTGGTTGTCTGGGAACTTGGCTATCCTCTCGCCCTGATCACCGATCGCCGCCGCTTGGCTCCCGGCGACGGCCCAATAGTGGCCGTTTGCTCCTCGCCAGTTTCCAGCATCAGCCAGACAGAATAGTTCGTGTTCCATTTGAGGCGCGAATGCCGGCGCCCATTTATTCTTGTGTTTCCGGTTTCCGTTTCCACGATGAGCATTTAAAGACACGTACGATTTGCCAGCTCCGTTTGGAGGAAACAGTAAGCCGCCGCTGACCGCAGTAGGAGTTCCCATACGAAGAATAGATTGCTCTACGGCGCAGAGTAGCACGAGGAAACCGCTATCTGCAGATTGCTTGCCAGAAAAACGCTGGGCGGATTCCTTTTGATGACGTATGAATTATGTGTGCCTTCACCGGCACTCCTATTAGAGAACAGCCCCCTTCGGCCATGGCAATAAGCAAGTAAGATCAGATCACAAACGTTTACTCTTCCCGGCTCCGAAGGCAAGATCACACGGACGCGTACCTCTTCAGACATTTCACGGTATTGACATGGTCCACGGAAGTTCAAGAACGACTTGGCCAACTCCGACCGCGTAGAGCAGACGAAGTTCGACGTGCAGCATGCGCGAATAGCGATGGTATTCAATATTTTAAGATTGATCCGTTCGTGTTCCCAACGACCCAGCGCTATCGTTTCTTTCCTGAAACCCTCTGTGCCTCACGGATTGCTGCCGATGCAGCGCGAGGTCCATAGAGGGCTTTTAACGCCCCAACCGCGATTCTCTTGGTGCTGATCCTCAGCCCAACTTGAGACCATTCATAGTCATAGTGCGCAAATCCCCTGCCACCGGTTACGGCGGGACGACTGAAGCGTGTCATGGCTATCCTCTCTTTCGCTGCTTGCTCTCTGAGTTACCTTGCAGGTGAGCGCAAGATGATGGCTAAGAATGTATCGCAAATCAGGAGATTGTGATGAAGATCACATGAGTTTCCCTCGAATGCGTTTGATAGTTGCGGGACTCAAACGCCTGCGTCCAGTGAGCAGCCAATTGGCACAAGCCCGGAGCCAACAGCCAGAGTTGAACGCCGCTCTTGGATGTAAGTCGTTGAATCCTCTAAGCTCGGCGGTGGTCGTCCCTTTGCATATCCATCAATCGACGCCGGAAACGGCAACGAAAGGATAGGAGAGAGCAATGGGAAAAAACACAATCGCACTTGAACAAAATGGTGTAGTGGTTCGTGGATTGGAGTTGCGGCACCCGGACGTAGTTCAGTATTTCAGCACAATCGATCAGGATGAACTAGAAGTTGCATTCGTCCGAGCTGTCGAAGTCGGAACCTTCTGCTTGCAGCGCGCATCAACCTGTAATGATTTCGATTTTGTTCGCCGACAGGTAGATGCGTTGCTCGGTGCGGTGGAAAAAACCGTGTTGACGATGCCATCTCAAGTCGAATCCGCACTTCTTGCCCGAATCGGAACCGCCGATGGTCAAGTGCTTGCACCAATCCAAACACTCGTCAACAACTCCGTAAAGGCTAGTGC
Source organism: uncultured Acidobacteriaceae bacterium (assembly GCA_963758505.1). GTDB lineage: Bacteria > Acidobacteriota > Terriglobia > Terriglobales > Acidobacteriaceae > Korobacter. The sequence goes on along the minus strand of CAVWVJ010000003.1, from coordinate 1,187,456 downwards.
GGATCGCCTCAACGAACTGCGCGCCGCGGTCAACGAGGTAGACCCCTCACGCGACGGTAGCGCAACGAGCAAAGTTCTGCATTCACTGAAGGACTTGCTTGACCCCCGTCGCAACGACTCGGTGCAATCTGCGATTGCGACAGCTGTGACGGCAATAACCTCTTCGGACGGAGCTCTGGTCAAGGCGGTTCAAGGGGCACTCAGTGCTGGGTTGACGCCGCTTCGTGAAGAAATCGACCGTCTCGCAAAGGAAGTGCGCGGCCAAGAAGCCGCCGCTGAAGCGCTTAGCCAGACGACCGCAAAGGGGTTCTGTTTTGAAGAGGACGTGGTCTCGGCATTACAGCCTTGGGCGCGGGCCGTAGGGGCGCAGATCGAACATGTGGGCGGTGACAACCAGGCCGGAGATGTCGTGATCACTCTACCGACCGTCACCTCATTCATTCGCATCGCACTCGAACTCAAGGATCGGCAAACGGCCAAAGGACGGAAGGCGATCTCAGACATGGTGGCAGCTATGATGGAAGCCAGAGCCGCTACCGCCGCGATCTATGTGAGCCGCGATCGTCAGGGGCTCGCAAATGAAATCGGGGACTGGGCGGAAGGAGAATGCAGTTCGGGACCTTTTGTCGCATGCACGATGGATCATCTTGTCACGGCGCTTCGTTTTGTAGTTGTTCAGCATCGCATCAACTCTCTCAAAGCGGAACGGAGTCAGCTCGACGCGCCATCGATCCTTGCGCAGGTCAATCGTATGAAAACGACCATTGATCGAGTGAAGAATTTGAACCGCAAATCGAACGAGATTCGCGGATGTGCCGGTGATATCGAAGCGGAGGCTTGTTTACTCCGGAACGAGCTTCGTGATGCTCTTACCCTGATTGAGGATTTGATAAGGGCGAATCCTTCGCCAGCACCAGCACCTGCTACAGTCGAGTTGATCTCAGCCAAAACAATGTGACACTCTACGGAAACGGTCGGAGCAGATCAAGATGGTTTACCACGGCGCGAATCAAGCGCCGTGGATTTTTGCTTGGATTACGAGCCCAGTCGTCAAACCATTGTGGTAGTTGACCCTCCGTGCAGTTAGAAATGGGATAAGCGTCATGGTAGAGCTGGGCTACTGCGCATGCGAGGCGCATAGCCCGCTGCCTATCCAATTGCGGAGTATCGAACACCAATGCTGTTCTGTCGGCGAAGCTGTTCAGGAGCGATCGCGCGTCGTGTGAGGTCGTTGTTTCTCCGAGACGCGGGCCATCGAGAGCGACGAGTCGAGTGAATCGCTGAGTCACAGCGAACATGCTCCAAACGGCGTGCATCCTGGCGATTCGAGTCATGACGGAATACGCAACGGTGCGGGAGCGGTAGCTCCAGAGCTGATCAACCGTTTCCACCTCGTCCATTAAAAGGACTAGCCCTCCGCCGTTGACGGCTCGAAAGAATTCCGCTAAGCCATTGATCCGCTCGAGCGCTTGATCACGCTTGTATAGATAATTCGCCCAGCCAAGATCTTCGCCGAGGAGGTAACTCCAGAGACCGTCCGCAATCGGACTAATGCCTTCTCCTCTCTCGTATAAAATCGCCAAAGCTCGAATCGAGGATGAAAGTGGGTTCGCAACCGATCCGACAGCCTGTTTTGTCAGAAGGCTTCGCGTTGATGGCTCACTAAGCAGTGAATGAAGCAGCGGCCGAAGACCAAGTTCAGTCCCGACGCGAACACAAGCCGCTACTTCCCCATAGATTCTCTGCGGATAATTCAGCGGAGTCGTCTCGAGCGTTGAGACTGACATGCGCGGTGGGAATACCCCGGCTTGAGCACATGTTTCGACAATAAGCCAGTGCATGACTTTTACCCGCACCCCACTCTCCATTTACGAATATCGGTTCCTGATGGCTTCCGCTGGTGAAACCCTCTATGCCGGAAACGAGATCTGCGCGAAACCGAGAATAGCCTACCGATAGCGACTCGACCGCACTTGAAGGTACGATGCCGGTGCGTAAGAGACGAATGACAGACGTTGGGGAACCGTTAAGCATCGACTTCTTTCAGTATCTTTTCAGCAGATCGTTGTACCGCTGCACCGATATCCCACTTCTTCGCAAGACTCTGCTCATTTCGACAGCGCTCCAACTGATCGACCAGAGAGCGGGCGAGGAGTCGTGGCTTAGCAATTCGGTAGCGGCTGCTCAAGACTTCAGACACCAACGCTGCCGAGGTTTCATCATCAATCGCTTGAGCGGCTTCGACCCCGTAAGCAGCTTGATGGACTATGCGAATTCTTGCGGCCATCGCAACGAGCTCTGTTCTGGACAGAGGTGTTCTATCCAAGTCAATTACAGCCGCACGCGGGTTGATGTCTGGACCCATAGGCTGAATGCGGGTGGCAAGCGCATCGTAGCGAGGGAAGTATTCCGGGTTCTCAAACATCTCAGGAGTCGCAGCCATGTACATGCAAAAGTGATGAAAACCAACCTCGCTACCGGCGTTATCGACGAAATCTCGGAGCGCTTGAAGTGCCTGATCCTGACGGCGCCGATTCCCGAGCTTCGCTATCTCCTCAATTTCGTCAATGCAAAGTACAAGTCCCTTGAATCCTGTTGCTTTAATTAGCCACAAGATTCCTCTCATGACTTCACGGGCTGTTCCAGGGCCTATCGCCTTCAGTTCGAATGTCGAACTGGAGCGTCGCGCCCCTACGGATGGCTTGGACACGTAATGTTCTGGAAGCTTGAATCGCCCATCTGCACCTTGCAGCCAGGCGGTCACCATCCATCGGGCGTCATGGTCGTCGTCCAATGTCGCGCGAACATAGGTTGCCAGAGCCCTTGCAAACTCTTGGCGGTAAGTTTGTTCTTAGTAATCCACGATTCAGCTCGGCATAAGCTCTTTCTTGCGCATCGAAGGGACGCGTGGCCGCTCCTAGATGCACTCCGACTTTTCTTAGAAGAGAATCACTCCAGATATCCAATAGTTCTCGAAGCACATTGGGGCCTTGATTAGGAGCCTCCACCGAAATGAAACGATCTGCGGTTGATTTAGTCATCAGCTTCGAGTACAGCGTCTCGAAGCGATCGACCTGCACGCCCATCCGCCTTGCACTCGACATGCGTTGTCATCCAATTGTCACTTCGCGCCCGATCTTGCACCACCGAAAGGAAGTGACTCTTACCGGCCCCATACGCGCCGCGAACGAACTTCGTGTCGGAGTGGCCTTCATGGCCAACTCGCTCAGCAGCTCGTATTGCACAGCCAGCCAACGCGAATGTCCAACGTGAAGGAAACGAACCCCCAGATGAGATTCCCGTTCCACGCATCAAGCTTCTAATAAGTGCTCGAGCGATGGAACCCGGAATACTGGCCACTTATCGTGCGCCTGGCATAGTAAACCTTTCGCAAACGTATTAACTCGATGCGACCCACAAAACCGAATCGTCGTTCGGCGGGTTGATAAATGAACAAAGCGTCCTTCGGGTTTAATGGTGGAATGAGTCGCAATTCGCGGCCATTCTTATCAGTGGACACTCCAGCCTCAAGCATTCGTGTCAGCCGCGCGCGGAACTGATCTATTCCAAACGGAACAAAGGAGATGGCTCTCGTGTCTCTCCAGAATCTGGACGGCTGCGAGTCCACAGTCATCTGCTTATACAGGTCTAGGATCGGTATCTGGGAGTGCTCGCCTTCAAATAGGCTGTCATAAGCAGAACTCAAGGCAGACATAAACTTTTCGGCAGAGAAATCTTTGGGGAGGAGATCTCGGATGGCCAATCGCAATGAATCATTGAGATCCTCTATTCCACACGCCCTCCCCTGAACGTGGACTGTGCGCTTCTTGTCATCAATGTGGACGGGCACAGCCAGTTCCACAAAAAAGTCCGGCCCAAGTGCCGTCCAGCCTGTCCATCTGTTCGTCTCGCATCTCTCCCTCAGGGCCGCCTCCAGTTGCATGAATTGGCTTGAGATCCTTCGCTCGAACTCTTCTGAGAGGTCCGCCGCGCGCGTGAACTCGGATGTGAGGTTGTGTAGAGACGACGCGAGAGTCTTCAGGGAACCCGATATCAGAACAGATAGCTTAACCTTTTTCATGCGAGTCAGGATGTCCGACAACTTCTTGGTCTTTTCCGATAACCCGTCGATGAAGATTCTCAGGTCATCATTCTCGGAACCAGGCGGTTGCAAACGGGGACGGGAAGTCATGGCTTCTCTTCTCTCAACACCAAGGATGAAACCTCAATTAGCCTCTCGCGATATCCAGGCCGAAAATTGATGAACATCTTGTCCACTTCATTACCAGCAGCATAGAAAGCATGTTCAGGTAACAAGTTCCTGGTCTTTAAGCCAAGAGCCAATTTGTGGTATGTAGCGATTTCGATCGTCTTACCTTCCGCTGCGGCATCGATCATGGCACGCAGGGCTACACTATCGAAAGGCGTATGTCCAATCGGTCGCCGCACTTCATCGTACGCATTTGCGAAGAGCCGAGCGACGTTTTCAGGCGATTCTCGTTGAGGAGGCTTGGAATGGAAAGCAGCGACGGCAGCTTTCGCGAAGCTCTCCCACAGAAAGGTTGTCGTGCCCCGCGCGGACCGGCTGGCCTCAACCCACTTTCGGCATTCCTCCGTCGGCGAGTATTGCCATCTCCGTAGGGCGCCCGTCGTTCCCCCCATGCCCGATGGCTTCCGCAAAAAACCGAGATCGACAAGTTGCTCGCACCGCGGAATCGTTTGGTGGTCCGCGTTTCTTGACGGACAGCATCTGCCGGAAACGGATTGCAGACTTCCCGTTGGGCGTTTAAGTATCTTCGGGGGCTTCGGCAGTTTCCGTATGCCGGACAGTGGATCTGCAGACGCCGGCAGAGCCTCGCACATGTCGAGTTCTTGGGCAATCACTCTCGCCAATTCGTAAGCCACTCGAAATGTCGGTGCCTGCGATGGCGAGAGTTTGTTTTCGAACTTCATCCAAAACGCTAAATAATGCGCGGCATGTAAGCTTAGCCACATCCGATGATTCAAGGACTTCACCCGGTTCCCTCGCCGCAAGATATTCGATCATACGTAACGTAACTCGATCAATTTCTAGGAGGTGATACAAGAAGAACAACTTCTCCTTGGATGTCGAACGTAAATGGATCCTACGCGGTGAGCTCTTCCGCCAGGAATCTCTCGGCACCCGGGTCCAAGAGCAACCGAAGGATCATCCCGCGCTCACTGATCTGGTTACCCCGACCAACAAACTCGACATCATGACCCCAGTCTAAGATCTTGTAAACCGTGTCGGATGTGACGGCGAAAAGCCATGAAGGGCAGTTGTTAATGACAAGGAGGCCCTCAAGGGCATAGGGTCTGCCTGCTGCTTGCCGCTTAGACTGCTTTTCTAAGAACTGCACACTCCGCTGGTATGAATCGTTAAACTCCTGAAGAGGTCGGAAAGCTGGATATTCCAGTTTCTGATACACGGCCTCGTTGCGTAACGCTTCGTCTTGCGGGGCTCAGTGCTGCGACCAGGATTTCTAGAAATCCAAGACGCAGGTAGAAGTCCTGGAATTTGGTCCACGGTACGCCTTGCATCAGAACGCCTCCCCACCATGCGCCACCATCCTCGGACGCACACTCCCGACTTATAATCTGACTCCAGTAGAACTGGAGCTTGAAAAAATTGCCTGGCCAACGTCGAGAGACCGAATCAGTTCCGCAAGGTCAATCTCTCGATTGTTCGCTCTGATTTTGTCGGGCCGTGCGTTCTGAAGAAGACCCACTACAGCGCTGATATCTTCGGCGACGCTGAGACGATGTACGATGAAGGTATCGATCCTATTTGCAGCCGCATCAGAGATGGCGCCTTTCGGCCGCTGTGTCGCTAGCCAAAGTGACAGTCCGTAGTTCCGCCCTTCCAATACAAACGCATCGAGCGCTTGACGAGCCGAGTTGCTGCCGGCGTGCCGGCATGAGTACCTGAGCCTCGTCAATCGCAAGGATCGTTCTGGGTACGTGCCGCGTTAATTCTTCTGCAAGGTGCTGGCGAGTTGCCGCGGAATCTCCAGCAAGAGCGAGCCGACGCCGAATTTGGCTTGCATACATGCGATCGGCACGTAGCTTCCGCACTAAGACGGTTGTTACAACGGTACGAAGATCCTCGGGTAGGCGAGCTAAACACATGACAGCAAGCACACCCTCTTCAGCAGAGTTCCACCATCGGTGTTCCCTTCGCGAGAAGAAAACAAAGGCATTCTCGCAAAATCCAGGAGCGGCTGAACAACGCTTCTGCACGTCTCTGGAGCATAGAAGCCCGCGATCTCCTGGTCTTGCTCTATGCAGTCAACCAAATCGCTGATCCCGTAATCAGCTGTTGGCGCACGACGAGCGACGCCGCCTTGCCCACCCCATCCTAATTCCGTCACCTTCCTGTACGCTTCATCGATTAAGCGACCACGAGTTTCGGTGATGAGGTCGGCTCTTATCAGTAGAGCCCAATCGCCCGCCGTAAGTGAACGAACGGGCACCTGATTCTCTCGAAACTCAGGTCGATCGATATCCCAACCATATCCCGCAGGCACGAAAACACGAACTCTAATCGGCTCGACTTCTAGAGCGTCCCATTTTCGGACGAGTTCGTGCTGTTTACGGAGGCTGTCAGGCCCATCAGCGGAAAGCGGAAGCAGCGCTGTCCAGTGGATATCCAGCGGGTCCAGCAGTATGACTGCTCGCCTTTGCTTATGCTGACTGATTTTTGAACTTTCGATCGTCGCGAACCCTTCAAGAAGTGACCCCATTCCATCAGACTTTCCAGAGCCGCGTTTTCCCACCTCCAACACCACAAAATTGTCGCTTCCGTCGGAGTAGATGTTGTCGAGGTTACCCTTCTCTGCCATCCTGGCGGCCAACACAACGGCTTCGCGCTTACCGCTACCAACCAAAAAAAAAAAAAAAAAAAAAAAAAAAAAAAAAAAAAAAAAAAAAAAAAAAAAAAAAAAAAAAAAAAAAAAAAAAAAAAAAAAAAAAAAAAAAAAAAAAAAAAAAAAAAAAAAAAAAAAAAAAAAAAAAAAAAAAAAAAAAAAAAAAAAAAAAAAAAAAAAAAAAAAAAAAAAAAAAAAAAAAAAAAAAAAAAAAAAAAAAAAAAAAAAAAAAAAAAAAAAAAAAAAAAAAAAAAAAAAAAAAAAAAAAAAAAAAAAAAAAAAAAAAAAAAAAAAAAAAAAAAAAAAAAAAAAAAAAAAAAAAAAAAAAAAAAAAAAAAAAAAAAAAAAAAAAAAAAAAAAAAAAAAAAAAAAAAAAAAAAAAAAAAAAAAAAAAAAAAAAAAAAAAAAAAAAAAAAAAAAAAAAAAAAAAAAAAAAAAAAAAAAAAAAAAAAAAAAAAAAAAAAAAAAAAAAAAAAAAAAAAAAAAAAAAAAAAAAAAAAAAAAAAAAAAAAAAAAAAAAAAAAAAAAAAAAAAAAAAAAAAAAAAAAAAAAAAAAAAAAAAAAAAAAAAAAAAAAAAAAAAAAAAAAAAAAAAAAAAAAAAAAAAAAAAAAAAAAAAAAAAAAAAAAAAAAAAAAAAAAAAAAAAAAAAAAAAAAAAAAAAAAAAAAAAAAAAAAAAAAAAAAAAAAAAAAAAAAAAAAAAAAAAAAAAAAAAAAAAAAAAAAAAAAAAAAAAAAAAAAAAAAAAAAAAAAAAAAAAAAAAAAAAAAAAAAAAAAAAAAAAAAAAAAAAAAAAAAAAAAAAAAAAAAAAAAAAAAAAAAAAAAAAAAAAAAAAAAAAAAAAAAAAAAAAAAAAAAAAAAAAAAAAAAAAAAAAAAAAAAAAAAAAAAAAAAAAAAAAAAAAAAAAAAAAAAAAAAAAAAAAAAAAAAAAAAAAAAAAAAAAAAAAAAAAAAAAAAAAAAAAAAAAAAAAAAAAAAAAAAAAAAAAAAAAAAAAAAAAAAAAAAAAAAAAAAAAAAAAAAAAAAAAAAAAAAAAAAAAAAAAAAAAAAAAAAAAAAAAAAAAAAAAAAAAAAAAAAAAAAAAAAAAAAAAAAAAAAAAAAAAAAAAAAAAAAAAAAAAAAAAAAAAAAAAAAAAAAAAAAAAAAAAAAAAAAAAAAAAAAAAAAAAAAAAAAAAAAAAAAAAAAAAAAAAAAAAAAAAAAAAAAAAAAAAAAAAAAAAAAAAAAAAAAAAAAAAAAAAAAAAAAAAAAAAAAAAAAAAAAAAAAAAAAAAAAAAAAAAAAAAAAAAAAAAAAAAAAAAAAAAAAAAAAAAAAAAAAAAAAAAAAAAAAAAAAAAAAAAAAAAAAAAAAAAAAAAAAAAAAAAAAAAAAAAAAAAAAAAAAAAAAAAAAAAAAAAAAAAAAAAAAAAAAAAAAAAAAAAAAAAAAAAAAAAAAAAAAAAAAAAAAAAAAAAAAAAAAAAAAAAAAAAAAAAAAAAAAAAAAAAAAAAAAAAAAAAAAAAAAAAAAAAAAAAAAAAAAAAAAAAAAAAAAAAAAAAAAAAAAAAAAAAAAAAAAAAAAAAAAAAAAAAAAAAAAAAAAAAAAAAAAAAAAAAAAAAAAAAAAAAAAAAAAAAAAAAAAAAAAAAAAAAAAAAAAAAAAAAAAAAAAAAAAAAAAAAAAAAAAAAAAAAAAAAAAAAAAAAAAAAAAAAAAAAAAAAAAAAAAAAAAAAAAAAAAAAAAAAAAAAAAAAAAAAAAAAAAAAAAAAAAAAAAAAAAAAAAAAAAAAAAAAAAAAAAAAAAAAAAAAAAAAAAAAAAAAAAAAAAAAAAAAAAAAAAAAAAAAAAAAAAAAAAAAAAAAAAAAAAAAAAAAAAAAAAAAAAAAAAAAAAAAAAAAAAAAAAAAAAAAAAAAAAAAAAAAAAAAAAAAAAAAAAAAAAAAAAAAAAAAAAAAAAAAAAAAAAAAAAAAAAAAAAAAAAAAAAAAAAAAAAAAAAAAAAAAAAAAAAAAAAAAAAAAAAAAAAAAAAAAAAAAAAAAAAAAAAAAAAAAAAAAAAAAAAAAAAAAAAAAAAAAAAAAAAAAAAAAAAAAAAAAAAAAAAAAAAAAAAAAAAAAAAAAAAAAAAAAAAAAAAAAAAAAAAAAAAAAAAAAAAAAAAAAAAAAAAAAAAAAAAAAAAAAAAAAAAAAAAAAAAAAAAAAAAAAAAAAAAAAAAAAAAAAAAAAAAAAAAAAAAAAAAAAAAAAAAAAAAAAAAAAAAAAAAAAAAAAAAAAAAAAAAAAAAAAAAAAAAAAAAAAAAAAAAAAAAAAAAAAAAAAAAAAAAAAAAAAAAAAAAAAAAAAAAAAAAAAAAAAAAAAAAAAAAAAAAAAAAAAAAAAAAAAAAAAAAAAAAAAAAAAAAAAAAAAAAAAAAAAAAAAAAAAAAAAAAAAAAAAAAAAAAAAAAAAAAAAAAAAAAAAAAAAAAAAAAAAAAAAAAAAAAAAAAAAAAAAAAAAAAAAAAAAAAAAAAAAAAAAAAAAAAAAAAAAAAAAAAAAAAAAAAAAAAAAAAAAAAAAAAAAAAAAAAAAAAAAAAAAAAAAAAAAAAAAAAAAAAAAAAAAAAAAAAAAAAAAAAAAAAAAAAAAAAAAAAAAAAAAAAAAAAAAAAAAAAAAAAAAAAAAAAAAAAAAAAAAAAAAAAAAAAAAAAAAAAAAAAAAAAAAAAAAAAAAAAAAAAAAAAAAAAAAAAAAAAAAAAAAAAAAAAAAAAAAAAAAAAAAAAAAAAAAAAAAAAAAAAAAAAAAAAAAAAAAAAAAAAAAAAAAAAAAAAAAAAAAAAAAAAAAAAAAAAAAAAAAAAAAAAAAAAAAAAAAAAAAAAAAAAAAAAAAAAAAAAAAAAAAAAAAAAAAAAAAAAAAAAAAAAAAAAAAAAAAAAAAAAAAAAAAAAAAAAAAAAAAAAAAAAAAAAAAAAAAAAAAAAAAAAAAAAAAAAAAAAAAAAAAAAAAAAAAAAAAAAAAAAAAAAAAAAAAAAAAAAAAAAAAAAAAAAAAAAAAAAAAAAAAAAAAAAAAAAAAAAAAAAAAAAAAAAAAAAAAAAAAAAAAAAAAAAAAAAAAAAAAAAAAAAAAAAAAAAAAAAAAAAAAAAAAAAAAAAAAAAAAAAAAAAAAAAAAAAAAAAAAAAAAAAAAAAAAAAAAAAAAAAAAAAAAAAAAAAAAAAAAAAAAAAAAAAAAAAAAAAAAAAAAAAAAAAAAAAAAAAAAAAAAAAAAAAAAAAAAAAAAAAAAAAAAAAAAAAAAAAAAAAAAAAAAAAAAAAAAAAAAAAAAAAAAAAAAAAAAAAAAAAAAAAAAAAAAAAAAAAAAAAAAAAAAAAAAAAAAAAAAAAAAAAAAAAAAAAAAAAAAAAAAAAAAAAAAAAAAAAAAAAAAAAAAAAAAAAAAAAAAAAAAAAAAAAAAAAAAAAAAAAAAAAAAAAAAAAAAAAAAAAAAAAAAAAAAAAAAAAAAAAAAAAAAAAAAAAAAAAAAAAAAAAAAAAAAAAAAAAAAAAAAAAAAAAAAAAAAAAAAAAAAAAAAAAAAAAAAAAAAAAAAAAAAAAAAAAAAAAAAAAAAAAAAAAAAAAAAAAAAAAAAAAAAAAAAAAAAAAAAAAAAAAAAAAAAAAAAAAAAAAAAAAAAAAAAAAAAAAAAAAAAAAAAAAAAAAAAAAAAAAAAAAAAAAAAAAAAAAAAAAAAAAAAAAAAAAAAAAAAAAAAAAAAAAAAAAAAAAAAAAAAAAAAAAAAAAAAAAAAAAAAAAAAAAAAAAAAAAAAAAAAAAAAAAAAAAAAAAAAAAAAAAAAAAAAAAAAAAAAAAAAAAAAAAAAAAAAAAAAAAAAAAAAAAAAAAAAAAAAAAAAAAAAAAAAAAAAAAAAAAAAAAAAAAAAAAAAAAAAAAAAAAAAAAAAAAAAAAAAAAAAAAAAAAAAAAAAAAAAAAAAAAAAAAAAAAAAAAAAAAAAAAAAAAAAAAAAAAAAAAAAAAAAAAAAAAAAAAAAAAAAAAAAAAAAAAAAAAAAAAAAAAAAAAAAAAAAAAAAAAAAAAAAAAAAAAAAAAAAAAAAAAAAAAAAAAAAAAAAAAAAAAAAAAAAAAAAAAAAAAAAAAAAAAAAAAAAAAAAAAAAAAAAAAAAAAAAAAAAAAAAAAAAAAAAAAAAAAAAAAAAAAAAAAAAAAAAAAAAAAAAAAAAAAAAAAAAAAAAAAAAAAAAAAAAAAAAAAAAAAAAAAAAAAAAAAAAAAAAAAAAAAAAAAAAAAAAAAAAAAAAAAAAAAAAAAAAAAAAAAAAAAAAAAAAAAAAAAAAAAAAAAAAAAAAAAAAAAAAAAAAAAAAAAAAAAAAAAAAAAAAAAAAAAAAAAAAAAAAAAAAAAAAAAAAAAAAAAAAAAAAAAAAAAAAAAAAAAAAAAAAAAAAAAAAAAAAAAAAAAAAAAAAAAAAAAAAAAAAAAAAAAAAAAAAAAAAAAAAAAAAAAAAAAAAAAAAAAAAAAAAAAAAAAAAAAAAAAAAAAAAAAAAAAAAAAAAAAAAAAAAAAAAAAAAAAAAAAAAAAAAAAAAAAAAAAAAAAAAAAAAAAAAAAAAAAAAAAAAAAAAAAAAAAAAAAAAAAAAAAAAAAAAAAAAAAAAAAAAAAAAAAAAAAAAAAAAAAAAAAAAAAAAAAAAAAAAAAAAAAAAAAAAAAAAAAAAAAAAAAAAAAAAAAAAAAAAAAAAAAAAAAAAAAAAAAAAAAAAAAAAAAAAAAAAAAAAAAAAAAAAAAAAAAAAAAAAAAAAAAAAAAAAAAAAAAAAAAAAAAAAAAAAAAAAAAAAAAAAAAAAAAAAAAAAAAAAAAAAAAAAAAAAAAAAAAAAAAAAAAAAAAAAAAAAAAAAAAAAAAAAAAAAAAAAAAAAAAAAAAAAAAAAAAAAAAAAAAAAAAAAAAAAAAAAAAAAAAAAAAAAAAAAAAAAAAAAAAAAAAAAAAAAAAAAAAAAAAAAAAAAAAAAAAAAAAAAAAAAAAAAAAAAAAAAAAAAAAAAAAAAAAAAAAAAAAAAAAAAAAAAAAAAAAAAAAAAAAAAAAAAAAAAAAAAAAAAAAAAAAAAAAAAAAAAAAAAAAAAAAAAAAAAAAAAAAAAAAAAAAAAAAAAAAAAAAAAAAAAAAAAAAAAAAAAAAAAAAAAAAAAAAAAAAAAAAAAAAAAAAAAAAAAAAAAAAAAAAAAAAAAAAAAAAAAAAAAAAAAAAAAAAAAAAAAAAAAAAAAAAAAAAAAAAAAAAAAAAAAAAAAAAAAAAAAAAAAAAAAAAAAAAAAAAAAAAAAAAAAAAAAAAAAAAAAAAAAAAAAAAAAAAAAAAAAAAAAAAAAAAAAAAAAAAAAAAAAAAAAAAAAAAAAAAAAAAAAAAAAAAAAAAAAAAAAAAAAAAAAAAAAAAAAAAAAAAAAAAAAAAAAAAAAAAAAAAAAAAAAAAAAAAAAAAAAAAAAAAAAAAAAAAAAAAAAAAAAAAAAAAAAAAAAAAAAAAAAAAAAAAAAAAAAAAAAAAAAAAAAAAAAAAAAAAAAAAAAAAAAAAAAAAAAAAAAAAAAAAAAAAAAAAAAAAAAAAAAAAAAAAAAAAAAAAAAAAAAAAAAAAAAAAAAAAAAAAAAAAAAAAAAAAAAAAAAAAAAAAAAAAAAAAAAAAAAAAAAAAAAAAAAAAAAAAAAAAAAAAAAAAAAAAAAAAAAAAAAAAAAAAAAAAAAAAAAAAAAAAAAAAAAAAAAAAAAAAAAAAAAAAAAAAAAAAAAAAAAAAAAAAAAAAAAAAAAAAAAAAAAAAAAAAAAAAAAAAAAAAAAAAAAAAAAAAAAAAAAAAAAAAAAAAAAAAAAAAAAAAAAAAAAAAAAAAAAAAAAAAAAAAAAAAAAAAAAAAAAAAAAAAAAAAAAAAAAAAAAAAAAAAAAAAAAAAAAAAAAAAAAAAAAAAAAAAAAAAAAAAAAAAAAAAAAAAAAAAAAAAAAAAAAAAAAAAAAAAAAAAAAAAAAAAAAAAAAAAAAAAAAAAAAAAAAAAAAAAAAAAAAAAAAAAAAAAAAAAAAAAAAAAAAAAAAAAAAAAAAAAAAAAAAAAAAAAAAAAAAAAAAAAAAAAAAAAAAAAAAAAAAAAAAAAAAAAAAAAAAAAAAAAAAAAAAAAAAAAAAAAAAAAAAAAAAAAAAAAAAAAAAAAAAAAAAAAAAAAAAAAAAAAAAAAAAAAAAAAAAAAAAAAAAAAAAAAAAAAAAAAAAAAAAAAAAAAAAAAAAAAAAAAAAAAAAAAAAAAAAAAAAAAAAAAAAAAAAAAAAAAAAAAAAAAAAAAAAAAAAAAAAAAAAAAAAAAAAAAAAAAAAAAAAAAAAAAAAAAAAAAAAAAAAAAAAAAAAAAAAAAAAAAAAAAAAAAAAAAAAAAAAAAAAAAAAAAAAAAAAAAAAAAAAAAAAAAAAAAAAAAAAAAAAAAAAAAAAAAAAAAAAAAAAAAAAAAAAAAAAAAAAAAAAAAAAAAAAAAAAAAAAAAAAAAAAAAAAAAAAAAAAAAAAAAAAAAAAAAAAAAAAAAAAAAAAAAAAAAAAAAAAAAAAAAAAAAAAAAAAAAAAAAAAAAAAAAAAAAAAAAAAAAAAAAAAAAAAAAAAAAAAAAAAAAAAAAAAAAAAAAAAAAAAAAAAAAAAAAAAAAAAAAAAAAAAAAAAAAAAAAAAAAAAAAAAAAAAAAAAAAAAAAAAAAAAAAAAAAAAAAAAAAAAAAAAAAAAAAAAAAAAAAAAAAAAAAAAAAAAAAAAAAAAAAAAAAAAAAAAAAAAAAAAAAAAAAAAAAAAAAAAAAAAAAAAAAAAAAAAAAAAAAAAAAAAAAAAAAAAAAAAAAAAAAAAAAAAAAAAAAAAAAAAAAAAAAAAAAAAAAAAAAAAAAAAAAAAAAAAAAAAAAAAAAAAAAAAAAAAAAAAATTTTTTTTTTTTTTTTTTTTTTTTTTTTTTTTTTTTTTTTTTTTTTTTTTTTTTTTTTTTTTTTTTTTTTTTTTTTTTTTTTTTTTTTTTTTTTTTTTTTTTTTTTTTTTTTTTTTTTTTTTTTTTTTTTTTTTTTTTTTTTTTTTTTTTTTTTTTTTTTTTTTAAAAAAAAAAAAAAAAAAAAAAAAAAAAAAAAAAAAAAAAAAAAAAATCGGCTATCAGCTCGATCCAGCGTGAGCCTGAGGGTTCTGGCGCAACCGACATGATGACTGCTTGGTATCAATGAGTGGAACAGGCTACGTCGCGCTGGTGTTCTGCTGTCCTTCATCCGCGAGTAGTTCGAGCCTTGAACCAGTCGCTCTTGGCCTTGCACACCAGCCTACGGGATCGCGTTCGACGCTGGGCAGGCAGTTTAGGCGTGACTGAAAAACCCGCGAAGACCGAAAGAGAGGATAAGGCTTTGCAGCAGTTAATGCGAGCGCCTCTTAGGCTTCGCGCTGGCCGGCACAAGGCGGGGTTGCTTTCGCTTTTCCTGCGTAGACCTTCCCCCCGAGATCCCAAGATTTCACCGATGCACGTATGGCTGACCGACAGGTCAGCATCCATCCCCTTGGTCCAATTTCATCGTGATACCTGCTACCCTTTGGCACCTTTTCGTTCTCATGCTACCCTCCTGATTATGTGCCAAGGCCTACTACAGTAGAGGAGAAAATACTATAGTAGACATATTAGTATCTCTGTGAGTAATGCTTACTCACAGAGTTAAAGTTATACTCCCGGCCGACGCTTTGGCAGGCGGCGGCCTCAACGTCATCCTGACGTCATGATCAATCCCGTCACAGTCCTCGTTCTAGCCGTTGAGCCTTGGCCTTCTTCTTGGGCCGTGGCAACATGGGCAAGCCTCGATACCGGGACAGCGTGCGACCGCTGGAACACTCCTCTCCGATGGCAGTCTCGCAAAATCTTCGCCAAACCTTTGGTAGCCCGCCATGGGCGCTGCACTGTGAAGACAGTACGGTGATGCCCATCCAGATCGCGCACGCAATGTGGATAAGTGACGGGCGCGCCGCACTAGACGGGTAGGCAGCAGCCCTTGGTATACGACTTTCCTTGAACCCTTTGGCAGCCTTCCTGACGGTGCAACTTGTTAGACAGAACGGGCGAGGCCTCACCACGAGGGCGACGCACCGAGATCGCGGCCCACATCCTGGCGCCTCTCCCGTTGAGTCTTTAAGGAGGAAAGTGGGAGCGGTTTGATTCAGCGTCACTTGATGGCGCATCCAGGAGTGGAAGCTGTACTCCACCTAAGCGATGAGAAGGTTCAGCAGCTCATCAATACCCGCCAGCTCCTGCCCATCAGGATCGTGGGCGAGGAGCGGTTTGATTCACCAGACTTGTTCCGCCTCATCGAGTGCTACAAGTCCACAGCCAAAAGGAGATGCGATGACAACTAACAAGCTGGTGAGGAAGTATGCCGACAACGAGCAGGCGTGTTGTGTGTGCCACGAACCGCTTTCTGCTCATGAGACTTGGCCGGGTGCGCGGCACTCCTTTTGCGGCTCCGCCAAATGCAGCGCGTCGTTAAAGACCACGTCGCCTTTCGCTGGAATCCCAGGATTGGCATCGACAGTCAGGCTGTGCGTCGGGCCCGACGAGCGCAAATGCGAAGCGCCTGGTTGCGAGAACTACATCCCTGAGGGTCGCTACGATGCCCGCAATTAGTTCCACACATGTTGCGGGGAATGCTGGACGAAACGGCTGCAGTGCAACACCCAGTTCGAATGCGGCTGCGGGTGTGGGGAGCGTTTCCTAGGCGACGGGAGGAAGCGGACCATCAATGGGCTCCGTTTTCTTGACCAACAGCATTACGGCACATACCTGAAGCACCAGTCCCTGTCAGTGTGTCCCGACGAGATCCGCCCAGTCATTGAGGAATACCTCAGCGGGTTTGCCCGTCATCACTAGGGCCCCTACTTCACGTTCTTCCGCATTTGCTACCTGTTCGAATTCCTCAAGGTACAGGGAACCACCTCGCTGGAAGCGGTCACTCCTAAAACGGTCACGGAGTTTCTTACTTGGGCCGCCAAAACCGGCCGCCAGCACGCTGGGGCTTCCATCCCCTTTTTGTCCACCTTTTTCAAGTGGACGATCGCAATGGGTTACCGTAAGGCTGCCAACCCGATCATTTCCCTGATACACAAGCCGCGCAGGCGCGAGCGTTTGCCACGTCCCTTCACCCGCGAAGAACAGGTGCTCGCGTGGAAGTATCTGATGGAGCGCGGCAACGAACGTTTGCGCTTTGCGGCCGCGGTCGCAGAGGAGTCCGGCTTACGTATCGGAGAGATCGCGAGGCTGCGTCTCCAGGATATAGACCTCACCGGCCGCCGCTTCTTTGTGAGGCTTCCGAACAAGGGCATGGTGGAGCGTTACGCACTCTTTTCGGAAAAGACCATTCGCTTCTACAAGGAGTGGATGGCGGTGCGCGATCCGAGGTGCACCCATGACCAAATTCTGCACAGCAAGCGTCTTCACATCTGCAACCCGCATGAACTCATCCGAGAGTTCGGTGCGGTGATGTGCAAGGTATATGACCGCGAGAAGCGGCACGACGAAGGCTTCGAAAAATGGTCAGGGCACCGCTGGCGTCATACGATGGCAAGCAACTTGGTCAAGAACGGGGCCGACGCCGCGGTCGTGATGACCGCGGGCGGATGGAAGACGTTCGAGGCCATGGCCGGCTATGCCGCGCCAGATGAGGAACGCGGTCGGCGTGGCTACGAGGACGCGATGGAAAAATCTCGCGAGCAACTGCGTGCCAAGTCCCGCAAGCGGAGCCTGAGCCTCTCAGACCTGCTCGATCGAAAGCGCCACATCGAGCAAAGCGGCCTCTCTCAGTAGGTTAGAGAACGTTGCGTGTAATGAAAGTTACACGCAACGTTCCGGCTCCTCGCCGAAGCAGCAGATCCCACCACAAGGAAAATCATCATGGATTTTGAACCCTTCCTCGCCTACTGGCAGGGAAACCGGAAGTGCAGTGCGCAAACCATCCGGTCGTACCGGAACGATCTGAAGCTATTCCAGGCGTTCATGGATGACCACGGTCACCGGCGCATCACCCAAGTGAACCACCAGGTGCTGACCGAATACATCAACTACATGCGCCAGAAAGAGAACCCCCGGTTCGGTCGCACCGGCCTTGCAGACGCTTCGATCCAGCGTCGTCTGGCCTCACTGTGCAGTTACATCGATTACATTCGCGCAACCAGCAACCCAAAACTTCACAATCCGATCCGTGATTTCACCCATCGCTGGCACAAAAACGACGATCCCAAGCCGGCGGACGAAATCAGCCTGAGCCACGTGCTTCAGGGAATCGACAACCTGCGCGACAAAGTGCTCGTCACCCTCTTCTTGGCGACCGGCCTGAGAGTCTCGGAGATGCACAGCCTCAACCGCGACACCATTAAGTTCGAGTCCGAGATCGACGACTCGGGAGTTGAGCGGCTGACCGGAGTCGGTCTGGTGGTGGGCAAAGGCAGCAAGATTCGCAAATTTTACGTGGATGAGCCGACATTGCTGCTTTACGCCGAATACCTCGACGCAAGGAAAGACGATGACTCGCCGTTGTTCTTGTCGGAACAGAAGAAGCGTCTTTCGGTTCGTGCGATCCAGCACATGCTCGCTACGTGGTGCAAGCGCCTTGGGGTCTCGCCGATCCGCGTCCACCAACTGCGGCATAGCTTCGCGACGAGATTGGCGAACGCTCACATCAGCGGTCTCGTTCTTAGGGATTTGCTGGGCCACCGCAGCCTGACGACCTCCCAACGCTACTTCACGCTGCACGACACAACAGTGGCCCAAGGGTACTTTTCGGCGATGGAATTCGTGAACGAAACCAGTGCCGTTGTCGGGCAGGGGCCTCGTTCATGACAAGCAAGCGCCGACTCCGGCGCAAGTCGTGTGCAGGTAAGCGCCAGTACCCAACGCAGGCGAAAGCCGTCGCCGCAATGATTGCCTTGAGAAAGGCAGGCGGGTCGCGGCTATCGACTTATCACTGCCGGTTTGGGGATCACTGGCACGTCGGCCACATTCCGCATCGGCTGCTCAAGAGCGAACAGTTCCGTAACCGAGGAAAGAACGGCTAGGCCGCTGCAAGGCACAGAATGAACGACTCTGAAAAGCAAAAAACAATTGAACCCGCGAAGGTCGAATTGGCCCTTCGTCAGGCGTTCTGGATCGGCTATTTCTATGGCGCGATTACAGGTGCCCGCTTGGTCGTTGTACCCGGCCCAGATGGAGGGTGCCCGCCTCGGAGATAAAGAAAAACACCATGAACTTGTACCGATGGGACGTTTTGGTACAGCCCCGTAATAGTGCAGTTTAGAAATGCACGGCAACCCGTGCCAAGGAGTAATTGATGTCTCACTCTCATTCGTTGTCTTCTGAGCGGATAGCGTCTCTTCTGGCAGTTTCGAAGGCAGACCCGAAGTTGCGTGACCTTCACGATGTCATCGCGATCATTACCAACACCGGCATGCGGCTGCAAGAACTCCGGCAAGCACGCTGGTCTGATGTCCATCTGACGGAAGGCCGGATCTTCATCCGCGCACCGAGAGAGCGCACCTGCGCTGGGTGCCAATTAATCATGACACCGTGGCAGTGCTAAAGGCTCGCCGGACCGACGCCCCCAATTCTGAGTTGGTCTTGGGGGAGTGCCCACATCGCGTACTCAGCCGCGTTTCAACTCAGCTCCGCAAGATCAGGAGTGTCATTGGCGTGCCAGAACTTAGCCTTCAACTGGTCCGGCACAATTTCTTCGCGACGTTGGTAAAGGCGGGCGCTAGCGCGACCACGCTCTACGCTCTGGGCGGCTGGAAGTCGCCTTTCTCGACCTTTGCTCGTGCAGGAATGTTTTTCGCCCCTAACCGTGAGCCGCAAGATCCGACCACAGCCAAGGATGCGGAGTAGCCATGCTGAGCATGGCTTCCGAGATGGTGTCGCCGATCGCTATCGGCGACACCTACATGAATTCGCGCGAAGCAGCCCTCTATCTCCACGTCAAGCATCGCACTCTCCTGGAATGGGCCCGCCGGGGCATCATTCCAGGCGTGCCCCTCGGTGCTGGCTTGCAACGCAAGACGTGGTTATTTAGCAAGACGGCAATCGACGAACACATGCGCGCCATCATGAGCGCGAACCGTACACGCTCGGCGGAGGCGACGCAGTATGTCAACTAGTCGGGTGCGTTATCAGAGTGGATCCATTGAGATCCACTCTGGTAAGTACTACTTCCGCTTCAGGGATGCAGCCCGTCGTCGCCGGTCCGTAGAACTGGGAACAACCAAGGAACTCTCAACCGCCGCAAAACTGAAACGCGCCGTCGAGCAGATGCGCGCCAAGGTCAACGCAGATCGTGGCGCCGCCTCAGAACAAAGCATGACAGTGGACGAACTAGTGGTCAGGTATCGGGCGGAACGGATGCCGAGGAGGGCGTCCACTGCCCGTGGGTACGAGGGAAAGCTCAAGAACCACATCGTTCCGCGGGGCTTCGACGCGACTCTACAATGATGACGTCGGCGTATGAAGTTGAACGGTGGCTGAAGCGAAGGATTGCTCCCCGAAACGAAGTCTCACCTTCGGGCCCTGTTGTCAGTCTTGCTCGAATACGCGATGCTGCGTGGGTTCGTACCCGTCGGCCGCAATCCAATGGAACTCGTCCGCATCGAAGGTGCCACGAAGCGGCGAAGAGAACCGAAGATCATCTCTTATGAGGAGTTCGGAAAGCTGCTGGCAGAACTGCGGGAACCCTACCGTACGATGGCGCTCCTGGCCGGCGCCCTTGGCCTACGTTGCTCGGAGATCGTCGGCCTGAAATGGCAGGACATCGACTTCGAGAACCTTGTAATTCACTTACGCCAGGGCGTTGTCAGCGGCATCGAGGATGAACTGAAGACGATCGGTTCGAAGTCGATCTTGCCGCTACACGCCGAGCTCGCGGAGGCAATCCTGCGGTGGGAGAAAAGTTCGAATTTCACAAGGCCGGATGACTACGTATTCGCCAGCAATGCAATGCTAGGACGCAAGCCGCTTCACAGTTGGTCTGCACAGAACCAGGTGTTATCACCGGCCGGTGTGCGAGCAGGTATCGGTGGGATCGGCTGGCACGATCTACGGCACTCGTACCGTAGCTGGCTAGATGACACTGGCGCTCCAGTTGGCGTCCAGAAGGACCTCATGCGCCACGCGAATATCGGCACTACGATGAACATCTATGGACGAGCACTCCCGAAGGGGCAACGTGAAGCGAACACCAATGTCGTCCTGATGTTGAAGAAGGAGGCAGGCACACTCTAAGACGGAATGTCTCACGCGATCTTCACGAACACTGGGCCTCAGCTGGTCATCTCCGCAAGTAGAAAAAGCACCGTACTTGCGAGAGGGTGAAACGATTTTCCTGGCGGGCCATGTCGTCGTCGTCAACGGCGACTTATTTATGGAGTGCGTTGAGGACGCCGAGAGCTGAAGCAGCCAACATCAGAGTGTTCACAATCGCGATTCCACCAGCGACTGTCCATTTGGCCAAAGAATCAGGTCTCGCTTGCCGATCGCTAACGCCGATCAGAAAAACGATGCTTCCTATGAGAGCGGCCGCGCTGAGGGCGCTTGCCTGTTCAGCCAAGCTTAAGGCTTTGCCCAGTCCTGTCAAGGCCGAAACGACTAGGGACGCCACGGGGAATGAAACCAACGACTGTGGAGTGATAAAGGCCGCCACGCCGCTCGTGGTGCCCGACGGCTCGCCAACAGTCCCGGCGGTGACCCCTACAGCCTTGGTCTCACGACTAGCCGTCCGTATGACGAATAGGTCAGTCAGCTTCATTGATTCCCTCCTGCACTGCCGCTCAACAGAAGAGTACACAAAAGCGAAAGGGAGGCGTTAGCCTCCCTTTTATGTTTCGAAATCGGAAAATCTGGTGTGCTAATGGCCTACGATCGAAAATCGGCGGCGTTTGGGAGCGCCTGTATCGTCTTGGCTACTCTCATGCGTTACGCCCGGTGGCAGATTTTCTTGGCCGGCCGGCACCACTTCTCCACGATACTTAAGCCCAGCGATAAAGTGCGCTTCAGCTTCTTCCTGCGCTTCACGCTGCTTCTTTTCGTCAACTTTCTTCATATCAGGCCTACGACAGGTCATAATACACCCTGTATTGGTTTTTTGATTCAGTACCAAAGTCACTAGGTGCAATCAATCAGCATCCGGGACAGGATCAAATGATCCTTTTCCTTAATAATTCGATGCGTTTTCTTGGTTCTCAGATGCACCATTCCCGCGACTGAATTCCCGAATTTGCCCACATCTACTTCGCCACGACGGAACAGGTCTTCAACAAAGGACTTAGCGCTATCTTCCGGCGTGACAGATTTCGCAACACCTATATTCAATGCCGCAGGCGCAGCGGAGTAGACTCTGGTATCTCCTGGAACCCTCACAAAAAGCTGCGGTTGCTCCAAACCGTAAGCCTGAGCAGCGATCCCAAGAAGTGGTAGTTCTTTTGCCCGCCGGTCAATGGCCACAGCGGCTGCTGCCCCCCCACCAAACACAGCCATGTGCCTGGTCGGAGCGGCTTGTTTATCTAGTGGCAAGCTGGCAGTTTCAAGAGAAAGTATTCCTCTTCGCACGAATGCCCCCTTAATCGCATTCGCGAATTTGGCGGCAAAACGATTCTGAGCCCCTTCCACCATGTGAATTGCAACCTGGCTATAAAATTCCGGCAGAACCGGAGCGGATTTCACTGCGTAAACGAGTAGTTCTCCTGCCATTCTGCTCGTTTCCAAGAGCGACGCTTCGTCCTGAGAGCTTTGCTGATCAAACATAGAGGCAAATGCTTCGAAGAAGGCTCCACTAAAGACTCTCGAAAAGGAATGTGGTTCCGACGATAACGAACTATTCGGTCCGTCATGAGGTAAATTGAGCGGGGATGCATACACGAACTTGTTCACTGCATTGCGCAGGCAGTCTGGGTCAACAGCGTCAGGGTAACGCTGTCTTATTCCCCATCCGAGTTGCTCTGCCAGCCGCGACAGGCTTGACGATTGGTACAGTTTCGACCCGGTCTGCGCCAGGACTGCTTCTCGAAACGACATCAGTTCGAGAGCAGACAATATCGAACTGATATCTCCGAATGCCTCATGAAAGGCTGCGATTTCGTCGCTTGCGGCATCCCATAATTCCGGCTTGATCGAGTCCAAGACAGCGTGACCAAGCTCATGGCATAACACGTCCGGGCTTGCCCCCGAAAATACTGTCACTCCGCTAACGCTATCGTGAAAGAACTTAAGAGCAGTTCTGTCATAGTATGCATTCAGATCGACCCCCGCATCCAGGTCTACAGGTAACGTTTTGCCGATCTGCCAATCGACAAGTTCAGCGTGCTTCGCCCAAAAATCTGCGCCCCGCCGAAGGGCATCCAGAGCGCACCAATATCTAAATTCTACGGTCTCGGGACCATATGGTTGTGCTGGTGGTTTGGTGCCTTTGATCTCGACCCTCAGCGCAGTCGCATTTTCGTCGGGCGCGACGGCAAGAATTGGGGCGTCAGTAATTTCTGACATAGGATCATCCTGCCATATGTTGATGCTGACTATGCTGGAACCGCTCATACCAGCCCTCTTCATCTATGTTCTCCTCTGAACACTGCACAGGAAACGAGCGGTGCTCCTTGGCGAGAGTGTCTCGTAACCAGGATTTTAGGGTTTTCAAGCAAATGCCAGGCAGCCTGAGGTCCTCCGATTCTCGCGAAGTTGCTGTTTATATCACCTTTATCAAACTTGCAAGGGAGAAGGTCGACCGTGTTCTGGAAACGGAACACTGGGGCCGATCAAGCAAGCTGGTGGAAAGCTTCAGCGCAGTAGGGGAAACTCGGGAAAACCATTAGCATATATGATGGCTTTCTCTACTCTGACCATTGCACGATAGATCGCCGCATGCTATAAGAGCGGCTCCCACAGGGGAGATGCTGACTCTAACATCGTCTTTGAGAATGGAAGGCGTTAAATGATCACGCAAAGGTCATCTTTATTGTCTGCAACTGCTCTTCTTCTATCCAGCATCGCGTTGGTACAGCCGGGGCATAGTCAATGCTCACGTAAGAGCTTGGATGCCAGTTTACCGGAGTGCAGCCCCAACGCCATCGCGGGCTATCCGGGACGTGAATGCATTGTAACAATCGACAGAACCCAACCCTTTTCGCCGGCAGCATTTAGTGTCCCCAAGAATACTGACATTTACATAAAGCTAACTAATCCTCGTTTGAACGAAACTGTCCAATTCATACCCACGTTTTCAGGCATTCCCTCTCAGGACGTATTCGGGAATGCGGTCCAATCTGCGACTGGCGGTCCGCTGCAGAGCCTAATTGTCAGCCTTCATCTATCGTCGGCTGCAGCTAGTGCGGCGCGGGATACAGATCGAAGACTCGCGTCGCACGCTGCTGCCGTGCCGCACAGCATCACTGACGATATCCTCGCCAGACAAAAGGCTATCGCGAAAAAGTTATCGACATTGGCTGAGTCGATTGCCCAGAGTAACATCAAGCTTTCTTGTCTTCAGGCTTATGAAGACTCTACTGCCTATGATCCGACCACTCCGAACGCTCTGGCGTGTTCAACTTCTCACTTTCCCACGCCTGCCGCTTTCTTGGCGGCAAAGAATACGATAGGCGGCGAAGTCGCGACAAATGCCAAGGCTAATGTGGATGTGGGAGAGCTAGGTAAAATAGACGCCATCCTTAAGGATGCACTCGATAACTGCAAGTCATACGATGAGCAAGCTCCCGCACCGGCTCACCCCGTTGTACAACCGAACGAATGCGACGACGTCTCCACTCTGCTTCTATATCAACACAAACTGGACGATACCGCTACGGACATTCTAACGGGCCAGAAACAGCTGCAAGCAGCGCAGCTTGTGCTTGAAAATACTCCAACGACTCTACCGGACTTTTTCACTTGCGTGAGCCTAACGCAGAACTCTACCGGAACGGTAAATGTAACAACACAGATACCACCCCAGGTGACGACCACTACGATTGCATCGGTTCCGGTCACTTTTGGTATTTCCCACTGGCTCGCCTCAACGGGAGCGGGGTTCTCCTTTTCAGGAGCGAACAGTTACAGCAATGCTCCACTCCTGGTCAACGGCAAACCCGTGCTCGATTCAGGAGGTAAAGCCGAAACGATTGTTACACGAAGCACTACTAAACCCACAGTGCTCGCGCCTCTCGTTATGGTCAGTTATATGATCCCGGGAATAAATCAGTGGCATTGGGAAAGCGCTTGTCCTCGACATTGCGGCTTTTTGCTGAGTGGAGGCGTCGGTGCAAATCTGACCTCAAGTCCAAAGTCAGCCGATTTCGTCGTAGGCATTTCGTTTCAACTCGGGAGTGTACTGGTCACGCCTTCGGCAGATGTGACGCGCGATGTACGGCTTTCGCAAGGCGTTTTTGAAGGCGCGCAACTTGGATCAAGCCCACCTTCTCCACTGCCAACGCGAACTGTCTGGACTACGAAACTGAGCATCGGGCTTAGCTACATCCTTCCGATTGGAAGTTCTGGGAGCAGCGGCGGGAAGTAGCAATTCAGCTCTCGCGAAATCGGGAGGACATCAACTCCGCCTCGGTAATCCTAGCCGGAAACGGACGAGCAATCCGCGTCCACCGGACGGCAATAGCCGCCTGGAAGCAGGTGTATTTCACTCGTTCCGAAGATCAGGGCTTTACGAGTCCGTTCACCTAGGGACAAGACTTCGATCGCCGCCTGCTCGGCGCAAAACCAGATCCTCGCCCTGAGGGAGTTCGTGCCGATCTTAGACCGATCAGCTGGCGCGATCTACGGCATCGTATCGCAGTTGGCTACACGCAACAGAAGCGCTCATCGGCATGCAAATGAGCTGATGCACTCGCGCGAATACCAGCCACCATAATTAACATCTGTGGGCACGCATCGATGCAAGAGCAGCATAAGGCCACGAGCGCCGAAAAGTGTGGGCAGTTGCGGGACTACGACAGCAGGGGCTTGTGAGGACTTTGGACTACAACTGGACTAAATCGCTTGTAACTGATTGAAAAAATGGTGCCGGGAGGGGGGGTCGAACCCCCACGAGGGGTAAACCTCGGCGGATTTTGAGTCCGCTGCGTCTGCCAGTTCCGCCATCCCGGCTTGGGTCCTGCGGAGGTCAGTAGTATCGCATAGCGGCGCGGCAAGCTGCCACTCCGATGGATTTTGAGGCGCGAGCGGTTACCATCACGGGATGAGCGGTTCTCGGGCGGAGACGCAGTGGGATGCGATCGTTCTCGGCGGCGGGGCGGCAGGACTGATGTGTGCCATCGAAGCCGGGAAGCGGGGCCGGCGCGTGGTTGTGCTCGATCACGCGGAGAAGATCGGCAAGAAGATCCTGATCTCCGGCGGCGGACGCTGCAATTTCACCAACCTTCATTGCACGCCTGCAAACTTCCTTTCGCAGAATCCGCACTTCTGTAAGTCCGCCCTCGCGCGCTACACGCCGGCGGATTTCATCGCGCTGGTCGAGCGCTACAAGATTCCCTACCACGAGAAGACTCTTGGACAATTGTTCTGCGATCGCTCGGCGCGGGAGATCGTTCACCTGCTGGAGCAGGAATGCGGGGCGGCGAACGTTCGGATTGTGACGAACGCGCAGGTCCGCGAAATCTCCCGCGCGACGGAATTCGTGGTGCGCACCGAGGATGCCGAGTTTCGATCGCCAGTGTTGGTCGTTGCCACCGGAGGTCTCTCGATCCCCAAGATGGGCGCTACCGCACTGGGATACGACGTTGCACGGCAGTTTGGGCTGAAGATCGTGGAGCCGCGTCCGGCGCTGGTTCCGCTTATCCTGGCCCAAAGCGATCGCAACCGCTATTGCGATCTGGCGGGGCTGTCGGCGGAGGTGGTGGCATCCGTGAACAGCACTTCGTTTCGAGAGAAGATGCTGATTACCCATCGCGGGCTGAGCGGCCCGGCGATCCTGCAGATCTCTTCCTACTGGAGCCCCGGCGCCCCGCTGATGATCGACCTCGCGCCTGGCGCCGATCTTACACAGGCACTCCGAAGACAGTCCTCGGGTCGAGATCTTGCGGCACTGCGAGCGGAGTTCCGCAAAGTTCTTGCCCAGCGCTTCGCCGACCGCTGGCTGGAGTTCAATGCACCGAAGGCCTGGACAAACTCGGCACTTGAACAGCACGAGCGACTCGTCCACGGTTGGGAACTTTTCCCTGCCGGAACGGAAGGGTTCGAGAAAGCCGAGGTGACCGCAGGCGGTGTGGATACGGACGGACTTTCCGCGAAGACGATGGCAGCCCGCGGCGTTCCCGGGCTGTTTTTCATTGGGGAAGTGGTGGATGTAACAGGGCACCTGGGCGGCTTCAATTTCCAGTGGGCGTGGGCTTCAGGATACGCAGCCGGGCAGGCGATTTGATTCACTTCGGAGCAGGTGCGTCGGGCTTGGCGTTCTCGTCCTGGTTCTTCTTATCTTCCTTTGGCGTCTCGGGAGGGTGCAGCCCATTGCCCTGCTTTTTCGCGTCTTTCATCTGGGCGCGTTCCTGCTTTTTCTGATCGCGGGCCTGTTTATCCGCGTCCTTTTGTTCGGGCGTGCGGTCTTTCGCGATCTGTTTCTCGGCCTCGCGTTGCTGCTTCTTCGCCTCTTTCAGCTGAGCGCCCTCTTCCTTCCGAGCCTCCTTTTGCAGCTTCTTCGCCTCTTTTTGCCGCGCCTTGGCATCGCGCTTGATCTGTTTTGTGTCGATGTTCGGGGCATCCTGCGCGATTGCCGCGGAACACAGGGCAAGAGACAGGCACAGGGCTGAAAGGAGTGCGGAGCGCTTCATCATAGGGTCTTGGTTTCTGGCTTATGAATATAACTCTTCCAGCAAGGCGTAAGCACGCCGTAAATGCGGGATGACGATGCTTCCCCCAACAACCAGGGCCACGTTGAGCGCTTCCTGTTGTTCCTCGCGTTGGGCGCCCAGGCGATAACTTTGAATGATGTGGTAATTGATGCAGTCATCGCAGCGCAAGCCGGCGGACACGACCAGCCCCATCAGTTCCTTGTATTTCGCGGGAATCGCCCCTTCGAGGTAGGTGTTGTGGTCCACGTTGTAGAAACGTTTCACCAGGTAGTTGTCGGCACGATTCACGATCTCGTTGAGATCGGTGCGGGTATCGAGGAATCGTCGGGCGATGGAACTCTTGTCGGCAACTTGTTTTTCAGTGAAAAGAAAATCGGGCTCGCGGCGCTCTGCATTCATCGGAAAAGCGTATCAAAAGCATCGCAACTCGCACGATTTTGTTGCGGT
Source organism: uncultured Acidobacteriaceae bacterium (assembly GCA_963758505.1). GTDB lineage: Bacteria > Acidobacteriota > Terriglobia > Terriglobales > Acidobacteriaceae > Korobacter. The sequence goes on along the minus strand of CAVWVJ010000003.1, from coordinate 1,160,369 downwards.
CCGTGCCCGAATCAGGCGCGCGGATTCCACCGAGAGTTGCCGTTATAATGGCGGTCCAATTTCAATTCTCCGGGGAGTGCATGTCTATCCGGCCGATCGCTTTCATTGCCGCAGTCTTGTCCCTGACCACCGTCGCCGTTTCTCAGCAGAAGCCCAAACTGACTTTAGACGAATTCTTCAATGCCGTGTCGTACCGTGACGTTCGCATTGCGCCGGACGGAAACTCGGTGACATTTGTGACCGAAAGGGCGGATTGGGAGAAGGATCGCTTCCGCGACGATCTTTGGCTGTACCGCACGAACAGCGGAACATTGCTGCCATTGACGCAATCGGGCCACGACACCAGCCCACAATGGTCGCCCGACGGCCAATGGATCGCATTCCTGAGCGATAGGAACGACGAGAACGCCGGCGGCAAAGCGGACGACGACGAGCAGGACAAGGACAAAGATATCGAACAGCTCTATGTCATCTCGGCCAGCGGGGGCGAGGCGTTCGCAGTAACGCAGGGCGCGGAGGAGGTGCATGCGTACGCCTGGGCGCCGGACTCGAAGAGCCTCTATTTCGCGACGCGCACCGCCTGGAGCAAGGAGAAGAAGGATTCGTACAAACGCGAGTGGAAAGACACCGTCGAGTACCGCAACTCGGAGCGCGGGGACGTGATCGCGAGGATTGCGTTGCAGGATGTCATGGCGCGACACGTGACGCTTCCAGAGGAGAAGAAGGATTTAACCGACACAGAGAAGAAAGAAAAGCCCGAGACGGCGGAAACTCCGGGGGCAACGGTTGTCACCACGACGCCGTTGCGCGTGCGACAGCTTGCGGTCGCTTCCGACGACGCGAGGTTGGCATTCCTTACGTCATCCATTTCGGAACGTGAAGAATTCGCTGCCGACTTCGAGATTTACGTGGCGGACCTCAAGGGAGCCGTCCCGTCAACGCCTCGGCGGCTGACGAATAACAGCGCGGTGGAATTCGAGATCCGGTGGGCGCTGGATAACCGGCACATCTTTTTCCAGGCCTCCGAAGGTTCCGTCGAGAGCTCGAAATACGCGGATACGCAGAACCGTGTCTACTGGATCGACGCGGCAACAGGACAGATTCAGCGATGGGCGGCGTCCTTCGGTGGCCATCTCGCGGAATATGTGCCGCTGAAAGGCGATTCCCTGCTCACTGCGGGGATGCTGGGAACCGAGGTGCAGCTGTATTCGTTCCCCGATGCAAGCGCCGGAGAAAAGAAACTCAGCCCCTGGCCGGGAAGCTACAGCGACATTTCCATGACGCCGAAATCGCCGCGCGTGGTATTTGCGTATTCGCGCATGAATCGTCCCGTCGAGCTTTACGTTGCCGACGGCCTCGATCAACTGGCGGACGCGAAGCCGATCACGGGTTTCAACCGGCTCTTCACCGAGCGCGCCCTTCCCGAGGCAAAGCCGTTTCAGTGGAAAGCGGACGACGGGGTCACGGTGGAAGGAATGCTCGTCTATCCTCCTGGAAAATTCGAGTCCAAGAACTTGCGCATGCTGACGCTGATTCACGGTGGGCCGATTGATGCCGACGGCGACAGGTTCGGCGCGGATTGGTACGACTGGGCGATTCTCGCCGCGTCGGAGGGATGGCTGGTGTTTCGTCCAAACTACCGCGGATCCACGGGCTACGGCGACGTCTTCGAACAGGCCATCGCGCCGCACCTCGTCTCCAAGCCAGGGCGCGACATCCTGGAGGGTGTGGATGCCCTCGTAAAGCAGGGGATCGCGGATCCAAATCAACTGGCAGTCGGCGGCTATAGCTACGGCGGCTACATGACGAACTGGCTCATCACCCAGACCAACCGCTTCAAGGCCGCGGTGACGGGGGCCGGTGCGGTCGAACATGCAGCCAACTGGGGAAATGACGATACGACCCTCGACGACTCCTGGTATCTCGGTGGCGCGCCGTGGGAGGCGGCTAAGAATTACGCGGACGAAGCAGCGCTCTTCCAGATGAACAAGGTCAAGACGCCCACCCACATGGTTGCCGGGAGCGAGGACGTCCGCGTGGCCGTGCTGGAGGACTACCTGCTGGAGCGATCCCTCAAGACGCTTGGAGTGCCGAGTGCCCTGCTGATCTTTCCCGGCGAAGGACATGGGTTGGGTAAGAACCCATGGCACGGGAAGATCAAAGTACGCGAAGAGCTGAAATGGCTGGAGAAGTACCTACCAGCGACCGCGCAGTAGGGATCAGGCGACGCGGTAATAACTCTCTCCGGCGCAGCCCTGGCAAAGAATGCGGCCGTTACGCCGGATCTCGCGGTGATAGTTGATGCCTTCGCCGCACTGCTCGCAGGCGATGCGCTCGCCCTTGAAGCCGGGCATTTCTTCGGGGCCAACCTCGACCACCACCCATTGCGAGGTGAAGAGTTCGTCGTCGCTCAGCTCGCGATAGGCCAGCATCTGCTGGGCATTCTTGTTTTCCATCTTCGGATAGCGCTGGCGGGCGAGTTCCTTCGACGATTCGCGAGCGGCGATCCGGACGGCACGACCGCTCTCCAGGTCAACGAACGTCGCCGCCATCTTGCCCCAGTCGCGGAACTTCAGGGCGCGCTTGCCAAGGCGGCAGCCGGTTACGACGCCGATCGCGTCCGTGGCGCAGCGATCGATCTCGACATACGTGACGAGACGCTTCCGGTCACGCCCACGTGGATCGTCAATGCCAAGCTGGCGAAGGCCGTGCATGGCCATGCGAACGCCCAGGACCTGCCCGGCACACAGGTGCCCATGGGCGACTTTTGCCTCTTCGAGCAACTCATCCAAAGACTTCATCCCGCTGTGACTTTCTTCCCGCTAATCTTCGTCGTCATTCGCAATATCCGTGGCATGACCGAAAACGGTATAGCTCACCTTGGGAAACTTTTTCGGAAAGAATGTGACCTTCGAGGGAGTGCGCTCCCATTGAGGCGCGTCGCAGTCCGAATCCGGCGAATCGCCCTGGCTTGCAGCGCCCAGTTCTTTACGCAGCACTGGCTTTTTACGACCGATCTGGGCGACTACCGCGTAGAGCGTCTCCCCATCATCTGAGATGCCGCAATACGCGGCGTAGTCCCGATACCAACTTACGTTCGAGTAAAAAGGATCGAATTCGGGCAACTTGAGCGGGCTAATGCGCGCATTGGTGCGGTCCACCATCAGCCAGGCCCCTCGCTGCCACTTCCAGTGGGGGGTCTTGGCGTCTTCCGGCAGATTATCGTTGAGGCGGTAGGCCTTCCGGATGACGAATATCCGATCTGTAACGTCGTGGGTGTCTCCGGTGATGAATTCCTTGAGGTTCCCGTCGACGTAGAGCCCTCGCACTTTCATATCGATGGTTTTGTCTTCGCTGGGGCCGATGAAGAGCTTGACGGGCAGGGGTTTCCCAAAAGTGATGACCCGCGCCTTTGGTGCCGCTACCGCTAACGTTGCAACCAATAAGGATAGGAAGGGGACGAGAACACGTGCGCGCATCTCATGAGGCTAATCCCATGCGGGGTACTACAGCAACCCGAATGGACATGCACCGGAGTGTGCCTCCCCGATGCAACCATCACGAGAGAGCGTCCCTCTCACCCGTTGTGGCCTACGAATTACCGCTCAAGCCTACGCAGACTATTCTGGTTGTGGATGATAGCCGTGATATAGCCCTGCTGATGCGGGAGCTGCTTGCGACCCGTGGGTATGAAGTTCATGTGGCATTCAGTTCCGCCGATGCCGAGCGGCAAATCGCCCTCCATCCTCCGGATCTCATCCTTCTTGACGTGGTGATGCCGGGCAAAGACGGGTATCAACTCTGTCGTGAATTGAAAGAAAATCGGGAAACCCGGCTGATTCCCGTCGTCATGATCACCGGTCTGACGGACCGCGAGAACAAGATTCGAGGCATTGAGGCCGGTGCCGATGAATTTCTCAACAAGCCGATTTTCCCGGAGGAGCTTTTTGCCCGGGTGAAGTCCCTGCTGCGGCTGAAGGAATTTACCGACGAACTCGAGACGGCGGAAGCCGTACTTTGCACCCTCGGGCTAAGTGTCGAAGCTCGCGATCCTTACACGGAAGGACATTGTGAACGCCTGGCGGAGTATGCCAGCGGGCTTGGGACGTTCCTGGGGCTGGATGCAGAGTCCATCGTGGCCCTGAAACGTGGTGGATACCTGCACGACCTGGGCAAAATCGCGGTGCCCGACGAAATTCTGAAGAAAGGGACGAACTTAAGCCCCCAGGAATGGGAGATCATGCGCGCCCACCCGTTGACCGGCGAGCGGATATGCAAGCCGTTGCGGTCCTTGCGCAGAGTTTTGCCGATTATCCGCCATCACCATGAACACTGGAACGGCAGCGGCTATCCCGACGGCCTGGCAGGAGAGGAAATCCCGCTCCTGGCGCGGATCTTACAGGTGGCGGACGTGTATGACGCCCTCCGCACGGCACGGCCCTACAAGGACGCACAGAGCCATGAACAGGCTTTCAAGACGATGGTTCACGAGGCGGATCGTGGATTCTGGGATGGTTCGCTCGTGCAGGCGTTGTTCAAATTGCTATCACAACGGCGAAAAGCAGCATAATTCACCACTCTGTAAAGAAGAGAGCTGCAGCTTACAACTGATTTAGAATGGCACTGCGTCTAACTACTGCGGAACAGATTTGAACGTTCCCAGCCACCCGGACGCCAATGGAACCCTTGTCTTACAGCATAGTCATACCCGCCTATAACGAGAGCGATCGCCTTCAGAATTCGCTCCAAAAGATCGTCGCGTTTCTTGACGAGCAAAAGTGGTCCGCCGAAGTGTTGGTGGTCAACGATGGCTCGCGCGACAACACGGCCGAAATCATTCGGCAATTCGCAGCGCAGTATCCGTTTATCCGGCTGATCGAAAACCCCGGGAATCGCGGAAAGGGCTACAGCGTCCGCAATGGCATGCTCCAGGCCAATGGCGATATCGTGCTGTTCACCGACGCGGATCTCTCGGCGCCCATTACAGAGGCTCCGAAATTATTCGCCGAGATCGCGAAGGGGGCCGATGTGGCCTTCGGGTCGCGGTGGCTCGTCGCCAAAATGCAGACCGAGCGGCAGTCGATTCTCCGCCAGATCGCCGGCCGCATGTACAACGTGGTGATGCGTCTCATGCTTGGCCTGAAATACAAAGATACGCAGTGCGGGTTCAAGGCTTTCAATCGCCGCGCCGTGGAGACGATCTTTACCCGCCAGCGTGTCGAGCGCTGGGGATTCGATGTGGAGCTACTCTTCCTGGCGCGCAAATTCAAGTTAAAGGTCGTGGAAATTCCCGTGGCATGGGCCCACGACGATCGCTCCAAGATCAATCCACTCGTGGATGGCGTGAAGATGTTCGCCGAGATGGTGAGTATTCGCTGGAACTCGATCATGGGCAAATATTCCGAACCGCACCTCGACCAGCGGGCAGTCACGCAGAGCACGCCCTTACCCAAGATAGCCAAGTAGCCGTTACGAACGCCGCGAAAACGCTGTCAGCTAGCCCGCAGCGCGCATCACGCGCGGGGGCAGGCGTGTCACGATGTGCGCGCCTGTCGACGAATCGACCGCGATGGTGAAGCGTTTGCTGCACTCATTGCACAGCCAGAAAAATTCGTCATGGCGCGATGGATTGGAATCCAGAACGGATTTTGCTGGGACTTGGAACAGCTTGCCTTCGTGAAGATAGCGGAAAATGGAAGAGCAGCCCGGGTTCGCGCACTTCGAAACCATCATGGACTCCGGCCTTTGTCGCCTCGCTGAATCGTGAATGGGATCGCGCCCCCAGAGGCGCGGCGATTTCTCCCCAACTTGGACGTTGAATTGGTAAGAGTGTAACGGTTCTACTGGCAGCGGTTCTGGATTTCTTCGGGTAAGATCATCGCGAGAGATATCGCCTCATGTTTCTGAATCGGCGAGTCGCCCCATGGTCCGCCAGGTCGCGCGCCAATGGCCGGCCGAGGCAGATTTTCCTTTGCTATAATCAAGATGTTGTACGAAACCGCCACGGTTTCGTTGTGTCGGGGAGTGGCTCAGCCTGGTAGAGCACCTGGTTCGGGACCAGGGGGTCGGAGGTTCAAATCCTCTCTCCCCGACCATACATTTCTTCTCTCTATTTCAGGATGTTCGCGGGTGCCCCATGTCTCGCGATTTTCGAGACATGGGCGTGTCGGTCTCCGTTCAAACCAGCCCGTTTCGACCAATCATTCCAGGAGATGCGAACGAAGTCGGATTTTTGCGCTTGAGTTTCAGGACGTTCCATTCGTTCACGCGCACCGTACCTTGTTCCAGGAACGCGTAGGCCCGGAAGCTGCTCCATTGCCATAGCTCTGACGAGGCGACAAGGCCGCGTTTCACCGGGTTGCAGTGCATGAATGTGTTCCGGCATGACCACATAGCCGACGACTACGAGTTGATAACCGCGCCGGACATCTTCCAGAACCTTCAGGAAGAGATCGCGCCGCTTGCGGCTGCCCAGCAAGGGTTGCCGTCGATAACAACTACAGGTGATGAAATGCAGATCGCCACCACCGTGATACCGTTTCAGACCTGCGGGCATGCAGCGAAACTACAAGACACTGGAATAATCCACAGTGATCTCGGACAATAAAGCGCAGTGCCCACTAGATTCTCGAAGATTGACACACCCATGTCTCGAAAGTCACGAGACATGGGGCACCCGGCACTTCCGTCTCTGTTATTGCGACCAACAGACCCAGTGTGGTTCATTGCGCTGCTCAAGCAGTTAGAAAAAATGGCTTTGCCGTTGTTCTTGACGTAGTAGGTGCTATTCCTGCCGTGGGCAACGCCGTTTCGGCGACTGCCGCAGGTGCACGGCTAGTAGACGGGGCTATCGGAATCGGTGGTGGTGTCGTTGGCGTGGTAAATTCTTTTTCAGATGAAGCTCCGTACGGGTCGACATCCGCTGGCGCTGGCCTGGGCCTCGCATTGGCCGGAGCTGCCTTCGAGGGGAGTAAAGTAATTCCAGTCGCGGGCAACATTCTTTCCGGTTTGACAGGACTATACGATATTTATAGCGGTTATAAAGTTTATCAACGATGTATGGCTCCGGGCGGCAAGCAGGATTGATCTCAAAAGGAGTAATGATGTTTGACTACAATCCTCCGGAAGTGAAAGAGCCCGTCGACTATACGGGACTTAAAATAGTCGGCCTCTTGGCCCCGGTATTCTTCATTTTTGCTTTTCTGGGAGACGCAGATTTAGGACTCACAACCTGCATCGTTTTAGCAATGATTATGCTTGCGATCAAGATCCGCTGGAGATTACGAAAGTATGTTTGGTTCTGGTTAATTATCGTTTTCATTTTGGCATTACATCTTCCGCTGATTTTGTGGATTCGATGGCCTCAAGGTCATGGACCAACGCTTCTCTACACGATGCCGATCGGAATCGTAGATTTTTTGGTCGTTATGGGCGCTCTTGGCTTGGCCGAAAAATTCTTTGTAAGAGGCGAACCACAATGAGAGTGGGTCGCGTGACCATCTAGTGACCGTCCCGTATGTTTCATGACTGCACGGCTTCCGGTGTGCTGTTAATTTCTCACCTAAGACAGAAAAAACGACAAAAGCACCCGGGTCGTGCTATTCCGCGGCCGTCTCATCAGTTGGCGGGTGGCCCAGATCTACCATGCCCTCATTTCTCATTCCTACCACTCTGTGGGTGCCCCATGTCTCGCGGTGTTCGAGACATGGGAGGTGTCGGGACTTCAGCGTATAGCTTTTCAGCTTCAGTACGGCGGGGCACCCTAAGGTCCAGAGTTCTAAGATCGTCTGCTAAAGCCGACCATTTACTTTCCACTCATATCTTTTTTATGGGTTCCCCTCGCCTCCCCCCAGTCGAATCCTTATTTTCAGCGGCTTCGGTGGAAAACTCGCAAATCCCTGATGCCGTGGGGACTTGGAGCTAAGTTAGTGTTCGGTATCACGCTGTCTAGTGTGATGGTGGGATGGGGCTGAGGAAAGCGGCCTGTTAGCTTTCGCGCATGACTGCGGGCCTCAAGCGGTATCAGGCAGGAGGCGACCTTCACTTCATCACCACGAGCTGTTACGGGCGACGGCCGTTGCTGGCATCGGTGCGACGCAGAGAGCTTTTCCTGCGCATCCTAGAACGGGTGAGGCGGCGATACCATCTGGTTGTGGTCGGCTACGTGGTGATGCCTGAACATGTGCATTTACTCCTGAGCGAACCGAACGAACGGAAGCTGTCGGTGGCGGTGCAAGCGCTGAAGCTGGGCTTTGCGCGGAACGCAAGACGTAAACGGAGCGAAGAACAAGGCGAATTGTTTGAAGGCCCCCCACAACGGATGTGGCAGGCTCGCTACTACGATTTCAACGTACGGACGGCGAAGAAGCGGATCGAGAAACTGCGGTACATGCATCGCAACCCGGTGAAGCGTGGATTGGTAGGGTCGCCGGAGTTATGGCGGTGGAGCAGCTTTCGAGCCTACGCTTTCGGAGAATCCGGAATTGTGAAGGTGAACGATTGGAGTGTGTTGAAGCTGAAGCGGAAGGAAAGGGTAGAGTTTGGTGGTGCGGGCATGGAAGCTACCCATGTCTCGAACGTCGCGAGACATGGGGCACCCACAGAGTAGCGAGGGCAACAAAGAAGAAAGGAACTTAGACATGGGCCACCCGGCAAATGGCATCATAGGGAGGACGGTTCACACCGTGAGGAGGGATCATGCTTGAGTTCAGCCCCGATACAGAAATGAGTCGCGTGAGCGGCTTGGCCGACGAACTCTTCGAGCATGTTCTCTATGACGAAGAGCCGGTCTTCGTTAGCGATGAAGCGACTCTATGGGGTGTTTCCATGTCTGACGTAGATGAGGTGCTGGAGCGGTGCCGCAAATACTATGGGGTGCCGCTCTCGCTGGAGGAAACACAGCAGCTCCCCCTGTGGAAGCTGCTCCGCTTGCTGGATGAAAGGCGAAAGGCCCTAGCGGAGACGACTACGCAGTAGGCCGTCCTGTTCGCTGGGAGGCGCACAGGCGCGTCGGTGAGTCTGAGCTGAGGGTCAGGAGCCTGCCGGAGCTGGCGGGCTGAAATGGCCGCTGGCGGCATCTTCCGGCGGGTGGTCCAGATCTACCATGCCCTCATTTCTCATTCCTACCACTCTGTGGGTGCCCCATGTCTCGCGGTGTTCGAGACATGGGAGGTGTCGACTTCAGCGTATAGCTTTTCAGCTTCAGTACGGCGGGGCACCCTAAGGTCCAGAGTTCTAAAATCGTCTGCTAAAGCCGACCATTAAATCCAATCCTTGCTTCTCTTAACCTCCCATTTTTCCTCTTTTCCAGCGATTGATCGCCGGGCTCCCGGCGCCTGGGCCCTCCCGGCAAAAAATCCAGAGCAAGTTTTACCCAGTCGCAAGGCGTAGTACCCCCTGTCTCAGTCGCGCTGCCCGCGCGGTGCTAAACTCGATAGATCCATAAGGACACATGATTCGCTACGTAAAACACAGCATTTTTGCTGCGGCCCTTATTGCAAGTCTCCTGCAATCCGGCTTGGCCTTCGGCTCGGGTCATCCCGCCGCGGAGGGGTGTCCGAGGCCGTCAGTGGGCAGCATGGTCGGAGAACCGGCGGATTTGCGCAGCCAGGATGGCGTGCTGAAAGTGGATTTGACCATCCGCAACGAAAAGCAGGCGGACGGTTCGATTCGCTATTGCTACATCGATAGCGATGGGAACGAATCGCCGACCTTGCGCCTGAACCCGGGCGACCTGGTTGTTCTTCATCTGAAGAACGAACTGACGGACCTTGAACCCGCGACACCCACTGCCCGTAAGGCGCACCAGCATGGCGGCATGGCGCGCTCGACCGACCCATGCGAGAGTGGCTTGATGAGCCCGATCTCGACGAACCTGCATTTTCATGGGCTGACGATCCCGTCCACCTGCCACCAGGACGACGTTCTAAAAACGTCGATCCAGCCGAAGGATCCTCCCTTCGAATACCGCTTCCGAATCCCCAGCGACGAGCCGCCGGGATTGTACTGGTATCACCCGCATATCCACGGCTTCAGCAAGGTGGATTTGCTCGGGGGCGCGTCGGGCGCTCTGATCGTGGAAGGAACGGAGCGGGCCGACAAAGCGGTGGCCGGCTTGCCCGAGCGGGTGCTGGTGATTCGCGACCAGGACCTGATGAATCCCAAAGCGCCGCCATCGAAAGCGGAGTCGGCGGTGCCCACGATCCTGGTCGATAACGACGGGGATGCAGTGAACACGGGCAACGGCGCAGGCATACCCGCAAAAGATCTCTCGGTGAATTTCGTTCCGGTACCTTACCCGGATTATCAGCCCGCGGTGATCGAGATGAAGCCGGGCGAGAAGCAACTGTGGCGGGTGCTGAACGCTTCGGCGCTTACCTACCTGAACCTGTCGGTGATCCTTGACGGCGCCGCGCAGCGTTTGGGAGTAGTGGCGCTCGACGGCGTGCCCATGAATACGAACGGAGGCCCGGCGGATTTTGTCTATTGGGGACCTCGCCTGGGAATTCCTCCCGGCTCACGGGCGGAGTTCATTGTGGAAGGGCCGCCCGCAGGAACCACGGAGATGCTGGTAACACGCACCGTCGACACGGGGCCCGGCGGCGAAAACGATCCGAACCGCGCGCTGGCAATCATGAAGCCGGTGGCAAGCGCGCCGGAGCCGCGCATCCGGCTCTCTGCCACGCCGACGCCTCTTCCGCCTCCGAAGTTGAAATGGCTGGGCGACGTCGCTCCGGTGCGGGTGCGCAAGTTTTACTTTTCCGAGAAATTGGACGATCCCAACAATCCTGCGAGCGCGAGCGAGTTTTATCTCACTGCGGAAGGCGACAAACCTGAACCCTTCGATCCGGCGCAGAAGGTCCCGAACGTCGTGGTGAAGCAAGGAACGGTGGAAGACTGGATCGTCGAGAACCGCTCCAATGAACTGCACGCCTTCCATATTCACCAGTTGCACTTTCTGTTGCTGGAATCGGGAGGCGGCCCGGTGGACGAGCCTTACCTGCGGGACACTATCAATGTCCCGTATCACCAGGGGAATCTGCCCGACTTTCCCAGTGTGCGCTTGCGGATGGATTTCCGCGACCCGAATACGGTCGGGACCTTCGTTTACCACTGCCATCTCCTGGATCACGAAGACAAAGGGATGATGGGCACGATCGAGGTGCTGCCGGCGGATTCGCCGCAGCCTGCCAGCAACAATGGAGTCTGCACGGGACCGTCGACAGGGGGACAGGATCCCTGCATCAGCATCGCGCCTGTTCCGTCCGGCGCGGCTTCGTCGAACAATCGCTAGAAACGCTGACGCGCAGAAGAAAGCCCGGACCGAGGTCCGGGCTTTGTTGTTGGTTGGCTGACGCTTTTAGAAACCGGGCGCCTTCTCCAAGGTGTGGTTACAAGTACCATTCGTCGGCTGCACGGGCATTGCAGGCGGCGTCGGAACCTGTACCGAGGAGAAGTCGAAGAACTCCGTCATATCGTCCTGGGCAGCATCACGCGCGGTCAACGCGGGGAGGCTGAAGCGGGTTTCGATGAACTTCAGCATCGCAGTGTAGTCGCGGTTGACGTGGGAGACGAAGTGCGGCTTCGTCCAGGGCGAGACGACGATGACCGGCACCCGGAACCCTGACTGGGCGAAGGTGCTGGCAATGTCTCCGGTCTTCAGCATCGGTGGAATGCTATCCGGCGCCGGTTCGGCGAATGGCGGTACGTGGTCGTAAAGTCCGCCGCCCTCGTCGTAGGTCAGGATGAACACCGAGTTCTGGTAGATCGGGCTTTGCAGGAAGGCGTTGACGATGTTGGAAACATCGTTGGCGCCCTTCTGGATATTGTTGGTCGGGTGCTCATCAAGGCCAGTCTGGCTTCCGCGCTCGATGAAGATAACCTCAGGCAGGGTGCTGGGGTTTTGAATGTCCGTGTAGTAATGACTGATGTTGTAGACATTCCCCTGGTACGAATTCCAATCCGAGAAGCTGGCGAGATACACCGAGCTGTCCTGGTAGTAATAGCGCCAGGAAATCTTGTTCTGCGACAGAGTCCGGAAGATGGTGGGTTGCGGCCATCCGCCGGCGGGCGGCACGTCCTGCGGACGAATGTGGCCGAAGGAAGTACCCGTCAACAGGTACATACGGTTTGGAATAGTGTCGGAGAGCAGCGGCGAAAACCAGGTATCGCTGGTAGCGTACTGTGCCGCGAGCTCGTAGTAGTACGGCAGATCGGTCTGGTCGTAATAGCCCATCATGCGCGTACCTTGCGGGTCGTTATTGGTCGGCAGGGATCCTTCAGTCTTCATGAAGTAATCCATCTTGCCGTTGTGCATGGCGTAGTGGCTTTCGTTCCAGGCCGGAGTCATGTTGTCGGTGCACACGGTCTGGATGTGGAACGGGCTGGCGTTGCCGGTGTTCTGATAATCGGGCAACGAAGCGCTCAGAGGCACGCCGTTGAAGTTGCCCGTCCAGCCTTCCGTCTGCTTGTAGGCGCCGAGCATGCCGAAGTAGCTGTCGAAGGAGCGGTTCTCCTCGACCATGTAGATGATGTGTTTCACTTGCGAAAGCGAACCACCACCTGTCGTTCCGGTGCCTACCGTGATGTTCTCGGTGGTCTTGAAAATGGTTTTGGTGGAATCGGTCGCCTGCACCGTCAACCGGTGCGTGCCGTTCGCCATCGTGACGTTCGTGTTGAGCGTACCCGAGGCGGTGTGATACACGCCGACGCCATCCACGAAGATCTGCAGCAGCGTGACCGTATTGCTGTCGGTCGTCGAGGCCACTACATTGACGGGCGAGTTAACAGTAGCGCCACTGGCTGGGGAACAGATGGTCACCGTCTGGTTGTTGGGATTCGGTGTGCACTGAGCAATAAGCACGCTCGAGGATGTGAAAACCAATGCACACGAAACGGCTCCCTTAACAAGGAAGCTTTGAAGCTGATGAAGCGGAGAGCACATACTGATGACACCTCAAGTGTGAGACTGCTCTGTTCCCTACTGCAAGCTGACTACCAATGGGGACGCAAAGCGGTGGGACGACACAAAATCTAAGTTGCTGAAATTGTTTTTCTTGCTTCCCAGTATCGCGTGTGGGCACGAAAGCTGGAATGGCCCAATCGCGTACTTCGCCAAAAAGTGGAACCCAGGTACACACATTTATCCTGAGATCCTGATTTGGTTACAAATGGAATCAACCCCGGGACTTCCATTGTGCTGATTCACGTAGCTCTTCGCAAGCCTCGCTACTAGGCCTTTGGAGCCATGTTCAAATTTCAGCGGCACTTCAGTGTTTCACCGTCAGACTGGCGGTTTTTGAGACACCCAAGGCCGTCGCGGTGATCGTTGCGGACTTTGTGCTCGAGGTTTTTGTTGTCGTTATCTTAAACTGTGCCGACTTCGAACCCGCCGCCACGGTCACGCTCGAAGGCACAGAAACGTAGCTTGAATTGTCGGTGAGTTGCACAACTTCCCCGCCTCCCGGCGCGGCACCCGTCAGGGTGATGGTTCCGGTCACGCTGTTGCCTCCGACGATGCTCGACGACGACAGCGACAAGGAAGCCGGCGTTACGTTCACGGTGATCGACGCGGATTGGCTTGCCCCGGAATACGTTCCAATGACCGTCGCCGTCGTCGTGCTGGTCACCGTATGGGTCGTGATCGTGGTGCTTGCAGACGATGCACCCTTCCTGACGGTGAGCGAAGAAGGCACGGGCACCGCACTGCTATTGCTCGAAAGCTTCACGGAGACGCCACCGGACGGTGCCGCTGCGCTGAGGCTCACCGTGAGCGTGACTTGATTCGAACCGCCGATCGAAGACGAGGAGAATGAAACCTGGCTCAACGTAGCGCTGGGAGTGGGCGTGATGGTCAGGTTCGCGGAGGCAGAGCTGCTTCCGAGCTTGGCGGAGATCGTCGCGGTTGTCGTGCTCGAGACGTTTGTCGTGCTGACGGAGAATCCGGCCGAAGTGGAGCCCGCAGAAACGGTGACCTGCGAGGGCACGGTAGCGGCGGAGCTATTCGAGGACAGAGTGACGACGACACCGCCCGATCCCGCGGCTTGCGAGAGCGTCACGATACCACTCGAGGCGCTGCCACCGGTCAACGACGTTGGGTTCAGCGCAACATTGGAAACCGTGGGAGCCGCGGGCGGCTGGATCGTTAAACTCGCCGAGGCGCTGCTGCTGCCGATGGACGCTGAGATGGATGCCGAGGTGGTTGAGGAAACCGAAGTTGTCGAGACCGGGAAGGTGGTGGAAGTTGAGCCTGCAGGAACCGTGACCTGCGACCCGACACTGGCCGCGGCATTGTTGGAGGACAGAGTCACTACCGTGCCGCCCGAGCCTGCGGCCTGGGAGAGCGTAACGGTTCCGGTAGAACCCGCGCCGCCGGTGACGGTCGAGGGATTCAGTCCAACTTGCGAAACGGTGACTGGCGGCGCAGCGGTGATGGTGAGAGCAGCCGATGTGCTGCTTCCACTCCCAATCGACGCCGAAATGTTCGCGGTGGTGTTGGTGGAAACGGATTGGGTCGCAACAGTGAAGTTCGCTGAACCGTTGCCGGAAGAAACCGTGACTTGCGCCGGTACGCTGGCCGCGGCGTTGTCGGAGGCGAGCGTAACGACAACCCCGCTGGATCCTGCCGGCTGCGAGAGGGTCACGGTACCGGTCGAATTGTTGCCCCCGGCCGTAGAGGTCGGATTCAACGATACGGATTGCACCGTGGTTGACGCGCCCGGGGAAAAGGCAACGGCATTCGACATCTGGTTCAGGATGGATGGCTGGCCCACGGCCTTGACGTAGAGAGTGTGAGAGCCGGTGCTCAAGGAGAACTGGGTGAGGTCGAGCGAGTGCGTGCCGGAGGCAACTTTGGCGATCTGGGTCAGAGTGCTGCCGTCGGTCGAATCGAAGACCAGGTAATGGTGGACGGTATTTTCCGATCCTGAGGCGCTTGAAAAGTTCAACGTCCAGTTCAGAGTCGTGCCGTCGTTCGCCATAGCGGCGGTGAGACTGAGGCAATTGTCGATGCCGGTCTCGATTTCCGTTCCCTCCTCGTAATCGTTCCAGGTCGCGACCTCGGAGAACGGGAGCTGATTGCTGCTTCCGAAGTCGCTGTTATGGGTTGCTTGCTGGAACGTGTGCAACCAGGTTTGCCCGCACTGCTGGCTGGTGACGCTGGGAGCCGGAGCCCACGGAGCGTCGGTATTGTCGAAACCCTTCCACGCCGCTCCAGTCGTGAGGAGCGCAGGATTGCTTTGGGTGGAGCTTTTCGCCTGGTCGTAAAAATTCTGCAGGTAGACGTAGCCGTAAGTATCGGAACCGTTGTAGTGATTCACCCATGCGAAGCCGCCGTCGGTTTGCGCGTGCGTGAAAGCGCCGCTGTTGCGAAAAAGAAACAGGTTCGGCGCATTGTTTCCGTAGTTCGAGGTGTACTGGCGCAGCGCGGACCAGATATTCGTCCAATTGGGCGACGGATTGGTAAAACACGTTTCGCAAATGAAGAAGTACACGACCGGGTTTCCGGAGGCCGAGATCTGCATGCTGGAGGTATCGACTCGCAGGTAACCCAGCGCCCCGAAGTAGTGCGAGTTCATGTAGTCGAAGTCGGTCTCCATGTGGTTGATGATGCACTGTGTCTGGTCGGTGCCTCCGCCGTTCTGCGGGCACTTATACATGAAAGCGCCCTGGTCATAATTCACTGCAAAATACGCCGGGCAATTCTGGGAGCCGCTGCAACGGTTCGCCACGTCATTGTTGACCATATCCGTCGTAGTCAGCTCCGATGAGCTTCCCGCGGTGCCGTAGAAGTCCACCACGATTCCGTCGAAGCCGCGCTGGATCATGTCGTTGATCTGGCCGTGAACGGTAGAAGAGTCGGCCGAGTTATACCCGACCTGGAGATGGGAGCCGCAGGACGAACCGGTGCCCGTGGAAGAACTCGAGCCCATGCAAAACCAAGGCTGGTAGTGCGCGAACACGCGCGTGTTGTTTCCGGAATAGAAAAGCTGGTGGATATCTTCCGTGCTGACGTTTCCCGGGGCGGCATTGAAGACGCCGCTGGCAGAGTCGGACATTCCCGTGAAACCGCCGCTGCAGTAAGAGGGCGTTCCGTTCCCGCTGCACGCAGAGGTGTTGTTGCTGGTTTCCTGGCCGAGGGTGGTGGATTGCTGCGCGATGGCGGCGACAGAGAGGAGGACGACGAGGCTGCAGAGCCGGAATAAAGGGGTGAGCATGTGGGGAACTCAGGAGAGAGTTGTAAGAGAGTACTGCCTCCCGAGTTGAATGTTTGGGAAAATCTTGTCTTAATGCTGAACTAAGCACGGCAGAGTTGATGATGCGGAATTAAGGTGCTCACTGCGGTGGCAGCGCGATTTTGATACCCTGAATTCTTATGCTCGACTTGGCATTCGTAAGAGAACACCTGCCGTTGGTAGAGGAGAAACTGCGTCAGCGCGGGATGAACCCGGCTGAGGCGCTAAAGGATTTTCCGGAGATCGACGCCCGGCGCCGCGCTGCGATCACGGAAGCTGAGACGCTGAAGGCACAGCGCAACAAGACTTCCGAGCAAATTGCTCAGTTGAAAAAGAACAAGCAGGATGCAACGGCGCTCATTGAAGAGACGAAGCAGGCTCGCGAGAAGATCGCGGAACTCGAGAAGAACGCCGAAATCGCCGAGGCGGCTATGCGCGAGATCCTGGTGAACCTACCTAATCTTCCCCACGCGAGCGTGCCCGTGGGAAAGAGCGCCGACGATAACGTCGAAGTACGGCAGTGGGGGACGAAGCCGACGTTTGACTTCACCCCGAAGCCGCACTGGGAACTGGGTGAACAGTTAGGCATTCTCGATCTCGAACGGGCGGCGAAAATTTCCGGGGCGCGCTTCGCGGTCTACTGGGATCTCGGCGCACGGCTCGAACGTGCGCTGATGAATTTCATGCTCGATCTACATACCAAAGAGCATGGCTATACCGAGGTTCTACCGCCATTCCTCGTCAATGCCGAGTCGATGTATGGAACCGGGCAGTTGCCGAAGTTCGAGGCGGACCTCTTCCGGGTTCCGCACGGCGAACGCAATTTGTACCTGGTGCCGACCGCCGAGGTTCCAGTCACAAATCTCTATCGCGATGAGACTCTCGAAGGGCCGCGGCTGCCGATTTCGCTGACGGCATACACGCCATGCTTCCGCAGCGAGGCGGGATCGTATGGAAAAGACGTGCGCGGGATCATCCGCCAGCACCAGTTTCAGAAAGTCGAACTGGTGAAGTTCACCAAGCCGGAAGAGTCTTACGCGCAGCACGAGAAGCTGACCCACAACGCGGAAGAGGTGCTGGAGCGGCTCGGCCTGCACTACCGGACGATGGTGTTGAGCACCGGCGACATGGGATTCTCTTCCGCGAAGACCTACGACATCGAGGTCTGGCTGCCGGGACAGAACCTGTATCGCGAAATTTCTTCCTGTTCGAACTTTGAGGCGTTCCAGGCGCGGCGCGCCAACATCCGCTACCGGCCTGAGGGGAAGGGCAAGAGCGAATTCGTACACACCCTGAACGGCAGCGGCCTGGCGATTGGGCGCACGTGGGTTGCGATCGTCGAGAACTACCAGCAGGCGGACGGGACGGTGGTGATTCCCGAGGCGCTGCGGCCATACGTGGGAACAGACCGAATAACACCACGAAAGCTGTAGTTCGAGAATGCACGACCCCGGATGATTGCATTCCGCCGGGGCGAATTCTAGACTGAAGATCGATGGGTATCGGTAAGACAATTGGAGGGTATGTCTGGTGGACATACCCGAGGGGCAGCCTGCATTACGACGTAATGGTGACGTTGATTCTCGCCTTCATCTTTCTGGCGCCGCACTGGATCGATTTCGCTGACAAACCGCCCGGCCAGCTCGAGCATCCTACAGCTGTCCTTGTACAGCCCGACGGGAACTACGGCTTCATCTACCAGATTGAGGCTTCCGCGATCCATGCAAAGGACGAGCGCGGTATTCGGACTGAGATGAAACGCATCATCAATCCGGTTTCCGGTGGCATGGTGATCGATCACTACGCGAGAGTGAAGAACGAAGCGGGAAAACAGGTTTACGAGATCTGGGCTCACCGGTAGTTCGAGCGGAACGACAGGGACTCACAGATGAACCTTCTCACGGCCGTATCGGCATTCGTACTGGGAATTGGTTTTTTCTCAACCGCACCCGATGCGCCGAAGCCTTCCACAGGGCAGAGCCCATCGGCCCCAATTAGCACCGCGTCGAAGACTGCAAAAGGTACAGAGAACAAAGCAGCAGATTGCAGGCTGCTTGCCTGGAACGCCAAGCCGGCCTCCGCGGCAGGAGCGCAGAACGGCGCGTCACAACTGGACGGCGTGCTGAACAGCATGGACAAGGCGGCCGCCTCGTTCAAAACCGTAGAAGCCAAGTTCGAATGGGACCAATATACGAAGCTGGTCGATGAGACCGACGTCCAGCAGGGGACGATCTTTTACCGTCGGCTCGACAACGCCAGCGTGGAGATGGGCGCTCACATCGAAAAGCCGGACACGAAGATCGTGGTCTTCAGCGACGGCAAGATCCGGATTTACCAGCCGAAGATCGACATTATCCAGGAATACCCGGCAGGCAAGAACCGCGAGGCCTTCGAGAGCTTCCTGGTGTTAGGCTTTGGCGGGCGCGGCCACGATCTCGCTAAGAGCTTTGACGTGCAGTACGACGGCAGCGAGAGCGTCGGCGGCGTGAATGCCGCACGGCTGGTGTTGCTGCCGAAGGATCCGACGGTGAAGAAGATGTTCGACCGGATCCTGTTATGGATCGATCCCGCGCGGGGGATCTCGGTACAACAACAGCTCTTCCAGCCCTCCGGTGACTACCGGCTCGCGAAATATTCCGACATCAAGTTGAACCAGAGACTTCCGGACGACGCCTTCAAAATCAAGACCACGCACAAGACGAAGGTCATTACAAATAACGGCTAATGGACGTAGCACTCTAGAACGCGGGGGGTTACGGGTTTTTCCTTGCTCTTTCGGACCGCAAAGCTATACTGCGAACAACGAACCGGGCCGCTCGGTCGTCTAACAGCAAAGCGGCAAATCTTCCTAACCAAGGGTGCAGTGATGGGCAGACTGCTGGTTATTCCGGCGCGGCCGAATCCCGAGCGAGTCAAGCGCGAGCGTACCACCGATCGTAAGTATATCGACGGGCAGCGTTTGCTTGTGGAAGCGATGAAGTACCTCGCCAAGTCGGATCCGGAGCAGAACCGTCCAGCCATCGAGTTGCTCTCCGAGCACTTCCGCACCCGCTTCCGGATGAGCGACAAGCCCGACGCCTAAGTTCCCGTGCTTCCCCACGGGTCAGTGTCTTATTTTTCAGCAGTTTAGACTGCAAGAACTCTCCGTATAACCATCCGCACGAGTTACACACACTGAAAACAAAAGGTTTGCAGGGTCGAAAGCCCGCTGTGGGAAACCATTGCGGCACGACGAAAGTCGTGCCCTGAGCGAGATGCAATCATAAAAAGGAAGGGGCGGGATTTCTCCCGCCCTTTTTGCTGCAACGATGCGATTAGAAGGTGAAACGGACCGCGAGCTGGATGATTCGGGGATCGTAGGTGCTGGTGATCTGGCCGAAGGTGAGGTCTGTAATTGTGGTGTCGGGGGCTTTAAACTCGGCGTGATTGAAGACATTGAACATTTCTGCGCGGAATTGCATTGCGACGCGTTCGGTTAACTTGGTGGTCTTGGCGATTTCGAAGTCCAGGTTGGTGTAGTCAGGTCCGCGTAAGTGGTTGCGCCCTAAGTCACCGTAAGGCGAGCCATAGCCGTTAGGACAGCCGTTGGTAGGATCGACGTACTCGCAATTGTTCGAGAACGAGTTGGGATTGATCCAGTAAGCGCCGGGTACGCCGTTGAAAGATGGTGAGCATTGCGGCGCGGAGTCGAAAGTGCTGGAGAACCGACGACATTGGCGTTCACAAGGGCGGGATCGCCCGCGCCGGACGGGCCGGGAGCAGTGGGATCATACCGGTCGCCGAAGTGCGCCGGAACATCGATCGGGAAACCGGTTCGCCAGGTGAAGATGGGGAAGACGCTCCAGCCTTGGGTTACTTCTTCCATCCATGTTCCCACCAATGATCGAGGGCGAGATCCCACCCGCCGCTGATGGTGATGCGATGGCGGATATCAAGATCAGAGGAGGCGCGGAAGGCGCTGGTGTCGTAGTAAGGCACACCGGAGTTGCGCTGGCGGAAGCCGGAAGCGTTATCGATGCTGTGGCCGTAGGTGTAGCCGATGGTGAAATAGGTGTCACCGAGCGGCCCAGTCTTGGTGGGCTGGCGGGTAATGCTGGCTTCCAAGGCGTTGTAGTTCTGATCGGCGACGTTGCGGAATTCGGGCATATCGGCAAAGCAATAGCCGAATTCGTCGTTGCAGTCCTGGATGCTGGTGGTGTTCTGCTCATTGAGCAGGCGGCACGCCGCTATTCGTATTCAGATCGAAGGGATTGATATCGACCAGCGAAGTGAGCTTGTGGGACTCGCTGCCCGACGTAGGAGAGATCCATGGTGGTGCTTGGTCGCGAGTTCGTGTTCGACGCTCAAGTTGTACTGGTAGGTGTAGGGCGTACGGAGATGGGGATCGACGATGTAAACCGAGCCACCGTTATTGATCGGCAAGAAGCCAGCGGCGGCGAAATCGAGGTTGTGGTCAACCGGTTTCGAGGGGAATGGATTGGGATTGGCCCGCGGTACCGGCGCTGACATTGGCGAACGGACTGGCAAAGTAGTTGAAACCGGTGACACGCCCTGGCGGCACAACCTGGATCTCCGGAGGTTCCGGGCCGGCTAAAGTACAGGCCCGCCGAGGAGAAGAAGGGCGGCTGACCGTTGAACTGCAGGTTGTCTTCGCCTTTGAGGATGTCGTAGAAGACGCCGATGCCGCCGCGGATGCTGGTCTTGCCGCTGCCCGTTGGATCCAACGCGAAGCCGAAGCGTGGCGCCCAGTCATTCTTATCGGGGAAGTTGGCGCCGGTCGGCGCTCCCTGATCGCCGGGGAACACCAAGCCCGGTCGGGGCATTGGGGAAGACGGTGGACTGGAGTCCGGGAACAACGGAGAAGCTGCGGCCCTGCGGTATCGAGCTTCGGCGTGCTGTACTCATAGCGCACGCCGAGGTTGAGGACGAGGCGTCGATCGACGTGCCATTCGTCCTGCGCGAAGAAGAAGCTGTTCTTGCTGCGGATATTGGAGGGCGCAGACGGGTATTGGTAATAGGCGTTCGGGAACGCCGAGCAGGAAATCGGCGTAGGAGTTACCCTGGTTGCCACTCGGATCGTAGGCGCCCGTTCCGATGCCGCCCGGACCGACGAAATCGAATTCACCGTTGACGTAGTAGTCGTAGAGGGTGTTGTTCTGGTACGGGGTAAAGCCCGCGCCGAATTTCCAGTTGTGTTTGCCCTTGGTCCACGAAAAGGTGTCGGCGTACGAGAAGGTGTTATTGGCCTCGTGGGTAGGACCCTGTTCGCTGTAGCCGACATAGAGGCCGGTATCGCCGAACTACAGGTTCGGCGGACCGGTGGACTGGTCCGGAGTAGTACCGATGCCCAGCGAAGCGGCAGTCACCGCCGAGTTGGCGCCGGCGACGTATTCCTGAAGAACATTATTGCGCTGAGCGGTAAAGCGGAACTCATTCAGCATGGTATTGGAAAGGGTTCGGGTGTAAGCGATGTTGAAGAAGTAATTGTCGATCCCATTCTGATTGGGAAAGCCGTTCACGGAAGCGAACTCGTAAGGATCGAGCGTCTTATCTTTGTGGCCGCCGAGAGTGGCAGAGATTCTGTCCTTCGCGGTGAGGTCGTAATCGATCTTGATGCTGAGTTCGTTGAAGTTGTCCGTGCGATTGGCGGTCGGAGTAATGAGTCCTGAGGGATTGCTGGTGCTGGGAATCAGGCCCGCAGCAATGTACTTCTGCGCCGTGGGATCGAACTTCGCGGGATCGATGATGGCCTGGCTGGGAACAGTGCCCGGCGCGAGGAAGTAGGGGTTCGCCGCCAGGAAAGCGGCGACGCCGGGATCGCCATTGAAATTTCCCTGCAATTCCGCGGTGGTGAAGACCTGGTGTACTGGCGTTATCGCCGTAATAAGAAGGATTGACCTTGGCGGTCAGGCGCTGGCCTTCGTAGCTGACGAAGAAGAAGAGCTTATCTTTCACGATCGGGCCGCCGAGGGTGCCGCCGAACTGGTTACGCTTGAGGACGTCGCGCGGCAGAGGGGTCGGATTCAGGTCGGTTCTTTGTTGAAGTAGGTGTTGGCATTGAGCGCGTCGTTGCGCAAGAACTCGAAGCCGCTGCCGTGGAACTGGTTGCCGCCGGACTTAGTGACGACGCTGATGACGCCGCCGCCGTTGCGTCCATACTCGGCGGTGTAGTTGTTTTGGAGAATGCGGAATTCGGCGACGGTATCGGGATTGGGATTGAAGACGACGCCGTTGTCCAGGAGGCTATTGTTGACGCCGCCGTCGAGGAGGAAGGTGACGGAGTCGGTGCGCCCGCCGGCGATGCTGAAGGTGCCGGCACTGCCGTTATCGTCGTTGGTTTCGGTAACACCGGGCTGCAGATTTGGCGAGTTGAAGCACATCGCGGCCGTTGAGCGGAAGATCGACGATGGGGCGGCTGGTGACGGACTGTCCGAGGGTCGAGTTGACGGTCTCGACGCCGGCAGCGGTGCCGGCAACATCGACGACTTCCTGGCTGGTGCCGACCTTCATCTTGATATCGAAGCGCAAATTCTGGTTGATCTGCAGGGTCTGCGGCTTCGGTCTTGAGCTTGGCAAAACCGGCAGTGTTCCGCGGTGACGATGTAGCTACCGATTGCGAGATCGAGAACGTGGAAGTTTCCGTCCTTGTCGGTGGTCGCGGGATGGGCGATTCCGGTCGCGGTATTGCTGACGGTAACCTTCACCCCGGGAAGCACCGCTCCCTGCGAATCCGTAACCGTGCCAAGGACCGAGCCGGTGGCCTGCTGCGCGATTGCTGGTGAGAGAACGAAGAGAGAGCGTGAGCGCGAATATGAAGGCAACTGCAATCCGGATATGCGGAGGTTCCGCAAGGAAATTTCTCCTAATTGTGAACACTGCGCTGTTTGGGGAAAAGGCTGAGCAACTTTCGTGCCGCACGAGCTGCGCTGAATTCAAACGCTTTAAGTGCAGGGCTCCCCAAGGTTGGGGGACACGATACGGAAAAGCGAAGCGCGTGTCTACATTTTTCGGGATGAGATTGTAAAGACGAACGAGGAGATCGCACTGCCGGCAAGCGCGATGATGAGGGGATAGCATTCGAGGGTGTAACGCGGTTCAGGATTCTCGAGGGTGCCGAGAAATGCGGTGCGAATGACGAGATAGGCCACGATGACAAAGAGATAACGCGGCCGAGGACGAAGGCCGCAGCCGAGGATCGCAACGGCGACATAGAGAAAGTTGATGAGGCCAAGAGCCGCGGCTTTGGCAGAGTTCCAGAAGTCGTCCTGGTAGTCCTGCCACCAACGGCTATCAAGAGGAAGGGTTTCGCTGCGCGGACGAAACCACATGTCGGCGATGCGCATGAGCGGAAGCTGGACGTAGTAGCGAAAAGGATGGCGGGCGACACGCTGGCGAGCGAGCCGTTCGAATTGATCGTCGAGGGCGGGCCAGATCGCGGTGCGGGTCTCGTATTCCGCGAAGAGCTGGCGGGTGAGCGCTTCTTCTTCGGGAGTATCGTAGGCGCGGCGCGGCAGAAGGTTGACGTCGACGTCGGAGCCGGGCATCTGCCAGTAGATGTCTTCGACGGAGACGTACTCGGCCATCCAGGTACGGACCCAGTGATTGAAGCCGAGGGGCGTGAATTCGTCGAGATCGCTGGCATAGCGCGGCGCCAGGGGTTCGAAGCGGTCGAAGGTGCGCCAGTTGCGGTAGGTCCAGGGGACCAGCGGCGCTAAGGCGACGGCGAGAACGAGCAGGCCGGCAAAGAACGTGGTGCGGCGCTCGCCCGGAACGCGGATGAGGCGGACGAGAAGGAAAAGGCCGACGGCCGCGAGGAGAATGCCGCCATCCGGGCGCAGATAGGTGGCCACGCCGATGAAGAATCCGCAGCCGGTCCATGCCAGCCAACGATGTTGCGGTTCATCGAGCGCAACATAAAGGCACCAGAAAGCGGCGGCGAGCGCGAAGATCGAAAGCGTCTCCGGCATGGGAGAGGCGACGTAGTTGGCGGTGAAGGGGCAGAGGCAGGCGAGGAAGAAGGCGATCTTGCCGGCGCGTTCGTTCATCATGCGGCGAGCAAGGTCGGCGATGAGGAAGCAACTGGCGACGTCGAAGACCAACTGAACGAGCATGACCGCCGTGTAGTGCTCGCGCCCGAAGAGGAAGAAGCAGATAGCCAGGAAGCCGGGATAGCCGGGAAGGCGGATCCAGGTGGGCTCGGGCTCTGCGCCGAGATGGGTAAAGCCGTAGACGCCGTGGTCAATCCAGTTCTTGGCGATGTCGCCGTAGATGTAGGTATCGCCGGTAACGTGCGGGAACTTAAAGATAAAGACAAGGCGGAGGGCAATCGCGAGGAGCGTTCCGAAGAGGAATAGCCATTTCGCGCTGCGCAGGAATCGGATCACCTGAAGGATGATACGTTCGTGGGACAAGCGATGCGAGTCTGTTTCTCGGCCAATGGGTTTAAATAGGACAGCGCCACGCACAAAACCCTGATTTGACGCGCACTTTTGAGCACCTTACGATAAAGAAGACTTCCAATGCCACGCCCTGTTTTTTATGATCCCGACCGAAAACGCTGGCGGCGCCTGCGATGGGCGCTGGACATCGCCGGCGTGCTGGCGAGCCTGCTGATCGCCTTCTTTCTGGTCAGCATCCTCCGGAATACGAATGTTCCTTCGCTTGGATTGATTGAGGCCAAGAAGCCCTACAAGGCCTTCAAGGACATTCAGAAGCGGAAGTACGTGCGGAAGGCGGGGACGCACCGCAAGACGAAGAACGCGGCTTCGCAGGTGGTGCTGAACTCGTCGGAAAGCATTCGCGCAGCCTTCTATGTGGACTGGGACGCGGCGAGTTTCTCGTCGATCAAGCAGTATTACCCGCAAATCGACTTACTGTTTCCGGAGTTCCTGCACGTTCTGACGGCGGATGGCCATCTGCAGGGCGTGACGCCGGAAAACAAGCTGTTCGATGTGCTGGATTCTGCCGGAAAGGCTCGCCCGGTCGATGAGAAGCTGATGCCGTTCCTGAAGGCGGAGAAGGCGGAGACGGAAGTCTTCCCGCTGGTGAACAACTTCGATCCGATCGCCAACGAGTGGAAGGCCGACATTGGCGACTTCCTGAACGATGCCGGCAGCCGGGCGCACTTCCGCAGCCAGGTCGAGACGTTCCTGGCGACCGACCGTTATCGCGGACTGACGCTGGACTTCGAAGATTTTCCGGTGGATGCGATGCCGGGATACAAGGCGCTGGTGGCGGAGCTGGCGCAGGAGCTGCATAGCAGCGGGAAGAAGCTGTACCTGGCGGTCCCGGCGAACAATCCGGATTTCGATTACAAAAGCGTGGCGCACGATGCCGATGGGCTGATCCTGATGAACTACGACGAGCACTATCCCGGGGCCGCGGCGGGAGCGGTGGCATCGCAAGACTGGTTCGTCGATAACCTGAAGGCGGCGTTGAAGCAGATCCCGCGCAACAAGCTGATTTGCGCGATCAGCAACTACGGGTACGAGTGGACGACGGTCGGGAAGTCGAAGCTCCCGCAAGCGGCTCACACCGTGAGCGTGCAGGATGCCTGGACAAGCGCGGAGGAATCCGATGCCGACGTGGAGCTGGACGGCGATGCGTTGAACCCCCACTTCTCCTTCATGGAGGGCGACAAGTCCCGGCATGATGTGTGGTTCACCGATGCAGTAACGGCGCTGAACCAGATGCGCGCGGCGCAGCAGCTTGGGATCAACACCTTTGCGCTGTGGCGGCTTGGGTCGGAAGACCGGTCGCTGTGGAACGTGTGGGACCAGCCGGGCGATGCGAGCGCGCCCGATAAGTTGAAAGAAGTACCGCCGGGCCAGGACGTGGATATGGAGGAGGCCGGCGAGATCCTGCAGATCGAAGAGCGTCCGTCGCCAGGACAGCGAACGGTGACGGTGGACCCGACGGGGATCATTACGGCGGAAGATTTCACGAAGCTGCCGACACCTTACCGGATCGCGCGGTATGGGGCCTCCGACAAAAAGATTGCCCTTACCTTCGATGACGGTCCGGACCCGACCTGGACGCCGAAAATCATGGCGGTGCTCGATAAGTACGGGGTCAAGGGAACATTTTTCCTGATCGGGGTGCAGGCCGAGAAATTCTCGGCGCTGGCTAAAAAGCTCTACGCCGATGGCCATGAGATTGGGAATCACACATTCACCCATCCCGATATCAGCGGCATCTCGCGATCTTATTTCAAGGTGGAGCTGAACCTGACGGAGCGATTGTTCGCGGGGAAGCTGGGGATCAAGCCGGTATTGTTCCGCCCTCCTTATTCGATAGATGCCGAACCGGACACGGCCGACGAGGTGGCGCCCCTCGAGTTGTCGCAGGATATGGGCTACATCACGGTGGGCGACAAGATCGATACCAACGATTGGCATGACAATCCGCGGCGGACTGCGGCCGAGATGGCAGCCGAGGTTCTGAACAACCTGCCGCCATGCAAACCGACAAACTTCCTGACCTGCGGCAATATCATCCTGATGCACGATGGCGGCGGAGATCGCAGCGAGACCGTGAAGACGCTGGAGATCATCATTCCGGCGATCCAGGCACGGGGATACCAACTTGTACCGGTGTCGGAGCTGCTGGGGAAGACGCGGGCCCAGGTGATGCCGCAGATCAGCAAGAACGAACGCTGGGAGGCGATGGTCGCGAGTTTGAGCTTTACGCTCTTCGGTTTGGTGAGCAGCTTGATTATCTTCGTCTTCTTCATTGGCGATGTGTTGATGACCGGGCGGCTGGTGTTCATCGGGGCGCTGGCGATCTTTGACCGCATCCGGGGTTCGCGCACCCCAAAGGATCCGGATTATCAGCCGGCGGTGGCAGTGCTGATTCCGGCCTACAACGAGGAGATGGTCATCGAACGTACGGTGCGCGGCGTGCTCGATTCGGACTACCCCAAGCTGCGCGCGATCGTGATCGACGATGGATCGAACGATGCGACAATCGAGGTGGTACAGAACTCCTTCGCGAGAGAGATTGCGAGCGGCAAAGTCACCCTGTTGACGAAGGAGAATTCGGGCAAGGCGGACGCCCTCAATTACGGGCTTGAGTTCGTAACCGAGGAATTGTTTGTGGGCATCGATGCGGATACCATCATCGCGCCCAATGCGATTTCGCTGCTGGTGCCGCACTTCCTCAATCCGAAAATTGCGGCCATGGCCGGGAACGCAAAGGTCGGCAACCGGGTGAACCTGTGGACGCGCTGGCAGGCGCTGGAGTACATCACCAGCCAGAATTTCGAGCGGCGCGCGCTCGATGTGCTGGGGGCGGTCAGCGTTGTTCCGGGAGCGATTGGGGCGTGGCGGACGGAGGCGGTGCGGGCGGCGGGCGGATACCACCACGACACCGTGGCCGAAGACGCCGATTTGACGATGGCGTTACTGCAGGCGGGCTACCGGGTGGAGTACGAGGACCTGGCCCTGGCCTACACCGAAGCGCCATCGACGGCGAACGGGCTGATGCGGCAGCGCTTCCGGTGGTCGTTCGGGATTATGCAGTCGGTATGGAAGCACCGGTCGGCTTTCCGGCAGGGCGGCGCGTTGGGATGGTTTGCTCTGCCCAATGTCGTGATCTTCCAGATCCTTCTGCCCGTGGTCTCACCCTTCATCGATCTGATGTTCCTGTTCGGGGTGGGATCGTATGCGTGGAACCGCTATATGCATCCCGAGTCGGCGGATCCCACCAGCTTCCACAAACTGCTGTTGTTCTTTGCCTTATTCCTGGTAATCGACTTCATTGCATCCACGGTGGCGTTCGCGCTGGAGCGACAACAACCGGGGGGCCACAAGGATTTCCTGCTGCTGGCACACGTGTGGTTACAGCGTTTCGCCTATCGGCAACTGTTCTCGCTGGTGCTGCTGAAGACCCTGAAGCGGGCGGTCGAGGGCGGGAATTTTGCATGGGACAAGCTGGAGCGGACGGCTTCGGTAAGGCCGCAGGGAGTGACAACGCGGTAAGCCGACATCTACATCGGAATGCAGGCCAGTCTCTCTTGTTGTCATCCCAGGTGGGATCTCCTGTTTTGCTGCGTGGACAAAGACAGCCGGTTGCCACGGCGGGCTAACGCCCTCCTCGCAATGACAAGAGAGAGCGATGGGGAAGCCAGAGCATTAGTGGGCTGGCCGCGGGACAAGGGACTGACGCGGAGCTGCGTCCTTTGGGCGAGCCGAAACATCTATTCCTGAGTGATAAAATGAGGGGTTTGCGCGGCTGTTCCGGTCCTGAACTGTGAACTGCCGGGAGGATTTGCAATCATGGCTACTACCCTGTCGAGCCGCGTGGAAGCGCGTATTCCGAAGACATTTGCCAACGAGCCGCTGACCGACTTTTCGCGCGAGGAAAATGCCCGCAAGATGCGGGCGGCGATCGAGAAGGTGCGCAGCGAACTGGGCCGCGAGTATGACCTGATCATCGGGGGCAAGCGGATCAAGCTTGCGAACAAGATCCAGTCGATCAATCCGTCGAACCCGGCGCAGGTGGTCGGCGTGTTCCAGGAGGCGGGAGCAGCGGAAGTCGAGCCCGCGATGCAGGCAGCGCTCAAGGCTTTCGAGAGCTGGAGCCGGACGACACTGGAAGAGCGCGCGAACCTGCTGTTCCGCGTCGGCAACCTGCTGCAGGAACGGAAATTCGAATTCTCCGCCTGGATGGTGTTCGAGGTCGGCAAGAACTGGGTGGAAGCGGATGCGGACGTCGCCGAGACGATCGACTTCGCCTACTTCTACGGCATGGAGGCGCTGAAGCTCGCGAAGGCTACCACGCCGATCCAATTGCCGGGCGAACGCAACCACCTGCAATACATTCCGTTGGGAGTGGGTGCGGTGATTCCGCCGTGGAATTTCCCTTGCGCGATCATGGCGGGCATGACGATGGCGTCCATCGTATGCGGCAACACGGTGGTGCTGAAGCCTTCGAGCGACTCCCCGGCGATCGCGGCTAAGTTCGTAGAACTGCTCGAAGAAGCGGGGGTGCCGGATGGAGTGGTGAACTTCTGCACGGGCAGCGGACGAAGCTTCGGCGGCAATGTGGTGAACCATCCGAAGACGCGGTACATCGCGTTTACCGGGTCGAAAGAGGTTGGGCTCGACATCAATGAGCATGCGGCGAAGACGCAGCCGGGACAGATCTGGATCAAGCGGACGATCCTGGAGATGGGCGGCAAAGACTCAATCCTGGTGGATGCGGATGCGGAATTCGATGCCGCGGTAGAGGGAGTCGCCCAGGCGGCGTTCGGGTTCAGCGGACAGAAGTGTTCGGCATGCTCGAGGGTGATCGTCGATCAGCGGATCTATGACCGCTTCGTTGCGGCGTTGAAGGAGCGGGTGGAGAAGATCACGGTCGGCGAGACGACGAAAAATCCGGGGATGGGTCCGGTGATCAACGAAGCTTCGATGAACAAGATTCTCGGCTACGTCGATAAAGCGTTGCAAGAAGGCGGCCGGCTGATTACCGGGGGAGCGCGCGACGAGCAAGCCGGCGCCGGGTACTTCGTCCAGCCGACGATCATTGCGGACGTGGCACCGACGGCGACGATTGCGCAGGAAGAAATCTTCGGACCTGTGCTGGCGGTGATCAAGTGCCGCGACTTCGAAGAGGGCCTGCGCATTGCGAACAACACGGAATTCGGGCTGACCGGCGCGGTGTACACCGGATCCAGAGACAAACTCGACTACGCGGCGCGCGAGTACTTTGTCGGCAACCTGTACTTGAACCGCAAGTGCACGGGAGCGATGGTGGGGGCGCATCCGTTCGGCGGCTTCAATATGTCCGGCACTGACTCAAAGGCGGGTGGACCGGACTATTTGCTGCTGTTCACGCAGGCGAAATCGGTTGCGGAGAAGGTCCTAAGGTAACGTGAGGCGAGTTCCTGAACCTGGGAGGGCTTCGGCCCTCCCTTTCGTTTTGGGGCAAAATCGCGCTGGAATTGACAACTCTGTTCAAGTACAGAAGAATAGGCCCAGATTCTTGCTGCCTGGTGCACGCACTGCCGGCTGCAAAACGCCCCATCCTGCTCAAAGGACGTCATGGCGAAAATTTTGTGTATCGACGATGAGCCCCATGTTGTCACGCTCAAGTGCGCCATCCTGGAAGCTGCGGGACATACCGTCACCCCTTCGAGTTCAGCCCACGATGCGATCGAAAAGCTGAAAACCAATGAATATGACGCGGTCGTGACCGACTGGCGCCTGGGCGATGCCAACGGACGGGCGGTAGTGCAGGCCGCCAAGTCACACTCCAGCATGCCGGTGGTTGTGGTTTCCGGATACGTAGCCGAGGCGTTCCAGGCGGCCGAGCCGCTGGCGGACCTCTACCTTGAGAAGCCGGTGAATCCCGAGGAACTGGTGACGATCGTGAACGAATTGCTCAAGACGAGCGAGCGCAGCGAACGATCCGCGTAAGACAAAGAAACGAGAAAAGGCCCGCCTGGTGGCGGGCCTTTTGCATGGCTGCGATTACTGGAGAATCTTACCTTCGGTGGTTGCGGCCGCGGCTTCGGCAAGAATGTGGTGATGGATCGTGAAGAGCGCAAGCTCCAGGCGATCCGAGACACCGATCTTGTCGTAAACGTTGCGCAGATAGTTCTTGATGACCTGTTCGGTAGTCCCCAACTGGAGCGCGATTTCCTTATTCTTGTAGCCCTGGACGATCAGGGCGACAATGCGGAGTTCCTTCGGGGTAAGGCGATCGCGGACGCGCGCGCCGACAAAGTCATCACTCTCGGGAGCGGTGGCGGCGGGCTTGGTTTCCTGGGTAAAGCGTTCGCCGCGGGAGACTTTGCGCACGCATTCCACGAGCATGTCGCCGCTGACGTTGCGGTAAACGACTCCGCGAACGCCGGCATTGAGATACTTCGAAGCGTTCTCGCCATTTTCGGCGACGACGATCAAACCGGTCTTGCAGCGATTCGCGGCCTGCACGACGGCTGTGAGATCGGGCAAGAAGCTGGCCGAGAAGATCATGACGGAGGCTCGAAACTTATCGAGCGCCATCATCATCTGTTCCACGGATTGGGCCTGGGCCACGACACGGAGATCGTCTTCCACCGCGAGGACCTTGGCGATCCCCGCACGGAAAATTGCTTGATTATCGGCCAAAAGGATCTTCAGCATTTCTCCATCCGATCAGCGAAGGAACTCATAGCGGTCGATGACGCAAGCCACGCCGCTGTTCTTGGTGCCTTCCTTGGGAGCTTCGGTCCGGATAACCCGGCCGTTACAGTGAATGCGAACATCCTTCTCGGAGCCAATAACGGCTGCGGGCATGGTGATATCGAACTCTACCGCAGAGCCCACTTCGAGAGAAGAGTCGAGCGACAGGTAGACGCCTGCCGCGCTTAAGTTGTCGGTTTCGCCTTCATGCAACTCCGCGGACTCGTCGCTATGGATCTTGATCGGGAGATGCACTTCGAACCGTTTTCCCGTTCGAACCTCAGACACGGAACCTCCTCCGGGAGGAGAAACAATGATTTGGACGGTATGAATGACCGCTGATGTGGGTTTATATCACGGAAGGTGAGATTCAGGAAGTACGGGGATGTTTGCGAGGCTGACACATCCGGTGCCAGCCTCTGCGTTCCAGCAAAGAGAAACGCTTGAAACTAATCGACAAAGACGCCGGCCAACCCGTACCCCAAGACGAGGGCGACGAGGCTGGCGACGCCCGTAGCGGCCCAGAAGTGCTGCCGTGCCTGGCGTTTGGGGTCGAGCGTTTCCCGGACATTCGCGGTGACGCTGGTCTTGAGTTCTTTGAGGTCGTCGACGGACTGGTGAATGCGCTTGCGCTGTTCCGCCGCCTGCTGTTCCAGGACGTCGAGAGGTATTCCGCCGTTGGTCATGCTTGCATCCTCGATCCTTCCGATTGCAACCACACTTTGTCTTCCTGGAGGACACGAATTGTCTTCTCAGGCTTGAGGCTTTGTTTGCTCAGAGCGCTCTTGCCGACGGCGGCAAAGATTGCCCCGATGATGAGATAGAGGACGGCTACGGAGCCGAAGGCGACGGAATAAACCCATGGGCTTCCCGGCATCGCGCCAGCCACGAAGACTGCGACAACCGCAACAATCAGCGCGGTAACCAACAGCCATGCGGTGAGTAGAATTACCGCGCCGACCACGAGCATCGGAACAGCAGCCTTGATGCCGGCTGCCTTCTGGCGCATCTCCTCCTGCAGAAGTTGCAACCGGGTTTCCACGAAAACGATGAACTCGTTCTTGAAATCCTGGAGAACGTCGGTGAGAGTCTTGCCGTTAGCGGCGTGCACGTCGTTAATCATTGGATCTCCAAACCCTGAGCGCGAAACCTAGCGCAAAAGAGAGGGCGGCAAAGCCCAGGATCAATTCGATCGGGATGTTCTTCCCGCGCGATGGCGGCTTGCTTTCTCGCTTCCACCAAGCCGCGGCGCGCCACTTCGCGCAACTCGTCGATCTGCTTCTGGGCGCTGTCCAGGAACTCGGAGGCTTTCCCTTCCGCGACATCGCCGAGGCGTTCCGCCTGCTCGACAGCGGCGGCGGTGAGGCTTTGGGCATGCTGGGAAATGGTGTCGGTAACCTCGCGAGCCGTCTGCTCGGAGCGGCTTTGTACCAGTGTCATGCCGGAACGAAACTTGCCGACCGTGGTGCCTAAAGCAGAGCCGATGCTCTCGGCGGTTCGGTTCAGGCGGGGATTTTCCGTCTGGCGGGGAAGATTCGATCCGGAAGGAACTCCGGGCAGCAAAGCTTCCAAACTTGCGTCTTCCAAGGCAGAGCCCTCCATGGGTGGATTGGACTTAAAGGTTACTTCGCGAAGTGGATCAGCCATCGAGACTCCCCTGGATGGACCTCAACCGGTCCATCTACAAGCTTGGATGTGTATTTGGCCTGCCGCGTTTGAACAGATTCGCGGGATCCAGAGCTGCTGACGTGATCAGGTGCGCCGAACCGAAGGGCCTGTCAGACCGCTAACGCATGTTCTACCGCGTGGGCGACGCGAATCATAGTACCTTCCTGGAAATGCCGGGCAAAAACCTGCAGGCCAATGGGCAACCCCTGCTTTGACCGTCCACAGGGAACCGAGATGCCGGGGATACCCACGAGATCGGCAGTCACCGTATAGATGTCCGCGAGATACATGGCTAGGGGGTCGTCCGCCTTTTCGCCGAGTTGGAAAGCCGGAGTCGGCGTGGTCGGAGTGACGATAGCGTCGACCTGGGCGAAGGCTTCGTCGAAATCCTGGGCCAGCAGGGTACGCACTTTCTGCGCCTTCAGGTAGTAGGCGTCATAGTAACCGGCGCTGAGCGCATAGGTTCCGAGGATGATGCGGCGTTTGACTTCGGCGCCGAAGCCTTCATCGCGGCTCTTGCGGTACATCTCGGACAGAGTCTTGGCGTCGCGCGAGCGGTGACCGTAACGCACACCGTCGAAGCGCGCAAGGTTAGACGAAGCTTCGGCGGTGGCGACCAGGTAGTAGGTCGGAATGGCGTACTTGGTATGGGGCAGGGAGACTTCTACGATCTCGGCGCCTGCTTTCGCCAGGTTCTGAATGGAGGCTTCGACGGAGGCCTTCACTTCGGGATCGAGACCTTCGCCGAAGTACTCCTTGGCAACACCGATTTTCATGCCGCGCACCGGCTTGCCGATTTCGTCGGAATAGACGGGGACTGGGATTTCGGCCGAGGTGGAATCCATGGGATCGCGCCCGGCGATGACCTCGAGCATGATGGCGGCGTCTTTAACGTCCCTGGCAAAGGGGCCGATGTGGTCGAGCGAAGAGGCGAAGGCGATCAGGCCGTAGCGGGAGACGCGGCCGTAGGTGGGCATGAGACCGACGACGCCGCAAAAAGAGGCGGGCTGACGGATGGAGCCGCCAGTATCGGAGCCGAGGGAGGTGACAGCCGTGCCGGCGGCAATCACTGCGGCAGAGCCACCGGAAGAGCCGCCGGGGACCCGGGTTTTGTCGCGCGGATTACGCACTGGGCCGTAGGCGGAATTTTCGTTCGAGGAGCCCATCGCGAACTCGTCGCAATTGGTCTTCCCAAGAATGACGGCACCTGCGGCTTCGAGTCTCTGGACGACGGTGGCGTCGTAGGGCGCGATGAAATTCTCGAGGATCTTCGAGCCGGCGGTTGTGCGCACCCCACGGGTGTTGATTACATCTTTGACCGCGATGGGAACGCCAGCGAGCGGCGGGAGGTCTTCGCCCTTATCGGCGAGGGCATCGATTTTGTGCGCCTGCGCCATGGCGCGGTCACGCGAGAGGGTGAGATAGGCGTGAATGTCGCCATCCTCGGCCTCGATCTTCTTATAGAACTCATTGGCCAGGGAGGTGGCGGTTGTCTGCCGCTCCTGGATGGCAATGCGAGTGGCGTCAATTGTAAGTAGATTGATATCCATCGATCTGCTAGCGCTCGATAACCTTGGGAACCTTGAAGTAGACGCCGTCCGTATCGGGGGCATTCTGCAGCGCCACCTCGTGCGGCAGGCTGGGGCGAAGCTCGTCGGCGCGAAGGGCGTACTTGTAGCGCTCGGCTTCGGGCTTCCCTTCTCCGCCGTAACGGGCCGCCACTTGCGCCATCGGTTCGACGTTGGTGGTGTCGAGTTCGTTCAAATTGTCGATGTACTCGAGGATCGAGTTGAGATCTTTCAGAAACCGCGCCGTCTCGGTCTCTGTCAATTCAAGATTCGCGAGGTCGGCAACATACTGCACATCTTTTTGAGTGACTTTCATCGCTTTTCCATCTCGCCGGCGAGCACAAATCGCAAGCGTTCAATGCGGCCGTCGGTGATGTGGCGGAGCTGCCGCAGGTATTCACCAGTGAGGCTCAACAGTTGCGTTCGCCAGGCTGCATCCGGCACTTGAACCATCAATTCGCCGCCGGTGAAGGCCAACGCGCGAGTTTTCTCTGCCACCGCGGAGCCGCAGGCCAGGGGCCAGGCCAGGATCGGCACGTCCTCTGGGGGGGCCCGCCGCACGGCATCTATGACAATTTGTTGCAGCGACTGCCGGATACTTTCCATGGTGCGGGGCGAAAATTCGATTGTAGCACTTGGACTTACGGGGAAATGGGGAGAGCGGGTAAGGTGAAACGCTGTGCTCGCCGGTTACTATCGAGAGTTTTCCGAAATCCAGAGTTGATGCATTCTACTTTGCATGTTGGCTGGTGATTCATCTTCGCAAGTTTCCACGGAAACGATCACGCCGCGGCAGCGCAAGATCGCTTTTACCCTGATGATGGTCCTTGTCGCGGCTATCTACCTCTTCTATCTGCAATAGCGCTCGTTCAAAGCGGAAATTCTGCTTTCACGAACCCCAGGGCTTCTTCTGTAGAACGCAGACGGCCTTCCAGTTGCGCGTCTTCGACCGCGGCGAGCATCTGCTTGAACCCCGGACCAGGTTTGTAGCCAGCCGCGATGAGGTCCTTTCCGGTGAGGAAGGGTGCCGGTCGGATCTCTTCGGCAGGCGTTTTCTCCATCTGTTCCTTGACGAAGTCATAGAGTTCGAGATTGCCATGACTGGAGAGGCAATCCAATTTATGCAGCGCCATGTGCTCGTCGAAGCGTGGCAGGCGCATGAAGCGCTTCAGGGTGGACTCCCGCATGCGCGTGACTTCCATGAACTTCATGTGATTAGCAACGAGGGCGCTGACCTGGTCGAGTTCGTCGTTCGAGAAGCGCAACTCACGCCCGAGCTGCTCGGTCATTTTGACCCCGACCTCAACGTGGCCATCGAAACGAATGCGATCGGGGGCGACGCGAAAAGTGGGCGGTTTGCCGACATCGTGCAGCAGCGCGCCCCACGCCAGCGTAGGTGAGCTGTTCTCGGGGAGCTTCTCGAGCAGCAGCAAGGTGTGGATCCAGACATCGCCTTCGGGATGGTATTGCGGCGGTTGCTCGACGCCTTTCATGCGGGCGACTTCCGGCAGGACCTCTTTGAGCAGGCCGGATTCGTCGAGCAACTCGAAGGCGCGTCGCGCATGGCCTTCGGTCAACATCTTGGTGAGTTCATCGCGCACCCGCTCGCGGCTAACCACGCGGATCTCAGGCGCCAGATAGCGGATGGCCTGCATCGTCGCCGGTTCAATCCGGTATTCGAAGCGAGCGGCAAAGCGCACCGCACGCAGCAGGCGCAGCTTATCTTCGGAGAAGCGGCGCTGGGCATCGCCGATGGTGCGGATGATTCCGGCGGTCAGATCGGCGCGGCCGCCGACGTAATCGATCACCTCGTCGCGGTTGAGAGGATCGAGCAACAGACCATTGATGGTGAAGTCGCGGCGCTGCACATCTTCACGAGGATCCTTGGAGAATCGGACAGCATCGGGATGGCGTCCATCGGTGTAAGTACCGTCGGAGCGGAAGGTCGCAACTTCAATACAGCCGTGGTGATGACTGCGGGGGTTCGCCTCGTCGGGCTGGCAGCTGTCTTCATCGGGAATGGGAACAAGCACAACCCCAAACTGTGCCCCGACGGCCCACGTCTTTGGAAAAATCTTCGTGACTTCGGCGGGGAGGGCGTCGGTGGCAACATCGTAGTCGGCGGGATGGCGATTGAGCAGGAGATCACGTACGCAGCCGCCGACGAAGTACGCCTGGTGCCCTCGATTCCGGAGCGTCTCGACGACGTAAACGGCTGCTTCCCTGGATCTCATTCCACTCTTCTTTTCTCGCTCAAACTCGCTCAAAAAGTTATTCGATTCCGCCACTGCTGCTTCGGTCGCTCGCGGGAATCGGCAACTCCCAGCGACTGCGAGGATAACTCCGCCCTGCCCCCTGCCATCTTATCGCCTGATCAGGGCGATAAATCAGGAGGTACTCATGGGACGGACTTTTCTTTCATTGGCGCTCATCAGCGCACTTTCAGCGACAGCGCTGGCACAAGCGGACCGCACGAGCCGCGACGAGGACCCGCAACTTACTGATCGCACGGAGCTGATTTCACGCACGGTAAAGGCGGTGAACTACCAGCATCACGGCGAGACCAAAATTGACATGCGCGGAACGGACCGTATGCCGGATGCCAAAGGCGAAGCGGAGGTGAAAGGCCGCCAAGGACGATTGAATATCGAGCTATCGGTGGAACATTTCGCGAAGATGCCGTGGGATTTCGGTCCTGAGTTCCTGACGTATGTACTATGGGCGATTACGCCGGACGGACGTCCGCAGAACCTGGGCGAGATCCTCAACGTGGACCACACTCACTTTAAGCAGAACGCGACCACCGATCTGCAGGCGTTTGCGCTGATCATCACCGCCGAGCCCGACTTCGCAGTAACGCAGCCGAGCGAAGTGGTGGTCATGGAGAATATCGTACGTCCAGACACGGTAGGTTCCGTGGTGGCGGTCGACGCGCGGTATTCGCTGCTGCGCGCGGGCAGCTACACCGAACATGTGGAGCAGGGTGAGTTGAAGCCGCTGTTTACCGGCGAGCGTCGAGTTCCCCTGGAACTGCTGGAGGCGCGCAATGCGGTGCGCATCGCGGAGTGGGCGCAGGCGAGCCGCTATGCCACTGACGACTTTCGCAATGCGCAGGAGCAGTTGAACAAGGCGCAGGCAGACCAGGATGCCCACGCCGACAAGAATGCGGTGATCGCCGAGGCGCGGCAAGCGGTACAGACGGCGGAAGATTCGCGGATTCTTGCCCTGCGCCGCAAGCACGAGGAACAAGCCCGCAACGCGCAGCGTGAAGCGGACGAGCAGGCGGCGCAGGCGCAGCAACAGGCCGACCAGGAAGCGGCGCAGCGTCAACTCGCCGAGCAGCAGGCGCAGACGGCGCAACAGCAGGCAGACATGGCGCGACAACAGGCCGCGCAGATGCAGCAGGAGGCGCAGCAGGAACGCCAGGAAGCCGAGGCCGCCAAGCAGCAGGCTCTGGCCGACCGCCAGCAGGCAGAGCAGCAGTTAGCGCAGGCGCAGCAGCAGGCGCAGGCGGCGCAGCAACAAGCGCAAACCGCTCAACAACAGGCGGCCGACGCGCAGCGGCGCGAGGCAGATTTACGGCAGCGGCTGCAGCAGCAACTCAACACGGTGTTGCAGACGCGCGACACCGCCAAAGGGCTGATCGTGAATATGTCGGACGTGCTGTTTGACGTGAACCAGTCAACCTTGCGGCCCGGCGCACGCGAGAAGTTAGCCAAGGTGGCAGGAATTCTGCTCGCGTATCCCGACCTGAAGATCCGGGTGGACGGCTACACGGATTCGACGGGAACTCCGGACTACAACCGCGACCTATCGCAGCGGCGCGCCGACACGGTGCGTGGCTATCTGCTGAAGCAAGGGATTCCGGCGGATGCGGTGGTGTCGGAAGGCTTCGGGCAGGAAGACCCGGTAGCGACTAACGGAACCGCGGCAGGGCGCCAACAGAACCGGCGTGTGGAGATGGTGGTCAGCGGGCAGTCGATCGGAAACGCGCAGAACACGAGCGCTACGGCGCAGTAAGAAGTGCCGTTACAAAGAAGGCGCGCCACGGCGCGCCTTTTTCTTGTCCGAAAGTTCAGTTGCCGAGGGCAGCTAGTTCGCGCTTGGCTTCCTGCGCTGGAATAAAGTCGGGATCGGCATTCTTCCAGATGGTCAGCAGTTGCTGATAACTCTTCGCGGCGGCACTCTTGTCGAATTGCGCCTGGGCGCGGGCCGTGCCGAGAAGGCAGAGCACATAATCGGGGTTCTGCGTGGATCCCGAGACTCCCTGTTGCAAGGAGAGCCCGCGGTAACGCAGACCGGGTTTGAAATCGGTCAGAGCCTGTTGTGGGCGGTGGGCTGCAACCGAGGCGATGCCGAGCAGTTGCGGTACTTTGGTGACAAGCAGATACGGTGCGGCCTGATCGAGGAGGTGGGCCGCGTCGTCGTACTTTCGCTGCGAATTAGCGATGGCTGCTTTTACTTGCGGCAAGTACACCTGGTTGGCCAGGGTGTTGAGCGGTTGCTCCGTTGCCAGGGCTTCGGCTTCCTTCAACGCGCCCGGAGCTTCTCCACAGAGCGCCATCGCGAGCGTGGCCGACGGCACCGTAGCGATCGAACGATCCACCAGGAGCGCGTGATGAGCGGTATCCCGCGCACCAGAACAATTGCCCACAAGAGCGTCCTGCAAAGCCTTCAGGGCATAGATATTGCCGGCCGAATCGGCGAGGTGCTGTTGTTCGGCACGTTGCGCGGCATGCTCCCAGTGCTGGTCCGCTTCGCGCAAGCGTCCCAAATCGAAATAGATGACGGCCCCTGCGGATTCCGCAACGAAGCCATCGGCACGGCCCGCAGCCCACTGAAGTTGCTTGTCCCAGTCGGGACGGCCGCGGAGATAGTCGTCCATCATCACGTTGATGTGGAAATTGACATCGTTCCCTCCACCCTGGACCTCGGCTTCCTTGACGTAGCGCTCGCCCTCGTCGAGACGGTCAATGGAAAGCAGGGTACCCGCCGCGTTGGAGGCGGCGATATTGTCCCACTTAGCAATCTCCCATGCCTTTTTAAAACCATCCGAAGCCTGCTCATAGTCCCCGGCGGTCTGGTAAACGGTTGCGAGATTGTTCCAGGCGGCCGCGTCGCGCGGATAGGTATCGACGTAGAGCTTGTAACTCTCGAGGGCTTTCGGCATGTCGCCCACAGTCAGGGCGTATTGGGACTCGATGTACATGCGTTCGCGTTCGGTAACGCGTTCGCGCAGATCGTAGGCTTTCTTCAAATAAGCGAGCGATTTCGTGATGGCACCGACATTGTTGTAAACCACCCCGAGTCTCGCCAGGGCCATGGCAAAGGTCGGATCGAACTTAATGGCTTCCTGGTAAAACGACTCGGCTTCGGGAAGGTCGTGCCCCATGCGATGAGCGTCTTCTCCGAGAGAGAAGGCGTGGAAGGCCTGCAGGGACGAGGTCGTAACGTTGGTGAACGGAGTGGAGAGTTTCTGAATCGAGGCCATCGACTCGCCGAGGTGAGCGCGAAGGTCGGTGGCGGCCGTGGAAACCGCTTTGAGCACATCGGCTTTATCGGGTGCAGTCTCTTGTTCACGCGCGAACACTTCGCCGGTGGCACAGTTCACGGCATTGATCGAGATGACATACGAATTCCCAAGCGTCGCGATGGTGCCTGCGAGGTAGGCCTTCACTCCGAGGCGCTGGCCAATCTGCTGGGCCAGCTCCGCGGTGATCTTCTGATCCTTGGGCTGGCCGAGATACTGCAGGTTGTTATGCAGTTCCGCATCACTCACCAGCGAAAGCATCGGCGATTGCTCGAGCTGGATGGCCAACGCTTCTTTCAGCGTGGAATCGAAGACCGCGTCGCCGGTCTGGTTGTTGAAATCGGCGAGGATGAGTTGATCTTTGTCGGTGAGCTTCGGGGTGCGTTGATGCTGCCGCCAGTAGAAAAGTCCGCCGAGTACCGCGACGATCACGAGTGCGACCGGCGCGATCACCTTCCATGGCATTGACTTGTGGGGCGGCGGCACGGCCGCCGAGGAGGGCGGCGTTTCTACGGGCGCACTCTTATGACTGGAATCGGAGGCGACGGCGATCGCTGGTCCGCTGGAGAATTGCGGGGACGAGGCGACGGATGGCGGCTGCGTCGAAGATGCCTGCGAGGAGACGCTGGAGGAAGAGCGCGACGGCGACGAAATACGGCCGCTCTCCGAATCCCGCTTAAGGCGCTGGAGATCCGACCGCAGGTCGGAGGCGTGCTGGTAGCGCAACTCCTTATCCTTCTCGAGCAGCCGCAGGATAATGTCGTCGAGCTTGGCAGGAATGCTGGGGTTCAGGCGCATCGGCGGGGTCGGTTCTGCGCTGAGAATCTGCGAGCAGATGACTGCCGAACTCTCGCCGCGAAATGGAATGTCCCCGGTGGCCATCTCGTACAGGACGGAACCGAAGGAAAATAAGTCGGTGCGGGGATCGAGTTCGCGGGCGCGAACCTGTTCGGGCGACATATACGCGGTAGTGCCGATCAGGGTGCCGGGGCTGGTGAGGTGCTGCTCGCCGGCGGTCATCATGCCGGAACGGGTGGCGCCGATATCGGCGGAGGCATCGATCGTAACTTTTGCGAGACCGAAGTCCAGCACCTTCGCATGGCCACGCTTGGTGAGGAAGATGTTGGCCGGCTTGATGTCGCGATGAATGATGCCTTGCGAATGGGAAACGTCGAGGGCATCGGCGATCTCGATGGCGGCGCCCAGCAGGGTCTCGGTATCGATGGGCCTCCCATTGATGCGGTGCTTCAGGGTCATGCCGTCGAGGAACTCCATGGCGATAAACGTGAGTTCCTGGTGCCGGCCGATTTCGTAGATCGTGCAGATATTCGGGTGGTTGAGCGCGGAAGCGGCGCGTGCTTCCCGGCGAAAACGCTCCAGGGCCTGGGAGTCGCGGGACACGTCTTCCGGCAGGAATTTCAGGGCGACAAAACGGCGCAGTTCCAGGTCCTCCGCCTTATAGACGACCCCCATGCCACCGCCACCAATTTTTTCGATAATTTTGTAATGCGAGACTGTCTGGTCGATCATCCGCCCCACCGCGAGATGCTGGCATGGTATGGGGAAGGCCCTGAACAGTCAACGGGTGCGGGGTTAGCGAGTTTCGCTCTGGCCGGATTTAACCTGCGGCGGCGCGGATGTCGGAACTCTCCAGAATGTGCCTCGAAAAGCCATCCCTCGCGACATGGATCATGGCACGACCGATCTGCCGGGTGGTCAGGATCTGGTTGGGCAACGCCCTGCGCAGGACCGGCAACAACGGCTTCAATCCAGAGTAGAAGACGCGGTAGAGGCGGGTTCGCGATTGAATGCCATCGAGAGGCTGGATGAACCCGGGACGAAACATATAGGCGGCTTTGAAGGGGAGGCGCAGGAGGGCATTTTCAGTTCTGCCTTTGACACGAGCCCACATGAACCGGCCATGCTCGGAGCTGTCGGTGCCGGATCCGGAGACGTAAATAAAGGTCATCAGCGGATTCAGGCGGCTGAGGGTTTGCGCGGCGGCGAGAGTTAGGTCGTAAGTGAGATGTGCGTACTCGGCTTCCTTCATGCCGCTCGAAGCCACGCCGAGACAGAAGAAGCAGGCATCGAAGCCAGTGAGTTGGTCCTCGATGGAATCGTAGTGGAAGAGATCCGGATGGACGAGTTCCTGGAGTTTCGCGTGTTGCACACCGGTGGCGGAGCGGCCGATGGTTTGGACCCGGAAGACCTTTGGATCATCGAGGCACTCGCGGAGAACGCCCTGCCCCACCATTCCCGTCGCACCGAACAAGAGCACATTCATGCGATCACCCTGCGAGATTCGGGCAGCGCAAACTCGGCAACGAGGGGCAGATGATCGGAGGCGATCAGCGCCCGCCGGCTGCGATGCAGGCGAAAGCTCTGCAACGAGAGATGCTTGTCGAAATAGAAATGATCCAAATGAAGAAGCGGCAGCACGCCGGGGTAGGTACGCGCGTAACGCAGGAATGCGCGCGGCTCGACTGCCGCGAATTCCTTGCCCATGAGGCGGGTGGCGAGGCCGCGCGTCCACTCATTAAAGTCTCCGACGACGACGCGCAGGCCCGCTAAGTCGTCACGTTTCAGTACGGCATCCGTAAGCAGGCGTCGTGCCTGGTGGCGGCGTTCTACGAAGCCGGTGCCGAGGTGGACGTTGAAGATGTGTAGTACGACATTCTTCGCAAGGGTGACATCCGTGCGGAGGCAGCCACGGCGTTCGCGTTTGCG
Source organism: uncultured Acidobacteriaceae bacterium (assembly GCA_963758505.1). GTDB lineage: Bacteria > Acidobacteriota > Terriglobia > Terriglobales > Acidobacteriaceae > Korobacter. The sequence continues at coordinate 1,117,477 of CAVWVJ010000003.1, read as the reverse complement.
CCAGGTGATGTCGTAGTTTTCACAGAGTCCGAAGGGAAGGCGGCTGAGGGTCATGTTGCCGTAGGCTCCGCCGCGCAGGGTGCGATTTTCGCCGAATCGGTACTGGTAGGCGGGGAGCGCCTCGGCAATGCGCAAGGCCTGGTCGTATTCGGGTTTGCCGACGCGAAGGTCGAGGATCTCCTGGACAGCGATCACGTCGGCATCGAGTTCACGAATGACGGCGGCGATGCGTTCCGGATCGGTGCGGCGGTCGAGGCCGCGCGCTTTGTGAATGTTGTAGGTCGCGATGCGGACGTGCGCTTCGCTCATTACTGTTCGCGGTCCAGAACCCATCCGAGCAATTCGGGAGCGCGTTCCAGGACTGGACGGTGCCGCCATTTCTCGAGGGTGATGGGTAAACTGTTCGCGAGATCATTAACGAAATCTCTCTCCAACCGTTCGACAAACGGTTCTCCGCGCACGGCCAGGTTCACCTCGTCGTTCAATCCGAAAGAACGGTTGTCGAAATTGGTAGAGCCCACCACTCCCCAGAGCCCGTCGATAAGAAGAATCTTGGCGTGGATCATGGCGGGCTGATATTCGAAGATGCGAGCCCCGGCTGCAAGCAGGCGTCCATAGTCGCGCCGGCTGGAGCTGCGGGTGAGCATATGATCGCTCTTCTTTCCGGGGACGAGCAGGATAAGTTCGACGCCGCGCTCCGTGATCGCACGGACGAGTTCGTCGATCATGCTGCGGTCGGGGAGGAAATAAGGGGTAGTGATATGGATAGTGCGCCGCGCCGAGGCGATGAGCATCTGGAAGAGCAAACGGGCGCGTGTCGCACCGCCGGCGGTGGGTGTGCTGTTCACTACGAGCGCAGGGGCATCTGACGTGGCGGGGTCGGGCTTCGGGAAATAGCCTTCGCCGGTAAGCACATCGCCACAGGCTTCGAGCCAATTCTCTGCGAAGGTGGCTTGCAGGCTGGGGACTGCTTCGCCTTCGACGCGGACCATGGTGTCTCGCCAACGTGGTTTTCGCGGGCGCGCCTTGTACCACTGATCCGCGATGCCCGCGCCGCCGATGAAGCCGACGCGGCCATCGACGATCAGCAATTCGCGATGGGTGCGGTGATTGAATTGCGGCAGCTTGTACCAGCGGCTGTCGTTGTACCAGGCAAGTTTCCCGCCGGCGTTGCGGAACTCTTTGAAGAAACTCTCATGGGTGCTGGCGCTGCCCAGGGCGTCGAGCACAACGTTCACTTTCACGCCCGCGCCTGCGCGTTCGGTCATGGCGTCGAGGTAACGCTGCGCGATCTCGCTCTTCTGGAAGATGTAAGCTTCGAGGTTCACGCTGCGCTGCGCGGTGGCGATCGCTCGCAGTTCGTCTTCATAAAACTGGTCGCCGTTGGTCTTCACGGAGAAGCTGGTGCAGTGGTGGATTTTGGAGTCGGTGAGAGCCTCGAGGGTGCGCAGAAACTCGTCGGAGCCATTGTGCTCCGGATGCGTGGCAGAGATCTTGTACTTCAGTCCGGGACCGAAGAGTCCGGAGAGTATGAAGAGCAACGCCGCCGCGATGGCGAGCCAAGCGACCACCAGGAAGCCGGTTGACACCTGCATGCCGGCGAGAAGATGAAGGAGCATCGAAAACCTCGTCCACCCACTTAGATGCCGCCCCGGAGGTTGGTGCTTTGCATCACGATGGTTGCCGTAAAATGGAAAGTGATGTCGGACGCAGTCATTCTTGGAATTGAGAGCTCCTGCGACGAAACCGCCGCTGCGGTAATCCGCAATGGCGAGCAGATCCTCTCGAGCGTAGTGTTTTCGCAGATCTATACCCACATGCCCTACGGCGGCGTAGTGCCGGAGCTTGCTTCGCGCGAGCACCTGAAGGCGATTGTGCCGGTGGTGCGCAAGGCGATTGAAGATGCGGGGCGAAATTACACGGACATCGACGCCATCGCGGTGACGCGCGGACCGGGATTAGCGGGTGCGCTGCTGGTGGGAATCAGCTATGCGAAGGCGCTCTCGTTCGCCCTTGAAAAGCCGCTGATCGGCGTGAATCACCTCGAAGGACATATTCATGCGGTACTGCTCGAAATGCGGCAGAACGGCCGGCATGAGGTGCAGTTCCCTGTCCTCGCGCTGGTGGTAAGCGGCGGCCATACGCACCTTTATCTTGCGGAACAAAGAGCGGGCGGCTGGACCTATCGCGATGTGGGACATACCCGGGATGACGCTGCCGGCGAGGCTTTCGATAAGACGGCGAAGCTGCTGGGACTGGGCTATCCGGGTGGACCGATCATCGACCGCCTCTCCAAGCACGGAGATCCGCAAGCGGTGAAGTTTCCCTTTGCCCAGATGAAGCACCGCGACCGGAATCCGCAGAACCGGCACGCAGACGACGCGGCGAGAGTCGATTTTTCCTACAGCGGGATCAAGACGGCGGTCCTTCGTTATGTAGAAACCCACGAGATGCGTCCGACGATCGAGGCGAGGCGGGCGGCACTGAAAGAAATCGCCAAGCCGACGATGGAAGACTATGTAAGGCTTTGCGATAAGCAGACGTTGAATTTGATCGCGTCGTTCCAGCGCTCGGTGGTGAATGACCTGGTGTCGAAGGCACTGCACGCCGCGACCGAGAACAACGTGGCGACGCTCCTGGTGACGGGAGGCGTAGCCGCCAATGGAGAGCTACGCGAGACCTTTGAACGCCGGGCGGCCGAGGTTGGATTGCCGGTGTACTTCCCTTCGCGGCCCTTGTCAACCGACAACGCCGCCATGATTGCAGCCGCAGCTTATCCGCGGTTCCTGAGTGGAGAATTTGCGGCGCCGGATCTTTCGGCGGAGGCGAACCTCCGCTTGCGCTAAAGGCGGAAAACTTCCCGATGACGCGGGAAGTTGCGATTTCGGGCTGATTTGAGGTCTAGCTTCCTGCCCCGAGGGTCTCGAGCAGGGCTTTTTCCAGCTGGGAAACGATGTCGATGTCCTTCCAAATCGTGGCATCGGCGCGATTCTCCGGGGGGAGCCCGGCGGCGCTCTGCCGTCCGGCGAGGACGATGACGGGAATGCCGGCGGTTTTGGGATCTTTCTTCAACTCGGTGATGAGTTGGCTGCCATCCATTTTCGGCATCATCATGTCGGTAATCAGGATATCGGGACGAACCCCGCGGAGAACCTGCAGCGCGTCAACCCCGTTGGTGGCTGACTCAACCGTGTAGCCGCGCTCCTCGAGGAAGCGGCAGACGGTATGACGGATCAACATCGAATCGTCAACCACGAGGGCGGTACGGGTCATCTAGCCTTCCTGGGCATGATCGCGCCTTTGCATGCCTGTGGCGCATGAGCCTGCAGCGACATCGAGGCCGAGACTTTCACCTTGGGGGAGCGACATGACAATAACAAAGCAGCAATGCCGGGCACAAGGCAAACCTTGATTTCAGGGTGTGCGTACCAGGCTCGCGTTCCCACGTTGGAGCCGCAGTGACACGAGTGCCTTGTACGGAGATAGCGACGGCCTTGTGCGAGAGAACAGGCCTGCGAGGTTAGCTGGGCGGTCAGATATCCCCGGCACTGCGTTCTTCAATGTCCATATCCTTGAATTCGCTGGACTCGAAGATTTCGCGGCACTCGAGGCACTCGACGAACTCCGAGTCCTCGTCGCGCGACACAATCTGGACGCGCGGGTGGCGGCAACTCGGCGGCATGGGCTTGATCTGGAGATCGGGGGTTCCAATTCTGGAGGCCCCGACAGGAGGGTGAGTCACTCGAATCGAATTCATACAAAAAGGCCCAAAAGAGGGCGATTCCTCACTGATTGGGGGGTATTTTAGAACGGTGGAATGGCTTGTCAAGGGCGATTGAGAGTTCGTCCATTACAAAAATGCCTGCTGCTCATGGGTGGGACTTCGCAAACCCAAGTTGCAGGCCGGCGCTCTCTTGTTTCGTACCGGCACTGGGGGCTTCGGGCATGGGAAAGACGCCCATGGAACGGGCTTCCGTGACCGAGACGCGCAGGGTATCGGCGGCTTTGTAGGAGACCACCCCGCGGGCGGCAGCAGCAATGGATTCTTCAAAGCTGGCACGGCCGGTGATCGCCGTCTCGATATAGAGATATTTCGAGCTCTTCGGGGATACCCGCACACCGACATAGGCATGCCCCGGAACCAGCAGAACCACCGGCTCCATTCCCAGGTTCTCGAATAAAGAGGCGTACATCACGACGCCGTCGATGCAATTGGCGGAGGAGTCGCGCAACGAGACGTCGGGCATGCGCACGCGTTCGCTCGAATCCTGGTGGCCACCGAGAGTCATGGAACTTTTTACGTAGGAGACACCTGATTCCTGCAAAGCGCGATAAATCGCCCGCGCTTCCGTGTAAGTCATCTGCTCCTGGCCTTCGGCATTCTTCTCAGGTTCATAGCCTGGAAGACGGCGGCCGGGCATGAATTCCTTGGCTTTCCGCAAGATCTCTTCGACGCGCTCATCATGGGGGGTAACCCACGAGGCGATGAACGGTGCGTATTGGAACTTGGAGCCCCAGAACATGTCTTCCGCGGAGCGGATCTTGACCGGCAGCGTCTGGAGATACAGCGGCCGGCCTTGGAGATCGGTTACGGAAACCATGGCGGTGGCGGCGGCAATCTCGTGATTGGCGTAGAAACGCGGCAGGAAGGTCGGAGCAAAGATATAAGTGCGGGTGATGCCGGGCTCAAGGTGCGCCACTTGGATCTCTTCGTCGCTCCATCCCTGTACGGTCACCGAAATACGGGCACGGAGGGCTTCAGTGGTCGGATTATTTACGGTAACCGCGACAGTGCCCCATTTGCGCTGGTCGGCGCTGCGCAACGAAGCATAATTTGCGAAAACAGGGTAGATTTCGCCATCGATTCCAGCGATTGCGGAATAGACCGGCTCCGGCCTGCGATCCGAGAGTTGGGGATGGGTTTCGGTGCGGGATACATCAGCAGCGCCCGAACCAGCCAGTACGGGCACACTCAGGCAGAGAAGGCCGAGGGTCAGCACTGCGATGGGAAGGGCGCGCATCTCGGTCAGAGTATCGGAATGGCAGCTACAAACAATGAGGAATAACCCTTAGCCTATGACACGGAAGGGGATGGACCTCTGCGTCAGCGTCTAAAAGCGGGAACAAAGCAGGTCAAAAAATGGAAGATTCTGGGCTCTCGGATGCGAAATTCGCGCATTCCCTGCGAACGGTTGCGGCGGGGGACCCGGGAAGCCTATAATCAACTACGACGAAAAAGGTCGGAGATTCCGGCCTAGTTTTTAGATCATTTGTACGACCAAATTAGTCGGATATAAAATAAGCGTAGATGCTCAAGCTGACCAAGAAAGCGGACTACGGACTGATCGCAATGCGGCACTTGGCGGAGCACGCCGACTTGGGTGCATGCAGCGCGAAGGACCTGGCCGAGATGTACAACCTGCCCCAGGAAGCATTGGCAAAGCTGCTGCAACGCCTGGTGAAATCCGGGCTTCTGCAATCGCAGCAAGGAACGAATGGGGGGTACACGCTGGCGCGCGATCCCCGAAAGATCAGCGCGCTGGATGTGATTCGTGCCCTGGAGGGTCCGCTGTTCATGACTTCGTGCACGACGGCGAAAGGCAGTTGCGAGCAGACGACGCGCTGCACCGTTCGTGAGCCTTTGCGGAAGGTCAGCAAGAGCATTGAAGAGGTATTGAGCCGATTGACGATTTGGGAGATGGCCGAACGCGAAGAGTCGGTCGGCGATCTAGTGACGCTGCGGTAAGCGCAGCCAAAGATTCAGGAGACGCATTGCAATGAGCACGAATGGAAATGGCAATCATGGCGTGAAGCTTCCGATTTACATGGATAACCACGCGACCACGCGGATGGACCAGCGCGTGCTCGACGAGATGGTTCCCTACTTCATTGAGAAATTCGGCAACGCGGCGAGCCGCAACCACGAGTTCGGATGGGTCGCGGAGCAGGCGGTGGACCAGGCCCGCGAGCGCATCGCAAAGCTGATCGGAGCGACCTCGAAGGAGATCATTTTTACCTCGGGTGCGACGGAGAGCGACAACCTGGCGATCAAGGGTGTGGGGCAGATGTATCGCGAGAAGGGCAACCACATCATTACCCAGGTGACCGAGCACAAGGCGGTGCTCGATACCTGCAAGCGCATGGAGAAGGAAGGCTTCCGCGTCACCTACTTGCCGGTGCAGAAGGATGGCCGGATCGATCTCGAAGACCTGAAGCGCGCGATCGACGACAAGACGATTCTGGTTTCGATCATGGCGGCGAACAACGAAATCGGCGCGCTGCAGCCGATCCGCGAGATTGGCGCGATCTGTCATGAGAAGGGCGTGATCTTCCACACTGACGCGGTGCAGGCGATCGGCAAAGTCCCGTTCAACGTGATCCAGGACAACGTGGACCTGGCGTCGATTACGGCGCACAAACTTTACGGGCCCAAGGGAGTTGGCGCGCTGTATGTCCGGCGAAAGAATCCGCGCGTGCAACTGGTGGCGCAAATCGATGGCGGCGGACACGAGCGCGGCATGCGTTCGGGCACGCTGAATGTACCGGGCATTGTGGGACTCGGGAAAGCGTGCGAACTCGCCGGGCAGGAGATGGTGAGCGAGACGGCGCATTTGCTTGGGTTGCGCGATCGTTTGAAGGACAAGATTTTTGCGGAACTCGACGAGGTGTATATCAACGGATCCTGGGAGCACCGCTTGCCGGGCAATCTGAACATCAGCTTTGCCTTCGTTGAGGGGGAATCGTTGCTGATGGGGATCAACGACATCGCGGTTTCGAGCGGATCGGCATGCACCTCGGCGACGTTGGAGCCATCTTATGTATTGAAGGCACTTGGGGCGGGCGACGATTTGGCGCATAGCTCGATTCGCTTTGGGCTAGGCCGCTTCAACACCGTGGAAGAAGTAGATTACGTGGCGAACAAGCTGATCGACGTGGTGAAGCGGTTGCGCGAGTTGTCGCCGCTCTACGAGATGCACAAAGAAGGCATCGACATCACGAAGGTGCAGTGGGCCGCGGAAGGCAGCGCGCACTAGAGTCAACTCGGCAAACAGCAGTTCCCTTACGTCGGGCGAGCGCCCTCCTCTGGATGACAAGAGGAAACGATGAGGGATTCAAGTTCATCGCGGGCTGACCGCGAGGCATAGAGATTTAAAAGGAGTAACAGGATGGCATACAGCGAAAAGGTTCTGGACCATTATTCTCACCCGCGTAACGTGGGTTCGCTCGACAAGAGCAGCGCTACGGTGGGTACTGGATTGGTGGGGGCGCCGGAGTGTGGCGACGTGATGAAGCTGCAGATCAAGGTCAATCCCGAGACGAACATCATCGAGGATGCGAAGTTCAAGACCTTCGGCTGCGGCTCGGCAATTGCTTCGTCTTCGCTCGCGACCGAATGGGTGAAGGGCAAGACAGTTGACGAAGCGCTGACGATCAAAAACACGGACATTGTGAAGGAGCTTTCGCTTCCTCCAGTGAAGATCCACTGCTCGGTACTCGCGGAAGACGCGATCCGCGCGGCGATCGGCGACTGGAAGAAGAAGAACAACCAGTAGACCACCCCAGCAAGCGCAAAAGCGGCGCTCGCCGGGGGCCCCGGGGATTAAGGGCAAAGGACGATCATGACGACGATCGAAACTCCACAGACGCAGGCAGCGCCGGCCAAGGGAATCCAGATCACCGAGAAAGCTCTCGAGAAGATCCGGATTGCCATGGTGAAGGAAGGCGTGTCGCCGACCGAAGGCGGCTTGCGGCTGGGAGTGCAGGGCGGCGGATGTTCCGGGCTGAGTTACAACGTCCGCTTCGATACACAGCCGCGGGAACGCGACCGCATCTTTCAATATGGCGATATCCGGGTGTTTGTCGATCCGAAGTCGTTCATCTATTTGAACGGCATGACGCTGGATTACGAAGAGACGCTGATGAACCAGCGGTTTATCTTCGTGAACCCGAATGCGTCGAAGTCGTGCGGGTGCGGGAGTTCATTCGCGTAGTCTTTTCTTCGACCGCAGAACAGCAGATCCCTACGTCGCTGCGCTCCTCTGGATGACAGCAAGAGGTCGCGACGTAGCGGTTAACGTTCTTCTCGGCTCCCGCTGAAGAATTCTGAAAGAGTCCATGACCGAGCAGAAGCAAAACACGTATTCCGCGATACCGGTATTGAATGGCGAGTCGGCCGCACGCACCACGGTGCAATGCTGGTCGTGCGGCGACATGCGCGCGGCGCACTTCTGCAACAACTGCGGATCCGTGCAGCCTGCCATTCCGACGGATTATTTCTCGTTTTTCGGGCTTCCACACAAGCTCAACATCGACCTGGCGCAGCTCGAGCGCGAGTTTTACAGCCTGAGCCGCAAGTTGCATCCCGATCGCTACGCTCAATCGGAATCCAGGGAACAGCAATGGAGCCTGGAGAAAACTTCGCAGTTGAACGATGCGTATCGCACGTTGAAAGACCCGATCACGCGCACGGAATACCTGTTGCGCACCGAGGGGATCAACTTCGGCGAGCAGTCGAAGAGCGCGACGGAAGAAGCACGCAGCAGCGGCAACCAGAAGCAGCAGGCGATTCCGCCCGATATGCTGGAAGAAGTATTCGAATTGAACATGCAGCTGGAAGAAATGCGCATGAACAAGAAGATGGGCGAGGAAGATGCGGACCTCGCACGCGAACTCGAGCAGACGCGCGCGGAACTGCAGGAGCGCTACCAGGGGTTCGATAAGGAACTGAAGAGCTACTGGGATGCATGGGACGCTCTCCTCGCGCGAGAGGAAGCGGAGACCGAGCGCAACGCAGTGACAGCGAAGATGGTCGATTTGCTGAACCGGCGCACGTACATTCGCAACCTCGTCCGCGACGTAAACGAGATCCTGGGATACTGATGGCACAAGAACGCGTAGTTGGGATTGATTTAGGCACGACAAACTCGCTGGTTGCCTACATGGAAGGCGATCATCCGGTGGTGATTCCCGGCGAAGACGGCGCGAACCTTGTGCCGTCGATCGTGGCACTCGATCCGGCGGGACAGATTGTGGTTGGAAATGCCGCCCGGAAGTACCTGATCGAAACGCCGGAGCGCGCCGTGTACTCGATCAAGCGGCTGATGGGGCGCGGGATCGAAGATATCCAGGATGAACTGAAGCTCTTCCCTTTCCGCGTCGCGCAAGATCTTACCGCCGGCGAAGTCATTCGCATTCATCTGGGCGAACGAACCTATACTCCACCGGAGATTTCGGCATTCATCCTGCGGCAACTCAAGCGCAATGCCGAACGCTACTTTGGGGCGCCAGTGACGCACGCGGTTATCACCGTTCCAGCGTATTTCAACGATGCGCAACGGCAGGCGACGAAGGATGCAGGCCGTATCGCCGGGCTGGAAGTTCTGCGGCTGGTGAACGAACCAACGGCGGCTTCGCTGGCGTACGGCCTGGACAAGAAGAAGAGCGGAACGGTCGCGGTTTACGACCTGGGTGGCGGCACCTTTGATATTTCCATCCTTAAACTGCACGACGGGATCTTCGAGGTGATGTCAACGAATGGCGACACGCATCTCGGGGGGGATGACATCGACAACCTGTTGATCTCGACAGCGGTGCTGGACATCGCGGGAGACATGGGTCTCGATGTTCGACGCAATGCAGAAGCGATCCAGGCAATCCGAAAGGCCGTGATCGACGCGAAGATCGCACTGTCGTCGCAGCCTTCGGCGAAGCTCGATGTGGAACTCGCGGGCGGCCAGCGCTACCAGCGGGAGATTACGCGAGAGCAGTTCGAACAACTGATCCAACCGGTGATCGAGCGGACAGTCGGCCCGGCGAAGCAGGCGATGAGAGACGCCGCTGTTACGCCGGAGCAGATTCATGAGGCGGTGCTGGTGGGTGGCTCGACGCGGATTCCGCGGGTGCAGGCGCTGGTGGAGGAGATATTCCGCAGTACGCCACACACCGAGCTGAATCCGGACGAAGTGGTCGCGCTTGGCGCGGCGGTCCAGGCGAACATCCTCAGTGGTGGATCGGAAGCCACGAAAGAGATGCTGCTGCTGGATGTAACGCCGCTGTCGCTGGGGATCGAGGCGCTCGGTGGCGTGGTGGCAAAGATCATCCATCGCAACTCGACCATCCCGGCCTCTGCGACCGAACACTTCACCACGGGCGTCGAGGGTCAGACGAGCGTGGCGATTCACGTAGTGCAGGGCGAGCGAGAACTGGCGAGCGATTGCCGGTCACTCGCGCGTTTCGACCTGAAAGGAATTCCGCCGATGCCAGCAGGGCTGCCGCGCATCGAGGTGAAGTTCCTGATCGATGCAAACGGAATCCTGCATGTTTCGGCACGCGAGCAGCGCAGCGGCAAAGAAGCGGAAATCGCAGTGCAGCCGACCTACGGGCTCACGGATGAACAGGTCGAGAGCATGATCCTGGAATCGTTCGATTATGCCGAGGACGATTTTGCGAAGCGGCAGGTAATCGAGGCGCGCAACGAAGCAGACACGATCCTCACGGCGCTCGACAAGGGGCGCCGGAGCGATGCCTGGTCGCTCCTGAGCGACGACGAGAAAGTGGAGATTGACGAGATCGAGTCTGTGTTGCGCACCGACAAGGAAACCAGTGACTACAAGGCGATCCGCACGGCGATTGACGCCCTGAACAAAGCGACGACGCGGCTGGCGGAATTAATGATGGACTCCGCCGTGACGTCGGCGCTCAAAGGCAAGGACATGGCAAAGACAGACATGGGCAACGGCCCATCGGCACCCCATCCATTTGCTCCGGCGGAATTCGAGAAATAGGAATTTATGGCAGACGAAAAAACAAATGCAGGCAACACGCTAACCATGGAGGGCACGAATCCAGCGAACCTGGTGCGCGTGACTTTCCTTCCAGAAAACAAGACGGTTGAATTCGAGCACGGCAAGCTGAACTACCAGGAGCACGGCAAGCGCGAGTCGATTCTCGATGTGGCGTTGAACTTTGGCGTGAATCTGGACCACGCTTGCGGCGGCAACTGCGCCTGTACTACGTGCCACGTGGTGGTGAAGAAGGGCAAGGAGTGCCTCAGCGAACTCGACGACGACGAGGCCGATCGTCTCGACGGTGCCGCGGATTTACAACTGGAATCGCGGCTCGGATGCCAGGTTCAGATCACGAAGCCGGGTGAAGTCGTGGTGGAGATCCCGGCATGGAATCGTAACTATGTTTCGGAGGGACACTGAGGAATATGGCCGCCGAGCTGCATTGGGACGATACTGAAGACTTGGGAATCGAGCTCTCCGAAAAGTTCCCTGACATGAATCCACTGGAAGTGCGTTTCACCGATCTACTGAAGAAGATCACTGAATTGCCTGGGTTCGTCGATGACCCTGCAAAATCGAACGAGGCGAAGCTGGAGGCCGTGCAGATGGCGTGGTACGAGGAGTGGCAGGATAGACAAAGTTAAACCATACACAGTCGACGCGGCTTCATTGACCCACCTCACAATCCGCCACATCCAGCCACAAGTAAGAGAAGAACCCGACAATCATCAGTACCTACAACGGCGTTAAATTTGAAGGGAACGCTTCACCGCCGTTCGCTCACTCCGGTATTCCCTGGCCCGGAGTTCGCTTCGTTGTTTGCCGTCGCACCTCCTTTCTCCTGCCGCCAAGTCTCGCCCACTCCGGCGAACTCCCGGCGGAGCCATCGCTTGTCGCCGCTGCCGATTGCTGCAAAGAAATCCTTCACCACTTGAACATTCTTTTCGACGCTCATCGAAATCTCCGCTTTTCCTTTACTTCAAGTGTGTCCGGCCCAATCGGACGTTTCGGAACGATCCTTCTTTGGCCAAATCACACGGTCGGATGTCGATTACTGCTCCTTCTTGAACAAATCCTGGAAGATGAGCCGTCCCCACGTCTTGCCGCGTGCATGCACCAGCGCGCCGCCCTCGTTGAACTTTCCCAGCGTGACAGGTGCGAACCCGAGTTGTTTGGCCAACTCCGCCACCGGAGCGATCGCTTCCTCCTCGTCGCTGGCGAGGAACACCACCCGATGGCCGCCCTCGACGACCGGATCGGTAGACAGCTTGGCCGCAGCCAGATGATTGAATCCTTTCACCAGCTTGGCACCGCTGAACGCTTTCGCGACGAAAGCGGAGGACGGGAGACCGTCCAATTCCTCGGGTGGGACTGAAAACGAGTTCATCGCGTCGATGATCGTCTTGCCTTTCCAGTTCGGCAGGGCCTTCGCTACCTCGCGGTATTCTCCGAACGGGATCGCCAGGATGATTGTGTCGGCCTTGAGCGCCTCTTGCAGCGACTTGGCGACGACCGTAGGTCCAATCGCACGAGCTTGCGGTGCCAGCTCCTCCGGCGAATGCCGGCTCGCAACGGTCACGTTGATGTTTTTACGGGCGAAGGCGTGGGCGAGGGCCTGACCTATCTTTCCGAATCCTACGATTGCATAACTCATAAGCTTTCTCCGATCCACGTTTATATTGACCACCGACTTCAGATGGCCGAGAAGCCGCCGTCGACATTCAACTCCAACCCATTCACGAAGCTCGAATCGTCGGAGGCAAGAAACAGCGCGACCGTCGCGATTTCCTCAGGTTGCCCCATCTTTCCCCGTGGGATTAGGGACTCGAACATTTCTTTCGCTTCCTTGGTGAGAACTTCTTCCTGCATCGGTGTGGCGATGGGCCCCGGGCCCAGCACGTTCACCCGGATATTCCTGTCCTTCAGTTCGTTGAGCCACGTGCGTGCAAAGGAGCGCAATGCCGCTTTACTCGCCGCATACACGCTGAAACCGGGAAAGCCTTTCACCGAGGCAACCGATCCGGTCATGATGATCGATCCGCCATCGTTGAACAGCGGCAACGCCTTTTGAACCGTAAACAGCGTTCCGCGCGTATTCAGGCCGAAGGTCGCGTCAAAGTGCTGCTCCGTAATCTCGCCCAGTGGTAAGGCGTCGCCCCTTCCAGCGCTCGCGAACAGGACGTCGATCTTGCTCTTTTCCCGCTTGACCGTTTCGAATAGGCGGTCGAGATCATCGAGATTGGCCGCGTCACCGCTGAACGCCGGTTACATTTCGGCCGATCGCCTTGACGGCCTGGTCGAGCTGCTGCTGCTTGCGGCCCGTGATGAAAACATAGGCGCCTTCTTCAACGAACAGCTTGGCGCTTGCCAGCGCCATGCCGCTCGATCCACCTGTGATGACTGCAACTTTTCCTTCAAGCTTTCCCATGATTTCTCCCTTCGGTACAGTAGAGTAGATTCTTTGGTGGTGGACGAGAACTGCTCGGGAGTCCTAGTCTTTTGTCTATTCGTCCAAAAGGGGAGTCTAAGTTGGACCCGATAACAGACATCTTCAGAACGATGCACGTAAGCGCTTTCGGTCTGCACAGGCTAGAAGCCACAGCGCCGTGGGGCGTGAAACAGGAAAATCAGGCCGAAGAAAAAGTCACGCCTTCCGACAGAAAGATGGCCCCGACAGACTTGGCACACTTCGCCATGGTTTCCCGCGGCAACTGCTGGCTGAGTGTCGACGGCATTGCGGAGCCGATTCCCCTCACCGGTGGTGATTGCTTTTTACTGGCTAAGGGGACTTCGATTGTTTTGCGCGACAGCCTGCGAACACGTCCGAAGTGGAGTTTTCGCGAGATCGGGGCCAAGGCCAATGGCAATGTCGCTCTTTGTGGTGGCGGGGGCGCACCGACGACAATCGTCTGTGGATCCTTGAGTTTCGATCGCGCCAGCCTTAGGCCGATCACTCAGTTATTGCCGAACTTCATTTTGCTGAAGGCCGATCAGGCACGCACGCTTGCCCTTCACACCACGGTACAGGCGCTCGCGTCAGAGATGGAAGAACAGGCGCCGGGATCTGAAGTCGTCGCGAGTCGACTGGCCGAGGTTCTGTTTATCCAGGTACTCCGGGCGCATATCGCGTCAGGACCGGAACGCAACCAAGGATGGCTTGGTGCAATTTTCGATCCTCAAATAGGCGCTGCTCTGAGTGCGATTCATGACAGTGTAAATACACCCTGGACGGTCGGAACCCTGGCCGAAACGGCGGGCATGTCTCGCTCCGCATTCGCAGCACGTTTCAAAGAGCTACTCGGACAAACTCCGCTGGAATACGTAACCGAGTGGCGGATGCAAAGGGCGATACAGCTACTTGAACGGCGTGACAAAAAGCTTCCAGAAGTCGCTCGATCGGTCGGTTACGAGTCCGACGCCTCATTCAGTAAAGCGTTCAAGCGAGTTGTCAGGGCTAATCCTGGTGAATACCTCAGACGTAGTTTGAAGGAGCCACAATCGACCGAAGCGGACCACGGTAAGTCCCGATAAACGCGCTTCTCGTCAGTGACGGATCCCTCACGATGCGTGCTCACTATTTATATGAAGGCTTCAGAGCGGGCTTCACCGGAAGGGGCGCGAGCATGAAGGCACCGCGTTTGCCCGGCTCAAGCGCCGGCGAGAGAAAGTTATAGCTTCTGCTTGCCGATGGCGTGCAGGCTCGGCAGGAGCACCAACTCGGCCGCTTCCTCAGCATCTTTGAGGAGCGCCTTACGCGGCATGCCTATCTGCGCACGCATGGTCAGGCCACGCGCTAAATCCGTGACTTGGGTTGCACGAGCGGCTACGGGAAAGTCAGATGGAATTTCTCCGTCGCTGATCCCGTCACGGAAACGGCGCTCCAGAAGCGCCGCGCCTCCAGTGGCCGCATTCTGCAGGAACCGCTGAACCTCAGCGTCGTTCACAAGCGGCGCGACGCACATCAGAAGGCAGCCCCGGGCGGATCCTTTCTCAGTCGCACTTTCGACGGCGTACCTCAGAAAGCCCGCGATCGAGTCACGAAGATGTTGTGGCGAAAGGAGCGCTTTGGCTGCGAGAGCGCCTTTCCGTTCCGCGTACGCCCTAAGGGCGCGCAAGAAGATCGCCCGCTTGTCCCCGAAGACGGCATACAGGCTCGGGCGTCCCACACCCATCCCGGCGACGAGATCGTCAATTGTCACGCCGTCATAGCCCTTCGACCAGAACACTTGAGTCGCCTTTTCCAGCGCTCCCGTTTCGTCGAAGCTGCGAGGTCGTCCTCGCGGCCTAGCAGGTTTTTGAACCATATCGTTCTAAACTCCTTGACACTCTCCATTCTACCAATATAGAACTAAATAGTTCTTAAATCGCAAGCTGGCTCTGGCCTCGTGCCCTTCCGGTACTACTTTCCCCTTTCACTAAGGAGCAACATGAAACACTCGATCGCACTCGTCACCGGTGCTACTTCCGGGCTCGGTTATGCGGCAGCCCGCTTGCTCGCCGCCGAGGGCTACCGTGAGGTCATCGTCACCGGGCGCAGCTTGGCCGGGGCCCGGGAAACATCTGTTCGACTCGCGGCGGAGACCAAAACAGCCGTGTTCACGCCGCTGGAGCTTGATCTGAACGACCCGGCCAACGTTCACTCCGCCGTCGCCGCACTGGCCAAGCAAAGTCGGCCGATCGATTTCCTGCTGCTCAACGCAGGATTGGTTCCCTATAAGCAGCGCGTGCTCACTGCGGCTGGCGTCGAAGCATCTCAGGCCCCGCTCATCGGCCATCATCAACTGACGGTTGGGTTGCTCAAAGCCAACCTTCTCAGCCCCAACGCGCGGATCGTTATCGCCGGTGCGGAGCCTGCCCGCGGGGGCGTACCCATGTTCAAGTACACCGACCTGCCGGCCTTCGCGGCCAAATATCACCAAGGCAACCGAACCGCTGCTGTGGAAGCCCTGATCCGCAACGGGCCAAACGTGAAATATGTGCCTAACAATACGTATGCCGACGCGAAGCTCATCATCGCTTGGTGGACCGCGGCACTGGCCCGCCGGCTGCCCGCCGGCATGGCCGTGTATGCCGTATCGCCCGGTGGGGCGACGGCTACCAAGGTTGTGCGAAGCGCTAGCCCGTTGTTGAAGTATGTGTTTATCCCCATCGTGAACCTCATACCGGGCATGAATCAGACGCCGGAGACCGCGGCCCGCCGGTACCTCCAGGCGTCCGAGTTCGGAACCGACGTCTCAGGGCAATTCTTCGCCTCGGCTCAAGGGAAGTTCTCAGGCCCAATGGAGGCGCAGCGCCAGCCACACCTCCACGTTCAAGCGAACCAGGAAGCCGCGTGGCAGGCGGTCGTCAAGGTCTCCGGCGTCGACTTGTCTTAACCGAGCACCCTTGAACACAAGATCCTGAACAAGTGCTGATCGGCCCGCCACTGGATGCAACACAACATTGCCACTTCCCTAATTTGGAACCACGACAGAATGAACAACAAACATTCGCAAGGAGAATTCCTATGAAGCGGTACGAAGGTAAAAAGGTGGTAATCATCGGCGGCACCAGCGGCATGGGGCTCGCTACGGCGAAGATGCTCCTCGATGGAGGTGCGCGCGTTCTGGTGACGGGTCGCTCCAAGGCCGGACTGGAATCGGCGGAGAAAGAGCTTGGAAAGGACGCCATCGTGTTTTCGAGCGACGCCCGCTCGTTGACGGACATCGACGGCCTCGCCGCTTATGTGAAGGTCGAGTTTGACACCTTCGACCTGCTGTTCGTCAACGCCGGGTTCAGCATCCGAGTGCCTCTGGAGAGCACCACCGAGGCCATCTACGATGAGATGTTCAACTTGAACGCCAAAGGGCCGTTTTTCGCGGTGCAGAAGCTCGCGCCCCTAATCAACCGGGGAGGTTCTGTCATCTTCACGACCTCGATCGCCAACGTGAAGGGAATGGCCGGCAATGCCACATACGGAGCCGCCAAGGCTGCGCTGCGATCCTTCGCTCGGACGCTCGCTGCTGAGTTGGTTCCTAGCGAGATTCGCGTCAACGCGGTGACGCCCGGACCTATCGACACGCCCATCATCGGCAAAGCGTTTCCCGCTGCGGCAGCCGCTCAGATTAGGGAAAAGATGATTGGTATGGTCCCGATGAAGCGCTGGGGAACGTCGGAGGAAATCGCGAGGGCCGTCCTCTTCCTCGCGTTCGATGCGACCTTCACGACCGGCGCCGAGCTCCCGGTGGACGGCGGATGGTCTCAACTCTAAGTCTTGGACCGTAGGGGAAGGTTCTGACATCGAGGACGACCAACGATACGATCCTCGAGGCAGTGGAGTATGGAGATCCATCTTCTGACGAGTATGTGCGTTCGTGGAGATCAAACTTTGAGATTGTGCAGATACGTGTAGCTCTGACGTAGTTGATCGATGGAATCGGTGGGCCACGCGGTCATGGGCATGCCGTGCAACGATCCGATCGCGTAGGCAGCAACCTCGGCAAAGTAGTTTACGATCGGCGTCGTCTTCACCACTTTGAAGATCGCCGGCCAGTCGAGGATTCCCTGTCCGACGGGCACGCTGGACTTTCCGGGAAGATAGTCTTTGGCGTGCATCGAGAAGTAGCGATCGGAGTAGCGCTTGAGATAGCTGATTGCATCCTTGCCGGCAAAGGTGAGATTCCCGACATCGATTTGGAACTTCACCAGGGCAGGATCGCAGTTGGACATGAGGATGTCGTAGGGAACTTCTTTGTCGATATCAATGAATTCGATCTCGTGATTGTGGTATCCGAGTTGGAACCCGGCCTTCTTGACGCGCTCTCCTAACGTGTTTAATTGATCAGCCTGCCACTTCCAGTCGTCGATGGTCTTCACGTGGTCCGGAGACGGAGCGCAGATCACGTACTTGAGTCGCAGGGCGTGAGAGAAGTCCATTTTCTCGTCGAAGGCATCGTGCAGCTCGGAGTAATAAAACTGACAGTTCTCGCACTCGATCCCGACTGCGTCCATCTTCTCTCGGATTTTCTTCGCCGGAAAATCCGCCAGAGGAGATTTCTCGTAGCCGTAGCCCTTGAAGGAAACCATGTCCGCCGAGCGAAATCCCATCTTGCGGATCTCGTCCCATCCAGCGTCCCAGTCCTTCATGAGCAGAAAGCGCACATCGTAGGCCTGGAAGCCGATGGGCCATCCAAAGGGATCGGCGTGACCAAGGCTGACGCCTTTCGTTAGCAGAAAGCCTGCGGTCGCCGCGGCAAAGCTGGTTTGCAGGAACTGTCGTCTCGAAGTCATGGTCGATTATTTTGCCTGGAGCGACTCGATATATTTCGTCAGGTTGGTCACGCGCTGATGCACCACGGCGTGCTGTCCCTGACTTATTTGCGAGAACAACGGACCCCATACGGGCATATCCTGGGTGCCGTGTGAGGACAGGCTGGCTTTTCCTTCAATCACGCTGGCGACGTGCATCTCCGGGAACTTGCCGCCGTTCTTTGCGCTGAGCTGCGTCAAATCGGCAGGCGGATTTTTTAAATCACTCGCGACCGGACCATTGCCCTTCGCATCCTGTCCGTGACAGGAAGCGCAGTAGCTGTTGAACATCTCCTTGCCTGACGCCGGAGACGTGACACCGATGGGACTGTGCTTGACGGTTGTCTGCGATGACGCGTCCTGGGCAAACGACCAGACTGCCAGACCTGTGCACAGGATCAGGGCCGAACACAGCACTTTCTGCATGGTTGTCTCCTTGTGCTTGAAACCACTACTTCGAACTGCCTGACGCGTTCTGCCGCGTCATATGATTGAAGAAAACAAAGGTCCCGTAAATTCCAGAAGTCGCAATGTCCGGTTTGCCGTCGCCATTCAAGTCACCAACGGCGAAATTCGATCCAACGCCGGAGAGATTATGAACTTCGACGGGAACGAACTCCGCTCCGCCGGGAGCTTTCGGGTTGCGGACGGTGCGGTACACATACAACACTGCCGGTCCGAGGGCATCCGGGTCGCCATAGTTATACAGGTGCGACATCATTCGTTTTCCGGTGATCAGGTCTGGAATGCCGTCGCCATCCATATCGGCAAACGCGGTCGCGTGAGGCTCGGTAAAGGTCACGTCGCCGGCATTCTTCGTAAGAAAGTTATCCATGATCATGTGCTCGACCCACGTAATCTTACCGGCTCCGTCACGTTTCTGTTCGTACCACGCAAGGCCGAAACCGTGACCTTCCAGCGCGGTTACCACATCGGGCAGACCGTCGCCGTTCACGTCATAGACGCCGATCTCTGCGCCGCCAGCGCCACCCTGCGTGTGACCACGACGTCCGAAAGCCTGCGGATGATAAGTCCATAGCTTTTGCCCGCTTCCCTTCGGCGGCTGTTCCCACCAGCCGTAGGAGTTGACGATGTCCATGAGTCCGTCGCCATTGATATCGCCCACGCCCAAGCCGTGGCCGATGCCTGCACCCCAAGGGCCGGGTTCGGAAATGGTGGTCGTGATCCAAGGACCCGTGGGATTCTTCGGATCGGGCTTGGAGTACTGCAGCGTGTCGTGGCCGGCGTGGATGACCTCCGGCTTTCCGTCACCATCGACATCAGCTAACACGGTGGTTTCATTGCCGACTTCGGGTAGCACATCGTAGTGTTCCCAGTGCCGTGATTGTCCGCGCGGATTGACGTAGAGCGTACCGACCCCAAGTCCGGCGCTGCCGCTCATCACCAGCACATCGGGCCAGCCATCACCGGTGAAATCGGCGGCTAAAGCCACCATGGAAGTTTGCGGATACTCGGTTCCTGGGTTGTAGGTTTGCGGCGTGTAGATCTCGTGCGCTTCAGTGAAATCGGGACCGAGATAGTAATACGGACCGGCGATCACGTCAGGTATGCCGTCGTGATTCACATCGGCAATCGCAGCGCCCCAGGAGAAATAGAAACCGTTGATGTGTTGCTCGGTGAACTCGGGCGAAACTTTCTCTTTCGGCGTTCTTACGACTTCGAGGTCTTTATACTCAATGTTCTTGAAGCGGGCCTCGCCGGTGCCCCCGACGTAGAGTGCTATCGGGCCGTAGTCGCCGAAGGAGGCGGCGGCCGCGCTCTTGACCAGTCTGTCGGGCTGAGAGACGAAGCCGCCGGCACCGAAGCTGGGGTCCAGCATATTGCCATACAGCTCAACGTTGACCGGGTTCCATTGACCCGGGTGGTACTCATTGGTCGGTGAATCGAGCCCCGGAAGATCCAGTCCCTTGGGAATGGGCATAACGTGGATCTGACCCGACAGGATTTTCTTCATGCGGTCGGGAGAAGGATTCCCCAGCGGGCTAGCCATTCCGCCTTCTTCGCCCATGCCCTTCAGGGGGTCGAGTTTCTTTCGCGAAGTGATTTTGCCTTCGGCGTCGATCGTAACTGCATAGGAAGCCTGGTCGGTTTCACTGAGGGACACGAACAGCCCCTTCATCCCATCCTGCGTCTTTTCGGCACGAAGCAGAATGCCAGCCTGACACCCATCCTTGCAGAGCAAATCCAGATAGAGCGCTACCGATTCAAAGTCGTGGTCGAGGACGAGCCACCCGCCCGAGGGCGACTTCGGAACGCCTACGAATTCACCGTTCTCCGTCCTCCATTCCGCCGCGCCGAGCGGATGCCAACCCTTCAGAGAATGTCCGTCGAAGGCTTTATCGGCCCGAAAGTTGGGCCCGTCGGCAGCACTGAACAGCGAGACCGAAGTTACGAGGATCAACATGCAAATGAAACGATCGATGGCCCTTGACATTTCAGGTCCTTTCCCTACAAAAAGTGAGCGTTGCGCCACAATGCGACTCAAGACGCAACGCTCTCAGGGGTTGCTGCGCTAGAAGCTGAGCCGAAGTGCGAACTGCACGAGCCTAGGATTATTGACCTGCGAACTGACCACACCAAAGCTCGATGTTCCGACGTATTCTCCCGGAGGCCCGAACTGCGTGTGGTTAAAGAGATTGAAGATTTCTGCGCGGAACTCCAATCCGAACCGTTCGTTGATCATCGTGTTCTTAAACGCCGCGAAGTCGAAATTGGCCTCACCCTGGGCACGCAAGGTTGAATCGACACGCGGTTCGTTGCCGTAAGTAAACGGTGCGGGCTGGGCAAAGCAGCCGGTGTTGAACCATTCGTTCAAACGCTGCGTCGCCGAACCTGGTACCGACAGATTGCAACCTGCGACCACATCCGGACGAAGCACCGGCAATCCGAACTGTTCGGCTCCGCCTCCGAACTGCGAGAGCTGCGAGCTCACGATGTTGAAGTGCAACGGAAATCCGCTTTCAAATGTGCTTACGCCGTTGATACCCCAGCCGGAGATCACTTTCCCGACAATTCCATGAGCGTCGCTGAAGAACTTACGGTCTTTACCAACCGGCAGATCCAGCACGTAGCTCACGACTAGGCGCTGCGGGACGTCGAAGGCAGAGAGCGAACGATCGCCTGCGGGATGGCTAGGGCCAATCGGGAACGCGGTGAAGCCGCTCTCGAGCCACCAAGTGGAAGTGTCCGTGTTGTCGATGCTCTTTGACCAGGTGTACGCCGCGAGGACAGTGCCGCCTTTCGAGAAGTTTTTCTGCGCTTTCACTTGCAGCGAATGATAGATCGAATCGCCATAGTAGTTTCCGAGATCGATCACGTTCTGGAACTGGGGATAGGGGCGCAGCAGCTGACCTTGCGCTACCGTCGGCCCCGAGAGCGGGCCACTCGTGATGCTTCCGTAGAACGGATTCGCGACCTGCGTCAAAAGCGCGCTTCCCATGGAGAGATATTGATCGGGAAGCGCGTTCAAGTTCCCTTCCTGCGTGGGAAGGTGCGTGCCCTTCGACCCTACATAAGCGACATCCAACGAAGTCTGGCTTGCAAACTGATGCTGCAGAGCGACGTTCCATTGCTGCGTGTAGCCATAAGGCTCGTTATAGATAGGCGCATAGACACTGCCGCCGAAAGGTTGGAAATTGGGATTTCGCAGTGGCGGCCCTTGCAGTCCGTTGGGGAACGGATTGGTGAGAAGGTTGTTGAACGAGAGTTCGCCGTTCGTCGTCGCGTTCCAAACGTTCACGTTGTTATTGACGGGGTTGTTGAACGGGGACTCGAAGTAATAGACGTCGGCAGGGATGAAGAAAACGCCATACCCCAAGCGGAAGACAGTATTGTCGTTGATACGATAGGCTGCTCCAAGCCGCGGCGCGAACAGGTTCATCTTGAAGGCGGTGAGGTACGGGCCGGGGCTTTGCGGGGTGTTTACCAACGCCAGCCCGCCGGTTACAGGAACATTGCCTACGGTCGTCTTAAGATTCGGATCGAAGTTGGCGATGTCACCCTGATTCTCCGTCCATGCACCGGGCAGTTCCCAGCGCAGTCCGGCGTCGACTGTCAATTTGCGGGTGGCTTGCCAAGTATCGGACACGTAATATCCCTGGTACCACATGCGATTGTTAGTGATCTGCGGGATCGCGATGTTGCCGCTGGAACCGGTTCCAAGCAGGAACGAGGCGAAGCTGTTGCCGCTGCTCGTATTCAGGGTGGGATTCGACGAGGTCGCTAAGGCATCGAAGTTAAAGGTGCCGCTCGGGGAGCTGTCCTGCAAGCTCTTGAAGTCGAGCCGGCGGGCCTCGCCACCGATCTTGACGGTATGCTTGCCGATGATCCAGGTGAAGCTTGGGGTGAAGCTGTAGACGTTGTTGACCGCGATAATGCTGATGCTGCCACCGGTGTTATATCCCGTCACGTTCAAGCCAGGCAGGGCACGATACGGAATGCTGCTGTTAAAGGACGAGGGCCAGCCCAGCTGCGTGAGATCGTAGCCCAACGTCGGCGAGTTACGCGCATAATCGAAACGGAGGAAGGAGAAGCGCAGGTCCAGCAGCTTGCTATTGCTCAGCGAGATCGAATCTCCAATCACAGCTTGGTGCGTGGCAAAGCTCTCAGGACACTGGCCAGAATCGAAGCATGTGCCATTGTGATACGGGTCTTGCGCCAGATTGGAGAGCGTCCAGCGCGTGTAGCGCGCAAACGCATTTTGGCGGCTGGAGATCGCATAGTCCCCACGAACCGTGAACTGATCGTTATTACCGCCTGCCGCAGCGTCGGAGATGTAGTTATTCACGGCTCCCGCTTGATTGGGCAGGGGGAACATCGCATTCATCAAAGCCAGCGACGCGGGGCTGATCAGGTTTGCAGGGATCTGGTTGTTCGCAAACGCCTGCCGCAGCACTGTCTGCCCTCCGGCGCACGGCGCGTTCCCATACTGTCCGCAGGTGGTGAAGGGGTTGTAGATCGGCGTGCTCAAACCGGAGAAATCTCCGCTCCGCTCGGCCACAGTAGGCACTGTTTCCGTGTAGGTTAAGCCTTGACGCAGCCGGAAACCTTCATAGCTCCCGAAAAAGAAAAGCTTGTCTTTGAGAATGGGACCGCCGATATTGGCGCCGAACTGGTTTTGTGTAAACGCCGGCGTTGGGAGGCCAGCGAGCTTATTGAAGTAGGTGTTCGCGTTGAGAACCTTGTTGCGCAGAAACTCATACGCGCTGCCGTGGAGAGCGTTTGTCCCGGATTTGGTAGTGAAGTTCACGACGCCGCCGGTGTAGCGGCCGAACTCGGCACTGTCGTTGTTGGTGACTACGCGAAATTCGGCGATGGAATCCTGCGTTGGCACGAGCGCGGTGAGGTTGCCGTAATTCGTGTTCACAGGAGCGCCGTCGATATAACTCGCGCTCTGGTTAGCGGCGCCGCCGTCCACCTGGAAGTTACCCGCCGAGAAGAGATTCTGGTTGGTGAGGTTGACGTTTGATCCACCCTGGGGAACCACGCCGGGAACAAGCGCCACGAGATTCATCACGTTGCGGCCGTTGAGCGGCATCTGTTCGACGGTACGCTGCTCGACCACCTGACTCACGGTAGCGTCCTGTGTCTGCACCAACGGTACGTCAGATGTGACGGTTACCGCCTGCGACACTGAACCGACGTGCATCTGGAAGTCAAGTTTGACCGCGGCTTGCACGGTAATCGGGACCGGACCGCGCGACAAGCGGTCGAAACCATCTTTGGTAGCCTCTATCTGGTAGTTCCCCGGCACCAACTCTGGGAATACGTACTCGCCCGTGTCGTTCGCTTCCACGGTCTTTTCCACGCCGGTGCCGAGATTCTTGAGGGTGATTTTCGTCCCGGGCAGGGCGAGCCCCTTCGGATCTGTCACTGTACCGGTGATGGATCCATAGAACGTTTGCGCGAGAGATAGTGGCGCGAAGCTGAGTAGTGCTGCCACGACCGCTAACCAGATGAGAACGAGCTTGTCTTTTCTGGATCCAGTGCGCGTTTGGAAAGAGACCGGCGAGAACCCACTCTTCTTCGATTGTGACCACAGCATCGCATCCTCCTACGCCCGTATCGAGCGGAACAACAGCAATGGCAGCTGCTCTGCGGATGGGCGCTTCCGCCTGGCCCAATTTCCAGTCGCAAGAAGCGCGCCTGCAGCGCCCAAAATTGTTCCGTGCAATAGACCACATCTGCTAAACCCATGTCAATGGTTTTGTATATGATATATGTTGTACCATCTGGGCGGACCAAGGAGTTCTGCATCGTCGGACTGATCCGTTTAGTTCCAAGGACTTGCCGTCGAACCAGCGAGCTTCTCTGCTGGAGACCTTCTTTTCTGGAAGAGAGATACACGATGACAAAGCTGTCCCACGCGGCAATATGTTTCGTCTTCTCCACCTGCGCCAGCCTCGTGTGCGCACAACAAGGGACGCTGCTCGTTGCCAATCAGCTGGAACACACTCTCGTTACCGTCGATCCTGTCTCGGGTCGTCCGACGGCTTCCATTGCAGTGGGAGTCAACGACCACGAAGTCACAGCATCGCCCGACGGCAAACTCGCCTATGTACCGATCTATAGCAATGTAGGACTGGGCGCGGAGGGAACGAATGGACGAACCGTGGATGTAATCGATCTGGAGAAGAAGGCGCTGGCTTACAGCATTGATCTCGGCAAGCCAGTGCGTCCACATCGCGCGCAGTTCGGCTCCGATGGGCTGCTCTATGTGAGTGCCGAACTCGACAATTCGATCTACATTATCGACCCGAATACGCGGAAGGTCGTGGGCTCGATTCCGACCGGAGAGCCGCAATCACACATGTTCATTTTGCGCGGAGACAGGGCTTACACCGCCAACGTCAACACGGGGACGGTGAGCGTGCTCGATGTGAAGAACAGAAAACTTCTTACAGTAATTCCGGTGGCAAAAGATGTTCAGAGGATTTCTCTGACTCCGGACGGCAGCTTTGCATTCACTCATGCCAGCGACAACCGTGTCATCGTGATCGACACGGCCAAGAAGGCAGTGAAGGTAGAAATCCCCACGCCCGGAATGCCTTACGCTTCAGCGGTAACCAAAGATGGGAAGTGGCTAATAGTGGTGATGCCGAAGAATCCGCAAGCCGTGATAGTCGATCTTTCTACGTTCAAAATCGCCCGAACGATTGCAGTCCCGGCAGGGGTGACCGAAGTTCTCACCGAGGTTCCTGGCAACAAGGCGTACCTCTCCAGCTACCTTGCTGGACAGGTCGTCGAGTTGAACTTGGACACTTGGAAGATCACAAGAACGTTCCAGCTCACCAAAGGAGTGGATGGGATCGGATGGGCCGGATCGCTCCATTAGACGGTACCGCTAATCTAAACTCTTAGCTCCAGGTCGCCATAATCACACCGCCGATCATGACCACAGCGCCAAGCACCGTGCGAGCTGAGATCGGCTGCAGGGGCGAGCCCAGCCAGCCGAAATGCGACAGCACGAGACCACCAATGATCTGGCCGGCGAGCAGCATCAGCATCAAAGGTCCCGCACCGACTCGTGGAATGAGCCAGGCAATGGCAAAGACCAGCGAAGCTCCGAGCAAGCCGGCCGTGAGAAGGATGGGATTGACCTCTCTCAATGGAGTGAGCGCGCCGCTCTGCCATCCGGTCAGGCCGATCAGCGTGGCACCGATTGCTCCGATACACCAGAACAACGCGTTCCCAACGCGCGGATTACTGAGAACGCTGCCGACCTTCCCGTTCATCGCCAAGTGGACGGTCAGGACCACACCCAAAAATAACGTCAACGCATAGAGAGGAAGCTTCATCCGTTTCTCCTTTCAACGTGTGCCAGGGGGAGCTACTTCCCGATCCATCCACCTTCCACGTGGAGAGACTGTCCAGTCACATAACTGGCCTCATCGGAAGCAAAGAAGGCAACGACGGTCCCGATCTCGCGTGGCTGGCCCGCTCTGCCTAGCGAAATGCCGGCGAGTACTCCTGGAAGAATGTCGGCACTTTTCATCACCCAGTCGGTCATATCGGTCTCGATCAGGCCGGGATGAATGCAGTTCACTCGCACGCCAAGGTGCGCGACTTCAGTAGACATGTTGCGGGTAAGTGCTTCCAACCCGAGCTTAGTCGGGGCATAGTGAGTGCGGCCCGGAAGACTGCGCGCGGCCTGCACGGACCCGATGTGAACGATGGATCCCTTTCGCTTGGCCGGGATCAACTTGCGGCAGAACACCTGTGAACACAGCCATGGGCCGCGAAGGTTGACATCCACGAGGCGCGTCCACTGTTCATCGGCCAGATCGAGAAATGGCACAATCGTTTCCATCCCGGCATTGTTGACGAGGATGTCGATTGGGCCCAATTCACTCCAGGCCTTCTCCATCATGGCTTCTACTTCGGCGCGCTTGGCGACGTCAGCTTTCACGGCGATAGCTTTGCAGCCCTTGTCCCGCACCCAGTCCACGACTTCTTCGGCTGCATCCGGGCGAGTGGTGTAGTTGATTGCGACATTCGCGCCCTCTTCCGCGAAGATCTCTGCTATCCCCCGGCCAATGCCTCGACTTCCACCTGTGATTAATGCCGTCTTGCCTTTCAATCGCATCGCCAGTGCCCCTTAAGAAAGTGATCCTACCTTGTCTTCTCTGCCAGCAACTGTTCCAAGATCCAATCTTCGCGGGCGGGAACAAACACCTCGACGGTCACTGAGTCTTCCAGGGCTTCGCCTTTATGCGGAATGTCCGAAGGCATCCGCAAGAGATCACCCGCATGGAGCTCCACAGTCTGGTCTTCGGTCTCGAAGCGAAAAGCTCCCGAGATAAGGAGGGTCATTTGCTCCTGGGTATGGTGGTGCAAGGGCACGATCGCCCCTTTACGTGACGTGAGGCGGACGAACGTCGCACGTGGGGTATGGATGATCTTGCGGCATTGGGCTGGCGAGACGTTTTCGGTCGGTACCCGGTCCCAATTGAAGACATCCATGGCCAGCTTCACTCCCTAGATTGAGTTGGACGCCAACTTAGCAAATGAGTCGGAATCATGTCAAATATTTCTGATACGATTTTTAGAGTCATCTTCAGGAGGGGTACCACCCGCCGTTCACGTTAATCGTCTGTCCGGTGATGTAGCTGTTGCCTGCGAGCATCACCACAACGGCCGCAACGTCTTCCGACTCTCCGAAATGGCCTACCGGGATCAGGTCTGGGCGCGCATTCGGGTTGCGGGTCACCATCTCGGTTCGAATGAGAGCCGGCGCGACCGCATTGGCGCTGATGCCCTCTTTTGCCAGGTGCGCTGCGTAGTAGTGCATCATGCCGTGCATGCCCGCCTTCGAGGCGGCGTAATGGGGACCAACCACCCCTCCCACTTGCGCGGCGACCGAAGAAATAAAGATGAGCCTTCCCCAACCTTGGGCGCGCATGTGAGGCAGGCAGTTCTGGGTCGTGAGAAAGGCGGATTTCAAGTTCGTGTTGAGCGTGGAATCCCAATCGGCTTCGGTGAGCTGGTCGACAGGGATGGGACGCGAGACGCCGGCGTTGTTCACCAGAATGTCGATCTCTCCGAGATTCGCGCGAATCTCTTGCATCATTGTCGTGATGTGGTCCGCTTGGGCGAGGTCTGCCTGAACGGTGATGGCCGTCCCTCCGGACCTTTCAATTTCTCCTCGCAGCGTTTCGGCGTCCCGGTTGCGCTCGCGGTAGTTCAGAGCAACGTGCACACCGGCGCCGGAGAGGGCACGCGCAATCGCGCGTCCTATTCCGCGACTCGCACCGGTAATCAGGGCACGCTTGCCGTGCAGGTCAAAGTTGCTTGCAGAAGTCATGGAAATGTTCTCCGTTCCTTCCATCATAAGAAAGGGCATGGCGCCTTGCCATGCCCGCCGGAGGAACTACACACATCAACGCCTAGAATTTGCGCGACCACTCTTTCGGCCACCGCTCCACTATGACCTTCTCCTGTGTGAAAAATTCGACGGCATCGCGGCCCTGGCCGTGAAGATCGCCGAAGAAGCTTTGGCGGGCACCGCTGAACGGAAAGAATGCCATCGGCGCAGCCACCCCGACATTGATACCCACGTTGCCGACCTCGCATCCGTAGCGAAACTTGCGGGCGCTGGCCCCACTGGAAGTGAATAGGCAAGCCATGTTGCCGTAGTCGCCGCCATTCACCAGCGCGATCGCATCTTCGATTGTCTCCACGTGATGCAAAGCGAGCACCGGGCCGAAGATCTCCGTTCGCATGACTTCGCTCGCGGCAGGAAGTCCTTCCAGCAAGGTTGGGTTGAGGAACGCACCTTTTTCGTACTTTGATATGTTTGGCTTCCGGCCGTCGAGAAGGACACGTCCACCCTCCTTGGTCGCCCTTTCAATAAGGCCTTCGATGCGCGTGCGGCTGTCGGTGCTGATGACCGGACCCATCTGCACACCTTCGTCAAGTCCGTAACCGGTGACGCGTGACGATGCTCTGTCCCGAATCGCGTCGCGGAAGGTGTTCCCCGCCGAACCCACAGTGATCGCCCAGGAAGCGGCAAGGCATCGCTGCCCGGCGCAGCCAAAAGCGCTGTCTGCGATGATCTCGGAAGAGGACGCGACATCGGCATCCGGCAAGACAACCACTGGGTTCTTCGCCCCTCCCGCGCACTGCGCGCGCTTGCCATTGGTTGCTGCCCGTCCATACACATAACGGGCAGTCGCGCTTGAGCCGACGAAACTGATGGCGCGAACCTTGGGATGATCGAGCAATGCATTCACCACATCACGGCCGCCATTCACCATGTTGATGACGCCTGGCGGCAGTTTGATCTTATCGATCAAAGCAAACGTCTTTTGCATGGCGAGCGGAACGCGCTCAGAGGGCTTGAGAATCACCGTGTTCCCGCAGGCGATCGCATACGGTAGGAACCAGAACGGAATCATCGCAGGGAAGTTGAAAGGCGCGATGATCGCGCACACGCCAACCGGGTAGCGGATCATCATCTCGTCGATGCCGCTGGCGATATCCTCGGAGTTGTAACCTTGAATGAGGATCGGTGTGCCGCACGCCACCTCGACGTTCTCAATCGCACGACGCATCTCGCCGCGCGACTCCGCTAACGTCTTGCCACACTCCATCGTGATCGTGCGTGAGAGCTCTTCGAAGTTCTCTTCAAGCAGCGTCTTCAATGTGAAGAGATACTGGATGCGGGTGCCGACTGGAACACGTCGCCACTCAGGAAAAGCCTTGGCCGCCGCCGCAACCGCGACTTCGACTTCGGAAGCACTGGAAAGCGGCGCCCGCGCGAGTTCTTCGCCGGTAGCGGGATTCACAACCGGCAGGAACTCCGAAGCCGACGACGTCTGCCAATGGCCTGCAACATAATTCTCCACGACGGATGAGCTCATAACTTGAATACCCAGATCAGGGTCTTAGTCCTCCAGAATTGCAACCGCGCGTACCGGCGCGGCCGTGGTTCCCACCCACTTGATTGGGAACAGGCTCAGGGTGAAGCCATGGGGTGGCAAGCTGTCGAGATTGCTCATGTTTTCCAGGTGGTAATACTCACGCTCAATCATGACGCGGTGCGCTTCCCAGAACTGCTTTCGTTCGAACATCGCCCAGATCGGAGGATCGAAGGTGATGGCATCAATGCCCATAACCTTTATGCCCTGATCGAGACACCAGTGCGTCGATTCGGCGGTCATGCCAACCTGATCGGTGACATATTTGTCGCTGCTCTGCAGTTTGCCAGCACCGGTGTGAATGAGCACGATATCAAGCTCTTTCAACGTGTATTTAACCTTGAGAGCGCCGCTTTCATGTCGTCGACGGTGATGCCGGCGCCTAAAGGAAGATGACGGAAGTCCAGACATACGCCGTCGCCATAACAGTATTCGATAGGTATGGCATCGGCGCCCGGACCGCCCTTTCGGAAATGCCTGAGTGCTCGATGTGAGTCCCAATGTGGTCGCCTGAGACGAACATGCTGCTGGCGGCAAGCGACTTCATGCCGTAAGCTGCTGCGCCAATGCGCTCCGCAAATTCTTCCCAGGTTTCGTACATCGCCATGGAGGGCCGGACAACTCGCGGGAAGGCCATCATGTCGTTGTGTACTGCCATGCTGAGGTCTATGAATCGTCGCGCCATCTAGAGTCTCCTCGAGTCGCCGGTTCGTGATCGTTACAGCTCCTACTGGGTGGCAGTGAGACCACCGTCGAGATAAAGTGTCTGCCCGGTAATGAAATCCGACGCCGGGGACACAAAAAACTGGATTGCGCTCAAGACGTCCTCCGGCTTTCCGATGCGGCCGAGGGGAATGCGTGAGATAAGTCCGTTGTAGAACGTCGTGTCCGACAGCAGGTACTCGACCTGCGGGGTGCGTACGAAAGTCGGAGCCACCATATTGACGTTGATCTTGTACTTCGCCCATTCCGAGGCGAGTTGTTTGCACAGAATCGTCATGCCGCCTTTCGCGGCACAGTAGGAGGCATACCCGCGGCTGGAGAAACCCAGCAGAGAGCGCACCGATCCGGTATGCACCTGCTTGCCTCCGGTTTCCTGCTTGATCATCTGCCGGGCGACGGCCTGCGCTTGAAACATCATGCCCTTCAGGTTGGTATCGATTACTCGGTCAAACGCCTCTTCCGATACTTCTTCGGCGGGTTGTTCCAGGTTGAGCCCGACGAGGTTAACGAGAATATCGATCCGTCCGAAATGTCCAACGACTTCATCGACCATCCGCTGGATGTCCGTCACCGAAAGCACATCGAACGAAGCGGCGAAGGTCTCGCTTCCCTGTCGCTGCAGAGTCTCCGCGCACTTTCTGGCTTTTTCCCCGTTCTGACCGCTGATGGCGATCTTGGCTCCCGCTCGCGCGAGTCCGTCGATCACGGTTTGCCCGATGCCGCCAGCTCCTCCGGTAACGAGAGCTACCCTGCCATCGACGCGAAAGACTCCATCGGATGTGTCCAAGTGCTTCTTCTCCAAACGTTTCCGTGAAATCGGGAATGTAGGTGACTAAAAATCGAACTCACACAACGCCGGGCATTGTCAACGATCCAGGCATGGAGTGCAAGACAAATTGTATATCATATGTGATATTAAATGTGATTGACGGGAAGCGTTGGCGAACTTATCCTCTTTAACCACGTTCGCGGCCTCGCGAGCTGCCGCCTTGGACTCTTCCCAACGCGCCGATTTTGCTTTCCGACAGGAGTGACCCGTGACTCAATCCGAACTCATTTCCAAAAGTCCGTTACTGCGGATGACCGAGTCAACCCCGACCTGCCTGTGGAACGACTCCGCGGCCGGCGACGAACTGCAGTACGCCATCGAGCACGGCGCGGTAGGCGCGACCTGCAACCCGGTGATTGTTGTCGATGTGCTTAAAAAGGAGATGCCGGTCTGGGCCGACCGCATTCGCCAACTCCTGCAGGAGATGCCAAATGCCACCGAAGATGAGATCGCCTGGCGCTTGGTAGAGGAGATCTCCATTAAGGGCGCGGCTCGGTTCGAGTCGAGCTTTGCACAGCACAAGGGCAGGAACGGAAGACTTTCCGTACAGACGGATCCACGCCTCTATCGAGACGCTACGGCGATGGCGAAGCAGGCCATCCGGTTCTCGCAACTCGCCAAGAACATCATTGTGAAGTTGCCGGCGACGCAGGCTGGCATCGCCGCCATGGAAGAAACCACCTATGCGGGCGTGAGTATCAATGCGACGGTGTGTTTCACGCTGCCGCAGGCGGTGGCGGTGGCGGAGGCCGTTGAGCGCGGTCTCAGTCGTCGCGAAGCCGAAGGAGCGCCGATCGCGGAGATGGGTCCGGTCTGCACGCTGATGGTGGGACGCCTCGACGATTGGCTGAAGCTGGTCGCGCTGCAGAAGAAGATCGACGTGAGCCCGGAGCTCCTAGAGTGGGCCGGCGTAGCCGTGTTCAAGAAGACCTATCGTCTGTTTCAGCAACGCGGTTATCGCTTGCGACTGCTCTCTGCGGCCTTCCGTAACGATATGCATTGGAGCGAGTTCATCGGCGGTGACGTCGTGATCTCTCCACCGCACAAGTGGCAGGTACGCTTCAACAGCAGCAAGATCGAAGTGGTGTCCCGCATTAATACCCCTGTAAGTCCGCATATCATCACCGAACTGACCGCGAACTTCGAAGATTTTCGTCGTGCGTATCTCGAAGACGGCCTGGCGATCTGCGAGTTCGATACCTTCCCGCCGACGGTGCGCACCTTGCGTCAATTCATCAGCGCGTGTCATGAGTTGGACGCCATCATTCGCGACTTCATGCTCCCGGATCCCGAGAAAGAGTTCTCCTCGGCATTGTGAGAATCTTGTTCCATTTCCGGAACGCGAGTTCAGAAAGGGTATGCAAACTATTGATCGAAACTATGATGTTTATGGTTTGGGATACTTGATATACCAGATCACAAATCAGCTACAATGCTGACAGAGGGGCTTCCCGGGAATGGCGACAAACAAGAAAAGCGGCGTTTCGCTGGAGCCGATTGGGGTGGTACAGCTAGGCTCGCGGGTTTACGACTCCCTGTTGAGCAGCATCGCCAGCGGTCAGATGGACTTCGGCGCGCCACTGCGTCTAAATGAAATCGCGCGCATGCTGCAGGTGAGCACCACCCCTGTGCGCGAAGCTCTTTCACGCCTCGAAAGTAGCGGTCTTGCGATCAAGCAGCCGAACTGCGGCTGGTTCGTCCGCGACTTCACTCAGGAACAGATTCGCGACATGTACGAGTTCCGCTCGACCGTGGAATCACTAAGTGTGCGCCTGGCATGCGAGCGCATTACGAAAGAAGAGCTGGATCGCTTGAATAGGCTGCAAGCGCGTGGGCAGGCTGCGGTCACGACCGAAGATCAGGAGTCCTACCGGCTGTACAATCGCGAATTTCACAGCATCATTCTTACTGCCGCTAGAAATTCCTACCTGACTACGGTCATCACGCAACTTGCTCCGCAATCCGACATGCTGACGGCGCGCTCCATCCAGAACAGCGGCCGAATGCCCCGTGCTCTGTCGGAACATGCCAGCATCCTCGGATGCATTGTGGCGCACGATCCGGACGGCGCGGAAAAATGGATGCGGCTGCATATCTCGAATGCTCTGGTCGAATTCCTGCAGACTCGAGAGCACGCTACAACGCGGCCCCGTGATGCAGCGGAAATCGAAGAATTTCTGCAGCGCCGGCCAGCCACGGACCGGAAGCAGGAAGTCATGCCGTATGCTGCAGAGCCGGAGACCGGCGCCGAGCTTTAGTCCATATCGTATACGATATATCTTGCATACCCAAAAGCAATCGCGTAAGCTGCCCTCCAACACTTACGAGGAGGGCTTGCGTGTCCTCAGTCCCATTCCCCAATCCTGATCGGCATTCTTCTCGAAAACGCTCGAAACCATACCTTCTGCTCGGCTTGCTCTTGCCTGCTCTCTCCTTTGGCCAGGAGAGTGGGGCCACCTGGAAAGATTACGGTGGCGGCCCCAGCAACTCGCACTACAGCACGATCACCCAGATCACCAAGTCCAACGTGAACCAGTTGAAGGTTGCCTGGACGTACCCGACCCAGGACAGTCTCCCTTACCAGTTCAACCCGATCGTTGTAGATGGCGTTATGTACGTGCTGGCGCGCAACAATTCGCTGGTCGCGCTCGACGCCAGGACGGGCAAGGAAATCTGGGTGCACGAAAAACTCATGGGGATCCAGCACCGGGGAATCAATTTCTGGCAGAGCAAAGATGGATCGGACCGACGGCTGATTTTTCAACTTAACCAGACGCTGCAGGAGATCGACGCTCGGACCGGGAAATCGATCCTAAGCTTCGGAGACCAGGGCATCGTCGACCTCCGCGAGGGATTGGGACGCGATCCCAAATCCATCACGCGCATCCAGACCGGGACGCCGGGACGAGTGTTCGAAAACCTGATCATCCTCGGCTCTTCGACGGGTGAATCGTATCTCTCTCCTCCGGGAGATCTGCGCGCATTCGACATTCTCACGGGAAAAACGGTCTGGCAGTTTCATACCCTGCCACACCCCGGCGAGTACGGCTATGAGACATGGCCGAAGAAAGCATGGACGTACGTTGGGGGCGTAAACACTTGGGGTGAGATCACGCTCGACGAAAAGCGGGGGATCGCATATTTCCCGATCGGCGCCCCCACGTACGACTTTTACGGAGCCGACCGCGTAGGCGCCAACCTTTTCGCCGATTGCCTGCTCGCCCTCGACGCCCGCACGGGGAAACGCCTGTGGCATTTCCAGTTCGTCCACCACGATCTCTGGGATTACGATCCGACTTCCGCACCCCAGCTCTTGACGATTCATCAGGGCGGAAAAGACATCGATGTGGTGGCGGAGGCCACGAAGCAAGGATTTGTGTATGTTTTTGATCGCGTAACCGGCAAACCGGTATGGCCGATCGAAGAGCGCCCCGTGCCGAAGAGCGATGTGCCCGGCGAACAATCCTGGCCAACGCAGCCGTTCCCAACCCAGCTTCCTCCGTTCGCGCGGCAAGCCTTCAGCGCCAAGGAAATCGATCCGTACATTTTGACGCCGGACGAGCGGAAGCATTACACCGATGTAGTCTCGCAAGCGCGCAACGAAGGCTTGTTCACTCCGCCGTCACTTCAGGACACGATCGAGATGCCCGGCAACCGCGGAGGAAACAACTGGGGCGGCACCTCGGCAGATCCTGCGCACGGACTTCTCTACGTAACGAGCGTGGATGCACCCTCGATCCTTAAGCTCGAGTTGCACACGCCGGATCTCACGAAGAACGGGAATGGGTTCCACATGCCCGGCATAACCAAAGAAGGCAAGGCGGCGGGAAACGCAGGCGAAGAAATCTACAAAGGGACCTGCCAGATGTGTCACGGTGCCGATCGGCAGGGCGGAATAGGACCGTCACTCGCAGGGGTGAGCACACGGCTTGGTGACGAAGGAATTTCGGATATCGTGAATCACGGCCGCGGGCAGATGCCGGCATTCCCGCAGATTACCGGACCGCAGCTTGATGCCCTGCTCTCTTACCTGGCTGCGGCCGACGCGGCGAAGGGCCCAAGCGAGCAAAAGGGCGCGGCTGAGGCAAAAGAGCCGGGCCAGAACGCGCCGATCGTCGGTTCAGGCGGGGCGCCCGCTGGAGCAGAGTTGGCGAAGCGATATGCGGCGGAGTCGCAATACGGAATGATGGATGGGCCGCCGTATCCTCCGGGAAGCGACGCTCCCAAGGACCGCTATTACAGCGGCTGGAACATTCTGCGGCCGATAATCAACCCGCCATGGTCGAGCTTGACGGCTTACGACTTGAACACGGGAACCATCAAATGGAAGACGCCGCTCGGCGTGGATCCGCGCGTCGCTTCGCTCGGAGTGAAGGACACCGGAATTCTTGCGGAGCAGCGCGAAGTGATCGTGACTGCCACCGGCCTTCTATTCATCGCAACCAGTGATGGCTATTTGCGCGCCTTTGACGCCGACAGCGGGAAGGAATTGTGGTCGACTGAACTGCCGGCGTCCTCCAACGGATTGTCGTCGTTGTACGAGTTGGACGGACGCGCCTATCTTGTCGTGGCAGCTTCCGGCGCCGATGGATTTGGGTTTGGCATTCCTCCCGAGACCCCGCGGGCAGACGTGAATCGCGGTGCGAAGGCATATGTGGTCTATGCGTTACCGTCAAACAAAGGCTTAAGCGGCGCTAAGAATCGGGAATAAGCCTTCAGCTATGAACGAGCACTCTTCGAGACGGGGCCGCTTCGGGTTTTTGAACGCGCTGAAACGGAGATCGCGGCGCGATTCTTTCCTTAGCACGACCAAAGCGAGATTCTGACCAGGAATCTTGAAGCAGCAGGATGATCGATGTACAACATGTACAACGCGTGTACAAAACCGGTGTAAATCTGGACGATCTAGCTCGCATAGACGATCGCGATCTCAGCAACTTACGGAGATTGCGTATGAGTGCACCGTACGAGGAGTGGCAGGATAGGAACAGTTAGATCAACAGTTAGATCATTGATAAATAGATATTTCAGAAGCTTTACATTTCTTCGTGTACAAAAATTGTACAAACACTGCTACGCTCCGCGTGTCCGTTGGGCCGTGGAGTCTACATGGAACTACTGAAGAATCGCTGGGGTTGGGATCGTCCTTGTACCCGTCACTCACCCTCCTGTAAGCACCGCAGCCAAGCGCGACTACACCTCCTGCAACTGTCCTAAGCGGCTTGACGTAAATCGTTATCCCATCAGGTATCCTGAGCTGGCCATGAAACAAAGTGCGCTGATTTCTTTGCTCCTCGTCTCTGTCAGCCTGATGGCCCAAACGGGAGATCATCACGCGGGAGTTGCGGGGCGCGGCGAGTCCCATGCTGGAATGGGATTCAGTCAGACAACCACTACGCACCATTTCATCCTCACGCCCGGCGGCGGCATTGTGCAGGTGACGGCGAACGATCCCAAGAACAGCGACCAGATCGCCACGATTCAGACCCACCTGAAGCACATTGCCGAGATGTTCTCAGAAGGCAACTTTGATATTCCACATTTCGTGCATGACCAAACCCCTCCTGGCGTTCCCACGATGCAGAAGCTGAAAGGTGCGATTCACTACACGGCAGAAATGACTGATAACGGGGCAACGGTGAAAATCATAACGGATTCTCCCGAGGGAATTGCTGCCGTCCATGACTTCCTACGCTTTCAAATCATCGACCACGAGACTGGCGACTCGCTAAACGTTACAGATCACTAGCTCATCAACTCGTCCGTGAATTACCGTCGATTAGTTCCCTGCCACGCTGATGAATCTTCGACTCAATTGCGTCGCCATAACGATTCTCTTTCTCGTCGTTCTATCCGGGGCGGCACTGTGGGCGCAAGGCCCGCCGTACCAGACCGACGATCCCGTGCCCGTGGATTTGCACCATTACGAGTTCTACATCTTTGGCTCGGCGGATGGGACACCGGTGGAGATGGACTCTTCGGGGCCAGCCTTCGAGTTCAACTGGGGCGCTCTTCCTAGAGTGCAGGTGCATGCAATCTTGCCGTGGGGCGTAGCAGCGCCACTCAACAATCCTGTATATCGGCCTAGTGGAAGTGGACCCACTGTGTTAGGACTGGCGGACATGGAGTTGGGCGCGAAGATTGCATTCATCAAAGAGGGTAAACACGTTCCGCAGATTGGCAGCTTCACGATGATTGAATTGCCCACGGGGAACGCGAACAGAGGCCTGGGTGTGGGGAGGGCCTGGTACAAGCTACCGATCTGGCTGCAAAAGAATGTTGGAGCATGGACTTTCGACGGCGGCGTTGGCTATGAGGTGGTGCCGCAAACAGGCTACCGCAACTTTTTCTATACCGGATGGCTGGTGAAGAAGAAATTCAACGACAGGCTCGAGCTGGGCGCGGAGGTGTTCGCGCATGGACGGGAAGGTGGCGCAGCGCCGCAGACCGAGTCCTCCACGTCGGTCGACGTAGGGGGCTACTACCACTTCAAACAACATCCAGGCGAGCAGTTCTTGTTTTGCTACGGCCACTCTGTTGCCGGCCAAACGGAGAACTACGCCTACGTGGGCATGTACTGGACATGGGGAAAAAACAAGGACGAGAAGAAGGACGACCCAGACGAGGGTTATGTTCCCCCACAGTCGAATGGCCGCGCATTTTAAGGCTTCCCCGGATAACTATCGGTAAATTCCTCTTACCGCTGGGCATCGAGCTGCTCAAAAGGCACTCTTTATGGACTGGCAGAGGGCGCCATTTTCGGCGCCCTGTTTTGTTGACCCTTCTGGGCGGGTCGTGGGTGGATGTCCGCGTTCCAGCACCGAGATGGTTTTCTTGAGTTGGTCGATTTCCTGGCGAAGTTCCACAGTGTCGCCGGAGTGGTTGTGCTCTGGGACACCTGTTGTCCGGACGCGGGCAACGCTCCAAGCAAACCTTGCAGTTTGTTCGGTATAGGACCTTTCCGTCGAGTGGCTTTTCGTTGGCGGCAAAGGCTGCGAGGCTTCCGGTGAGAACTGCGACAAATAGTAGAATTCGTAAGAACGTTGGGCCGGATGGTGATGCATCTCTCTTCCTCCTGCTGGCTCATCGCTTCACGCAGCACATCGGAGTTCGCACTTCGTGAACTCCGCGTAAGAAATGCTGTGGGCACCGAAGTGTTACCGTTCCCCCACGAAAATCCTTGGGGCGGTTCCGAAACGGGAATCCTCCGCGTATCCTTCAAACTCTGTAACGATATGGGCGGGGAGCCGCATTTCTTGGGCAGAGAATGAGTTGTTGTCGATCGGAAATGGAGTCTCTGGGTGAAAGAGTTATTTGAGGTTGGATTTTTTCTGGGTGGATATCTCGTGCTCACGCAATGGCTGCTGCCGAAGCTGGGAGTGCCGACTTGACGCAGCAGGGCCTGCTCTGTCGAGTCTCGACAGAAAGATTCGCAGCCGAACGAAGGGAAGAACTCTACGGACGGTCCGGAGGCCGCTCGCCACTAATGCATGATCGTGTCTTCAAACACACCGACGCCCACAAACTGGAAGACCCGCAACGGGTCCAATGGCTCCCTCCAGAAGAGATACTGCAACACTTACGGCTCTCGCGAGGCATGCGCGTGGCTGACATGGGGGCAGGAACCGGCTACTTCAGCATTCCGCTGGCGCGCGCGGTGGGCGCTCTCGGCCACGTCTTCGCGGTGGATCTCCAGCCGGAGATGCTTGAACTACTGCGGCAGAAGCTCAGCCGGCCGGAGGCTCCGCAGAATGTGTCGCTTCATCCGGGCAAAGTGTCTCAACTTCCATTACAGGATGGCAGCGTCGAACTCGCTTTTTATGCAAATGTGTGGCACGAACTCGATGACCTGGACACCGTTTTTCGTGAGGCGGCACGGATCCTGAGTCCGGGAGGCAGGATCGCGATTCTTGACTGGCGGGATGATTGTTTCCCGCCGCCCGGACCTCCGCAGGAATATCGGGTTGCAGAGCGCTCGGTCATCGCGTTCCTAAA
This sequence comes from uncultured Acidobacteriaceae bacterium, assembly GCA_963758505.1. GTDB lineage: Bacteria > Acidobacteriota > Terriglobia > Terriglobales > Acidobacteriaceae > Korobacter. The sequence continues at coordinate 1,078,418 of CAVWVJ010000003.1, read as the reverse complement.
CGGGAAAAGCTGCATTGACGTCGCCTCTGCTACGGTCGGCAAGTTCAGCTACCTCGTGAGTGCGAAAGCCCAGTGAGGCGGCTTACGGCTCTCGAGTTCCGGCCAGGATAGGTTCTTCGCTGATTTTCCGTTCTCGCGGGATTGCGTTCAGTGCGCAGCGCAAATCGGCGATCAGGTCTTCCACGTCTTCAATCCCAACAGCGTAGCGGACCAACCCGTCGGTAATACCGGCAGCTTGCCGATCTTCGCGGGAGAGTCCGGCGTGCGTCATAGAGGCCGGATGCTCGATCAGGGTCTCTACGCCACCTAACGACACTGCGAGCGTCGCCAGGTGGACGGCATCCATCATGGCGCAGCCTGCTTCCAGCCCGCCCCGGAGTTCGAAGCTGATCATCGTGCCGAAGCCCTTCATCTGGCGCTTCGCTAGCTCATGCTCGGGATGCGTCTCCAGGCCCACGTACAGCACAGTTTCTATTTCGGGCTGCTGTTCTAACCAGCGAGCAATCTTCATGGCATTCTGCTGTGCGCGTTCCACCCGGATGCCGAGCGTCTTCAGCCCGCGCAGGACGAGGAATGCCTGGTGTGGGTCCATATTGCAGCCGGACATGACCATGGTCTTTCGCAGACGCTGGTAGAGCGCCTTCTCTTTCGCCACGATGATCCCGCCCACGACATCGGCGTGTCCATTGATGAACTTCGTTACCGAGTGAAGAACGACGTCGGCGCCAAGAGCGAGTGGGTTCTGGAGATAGGGGCTGGCAAAAGTGTTGTCCACGACGAGGAGGGCGCCACCGGCATGGGCGATGTCGGCGATCTGCGCGATATCGCTGACTTTCATGGAAGGATTGGACGGAGTCTCAAGGTAAACCAGCTTAGTATTGCTGCGCATTGCCTGCCGAACCTGACTGAGATCGGAGGTATCCACGTAGCTGGACTCCACCCCGAAGCGCGAGAAGTCGTTTTCCAGCAGACCCCGGCTGGGACCGTAGACAGAGGCAGTGCTGACGACATGAGCTCCGGATTCCAGCAGCCCGAGATAGACCGTGCAGACCGCTCCCATTCCGGAACTGGTCGCGATTCCTCCGCACCCGCCCTCCAGTTCCGCGATATTTTCTTCCAAGGCGCGCACCGTCGGGTTGCCGATGCGGGTGTAGATGTACCCATCCTGCTCGCCCGCGAACAGCGCAGCTCCCTGCTTGGCGCTATGGAATGCGAAGGTGGAGGTCTGATAGATCGGGACGGTAACGGCGCCTGTCCAGTCTGGGGTTTGGCCTGCGTGAATCAGTTTCGTATTGATGCCCAAGCGTTTCGTGTCCATATGGCTGGTTTGCCTTCCCAACGCGATCTGATTTTCGCGCAAACCAGATAGAACTATCATTCCTGGGCCTCAATGCACGGTGACGAACCGCACGACGATTTGTGACCGCCGCTCGTCGCTACCTGGAGCATTGGATCGGACCCGTGAGTGACGGGAGCCTCGCCCTCAGACGATAATGGCTTATCCATCATGCGGGATGAACTTGTTAAAGCTGCGGAGCTACTGCGGCTCCGGGAGCCCGAAAAGATAGACGAAGCGCTCCGCTTGCTTCAAGGCACTGTCTTTTCGTTCAGCATGAAGGTTTGCGGCCACCGCGAGGACGCCGAAGAGACAGCCCAGGACGTGCTGATGAAGTCGATTCGGCACCTGGCCAAGATCGAAAGCCCGAGTGCGATGGCGGTGTGGCTCTACAAGGTGGCCCGCAATCGCTGCTGGATGAGTCGGCGCCGCAGCAAGTTTGCCCCGCAGGCGACACTGACTCTAGACGAGTTGATGCCAGACACAACCGAGTTGGCGTCCTTGACATCGGCAGCACAAGAAGCGCCGGAACACCGCGTTCTGCGGGAAGAAAAGGCTGATCTTCTTCGCGAGGCGGTGCTGCAGATACCGCCGAAATATCGCCTCGTTCTTGTACTACACGACATGGAAGAGCTGGAGACGGCGGAGGTCGCGAAAATCTCGGGGTTGTCGGAAAACAACGTCCGCGTACGTTTGCACCGGGCTCGCCTGTTTGTGCGCAGAGAACTTGCGAAGGGACGATTTTCGCGCCGCAAGGCGACGGCACCCATTGCGGGCAAATTACCCAATTGCCGGGAGATGTTTGCCAATCTGTCGGAATACATCGATCGCCGCATTGATGACGTGACTTGCGAACGGATGGCGAAACATCTCGATGATTGCGTTCCCTGCAAAGCCTTTATCAAAGATCTCGAAAGGGCAGTCGAACGCTGCCGGAACTACCAGGTTCCGTGCTCGGCGGAGAGCTCGGAACACGTCCGGAACCTGCTGAAACAGGAATACTTAAGGCTCCTCGCCCAAGTTGAACCTGTCTCTCCACGAAATCCTTCAAGAATTCTGTAATACTCCCGCAACTTTCTGCATTCTTGCTGGTGAAGGCATTCGCGCGAGAAGCTATGAAGCAGAAAATCGTCCTCCTCCTGACTCTACTGGCTGGACTGTTCCCGCAGCTGGTTGCTGCGCAAGAGCCATCGTCGATAACCCGGTCGCAAGCAGTAAACATCGCGCTGGAGAAGAATCCTCAGCGCAAGGTGGCGCTCGCGGTACACCATGCAGCCCTGGCGGATGTGAGGGAAGCGCGCTCCGGATTCTTTCCGCGGATATCTTTCACCGAGTCGGCATTCGATGGCAACGATCCGGTCTTCGCCTTTGGGACAAGGCTTCGCCAGGGACGCTTCACCGGCGCCGATTTCGCACTGAATCAACTCAACCATCCGACCCCCATCGGCGACTTCAGTGCCCGGTTCTCCGGACAATGGACGGTCTTCGACTCGTTCAGCAGCCAACTTAATTTACGGCGCTCGCGCTGGATGGAGCAGGCGTCGCAATTCGATCTCGACCGTGCCGGGCAACAGACCGTGTATGCGGTGATTGACGCCTATTACAGCCTTTTGTTTGCGACGAAGCAGGCCGAGTTGGCGGAAGAGACACGACACACCGCCGAGTCCCTGCTGCAGCAGAGTCAATCCCGGGTTGATGCCGGTATGACGGTTGAAGCCGATGCTCTCTCGGCGAAAGTACTGCTTGCGGAGCGTCAGCAGGAGGTGATTCGCGCGCGTAACGACGTTGCCCTTGCGAAGGCGCGGTTCAACACTGTGCTCGGCGTAGATGCGGATTCTCCGGTTGATCTGGGCGAAGCACTCTCGGAACATCCGCTGGAAGTTCCTGAACTCAAAACCCTCGAAGAGAATGCGTTCAAGCATCGGCCGGACCTGCTCGGCGTGGCGGCCCTGGTCGCGGCACAACGAACCGGGGTGTCTTCAGCGAAGGCGAGTTTCGGACCGAGGCTGAATTTGATTGGTTCCTGGCAAAGCGACAGCGTGAACTTCGCCGGGGACGGGGGGAATAACTGGGTGGCGGGAGCGGAACTGCAAATCGATCTCTTCACCGGCGGCGCGAAACTTGCCCACCTTGAACACGAGAAGGCCATGCAGGAGCGGATTGAGGCGATCAAAAACGGTGCTGAAGAAAACGTTCGGCTGGAATTGAGGCGTGCTTACTACGGCTTCGACTCGGCCCGGCAGTCGCTTGATGTCGCCCGGGCTGCTGTTTCCCAATCGGACGAGGCGCTCCGCATGATGCGCGACCGTTACGAATCCGGACTGGCGACGATCACAGATCTGCTGCGCACGGAAGACACCACTCGCCGGAGCCGAACAAATTATTGGGAGGCAGTTTGCCGTTACTCCACCAGTTACGCCGCCATGGAACTTGCGGCCGGAACATTAAGTGCCTCCTCACCCGTGGTGACGCAATGAATCGGAGACTCATACTTGCAATTTCTACCCTGGCGCTTCTGAGTGCTTGTAGTTCAACCAAACCCGTAAGTGCTGCTCCGGAGTATGTTTCCGGCGTGCAGGTAGGGAGCGTCGAAAGCAAATCGATTCCTGAGATATCCGAGTCGGTGGGGACGGTGCACGCTGCCGAGAGCGCTCAAGCGTCGGCGCAGATGATGGGAACGATTCTCGCGATAAATGTTCATGAAGGGGATCGAGTGCGTCGCGGCCAAATCCTGGTGGTACTCGACGACGCCCAGCCGCGCGCTGGTCTGGAGCGTTCGCAGGCGGCGATGCATGCGGCGGACCACGAGGCACAAGCCGCCGACTCGGAGTATGCCCTGGCGCAATCGACGTTGAAGCGTTTCGAAATGCTCTATGAGCGAAAATCCGTGAGCCCGCAGGAGTATGACGAGGTCAAGGCTCGCGCCCAGTCGGCGGCGGCCCGGAGCGATCTCGCTCACTCCGGACAAGCGCAGGCCAAAGCCGCGATGAGCGAGGCACAAACCGCCGTGGAATATACGCGAATTCGGGCTCCGTTCGATGGGGTGGTTACCGAGCGTCGCATGGATCCGGGATCGCTGGCTTCGCCGGGGATGCCGATCCTGACCATTGAGGCCGGCGGACGCTTCCGCCTGGATGTCGAACTCGACGAGCAGAACTTCGCGCTCGCGCACATGGGAGAGTCAGTTCCCGTGCGGATCGATTCATTGGGTTCCACGGCTCTGGCGGGCAAGGTTGTGCAGATTATTCCAGCCGCGAATGCCGCAAGCCGCAGCTTCACGGTAAAAATCGAACTGCCGTTGAGTGCACAACTCCATTCTGGCCTCTTTGGCCGAGCGGAGTTTTCCCGAGATCAACGGGACGCACTGGTCATTCCAGCAACTGCAGTCGTTGCACGTGGGCAGATGCAGAGCGTCTACGTGGTTGGAGCCGACGGCCTCGTCTCCCTTCGCTACGTAACGCTGGGCAGCGCTCGCGAGGGCGGAACGGAAGTTCTCTCGGGCTTGACGGCCGGCGATCGCGTTGTCCTTGCGCCCGGAGAACGTGACCTCGGCGGAAAGAAGATCGAGGTCCGGTGATGCGGTTACGCCTGGCGGGAAAAATCGCGCACGCCTTTATCGACTCCAAGCTGACGCCGCTGGTCATCGTCGCCTCACTCCTGCTCGGGGTGTTTGCGGTGATGAAGACACCGCGCGAGGAGGAGCCGCAAATCGTTGTTCCCATGCTCGACGTGATGGTGCAGATGCCGGGCGCGTCGGCCCAGGAGGTGGAACAGCGCGCCAGCGTGCCGATGGAGAAGCTGCTGCGCGAAGTGCCGGGCGTGGAATACCTGTACTCGATTTCGCATCCTGGAACGAGCCTGGTCATCGTGCGTTTCTACGTGGGGACGACCGAAGAAGACGCGATCCTTCGGACCTACAACAAGCTCTACTCCAACGCAGATCGGATTCCGCCAGGAGTATCGCAGCCACTCATCAAGGTTCGCTCGATCGACGATGTTCCAGTGCTGGCACTCACCCTCTGGGGACAGAACTACGACGCGTATCATCTGCGCCTCGCGGCCGGCGAGCTCAATTACGCCATCAAGCAAGTCGAGAACGTTTCGGAGACCAAGATTATTGGGGGTACGCCGCGCACAGTCCGGGTTGAACTCGACGGGGCGCGCCTGGCCGGATATGGACTAACTCCCGGCGGTGTCGCTGCACAGTTGCAGGCTTCCAATCGCCGCGTCGAAGCGGGGAGCTTTGCCTCAGGAAACACGGCGTTTCGCGTCGATGCCGGGCGCTTTCTATCGTCAACCGACGATTTGCGCAGCATTGTGCTTGGAGTACACAGCGGGCTTCCTGTTTATCTTCGCGACGTAGCGCAAATCGAAGATGGTCCCGCGGAACCAGAGAACTATGTTCTGTTTGGCAATGGAGCAGGGGCGAGGTCCGCGAAGCAGGAGAACCTGCTTGGCCCCGAGGCCGCAAAGCACTTTGCGGGAGAGGCACCGGCGGTCACCATTACGGTAGCCAAACGCAAGGGTACGAATGCGACGGTCGTTGCAGAGCAGGTGCTGAAGCGGGTTTCGGAGATGCGCGGCACAACGCTGCCGGCGGACCTGAACATTTCGATCACGCGTAATTATGGGGAGACCGCGAAGGACAAGTCGGACGAACTCCTCGAACACCTTCTGCTGGCCACGCTTTCCGTCACGCTACTGGTGGCCCTGGCTCTTGGCTGGCGCGAGTCTGGCGTGGTCCTGCTGGCAATTCCGGTCACGCTGGCGCTCACTCTCTTCATTTTCTATTTCTACGGATACACCCTGAACCGGGTCACGCTGTTTGCACTGATCTTCAGCATCGGCATCCTTGTGGACGACGCAATCGTGGTCGTCGAAAACATCGTGCGCCATTTTCGCTTGCCGCAGAACCGTGGGCGAGCGCTCGCGGATGTAGCGGTGGAAGCGGTGGATGAAGTCGGGAATCCTACCATCCTGGCGACCTTTGCGGTCATCGGCGCGATTGTTCCCATGGGCTTTGTCCGCGGGCTAATGGGCCCGTACATGCGTCCGATTCCAGTGGGCGCATCCGCGGCCATGATGTTCTCCCTCGCGGTGGCGTTCGTGGTTTCGCCGTGGGCGGCCTTGCGATTACTTCGCAAGTACGCCGGCAGCACAGGTCATACATCCCATGAGAGCGAGGGCTGGGCGACCCGCCTCTATCGCCGGGTGATGAATCCGCTGATCCACAACCCGCGACGGCGTTGGCTCTTCCTGGGCGGCGTGATTGTGCTGCTGCTCGCGGCGATTGCCTTTGTTCCGTTCAAACTGGTACGGGTGAAAATGTTGCCTTTCGACAACAAGAGCGAATTCCAGGTAATTGTCGATATGCCGGATGGTACGACGCTGGAGCAGACCACGCGGGTCTCGCAGGAACTCGGCCGCTACCTGGCACAGCAACCCGAAGTGTTGAACTACCAGGTCTATTCCGGCACATCGGGCCCTTATAACTTTAACGGGCTCGTCCGTCATTACTTTCTGCGGGGGCAGCCAAATCAAGCCGATATCCAAGTGAACTTGCTTTCGCGGCACCAGCGCTCGAGGCAGAGCCACGAGATCGCCAAGGGGCTGCGGCCCGGCCTGCAGAAGATCGCCGAGAGCTATGGAGCGCGGATTAAAGTGAGCGAAGTTCCTCCGGGACCACCGGTGCTGCAGACCCTGGTCGCGGAAATATACGGTCCCAAGTACACGGGACAGATTGCAGTTGCGGAACAGGTTAAGCAGGTCTTCAAGAACTCGCCCGGCGTGGTGGACGTGGATTGGTACGTCGAAGATCCACAGACTCAATACGACATGAGAGTTGATCTCGATAAGGCCGCCTTGCAGGGCATTTCCGCCAGCGATGTTTCGAGCACCGTACAGGTCGCGTTGCACGGCCTCGAGGCCGGCATTCTTCACACCCCCGAGATGCGCGAGGACGTGCCGATCATTGTTCGACTCTCGCGCGCGGATCGCTCCAGCATCGACAGCCTGAGCGATATCAAATTACCGACGGCATCGGGCGCACAGGTTTCCTTGCGGGAGGTGACCGACCTGCACAGAACGACGCTCGATCCAAGCCGCTACGAGAAGAACCTGCAGCCGGTCGTGTATGTCACTGCCGATGTGAGCGGCGAGGAGGAGAGCCCGGTCTACGCGATTCTCAATTTGAACAAGGCGCTCGATAAGCTCAAGATGCCCGACGGCTACAGATTAAGACGCTACAACTCGGTGCAGCCGGAATCCACGGATCACTATTCGATGAAGTGGGATGGTGAATGGCATATCACGATCGAGGTCTTTCGCGATCTCGGTCTCGCTTTTGCTGCAGTGCTCGTGCTCATCTACGTACTGGTCGTGGGATGGTTCAGGTCATTCCTCACGCCCCTGGTGATCATGGCTCCCATCCCACTCACGCTGATTGGGATTCTGCCGGCACACGCTGCCATGGGGGCTTTCTTCACCGCGACCTCGATGATCGGATTCATTGCCGGTGCGGGCATCATCGTGCGCAATTCGATCATCCTCGTGGATTTCATCGAACTGCGCCGAACGCAAGGAATGTCTCTGGAAGACGCTGTCGTTGACGCCGGGGCGGTTCGGTTCCGTCCGATGCTGCTGACGGCGGCCGCGGTCGTCGTGGGCGCCAGTGTCATTCTTTTCGATCCGATCTTCCAGGGACTCGCGCTTTCGTTGATGGCCGGAGAAGTGGCCTCGACCTTGCTGTCGCGAATGGCAGTGCCCGTTCTCTATTACATGGTTCAGAAGAAGCTCGGATCAACTACCAGACACATGCATTCTCCCGAGAACATCGCGGAATGCGAACAACCCGTTTGTGACGCGCCATAGTAATTACAGGAGGAAAATCGCATGACCGTAGAACGTGGCTTGCGACTGATGGCGGGGATACTCATCCTTATCTCTCTCGCGCTCGGATATTGGGTGTCACCCTATTGGTTCTTGTTCACAGCCTTTGTGGGTCTGAACCTCTTCCAGTCAGGCATTTCGAATTGGTGCCCGGCAATGATGATCCTCCGAAAATTAGGGTTAAAAGATGCCGTTTGCCAGCCGAAGCAACGAGCAACGTCGCCGAGCGCCTAGCAAACGTTAAAAGCGATGTCAGTGATGAGAACGAGTGTGCAGATAGAATTCACTGACAACATACTTCGTGAGCCCGAAGCGATACTTCGGAATAGGGATTTCGATGTCATCTCGATTCCTCGGGACCGTGGCTTTTGAGGGAGACAACTTTTCGCAGCCAACGCGTTGCAGCTGTCGTGATTGGCCACGGCGCGCCCATTGAAGAAAGACAGAGGCTCGCCCTGCGTGTTCGAGATGGGGCCTGTATGCCGAGATCCGTTGCGAATAACGGGGGAGCCTATCTTCGCCTTCGGCTCCTATCCTTTATGTACGCCTGGCGCGCTGGGCGGACAAAAACGAGCCCCAGAGCTGGCAGCGCTGCATCGGGCCAGCGTTTTGCTCGGCCTGCTGGGAATCGTTTCCGTACGGTTTCCAGAAATACTGGGCAATGGTAAGACCTTTCGCAGCTGCTTTTTGATGATCAAGCCGGAACGCGACTGCTGCTGGCCCTGCTGCTCTTGAAGTCCCTCGCCACCATCCTCTGTATGCGCAGCGGGGCGCCCGGCGGCCTGTTTACGCCCTCTTTCACATTTGGCGCTTTGCTGGGCGGAAAATGGAGACAAGCTTACCTCTCATGTCTTATCCGGATCCTGTGTCGTGGCTATTGGTCAGCGTGATGTTGTAGGAGTTGTGCGCGCCGCAGTAGCGACATAAGACCGCGCCGGCAGGATAACGAGACTTCCCATAAGAGAACGAGCAGAAGAAAAGTTCCAATCACGTTCATCGAGCCACGATAGACTCAGTTTCGCTCGACTTAAGAAGCTCAGGATTTTTCCCATAGCTGTAATGACCAGAACTCGCTTGGCCTTTCGATTTGCAAGAGAGGCGAAGCATAGGTAAGGATTCGATCCTGACACCTGCTACTGGTGAGCGAGAGCTAGCAAGGTCATCATAAGATTCCCGAACTGCTCTTTTATTCCTCGGTCACCTCGTTCTTCCAGTAGATGTTGCGTCGCTCGGTTCTTCTGCGCTGATCCGGGAGTACGAAGAGAAGAGGTGAAGCATGAGCGCCTCTCCACCGCCTGCTCACGCTTTGTATTGGAACATTCCGAGCCACGCTATCTTCACCGTCATCCCAATCCTCGCAACCATTGCATTTGTCTACATTGTTTGGCAGAGGCTGCGTCCACTCTTGCGCGCGCAAGCAGACGCGCGGTTCGATCGTCCGATCGAGCGGTTACGTCAGACGCTGAAATATTGGCTGTTGCAGAAGAAGCATCCGCGCTATCGCCTCGCGGGCCTTTTGCACATCGCGATCTTCGTAGGATTCTTCGTCCTGTCGCTGCGCTCGCTGTCGCTCGTGATCGCCGGGTTCTCCGATAGGTTTGCCCTCGAGGCCAGCCTTGGCCGCTTCGCGAATATCTACAACGTCGCGAAGGACTATGGCGCGACACTCGTGTTCGTGAGCGTAGTGGTGGCAGCGGTCCGGCGGGCCGTCTTCAAGCCGCAGCGCTATGCGCCTGCGAAGGACGATACCCGGAACCACACGGCCGAAGCGCTTTTGGTGCTCGCATTGATCGCACTGCTCATGGTCTCCGAGAGCCTGTTCGGGGCGAGCAGCAGTCTGCTCAATCCCGGCCATGCGGAAGTTGTTGCACCATTCACACTCGCGGCTTTCTTTCGAAGTGCGCTGAGCTTGGCGTCGCCGGATTGGCTCGTCCATATTCATTCCGCTTCATTCCTGATACACGAAGTAACCTTCTTTTCGTTCCTTTGTTTTCTCCCGTTCGGCAAACACTTCCACGTCATAACCTCTTTCTTCAATATCTACTTCGCAAAGCTGGACCGCGGCTCTGTAAAGCCCGTGCGGTGGAATGTTCCCGAGGAAGATCTGGATCGACTGCCGGCCCTGGGCGTACGGCGCTTTGACGACTTCACATGGAAACACCAACTGGACTTTTATTCCTGCGCCGACTGCGGACGTTGCTCTGATAACTGTCCTTCTCACGCTACCGGGCGCGCCCTATCGCCACGCTTCCTGACTATCAAGGCACGCAACTACAGCTTTGCCCATCACCCAGTGTTCGGAAAAGAGTCTAACGGCTCGTTATTGGTGGGTTCGATCTATAGCGCAGAAGAGATCTGGTCGTGCACCACCTGCGGCGCATGCGAAGAAGAATGCCCGATGATGATCGAGTACATCGACAAGATTGTCGATCTGCGACGCGCCCTCGTTGAGGATGGCGAGGTGCCGGTTTCGCTGCAAAAGCCGTTGAAGGCGCTGGAGAGCCGCGGGAATCCGTACGGAAAGCTGGAGAAAAAGCGAGCTGACTGGACGAAGGCGGGCAGTGGCGAGGCTGCATGCCAAGTCAAGATACTCGACGGTCGAGAGCAGGCGGAGACGCTGTTCTTCGTCGACAGCATTAGCTCTTACGACGACAGGATTCAGCGCATCACGCGGGCTACGTCGAAGATTCTGGAGGCTGCCGGTGCGGACTACGGCATCCTCGGTGCAGCCGAGAAGGATAGCGGAAACGAAGTACGCCGCTTCGGCGAGGAATTTCTTTTCATGGTGTTGCGCGATGCGAATCGTGCGGCGATAGAAAAGTCAGGGGCTGTCCGGATCGTGACCTCTGATCCACACGCGTTCAACGCCCTCAGCCACGACTATAGCGGGATTCCACCTGTCGAGCACATCAGCCAATATCTTGCCCGAGAAATCAGGAACGGAAAGCTTCAACTCAAACCCATGGAGGACGCGAGCGCCGTCGTGGCCTACCACGACCCGTGCTACCTGGGGCGCCACAACCAGATTTATGACGAGCCGCGTGCGGTGCTCGATGCAATTGGCGGGTTGAAGCGCGTGGAAATGGAGCGCTGCCGTGACCGCTCCTTCTGTTGCGGGGGCGGAGGCCTGATGCTCTTCTACGAAGCGCAAGAAAACGAGCGAATGGGCGTCCTGCGCGTAAAGATGGCCGCCGAGGCCGAAGCAAATGTGATCGTGACAGCGTGTCCATTCTGCCTAGTAAATATCGAAGACGCGATCAAGGTCGCGGGGTTCGAAGGAAAGATGTCTGCCATCGATTTGACGGAATTAGTACTGCAGCAAATGAAGGTGCCGGCGGCCTCAGCTGAAAACGCAGAAGCGGGGCGACAGCTAAGCTGTGCCGGCGTGAACTGATTTTTGAGGAGGCGAAGGTGAACATCCTGGTTTGTGTGCGAAGGGTGCCAGATGGATCCGAGAACGAGATTCGGCTCAACAGCTCGGGCTGCGACATCGAGCGGGACGATCTGGTGTATTCGATCAACGAGTGGGACAACTACGCGGTAGAAGAAGCGCTGCAAATCACATCTCGCGTGGGTGGCGAGGTGACCGTTGTCACAGTCGGTGAGGACGACGATGAGGAAGCGCTGCGACGTGAGTTGGCAATGGGCGCGAAACACGCTGCCTTGCTGTCGGACGAAGCATTCCGGGGTTGCGACGCGAAAGGCGTCGCGAGCATTCTGAAAGCCTACATCGCGCAGAACAAGTTCGATCTCATTCTGACCGGCGTGCAAGCGGAAGGCTGTGGCGCGCAGGTCGGCGGCATGTTGGCCGCTCTCCTCGACTATCCCTTCGCATCGTTAATCAACGCTATTGAATTGTTGGGAGACAACAGGCTTAAGATCTCGCGCGAAATCGCCGGAGGCAGCAAGGAGATCAGCGAGATCGATCTTCCCTGCGTGCTTTCGATCCAGACGGGCATTAACGAACCGCGCTACGTCGGTATGCGCGGGGTTCGCCAAGTAGCTTCGATTCCAATTCCCAGGCTGGACGCCTCCGCTTTAGGGATCGACAGGGACGCCGTCGGCGAGCGCGCTGCCAAGGTCCTGCGCGTCGGCTACTTCACTCCGGAAGCTGGAGAAGGAGCCGAAATGCTGACTGGAGAACGCGACGCCATCATTCATGACCTGATCGAGAGGATGAAGGCAAGAGGAGGGATATCAGCATGAACCACATCTTTGTCTACGCACTTCACAAAAACGGCGTGATTGACGACAGCGTTGGCGAATTGCTGACCGCCGCGAAAAAGATCGATCCCAATGCACAGCCGACGGCGATTGTTACTGGCACCGCAGCTGAACTCGACGAAGCGTGCGGAATTCTGAGCAGGATATTTTCGACTACCTGGAAGATCTCTCACAATGAATGCGCAACTTGCAATGCCGAGGCGGTGCGAGCAGCACTACTGAGGATCGTACCGGCGGGCAGCATCGCTCTGATCGCGCACGAGCACTTCGGCATGGACTTAGCGCCGGGGCTTTCGATCAAACTCAACGCTGCTTATGTGCCAGACGCGATCGCGATTGAGCCCGGCACGCCCGGGCACCTGAATCTGGTCCGCCAGGAATTCAACGGCCAATTCAACACCCGGGTTCGGTGCGATATCTCAACCGGCGCAGTGATCACTATCCGGCCGGGCGCTTTCAAAGCAGAAGCCCTCAAAGAAGAAAATGGTGAGATCGTCGATAAGTCCGCCGAGGTCGGCGCGATCTCGCTCCATCGCCGATATGTGGGCACCACCCCTGCGCAGCAGGGGGACGTCGACATCACGAAACAAACCGTGCTTGTCTCCGTCGGACGCGGAATTCAGGACGCGGAAAATATCTCGATCGCCGAAAAACTGGCGGAAGCACTTGGTGGGGCTGTGAGTTGTTCGCGTCCGGTGGTGGATGCCAAATGGCTCGATAAGTCGCGCCAAGTTGGCTCTTCGGGCGCAACCGTTAAGCCGAAAGTCTATCTTGCGTGCGGCATCAGCGGGTCGTTCCAACACATGGCCGGTATCAAGGGCGGGCCGTTTCTTGTTGCCATCAACAAGAACCCGAGAGCACCGATCTTCCAATTCGCCGACGTCGGCATTGTGGACGACATCCTGGAATTCCTGCCTGCTCTGACCGAGCGCGTTCGTGAGATTACGTCCGGCAAAGCTGTCCATGCCAATGCCGTCAGTTCGCACTAATTCGAGGACTGCCATGATCGCAAAGAAGACCCTGAAACTGAGTTTGAAATCACTGAAAGAATTCGCCAAAAAACGCCTGCCGGACCAATTGCTGATCGAACTCGACGAAAAAGACGAGTGTCCGGTCGAGATTGTGCGCGACATGTGCAACCCCGACGGGTTAGGGATCCAGCTCTTGTTTATCCCCGAAGAGTTTGGCGGGTTCGGCGGCGGCGCGTTTGACGTGTACCTGATTTGCGAGGCCATGGCCGCGATCGATCTCGGTGTCGCGACTTCGTTGTTCGCGACGTTCCTCGGTAGCGACCCCATCACAGTAGGCGCCACCGCGGAACAGAAGAAACTGTGGCTGGGCAAGATTGCCAACGAAGGGATCCTGTTCGCCTATGGCGCCACGGAACCTGACGCCGGCAGCGACCTTGGTTCACTGCGCACTACCGCCGATCGCGTGATGGATGGCGATCGCATCGTTGGTTACAAAATCAACGGCCTCAAACAATGGATCAGCAATGGCGGGATCGCCGATGCGTACACCGTCCTCGCCAATACCGCCGCGGGACCAAGCTGGTTCGTTGTCGAGAAGGAGGCACCCGGATTCGCCCACGATAAGCCGGAGAATAAACACGGCATTCGGCTGAGCAACACCGCGGCTCTCTCGTTGCAAAACGTCCATGTCGATGCCGACCGCCTCATCGGCGGCGTGGAAGGGCAAGGGTTGCTGCAGGCTCAGGCCGTCTTTGGCTACACACGATTGATGGTCGCTGCTTTCGGCCTTGGCGCTGGATGGGCGGCTCTCGACCGCGCCATACCGTATTCCACCAAACGCATCCAGGCGGGCGCCCCGCTCTCTGAAAAACAGGGCTACACCCACAAGCTGATCGTTCCGCACGTGGCGCACTTGGAGGCGGCCCGCTCTTATATCGAAGAGACCGCCGAGCGGATCGATGCCGGCGAGGGCAGCCTAAACACTGAGGGCGCAATTGCGAAGTACATGGCAACGGAAGCCGGCAATGCCGCGGCGGAAGCGAGCATCCAGGCGCTGGGCGGTTACGGTTACACGCACGAGTACCTGGTCGAGAAGATTAAGCGCGACGTGCGCATTACCACAATCTACGAAGGCACTTCCGAGATCATGGAGATGACGATCAGCCGCGACCGTTGGCAGCTCCATTTGAAAACGCGCGGCCAGTACTATCACGACCTCGCGAAACAGTTTGAGACCCTGTATGCGCGGCACCCGCAAGTCGGCGCGAATTGTGCGGCGCTGGCAATGCATGCGCTGGCGGACGTAATGGAGCGGGCGCGGGTTGCGAGGCTCACGCGCTTCCAGCACATTCTGCTGCGCCTCGGTGAACTCATTTCGTACGCGGAGTGCGCGGGAAGTTTAGCCCGTCGCGCGACTCGCGCGGCTGAAGCCCGGCTGCACGAAAAAGCGAGTGAGCGATTTGCTCCGGATGCGTTGGCGGCACTGGCGCGCATCTTCGCCCGCGAAGCAGCACTGAAGGTCGGCGAAGAAGGGCTACGCTGCATCGTGGGAAGCACCCCGATGAGCGCTGCCGAAATCGCCGCCTTTGAACAGAGTTTGGGACTACCTGCGATTCACAGCGCACAGACTGGCTTGATCGCAGACATGGATTTCATTAGCGACACTTTATATAAACGCGCTGAAAAGCACGCGGAAGCTGCTTTGCAGCATTGATTTGGAGCACTCATCCGGCAATCCATCCCGAATGTCCTCCTCCACAGGAGCGTCATCATGGAAAGTACCGCCCACCGCGCTATCGCAGTTGTTGGTCTGGGAGCCATCCTCCCCGATGCTCCCGACGTAAAGGCCTTCTGGAAGAACGTGCAGGAAGGCCGCGACAGTATCACGGAAGTTCCCGCCGACCGCTGGGATCCAAAGCTGTTCTATGATCCGGATCCCGCCGCCCCGGACAAGACCTATTCGAAGATCGGTGGTTGGGTCCGGGAATTTCCCTGGGACCCGATGAAGTGGCGCTTGCCACTGCCGCCGAAGGTCAGCGATGCGATGGATGGCGCGCAGCGCTGGGCAATTGCCTGCACCCGCGAGGCGTTGGCAGACTACGGCTTTCCCGAGCGCCCGCTTAACACCGAGCGCACAGCGGTGATTCTTGGAAACGCGATGGCCGGCGAGAAGCACTATCTCACGGCACTCCGTATCTTTTTCCCTGAATACGAGCGCGACCTGGAAAACATAGCCAGCTTTGCCGCTCTTCCCGAAGATGTTCGCACTGACATTGCGCAACAGCTGCACAAGCGCATGGATGATCGGCTCCCCAGAATCACGGAAGACAGCATGCCCGGCGAACTGGCGAATTGCATCGCAGGGCGCATTGCGAATCTCTACAACTTCCACGGCCCGAATTTTGTGGTGGATGCGGCCTGCGCTTCTGCGATGGGCGCGATGAATGCCGCGGTCCAAGGCCTGGTCGAAGGGCAGTTCGACTCGGTCATCACCGGTGGCATCGATCGCAACATGGGTCCGTCTACATTCGTGAAGTTCTGCAAGATCGGCGCGCTTTCCGCAACCGGTTCTCGTCCGTACGCGGCCGGCGCAGACGGTTTCGTGATGGGCGAAGGCGCAGTGATCTTCCTGTTGAAACGCCTGGCCGACGCGGAGAGCGATGGGGACAAGATCTACGCCGTGCTGCGCGGCATCGCCGGATCGAGTGACGGAAAAGGCAAAGGGATTACGGCGCCCAATCCGGTTGGACAAGTTCTCTGCACCCAGCGGGCGTGGGAAAACGCAGGTCTCTCTCCCGCCGACGTCGGATACATCGAAGGCCACGGTACCTCAACACGAGTAGGCGATGTCGTCGAAGTGCAGAGCATGATTGACGTGCTCGCCCCCTTCCATCTTCCCGTCAATTCGGTACCCATCGGTTCTGTGAAGTCAAACATAGGTCATTTAAAGGCCGCCGCGGGCGCAGCGGGGCTTGTGAAGGCTGTGCTAGCGCTCCACCACAAGATGCTGCCGCCCAGCGTGCACTGCGAGCGGCCCAGCCCCGACATCGATTTCGCCCATTCCCCCCTCTTCGTGAACACCAAACTGCGTCCGTGGGAGACAAGCCACGACTTGCCTCGACGCGCAGGGGTTAGCGCGTTCGGATTCGGTGGAACCAACTTCCATGCAGTTCTCGAAGATTACGTACCTGGGAGAGTGAAATCTAGCCGGAGAGAGACCATCGCCATGTCAGATATTTTTCCTTCCACACCCGCCGACGTTTTTGCTAAATCGTCGCCGCACAATGGCATGAAAGCACCCTTGCGCGGAGCTCTGGTCCTAGGAGCAGCCAGCGAGCAAGAACTCGCAGAGCGTCTCCGCTCCGCGATGAAACATGCCGCACCTGCGGAGCTCGCACCCCCCTCCGAGCGTGACCTCCGGGCCCCGGAAAGAATCGCCATTGACTACGGCAGCTTGCAGGAACTCGAGCAGAAATCCGCGACGGCGTTGAAAGCCTTCGGCGCACATCAGCCGGCGATGTGGAAAGCATTGCGTGCGCAAGGCATCTACCGCGGGCATGGTCCCGCGCCCAAGGTCGCGTTTCTGTATACCGGCCAAGGTTCGCAATACGTCAACATGCTGCGTTCGTTGCGCGCGATGGAGCCGATTATCGCGGAGACCTTTGCCGAAGCCGATCGCGCGTTGACTTCCTTCCTCGCGAAGCCGCTCTCCCAGTACATCTTCGTCGATACGAATGACGAGGCGGCAATCGCGCAGGCTGAAGAAGATCTGCGCCAGACGGCGATCACGCAACCCGCAGTGCTCTCTGCCGACATCGGCATCACCCGCCTGCTTGCTGCTTACGGCGTTCAGCCCGATATGACGATGGGCCACAGCCTTGGTGAATACGGCGCGCTCGTTGCCTCGGGATCGCTGCCCTTTGCGGAGGCGATGGAAGCAGTCAGCGCACGCGGCCGTGAGATGACGCGTGTCTCGATGCAGGACAACGGCAAGATGGCCGCAGTCTTCGCGCCGATCGTGGAAATCGAGAAGCTGCTTAAGACGGTTGATGGGTACGTTGAGATCGCGAACCTAAATAGTGAGCAGCAGGCTGTGATCGGCGGCACGAGCCAGGCCGTTGAGGAAGCCTGCGAAAAACTTCTGAAGGCCGGCTTCAATGTGGTTCCGCTTCCCGTAAGCCACGCATTCCACACGTCGATCGTTGCACCCGCAAGCGGCCCTATGCGCCGCACCCTGGAGCGCATGCACCTGCAATCGCCGCGGATCCCAGTGGTGGCGAATGTGGACGGTGAGTTCTACCCGATGGGACCGAATGTTGTTCCGCAAATGCTCGACATCCTCGCCAAGCAGATTGCTTCGCCCGTCCAGTTCATCAAAGGGCTGCATACCTTATATAAAGCTGGCGCGCGGGTATTCGTGGAAGTCGGACCGAAGAAGGCGTTGCAGGGCTTCGCGGAAGATGTTCTTGGCAAGCAGGATGAGGTTGTTTCGCTGTTCACCAATCATCCGAAGTGGGAAGATGCGGCGGCATTCAACCAGGCGCTGTGTGGACTCTATGCAACCGGGCTCGGACGCGGCAGGCAGGAAGCCGTGGCAGAGGTGGCTACGAAGATCAGTGTGCTGCCGCAATTGCCGAGCTTGACCGTCCGCGATGCTGCAGCCAGCACTCCTCGGGAGGAAAATCGCTACAACCAACTCGGCCACCTGGCCGCAGAATTTCTTGACCGAGCTGCGCACATCAATGGTCGCGAAGCAGCGCCGACTCGGCCCGCGGCCCCCGTGGTAATCACTGGGGCTGCTCTAGGCCTGCCCGGCAGCGATCACGTATTTGATGATGTAAATATCGCGCGTTTGCTACGCGGAGAACAGTTCATTGACGCCATCCCAACCCGTTTCCGACGAGCGATGGTTGATCGGCATATCACACGGCTGGTGAAGCGCGAGAACGGCGATCCCACATTTGAAACTATCGACAACGTTGGCGATGCGATCAAGCTCGCGGGACGCGCGGGCGCCTTTGACCTCGAGAAAGAGTTTGGCGTACCGCCCGAGCGCATTGCCGCCTTCGATCGCACGACAGCGCTCGCCATTGGAGCTGGAATCGACGCGTTGCGTGATGCCGGTATTCCGCTCGTATTGCGCTATAAGACTACGACCACTGGCTCACGCCTGCCCGATCGCTGGGTCTTGCCGGAGTCGCTGCGCGATGACACTGGCGTGATCTTCGCCTCGGCGTTTCCTGGGAATGATTCGTTCGCGGAAATAATGGCGGGATACTACGACGATCACACTCGACGTGAACAGCTGAAGCAGCTGGAAGAATTGCGCCCGCACCTCGTGCACAATGGCCATGGATCCATTACGCAGGAAATCGAGCGCCGTATTGCCGAGCTGACCGATGGACTCAACCGAACTTCATTCGCGTTCGATCGACGATTCCTGTTCCGGGTTCTTTCCATGGGCCACTCGCAGCTCGCGGAATACATTGGTGCGCGCGGACCAAATACGCAAATCAACTCAGCATGCGCAAGCACCACGCAGGCGGTCGCCCTCGCCGAGGATTGGATTCACGCCGGACGATGCCGGCGTGTCGTCATCGTCGCCGCTGACGATGTGACCTCCGACAATCTGCTGCCGTGGTTCGGTTCGGCTTTCCTCGCCAGCGGAGTTGCTGCAACCGACGAGGCCATTGAGAACGCTGCGTTGCCTTTTGATCGTCGCCGCCACGGGATGATTATCGGCATGGGGGCCGCTGGCCTCATCGTTGAGAACGCGGAAGCCGCGCGCGAGCGTGGTATCCAGCCGATCTGCGAAGTTCTCGCCACGGTGACTGCCAACAGCGCCTTCCATGGATCGCGTCTCGATGTGCAACACATCGGGCAGGTGATGGAACAGTTGATCGCTCGCGCGGAAAAAGGTTCTGGGTTGGAACGCGCGCAGATCGCACCCCAGACCGTATTCGTCTCGCACGAAACGTATACGCCCGCGCGCGGCGGAAGCGCTTCGGCGGAGATCTTTGCGCTTCGCAAGGTGTTCGGAAAAAATGCCGACGAGGTCGTGATCGCGAACACCAAGGGCTTCACCGGCCACGCCATGGCTACCGGCATTGAGGACGTGTTGGCCGTGAAGGCCCTCGAAACCGGATGCGTCCCGCCAGTCGCAAATATCAAGGAGATCGATCCAGAACTGGGAGCGTTAAATCTCTCGCACGGCGGCGCGTATCCCATCGAATACGCCCTGCGGCTGGGTGCCGGCTTTGGATCGCAGATCAGCATGTCTCTGCTGCGCTGGATTCGCACGCGCGACGGCTCGCGTGTGTCTCCTACGGCTCTCGGCTTCCAGAAACGCATCGTGGACTCAACGGTGTGGAGCAAATGGCTGGAACAAGCAACCGGAGTGAGCAATCCTGAGATTGAGGTTGTTCAACGCACACTGAGGGTCCGCGAACCGTTAACTCTCGGTGTTGTCACGCCGCAGCCGATCGCGACGATTACACAAAAGCCGGCAGCAGAAGTACCACACCCACTCGTTGCGCCGCCAATCCAGCCAGCCTTAGATACCCCTACTACAACCGCGACTACGACGGTTGAGGCAGCCCAGCATCCCGTCCACGAACGCATCCTGCAACTAGTTTCTGAAAAGACAGGTTATCCGGCCGACATGCTCGACGTCGACCTCGATCTGGAAGCAGACCTCGGTGTAGATACGGTCAAACAGGCGGAAGTTTTCGCGGCAATCCGGGAGACGTACGCGATTCCTCGCAGGGAAAACCTTCGCCTGCGCGAGTTTCCTACCCTCGCGCACGTCATCCAGTTTGTTTACGACAACCGCCCGGACCTTCGCAGCGCGCCGACGGCAATACCCCCGGCGGCTGCACCTGCGGAGAAGATTGAGAATCAAGTCATAGCGGTTCCCGCGAAGTACGATTCTGTTGAGGGGCGCATCCTCGCCCTCGTCGTCGAAAAAACTGGCTACCCGCTCGAGATGCTTGACCTCGACCTCGACCTTGAAGCCGACCTTGGAGTGGACACCGTCAAGCAAGCGGAAATGTTCGCGGCGATCCGCGAGACGTACAACATTCCTCGCGAAGAAACGGTTCGGCTGCGCGACTTCCCAACGCTCAAACACGTGATCGGGTTCGTGTATAGCAGGCGGCCTGACCTGGCTTCTGTTGCTGCACCGACTCCGACTCCACAAGCGGAAGGGTCGCCGGCGCGCGCGGTTGCTATTGCCGAGGAACCTCAAGGTTCGACAGACGAAATCGCCGAACGCGTGCTTGAACTCGTTGCCGAGAAGACAGGCTATCCCAGGGAGATGCTCGATCTCGAACTCGACCTTGAAGCAGATCTTGGGATCGACACCGTGAAACAGGCGGAAATGTTTGCCTCCATCCGCTCGATCTACAGCATCCCGCGCGATGAGAACTTGAAGCTTCGCGAGTTTCCAACTCTCGCGCATGTGATCCGATTTGCTCGCGAGAGGTCGGCTACGGCGCAGCGACCACAAACCGTCGCCCCCATCGTTACACCTGAACCGGTGCCAACAGTTGACCGAGTTCTTGCCGGGTTTGACGACACGAATCGCGTACCCCGGCGCGTTCCGGTGGCCGTCCTCCGTCCGCCGCTGTCTCTCTGCAAGGCAACGGGCGTCAAGTTAGTCGCTGGCACACGCGTGGTTGTCATGTCCGACACCGCAGGCGTCGCCACCGAACTGGCAGCAAGATTACAGGCGCTTGGCGTTGAAGTCCTCTCTTTCAACGAGCGCCCTGACGCCACCACGCTTGCCGCTTCATTGAAACGGTGGTCGGCCTCCGGGCCGATTCAAGGGGTTTACTGGCTCCCTGCTCTCGACGACGAAGGGCCTCTCACTGCCATGGACCCTGCAATCTGGCATGAGTGCGTCGGTGCTCGGCTTAA
Source organism: uncultured Acidobacteriaceae bacterium (assembly GCA_963758505.1). Lineage (GTDB taxonomy): Bacteria > Acidobacteriota > Terriglobia > Terriglobales > Acidobacteriaceae > Korobacter. The sequence goes on along the minus strand of CAVWVJ010000003.1, from coordinate 1,057,082 downwards.
GCTGCTGTACCAAACCATGCGTACGCTGTATGAACAGATCGGCGCCCCGGGGACATTCCTCATCTCCGGAACGCGTCTCGGCGGACAACATGGGTACGACGCCTCCGGAGCTCACGCCCCCATGGGTGGAGCGGTCGCAGGATTCACCAAGGCGTTCAAGCGGGAACGGGTGAACACGACCGTCAAGGTCGTCGACTTTCAGGCAACTGAAAATCCAGTCCGCATCGCCGAACTGCTGCTGGCCGAAACGCTGCAGGATCCCGGCGCTGTCGAAATCGGCTACAAGCATGATTTGCGTTGGACCGTCGCCCTGGAGGAGCAGCCTGCAGCCGACGGCAATTCCGGAATGACGCTCGACCACAACACAGTGTTTGTTATTACCGGTGCGGCCGGAAGTATTGTTTCCGCGATCACCTCCGATCTCGCTGCCGCTTCGGGTGGCACCTTCTACCTGCTCGACCTTGTACCGGAACCCGAGCCGCAGAATCAGGACATCAGGCGTGTGGCAACCGACAGAGATGGACTGAAACGCGACCTGGCCACGCGCATGAGTACCGGAAAGAAGCGCGTAACCCCCGCCATGGTGGAGAAAGAACTGGCGCTGCTCGAACGCAAGGCAGCCGCACAAGCCGCGATTGATGCGGTGCATACAGCTGGTGGCACGGCGCATTACTGCTCCGTGAACCTGATGGACTCCGAAGGGGTGGCGCACATCATCGAGAAGGTGCGGCAGGACCATGGCCGTATCGATGTTCTGCTCCATGCTGCCGGAATTGAAAAGAGTCACTTCCTGCCCGACAAGGACCCGAAGGAATTCGACCTGGTCTTCGATGTGAAGGCCGACGGTTGCTTCAACCTTCTGCACGCTATCGGCGATATGCCGCTCGGCGCCGTCGTTACGTTTTGCTCCATCGCCGGGCGGTTCGGCAACGGCGGGCAGACAGACTACAGCGCGGCCAATGACCTGCTCTGCAAGATCGTGTCGAACTTCCGCTCGACGCGTCCGCAGACCCGCGGAATTGCCATCGACTGGACGGCATGGGGAAAGATCGGCATGGCGACCCGCGGCTCTATCCCCAAAATGATGGAAGCTGCCGGCATCGACATGCTCGACCCGGCGGCAGGCGTTCCGCTGATCCGTAGAGAGTTGACGTCTGGCGGCACACGCGACGAGCTAGTCGTAGCGCAGCGACTCGGCCTGATGATGAATGAATTCGATTCCACAGGGGGTCTCGACCTCCAGACCTTGGAGCACTCTCGCGCCCAACTCCCGGCGCCAGGTCCCATGGTTGGCAAAATCAGCGGCATGGGCATCTACAACGGTCTCACTATGGAGACCACGCTCGACCCGGCAGTACAACCATTCTTGAACAACCATCGCATTGACGGTACGCCGGTGCTGCCTGGAGTAATGGGAATCGAGGCCTTCGCGGAAGCGGCGCTCTGCGTGCATCCCGGCTGGTATATCGATACCATCGACGAAGTCGATTTCCTCGCGCCCTTCAAGTTCTACAAGGACGAGCCACGGATCCTCAGCGTCGAAGCTATCTTCCGCGATCAGGGCGATTGTCTGATCGCGAATTGCCGCTTGATCGGGAAACGCTCCCTCGCAACCCAGCGCGAAGCACAGCAAACTACGCACTTCACCGCTCGGGTTCGCCTGCGTCAGCAACCACAGGACAGCGTGCCGGGTCCGGCGCCCCATCTTTCTCCTGAAGTGATCGTGGACTCCGCCCAGATTTACCGGATCTACTTCCACGGCCCTGCTTACCAGGTACTGGAACGTGCCTGGTGGGATGGAACTCGCCTGATCGGCGAGTTGGCAGCCGGACTCCCTGACAACCACGAGCCTGCCGGTTTGCCGATGTTGATGCGGCCGCGCTTGATCGAGCTCTGCTTCCAGACCGCGGGACTTTGGGAGATTGGCGCCAGGAGCCAGATGGGGCTGCCGACCCGAGTGGAGCACGTCACGCGATGGCAAGCACCGCAGCCACCGACCAGTCGTTTGTATGCCATGGTCACACCACACCCCGAGCAGGAGACATTCGATGCCGAAGTGGTGGATGCGAGTGGTACCCGTTACCTCAGCATCGACGGCTATCGCACTACCCTGCTGCCTGCTCCCATCGACGCCGATGCGCTAACGTCGTTGCGAAACTTGCTCACTCCACAAGGAGTGGCCCTACAGGAAGTTCACTAAACTTCCAGCTCTTTAAATTGGATGCCCTATGAAACGTGAACTTGAGGCCAACTATGCCAGCATCGCCCTGCTGCAAGGGGCGATTGAGGCCCACGACGCCGACCTGCGAGCCGAGCGCACCGAGTTCTACGCGTCCGCGCTTCGCGGACGGCCGATAGTCCGTAGCGAGATTGGCCGCCGTATCGAGCTGCGTTTTCTCGGCCATTCTTACGCGGTGGTCGTGTATCGCACCGGGGTGAAAACCTATCAGCTCGAAATCGATGGAGCCTGTTTCAACGTCTCTATCGACCGCCGAACTCCGAACGAATGTGTTGTCGCTCTCGGCGAAAGGCGATTCCATATCCTCTCGGCTGAACAGGGGGCGAATTACCAGATCGAAGTCGATGGAGTTTTCTACTGTGTCTACCGCGACGAAGGCGTCGTCGTGCGTGCTCCCTCTCCATCGGTTGTCGTGTCGATCGCGGTCGCCGCCGGAGATGCGGTTGAAGCTGGTGATCGTCTCGCGGTGCTCGAAGCCATGAAGATGGAGATGGAGGTTGTCGCCCCCTTTTCCGGTACGGTGCGTCGAGTTATGGCCATCCCCAACGTACAGGTAGGCACCGGTGCGCCGCTGCTCCAAATTGACCCCGATCCGGTGACTGCCGCCTCGGTCACGTCGCAACGCCTCAACTTTTCCCCTCTCACCGCAGCCGTCGGCGGAGGGGGGCCGCCGCAGCAACTCGAACAATTACGCCAACTGCTATTGGGCTTTGACATCAAACCGGAGTGGACCCTCGCCACAGCTTCGAACTCAAAACTATACGAGCCCGTGGCTCGGCAATTGGAAGACAGCGTCCTGAATATCTTTGTCGACATCTGTTCTCTATTCCGCAGCACTCCGACGCTCGCTAAAGGCACAGCAAGCGAGGCTCCTAGCACCGAAGCTTGCTTGTTCTCCTTCCTACAAATGTCCGGCCCCCGCGAGAACCGTCTGCCCCCAGACTTTCTTGACGCTCTGCAACGAACGGTGAGGCATTACGGTATTGAGACTTTGGAGCGCTCGCCCGAACTGGAAGACGCGCTTTTCTGGACTTGCAAGTCGCACCAGCGCATCGGCCAACAGGCCGCACCGATTCTGCGGATTCTGAAGCATCGTTTGGACACGCTCGACCTCGCCGCGTTTTGTCCCGACCCTGATTTCCGGACGTTGCTCGATCGGATCATTTCGATCACACGCACCTCGTTCCCGACTTTGAGTGATCTGGCACGTGAACTGAGATATCGCTGCTTTGATCAACCGCTTTTTGAAGAAGCGCGACGCACGATGGATGCCACCATCGACCAGCATCTCGACTCGCTCGCGACACATCCTAACGCGCCAGACGCCAAGAATCGAAGACAGTGGCTCATCGATTGCCCGCGGCAGCTTGCCGGCATCTTCTCGCGTAGATTCGACAACTCTCCACGTGCCCTCCGGCGCCTCATGCTTGAGATCATGGTTTCGCGTTATTACTGCGTGCGGGCCCTCGAAGAATGTCGTGCGCTATCAGTGGATGGATTGGACTGTGTCACCACCAGCTATGCCGAGAATGGCAAGCGTGTGAACATCTTCACCTTGCATACCGAGCTCGACTCAATTGCCCATGCACTTGGCGCCGTGGATGCGGCCCTCACGCAGGTACCCGCGCATGAAGATGTCGTTGTCGACGTGATGGCATGGGATAGAACCGCTCATCTGGACGCTGGCGAGGTGCAGGAATCACTGCATTCCATCCTCGCTCGAACTCATTTCCCACGCCCGGTAGAGCGCATTGTGGTCGCCATTTCAGCGTTCGATCGCGATCTGCATCAGCCCGAGATGCAGTACTTCACGTACGAACCCTCGGCCGCAGGTTATAACGAAGTCCGGTTGTTCCGAGGTGTCCACCCGATGACAGGCGAGCGTCTGCATCTGTGGCGTCTCACAAACTTCAACATCACTCGCCTGCCTTCGATCGAAGACGTTTACGTTTTGCACGCCATCGCAAAGAGCAATCCCAAAGACGAGCGGCTGTTTGCGGTCGCCGAAGTGCGAGACCTCACTCCGGTCAGGGACGACTCCGGACGAATCGTGCAATTGCCCTACTTCGAGCGAATGTTCGCTGAGACTGTGGCCGCCATTCGTATGGCGCAGTCGCAGCGTGACTCGCGCAGTCGCTTCTACTGGAACCGCATCTTTCTTTATGTTTGGCCACCCCTCAATCTCAAACCGGAAGAAGTGGATGAGATCGTTCACCGCCTCGCTCCATCGACTGACGGCTTAGGACTTGAGCAGGTCGTTGTTCGCGCGCGTATTCCCAGTTCGCGAACCGGTGAATTTCGTGACACTGTCATCCGCATCTCGGCTCCTGGAGACGCGGGCGTCTCCATGACCTTCCGCCCGGCCTCCCGGCTTCAGCCAATGAAACCGCTTTCTGCCTACGACCAGAAGGTCGTGAAGATGAGGCAACGCGGTCTTCTCTATCCGTACGAGATCGTGAATTTACTGACTCCGGCGTTAAACGACGCCCGGGCGGACCTTCCCGCGGGCGAATTCGTCGAATACGACTTCGACGAATCCGGTTACCTCGTGCCGGTCATGCGGCCTTATGGGGAGAACACCGCGAACATTATTGTCGGAGTAATTCGCAATTTCACCACTCGCTATCCGGAAGGGATTGCGAGGGTGATCCTCCTGGGCGATCCTAGCAAGGACCTCGGTGCGATCGCGGAACCGGAGTGCCGGCGCATCGTTGCGGCTCTCGACCTGGCAGAATCCATGCACATTCCAGCGGAATGGTTCACCCTCTCCGCAGGCGCGAAGATCTCTATGTCGAGCGGCGTGGAAAACATGGACTGGGTCGCTCGTGTCCTCAAACGCCTGATCGAATACACCCAAGCTGGGCTCGAAATCAATATCGTGGTCAACGGTATCAACGTAGGCGCGCAGCCTTACTGGAATGCAGAAGCGACGATGTTGATGCATACTCGCGGCATCCTCATCATGACCCCCAAGGGAGCCATGGTGCTCACCGGAAAACGTGCGCTCGACTACTCGGGCAGCGTCTCGGCGGAGGACAACCATGGCATCGGCGGATATGACCGCATCATGGGCGTGAACGGCCAGGCGCAGTACTACGCGCGCGACATCGACGAAGCCTGCGGGATACTCATGCGTCACTACGAGCACGCCTACGTCGCACCGGGCGAGCGGTTTCCGCGACGGGCGCCCACTTCCGATCCGCTCGACCGTGATGTTCGCCTCTACCCGCTTGGCGCAAGCAGTGAAAATGGCTTCTCGTTTGTGGGTGATATTTTCTCCGACGCAACTAATCCGGGCCGCAAGCGTTCATTTGACATCCGCAGAGTCATGCTCGCGGTCGGCGACCAGGACCACGCAGCGCTTGAGCGCTTCGCAGGCATGCGCGGGGCGGACACCGCCGTTGTCTGGGACGCCCACCTCGGCGGCTTCCCCGTCTGCATGATCGGCATCGAATCGAAGCCTCTCGTGCGTTTTGGATTTGTCCCCGCCGATGGCCCTGACCAGTGGACTGCCGGAACTCTCTTCCCGATGTCGTCGAAGAAGATCGCTCGCGCCATCAACGCCGCGAGCAACAATCGCCCCGTGGTCATTCTGGCCAACCTTGCGGGCTTTGACGGCTCGCCAGAATCCATGCGCCGTCTGCAGCTGGAGTATGGCGCGGAGATCGGCAGGGCGGTGGTGAACTTCAAAGGTCCCATGGTGTTTTGCGTCATCTCGCGGTATCACGGAGGCGCCTACGTCGTGTTTTCCCGGGCATTGAACCCGGATGTCGAAGTCGCTGCGCTCGAGGGCACCTTTGCTTCAGTGATTGGTGGCGCCCCAGCAGCCGCTGTCGTGTTCGCCGGGGAAGTGGAATCCCGTGCGCGCAAAGATGAAAGATTGCAGCAACTCGCCGCTGCCATTCAACGCGCGGAGGCCACTGATAAGAACCGCTTGCTTGCCGAATGGAACGAACTTTTTCAAACGGTTTATTCTGAGAAGCTCGGTGAAGTGGCTACTGAATTCGATCATATCCATAGCGTCCATCGCGCGCTGGAAGTCGGTGCACTCCACCGGATCCTCCCCGCAAGCGATCTTCGTCCGTACCTTATCGATGCAGTAGAACGTGGCATTCGGAAACACGATTCGCCACGTAGTACAGGCGTGGCTCCCAATGCAGCGGATGAACCTATTCTGGCTGGAGTCTAGAGCTGCCGAGCTGCCGGCTGATCTCGATTGGCTGAGTTCGGCCGAAGTCGCGCGCTATCGAGCCTTTCGCTTTCCTAAACGCAGTGCCGATTGGCTTCTCGGACGCTGGACGGCGAAGCGTGCTCTCGCATCTTATTTTTCTTCGACAGCTTCAAAACCCATGTTACGCGAGATAGAGATTCGTCCGACCGCTTCCGGCGCTCCCGAAGTCTATGTCAGCGGCGCTCTCGTGATGGCCTCGATCTCGATTACACATAGTGCCGGCAGGGCCATGTGCACAATCGGACCGGCAACGGTCAGCGTCGGTTGCGATATGGAAACCGTGGAACCACGAAGTAATGCATTCGTGCATGACTTTTTCACCCCTGAAGAGATGAACATCGTCGAAGCATGTCGCGATGAAAATGCTCGCGAGCTTTCCATTAACCTGATCTGGAGTGCGAAGGAAAGTGCCTTAAAAGCTATGCGCCTCGGGCTCCAGATCGACACTCGCAGCGTCGTGGCGAGCTTCAGCAATGAAAATGTAGCTGGCACCAAGTGGAGGAGCCTGCGCGTCGTCGGCGCCAACGATCAATGCTTCAAGGGGTGGTGGTTACGTTCTGGACTCTGGGTAATGACCATCTTGGCCACTCAGCCAAGTGGGCCGCCCGTTTCGATCCATGCTCTCAACCCTCCCGCTTATTCTGATCGCCTTGCTGTGGCGAGCCGGACGAAGTCTGGTCGCTCGTGCTAGCGATGGTTCCGCCAACCTTCAGCGAAGACCGGGAATCGTATAAACACAGGGGTCGCAAGAACGTATTGCGCGGCTAACTGAGAAGGGCTGGCATGGGTATCCATGGCAATCGCGGCAGTCCGGTTGAATACGCTACGCGTTAAGGTTTCATAGGGGAGGGCCTATTCCGCAATCCTTTTCCTGAGAGCACCCCAACTTCAAGATTTCCGGCCATAGACCAATGAGTTCTGATTGATTGACCGTCAGCGAACAAAACGAATCAGTCGCGCTCTGAGGGCTTCCCGCCTCGACGCAGTAATTTGCGCCTCGCCGAGCGACGTGCTGCTTTTGACGGGTTATTGGCCAGTGATAGGCAGCAGTATTGCCGTCTTTACGGTGGAGGGACAGGTACAGGTGCTTTTGCCCGAGGATGAAGTAGAACTTGCTCGGAAGACATCCGGTGCAACGCTCATCCCATACAAGGCTGGCGCATTGACGAGCCTCAGCACAACGGTTGAAGTGCTGGCTGACCCTTTGCGATCCCTGACTGCGCGGATGGGACTATCCGATGCAGCGCTAGGTATCCGGAGCGTTCCAGACATGCAGCCCAGCAGTTACGTTGCTTCCATTGAGTTTCGATGCGCGCTTCCTGACTTGCTGCGGGAATTACAACCAAAGGCTAAGTATTTTCATTGCGATGATGCGATTGAAGAATTGAAAGCTCGCAAGACCGCGAAGGAAATCCAGCAAATGGAAGCGGCGGCGGAGATTGCTGCTTCAGGTTTTGCGCACGCAAACCAGGCGATACAGGTGGGACGGCGAGAAGCGGAGATTGCGGCCGATATCCAGGCAGCTTTCCAGTCCTGTCCAAAGGCTGAGTTGTTTCAGCGGAGCTACGGCTATTTTTTTTGCATGTCCGGACCCAACTCGGCTCGCGCGGCTGCTGCTTACGCGCGTACCCGGCAGAGACGGATTGAAGATGGAGACTTGGTCATGATCCACGCCAATACCTGTGCTGATGGATATTGGACTGACATTACACGCACTTATCTCGCTGGTTCGCCGTCGCAACGGCAAGCTGCGATGCGCGTTGGGATTAACGAAGCACGGGACGCGGCGCTCGGGTGCATTCGTCCCGGCGTACCTGCTCGCGAGGTTGACGCTGCCGCCAGGAATGTAATGAAAGCGCATGGATTTGGAGACGCATTCAAGCATTCCACCGGCCATGGCGTGGGCTTCGCCGCAGCCAATCCGAACGGCCTGCCGCGGATCCACCCCTGCTCGCCTGATGTTCTTGAAGAGGGAATGACCTTCAACGTGGAGCCGGCAGCGTACTTCGATGGATATGGCGGCATGAGGCATTGCGACGTGGTCGCGGTCACGCGCCAAGGTGCAACCGTCTTAACAGGATTTTGAGGCTAACAGTGTCAGACGAGGCAAAAGCAAAAATTACAGGGACGAAGGTCGAAGTATTCACCGTCCCGACCGATGCGCCTGAGGCGGACGGCACATACGCCTGGAACAGCACGACGATGGTGCTCGTTCATCTCGAAGCTGGTGGGAAGCGGGGGCTCGGCTACACCTATGCCGACGAATCGACCGCCAAGCTGGTGCGATCGCTCTTGCAGGAAGTGGTAGCAGGGCATGACGTCTTCGCCCACGCCGCGATTCTCCAGGATATCTACCATCACGTGCGCAATCTCGGGGAAACCGGCATCACGCGCATGGCCGCCGCTGCGATCGACAATGCCATGTGGGACTTGAAAGCGCGTCTGCTCGACGTGTCGCTTGTCAACCTTCTCGGACGGGTGCGCGATGGTATTCCTCTCTACGGTAGCGGAGGTTTTACGTCTTACTCGGACCAACAGCTGCAAGATCAATTGGGTGGCTGGGCGCAACGCGGCTTTCGGATGGTGAAGATGAAGGTCGGCAGTAACCCGGAGGACGATCCGAGAAGAGTGCAGGTCGCGCGAAAGGCGATTGGAAAAGCCTGCCAGCTTTTTGTCGATGCCAACGGAGCTTATACGGTCGTACAGGCGATTCGACTGGCCCATGATTTCGCTGAGCACGGGGTTAGCTGGCTGGAAGAGCCGGTGAGTTCTGACAATCTCTCAGGCCTGAACCAAATACGTGGCCGCGCTCCCCTCGGTATGAATATTGCCGCAGGCGAGTACGGCTACACTGCCTGGTATTTCCGCAGGATGATTGACGCGGAAGCGATCACCGTTCTGCAGGCGGACGCCACGCGCTGTGGCGGCATCAGCGGTTTCCTCGATGTGGCTGCGCTGTGCTGGGCAGCGAACATGCCTCTCTCATCGCATTGCGGACCGAGCATGCATCTGCATGTGTGCTGTGCGGTGCCGCGAGCGATTCACATGGAGTTTTTTCATGATCACGCCCGGATTGAGCGAATGTTCTTTGACGGCTTCTGTGAACCTCAAAAGGGATTCATGAAACCCGATCTATCGCGGCCAGGAAATGGTCTCGAACTCAGAGAACAAGATGCGGCAATTTACCGAATTTGATGTCGGGACAAGATTTATAACGCAACTTTAAGTCACGCGCGGTTAGCGGATTTACATGGAAGGTATGAATCATGGCAAAGCAGGTTTCTGATCTGATTGTTGAACGTTTAATTGAGTGGGGAGTGGATACGATCTTTGGTTTTCCGGGGGACGGCGTCGACGGATTCTTCGAAGCGCTGCGCACGCACAAAGACAAGCTGAAATTCATCCAGGTACGTCACGAGGAAGCTGCCGCTTTTGCCGCAGTTGGCTATGCCAAGTACACCGGCCGCATCGGGGTCTGTTGCGCGACCTCCGGACCCGGCGGCATCCATCTTTTGAACGGCCTGTACGATGCGAAATGCGATCTCCAACCTGTCCTCGCTATTACCGGTCATACCTTTCACGACCTCATCGGGATGGATTACCAGCAGGACGTGGACCTCGACAAGCTATTTATGGACGTCGCCGTCTTCAATGAGCGCGTGATGGGACCAGCGCACGCAGTCAACGTTGTAGACATGGCTGTACGCACCGCTTACGCTCGCCACGGCGTTTCGCATATTTGTATTCCAAAAGACATCCAGGAGTGGGAAGTCAACGACAAACACCGCAGCAATGCCAACGTCGCGCAGCATAGTGGGGACTGGAGTGTTCCTTCGAGTGCGAAACCGGCTGACTCGCTTCTAAGAAAAGCCGCTGACATCATCAACGCTGGCAAAAGGGTCACGGTTTTTGTGGGGCGCGGCGCACTCGGCGCCCGCGAAGAGGTCACACAACTCGCAGGAATTGTCGGCGGCCCTGTCGTCAAAGCGCTTCTCGGCAAGGCCGTGCTTCCTGACCGCAGCCCTTACACCACGGGGGGAATCGGGCTGCTCGGCACAGCTCCGTCCGTGGATGCCATGAATGATTGCGACACTCTCATCATGATCGGCACCAGCTACCCCTACATGGAATTTTTGCCCAAGCCGGGCCAGGCGAAGTGCGTGCAAATTGAAATTGATCCATCCCGCGTCGGCCTGCGACATCAGGTGGACCTAGGTCTGGTGGGAGACGCAAAGACAATCCTGGCTGCGCTCTTGCCTATGTTGGAGCGAAAAACGAACCAGGATTTCCTCAAGAAGTCCCAGGAGCGCATGAAGGACTGGAACGAACTAATGGAGGAACGCGGCACCCGAACCGATATGCCGATGAAGCCGCAAGTCGTAACCCACACTCTGAATAAGTTATTGCATGACGACGCTATCGTTTCATCCGACAGCGGGACCATCGCAACCTGGACCGCGCGCTACATCGAAATTCGGGACAAGATGCAGTTCTCTCTCTCCGGTTCTCTGGCCACAATGGCCAATGGCCTGCCTTACAGCATCGGCGCGGCGGTCGCCTATCCGGGGCGACAGGTGGTATGTGTGGTCGGCGACGGCGGCTTGACGATGTTGATGGGCGAGCTTGCCACGCTGGTGAAATATAACCTTCAGGTAACCGTAGTCGTGATCAAGAACAATGTGCTCGGCCAGATCAAATGGGAGCAGATGATTCTCGAAGGAAACCCTGAATTTGGCGTCGAGCTCCAGCCAATTGATTTCGCCAAAGTCGCAGATGCCTGCGGAGCCAGGGGCTTTACGCTGGAACGCCCGGAAGACGCGGAGAGGATTTTGCGCGAAGCCTTAGCACACAAAGGACCGAGCGTGGTGCAGGCCGTGGTTGATCCCAATGAACCGCCCATGCCTGGAAAAGCGACCACTGAGCAGGCGCTCCATCTCGCCAAGGCTCTGGTGCGCGGGCAAAAGGACGCCGCGAAAATCATCAAGACTATAGTGCGCGACGAAGTCCGCGAGGTCATCTAGCCAATGGCGAATCAATTCGCGATTTCGCCTCGGCGTCCGCGCCGGGATCTGGAGATCGTTGCCAACCATATCCGAGAGGGACGTTTCCAGCGAAGTCTCGCTCTACTCACGGCTGGAACGAGTGTGGTGAGCGGACTCGAAGTCGCCTACGAACACTATCGTGGAAGTTATAGCCGGCGCGTGATGTACACGCCGGTGATTATGAGCGTCGTGCTGGCATCAGCAGCGATCGCCGGCTTTTTCAGCCGGCGGGCAGCGCGGACTGTTCTCCGTTCCGTTTCTGCACTTACTCTTGTTGACGCCGCGATTGGTTTTTACTTTCACATTCGCGGCGTCAAGCGAAAACCGGGCGGGTGGCGGCTTCCCATGACCAACATGATTATGGGCCCGCCCATTTTTGCTCCGATTCTCTTTGGCACCAGCGCGTATCTGGGTTTGATCGCTTCCTACCTGCAACGGGAAGAAGCCTCGTATGTATCACGATCAGGGAAAGACAGATTCCTTGGGCGGCTGCTCCCGTCTCGCGAGACCCGAAGATTACTTTCCGCCGAACAGGACATTCGCGAAGGACGTTTCCAACGGCAAGTAGCTGTGGTGACAGGAATCAGTGCTTTGCTCAGCGGATTCGAAGCTTTCTATTCACATTATAAAAACAATTTTCGTTATGCCGCCCAGTGGACACCGATCATCCTCGCGCCGGCGCTGGCCGCCGCAGCTTTTGCTTCCGTGAAGAGTCGCAGAATCGCCACGACCGCGCTGCCCGCGCTTTCCGTGCTAGCCGCCGTGGATGCTTCCGTCGGCTTCTATTACCATGCGCGCGGCGTGCTGCGAAGACCGGGGGGCAGCAAGCATCTCTTCTATAACATCATGTACGGTCCGCCGATTTTCGCTCCGCTTCTATTTGGGGCGGCGGGCATGCTGGGTATGCTGGCAAGCCTGCTTCGCCGAAGGAAAAGTTAGAGAAATGAAAGACGACATCAATCCACTTCATCTTCCCCGCGACGTCAAGACCGGTGAGCCGCTGCCGCCGCGCCGCCAGCCCGGCTATTATCCCGGCTTCAGCACGCTTTCGCAGAGCCCGTTCTGGGACGACGCCACGCGAAAAGTTGTAAACGACCGAGTCGGCTCACCCCCTGTTAGGAAATTCTTCTCGGAAGAAGAGTGGAACTTCTGGGAAGCCGTTTTCGGCCATCTCGTACCGCAGACGGACCGGACTCCTGATCGCCGGATTGACCTCATAGCCCCCCTCGATCATCGCCTGTACATCAACCGGACTGTCGGATATCGCTATGAAGGCATGCCGCAGGACCGCGAAGCGTATCGCTTGGGGATGGAGGCAATTCATAAAGAGGCGCAACATCAATACGGGACAGACTTTATGTTGTTGGATCATCACGATCAGGACCTTCTCATCCGGACAATTCACGATGGAGAGCCAAAGGCGGCAGCGGACATTTGGAACCAGATGCCGGTGCATCGATTCTGGCAGTTGATGATGGGCGACGCGATTGATGCCTATTACGCGCATCCCTGGGCGTGGGACGAGATTGGTTTCGGTGGCCCTGCCTATCCGCGCGCATACACGCGCCTGGAGCGAGGTGAACCCGAGCCTTGGGAAGTGGAAGAGAAGCGCTATGAGTGGCTCGCTCCTGCGTCCGCGGTATCTGATGAGGTCGAGTCGGCGGCGCACCACCACACCGAGGCGGACCAGCACAAATAACAGCGAGCGAAAGGCAGAAGTGAAAGAACCAATCCTGGGAGCGTTTGAGCCACCAAGCCCCGGCAAGCACATGCTTGGAGCATTGCAGAACATTCATCTGCCCATGCGAAGGTTCAATGAGAACGAAGAAGTTGACTACGCAATTGTCGGCGTCGGAGCGGCCGGTGGGGTTCTCCTGCAGCGCCTTGCGCGCGCAGGCTTCAACGTTGTCGGCCTCGAAGCCGGTCCCTTCTGGGATACTGAGCGCGACTGGGTGAGTGATGAGGCTGGTTCACATCAACTCTACTGGGAAGATCCTCGCGTGACTGGCGGGACCGATCCGCTTGCTCTGGGGGCAAACAATTGTGGAAAAGGAGTTGGTGGCGGCTCAGTCCACTGGGCGGCATTCACTCCCCGGTTGCATCCGTCGGACTTCGAAATTCACACTCGCGACGGCGTCGGGGTGGATTGGCCAATCCGCTATGAAGATATTCTTCCCTACTACGAGCAGCTGGAACTAGAAATGCCCGTGGCGGGCCCCGCTTACTATCCGTGGGGACATCCTCACGGATATGCCTACGGCCCTCATCCCATGGGCGGTGTCGGGAATGCGCTAATCCGCGGATGTGCAGCGCTGAACATACCGGTCTCCATTGGCGGCCCGGTTGCGATTCTCTCCGGTTCGCACGGCGACCGGCCGCACTGCATCTACCGTGGATTTTGCATTCAGGGCTGTAAGGTCGGCGCCAAAGCCAGTACGCTCATCACGCATATTCCAGACGCACTGAAGAAAGGCGCTGAGATACGGGATCACTGTATGGTTGCGCGCCTCGCGCTAGGCAAGGAAGGACGCGTCACCGGAGTACACTACTTCGATAACGACGGCCGTACGCACTTCCAAAGAGCGAAAGCGGTGATCGTATCCGGTTATGCGATTGAGACGCCCAGACTGCTGCTGAATTCCGCGTGCCCCGGCTTCGAGACTGGGCTCGCCAATTCAAGTGATACTGTCGGCCGCTATCTTATGGCGCAGGCTGGAAATGTAGTCATTGGTCGCTTTGATGAACCCGTGCGCATGTATAAAGCTCCGCCCGCCCACGCCCTCACCGAAGAATTCTACGAGACGGATCCGAAGCGCGATTTTGCGCGCGGGTTCGCGATTCAAACTGTCGGCCCACTGCCCGTCGCCTTTGGCAAACAGATGCTGGCAGCGAAGAAGGCGTGGGGTTGGGGTCTTCGACGCGAGATGATGGACTACAACCACTGGGCTTCTTTTGGTCTTCTCGGCGAAATCTTGCCCTGGGCAGACAATCGTGTGACCCTCGCTGAGGAAAAGGACCGCTTCGGACTTCCCGTAGCACATGTCAGCTTCAATCTTCACGACAATGACAAGAAGCTGATCAAGTTCGCCAAGGAAAAAACGATGGAAGTGATGTCCGCCGCAGGTGCCACTGAGGTAGTGCAAGAAGCACGGTATGCCCACTTGGTGGGCGCCGCGCGTATGGGCTCAGATCCCAAAACCTCTGTCGTGGATAAATTCGGCCGCACGCACGACATCCCCAATCTCTTCATTTGTGATGGCAGCATCATGCCCACGCAAGGTTCGGCGAATCCGGGACTAACGATTCAGTCTCTGGCTGCCCGCACCGCCGATTACCTGATTTCGCAAGGAGACCGTATCTTCAACTCGAATAAGCGTGACATGTCACCGGGACCAATTCGTCGCGAACTCGCCCCGCCCGAAACATGGGGAAAGGGAGTTCCGCGGTTGAAATAGCGGGAAAAGAATGAGGGAAGGCTCCTCGGACAGGCACGGGGGAGGAGAGATACACTAACTTCTTAGTTCGCGCCCATGTGTCCCGGCAATTGCCGCATCATCTCTGCTTCGTGGGGCCAGAGCATCCTTTCTGGATGCACCGTACAAGTCATTAGCGATTGCAGGGGAGACAGTGGCTGTCTCTCCTGCGCGTTCCTGGGGCAGCACGACGACGCGACCTTTCATTCCAAGAATGTCGTGCAGGGCGCAGATGTAGGGATACTCGCCGTCATGGGTGAAAGTCTCACTGACTGTTAGAGATCTGTACAGTCTTACGAGCACAGCGTGGCCGGTCGAACGCCTCACTCGAAGTCCGTTGATGCTTCGAGTTTAGTTGGGCGTCCCCGGATGCAGCCCAGAGGAGGCTTTGTACACGACCTTGCCTCCGACAACTGTTTCGAAAATCATGGTTTTCGCAATCTCTTCGGCTGGAACCTTGAGGGGATTGCGGTCAAGCACGATGAAGTCTGCGAACTTGCCGACCTCCAGCGATCCGGTCTCATCATCCTGGTGGAGTTCATAAGCGGCGTCGATGGTCGCGGCGCGGAGTGCCTCCCCGCGCGACAAGCCGGGATCGTCGCCAAGCCGGCCGCGATATTCAGGCGCCGCACTGGGCGCGTTTGTACGGGTCACGGCTACCTTCAGCGCAAACCACTCATCGAGGGGATCCACCGGCCAGTCGCTACCGAATGCGACGCGTGCCCCGGCCGCTTCGAGCAGACCCGCGGGTTCGAGAATCTTCATTCGTTGCGGCCCGAAGTAGTTCGCCAAGCCAAGCGTGTCACCGGCAGGCTTTTCCCACTGAAATGAAAGCACGGGGATTGTTCCGAGTCGTCGAAAGCGCGGAAAGTCGATTGGATCAACGATTTCGTCGTGGGCTATGGCGGGGCGAATGTCGGCGCGCGGCAATTCCCTTCTGAGGACCTCAACGCCATCCAGAGCGGCATGGACGGCGCCGTCCCCATCGGCGTGCATATGTGGATCGATGCCGGCGCGACCGAGTTCCACCAGCAAATGCGCCAGTGGTTGGGGCGGGAAGTACACGGCTGGGCCTCGACTATCGCCAGGCACCCACTTGGGATTGGCCACAGTTCCGGCATTGGTGAAATATGGTTCGCGCACTGCGCCGGTTAACGCCGGGGCAGCAATCACACCATCCAGGAATAGCTTCGCGTTGCGTACCGTGATCGCGGGCGCGCGTGTTATTGGACCATTGTCATACTTTTTGGCAGCCGCCAGAACCTTTGCCACTGCCGCATGTGGATCTCCCGCTTCCTCGGGGTTGATGAGCACTGCGAAGTGACTGCGTGCGGTCAGGCCGCCCATACTGTGAACCGCAGCGAATGCCGCCAATTCCTCAGTCCCTGACGCCGCATCGAGAAAAGTCGTGACACCTTGCTGTTTCATAGCCCTGAGGGCAGCCAGCGCGGCTTTGACATTCTCCTCCGGGGTTGGCTTTGGCATCAGGTCGGAGAACACCGCGAAGGCAGCATCCTCGAGTAAGCCCGTCGGCTCGCCGTTGGTGTCGTGCCATATTTTTCCGCCAAGTGGATCGGGAGTGCTGGCGGTGATCTTCGCGAGCGAGAGAGCGCGGCTGTTCGCAAGCACGGTATGTCCGAAAGAAGAGCTGAGAATGATAGGGCGAGACGTTTTCAGCACATCGAGCGTAGCTCGATTGGTTTTGACTCCGGAAGGACGCATGCTTTCCTGGAACCAGGCAACCACTTCAAGCCAGTCGTTCGGACCTGCGGTTGCATCCTTGTCGAGGCACGCCTGCACACGTTGTTGGAGTTCGGCAATCGTGAGCGACTCGTAGTTGAGAGTGCATTTCAGTAGCTGCTGTCCCGCGACCAAGGGATGCATATGACCGTCGACGAGGCCGGGCATGAGGAATTTCCCTTTGAGGTCAACGACTTCTGTAGAAGCGCCGATAAGCCGCGCAACGCCGCGGTTATCACCCACATAGATGATCTTTCCGTCGCGAAACGCCAAAGCCTCCGCCATTGCGTTCCGGGCATCCGCAGTGAAAATCACACCGTTGCGGTAGACATGGTCGGCGCTTGCAGGCACGGGTGCAGCCGTAACCGAAAGCGCGAGAAGAAGGAACAGCGCGAGGGAACATAAACAGCTCGCAGACTGGCGAAAACTCGGTTTCATGAAAGCCTCACCGTTCGAATTCCAATCGATAATAGCTGAATGATCTTCCAGCGCCCTCGCCACGAGCACCAGCGCTGATGAGCCCGCAGCGAAGTGGAGAGTTGAGTTAACCTCACGCGTCACCAGCGCAGAGTGTAGCAAAACCGGCTGAATAGTTACGTTAGCGGGGGCTTCCATCTCTTTGCTAAGAAGATCGCGTGGGAACTTTCTGTAAATTCCGCTATCACGACTGACCGAACAGCTAGCCAGGAATCACCAGCGACCGGAGGGAAACAATAGCAGCGAAACATGCCTTCATCTCACAGGCCGCCTGATCTCCAGATTCTGGCCAACAACGAAAATCAGGTTGACGTTCTTCGGCCCTAGGTCGACGTCGGGTACTTGGCTTTCAGGGCGTTGATCATGCCGGGCGTGAGCTGTTTGAAGAGCTCCGCATTGTACGAGGCACAATACGGGACGTTGGGGACCGACGCATATTGAATCGACAGATCGAAGCTGTTGTCCTGGGGGCGGGTGGGGTCCATGGTTTCCAGATTCTGGCCATACAGCGACTGAAGGTTCCGGGCGTTAGGCATCACGTTGGTTTGCACGATCTGTTGCGCGGCAATGGAGTAGGCGCGCGACTTCGCTGCCGGGGTCCCGTCGACCACCGCCGGGTCCACGTTAATAGCAACGATGGAGACCGAGTAATCGCTGTTGAGATAGACCTCGAAGGTGCGGAACTGTTGCGGGTGGTCGCGGAGAGAGGCGGTTTCCACCTGCCAGAAGCCGTTCACCGGGCCTCCCGTGGGCGGCGGCGTAAAAGCCTTCACGGTGTTGTAGTGACGGTGCCCGGCAATCCACATCAGGAGGTTCGGAGTATTCTGCAGCACCGCGACCAACTGCGTGAGCGTGACCGCATTCTGTTGGACCGCGTTCGCATCCTTGTCAGACTCCCACCACTCCACCTCGGAACCGATGCTGGCGACCGCCAGCGGAACGTGGGCGGCGATGATCATGAGCTGATTGGCCGCCTGTCCGGCAGCAAGCTCCGCCTGAAGCCAGTTCCATCGGGTTGCATCGAGGAAGCCGTGGCCGTGAATGTCGTGCGAGCCGTCTTCTTCCGACTGGGTATCGTCGAGAACAATCACCTTCAGCGGAACATCCGACTTAGGCAGGAAGCTGTAGCAGGCAAACCCGGCGCCCATCGAGGGATCAACCAGGTTAAGCCCGTGTCCCTTGGGAGAGGACGTTGTGTTGAAGAATTCCTGGATCCACTCGGTCCTCAGCAGCGAGCGACGATCCGGATCGGCAGCGGTTGTGGGTGCCGCCATGGAAGTGGCCATACCGGCTCCGGTGATGACGCCGGTCGGAGTGGAGCCATCGAGGTAGCCGGTGTACATCGTCTGCTCGCGCAGCGCGGCGAAGGTATCGTAGATGCATGGGAAGCTGCAATTGGGCGCCAGTAGATCGCCGATCTTCCATACCTTGTTGCTGGTGTACGACTCCCGAAGCTGAAGCGTGGGGTCGCCATCCACCGGGATCGAGCCGATCAGGAAGTGATCGTGGTTGCCGAGCACTTGATACCAGGGAATCTCCGGGTTGAGGCCGGCGGCCTTGTAGGGTTTCTGGTAATCGATGGTGGTGGCCCCTTTATGGGCGCCTGAGCTGGGATGGATGACCTTGCCGTCGAGGACATCGATATACCATCGCAGTTCGTTGTACTGCGTGCTGTTGCAGGTATCGCCCAGCGAGATACCGAAATCGAACGGGCTCTGGTCGTGAAGGGCATTCATGGTCTGGATGGCGGCGTCCAGAACATGCGTGGTGTAAGGCATAATCGGCGAATAGAGCGACGTTCCCGGGGCGCCGTAGACGGCATCCTCCTGCTGAATGTAGATCAGCTGGTTAGGCGCTTCCTTATCGGTGATGTGAATGTCGCTCATGGTGAAGAAATGGGCCAGCCGCTTCAACCGTACAGGGGAGGGATTGTTGTACTCCGCGGGCATGATGTCGTAGCGCGGTACGACTCGCAGCCCGGTGCCATAGGTATAGTCGCCATAGCCATACTTGGCATACTCGGAGATGAGGGGTAGTTCCGTGGGACAGAGACCGGTGCCGGAGTTGGGCGTGGTCACCTTTGCCGGCATGGGGAACGACAGCACCCGGTCGACGGTGGTAGCCACCGTGGAGCTGATCGGGTAGTGGGGAATTTCCGCGCCCCCGCTTCCGCAGCCGGTGTCGAACGCACCCAGATAGATCAATGCCGCCGCGCCGAATGTGTAGCCTACGAACTCACGACGCGAAACGTTGCGGACCATCTTGAGATTGCTGCTGGATAGAATCTGCCCGCCGGACTTGGAATCGTTGTTATCCATTTCACTCTCCTGCTTCTTCCACGGCCTGATTGCGATTTCGAACTCCTGCCGAAATCGCATTGCCCGGTTGACGAAGCTAAGGTGTCGATGACCGGCAGCTCAGTTGGTGAGCAGCGGCTAACACTCGGAAAATCAAAACTCGGGCGGCTGCGCGGGCAAATCCGCGGAGTTGATGCCTTCACACTGCGAGAAATCGGCGGTGAGGTTTCCATCGCCGTCCAAAGTCACCACCCAAAGACTGTCGTAATCGAGCGGAGACCAGTTGGGTGCAGTCGGTGCGCCGCCGTTCGGGAAATAGCTCGCCAGCAGCGCATTTATCGTCTGCGTGTTCTGGACGTACATCCATCCCAGGAGCGCTTTGTGATTGGAAAATCTGCCGCCGGTGAAAAAGAAATCGCTGGTGAGCTGGGCTTGGTTCGGGTCCGACAACGCAAAACTCGATACCAGCCTGTAGGGCAGTTGGTTCGCGATCGCGTACGGTTCCACGCTCATCGCCGGACCAACTCCAGACCACATGAAATTTCCCGTACTGCTTACCGTGCCTTGGCTGAATTGCGACGGGTCCGCAGACCAGACCTGATCCGGACTGATCTTCCCGCGCAAGGCGGCGGCAAGGGCCAATGCACGCCACTGGCCGGCGCCCACATAGTTGTTGTCCGACCAGTAGCCCTGGGGATGCTCATCCACGTGGCGGACGATATAGATGGTCTCGTTGGTGTTAGCGTTCGCCGGAACCACAGCGCCATTCATCCCACCGGTCACTTGGAGACTCGATGGCGTCTGCACCGTGCACCCGTGGTTCATCGCTAGCGGCGTGGGTAGGACGGGGAAAGTGGCCGGCGGATCCACCTTGCTGTCGAATGTCGTCAACGTCGCGGTTCCCGCGGGCGTAATCGCGATCCCGTAGATCGTGTTTGGCCCCGCATTGGTGGTCGGAATCGAGAGGTACAAACCTTCGCGTTGGTCGATGTTTTCCATCAACGCGCGCGTCGTTTCCCACGGTGCAGAGAAGACATAGAAACCGGGCTTTTCCGCATCCACCAAGCCCGCTAACAGCAGCTCGTTGTCGCCGCCTTCGTCGTTGAAGACCAAGCCCTGGCAAGTCGGACAATACTGTGACGGGACGGCAACGCCCGCAGGCACCGATCCCGGCCCATAGGACGCGTAAACCGGGTAGTTGTACCCGGTGTAGGGATGGCCGCCCACCAGATCGCTGGAGAGAGTGATCTGGTTCAGCAGAGCGAATTGCTGGATCGTCTCCAGCGCTGCCATGTCAGGAAGGCTGTCCGTGCCCTGCAGATGGGTCATCGGGGCAAGCGCGTAAATACTCGTGACGTTCTGATTTCCCAGGACCTGCTGCTTTAGAAAACGAGCCATGTGCAGCGATCGTTGGAATCCCTGGCTGCTCAGGTTCCCGGTCTTCGGATCGATGTCCCCCTGTCCGTGATAAACCAGGTCCGGACTCACCACAAAAATCAGGTTGATGTTCTTGTCGCTTAGTGGAGCGGGCGTAACCACTGGGTTGGAAGAGCCGCAACCCATCAGGAATGATATGAGGGGAAGTAGAGCCGCAAGTTTCTTCATACATCTCCAAGCTATAGCTCGAGTGTGCTATCGGCACGCGATAAGTCGAGCGTTAGAGATGGGCTCGTCACTGTTCGGGAATGCAGGTTGCACTGTTCCAGAACAGAACTAAACCGCGGTGCACCGCCATACTCACGGCATTCGTCACTGATCTGATCCGGGAATGAGCCGATGGAAGCATCCAGCGATCCCGGTGTCCGAACGATGCCGAAGCCGGCCGAGAAACATGCAGGAGAGGTTCAGAGTCTATGAAATATTGCGCGCACTTCTATCTTGTTGCTTTTTGCTGCGTCCTCGCGATCACCGCCGGCTGCGGATCTGTCGCTTCACACTGCAACGGAACTGGAAACTGTAATGGCGCCGAATTGGTTTCCGTGGTCGCAATCAGCCGCCACGGGATCCGTTCTCCAACCACCTCCCAAGCCGTTACCAACCTGGACACTCTGCGCCCTGAAGGCTTTCCGCTCTGGCCGGCTCCCGCGAATGTGCCTGGCGATCTCAGCGCGAAGGGACGGCAGAATGCCACTCTGCTGGGTTCGTGGTATCGCGATTTCTACGCCTCTCAGGGACTTCTGCCTCCGAAGGGATCCTGTCCCGCGGCCGGTGCGGTCTTCGTCTATGCCGATGTCTTTGAACGCACCCTAGACACCGCTCAAGCCTACGTCGACGGCATGTTCCAGTCTGAAGCCACGGCGGACTGCGGCATCAAGGTCAAGTCTTCCGATGGGGCGGCGGATCCCTATATCGATACCGCAGCCGCCGGCGTCTGCGAGATCACGACCGACGTAGATCTGGCGGAGTTCAACCGCAAAATCGGCGGCAGCTCCGCCGCACTCATGAGTACCTACTCCTCGCAACTCCAAACGTTGCAGGCAGTAACTCAGTGCTGTCAGCCTTCAGCGTGCGCTACTGCCGAGAACCCCAACCCGGCTTCCTGCACGCTTTTCGACCTGCCCGATACGATCAACACGACCGGTGCGGTTTCATTTGCCAAAGGAACCGTGTTCAACGTCGCCGATCAGGTAACTGAGAGCTTGGAACTGGAGTACGCGGAGGGCATGCCCGAGACGGGTTGCGAGAATACGCCGGGCGCCCCGTGTGTGGGATGGGCCTCGATTCCTCCGGATGGTTTGCAAGACCTCACCAAGCTGCATGTCGTCAACATGGTGAATCTCATGTGCCAGCTCCCGTCGTTCGCGCAAGTAGGCTCGTCGAACCTGATGTGGCAGATGGTCGGAACGATGGATCAGGACCTAAGTGGCGTTACCAGCACCGGCATCCTCGCGCCGGTCCAGAGCAAGTTCACCTTATTTATCGGGCACGATGAGAATCTTTCCGCCATCGCTAAATTTCTCGGGGGCGTGACCTGGAAGGCAGATGGATTTCAAGCCAATGATCCCGGGCCGGCCGGAGCGCTCGTCTTCGAATTGTGGAAGGCGAAGCCGGGCGGAAAGCCTTTCGTGCGGCTTTACTATGTGATTGCCTCGCTCGACCAGATGCGCAACAGCACAACCTTGACGCTCGAAACTCCTCCGCAACGTATTCCCCTGCCCATTCCAGCGTGTGGCGGAAGATTGGATTGTCCGTACGATGAACTCAGAAGCTTCGTCACCTCCCATGTCCGCGCCGACTGTCTCATACCAGCCATTTCGAAGGCCCGGGCAGTGCGAAACACCGAACAAGGACCCGTGACGCGTGCGATTCAGGGACATCCATAATCGGTGGTGATTCGTACTTCGCGGCCACGGATCAACGGCATACGCTGCACATCGAAGAGTTGGCGGGATTATTCCGTCAAGACAACGAGATCTTTTCAGCGACGCCCCTTCAAGGGAAATACGCTCCTTTGGCATTGCGAGAGTTCGCACGCAAAGTCGAGTCGGGGCAACGCTTCATTGAAAGGGAATTGCCGAGGCCGTCGCCGCCACGCATTGGTGCAGTCGCAGCGTAACTCGCGCAGTCGCTTCTACTGCTGATGTAAATCTGGCTGATTTAGCTCGCCCAGGCGATGGCAGTCCGGGAAGGCAGCATTAGCCACCTTCCCGCTCGACATGCTTGTCGATTTACACGGCTGCGGGGACGTGGAGAGTCGAAATAACCGTCTCAAACGTGTGAACGTGCGGTGTTCCATCGATAAACTTCGCCAAGGTCTTCAGTACATCCGGATAGGTGCGCATGTTGTAGTCGTCTGCGCTGTTCTTGCTCTCCCAGAGACTGATTGAAACGGCATCCGGAGTACCGGGATTGCATAGGGTAATCCCTTCCTTGAACCCCTTTTGTTTGCGCAACAAAGGAAGGATCTGATCTTCAAACGCGCGAGTGTAATCAGACTGCATATTGGATTTCAGGCGAAAAGAGAGATTACGTGCGTACATATTCAACCTCCTAAGGTTGTGTATCGCATAAGGAAGAAGAGCTTCAGATGGGCTGACTTATGTTCAGGAAACCTGAAAGAGGAGAGGGTGGGAACCACCTCATTTCCAACCCTATTCTTAATAGTGGGTAATGTCCAATCGAGGGTTGATGCGTCTTTTCGAATAGGAAGACGAAGCAGATGGTTTGTTTGAGTGGGGAATCCACCTCGTCCGAGCGATCGTCATCCCGTCGATCAACAAACAAGTTGGGGCGATTGTCGGTATCATTCGACGATATTGAATGGATTCCGCATCTCTGGCGCAAGAGGAATGATCGGCGACGCATGCGACGATCTCGAAGGTGTATTGCTCCATGCAGGTGCGAGCAGATCCGGCAATGGTTTCGCTTGAAATAGCTTGCGGCATTGTCTTGCAATCCATCTCGCGGACTGTTTCGCCTTGTGCCGTCTCGCACTGTCCGTCGAAATCCCGGTTCCGGCGTACATTTGCCGGTACAGTTTCGAGAGGAAGATGAATCCCAGCCGGGCGCGCAGCGTCGGCGTGCACTCTGAGCGCTTCCAGATCGCAGGCAACGAGTAGAACTTGTCCCACACTCCCTGCGTTCGTTCCCGGATCTCATCCGAACTCATGAGCGGGTGGGGAGTGAACATCTTCGGGCGGACGTTCGATGGAATGAGCCAGTAGCGGACGATCGGAATACCCTCTACATAAGAGGGGTTCACCAGCTGTTCCTTCTCCCACTTTCCAAAGTCCACGGTTCCCGGAAACGGAGTCATCATGACAAACTGCGCGAAGGCGATTCCTGATTTCAGCGCCAAATTTGCGGTGGCGTCAAATGTCTCCGGTTTGTCGGTCGGAAGTCCGAAGATGAACGAGCCGAGAACCTGGACGCCATGCCGGCGAAAAGTCTGCAGTTGCTCGGCGAGCCGGTCTCCCGAGTAGTTGAAATCCTTGTAAACTGCCTTCAGGCCTTCCGGCGTTACGGCTTCCACTCCCACCAACGCACCCTTGATATTCGCTTCACGCATTGCATCCAGAAAAGCTCCGTCTTCGGCGGCCTCCATTGTGATTTGGGTGAAGAAGACCATGTCCTTGGGAAGCTGGGCCAATTGAGACATGAGCCGGAAGCGTTCCTCCCGGATCTGCTCCAGGTTTCGCAGTTTCTCGAGATTCTCCTGTGCTTTCGCCAGTCGCAAGTCGGTGAGTGTCACCGGATAAAAGTTGTCATCGGCCAACGCGATAAAGCGGAATCCGCGGCGCCTCAGCTCCACGATCTCTTCGGTGACCGCTTGAAAGTTGCGCTGGCGTGGTTTTTGACCGTCCGTTCTCCACACCGAACAGAACGAGCAATGTTTGGGGCAGCCACGGATGGTCTGCACAGAAGCCCACATATATTTCCGGGTGTCCACCAGATCCCAGCGAGCGGGTATGAACTGGTCGCCTTCGATCCTGCCTCCGTCGTAAATTCGTTCGGGAGTTCCAGCCACGCAATCGTTCAGCGCGCGGGCCCAAACCAAGTCGCCATCTCCCTTCACTACGGAGTGCGCGCCGCCGCGTTCGAACGCTTCCTCGGGAAAAAGTGTGGCGTGAATACCGCCATAGACAACCCACGCACCTTGCGCGCGGGCCAAGTTGCCGACCTCGTAGCCGCGCAGAGCATTTCCCGTGTGGACGCTGATCCCGACAACGTCGCCCTTCTCAATCGTCGAGGGATCGAGTTGCTCGAGAGTTTCGTCCACCAGTTTGGGATCGCCGAACCTTTGGGGTGTTGCCGCCGCCAGGACAAACAGCCAACGCGGTGTAATTACCGCCGTACCAAACGAGTTGTCACTGGGATTGACCAGGTGCACAGTCACGGGTGCCGCCTTTCGCGGGTTGGTCCTGCAAAATCACGACCGGGAGCTAAGCTTCAGGATTGAGGGGTGATCGTGCCATCATCTATCCAACGATGTTACCATCTGACGGTTCGGCACTCTGAATGTGCATGGCATAGGCGCCCGGAGGCCATGAATTTTTCCCACCTGCGAAAACGTTAAAACGAAGCGCGCCCCTGCGACTGGTCAATATTGCTCACTTTAAACAAAATGAGGCAGGGACCAGAGTTCCTCAAGGTTTACGCTTTGCGCCCTTCTGCAGCCCGATATTCGTCACTACTCACTCAGCAAGCCGTCAAACATCTGCCTGGCGATCGCTTCGGGCGTGTAGGGGGTGGCGTTCGCTTGAAACGCAACATTGTCATTGTGGATATAGACGCGGCACCGTCCATCCTGCGACGTTCGCGCGGCCGGGCCAGAATAGAACCACCTCAATGCGCACGACAGAGAGGCTGCATCGAACGTCGCGTTGAGCTTGCTCACGGATCCTGCAATTTTTAATCGCACCATCATGTCGCCCGCCGACTCCATTTGAGTCGTTACGACCTCCTTGCCATATTCCGCATTCAAGTCGGAACACAGTTTCGCCAGGCACTCGCGAACGCGATCCCAGAGCATCGATCCCTGCTCTTGCAATCGCTTTCGCTTCTCGAACGATTCCGCATCCTTCCGTGGAGCTTGATTAGCGGGCTTACCCACATTGACTGCTCCCGCCGATCCACCGTTATTCGACATTGAATCCTCCTTGGTTCGAACCACCGCCATCCCGTGCCGGGGGTAGAGCCTTAAATTCGCCCCAGCAGCAGTAGAACGATAACGACCACGAGGACGAGCCCCAACCCTCCGCTCGGGTAATAACCCCAGCTTCTGCTATGCGGCCACCTTGGCCACGCACCGAGGAGCAACAACACCAGCAAGATAATCAAGATTGTTCCGAGCATGGATCACTCCTTCTTCCGGACGTAGACAGGAAAGTTCAACGCCGGGTGTAGCCTCTTACGAAGCCGCACCCTGCGTTGCTAGTTCGATATATTGATCGCAATTCCAACCGTGGGATACCGGCGATCGAACAGGTAATAGCCGTTATCGACATAGCTGACATAAACATCATCGGTGTCATACCAGTTGTTCGCCCATGATCCCGGCCACGGATCAATCATGCTGAACCAATACCCTTCGTACTGGAAGCGCGGATATCCGCCCTCGACCATGAATGGCAGGCCGGCGATTTGGAAGCCATGCTCCGGCCCAAAGTATCCTCGATAACGGTCGTCGGGAATGCGGTAGCCATGGTATCCGCCACGCTGTTGCCATGTGCGGTGGTCGGATTGCCAATTTTGTGAGCGATGCTGCTGCCATGCGCTCTGCTCGATGCGCTGCTGTGCCGGACTCCGTTGCCCACGCTCATCGCCCCGCTGCTGCTGTTGCGCCTGCACCGTTCGCTGGTTCTGATCCTGTCGCGGTTGCTTCTGGGCGTGTTGTGGCTGTTTGTCCTGGTCCCGCTGATTACGGGCATGTTGAGGCTGAGCCTGCTTCTCTTTCGACGGCTGTTGTTGCTGGGCGCGCTGGGTCTGTTTAACCTGGTCCTTTTGTTGCTTCTGTTGAGCGTGTTGCACCTGTTTGCTCTGGTCTTGCTGTTGCTTCTGCTGGGCGTTCTCCGCCCGTTTACTCTGGTCCTGTTGCTGTTTCTGCTGGGCATGCTCCGATTGCTTGTTCTGGTCCTGCCGTGGCTGCGACTTCTGTTCAGATTGCTTCGGTTGTGAAGCATGCTGTTGGGGCTTACTTTCCTCGTGGGTGGTCTTTTGCGCTTGAGGATGGTCTTGCTTTTCATCTCTAGATTCCTGCCGTGCGAGCGCCGGGGCAGCGATCCCTAAGAGGAGGGATAGAGCCGCGGTACTTACAATTGCAATCATTTTCATAGGGTGACCTCACGTCACTGCTTGTTCCGTTGCTGCTTTGCTGCACGCTGCGTGCGAGTGCGCTACCGGGTGTGCCGATTGCATATCCGGGTACTACGAGTTCTATCGTGCGATGCTGCAGTCGACCGGCCGAGTTATCGTTAAAAGGCTACCGGCAAAGCGTTTTGGAACCCCCTGGCGCTAACCGTGTTTTTTCCGACTCGCTGATGCACAAGGTAATTGCCCACAGGATTGGCATGCCCTTCCGGCCTAGTGTTTCCTGCGCTGCCCTGCGGGAGTCATCCCTTCCCGACATGGATTCGCGCAAGCGAATGAAACAGCCCGAAGATATTCAGGAGCCACAGCACTACGGCAATTACAACGACGCCGTTCAGAATCGACTTGATGCCGCCCTGCATTGGAATAAAGCGATTGACCAACCAAAGCAGAACACCCACTACGATCAGAATTTCCAGTACCTGAATTAAAGGCATGATTTTCGACTTTCTCTGCCTCTTGGGCAGCGCGGCTTTGTTTCCGGAAAGGTTTCGGCGCCGCGATTTTGCGGCTCACGAGATAGAGCTAAGGTTAGCGGCAAAAACACAAAAACGTCTGAGCAATACTGCTCACGGGACGTGCGCGCGCACGGCAAACCGGCGAACGCTCTTTCGGAACCCCGATCCGAAACGATAGCGGAGGTGGTCAACTCTGCCCAGATGTCGGAAAGCGTCCGAAGACAGTTTTACTTCTCGATGTGCCGCTAGCGATGTTAGCGAGCGTCGAAACGACGCATCTATCTTCGAACACTCACGGTTTCTAGAGGAATATCCGGTGGGACCTGCGTTAAGCGGCTCACCTGGCTTTGCCCCGTGATCTTGTAATCCTTGTAGATGATTGTCAGTTCGGCGTGTCCGCCAAGGCGAATCGAAGTCACACTGCGGTTGGACGCGGGAAGCCAAAAGTCCCCGATCTTCGAGTACACCTGTTCGATTTCCGTGCTCTTGGTCCAAAAAGACGGATTTTTGGCGGGTTGCACTTCCATACGGACTACCGCAAAGTCCTGCGCGTCAACCCAAATTCGTCCCCGATAGAGGAATTTGTCCTTCGTCAGCGGCTCCACTCCGAGCACATACTTCGCACCGGAGAGTCCACGCTCGTATCCGATCAGGGTAAATCGATAGTTTTCTTCCGTCAGGGCGGAGCGACGCTGATTCTCCTCACCCAGGGCTTCGCTTTCGGCCTCCAGCAATTTCTTAAAAACTCTATCGATGATCAAACTGGATCCGGTCGCCGACTCCACAATGAAGTCTTTCGATCTGGGAGAACGATACTTTACGTTCACCGCCATTTCGGCGCTGCGAGAGCCCGGGAACCCGCGATATTCCACGCGATAGGTTCTACTTCCCTGATAGGAGTGGAGCGCTTCGGCGCGATGGCGGTTCATCTCAACGAGGTTCCGCACCACATCTTCGGCCGTGAGTGGAGCGTGAAACGCCGCCACGGAGGTAGCTGGTTGTTGCGCTATCGAGTGCGGCCACGGCGCCAACAACACCAGTAAGAACAAAATGACCAGAGCCGGCGCGGAGCGCCGACCACCCAAGGCTGACGCGACCGCTCGATGGCGTGATTTGGACCACATAACAGGGCCTCTACCGAACACGGTGTCCAATTACTGCCAGCAAAGGCTTGCGCTTCTTCAATACATCAACGGCGACGGCAAACAAGACTAAGGCCGCGAGATCAACCGTCAAAGTGCTCCGGGCGGGAAGGGCGAGCACGACGATCGACCCGAATACGTCGGTGATCCCCAGTACTACGGGAATCCAGATGAACTTCTCTGCGAGATTTGAATGGGCGAAAACCACAATGGAGAGTATCCACACGGCGAGTAATATTTCCGCGCGATAGAGGTTCGGCCAGTAATACAGGCTGCCGGCGAATGTGCCGGCGCAAATCCATTTCAGCACTGTCTGGAACATGCAGCACCTCGATCCATTGCAGGCGACGCGACGACCGCCGCCCACAGCAGAGCTTTGACCTAACCAAATATGTCACCTGGTTGGTTCAAAGTGCTGTTCAAGATTGACCACCTGTAGCCCCCACCCCATCCCTCGTAATTGTTTTTGTGCCAGTGAGCAATATCGAACAGTCCGCCACGTGCGCAACGCGTGACACTTCTGGGATAGCTTCCACGTCTCTGCATTACGGTCCAAAGGGGCCGATAATTCCACCTGTTCCAGGTTCGCACCGGGGGTGACCCGCGTTATGAGCGCTATTGATCAGCGTAACGAGACAACGAGCGCTTAGCCTCCAGCTATCAACCTTGTATCGCGTAGCTCATGGAGCCGATGATGGCCGAAAGACATGTTCCTGCTTTTAGTCCCGGAGATCTCTTCAAGAGGATTAGCCCCCAAATCACCGCCCAGGTCTACCGTGACAAACAGGCCATCTTTGTGCAGGGCGATAAAGCTGACGCGATGTTCTATGTTCAGGCCGGAAACGTGAAGCTCACGGTGATGTCGAAACGCGGCAAGAAGGCGGTAATCGCGGTCCTTCGCCAAGGGGACTTCTTCGGGGAAGGATGTCTTGCAGAGAAATCAAGGCGGCTGTCCACCGCGACCGCGATCCAGCAATCAACGATTGCAAAGGTCAAGAGGATCACGATTGTCACCGTCATCCGCAAAGAGCCCTCTTTCGCAAAGGTCTTTATCGCCTGCTTGCTCGCTCGTATCGAGCGCGTCGAAGAAGATTTCGCCAATCAAATTTTTAGTTCGAGTGAGAAACGACTGGCGAGGATTTTGCTAACGCTGGCGAGCTTTGGCGTCCAGTCCAAGCCGGAACCTGCGATCTTAAAGGTGAGCCAGGAAACTTTGGCCGAGATGGTCGGTACCACAAGGTCCAGGGTGAGTCATTTCATGAACCGGTTCCGGAAAATGGGATTGATCGACTATAACGGCAGTCTGCGGGTACATAGGGCACTGCTCACCTACTTGCTTCATGATTAACAAACCCGCGCACTCCGATAGCGCCGGTGGGGCGCATTGATTTCCCAGTCCATGCCGGGCAAGCCAGATGCTGCCGAAGAAAACCGGCGGCTTTTAGCAGGTCTCAGTCGCTACCGAACTCCAAGGTTGATTCTCACCCCACCCATCAATGAATTGCGCGCTACAGTTCAGGTTATCTTTCAGGATCATCTGCTCCTCGTTCCTGCATCTGATGCAGAGAACATGCTTCGAATCAACCATTCCGCTGCTTTTCGTGGAGAGCACGAAGTCCTTCGGCACGCACTTCGACACCATTGGCATCCTTACTTATTCGAAGGTTACGAGCTTTCAATATTCATGCTCTCTGCGTGTGCTTTTACGATCTTTATTTTTGATTCGTCGTCCGGGGCGGTTTGGCTGATTCCAAGCGCGATCGACCGACGCGCTTTTGAAAGGAAGAGATCGGCTCGAATGACTTTTACCTCAAGGGTTCTGAACCCAGTTATCGGTATCCATTGGGATAGGTACAACCGGTCGGGAGCCTTCACTTTCAAGGAGATGATAAAGGGCGATAGGCCGCCGCTGACGCCGGCACTGGTTATTGAAGGCCTGAAACATCAAGACCTTTCCCGTAATGTGCAAACCCTGGAGGTCTAGCCTTGTCGCTCCCGATTGAAGACTACGCCATGATTGGTGACTGTCATACCGCTGCGCTCGTCTCGAAACACGGCTCTATCGATTGGCTCTGCTTGCCGGCGTTTGACTCCCCAGCGTGCTTCGCTGCGCTGCTTGGGGGAGCAAGTAACGGTTACTGGAAGATTTCCCCAGTCGACCCGATAACTAAGGTCAGCCGTCGTTATCGAAAAGGCACACTGATTCTCGAAACAGAGTTCGAGACGGAAAGCGGCACGGTCGTATTGGTCGATTGCATGACTCCCGGCAACGAAGTTCCGAACATTTTGCGATTGATCGTAGGAAAGCGTGGCGCGGTTCGGATGAAGTCTGAACTGGTAATCCGGTTCGACTACGGCTCCGTGGTTCCCTGGGTACGCCGGACAGACGGCGGCATCGATGCCATCGCTGGTCCGGATAGCCTCAGTTTACATACGGACGTTCCGCTTCACGGAGAGGACCTAAAAACGAAAGCAAACTTTACTGTGAAGGAAGCACAAACAGTTCCTTTCCAATTGACTTGGCACGAATCGTACCAAGACCAACCATCCCCCGTGGATGCGGTGAAACAGGTTCGAGAAACGGAGGAATGGTGGCGCGATTGGTCGCGTCGCTGCACATACAAGGGACGGTACTACGATGCTGTTCTGCGATCCCTCATCACATTGAAGGCGCTCACATTCTCTCCAACCGGCGCGATTGCTGCCGCCCCAACCACGTCTTTGCCGGAACGGATCGGTGGCGTGAGGAATTGGGATTACCGATTTTGCTGGGTTCGGGACGCGTCGCTCACCCTCCACGCCCTGATCGATGCGGGATACGTGGAAGAGGCACGTGCCTGGCGCGAATGGCTCCTTCGCGCGGTCGCCGGGAGCCCGTCCGATTTAAACATCGCATATGGGCTTCGTGGCGAGAGGCGACTCACCGAGTTGGAACTGCCGTGGCTTCCCGGATATGAAAAATCGTCCCCAGTTCGTACCGGCAATGCGGCCTATAAGCAGTTTCAGCTCGATATCTTCGGCGAAGTCGCCAATACGTTGCTTCAATGCAGAGAGGCAGGACTGGGGTCGCCGGAGGAAGACGGAAAGGGCATTCAAGAAGCGCTCCTTGAATTTCTCGAAACGGCATGGGAGAAGCCGGATGACGGCATCTGGGAGGTTCGCGGACCGCGCCGCAACTTTACTCATTCGAAAGTCATGGCTTGGGTGGCAGTCGATCGCGCGGTGCGAGCTATCGGCAACGGCTGGATGTCCGGTGACGTGAAGCAGGTTCAGGCTCTTAGAAAGCGCATCCATGATCAGGTCTGCGCACAGGGATTTGATAAGGACCTGAACTCCTTCGTGCAGTACTACGGGTCGACGCATCTTGATGCGAGCCTTCTGATGATTCCGCTTGTCGGATTTCTGCCCGCGCAAGACGGTCGCATGTTGGGAACGGTGAAAGCCATCGAACAGCATCTGATGCGTGATGGACTGGTCTCCCGCTACACCATTGATGAAAAGGTCGATGGCATGCCGCACGGAGAGGGTCAGTTCTTAGCCTGTTCATTCTGGTTGGCCGACAACTACGTGCTGCAGGGAAGACAAGCCGAAGCCGAAAGGCTGTTCGACAAATTGCTCGCGATACGCAACGATCTTGGATTGCTGTCGGAGGAATACGACCCGGTCGGCAAACGCTTGCTTGGCAATTTCCCGCAGGCTTTCTCGCATGTTGGATTGGTGAACACCGCGATGAACCTCGACAACGCTCGTCGCGCCCACCGGTTCGCCGTTGGTAGCAGTGAGCTAGAAAAAGGCATCTCCTAAGTACGTTTCGCTTTGCGGGATGTGCCTCAATCGTCGAGACGATGTCATCACTACTCAATGCTGCGTGACGAGGCTCTGGAGGCCGGAGGATTCGTGGACAGGCCATGTACCCACGTGCCTGTGCAATCCCGCATCGTCATTCCGATTCGTCAATTTACGGCTCAACCTTGTACAAAGTCACCATTCCCGCATCCATGTGGTCGTCAATGTGGCAATGAAACATCCAAATGCCGGGATTATCGGGGACCATGTCTGCCGTCTCCATTTGCGCCTGCATGAGAGAAACAACATCGGTGCGCTTGCCGTCGTGCAAAACCACGTTCCCGTGCCAATGCGGCGTATGAACACTGAACTGCTCTCCGAGTGCGACGAGGTACCAGCGGACGCGTTCGCCTTTTTTCATGGTCATCATGGGGCCTGTGGCGTATAGATACCCGTTGACCGCGAACTTAGAGTTGGCCACGATGAAACCCGATCCGAGGCCGGAGACGTTGCCTTCATTGTCAACCGGATTGAATTCAACTTTGTTCACCCCCTTCGGATCGGTTGTGAACGTTTGAATGTTGTGTTCGATATACCAGCTCACGTTCTCGTCGAACAATTGATATAAGCAGACGAATTCCCGATCCACGTCCTTCGGCTTTCCATCGGCGTCCGCCATACCGCGTCGGGTGACGATCATCGCACCTACCAATCCGCTCTCCACATCTTTCAACTCGTTGGTGTGGGAGTGATAAAGCCACACCACCGAACTCGGATCGTTCGGTCCGGGACCGGCGCGTTCCGGGACCTGCCACGTATACCAGTGCGTTTTGCCCGGAGGCACGGCATCGTCGTCTTTGTCAGCCCCGGAAGTACCGTCTTCATAGGGCGCACCTTCGGAGTCCTTCAAGTAAAAAACGCCGTGCGGATGCATGCTGTAGGGCCGCGTCGCGTTGTTTTTAAAGAGGATGCGAATGGTATCGCCGACCTCGGCACGCAGGATTGGACCGAGAATGCCGGCATGTTCCCACTCAGGGGATCGGGGTTTCAGATGAGTGAACATACCGTCGGTATATTCGCGATAGAGAGCTTTGCGATAGACGGTTCCAATGCGATGCGGGCCCCGTTCGGTGAAGACCGTAGAGTAACCTTCGAACTTCATCCCCATCATCTTATTGACACCGCCTGGCGCATAATCCCAGTCCACTTCATCTGCGGCGATGTAATAGGTACGAACTTTCGCAGTCTCGGACTGTCCAAAACATGCCTCGATCGCAAAAAGTAATAGGAATATGGAGATTCTTTTCATCATGACTTCGTGACTCCGAATTCGACTGAATGTTCGACTCCGAATCTGCGGCCGCTTCCAAAACTAATGGCCGTGCGCCGGAACGGCCTTCTGAATACTGATTTCCACGCGACGGTTCTTCTGTCGTCCGGCCGCCGAAGCATTCGGAGCAACCGGCTTCGTTGATCCCGACCCTTTTGTAGCAATGCAACCGCCAGGAACTTTTCCCGTGGTCGTGAGCCACTGCTTTACGGCAGACGCTCGCTGCTCGGAGAGCGCCTGGTTACTTTGGGCGCTCCCAACATTGTCGGTATGTCCCTCAATCAAAACCGGCAGCCCGGGCTCCCCAAGTAACACCGCAGCCAGTTCCTGCAGCGACTTCGCAGCCTCCGGCCGTAAGGCAGATTTTCCGCTGTCGAACAGGACTTCCGCACCCAGCCGGATATGAATGGCGTGGGCATCCTCAGTTACGTGCAACTGGCGCCTGCTCTCGAGCACTTTCTGGTCGAAATCCTGGAGCGCAAAGATCTTTTCCTTGCCGCCAGGCTCGGTCACAAACAGTTGCAACCCGATTTGTACCGGAGGGCCCTGAAAGTATTGCAGCCGGAAGGGGTGATTCCCTTGCTTGAGCGTAAGGGTTGCGGATTTATCGGTCATCATGTGAACGCCGTCATCATCGATGACGAGGGCGTTGTCCAGATACAGTTTCGATCCATCATCGGACGAGAGCCGAAACTTGTACTTGCCGGTGACAGGGATGTAAATCGGTCCCTGATAATCGAGCGAGAACCACTCGAAACGATCGGTAACTCCGGGAAATCCTTCGGTAAAGGATCGCGAAGGAATATCCCACTTACCCGTGAAGACAGATCCCGTGCTGGGCAGTCCGTCGAAGTCCTTCAGCTTTACCAACCCTGCATTCTCCGGCTTCTTGGGCAGCAAAAAAATTTTGCCCTCCATACTGACGTCCATCTTTTGGATGGAACCAAAGGCCCCTTGCGGTGCGGGGCACCCCGTGGCTGGTGCTGCCTGAGAGTTGCCAGCAGTGGACCCTGCCAACGCGGAAGTGAAGCACAAACAAAGGCCGAGCATTCGCATAGGGATCTCCCAAAGAAGTGCGTCAAATAAGCGGTGGCTGCTCGCGGCGGTTATATGGTTGGTGGTTGAACGTTGTTGTATTCGTAGCGTGATGAGCGATGGCTCTTGCCCATTGATCCGCCGACATCCATGTCGATCTCGGAGCGCAGAGGCAAACCCCGGCTTTTCGAAATCCAGAATTGTGCATCGACAGTTGAGCCTTCGTCGTCGGTGTGTTCGCTATAGACGGCAGCCATTTCGCCGTTCACTGCTTCGTCCCTTACGTAACGGCAGGTAGATTTCGCGGTGGCGGGGGCGTCTTTGTCTTCGGTGGGATTCGCCATTTCCTGCGGCGTCACCTTTGACCGGATCCACTTTCCGCCGACTTTGACGAAGATCGCGTTGTTGACCAATACCGTTTCGCTCGATTCTTCCTTGCCTCCACGCGCTTGCGAGGAAGTGGTGGAAACGATCCGGGTGGGAACGGTAGCGTATTTATTGATCGACCCGGCGAGTTTTTGACAGGCGGGATCCGCGGCTCGCAGCGAAGATGCCGATAGCAGCAAAGCAATGAGCAACGGAAGCGCAACGCGGTATCTCATGCAAGTCTCCTTGAATAGCAAGCGGTGTTATTTTCCGGCACATCCATCCGGGATTTGATCCCGGCGGGTCACGAGATCCTCGCGTTTGGGTATGGCAACGATGGTTCCGGTTTGGGGAATCGGCTTGGCATGGAATAGTCCGAGGAAGAAATTGATGACCTTGGCCACAATTTTGGGCATGCCATAACCAATACCCGCCCCCATCGAGATGTTGAATGTGGCCTGGCGGCAATCAATGGTAGTCGTCGAGGATTGCTTCAAGGCGGTGAGAGTGGTTAGCAGGTCTACGTACGGGCCCGCCGCGAAGCCACCCGAGCCCACGCCGACTAACAGCCGTTGGTCGAAGGCGAAGACATTGGAGTTGATTCCCATGGATATTCCGCTAACGAGCCCTGCCAGGTTGCTCTTCAGCTCGGCCTGAGGTTTGGTGATGGCCCAACCATTGCCGTGGGTGTAGCTGGCCTCAATTGCGCCATTGAAATCGACGGAACCCGATGCTTTGAGGACGGAATTGCGTGCGCTGAATCCGGTATCGATGTTGAGACTCTGGCTGAGTTGCGCGGTAAGAGGAACGAGAGGGGTGCCGAGTGGGACATTGATAATCAGGGGGACGATACCAATTTGTTTGATATTGCCTTGAATCGATTTGAAGTTGTCGCTGGTATAGCCATCCAGCGTGACCGAAACTCCGGCGCCGCCTTTTAGCTGAACGCGGGCGTTCACCCCATTACCGCCGATCGAAGCGTCGAAGATGAGTTGCGGGTTATTGAGATGGAAGACGATGGAAATCACAACCGTCACGCCGTCCTTCTCCTCGTACACCTTCAGCCCGATTCCTCCGCAATTCGCACAGGGTAATGCCTTGAGGTTATTGAAGTTAAGCGGCTGAAGGTTCGGAAAAGGAACCGCCGGAGGCGCGGGAGGATTTATCGGCAGGTTCCCAGGATTTATCGGCAAGTCTCCAAGGTTTTGAATTTGCTGGAAGGTTGCTTCCGACCCGGAGCCGGGATGATAGGTAGCGCTGCGAAAACGGGGTCCGCTGGGCGAGACCGTGCGCATCGGCGTCCACACTCCCTGGTCGGAGACCACGTAGTACTTCACGGTGCGCTTGAGCTTGTGAGGTTTGTAATTGAACGACGTTGTAGTGGGGCTAGGATTGCTGATCTCCTTCTGCAGAGCGGGCGAGTTGATCGCGCCCGGATAATCCGGCATGCTGACCGCAATTGCATTATTTAGATCAAGCGGCTGGTGGTAGGAAAAGTTTCCCTCTTTGATCAGTTCGTTCAACTGCACAGGCCCAAGCACGACGGTGACTTTGTTGCCGTCCCGTTGTACGGCGAGAACTTTGCCGGCGCAGCGGTCGGTGGCGAAGAGGA
This sequence comes from uncultured Acidobacteriaceae bacterium, assembly GCA_963758505.1. GTDB lineage: Bacteria > Acidobacteriota > Terriglobia > Terriglobales > Acidobacteriaceae > Korobacter. Next base: position 1,020,045 of record CAVWVJ010000003.1, on the reverse strand, counting down.
TCTTGCCTTCCTGGATATCGCTGACCTGCGGAGCATTGGCATCAAAGGTCCACGACATTCCGTCGGAGGCAAACGCGGTGATGGCTTTGTCGCCATGCTCCATCAGGATGATGCCGTCCTGATAGGTGACGCCGGGACCGCGCTTGGGCGCGATGCCATACTGAATTTCGGTTGCGGACAATTCACTGGGCTTGACCGTATGTCCAACCTGCACCGGCGCGGTGCTTCCGGCGAAGCCTTCCCACGACTTGGGATCTCCAGTTGCGGTGTCTTTTTCTTTGTGGCACCCGCCCGCAAACAAAAGCACGGATAGGGCCAGCAAGGCGCAGGCTCTCAATTGTCTTCGCATCGGCGTCATGTGGTATGTCCTCGTACTACATCGGGTAAAGCTTGTTGGTGGCCATCGGGACATCGAACTTGCCGTCCGTGACGGTGATCTCCGGCTTGACGTTCGGAGTATCCGGACTGTTGCGGAACTTGCCGGAAAACGTGCCGGTCACATGGGTCGCGTTGAGCGTAAGAATGGTGACGGAGGCATTGTCGGAATAATAGGAACCCGAGTGATCCTGGCTCAAAATGATGTGGGTGCTGAGATGAGTCTTCTCATTCGTTCCTACCTTGGCGGGCACATCGATCCGCAATGAATGCTTGAAGTTCTGGTCATCCGGCGTCTTCGTATCGAAGAGCCACAGGCGAAGCGTGGATGCCGAGCCATCGTCCTTCGGCACCAGGTGGGCCACGTTGTTCTGCTGCAGTCCGTCGATGGCTCCGCCGGAAACCGGTGTGCCGTCAATGACTGCCGAGAATGTTGCTGTGCCGAGTGAAGCTTCTGACTGCGACTGTGCGGAGGCACTTTCGCCGGTACCATTTGCGTTGGTCTTGTTGGTACAGGCGATCTGCGTCATCAGCAGGAACAGGACGAAGGTAGCAATTCTGCTTGGCTGCAACATTCTCGGATCCTTTCTCTTTTGCGATTACTTCGAATCGTCGTTCTTTGTGCGAACTAAACCGCGTCGGCCAGCTTCTTGGCGAGTGGCTTCACTGCATCGGTGCTGCATGGACACGTCGTGTACATGATCCGAATAAGCTTGTTCCCTTTCCGGATGGTCATGATGGCGTTGCTCGCATCGAAGGCTTCATCGCCGATCCCGGGGAGGTCTTGCGAGCCCGGGAAGCGTCCAAGCACTCCTTTGTTCAACCGCATCTGTTCTTCCGCACCATTGTCGTCAATGCTCACAACCAACACCGGAACGTTGCCGTTCTCGTCGGAACCTTTCTCATGGCTCTCTTCCTGTTGCGACTTGAAGATCGTGCTGGCAAAGTTCTGGACCATGTTCTGGCCTTGGGCATCTGCGCCCTTGCTGGCGCCGATTGCAGCGATGTGTTTGGCGGTCATGTCGGCGGAGTTCCCCACCGCCATGTAGGAGCATCCGTTGTCTTCGGATTTGGTAGCCACAATTTCTACGCCGATGGCATGTCCAACATCTTGCTTGCTCAGGTAACGGCAGACGTCGCCAATCGAGCTGTTGGCGGAAGCGGAGCCTCCCGAGGGGGCGGAGCCATTGGAATTGGAGTTGATCGAATTCGAGCCATTCGATGCAGAGCTGCTCGAACCGGAGTTCCCCAGCAGCTCTCCTTTCACCTCGTGCACCTTCTGACTCACGCGGTGCGCCACATAGATAGCTCCGCCGACGGCCATCGCGCCCAAGGCGACGAATACGACGAGGGCTGCGATTCCCAACTTTGCCATGGTGCTCATGCCTTGTTTGGCGACTGGTGTGGCTGGTACCGGTGCAGCAGGAGCTGTGTTCGGAACCGCTTGCACAGGCTGGGGCTGAGCTGGATTCAGCGTGGAGCGAAGGTCGTTCCCGCAAGAGACGCAAAAGGACGCACCATTGGCTGGCGAACCGCACTTTGTACAAAACTGGCTCATGGTCATTTCTCCTATCGCGTGGGGAATCAGTTCATGTATCCGACTCGGCGTTTCTTTGCAGTTGGCCGTCGTCGGTTCGGTGTTGCACGTAATGTTTCGCTGGGGTTTGGGTTCGTTCACTAGGGAGCGCTGGTGCGACGACCGACGCGAGCCGGGCTACGCGTGGTCGCGGTACGACAAATGTCAGTCCAATGGACGGCGTTGCGCTCATTAGCCCCTCATCGAGAAGCAAGTTGCTCCGACTTGGCCTGGCTGGCAACGTAACAATGTTTTAAGGCCACATTAACCCGCAAACTCCAGCGTGGCAGCACGTTAGAGCTCCGCTTTAACTCGGCTGAAGTGTCGACAATGCGTGTTACTATTCATGGCTCTTACGTGGCACCGGGCAAGGATGATGGCAAGTTCAGCTCCTAAAGCACCCCGCTACGGCTTCGGTCCCTTTGAACTGGATACCTCGGAGGCTCGGCTCTATCGCAATGGAGTTCGGGTCCCGCTCCAGGATCTGCCGTATCGTTTGCTCGCCTTGATGGTGGAGCGCGCCGGGGATGTAGTCACCCGCGACGAGTTACAGCGACATCTATGGCCGGCGAACACCTTCGTCGAGTTCGACAACAGCCTTGGAGTCGCGATCCGCAAAGTGCGAGACGCACTACGGGATTCGGCGGAGGCTCCCCGCTACCTTGAAACCATTCCGAAACATGGGTACCGGTTCCTGGGCCCAGTAAAGAACCTCGGCCTTTCTTTGCAGTCCGTTCCAGAGTTGCTGCAGGTGCCAGCGGCGAAGGTTGCGACGGGAGAGCCCAGGGGTCTTGCTTCCAGAGCACGCCGTTCTGATTTTCTTTATTGGATTTTGGCTGCCGTAGTGGTTTGTGCAACGGGAATAACGATCTATATGGTGCGGGCGCGACAGAGGTCTTTGACGTCGGCATCGCCCAACACGAAGCAGGTGCATTTACGGCGGTCGGTCGCAATGTTGGGCTTCCGGAATTTGCGAGGACGGGCGGAAGACACATGGCTTTCGGCAGCGTTCGCAGAGATGTTGAGCACCGAGCTGGCAGCGGGCGGTGAGCTGCGGCTGGTGTCCGGAGAGGACGTTTCGCGGGCGAAGAGCGAGCTACCTTTAACCGACGAAGACACCTTAGCGAGGTCGACCCTGCAGCGGTTGCGAACGGACCCCGGTGCAGATCTCGTCGTCCTCGGTTCCTATACTCCACTTTCCGCAAGCGGTGAGGATCGCATTCGACTCGACATGCGAGTCCAGGACACCGGCACCGGAGAAACCGTAGCAGAGGGTTCGGTGATGGGAAATGAAGACCGCCTTTTCCAGATGGTTTCCGAGGCTGGCGCTCGGCTGCGGTCTGCGTTAGGAGTGAGTTCTTTGACGCCGCAAGGAATGACGGCGGTGCGACTCTCCCTGCCGTCGAAACGAACGGCCTTGCGGGAATACACGGAGGGCCGGGAACGTCTCTGGGAATTCGATTTTCCCGGGGCACGCGAACAGCTGAGCAAAGCGGTTGCGGATGAATCCGATTATCCCCTTGCGCATGCCTCGCTGGCGGAGGCTTGGAATCACCTCGGCTACAGGGCGAAGGCGTTCAAGGAAGCACAGAAAGCTGTGGATCTGTCTCAACAACTTCCGGAAGAGGAGCGCTTCGTCATTGAGGGGCAGTATCTTGAGGTTGCGAGCCAGTGGCCGCGAGCAGTGGAAACCTATAACGTGTTGTTTCGGCGGTTCCCCGACAGTTTAGAGTACGGGTTGCGACTGGCTGCTGCGCAGAGGCATGTAGATTCGGCAGACACGCTGAAAACCCTAGCTGCCCTGCGCAATCTGCCGCCCCCCGTCGGAACCGATCCGCGGATCGACCTGGCAGAAGCTTCCACCTTGGTGAACGAGGACTCGGTCCGGGCGCGAAAGGCAATCCAAGACGCGATCGCCAAGGGTACTGCCCAGGGCTCTCATTTGCTGGTGGCGCGGGCCTACGGGATCATGTGCCAGCTTTCCTCGGCTGGGCAGAGTGAAGCAGAAGTCACAAAGGCTTGTGAAATCGCACGCCAAAGCTACGCCGCCGCAGGAGACCGGAACAACGAGGCCCGGACGTTAAACGACTTCGCGGGGATCGCCTTCCAGCAAGGCGATCTGGCTCGGGCAGAGGCCTTGTGGCGGGAGTCCGCCAGGGTCTTCCGCCAAGTCGGAGACGTGGAGGGGCTGGCAGCCACCGCCAACAACCTGGGAGACGTCTTCCTGCTGGAAGGAGATTTATCGGGAGCGGATAAATTTCTCCGCCAGTCCATACCTTTGTATCAAACTCTCGGCGACAAAGATGGGCTGGCGCGGGTGTGGAACGACCTGGGAGACGTGCTGCGACAGGGCGGAGACTTGCGCGCGGCGGCCACCGCGTATCAGCAGTCGGGAGCCACCGCCAAGGAAATCAAAGATCGTGACTTGCAAGCAGATGCGGCGTTCGGAATGGGAGATGTGTCTCTTGACCAGGGGGATCTTCCTGCCGCTCACAGAAACTACGCAGACGCACTGGCGCTGAGGAACGCCATGGAAGAAAAACAGGCGGCGGCTGAGACGGAAACCGCCATGGCCCGGCTCGCACTCGAGGAAAATCATGCGGCCGAAGCTGAAGATGTGGCGCGTCGCTGCCGCGAACAGTTCCGGCAGGAACTACAAAAGGATGATGAGCTGAGTGCCGCGATCGTCTTGATTCGTGCGTTGCTCGCGCAACAAAAGACGAGTGACGCGAAACGTGAGTTGGAGCAGGAGAGCTCGCTCGCCGAGAACAGCCATAACCTTTCTCTGCGACTGCGATTTCAACTTGCCACGGCGGAGGTAGACCGTGCGATGAATCAGTTCGACCAAGCGCGAATGCAATTGAGCGCTACCCTAACTGAGGCGAAGCTGCACCATCTCGCGCAGCCGCAATATGAAACGCAACTCGCTTTGGCGCAGGTCGAGCAAGCGTCAGGTCACGCCGCGCTCGCAATTCAGGAATTCAAGACTTTGGAAAAAGTCTCGCGCGGCAAGGGATATGGGTTAATTGCCGGCAAGGCTTCGGCTGCACACGTCTGACGCTAACCGGAGCTGGCCTGATTCTATATTCGATATCTGGTGGAACACACAAATCTTGCGAATCACCGAATTGGAACGACTTAGTGCCGTCTTCACATAATCGATGGTTGGTTGAGAGATGAATTATTCGGTCAAGCCGAGGCGAAGAAGCAGTCGCGAGAATCGGGGATCCCCTCGTAACGGATCGTAAATCGGATCTACCTTGAGCGCCGTTAGGCCGGGGGAATGCATCGCAATCGACTTGTCGAGCAACATAAACGCCTCATTGCTATCCCCTGTCGCAATGTAGGGCGCGACGAAGGTCAAAGGATCGAGTTGACTCCGCTGGCTCAGCGTTTTCGCTTTTTCCAGCGCACGCTTGGCTTCATCGAGCTGGCCGGATCGTCCGTACGTATAGGCCTTGGCGCACCAGATCCAGTAGCCCTTGTCGTCGATACGTTCCAAAGCTTCGAGTTCCCTGAACGCGCGATCGAACTGGTTCTCCTGAACGTACGCATAGATCGTCATATTTCGAGGGAAATTAGGTTCCATTTCGTGAACTGCTTGAAACTGCTCCAGGGCGCGATCGTATTGCCGTGCGAAGTACAGAATGACTCCGTGGTCGGTCTGGACAATCAAGGAGAGGGGGTCGAGCTGGAGGGCTCGGTCCATTTCCGCGAAAGCTTCTTCGAACCGGCCGCGAAGGGCGAGGTGCTCAGCATACCAATGGTGCGCGGTCGCGTAATTGGGATCCAACTGAATCGCGCGCTGATATTGCTTTTCGGAGGTTTGCCAGTCCCAATCATAATCCTGCGCGATTACTGCCAGCGAGACGTGCGCTTCGGCGAGGTTTTCATCCAGCATGAGAGCTTTTTGTGCCGCCGCGCGTGCCTTTGGGATGAGCACACTGGGCGGAGCGATGTCGTAGGCGCTCATCAAGGCGTACGAGTCCGCCAGTCCGGCGTAGGCAGGAGCGTAGCCGGGGTCTTTTGCAATGGCCTCTTCGAAGTATTTCACTGCTTGTTCGAAGCCGCGAGGTGACCTCTTGTTCCAGAAATATCGCCCCCTGAGATAGAGATCGTAAGCCTGATATCCCTCGGGCGAGAGAGGTGGTCGAGCCACGGTTTCCTTCGTCCCAAAGTGATCTCCCAATGTAAGTCGCATCTCCTGGCTCACTGCTTCCGCGATCTCGTCCTGAACATTTAGGACATGCAGCAGTTCACGGTTATATTCGCGCGACCAGAGGCGCTTTTGATCTTTCACGCTGATTAGCTCCGCGGTTACCCGCACCTGGTCCGCGTCACGCCGGACGCTTCCCTCCAGCACATATTGCGCGCCGAGTTCCTCGCCGATTTGGCCAATCGTCGCCTGGCTGGTCTTGTAGTGCATCACGGAAGCACGCGCGATCACCCTCAGATGTTGGCGGTCGAGGTTACCGAGTTGCGTGATCAATTCTTCCGTCAGGCCGTCGCTGAAATATTCTTGGCTGGCGTCACCGGTAAGGTTCACAAAGGGCAGGACGGCCAGCATGGTGGACGCGGGCTGGGTCGAGGCTTGCGGCTTGGGACGGGTCCACCAGAAGTACCCGAGTGCGCCAGCGATGAGGAGGACGATCAACCCGCTCGCGGAGAACAGCCACGCCGTGGGGAGCCGGCCGTCTGGTCGCACGGACGCTTTTGGCACCTCCGCCGGCACGGATCCTGGTTCGGCGCTCCCCGTTCCTAGTGCCGCCTCTTCGTCAGAAACCACGTTCGCCGCGAACCGATATCCCCGTCCTTGCACCGTCAGTATGTAGCGCTGATCGGAAGTCTCTCCCAACGCCTTACGGAGCACAAACACGGTCTGGGTCAAGTTCGATTCTTCGACGAAGCTGTCGGGCCACACCGCCTTCATTAATTCTTCTTTGCTGACGATCCCCCCGTTCCGTTGGACAAGGACCAACAACACCTCAAAAGCCTTTGGGCTCAGCGGAACCAGCTCTTTGCCGCGATGCAGCGATCGGCTTCGAGTGTCCACTCGAAACTCTCCGAAACGATAGAAGCGACTGATTGGACTGGACATACTTCCACCTTGAGAAAACTTGAGAAATCTTGAGAGCTGATTTCAAGACATTCGTGGGGACACGACATACCTTTGCGCCCACGAGGGTAGCAGGATTCGGCAACATCTACCAATCCCCATGGACCGCTGATTCTGGGCAAAGAATAGTCCAAGAGCCACAAGCTCCTGGCTTCCACGCCCGCTACTCCCACAAACGAAAAAATCTCGAGGAGATTTCTATGTCCCGCAAAACCGCTTGTTGGAGCGTTCTCTTGGTTCTGATCTGCTGCGCTGCGCTCGTCGTCCCGGCATCAGCACAGCATTTCAAGCAGGATTCAGGTACTCTCACTGTCGTTTCCGCTGGCCGAAACGAGGTCTTTGGCTTCGATGTCCATGCCGCGGTCTACCGATTCCATCCCAGCTCGAACTCCTTCGTCAAAGTGGCGAAGGCGACCCTTGTCGACATCGCCGTGGGCGGCGGTACCGTCTCGCAGAAGGACGACGTCTGGGGGATCAACGCCAGCGGCAACGTTTACCGGTTCAATTACAGCAGCGGCGCCTTCGCTGAAGTACCGGGCGTCCTCACACAAATCACGGTCGGTGTCGGCAACCAGGACAGCTGTCACCCCTATGAAGTCTGGGGCGTCAACTCTGGCGATGCTATCTTCCGGTACAACTACTGCACCAAAAAGTTCGCCCAGATCACCGGGCTGCTGACGCAGGTTTCCACCGGTGGAGGCGATGTGTGGGGGATCAATCGTTCGGGCGACATCTTCCACTTCAACTTCAGCAGTCAGACATTTGGGGCGGTTTCAGGCCTCCTGCAACAAATCTCCGTGGGAGTGAACGATGTATGGGGCGTAAACATCTCCAATGAGGTCTTTCGCTACGATCCCACCAGCGGCCAGTTTAAGAGCGTTGGGGGAAATACCGCGCAAGTCTCGGCTGGCGGGGATGGTGTCTGGCTCGTCGACATTCACAACCATATCTTCCGCTTCGACTCCAGCCGGGAATCCTTTGTTCAGGTTTCAGGCATTCTCAAAAGCATTTCCGCCGGATCCGGAGCCGGCGTCTTTGGAGTCAATCCTTCCGACAAAGTCTTCACCTTCGTTCGACCATAGAAAGGCGTAACGGACGACTCGGAAGTAATTCTGGCTGGGGAATTACTTCCGAGTCATTGACCGGCCGAGATGAGCAGGTACAGGAACACGCAAAACAGCGCGCGGTACCAGGCAGCTACCCGCAGTTGCGAGTCAACCCCGCAACGCAAGCGCTCATCCGAAAATCAATGGAAGCTTCCGACTCCCTCCAGGCGGTCTGTTTAAACATTAATGGCACTGAGCGAACCATCACCATCGAGCCACGGGTATCGCTCCTCGATGCTCTTCGCGATCACCTCGGCTTGCACGGCACGAAGAAAGGCTGCAACCAGGGCGCTTGCGGAGCGTGCACGGTGTTGGTCGACGGGGAGCGCATCAACTCCTGCCTGACGTTCGCCCTGCAGTATGAGGGCCGGGAGATCGTCACCATCGAAGGCCTTGTCCGCGATGGCCAGCTCCACCCCTTGCAGCAGGCCTTCATTGACCACGACGGATTCCAGTGCGGGTACTGCACTCCCGGTCAAATCTGCTCCGCTGTGGGCATGCTTTCCGAACTCGAGAAGGGCATGCCCAGTGCGGTGACGCATAACGGTCGCACCGACCTGACGGACGCGGAACTGCGCGAACGCATGAGCGGAAACATCTGCCGCTGTGGCGCCTACGTCGGTATCCGCGAAGCCATCCAGCAGGTTCACGGGACAAGCAAGCGATGAACAACTTTAGTTTCGGACGCGCCACTGATACCTCCTCGGCCCTCAAACTCATCTCGATCGATCCGGCGACTTCGCGCTTTCTCGCAGGTGGCACGAACCTCGTCGATCTTATGCGGGAGGGCATCGAGCATCCGCAAACGGTGGTCGATATTACGCGGCTTCCGCTTGCCGAAGTGCTGGAACGCCCTGATGGCAGTCTGCGTATCGGCGCGTTGGTTCGCAACAGCATTCTCGCCGCCCATCCGGCCGTACGAAAGAACTATCCGCTGCTCTCTGAAGCCATCTTGAATGGCGCTTCGGCGCAATTGCGCAACATGGCAACCACGGGCGGCAATCTGATGCAGCGCACCCGCTGCTACTACTTTTACGACGCAGCTGCGCATTGCAATAAGCGCAATCCCAACAGCGGATGCGACGCCATTGGCGGCTTCAATCGGATCCATGCCATCCTGGGTACATCGCAACAGTGCATCGCGACGCATCCTTCCGATATGTGTGTCGCCCTGGCTGCATTGAATGCGACGGTGAATGTAACCGGCGTCAATGGAGACCGCAGCATTCCTTTTGTCGACTTCCATCGGCTTCCCGAAGACACTCCCGAACAGGATACTAACCTCGCGCCCGGCGAGTTGATCACGTCGGTCGATCTGCCGGCTTCCTCCGCCGGCCTTCCGTCGCTATACCGGAAAGTTCGCGACCGCGCCAGCTACGCCTTTGCGCTCGTTTCTGTCGCAGCGGCGCTCAGGGTCGAAAGCGGCGTGATTCGCGATATCCGGCTCGCCCTCGGAGGGGTCGCCCACAAGCCCTGGCGCGCTACGACAGCCGAAAATGCATTGCTCGAAAAAGCGCCCAGCTCGGACAACTTCGCCCGTGCCGCGGCTGAAGAATTGGCTCCTGCAGTGCCTCGTCGCGACAACGCCTTCAAGATCGAACTTGCCAAGCGCACGATTGTTCTCGCTCTCGAGCAACTTGCCGCCGGACAGAGAGGTGCGCGATGAGCATCATTAAGAAAGTGGTGGAAGGTGTGGCGCATGTCATGCCCGATCGTGACCGCGACCGTCTCATTGAGCAGCACCGTTACCTCGGGAAACCCATTGACCGCCTCGACGGCCGCCAGAAGGTTACCGGAAGCGCTCCGTTTTCCGCCGAGTACCCGATCGAGAACATGGCTCACGCCGCGATTGCCTACAGCACGATTGCCAAAGGAACCATCACTGCCGTCGACACCAGCGCGGCTGAGAGCCTTCCCGGCGTAATCGCCATCCTCACGCACCTCAATGCGCCAAAGATGAAGGTTCCCGAGCCCTTTTCCATCGGAGGCGATCCCACCTCAGGCAGCACTGAGGTTCCCATCCTCAACACCGATCAGGTCTCCTGGAACGGTCAGCCGGTCGCCGTTGTCATTGCCGATACAGAGGATCGCGCGGAACATGCCGCCTCGCTGCTTCATTTCACATACGCAGCGGAGGCCGGGAATGTCTCTTTTGAAGCCGCCATTCCTGGCGCCCGACGTCCTAAACAGGTTCTCGGCGACGATCCGCTCGTCGCCAAGGGCGACGCCGACGCTGCCTTCCAGTCCTCTCCGCATCGCGTCGATCTTCGCTTCACCACGCCGCCCTACAACCACAATGCCATCGAGCCCCACGCCTGCATTGCCATTTGGCACAACGACGAAAACGTCACGCTTTACGACACCAGCCAGTTTACCGCCGGGACTGCCAACACCCTCGCCGGTGTCTTCAGCGTAAAAAAAGAAAATGTGCGCGTCGTCTCTCCTTTTGTCGGCGGGGGCTTCGGCGGCAAAGGCGGGGTATGGCCCTACAACCAGCTCTGCATGTTGGCCGCGCGTGTGGTGCGCCGTCCTGTGCGACTGGTTCTCAGTCGTGAAGGCGTCTTTCGCAGTGTCGGGGGACGCACGCCCTCGCAGCAGCGCGTCGCCATCTCCGCCGACGATGATGGCAAGATTACCTCGTTTATTCACGAAGGCGTTACCGCGCAATCCACCGACAACGATTTTCCTGAGCAGTTCAGTTTTCCTCCACGCCACCTCTACTCCATGCCTTCGTATCGCATCGGGCAGGAGGTCGTCGATCTCCATCGTGTCGCCAACACTTTCATGCGCGCTCCCGGCGAATCTATTGGAACCTTCGCCGTCGAGAGCGCCATGGATGCCTTGGCTTACGATCTCAACCTCGATCCCATCGAGTTCCGCATGCGCAACGAGCCCGATCGCGACCCTGTCAGCGGCAACGCGTTCTCTGGCCGTCATATGCGCGAAGCTTACCGTATGGGCGCCGAGAAATTCGGGTGGCAGAACCGGCCCGCGGCCGTTCGCTCGCAACACGATGGAGACTGGCTGATTGGCCAGGGTGTCGCCACCGGCACCTATCCCATGTACCGCATGGTCACCGCTGCTCGCGTTCGTCTTCTGGCCGATGGCTCGGCGCAGATTCAGAGCTCGGCGCAGGAGATGGGAATGGGAACTGCCACGGTCCAGACGCAGCACGCCGCCGAACTGCTCGGTCTTCCCATGGAGAAGATCCTCTTTGAATATGGCGACAGTTCACTGCCGTGGGCGGGAGTAGCCGGCGGCTCCTCTCAAACTGTCAGTATCGCCCTTGCCGTTCAGCAAGCCGCGGAAAAAGTGCGAAAGGATTTGCTTGCGCTTGCGAGGAAGAATGCTGACAGCGTATTTAAAGACGCCAGCGATGACGATGTCGTTCTCGCCAACGAAGGGCTGTTTTTCAAAGCGCATGCCAACATCGGCGAAACTTACGTCTCAATTCTCAAGCGGGCGAATAAGGATCTGCTCGAAGCGGAGATCAAAACCGGCGCCCCGATGGAGATCATGAAGTACTCCATGCACTCCTACGCCGCTCAGTTTTGTGAAGTACGCGTCCACCAGCATACAGGTGAATTGCGGGTCAGTCGCTGGGTAGGCTCCTTTGACTGCGGTCGTATCCTCAATCCGAAGACCGCGGTTTCGCAATTCCGCGGCGGCATCATTATGGGCATCGGCATGGCGATCACCGAGGAAACCATGTTCGACGATCGCACGGGCCGCATTACGAATGCAACGCTCGCCGAGTATCACGTTCCTGTGCAGGCCGATGTGCCGTACATCGACATCGTTTACACGGATCTGCCGGACCCGCACACGCCTATGGGCGCACGCGGCATCGGCGAGATCGGCATTACTGGATGCGCCGCCGCCATCGCCAACGCCGCGTATCATGCCACCGGTAAACGGATCACTGACTTGCCGATCACTCTGGACAAATTTATATAATCGGCTGATTTCGGCAAACGAAAGCGTGCCCTGGTGGGAGCGTGGCGAACCGTGAGGTTTTAGTCGAGGCGGTTTGTAATCCCTCGCCGGCTATAAAAATGGAATGCGGCAAGTCTGCGGCAGCCATCAGGTGGTCATAGGAAAGTTGCTTCGGGTGGCTATTGCAGGAGCGTGGTTCTTGATCCAACGTGGAAGGAATCGCTATCGCTCATCCGTGGGGTAAACGTGGTTCATCCGGTGTTTGTGCTGCCAGCAATTGTCGGAGTGGTCATTCTCTTGGCCGGAGTGCTCCGGCTAATCCTCGAACCAACCCATCGATCTCCGGCCGAATGGTTCGTTGCACTCGGCCCAGTGCTTTTCGCGGCTCCGCTCGCGACCTTTGGCACGGAACACTTTGTCATCCCGAATGTCATCAGTAACATCGTTCCTAGCTGGCTTCCTGCGCGACTGTGGATCACCTACTTTGTGGGAGCTGCACTCATCGCCGCGAGTCTCAGTTTCATCTCCCGAAAACAAACGCGCCTGGCCGCCGTGTTAACCGCTGTGATGTTCCTGTCTTTTATCTGCCTAATCCATGCGCCAGGCGCAGCGACGCACTTGCGAAATCGAGATTATTGGATTGACGCGCTGCGCGACTCTGCATTCGGCATCGCAGCATTTACGCTCTTCCTGCAATTGAGCGAAGACGAGGCATGGAGGAAACGGCGCCTGATCTTGTTTCCAATCGCCCGGGTGTGGGTTGCCATCGTGGTACTCGCCTTTGCAGTGCTGCAACTCCTCCATCCGGAATGCTCTCCCGGCGTACCTTCGCTGCGGACCACTCCCTCTTGGGTTCCACTGCCCCTGGTTCTTGGTTATGGCACAGGCGTGGCGCTTCTTATCCTAGGGCTGGCAATGTTCTTTGAACGAATCTCACGTGGCGCCGCGGTAGCAATCGCAACGTGGATGGCAGCCCTTACCCTCTTTCTCTACGTAACGGACACATGCCTCTTGCCGGCATCACAACGATTGCTGGGCGTGAACTACATCTTCGACACCATGATGTTCGCGGGGGCCATGCTGCTTGTGGCGCAAGTGCTACCCATCCCGCATGGAGCCAATGCGCCAATTCCCAGGTCCAGCGCGTTCATTGCTCTGGAGCACAATCGGCGGTGAGGAGCCGCCTCGCCGAAATGTCGCAAGTGGTTATCTCCCCCGTCTATTCGGTGGTTATTGATGACAACCACCGTTCGACGGAAGATATGTCCTGTTTCGAAGACCGATCCTGCCAGAGTCTTCGATGCTTGACGATTCGGGGGGCCACGTGGGACTTGCAACAGACATTTTGCTGATCGCTGACGATTCCAACCTACGCAAGACTGTGAGTTTTATGCTCAGCGAGCACATCAAATCGCCGGTGCCGGCGGTACCGAGTGCGGCGGCGCTGCGCGAGGTGATAAGTCGCAGTCCGCGTATAGTCTTCGTCCAAGATGATCTGCACCGAGGAGATGGGATCCAACTCAGCAGGGAAATCCTGAAGGCTCACCATTCGACGATAGTGCTCATCGCGCGCAACGGCTTGCGCGCCGTTGATGCCTACGACGCAGGTATCCCTGACTTCCTGCTCACTCCGCTTCGGCAAGAACGCCTTCTGGCGGCATTATCCCGCGGATTGCAGCGAACGGCTGTATTCAACCGTGGATCGAGAACGGGGTCTTCGCAACCGTCGCGCCCCCCGCTGCACTTTAAATCGAAGCGTGGATTTGTGTTCGTTCGTGATGCGGAGGTTTTATGGATTTCCGCTTCGGCGAATTATCTCGAGGTTCATTGCGCGGCCGGAACATACCGCATCCGCGGGACGATAGCAGATGCGTCCGCGCGACTTGAACAATATTCGCAGTTCCTTCGCATCCACCGATCGGTCATCATCAATGCCGATTATGTGCGCGAGGTGAAGTCCTCCGGGAATAGCGACTGCGTCGTAGTGCTGAACAACTTGCGGGAGTTCCCCGTCAGCCGCAAACGGGTCCTTTACGAATGGATGGCATTGACATGCAACTTGTCTTCCGATGTGAATCCCGGAAGCGAGGAGCTCGCGAACGAAACGGGCACTGACCGGATTGGGCCGTACGGCTCGGCCGAGGTTCGGCCGATAATTGAGCACTCTGTCTAAGTTAAATTCGATAGCAACTGGGTCAGCTTCTTGGTGGCGCGACGGATTTGATCAATGGGTGTGTTGGCAAATCCAAGGATGAAGCCCTGGGAGGCAGGGCGCGTTTGGTAGCAGGGCGAAAGCGGCCACAGCCAAAGGCGCTGTCGCGCTGCCTTGATCGCCACGTCAACATCGCTCTTCATCCGGTTCGGCAACAGCACAAGATGCAAGCCTGCATCCGAACCGACGACCTCGGCGGTGCGGCCGAGTTCTCCCTCGAGCGCCTCGACCAGCGTGCTTCGCCTCTCGCGGTAGAGCACGCGCATCTTTCGAATATGACGGGCAAAATGTCCTTCCCGCATGAAGTCAGCCACAACCGCCTGCCCAAACCCTGCACTACCAAGATCGCTGGCCCTTCGAACTGCTTCGAATTGCGGTACCAAATCCGGTGGGATGACCACATACCCAAGCCTCAAGGCTGGGAAAAGCACCTTGCTGAAGGTACCGATGTATATGACGCGCGCGTTGTTGTCCAGACCTTGCAGGGAGGAAAGCGGCTTGCTGTCATAGCGGAACTCGCCATCGTAGTCATCCTCGATAATCCATGCGCCCTCTTTCGCCGCCCAGGCAAGCAACTCCAAGCGTCTCGAAAGGGTCATTGTCATGCCAAGGGGAAACTGGTGCGAAGGAGTGACGAAAGCTGCCCGCGCATTCCGGCACAACCTGACACCCCGTCTTATGTCAATTCCTTCGGCATCAACCGGTACCGGAATCAGCCGACAGCCCGCCATCTTCAGCGCATCGCGCGTCAATTGATAACCTGGGTCTTCAATCCACACTGCGCTGCCGGGATCGAGTAGCGCGCGCACGGTAAGTTCCACCCCATGTTGCGACCCGTTCACGATCATGATTTGGTCGGCGCCGCAATCCACCGCGCGCGAGGTCCGCAGGTAATCAGCAACGGCTTCGCGCAGTTCCCTGGAGCCCATTGCGTCTCCGTAGGCATCCACCGCCGACCCATCGCGTGCATTGCGAACGAGCAAGCTCGACCAGGCTCGATAGGGAAATTCATCGAGCGCCACCTCGCCGACTCCAAACGCAGATCGTCCTGAGATCCAGGGCGGCCGAAACGGCTGAGCCGTTGCGGAGACGCGTTCCGCCACGGGACGGGCGCCGGAATCGCTCTTCCGCGGTCGAGGTTGAGATGTTCGTCCTGCCGACATCATTCTTGGGGGCAGCGCTTCGCTGATCAGCGTCCCCAGCCCTGCCCGCGTCTCAAAGTAGCCCTCCGCGATGAGTTGGGCATACGCCGTGAGCACCGGCATTCGAGAAATCTGCAGTTCCAACGCCAGCGCACGCGTGGATGGCACGGTTTGACCGGGACGCAGATTTCCGCGGAGGATTGCGGCGCGGTAGCACTCGAAGAGTTGACGATGCAACGGAGTCAACGAATCTCGATTCACTCCGATCATCGGGACGGCGGATCCGGATCGCTGTTTCATGATTGGCGCATTCGCCTGGTGGTTATGGAGAGACGCTCGTTAGCTGATGACGTCAACAACCACCAGCACATTACAACGAGCGATTGCGAAACATCTACCCTTCGTAGCTGGTGCTCCGGAAGGATTAAGCGTTCTCGCCGGAAGATCGCAGAAGCCCTTCATCCCCCATCGTTCTTGGCGATGGCGTGGAAGAAAAAATGGTTCTTTCAAGAATTGGATAGTAGGGCTTTGGATCTGACCGCGCTTGGCCGTCGTGAGCTGAAGGCTCGGTTTGGGGTCGAGATCGGAGAGGTCTAGACCGGGCTTCCGCGTGAATCGAGAGATCCTCGTGAATGTGCACAATATCGGCGCCCTTCTTGGATCGCCAAAATAGAATCCACAAAGACCGTCTACGAATTCAACCGATGCACGTACTTCAATTCCTCGCTCAAGGTCGTAACGTCGCGCACAACCGAAATATTGTTAGACGCGAGTCAAAATGATGTGCGAGCAACATGTTCGTGCATTGAGCACGATTGTGCTAATCCAGCGTCCAGTGCGGACTTCAGCGCTGTTTAGCTTCTACTGTTTTTGGGAAATCTCAGCGTGACGGATACTGCGGGGATGAGAGTGCAGGAAGCGGGGACGAGACGAGGTCCACTCGTTGCGAAGACTGCAGAAGCCGTTACCGGCACAGATCTTGGGCTTGCTGAAAAATCATAGATGGCCCTGAACACCGAATCATATCCTCTAGCAAACATTCACACATCACAATGGCGCTCGATCTGCAAAAGGTATTGCACCGATGTGGGCGTACGTTCGCCGAAAGCATCGAGAGGATGATGCAATGCGTGCAAATCTGAAATCACTGTCGATTGTGGGTGTGCTTATTCTGACCGCTGCGATTGCGTTTGGCCAAGCGATTAGTGGCGATTTGGTCGGAACCATTCGAGATAACTCCGGCGCAGTCCTGCCGAATATCACCGTCGAGGTCACGAACATTTCGACGGGTTTGAAGCAAACACAGCAGACCACCTCGGTTGGAGAGTACCACTTCGCCAACCTGCCGGTTGGGCACTACAAGGTGACTGTCAATGCTAACTCGTTGAGTGGTGGTTTCCAGGACGTAGAAGTGCAATTGAACAAGACCGCTACTGCCAATGTCGTCGCTCAGGTTGCGGGAAGCGGGACGACAGTCGAAGTCACTGGGCAAACGGAAACGATCGATACAACGACAGCCCAGATTCAGAACACCTACGAACTGAAACAGACACAGGATCTGCCGTCCGCCTCGGTAGGGCTCGGTGTATTGAACCTCTCGTTACTCGACGCTGGGGTTGCCAGCAGCGGCGGTATCGGTGTGGGTACCGGCCCATCGATTTCGGGCCAGCGTCCCCGCAATAACAATTTCACGGTAGAGGGCGTCGACAATAACAGTAAGACCGTGACCGGACCGGTAGTAACGATTCCGAACGACGCGGTCGAAAACTTCACGGTCTTGCAGAACCAGTTCTCGGCCGAGTTCGGACACTCGTCGGGCGGGCAATTCAACCAGACCGTTCTGAGCGGCACGAATAGGTTTCATGGCCGCATCTATGACTATTTTCAGAATCGAAACCTGAACGGCATCGATGCTTCGACGGCCCGGTCCGAAGCTCCCGGCCCGTACACCAATAATCCCTTCACATTCGATCGCGCCGGCGGCCAGATCGGCGGACCTATCGTGAAGGATAAACTCTTTTTCTTTACTAACCAGGAATACAACTGGGTCGGCCAGAAGAGCTCGGGAGCTTTTGCGTGCGCTCCCACCGCACTGGGCTATGCCACGATCGCGGGCCTCGCCAATCCTTACGGCGCGGTCAACGCCAACAACCTGGCGCAATACCAGAAATATGTAGGCACCGCGACAGCACCCGGCACGAACACTGCCTGCGGCGACACCGCAAGCTGGACGACCGCGGTCGACCCTAGCGGCAATCCGACGGCGCAAACTCCTTACCAGATTGGATTGCTCGACACGAATGGAGGCTTCTACACCAACACGTTCACCAGCACGAACAGCATCGACTGGAACCTATCCGACAAGGACCAGCTGCGTGGACGCTGGATTTACGAGAAGGTGGATTCGCTCGACACCGCAGCCAACATCGCGAGCTTCTGGACGACGCAACCGATACGAAACACGTTGGTAACCCTCGGCGAATACCACAACTTCACCCCCGCCTTGAACAACGAGTTACGGCTCGGCTTCAATCGGACGACAATTTATACGACCGTCGGCCCGCAGTCCTTCCCGGGCCTCGACTCCTTCCCGAACCTCCAGATTAACGACATGCAAGTTCAGGTTGGACCGGACCCGAATGCGCCCCAGTTCTCGGTGCAGAACATTTACCAGGCTACGGACAATGTGAGCTGGATTCACGGCCACCACAATTTCAAGTTCGGCGTGGAAGGCCGCAAATACATCTCGCCGCAGGGGTTCACGCAACGCGCACGTGGCGATTACGAGTACACCACGTTGCAGAACTACCTGAGTGATTTAGCTCCCGATTACTTTGGCGAGCGCTCGATTGGGAGTGTGACTTATTACGGAGATCAGAGTGCAATTTATGGCTACGGCCAGGATCAATGGAAAGTTAACCCACACCTCTCCATCGATCTCGGTTTGCGCTACGAGTTCACTTCGGTGCCCTACTCCGAAAGGCTGCAGAATCTCAACACCATCTCCAACGTGCCGGGGCTGATCAATTTCAGCTCGCCTCAACCTCAGTACAAGAACTTTGCTCCCCGGATCGGCTTTGCCTACTCGCCAGGCTCGTCAGGAAACACGTCGATCCGCGGCGGATTTGGCCTTGCTTACGATGTTCTGTTCGATAATCTCGGAATCCTGAGTTCCCCTCCACAGTTCACTTCGACCTGCGACATCGGGAACATTCCGACAGCCACCTGCCATTACGGACCGGGCGGCACCAATGGCACGACGGCATTCCTGGCGAACGGAGGCATGCCGGCGGGCGGCAGTGGCTTCCAAGTCTTTCCTGACGCTGTCAGCGCACAGGAAAGCACCGGCGGCTACGTTCCTAACCAGCAATTGCCCTATACGGAAAGTTGGAACCTCGGGATACAGCACGTATTCTCCAACAAGTACACCATGGAAGTTCGTTACGTCGGAACACGTGGCATTCACCTACCGGTGCAGGAGCGCATCAACCGGCAATCACCAATCAGCGCAACCAACAACCTTCCAACTTATTTGACAGCTCCTTCGCAGGCAACGCTGAACGCGCTACCGACGTTGGATCAGGTCTCTGCCGCAGGAAATTACGTGCCCGCGTACATCTCTGGTTGCGGAGCGGGACCCGGAGGAGCAGATGTCTCACCTTGCTTCGCCGCTAACCTCACCGCCTACGAGCCCTACGGCCACTCGCTCTATCACGGCCTGCAGACGCAGTTCAGCCGCAATTTCACCCACGGTTTGCAATTCCAGGCCGCCTGGACCTGGAGCCATGCATGGGACGACTCCACAGCTGAGGTGTTTTCCACGCAGCTCACGCCGCGGCGTCCGCAGGACTTCCAGAATGTTGCCGCCGACTATGGCACTTCGGCTCTGGATCGACGTCACCGGGTGACCGTCGAAATGTTGTATGACGTTCCATTCTTCAAGAACTCCAACTGGGTGGCAAAGAACCTTCTCAGCAATTGGGAACTGGCCCCGGTTTACACCTTCCAGTCCCCTGAATACTGGACCGTTCAGAGTGGCGTGGATTCAAACCTCAACGGAGACAGCGCACCAGACCGCTCCATCATCAACCCGCAGGGCATTCCGGGTACCGGATCTTCCGTCATGGCTCTGACCAATAGCGCCGGCGCCACCGTTGCCTACGTTGCGGAAAATCCTAACGCTTATTACATCCAGGCTGGTCCGGGTGCGTATGCGACGGCAGCGCGGAACACCCAGGCTCTGCCGCATATCAATAATGTCGATATGACGGCGGTAAAGCGCATTAACTTTACCGAGCATACGTCCTTCGAGTTTCAGGCACAGGCGTTGAACGTTTTCAACCACTCTCAGTATGTAGCGGGCGCGATCAGTACTGTTCAGCCAGTCGCGTTCACGAATATCACCCCGTTTGTCACCATCCCGGGAGGCCTTTTCAATCAGCCTAGCCAGGTTTTCGCAAACAACGCTCGTACCCTCCAGCTCGTGATGAAACTGATCTTCTAGGTGCACTGCTCTCAGAGGTTGCGCTGGCTTCTGAACTTGGGCTCGCCGTGAAGGCGGGCCCTTTCTTACCAATGCGCTACCTACCCGCCATCTGTATCCATTGAAGAGCGAAGCATTCGGCGCCAGGAAGGAGCATCGTGTGCTTTCGCGAAACTCGTCGAGCTTCGGAGATCGAAGATATTTCTTAACATCATAAGTCGCGTTCTCTGATGCTTGATAAAGGGGAATCTCCCTGGTATTCACGCGCGGTCGGCCTAGCCGCGTAGCTGGCATAATGCCTCACGGCGACAACAATCGGCATTCCAACAAAGAACCACGTGAGCACAGAGCTCAGGAGGCTCGGGCAGGCTTTCTGCAAGCGTCCCGGACTTGCTTCATAAGCAGGCGCTGTGCGCGACTCTGGTAGTGGTGTCGCAGGGTCACGATACCAACCTTCCGGGTGCTGTGTTTTCCTGAGATCGGAATGAACTTGCATCCCGGCTGCGGTCGCACGGCCATGGCCGGTACTGCCGATACGCCCATCCCGGCAGAGACCATCGCGAGAATGGTGGCGAACTGGCCGCTCTCGAACACTACGCTGGGAGATACCTTCGATTTCTGACACGCGGCGATCACGCTGTCGCGAAAGCAATGGCCTTCCTTCAGGAGCAGAAACGGTTCGTGGTTCAGCTCGGTGAGGCTGATCGAAGTGTGTGACGCACAGCGATGGTTTTGTGGCAAGACTGCATAGAACCTCTCCTCGAATAGTTCCTCGGTGGTGAGCTCACCTCCGTCAACCGGCAACGCCGCAATGGCCACGTCAAGCGTGCTCTCGTGCAGGCGCTGCAGCAGGCTGGGAGTGATGTCTTCGAGGACTTTGACCGTGATACGTGGATGGCGGACCGCGAAGCCTTTCAGCAATCTGGGCACCAGATAGGCAGCGATCGTGGGAATGATGCCGACGATCACCTCTCCTTTCTCATTTCCAGACATGTCCAGAAGCTCGCTCCTGGCTTCCTCCAACTCGCGAAGGATCCGTTCTGCCTTCGGCAGAAAGACCTTCCCGAACACGGTGAGCTTGGCAGAGCGGGGCAGGCGATCGAAGAGGCGCGCGCCCAACTCCGCTTCGAGCTTCAGGATCTGCTGTGAAAGAGAAGGCTGCGCCACGCGCTCGATCTCGGAAGCGCGGGTAAAGGTTCCATGCCGGGCGACTGCGCAGAAATAACGAAGCTGGTGGAGTTCCATTCTACCTTCAAAGCAGCAAGACGCGATTCCTATGGAAATCATAGGAAAGATATACTTTACATCTGGCTGGCACGAGGAGAAGATAAAAATATGGAAAATGAACTCGTTGAAAAAGTGAAGGCGCCTGTCCCGGGCAATCAAACCAACACCCTGAACGAAGCGAAGTGTCCCGTGGGCGCGCATACCTTAGCGGGCTCTCGGAGCAACGCGAACTGGTGGCCGAACCAGCTGAACGTCAATATCCTGCACCAGCATTCACCGCTCTCCGACCCTATGCAGAAGGAGTTCAATTACGCCGAAGAGTTCAAGACTCTCGATTTGAACGCGGTGGTGAAAGATCTCCACGCCTTGATGACGGACTCGCAGGAGTGGTGGCCGGCTGACTACGGCCACTATGGCCCGTTCTTTATTCGCATGGCATGGCACAGCGCAGGCACGTACCGCATTGGCGACGGCCGCGGCGGCGCAGGCTCGGGCGAACAGCGTTTTGCTCCGCTCAACAGCTGGCCTGACAACGGTAACCTTGATAAGGCGCGCCGGTTGCTTTGGCCGATCAAGCAGAAGTACGGCCGGAAAATCTCCTGGGCTGATCTCATGGTTCTCGCCGGTAACGTTGCCCTGGAGTCGATGGGGTTCAAGACCTTTGGCTTTGCCGGCGGTCGCGAGGACGTCTGGGAGCCGGGCGAGGACATTTACTGGGGGCCCGAGGGCAAGTGGCTCGATGACAAGCGTTACACCGGAGATCGTCAGCTCGAGAATCCACTCGGCGCGGTGCAGATGGGCCTCATCTATGTGAACCCCGAGGGACCGAACGGCAAGCCGGATCCGGCGGCCGCGGCGCGCGACATCCGCGAAACGTTTGGGCGAATGGCGATGAACGATGAGGAGACCGTTGCCCTTATCGCCGGTGGACATACGTTCGGCAAAACGCACGGTGCAGGTGTGCCGACCGAGTACGTCGGTCCCGAACCGGAAGGCGCTACCATCGAGGAGCAAGGCCTCGGCTGGAACAACAAGCTGGGTGTCGGTCATGGCTCCCACACCATCACCAGCGGCCTGGAAGGCGCATGGACCACCAACCCGATCAAGTGGGACAACAACTTTTTTGAAAATCTGTTCGGCTACGAATGGGAGCTGACCAAGAGTCCAGCCGGTGCGAACCAGTGGACTCCCAAGAACGGCGCGGGCGCCGGCACCGTGCCCGATGCCCACGACAAGACGAAACGTCATGCGCCATTTATGGCGACCACGGACCTCGCGCTTAAGGTAGACCCGATCTATGGTCCGATCGCGAAGCGGTTCTATGAACAGCCGCAGGAGTTTGCGGATGCATTTGCCAAGGCTTGGTATAAGCTAACGCACCGCGACATGGGCCCGCTCCCTCGTTATCTGGGCCCTCTGGTTCCTGAGGAACCCCAGCTGTGGCAAGATCCCGTTCCGCCCGTGGACCACGAGTTAATTGGAGAAAGCGACATCGCTTCTCTAAAGTCCAAGCTCCTCCAATCTGGACTTTCGATTTCGCAACTGGTCACGACTGCCTGGGCCTCGGCTGCCTCGTTCCGCGGCTCCGACAAGCGTGGCGGCGCCAACGGAGCGCGCATTCGCCTTTCGCCGCAAAAGGACTGGGAAGTCAACCAGCCCGTCGAACTGGCGAAGGTCCTGCCGGCGCTGGAGAAGATCCAGAAGGACTTCAACAGCTCGCAATCGGGCAAGAAGAAGGTCTCTCTGGCGGACCTCATCGTTCTCGGTGGCAGTGCGGCCGTCGAGGAAGCCGCGAAAAAGGCCGGGCACAACGTGAAGGTCCCGTTCTCGCCAGGACGGACCGATGCGTCGCAGGAACAGACTGATGTGCACTCCTTCATCGTAATGGAGCCGGTAGCGGACGGTTTCCGCAACTACTACCGCAAAGGACAGCAGCGGCCGGCAGAAGAGATGCTCGTGGACAGAGCGCAATTGCTGAAGCTGACCGCCCCTGAAATGACTGTTCTCATCGGCGGCATGCGTGCCCTGAACACCAATTTCGGGCACTCCAAGCATGGCGTTTTCACCAAGCGGCCCGAAACGCTGACCAATGATTTCTTCGTCAACCTGCTCGATATGAACACGAAGTGGCAGCCATCGGGGGCCGAAGGCGTCTATGAGGGGCGCGACCGCAAGACGAACGAGATCAAATGGACCGGCACGCGTGTGGACCTTATTTTTGGCTCACACTCTCAACTTCGCGCGCTCGCCGAAGTCTATGCGAGTAACGACGCCGGAGAAGCGTTCGTGAAGGACTTCGTGTCGGCATGGAGCAAGGTGATGAACCTCGATCGCTACGACCTTGCGATGGCAAAGAGTTCTCGTAACTAGAGGAATCGGAAGGTGCGAGCGTTGCAGCAAGCGCTCGCACTTTCTCCGCCAATCAATTCACATTCTCGGAATCGCGAATCACCGTGCCCGCCTCGAACCCACTCTGGAATGGATAATTTCCCGGTCAATTGTTTGTGACGCCAGTCACAAGTCCATGTGATGGGAGCCATCGATTGGACGGAAGTCCCGGCCTACTATCGGCTTAGTAAGCGGGTCTTCGAGAGTGGGCAATCTGTCTCCCGCTCTGCAGTGGAAGGCCCCGAGAGATGGCGATGTCGAATAACAGCCCGACAGTCTGGTATCACAGTAACCGCTACAACGCGCAGGCGGAATGCGAACATTGCAAAGGAATTGTGCGTCATGAGTCATGGTGCATCACCATGGACGCAACGGTCGCGTATGCTTACGAGGTCGTGACCAATCCAACCAAGTTATCGATGGGGGATGAGCTCATGCTGCACGCGCTTGGCGTGAAATGGGGCGAGAACAAGTGCCAGGGTGCCTGCAGGAAAGATTGATCAGGCGGTCCGCTTCTCGCTGATGTTCCACTGGATTGCGTGCTGTACCAGCTCGCGCGCACTCCGAAGCGATAGCTTTTCCTTGATATGAGCCTGGTACGACTCCACCGTCTTGACACTGAGGTGCAGTTGCTCGGCAATCTGCCGGGTACCGCGGCCGTCTCCGATCAGGCGAAACACCTCCAATTCCCTATCGCTCAGTTCGGCAACCACCGGATGAATTTCGTTGTCGGTGCCCCGAACAAAGTGTTGCAGCATCCGGTTCGCGATGCGGTCACTGACATAGATTTCCTTGCTCAAGATGCGGCGTAAGGCAATGAGGACTTTTTCCGTCGCCTCCTGCTTCATGATGTAGCCATTGGCTCCGGCTCGCAGCGCGCGCTCGGCGTACACCGACTCATCATGCATGGATAGGATGAGAACCGGAAGTTCGGGCGACCGCAGTCGCAGGTTCTTGAGAAGGTCGAGGCCGTCTGGACCGTTCAGCGAAATGTCGATCACCACGATATCGGGTTTACAGGCCCCTATATCCTGCAAGGCGCGTTCCGCTTCTTCGGCTTCGCCACAGACCGCGAGATCCGGCTGCTGGTTGATCATCAGAGCGAGGCCTTGACGAACGATCGGGTGATCGTCGACGACAAAGACACGAGTCTTTCGCGAAGCGATTTGGCGCGACATGCGTGTGCCCATATTCATTACGCCGAATCCCCACCTTTGAGGGGAAAAAGGCAGGTGACGACGGTTCCCCCATCGGTACCTGGATGGATCTGCACGGTCCCGCCGGCCATTCCAGCCCGATAGTTCATGATGTGGAGCCCCATACCGGTGTTACTCGAAGGAGGGCGAACGAAGCCGGTGCCGTCATCCTTGACGCTAAGGATACCCCTGCCGTCGTTATGCGATAGAAATATTTCGATGGTCTGGGCCCGTCCGTGCTTGACCGCATTGTTCACTGCTTCTCGCGCAATATGATAGAGGTGAGTTGCGATGGTCAGATCCTGCACCAGCAGCTGTTTTTCGCAGCGGAATTCGCAGCTCACACGAAACACATCGCAAACCTCATGGGCATACAGTTCCAGCGCCGACATGAGGCCGCTTGCATCTGACATTACGGGCGCCAGGCCGCGGGACAACTCGCGAGTCTTGTGAATGGCGTCATTGACGAGCTGGACGATCTTGGCCGCGTCGACGGTTTCGGGCAGGCGCTTTTCCTTCAGCTTCTGTTCCTGCACCTTCGACATAAAAGCTATGCCGGTGAGTTGCTGACCGAGACCATCATGCAAGTCCTGCCCAATGCGGCGTTGTTCCCTCGCGCTGATTTCGAGCACTGCCTTTTCCAGGCGTTTACGCTCGGTCATATCGGTCCCGCTGACAACGATGTAAGCCGGAGTGCCGTTGGGCCCGGGCAAAACCGTACTCGACCATGAGATCAGCCGGTGTCCCCCGTTCCGATTGGACCAGTAACTCTCGAATTCGCGCGGCATCTGGTCCCTACGGAGTTGTTCGAAAATGGCTTTGAAGCGTTCCGCCTCTTCGGGGGTCATGAAAAGATCCCATAGC
Source organism: uncultured Acidobacteriaceae bacterium (assembly GCA_963758505.1). Taxonomy (GTDB): domain Bacteria; phylum Acidobacteriota; class Terriglobia; order Terriglobales; family Acidobacteriaceae; genus Korobacter. The sequence goes on along the minus strand of CAVWVJ010000003.1, from coordinate 994,424 downwards.
CGCTTGCGAACAACTTCATCGAGCTCGTAACCGGTAATCTGCTCGCACGCCCGGTTGAATCGGATGATCCGGCCGTAGGGGTCGAGCACGACAACCAAGGCTCCGACCGTTTCGAGAACTGCCGAGGCAAGGTTACGCTCCTCCTGGAGTTGGGCTTCGGTATGCTTCAAATCGGTAATGTCGAAGGCGACTCCGTGAATGAACCACGGGCGGCCATCCTCGCGGCGCATCATCTGGGCCTCGCAACGGAACCAGATGGTCCGGCCGTCGCGGGCAATCACGCGATAAGCGGAGCGGAGCGGGTTTCCGGAGAGGAACATGTCGGCCGCTTCAAGGCTCCAGCGCTGCTTGTCATCGGGATGGATGTGGCGATACCACTGCACAGGGTCTTCCAGCCACTCCTCTTGCGAAAAACCGAGCAAAGCCTCGATCTGCGGGCTGACATAAGCTTCGCCCCGCCCCCGATCGAGATAAGCCATGAAAACTACGGCCGGCAGTTGTTCGAGCAGGGCGCGGTACTTGGCTTCCAGGTTGGGGAGAGGACCTTCGGCGGCCGCGCTGTCAGGCGCGCTGAAGACGTTGGCCAGTTCTTCGAGAATGCGAGCTGCGGTTTCGGGATCGAGAGCGTCGAGCCCTTGGAGTGGCAGGCCAAATTCATCGGGCTGGCTGGGTCTCCGGGGCAATGACGACATGGGACTCCGCGCCTTCGTCCTAATCGCGAAGGGAAAGGGCTGGTGAAACTCAGACGGCGCGGCCTGTCAGGGACGGTGTCGGCGCCAGCTCGGAACCTTGTTCAGAGATTCTTGCGTAAACCTGCGCAGCGCATGAATGGCCCTGCCGTAGGTTTGCACCGCGTTGGATGAAAGCAGTGATCCCGGCGGTTGGTTCATAAATGGCATGAATTTGTCAGGGAAACCAGGCATCGTGCACCCTATGCAAATGCCTCCCACGTTGGGGCACCCGCCGATTCCGGCCATCCAGCCACGCTTGCCTACATTGCATTGCACGACTGGGCCCCAGCATCCTAATTTGACGATGCAAAGTGGAGAACCGTACTGTTCCGCGAATTGCGCCTGTTCGTAATACCCTCCCCGGTCGCATCCTTCATGAACTGTGCTGCCGAAGAGCCATGTCGGTCGTAATCGCTCATCGAGCGGGATCATGGGGGCGTGCCCGGTTGCCATGTGAAGAAGGTAAAGCAGGGTTTCGGTGAAATTGTCGGGCTGCACCGGACACCCTGGAATACAGACGATGGGAATATCGGCAAGAGACCGAAAATCCCAGCCGAGGTAATCGGGCAAGCCCATACACCCCGTGGGATTGCCCTCCATGGCATGGATGCCTCCATAGGTCGCGCAGGTCCCGGCTGCAATCACGGCCCAGGCTTTCGGCGCGAGACGGTCGATCCACTCACAAGTGGTAATGGGCTGCCCGGTTTGTGCGTCAGTACCGAAAGACGCCCAATACCCTTCGGCCTTGTTTTTCTCGTTCGGGATCGAGCCTTCAACAACCAGGATGAAGGGCTTTTCGGAATTTCCCTCCGCCGCACGGTGGAAGAGCGCCATGAACTCGTCGCCGTTCTCCATGGAGAGAAACGGATTACGAAGAACGATCCTGGGTGCCCAGGGCGTCGCGCCGGCGATTAGGTCCTCGATGCTCGGCTGAGTCGCGGCGGTCATGGCGATGGTATCTCCGTCACAGCCAAGACCGGCGGTAATCCAGAGAACGTCGATCGCTTCGACGCCGTTATGCGTCATTCGTCCTCCGCTCGAGAAGCCAGGACCTTGAGAATCGGAGCCGTATTCTACTCGACTTCGCAAGGCCACACATTTTGCCGCTCAGGCGATGGTTGAATGCTGTTCTAAACACACGAAATCCAGCAACTTCACATCGGGGAAACCCCTACCTGCAGGCTAGTAGTTTTCAGCAACGCGAAAACAGGGGGGCCCCGCTTGTTCGGAATGACACACGCCTGTTTTTATGGAGGGTCGCGCAAGTGCCGTGGGGGCACGTGTGCGGGCGTCTTCACCACACCTTTAGATTTGTCAATTTCCATTCTTCGCCAGCCGCGCTGGCGGGGTGTGTCCAACGCAGGTGACTGCGAAAGGAGATCGTAACTATGGCCGAAGCAGCTCCATACGGTCGCTCGACCCAGAAACCACCAGCAGTTCCGGAAATCCACGTCCTGTGGATCACAGCGGGCTTGGGCTGTGACGGAGATTCAGTGTCCATAACCGCTGCGACGCAACCCAGCGTGGAAGATGTTCTATTGGGGGCTATTCCCGGGCTTCCCAAAGTGCTTCTGCATAACCCGGTACTCGCTTATGAAAACGGCGACGATTTCATGAAATTCTTCTACCAGGCGGAAAAGGGAGAACTCGAGCCGTTCGTTTTGGTGGTGGAAGGTTCGATTCCCAACGAAGACATCAAGCGAGAAGGCTATTGGGCAGCCCTTGGCACCGACCCAAAGACCGGCCAGCCGATTACAACCTGCGAATGGATTGATCGCCTCGCGCCGAAGGCATTAGCCATAGTGGGTTGCGGGACTTGCGCAACCTACGGCGGCATTCATGCCATGGAAGGCAATCCCACCGGATGCATGGGCCTGGCCGACTACCTCGGCTGGAGCTGGAAATCAAAGGCTGGTCTGCCAATCGTGAACGTGCCCGGGTGCCCGGTGCAGCCTGACAACTTCATGGAAACCCTCTTGTACCTCGTCTTTCAGGTTGCGGGACTCGCGCCGATGATTCCTCTCGACGACAAGCTGCGGCCGACCTGGCTCTTCGGCGCTACCGTCCACGATGGCTGCGATCGTGCTGGATATTACGAGCAGGGCGATTTCGCCGAGGTTTACGGCTCTCCGAAATGCATTGTGAAGCTGGGCTGCTGGGGACCAGTGGTGAACTGCAACGTTCCCAAGCGAGGCTGGATGGCCGGCATCGGTGGCTGTCCGAATGTGGGCGGTATTTGCATCGGTTGCACCATGCCCGGCTTCCCGGACAAGTTCATGCCCTTCATGGATGAGCCCCCGGGTGCCCGCGTTTCGAGCCACGCCATCATGGCCTACGGCAAGGCCATTCGTGGCCTGCGCAGTATCACGCAAAACACGGTCAACAAGGAACCTAAGTGGCGGCACGCGCGTGCGGAGCTCACCACCGGCTACCACCCGAGAAGCTATTAAGAGATAGAGGAGAGACGGTTAAATGAGCACAATTACTGCACCGAGCAAACAGGTTCCGACCAAGAAAGAAAACCTGGTCGAAATGAATTGGGATCCGATCACAAGGATCGTGGGCAGCCTCGGCATCTTTACGAAGATCGACTTCGAAAACCGGCACGTCGCCGAGTGCCACAGCACCTCCTCCATCTTCCGCGGCTACAGCATCTTCATGAAAGGCAAAGATCCGCGGGACGCCCACTTCATCACCAGCCGCATTTGCGGCATCTGCGGCGACAATCACGCGACCTGCGCAAACTACGCGCAGAACATGGCCTTCGGCATCCAGCCTCCCGCCATGGCCGAATGGATCGTGAATCTGGGCGAGGCCGCGGAATACATGTTCGACCACAACATCTTCCAGGACAACCTGGTGGGGGTGGATTTCTGCGAGCAAATGGTGAAGGAAACTAACCCGGGCGTGCTCGCCAAAGCGGAGAAGACCAACTCTCCGAATTCCAACCTGCATGGCTACCGGACCATTGCAGACATCATGCGCGCGCTCAATCCATTCACTGGCGCCTTCTATCGCGAGGCCCTGCAGATGAGCCGCATGACTCGCGAAATGTTTTGCCTGATGGAAGGCCGTCACGTGCATCCCTCCACTCTGTACCCGGGCGGTGTGGGCACCGTGCCGACCGTGCAACTCTTCACCGATTACCTGGTCCGCCTCATGAAGTACGTGGAGTTCATGAAGAAAGTCGTTCCACTACATGACGATCTCTTCGACTTCTTCTACGAAGCGCTGCCGGGATACGAGGAGGTTGGCAGGCGACGCATTTTATTAGGTTGTTGGGGCTCGTTCAATGATCCCGATGCATGCGACTACACCTACAAAAACATGAACCATTGGGGCAAGCAGATGTTTGTCACGCCAGGGGTCATCGTCGACGGCAAAGCCGTGACCCACGACCTGGTGGACATCAACCTGAACATCCGTATTCTGCTGGGAAGCTCGTACTATGACGATTGGCAAAACTCCGAGACGTTCGTTTCCAAGGACCCGTTAGGCAATCCTGTGGACAAGCGTCATCCCTGGAACCAGACCACGATTCCGCGTCCGCAGAAACGCGATTTCGACAGCAAGTACACCTGGGTAATGTCGCCGCGCTGGTTCGACAAACGTACAGGTGACTATCTAGCACTCGATACCGGCGGGGGCCCGATCGCGCGCTTCTGGTCAACGGCGCTGGCGGGTCTGGTGGACATCGGCTACGTCAAAGCGACCGGCCACAGCGTGAAGATTTATCTTCCGAAGACGACGTCTCTGCCCGAGGTGGAATTCGAGTGGAAGATCCCGAAGTGGAGCAACGCGATCGAGCGTGATCGCGCTCGCACCTACTTCCAGGCCTACGCTGCTGCCTGTGCTCTGCATTTCGTCGAAAAGGCGCTTGGCGAACTGCACGCCGGCAGGACACGGACGTGGACGGACTTCAAAGTGCCCGAGGAAGCCATTGGCTGCGGCTTCCACGAGGCGGTACGCGGCGTTCTTTCGCACCATGTGGTCATTCGTGACGGCAAGATCGCGAACTACCATCCGTACCCGCCGACACCCTGGAATGCCAATCCGCGTGACATCTACGGCACGCCGGGACCCTACGAAGATGCGGTGCAGAACACGCCGATCTTCGAAGAAAACGGTCCCGACAAATTCAAAGGCATCGATATCATGCGCGCCGTGCGCAGCTTCGATCCTTGTCTGCCGTGCGGTGTCCACATGTACCTGGGCGACGGAAAAGTGCTGAAGACGCACCATTCGCCGATGTTCGGCCTTCAGCCCTAGGCGTCGCGACGTCAGAGCGAGGAGTGGGCTGCGGCCCACTCCTCTTTACCAAAGGAGCCAAGTGGCCGGCGAAAAAGAATTCCAACAACGCATTCAGCGGATGGGAAGCTCGATACAGGAGCTGGACGAAGTCACCGATCCGGCGACCCGGACCCGGGTCAAGGTCCTGATCCAGTCGCTCATGGAACTGCACAGCGCAGGCTTCGAAAAAACGCTGGAAATCATCTTCGATTCCGGCGACTCCGGGCAGCAGATCATCGACCGGTTGGGCCACGATCCCCTGGTCGGCAGCTTGCTCGTGCTGTATGGACTGCATCCGGAGGATATCGAGACGCGGGTCGCGAAGGCGATCGAACGGGTGCGTCCACAGTTGCGCAAGCAGGGATCGGAAGTCGAGTTGGTTGCGAATCAAGGCGGTGTTGTGCGGCTGCAGGTGCACGTGGAAGGTCACGCGTGTGGATCCACGACCGCCACGATCAAGACCCTCCTGGAAGACACAGTTTATGAAGCAGCTCCGGATATCGGCTCGCTTTCGATCGAGGGCCTTGAGGGCAAGCCTGCTACCGGATTTATCGCCCTGGATGCGTTGATGGGCAGCGCTGCCGGGCAGCCAAAAGCGGCGACCGCTCTGCGCGGGGATGGCGCGGACTGATGAGCACAGAAAAATTCTCGGGGACGGATGCCTTCGGCGTCTTGCAGCGATTTGCCCGGCGCCGGCGACCGGTGGAAGTTTGTGAAATGTGCAGCGCCGAGCTTGCGCCCGCGCATCCGCACCTGCTCGAGCCGGGACAGCGCAAATTCATCTGTGCGTGCGATGCTTGCGCACTCCTCTTCTCTGGGCAGGCGAACGCCCGCTACAAGCGCATACCCCGCCGCGTTCGCATGCTCCCGGATTTTCACATGACCGACGCGCAATGGGATGGCTTGATGATCCCGATCAACATGGCGTTCTTCTACAAGAGCAGCACCGATCAGCGCGTTTTGGCCTTGTATCCAAGTCCCGCAGGAGCAACCGAGTCCCTGCTCTCCCTGGAAAGTTGGACGGAAATCGTTGCGGAGAATCCTGTGCTCGCCGCCATGGAAAGCGATGTCGAGGCGCTCCTGGTCAACCGCGTGGGCCATGCTCGCGACGTTGCGCCGCCCGAGTTCTACCTGCTCCCGATTGATGAATGCTTCAAACTCGTTGGACTGATTCGCACCCATTGGCGGGGATTGTCCGGCGGCACGGAGGTTTGGCAGGAGATCGGCCGCTTCTTCTTAGACCTGAAAGCACGCGCAGGTGTATCGGTGGAGGCGCATGCCTGAACTCAATTTCCAGGTTGAAGGCGCCAACGTTGTGCCGTTTTCGGCATCCCCGCAGCTCGCGTTCAAGCTGCGGGTTTCGAATGCAACCGCCGGAGAGATCGTTCACACCGTCGCCTTACGCTGCCAGATCCTCATCGAGGTGACTCGCCGGAAGTACTCGCCCGAGGAGCAATCGCAATTGCGAGATCTGTTCGGCGAGCCGGAACGCTGGAGCCAGACGCTGCGCAACATGCTTTGGACCCATGCGAGCACGATCGTTCCGTCGTTTCAGCGTGACGTTCAGGTTGACCTTCCGGTTCCCTGCACATTCGATTTCAATGTCGCCGCGACGAAATATTTTTACGCCCTGGGAAACGGAGAGATCCCTCTGCTGCTGCAGTTCAGCGGGAATGTCTTCTACGCCCCCGAACAAGGCGCCCCGCTGCAAGTCGCTCCCATCTCCTGGGATAAGGAGAGCAAGTTCAGGCTACCGGTAAGCGTTTGGCGGGACATGATGGATTCTTATTATCCAAACACGGCGTGGATGAACCTGCGTCGCGATGTGTTCGACCGCCTTTACCAGTACAAGGTGCGGCATGGAATTCCTACGTGGGAGGAGACGCTGGAACGCATGTTGCCCGTCGAGGAGGCCGTGGGGCAATGAATCTCGAACTGGTCGATCAGATCGCAAAGGCGGTGCTCTATGAGGGATACATGCTCTATCCCTATCGGCCCTCCTCCGTGAAGAATCGCCAGCGCTGGAATTTCGGCGTGCTCTATCCGCCCGCGTACGCCTGTCAGCAGGTGGGTTCCGATACCTCGACGTTCGAAGCGGAATGCCTTTTAGAAACTGGGTCACAAGCGGAACTCGATGTACGGATACGGTTCCTCCAGTTGTCGCAGAGAAATATCGCAGCGTTGAAACATCCCGTGCGTGAACTTCCGTCCAACGCCATGCCTGAAATGCAGATGGTAGACACGTTGACGGTCAACGGAAAGTCGCTGCAATCCTGGCAGGAGGCGATTGAGCGCGAGGTGATCATCCACGTCGGCGGTCTGGAAGCGCTTCCCTCTTCTCATCCATTTGAGTTCACGCTCGAAGCCTCCAGCGAACCTGTTCTTGACGAAAACGGCGACGTGGCCGCGCTCATCCAGCGCAGCGGCAATCTCGTAAGCGGCACCATCGCGATTTCCGCCGAGCGCCTGGACAATGGCGCTCTCAAGCTGAGGTTGGCGCTGCAGAACACCTCTCCTTTCGAAGGCTCGACCCGCGAAGACGCTCTGCTCGCATCCATGGTCTCCGCGCATCTCGTGCTTGGAGTCCGGAACGGGGCTTTCGTTTCGCTGCTGGATATGCCAGAACCTCTGCGTGAGGCTGCGGCGGGATGCCGGAACATTGGGGTTTGGCCAGTGCTGGTGGGCGAAGAAGGCCAACGTGACACACTGCTGGTCTCGCCGATCATTCTGTACGACTACCCACAGATTGCGCCGGAGAGTGCGGGCGATCTCTTCGACGGAACCGAGATCGACGAGATTCTCTCGCTCCGCATCATGACCCTCACCGACGACGAAAAGCGCGAGATGCGTGAATCCGACGATCGTGCACGGCAGATTCTCGAACGAACAGAAACGCTTCCGGCGGAGCAGCTCATGAAACTCCACGGAGTGCTGCGCGGCTTGCGCCCAGTGAAAGAAGAGCGGCCATGAACGAGTGGGAGTGGCAACTCCTGGAAGATAAGAATCGTGTCGAGTCGCTGCAAATCGGCGAGACCGAGGTGCGACCGGGTTCGCGTGTGCGCTTGCGCCCGAAACAAGGCGGCGATGTCTTCGACCTTGCGCTTGCCGGACAGATCGCCACCATCGAAGCGCTCGAGCAGGATTACGAGGGCAAGACGCACGTCTGCGTAGTCGTCGACGACGATCCCGGCCGTGACATGGGCCTGCTCCGCCAACCGGGGCACCGTTTTTTCTTTACTCCCGAAGAGGTCGAGCCCCTCTCCGCCGAAGAAACCGAGCACCATACCACTGTCCCGCGTCCCAACATCCTGGTTGCGGGCATCGGAAACATTTTTCACGGTGATGATGGCTTCGGGGTGGAAGTGGCCAAGCGGCTGGCTACGCATGAGTTTCCCGCAGGCGTTCGCGTCGCCGATTTCGGCATTCGCGGCTACGATCTCGCATTTGCGCTACAGGATGGCTATGAAACCACGATCCTGGTGGATGCGTGCCCGCGCGGCGACAAAGCTGGAACGTTGTATGTGATCGAACCCGATCTCAACGCGCTGGATTCACCCGAGGCAGAGCAGAGTTCTTCCATCGATGCGCACGCGATGAACCCGATGAATGTATTGCGCATGGCACGTGCCATGAATGGCCCCGGGATGAAGCGTGTCCTGCTGGTAGGGTGCGAGCCGGAGTCGCTTGGCGGAGAAGAAGGCCACATGGGATTGAGTTCGCCGGTGCAAACCGCGGTGGAAGACGCAGTCAAGATGATTGAGTCACTCGTCAAGAAGCTAATCGAGGAAACGGCAAGAGCTTGAACGGCTCATGGAGCGAAGAGGAGAAATAACATGGCAACAGCAGCGCGAGCAATGCAGCACATGGAACACACAAATGGTGCCGCCGAGATCAAAACTGACAATGACACTCTGTTCCTGATGGGTGGAATTGCGCTCATGGTATTTGGAGCTGGCTTGGTGCTGGCGAATCCTGCCATGCGCCGGATGATGGGCGAAATCGGAATCGGCGATCTTGCCCAGAGTGCCCTGCCCGACTTCCAGCGTTACATCCGTTTACGGGATATGTAGAGTCGCCGGAACGGGATGCGCATGAAAATTGCCGAGGAGTGCTGCTTTGTCTTCAACGCCGAATCCGATCCAGAATGCCGCCGCAGTCGACTCCGCGCCGATGACGCGCTACGTAATCGATCCGCGGCTAAGCCGCTTTACCGTGCAGGCGTTCGCGAGCGGCGTTTTGTCGGCCTTTGGCCACAACCCGCATCTCGCAATTCGCGATTACCAGGGTGAGGTTCGGTGGAACGGTACGGATTCTGCTGCGCTGCATTTCGTCGCGAAATCGGCGTCGCTGAATGTTACCGATAACATTTCCGATAAGGACCGGCGTGAGATCGAGCGCCAGATGAACGCGGAGGTGCTTGAGTCGCAGCGTTATCCTGAGATCATTTACGAATGTTCGCGCATCTCAATTCAGGGGAATGGCGGCGGTCCACTCCAGGTCACGTTGAACGGCGATCTCACTTTGCATGGCGTCACCAACCCTCAAGCAATTGTGTCCCAGGTGTCGATTTTGGGAGATACTCTGCGGGCTTTCGGCGAGTTCACCTTGCGGCAAACTGACTACGGTATCCGTCTGGTGTCCGCCCTCGGCGGGCCTTGAAGGTAAAAGACGAGTTGAAGTTCGAATTCAATCTCGTCGCTCGGAAGCAGGAATAGGATTTATGTCTGGCGGTACGTTCGAGGATGAGTTCGGAGGATGTCATATGTGTTTAGCCATTCCCGGCAAGGTTGTTGAGATCTCCGAAACGAGCCCAAGTTCCGCGATGGTGGATGTGGTCGGCGTACGGCGCAAGGTCGACCTCGGGCTACTGGAGGACGACCGCCCGGTACCGGGGGACTGGGTGCTCATTCACGTCGGTTTCGCAATGAGCAAGATCAGCGAGCAAGATGCCCTCGACCAGATGCAAACCCTCCGCCTGCTCGGTGAGATGGAGGCATCGATCCAGGAAGTAAGCGGTTACAGCACGGACGACGCCCCGGGAGGCTCGGCATGAGATTCGTGGATGAATTTCGCGAGCCCGAGCTGATCACCAAGGCGGCGGACGAGATTCGCAGGCTCGCAGATCCGAAGCGGCACTACCGCTTGATGGAAGTGTGCGGCGGCCACACCCACGCGATCTATCGCTTCGGCATCAAGGATATTTTGCCGGAGAACATCGAGCTGATCCACGGACCCGGATGTCCGGTCTGTGTGCTGCCGATGGGACGTATTGATGATGGTCTATCCATGGCGCAGGATCCGAATGTGATCTTCACCGCGTTCGGTGACATGATGCGCGTTCCCGGCACCAGCGGCAGTCCGCTCGAGCACAAAGCGCGCGGTATGGATGTACGAATCGTGTACTCGCCTTCGGATGCGCTCAAACTTGCGCGTGCGAATCCCGACAGGCACGTAATGTTCTTCGCCATCGGTTTCGAGACCACGGCTCCCTCCACCGCGCTTACGCTGATTCGCGCCCGCGCCGAGGGCATCAAGAACTTTTCGGTTTTCTGCAACCACGTCACCATCATTCCTGCGATCCGCGCCATCCTCGATTCGCCGGACATGCGACTCGACGCCTTCATCGGACCCGGCCACGTCTCTACCGTGATTGGCTGCCGCCCGTACGAGTGGATTTCCGCGAACGAGCACAAGCCGATCGTGGTCTCGGGTTTCGAACCGCTCGATATGTTGCAGTCGATTGTCATGATCCTGCGCCAGATGAACGCGGGCGAGTGCAAGGTGGAGAACCAATACAAGCGCGTGGTCCCGTGGGAAGGCAATCGCGCAGCCCTCAAGGCGATGGCCCAGGCGTTTCAGCTGAGGCCCTATTTCGAGTGGCGCGGCATGGGATTCATTTCGCAATCGGCGCTTCGCATACGTGATGACTTCGCCGAGTTCGATTCCGAGCAGCGTTTCGATGTTCCCGGCGTGCGTGTCACCGACCCCAAGGCCGCGCAGTGCGGAGAAGTCTTGAAGGGCGTGCTCAAGCCGCATCAGTGCAAACTTTTTGGACGTGAGTGCACACCGGAGCATCCGATTGGTGCGCTTATGGTGTCATCGGAAGGATCATGCGCCGCGTATTACAACTACGAACACCGCAAAACGGTGAGCATCCTGAGCTCGACCGCCTGAGCGACATTTCGAGCGAAGCTCCCATCCGCTTTCGCGAGCCGCAGATCGAAATGGCCCATGGCGCCGGAGGCAAAGCCAGCCGCCGGCTCATCGAAGGACTGTTTGCGCCGCTGCTGTTTGGCGCCTCCACCGAACCGCTCGGCGATGCGACTCATCTCGAGATTAATGGGACGCAGGTGGCGATTACCGCCGACAGCTTCGTCGTCAAGCCGCTGCGCTTTCCTGGTGGCTCCATCGGCGAACTCGCCGTCAACGGCACGGTCAACGACCTCGCCGTCTCCGGCGCACGCGCCGAGGCCCTTGTCTGCACCTATGTAATCGAAGCCGGTCTCCCAACCGAGGCACTCACTGCCGAAGTTCGCGCCATGGCGAAAGCCGCGCGCGACGCCGGCGTTCGCATTGCCGGTGGCGATACGAAGGTCGTGGAACACGGCAAGGCCGATGGCATGTATATCAGCACGACCGGCATTGGACGTCCGCTACCCGGCGTCAAAGTAGATCCACGCTCGGTTCGGCCAGGGGACAAGATCCTGCTCTCCGGACCGATCGGCGATCACGGCATTACCATCCTGCTGGCCCGCGGTGAACTCGATATCGAAGCCGATTTGCAGTCCGACACGCGATCAGTACTGCCGCTCGTAGAAGCGATGGCGCGTGAATCGGCGCCAGGGATCCGCTGGATGCGCGATCCAACTCGTGGCGGTGCGGCGACTTCGCTCAACGAGCTTGCGCTCGACACCGGCCTCGGCATCATCTTATTCGGTGAGCAACTGCCGGTGCGCGATGAAGTACGCGGAGCGTGCGAGTTGCTTGGACTCGATCCATTGCACATCGCGAACGAGGGTCAATTCCTCGCCGTGGTTGCCCCTGAGTACGCGGACGCCGCTCTCAACGCGCTGCAACTTACGCTGGGTGGCGAAGAGTCGTGCATCATCGGCGAAGTCCGGGAACAGCCGGCATTCGCCGTGCTGGAGACCACGCGCTATGGCGGCAGCAGGATTGTGGATATGCTCGTCGGCGACCCGCTTCCGCGCATCTGTTAGTGAGTATGCAGACGACCTCCAAATTGGCGGCGCACGTCGAATCGCGACTCCTGCAGCGCAACCAGGTGATCGAGCAGTTCTTCGATCGTGAAGCGCCTCGGCTGGCGGAAGCTTGCCGCTCCATGTCTGAACGATTCTTGCAGGGCGGCCGTCTGCTTGCCTTTGGCCGCGGGCCCTACGCAACCGACGCGCAACATGTGTCCGTAGAGTTCGTACATCCGGTCATCGTCGGCAAGCGCGCCCTGCCGGCCCTCGATCTCTCCATGGCGTTTGCATCCTGGCTCGATGCCATCGTCCGACCCGAAGATATGGTGATGGGGTTCGGGCCTCCCGAAGGCGACCCCGAAGTTTGGGAGGCTTTGCAAAAGGCCCAGTCTCGCCATGCAATGACCTTTGCCCTTCCGGGCAAGGTCGGCTCCTATGCCACCGAGCCTGCGACCAGAGACCCATTCATCCACCAGGAACTCACGGAGATTCTCTACCACACGCTCTGGGAGACGGTGCACGTCTTCTTCGAACATCGCGAACTGGGTCTCGACGTCGGGGAGTCGGGCTTCCTTTATCCCTTCCTCGGTCAGGAAAAACAGGCAACCGGCGGATTGCTCGCCGAAGTTGCCGATTCCATCCTGATGAAGGTGCGCGATGACTCCAAGCTCCGCGCACAGGTGGCACGCGAAGAATCCGAGCAGATCGGTGCTACTGCCACCGCGATCCACGAGCGCTTAAAGCGCGGCGGCAAGCTCATTCTCTTCGGCAATGGAGGCTCGGCGACCGACGCCAACGACTGGGCCATCGATTGCGTTCTTCCGCCGGCAGGCTATCGTCCTGTTCCCGCGATCTCGCTCTCCCTGGAGCCCGCGAATATCACCGCGGTCGCGAATGATATCGGGACCGAAGCCATCTTCCTGCGCCAGATGATCGCCCAAGCGAAGCCGGAAGACATTGCGATCGGGATCTCAACCAGCGGCGGCTCCCGCAATATCGTGATGGCCCTGGAAGAAGCGCGCAAGCGCAAGATGTTGACCGTCGCACTGCTCGGCTATGACGGAGGCGAAGTGCTGCGCCGCGGGCTCGCTGACTTTCCTGTGGTGGTCCATTGCGACTACATCCCACGCATCCAGGAAATCCAGGCCTCGATCTACCACATCATCCGGGAAGCGCTCGAGGTGCTAGAACGTGACAATGCTTGAGCTGTTTGGCACCGCGCGATGTCCGCACACGCAGGAAATGCGGGAGTGGCTGGAACTTCGTCGCCGCGAGTTCGTGGAATACGACGTGGAAAAGGATGCGGCCGCCCTGCGTCGGATGCGCGAACTTGCCAACGGCCAGCGGAATGTTCCCCTCCTGGTGGAAGACGGACGCGTCGTGCAGGTCGGCTGGCAAGGCCGGAGTTGCGTGGTGGAGGCGGGATAGCGCATGACGAGCGCATGCTCCATTCGCGTGCGGGGCGTTGTGCAAGGCGTAGGGTTCCGTCCGTTCGTCTACCGTTTGGCCCGCGCGAACACCCTGGGCGGTTGGGTTCTGAACGGAGAGCAAGGGGTCGAGATTTTTCTCGAAGGCGCCCCGCAGTCGCTCGAGGACTTCGTTCGCGACCTGGCAGCGAATGCTCCGCCTGCCGCGAGCATCGCCGAGATGGAAGTAGCTCCAGCGCAACCGCAGGGCCTGCAGAATTTCACGATTCGCGAGAGCGAACGTCGCGACCGGCCGACCGTGCGAGTGTCGCCTGATCTGCCCGTTTGCGAATCATGCCTCAACGAGCTTTTTGATCCGGCAAACCCCCGCCACTCCTATCCTTATATCAATTGCACCAACTGCGGCCCACGCTACACGGTCGTCCTAGGCCTTCCCTACGACCGTCCCAACACCACGATGAAATCTTGGCCGCTCGACCGTTATTGCAGCGGCGAATACAACGATCCTGACAACCGGCGCTTTCATGCGCAGCCCGTGGCATGCCCGCAGTGTGGCCCGCAGTACTTTCTGCAACAGGGTTCGGAGATCGACCGCGGACAAAAGATCGTCGCGAAAGCGGCAGCTCTGTTGGCGGAGGGAAAGATTCTCGCCGTCAAAGGGCTCGGCGGATACCACCTCGCCTGCGACGCGCGCAATGTCGAAGCAGTGCGTGCCTTGCGCGAACGGAAGTTCCGCAAGGAGAAGCCCTTCGCGCTCATGGCCAGGAGTCTCGAGGTTGCTCGCTCCATCGTCGAGCTAACGCGCGAAGCGGAACGATTGTTGACCGGAGCCGCGCGTCCAATCGTGCTCGCGCCCGCGAAGGTCGATTTGCCGGAAGTCGCGCCGGACAACAACGAACTCGGAGTGATGCTGCCTTACACGCCGCTGCACCACCTCCTCTTCGCCAACGGCGCACCCGAGATTCTCGTAATGACGAGCGCGAATCGTTCAAGCGAGCCGATTGCCTTCGAAGATCAGGATGCGCTCGAGAGCCTCGCCGGGATTGCGGACGCTTTTCTCATCGGCGAGCGCCCGATCGCGCGCCGGGTCGACGATTCGGTGACCCGCGTCGGCGTGCTCGGGCCCACGATCCTGCGCCGGGCGCGCGGCTACGCTCCCGGAGCGGTCGCAACCCTCCCGGTAGCGCAACCCATCCTCGCGGTGGGAGCCGACCTGAAGAACTCGGTGACCTTGGTTGTGAATGGTCAGGCGTTCGTCAGCCAGCACATCGGCGACCTCGACCACTACGGGGCATTTCGCGCCTTCGAGGAAACCATTCGCGATCTGCTTGCGATGTACGAGGTGCGTGCGGAAGAGGCAACCGTCGTTCATGACGCCCACCCGCAATATCGATCCACGATTCATGCATCGTCCTTGCGCGCTGCGAAACGGCTGGCCGTGCAACACCATCGCGCTCACATCGCCTCCGCATTGGCCGAGCGAGGAGAATGGGACACCCGCGTCGTCGCAGTGAGCTTCGACGGAACAGGCTACGGAGATGATGGAACGATTTGGGGCGGAGAGATCTTCACCGGCACTCTGCGCACCGGCTTCGACCGAGTGGCCCATCTCAGGCCCGCAGCTTTGCCCGGCGGCGACGCAGCCGCGGAATTTCCCGTGCAAGCCGCGGCGGGATTTCTCAGCCAACTGGATAGTCTGCCCGGCCTGTCTGCGCCTCCGTTCAACTTCCCCCGCCGTTATCAGGACGCGCTGGAACTCGTTCGGAAAAAGGTGCGTTCGTTCTCTACGACGTCCGTTGGAAGGCTCTTCGACGCCGCAGCCGCCCTGCTTGGCTACACGCGCGAAATTACCTTTGAAGGACAGGCCGCAATCTGGCTTGAGCAACTCGCAAAGCGAGGAATGGCTCGCGAAGCATACCCGTTCCCATTCGTTGCGGGAGAATTGGATTTCCGTCCGCTTCTGCAGGCAATCGTGGAAGATCGAATGCGCGGCCAGCGGCCTGAAGACATCGCGCGAGCCTTTCAGCTTGGGGTCGCCGAGGGTCTGAGGTGCTGCCTGCAGCAGATTTGCGCATCTCGATCAATCGATACGGTCGTTCTCTCCGGCGGAGTGTTTCAGAATGAACTCCTGCTGCAGGATCTCGAGCAACTGCTGGAAAAAGATAGTCTTCGGATCTGGACCAACCACGCGGTTCCCCCGAACGATGGCGGAATCAGCCTCGGCCAGGCGGCGATCGCCACGTTTATAGGAGCACAATAGACAAATGCACGAGCTTTCCATTGCGATGAGCATCGTAGATCTGGCTCAGGAAGAAGCCGAGCAACGCGGCGTGCAGGTAACCGGTGTCCACGTGAAGCTTGGAGCGCTCTCCGGAGTGGTGAAGGACGCGCTGCTCGCATCCTATGAAATGGCATGCTGCGACACGCCGCTGCAGGGCTCGCGCTTGCTCGTCGAAGAAGTTCCGGTCGTTGTCTTCTGCCCCACGTGCCAGTCGCAACGGTCAATCAGCTCCGTCCAGCTCTTCTGTTGCGAGGTATGCGGCACGCCGGTTTCGGAGATCGTGCAAGGCAAGGAATTGCAGGTTGTCGCACTGGAGATACAGTGATGGATCCTCAACCACGATTGGTCGAAGTCCGAAAGAATATTCTCAAGCAGAACGATGTCATTGCCCGCGCGCTTCGCGAACGATTCCGCGAAGCTGGCGTCTTCGTTGTGAGCCTGGTCTCCAGCCCCGGTTCCGGAAAAACCGCGTTCCTCGAAAAAATTCTGACGCTGCTCAAAGCCGAGCACAACGTGGCTGCGCTTGTCGGTGACTTGGCGACAGAAAACGACGCACAGCGCCTCTCGCGCAGCGGTGCCCCGGTGAAGCAGATTACGACCGGGACGCTCTGCCATCTTGAGGCCGCGATGGTGCAGAACTCCCTGGAAGATTGGGATCTTCCATCGCTCGACTTCCTATTCATCGAGAACGTTGGGAATTTGGTCTGTCCGTCATCGTACGACCTCGGCGAAAACCTTCGTCTGGTACTCTCCTCCGTCACCGAAGGCGAAGACAAGCCGCTGAAATATCCGACGATCTACAATAGCGCCGATATCGCGCTCATCACGAAGATGGATCTCGCCGAGGCGGTAGAGTTCGACGAAGAGGCCGCGATCGGCAATATTCACGCTGTCCGCCCCGGCATGCAGGTTTTCAAGGTATCCTCGAAAAATAGCCTTGGGATGCAAGACTTCGTTACGTATCTCCACGCGCGGCTCTTGCAGTCGCGAGAAACTGCAACGATTTGACGAGGGCTGCGCTTTCCGTCGCCTTGGTGCTCCATTCAGCATGTTGACCTTCATTTCCATCATCGCGATCGGGTTCTTTCTCGGAATGCGGCACGCCACCGATCCCGACCACGTGGTCGCGGTGACGACGATTGTCAGCCAGCAGCGCAGCGCGAAGCGCGCGGCAATGATCGGTATTTTCTGGGGATTGGGTCACACCCTCACGATTTTCCTGGTGGGATGCGCCATCATTCTGTTCAACGTCGTGATTCCCGTTCGTCTCGGCTTGGCGATGGAGTTTACCGTCAGTCTGATGTTGATCATTCTCGGCGGATGGAACCTGGTGAGCTTCGCCCATTCCATCCCTCACGGACTCGACCCTGGTGGTGCCGCTTCGCACGGTATACATTCCCACCCGCACAGTCACGGCGACTTTGTGCACACCCATCCTCACGCTCACGCACCCGAGGTCCATCCCCACGAAGCCGAGCACAATTCGCTCGCCAGGATGGATCGCAAGCTGGGAAACCGCTCCTTCTATCAGCTCATGCGGCCCTTGATCGTGGGAATCGTGCACGGGCTCGCTGGTTCGGCGGCGGTGGCACTGCTGATCCTTGCCACAATCCACAATTCGAGATGGGCGATTGCTTATTTGCTGGTGTTCGGCGTGGGGACGATTGCCGGCATGATGCTCATCACCATGAGCATTGCGTCTGCATTTCGATTCGTGGGAAATCGCTTCCAGGTATTTGGAAGGCGGCTGGCACTGATTTCGGGCGTTATCAGTGTGGCCTTCGGGCTGATCCTTGCTTATCAGATCTGCGTGGTCCAGGGGCTTCTTGGCAGCAACCCGCACTGGACCCCACGCTAGACCGATACGCCCATTACATCGTGCTGATTTTCAAATAACGTTTCACTTCCGGGAGCGCCATCACCAGTAGGTACCCCGCGAACACCAGACCTGCCGAACCGATGACGTTGCGCATAACCTGTATCGCTTTCAAAAGACACCTCCGATCCAACTACTGCAATTTTGGATGCCCGGCCCTTAGCCTGGGAGGCACCGCGAAATGGAATGTTCAGGGGAATCTTTAGGGCAGCCAGCCACCCGGCTGGAATCCCTCTGACTATGTCCGTGTGATGCGCCCGATTTGTCCCGACAGAGCCCGGGATCGAAGCCGAGGCTCCGTCCTCGCTCTCGATGGCGATTCCAGGCGGGCAAGATGGATGCGGCCCCAGGCGCACATTTTCTCCAGTACCGGAGCCATAGTCTCTCCGTACTGCGAGATCGAGTAGTAAACACACGGTGGAACGGTCTTTTGGTCGTGCCGGGTGATGATGCCGTCCGCTACCAACTCATGCAGGTGCCGGATCAGCATCCGTTCCGTGATCTCCGGTATGCTCCTGCGCAGTTCGCTGGTTCGTTTCGGACCGTCCTGCAGCCTCCATAAAATTGTGCCCTTCCATCGGCCATCGATCACCGACAGCAGCGCGTCGATCGGGCAGGGCGAACTCTCTTTTTTCGATACTGCCATCTGGGGGCCCTCATGCTGACAAATCCGTCAGTACATTGCATTTTGTCAGTACTTGCAGGATAGTGGGGTTGGAGGTAAAAAGCAATGCATCTTTTCGACGTTCTGGCTATCCTTTGCACCGTCTCCATGACGGGAACCGAGTTCACGGTTTCTGCGATTCTCAATCCGGCTTTCGATCGGCTCGACCGGGAAACGTGGCTGAAAACCATGCCGCTGCTGGCCCAGGCAATGGGCCGCGCGATGCCAGTCTGGTATGGGTTGTGCCTGCTGCTCATCGGTATCGAGGGATACCTCCACTACAACACGGACTCGCGTTGGTGGCTCGTTACCGCTGCTCTCCTATGGATGGTGGGCATCGTGTATTCGGTCACTCTCCTGGTTCCAATTAACAACCGGATTGCGGATGCGAACTCGGCCTCGGCATCCTCCATGGCCGTGGAGCACAAGCGGTGGGATGCGCTGCATCGCTGGAGAGTCGTTTTGCTGGTGGTTGCCACCACGTGTCTGCTGATAGGGATCGCGTAGCCGGCACTACACCGCCGTGGCATGAAATCTCGGGTGCGGACAGCTCGCGAAATAAACGGTCCCGGCGACGCTCTTAATTCACGAAGGACAGATGCTGGGCTACTTTCACGAGCTTGAGCACTTTATAGACGGCGACATTCACGCCGCGGCAGAGGAGCTTGACATTTTTCTCTTCCGCGGCTGCGGCGAGTGTCTTCAGAGCAGCCACCGCCGCCGGGTCTAATCGCTCGATCGAAGAGAAGTTCAGGACGATTTCGCCTTCAGCGGTTTCCAATCTGTGGCACGCCTCTTCGAGGCTTTGTGCTAAACGCTCGCCATCAATTCTCGACTCTGCAGGAATCGTCGCCATATTTCGACTCTCCAATCACGACATCTGTAGTTCATTTGCAGCCACAGCTTTTTCGGCGCCGCGGCCTTCGTACGCCTGCCAGAAGAGCTCTTTCAGTTCGCTGACTAACGGCATTCGCGGATTCGAGAGCCAGGATGGATCTTCGAACGCGAGCTGGACGAGGTCGGGAATCGCCCGCTCGAATTCCTCCCTCGGAATGCCCATCGCCGCGATGGAGCGAGGCACTCCGAGCCGGTCGAGCAGTTGCTCAACGGCTCCAATCAGACTTTCGACCTTCTCTTCGACGGTGTGCCCAGCTAGTCCAAGCAAATCCGCGATCATCGCGTACTTCTTGTGCGCGACGTAGCCCTGCTGATTCGGAGAAGGCATGAACTTGGCAGGCACGCCTGCGTTATAAGCGATCACGTGCGGCAACATGAGCGCGTTGGCCCTGCCATGCGGCACTCGGAAACGCGCACCGAAGGCGTGGGCGAGTGCATGGTTCAGGCCGACGGAGGCATTCGCAAAAGCGATGGCCGCGATGCATGCCGCGTTGTGCATCATGTTGCGCGCCTCTTCGTCTTGTGGATGTTCATACGCAACCGGCAGATATTTGTACGCGAGGCGGATCGCCTGCATTGCGTTCGAATCGGTATACGGGGAGGCGTAATTCGATACTCCCGCCTCGAGCGCATGGGTCAAACAGTCGATGCCCGTGTCCGCTGTCAAGCCTTTCGGCATCGACATTACGAACTGCGGATCGACGATCGCCACATCGGGACTCAGCGAGTAGTCCGCCAGCGTTACCTTGCGTCCGCGCGCCTTATCGAACAGGACCGCGAAGGGGGTAACCTCGCTTCCCGTACCGCTGGTCGTGGGAATCGCGATGATCCGGACGTGGTGCTTCTTTTCCTTCGGATACTGGATGACGCGTTTGCGCAGATCCAGGAATGGCGACCCGAGTTCCTCGAAATCAGCCTCCGGCGACTCATACTTCAGCTTCATCATCTTGGCAGCGTCGATCACGGATCCGCCACCCAGGGCGATAATCTGGTCGGCCTTATAGAAACCGAGCGCATCCACCCCCTCCATCACGGTCTGCAGTTCCGGCTCCGTGTCTGGAATCACCAGTACATGGACACGCGTCTCTGCCGGAATGTATCGGCGGACGATGTCCACGTGTCCAATCTGCTCAAGCGGAGGATTCGTGACGATGATGGTGGAGCGTGTCGGAAACTGGCTCAGGTTCTCGACCGAGTTGGGATTGAAGTAAATCTGGTTCGGGATTCGGAACCACATATGCGGAGGCGTCCTTCGGGCAAGGCGTTTGATATTGAGGTAGTGATACACGTTGACGTTGTCCATCGTGCTGTTGCCGCCGCCGGTGCCGCACCCAAACGAGAACGTTGGCACCATGTCGTTGTAAACGCCGCCCAGGGCCCCGATGGATCCCGGGGAATTCACGATGAGGCGCCCAGCATTGATCACCTCGCCGAATTTGCGGATGATCTCTTCGTTCCGCGAGAAAATGACGGCAGTGTGTCCGACGCCACCCGCCTGGTTGACGTCGTAACAGACCTTGAGCGCTTCCTCCACCGATTGCGCGCGATACACGGCGAGTACCGGAAACAGCTTCTCCACCGATAAGGGGTGTCCCGGACCAACGCCGGCAATCGGCGCGACCAGGAGTTTCGTCTTCGGCGCAACGGAGAGCCCGACCGCCGCGGCGATATCAGCGGCTTTCTGTCCTACCGCCATCGCCTGCATAAAGCCCGTGGCGGGATCGATCACGGTACGCCCTAAGATCTCCGTCTCTTGCGCATTGCAGATGTGCGCGCCCAACTCCGCAAATTTCGACAGCACCTTGTCGTAGATCTCGTTGTCGATGACGACGGTTTGTTCCGAAGCGCAAATTGTGCCATTGTCGAAGGTCTTGGAGGTGATGATGTCCACCACCGCCATGTTGATGTCTGCCGTTTTCTCGAGATAGACCGGCGTGTTGCCCGCGCCCACGCCCAGGGCCGGTTTCCCTGAACTATAGGCGGCCTTCACCGCGCTGGGGCCGCCCGTCGCATCCACCAGGGCAATATCTTTGTGATGCATCAGGTACGCGTTGTCTTCCAGCGTGTGCGATTCCAGGCAGGCAAAAACTCCTTCCGGAGCTCCGTGTTTGACCGCGGCCTCGTACATGATTCTCACTGCCTCGTTGCAACAGCGCCACGCTCTCGGATGAGGACTGAAAATCACCGCATTGCGCGTCTTGATCGCCATAATGCATTTGAAGAGAACCGTGGAGGTCGGATTCGTAATCGGCAGAAGGGAGAAAATCACGCCGATCGGCTCGGCAATCTCCAGCACACGGCGCTCCGGGAACTCGCGGATGATGCCGACGGTGCGCTTGTCCTTTACATAGTCGTAGACAAACTCTGTGGCCACCATATTCTTGATGACCTTATCTTCCAGGACCCCCAGCATCGTCTCTTCGACCGCCATCCGCGCAAGATGTTGCGCGTTCTCCATCCCGGCAAGGACCATCTGCTTGACGATGCGATCCACGTCTTCCTGTGTGGACTGCGTGAACACCGCCGCGGCGGTGCTCGCACGGCTGACCAACCCGTCCATCAGCCCTCGGCGCTCTTCGTCAAGTTGTGCAACGTTTTCTGTGACTGCCTTGGTCGTCATAACAATCCCTCGATCCTGTTCGGATGGATCTTGTGGATTCCCTGCGGCGTCGAATGGCGATCTGGCTTGCGCGCGGATCGGAGAAGCTGCGAGGGGTCGCCCTGGCAGCTGGGCTCGCGAGCGGGAACATCGCCAGGTCGGCCTAAGAGTATGTCTCCGTACGAACAATCTGACGGTGAGCGGCGTCACCTGTACCTGTGAGGGAGGTCTAGCCGGGGAAAAAGGTGCGGCAAGAACATGGAACTCACGCGCTCCTGCCTCGCGATCCCGGTTACGCGATGCCTACGACGGGGGGCAGGACCACTAGAATCAGGAGCATTTCGCCGACGGACTACGGGGTCTCAGAATTTCCTCGACCATTCCTTCGGCCATCGTTCCACGACAACCTTTTCCTGGGTGAAGAACTCGACGGCGTCGCGGCCTTGGCCGTGCAGGTCGCCAAAGAAGCTTTGGCGGGCGCCGCTGAAGGGGAAGAATGCCATCGGGGCTGCAACGCCAACGTTAATTCCAACGTTACCGACTTCGCATTCGTAGCGGAACTTTCGCGCGCTTGCGCCACTCGACGTGAACAGGCACGCCATGTTGCCATAGTCCCCGGAATTTACCAGCGCGATCGCTTCATCAATGGTCTCCGCATGATGCAGGGCTAGCACCGGTCCGAAGATTTCCGTCCGCATGATCTCACTTGCCGCCGGCAATCCTTCCAGCAGAGTGGGTTTCAGGAACGCCCCCTTTTCAAAACGAGGAATTTTCGGATTTCGTCCGTCCACGACCACGCGCCCGCCCTGTTGGGTCGCTTTGTCGATGAGGCCTTCAATCCGTGAGCGGCTCTCCGTGCTGATGACCGGCCCCATCTGCACGCCTTCATCAAGGCCGTAGCCCGTGATGCGAGCAGCAGCCTTCTCCTGGATCGCCTCGGAAAAAGTCTTCCCCGCGTCGCCCACCGTGATCGCCCAGGAGGCGGCGAGACAACGCTGCCCGGCGCAGCCAAAAGCGCTGTCCGCAATGATTTCCGAACTGGAGGAAATATCCGCGTCGGGCAGAACCACGACCGGGTTCTTGGCGCCTCCTGCGCATTGCGCGCGCTTGCCGTTGGTCGCAGCACGGCCGTAGACGTAGCGAGCGGTCGCGCTGGAGCCTACGAAGCTGATCGACCGTACGGTGGGGTGATCGAGGATTGCATTCACTACATCGCGTCCGCCGTTGACAAGGTTCAACACACCCGCAGGCAGTTTCAATTGCTCGATCAAGGCAAAGGTCTTCTGCATCGCCAGCGGCACCCGCTCCGAAGGTTTCAGAACAACCGTGTTGCCGCAGGCCAGCGCGTAGGGCAGGAACCAGAACGGGATCATCGCCGGAAAGTTAAAAGGAGCAATGATTGCGCACACTCCGAGCGGATAACGGATCATCATCTCGTCGATGCCGCTGGCGATATCCTCGGAGTTATAGCCTTGAATCAAGGTCGGCGTGCCGCAGGCAACTTCCACGTTCTCGACAGCGCGCCGCATCTCTCCGCGCGCCTCAGCGAGAGTTTTGCCGCACTCCATCGTTACCGTGCGTGCTAGCTCTTCGAAGTTCTCTTCCAGCAGCGCCTTCAACCCAAAGAGATATTGAATGCGGGTTCCTACCGGCGTTCGCCGCCACTCGGGAAACGCCTTCGCCGCCGCTTGCACCGCATCGTCCACTTCGCGGGCGGTGGAGAGGGGTGTACGGGTCAACACCTCGCCCGTCGCCGGGTTCACGACCGCCATGGAATCGGAGGCGACCGAGGAGCGCCATTCGCCTTGAATGTAGTTCTCAACTTTTGGTTGCGTCATGCCTTTATTGCCCCACTTCGCATGCGAGATCCTGAATCGGGGCTGCAACGCTACAGCAAGCGGCCTCTGCCGCCCCATGTTTCACCCTGTTCTGCAGCTTCCCCAAATCGAAAAGGATCAATACGATGTCGGACGGCTTCAGCGTGTACTTCGCCGTCACGAGGCGCATTCTTTATATCATTAATACACTGCGGCGCTGCGCCATCTCTCCTCGGAGCGTTTCCGTCGTCCTACCCGTCTTCAAAACATTCCATGAGTGCCAATCTGGTTCCAACGCCTTCGCTTTCTCAGGACATACGCTCCTTTCGCAGTCCGCCGAATTACCATGCAACCGGATAAGATCGGACGGTTTCATGTCGGCCGAGCAACAATTCGATTTCGATTTCGTCGTGGTTGGCTCCGGATTCGGCGGAAGCGTTTCCGCGCTGCGCCTCGCCGAGAAGGGCTATCGTGTCGCGGTCATCGAGATGGGCCGCCGCTGGACGCCGGAAAACTTGCCGAAGACCAACTGGTCCCTCCAGCGCTGGTTCTGGCGTCCCAGCTTGGCTCTTCGCGGCTTTTTCAGCATGCGCTTTTTCAGCCGCGTTACCATCCTGCATGGCTGCGCCGTCGGCGGCGGATCCATCACCTACGCCAGCACGCTCCTTCGCCCACCCGACAAAATCTGGCAAAACGGCACATGGAAAAGCCTCGCTCCCTGGGAAGCCGAAATGCCCCGCCACTATGACACCGCCTCTCGCATGCTCGGCGTCACAGAAAACAAGATCCTCGGCCCCGCGGACCATCTGCTCAAAGAAGCTGCCGTCGCTGTCGGCGTGGGCGCTACCTATTACCGCACCAGTGTTGGCATCTTCCAGGCACCGGAAGGCGAGGCCGGCGGTGTGACGTATGCCGATCCTTACTTCAACGGCGAAGGTCCCCCGCGAACCACCTGCAGTGCCTGCGGCGGCTGCATGATGGGATGCCGTCACGGCGCAAAGAACACTCTCGATCAGAACTACCTCTACTTAGCAGAAAAGCGTGGAGCGCAAATCCTGGCCGAAACCAAGGTCGTCGATGTCCGCCCACTGAACCATAAAGAAGATGGCAGCGGCGGTTACGAGGTCCACACCGTGCACTCCACTTCCTGGTTTGCTCCGCGGCGCCAGCGCTTTACCTGCCGCGGTATCGTCTTTGCCGCTTCCTCGCTTGGCACCATGGAACTGCTCTTCCAGCTCAAGACAAAAAAGTCTCTTCCCCGCATCGGAGACCAACTCGGCAATCGCGTTCGCACCAACAGCGAATCGTTGATTGGCGTGCGCGTCCCACGATCCCGCGAAGACCTCTCCAAAGGCGTTGCCATTGGCTCAGGCGTTTACATCGATGAGCATACCCACATTGAAGCCGTCCGCTATCCCGCGGGCTCCGACTCGATGGCGACCCTCGCCACCATACTCACCGGAGGGCGTCCTGGAGCTGGCCGCATTCTTCTGTGGCTTAAGAATCTCTTCGTCTCCCTCGTCTCTCATCCCTGGCGCACCCTTCGCCTGCTGCAACCCATCGGGTTCGCCCGCGAGTCGGTAATCCTGCTGTGCATGCAGGCGCTCGACGGTCACATCGATATGCGTTGGGAACGCCCCTGGTTCTGGCCCTTTCGCCGCTTCCTGGTCAGCCGCGGACAGCGCATCCCAACCTTCATCCCCGCCGCCAACGAATTTGCCCTCAAGTTTGCCCAGATCTGCGGGGGAACCGCGATGAGCATGCTGCCCGAAATTCTTTTCAACATCCCCTCGACAGCGCACTGCCTCGGCGGCTGCGTCATCGGGCGCTCTCCGCAGGATGGCGTCATCGACCACCGCCATCGCGTCTTCGGCTACACCAATATGTACGTTTGCGATGGATCCGTCGTCGCCACAAACCTCGGCGTGAATCCGAGCCTCACCATCACCGCTCTCGCCGAGCGCGCCATGGAGTTTCTCCCGTCCCGCCGCGAGACGCTATGGAACGATCGCGCCCAGTCGGACTAAATAAAGAGAGCTGCGAAGACCGCAGCTCTCTTCCATCCGAACAGCTTTACTCTACATTCTTGCCGAACCGGAACGTCGGGCCGACCGACATCCGGACGGTATTTCTGGAGTCTTTCAACAGATCTTCGAACAGGAAGCAATGCACATAATCCACGGACACTCGCAGCGCGACATGCTTCGTTGCGTTCAGATCGAATCCTCCGCCTACTCCGTAGAACACGACCGTATCCGTCTTCTTCCCGCCCGGAGCCAGCGCAGCGACCACCAGGGTTTGGATCGGGTCGATTGGCTTCGTCGTCGCAGTTTCATGAATTGCCCCGAGATCCGGACGCACGAAGAACGTAACCGCCTTCAACTGCCGAAAATTGATCTGCGGACCGGCTGCGAACGTCCAGGTTTTCCCCTGGTACGGAACGTAGAGCGTGTAGCCCGGAGGCAGACCTCCTAGCGCGCCGATCTCCGCTCCGAGTTCCTGTTGCAAGGCTGGCGTCAGGTATTGTGGAACGATCGAGGTGTTCCCAGTCAGGATGCTGTAGTCCGCGCCCAAGGCCAGCCACCGCGTTACGTTGACCCCGAACTCCCCGTTAAATCCGCGCTGGTAAAGGTTCGCCGATGGCGACGCCATGTAGGAGAAACCGGTGAATGCGTCGAATCTGCCGACATACGGCTGGGCCTGTTGGGCCTGCGCGGTCGCCGGGAGCAAGAACATTAGAAATAAGAAAGCCAGCAGAAGCGACAACGCTCCTGCCATGGGGCGATGTGTTGCCATGTGGAACCCTCCGATAATTAATTGCCGATATTCGAGCCCGCCACGCAACGAACGTGTGGCTTGTAACGCAGGTTTACTTCGCCAGTTTCACTTGCGGCTTCTTTCTTACGACCGCCGCTAAAAAGCAGACCTTTGACCATCTCTTCCAACCGAACTCCCCACCTGCCTCCGTAAAGGAATACGCTGCACTCCACCCCTAGCCAGTCACGCACATTGAGGGGAAGTCTCACCGAGAACGGCTTCCGGAGCCATCGCCGCAAGAGGTATTGCGCAATCGTGATCTCCGCCGTCAACTCATTGCCTCGGATGTCCTCGAGAATCCCGTCAAGCGTGAAGAGGACCTTCGAAAACATGACGAGCGAGGACGGAAAACGGACCCCCGCCAGCGCCGCCTGTTCCAGCAGGCTCATGGCATCGATTGCCCGTGGCATCTTCGCCATCGGCATTTCCGCCATGAAACCGTGAACGATCTCGCGAATCATTGCTCGATTGCTGTTCTGTTCGCTCAATTCCTGTATCTGGTAGGCAGCAGCCGCTGGATTGCGGAGCGCCACCGCAAGAAACAAAAGCGTCAGCCTTCGCCGTTGCTCGAGGCTCAATCGTTCCGCCAGCGCCCAATCGAGAATCACCAACTCCCTCGTCTTGCGGTTGTAAAGCAGGTTTCCCGCATGCGGATCGGCATGGAACAGCGCATAGGGCTGACGCGAAAGCAGAGGAAAAGCGATCAGCGCCTCTACCAATTGCTGCGCCACTTGGCCGCGCCGCTTGGGGGTCATGTGCACGGCGGCGGTCGTCACCTTTACGCCCTCTTCTTCGCTCATCGCGGTGAGGTTCTTCGTGCATAGCTCCGGGATCAGCTTCGGGATGCGCACGCCGCGCAACGCTTTGAATTGCTTTGCCGCTTCCAGCAGCGCCGCCTGCTCTCCGGGAAAATCCACCTCGTGCTGAAGATGTTGTCGAATCTTGCTGAATGTGTCGGGAATCACCGCCGAAGTGAAACCCTCGTGGCTCCTGGCGCCGAAAAAATCAGCCAGGTCCTGCAGGATCTTCATATCCTCGGCGAAGCACTCCGGGATGTGTGGCTTCAGAACTTTCAGTACACCTTTTTCGCGTCGTCGCTTCGCAGCATTCCACCAACTGAACCGCACCACGGCGCTAACGCTGGCCTCGGACAGCAGCGTGCGATCGATCTTCACCTCGAACTTTTCCCACTTCTCGCCCAACTCCTTCCGCACGACTGCGTGAATCTCGGAGATCCCGACATCGCGGATGCCGTTTTCCAGCTTCGCCAGGGCAATTCGCACCGATCGGCGCAGGTGCCGGTTGCGCGCTAGAACCTGTCCGAGCTTCTGCAACCCTGGCACCTTAGCGATCAGTTTCAGCAGCCTCACCTCCACAGACGTCTTCAGGGGTAGCTCGTATTGCTCCACCACCTTGGGCGCAAGCCGCGACACGGATAGCTGCGAAATCACGAACAGCATCGATTCCCGGGTGGGCTCTCTCCAGGTCGAAAACTTTGGCGGCACCAATGCGCTCACCGGCACCAACCGGTCAACGATCCACCTTCCCAACTCCTCGCGTACGGCGGGACCCTCCGGGGATTGCAGAAGTTTTTCGACGATACGGACTCTCTCGTCAGTCGTGGAATTCGGCGGGATGAAACGCGCGAGCGCAGCCTGCAGTTCTTCCGGGGAGAGTGTCTTCAAGTACGCTGCGAACATCGATGCACTTGCCATACTCTTCCCGCGAAGTAGCGATTCATCGCTGGCCATTTCGGTCTTTCTGCGATGTGTGCTTGATTATCCGCCCCACTCTCAGAGGCTATTCGGTTTTGAATGTTGAGATTCCCAGACTGGCACCGACCATGCTTCTCGGATTATTTCTTTGCCAGCGCTGATTCCGCTTTTCGTATCGCCAGCTCGTGCAGGTCCCAGCCTGTAATCGCCTTTTCGCAGCCCTCGCGCGCCAGCCTCGTACTCAACCGCCGTTCAGCCTTATCGAACGTGTCCTCTGCATCCATGCGTCCTCGCATTGCAGCGTCGTGCGCCTCGCGAATCCCCTTCGCAAGCTTTACCGATTCCGGCGAGATCTTCGTGCGCCCATTGCCTTCCGAATCAAGGGAGGCGTAAGCAGCTTTGAGTTCGTCGTCCCAGGCACCGTGCAACTCCTGCTCCACCCGGTCGAGCGTTTCATTCGCTTTATCCGCAACCTGCCGGACACGCTTCTTTTCTCCGAGCCACTTCATGACCGACCACTCCATCGCCTCGTTCATCAGCGATCTTGCTTCCGCCACTTCCTTAAGACCGTCCATAACTGCTGCCTCCTTGCGCACGACGCCTCATTCCACTGCGACCGCGCGAGCGAATGCAAGGACGCTGCGCACAAACAGCCCAATGTGGGAATTCTCGCTTCGGGAAAGTGGGCTGGCGCTGAGCTATATCCTGCTGAACCGCAAGTGGTTGCTCTTAGCATGGAAAAGTTCGGATTCCTTCAACACCCGCAGTTCCGTTTGCGGAGGGAATTTTTCTTTATGTTCGCTGTCCGAGAGCCTCGCTCCTTTTCCGCCCTCCCGGACGCGCTCGGCCCTAATTCACGATAGAGAGATTTCTTATGTCAACCTCGCAGGATCGCGATCATCTCTCCTTCGGAGACGCACTCTTTCTTCATCTCGAACGGGAAGGCATCCCCATCAACATTGCTTGCGTCGCCATCCTCGAAGGCCAGATTTCTCTCGAAGAGTTTCTTCCGTTCATGGAGTCGAAACTCTCCCATATCGCAAAGTGCGCCCAGCGAGTGGTTGCGCCGCCCTTCAACATCGGTCTCCCTGCCCTCGAATACGATCCCGAGTTCGACTTCAAACATCACGTCCACGAAACCACTCTCAAACACGGCACTGAAACCGAGTTGAAAGCCTTCGCGGGAAAACTCTTTAGCCTCAACATGGACCGCGCTCATCCCTTGTGGGACTTCACCCTGGTACATGGATTGAAGGGCAACCGCACCGGGCTCATCACCCGTATGCATCACAGCATGGCCGACGGCATGTCGGGGATCGCTTTTCTCAACGCTCTCATGGACCCCAGCCCTGACGTCCCGAAGCTGTGGCATCGCAAGCTGAGCGTGCCCAGCACTCCTCCGCCCGATCCCGCCACGAGCTTCCTCGAAGCCGTCACGAGTTCCTGGTTCCTGACCGTCGAGCGTCTCCTCAACGCGCACAGCGACCTCATCACCATGGCGCGTCGCCTCGTCTCCCATCATCAAAGCGAGACCGTAAATGGCTCTTCGGCAGCTATGTCGCCAAAGCACCGCACGCCGCCGCCCTCGATGGAAGAGCTCAGCCAGTTGTTGCCGGAAATCGCCTCCGCACCCGAGCGCATGCCCTTCAACGTGGTGTGCCGCGGACCGCAGAAGTTCGAGTGGATCGAAGTTCCCTTCGACGATCTGCATGTGGTGAAGAAACTTTTCGGCTGCACCTTCAACGATGTTGCCCTGACCGTCGTCGCCTCCACCTTCCGGCGCTATGCCGAACATCGCGGCGCCCACACCAGGGGCCGCTCGCTGCGCATCGTGGTCCCGGTCAACACCCGTCCGCCGGATGACGATAGCGAAGGCATGGGGAACCAGATCACCTTCGTTCCCGTGTCCGTTCCCCTCGGCATTCGCAATCCCCGCAAGCTCATGGCAGCGGTCCACCAGCGCATGACCATGATCAAGCAGGCGCGCATCGCTGAAATGGTCAGCTTCGCCGGAGCCCTCATCGCTGCCATTCCATCCCCGGTACAGGTCGTTCTTGCGCCCCTTGCGGCGCAGCTTCCACTCACCCTCTGCAACCTGATCTTCACCAATGTTCCCGGGCCGCGCCAGCCGCTCTACGTGCTCGGCCACAAAATGCTCAGCGCGTTCCCCTACGTCCCCATCGGCGGCGAAATGGGCGCCAACTGCGCGCTCCTCACCTACGATGGCAAAGCGCACTTCGGCTTCTCCTGCGACGTTCACGCCACTCCCGATTCGCGGCTCCTCCCCGGATTCCTGCAGGAAAGCCTCGATGAATTGAAAGAAGCCGTCGGGATCTTGAAAGAGGACAAGAAGGAAGAGAAGAAACGGCCTGCCACGCGGGCGAAGAAGTCCGTGAAGACCCAGGCGAAACGAGCGACCAAGCCGCCGAAGCCGGCCAAGCAGGTCATAACCCCTGTCCCGCCCGCTATGCCACTCCTGGCGGTCGCGGTACCTCCGCAGTCCGAACCCGAACCAACGTTAGCGGCAGCCGCCGGCGCATGAGTTGGTGAATCGTGGGAAAGCCGGATCTAGCTCCGGCTTTCTTTTTTTGCTCGCGACTTTCGCTTCGCCGCTTTCTTCGGTTTGCGCTTCGCCACAGGCGCATTCAACCGCGCCTCCAACTCCGCCAGCCGCCGGCGTAGCTCCGCGCTCTCGTCCGTTCCAGTAGCAGGACCGGGACTCTCCGGCCCGCGCAGGAAGTTCCGCAGCGTATCCACCGGAGACACCACTCCCGCGAATCCCGATTGCAGAGCCCCCTGCATCTTCTGGTAAGCGTCGAAGGCCGAGCGCAGATACCACATGATGAATTCCTTGCCCACGTGGTCCGACGCCACGATCAACTGCTTCAGTAACTCCAACGGCAGTCCGCTCGTCTGCCCCTTGGCATCCTCCACGATGATCTGCGTCAGCGTCACTCGCGTCAGGTCTTCGCCCGTGCTGGCATCGATGACCTGTACGTCTGTCCCATTTCGGACCATCTTCGCCAGGTCTTCGAGATTCACGTAGGTGCTACTGGAAGTGTCGTAAAGTCTTCGGTTTCCGTACTTCTTTACCACCACCGGCGCCGGCATTGGTACACTCCTGCTTTGCTGCATTGCAAGATATCACAAATGCGCCTTGACACACCCGGATTACAGTCCTACTGTGAACTTGAATGCTGCATCGCAGCAATGTGAAACGGAGGCAGTATGCCGCAAGAAACCACTCATGATCCTATGGCGCACGCCCGCCCCTCTTCCATCGTCTCGCTGCTCTCCGGATGGGTCCAGCAAGGCATGGAGAGCTTCTTCGCCACGCAGCGCATCCTGGTCGACGTTGCCATGCGCCAGAACGCCAGCGCGATGAAGGCCATGCGCGAAAGTCTTTCCGACCCCGAGCACTCCCCGGTCGCGCTCCTTACTGAGCTCGTCGTCGAGGGCACGGCCAACTACATCGATGCCCAGCGTATCCTGCTCGACCTCGTCCAGCAGGAGAATGAAATCCTCATGGAAGGCGCAAAAGAGCGCGTCTCCGGCTCCAACCCAGCCAGCGCCATGGTCAACCTCGTCCGTCGCAGCATCGACGGCTTCGTCGATATGCAGCAAGAGTTCCTCACCATGGCCGGCAAACACTCGCAGGAGTGGATGCACGACGTCAAAACCGGCAAGCCCATCAACCGCGATCGCCTGGTCGAGGTCGCGCGCGAAGGCATGGAGAATTTCGTGAGCGCGCAGAAGAAATTCCTCGACGTCATCGCCGAAGAAACCACCCTTGCGACCAGCGACCATCATGACAAGCCCGGCAAGGCCGCCAAGAAGACCGATGTCGCCGTGCTCGCCCGCGAGTCCGCCAACGCTCTCGTTGATGCGCAAAAGAAGCTGCTCGACGTCGCCTCCGCCCAGATGAAGGCGAATCTCAAGATCGCCAATCGCGGCGCGGATATGCTCGCGCCCTTTCGCCTGCCCCTGGCGAAGCTCACCGGCGAAGGCGTCAAAACCTTCGTTGACCGCGAAAAGGCGATGATCGACGCTGTCATGAAGGCCCCCAAAACTGGCGCTGCCCATAAGAAACCGCGAAAAATGGCACGTTCCAGGAAGCCCAAGGCTGCAGCCGCGTCGGCCTAGAACCTGATGCCTCTGTGATTGCCGGCTAGAATCGTTGCATTTTTCAACACCTCACGTGCCATTGGACCGCCAATGGCACGGTTTTTTCTTTCCCGGGCACAAAGGGACAGTTGCTTAACTGCGAAACCATTGCAAGTTCACGGTTGCCTTTCACGCGAATGCAACATTAGTATTGCGCCACTACATCCAAAAATTTGATTGCGCTCTATCAAATTTTTGAGGGGTTGAGGCTGATCAGCGAAATATGGGTTCGGGGACGCGCACGCCGGTAACGATCTCGCGACGCTGTAACACTCTGGAAGAACACTCCGAAGCGGATATTTCCATTTGGAAGGAAGCCCTCTTCGGCGCCGAACTTCTCCTTTTGCACGCCTCCCCGGTTTACTACGGTTTTGGAATTCCTCGCGGAGATGGCTCCGGTGTCGTCGTCATTCCCGGCTTCCTCGGCAACGACGAATACCTCGGCCACCTGCACTCCTGGCTCGATCGCATCGGCTATCGCACCTACCTCTCCGGCATCGACGTGAATGCCGACTGCCCGAACATCCTTATCCGAAACAAGTTGTCGAAGGTCATTGACAAGGCGGTCGCGGAAACCGGCGGTAAGGTCCATATCATCGGCCATAGCCTCGGCGGAGTCATCGCCCGCGCCGTCGCCGGACAACGTGGCGACGACATTGCCTCCGTCATTACCATCGCGGCGCCGTTTCGCGGCGTCGTCGCGCATCACGCCATCCTCTCCGCCGCCAACATGGTTCGCACCCAGATCCTCAAGAACCAGGGCGCGAACGTTCTGCCCGATTGCTATACCGCGCGCTGCACCTGCGAGTTCATCTGCTCCCTCAAGTCGAGCATCCCGTCCTCTGTGATGGAAACTGCGATCTACACCCAGGATGACGGCGTAGTCGACTGGCGTTACTGCATGACCAAGGATCCGGATTCCGACTTCGAAGTGCCCGGCACGCATATCGGACTAGCCTTCAATTCTTCTGTCTACAGCATCATCGCGAAGCGTCTTCACACCGCTCGCGCCATCTAGCCTCGCCAGCCGTCCGTCCCACTCTGACTCTGCTTGCGTCGAATCTTCAGTCGCTGTCTGTGCCGTTGTGATACACGCAAGATGTGCTCCCCATTCCAGGTTTTCACGGACCCCTGAAATACCGCAGTCGCTGCGCCAGGATCGTCGCTCGCTCGACCGCCTCCGTCACCGCCAGCCGGCTCCTCCATGGCCCTCACATGCCAGGCTGGAATCTAGCCGTCGAACTTGGAACCACCATCCTCCGCAACCAGTTGCTCGCCGCGTTCTCGATGAAGGACGTGACCGAGATGCGCCGCTACCTCGATACCCTCGTCCTCGCACCCCGCGTCGCCCCAGGACTCAAGGTCGTCGATTCGCCGGAAGCGCCTTTGCGCGGAACATGGTTCATCCCGCAGAATGCCTCACCCGCCACGCTGCTCTATCTGCACGGTGGCGGCTTCGCCTTCTATCCCAGGGATTCTTATTCCCAGTTCATTTCTCTCCTCGCACAAACCACCCGCACATCGACCTTCGCTCTCGACTACCGTCTCTCTCCCGAACACCGTTTCCCCGATCAACTTACGGACGTCCGAAACGGCTATCTCGCTCTTCTGGCAACCGGCGTGGAGCCCGGCCAGCTCGTCGTTGGTGGCGACTCCGCGGGTGGCAACCTCACCCTGGCGCTGCTTTGCGATCTCCGCGATCGACATCTTCCGCTTCCTGCGCTGGGCATCGCACTTTCCCCTGCCACCGAGTTCGACGCCATGCGCCCCAGCATGGCCGCCAACGAACAT
The DNA here is from genome assembly GCA_963758505.1 of uncultured Acidobacteriaceae bacterium. Lineage (GTDB taxonomy): Bacteria > Acidobacteriota > Terriglobia > Terriglobales > Acidobacteriaceae > Korobacter. The sequence goes on along the minus strand of CAVWVJ010000003.1, from coordinate 960,153 downwards.
AGCGACTGGATCCTCTCTGCCATGGCTCTCACTTGGAGCGATTGGTACTGCTCGCAGGAAGAACGAGCCCACCCTCTCGTCTCGCCCATTCACGCCGATCTCCGCAACCTCCCGCCAATCTACATCCAGGCCGGACGCGCCGAGATCCTCTACGACAGCATCACCGCCTTTGCCGCCGAAGCCAAGAGACAGGGCGCCGATGTCACTCTCGAATCCTGGCCCTCCATGAATCATGTCTTCCAGTTCTTCGGCAACGACGCCCCTCAAAGCGCCGCAGCTCTCCGCCGTCTCGCCGAAGTAATCTCGGAAGCCGTCCATTCCGCCTGAAGTTTCGTTTGGGTTTTGTCGATTCTGGATAGGTGAGAGTCAAATATGTTGCGGTATATTGCGCGACAGCCGATCCTGAACGCGAAAGAGCAGACCTTCGGCTACGAACTTCTCTATCGCGCCGCGGCTGAGAACTTCGCGCGCATCGACGATAGCGACCAGGCCGCCCGCAGCGTTCTCGACGACCTGCTCACCCTCGGCTTCGAAGACCTGGCACGCGGCCGCCGCGCCTTCCTCAACTGCACCCGCGAACTCCTCACTCGCTCCTTCGTGCAACTGCTTCCCCGCGAAAACGTCGTCCTTGAGATCCTCGAATCGGTGGTCCCCGATCACGATCTGCTCCAAAGCTGCTCCGAACTCAAATCGGCCGGCTACACCCTCGCCCTCGACGACTTCGTTCCTACCCCGCAAACCCTTTGCCTGGTGCCCTTCGCCGACTACATCAAAATCGATTTCCGCCTGCTCTCGCTTGCTGATTGCGGCGCCCTCGTCCGGCAATTCGGCGGCAAGATCCAATTCGTAGCAGAAAAGGTCGAAACCCGCGCCGAGTATGCCGCCGCCCGCGAAATGGGCTGCACTCTCTTCCAGGGCTATTTCTTCGCTAAGCCCGCGCTCCTCACGGTAAAGCAGATCCCGCCGATGTATATGAACTACATCCGCCTGCTCGCCACCACCTGCAAGCCTGAGGTCGACTTCGCGGAGGTCGAAGAGATCATCAAGACCGACGTCGCGCTCTGCTATAAGCTCCTGCGCTTCCTCAACTCAGCGGCCTTCTGCCTCGGGTCCGAAATTACTTCCCTTCGACAAGCTCTCGTCATCCTCGGAGAAAATTCCATCCGCCGCTGGATCGCCGTCAGTGCCGCCGCCAGCGCTGCCAAAGGCAAGCCTCCCGAATTGCTCATCTCCGCGCTTCTACGCGCCCGCTTCTGCGAACGCCTCGCCGTCCACGCCCGCTGCAAGCCCTACGAGGCCTTCGTCGTCGGGCTCTTCTCGCTGGTTCCCAGCCTGCTCGAAATACCGCTCGACCAGATCCTGCGACGCATCGAGTTGCCCGCCGAGGCGCGCGCTGCCCTTCTCGGCGAACCCAGCCGGTTGCTCACAATGTTCCAAATAGTGAAGGAATATATCGAAGGCGAGGTGCAGCCCATAGCCGCGAGGTCCGCGCAGCTCGAACTGTCGGATCAGCAAGTCGCCAGTTGCTACCTCGAAGCGGTTCGCTCCGTCGATTCCCTGGTCTCCCTGCTCTAGCCCCAACCCCGGCTGACTTCAGCGCGTCATCATCTCCGGCTGGTCCACCCGCGCCTCGCGCAGGAACCTCGCCGCCTCTTCCGGAGGCGTTGGGTTGATGTAGAAACCCGTGCCCCACTCAAAGCCCGCCGTCTTCGTCAGCTTCGGCATGAACTCCACGTGCCAGTGATAGTGGTCCAGCCCCGGCTCCTGCAACGGCCCGGTATGGATCACCAGGTTGTACGCCGGATTGTCCAGCACCCGGTCCGATTTGGTCAGCAGCGACTTCAGCGCCTTCGCGAGGGCCTCGTAGGTCTTCGAAGATGCGTTCTCAAAAGCCGATTCATGCCGCTTCGGCAGGATCCACGTCTCGAACGGAAAACGTGGCGCATACGGCGCAATCGTCATGAATCCTTCGTTCTCGGAGATCACGCGGACGCCCGATTCCGACTCCTGCCGGATGATGTCGCAGTACACGCATCGTTCTTTCATCAGGTAGTACTGCTTGGCGCCCTCGAGTTCTTCCGCCACATGCTTCGGCAAAATCGGCAGCGCGATCAACTGCCCGTGCGGATGCTCCAGCGACGCCCCCGCCGCCTCTCCATGGTTCTTGAAAATCAGGATGTACTTGAAGCGGCGATCTTGCTTCAGGTCCAGGATGCGGTCGCGGTAGGCCCAGAGCACATCTTCGATTCGTTTCTCCGGCAGCGTCGCCATCGACGCCGTATGCTCCGGCGTCTCGATGATCACCTCGTGCGCCCCAATGCCGCTTACCTTGTCGAACATCCCCTCCGCCTGCCGGCTCAACGATCCCTCGATCCCCAGCGCGGGAAATTTGTTCGGCACTACGCGAACCGTCCAGCCCGGCGTATTCGGCTGCTCTGGCGGCCCGCCGTTCTTCGGCCGATACGCGAGGATCTCCGGCGGCGTTTTGCTTTCATTGCCGTAACAGAATGGACAGAATCCGCCCTTCTGCACAAAACGCTCGCGCAGGAAGTCGGTAGGACGCTTGGCCCGGTCCGTCGAAATAATTACCCAGCGGCCAACGATCGGATCTTTACGAAGCTCAGGCACGTCGAAATCCTTTCCCGAGAAACTACAATCTTACCCGCAGAACGCCCGCCGCGAAACATGGCCTCGTATCCCACCTACGTCCCGAAACGCAATTCCAGAACTCTGCCCAACTCGGGACCACTCGACACCTGCATGGTGAAGAATCACCCTTCCACCCCTCCTGTCATCCTGAGCGAAGAACGCGCAGCGTTTGCAGCCGAAGGACCCTACGTCTCCAACCCCAGCGAGCGCCTCGTTGCCTACCTCTCGCGCCGTCGACAGTTGAAAACATTCTCTGTCCTGTATCAGGGCACGGCTCGTGCCGCCAGAGCCACAAACTTCCGGGCTTTAGCCCCTGCAACACATCTCCCCGGACCTTGCTTTCCACTACAATCGCCTCATGCAGTGCCCCGTCTGCCACGGCTCCGGTCGGGTCTCCTGTCCCGCTTGCGGGGGCAAAGGCACCCAGTCGCGCCTGCTCATCCTTGATCGACCCTGTTCCACCTGCCACGGAGCGCGCACCGTCGCTTGCAACTCCTGCCAGGGAACCGGCCAGATCGACCCGGATGCGGCAATCATCCGTTCCTGAACAGCCCGCCACGCGGACGGATAGCCGCATGCTGGCAAAGCGCCCCTTGTTCTCCGGTCTCCTCGGCGACGTCGCAATCTGCTGCTTCTTGCAGCTAAGTCCTTATTTCTGAATGTTGTGGCCACCGCCGCGTTAGGAAATATTTTTCGCGGATTTCAATGCCTAAAGCATTGAAAACAAAGTACCGCCAGGGGAGAGGTACTGCCTCTTGCGCAATGTTCTATCCTCTAGACGACGGCCATGGCCACTGCCTCCACCATCGCACCAGCAACCCCCACCGCACACCACCGCCTCACGCAATTCGCGTGGGGAACGCTGGCCTACAACGTCGCGGTTATCGTCTGGGGTGCCTATGTGCGGGCCACCGGCGCGGGCGCAGGCTGCGGCAATCACTGGCCCCTCTGCAACGGCGAAGTCCTTCCCCGGGGGGCACGCCTTGAAACCATGATCGAATTTTCCCACCGCGCCACGAGCGGCATCGCTGCCATCCTGGTCATCGGGTTGTGCGTCGCCTGTTGGCGTGCGCTTCCGAAAAAGCACCCCGCGCGCATCGCTTCCGTGGTTGCTGCCTTCCTCATGTTGAGCGAAGCACTCATTGGCGCGGCACTCGTGAAGTTCGAACTGGTGGCGCAAAACAAATCCATCGCGCGCGCCATCTCACTGCCCATCCATTCGACGAACACAATGCTGCTCCTCGCCGCCATCGCCGTCACCGCGCTCTGGCTGCCCTTCGATGCGAGAGCCGTTCGTTGGACGAAGCGCGGAGCATGGCTCGCAGGGTCAGCGCTGCTCATGCTGCTCATCACCACCGCAGCCGGCGTCATCGCTGCCCTCGGCGATACGCTCTTTCCCTCCGCCACCATGGCCGCCGATTTTTCGTCCGGCAGCCACTTCCTTCTTCGCTTACGGGTCTTCCACCCGGCGCTCGCCTTCTTGTCGATCGTTGTAATCGCGCTTTTCGTCTCCGCCGCCAGCCGAAACAACCAGCGTGCCCGCCGATTCGCAGGCGTGGTCGCGATCGCCATCGTCTCGCAGGTCTTCCTCGGGATTCTGAACATCACCCTGCAAGCCCCGGTGTGGCTGCAAATGCTCCACCTCGCCGTCGCCGACGTGGTCTGGATCGCCACGGTGCTGGTTGCGGCCGAAACAGTTCTCCAGCCAGCCACTTACGAATCCGCTTGACCCTCACGTAACGTCAGGCCCGAAACTCCATCTCGATCGAGCAAGGAGGAACTTTGGCACCGCACGCCATGCGGATTCAGGAGTTCGCGAACGAGACGGGCGTCACCGTGCGCACGCTGCACCATTACGATCGTCTCGGGCTGCTACAGCCGCAGCGCTCGCCGTCCGGCTACCGGATCTACGGCGAACGCGAACTGGTGAGGCTGCAACGCATCACGGTGCTGAAGTTCATCGGCTGCTCGCTCCAGGAAATCAAGGAACTGGTGGACCGCAACCCCGACGACCTGGGCAGCACCCTCGACCTGCAGAAAGAGGCCCTGGAGCGCCGTCGCAAGACGTTGGATGGCGCCCTCACTGCGGTGGAGCGGGCGCGAGCCATGCTCGCCGAGTCGGGAACCGCGGACTGGCAAAGCCTAAAAAAAATTGTGGAGGCAATCGAGATGGAACAGAACACCGAATGGATGAAGAAGTATTACTCGCCCGAAGCGCAGAAGGAGCTCGACACACGCACTCCCAACGCCGCCGAGCAGGGCCAGAAGGACTGGGCCGTGCTCCTCGCCGACTGTGAGCAAGCAGTGAGAGAACACGTCGATCCCAAGAGCGAACGGGCTCAGGCTCTCGCGCAACGCTGGATCGCTCTGCTGCACGCTTTCACGCAAGGCAGCCCGCAGGTGAAGCAGGGCCTGAATAACTTTTACGCCGAACAGTCAAAATGGCCCGCGACATTCAAGCGACCGTGGAGTGATGAAGTCGACGCCTTCATTCGCGAAGCCAAGAAGGCAGCGAACTTGCAGTGCGAATGAAAACCTCGGGAAAACGGCGTAATTCCTGCGGGTGGGTTGGGTTCCCTTCGGGATGAATGGTTCGAAAGTTTCAGCCGTTCATCCCAATCTTCTGATCCGTCCGATAACTTTTATGCGTTTCCCTTCGTAATCGCATTTCGCTAAGGTAAGTGCAATCGCGGGACGGTCAGCCTTCTGGGCCATCGATCTTGCGAACGATATCGTTGACGTTTCGCCTGAACCTGCCGATGCGCGCTCCTAGGATCCTCCTTGACTACGAGCATCGGCAGATTCTTTTTCATTTGTGGAGCCGGTGAGCTCGACCGGTGAATTGCCCGATCAGTTCATCGAGCTTCGCAAACAGAGCGGCGTTTCCGGTTCGCGGATAGCCCCGTAACTTCTCGCGATAGACCGGCAGGTTGTAAAGGAAGGCCTCGACTCGCTCCTTGTTGAGTTCCTCCCACCACGCGCCATATCCCATACGAGCCAGCCAATATGCATTGAACGTCTGCTCGAACTGGTGCGCCACCGGAACGGCCAGGTAAGGCTTCGCGAGATGCAGCGCTTCGGTCACGAGGGAAAAGCCGGCATTCGCAAGGATGGCTTTCGCCGTCACGAGATCGGCAAGGAACCCGTCCATGCTCGGCTTCTTAAACAGGATGTTTCCTTCGCGTCCCTCGCGTCCGAAGCCATAGGCAATGAACGCGCCTCGCACACTCGACAGTATCTTTGCGAGCGCGGGTGCCGGAGACGTTACGTAAACCAGCACCGCATCTCCCTCAATCGGCTTCGCCTCGAGGATATCCTCACGCAAAATAGGCGGAAACAGATACGTGGCTGGCTTCTTCACGCGAGGCAGGAAGAACGTAGTGACCAGGCTGGCATCCGCGCGGGGCGTCATCAGCCTGCATACCAGCTTCGCGGCGGCCGCGTCCCGCCGAAACTCCTTCGGGTAAGTCACGTCCGTGTTCGTCAGGCAATGCTGGTTGTCGATGGTGATCACCGGCAGGTGCTTGCGATGTCCAACGTGGCAGGTCAGCGGTTCGAAGTCGGTAATCACCAACTCGATCTGCCACTCTTCCGCAAGCTGCATCAAGCGATGAATGCTGCGAGCCGCCTTCGGCGCGGTGAAGAGATTCTTGGCAATCGTGCGGTCGTAGCGAACACGGTTGTTCACATAGGCAAACCGCAGACCATAGATCTCGGTGACCTCGAAATCCGAACCCAGGTTCTGCAGGCCGCGATCGAAGGATGCGACGTGCACCGTGTGCCCCTGCCCAACCAGATGCGCGATCACCTCACGCGACCGCGTTGAGTGCCCCGCGCCTTCGCCGTTCACCCCGTAGAGAATCCGCGCCATCCCGCAAAGTATGCCAGACCGGGCAAAGCAAAGCCCCTCAAATGGAGGGGCTTCTCACCGTCCGTTCCAGATCTACCGGCGCCAGTATCCGCGCGGTCCGTAGTAACGATAGGCATAAGGCCGTGCCACCCATCGTCCACCGATCCATACCCGGCCCGGGTAATAAGGCGCATAGTAATGCGGTCCATACACCACCGGCGGGGCCACGTAAACATAAGGGCGTGGCGCCACTCTCACCACCACCTGCGCATCCGCCTTTTGCGGCGTGATCAGCGCGATGGAGAAAATCAGTCCGAAAAGGGCAAGTGCTGCTTTCTTTATCATTCTCCGATCCTCCGTGATCTACGGATGTAAACCCGGCGCCTCAGAAATGTTTTGCGAAAGCGCGCCGTCCTCTGCGTAAAGAAGTGTTAAGCCCATCGGTTCAAGCTTCTCCGCGCCCCGGCTGGACTCTGCTAAAATTCCTGACCTTGCTGTTCCCGGAGGGTTTCAATGCGCAGAACCTTGGCAGCCATCGTTGGACTTGCTTTCCTCGCCATTTTGTTGTCGCTTTCGGCGAAGTCGTCTCGCGCTGCTGCGGCGCCGGGCGAATTGCAAGGCGCTTATCGACTGCCGGAAAAGAACGGATGGACATTTGTCCATCTGCAAGGCTCGCCGCACGAGATCGGATTTCAGAATGGCTATCTCCTAGCACAGGAAACCGGGGACATGCTCAATGTGGTGAAGCTGGAAGCCACGCACGACAGCAAGAAAGAATGGTCGTTCTTTCGCGATGCAGCGCAAAACATGATGTGGCCGCATATCGAGCAGGAGTATCGCGAGGAGCTGCAGGGAATCTCGGACGGCGCCACCGCGCATGGCGTAAAGATCGATCTCTGGGACGTAGTGGCGCTGAATGCCGCCATGGAGTGGAGCTACTACGTCAAGGAATACGACAAGCAGCACGGCATCAAAACCGCATCTCTGGCCGTACCTGAGCATTGCAGCGCCTTCGTCGCCACCGGCAGCTACACAAAGGATGGGAAGCCCGTGATCGCGCACAACAACTGGTCGAGCTACCTCGAAGGCGAGCGCTGGACCATCATCTTTGACATCGTCCCCGCGAAAGGCAACCGCATGCTCATGGATGGCCTGCCGGGCGTGATCCACAGCGGAGATGATTTCGTGACGAACTCGGCCGGAATCGCCATTACCGAAACGACGATAGGCCACTTCTCAGGCTTCGATCCGAACCAGATTCCCGAGTTCATTCGCGCGAGGAAGGCGGCACAGTATGCGAACTCGATCGATGACTTCGCCCGCATCATGAAGGAAGGCAACAACGGTGGCTACGCGAACACCTGGTTGATCGCGGACGCTTCGAAGAACGAAATCGGGCGCCTTGAGCTTGGATTGAAAAACGTCACCCTCGAGCGGAAGACCGATGGCTATTTCGTCGGTTCAAATTTCCCGATCAATGAGAATCTCATCCGCGAAGAAACCGACTTTCATCCTGACAACGTGAGCGAGAGCTCGATCGCGCGCCATCTCCGCTGGGAGCAGCTCATGGCACAGAACAAAGGACAGATCGACCTGGCCGCCGCGCAACGCTTCCTGGCCGACCATTACGACGCCTACGAGAAGAAAGAAGATCCTGACGAGCGTACCCTCGACGGCCACATCGATCTTTCGCCCCGAGGCTCCGGCGATTGGGAACCGCCTTACGGAATGGCGGGCGCGGTGCAGAACAAGGCCGCTGACGCGAGCATGATTGCGAAAATGACGTTCACCGCCGCGGCAGGACATGCCTGTGGCAAAAATTTCAAGGCAGCGTCACACCTAAGCGCCCACCCGGAGTTCGACTGGCAAAAGCCGCTCCAGCGCGATATGGACGCCTATCCCTGGACCAGCTTCAGCATAGCCAACTAGCGGTAAACGCCTCAAAACAAAATCCCTCGCGCACATTGCGCGAGGGATTTGATCTTCTGGTGCCGAAGAAGGGACTCGAACCCCCACACCGTTGCCGGTACATGGACCTGAACCATGCGCGTCTGCCAATTCCGCCACTTCGGCACTTCTGCTCACTATGCGGCACGAATCAAACCGGAAAATGCATTCAATTGCCGGGATCCGAACGGCTACGCAAGTCGGAGGCGACGTACCTGCTTATTTTACAGGGTGTCACGTAGGTGTCAAACCGGGCCATCCTAAGTCACTGGGAATGTGGGCCTTCTGCCAAGGTCTCGGCTCGAATCCGATAGAAAACGGCAGCTCCGAACAACGTATTGTTACGTTTCAACGTCAAAGTTATCTGACTCTCGCATATTCGGGGCCGCAGACTGTCGCGGCCGGGATGCCATACACGGAGAGGAAATGTCTTCGAAGCCCACGCAATCTACTATGAATGATTCGAAAGCGATTCAAGGGGAAACCATCGCGCAGATGCGCACCCTGGCTCACGACCTAAGCAACTCGATTGAGACCGTTATGCAGGCGTCGTACCTGCTCGCGCAGGCCTCCTTGGATGACACGAACAAGCGCTGGGTGGAATTGATCGACAAGGCGGCACGTGACGCCGCTCGCATCAATCGCGAACTCCGCGACATCCTGCGGGCGCATAGCTAGGCGCCAGGCCGTACCGAAACCAGCTTCGCATCAATCTGCCGGGTCTTTGTGTGCTTCCCGCCGCGAGCGCAGGTAGTCGAGCGCGCGATGGTAGCCGTCCAGCGTGCCGACATCCATATATCGCTCCCCGACGTATGTACCGCAAACCGCGTCGCCCGCGGCAATGTAGGCGTTGAGCAGGTGTCCGAGATACTCATCGGCGCGGTGCCGCGACTCCCATAGCAGCTTGAGCGTACGAAACGCCTCGCCGGTGCAGGTCACAGCGCCCCACACCCACTGGCTGTGCGCATCGGGCTGCTTGACCTCCACTTTCTCGACGTAGCCCTGCTCGTCACACACCACCGCATCGAATACGGTCGGATCGTCCACGGGAAATAAGACCAGATTGACGTCGGATCGTTTGTCTTCGACGGCTGGACGGTAGGCATTCTCGGGGAACCAGATCGTGTCGGGTAACCCGATCAGCACATCGCGATGGTGACGCGCGAAAGGCTCTGCGCGAAAAAGCGCGTCGCAAAGGCCGGCCGGTTTCTGTTGCACCACGTAGAAAATCTCGGCAGCGTAATTTCGTTCCGCGAAGTAGCGCACGATGTCACTTTTTTCGGCGGAAATCACCATGCAGATCTGCTCCGCACCGGCCGCAATCATGCGCTCCACGAGATATTCGGCGACCGCCTTGGGGCGTTCCACGCCATCGATCACACGCGAACCGACGGGTAGAAGCTCCTTGGAACAGCCGAGCGGTTGGATACGTTGTCCGGCTCCCGCCGCTGGAATAATACCGATCATGCAACCTCCGACCGGGAGCGACGGGCTTCCGCCTGCGCTTCCTCGAGATAGTGGAGCAGTTGCTGGGCCCGGTGCGCTCCGCTGTGCTCGGCAAGCGTCCGTTCACGTGCCCGCGCCGCGAGTGTCTCCAACTCACCGTGGTCCGCCATCAACGCCCGGATCACCGCGTCGGCGCTGTCGACGCGAAGCACTTCGTCGGGGCCAAAAAAAGTATCCAAGCCTTCCCAGTTGTCGGTGAGGATCGGGCAGCCACAAGCAGCTGCCTCGAAGAAGCGTCCCGATGGGCAATAGCCAGACTCCGCCATGTCCTTACGGGTGATGTTCAACGTGGCGCGCGAAGACGAATACAAAGCCGGGTGCAGAGCCGGTGCGACGTGATCCAGTCGCTGCACATTCTCTGGCCACTGCCATCCCCAGGGATAAAGCGTTCCCGCCAGGAGAAATCGCATCTCCGGCGTCCGGCGCGAGGGCTCGAGGAAGAGCGTATCGAGTTTCTCCTGCCGGTCGGCTGCATAGGTTCCCATGTAGCTCAGGTCGCAGGTGAGTTCTGGAACCGCCGCGACACGGCGGTATTCCTCTGCATCCACGCAGCCGTACAGGGGCCGAGCCATGCGGGCGTGGTACTCGTTCTCCAGACGGCCCAATACCCTTCCACCTGTAAACGACAGCAGCAGGTCGAAAGCGGGAATCTGCCGCGGGTGCAGGTAGTCGGTTCCGCCCTCGGCGGCGAACCGCGCCAGGGTCACCGGCGTATCGAGATCGTAGAAAACCTTGAGTGGCTGCGGGAGTTCGAAGAGCTCGTTCGAAATTCTCTCTCCCTCGGGACAGTAACTCGCGACCATGACGACATCGGATTCCGCCGCGTGCGCGAGTGCCTCCCGACGAACCGTCTCCCAGTCCGGGTATAGCACCAGGTCGCAGTACTTGAGTTCGTGGAAGTCGCGATGCCGGGCGTAATAAGGAACGTCTTTCTCGTAGAAGCGGACCGCATGACCATTGCGGTGCAACGCTCGAATCAGTGCGCGATACGGCGTAGCGTGACCGTTGCCCCACGAAGAAGATATGGTCAGCCCGAAGATCGTGATCTTCAACCTGCGCGCTCCAGAAGTCGAACGATCGATTCGTAGAGAATCGTACTCACAATTGGGATGATTGCACAGACGATGTTGTTGGCCCGGTGCACGCGATTTAACAACCGCGCGCACCGAAGCCCGTGGATCAAACGAGATGCGCGCTCATCGTGATATTGGCATTCAGTACGCGCGATACCGGGCAGCCCTTTTTCGCACCGTTTGCGATTTCGTCGAATTTCGCTGCATCGATGTTCGGGATCGAGGCATTCACGTCGAGGTGGATTGCGGTAATCGAAAAGCCCGCGTCGGTTTTGTCCAGGGTGAGAGTTGCTTTCGTGTCGATCGACTTCGGAGTAAACCCCGCCTTCCCCAGCTCTGCGGAAAGCGCCATGGAAAAGCACCCGGCATGCGCGGCTGCGATTAACTCTTCAGGATTCGTACCGGCGCCGTTCTCGAAACGTGTTGCGAATGAGTATTGCGTCTCTTTCAAAACTCCGCTGGCGGTCGATACCGTGCCTTTACCGTCTTTCAGGCCACCAGACCAATGTGCGCTTGCTGTTCTCTGCATGAAGTCCTCCGGGCCGCATTATAAAAGGCCCGAACATTTCTGTCCGGGCCGAGTGGAGGAAACATTCATTCGTTGATTGAACGTGAAACCTGATCCTCTAAGCGCGCCCGATTCCGACATAGCGGAACCCTAGGTTGCGGAGTCGCGCTGCATCCAGCATGTTCTTGGTGTCGAATACCACCGGATCCTTCAACAGGCGTTTGATCCGCGGCCAATCCAGCGCGCGGAACTCCGGCCAACTGGTGCCTACGACCAGGGCATCGCTGCCTTCCGCGGCTTCATAGGCCGTTTGGCAAAAGTGCACAACGTCGTTCAACTCGCGTTGCGCCTCGGGAATCGCCACCGGATCGTACGCCCGAACCCGCGCTCCCTTGGAGATCAGCCCTCGCGCCAGCGACAGCGAAACAGACCCCGCGATGCAGTTGGTATTCGGCTTGAATGCGAGCCCGAGAATCCCGACTTCGTGCCCAACCACCGCCGGCATCACCGACATTAGTTTTTCCATGATGCGGTCGGAAAAGTCATGATGCACCTCGCGGGCTGCAGTGAGCACCTTCAGCGATACGCCGAACTGGTCTGCGAGTGTCGCCAGGGCGTTCATTTCGTTTTCCACAAAGGCACCGCCGATGTGGGCTCCCGGCTGTAAACAGCGCGGGCCGATTTTCTTGTCGAGTCCCATCGCCAGCGCCAGGTCCGTCGCATCCGCCTGCACGTGGTCGCAGAGATTGGCTAGCTCGTTGATGAACGAAAGCTTGGTCGCGACAAACGCGGTCGAGGCCTCACGCACCAACTCCGCAGTTTCCGGCGAGGTCACGATCACCGGCACACCACGCATCACGATCGGACGAAAGATCTGCTTCAGAATATCGACGGCATCGTTCGAAGTAGTTCCCAAAACAAGGCGGTCCGGCCAATTGAAATCTTCCACCGCGCAGCCATCCGTCAAAGCCATGGGCTGGGTGACCACCTGCTGCTTAAAGCCGCGATGGCGCATCAGCTGTTCGATGTTGCGGGCAGTCCCCACCGGTGTCGGAGTCATGATGACAAAAAGGGCATTTTGCGGCGCGACCGCGGCCAGTTCCAGGACAATGTCTTCGATTCCGACCGCACTGTCTTCGGCAATAAAGATGGCCGAAGACCGCTTCACCACCGACTCGAGTTCGGTCGTATACATCAGGCGTCCGGCCCGCACGTTACGGCGAATGATTTCCTTGAGATTCTTTTCGTGGAAGCGCAGGGTTCCTTGCGCGTTTTCCATTACCAGTGAGGTATCTGCGTCGTAGGAGGTGACTGGCATCCCAAGATCGGCCAGGCAGGCAGATACTACCGTTCCGAGGTAACCTGATCCATACACTCCCAGATTCATACACGTACCTCGACCATGAATTCGGGGAGACCCGAGTAGCACCGGGACAGTGACTCTGTTTTAGGCTCTCTCGCAGTACATTCGCAAGAACGAACTGGTACATGCACTAAAGGTTCTTGCCTACCGTTCCGTCCAGCGAAAAGCGGGCGATGTCAAACCAGGTGTGGCCTGAGCCGCGCACAAAGGCAAGGTTGTCGATCCGTACCGTGCGCGAACCGACATAGGAACTCCATCGCCGCCGAACATTTTCGATGGCTTGCTCCACGTCGGGAACGCAATTGAGCTTGGCGATCGTGAGGTGCGGCATGTACGGCCAGGGCTCGTCATATTGCAGCGCGCCCGAGTTCATCGCATCGTGCAGCTCACGCATTCGATAGGCGGCGCGGGCCACGCGTATAAAAATGGTCGGGGTGCTGGGTGCGAACGACTCTACTCCGCCCATTCCGATTTCGAACGACGGCTGCGAGGCCGCAAACTTCGCCACCGCTGCCAGCGCTTGCTCTTCCGTGCCGTTCAGGGGTCGGGGCGGAAGGACAGTTACATGGGCTGGCAGGTGACCATGCTCGGGATGAACCTCTCGCCGCAGCTCTTCTACGAAAATGCCGACCGGATTCCGAACATACGCCACCAGGGCGTACTGCTGCGCGTTCATACCGTTCTTGATTATAGCCGCTATAGGCCCCGGCTCCGGCGAGAAGAGGCTAGCCGCGCCAGATTCAAGCCGTCGCGTATCCGCAGCTACGCTTAGACTGCCTCATAAAGCAGTTATAATTTGAGTAGTCGGGGCGTAGCGCAGCCTGGTAGCGCACCTGCCTTGGGCGCAGGGGGTCGGAGGTTCGAATCCTCTCGCCCCGACCAGCTTCCTAAATCCTGCGCGGAACCAGTTTTCCATCCGGATCGCGCTGGCTCTCGTACCCGATCTCAAACTTGCAGGACAGTGCGGCAGTCATCAGCCGGTTCGGACACGCAGCTCGCACCGAAAGATCGGCGAGTTCAATCAGCAATCTGGTAAGCAGCGTGCTCCGCGATATCACTCTGCGCAGCTTTGCGTTGAAGGTCGAGATTCGCTGGGGACGCTGTCCCGGCCACGCCTCGTCCATCAGCCGCGTCGAGTACCCGACGCGCACCATGCGCTCGCACGCCTGGCGGAACGTTGTCGGATGGAGGTGATACGCGATTGCCTCAGGCAGAAACTTAAGCGTCAGACCATACTCGCGGTGAATCCGGTATCCAAGTTCGCTGTCTTCCAGGGCAGCGTAGGGAAACTTTTCATTAAAGCGTAGTTTCCGCAGCAGCTCCGTCTTCACAGACAAATTGCTGGTGTAAAAGTGATGCCAGTCCGGCTGCTGCCCCGCGAGAAGGTCACGATAAGCAAACTGGTATGGACTTTCCCCCAGCCACTGCATGAACGGCGTGATCGTCTGCCCCGACGCGCTCCATTGTGTCCAGCCGAGTCCCGCCACATTCCATGCGGGCGATTCCCGGTGTAGGGCCGCGTGACAGTCGAGCAGTGAGGGCGAGGCGAAAATATCGTCACCGAGGAAGACACAAACCGGCGCCCGGAGCATGGAGACGCCCACGTTTCTCGCTTTCGCGGGACCGCTGTTGCTCTGTCTTACATAGCGAATCGCCAGCGGAGACTTTACCAAGTACGATTCCATCGCCTGCCGCGTTTGATCGGTGCTGCCGTCGTCCACCACGACCACCTCAAAGTCGGTAGATGTCTGCCGCTCCAGGTGCTGCATACATTCCAGGAGAGCGTCGCACCGGTTATAGGTCGGGATGACTACGCCCAGGGATTTGGGCGGTGAGCCAGTAATGGAATTGGTTGCATTCATCGAAACTGCACTTACGATGCCCGTTATGAGCTCGCCATGTCAATCACACGGCGGTCGGACGCAGCCTCCCTTTCCCTTATAATCGGCTTGTTCGGCGCCTCATACGACGATGTCTCCCGAAAAATCCCCAGCCTCCGCAACGTCTACAGAACACGATCCTCAACCCGGACTCGTAAGCGTTGTGATTCCTAATTGGAATGGAAAGCAATTTCTACGCGGCTGTCTGGACTCGCTAGCAGAGCAGATTTATGAACCGCGCGAAGTGATCGTTGTGGATAACGGCTCCCACGACGGCTCCGTCGAGTACCTGAATGCCAACTACCCGCAAGTCAAGCTGGTTCACTTCGAGATGAATACCGGATTCAGCGTTGCCGTCAACGCCGGGATCCGAGCTGCCAGGGGCGAGTTCATCGCGCTGCTGAACAACGATACGGTCGTCGAACCATCGTGGCTCAGTGAGATGGTACGTGCCCTCAAAGAACATCCGGAACTCGGCAGCACCGGCTGCAAAATGCTTGGTTACGACGATCGCAAACTGTTGGACGGCGCTGGTGACGCCTATCGCAGGGGCGGACTGCCTGGACGCATCGGGCAACGGGAACGCGATATCGGACAGTTCGATGCACCTCGTTTGATCCTCGGTGCCTGCGGCGGAGCCGCAGTTTACCGCCGCACCATGCTGGACGATATCGGATTATTCGATGAGGACTACTTTGCCTATCTCGAAGACGTGGACCTCGGCCTGCGCGCGCAGAGTGCCGGCTATCAGTGCATGTACGTGCCCACGTCCGTGATGTATCACCTTGGCTGCGGCACGACCGGCAGTGGTTTCCATCCTTTTGTTGTACGTCTCTCCGCGCAAAACAACTGGAACACAATTGTTAAGAACATTCCGGGCCGCCTTGTACTCAAGTTTCTCCCTCACATTCTCTATTGGCAGGCCTACTATTGTGCCGTTGTCATCGTCCGTGGTCGCCAATTTCTTCCATGGCTGCAAGGCACTTGGCGGGCCATCCGGATGTTGCCGAGGATGCTGCGCAAGCGGGCCGAAATCCAGCGCCAGCGGCGCGTATCCACTTCTTATTTCGAAGCAATCATCGTGCAATCCGAGAAGGATCTCTCCGCCTCCCGGACCCGGCTTCGCCAGCAGCAGGCGAACGCCTGACTTTTGTCGCGCGCCGAAAACTGTATACTTCCTCGCCGGGCACATCGCCGGAAGCGCCCGAACAACAGCTTTGGACGCTTTGCGGTTCAGTGGAAGTGCAGATTGCTAAATTGGGCGGCGCGCTACTATCCCATCCTTCGAATTCTGAAAAAGCAGAACCTGTACGACACCGGTTCGCTCCTGGAAGTCGGCTCAGGACCCATCGGCATAGGATGCTTTCGGAAAATATCCTTCGTCGGATGCGATCTCACATTCTCTTCGGAGCCCCGGTGGCCCATGAAGGCCGTGATCGGCTCCGCCGCAGATCTCCCCTTTCGAGACAAGGAGTTCGAAGTCGTAGTCGCCTCCGACGTCCTCGAACACGTCCCACCCGACCTGCGCAAAACGGTGGTGAACGAGTGCCTGCGCGTCGCTCAAAAGCTCGTCATCTTCGGCTATCCCTGCGGACAATTGGCCTGGGAGTCCGACAAGGCGCTGCTCCAAACTTACCTCGATCGCAAGCTTGCTCCGCCAGATTGGCTCTCCGAACATATGGACGCTCCTTTTCCGGAGGCCGACCTGATGCGCGAGATCTCTGGTTGGGAGGTGCAGCAGCAGGCGAACGAAAGCATCGGCTTCCATACCTGGCTGATGAAACGTGAGATTTCACCGACCTTCAACCGTTTCTCGTCCCGGATCATGCGAGTGGCGCCCGGAGTGACTGAGTTTCTCCTGAAGAAAGCGGACCGAAATCCCTCCTACCGGCAGATATTCACCTTGATACGGCGCGAAACCGTCGAGGCACGGTAACATTCGCATGTACCGGTGATCCCACCCCCGGTTCATCCGGATTGCATGCGGAACATTTGGTATAACCGGCGAAGATAATGTCTACGCAGAACGCGGACGGATCGTCGCAGCCCGAATTGCAGTCGAGCGTGCAGACCCAGGCTTCGTCGCCCGACAGCCGCGCGCGTCGTATCGTGAAGCTGCTGACGGATTTCGTCCTCGGACAGGGCACCGTGCAGGCGATCGGTGTACTGGTTGGGCTGTTCCTGGTGCGTACGCTCAGCGTCAGCGACTATGCGAAGTTTGGCCTTGCCTCCGGCTTCCAGTTCACCACCTCGGTATTAATGGACTTGGGCTACGCCAGCACCATCATTCCCCTGGTCGGCGAACGCGTCGCTGACCGAGGGCTGGTCGGCCGCTATGTGCGCGAAGCCAAGGCCCACCGGGACCGCGCCTTCTGGGTTCTTGCGCCACTTGCCTCGGTCGCCTTTCTGTACATTACACACCGGCAAAGATGGGAGTGGCCGATCCAAATCGTTTTGCTGGGGTCCATTCTGCTGGCCCTCTATGCCAGCGGACCCGCGGCGTATTTCGGTGCGCCGCTCATTCTCTACCGCAGGCTCCGCGCCTACTACGTGCCGCAATCGGTATCCGGCATCGCTCGGCTTCTGGCGTGTATCGGCCTATGGCTCGTAGGCGCCCTCAATGCGTGGACGGCCGCCATACTCTACGCTTTCAATCTCACGGCGAATGGGTTTCTGCTCAAGCGCAACGCCATGGCGTCGATCCAATGGCCGGAAACTCCCGATTTGGCCGTCCGGCGCGAGATCTGGAACTATATCCTGCCCGCGATTCCTGCCATTCTCCTGGGCGCGTTTCACGGCCAGATTGCTCTATTTCTTGTGGGAATATTCGGCACTACGGTCGGCGTCGCGCAAGTCGCGGCTCTGAGCCGCCTGGCCCAGGTCTTCAGTGGCATGATGACCTTCAACGTAGTCGTCGTGGAGCCCTTCGTAGCCCGTCGCCCGGTCGAAACGCTTCTTCCCACGTATTTGAAATTGCTGGCTCTCGCTTCTGCAGGCTGTGTGCTGTTGACCCTCATCGCCTTCCTGGCGCCGGGAATTTTTCTCTGGCCCCTCGGACCGAAGTATGCCGCCCTTCGCAGCCTGATGGGCCTGGTTATCTTGACCATCTCGATCAACTACATCGCGGGTTTGATCTGGATCATGAACCGCTCCCGCAAGTGGATCTTCTGGCGTGGCACGATCGCGCAAATCGTCCTGGTGGCGATCGTGGAACTCGGATATCTAATTGTCTTTGGAGTCCGGGATACAAGGGACGCGGTGATCTTCAACCTCGCCGCCAGCCTCTGCTTTCTTGCCGCACACGTCTACATTGCGATCTACGGCTTCCGCAAAGGACCCGGCGATGACGGCCTGGACAATATCCCCACGCAAATCGCGGTTCCGTAGCAGCAGTTTCCTCCAAGCCGGAAAACCAGAGTCACTCCGCGAAAAAATCGGCCGGAGCCGCATCGTCCGATTGCCTGTAACATCCAAAATTGCTAAGTTCCCGTGCCGTCTGGCACGTTTCAGTGCTCTGGCTCTGAGTCTCTCCGGAGGTACGCGTGCAGTTCGTTCGATCGTTCTTCTTCATCGCCGTTGCATTTACGTTTCTCGCCGCCGTTTTTGCCTTGGCACAAACCGGAAGCTTTCACAACGCGCCTGCCTCCGCCATCGAGGCGAAAAATCCATACGCGGGTCAACCCGCCGCGATTGAAGCCGGCAAAAAGCTCTATGCCCAGAGCTGCGCTTCGTGTCATGGGCCGTCGGGCGACGGCAGCGGCAACATTCCCTCACTGAAAACCGGACCCACGCAGCAGGTTACCGATGGCGAGGTGTTTTGGTTCATTACCAAGGGTGCCGCCGATGACGGCATGCCCGCGTGGGGAGGGCTTCCCGCAAAGCAACGCTGGCAGATCGTCAGCTACGTGAAAGCGATCAATACGGCCGGCCCGGCAAAGCCAACCGCTTCCGCGGCTCCGGTCGCCAACTCGCCCAGCGTGGCCAGCAACGGCAGCCCGTTCATCGATTTCCGGAACGAGAAGCCGGGCACGGTTCGCAAAATTACGGTTGCAGACCTCCCGCAGCCCTATGCCACGAAGTCTTCGAGCAATAGTCCGAGTGTCGTGCCGCGCCCGAAGGACGCCTGGCCGCAAGCCCTCCCCGGTTTCAAGGTTGACCTTTTCGCGGAGGGCCTCAACGGCCCGCGCCTGATCCGTACCGCTCCCAACGGCGACATCTTCGTCGCCGAAATGCGCGCTGGCGATATCAAGATCTTTCGTGGTATGACCAACGACGGAAAACCGCAGCAGACCTCCGTCTTCGCCAGCGGGCTTGACGAACCCTTTGGCATCGCTTTCTATCCGCCGGGGCCGAATCCTGAATGGATCTACATTGGAAATACCAACGCCCTCGTCCGTATTCCTTACCAGAACGGCGACCTGAAAGCGCGCGGCGAACCCCAGCACCTCTTCGATCTGCCGACCGGCGGGCATTCCACGCGCGATGTTCGCTTCAGCCTCGACGGCAAGAAGATGTTTGTCTCCGTCGGATCGGGCTCGAACGTGGACGATCCTGACACGCATCCCGGAGAGAAAAATCGCGCCGACATTCTCGAAGCCAATCCCGACGGTTCCGGCTTGCACGTTTATGCTTCGGGCATCCGCAATCCGGTTGGACTCGCGGTGGATCCCAAGACCGGCGAACTTTGGTGCTCGGTGAACGAGCGCGACGCGCTCGGCGACAATCTCGTTCCCGATTACATCACCCATGTGCAGGAAGGCGGCTTTTACGGCTGGCCGTGGTATTACATAGGCGATCACCAGGACCCGCGCCACCAGGGAAAGCACCCCGAACTGAAGAACAAAGTCATCGTGCCCGATGTTCTGCTGCAACCGCACAACGCATCCCTCGAGATGACTTTTTACGAAGGGAAGCAGTTCCCTAAGGAGTACGACGGCGACATCTTCGCAGCTGAGCACGGATCGTGGAACAAATCGGTTCGCGTCGGCTACGAGGTCATCCGCGTGCCCCTCCACCAGACCGGCCACGCCACCGGCGAATATGAAGACTTCCTGACGGGGTTTGTTACACCGCAGGGCGACGTTTGGGGAAGGCCCGTGGGAGTGACCGTTGCTACCGATGGATCCTTGCTGGT
This sequence comes from uncultured Acidobacteriaceae bacterium, assembly GCA_963758505.1. Classification (GTDB taxonomy): domain Bacteria; phylum Acidobacteriota; class Terriglobia; order Terriglobales; family Acidobacteriaceae; genus Korobacter. The sequence goes on along the minus strand of CAVWVJ010000003.1, from coordinate 940,243 downwards.
CACCGACGACGGCTCAAATTCCATCTGGCGCGTGAGCTACAGGTAAGCACGCAATCGAAAGGTCTGGGTCGCTCCCCTGGATGCTTGTGGGATGTCGAATGATTCCGCAGCACAGTGCTGCAAGAAGAAAGGAGCACCAGGACGGTGCTCCTTTCCTCGTTTCCTCAAAATTACGGCTTCTTGGGCGTGATATCGCAGGCTTGCTTCACCCGGCGCAGGTCCAACCCATCAGGGGAAAATTCCGCAATCTGCGGTCCCTGACGTGACGCGAAGAACTCCACCTTGAAGATCTTGGCTCCGATCAATTCGCGCGTCGTGCCCTTATCCATCGACAAAAACTGTCCGCGAACCCAGTTCCATCCATGGCGGTCGTGCGAATTATCAACGCGTACCGTCACTTCCATCTGAGGCTGTCCCCAGAACCCAGGCCGGTTCGGTCCGGACATGCGAAGGTTCGGGCGGAAGTCGCTGAGTTCAAGCTTACCGTTGCGGCAGAAGAGGATCACCTTCGAATGCCGGTCGCTATCCGGCATCGTGTTGTCGGACTCCAATTCGAAACGCACCAGCTTTGCCGCGGTCATCTTGTCTTCCGACTCGAAGACCATCCATTTGCCGCCGGCGCTCACGCCATTTCCCTGTGGTTCAGGCTCAGGCCCGGGCCCGGGCTCCTGTGCCAGGACCGCTTGCGCGGTAAAAAGAGCCGCAGCCATCGCTGCCAGCAGAAAAAACCCAGAAAAGTGCTTTCGCATCGAATTTCGCTCCATAGTGAGCCGCTTGCGACACAACTCCCTTGGACTCACCTTCTATAAACCCGCCTTCCGGCAAAAGTTGCGCCGATTCCCAAGTCATTATGTCCAGCGGAAGATTCGCACCGCAAACAAAAACGACAGCCCTCCCCAGAAACACATTACGGCGATCGGTTCCGTCTGCGATGCGAGCGTCTTACCTTCCAGGATTACCGCCCGCAGGCTATCGTTCAGCGCCGTCAGCGGCAGCAGTCGGATCAGCGGGATCACTTTTGCCGGAAATCGCTCGTAAGAAAAGAAGATTCCCGAGAAGATCCACATCGGCATCATGATCACGTTCATGATGCCGCTGGCCGTCTCGATCTTCTGCGCGCGGCTCGCGGTCAGCAGCCCAAGTCCGGCAAAGGTCATTGCCCCCAGGCAACTGACCAGCAGGATCGCCGACCAGGATCCCATGACTCGCATGTGAAACATCAGGATGCCGAAGCCCAGCACGATAAACAGCTCGATGATCATCAGCAGCAGCCTGCTCGAGGCCAACGCCAGCAGGAAATCACTGCGCCGCATCGGCGTCGCCACAAAGCGCTTCAGCAGCTTCCTTTGCCGCATATCGACCAGCGCAAACCCGATTCCCCACATCCCCGAACCCATCAGGTTCATCCCCAGCAGCCCCGGAATCAGGAAATCGATATAGCGGCTTCCCGGTTCGCTGTTCACGCGCGCCGTACTCGGCAGCACCGGCTTCCGTCCCGCCGCCGTCTGCAGCGCATCATCCACCACGTTCCGCGCCAGCACGCTCTCCGGACGCGACGGATCGTAGACGTACTCGGCGCCTCCGCCCGCCGCCGGAACGATCTCGAGATCGACCTTACCCAGCCGAAAGCTGTTGGCGGCCTGCTCTGGCGGCTGAACCTGGATATTGAACTTCTGCGCGTCGGGCGCGGACTTCAGCAATTGCTGCAAACGCTCCGAACCCTGCTGCTCCGCAAAGACGACATTTACCTTCTCCGCCGGACGATTTCGGAACGCGATTCCCAGCCCGAAGGCCAGCAGGACCGGGAAGAGGAAGATCCAGAACACGACCTCCGGTTCCCGGAAAAGCTCCTTCATGCGCGCGGAGAGAAGCCCGGCATATCCGCTCCACCGGCCATGCTTCGTCAGCTTCTCGATCTCTTGTGCCATGTCATTCCTCTCGCAGGTGGCGTCCGGTCAGGTTCACGAATACGTCTTCAAGACTCGATTGCCTCGTCGTCAACTGGCTGAGCTTCCATCCTCGCTGGTTCACCATCGCCAGCAGCGCGGGGATCGTCAGGTGCGGCTCTTCGACAGTCAGCGCGGTAATCCCACCATCTTGGTGCACACCGCCGACCCCGGGAAGGGACCGCCACAAATCCCCGTCCACGCCTTCGCCTTCCAACGCAAATTCCACCCGATGCTGGCCGCCTACGCCGGAGATCAACTCCGCCGGCGTTCCGGCTGCGATCACCTTCCCGTGATCGATGATCGAAATGTAGTCGCACAGGCGTTCCGCCTCGTCCATGTAGTGCGTAGTGAGCAACACCGTCCCGCCCGCCTGCTGGAATCGACGCACGATCTCCCACACCTGCCGCCGGCTTTGCGGGTCGAGCCCCGTCGTCGGTTCGTCGAGAAATAGAATGCGCGGACTGGAGACCAGTGCTGTGGCAATCGCCAGCCGTTGCTTTTGACCTCCCGAAAGCTTACCCACGCGGGCATCCGCCTTCTCCGTCAGCGACAGTTCTTCCAGCACATCGTTCACCGGTCGCGACTGACTGTAGAAGCCCGCAAAAAGCTCCACCGTCTCGCGGACCGTAAGCTTCTCTCCCAATCGCGTCTCCTGCAATGAGATCCCGATCATTTCGCGCAGCTCACGCGAATTGCGCTTCCAGGTGTGGCCGAGGATTTCCACCTCACCGGCCGTCGCCTCGAGCAGCCCTTCCAGGATCTCGATGGTGGTGGTTTTTCCAGCGCCGTTTGGACCCAGCAGTCCGAAACACTGCCCGGCATAGATCGTCAGGTCGAGCCCCCGGACCGCCTCGACCTTGCCCTCATATGTTTTGCGGAGGTCCTTGCAGCGGACCACGACCTGGTCGTTCATGGTTCAGCTATTGTCCTATATCGAGGCTCATTCGGGTTGCGGCCGGCTATCGTTCTCTGCGGTCGCGAATTGCCGCAGCCACTGCAGCAACTCCCGAGCCTTGGCCTCGCTGTCCGCTTCCACCGTCAGCCGCAGAACCGGCTCAGTCCCCGAGAAGCGCAGCAGCACCCAGTTGTCATTCTCGAGCAGCAACTTGATGCCATCCATGAACGACGTCCCAATCACCTTGTATCCGCCGATCGAATCCAGCGCGGCGCCTTTCACCCGCTGCGGGACGGCGACGCGCATCTCCGGCGTTGCCGGCAGGCTCTCTTCCATGTAGTACAGCCGCCCGACCATCTCGTACACATCGTTCATCAACGCAGAGACCTTGCGCCCCGTGCGCGCCAGCATCTCCACGATCAAAGCGCAGGCAAAGATGCCATCCTTCCCAAGAATGTGGCCGCGAATCGTAAGCCCGCCCGAAGACTCGCCTCCGAGCAACGCATTGTTCTCCACCATTCCCGCCGCAATGTGTTTGAACCCCACCGGCTTCTCGTAGGCCTGTTCCCCCAGCTTGCGCGCCAATCGGTCGAGCATGTGCGTCGTCGAGAGGTTGCGCACCACCCCTCCCCTCTGGCCTCGTACCTCGTGCAAATACCAGTACAGCAGAACGAGGATGTCGTTGATCGAGATGTAGCGCCCGCGTTCGTCCAGGATCGCCACCCGGTCCGCATCGCCGTCCATCGCCAGCCCGAGATCATAGCGATGCTCCTGCATCTCCGAACTAAGCACCCGCAGCGCATCTTCGTTCGGAGCGGGCGACCGCCCTCCGAATAACGGATTATGCCGCTCATGAATGAAGGTCACCCGGCAGCGCGCCTCGGTCAACACCGTTCCCAGCGTCAGCTGTCCCACGCCGTACATCGGGTCAACGATCAGCCGCAGCCCGGCATTCCGGATGGCCGCCATATCGACCAGTTTCTCGATCGCGTCCACGTACTGGTTGGTGAAGTCCTGCTTCTCCACGATCTTCGACGCCAGCGCCACGTCCAGGTCGAGCTTCACGACGTCGCGGGAAGTGAGCCGGTTCGTCTCCCGTTCGATCTCGCGCGTAATCTCGTCCTGCAGCAGCGACCCATCCCCGTTGAAAACTTTCAGACCATTCCATTCGGGCGGATTGTGGCTTGCCGTGAAAGCCAAGCCATAAGCCGACCCCTTCACTGCGGTCGCATAGTTGATCAGCGGAGTCGGCGCATCTTCCGGCAACAGCACACAGGGAATATTGTTGCCCGCAAACACCTCCGCCGACGCCTCCGCGGCCTGCCGGGAAAGAAACCTCCGGTCATAACCGACGATCACGCCTCGGCTCTCTTCGCCGCGGCGGATGATCCCGTTGCTGAGCGCCTGGGTAAGCCTTCTCACGTTGTGCAGCGTGAACCCCTCGCCGATCAGCGCCCGCCAACCCCCGGTGCCAAAGGTCACAATGTTCTGCTCTTCCTGCCGTCGCGGATGGAAGAGCCGCTTCTCCAGGATGAACTGCGCGTGCTGGAGGTCTTCCTCCGTATTAATGCCCTGAACCTCGTCCTGGTCGTACAGGCGATAACTCTCCACCCGCAACCCGGAGCGAATCAGCTCATGAACGCAGTCCGTCAGCCGGTATTCCCCATCCACAGGGGACGGCGACAGGTGTTTCAACGCCGCCGCAATCACCGGGAACTCGACGACATAGGCTCCGACATTGACCTCGCAGATCGCGCGCACCTCCGGCGACGCCGCGCTGTCTTCGATAATGTCGATGATCTGGCCGGTGCTGTTGCGGATGATGTGCCCGTACGGCAGCGGCCGATCGACCACCGCCGTCAGCAAGGTGAGGTGCGCGTTTCTGAGCCGGTGCCGGTTCAACATCCCTCGCAGGGATGCGCTGCGGAACAGGGGCGTATCGCCATAAAGGATCAGCAGTGTGCCGTTAAAGCCGTCGATCTCTTGCACCAGCTGCAACACCGCATCGGCCGTCCCCGCGGCTTCTTTCTGCTCTACGTAGTGCAAAGCAGTATTCACCGCACGCACATCTGTTTCTGCATTCACCACCACGTAAAGGTCTTCCGGACCGACAAATTCCAGCGCATTGGCCAAAACGCATTGCAGGATGCTCCTGTCGCCCAGCGCCTCCAGGATCAGCGGACGCCCCGGACGGATCGACGCTTTTCCCGCCGCCAGTACCACGGCTTTCAGCGATGGTTTCGAAATATCATCGGTGACAGGCATACCCGTGCTCCCCCGAAGAACGAAGCTTTTCTGTAGCAGAGGGTACAGCAAAACCCGTAGAAAAGCTGCGCAGTTGCTCGCGCCGCTCAATATCAAAACGTTTTAACGCTATATAGCTGAGAGAGCTCCCGGTTTTCTTATACCTAGGTTCCTTAGTGCATAACTCGAATTTCGAGGGTGCACCGCAGCCTTCCCCTGTAGTATAAAGCTCTATAGCACTTGAGCGGTCCGCACCCACATGCCCACCATTCGGAAGAACGGAACGCCAGCCTACAAACGGATCCAGGCTGCCATCTTGAAACGCATCGAGCGCGGCGAACTGAAGCCGGGGGATCCGGTTCATTCCGAACGCCTGCTCGCGCGTCTGCATGAGGTAAGCCTCATGACCGCCCGCCATGCCCTGGTCGGTCTGGAGCGCGAAGGCCTCGTTGAACGCCGTCATGGAGCCGGTACCTTCGTCGCCGCCCCCAAGATTCACTTTAACAAGCTCATGAGTTTCAGCGAGCAGCTTGCGGGACGCAGTCTCGAACCCTCCTCGCGCGTCGTCGCCCTCAAGGTGGTAGACGACGAACACGAAATTGCCGCCCGCCTGGCCTTGCCGGGAGCCAGCCGGTTGCTGAAACTCGACCGCGTCCGCTTGGGCTCGGATGAACCCTTCGCCGTGGAAAGCTGCTATCTTTCTGCCGAGGATTTTCGGGGTTTGTCCCGGGCAGCCGTCGAACGCGGGTCTCTGTTCACCCTGCTCGAAAACGACTATGGCGTGACCATCGCCCATGCCGACGAAGAGGTTGACGCCACCGCGGCCGACCCTGACCTCGCCAAGCAACTGGCGGTTCCCAAGGGTCACCCGGTATTACGTATTCGGCAGACTATCTATTCCACCCAGGGTAAGCCGATACTGTACGTCCTCGGCATGTACCGCGCGGACCGGCACATGCTCCGCATTCGGCGCTATCGGTAGCGGTTCCGCAACTGGGAGAAAGCCATGCAAATCGACGGCGAAGTTTTCTTAGGCGTGGATATCGGCGGCACCAAGGTCGCCGCCGGATTAGTCAACGAGAATGGGGAGATTCTCTATAAGACCAGGAACCCCATGAACGCCACCCGCGGTGCGGAGGAAGCCGTCTCCGCCGTCCGTGAAGCTATCGACCGCACCTTTCGAGAGAATCCATCCGCCACGGTTCGCGCCATCGGACTCAGTGCCCCAGGCTCAGTCGATCCGCGTTCCGGCAGCGTGGTCATGGCCACCAACGTTCCCTGCTGGAAGAATTTCGCGCTCGCCCCACTCATCGCCGAGCACTACAAGCTGCCCACCGAATTGCACAATGACGCCAATGCCGCCGGACTCGCCGAGGCGATCTGGGGCAGCGGCGCCGGCTACGATTGCGTCTTCTACGGCACCATCGGCACCGGTATCGGAACCGCCATCCTCTTCGACCGCCATCTCTACCTCGGCCGCACCGGCGCTGCCGGAGAAGGCGGCCACATGAGCATCAACTTCGATCACCGCGGCCCTCGCTGCGGATGCGGCAAGCCCGGCTGTATCGAACTGCTCGCCGCCGGTCCGGGCATCGCCACCCGGGCCCGCCGCCGCATCGAATCCTCTCCGGAGAACGAAGGACGGCAGCTTCTTGCGCTTGCCAATGGCGACGTCTCTGCCATCACCGGCGAAACCGTAGAGCATGCCTGGCGCGCTGGCGATCGCCTCGCCGCCGAAATCTTTGAAGAGACTGCCGATCTCATCGCTATCTGGCTTGGGAACATCGTCGACTTCCTCGAGCCCGACGTGATCGTGATGGGCGGAGGCGTCGGTACCATGCTCGCGAACTGGTATCCCCGCATCAGTGAGCACCTGCGCGCCTGGTCGGTCAACCCGCGCGCCGGCGAGATCCCACTCCTCAAAGCGCGCTACGGGCCGGATTCCGGCATCGTGGGCGCAGCCGCGCTCGTGGTTCATCCCGGCATGCACATCATGCACGTGCCCACGCGCTAGCGGCAAAAATGCTGTGGTAAGGTGGATTTATTGCGAGCTCTGCCATGATCCGCCCTACCGAAGACCTTCGTATCCAGTGGACAAAAGTCGTCCTCCCTCCCGCCTTCCTGGACGAGGAGATGCCGACCACCGAAAAGGCCTCCGCCACCGTACATAGCTCGCGTGAACAGGTTCGCAACATTCTTCGCGGAGAAGATCACCGCTTGCTGGTCGTGGTCGGCCCTTGTTCTATCCACGACACCAAGGCCGCCCGCGAATATGCCGCGCTGCTGAAAACCGCTATCGATGAGCTATCGCAAGATTTGTGCCTCGTGATGCGCGTTTACTTCGAAAAGCCGCGCACTACCATCGGATGGAAGGGCCTGATCAACGATCCGCACCTCGATGAGTCCTTCGACATCAACGACGGTCTGCGGATCTCGCGTCATCTTCTGCTGGACTTGGCGGAGATGGGGGTTCCCGCCGGCACCGAGTTCCTCGACATGATCACCCCGCAATATCTCGCCGGCCTCGTCTGCTGGGGCGCAATCGGGGCGCGTACCACCGAGAGCCAGGTGCATCGCGAACTCGTCAGCGGCCTCTCCTGCGCCGTTGGCTTCAAGAACGGGACCTCGGGCAACGTCGGCATCGCGATTGAAGCTGTGCTCTCCGCCGCACATCCGCACACTTTCCTCGGACACACCAAGTACGGCCAGTCGGCGATCTTCGCCACCGCCGGCAATCCTGATTGCCACATCATTCTTCGCGGTGGACGCAAGCTGGTGAATTACGACGCAGCTTCTGTGAAAGAGGCATGCGCTCTTCTCGACCGCGCCGGTCTGCCACAGCGCCTGATGATTGATTGCAGCCACGCCAACAGCAATAAGGACTACACCCGTCAGCCCATCGTCTGTCGTGACGTCGCTGCGCAGATCGCAGCCGGGAACCGAAGCATCGTCGGCGTGATGCTGGAAAGCAATCTCGTGGCGGGCGCTCAGACGCTTACGAAGAGTCGGCCGCTCACCTACGGCCAGAGCATCACCGACGCCTGCATCGACTGGAAAGAAACCCGCGCACTCCTCACCGATTTAGCCGCCGCCGTCCGCATCGCCCGAAAATAGCCATGCCCCGCGGCCAGCCTGCTTCACTGTGTCTTTTTCCCATACTCCCTCTTGTCATCCAGAGGAGCGCAATCGGGCCCCCGACAGCTCCCGCTGGCGGGGTGATGGAGCGACGTAGGGACCTGCTGTTCCACCTCGTCCGCAGGTAAATCCCCTGTCATCCTCAGCGAAGAACCTACTCGCACCGAATACCGTTGCCCATTCCGCCTCGCGGCGAGCCTCCATCGTCCGCTCCCAACTCCAGTGCCCTCTCTTGTCATCCAGAGGAGCGCAATCGGGGCCCCCGACAGCTCCCGCTGGCGGGGTGATGGAGCGACGTAGGGACCTGCTGTTCCACCTCGTCCGCAGGTAAATCCCCTGTCATCCTCAGCGAAGAACGCCCAGCGTTCGCAGCCGAAGGCCCCCTACTCGGCGCCCCTTAGCGCCCCGGAACTTCATATCCCGGTTTTAGAATCATGCCCTCGCGCGTCATGCCGTTCATCACCACCACCGCCGGCTTCTCGAATTGCAAGTGCCGCACGCACTCTTCTTCCTGCACGGCCTGCTGTTCTCCCAGCCATCGCCAGTCGAGCACTCCGCGTCCCGACTCAGGATTCACCGTGAAATAGCCGACCTGGAATGCCATCAGGTTCTGAAAAAAATGGCTGCCCTGCGATGGCGTCACGCTCATATCGCGCAACCCGGCCTCGACAATCACGCGTGCGCCGGCGATCTCGTCCCACTCGATCGGAATGCCTAGCCACGGATCATTCGATCCCCACCGCCCCACTCCAATCAGGATGTAGGGCCGCTCACGGTCCATCAGCTTCGCATTGAAATGCGCCACTGCCTCTGCGACGGCCCGGCTGCGCCCACGCTCGAAGCGATCGAAGTCCACCACCACCAGGTCGTATAAATTCTGGATGCGTCCGTTGCCCAGCACACTCGAGCTCTTGCAGATCAATGTCTCGGGTTCCACATCGTCCATCCGCAAATGTTCCCCGTTGCCGGAGAGCACCAGGGGCCGCACCTGCAGAAAGCCAAACTTCGACGGCTCTCCCTGAGCTCTTGCCAGGCGCACCGCAAATTCAATCTCCACCGGTTGGCCCAGTGCCGCTTCGCCGACCTTCGACAATTGGTCGAGGATTCCGGCAAGCGGAAAAATCTCCTGCTTCAGGATCGGCGCAAAACTTACCAGCCGCGTGCCCGCGCGGCTCATCCCGTCATACACAGCGTCGTTGTCCCGGTTGTAGGTGGATGCGACCATGGCGAGAGTCCCATCGCGCTCTGCTACATCCAGTTCGAACCGCACCTCGCGCAGCCCGGCAGCCTGATCTCCACCGCTGTGCTGCTCGAGATCCATCGCCCAGAACTCCGACTGCGAATTTGCGAGAATTTCTTTCACCTCGGAAAACTGGATCGGATGCCGCGGATACCTTGGGCAGAACGAGAGGCACCGCCCGCCCTCCACCACCGCGCGTCCCATACCGAGAGCCACCGCTGCAATCCCATCCGCCGACGTCATCGGCGCCGTCGGATAGAAATTGTGCGAACGCAGTACCCCGGAAAAATTGGGGTAAAAGCGCGTCTCATGCTGCGCGCCTACCACTTCCTGCAGGATCACAGCCATCTTCTCTTCTTCCAGCCGGTAGGGCGTTGCGCGCACATACGCCTTGGCGTGCTGGCTGAACGTCGACGCGTAAATCAGCTTGATCGCCCGCCCGAGCTGCGCCAGTCGCTCTTCCACGCTGGCATACCCATTGCCCAGCATGAAGGTTTCATAAACCCCCGTGAATGGCTGGTAGTGCGAATCTTCCAGCAGGCTCGAAGACCTCACCGCGAGCGGATACTGCGCCTCGGATAGAAACGCATGCAGGTCCGACAGCAACACCTCCGGCAATGCCGCATCGAGAAAACTCTGCCGAATCTCCGCGTCATCCGGGCAGCGGATCGCAAACTCCAGCAGGTTGTTGTCTGCCAGGAACCGATCGAAAAACTCCGTGCTGATCACCACCGCCGGTGGAACCGAGACCTTTACCCCCGGGAAGCGCCGCGAGAATCGTTGCTTGTAGAGCAAATGCCGCATGAACGCCAGTCCCCGCGCCTTGCCGCCCAGCGATCCGGATCCGATGCGCAGGAAGAACGCATCTCCCGTCTTAAATGTCGACGCATCGAAATCTCCAATCGAAACTTCGGTCTGCTCCCGCCGATACTCATGGATCGAATCGATCAGGTCACGCCGCAGATCCTCCAGCGTCGGGAAGTCCGAGACCTTGCGCGGTCGCAACTTCTGCGCCAATGCGAATTCCGTCCGGGCGGTGAGCCAGCGCGAGAAATGATTATGCTGGCTGTGCTGCGCAATGCTCTCCGCTGGAACCCGGTGTAGTTCCAGCTCCAGCTCATGCATATCTTTGGCGCGCGCGACTTCCTCGCCATCCGGCATCCGGAAAACGAAATCGCCGAAGGCACACTGCTGAATGAGCAGCTCCTGGAAATCCAGGAGGAACGTCGGCGAGCGCTTTTGCAGGAACGCGAAACCCAGTCCATGGGCGCGCGCTTTGTATTCCGTATGGCTCGAGTGCAGCACGATCGGCACGTCCGGCACCAGCTCACGGATCACGTGCGCCAGGTGGAATCCTGCCTCGGCATCCGGAGCCCCTCCCCGCGGAAACTGCACATCGGAAACTACCGCCAGGAGGTTGTCGCGATACTGGCGCGCGTATTGCTCGGCCTCCTCATAGTCCGAGCAAAGCAGGATCTTCGGCCGCGCCCTCTGCCGCACCAGCTTATGCGCCACGTTGATCCCCTCGTGAATCACGCGCTTCGACTGGCTGATCAGCTCTGTATAAATCACCGGCAGCACCGACGAGTAATAGCGGATGTTGTCTTCCACCACCAGCAGCACCGGCACGCCTACCGTCTTCGTGTCATGCAGAACGTTGCGCTTGTCCTCGATGTACTTCACCATCGCGATCAAGACGCGTGCATTGCCCTGCCACAGAAAAATCCGATCGACATCGCTGACCCGGTTGCGCGCCACGAAGTTTTTCACCTCGCGATAGTCATACGCCAGCACCAGCACCGGGACATCGATCCCCAGCTTGCGGATTTCGCGCGCCAGTTGCGCGGCGTTCATCTCGCCCACCGCCAGGTTCGTGACAATCAGGTTGAATCGCGGCTGCGAACGTACCAGCTCGAGCGCTTCTGCGCAGTTCGAAACATGGGTGATGCCCGGAATATGTTGTAAGTCGAGCTCGCGCGACTCGCCGATCAGCAGCTCGTTGAGCCGCCCGTCTTCGCGCAGGATGAAGGAATCGTAAAGGCTGGAAACGAGCAGGATATCCTGCACGCGGAACGGCATCAGGCTGTCGAAACTCTCGATCGTCTCTTCAGTCTCGCGTCGCGGCCCGGTGGCAGGCAATACCGCCATATCGGCCACGGATTATATCCGAGCTCTACCCCGCTGCGCGGTGAGTTACACTGCCCTCAATGTCCTTCAGTGACCAGCTCGGCTTCAGCTTCACCGCGCCGCAGCGGCGCATCTGGCAGGTGCGCGACATCGTCAGCGCCGTGCGCACCGCCCTCGAGCGCGAATATGCCGACGTCTGGGTGGAAGGCGAAATTTCCAACTTCCGGCCCGCCGACTCGGGTCATCTTTATTTCTCACTCAAAGACGAATCCGCCCAGCTTCGTATCGTGATGTTCCGTTCGCAGGCCCGCCTTCTGAAGTTTCGTCCCGAGAACGGCCTCAAGGTCATCGCCCGTGGCCGCGTCACTCTCTACGAGGGCCGCGGCGAGCTGCAGCTCATGGCTGAATACCTCGAGCCCCAGGGCGCGGGCGCCCTTCAGGTCGCCTTCGAGCAGCTCAAGGCCAAGCTCCAGGCCGAGGGCCTCTTCGATCGCGAACGCAAGAAGCCCATCCCAACCTTGCCAAAAAAGATCGGCGTCATCACCTCGTCGCGCGGTGCCGTGATCCAGGACATCCTCAACATCCTGCGCCGCCGCCACAACAGCGTGTACGTCCTCATTTTTCCTGCGCAGGTGCAGGGCGAAACCGCGGCCTCCGAGGTCGCCACCGGCGTACGCTGGTTCAATAAAGCGGGCCGCGTCGACGTCATCATCATTGCTCGCGGCGGCGGTTCCCTCGAAGACCTCGCCGCCTTCAACGACGAAGGTCTTGCCCGCACCATCGCGGCATCCACGCTTCCTGTCATTTCGGCCGTCGGCCACGAAACCGATTTCACGATTTGCGATTTCGTCTCCGACCTGCGCGCACCCACGCCCTCCGCCGCCGCCGAACTCGTCATCCGCTCCAAGCAGGAGCTGGACGATCGTCTGAATACCCTCAGCACTCACTTGGCGCGTGCTCTGCGCGTTCGTCTCCTCGAATACGAAAAGCGCCTCGATCGCCTGGCCCGTCACGGAGCATTCGGCGGCATGCAGACCGCCATCGCCCGCCGCCAGCAGCGCGTGGATGACCTCGTCTTCCGCCTCACCTCTGCCCAGGCAAATCTCTTCCGCCAGCTGCACCGCCGCCTGGATGTCGCTTCCACTCGTGTCCGCCACCACGATCTCCGCAGCCGCTTCGCCTCCGAACATCGCCAGATCGATGCCCAGGTCGAAAAGCTGGCCGCGACCCTCCGCACCTACCTCATACGCCGCCGCTCCCGCCTCGAGCGTCTCTCCGGACAAGTCCAAAGCCTGTCGCCGATTTCCATCCTCGAGCGCGGCTATGCCCTGGTCTTCGATGCCCACGGCCAACTCCTCAAAGATGCCCGCCAGGTGCACGAAGGCGACACCATCAAGGCCCAACTTGCCCTCGGCCAGGTCACCGCAACCGTTAAGCGCCCGGAATAGCCTCTGTGCATTAAAATGGTTGTGCGGTGAGCACACATTTCCGGCATGGAAAGGACCCGGATGGGCCAGTGGTTGGCACGTGGACGTGTACCCCAGGCTACGGACCTGGCGACCGCCGTGATCGACATTCTGTTGGTCGCGCTGCTCATCTATGAGTTCCTGAAACTCATTCGCGGCACCCGTGCTACCCCAATGCTTGTCGGCGTCTTTGTCCTGGCCGCGGCCTTCATCGCTGCCCGCTTTGCCGAACTGCGTACTCTCGACTGGCTGATGACCACGCTGCTGCCCTACGGCATCTTCGCGCTGATCGTCGTCTTCGCCGGAGAAATTCGCCACGCGCTGGCTCGCTTGGGCCGCAAGCTCACCAGTTCCCGCTCCTCTGCCTCCAATGGCGAGTCCTACGATGACGTGGTCCTGGCCGCCAACCTGTTTTCGCAAAATCAAACCGGCGCCCTCATGGTCATCGAGCGCGAAATCGGCCTTCGCACCTACATCGAGAGTGGTGTAGCCCTCGATGCTCATATCTCTTACGACTTGCTCGCCACCATCTTCCGCCCCAGCGCGCCTTTGCACGATGGCGCTGTGATCATCCAGAAGGACCGCATCGCCGCAGCCGCTTGCTTTCTTCCGCTTTCCATCAACCCCGTGCTCTCCACGCAGCTTGGCACCCGCCATCGGGCGGGCATCGGAATCACCGAAGAAAGCGACGCCCTCGCCGTCATCGTCTCCGAAGAGACTGGCGCCATCTCGATTGCCGTTTCTGGCTCGATCGAACGTGACATCACGCCGGAGGAGCTGCGCGAAAGGTTGAGCGTGCTCTTACACCGTCACGTCCCCGCCACCACGTTGCCGAGCACCCCGGATCACGACCTGGACAACGGAGCCTTTCAGGCCAACCGTCACGAGCCTGGCGATAGTTCGACGGAGATCGAACTATGATTCATTGGCTCCGGAAACATGTGTTCGGCCATCTACGCCTCAAGATCGTCTCCCTGCTGATCGCCCTTGCACTCTGGTGGGCCGTCGCCCACGATCAGCCCGCCGAAATCGCGCTGAGTGTGCCGATCGAGTTCTACAACACGCCCGAGCATCTCGAGATCAGCTCCGAGCGCATCCAGCGCGCCGAGATCCGCGTTCAGGGGCCCGCCCGACTTCTCCGCGAAATGACCACTGCCGACCTCGACGCCGTCATCGATCTAGCCGGCTCCAAGGTCGGCGAGCGTACCTTCGACCTCACTCCGAAGCAGATCCGCCACCTGCCTCATAACGTCCATATCGTGCAGGTGGTCCCGTCGCAGATACGTCTTGACCTCGACCGCAGCGCGTCGAAGCTGGTCGATGTCACGCCTCGCGTCATCGGGACCTTCGCCGCCGGATACCGCCTCGGCGAGGTGCAGGCAATCCCCTCGAAAATCACCATCGTCGGTCCCCAATCCCGCCTGCAAAATATCGATGCGGCTATCACCGATCCGGTCGATGCCACGGGATTAGTAGGCCGCGGCACCTTCACCACCCAGGCCTATGTAGGCGACCCGCTGGTGCAACTCATGAACCCCGAACCCATCCACGTCACCGTCGCCACGGTGAAAACTAAGCCAGGAGAGAAGTGATCCCGTTGTCCTCAACCACCATGCCCCACGCGCGACAACTCTTCGGTACCGATGGAATCCGCGGCGTTGCCGGAGAATATCCCCTCGATCTCCATACCGTGTTTGCTATCGGCCGCGCCCTCGGCGCCCGTCTCGTCGAAAAGTACAAGACCGCTCGCGTGCTCATCGGCCAGGACACCCGCGAATCCAGCGATTGGATCAGCCGCTCCCTGGCGCGTGGCCTGCAAAGCTCCGGGGCCGAAGTCACCAGCGCCGGCGTGATCACCACTCCCGGGTGTCGCTTATCTCACCCGCACCCACGGCTTCTCTGCCGGCGTTGTTATCTCCGCCTCGCACAATCCCTGGACGGACAATGGCATCAAGGTCTTCGGTGCAAACGGCTACAAGCTCTCCGACGAAATCGAGCACCAGATCGAAGCCCAGATTTTCTATCATCTAGAAGAACTCGAACGCGCCGAGAGCGAAGGTGAAGGTCCCGCGATGCTGCCCGGCGATCAAAAGCTGCGGGATGACTATGCCGCATGGCTGCGTTCGCAAGTCGCGGACACCAATCTGAGTCGCTTCCGCGTCCTCCTCGACTGCGCCAATGGCGCCGCCTCTGCCATCGCCCACCTCGTCTTTCCTAAACTCGGCGTTCAAGCGGAGTTCACCCACATCTCTCCCACCGGGCGCAATATCAACACCAACTGCGGCGCACTGCATCCCGGTGAGGTGGCCAGCCAGGTAGCGAAATCCGGCGGCCGATTCGACCTTGGCATTACCTTCGATGGCGATGCCGACCGCGCTCTCTTCAGCGACGCGCAAGGCAACATCGTCAACGGAGACGCCGTTCTCCTGCTCGCCGCCCGCGACATGAAATCGCGGGATCGTTTGAAGACCGACACCGTCGTTGCCACCACCATGTCGAACATGGGTTTGGAAGCCGCGCTCAAACGCGCCGGCATTCACATGCTGCGCGCCGCGGTAGGCGATAAGTATGTCCTGGAAGAAATGCAGAAAACCGGCGCCACCCTTGGCGGCGAACAGTCCGGCCACATTCTTTTCATGGATAGCGATGCTACCACCGGCGACGGCATTCTCACTGCCCTGCGCGTTCTCGAAGTCCTCGCGCGCTCCGGCAAATCGCTCGCCGAACTGGTCTCCGACCTGAAGGTCTTCCCCCAGGTCATTCGCAATATCAAGGTGCGCGAGAAGACGCCGCTTCAGGAACTCCCCGGTGTCACCGCGGCCATTCAGTCGGCGGAGCAGGATCTCGGCGACAGCGGCCGTGTCGTCGTCCGCTACTCCGGCACGGAAAAACTGGCGCGTGTCATGATCGAAGCCGAATCCGAAGAAAAAATGACTCGCCACACCGACGCCATCTCCCAGGCCATCCAACAAGCCATCGGCGTCTGATTTGTCATCCTGAGCGAAGAACGCGGAGCGTTCGCAGTCGAAGAACCCCTACCCTCTCGAACGCTCTCGACGAGGACCATCGCTGCAAGTGCCGCAGGCACGCCAGGAAATAGCCCAGCGCGTAAGCGCTGGGTAAGAAGCGAGTCCCCTTCAGGGGACGGCACCCTAGCTACCCTTCGTTCTTTTTCGGCGCGAACGTCTTCTCCATCTCCTCCGCCACCGCTTCCCCCCGCTCCTTCAGCCCCTCCATCGCTCCCCGTCGATCCGCCTCCGACCGGTTCTGGTTCAACTTCCAGCTCGCCTCGATCCGCGTGATCGGCATTTCGAACGCGACAATCGCTTTCAGCAGCCCCTCGATGTACTCCGCCGGCGCATCGCTCACCTTCCACGGAAGCTCCGATTTCGCCTCGTGCTTCTCCGTGAGCTGGGTAACAATGCGCAGCAGCAACTCGCGATCCTCGCTGAATCGAACTTTTCCATACGCGTGCACCGCCACGTAGTTCCACGTCGGCACCACCCGCCCGTGTTCGCGTTTGGCGGCATACCATTGCGGCGAGACGTACCCGTTCGGGCCGACGAAAATCGCCAGCGCCTCCTGCTCCACGAGTGCCGCCTTCCATTGCGGATTCCCCCGCGCGATGTGACCGCGAAGTATTCCGTGCTCGCCAACCGTCGCATCGAACAGCACCGGCGCCTGGGTCGCGATCAGTCCGCTTGCCGTATTGGTCACCAGGGACACGAATCCCGTCCGCGTCATGCTCTCGTGTACCGCTGCAACATCTTCCGGCCTGAAATGCGAAGGGATATACATAAGAGATCAACAAAACTGTGGGTGCCCCACCCTTCCCGAAGGGAGGGTGGGTCGCAAGACCGAATCTCAGAATTAGCTGCCGCTCTTCGCCGCCTTGGCGAACAACTGTCCGCTTCCCGGCAGCGCCTCTTCCAGTGCCAGCAGCTGCTCCTTGATGTCCAAGCCGCCTCCGTACCCACCCAGGTGTCCGTCCGTATTGATCACGCGATGGCACGGGATGATGATCGGAATCGGATTCGCGTGGTTCGCCTGCCCGACTGCGCGAAAGGCGGTCGGCCTGCCCGCCGCCACCGCGACCTCTTGATACGTGCGTAATTCTCCGTAGGGAATCTTCGACAGGATCTCCCAGCATCTCCGCTGGAATTCCGTCCCCGTGCGCAAGTCGAGCGTCACCGTGAACTCGGTTCGCTTCCCTTCGAAATACTCCGTCAGTTGCTTGCGAACCTCAGCCGTCTTGTCCTCGGAGACCACCCACTGTGCACCCTTGGCGAAGCCCGCTGGCGGGAACTTGCGATGTCCCCAGTCGATCAGCAATACGCCCTTGTTCGAAACTGCCACCCACAGGGGCCCGATCGCCGATTTCATCCGCGAGTAGTACAAGGTTTCCATGGCCAACTCCTGAAGCACACAGCTTACTCCGGGCCCTCCACAAAATAAAAACTCCCGCCCGGCAAGCCGGACGGGAGGGGTGTTGAGGTAAACCGGATTACTGCTTGGGGGTCGTTGTCGGCGCCGTGCGGTCGGACTGCGGCATGCTGTCGGCTGAGGCCATTTCGCCCAGGCTGTTCTTCAACAGGCTGATCTCCACGCGCCCGCCCTTCTTGTACTGCGGCTTCTCGCCGGTAGCGGAGGCTGCCTGCACCTTCGCGTTGCCCATGCCCATCGTGTACACACGGTGGATCGGCACATTCGCGTTGATCACAAGGTAGCGAACAACTTCATCTGCAATGCGCTGCGAGTTGTCGATAGCTACGCGGCCATGACCCGGAGCAAAGCCCTGCACTTCGACAATGTAGCCCTTCTGGTCAGCCAGGCCCTTCGCCATATCGTCCAGCGAATCTTTCGCCTTCTGGCTCAGCACATTCTGGCCGGGGCGGAAGCGGATCTCGATCTGCGAAGCTTCCTTGTACTGGTCGATGTTCTCCACTGTGGTCTGCACCTGCTGCAGATGCTGGCTTGCCTGGGTTGCAGTGGTGTTCGCCTGGGTGGCGCGGTTGTTGGCGTCCTGGGCGTGCTGGTCGGCTTCCGTTGCCTTTGCTGAAGCGATGCGGATTCCTTCCTGCGCCCGGGCATCCACGTCCTTGATCGCCTTCGAGTTCGCTGCCGTCAGCTCATCCAATTCGTTCACGCGCTCACGGATCGGCGACATCTGGCGCTGTACGTACTTTTTGCGGGCAAAAGGATTGAGGTGGCCCCAGAATCCCTCCCGGGTATCCGGCTGCAGCGGCTGGTGGGCCGACATGCCCTTTTCCTGCTCGGCCGTCGGTCCCGGTCCGGGCTGCTGCGAGGTGCTGTCCTGCGCCGTCGGCTGGGCCGCGGCTGCGGGCTGCTGCGTATTGTCGCTGGGGTTCGAAACGGTGTTCTGCGCCAGTGCCGGCAAAGCGAGTGTCAGTGCCAACGGCAGCGCGATCAGGAATCGGGTCTTCATTGCGTAGATCCTCCGGGACTTCTTCTGGGTCTTGCACCCTTGAAATCTTGAGTTTGCCCGGATGAGCGACAATCCGGGATGCGCCGAAGCGCGAACATCCCTCTTAATATCAATCGGATTGCCAAACTCTCACTAGTACAAGCCCTTTAGTTTCAATGCGCTCAAGACCCGAGCTCCTGTCCAGCTGAGTAGGAACGGTGACCAATGAGTAAATTTGACAGGGATAAACCCAGCTCTCTGGGTGCCCCACCCTTCTCCGCAAGGAGGGGCGGGCCACATCGCAGCTCGTTGCGCTGGCTACTCCTAGCGCACGATGTACTTAGATATTTGATTCGGGGGGCGGCGCCTAGGTCTTCGGCTTGGCCTTCAACTTCACCTGGCTGCCTTGCACTTCCAGGGAATATTCCACCGCCTCGCACTTGAAATCGCGCCGGATTTGCTCCGTTTTCTTCCTCAAAAACGAGGCAAACGACTCAAATGGGGCCCCGGAAGCCTCGCCAACCTTCTTTTTTTCGCTGATCATGCGCTCGTACAGTGCCTTCACCGCATTCATGTCGCGGTCCACATCGCTGCAGGCAATCTTGTCCATTCCCACCTGCGCCGCACCCAGCTCTTCCTGCGCCTTGTGCTCCTCATCGGTTCGCAGTCCGACAATCCCCAGGACTGCGTCTTGCGGCCGACGGTAGCCTTCTTCCCTGATCTTCAGCTTCTGCCGCCAAAGATCGCTAAAAATAGCGTATTTCTGCGAAAGGGTATTGAATTTATAGCGTTGGGCGAAGTTCAGCTTCTGGCTGTCGCCGAACTTCTTGATCAGGTTCGTCACTCGCCAGAGAGTGTCATTGGGAGGCCTTTTCGACCCGCCCCCGAAATACACGTCGTACTCGATCTTCAGCCGGCGCAAGCTGCTGTCCAGCAGGTCGAGCTCTTCGTCGATCGTCAACTGCGCACCTCGGAAAACGACAGGAAAACTGTCTCCTCTGGGAGACGGCGAAGGTTGCGGGATTGGGCGAATCTTAGCACAGCGAAGCTGCCCTTCCAATTCAGCAACTCACAACGCTTTTCAGAGACTTTGCATCCTATTTAGCCGCTACGTCTCTGGCGAGAGTCCCTCAAGATGCAATCTTTCCCGCCGGCATCTATGATAGTGGGGTCCCTATGACCGAACCGATTAGAGTTGTTATTGCCGACGATCATGCCGTGCTTCGCGAGTCCCTCGTGGCTCTTCTCAACTCGCAAGCCGACATCGAAGTAATGGGAAGCGCCAGCAATGGCACCCAAGCCCTCGAGATTGTACAGAAGGTCCACCCAGATGTTCTCGTGCTAGACCTCGCGATGCCATCGGGGGATGGCTTCGACGTGCTCCGCACCCTCGACCGCGCCGGTACGCGCGTCGCCTCTGTCATTCTCACTGGCTCGGAGAGCCAACAGGACTACGTACAAGTCGTCCGTTTGGGAGCCCGCGGTCTTGTCCTGAAGGGCGATGATCCAGCCAAGCTTTTCGCCGCGATCCGTACGGTCGCCGATGGCGAACTTGCATTCTCGGATGAAGTAGCCCGCGGCGTACTCAACGCCATGGCCGCCGAGCCACAGCCCGCACCCACGAACCTCTCGCGTCTCAGTGAGCGCGAACGCCAGATTTCCTTCCTCGTCGCCCGTGGATACAAAAACAAGGACATTGCGAGCGAGCTCAACATCAGCGAGAACACCGTGAAGCGTCACCTGCAGAGTATTTTCTCGAAGACCGGTGCCCGCGACCGACTCGAACTCGCCGTGTTGGCCCTGAACGAAATCAGCACCAAGGCCGCCTAGGGACCTGCGGTTCCACGTCCAGCGGCCAGGCCCTCCTCACCGCCTTCGTTTCCGATACTCTCTCTTGTCATCCAGGGGACCTGCGGTTCAACGCCCGGCGGCCAGCCCTCCTCACCGCCTTCGTTTCCAATACTCTCTCTTGTCATCCAGAAGAGCGTAATCGGGCCCCCGACAGCTCCCGCTGGCGGGGTGATGGAGCGACGCAGGGACCTGCTGTTTCTGCTCTCGTAAAGCAGAAACAGCAAAAGCAGGCGGATTCGCCTGCTTCTCTTGGCAACGTCTGATAATCTTTTCGACTACTTCGGGCTACCCGCGGTGGCTGCCATCTTCTTCACCATGGTGAGCACCAGCCGACGGTCGCTGTCATTCAGCCCCGGCGAATACCGCCGGATCTGGTTCAGGAAGCGCAACACATCGTCGCTCACCTGGGGGGCGCTCTTCGCCCCGTTTTCCCCCGGCGCATCCGAGAAAAACTGCGCCAACGCCACATCCATCGCGGTTGCGATCTTCGCCAGTGTGTCCAGCGACGGGATCGTGTGGCCGTTCTCGACTCGAGAAAGGTAGCACCGCAGTAAACCCGTACGCTTCTCGATGTCGCCTTGCGACATGCCCTTTTGCAACCGGAAATTACGTATTGTTTCGCCGATATTCATCGTTAACCCGGACCTTGAAAGACGGTTTAGGGGAAAGTGCATAGTAATCAGAGTGCAACCTTCTGGCAAGGAGTTTCTTTTACCGTTTAGATACGAGAGTAACTTGATTCTCCCTGTGAAAACGGTCTTAGAAAGGGGAATTTTGCCCGCCAGAGCGCGATTTAGAGCTTCAATTCCATATAAAGAGCACCGCGCATCGGATTGGGGCGGTAAGGGGGGATTTCGCGGAAGCCCATCTTCTTGTACATCGCAATTGCCCCCGACATCAATGGAGAAATAGTATCCAGAACTACACGTTGGTAATGTGAGCGGCTTTCCGGAGGCGAACCGGACGGAACCCCTGACGCGAGGTCCCGGGCGGAACCGAGGGAGCTTTGGGCGTCTCCTGCCCTCTGCCCCGAAGCCGTATCGAGTTCGCCACCTTTGCCGATCCCGCGCGCCTCGTCCAGAAACCTCTCGATCAGCGCCTCTCCAATTCTCATCCCGCGGTGGGTGGGTCGCACGTACAGCCGTTTCATCTCGCAGCGCCCCTCGTCGAAGGGCCTGAGGGCAACGCACCCCACGACCTCATGGCCCACAACCGCCAGCAGCAGGCGTCCCCATGGCCGGGCATACTTGCCTGGCAACGTCGCCAGCTCTGCGTCGAAGTCCTGGAAAGCCAAATCCAGCTCCAGCGATCGCGCATACTCGCGAAACAGCTCGCGAACGACCTGCATCTCGTCCGCTTTCGCCTCACGGATCAACACCGGGCTGGACTTTGGCTCCTTGTTCATAAGCGGCTCAGCTTATGATACGGAAAGCACGACTCCTTAACCCTCATGCCTACCGACAAGAAATACTCCCTCTGGCCTGCCCTGATCATCGTCTGCTTTGCCTTTGGCCTGCCACTCACGATCGGGACCTTCGAGGTGCGAATTGCCCGCAACGCCCACGCTGAGGCCTCCGCCCTCGACCAGCTACAAAGCATCGCGAAGGCCGAAGCGGCTTACCGCAGCATGCATAACTCTTTCGCACCGGCCCTTGAAGACCTGAAGGATCTCCCCAAACCGGAGGGATTTTACACTTACGCTCTCCGCCAGCTTTCGCCGACGGCGTATGTCGTCACGGCCTCGCCCACGGAACCTGGCAAGCACGGCAAGCGTTACTTTTTTCTGGATCAAACCGGAACGATCCGCTACGAGGTTTTGCATCCCGCGACCGCGACAAGCCCCGTCATCCCGCCACCAAAAGAGCCGGGGAGGGAATAGGAGCTCATTCCGGGAGCTGCATTTCAAACTGTTTCAGGTCCCAGTAATCCCGCCAAGCCACGATCTTCTCGCCACGCACTTCAAAAATGCCCATGCAGGGAACACTCACCTGCTGCTCGCCGACCAGGAAGTGGTCGACCCGCTCGGTCATTACCACCTGGTCGTGGACGGCAATGTGGCGCAGCTCCCACGGCAGAGCTTTCATTTTTTTCGCGCCTCGCCGGAGGGTCTCGCGGATTGCGTTGCGACCTTTGACGGGGGCCCAAGGTGCGTTCCACCAGACTGCATCCTCGGTGAAATACGACGCGAACTCCTCCGGGTCGGCTTCTACACACGCCTGGAGGAAGCGCCGAATGAGTGCGACGTTGTCGTTTTCGCTCATCCCATTAACATCCCACCGTTCACGTTGAGCACGTGCCCGGTAATGTATCCCGCCTCTTCCGACGCCAGGAACTTCACCGCATAGGCGATGTCCACGTCCGTCCCCTGCCGTCCAAGCGGAATCTGATCATTCATCTTAGCCTTCAATTCATCGCCTAGCCCTGCGGTCATCGCGGTCTCGATGAAGCCTGGCGCTACCGCATTCACGGTGATATTCCGCGAAGCTACCTCCCGGGCGACTGCCATCGTCAACCCGATCAGTCCCGCCTTCGAGGCCGCGTAGTTCGCCTGTCCGGCCTGCCCGGTCTGTCCCACCACGCTGGTGATGTTCACGATCCGTCCCCAACGCTGCTTGAGCATGGAGCCGATCGCCGCCTGGCTCAGCAGGAAAGCGCTTGTCAGGTTGGTCTGGATCACCGAATCCCAATCAGCGCGCTTCATCCGCATCAATAACTGGTCATGCGTGATGCCTGCGTTGTTCACCAGAACGTCCACACGGCCCTGTTTCGCAATTACTTCCTTCACCGTCGCCTTGATCTGCTCTTCGTTGGTCACGTCAAGCGGGTAAACCGCGGCCTGACCGCCTGCCGCGTGGATCTGTGCCGCCACCTCCTCAAGCTTCTCGCGGTTGCGAGCCGCCAGCGCCACCGTTGCGCCCGCCTCCGCCAGCACCAGCGCGCACGCCCGGCCAATCCCCTGCGAAGCTCCTGTAATCAGCGCCACCCGTCCCTGCACACCCGCCATAGCACTCTCCCATGCCGTAAACGTGACCGCCCATTATAGATTCGCAGTCCGCAGATCTGCATTTCGTCCCGCGTCCAGCCACGGCGCTTTCTCCCTCTCCCATACTTCCTCTTGTCATTCTGAGGAGCACAATCGGCGCCCCCGACAGTTCCCGCTGCCGGGGCGATGGAGCGACGTTGGGACCTGCTTTTTGTGAACAGGCAACGCGCTTCGGTCTCACAAAAATCCTTGACCTGTCTATCACTGTAGGGTCCACACTCAACAGGTGGCCATGGACACAGTGTCGCAACTGGCAAAACGCTGCAATCTGAGCCGGAGCACGGTGCTTTACTACGAGTCGATCGGGCTGCTCAAGCCGGCCGTTCGCACCCCGGCAAATTACCGTCTCTACGGCGAACGTGAGCTGCGCGCCCTGGAACAGATCAAGCTGTATCGCTCCGTCGGAGTAGGCATCGAGGAGATTCGCGCGATTCTCAGTGCCCCGAGCAACCAGCTGAATTCCGTTCTCAAGCGCCGGCTCAACGAACTCGACCACGAAATCGAAGTCCTCCAGGATCACCAGCGCGTGATCCTTAAACTACTGCGCATGCAGAACATTCTTAGGAGAAGAAAAGCTATGACCAAGGACAAATGGGTCTCGATCATGAAGGAATCGGGATTCAGCGAAGACGACATGCACCGCTGGCACCGCCAATTCGAGAAATCCGCGCCCACCGACCACGAGGAGTTCTTACACTTCCTCAACATCCCTGACCCCGAGGTCGCCCGTATCCGCGATTGGAGCCGTAAAGAGCCATAACAGCGCCTATCCGCGCGACGTCGCTTCGCTTCCCTGGATGACAACAAAAATGAGGGATGACGTGTTAACCAATCAAGGGTTGCTGCGACGCGGTCAGCCCACGACAGGCGCCGCAATCCAAATCACTTTCTCTTGTTGTCATCCCGAGGAGGGCATAGCCCGACGTGGGGATCTGCCGTTTTCCGGAGGGCAAGAAAAACCCACGCTCTACTGCGTGGGCTTCGGTACCTTGTAGTGCAGTTGAACCACCCCATCGGGGAACGGGGTGCACTCGAGGAGTTTCAGCGGGACCGTGCGATGGCGCGGAGCGAGCAACGGAATCCCTTCGCCGATCAAAGTTGGGATCACGTGAATGATGAACTCGTCGATCTCGCCTTCATCCAGAAAAGAAGCGATGATGCCGGCCCCGCCCATCATCCATACGTCCTTCCCCTCCTCCGCGCGCAAACGGGCTGCGAACTCCTTGATTGGTTCTTTCACGAGTTCCACACCAGCGGGCGCGGCGTACTGTTGCAAGTCGCGAGAGAACACATAATTCTTAACCCTGGTGTCGAAGCTCGTCCCGCTCACGCCGCGCTTCTGGAATTCGACCGCCAAGTCGCAGGTCTTGCGGCCCCACAGGGTCGTGTCGATGGACTTGTAGAATTCGCCCATGCCGTAGTTATCTTTTGGGCGGGGGCGGTCGAGCCAGTCAAATGAACCGTCGACGCGCGCAATGAAGCCATCCGCGCTGGTCGAGAGGTATACGACGATGTTGCGCTTTCGGGGCATAGCCGCTTGAATCACCCGGCGGAGCGCTGCGGTCTGGGTATTAGACCGTCATTACTTCCTTTTCCTTCGCCTGGCACATCTCTTCAATCTTCTTGATCTCGCCATCGGTCAGCTTCTGCAACTGATCCATCGATCCGCGCTCTTCATCCTCGGTAATCTTCTTATCCTTCAGCGCCTTCTTGATGAAGTCATTGCCGTCGCGGCGGATGTTGCGGATCGCCGTGCGGTGCTCTTCCAGCGCCTTGTGCAGGTGCTTCACCATCTCCTTGCGGCGCTCCTCGGTCAGCGGTGGAACCGGGATGCGAATGATCTTGCCGTCGTTCATCGGGTTCATGCCGAGGTCCGCCGTCCGGATCGCCTTCTCGATGGCGCCCAGCGCCGACGGATCGAACGGCGTTACGGTGATCAATTGCGGCTCGGGCGCGTTGATCGTCGCCACCTGGTTCAGCGGCATCATCGATCCGTAATACTCCGCCTGCACGCTGTCGAGCATGTGCACGGATGCCCGTCCCGTGCGCGTCGCGGCTATTTCCTTGCGAAAGTCTTCGACTGCCTTTTCCATCCGCGTCTTCAACTGTCCGAACTGGTCTTTGAGCGCCGGCAGGGCAGCCATACTGATTTGAGCCATTTCAGTCCGCCTCAATCCAAAATATGAAGAGTGATTATAACTGCTTTGAAGGGCACTACATGGAGCCGACACCCACGCCGCCTGTTTCGGAATGAGATTTACTTGTCTTCTTCTTCGAAGTCCTGGTCCTGGAAGATATAGGGCGCCGTGCGTACCAGGCGGAAGCGAACATTCTGGTCGCAGGTCTCGCAGTTTGGAAAAGCATCTCCGGCAATCATGACCACCTCGTGCGCGGCGCGATGTTCCTGGTCGTGCACCACTTCATAAATCCCAGACTGCTTCACGGTGTCGCCCGGCCGGTACGTCTTCGTCGAAACATTCCGACCGCTTCTGCCGGGCCCCTTAACGCCCCCGCCCTCGTGGATGCGAATCGTACGAAAGGATTTTGGCGCGAGAGGGGCTGACCTTGCTGTCCGACGAAGTACGTTGCGCATGGGGGGACCTTCGAACTGATTTAAAACGCGTTGACAACTTAGCGCAAGTGCTCACAATTTTGAAGATTTATTCTGCTCAGTACTGGATTGCAACTAACCCTTTTGGGGTATATCGCACCAGTAACTATTCCCCGACGAAGTCGCCGTCCCGTTCGATCAACTTGGCGCTTTGCACCAGGTGGAAACGCACCCCTTCCTCACACACCGTGCATGTGGGGAACTCCTCGCCTTCTCGTAGCGTGGCTTCGTGCTCGTCTCTGTGACCCTTATGCAGGACCCGATACACCCCTGAACTTGGCACTTTTTCGCCTGGCTTGAATTCCTCGGCCATCCTCTCGTCACGACTTTCTGGGGACGGCAACATTCTAACGCCTCGATGGCCCGACGCTCTGACTTTCGAGAGTGCCACGTGTTTCCTCGTCGAGGTTTTCAGATGGATAAAAACTACCGGGATCGTTGCATCCCATAGCGACCGGCCCGGGCGATCCGGTAAAAAATACGAGCTGCCCGATTCTATGCGCTCACCAGCGACCCTACGGCTTCGCCCAGCACCACCCGCCGGATATTCCCCCGCTCGTTCAGGTTGAAAATCACGATGGGCAGATGGTTCTCATGGCAGAGGCTGATCGCCGTCGCATCCATGACCCGCAGCCCCTTCTTCAGGATGTCCATGTAGGTGATCTGCTCGAACATCGTCGCCGTTTCTACCTTCTGCGGATCCGCGTCGTAGATGCCGTTCACCTTGGTCGCCTTCATGATCACATCGGCCTTGATCTCCGCCGCCCGCAGCGACGCCGCCGTGTCCGTCGAAAAGTACGGATTGCCCGTGCCCGCCGCGAAAATGACCACCCGGCCTTTTTCGAGATGCCGGATCGCCCGCCGCCGTATGAACGGCTCCGCCACCTGGAAGATCTCGATCGCCGACATCACCCGCGACTGGACGTTCTGTTTCTCGAGCGCATCCTGCACCGCCAGCGAATTCATCACCGTCGCCAGCATGCCCATGTGATCGGCCGAGACGCGGTCCATGTCCTTAGCCTGTTCGGCCACGCCGCGGAAGAAATTCCCGCCGCCGACCACGATGCCGATCTCCACGCCCAGGCGGTGCACCTCGGCAATCTCTGCCGCAATCTCGTGCACCCGCTTGTTGTCGACGCCAAATCCCTGCTCGCCCTGCGCCAGCGCCTCGCCGGAAAGCTTCAGGAGGATGCGCTTATATTTCGGTCGTTCCATGTCTTGTTCTCTCGAATCCAGTGTAACCGCAAACCGGCTCCCGCCTCGGTGACGGTTTTTTCAATTCGCGCAACCGAAAGGGCGCCGGTTTCCCGACACCCCTCCTATAGGTTTGTCATCCTCCTTCGTTCTTGCCATCGCTCAGAATGACGTGCGAAATGGATTTGCGGGCATTCCCGGATTATCCAGCCAGTACGGCGCCCCCGTTGACGTTGAAGACTTCACCGGTGATGAAGGCGGCCATCGGGGTACAGAGGAAGAGGACGGGGGCGGCGATCTCCTCCGGCTTGCCGACCCGGCCGAGCGGGATCTGCTGATAAATGAGGGCGTCTGCCTTGGGGTCGACCAGGGTGGAGGCGGTCATATCGGTATCGACCCAGCCCGGCGCAACGCAATTTACGTAGATGCGATGCCTGGCGAGCTCGGTCCCAAGGCCCTTGGTCATGGAGATCAGAGCGCCTTTCGAGGCCGCGTAGTCGACGTGAAAGGCTTCGCCGCGCTGGCCGGAGGTCGAACTGATCAGCACGATATGGCCACCGCGACCCTGCTGCTTCATGTGGGCCGTGGCGTATTTCAGCAGGCCAAAGACGGAGTCAAGATTGATGGAGAGCGTGCTGCGCCATTGCGCTTCGGTCATCTGGTCGATGGGGATGTCTTCTGGCGGCCAGACGCCGTGGTTGGCGACGAGAATGTCGAGGGCGCCGAAATGCGCGATGGCGGCTTCAATGAGCGGCTTCGCGGAATCGGCGGAGGTGAGGTTGGCCTGCACGGCGTAGCAGTGGTCCGGACCGCACTCGCGGACGAGTTTCTCGGCGGCTTCGGCGGCGCGCTGGTAGTTGAAGACGACCTTGGCCCCGGCGGCGACGAAGAGCCGAACGATGGCAGCTCCGATGCCGCGAGAGCCTCCGGTTATGAGAGCTACTTTGCCATCGAGCGAGAGGGATACGGGCATGGCTAGCGCACCGCCTCGAAGTCGTTGTGCTTCGCCGCCGATTGTTCGTGCCAGCGCCGCGCTTCGGCGATGAACTCTTCGAAGAGAAGGCGGGAGAATGTGTCCTGCTTCCAGGTGCGCTCGGGATGCCACTGCACGCCCAGCATCCACTGATCGTCCGCGGTGCTTTCGACGGCCTCGATAATTCCATCGTTGGCGGATACGGCGGCGATGCGCAGGCCATCGCCCAGCGTGGCCAACGCCTGGTGATGGGAGGAGTTCACCCACATCTCGGAGGTTCCGGGCTCCGCCTTGCCGGCGAGCCGGGCGAGCAGCGTGCCGGGCTCGGTCTTTACGGTGTGGGCGCGGGATTCTCCACTCTTCTCGTGCGCGTCGGCGCCTTCGATGTGTTGCACGAGTTTGCCGGTGCGCCAGACATTGAGCGATTGGATCCCGTAGCAGATGCCGAAGACGGGCTTACGCATGTTGGCGGCATCCTGGAGCAGGAGTTCGTCGGCGTTGTCGCGCGGGACGTCGGCTGGGGCGGTGTGCGGGTTGCGAGGCTCGTCGTATTTCTCGGGATCGACGTCGGCGGGACTGCCGGGGAGCAGCACGGCGTCGCAGGACTTAATCTTCTGCGCCAGGTCATCGGGAGAGAGATCGAGCGGGATGACGACCGCTTCACCGCCGGCAGCTTCCACGGCCTCGGTGTAGTCGGGCAATGTCTTCGCGGTGTAGTCGCGCTCGGAGTGAGGTTCGGGAATGGCGATGCGGGGCTTCGTTGTCATGATCAATGGCCCTCCGGCGACTCCGTGAGTTGCGTATGGCGCAGTGCTTCCTCGGGGGGTTCCGTGGCGGGGCGCGCGACCTGCGCTCTGGGGTAATAGAGATCGGCGACGGCCGCCTCCGCCATGGCAGCCAGTTTATCCATTTCCCTTGGCGCGAAACCAGCGCTCGAGATGGCATCGCCAACTACCAGTTGCAAGGGCCGCGGACGAATATGAAAGCTGTTCATGGGGAGCGCTTCGTAGCCTCCAACCAGCGCCATGGGTACGATCGGCGCCTGCGCCTTGATGGCCACATAGAACGAGCCGCCGAGGAATGGCTGCAAACAGCCGTCCGGAGAGCGGCCGCCTTCGGGGAAAACGACGAGCGACATGCCGCGCTTCAGAGCGTCGCTGGCGCTCATCAGGCTCTTGAGCGAGGAGCGCGCGTTGTCGCGGTCGATGGCGATTTGCCCGGAGCGCTTGAGGTGCCAGCCGAGGACGGGATAGCGAAACAGCTCCTTCTTCGCCAGGATGCGGAACTGAAAGGGCAGAGCGGCGTAGAGCGAAGGGATATCCAGCGCCGAGAGGTGGTTTACGACATAGACGGCGGGAACGCCAACGTCGAGCTTCTCGGGGTTCAGCAGGGTGACGGGGCAGTTGGTGGTGGCGAGGATCATTTTCGACCAGGTGCGGGCAAAGCCGTGCTGGATCCGGCCGCTGCGATCGAAGAGCGAAGAGAGGAGCGAGCCGATGCCCATGATCGCCGTGTAGAGATAAACGACGGGGACATAGAAAAGATAAGAACGCATCCGGCTGAGCAGGGGCGGCATGGCTTAGGAATAGATTATCGCAGTTTGGAGAGGGTACAGCAGGTTGCGACGTCGCTCCATCACCCCGCCAGCGGGAGCTGTCGGGGACCCCGATTGCGCTCCTCGCAATGACACGAGAGAGGGTTGGAGAGGCGAGAGAGCGTTGCAGGCTGGCCGCGGGGCAGCCTCTGTTCGATCGGTGGCGGGGCGTGCAGAGATTGGGTGGGGTAGGGGTCCTTCGACTGCGCGGCGCGAGCGCCGCTTCGCTCAGGATGACAGGGAGTCAGGTGGGGATGCGGAGGGCTTGCAGAGCTTCGCCGACAACGAAAATGGAACCGGTGATGACAATCACGCCGTCTGCGGAGGTGAGATCGGCGGCGTGGCGTACAGCGAGCTCGACAGAAGGCTCTTCCACTACTTCTGCCCCGACGGTTTGGGCGGCCCCGATTAGTTCAGCAGTGGTGGCGGCGCGCGGGTTTCTGGCGTGCGTAACCACGACCTGCTGGGCCATCGGAAAGAGAATCTGAGCCATCTCGCGGAAAGCTTTGTCCTGCATCGCGCCGAAGACGAGAGTTAACGGCCTTTCGCCGACTCGCTCGGAAAGCGCGGAGCGCAGGGCCCAGGCCCCGGCGGGATTATGGGCGACGTCGAAGATCAGCTCGCGGCCGATGGGGCTGCTGCCGGCGGGAATGACCTGGAAGCGGCCCGGCCACAGGGTAGAACGTATGCCTTCCTCGATCTGCTGAGCGGTGACGGGAAAGCCGTAGTTACCAAGTTCTTCGGCGGTGGTGATGGCCAAGGCAAGGTTGCGAAGCTGATGGCGGCCGTGAAGAGGGGAATCGACATAGATCGTCTGCCCCATGACGTCGAGGGCGTAACCGTGGCGCTCGTGTTCGGTTGGCATTTCGCCCATGTAGATCGGAGCTCCGGGAGAGACCGGCGGCATGTGTTTGACCGCGCTGATGCCGGTTGCGTGTTGTGCGAGGATGGCGCGTCCAATGACGTCATTGGCGGCGGGGTGCTGCGGCAGGGTCACGACGGTGCCGTTGGGCTTGATGATGCCCGCCTTCTCGCCGGCGATCTCGGCGATGGTGTTCCCGAGAAACTTCTGGTGATCGAGCGAGATGTCGGTGATGACCGAGATAAGAGGTTCGACGACGTTGGTGGCGTCGAGACGTCCGCCCATGCCAACTTCCAGGACAGCGATCTGGACGCCGGCGCGGGCGAAGATTTCGAAGGCCATGGCGGTGAGCATTTCGAAAAAGCTCGGATGCCAGGGAAGGGTTTTCTCTTCTACCAACGCGGCGGCAAGCTTCTCGAAGTGATCGTAGGCAGCGGCGAATTCCGCGTCGCCCACAGGATCGCCCGCGATGCGGATGCGCTCGTTGATCCGCACCAGGTGCGGCGAGGTGTAAAGGGCCGTCTTGTAGCCGGCCACGTGCAGGATGGAGGCGAGCGTGGCCGCGGTAGAGCCTTTGCCGTTGGTTCCGGCAATGAGGACGCTGGAGAAGCGGGTCTCGGGATGTCCAGCGGCCTCGAGAAGGGCGCGCATGTGCGCGAGGTCGAATTTGTGGGATGTTCCCGCGAGCTCGTGGCCGAGTTCGTAGAGGGCGCCGACAGCGGCTTCGTAGGTCATGGAGGGCACCGAACAGATTACCGCAGATGGTTACCCCGCACTTTATTGTCACTCAAGGTGAGCTGCTGCTAATGGGCAGGTTGTATGGCGCAAGACAAAAAAAACCAGCAACTATGCGGGTTTGAAGTGTGTTCTAACCCAGCAGCAAGAGTACGCAGGATGGGAGCAGAAGAGATTTCGATCTGAGCGATGCAAAGTTGCGCTTGCGATGACGAGCAATTCAGGTTATCTCTCTGGCTCAAATCTGGCGTGGGGGTTGAACTTTGGGCCAATTATCGGATTCTCGTCCTTTGCAGGAGCTGTTCCTGAACCTGGTCGACCGGCACTTCGACAGCGACATCGGCTTGCGCGATGGGGACGTGAAAGAGTACATCGCCGCGATGCTGACCGAGTTCTGCGACGTCGAGAACCTGTTCCGCATCCGTACTGCCGACGGGCGTCCGCTACAGGACGTCGGGGAGATGTTGCTGGAGTCGGACCCGATCTACGGGCCAGCGCCGTCGTTCGACCGCGAGCGGCAGGTGCGCAAGCATATTGGCGATTACACGCTGTTCTTCACCGGTATGTTTCCGGAGAGCATCAATCATTTCCGCCTGCGCAAGGAGCGGCTGGAAAACCTCGTTGACTTTATGAAGGCCGGCAAGGAGAGCTACTACATCGTTTCGAAGTTTGAGCACTTCGAATACGCGAAGGTCGCGCCGCTGTTTGCCAAGCTGGCGAAAGAATTCGAGAGCTGCGTGTACGGGCTGAACTGCGTGAAGAACGAATTGCAGGAGATGCAGCATCCGATTGTGCGCAGGACGAATGAGTTGATTATGTAGGGGTTTGCTTCGGGTTGTTCGCTCACCGGAGCAGGTACAGCAGGTTGCGAAGTCGCTCCATCACCCCGCCAGCGGGAGCTGTCGGGGACCCCGATTGCGCTCCTCGCAATGACAAGAGAGAGGGTAGGAGACCGCGGCGGGGATGTGGGCGGGCCGCTTGGCGAAGTAGATCTGGTTGACCGAGAAATTCGGGAACGGGTAGGGGTCCTTCGACGGCGCGGCGCGAGCGCCGCTTCGCTCAGGATGACAAGCGGGCAAGATATGGTGGGACGAGTTTCGTCGCTCAGGATGACGATTTGCGGTAGAAGCTCAGGACGGCGTCGCCCTGCTTGAGAGAGCGATAACGATGCAAATCGTTGACGCCATCCCCCGGATCGAAGTGCTTGGTATGCTCGGCGATCACGATTGATGCCGGCTTGAGTAAAGGGGAGCCGGCAAGAATGCGCAAGACCCCGAGATAGGCGCCCTCCTCCCGGTAGGGCGGATCGAGGAAAACGAAGTCAACGGATCCATTCCTTCCATTTGCCGCAGGGCGGCGAGGGCGTCGCTGTTCAGGACCTCGGCCTGTGACTCCGCGCCGAGCGAATTCAAATTTTCTTCAATGATGCGCGCGACCTTCCTGGCTTTCTCCACAAAATAGACATACGCGGCGCCGCGGCTGAGCGCCTCGATGCCGACCGCGCCCGTGCCGGCGAAGAGGTCGATCCAGCGCGAACCTTCGAGGTTGCGAGAGGCCGCGAGGACATTGAAGAGCGTCTCGCGAAGGCGATCGGACGAAGGACGGACGTCAAGGCCGACCGGTGTTTTCAAGGGACGACTGCGAAATTTTCCGGAAATGATGCGCATGGGATCGGGGAACCGGCGGTCCGCTCCTCGCGTCTAAGAGTGTATAGAATGTGAGCAGAGATTTTCCGCAATGCGAAATTGGTCCATTCCGATCGGACGGTTGTTTGGCGTCGAAGTCCGGCTGCACCTGACGTTCCTGTTTTTGCTGATGTTCGTGTGGTTCACGCAATCGACTGTGAATGGACCGACGCTGGCGGCACGAGGTCTTGCGCTGGTCGGATTGGTATTCGGCTCGGTGGTGCTGCACGAACTTGCGCATGCGCTGGTCGCGATGCGGGCGGGGATTAAGGTGCGCGGCATCGTGCTGCTGCCGATCGGCGGCATCACCTTCATGGAAGACCAAGGGACGCATACCCGCCAAAATGCGGCGCGCGACATTCGCGTAAGCGCCGCAGGGCCTTTGGTGAACCTGGTCATCGGGATCGCGGCCGCCTTGGGTTGCGTGCTGCTGCTGCACATGAACCTTGCATCGCGTCCGTGGATCACGCCGGTAAATTTGCCCAAGAGTTTCGTGTGGAGCAACCTGTTCCTGGGCGCCTTCAACCTTCTGCCCGCGTACCCAATGGACGGTGGGCGGGTGCTGCGTTCGTTGCTCGCGCAACGGATGGATTACGTGCAGGCGACGCGCAAGGCGGTCACCATCGGCCAAGGCTTCGCGGCGCTGTTCATGGTCGCGGGCATCTGGAGCCCGTGGCTGATGATGATCGGCGTCTTCCTCTTCATCGGCGCGCAGATCGAAGACCGAACGGCGATCTTCCAGTCGGTGCTGGAGACGGTGCGGATCGAAGAGGTCATGCTGACCGATTTCTCGACGCTCTCTTCGGCGGACACGCTTGAGGATGCGCTGCATAAGGCGGTGCATTCGCTGCAGGATGAGTTTCCGGTAATCCGCGGCAGCGACCTCGTAGGCGTCATCTCAAGGCAGCGGATCCTCGATGCCCTGCGCAATGGCAACGGCTATGTGCAGGGAGTGATGAACCGCGGCTTTCACATCGCGCAGAAAACGGAGTCGCTGGCGGCGATCTTCCGGCGCATTGGGACGAAGGGGCTGAACCTGGTGCCGGTGGTGGATGGCGGACGATTGGTGGGGATCGTGACGATGCAGAACCTGACGCACTCGATGGCGCTGCTGGCGGAGTCGCGGAAGTTGCAGCGGATGGAAGAGTAGCTACTCGTCGGAAAAAGCAGGTTGCCGCGTCGCTTAACCGAGAAATTCGGGAGCGGGTAGGGGTCCTTCGACTGCGGACGCTTCGCGTCCTTCGCTCAGGATGACAAGACAGAAAACCCCATCCCTCGATTGGCTCGGGATGGGGTACATCACTTCACACTTTAAAACTGGACTACATTGGCGGCGAGGATCGCTTTGGCGGCGCGAAGGTTTTGCAGGACGGCCTCGCTGAGCCTGCCGTCAACCTGCACCACGGCGAGTGCGTTGCCGCCGGTGGAAGCGCCGGCACGACCGAGAGCAAAGTTGGCGATGTTGATCTCGTGGTCGCCAAGGATGCTGCCGACACGTCCGACCACACCGGGTATATCGCGATTGCGGATGACGAGCAACGTGTTCTCCAGGGGCGCTTCGACGTCAATGTTGTCGAACGAGAGCAGGCGCGGAGAATTGCCGTGTAACACCGTTCCACGCGCAGAGAGGGTTCCTTTCGGCGTTTGCACGGTAAGGCCGAGCACATTGGCAGCGCCGCCGCTCGTCCCTTTCTCTTTCTTCGATTCGTGCACGGGGATGCCGCGGGATTCCGCAACGGCGCTGGCGTTGATCACGTTCACGCTGTCGTCGGTGGTGTGCTGCAGGATGCCCTTGATCGCGGCGTTGCGAATGAGTTCGGTTTTCCAGTCAGCCAGCGGGCCGGTGTAGCGGATGGCGATTTCCACGAAGCGTTCCTGGGCAAGTTGCGCCAGAAAACTGCCCAACCGTTCGGCGAGGGTGATGAATGGTTCGAGGGCGACATACTCCTGCTCGGTCATCGAGGGCATGTTGACGGCGTTTTGCACCACGCCGCGTTGCAGGTAGTCGCGCACCTGCTGGGCGATCTGCACGCCGACAGCATCCTGGGCTTCGGCTGTCGAGCCACCCACGTGGGGCGTCAGAATAACGTTGGCTAAGCCAGCCAGAGGCGTGCCTTTGGGCGGCTCCTCGGTGAAGACGTCGAGGGCAGCGCCGCCGACCTGTCCGGAATTGATGGCCTCCGCGAGAGCAGCTTCGTCGATCAACTCACCGCGGGCGCAGTTCACGATGCGCACGCCCTTTTTCATCGTGGCGATGGAATGGGCGTTGATCAGGTTGGCGGTTTGCGGAGTAAGGCCGACGTGCAGGGTGATGTAGTCGGCGATCGACAGGACCTCATCGCGTTCCGCGAGCCGGATCTTGGCATCGTGCGCGACCGTGGGCGAGACATAGGGATCGTGTGCAACCAGGGTCATGCCGAAAGCGGCAGCGCGGCGGCCCACCTCGAGCCCGATACGGCCAAGGCCGATGATGCCAAGGGTTTTGCCGCGTAATTCGGTGCCCTGCAGCGATTTCTTCTCCCACTTGCCGGCGTGCATGGTTTCGGTAGCGCGCGGGATGAAACGCGCCATGGCCAGCATGAGGCCGATGGTATGTTCCGCGACCGCGATGGCGTTGGCGCCGGGGGTATTCATGACGGCGATGCCGTGGCGGGTAGCGGCTTCCAGTTCGATATTGTCGACACCTACGCCGGCACGCCCGATGACGCGAAGTTTGTCGGCGTGTTCGAGGAGAGCGGCATCGACGAAGACCGCGGAGCGGACGATGAGCGCGTCCGCACCCTTGAGTTGTTCGACGAGTTGTTCTTTCTTGGCGACCTGGTCGGGGGTGACGACGTTCCAGGTGGGATCCTGGCGAAATAGATCGATGGCTGCGGGAGCGATTTTTTCAGCGACGACGATTTTCAAGATGCGCTTCCTGTGAGGTAGCCACCCGAACGACCGCATCGACCTTGGCCGATGCGGCGGCTGGCGGGTTGACTCCGGGTTGGTACATCGGGAACGAAGGGCCTTGTAGTTAAACGCTTGCAGTGGCAAGGGTCGAGCGTTGCGCATACGCCAATTGCGCAGCGCGCAGCGCGGAACCGAGTTCCACGTGCCGGGTTATGGAAGCCAGCACGTGTTCGAGGGCACCGATGACCGCGATGGTATCGAGGTAGTCGTAATAGCCGAGGTGAGCGACACGGAAGATCTTTCCCTTCATCTCGTCTCCCTGGCCATTGGCGACGATGGCCCCGAACTGATTGCGGAAGCCTTTGACGATGGCTCCGGAATCGACGCCTTCGGGGGCGGAGATGGCGGTGACGGCGGCGGCCGGCGATGACTTTGCGAAGAGCTTCAGCCCGAGAGCTTCGGCGGCAGCGCGGGTCATGGCGGCAGCGGTTTCAGCGTTCTCGACCAGTTCGTAGCGTCCGGCAGAGAGGTCCCCGTTGCCCATACCGCGGATGAAGTCCAGCGCAGCGCCGAGAGCCGCGACCAGCGAGGTCGCCGGAGTGTAGGCCGACTCGCCCTTGGCCGCCGACTTGCGCTCCTTGCGCAGGTCGAAGTAGAAGCGCGGATTCGAGGTCGTGTCCATCCGCTGCCAGGCGCGGTCGCTGACGGAGAGGTAGGCAAGGCCGGGCGGAATCATGACGGCCTTCTGCGAGCCGCCGATGAGAACGTCCACGCCCCAGCCATCGACGTCAAAGTGGGTGGTGCCGAGGCCGGTGATGGCATCGACCACGAGCAGAGTGTCGCTGCCTTTCAGCAGCCTGGCCACGCCTTCCACGTCATGACGGACGCCGGTAGAGGTTTCCGTGCCCTGCATGTAAACGGCGCGAACGCCGTCCAGTTTGGCGCGGACGGCATCGAGAGTGAATGTTTCGCCATAAGGCGCAGCGACGACTTCGGCTTTCACACCGTAAGCTTTCGCCAGGCTCGACCAGCGTTCGCCGAACTTGCCGGCGGTGAGCACCAGGATGCGGTCCCCCGGTGAAGTGAGATTGGAGATGGAAGCTTCCATGGCGCCGCTGCCGGAGCAGGCCATCAGGATGACGTCGTTTCGGGTACCGATGAACGATTTCAAGTCTGCAAGAGTGCGTACGTAGAGGTCACGAAAGTCGGCGGTGCGGTGGTGCATGGTCGCGGCCGCCATGGCGAACTGCGCCGAGGGCAGAAGTTGCGTCGGCCCCGGCGTGTACAGCCGGTTCTTATGAAGCATTGCTTACTCCAGCGTGGTTGACTTGTAGTTTTTGGGGACAGCCGTAATGGGCGAACCACCATTGAAACTCAGTACCAAGCCGGAATGCAAATCGTCTTTGTCTTTTACTACGAGAATTCCGTCCGCATTTCCTGACGCAGGACTGCCGGTGTCGATCTTGATATCGCGAATTGCGGTCTTGGGAACCTTGGCGACGAGGGCGACGGTGGGGAAAGTGGCGTCGAATTTTACTTCGTTTCCGAGAAGCACGACCAGGCGGTAAGCTCCTTCGCCATTCATCAGAAGGTAGGCGTGGTCGGTGCCCGTGCCACCGCCCGCGAAGTCGCCCTCGATGCGGCCGGTGGGATGACCATTCTCGGAGCGCAGCCATTGGACGAGCTTGGGATCGAAGTCAGGGCTGCCGGCCAGGCGCCAACCCTGCAGGCGCGGGATGTGCAGAGCTTCGTCGGATGGAATGCCCTGGGGGGAGCCACCGGCTCCGGTAATGGCGGCACTCATTTTTTTCGCGTGTTCGTGGTTGGCGAGGGCACTGATCCCCGTGCATATGGCAACGATGACGATGACCGCGACGAGAATTTTGTTTGTAGGGCGCGGCGGAGTGACATGCTCAATTTTCACCTGGCCGGCGCCCGGCATCAATGCCAGTTGCCTGCCGACCACCGACATCGATTCCATGTGGTCGATAAGGTGCCGCGCGGCGGAATCCGGAACGGTGAGTTCGCTCAGTTCCAGCGCGCCATTTTCGAGATTGAGAAAAGTCCTGGAAGAGCAGCAGAGTTTGCGAATCTGGGTAATGGCGGTGTTGCCGGCGAGAAAGAGCCGTGCCTGCGTAGGTTGCGTGGTACGGACCGCCCACTTGTTATCGAACAGGTCATTCCCCGTGCGGATGGTCTGGCCGCCTTCGGGAAGAGGCGCGTCCTTGGGAACGACCATCAGGTCGAAGGTAGCGGGAACTTCCATGCGCACATTCACGCCCGGCGTGTTCTCGTCCTGGGAAAAACGCAGCGTCGTGCGGTAGCCGTGCGTATTGCCGGTAATGACCAGGTCGTTCATGTCGCGGAAGATCTGGCCGCGGAGGAAATAGCCGATGGCGCGGGCGTCCGAACGCAACTCGGAGTATCCGGAATAACGACGCCACAGGTTGATGTAAGGAATGACGGCGCAGGCCAGGGCGATTGCAACAATGCCGACAGCGAGGATGATGAGTGTACCGGTTTCCATAGAAACAAATCGCTTCTGGTCGAAGTTACGCGCAGGCAGAGCACGAGGTGGAGCGCTGAAAATTCGAAAGAGGTTCTCTGCCGTGTGGGCCGAATCATAACTTGGAGCAGGAGCAGAAGCAATAAACGACGAGGTTACGCGGGTGCATACCAGGCATTCCCTGGCTCCATCTAGGGTGCATACCTGAATCAGCGACGTGCGATTCTCCCTGCAGCTTGGAGAGCAAGGGTTGCTCGCAGGTCGAATCCGGTTCAAGAGCTCCGCGGGCGCGAAATTGGAACAGATCCTAGCCACCGGCAAACTTATTTCGCATCGAATGTTCAAAGGACCGACATTCCAGGAGCGCGTGCATGATCAATGCAGAGAAGGCATTCAGCAGCTTTTCGGTGAACGACATCGCGAAAGCCAGGGAGTTTTATGGCAAAACGCTGGGACTCGACGTTGCCAGCGGCCCGGAGGGCACCCTGGTTGTGCCCCTTTCCGGCGGCGCCAAAGCTCTGATGTATCCCAAACCCAACCACCAGCCGGCAACGTTCACCGTCCTGAATTTCCCTGTGGACAGCGTAGAAGAAGCGGTTGACCAACTCAGTCAACGCGGCGTGAAGTTCGAAATCTACAACGAGCCCAATTTGAAGACGGATGAGCGAGGCGTATCGCGCGGAAATGGGCCGACCATTGCGTGGTTCAAGGATCCGGCGGGCAACATTTTATCGGTGCTGGAAGCAGCCTAGCCGATCTCTGCTCATAATCTGACCGCTTCTAGATGGGAGGTTCAGCGACTCCATCTGGGACGGAGATGCTCGGCTCGGCGTGGAAGCCTGTCTATAATCATCAGTCATGAGCCTGACCGAACTGATCCAGAAAGACATGGTGGCAGCCATGAAAGCCAGGGCGGAAGAGCGCCTGTCCACGCTTCGCATGATGAAAGCGGCAGTGAAGAATCGCGAGATCGAAAAGCGGGCGCCCCTCGACGACAAGGAAGTTCTCGCCGTGCTGAGCACCATGATCAAGCAACGCAAAGACTCGGTGGAGCAGTTCACCAAGGGCAATCGCATGGAACTTGCCGCGCGGGAAGAAAAAGAGATCGCACTGATCGAAAGTTACATGCCGAAATCCGCGAGTGAAGAGCAGATCGTCGCGACCGTAAAGGCAACCATTGCGGAGATGGGTTCGCCGACCATGAAGGACATGGGGAATGTCATGAAGGCCGTGATGGCGAAGTTCGCGGACGTTCGTGTGGATGGGAAAGTGGTGAGCGAAGCGGTGAAGCGGGAGTTGGCGGGAAAG
Source organism: uncultured Acidobacteriaceae bacterium (assembly GCA_963758505.1). Lineage (GTDB taxonomy): Bacteria > Acidobacteriota > Terriglobia > Terriglobales > Acidobacteriaceae > Korobacter. The sequence goes on along the minus strand of CAVWVJ010000003.1, from coordinate 900,508 downwards.
TAAGCCGGGTTCTTTGTTCCCCGGACAGGAACAGCAGGTTGCCACGTCGGGCTTTCGCCCTCCTCGCAATGACGAGAGAGAGGGAGAGCATTGCGGGCTGACCGCGCCGCGGGGAACAACTTTTGCCATGTTGAATCATGGCTCTTCCTCGCGCGGAATCACCACCTTCGATCCCGCCTTCATGGTCTTGAATTCAGCTAATTCTTTTTGCAGTCGTGCCCACGCCTTCGGGTCGCGTTTCGTCGTGATGGGCGCATTCGGATCCGCGTAGTAGGCAAGCACATCTTCGCGCAGACCTCTTGGAATCGTCATGGTCGTGTGTGTCACTACTTCGTGCACGAGCTTCGCGTAGGTCCGGTCGGTACGGGCGTAGGCACCCGGCTTCACTTTCTGGCCAGTGTCGAGATCTCGGTCGGCCAGCGCAAAAACTGAGATATCCGAATTTGTGAGCTCATCGAGGTGCTTGCGATAGTGCTCCATGGTTTCGTTCATGCTGCGTTGGTAGAGCTGCTGGGTCTCGGGCTGGGGAATCTTGATGGCGAGCATCGCGGCAGGTCCGAATTTCGGCAGAATCCAGATCAGCGCCGCCGACAGATGCGCGAGGAAACCAGGCCGGTCGTAGGCGTGCGCCCAGTTTTTGCGAAAATCGGCCTTGGCCAGCTCTGCCGAGTAGAGCTCGAAATCGGGGCTAGGATCATCGGGCAGGAACTGATGGCGATGCAGCACGACCTCGCCGCGTCCGAAAAACGGGATGAAACTTCGGACAGCAGAGCGATAGCTGCGGATCGCGGGACGCTCTTCCCCGAGCATCCCATGCAACGGGAGCCCGTAGGTTTCGAAGAAGGCTTTTTCCAGGAGACGCCGGGGAACCATCAGGCCAATCGATTCCAGATAAGCGTGCGGCGCGAAGCGCTCCTTGGAGACCTGCTCGATATCGAATCCGAACTCGGTGCGCACGTGCGCGTGAGGGTCCTCTTCGTAGGTGACAACGCTTCCGTAGCGGTGCTCGAGCTTGGGAAAGGCAAGCGCGGTGGCTGGGTTCACGGCGATCGAATGTCCGAACGAATCGCCGACATAGTGTGAGAGCGCACCGGCAGCGAACGCCAGTTCGTTGACATCCTTGGCATTGCGAAAGAGGCTGGCGACAAAATCCCCGGAGCGGACGTAGTGGGCGAGATCGCTGAAGAAGGTTTTGCCGAAGGGGTAATAGCCCATGTCCTGAATGGCGCACCCGCCATAGGCATAAGCATGCGCGACCCTCAACTGGGCTTCCGTTGTTTTGGGATAGTGCTTCAGCAACATCGGACGGATGGAGTCGTCCCAGGCAAAATCGATGATCGCCTCGTGGGTGAAGACGGAGTAGGCGTCGAGCTGGGACGGCAGCAACAGGGTGAGGATCAGCAGCGCAAGGGCGATACGAGTTGCGCACGAACGGACGTTCAAAATCGATTGCTCCGTGAGGGGTGACCGCAAAAGACCTGGTCTGCTTGGATGCGCGGCGCACCGTGCGGGAAGTCTGACCCTGCTTGATCGGCCTCACACCACCTGAATTCCCGGTTTATCTGCGGCCACGACATCGCCGATGCGCACTGCCGGAACGCCCGCCCCGCGCAGTGCGGCAAGCAAGCGCTGCGCATCCGCGTCAGCCACGGAAATCAGCAAGCCACCGGCGGTCTGGGGATCGAACAACAGAGTTCGTAGCTCCTCGGGAACCGAATCGTCATAAGTCACCAGGCATTCGGCAAAGTCGCGATTGTTGGTCAACCCCCCGGGAATGAATCCCCGCCGAATGCAATCGAGTGCGCCGGGCAAAGCCGGGACACTGCGAGCGTCGATGCGCAAGGTGACGCCGCTGCCCAGCGCCATCTCGCGTCCATGGCCGATCATGCCGAAGCCGGTGATATCGGTCATCCCGTGGACGGCGTAGTCTCCGGCGGCAATCATTTCCGCGGCGGCTTTGTTCAAAGTGGTCATCGATGCGATGGCGGCGTCGATCCAGGCGGGTTCGGCTTTTCCTTTTTTGATCGCGGTAGAGATGACGCCCGTGCCGAGGGACTTGGTGAAGAGCAGCGCATCTCCGGCGACGGCGCTGGAGTTCTTCAGGATTTTCTGCGGATGGATCGTGCCGGTGACCGCGTAGCCGAACTTGATCTCGTCATCACGGATACTGTGGCCGCCGATGACGGTGCAACTGGCTTCGATCATCTTCGACAGTCCGCCAGCGAGGATCTGCTCCAGGACGTCGGGATCGCCCTTGTCGGGAAAGCAGACCATGGCAAGGGCACTCACGGGACGTCCGCCCATGGCATAGACATCGCTGAGGGCGTTGGTGGCGGCGATTTGTCCGAAGGTGTACGGGTCGTCGACGACGGGGGTAAAGAAGTCGACGGTCTGCACCATGGCAAGCTCGGGGGTGAGCAGATACACTCCGGCGTCGTCGGCTTTGTCGAAGCCGACAAGAACATTCGCGTCCTGTTGCCGGGCTAATTTCCCAAGCACCGAGTCCAGCACCGCCGGACTAAGCTTGGACGCTCAACCCGCCGCCTTGACCGCTTCGGTCAGGCGCACCTTCTTCGTGACTTCGGACATAGAGAAAGCGTAGCACGTGACCGCGGCAGGCTACGGCTTGCACTGGAATTGAACGTGAAAGGGGATGCGGGTCGGGATGTCGGGGCGAAACTGCCATGCGGAAGCTGCCCTCTTCACATCGAGGAAGAGGAGCCCTTGTTCGCGGGTCAGGTGGGCTTCTCCAGCCCTGCGATTTTGCCGGTTGCCCCGTCCACCACTGCCACCAGGTCCAGCGCAACACTCCGCGTCTTGCCGCTGATGGTAGGCACCGGTTCAACGAATTTTTCGAGCAGTGAGCGGTCGATGTCGACCGTGAAGGAATAGGCTGCCGCCGGCGGATGGTCGATTCTTCCCGCGCGCAACGCGGAATAGGCGGAACTCTTTTCCAGGGCAAGCGCATGAAAGTCGTCCAACAATTCGGGAGCGTGCTGCTCTGCTGACTGCTTCCACTCCGCAGGGCAACTGCTTTCTTTGTCTGCGTGAGCCTGGGTCCACAAACGAGCGAAGGCGAACAAGGCTTCCACCCGCTTCGAAGCGTGTCCGAGTTTCTTCTCGTTAATATCCACCCACTCGGGGATTTCCAGGACCTTCGGATGCGCGTCACACTCGGCGACAATCGTAAAACCCGCGCCTCCCCTCGATAGGCTCCGCATTCTCGCTTTCGCCAACGCTTGTTGAACTTCGAGCGGGTCGAGGCTACAAACGTTCGCCTTTTGCAGGAGCGCCAGGACCTCCGCATCTGACGAGGTCTTCGGCGAAACCGACAGATCTACATAATTCGTGCCGCAGAAGGCGGTGTGGGTGACAAGACACGTGATCTGCTGACTGCCGGGAGTGGTGTGCAGGTCGAGTTCCTGGACGAATTCAGGATACGTAGGATCGACGTAATCCGCCCACGGTTTGGTGAGAACAAGAATCCGGTCGGGCTGGGCCTGAGCGTAGAGCCATGCGGCATGGCAGCAGAGGAGAAGGGCGATCCAGAGTGACTTCATCGGCCTATTTGTACTGCAGATTCACCAGTTTCAAATCCGGCGGACTCTGGTTCCAATCAGCCGAAACGTGTTCGAAGGTGAGGCGGATAGTGCGGCTCTTTCCGGGAGCGAGCGGGGCGCGCGTGAGATCGGTCGAGTCAGGATAACCGCCAAGATTATTGGGGATGAGCACGCTCGCGGGGAGCGTTTCGCGCTGCACGACCTGGTTCAGGGCATCGTGAAACTCGGCCAGGACGTTGGCGCCGGTAACCGTCTTGTCCCCGGTGTTGGTGATGGTGAAGTCGATGTAGGTGACAGCCGAACCGACATAGTTTTCCGACTTGCTCATCTGGATGTCGCCGATCTGAAGCTTGCCGGCGTACGGGTCTGCCGCTACCGGCTTGGAGCTGCTCTGACGGTTAAAGAAAACGATCGCCGCGACAACGATAAGGACAATGACACCGCCAACAATGAACGGCGTCCGGTTGCGGGCCTCCGGTTCGCCGGAGGACATCAGACTACGTTCCTGTTCGGGCTCTGCCATGGGGGATGATTTTATCCCACGGTGCGCGTAACGCTCGCACCTTGCAGGTCCCCTTCTCCCTTTTAGACACTGCCGGTAGGCGCGTTCGGGTGTCCGTTCCTGGTGTGAGCTGCGTCACTCGCGCGCGGGGAGGGTTCTTCTACACTGGATCCGATGACGCTGGTACATGCAGTCCTTTTGTTTAGCGTTGCCATTGTTGGCGGCGCCATCAACTCCGTGGCGGGAGGCGGCAGCTTTCTTTGCTTTCCAATGTTGCTCTTCACCGGAGTGCCTCCGGTCAACGCCAATGCCACCAATACCCTCGCCTTATGGCCCGGTACCATCGCCAGCGTGGGCGCCTATCGCAAGGAGTTCGTCAATGCTAACCCGCGTCAGATTCTTTCCCTGGTGCTGACGGGAATCGTGGGTAGCCTGGTGGGCGCCATTGTTCTCCTGAAGACACCGCAACTCACCTTTCTGCACATGGTGCCCTGGCTGCTTGCTTCCGCGACCCTGATTTTCTGCTTCAGTTCGCGCATCTCGCGTTGGGTGCGCGAGCGCGAAACGCAGACCGGAACGAACGGGCGGGTCACGACGGCGGCAGCCCTGGTGCAACTCGTGATCGCGGTTTATATCGGCTTCTTCGGCGCGGGTGCGGGCATTCTGATGCTCGCGCTGTTCGCGTTCATGGGAATGGAAAGCATTCACACCATGAACGCCTTTAAGACCATGCTGGCGTCGATCTGCAACGGGGTAGCACTGATTGCCTTCGTCATTGCCCGCGCCATCTGGTGGCCGCAGGCGCTCCTCATGCTGGTGGGCGCGATTTTTGGAGGCTACTTCGGGGCGCACTTCGCGCAGAAGGTCGCCCCGGCCAAGGTGCGGATGATCGTGATTGTGATTGGAGCGGGGCTGTCGGTGTACTTTTTTGTTAAACAGTATGGGTGAGATCGTTCAGCGGCTGAAACCGCAGAACAGCAGGTTGCCACGTCGCTGCGCTCCTCGCAATGACAAGAAAGAGGAGTGGAGAACGCAGCGGTGATCTGGGCTGGCCGCGGGACTATTTCAGAACGCCGCGCTCGGACCTGGCGACGAAATCCACCAGCATGGCGACATCTTCGCCGAGATCGCCTTCGGAGCGGATCTTCTCCAGCGCCTGCGAAGTATTCAGCTTGGAGGCGAGCAGCACTTTGAAGAAGTGCTGGATCTTCCGGATACGTTCCGGCGAAAAGCCTTTACGCTGCAAGCCCACGGAGTTCACGCCATACGCGTGTACCTCGCGCGCCGCGCTCGTCTTCGAGAACGGAAGCACATCCTGGGTGATGGTGGTACCCCCGCCGACGTAGGAATACTTGCCGATGGTGACGAACTGGTGGATCGGGCAGAGGGCGCTGATCGAGGCATACTCTTCGACCGTCACGTGGCCGCCGAGGGTCGCTCCGTTCGCCAGAATGACGTGGTCTCCGATGTGGCAGTCGTGGGCGACATGGGCGTAGGCCATGATGAGGCAATGGCTGCCGACCGTGGTCAGAGCGCCGCCTTTCACCGTTCCGCGATGGATCGTCACATACTCGCGGATCTGGTTGTGGTCGCCGATCTCCAGCCGGGTGGGCTCGCCTTTGTAGGACAGATCCTGCGGGCCGATGCCGATGGCGGCAAAGGGATAGATCTTGTTATGGCTCCCCAACTTCGTCGGGCCTTGTAACACGACGTGCGCGATGAGATCGCAGCTCTCTCCCAGTTCGACATCCGCGCCGATCACGCAGTAGGGGCCGATCTTGCACGATGACGGCACCTTCGCCGAAGGATCGATGATCGCGGTGGGATGACTGTTGGCCATGGCAGCGGCGCTCATGGATTTTGTGCCGTCGCCGGACGGGGCACGATCTGGCAGCTGACGATGGCCTCGCACGCCAGCTTGTCGCCGACGAAGGCCTTCCCCTGCAGCTTGGCGGCTGTGTTACGCCACACGATCACATCGACTTCCAGCCGCACCTGGTCTCCCGGCACGACCGGCTTGCGGAACTTCGCCTTCTCGATCCCGGCGAAGACCATCAGTTTCTCGTTCTGGTCGGGAATTTCGGTGAGCAGGAGTGCGCCGCCGGCCTGGGCAATGGCTTCCACGATCAACACACCGGGCATGATGGGGTAGCCGGGAAAGTGCCCCTGGAAGAAATGTTCGTTGATGGTGACGTTCTTGATCGCCACGATGCGCGTCTTGCGCCGGAACTCGATCACGCGGTCGAGGAGCAGCAGCGGGTAGCGGTGGGGAAGGATTTTCTGGATGTCGGTGACATCGAGGACCTGCTTTGCCTCGGCCATTTCGCCGGTGATGAGCCTGCCGTCAGTCATTGGGCGTCTCGAAGAAAACGATAATTATATACGGCGGTCTCCGATACACTGTCCGGTTACGCATGAAGAGTCCTGTCGCACCGGCACAACCGCTCCGGCCCATCCTTGCGCATCTCGAATCGCAGAAGGCCGCCATGACCGCGATGCTGCGCCGCCTCGTGGAACACGAGTCTCCGAGCGACGACAAAGCCGCGTGCGACGCCATGGCCGAGATCCTGGCGAAGGATTTTGCTTCGCTGGGGGGTCGCATCACGATCCATCGCGACAAGCAGGCCGGCAACCATCTCCAGGCCGATTTCGAGGGGCCGCGCGGAAAGAAGCCGGCGCTACTGGTAGGCCACCACGACACGGTTTACGGTTTGGGCACGCTGAACACCATGCCCTATCGTGAGACGAAGGAACGGATCTCCGGGCCGGGGGTCCTCGACATGAAGGGCGGCATCGTGCAGATCTATGCCGCGATTGCCGCGCTGAGGAACCTTCCAGGCGGGCTTCCGCGGACCGTCACGGTGATTCTCGTCTCCGACGAGGAGACAGGCAGCCAGAGCTCGCGGGCGATCACAGAGCGGCTGGCGCGGAAAGCGGAGGCTGCCTTTATCTGCGAACCGGCGGCCGGATTGCAAGGCGCGTTGAAGACGGCGCGCAAGGGCGTCGGCGATTACCGGATCCGCGTGCGCGGCGTCGCTTCCCACTCCGGCCTGGACTTCGAGAAGGGCAAAGCGCCGTCCTCGAACTCGCCCGCCAGATCGAAACCGTGGCGGCTTTTACCGATCTGAAGCGCGGATTGACGGTGAACCCCGGAGTGATTCGCGGTGGGACCCGCAGCAACGTGGTGGCCGCCGAAGCGGAGGCCGAGATCGATGTCCGGCTGAGCTCTGCGAAAGATGTGGAACGCGTGGCACGGCTGTTTGCCAAGATCCGGCCGAAAAACCGGCGTTGCACCTTGACGGTCACGGGCGGCGTCAACCGTCCGCCGATGGAGCGCAATCCGGGGACGGCGGGGCTCTTCGCCAAGGCCCGGGTGATTGCCATGGAGCTAGGCTTCCCAATCCAGGAGATGGCGGTCGGCGGCGGCTCGGACGGCAATTTCACGGCAACGATTGTCCCTACTCTCGATGGGTTAGGGGCCGTCGGCGACGGCGCGCACGCCCAGCATGAATTCATCTTTGCCGAGCAATTGCCGAGGCGGGCAGCCCTGCTGGCCGGATTGATCCAGCGCCTTTAGCACCTTCGTTTTTGACTCTGCTCCCGTAAACGCCTAGAATTTGAGTTGTATAGCCCGAATTACCGTCATCGCTGGCAGGACTCCGGGCTGCAATTTGGAGGAATTATGTTCGGTGGCAAACTTGGAATGCCCGAGCTCCTGCTGATTCTTGGCATCGCACTCTTGATCTGGGGACCCAGCAAACTGGCCGATCTCGGCAAGGGGATGGGCGAAGGGATCCGGAACTTCAAAGGCGCGATGAAAGAGGGCGAGCACCCTCCGACGGACGAAAAGAAGCCGTAATTCTCGGGACTTTCGCAGACTTCTAAGGCACGCTTCGCGCGTGCCTTTTGCTTGCCCGAAAGAACCGCAAGATGCTTCGTTGCGCTCCGCAGGACAAGAGCGGGAGAGTGGATTTCGGCGCTAGAGCGCTCCCGTCCGCTTCAGCATCCGGTACACCCGTGCAATCGGCAGACCGACCACGTTGAAATAGTCCCCGTCGATGCCGGTCACCCAGCGCGAGAACATGCCCTGGATCCCGTAAGCGCCGGCTTTATCCATGGGTTCGCCGGTCTGAGTGTATTCGGAGATTTCTTCTTCGGAGAGCGGACCCACGGTGACGCGGGTAGTTTCGTGTTCGACGAGATCGACCTGCGGTCCGCGAAGACAGACGCCAGTTGTCACTTCGTGGGTACGCCCAGAAAGCAGGCGCAGCATGCGTTGCGCGTCGGCTTCGTCGGTAGGTTTTTCGAGGACGTGGGCATCGCAGACGACGATCGTATCCGCCCCGAGAACGAAATCCTGCGGATGCCGGGCTGAGATCGCGCGCGCCTTGTCGCCTGCCAGGCGCTTGGCATAGGCTACTGGATCCTCCCCGTCCACTCGCTCTTCCGGCACGTGCGCAGGCTCAACCCGGAAGACGATGCGCGCTTTGCGAAGCAGTTCCGAGCGGCGCGGAGAGGCCGAAGCCAGGATCAATCCCATGGCGTCGATTGTAGCGGAGCTTGCATACATCCCATTGAGGAACAATTTCGTCTGAATGCGTGTGCCTGGAAAACGTGCGATCCCTCCCTTGCAATATGGCGCGAGTGTGCGCGGCGATAGGACCCAGTTCCGCGTGTGGGCGCCAAACGCGAAGAGCCTCGCCATTCGTCTCCTTCGCAACGGCAAGCAAGAAGATCTCGCCATGCAGGGCGATGCGGACGGCGTGTACACCCTCGAAGCGGATGCGAGCACCGGCGATCGCTACCTTTGCGTGATCGATGGCAAACAGGCGGTGCCTGACCCCGTTTCGCGTTTCCTCCCCGCAGGCGTCCACGGCCCGGCGGAGATCGTCGATCCCACGCAATTCCCGTGGAACGATGCGCAATGGGAGGGCCTCGATTACGACGATTACATCCTCTACGAATTGCACGTCGGCGCGTTCACGCCCGAAGGCACGCTCGATGCGGCGCGAGAAAAGCTGCCCTACCTGAAGTCGGTCGGAGTGACGGCCATTGAGTTGATGCCGATGAATGCCTTCCCCGGCGCGCACAACTGGGGCTACGACGGCGTGGGCCTCTACGCGGTGCAGGAGAGCTATGGCGGTCCCGAGGCGCTGCGCCGCTTCGTGGACGCCGCGCACGCCCACGGCCTGGCGGTGGTGCTCGATGTGGTTTACAACCATCTCGGCAACGAGGGCAATTACCTGCGCCTGTTCGGCCCCTACTTTACCGATCACCACAAGACGCCGTGGGGCGAAGCCATCAATTACGACACCACTGGCTGCGAGCACGTCCGGCAGTTTGTCATTGAGAACGCGCTGTATTGGATTGCCGAGTATCACCTCGACGGGTTGCGGCTCGATGCGGTGCAGACGATCAAAGATGATTCCCCGCGCCACCTGCTGGAAGAGTTGCAGCAGAACGTGCAGACGCTCGCCCAGGAACTCGGGCGCAAGGTGAGCGTGATCGCCGAGACCGACGAGAACGAACCGAAATATGTGCGGCCCTTCGGCAGCGGCTATGGGCTGCAGGGCTTCTGGAGCGACGACTTCCACCACTCCCTGCACGCCTATTTTACCGGCGAGCGGCAGGGCTACTACCAGGACTTCGGCGACCCCGAGCAGATCGTCCGCTGCCTGCGCGACGGCTACACCTTTCAAGGCGAGTATTTCAAATTCTGGAAAGCGAAACGCGGCAAGCCGGCGATTGACGTTCAACTGCCGTGCAATGTCATCTGCACCCAGAACCACGACCAGGTGGGCAACCGCGCCAAGGGCGAACGCCTGACGGTGCTGGTGCCGCGTGGCGTTCGTTACGTAACCGCCGCGATTTTGCTGCTCGCGCCGCATACACCGCTGCTCTTCATGGGGCAGGAGTACGACGAGGATCGTCCCTTCCAGTTCTTTGCCGATTTCAAGGACCCTGTGCTGCAGAAGGCGGTGAGCGAGGGACGTCGCCGCGAGTTCAAGGAATTCGATTTCAGCGAAGTACCCGATCCGCAGGATCCCGCGACTTTTGAGCGCAGCCGCCTCGACTGGTCGAAGGTGAAGGATGAGAACCCGATGCTGCGCTGGTATCGCGAACTGATCCGGCTGCGCAAGAAGTACATTCTTCCCGGGGAACGCACCTGCAACGCCATCTACCAGGACGGCGTGCTCACCATGGCCGCCCCCGGCGACAATCCGTCGCTCCTCCTCTTCGCTACCCTCGAACCGAACAAAGACTTACCTGCCGCAGAAGAAGGCTGGAATCTCACGCTGCAATACAAGAGCGAAGAAGGATATAAGGTGCGGGTGTTCACGCGTTGAGAATCTCGCTCCAGATGGCGCCGCGGGAGGGAGTTGGGGTTGCGTAGGGATCCTTCGACTGCGGACGCTTCGCGTCCTCCGCTCAGGATGACATCTATCCGAGGTGCAAAGCTTGCACGATCTCTCCGACGATTTCGTCGACGGAGTGACGGATGTCAATCACCAGCGCGTCCTGCGGCTCTTCCAGTTGTTCGAACTGGCTCGGAAGCAAGTCCAGCTTGGCGTAATGGCCGTGACGTTCCTTGAGGCGCGCAGCGATCAGCTCCTCCGGCCCGCGCAGGAATACCACACGAACACCGGGCGCGACGAGCTGTTCCCGATACTGCTGCTTCAGCGCCGAAGCCCCGAGAATGAAATTGCGATGTTCGGCATTCGCGCGGTCGATCTCCGCGCGCAGCGCAGCCAGCCAGGGTGCGCGGTCTGCATCGGTCAACGGAATTCCGGCGCTCATCTTGGCCTTGTTCGCAGCGGAGTGGAAATCGTCGGCATCGGCGAAGTCCCAGCCGAGGCGCTGGGCGAGCGCATGTCCCACGGTGGTTTTTCCCGAGCCCTGCACGCCCATCAGCAGTAGGATCACCCGGAAATCGTACACTGTGCCGCTCGTTTACAATGCGACGCAATGCAGGACGCCCCACATCCCTATCGCTGGCGCATCGCGATCCTGCTGGGGGTGGGAGTCCTGGTCAACTTCTTTGACCGGGTCAACCTCTCGGTTTCCTACGACGCCCTGACCCGCGATTTTCATCTCTCCACCGTCGCCTTCGGCTATCTCCTCAGCGCCTATAGCTGGTCGTACGCGCTCTGCCAGATTCCGGCCGGAGCGCTGCTCGACCGCTTCGGCGTGAAACTCGTAGGACGATGCAGCGCCCTGCTTTGGAGCATTGCATCGTTTGCCGCCGCCGTGTCGCTCGGAGTGCGACAGTTCCTGGCCGCGCGCCTGCTTCTGGGCGTAGGAGAGGCGCCGATCTTTCCCGGAAACGCGAAGGCGATCGCCAACTGGTTTCCCGAGAACGAGCGCGGGCTCGCCACCGCGTGTAACGACGCTGCCGCCAAGTTTTCCAGTGCGATCGGCGTGCCCATCATGGGCTTGCTCATGGTGCATTTCGGATGGCGCTGGACCTTCGCTGCCACCGGCTTCGCCAGCTTTCTGTATTTTCTTCTGTTCACGTTCCTATACCGCGATGCGCCACCGACGAAGAGCGAGGAGACGGCAGTCGAGGTCGTCGCTTCGCCGGCAACTTCGCTCACCTTCCTCGTCACGCAACGCAAGGTCGTTGGGCTCGCCATCGGCAGCGCTGCCTACAACTACTGCTTCTACCTGCTGCTTACATGGTTGCCGAGTTATCTTTCCATGACGCTGCACCTCAACCTGCTGCAATCGACGCGGTACACCGCCATTCCGTGGCTGGTGGCGACGGCCGTCGATCTCGTCATCGGCGGATGGATGGTGGATGCGCTCATTCGACGCGGCTACGACGCCAGCCGCGTACGCCAGTCCGTGCTGATCGGCGGAACGATGCTGGGCGTCGCCATCTTTGCCGCGGGAAGCGCGACGACGCTGCACGCCGCCATTTTCTGGATCACGGTTTCGCTCGGCGGATTGGCAGCAGCCGCGCCGGTCGGATGGTCTGTGCCGGGACTGATTGCTCCTCGTGGTGGCGTGGGTCGCGTCGGCGGCATCATGAACTTCGCCAGCCAGGTTGCCGCGATCTGCGCGCCGATCTTCACCGGTTACGTTGTTTCGATTACGCATTCCTTCAAAGCTGCGTTCTGGCTGGCCGCGATCTTTCTCGCCATTGGGATTGCGGCATACGCCTTCCTGCTGGGGAGAATCGAGCACATTCAGATGGGAGACGAGTTGTGAGTGCAGGCAGTTTTGCGAGTTATCCTGTCTCTTCGCGACAAGGTTGGGCCACCCACGGCATCGGCGTTCCTCCTGTAGAATCGAGGTACAACGATGGACCGCGCATTTATACGCAATTTCGCGATTATCGCCCATATTGACCACGGCAAGAGCACTCTCTCCGACCGACTGCTGGAGCTTACCGGCTCGTTGACGGCGCGCGAGATGCAGGCGCAGGTGCTCGATGCCATGGACCTGGAACGCGAGCGCGGCATCACCATCAAGGCCCATTCCGTGCGCATGATGTATCCGGCGCAGGATGGCATCACCTACCAGCTCAACCTGATCGACACCCCCGGCCATGTCGATTTTTCCTACGAAGTCTCGCGCTCGCTGGCATCCTGCGAAGGTGCGCTGCTGGTGGTAGATGCCTCGCAGGGCGTGGAAGCGCAGACGCTGGCGAATGCCTATCTCGCGATCAACAACGGCCTCGAGATCATTCCCGTCATCAACAAGATCGACTTGCCCAGCGCCGATGTCGAGCGGGCGAAGGAGATGATTGAAGGCGCGGTTGGGCTGGACGCCACGCATGCCCTGCCGATCAGCGCTAAGACCGGGCAGGGCGTCCCCGATATTCTCGAAGCCATCGTGCACCTCGTGCCGCAGCCTAAGGGAAATCCCGATCATCCGCTGCAGGCGCTGATCTTCGATTCATGGTTCGACAGTTATCGAGGTGTCGTAATCCTGGCGCGTATCAAAGAGGGCACGCTGCGCAAGGGCGACCGCATCATGCTGTGGTCGAACAGGAACCAATTCGATATTGAAGAGATGGGCGTGCTCACGCCAAAGCCGGTGGCCATTGACAAGCTCGAGGCGGGCGAGGTCGGCTTCATCGTTGCCAATATCAAGAACGTAGCGGATACGAAGATCGGCGACACGATTACCCACGTGGATCGTCCGTGCCTCGAAGCTTTGCCCGGTTTCGAAGAGTTGAAGCCGATGGTGTTCGCGGGCATTTACACCGTCGATGCGCACGAGCATACGCTTTTGCGCGAGGCGCTGGAGAAGCTGCGGCTCAATGACTCTTCGTTCTTCTTCGAACCCGAATCCTCGGTCGCGCTGGGCTTCGGTTTCCGCTGTGGTTTCCTCGGATTACTCCACATGGAGATCATCCAGGAACGGCTGGAGCGCGAATACAATCTCGACCTCATCACCACCGCGCCTGGCGTGCGCTACAAAATCACGCTGACCGACAAGTCTGTCATCGAGGTCGACAACCCCTCGCGGTGGCCGGACCCCAGTGAGATCGAGAAAGTCGAAGAGCCGATCATTACGGCGATGATCCTCACCAACGAAGAATATGTTGGCGGCATTCTGAAACTCGTCGAAGAAAAGCGTGGACGGCAGAAAAACTTCGAGTACGTCACCGGCACACGCGTCATGCTCACCTACGAACTGCCGCTGAATGAGATCGTGCTCGATTTCTACGATCGGCTGAAATCCGTCTCCCGCGGATACGCCTCACTCGACTATCACCTCGCAGGTACCTGGGAATCGCCGATGGTGAAGCTCGACATCATGGTCGCCGGCGAATCCGTAGATGCCCTCTCGACCATCGTGCACAAAGATTTTGCCTACGACCGAGGACGCGCGCTCGTCTCCAAGATGCGTGAGCTGATCCCCCGCCAGATGTTCGAAGTTCCCATCCAGGCAGCAATTGGGGCCAAGATTATTGCCCGCGAAACCGTGGCCGCCATGCGCAAAAACGTTCTTGCAAAATGCTACGGCGGCGATATTTCGCGTAAGCGCAAGCTCCTCGAGAAGCAAAAAGAGGGCAAGAAACGCATGAAACGCATCGGCAAAGTCGACATCCCCCAAGAAGCATTCCTGGCGGTCTTGAAAGTCGGCGAGGGTTCCTGATCGTCCTAATTTCTGCTTGACAGCAAAAATTTCTAGGGTGCGAAATGTGCAAATCCTCATTTTCAAAAGGGATTTGGCACAAATCTTCGCCACCAGCCGATAATTTCAGAGTCTCTTTCTAAGACTATTGGTTTCAATCGGATGTGAACTGCATCGAGAGAGGGGCATTCGGCCTAAATCCCTGAAATCGCGCATTCTCGAAATTCCAGCGCTGAGATTCCCACAAAGTTTTCCACAACCCTTAGGGCCAAAGCGCATGGGGCTTGGGTTTTCACCTTCTGGGCGCCCTCAGTGGCCGTTCAGGCTGAAGTTGACCGTAATCTGCGTCTCCACCTCCACAGGCTCGCCATCCAGCAGAAAAGGCCGGTACTGCCACTGCCGCACGGCATCCACAGCGGCCCTAACGAGCAGCGGGTGCCCATTGAGCACCTCCAGGTGCTGGATCGTGCCGTCGCGTGCGATAACCGCCTGGATCAATACGCTTCCTTCAATCCGCGCTTGGACGGCAAGCGGCGGATACGCCGGCTTGATCTGCCGGATGAGCAAACTTTCCTGCGCTCTCGAGGCCCGGGGTACCAGCATCGGGTGATGGAGCGCGATCGTTGCCGGCGGGCGCAGCAGGCTCTGCAACACTTGGTTTTGCTCGCGAGGGTCGCTGGTGGAAATCGCTCCATCCGGCGATGAGTCGGAGGCCATCCCCGGATTCACCGGGTCTGGCAGATCGGGCGTGCGGTCGATCGTACTGGGAATGCGGGCCGGTGGCCGCGGCGCGTTGAAGGCCACGGGATGCGCTGCTCTTGCAAGCGTGGCGGGCGTAGTCACGATCTCTACGTGCGCAGGCACATAGCGGGTCGGCGGATGCATGCTGGGATGGGCTTCGAGTGGAAGAGCTTCGGTGTGCACCAGCGGGAAGCCGAGCGCGACGATCACCGCGAGTGCTTCCAGGGTGTAGGAGAGAACAACGGTCCAGCGCCTGCGTCCCCTGGTTTCGGAGGATATTTCTATCAGCGTCTGTTGGAACATGGTGGGCTCCTGTGTGGTTGCAGGAACAGACACCGAGGGGTGCGCCGATTTCCGGGGGGAAAGAAAAAATAAAGCGGGAACAAATTGCGAAGGGCTGGAGACCAATGTGATTGCACTCTCCGCAATCAACGTCGCGGGCGTTGCTTCGCGGAAACTGATTTGATAATCAGGTCTCCTCTGCCGCCCTTCAGCAACGGCGTCTTTGCCTGCGCGACGGCGGCATCGATCAAATCCTGTACTTCGGGTCTGGCGAGCGTCGCCGCGCCTTGTTCGAGGCGGATGAACCGGTTCTGATTCCCGCTGCCGAGCAGGATTTTGTTTGGATCCTTCAGGGTGGCGCCGTAGTAAAAGGACAGGCCTACGCCCTTTGAATTCGCAACCAGCGAAACGATGCAATCGGACGATCGGCGGGTAGCGCTGTACCCGATCACAAAAAAATTGTAGTTGTCGTACACGATCTCGATGGCGCTGGGGAAACGCTTGCGCAAGGCGCTACGGCAGGCGCGGATGACCCTGGTGAGTTTGGGATCGAACTTGGCGATAAATCCAGCCAGTTGTTGCGCCGGAGAGGCCGAGACCGGAGGCATGGCGTGACACTCTGCACCTGCGGGACAGAGGCTGTCAAAAGAAAAAGGCCGCCTTGTGGCGGCCTCTTGGATTCCCGGAGTGTATGGAAACTACTGACCCGGCTTTTGCGGAGTCTTCGCGGCAGGAGTCACACCGGCTGGCTTGCTGGGACCTGCGCCCGACGCGGGCTTCGGTTGCGCCGGCACGCCCGACACCGAGTTGTATTGGTCAACGATCGCCTTGCTGATGTCCACTGCTTGGTTTGCCCAGAGCACCGGACCCTGCGGCCACGGGTTCGACGAGTCGATCAACAGTCCGAAAGCGTTTTCCTTCGCGTACTTGTCGATCACCGGGCCGAGCTTCTGCAGGATGCGTTGCGCGATGGTGTTCTGTTCCTGCTGGAATTCGTTCTGGGCGTCTTCCGCCTGGCGCTGAAGAAGCTTCTGCTTGGCCTCGATGTCCTTTACCAGCTTGGCGCGAGCTTCTTCGTTCATCTTCTCGCCCTGGGTGTTGAGCTGGCTCTTGAGCGTGTCCACTTCCTTGCTCATGCCCTGGAGTTCGTTCCGCTTGGGGTCGAACTTTTTCTGCAGCGCTTCAAAATCGCGCTGCCCTTCGTTGGTCGCAACAATGACTTGCTGTACATCGATAATGCCGACTTTGCCCGCGCCCGGGGTCGTCGCGGCGGCGGTTGTCGGCGCTGCAGCCGACGAAGCGGCCGGTGCGGCCTGCGCCGACAAATTCAATGTCAGCGTGAAAAGGAGAGTAGCGAGAAGGCATGCAAACTTGCGTTTCATTCGGGTCTTGAACTCCTTGAGGTGCTCCGGGAATTCCTCAGAAATTTCCAGCGGCAGGACTGAAGCGGACACCCGGTCAGGTTCCACTTCCTTCACCAGCACGTCGGACTGGAACGCCCAAACGGCTCGGAAAAATCAGCGGTGCGGATACCAGAAATTATAGGTTCTGAGCTCCTCCAGCGTCAAACCTATTGACGTATGGGAGGGCCCTGCGGTAGCCGCTGAGTACACCGCAGGGCCCTAAAGTGGCGTTTCCCTCGCCTAGAACGTCGTCGCGACCGTGAAGCGGAAGGTCTTCAACGGTTCACGCAACAGGTAAGACGGGTTATAGAGCGAGATCGCCTGTTTGTACGTGTAGTCTCCTGCCGCCCCCGCCGGGAACATGCTGCGGGTAATCGGCGTGGGTGTCGTCGTGGTGGTATCCATGCGCATCGGGTTGTAAGCGTAGTAAATGCGGAACGGCGCATTCACCACCGGCATGATGACCTGTAACTCCAGGCCCGTGGACATGCGCGTCTGGTAATTCGTCTTATCTACCGGCGTGATGTAGTGGCTCAGCGCGCTTCCCAGGAAGTGGCTGGGATCGGTCGGACCAGTACAGCCCAGGCTCTGGGGATACAGCGGGCTCTGCACGCATCCGAAGACCGTGCTCGCCAGGGTGTCGTACTGCGTGTCGCTGATGCGCAACTGCGATTGCAGCGCCACGAAGTCCCATCCGGTATCCACGAAGGCGGCCAGCGTGACCGGCCCAGCGATGGGCACGCGGTATTCCAGGTTCGACACGACGCTGGTATCGCCGCCCGGATAAATAATACGCTGCACCGGGATCGTCACCGTGTAAGCACCGCGCCCCGGATGCAGGGGATCCAGCGGCACGGTTGTGCCGTCCGGGTTGGTGAGCGCAATCGACGTCAAGTCCGTTAGGAACGCGATCGGAGAGACGGAGCGGATGTCGAAGCCGCGCAGATCGTTCTCGCCGCCCATGTAAAAGCGTTCAAAGGGCGGCGCCACGTTTCCGGCATAGCCGGTGACGAATGATCCCTGCAAGCGGAAACCCAACACATTCCGGCGATGGTTCACTGGGATGAAGCGCTTGTACTCCGTGATCGGGCGGATCATCTGCACGTTTCCGCCGAGACCCGAGATGTCCGCTGCCAGGAAGTAACTGGATCCGCTATGCGGACGCTGCGGGTTGTCGATGCGATTCCAGGTGAAGCTCGGGGTGACCTTACTGGTCAGGATGCCCGAAAGTGCGTTCGGCCCGCTGACGTTGCGGAAAGCCAGGAACTGGAAGTAGTCCGCCGACGCCGTGGAATACGTCTGGATCGACGAATCGCTGAAGGTGTAACTCAACCCCAGCCGCTTAAATGAACGATGCAAAGGATAGCTGCTCGAGATCGTAAACCCGGTTGTAGCTTGCGAGTAATTCTGCAGCGTATCGAGAACGCCTTGCGAAAGGTTCAACTGCTGGCCTTCCGAGATGGCCAACTGCTTCGCATAATTGTAGTTGTATTTGCTGCTGAACACCGTGAAGCCGAGTTGCAGCGGACGATCGAACATGTACGGCTCGGTAAATCCGAACTGCACGTTGCGTTCGAACTGGCCGATGTTGGCCTCCAACTGCAGCGTTTCGCCTTTGCCGAGAAGATTGTTGGTCGTGTAATTCAGGCCAATAAATGAACCGGCGAGACCGCTGACGCCGCCCGTCAACCCAATCGAATTCTTGCCCTTTTCCCTCACCTTCAGGGTCAGGTCGATGGTGTTGTCCTGGTTGTTCTGCTTGGTCTCGGAGTCCTGGTCAGGCTTCAGCGGCTCGAAATACTGCAATTGGTTGAGACGCAGCAGGCTCAGTTCCCACAAACGGCTGTTGTAAATCTGGCCTTCTTCCAGCGCGAGTTCGCGGCGGATGACCTTGTCGCGGGTCGTGGTGTTTCCCACGAACTCTATACGGCGGACGAAGAACTGCTTGCCTTCGTCGATGTCGATCTTCAAGGTGATGGTTTTATTCTTGTCGTCGAATACCGTATCCGGCACGCCCGTGAAGTTGATGTAGCCGTATTCGCCGTAGGCCTTCTTCAAATCGTCGAGGCCTTTACGCACCAGCTCCGTATTGAACCAGTCCCCGTCCTTCATCTTGAAGAGGGTACGCAGGGCCTTCGTGTTGGTGAGGGCCTTGTTGCCGGTAAAAACAATTTCTTTCAGCTTGTAGCGCTCGCCTTCTTCCACCGGCATGGTGATGTCGACCACCTTGCCTTGCGAGCTCTTCCAGGGCATATACCAGCGCACGCCGCTGACATCGCGGATCTTCGTCTTCGGATCGCTGACGATCGCCTTGAAATAGCCTTGGGTCTGGTACTCGTAACGCACGCGTTCGGCGTCTTCTTCCAGCTTGGTCGAATCGAAGGTGCGGGCGAACAGGCCTTCGAGGAAGATGGAGTGCGGGATGCCGATCGGCTTCAGGTTCTTCATGGCCGAGCGCAACTCGCGCGGTTTCAGGTTCTTGTTGCCCTCGAAGATGATCTTGCCGACTTTGACCTTGGGTCCTTCCTTCACAACGAAAGTGATCGAAACCGCCGCCGGCGGGATCGGGTGAACCTCGGTACGGATCGTCGCAAACTGCCGGCCGTGCGAGGCCAGCAGATCCTTGATCACCACTTCCGCTTTCTTCACCCGCGTCGGATCGTACTGGCTCTCCTGCGAGAGTCCGACCTTCCGTTCCTTGAATTTGTCGAGCACGTCGCTCTGCGTGACCGAGTTCAGGCCTTCGTATTTGATTTCGCGAATCGTCGGCTTTTCTTTTACGTAAACGTGAATCAGCCAGCCTTTGTCGGTCTGCTCGCGTTCAATGCGCACATCGTCGAAATAGCCGGTATTCCAGAGAGCGTTGAAGTCACGTTCGAGGCCAGCCTGGTCGTACACGTCTCCCGGATGGGTGAACATGCGCGCCTTGATCGTGTCGGCGGGAATGCGGCGGTTACCATGAATGCGAATGTCCTGGATTACGCCCTCTTGCGCGTACACGAAACCACTGAGCAATAGCGAAAATAAAAAGAACAAAACAACTCGCCACTGCTTCCCGCGGCCCGAGGCGACCGCAGGTCTAACCGTAAGATTGCTCAGAATAGGAAAGACCTCTTTATACCTGGAATGAGGAAGGGTCATTATACGGTACAGCCGCTCACGTCTAAAAGGTTTACACATCGTGACATGCGTAGCGGAAGCGCGCCTCAGCCCATCACGTTTCGGGAATGCGTTCCACGGTTTGACAGCACTCCCGTCCATTTCGACGCGCTGCTTGGGTTTTCAGTAGCACACAGAAGGCGTATGATTACCGCAATTCCAATCGCTTCCTTGCATCGTGCAGAGATCGAGGAGGCTTTGGCCAGCGGGGTGCGCATGAAAAACCTGTTCCCTGGGCTCCTGATCGTTGCCGCGATGTCCCTGTCCGCGTATGCCAGCCCCCATGCGGTCTCGACGACAAAACAGCGCGTGAAATTTGTGCGCGTTACCCGCGACCTGGAGATCAAGCCCCTGGCTTTCAGTGCGGTGCAACAGCGGCAGTGGGCGGCCGATTTCATCGTGCACGTTCCCGATCTGCATGTCGAACTCTGCGACTGCGTGATCAGCACCCCGTTGCAGACTGCCAACCAGAATTACAACAATCAACTATCCATGCAGTTTCTGTATTCCTCCGCCGCCTTCATGATTCAGCACCCCAAGGTAAAAGATCCGGTGAAGATCCAGACCGCCGGCGTCGAGGGCACCCTCAAGGCGTACGAATCGATCCTGAAAGTGGACAAAAACGCCCGCTTTGAATTTCTCGACGGCTTGATGCAGCAGAAGAAAGAAGGCCAGCTTGAGAACTATGTCGCCTCCGTCTCGCACACGTGCGGCGATTTGGCCGAGCAGTCGCCGAAACACAAACATCACCTGCTTCCCTAGGACGCGTTCGACAACCAATTTTCCCGTTCATTGCTTTCCAGCAAGCATCAGTGCGCGCATTTTTGCTGCGCGTTGACGCTGCGCGGCAAACGAAATCGGGGTCCACGCCGCGGTCTGCCCCCTGGCCGCTCTACCTTTCATCGCCCTCCTTGTTGTCCCCCGCAGGAGCGTGGCGACGTGGGAATTGCAATTCTGCGGCGTGGACAAACACAACAAATGTCACGCCGGGCTCTGTCCTCCTGGCGATGACGCCGGCTGCGGTGGTGGGTTTGCCTCACTCCCGGACCAGAATCACTGTCTTGACAATCGATACTCCGAAGCTTAGCGTTAAGACTGGGCGAGTAATCCTTCTTGCCTTTCAGATTCACTGAACTAAGTCAGCCTGTCTGAAGTTGTTCCCTCCTTAGCGCGAGTACGGCCCCGACCGCTTCCCCGAACCCAGCAGCCACCACAAGAGGATCCCGTGCAAACTTATTCGCCCACGAAATACCATTTGGCCGACATTCACAAGGAAATCGATCTTTACGACCGCAAGATCAGCTATTGCCGCCAGTTCGAGAAGTTTGAATTCGAGAGCGAGCGCACCTCCGCCCTCGGAAAACTGCAAAAGAAGCGCCAAAGCCTGGTAAAGACGGCGATGTCTTTCTCGCAGCAGGGCATCGAATTCGACCCCAAGTTTTTGCCCCGCTCCCTTACCGTCGACGCGAATGGCCAAGTGACGGAAGCTCCCCAGCCACTACCGCAGGCAGTCTAGAAAGAAGTTCAGATGAAAAAGATTTTTGTCGGGAATTTCGCGTTCACCGTGACCGAGGAACACTTGCGTCAAATGTTTGAGCCGTTTGGACAAGTGGAAAGTGTCGCCATCGTCACCGATCGCGATACGGGACGAGCCCGCGGTTTTGGATTTGTGGAGATGAAGGACGACGCTGAGGCTGCCAAGGCGATCGAGGCTTTGAACGGTTCCGACTCCGCTGGCCGGCCACTGAATGTCAGCGAAGCACGTCCGAAGAGCGAGCGCGGCAACGTGCGTGGCAGCGGCCGGGATAACTATCGCGACAAGAAACCCCATCGCGAGCCTCGATGGTAACTGCCACCGGGAAGGATCACGGGAACGCCAAGCGCGTCCGTCAGACGGAACTCCCGCAACTGAATACGACGATGGCTACGGTCACCTGTGAAAAGTGTGGCCACCAATATTCCATCCAGCATCGACCCGGACAGGAGAATATCGCCTTGGCGAACCGCCAGGCCGTATGGCTCGCCGACCACTTCGTGTGGGACCACATCCAGGAAAATAAACACCAGGGTTCGATCCGGCT
Organism: uncultured Acidobacteriaceae bacterium; assembly: GCA_963758505.1. Taxonomy (GTDB): domain Bacteria; phylum Acidobacteriota; class Terriglobia; order Terriglobales; family Acidobacteriaceae; genus Korobacter. The sequence continues at coordinate 878,691 of CAVWVJ010000003.1, read as the reverse complement.
GCCCTTCCTCGCCGACGCAATACCCCACTAACAGCAATCCCGCAAAGCATCTACACGTCTGCCGGAACAGCCGCTTCTTCCTCTTCGGAGTCCAGCATTTCATCGCGGAACAGGATGCGCAGGAAGGGCGGGGGCAGAATGGTCGTAATCGCGGTCATCAGGATCACGATCGCATAGGCCCGCTGCGAGACCATGTTCATCTGCAGCCCGATCAGCGCCACGATCAGCGCCACCTCGCCGCGCGGCGTCATGCCTACCCCGACTTTCAATGCCGTACGCCAGCCTTCATGCAGGACCGGCAAACCGCAGCCGACCACCTTCGATACCAGCGCAAGGAACGCTACGATGGCTGCCGCCCAGATCAGGTCCGGGGTGAACACGTGCAGGTCCAGCCGCGCGCCCATGGTGAAGAAGAAGAAGGGCGTGAGAAATTCGGTGATGCCTCGCACCGGCGAATCGAGCCGCCAGCGCGGTGAGTAGTCGGAGAAGATCAATCCCGCGAAGAACGCGCCGATAATCGCCGCCATGCCGATCTTCGTCGCCAGCACGGAGAAGCCGAGACAGATCGCCAGGGCGAGAATCAGCGGCGCATTGTTCGTCGACATGCGCTGCAGCCCCGGTTCCATGCGCCCGACCACCGTAGGCGCCAGGAAAATCATGATCAGCGAAAAGCCGATCGCTTCCGCCGCCACGATCCCCAGGTGGATGTATTGGATCCCGGTGCCCTCCGCAAGGCTGACCACGATGGTCAGCAGGATCATGCCGAGAATGTCGTCAAAGACCGCCGCGCCGAGAATCACCTGGGAGGTGTGGCTCTTGATGACGTGGAGGTCGCTCAAGACCCGCGCCGTGATTCCGACACTGGTCGCCACCATCGCCGCCGCCACGAAAGCCGCTTCGTGCGTCGCCTCATGACGCAGCTTGAGGTAGATGAATCCCATCAGGAATGGAAAGGCGATTCCCGCCAGCGCCACGTTGAGCGACGTCCGGCCTACTTTAATCAGATCTTTGGGGCTGGTATCGAGCCCGACCGAGAACAACAGAAAGATCGCGCCGATTTCGGCCATCGATACGATCGTGTCCGAAGGTTCAATCAGCTTGGTGGCGAATGGGCCGAGCACCACCCCGGCCAAAATCTCACCCAGTACAGCAGGTAGGCGCAACCTCTCGAAGATTTCACCGAAAGCCTTCGCCCAGACAAAGATGGTGAACAACTGCAGAAGAAGTGTTTCAGTACCGTGCGGCATTCGGGAAAGCCTTCACCGGAAGTACGATGCGAAGGCTGCAAAAGATTGTCTGTTACGAAAGGCCCGCTCGGATAGTAAATAGCAAAGCACCTTCGCGAATTTTCGCGAGTTGCTGCCTCTGGAAATTCATACCCTGCCGCTCTCGAAAATTGCGGTGTCACACGGCTTTAATGAAATCCTGAGAGTCAATCGCGTCATAACCGGGTTCACAACGCCATGGACCGGCGCGCCGAAAGGACTGCTCTCTTGGATACTCTCAAATGGACCGCCCGCACGACCTTGGGCCTCCTGCTTTGTTCGGTACTGGCCTGCGGCGCTGCTTATCTGTTTTCCAATCTTTCCTGGAACGTCTTTTTACCTCTACTTTTTGTCATCGTGATCGTTGGAATTGCCGCCCACTTCGGGGTGATGGTGGGTATCCTGGGATCGATTCTGAGCGCCGGCATCTTCATGCACGTGCTCTACTCGCCTTTGCATAGTTTCAGAGTAGAAGATGGCACCGCGCGTGCTGCCCTTGCCTGGATGATCCTCGGCGGAATAGCTATTCCTTATCTTGTGCTCCCCGGACTGCGATCGCGAGGTAAGTAGCAGAAAGCTAGTGCAACCGCTCCGGCGCCCAGAGTAGAACCTTTAGTTTTCGGCTGAACTGAGTAATCGCGTCACTCTCGTCCACCCCGATCCCTGCCACCGCCGTCATCGTATTTTTCTCAACCGTCCATTCTGCCGGCTGCAGCGGCCACGGCAAATGGTGGATTTCACTCCGGTAGAGCCGCCCCCGGTTCCAGGCATAAAGGCAATACCGGTCGGTGAGGAACGATGCCAGCGAGCCCGGCACCGCCGTACGCACCGGAGCCGTCGGACCATAGCTCGCCACGAACTCCGCCGGTTTTGGCCCGTGAATCCGCTTTGAGCGATACTCGATCCGTTCCGTTCCCTTACCCTCCACCGTCATATCGGCGTGCCAGTACGGAAGTCGGTAGAAGACCCGGGCTCCCCATACCGCCGAGAGGTTCCCGGCATCGAGGCTGAAGAAGTACACTCCCGGTTTCCCTTCGTAGGTCACGTAGGTTCGGACGTTCAGCTCCGGGAAACTCGAGAGCCAGGGCACTGCCGGAACCCCCGGCGGTCGAAGCCGGGTAATCAGGAACGGCACCACTGACACCCACGCCTTGTGGTCGTAAGTCTCCAGCGTTAGCTTTGCGGGAATCAGCGGGCGAAGCAGTTCGGCGTCCACCGGGTAGTGCAGGAAGAGCAGGTCTTTCCAGAGCTGGGTCATTACCCAAGGGGCGGTGGGCAGAGGCCATGGCCGGTGAGCCGTGGCAAACAGGATGGAATCGGCGCCGAGCCAGCGGGTTTCGACGTCACTCATACGGGACCCGCCGAGGATCAGAGCTCGTGATCCGGAGTGTTCACTCCCAGGTGGTAGAGCTTGGTCACCATCGCCGCGATGTCGTTATGGATGCGCTCGTCCTTCCAACCCGACTCCACCGATCGCTGCACCGTGAACTCGCGGATCACCTCCGGCGTAAGCTTCCCTTCCGCCTGCTCCCGCTCGTGGATCTGCGCCGTGATGTTGCGCGCCGTCAGGATCTTGATCTCCCGCGAAACGGTCTGGAAGTGCTGCTTCTCGGCCTGCGCGGAATCGGTCTCCGACGGCGCCAGCTTGTTCTTGACCTTCTCCACGGAGTTATTCAGCTTGGAGAATAACGACACGGGGCCTCCTGCCAAAAATCCATCTTACCCCGTTTGTGCCGTTCGGCGCGTCCTATCCGCTCAAATCCAGCCCCCGCGCGATTACGTTTTCCACCGAAAACTCCCGTCGCTTCCACCCGCACGATTCGCTATCATCGCCAATTATGTCCGTTGCAACCCCCGTGAGCATGCCCGCCGACAAGCCCAACTCCGCAGAGAAGCCCGAAGCCGGAACCCAGGTTTACGCCATTCACGGCGCCGACCCCGAGGTCCAGGCCTACGCCATGGCCAAGTACTCCCGCTCCGCGCTCTCCATGAAGGAGTCGCTCACCGAGCTCAACGCGCAGAAGGCGGAAAAGTTCCTCAACACCTTCTACTTCCAGTACGGGCACCGCTCCATCGCTGACCTCGCGCACATTGCCATGGCCATCGAGAGCCTCTCCCTGCTCGCCGCCACCATCGTCGTGGACGAAACCCGCTGGGACGGCCAGGAGCGCTCCACCCGCTACCAGAACTTCCGCAAGAGCGGCACCTTCACCCCCGACTTCGCTGGCGATGCCGATTCCCTCAAGCTCTATCGCGAGACCATCGACTTCCTCTTCGCCGAGTACGATCACTTCTCCGAAAAGATGTTCCAGCTACCTCGCCGGCCAAACGCCAAGGCCCGAGGATATGAAGCAGGACGCCTACGAGCGCACCCTGCGCGCCCGCGCCTTCGACCTCTCGCGCTACCTGCTGCCGCTCGCCACCAATACCTCGCTCGGCCAGATCGTCAACGCTCGAACCCTGGAAACCCAGGTCTCCCGCCTGCTCTCCCACACGCATAAAGAGGTCCGCGAACTCGGGCAGAAACTCAAGGACGCTGCCCGGAATCCCTCGCACAATGTGAACCGCAAGGCGATGGAAGAACTGGTCGCCGAGATCCGCGAACGCGATCCCGAATTAGCCGCGAAGGCCGAAGAGCAGTTGCTGCGCGAAGTCCGCGTTTCGCCGACGCTGGTAAAGTACGCCGAGCCCAGCGCGTATGAAATCGAGACCCGGCAACAGTTGCAACAAGCTGCAACCGAATTAATGAAGGGTGCGGCCATCGAAGAGGTGAAAGAGGTGGACCTCCTCGAGACCGACCCGCTGGAGATCGAGCTGGCCACGACCCTGCTTTACCAGGGCAGCCACTATTCGTACCGGCAACTGCGCAAGGCCGTCGAGTCGCTCACCGCGGCGCAGCGCAACGAAATCGTGGACCTCGGCCTGCGTCACCGCGGCGAGCACGACGAACTCGCCCGCGCCTTCTCCGCCGGACAGCAGTTCCGCTTCGACATCCTCATGGACATCGGCGGCTACCGCGACATGCATCGCCACCGCCGCTGCGTCCAGATTCACCAGCCCTACACCGCCCTCCACGGCTTCGCCATGCCGGAGGAGATGAAGGCCGCCGGCATCGATGCGCGTTACGAAGCGACCATGCACCGCGCCGCGCAAGCCTACAAAACTCTGGGTGCCCCACCCTTCTCCGCAGGAGAGGGTGGGACCGAACGAGAAGAGAACGCCCAGTACGTCATTCCCCTCGCCTACCGCAAGCGCACGCTCTTCAAGATGGACTTCGCCGAGGTGGTTTACATCTCCGAGATCCGCACCACCCCGCAGGGCCACTTCAGCTACCGCAACGTCGCCTGGCAGATGTACGACGAAGTCGCGCGGAAGCATCCCGCGCTGCGCCCGTACTTCCGCGTCTGCGACGTGCACGAGCCGGTGGACCTGCTCAAGCGGTAACCCACCGGGACAAGGGACTCTTTGCCTATTGTCATGCTGAGCGAAGAATCGCACCCCGATGCGGATTCGCAGCCGAAGCATCTTGCGGTTCCCGCTTCGCGGAAGCCCACACTCCTCTCAGCCCCTTGACGCCCTTTCTTGTTGTCATCCCGAGGAGGGCAACGCCCGACGTGGGATTCTGCTGTTTAGGATCGCCGCGTCAAGGCTTCACATTCGGTCGGCTCCGTGCCAAACCGCGACTGGGGCGCCTGCCCCCGGCGTACACTCTCCCCGGAGGCTCCCGTGTTCCTCAAACGTATTCTTCCTGTCATCCTTCTCAGCTCGCTGGCTTTCGCGCAGTCCAACGCGGCGCACCAGAAGTACGACCAGGCGCTCCGCGAGATCGACAAGCACAACTACGTGAAGGCCGAAAAGCTGCTGAACGGTGTCATCGCCGAGGCACCCGACTGGGCCCTCGCCTACAGCACCATGGGACACCTCTATTCGCTCTGGCCCCGGCCCTCGGTCGCCATCATTGCCTACGAGAAGGCGCGCGACCTCGACCTCCAGAGCCACGAACTCACCCCCGACCAGCGCCGCGAGGTGAACGATAACCTCGGCGTTATCTACGGCCTGACCAAGCAGTACGACAAGTCCATCGCCGTGCTCGAATCGGCGGTCAAGGACGACCCGCAGTACGGCGCGTACGAGTACAACCTCGCCTGCGACTATTCGGAGAAAGGCGACCTCGACAAGGCGCTCACCCACCTGCAGCGCGCCTGGGAGCTCCGCGGCACCTTCAAGTTCCCCGACATCATGCAAGACGACTCTTTCAAGCGCTGGCACGACAACCCGCGCTTCCAGGAAGCCGCGGGAAAGATGGTGAGCTAGGCCGGCTTGGAAGCCGGATCTCTGGAAAAGGATTCTGCAGACGACTGTCGATTCTGAACCTTCTCGAACGACTACATTCTGTAGCAAGTCTGAAAGCAGCTTTCGTGGAGGAAAAATGCGAAAAAACAGCCTGAGATTCCCCGGCCTGAAACTCGTACCACGAATCGTCGCCGTGCTGATCGTATTGGGGACGGCATGGCAGGCCCGGGCGCAGGCCCAAAGTGCTTCGTACCCCGCCATGGCGCCGATCGACCAGTACCGCATGGCCCCGGATGCCGAGATCGCGATGGCGCGGACCGCGGCCCCGGAGTCCATCTCGCGTGACGCCGAGATCCTGGTGCTGGGACAGCACGGGCTCGAGACCGCAGTCCAGGGCAAGAACGGGTTCGTGTGCCTGGTAATGCGCTCCTGGGCGGCCGGGGTGGACGAACCGGAGTTCTGGAACCCCAAGTTGCGGGCTCCCATCTGCCTCAATGCCGCTGCCGCACGGTCTTACCTTCCGCACGTCGCGAAGAAGACCGAGTGGGTGCTGGCGGGACTCTCGAAGGCCCAGATCTCGGAAAAACTCAAGGCCGCCTTCGAAAGCAAGGAACTGACGCCGCCCGAACCCGGCGCGATGTCCTACATGATGTCGAAGCAGGGCTACCTGAACGATCACGACGGGCACTGGCATCCGCACGTCATGTTTTTCGCTCCGGCGACGGAGGAGAAGGACTGGGGGGCAAACCTGCCGGGGTCTCCGATGCTGGAATTCACGGATCCGGCAGAGCGGCTGACCACCTTCCTGGTGAAGGTCGATAAATGGTCGGACGGTACCGCCGGACCTGCCATGTAGCGCCGTGGGGATCGGCGGTCGAGGGGGATGAACTGAGGAGTTAACCGTGGGGTACCCCCCTCCCCCACCCCTGTTTATTTTCATGAACTTAGGCCCTGCAATCTCCGCAAAATATTCCAAACACAAGAGTTAGAGCCAAAATATTCCAAACAAAGGAGTTGCTGCTCCGTTTTGCCGGTTTCGCGGCGATTCCGGTGCAGCGCAGCGGTGTGCCCCGGCCTGGGCCGTGGCGACGAAAATCCTAAGTTTTCGGAGGATCCCACATGCGCAGATTAGCGGGGATGGGGCAAGGGTGTCTGTGAGGTGGGGCACGGAGGGACGTGCGATGGGTCACGTCAGGATGTATCAGAGCGTTCCGGCTTTATGCGGCGCGATGGGGATTGATCTTCTTTACCTGCTGGCTCAGCTTCTTGTTGGTGCGCACATTCGCCAGCTCGAAGGCAGCCTGAAGGTTCATCCAGAACTCCGGGGTGGTACCGAAGAACTTGCTGAGGCGCACCGCCATTTCGGCGCTGATGCCCCGCTTCTTGAGGATAATGTCATTCACCGTCTGCGCCGGGACCTTGAGACTCTTCGCCAGCGCGTATCCGGAGATCTCGAGCGGGCGCAGAAACTCCTCTTTCAGGATTTCTCCCGGATGAATCGCCCAACCTGCCGGCGTACGCCGCTCGTACCTCATCGCTTCCTCCATGAAGCTCAGTGATAATCCGTGATCTCGACCTCGTAAGCGTTGCCTTCCTTCCACTCGAAGCAGACGCGGTACTGGTCGTTGATCCGGATCGCGTGCTGGCCCTTTCGGTCTCCGCTCAATGCATGAAGACGGTTGCCGGGTGGAATCTTGAGATCGTCCAGCTTGGCCGCCGCATCGACCATCTGCAGCTTGCGCTTGGCCACATCGCGCAGGGCAGCGGGCGGATTTTTCTTGCTCTTACCCGTCTCCCAGAACTCCCGCGTGGCCGCATCTGCAAAGGACTTGATCACAAGATCAACCTCAGCATAGCGAAGCTCGGTAATCATGTCAAGCATGAATCATGTTACGCATGACTATAGCGATATATTTCAATACGTTCCAGTTGCGAATTCGAGGGTCAGATGCTGTAGTGTGTCCGGCATTTTCTACTCGCATAATTGAGAGATCGCGTACTATCCGGGAGACTCCTTGATGCGGAGGTTGCGTGGAATACATTCTACCTGTCGTGATCGTTGCCCTCGTGATAGTTGCCGCTGTGGCGGTCGGGTCACTGACCTACAAGATATTTAAAGACAAGCAGTCTCGACCTTGGGATGAGGCACAGGTAACGAACGTCATCGCGCTTTCACACTTATTGCAGCAGTTGTGACGATCGTTCTCGCCGAACGGTCGGGCAACGCTAACCTCGGAGCGTTGAACGACGCAAGGGATCAAATCAAGAAACAGGGGGAGGCTCAGGTTTGCGCCCTACGCCGCCAAAGCGCAATAGAGCAAGAAGGACTAGCGACGTCGAAAACGGCAATTGACAAGGTCAGAAACGCTCTAGATGGTGAGGTCAAGCAGGTTCAGCGGCAGACGAAACTGCTTAAATCGACGTACGACGACGCGCATGCAGTCGCGACTCTTGAGGCGGAGATACTGTACGAACCACCTTCAATCGGGGGGATCGGGATTCGGATACATAACCTCTCCAAGACACAAGCGAAAACTGTTACTTACGGAGGGGAGTTTTTTGATATCAATGGCTTCGAGAAGATGCTGGGGTATGATCCCGTTCCCGCAACAGACGTTGAAGGGCGCACGATTGGCTTTATCTCGAGTGGGAGCAGATCGAACTTATCTAGGTTGGGCATTCCGATATCGTCCTCTATGTTTGGCCACGTTGAGGTTGGGTGTGCAAATTGCGAGGACAAGGAATATTGGATCACAGTGAATTACAAGGAGAGGTCGGTCATGGACATCGCGGAAGTACCCAAGGGCCCGGAATATAGTTTTCCTCCCCTCCTAAAGAGCGGACAGGTTAAAGTTCTACTGGAATTGCATCGCAAGGCCGCTGGAGTGCCGGGAAAAGAGCAATTTCGTACCAGTCCCGGTAATCACTAGCGGCGTGCTCCGTCCTTCAACCCGCCACCAGAAAAACCGAAAAAGTCGGCGACAGAAGGAAGGTGCCCTACATTCTCTTCGACTCGTCCCATCTGATTTTTCATTCCCGAGGCCCCCTATGTCCCTGACCGACTTCCGCAGCATTACACGGTTTCGGGTTCCGTTTTGCGATATTGACATGATGCAGCATGTCAACAACGCGGCTTATGTCGTGTGGGCGGAGACGGCGCGGTGTGTTTACTTTGACGAGGTGCTGGGCGGCGGGTTGAATGGGAGGGAAGGGATCATCCTGGCGAAGCTGGAGATCACCTACGAGCGTCCGCTGGAGTATCGGGATAACGTGGCGGTGGCTTCGCGGGTGACGCGGATCGGTACCAAGTCGTTTGCGCTGCTTTGCGAGATTTGGAGCGACGACAGCGGGCAGCGGTCGGCGTTTTGTATGGCGACGCTCGTCGCCTATGACTACGAGGCGAAGGCCTCGATCGCGGTGCCGCAGAAGTGGCGGGAGCGGATCGCGGCGCATGAGGTGGTGGCGCCGGCTGGGGCTTGATGCCGGGGTAGGGGTGTTTCGACGTGCGCTCAACATGACAGGATGTGGCAGCGGGGGCGTGATGCCACTTAAAACAACAGCAGGTCCCTACGTCGCTCCACCACCCCGCCAGCGGGAGTGTCGGGGGCCCATTACGCTCCTCTGGATGACAACCAAGGAGGGGGATGGTGGTGCGGGCGGGGTTCTGGGCTGACCGCTGAGGGTGCGTTTTGCACACTTATGAAAAACAACAGCAGGTCCCTACGTCGCTCCATCACCCCGCCAGCGGGAGCTGTCGGGGGCCCCGATTACGCTCCTCTGGATGACAACCAAGTAAGGGGGATGGGGGTGTGGGCGGGGTTCTGGGCTGGCCGCTGAGGGTGCCTTTTGCACTCTTCATGAAAAGCAACAGCAGGTCCCTACGTCGCTCCATCACCCCGCCAGCGGGAGCTGTCGGGGGCCCCGATTACGCTCCTCTGGATGACAACCAAGGAGGGGGACGGTGGTGCGGGCGGGGTTCTGGGCTGGCCGCTCGGCATCTGCAGAATTTCGGCGGGGTTCTCCACAGAAACCTGTCGTTCTTCGCTTTTCATTCGCCTTTCTCGCGAATAAGCTTTATACTTCCCCGAAATGGGAGAGTTGGGCCGGAATTCGACTTTGGGAGGATGGGTCCCACGGTCGGAGGACGTTTAGGGTGAGTGAGACGCGCCAGTCCGAACAACAGGTCCCGACGTCGCTATGCTCCTCTGGATGACAAGAGGGAGCGATGGTGGGGTGGAAGGGATTGCGGGCTGGCCGCTTGGAAACGCAGGATTCTTCGCTCAGGATGACAAGACTTTAAGAGGAGTTGTGCCGCATGTCTGATGACAGAACCGAACGGGGCCGGTCGCTCGACCTGGCGCTCTCGCAAATAGAGAAGCAGTTTGGCAAGGGCTCCATTATGAAGCTGGGAGCCAAGGGAGCGATTGTCCCGATTTCGGTGATCTCGACGGGAGCGATCTCGTTTGACGCGGCGCTGGGGACCGGCGGGTTTCCGCGGGGACGCGTGGTGGAGATCTTCGGGCCGGAGTCGTCGGGCAAAACCACGATTGCGTTGCAGGTGATTGCCGAGGCGCAGAAGGCAGGCGGCATGGCGGCCTTCGTGGACGCCGAACACGCGCTCGATCCGGCGTACGCGCGCAAGCTGGGCGTGGACGTGGACAACCTGCTGGTATCGCAGCCGGACTATGGCGAGCAGGCGCTGGAGATTACCGAGGCGCTGGTGAGCTCGAAGGCGATCGACATCCTGGTGGTGGACTCGGTGGCGGCCCTGGTGCCGAAGGCCGAACTCGACGGCGAGATGGGCGACAGCCACATGGGCCTGCAGGCGCGGCTGATGTCGCAGGCACTGCGCAAGCTGACCGGCACGGTGAGCAAGTCGGGCACCTGCCTGATCTTCATCAACCAGATCCGCGAAAAGATTGGCGTGATGTTCGGGAACCCCGAGACAACGACCGGCGGCCGGGCGCTGAAGTTCTACTCGTCGGTGCGGGTGGATATCCGGCGCATTGCCGCGATTAAAGATGGCGACCAGGTGATCGGGTCGCGGACCAAGGTCAAGGTGGTGAAGAACAAGACGGCAGCGCCGTTCCGCGAGGCCGAGTTCGACATTGTGTACGGCGAGGGCATTTCCAAGGAAGGCGACATGCTCGACCTGGCCTCGGAAGCGGGCATCGTGGAGAAGTCGGGCTCGTGGTTCAGCTACAAGAGTGAGCGCATCGGCCAGGGACGCGAGAATGCCAAGCAGTTCCTGAAAGACAACAAAGACATTGCGGCACGGATCGAGGCTGAGGTGCGGAAGCATGTCGGGCTGGTGAAAGATGCCCCGGCACCGCAGGCACAGGCGGCAGCGGCGGCGGCTCCGGCGAATGGACATGGGGAGAAGCCGGTGCTGGCGAAGCGATAGCAGGAGACCCACCCTCTCGCTGCGCGAGAAGGGTGGGGCACCCAGGGGGCTGGAAGGATAGGGGTTCCCTCGGCTGCGAATGCTGCGCCCTGTTTGCCCAGGATTAGAACGCCCCGAAAGTTGCGCGTTCGCGGTCGAAGAACCCTTCCTTTGCCTGCACGCTAATCCCGCGCATCCGAAAGCACGTCCCCAAGTAAAATCGAATCCGCGCTTGTAACGTCGAATGAACAGCATGGTCAAGTGGATTTCGGTCGTACTTCTGGCTGCCTTCGCAGCGGCCCAGACCCCTTCGTCGTCCGGCGCCTTCTCCCGCGGCCAATCCGTGGCTGCCGGCGGCGACTGCCGGCGAAGACCCGAGCATCACGAAAGCCCGCAACCTGCTTACCCAGATGATCGAGGCCATGGGCGGCGACACCTACATGAACCTGCAGTCGATGGAGCAGACGGGCCTTTCCTACGCTTTCTACAACGGCAAACCCAACAGCCTCGGGACCGACTTCCACCGCATCTTCAAGTTCCCCGACAAGGACCGTACCGAGCTCACCAAGCAGCGCGACGTCATCTACATCGAGAACGGCGACAAAGGGTACGAAATCACTTACAAGGGCACCACGCTCCAGGATCCCACCACCTGGCGGGATTACGTTCGCCGGCGCAACTACTCGATGGAGTGGCTGCTGCGCGGATGGCTCAAGCAGCCCGGCACGCAAATCTATTACGACGGCACAGCCATCGCCGAGCAGCGCATGGCTGAAGTGGTTACCCTGATGAACGCCAAGAACGAATCGGCCTCGTTCTACATCGACCAGAACACCCACCTGCCGATCAAGAAGACCTTTGCCTTCCGTGATCCGGTGGATAGACAGAAGGACGAAGAGGGCGAGATCTACGGCAACTGGCGTCCCGAGGGCGGAATCAACACGCCGCACAGCATCGTCCGCACCCACAACGGCGAGTACGCTAACCAGCGCTTCATCAAGAGCGTGAACTACAACGTTCCCGCGCCCGACTCGCTCTTCGAAGCCAAGCCAACCTACGATCCCTACGTGTTGGAACGCCGCATCGACCAGGAAAAACAACAGCAGCAACAAAAGCGCTGATTCGCCACAGCTCTTCTTGCGCGTAAGCTCGAGTCCAGAGCGCCAGGTGCAGCAGCATCGCCTTGCTCCAGGCATCCTGCATCCGTTGCACATCCTCGGGGCTTCCGTCGAGGAACTCGCGCACGGAGGCGTTCACCACGGCTGTGAAAGCAACGATCGTCGCCGCTTGCGATAGCCAGCGAGCATCCGCTTCCGTCCATCCTGCCGATTGTTCAACGGTCCGCAATTCTTCCAGCGCAACGCGGAGCGCGGTACTTTTCCGAATTCATAGCCTGGTATCTGGCCATCGCTCCTCCTACGAAACTCGCCGCAGAATGCTGCGGTCTTCTACCACGATGCACCCGCTACGGTCGGCGCTCGCCACGTTCTGTGCCGCGCCTTCGTCGCTCATCAGGAGTTCGCGATACTTTTCGTATGCCGCAAGACTCTCGAAGTTGATGAGTGCGTATGCAATATTTGTCGCGCCGGCGATCTTCGTTGGAAGGTAATAGCCTGTCAATTCTCCGCCGCAGCGGCGAATCGGTTCCGGCCAATTGCGCGCGTAGCGCTCGAAGTCGTTGAGCTTCTGGATGTCGATCGTGTAACGAATGCAAACCGTGATCATCTCTTCTCCTCTAGGTTTCCGAACGAAACGTCTTGCCCAACTCCTCGCCGAGTCCGAAGTAGTGGCGGAAGTTGTAAATGAGCGGTTGCCAGTGCGAAGGATCGACATAGCTCTCGCGCAACACAAAGTCCTTGCGCACATGCACCCGCAGAATCTCCACTTCCACTGCGGATCCGCCCGTCAGCGCATTCAGCTTTTCCTCTCCCGCCAACCGATGAATCTTCGAAACCCGCCCTTCGAGTTGCGCCGGGCACTCCCCAACCCTCGCTGCCTGCACGCACTCGCTCGCCACCGCGGTCAAGTCCGCAGCGGTAAATTTGTCGTTGGTATGGCGGAACTTTGCCGCTTTTTCCGCTGGCACGGGATTGAGACCGGTGAGCGGTGCGAGCTTCTCCACCTGCCGCCACATCTCCGGTGACGGCAAGTTCACCACGCAGTCCGCCGATCTTTCCAAGTTTTCCAGTGTTTTTGTATCGCGCAGCAACCCAAGCACCATCGTCCATCCCAACGCCCAGAACGACGAAATAGGGGCGAGGTTGGTGCTTCCATCCTCATTGGCAGACGACACAATCGCGACCGGCGTGCCGAAGTAAAGAATCTTGGGCGCAATCGTCACGAACTCTTTGCCGGCTTGCGTCGGTTCGCATGGCATGCCTCTACGATAGGCGCACGCCCGATGGAGATGTTTCAGCGGACGCTGAATCTTCGCTAAGCGAGCAGCCTCGATAATTCGCGCTGGCCTTGCGCCGAGACATGCACTGCCCGGCTCCGCCGATCGCGGCGGATCCAGCGAAGATCAAAAAACCTCTGGCAGATGGCAGCGCCCAACGCGCCTGCCAGGTGCTCGCGACGCTCCGTCCAGTCCATGCAGCGCCGGGCAAAGCTGCGGCGACCATTGCGTAATCTATCCGCTTCGATCTTCCAACCTTTCAGCAGCTTTTCTCCCCGCTCCGTGAGCTCGTACTCGCGCCCTCCCACCTGCAGCAACATCCCCTTGCGCAGCAGTCCGTCCGTGAGTCGCACTCCAAACTCGCCGGCGAGGTGGTCATAGCACGTGCGCGCATAGCAAAGCTGTTGGTTCGCTCCCGACGGCATGTATCGGCCTGGCGTCGAGATCGCGCCCAAGGCCTCAACGGCGTGGGCCACCTCCGGCCGTGCCAGCCTGTAGAAACGATGGCGTCCATTTTTATCAACCATCACCAGTCCGCCTTCCAGCAGTTGCGCCAGGTGCATGCTTGCCGATTGCGCGGAGACATTCGCGCTGAGAGCCAGGTCGCCCGCCGAGCGCGGACGATCATCGAGCAGCACCGTCAGAATTGCGGCTCGTGCCGGATCAGCGAACAGGGCGGCCGTCGCAGCAAGAGGAAATTTCGTATGCATCCTTCCAGCATACCGCTGTCGCAACCATAACGTTTCAGTCACGCCTGAAATGTCTTCGTATCCCCAATCATCAGGCTGGCCGTGCCTTCGGCGACAGGGTAGGCTGTGCATCCGGAGCCAGAACGCGCAGCGTTCGCAGCCCGCTGTCATTCTGAGCGGAGAACGCGCAGCGTTCGCAGTCGAAGAACCCCTACCTCCACCAATATGCCGCAATTAAAAACGCGGCCCGAAAGCCGCGTTTCTTCCACCCGAAACCTCTACGCCACCGATGCCGCTGTCCGCGACCGCTCCAGCGCATCCGCGAAAACTTTCAAAAACATCGCCACGTTTTCGCTCGTCGCCAGCGGACCCATCACGCCGATGCGGAATACCTTCCCTGCCAGCGGGCCAAATCCGCCCATGATCTCGATGCCATGTTCATCCAGCAGAATCTTGCGGACCTTGGCATCGTCCACGCCCTCAGGCACGGTTGGGGTATTGAGGTTCACAATGCGATGCTCGGGCGCAACGTGCATCTTCATCCCAAGCTTCTCCACGCCCTTCACGAACTCGTGGTGCATCTTGCGATGCCGCTCCCAGCGCGCTTCCACACCCTCTTCTTTGATCAGGGACAACGCCTCGTGCAGCCCGTAAAACAGCGTTGCCGACGCCGTATGGTGATAGCGGTGTGAGACCTTGTAGTAGTCGTTCAGCAATTTGAGGTCGAAGTACCAGCTCCGGTTCGGCGTCTTGCGCGCCTCGATATACTCGGCCGCGCGTTCCGAAACCGTGATCGGCGAGAGCCCCGGCACGCAGCTCAACCCTTTTTGCGTACAGCTGTACGCAATATCGATCCCCGTCTCATCGACCTTCACCGGCATCGCGCCCAGCGAAGTCACCACGTCGCCAATCACCAGCGCCCCCGCATCGTGCGCGGCCTTGCAGATGCCCGTTCCCTGCTGGAAGGCTCCTGTCGAGGTCTCCGCCTGCACATACATCACCACCTGCGGCTTCTCGCGATCAATGAACGCTTTCGCCTCGGCCTCGGTGAACACCTCGCCCCACGGCTTCTCCAGCCGCGCGACGTTCGCGCCCTGCCGCTTCGCCATGTCGGTCATGCGATCGCAGAAAAAACCGTTGGCGAAGACGCAGACCTTGGTCCCTTGCTCCACCAGGCTCGAGATCGCCGTCTCCATGCCGCCGCTCCCCGTGCCGGAGATCGCGAAGGTCAGCTTGTTTTTCGTGCCAAACACGGTGCGCAGCATCTCCTGCACACCCTCGCTCACCTGGAAAAAGTACGGGTCCAGGTGGCTGACGATGGTCTGGCTCATGGCGGTATAAACGGAAGGCGCAACCTGCGTCGGCCCGGGGCCGAAGAGAAGTCGCTTGGGGGGATGAATCGAAGAAGTAGCAGTCACAGAACAATCTCCTGGGCCGGAAGAGAACACGGCACACTCTTTCAATCTTCTGCCTATTGCTCGCAAATTGGCAAGGACACCGACTACTTCGTCACCGGAGCTCTTGCTGCCTTGCCGGGAAGCACGCCGCTCACCGTTTTTCCTTCGCTGACGACGGGAACGCCGTTCACCAGCACAAACGGAATGCCCTGCGAAAACTGCATGGGTTCTTCAAAGGTCGCTTTGTCGAGCACGGTCTGGGGATCGAAGACGGTGATATCCGCATCGGCCCCGACGCGAATCCGGCCTTTATCGCGGAACATCGGCGCACGTTTCTCGAGCCGCTGCGCCGGCATCAGGGAAATTTTCCGCAGAGCTGTCATCAGGTCCAGCGCATGTTCTTCGCGGACATAGTGCCCGAGCACGCGCGCAAACGTCCCGTTTCCGCGCGGATGCACCTTCGGCCCGGTGAACCGCGGACCGTCGCTGGCGATCATTACCGTCGGGTCCGCCACCGCCATCCGCGCATCCTTTTCGGGGATGGAATAGATGACGACCGATCCTCCTTGCTTGCGGTACTTCTCGAAGGTCTCCGCCGTGAGCCGCTCCCCGGTCTCGACCCACTGCAGTTCGTGATACGAGATACCCATCTTCTCCTGCCATCCCGGATCGAAAACCGCGCTGGAGAGATCGGTGCTCGCCGCGATGTACGGATAACACTCGGTGGTGATATCAAGCCCGTGCTGGCGCGCGCCGGCGATCATCGCCAGCAGCTGCGGCGTGGCGCTCAGGCCCATGCTGGTTACGTGCACTACGTGCAACGGTGCACCCGTACTTTCCGCAGCGGCGATCACTTCCTCCAGCGCCGCCAGCCCCGTCTCCGGCTCCTCACTGCCCGCATAGCGAATGTGAACGTGCACCGACGCCCCATACTTGGCGGCGACTTTGAAGACGTCGACGATCTCCTGGTGGGTGGCACCCGGGCGTGTAGTTGATCCCCATGCCTACGGACACCGCCCCCGCCTGCAGGCCGGCTTCCATGCGGCGTAGGATCTCCGCGTGCTCTTCCACAGTCGCCGGACGGTTCGCGGCATCGCCTGTGGGGAGCCACTTCCCGGGATCGTGCAACACCGTCATGCGCACCGGGATGTGGCCAACGCTCACCCCGTAGTTGATCAGCGACCTGTCCGCGCGCTCGGCATACCACTTGGGGACGTCGTCGGTGCCGACCTCGAGCTCGAGCGAAGTCGTCACCCCATCGTGCGCCTGGAATTCGTAATTCCGCTCTTCCTGGCCGTGCTGGTGCAGGTCGATGAAGCCGGGCGCCACGACCAGTCCTTTGGCATCGATGGTCTGGCGGCCGCGCGAGAGGCTTCTCGGAGATCGCCGCGATTTTCCCGTTGCGAATCCCGACGGAGCGAATCGCATCGAGTCCGGATTCGGGGTCCATGACGCGGCCGTTGAGCGATCACGAGGTCGTAGTCGCCGGATCCGGCAGAGGCCCGATTGGCGAAGAAAAATCCGGCTCCAAGAACGAGAATAGCGACCAAAAACAGGCATTTTGAGAGAGAAGAACGCGGTTGCGCGACCATGCCGCGCATTCTACGCCCCCGGTATGCCTCTACGTTGTTTTCACGAATTGAGCCATCGCAACCCGCGCAAAATATTCCGACCAAACGACTTAGGGACAAAGTATTTTGATCAGCGGCAAGATTGATTCATCCACGTTCCGCAGCGTACAGCTTAGTTCGACTCCCTGAATTGACTCCTCGATACGATTCGGGGTGTAACGTTCTGGCTCGGCCACAAACAAAAACCCCGCTCTCGCGAGCGGGGCTGGTGAAGCGTTGAACCGCGAATTAAGCGGGGCTGGGGCGCTCGCCGGGGGCCAGGCCTGGACGGCCGCTGGGTTCGGGCTTGAGCACCTGCTGTACCTCGTCCGGCACCGGTGAGCCGCCGCTGGGCGGGTTCACGCGGGTTGGAAGCGGCTTGCCTTCGACGAGCAGTTTGATCTCGTTGGCGTCGAGCACTTCGCGCTCCAGCAGGGCTGCCGCCATGGCGTGCATGACGCTGCTGCCGGTCTCCAGGACGTTCTTCGCCCGGTCGTAGGCTTCCTGCACCATGCGGCGGACTTCGCCATCGATCTTGATGGCAGTGTCTTCCGAATAATCGCGGTGCTGGCTGATCTCGCGGCCGAGGAAGATCTGCTCCTCTTTCTTGCCGAAGGTCAGCGGGCCGAGCTTGCTCATGCCGTACTCGCAGACCATCTGGCGGGCGAGTTCGGTGGCGCGCTCGATATCGTTGCCGGCTCCGGTGGACATCTGGTTGAGGAAGATCTCCTCCGCCAGGCGCCCGCCCATCATGATGGCCAGCATCGTCTCGAGATAGTCGCGGGTGTAGTTGTGCTTGTCGGTCTCGGGCAACTGCATGGTCACGCCCAGGGCCATGCCGCGCGGAATGATCGTCACCTTGTGAAGCGGGATCCGCGTGCGGCAGCTTGGCGGCTACCAGGGCGTGCCCGGCTTCGTGATAGGCGGTGACTTTCTTCTCGTCATCGGTCAGCAGCATCGACTTGCGCTCGGCGCCCATGAGCACCTTGTCCTTGGAAACCTCAAAGTCGTACATCAGGACGACCTTGCGGTTCTGGCGGGCAGCGTTAAGCGCGGCTTCGTTGACCATGTTCGCGAGGTCGGCGCCGGAGAAGCCCGGTGTGCCGCGCGCAAGCACGGAGAGATCGACATCGTCAGCCAAGGGAATCTTGCGGCTGTGAACCCGCAGGATCTCTTCGCGGCCACGAACGTCAGGACGCGAGACCACCACGCGGCGGTCGAAACGGCCGGGGCGCAGCAGCGCCGGGTCGAGTACGTCCGGCCGGTTGGTAGCGGCGACGAGGATAACGCCTTCGTTCGATTCGAAGCCGTCCATCTCGACGAGCAACTGGTTCAGGGTCTGCTCACGTTCATCGTGACCACCGCCCAGACCGGCGCCACGATGGCGGCCGACGGCGTCGATTTCATCGATGAAGATGATGCAGGGGGCATTCTTCTTGCCCTGTTCGAAGAGGTCGCGGACACGGCTTGCGCCGACGCCGACGAACATCTCGACGAAGTCCGAACCGGAAATGCTGAAGAAGGGAACGTTGGCTTCGCCGGCGACCGCGCGGGCGAGCAGGGTCTTGCCGGTGCCCGGAGGTCCGACGAGCAACACGCCCTTGGGGATGCGTCCGCCGAGCTTCTGGAATTTCTGGGCTTCGCGCAGGAACTCGATGATCTCGCGCAGCTCTTCCTTGGCCTCATCCACCCCGGCGACGTCTTTGAACGTCACCTTTTTCTGGTTCATGGAGAGCAGGCGGGCGCGGCTCTTGCCGAACGACAAGGCCTTGTTGCCACCAGTCTGCATCTGGCGAATCATGAAGAACCACAGGGCACCGAGCAGGATGAGCGGCGCAAAGTTCAGCAGCCAACTGGGCCAGCTGTTGCTTTGGCTGTCCTTCACCGTGATATTGACGCCTTTATCACGGAGTTCCTTGTACATGTCGTTGTAATTCGGAGGAACCGTGGTATGGAACCCGCTGTTGCCTTCCTTGTACTTGCCGTGAACCTCAGGGCCGTTGACGGTGACCGCAGCCACCTTGGCGTTGTTCACCTCGTCAAGGAATTGCGAGAAATTGATGTCGGCTTCCTTCATGCCCGGGGTACCGGCCTTCAGCACCTGCCATAGCAGGACGCCGGCGAGAATGATCACGAGCCAGAAGACAACCGTCTTTACGGTAGAATTCACGAAAGATGCTCCTATTTTGCCGTTTTCGCTACGGGCAATGGGTCCGCTGGGAACCGCTGAAGCGTAAACACATTGCCGGGGAAGTGGAAACGGCTGAGCGGGAATCAGGTTCACCCAATGCCGCTAGAACTTAGATGTTCCAGCAACTCGTTGGATTTAATGATTTCGCCCCAAGCTATTGTACCGCCGAACCCAAAATGGCTCCGGGAAAACTGGCGCTACGTCTATTTAGACGTTGGTTAACGGGTATTCCGTAGCAGGAAGTTAAGGTAAATCGCCGGGCGCCTGCCGAGGCGAGCGCAGACTTCGGCTCTGCATTTGAAAAACCTCTGGAACCCTGCAATCCTATGCGGTGTCTGTAAGTCTAAGCGGGAGACTCCCATGAAGCGCCCCGTAGGTGTGGTCCTCCTTTCCATTTTGTTTTCGTGCTTCACCGGCACTCTTGCCGCCTTCGTGGCCGTAGGCGCCTGGGCTGCCCACATCGGCCACCTCACCGGGAATCCGCTGTTCATTGTCGGCATGGCCGAGCTGATGCTGGGGCTGATGCTCTTCGGCTTTATCGCCTACGGCTTGTGGGACCTGGACGAAGACGCGCGTTGGGCGACATTCAGTTTCTTCGCCGGACCAGCGGGGCTGGCGACGTTGCTCGGAGTTTCTACGCTCTCCCGGGACTTGATCGATGGCATGATCGCGCTCTCCATTGCCGGGCTGCTGGCGATCCCAGCGATCTATCTCCAACTCCAACCTGTGCGCAAACACTTTGACGAGCTGGTTCTTCTCGACTTGAAGAGCTGACTTTTCCCTAAATGGAAAAAGGCCACCTGCGGGTGGCCTTTGCGCTGCGCCGTCTCTCAGCCCTGGTGCGGCAGCTTGAAGTCGACGCCACGCTCCTGGTTGGCTTTGGCGGTGGCGCCCAGGTCCAGGTCGCTGAGCTCGATCTTCTGCGTCTTGTCGTCTCCGAGAACGATGAGCTTGTTGCCGGCGATGGCGTAGTTCTCGACCTCCTGCTGGTGGCCATCGCGAAACACGAGGACCGCTGGGGTGCCGGCGGGTTCGGAGGAGGACTCTTCCGCCCTGTTCTCCCGCGCCTTGGGCCTTACCGAACGGCTGTCGGCAATGGCGGAAGACACGCGACCGTTGTGTTCGAAGATCGTCGGACCAACCCGATTATCCGGCGGCTCCTGCGGTTGGCCCTGGTCGAGGCTGCCTCGGCCTTCGAGCTGGTCGTACTCGCTGTCATACGGAAGCATGTAAGGAGCGCCGTACGCGTAGCCGTAGCCATACCCGAAACTCCGCGGATAGCCGTTCGGCAGGCGAGGATGGCCAGGAGGATTGCCGGAGCGGCCTCCGTTGTTGGAAATCCCAGGGCTGGAGGTTCGACCGCCGGGGCCAAATGTTCCGCCATGGGAACCGGAGGCGCTGACCGACGCGTGCCCAGCGGAACCCGCTGAAGCAGAACCATGGGATCCCTGGTCTTGTGCGGTTAGAGAAATACTGGCTGCGAGCAGCACAGCAGCGAGAAGGCTCGCTTTGCATGCGGAAAACATTCGACCGTCCTTGGGGGATGCCTATGATATGCCGCCGGGCGCTGGTTGGTTGCGTAAAGTTTCGCGCAAATCCGCTATTGGCGGGGTTCACCGCGTGAGATGCGTGAGTTGGAGCAGACCCATGAAGCTGGCGATGGCGTGGGTGAGAATGGCGCCCACCATGCCGCCGGCGATGACGGTGGAGTATCGGCTCTCCAGGAGGTCGGTAAATATGCCCGCAACAAAGACATAGATGAACGGCAGGGAGATGAAGAGAAAGAGCAGGCCGCCGGTATGGGGCATCGCCAGCGAAAGAAACAGGCAGAGGAGCGCCGTGATTAACGGAGCCGTCGTACCGAAATACCGGGTTTTCGGCCAAATGGCATAAGTAACCAGGGCGACAACCAGCATCAGCAGCACCGGGGCACTGTTATCCCAGTAAAAATGACCAATCAAGCGGTAGGACGTTAACCGCAGAAACTGGCTCAAGTCCAACTCGCCCCAGGCGGCGTGCCGCAGGCCGGGGAACATCTGCAAGGGGTGGGGCACGAAGGTAAAGGACAGGACGAAGCCGCCGACAAGAATGGCCGCGAGCCAGATCAGGACCGCGGCGCCACGGCGCACCGGCGCCAGCCAAAGCATGAACCCCAAAGCCAGAAGGAGAAGCCACGCGACGGAATACTGCGCGCCGACGGCGATCCCGATGGAAATGCCGAGCAACACGATGCGCTTCCAGTTCCAGAGGATGACTTCGCGGGGAGCGTAGAGCGTGTGCGCCACCGCGATCCCGGTGAAGATCAAGCCGAAGGCGCCCCAGGCGGCGGCGAGATCGGGCTGGAGAAGCGAGCTGCGAATGATGATGAAGGGCGAAAAGATGTAGAGCAGCAGGGCGATGTATCCGCCGGCATTGCCGTAGAGGCGCCGCGCCACATACCACAACGATCCGCCCAGCATGACGCCCATGAAGAGGAAGGCGCCGCGCACTGCCCAGCGGTAGCGGCCCATCAGGTAAGCATTGCTCGTATCTTTGCCAATGACGGGAAGCGCTGCGAGCAAGGGGACCAGCGACGAGTGCTGCTCGGAGTTCGCCATCCAGAGGCCGTGCAGTTGTGCCGCGCCGGCCTGCAGGATCAAGCCTTCGTTCTCGGCGATCGTGACGCGCGAGATGAACCAGAGACATTGCGCGAGGAAGATACACAACAACAGCGCCGCGAAGATCTGCGGAAGCCGGATTCGTTCTCCAAAGAGTCGGGGCATCAGGAAGCTGGCTCGGGGATACGACGGAGCGGAACTTACTGTTTTATCACGTCCGCCATTCTGAGCGAAGAGACGTCGCGGCGGACGCGGGGGCCTTCGGCTGCGAACGCTGACACGTTCCTCGCTCAGAATGACAGCCCACAGCTTCGTTGGCTACCAGGTGTAATGCACCGTGTAGCGCACGATCTTTTCCTTGTCGGGGGCGACGTTCACGCGAAACTCGATGGTTTGCGCGTCGGTCTTCGTGTGTTCATCGCTTTCGTCGGTGATCTTCCAGTTGCTCCAGCGATACAGGTGCTCGACCACGCGGACGTTCAGTGCTTCCTTCTTGTGGTTGCGGACCTTGATCTCGAAGCTCTCGTCGGCCTGGTGACCACTGCGGTCGATGTGGAATTCAGTCTGCTTGCGCTCACCGACCACGTCGAAGCTGTTGCCGGTATAGAGGCGAACAGTCTCGTCCTTGGGCGTGTGGTCGATCTGGTTTTCGCCGATGAACTGCAGGGAGCCGTCCGAATCGCGACGGTAAAAGCGCACGCGCCCTTTGGGCAATGCGATGCCAAGGCCGTTTTCCTTGGAGTTCTTGAACTCCTGCATGACCCAGACTTTCTTGTTCGATTGCGTCCCATAGTTCGGGGTGTCGCCGACGAAGCTGCCAAAGTAGTAGTAGCCCTCCATGCCGTCGTAGACGTAAACGCGTTGCGAGTTCACGTTCATGGCGTGCACGAACTCGACCTGCTTGGTTTCCTGCTCGTGCAGGGTGGTGGCGTGTTCGAGGGTGTAGAGGTGATATTCGTCGAAGGCTTTCTCCGTGACAACGGCCTCTGTCGCATCCCCAGCCATGGCTGCTTTCATGGCCATTGCGCGTGGCGCAGCCATGGGAGGCTGGATTTTATTCACATCGCCCGCCATCAGGCGAATACGCGCGTTTTCGAAGGTCTTGCCGCTGCCGTTGTGCATGGTGATCCAGCCGATGATGTCGGCGACATTGCCGGTTTCCGGCACCACCAGGTTGTAGGCGGCCTCCCAGCTCATGCCGTTCGTGATGTAGGCAAGCTCGGCATTGAACGCACCCGGCTTGTCGGATTGCAGCAACCAGTTCAGCCGCGGTTTGAGGATCGTGTCGGCGCCGAGATCGGGGAAGACCGGCTGCCCGGGCAGCGAGAAGCGAAGCTGGCCATTCATTTCGATCACGGGTTCCTGGGTGCCCTGTCCGCCGGGAACATATCCGCTGCGAATCACCTTGCCGGAGGCGGTGATCTCTTTGCCGTCGGGCGTGCGCTCGAGGATGAACTCGATCGTCTTGCCTTCATACATGGAAAGCAGAAGGCCTTGCGAGATCGTGTCGGCGCGATAGCTTTGTTCGAGAATCTGCAGCGAGTGCTTGCCCTCGGGATCGCGCAGGATGACCGAGTCGGGCTCGAGCGTGGTGGTGGCCCCGCTAAAGGTCACAGGGTTGATGCCGCTCTTGAGATCGAGCGGCACCAGCTCGCGCACCGCGGCAAAACCACCGTTGTAGATGGTGAGCGAGGTGCCGTCCTGGGCGAACGCAGCCGGCGGCAGGATCACAAGCAGCACACTGCAAAAAAATAAACCGAACTGTTTCCGCATTTCCGTTCTCCTCGCACGAGCGAACCGATCTCGTGTTCACAAGATTAGAACGGAGCTGCGGAAACAACTTGCAGGAAAAATTGACGCTATTGCTGCTCTGGGCGCTGGTGCTGCTGCCGGTGCTCGCGCATTTGCGCCTGCATCTGCTGATATTGCTGCCATTGATCAGGGGTGAGGATCGGCTGGATCTTGGCATCGCTGTCGTCCATGATCTTCTTCATCTCGGTCCGCTGCTGTTCCTGGCTTGCGCCGGAGGCCCGGAGATCCTGCATTTTCTGGCGCCGCTCCTGGAAGATCGGCTGCAATTGCGACTTCTGCTGGTCGGTCAGCGACAATCTCTGCGCGAGAGCGTCGAGGCCGCGCTGCTGGTTCGGACGGGCCTGGTCCTGCTGGGCGGGAGCGGCATCCTGTGCGAACCCATGGCCGGCGCTCATCGAGATTGCAAAGATGCATGACGCTGCGAACAACGAATTCAAAAGATACTTACGCACAAATCTCTCCTTGCCGCTCATTTGCGGCTACAAGGGTTTGACGGCACGCTGCGGCACTTCGGTGTAAGGAAGTGTCGAGATCGGGTCAGTTTGTTAGACGGAGGTCGCCCGCAGAATAGGCGCTTCGTGTTCCGCATCTTCAATCAGCTGCAAAGCGGCGGTGCGCGCGCGGGCGTTCTCCGCGCCGATTCTTGGAGGATCGATTTCTTCCAAATAGCGGCAAGCAGCCAGGTAGGGCAGCTCGTCGCCTGCGTTGTGCGCCTCGGTGGCGCGGTCACACATCAGCGCGTAGGCAAGGCTCAGGCTGAGCCGGTGCAGAAGTTTTCGCGCGTAGCGTGCGCCGGATTCCTGGTCGCGCTGTACCGAGGCGATGATCCCAAGGTCCTCCGCCAGCCGTTCGCTCAGGGTTCTTGCCAGTGCGGCGAGCGGAGCGGGCATGCGGGTAATGATGCTGCGAATGCGGAATGCATAGATGGAGACCGCATCGTATTTGGGCGCAAGCAGCCGCAACAACTCGAGGGCCTGGATGTTCGCCGGGCCCTCCCACACGGTGAGAACCTGTGCATCGCGATAAATGCGGGCGATGGGATAGTCGCTCGTGTATCCGTTGCCGCCGAGCAGCTCCAGGGCCGCGCGGCAGGATTGGATTGCATACTCCGCGGTGAGATATTTCGCCAGCGCGGTGGCGAGGCGCAGCCAGGTGTGTTGTGCGGAATCGCCGAGCGCAGCATCGAAAGCAAGGGCCGCTTCAAAGGCCAGGAGCGCACCAGCTTCGAACTGCACCCGCAGGCGCAGCAGCTCGTCCTGCACCATGGGGTACTCGACGAGCTTGTTGCCAAAAGCTTCGCGAGTTTTGCTCCACTGCACGGCTTCCGTGAGTGCCCGGCGCTGCACACCCGCTGAGCCGACGGCGTTGTGCACCCGGCTGTATTCGAGTGCCTCCATCATGAAGCGAAATCCCTGCGGAGGAGCGGCGACTTCGACAGCTTCCGCACCCTGCAGTTCGATCTCTCCGGTCGGCAATCCCTTGGTGCCCAGCTTGTCCTTCAAGCGGCGAATGAGGAAGCGATTGGGTTCCCCGTTTTCGAGATGGCTGGGGACGAGATAGAGCCCGAGTCCTGCGCTGCCCGGCGGCGCGCCCAGAGGACGGGCGGTAGCGAGGGCGAGTCCGCTGTTCGCATTGCTGGCGAACCATTTCAATCCGTGCAGCACGAAGTGATCATCGGCACGGGTGGCGACCGTGGTAGTTGCTCCCACGTCGCTGCCGCCGTGCTTTTCCGTTGCCCAGGTGCCTCCGGTTTTGGTCTGGCCATCCATGCGCGTCAATTCGTGCAGGTACTTCGCACGCAAGCGCGACTCCGCGTGGTAGCCCAGCACATAGGCGACTGCGCCGGTAAGCGTGACCGGACAATGCAGGCTGATGTCCGCCTGCGCGAGAAGAAATCCCATGGCGAAGCTAACCAGGTGCGGCGCGCCCTCGGTATAAGGCAGCCCGATGACGCCGCGGCGATACGCCTCCTGGTGCTGGGCATCGTAAAGAGAGTTTGCCACGATCCGATTGCTGACATTGCCGTCGCGGTCATAGGCCTGGAGCGCGGGCGGCGCATAACGGTCGGTGTAATTGGCTTGCGCTTCGACTTCGGTGAGCACCCATTGCTGAAAGTTGGCGAGCCGCTCGAGATACGGTGCTAAACGAGGTTCACGGGTGACGAGCACGGGCTGAACGAACGAGTCGAAGGTGCTCATGCACGGCAAGATAGTCCGAAAGCGAATCGTCGTCCAGTAGGCAAGTGGTGAATTCGCAACCCAATTTCCTACCGGTGCTGTCACGCCGGGTGCAACTCCGGATGGCCGATCTTTCGCTTTGCGCAAACGTTCCATGTACTGAAGGGTGTGCGGCATTCCGCTTCTTGGGGATACCCTAAAGCAGAGACTTAGGATATTGGTAGCAGTAGATGTTTCGTCTCGACTACATATCGTGCCTCCTGACGGTGATTTCGACCGTCCTTATCGGTCGCCGGGACTGGCAAGGCTGGGTCGTGGCCGGCGTGAACAGCGTGATCATCTGCGTCATCGGGATGCGAACCGCCCAGTCGGGCTTCATCCCCGCCAACCTCTTCTGCCTGGGAATTTACGGTTACAACCTGCTGAAATGGCGCCGGGCCGAACCTTGAGGTTCATCGCGGATTTCGCCTTCGTCTGATAGGCTGGCCGCTACCTGCGGACAGCGATGACGGATCAACCTGAGGTTGCAATCGAGTTTCTCCACGTCGACTATGCCGTCGATGGCGGGCGGAAGCTGCTTGCCGATCTCAACCTGCAGGTTCGGTTGCACGAATTGCTCGTCCTGCTGGGCCGAAGCGGCTCCGGAAAAACCACCTCGCTCAAACTGATGAACCGATTGCTTTCTCCTTCCCGCGGAGAGGTGCGCGTCGAGGGCCGCAGCACCCTGCAATGGGATCCGATCCAACTCCGCCGAAGCATTGGGTATGCGGTGCAGGATGTCGGCCTGTTCCCGCATTACACCGTGGAAAAGAATGTCGCCCTGATTCCGGAGGCGACGGGATGGGAGAAGCAGCGCATTCGTTCGCGCGTGGAAGAGATGCTGTCGCTGGTGGCGCTCCCGTACGAGCAGTACGCGCAGCGCTATCCTCACCAGCTTTCGGGAGGGCAGAGGCAGCGGGTAGGACTGGCGCGTGCCCTGGCGGCCGATCCGCACATCCTGCTGATGGATGAGCCGTTCGGCGCACTCGACCCGCTGACCCGGGCGGAGTTGCGGAAAGAATTTGCCGAGCTGCAAAAGCGGCTGGGCAAAACCGTGGTGTTCGTTACCCATGACGTCTCCGAGGCGCTCCTGCTCGGCGATCGCATCGCCTTGATGGAGGAGGGAAAGAACATCGGAGTGTTCACTCCGAAAGAGTTTCTTGCGTCTTCGGACGAACGAATTCAGAAATACCTGGAAGTGTATCGCGCAACCTCAGAACTGCCGGGCCGGTAAAGCGTATGTCCTTTTTCGAATTTCTCCGCAAACACCGGGCAGAGATCACGATGCTGACGCTGGAGCACCTGCAGCTCGTGCTTTGGTCGATGGCCATCGCGCTGGTGATCGGAATCCCGTTGGGAGTGGTGCTCACGCGTCATCCGAAATCGCGAACCCTGGTGCTGGGAATCAACAATGTGATCCAGACGATTCCGAGCCTCGCGCTCTTCGGATTGCTGCTGCCGGTACCGTGGCTTGGCGCCCGGGCAGACCGGCTCACGATCACCGCGCTGGCGCTGTACGCGTTGCTGCCGATCGTGCGCAACACATTCACGGGGATCAGTGGCGTGGATCCGACGGTGCTCGAGGTGGCCACCGGCATGGGCCTGACGCCGCGCCAGGTGCTCTGGCACGTGGAGCTCCCGCTGGCGACACCCGTGATTCTTGGCGGGGTGCGCGTGGCCGCGGTGATCACCATCGGCGTCGCGACCATTGCCGCGGCGATCGGGGCTGGTGGACTGGGAGAGTTCATCTTTCGCGGGCTGGCGATGGTGGACAACCGCGTGATTCTGGCTGGCGCAATCCCCGCGGCTCTCATGGCGCTGGCCGCCGATGGCGCGATTGGACTGCTGCAACGTCTCCTGCAGCGGCCGCGGCGGTGAGTATGGATCGCCGGGGATTTCTCGTCGGCAGCGCTGGGCTGTTGCTCGCCGGATGCGCCCGCCCTGCGCACGAGACCGCGGTCGGCTCGAAGAACTTTACCGAGCAGCTCGTACTGGGTGAACTGCTGGCGCAGGTGCTGGAAGCGCAAACCCACACGGCCGTGGAGCGCCGCTTCTATCTGGCGGGTACTTACATCTGCCAGCAAGCCATTCTTGCCGGACGCATCGATGTTTATGTCGAATACACCGGGACGGCGCTGGCAGCGATCTTGAAATTGCCGATGAACTCCGACCCCCGAACGGTCTTTGAGACGGTGCGGCGCGAGTATCAGCAGCGCTTCAACCTGCTCGTGCTGCCTTCGCTCGGATTCAACAACACCTTCGCGATTGCCATGCGCGGCGACGACGCGCGCGCCAAGAAGATTACGAAACTTTCGCAACTGGCGCAGTACGCCCCGCGAATGCGGTTGGGCGTGGGCTACGAATTCCTCGAGCGGCCCGATGGCTTTCCGGGACTTGCGAAAACCTATGGGCTGCGCTTCGCGGAGTCGCCCAGCGTGATGGATCTCGGATTGCTTTATCGCGCGCTGCAGGCGAAGCAGGTCGATGTCGTCGCCGGATCCAATACCGACGGCATGATCGCCGCGCTCGGACTCGTGGTTCTGGAGGATGACAAACATTACTTCCCGCCCTACGACGCGGTGCCGATCGTGCGGCCGCAGGCGCTGCAGGAATTCACCGGCATGCAAGGAGCTCTGGAGCAACTCAGCGGCCGGATTACCACCGAAGACATGCGCCGGATGAACTACGCCGTGGATGGAGAGAAGCGGGATGCGGCCGATGTGGCGCGAGAGTTTCTGGGCCAGCTCCATGCCCGCGTGTTCCTGCCTTCGCGTCTTCTGTTGCGCCCTGCAGTGAAAAGTTGAGCGCAATGGGATGGACCTTTCGGGATTTCCGAACCTGGCCGATGTTCGGAGCAGCAAAACGGGCCGGAAAAGAATTCTCCGGCCCGCTGGTGATGCAGGAACATGAGCTAGATGCCGACAGCGACGAAAAGCAGAGCTAGATATCCAGGTTCTTCACGTCCAGCGCATTTTCTTCGATGAACTTGCGGCGTGCTTCCACGTCTTCGCCCATCAGGGTGCTGAAGATGGTCTCGGTTTCCGTGATGTCCTCGAGCTTCACTTCGAGGAGGGTGCGCTTCTCGGGGTCCATGGTGGTGTGCCACAGTTGCTCCGCGGTCATCTCGCCCAGGCCTTTGTAGCGTTGCACGCTGTACTCTTTCTTGCCTTCGCTCAAGACGTAATCGAAAAGCTCGCGGACGTTGTTCTTCTCCACGACTTCGGGCTCTCCGGTCTTGGTGCGGCGGACGGCGACCTTCGCGCTCTTCTGCTCCGCCTTTTCGAGGTCGGCCTTCTCGGCGTCGCTCAGCTCTTCGGCGGCTTCGGCAGCGCTGGCGCCCTTCTTCGAGGCGGTCTCGATGACGAACGGCGGCTGCATGTACTCCTTGATCTGCGCGTACTTCGACATCATCTGGCGATATTCCGGGCTGGTCGCCAGTTCCCAGTTCAGCCGGTGCTCTGCGCCCTGGTCGTTCACGAAGCTCACGTTCCACAGGTTATGCTCATCATCGAACTTCGCTTCCACCGCCGAAAACTTCTGTTCCTTGGCGATCGCTTTCAGCTCTTTTTCCAGCTGCGTGATCTTTGCCGTCGGCTTCTTCGCCTCGCCTTCGAAATCCACTTTCTTCGCCAGGTCGAGCCGCTCCATGATCTCGACGACCTTCTCGTTGCGCACCCGCTTCACAACTTTGTCAAAGAAGCCCATGTACTCGTTCAGCGAGGTCATGAACTTGGTCAACTGGGCACCTTCGAGTTTGGCCGCGCCTTCGCCGTAGCGCACGATCATCCCATCGGCAGCGCGCTTCACCATCACCTTCACGAACTCGGCTTCGTTCTTGATGTACTGTTCGAACTTGCCCTTCTTGATGCGATACAACGGCGGCTGCGCGATGAACACGTTGCCGCGCTTGATCAGCTCCTGCATGTGCCGGAAGAAGAACGTCAGCAGCAGCGTGCGGATATGCGAACCATCCACGTCGGCGTCCGTCATCAGGATGACTTTGCCGTAGCGTAGTTTCGAAATATCGAAATCGTCTTTCCCGATGCCGGTGCCGAGCGCGGTGATCATGGCACGGATTTCTTCGTGGCCGAGCATCTTGTCGTAGCGGGCCTTCTCGACGTTGAGAATCTTTCCCTTCAGCGGCAGGATCGCCTGGAAGCGTCGGTCGCGGCCCTGCTTGGCCGTACCGCCTGCGCTCTCACCCTCGACGAGATAGACCTCGCAACGTTCCGGCTGGCGTTCGGAACAATCGGCAAGCTTGCCGGGCAGGCCGCCGCCATCGAGCGCACCCTTGCGGCGGGTGAGGTCCCGCGCCTTGCGGGCGGCCTCGCGCGCGCGGGCGGCCTCGATCGCCTTGTTGATGATCTTGCGGGCCACCGGCGGGTTCTGCTCGAAGAAGGCCCCCAGGCGCTCGTTGACGAAGGCCTGTACGGTGCCGGCGATATCGGAGTTGAGCTTGCCCTTGGTCTGGCCTTCAAACTGGGGCTGCGAGAGCTTTACGCTGACCACCGCAACCAGACCTTCACGAACGTCGTCGCCGCTCAGGTTTTCTTTTACGTCCTTGAAGAGCCCAAGCTGCTGGCCGGCGTAGTTGATGGTGCGCGTCAGTGACGAGCGGAAGCCCTGGAGATGCGTGCCGCCGTCCACCGTGTTGATGTTGTTGGCGAAGCTGAAGACGGTTTCCGAGTAGGCGTCGTTGTACTGCAGCGCAATCTCAATCGCGACGCCGTCGCGCTCGGCTTCCATGTAGATCGGCTTGTCGTGCAAGACGCTCTTGCCGCGGTTCAGGTGCTTGATGAACTCCGCGATGCCACCGGTGTACTTGAACTCCTGGTGCTTGGATTCGCCGGTCTTCGAGTCCGTAGTGCGTTCGTCGGTCAGCGTGATCAGCAATCCCTTGTTCAGGAATGCGAGCTCGCGCAGGCGGTTCGCGAGCGTGTCGTAGTTGTATTCCGAAACCGTGAAAATCGTGGCGTCGGGAACGAAGTGAACCTTCGTTCCACGCTTCGTCGTCTTACCGGACTTCTTCAGCTTGGTAGTCGGCACGCCCTCGGAATATTCCTGCTGCCACACAAACCCATCGCGCCAGATCTCCAGCTCAAGCAGCGAGCTGAGCGCGTTGACGCAGCTCACGCCCACGCCATGCAGGCCGCCGGAGACTTTGTAGTTGGAGCTATCGAACTTGCCGCCGGCGTGGAGCACGGTCATTACCACCTGCGCCGCGGGGACCTGCTCGCCATCGATGTCCATGTCGCCGGTCGGAATGCCGCGGCCGTTGTCGATCACGGTAATGGAGTTGTCGATGTGGATGGTCACGTCGATGCGGTCGGCATGGCCGGCCAGCGCTTCATCGACGGAGTTATCGACGACTTCATAGACGAGGTGGTGCAGGCCCATCTCGCCGGTCGAACCGATATACATGGCGGGCCGCTTACGCACGGCTTCCATGCCGCCGAGCACTTTGATCGAATCGGCGTTGTAATCCGACGAGCCGTTGGCGTCCCCGTTTTTCTTTTTCGAATCCGCGTCCACGTTATTGATTTTCTTTTCCTGCTGCGGAGCTGCCGCGGTACCCACTGTGTCCTTCGAAGCCATCCTGCTCCATTCACTGCCAGCGGTTGCGCTGGGAGACAAACTGGTTGCGTCCGGCGCGCTCGTGGCTTACAGCCAAACGGCCGCTGGCGGGGAACTTCATGTCCTTGAAAAACCAGTCACTTAGCGAAGTTTTTGACGCACTTACATTTTACCATAGCAAGCCCATTCTGAGCATCCCGGGAAGGCCAGTAAGTCTCTACTAATCATGGAGTTGCAGGCAGGAGAAAGTTCCTCCCCCGAATCCGCGCGACACCGCGGTTTTCTAATTCATTTTCGTGCCAAACATGGGTCATTTTTGCTCCAGAAACGTCGGCTTCAGGCGCCCGATGCAAGTTGCATCTCACAACGTTGGCATGGCGAAGTTACACGATAAAGTCGAGACCGCTCTCAACGAAGCGCGCATCCTGATCCTGGGCGGACAGGTCATCGTGGGGGTGCAGTGCCGGATTTTTTTCGAAGGCGATTTCCAGCAGGTGCCGCTGGTGTATCAGCGGGCGCTATTCTCCGGGCTCGCGGCGATGTTGCTGGGACTGGCCTTCCTGATGGCGCCTGCGAGCTACCATGCGATCGTCGAGGAGCACCGCGACACCGCCGACCTGCACCGCTTCACCACGGCGATGCTGGCCATCGGACTATTGCCCTTTGCCATCTCACTGGGCACGACGATGGTGGTCACCTTTTGGAGGCTGGGGACGGAAGCCATCGCGATCGGTGCGGGCGTAAGTTCGTGCCTGCTCTGCATCGGGCTCTGGTATGGCTATCCCATGCTGGAGCGATGGCGAAAGGATCACGCATTTCGATTGAGCCATTTGCTCTATCCGATCGGCAGGGAATTTATGGAAAGCTCGAAGGGCAACCCAGAGGAGCAGCAGAAGAAGATCAGCAACGAAGTGAAGGAAGTGCTGGTGGAAGCGCGCATGGTGCTGCCGGGCGCGCAGGCGCTGCTGGGATTTCAGTTCATCAACATCTGGCTGAGCGGCTTCGACACCATGCCGCAGAGCATGAAGCTGGCGCATCTCGCCAGCCTGTGCTCGGTTGCGGTAAGCACGGTGCTCCTCATGCTACCGCCTGCCTACCACCGCATTGCGGAAGCCGGCGACGACAACGAGGAGTTCGTGCGCTTTGCGGGGAAGATGCTGCTTACGGCGATGGTCTTTCTCGCGGTCGGCGTCTGCGGAGACTTCCTGGTCATCGCAAGAAAAGTTCAGTTCTCGATGGCCGCGAGCATTGCGCTCAGCGCCGGCATGCTGGCGATATTCCTGGGACTTTGGTTTGGCTACACGGGCTGGAAGCGGGCGCAGATCGCGAAGGCGCATTGAGACGACACACGCCCCAGGCAAAAGCATGGGGCGTGCGACATCAGGAGAAGTTGGTGGATTAGGCCGCGGCAGCGCCGGTGAGGATGCTGGTGCAGTGGGCGCAACGCCGGGCATCGATGGGAATCTCGCTCAGGCACTCGGGACACTTCTTGGTCGTGGGATCGGGCGGCGGTTCTTTCCGCGCGCGCGAGATGATCGCATTCACCGGGAGAACGATAAAGAAATATACCGCAGTCGCGATCAAAAGGAAGGAGATCAGGGCATTCATGAAATTGCCGAGCATCAGCTTGCTGCCATGCACTTCCACCGCGATGGCGGAAAAGTCCGGTTTGCCGACGATCGCGGCGATCAGCGGGGTGAGCAGATCTTTTACGACGGACGTTACGACCGCTCCAAACGCAGCGCCCATCACGACGCCGACCGCCAGGTCCACTACATTGCCACGCAGGATGAACTGCTTAAAACCTTTCAGCATATTTCTCCCTCCCGAAAGTGGGCGCCCAGACAATGTACTCAAGTAGGAGGGATGGGGCAACAGTGAAGCGAGTTCTCCGAAACGCTCCTCGTTGGAAACCTCATCACGCGGAGTATCTGGCGGCACGAACTTCCTGCCTTTCCTCCCTTGGAATCAGGGGCCGGATCAGATCCTCATCGGCATAACGACGTAGCGGTAGCGGAACTCTTCGCTGGGGCTGTCGGGGCGGAGTTGGCCGGCGGTCTGGGCGTTCTTGAATTCCAGGCGCACGTCGTCGGTGCCGGCGGCCTTGAGAAACTCGATCAGGTACTGCGAGTTGAAGCCGATGGTGACGGCTTCGCCGGTGTACGCAGTGACGATGGTGTCTTCGGATTCACCGGTCTCGGTGGAGGAAGAAGAGATTCGCAGCTCGTCCTTTTCCAGGCGGATCTTGATGGCCTGGGAGCGCTCGTCGGCGAACTGGGCGACGCGCTGGATGGCCTGCATGAACTCGTCGGTATGGATGGTCACCGACTTGTCGTTGTCTTTCGGCAGGACGGCTTCGTAGTTGGGGAATTGGCCGGTCAGTTGGCGCGAGGTGAGCAGGCGGCCGCCGATGCGGAAGAAGAGCGTGCTCTCGTCCTTGGCGAACTCGATATCCTCGGCGTCTGTGGACTGCAGGAGCGAATACAGCTCGCTCATGGCCTTCTTGGGCACCAGGGTCTTCATCTCCCCGCTGATCTCGAATTTGCCTCCCTGGCGCTCGATATGGGCCAACCGGTGGCCGTCGGTAGAGACCATGACCAGCGACTCAGGCTTGAGCACCAGCAGGGCGCCGTTGAGGGTGTAGCGCGACTCCTCGTTGGAGATGGCAAAGATCGTCTTGCCGATCATGGTGCGCAGGGCGTGCGAGGGAACCTTGACCAGGCCGGTGGTGGGGAAGACAGGAAGACTGGGGAAATTCGAGCGCGCCATGCCGACCATCTTGGTGTTGGAACGGCCGCTGCGGATGTTGACCCAGTGGTTCTCGAGCAGCTTGATGGTGATGTCGCCGTCGGGCAGCAGCTTCACGTAGTCATACAGCTTGCGGGCCGGGATGGTGCAGGAGCCTTCCTTCTTCACCTTGGCGGGACAGGAAGTGCGCAGGCTGAGATCGAGATCGGTGGCGGTAATCGACAGTTTGTCGCCGGCGGCTTCGAACAGGAAGTTGGAGAGAATGGGAATGGTGGTCTTGCGCTCTACGACGCCCTGGGTCGCCGTGAGTTCCTTGAGCAGATCGAACTTGCTGACCGTAATCTCCATCGCAGTTCCTTGCGCTGTTCCCGATGTCTCCGCTGCCATAATCGTTGTCGGCAAAGTGGCTCTGCCTCTCCTTGAATTCGACCCCAGCTTTACTGCTTTGCTTTATATCAAAAAAAGAACAATAAAACAGTAGTAACAGTAGGCCTTCTGGAAAAGTGGAAAACGGGCAAAACCCGCATCCTGAGCCTCTAAAACCAATTCCAGCCTGTCCAGCACTGGTCCCAGGATCTGCGGGTATGGTTGATAACCGGTACCACTCTTCGAGATTCCACCTGGTCTTTCACGCTTTCCACATCCCATCCACAAGCAGCCACAAGGAAAACCGTCGCTGAAAGTGGAAAACGCGGCCTGAGCCGCGTTTTATCCGTTCAAAGACTCCGTGAGTTTGTTGAGCAGCCTGTTTAAATCCTTGTCCGTTTTCCGCGCCTGGTCGATCTTCTCCACGGAGTGCAGAACGGTGGTGTGGTGCTTGCCACCGAACTGGCGGCCGATCTCGGGCAGCGAGGCCTCGGTAAGGTGCTTGGCCAGGTACATGGCAATCTGCCGCGGGTAAACGATGGACCGCGAGTTGTTCTTCGCCTTGATCTCGGTTACGCGCAACCCGAATTGCTCGGCGCAGGCCTTCTGGATGGACTCGATCGTGACCTTACGCGTCTGCTGGTCGATGATGTTCTTCAGCACCTGCTGCGCGGTCATGAGATTGAGTTCGCCGCCGGTGAGGGATGAGAAGGCGAACAGGCGAATCAGCGCTCCTTCCAACTCGCGCACGTTGCTGCGGATGTTGGAGGCGATAAACAAGGCAATGTCGGTCGGCAGTTGTACGCGCTCGGTTTCAGCCTTCTTCTGAAGGATGGCGACCTTGGTTTCGAGGTCGGGAGGCTGAATGTCGGCGATCAACCCCCACTCAAACCGGCTGCGCAGGCGATCTTCGATTTCCGCAAGCTCCTTGGGAGGGCGGTCGCTGGCGATGACCAACTGCTTCTGCTGCTCGTGCAGCGCGTTGAAGGTGTGAAAGAACTCTTCCTGGGTGCGTTCCTTGCGGGCGATGAACTGGATGTCATCGATCAGCAGCACGTCGACGGTGCGATAGCGCTCGCGAAAGGTTGTCATCTTGTCGTAGCGCACCGAGTTGATCATGTCATTCGTGAACTTCTCGCTCGATACATAACAGATCGAGGATTCCGGGTTCACGAGTTTGATCTGGTGGCCGATGGCCTGCATGAGGTGTGTCTTACCCATGCCCACGCCGCCGTAGAGGAAGAGCGGGTTATAGGTCTTGGAAGGACGGTCGGCAACGGCGCGGGCCGCCGCGTTGGCAAACTGATTGCCGGGACCGGTAACGAAGTTTTCGAAGATGTACTTGGGGTTCAACTGGGCGGCGCCATCCCAGTCGAAGCGTGCCTGTTGCACGCGAGCGGGAGGAGCGGTGGTCGCAGACTGCGGCGGAAAGCCGCCATCGTGACGCATCACCGGCTCGGCCGGAGGAGCATCGGTGACGAATTCGACGTCTTCGAATCCCAGGGCAAGCACGTCGAGGGCTTCCTGGATCAGGTCCGCATACTTTTCGCCGATGAGACGAAATTCCGGAGTGGGGACGAGGACGAAGATCTTGTTCCCCTGCGAATGACTGAAGCGCGTCGGCTTCAACCAGGTATCGTAGGAGAGGCGATTGATTTTCTTTTCGAGCGCATCGAGAACCTGTAGCCAGGGATTCGGGGACGATGCTGTTGCGGTGGAGAGTGACATAGAAAGATTTCTCATCTGGCCGCAGCGAGCGGCCTCATTCAAACGCGGCTGGGTTCGAGCCCAGCTCTTCGGCGCAATAGTAAAAAAAGAATACGGAAATCAGCCGGCGAGATCCTCAAGCGGCGGCTTACATTTCCGCGTGAATCGTTGACCGTGCGCGATCGAGCTTTCGACGATGCACAAAAAATCCTGTTCGAGGAACGTTGCGGATACTAGCTGCATTTCCACCACCGATGCAAGTGAGAACGTCACACTGCAATGTTCAGGAAACCCGCGCCAATAGCGCTTTCCACGACTTTCGCCAATAGCAATTTGTCAATTGCAACGAGCTTGGTGCAACTCTGAAGGGATCCGCTGATCCGGTTTCATCACTGTACACGCAGAGTCGGGTTTCGCGAACAGGCGTGGAGAAAAAAATTAGCCTCGCAGCGGGAATTTGCCCCGTGGCTGATGCAAATTCGCGAAATCGTTCCTAAATGCCGACCGCCTCGTAGTCGTTGCGATCGTTTCTGTCGCGGCGGCGAGGTTTGAATTGTCCGTAATCATAAGGATTGCGATATTGCTGCAGGCGTCGCTTGCGTAACGCAAGTCCTCCCCAGACTCCGAGAGCGACCACGCCGGCGACGGCGCCTGCCATCGCGAGCACGGAGAGAGGATGTTCGATCACCGGCTCGATGGCGTGGCTACCGGTGACGGCGATGCGTCCGGGCCAGCCCATCTCTTCCTTGAAGTCGTCGATGGATTTCTTGCCGCCGCGCTTGAGTGCGCGATGGGTGTGCAGCAGCGCACTTGCCTTGGGGATGCCGTTGTATTCGCCGCCATGCACCACCACGTGATCCACGCCGCGTTCTTCCTGGCGCTCGAGCAACTCTTCGATGGCCTCGCCGAGAACCTTGGGGTTGGTGTTGAGCATGCGGAATGCGACGCGTCCGCCGCGGTCGATGAGGTAGGTCGGGTTGGGCGCCTTGCCGTACTTGCGATGAATCTTCCCATTGAGGTCATCGACGATCATGGGCATTTCGATGTCTTCGGACTCGCGCAGCATTTCGGCGGCCGCTACCTTGTCGTGCATTTTCTTGTGCGGGCCCAACTCTTCGCCGGGATGCGCCTCGCGTACGTAGACAAAAAGAAATTCCACCTCGTCGGAAAAATCGTCGTAAAGATCATTGAGGCCGCGGATGGAAGCGGTGGTGAAAGGACACGTAGCGGAGCCGAAGGAGAGCACCACGTTGCGCTCGCCTTCGTAATCGCTCAAACGGATACGGTCGCCCTCGATGGTGCGGCCCTCGAAATCGGGAGCCTTATCGCCGGGCTTGGGAGCTCCGAGGAACTTCGTCATGACCATGTCTTTGATCAACGTGTTGCGCCGAAATGTCTCGTAGTTGTAGGGAGTAAAACCAAACATGAATACGACCTCCGTTTGGGCGTCGACTGGGGGCGCCCCAAAATTGCGCCAACCACAACTGTATTCGATGCCGGTGAGCGATAGGGGTTTTTCCCGCGCGGCAAATTCACGGCTGTCCACGTTGCCGCTACCCGGGAATGGGACATAGAATTGAAGCACCGGGTCGCGACCGGCCATGCATATCATTGCAGAACGGAAGGACGATGGCGTTAAAAGTAGGAGAAGCTGCTCCGGATTTTTCCGTCAAGGCCGCGGTTCGCGAGCGCCAGGTGACCTTCAAGCTCAGTGATTTGCGCGGAAAAAAGAATGTGGTGTTGGCCTTTTATCCGCTCGACTGGACGCCGGTTTGAACCGCGCAAATGCCGGCTTACCAAGCGGAGCTTGCAAAGTTCGCCGGCTACGATGCCCAGGTCGTGGGCATGAGCGTGGACAGCATCTATAGCCACATTGCCTGGCAGCGGCTGGAGATCGGGTGGGTGGATTATCCGCTGGCCAGCGATTTCTATCCGAATGGTGAGGTCGCGCGGAAGTACGACGTGTTTCGCGTGAAGCCGCCGATCCCGGGAATCAACGAGCGCGCCATCTTCGTCATCGACAAGCAAGGCGTCATCCAGTTTTCGAAGGTTTACGATCTCGGTGAGCAACCTGACAACGCCGAGGTCTTCGAGGTACTGGAGAAGCTGAAGGCCACCGTCAGCAGCTAGATCTTCTCCAATTCCGGCACGGTTCTTGCATTCCGCACGTTGCCCGTGTTGAGCGTGCTCTTGGGCTCGAAGAGCACGACCTGCGTTTCTTCCTCCGCCGAAGGAAGGTGTTCCACGCCCTTGGGAATGATGATGAACTCGCCGGGCGCAATCGTGAACTGTTTCTCCTCGCCCTCTTCGCGTACACGCATGTGCAGCGCGCC
The DNA here is from genome assembly GCA_963758505.1 of uncultured Acidobacteriaceae bacterium. Taxonomy (GTDB): domain Bacteria; phylum Acidobacteriota; class Terriglobia; order Terriglobales; family Acidobacteriaceae; genus Korobacter. The sequence continues at coordinate 840,115 of CAVWVJ010000003.1, read as the reverse complement.
TTTCACCACCAGGAAGAGCTCGTCTTCGTGGTCGTGGTGATGCCAGACGAACTCCCCCTGCAGCTTTACCACTTTCACGTGCAGATCGTTGACCTCCCCGACGATCTTGGGCTGGTATTGCTCGGAGAACAGGGCAAACTTTTGGGCCAGGCTCACTTTCGTAATCATGCGACCCAGTTTCTCACGTGCAACGAGGCATGTTTCCGGGATATCCTGAGCTGCTGATTCCACAACGGCTCGGAGCATGAACCTGTTTTTCAGAATCCTCAAGACGAGCGGATTGGTGATGCTCATCGTCGCCTTCGCCATCCTGCTGGGGCCCACGCTCCGCGGGCCGTTCGTCGTTATTCACTATTCCACGGCGTTACGCGGATGGCTGCTGGCACAGCTGGTGATGATCAGCTTCTGCCTGGCTGCGGGCATGGTGTGCCGAGGGTCTTTCTCGCCGCGCGTCCTGGCCAGGGTGAAAACCGCCCAGGCATCCCGTGGAGAGTTCAGTGCCGCGAGACCGCTGCGGTGTTAGCAGCTCTTCTCATTTTCTTAAGCAATCCAGCAAGATCAATTTCATTCAGGAGCTGAGTATGTTGTATCCACGCGCGCGTTTTATGTTTTCTATCTTGACGGCCGGAATGCTTTTCCTGGCCGGCTGCAACCATAACAAGCCGGTGGCGAAGGTTACGCCACCGCCGCCGCCCGCCCCGTCACCAACGGCGAGCATTCACGTTTCCCCGGAGGCCGTGGAGGCCGGTCAGAGCGCAACCCTGACGTGGTCCACCGAAAATGCAACTGATGTAAAGATCGAGGGAGTCGGCACGGTGACGGCTTCGGGAACCCAGCAGGTCACGCCCGGGCAGAGCACGAACTATCGTCTCGTTGCCAAGGGACAAGGCGGCAATGCCGATGCTACCGCGCGACTTACGGTGAATCCCGCGGTTGCCGCGGCGGTCACTCCGACGGACGAGGAGTTGTTCCGCCAGCAGGTGAAGGACCTGTTCTTCGAATATGACAAGTACGACCTGGGAGCCAGCGACCAATCGACCCTCAGCGAGAATGCCGCCTTCTTCAAGCAGCACGCCAACCTCCGCTTCGTGATCGAGGGCCACTGCGACGAGCGTGGATCGGATGAGTACAACGTGGCACTCGGTGACAACCGCGCCGAGGCAGCGAAGAAGCAGTTGATCTCGATGGGCGTGGATGCGAGCCGCATCAAGATCATCAGCTACGGCAAGGAGAAGCCGTTCTGCAGCACCGAAGACGAGAGCTGCTACCAGCAGAACCGCCGAGCTCATTTCACGCTGGACAGATAGGAAGAGGAAAGCCTGTTTTCAAGGGCGCCGAATGGGCGCCCTTTTTTATTATTTCAACTCTCAGGAATTTTGTCGGCGAACTGGAAGAAGCGCTCGACCTGGGTGACCTGCAAGGTGTGGCGAACGCGCTGGCAGACGCCGACGAGAACCAGCTGGCGGCCTTCCCGGTCGCGGTTCACGTAAGCGCCCACGAGTACGCCCACGCCTGCGGAGTCGACGTAGGGAACTTCAGTGAGATCGATCACCAGCAAGGGCTCCTGCGCGCCGCGAACCCTTGTCTGAAAATCGAACAGGTTCGCGATGAGGAGCGGTCCCTTCAACCGCAGCACCTTCCGCGATCCGGCCGTGGAGCCGTCCTCCGTAATTTCCAGGGTCTGATCCATTCGCGGAATCATAAAAGGCGCCACCCGGAATTGTGTTAAAGCTGTGTTAATCGAGACACGGATCAGGCAATGCGCGTCGCCGGCTCGCCTGCATCCTGAAGGAAGCGCTCCAGATAGGGAGCGGTGCGGCTGTTGGCTTCCCGCGAGATTTCGGCGGGAGTGCCACTGGCGACAATTCTTCCGCCTCGCTCCCCCGCGCCGGGACCGATGTCGATCACCCAGTCGCTGGCCGCGACAACGCGCATGTCGTGCTCCACGACAATGACCGTATTGCCGGCCTGAACCAGGCGGTCGAGCTGTGCGACCAGGCGCTCGACGTCGGCGGGGTGCAAGCCGGTCGTAGGCTCATCCAGAATGTAGAGCGTGTTGCCGCGCTGCCCGCGTTGCAATTCGGTGGCAAGCTTGATGCGCTGTGCCTCGCCGCCGGAGAGTTCGGTAGCCGGCTGTCCGAGGCGCAGATATCCCAGCCCGACCTCGCGCAGCACGTACAGCGCGCGCTGGGTCGGAGCATCGTCGGCAAAGAACTCGTACGCGGCGTCAACCGTCATCCCGAGCACTTCGGCGACATTCTTCCCGCGATAGCGAATCTCCAGGGTCTTCTGGTTGTAGCGCGCCCCGTGGCAGGTGGGACAGGGGGCATAGACGCTCGGCAGGAAGAGCAGCTCCACCATCACGAAGCCTTCGCCCTTGCAGGTTTCGCAGCGGCCACTGGCGACGTTGAATGAAAACCTGCCTGCACCATAGCGGTGCGCCTTCGCCTCTTTCGTGGCGGCGAACAAGCTGCGCACGTGATCGAACAATCCGGTGTAGGTGGCGAGATTGGAGCGAGGTGTTCGGCCAATCGCTTTCTGATCGACGACGACCAGGCGCTTGATCAGCTTCATGCCCTCGGTGATATGGCCGCCGATCGGCAGCGGAACCTCGCTTGCGAGAGGATCAGCCTCGTCGATGGTTTCCTCGAGATGCTGGCCAAGCTGTTCGGAGACGAGCTCGACCAGGACCTGGCTTACCAGGCTTGACTTGCCGGAGCCCGAGACTCCGGTCACCGAGGTCAATACCCCGATCGGGAAGGCGACATCGAGATTATGCAGGTTGTTGCGGGTGACTCCGCTCAGCTTCAGCCACCCACTCGGCGTCCGCGGCGTGCGCTCCGGCAGCGCCGGTGGTTCGAAAAGGTAGCGGCGCGTTTGCGACTGCGGCACCTTCGCGAGCTCTGGCGGCGGACCGCTGAACAAGATCTCGCCCCCATGCTCACCGGCGGCGGGACCGACGTCCACGATCCAGTCGGCACGGCGTACCACGTCGAGATCATGCTCCACCACAAAGAGCGAATTGCCTGCAGCCTTCAGTCGATCGAGGGCGCGCAACAGCGCTTCCGTGTCGGCCGGATGCAAACCGGCGGAAGGCTCATCGAGCACGTAGACCACGCCAAACAAGTTCGATCGTACCTGGGTCGCCAGGCGGAGGCGCTGCAACTCGCCCGGCGAGAGCGTGGGCGTGCTGCGCTCCAGGGTGAGATAGCCAAGACCGAGGTCGAGCAGGACCGAGAGACGTCCGCAGAGGTCCTGCGCGATGCGCCGGACGACTTCTGCTTTCTCGGGATGATCCTTTGCGAACTTTGCGCCGTCGCCCTTGACATAGGGATGCATGATTTCGCCGAGGTGCTCAAGCGTCTGGCGCGACATGTCGGCAATGTCGAGGCCCGCGAACTTCACCGAGAGCGCCTCGCGCCGCAGCCGCTTGCCGTGGCACAGCGGACACTCGACGCTCAACATGTACTGCGCCACGCGCTTCTTCATCATCGCGCTCTCGGTGTTGGCGAAGGTGTGCAGCACGTAGCGGCGCGCGCCGGTGAAGGTGCCCATGTAGCTCGGTTCCATTTTGCGCTTGAGCGCCTGTTTCACCTCGGCACGGTTGAAGCCGGCATACACCGGCACGACGGGCTGTTCGTCGGTAAAGAGGATCCAATCGCGATCCCTCTTCGGCAGTTCGCGCCATGGACGGTCGATGTCGTAGCCGAGGGTGGTCAGGATGTCGCGCTGATTTTGTCCTTGCCAGGCGCCGGGCCACGCGGCGATGGCCCGGTCGCGAATGCTGAGCGAAGGATCGGGCACCATGGATTTTTCCGTAACTTCGTAGATCCGTCCCAGGCCATGACACTTGGGGCAAGCGCCCTCTGGCGTATTGGGCGAAAACGATTCCGCATACAGCAGCGCCTGGCGCGGCGGATAGTCGCCGGCGCGCGAATAGAGCATGCGCAGCAGGTTCGAAAGCGTCGTCACGCTGCCGACCGACGACCGGGTGGTCGGAGTGCCGCGCTGTTGTTGCAGCGCTACCGCGGGAGGAAGCCCATCGATGGAATCCACTTCCGGCACGCCCATCTGGTGAAAGAGCCGCCGCGCGTAGGGTGAAACCGATTCGAGGTAGCGGCGCTGGGCCTCTGCGTAAAGAGTTCCAAAGGCCAGCGAAGACTTCCCGGATCCCGAGACGCCGGTGAAGACGACCAGCGCGTTGCGCGGGATCTCCACGTCGATGTTTTTCAGGTTGTGCTCGCGCGCGCCGCGCACATGCACGCGGCCGTCCGCGAGGTGAAGTTCGGCTGGATTTCGCTTGTCTGGCATGCGGGCTGGCCCACACAGTGAGATGCGGGCCAGTGCTCGATCGTTCCGCGTACCTTTAGTTGACCGTGAAGCTCACGGGAGTCGATTTCAAAACGGCTCCCTTGGAGTCCACCTCGACGGCGGTGATCTTGTGCGAACCGGCAGCCACGGAGACGCTGGTCTTAATCGTGTTCCCCGAGTAATCGTTGATCTTCTTCCCGTCGATCCACAGCTCCATGTGATTGATCGTTCCGCTGGCCGGAGTTCCTGCCGCGGTGACCGATACCGGCGAGGTGTAGCTCTGGCCGGCGGCCGGGGTACAAATCTTCGCACCGGGCGAGGCCGGGGGCGAGCAGGAGCCGCCGCCACCGCCGCCTTTCAGTCCCAGGCCGACGACCTTGTTCGAGAGTCCGACATACACGTGACCGTTGACCACGGTTGGCACCGTGAACTTGATGCCGGTTCCCAGTGCCGGGCTGGTATAGAGCGATTTGCTCACGTCGGTTGCGTCATAGGCCCGCAACGTGCCGGTTTTCCAATCGATCGCCCAAACGATGGCGTTACTGTTTCCGTTGGACGAAACCACCGGCTGCCCACCCGGGAACTGGTAGGCGTACGTGCCTTTATGCACCGGCGTGGTCGACATCAATCCCGTGCTCGCGCTGAAGGTGAACTGCTTCAGGACGTCGTTGTTCCCGATGAAATAAAGGTTGTTGTTCCAATAGGCCGGAGTGCTGAAGCACCTATCGCCGGCTTGCACCCCGCTGGTTCCTCCCAGTTGCCCGTCGACTTGCTGCACGACGTCGTCCTTGGTAGAGCCGATCTGGCCAAGGTTGTCGCGATCGAGCACGTAGATCGAGTTCAGCTTGCTGCAGGTGACGGCTTCATTCGGACTGGGCGCGTTATTCATCGTAGGGAGCAGGAGCACGCCGCCGGATCCAAGGTCTTTGTCGTCTTTCGACTCCGAGTTGTGGGCGATCGGCGTGAAATAGTCCAGCACCGCGAGCGACGCGTCCAACTCGACCGCGCTTTGCCCGAGTTCCGTCGACCCGTTCCAGTCGCCATTCCCCGTGGTAAAGAAAAGACGGCCCTTGGAATCGGCGGGGATGCCGCTGGCTCCCATCCAGATGCCGCCGGACGAGGCGCCAGCCGTAGCGTTCCACACGGTAGCGAGATGCAGCGTGCTGGCCGTGTAAGAGAAGATATATCCGTGGTAGGGGGTTATATCTTCATTCGCGCCGAAGGCGATGTAGACGTTGCCGTTCGCCAGCAGGAGTCCGGGACGTTGCAACTCCCGCGGAGGGCTCCACCCGGTGGTGGTGATCTCCACCGGCCCGCCGAATTTCTCGGCGCCGCTGCTGATGCTGAGGGCATGCAGCCGATGAAAATACTTGCCTGCGGACGTTACCGAAAGTGCCACGGCATAGATCGTGCCCGAAGAGGTGTCGATGACCGGCGTTCCCACGATGCCGACGTCCTTTTGGACGGAGCTCTGGATGGTCTTTCCGTCGGCGGGAGCTTCGCCGCTTCCCAACAGGCTCTTCCTCCACAACTGTGCGCCGCTATCGCCGTCGATGGCATAAACGCTGTCGTGCGCGGTGGCAACATACAGAACATTGTGCTTGGACGATCCGATGGTCACGCCGCTCACATACAGCGGTTGCGCCCAGACGCGATCGTCGAGCGCGGTGGAAAAGATCTCGCCAAACGTGGCGGTCTTCACGTTCAAAGGAGTGAGGATGGTTTCCTTCGACTGCAGGCCGTCGCGCGCGTTGTCGTTTTTCCAGGTGGTGTAGCTGAGCGTGCTGGGAGCCGAGGAAGTGATGCTGTCCATCGCCTCGGCGGTATAGGGCGTGCCCGAAGCATCGGTTGCCGTGATCGTGCAACTTCCCGCGGTTGAGGGCGCGCTAAACAGGCCATTGCTGTCGATCGATCCGCAAGAGGCTGCCCACGTCACCGAGACATTCGCCGAGAACTGCTGCTTCTGACCAGCCGCCGTGCTCGCCGATGCGGGCGTGATCGAGATCGGCGAAGTGATATTCACATTCGTCGATAGGTTGATCCCGCTGCCGTCGTTGGCGGTCCCCGTCACCGTGCAGCCCGGCTGCGATAAGGGCGCCGTAAACAGTCCCGATGCGTCGATGCTGCCGCAACTCGCCTTCCAGGTAGAGGCGCTCGAGGCGGAGAACTGCAGCGTCGCGCCCTCGCTCACCGTGGGCTCCTGCGGCGAGATGCTATAGCTGCTGCCCGTCACATTGATGAAATAGGTTTGCTTGAAGGTCGCCCCGCCGGTGTCGTGCGCCTGCACCGTCAGGTTTTCGTGCGTCCCCGCCGGGACGGTGATGCTCGCGTCCAGGAAGTTCTGGTGCTGGATCACGTAACGTTCATTCTGGAAATACAACTCGATGTATTGGATCGAGAGTGTGTCCGTGGTTCCGGCGTTCACGTGGATCGTGGTGCCCACCGTTGCACCGTTGGCCGGGCTACAGATCGTGATTGTCTGGTTGGTTTTGCTTAAGGTGCAGGTCGCTTGTCCCCAGGCTTGGGCCGCAACGCAACAAGAAGTGAAAACAAGGAGAAGAAGAGAGCGAAGCCCAAATGAACTGCGCATGACGAAACCCCTGGAAGTGCCCGCAACTGGCACTATGGTGCGGCGCACAGCATCTCACAACCTTCCGGGCGATTCCACTACTTCGGACACTTACTACGGCTACGTACAAGTTTCACTGAATCGTGACGCTATTCTTCGTGGATTTGAGGCTAGCCCCGGTGGAGTCCACTTCTACCACCGTCACGCCATGCGATCCGGAAGTGAGAGTGACGGTAGTTTGAAACGTGCTTGAGTAGTAGTTCCCGATCTTCTTGCCGTCGATCCAGAGTTCAAGGCGAGCCAGGGTGCCGTTGGCGGGCGTGCCCGCGCCCGATACATTGAGCGGCGAGGAAGCTTTGCTTCCGTTACTCGGTGAGCAGACGATAGCGCCCGGCGAGCTTGGCGGCGCGCACGTACCGCTCGGCAGAAGTCCCATGACCACTACCTTGTTTTGCAGGCCGACAAACACCTGCCCGTTCGCGACCGTTGGCACCGCCCACTTGATCCCGCCACCCAGAGAAGCGCTCGTATACAACGCGTTGCTCACGTTTCTGGCGTCGTAGGCGTGCAGCGTGCCGGTCTTGTAGTCAACTGCCCAAACAATCCCGTTGTTGTTGCCGTTCGACGAAACCACCGGTTGCGCCCCGGGGAAGAGGAACGCGAAGCTTCCCTTGCTGGTGGGCGTGGTGGAAATCAAGCCTGAGCTGGGATCGACGGTGAACTGCTTGATGACGTCGTTATTCCCGATGAAATACAGGTTGTTATTCCAGAACGCCGGCGTACTGAAGCACTTGTCGCCCGATTGCGTACCTGTAGTTCCGCCGACCTGGCCGTCTACCCGTTGCAGGGAATCGTCGCCCGAGGATCCGATCTGGCCCATGTTGTCGCGGTTGATCACGTAAATGCTGTTCAGCTTGCTGCAGGAGATCGCAATGTGCGGGACGGATCCCGACAGGTCGGGAACCAGCAGCAGGCCTCCGGAGCCGAGATCCTTGTCGCCGTTGGACTCGGACACGTGGTTATAAGGCGTGAAGTAATCGAGCACTGCCAGGTTGGGATCGAGTTTCAGCGCGCTCTGGCCAAGCTGGGTTGTTCCGTTCCAGTCTCCATTGCCGGTGGCGAACATCAGGTCGCCGCTGGCATCGGCGGCCAGGCCTTGGCCACCCATCCAGATGCCGCCTGCGTCGGCTTCGACAGTATCGTTCCACACGTTGACCTGGTTCAACGAACCCGCGTCGTAGGAGAAGATCCATCCGTGCCACGGCGCAAAGTCGCCCTGGCTGCCGAAAGCGATGTAAACGTTTCCGTTGGCGAGCAACAGCCCCGGACGCTGCAGTTGTTGCTGCGAATTGAATTCCGTGGCGGCCATCAGCACCGGTCCGCCAAACTTTTCCCCTCCCGTAAACAGGTCAAGGGCGTGCAGGCGATGGAAGTAGTTGGGCGTCGAGTTCTGCGAGTAGGTGACGACATACAGCGTATTGCTGTTGGGATCGATCACCGGGGTCCCGGTAATGCCTACCTTGCCGATCGTGCTGTGAATCGTGCCGCCGTTGACGTAGGTCTCGCCGCTGGGCAGCAGGTTGTTCTTCCACAACTGCGCGCCGGTATCGGCGTCGAAGGCATAGACGCTGTCGTTCGCGGTGGCGACGTACAGCACGTTGTGGGTCGCTCCATTGACCGTCAATCCGCTCATGTAGAGAGGCTGCGCCCAGACGTAGCCATCCACGGCGTCGCTGTAGAGCTGCCCGAAGGTACTGCTGTTCACGTTCGAAGGTGTCAGCACCGTCTCATTGGGCTGCATGCCATCGCGCAGGTTGTCGTTCTTCCATGTCGTGTAATTCAATCCGGATGGCGGCGGATTGTTGGCCGTCACGTTGTCCGTGGCCGTCGCGGTATACGGCATGCCGCTCGACGCGGTCGCGGTGATGGTGCAGGTCTGCGGCGACGAAGGAGCGGTGAAGAGACCGGTATTGTCGATCGTGCCGCACGACGCGCCCCAGGTCACATCCGCGTTGGCGGTAAACGGTTGCGTCGAGCCTGCGACGGTATTTGCGGTCGAGGGGCTGATCGAGATCGGGGTTGAGATACCGACGTTGGTCGTCCCGCTCTGCCCGCTGCCGTCGGTGGCAGTTCCTGTCACCTGGCATGACGGCTGCGAAAACGGCGCCGTGAAGTTTCCGGAGCTGTCGATCGTGCCGCAGGTCGCGCTCCAGGTTGCGGACGCGCTCGCGCTGAACTGCAGGGTTCCACCCTCCTGCACCGTCGGGTTCAGCGGAGAAATGGAGAACGGCGTACCCGCCACGACGTTGATCGAATAAACGGTTTTGAAGATCACGCCTGCGGCGTCTTTAGCCTGCACCACGAAGCGCGTGTTGTTCCCTGCCGGAAGAGTCACGGTGGCATCGAACACGCTGCTCTTTTGCGTCAAGAAGAGCTGGGAATTGATCCACAGCTGGATGTATTGGATCGAAGATGTGTCGGTGGTTCCCGCATTCACATGGAAGGTGGTGGGAACCGTCGCCCCGTTTGACGGCGTGCAGATCGTCACTGTCTGGTTGGTGTGGCTGAGCGTGCATTGAGCGGTGGCCGCCAGGGAACGTGCAGAAAGGCAGACGAAGAGGGCGCAAATCGCCAGAGCAGACGAAACACGGAGACGCATCAGGGCCTTTTTCCGAGGGGAGGGAAATGGTAGGTAGCACTCTCGTGCGTACCTGGTTTAGAGAGGAATTCTACCTCCAGAGATGCCCAATGGACATGTCCTAAGGTAATTTCTTGTCAGCCGGAGAATGGGTTAGAGCCAGCCTGAAAACGCTGCAGGCCAAATCTCTAAATACCTTAATCCAAACAACTAACAGAAGAACTAAGTCTCTGGACACGCTGCTCGAAATGTCTCGTGCATCGACATATCCGTGGCTGGAAACGGACGGGCCGGAGCACGAATCTCTCCCCTGGCTGCGCCGTCGGTGAACCTCAAACCACCACGAATTGGCAGTGCGCACGAACTGCTCTTCGCGGAGGTCATCGCGAGCGAAGAGAAAGGAAAAGGCCACTCTCGCGAGTGGCCTTTGTTTTATCTGACCGCGGACAGCCGATCTCTGACTGCCCTATTGCAGCAACGTCGGCTCCGCTCCTTCGGCTTTCTCTTCGTCCGGAATGACAACGGCGGCTGCGACTTTGTCGCCGGGCTCGAGGTGCAGCAGGCGGACGCCCTGGGTCGAGCGGCCGGCTTCGCGGATCGAGTCGGTCGAGGTGCGGATGATCTTTCCATACTGGCTGATCACCATCGCCTCGGCATCTTCCGTTACCAGCATGATCGCCACGACCTTGCCGTTACGCTCCGTCGTTTTGACATTGATCACGCCCTTGCCGCCGCGCGTCTGCAGGCGATATTCATCGACGTCGGTGCGTTTCCCGTAGCCGTTCTCGGTGACGCTGAGAATCAGGTTCGGTGTATCCGCGCCGCCGTTCTTTCCCTTCTTGCGTTCTTTCGGCGTCACCGCCATGCCGACGATGTAGTCCTTGTCGCCGATGTCCATGCCGCGAACACCGTAGGCCGGCCGTCCCATGATGCGAACGTCCGCTTCGTCGAAACGGATCGCCAGGCCTTCATGCGAGGCAAGGAAGACAATCTGGTTGCTGTCGGTCAGTTGCGCAGCGACCAGTTCGTCGTCCTTATCGATGCCAATCGCGATGATGCCGCGCGACATGACGTTGGAAAAGTCCACCAGCGCCGTTTTCTTGACCGTGCCCTTGCGGGTAGCGAAGAAGACGTACCTGCTTTCCTCTTCGAGGGTCTTGACCGGCAAAATCGCGCGGACGCTTTCGCCCGGTTGCAACGCCACCAGGTTGCCGATGTGCTTGCCCTTGCCGGCGGCTGCGATCTCCGGCACTTCGTACACTTTCAGCCAATAGACACGGCCCGTGTTGGTGAAGATCAGGAGATACGCGTGGGTCGAAGCCACGAACATCATCTCCACGAAATCCTCGTCGCGCGTGGTCATCCCCTTGCGCCCCGTGCCTCCGCGGCGCTGCTGGCGATAGGTCGAAATCGGCGTCCGTTTCAGATAGCCGGAGTGGCTGACGGTGACCGCAACCTGCTCGTCCGCGATCAGGTCTTCCAGGCTCAGCTCGGCGGCTTCATCCTGGATGACGGTGCGGCGCTCGTCGCCGTAGTCTTTCCGTACCTGCTCCAGTTCTTTCACGATGACCGAGCGCAGCTTCTTTTCACTGCCCAGGATCGCTTCATACTCGGCGATACGCTCGCGGACCTCGGTCAACTCCTTCACGATTTCGTCGATCGAGAGGCGGGTCAGTCGATGCAGCTGCAACTCGAGGATCGCGTCCGCCTGCTTGGTCGAAAACGGCTTTTCCGGATCGACTTTGGGCGCTTTGCCGGTGACGTTGATGGTGATCTTCTTGCCGGTGAAGTACGCAACGAGATTGTCGCGGGCATCGCCCCGGTTGGAGCTGCCGCGGATGATGGCGATCACGCTGTCGATGTGATCGAGGGCCATCTTGTAGCCTTCGAGAATGTGCTCGCGGTCTTTCGCCTTCTGCAACAGGAAGAAGGTGCGCCGGCGCACCACATCGATACGGTGGTCGATGAAGTAATTCAGCGCCTGCACCAGCCCCATCTCCTTGGGCTGGTTGTTCACCACGGCGAGGAAGATCATGCTGAAGCTCTCTTGCATCTGGGTGTGCTTGTAGAGCTGGTTCAACACGATTTCCGGCTGGGCGCTGCGCTTCAGTTCGATGACGATGCGCATGCCGTCGCGGTCGCTCTCGTCGCGCACGTCGCTGATTTCGTCGATCGTCTTATCGTTGACCAGGTCGGCGATCTTCTTGATCAGCGTGCTCTTGTTGACCTGGTACGGGATTTCCGTCACCACGATCGCGTCTTTGTTCGGCAGGTGCTCCACCGCTACCTTGGCGCGCATCATGAAGCGTCCGCGGCCATTCTGGTAGGCAGCCTTGATGCCGCTCTTGCCGTGAATGAAGCCGCCCGTCGGGAAATCGGGACCCTGGACGAACTTCAGAACATCATCGAGCGTGGCCTTGGGATTGTTCACCACCGTGATGCACGCATCGACAATCTCGGTAAGGTTGTGCGGCGGAATGTTGGTCGCCATGCCGACGGCAATACCGTTCGATCCATTCACCAGCAGGTTCGGAATCTTGCTCGGCAGCAGAAGCGGCTCGGCCGAGGTGTCATCGAAGGTCGCGACAAAATCGACGGTGTCTTTGTCGATGTCGGCGAGCAGCTCTTCCGCGATTGCGGTCAGTCGCGCTTCCGTGTACCGGTACGCAGCCGGTGGATCGCCGTCCACCGAACCGAAGTTGCCCTGTCCATCCACCAGCGGATAACGCAGCGAGAAATCCTGCGCCATGCGCACCATCGCGTCGTAAACCGCCGTGTCGCCATGCGGGTGGTACTTGCCGAGCACTTCGCCGACGACCTTGGCGCACTTCACGTGCTTGCGGTTGTGCAGCAGACCCATGTCGTGCATGGCGTACAAAATGCGCCGGTGCACCGGCTTGAGACCGTCGCGAACATCGGGCAGCGCGCGCCCGATAATGACCGACATTGAGTAGTCGAGATAGGACCGCTTCATCTCCTCTTCAATGTTGATCGGCTGGATATTCTGCGGATTGCCGCCATCACCGGAAGGAGGCAAAGGGAGTTGGGGATTCTGCTCGTCGGCCATAAGTAGGGTCTAAGCTCTCCACTCTTCCTGCGCAGGTTCAGGTATTGCCGAGAGGCTCGGCTCAGGAACCTAACTGCTTGCAGTTACAGGAAGTTAAGTGTGGGAAGAACACTCATTATTATAGCATCCGAAGACCCCCAAGCGCCCCGCGAAGAGTGTCGCCGAGGGTGCATGGAATCAACAGCTTTGAAAGCCATACCCGGTGGCATCTTCGGTGACAACGGACCGGGCTCCCGCGCTCGTTAAACTGCGAGTGTGATCAAGTCACTGCTCGTCCTGTTTTGTCTTTCCCTTTGTTGCTCACCGGTCTCCCCTTTGGCGCAAACACAAAGCTGGCAGCCCTCGCCCGGACATACGCAAATCCCTATCTGGCCGCGTACGCCGCCCGATCCTCTGCCGGTAAAGGGCCCCGAGTTTGCCACCTCGAGCACCGCCCCGAAGTTCGGCCCCAAGCCGGTGACTGCCGTAGAGCGGGTCTCGATCCCAACCATGACGGTGTACGCGCCGAGAGGGAAGAATACCGGCGCTGCGGTCGTCGTGTTCCCGGGCGGCGGCTACTGGGTTCTGGCTATCGACTTTGAAGGGACCGAGGTCTGCGATTGGCTCACGGCCAAGGGCATCACCTGCATTTTGCTTAAATATCGCGTACCGGGAGACGGGCAGTTTCCGCGCTCCGGTCCGTACCCTAAGTCGCCGGTGGCCTTGGAAGATGCGCAGCGCACGATGGGCCTGGTTCGTCTTCACGCAGCGGAGTATCACATTGATCCTCACAAAATCGGTGTGCTTGGATTTTCCGCCGGAGGTCACCTGGTGGCGGCCGTCAGCACACATTTTCAGCGCATTTACCCGCTCGTGGATGTGGCGGACAAGCAGAGCTGTCGTCCGGACTTCGCGGTGGCGATCTATCCCGGCCACCTGACACCCGGTGGGAAGGGCCTGATTCTGACGCCAGACATGCGCACCCACATCTCGAAACAGACGCCGCCCACGTTCCTGGTGCATAACGAAGACGATCCTGTCGATCCGGTTGAGTATTCGCTCGCGTACTTCGAAGGGCTGCGCAAAGCGGGCGTCCCCGCGGAAATGCACATCTACTCGGAAGGTGGACACGCCTTCGGCCTCCGGCGGACGAAACTGCCCGTGACAGCCTGGCCGGAGCTGGTTGAAACCTGGTTGAAGACGATTGGGATCCTGCAATAAGCGCTAGAAACGGACGCCGCGCGCCATCAGGTACATGCGCAACAGTTCCACCGAAGCCACGGCGATGCCGATACAGAAATACAAAGTGCGGGCCTGTTCGGTACTCGGCGCGGGAGGCAGTGGCAAGCCGCGTTGCCGGAACAGGACGACCGTTGCGCGCTCGCGGTCCATCATGAAGTCGGCAATCGGCCGATGGAAACCGGCGATCATCAAACCCATCAGGAGCCGGGCCACTTCAATGTAGATCATGATGTAACGCATCCTACCCGCACCGCAAGCGGCGCTCAATCAGCGAAACCACTTAATGCGCCCGGATAAGAACGTGGGGTTTGTTACACTCGACTTAGTCCCATGCACTCCGACCTTGAACATCTCATCGAGCTCCAGGCGGTGGACGCAACCATCGCCCGCCTGACCGCCGAAGTCTCGGCGCTGCCCCGGCGGATGGCCGCGATCGAAACCAAGCTCAACACCGCCAAGGCCCATGTCGAGAAGGTCAAGGCCGCCATGAAGACGGGCGAACAGGCCAAGCGCGCTCACGAAGGGGACATCCAGACCCAGCAGCAGAAGATCTCGAAGTACAAAGATCAGTCGCTGAACGTGAAAACGAATCCCGAATACAAGGCGCTGCTGCAGGAGATCAACTTCGCCGAAGAGGCCATTAAGGGCCTGGAAGACAAGATCCTCGAAGTCATGCTCGATGCCGATGCCAAGAAGGACGAGCTCAAGGCCGCGGAAATCGAGCTCAAGGCGCAAGCCGCCGACATCGAGCGGGAAAAAGAAGAGGCCCGCGAGATTACCGCCAAAGACGAGGCCGAACTGAAACAAATCAACGCCAGGCGAGACGGGTTGCGCAAGGCGATCTCCTCCGACACCTTGCAGCATTACGACCGCGTCGCGAAGTTCCGCGGCAGCGGCCTCGCCGTCGAGAAGAATGGCATGTGCATGGGCTGCCGCGTCTTCCTTCGCCCGCAGGTGCTCCAGCACGTGCATACCAACAACGAGATCGTCTTCTGCGACCAGTGCCAGCGGATCCTCTACTCGGAACCACCCGCCATCGCTCCACCCGCCGAAGCCTCCGCCTGACCCCTCTGGTTGTCCTGCGGACGAAGCGGCGCAGAACGGGTTCCCGCTCGTTGTACACTAGTCCGACCGAGTGAAGTCAACCAAGCCTGCCACTACCAATCCGCCGATTCACCTGACCGCCCGCGGCGCAGCCCGCATCAAGGCCGGACACGTCTGGGTCTATCGCTCTGATATCAAAGAGCCGAAGGAGAAACTTCCCCCCGGCGCGCTGGTTGCCGTGCTCGACGAAAAGGGACGCATCCTCGGCGATGCCCTCTACAGCACCACCTCCCAGATCGCGATCCGTATGTTTGCCAGCGGCCGCGAAGAAATTCTCCCCGAGGACCTTCCCGAGATCGTCGGCAACCGCGTGGCCGCTTCGATCGCCTACCGCGACGAGATCGTTCGCGACAGCGAAAGCTGCCGCCTGGTTTTCAGCGAGGCCGATTTCCTTCCCGGCTTGATCATCGATCGCTACGACGACATCCTGACCATGCAGGTCCTGACCCAGGCCATGGACCGCCCCGACCTGCGCCAGGCCGTCCTTAAGTCGCTCCGCGAACACTTCCCCAGCGGGACTGTGTTTGAACGCGTCGATGAGCGCATCCGTGAGCTGGAACAGTTGCCGCCGAAGGAATCGGGCGTGGTTTTGAAGCCCGAGAAGGGCAATCCGCGAACCGCGAGTATCTTCAATATCAACGGCCTGCGTTTTCACTATGACGTGGCCGGCGGGCAGAAAACGGGCGCATTCCTCGATCAACGCGAGAATTATGCCGCCGCCGCGCAATACGCTCGCGGCCAGGCCCTCGACGTCTTTACCTACCAGGGCGGCTTTGCCCTGCATATGTATCAGAACTGCCGCGGCGTGACGGGCGTGGATATCTCGCGGCCGGCGCTGGAGACGGCAGAAGAAAACGCCGCCCTCAACGGCTACAACATCGATTGGATCGAGGCCAACGCCTTCGACTTTCTCAAGGATCAATCGAGCGCCGGGAACATGTGGGACACCATCGTCCTCGACCCGCCTGCCTTCGCCAAGACCCGCAAGAACTTCGACACCGCCATCCGGGGCTACAAGGAACTCAACCTGCGGTCCCTGAAGATGCTTCGCTCCGGCGGTACCCTCGTGACCTGCTCCTGCTCCTTCCACGTGAGCGAACCCGAATTCCTGGAGATGCTTGCCAGCGCTGCCGCCGACGCGCATCGCCGGGTACGCATCCTGGAGAGACGCAATGCTGCCAAGGACCACCCCATCCTGCTCGGTGTCCCGGAAACCAACTACCTGAAGTGCATCATCGCCCGGGTCGAATAAGGCTTCTTCTCTCACCCCACCACTTATCAGGACATGACTGTTACGTGGTCTTGCTCTGTATCAGGGCACCCCTTCAGTCGGCCGAATGGACTGCGCCCAAAGGCGGGCTTCAGCCCCTGTCACGATCCGGACACCACCTCATAATGCGCCGCCCGATCGTCATGCCGGGAGAGATATCTCCTGCGCTCTTCGGGGATGATCGAAACTTCGTAATCCGGCCCGGCAAACGCCTTCAAGGCCTCAAGCGACTCCCATAGCAGAATCGTGACGAACTCGACCTCTTCGCCGACATTGCGCCGCAGGAAATAACTCCCCTTGAATCCCGGAACCTTGCTGATGCCCGGGAGCAGTTCGGGCTTCAGCATCGCCTCGTAGGCGTCTGCATTCTCCGGCTTCGTGGAACCGTGCCACATGCGTGCGATCATGACCGAATTCTAGATCGGGTTGTAAAGACACCCCCATCCGGCAATCCACTCTCTCTTGTTGGCATCCAGAGGAGATCTGTTTTGCGATAGGAGAGGGTTCAGGCTGACCTTCGAACTTGACAACAACGCACTCATATTTTATGCTTCCTTTCGGCTAAGATCAGCATCCAAGGTATTAACCGGGGTGGATCCGGCCTAAACCCAAGATTCTTTGGAGGCTATGTACGATTATGACGCTGATTACCCGTTGGGACCCCTATCGTGAACTTGCGACCCTGCAGGACCGCATGAACCGGCTCTTCCAGGAAACCGCCGGCAACGGCGAAACCAGCCTGACCAATGCTGGCGCCTTCGTCCCTCCCGTGGATGTTTACGAAGACGAGCAAGGCCTGCGGCTCAAGCTCGAAGTTCCCGGCATCGACGAGAAGGACCTCGACGTTCGCATCGAAAACAACGTTCTTACCGTGCGCGGCGAGCGCAAATTCGAAAAAGAAGAGAAAGAAGAGAACTTCCATCGCGTCGAGCGGCGTTACGGCTCCTTTGCCCGCAGCTTCTCGCTGCCGCAGAGTGTCGACGCCGAGAAGGTTTCCGCCGATTACAAGAACGGCGTGCTGACCCTGCACCTGGCGAAGCGTGCAGAAGCCAAGCCGAAGCAGATCAAGGTCAACATCGGCGCGCAGCCGGTGCTCGACGCCAAGAAGAGCGCCAGCTCGGCCGCGTAATCAGGTTTGTCCTCCTGAGCGAAGCGCGCGTAAGCGCGCGAAGTCGAAGGACCCCTACCCGATCCAAAACTGCTGTTCCTCGGAGGTGGCCTACCCACCTCCTTGTTTTTTCCACGCGCAGGCATCACGATGATTCCTTCGCGGATCAAGTTTCTGAAGGAGGTCCCATGGCAATCCGCTGGGACAAATTAACTGTAAAGGCGCAGGAGGCGTTCTCGCGCGCCAACGAACTGGCTTCCGAGCACGGCAATCCCGAACTGCGCCCGGTCCATGTGCTGGCCGCCCTGCTCGGCGACCGCGAAGGCATCATTGTCCCCCTGCTCTCGAAGATGGGCGCGCGCCCGGACGCGGTAGAGGCCGCCGTCACGCGTGAAATCGAGCGTATGCCGAAGGTGAGCGGCAGCTCTACCCAACCCACGCTCTCCAATGAAGCGCAGGATATGCTCGATCGCGCCTTCAAACAGGCCGACCAGTTCAAGGACGAGTATGTCTCGACCGAACACCTGCTGCTGGGCATTGCGCAGCTCAAGCGCGATGCAGCGAAAGACATTCTCACTTCGATGGGCGCGACCTATGACGCGATTCTCAAGGCGCTCACCGGGATCCGCGGCAACCAGAAAGTCACCGACCAGAATCCTGAGGCCAAGTACCAGGCGCTGGAGCGTTACGCCCGCGACCTGACCGAACTCGCCCGCCGCGGCAAGCTCGATCCCGTCATCGGGCGCGACGACGAAGTGCGCCGCGTGGTGCAGGTGCTCTCCCGCCGGACCAAGAACAACCCGGTGCTGATCGGCGAGCCGGGCGTCGGCAAGACCGCCATCGTCGAAGGCCTGGCGCAGCGCATTATCTCCGGCGATGTGCCCGAGCAACTGCGCAACAAGCGGGTGGTCTCTCTCGATCTCGGCGCCATGCTCGCCGGCGCGAAATATCGCGGCGAGTTCGAAGACCGCCTCAAGGCCGTGCTGAAAGAGATCGAAGAGAGCGACGGAAAGATCATTCTCTTTATCGACGAGTTGCACACCCTGGTGGGCGCGGGAGCCGCGGAAGGCGCAATCGACGCCAGCAACATGCTGAAGCCGGCACTGGCGCGCGGGGAGCTGCGCGCCATCGGCGCCACCACCTTGAGCGAGTACCGCAAGTACATCGAGAAGGATGCGGCGCTGGAGCGGCGCTTCCAGATTGTCTTCGTCGGCGAGCCGACGGTGGAAGACACCATCGCGATCCTGCGCGGGCTGAAAGAAAAGTACGAGGTGCATCACGGCGTCCGCATCAAGGACTCGGCGATCGTCGCTGCCGCCACGCTTTCGAACCGCTACATCACCGATCGTTTTCTGCCCGACAAAGCCATCGACTTGATCGACGAGGCCGCTGCCTCGCTGCGTATCCAGATCGATTCGCTGCCGACGGAAGTCGATCAGCTCGAGCGTCGCATCACGCAACTCGAGATCGAGCGCCAGGCTTTGAAGCGCGAGGAGGATCCGAACTCGCGCGAACGCCTGGCTACCATCGAGAAGGAACTCGCGGAGCTGCGTGAGCGCTCCAATACCCTCAAAGCGCGCTGGAAAGAAGAGAAGCAGTCGATCTCCCGTATTCGCGAGCTCAAGGAGAAGATCGAGCAGTTGAAACTGCAAGCGCAGACCGCCAGCAACCAGGGCAACTATGAACAGGCCGCGCAGCTGCAGTACGGCGAGCTGCCGAAGCTGCAAGCCGAGCTCGATAAGCTGAGCGCGCAAATGGACGTCAAATCCGGAACGCGCATGCTTAAGGAAGAAGTGGACGAAGAAGACGTGGCCAGGATCGTCTCCAAGTGGACGGGAATTCCTGTCTCCAAGATGCTCGAAGGCGAAGTGAAAAAGCTCATCGAAATGGAAGACCGTCTGCGCGAGCGCGTCGTCGGCCAGGATGTGGCGATCGAGCACGTAGCGAACGCCATCCGCCGTTCGCGCGCAGGCTTGAGCGATCCCAAGCGTCCGATCGGAAGCTTCATCTTCCTCGGTCCCACGGGCGTCGGCAAAACCGAGCTCGCGCGCGCACTCGCGGGATTCCTATTCGACGATGAACACGCGATGGTTCGCATCGATATGTCGGAGTACATGGAGAAGCATTCCGTATCCCGCCTCATCGGCGCGCCTCCCGGCTATGTCGGCTATGAAGAGGGTGGACAGCTCACCGAAGCAATCCGCCGTCGCCCGTACGCGGTGGTGCTCTTCGACGAGATCGAGAAAGCCGCGCCCGATGTCTTCAACGTCTTCCTGCAGATCATGGATGACGGGCAGTTAACCGACGGCAAAGGGCGTCGTGTCGATTTCAAGAACACCATCATCATCATGACGTCGAATATCGGTGCAACCTACCTCACCGCGGAGAGCATGAGCACGCCCGAGGCCTTTACCAAGGCGAGCACGCACGTGATGGACGCGCTTCGCCAGCACTTTAAGCCGGAGTTCTTGAACCGCGTGGACGACATCGTGCTTTTCAAGCCGCTCGGCAAAGCGGAGTTGTCGAAGATTGTGGACTTGCAACTGGAAAACGTGCGGCGGCTGTTGGCCGACCGGCGTATCAGCCTTGAAGTGAGCGATGCCGCGAAAGAGATCGTCTTCCGCGAAGGCTACGATCCGGCCTACGGCGCTCGTCCGCTGAAACGTGCCATCCAGAAGCTGATCCAGGATCCGCTGGCACTCAAGATTCTCGATGGCGAAATCCTGCACGGCGATCACGTGGTCGTCGGGGTGGGAGGAGACGGCAAGCTGACTTTCACGGTCGGCAGCCGCACGCCGCAGCCGGAGCCAGCCAAGCGGTAATTTGCAGGGCCTTTTATGAATGTGGGTGCCCCACCCTTCTCGTGCAGCGAGAGGGTGGGTCGCATCGCCGCAGAGGATCTGTGGCGCTCACGTTTTGCAGTTGCTTCGTTGAAGGGCGGGAGTTGACTCCCGCCCTTTTTCGCCTACCTCGAAGGGCGCTGCGTAAAGCCGCGTTCGTTCAATGCGCAAACCACTCCGCTTCCCTCAATAAATAACTCGCAATCGCAACTCGAATCAGAATCTGCGTTCCATCCACGCTCATCGCAATCCAGCGCTCATCGATCACCGCACTCGAAATATGCGGCACCAGCAGGACTACGCCAACGGCGGAGACGACGATGATCCACCGTCGTGCCCAATTCTTCCCGCGCAGCAATCCCCACCCACCCACGACGAGTGCAATCGCGTAGAGAAAATATGGCGCCGGTCCCATCACTTCCAGTCCGCTGCCCAGCAATTGCACGCCAAGGGACATCGACATGCCGTCCCGCAACCGACAGCGCGCCGCACCCGCACAAGACAAGTGCGTACGCGAATGCGAGCCATGCAATCGGTAAGATCAGCGCAGGCCGCTCGCGCGTTTTCGTGGAAAGAAGTTGCTGTGTCATGTTGCTGGAAAGGTTGCTCTGGGATTTCGCCATACGCAACCGCGTGCGATTGAAATGAATCACACTTACAAGTAGTACGGAGAATCCAGGAGGCTAGATTCGCATGGCAGCAACCAAGAAGTCCACACGCAGCCGTTCTTCGCGTGGCACGTCCTCGCGGAAGCGTTCGTCATCTTCTTCCTCGCGTAGCCGCAAGTCTTCCGCATCGACACGTCGCAGCGCAGCTAAGAAATCCAGCGGCCGCGCTAAGAAATCCTCGAGCCGCAAGTACAGCCCGAAGGCCGGTAAGTCGGTCGAGCGCGAAATGAAAGCGATGAAGAGCGGCAAGTTGAAGAGCGGCCGCAGCGGCAAGAAAGTCACCAGCCGCAAACAGGCAATCGCCATCGGTTTGTCCGAGGCCCGCCGCTCCGGCGCCAAGGTTCCGCGCAAGAAGAAAGCAGCATAATTCTCTTCAAGGGAGAATCGAGAAAACACCGGCGCTCACCGGTGTTTTCTGTTGTTTGTCATCCTGAGCGAGAATCCGCCAGCCTTGCGGATTCGAGTCGAAGGACCCCTATTCTCACGAGGACCACCATGCCCAAAGCCGCAATCTTCGATATCGACGGTACCCTCATCGATTCCGTCGACTTCCATGCAGAAGCCTGGCAGCGCGCCTTCCAGCACTTCGGCCACAGCGTTCCCTACGACGAGGTGCGCTCGCAGATCGGCAAGGGCGGCGACCAACTCCTCCCCGTGTTCCTTTCAAAAGAAGAGATCGATCGCATCGGCGACAAGCTGGAAGAATACCGCTCCGATCTCTTTCGCCGTGAGTATCTGCCTCGCGTGCGCGCATTCCCAAAGGTCCGCGAACTATTCCTGCGCTTGAAAAGCGACGGCTACCGTCTCGGGCTCGCATCCTCGTCGAACAAGCAGGACTTGGAGGTCTACAAGAAGATCACCAACCTCGGCGACCTGCTCGAGGCCGACACTTCGGCCGACGATGCCGAGAGATCCAAACCCCATCCCGACATCTTCGAAGCTGCGCTCGAACGTCTTGGCGATCTTCAGCCCGCCGACGCAATCGTGATCGGCGACACGCCCTACGATGCGGAGGCCGCTCGCAAACTGGGCATTCAACGAAATCATTGGCGTGCTCAGTGGAGGCTTCCCGGAAAAAGATCTTCGCGCAGCCGGATGCGGCGAGATCTTTCGCGATCCCGCCGATCTTCTCGAGAACTATGAGGGTTCGTTCTTTGCGACAAAACAGACTGCGGCGTGACCCGCACAATATATGCAGGAGATTGGAAGCAGAGGAAGTCACTGCGATACAGTCGCGCTGGCGACGGAACAAAAATAGCCCCGGACGTCAGTCCGGGGTAGCTCATGCACTCGAACGGAATCCGCTTCAGCGGACGGCATCCGTCAGCTATCGCCCTTCTTCTCCGGCGTGGAACTTTTCGGCGCATCGCTCGCGGGCGCGCTGCTCTCCGACTTTTTCTCGGAGCTACCCGACTCCGCATTGGTGGGCGAAGAAGATCCTTCCCCCGATGCGCTCTTTGCCGGCGCCCCGCTTTTTTTGGCGTAATCCGTCACGTACCAGCCTGCGCCCTTGAACTGCACTGCCGGCGCGCTCAACATCTGCTCGACTTCGCCGCCGCATTTCGGACAGACCTTTTCCGGCGGATCGGAAAATTTTACGATCCTCTCAAAGCGATGGCCGCACTGCTTGCACTCGTACTCGTAAAGAGGCACAGGACTCCATTCCCAAAACCGTTCGATCTTGCCTCGATTCTAGAGGCGCGGGAAAAGTCACGTCAATTCGCCGGATGTCGCCGACCGTCGTCGTGCGAGTGTTGTATCCTGCGCTGGGATGTCCGAGAACTCCACCCGCGGCACGCTTTATCTCGTCGGGACGCCGATCGGCAACCTCGAAGACATTACCTACCGTGCCATTCGAACTCTCAAGGAAGCGCAACTCATCGCCTGCGAAGACACGCGACAGACGCAGAAGCTCCTCAACCATTACGGCATCGAGACGCCGACCACCAGCTATCACGAGCACAACGAACTCACCCGCTCCGCCGAGCTCGTCATGCAATTGGAACAAGGCAAGAGCATCGCGCTGGTCAGCGACGCCGGCATGCCCGGCATCTCCGATCCCGGCTTCCGTCTCGTGACCCTCGCCATCCGCCACCACATCGCCGTGGTTCCGATCCCGGGCCCCTCGGCATTCCTCAGCGCCCTCGTCGCCAGCGGCCTGCCCACCGATGCCTTCCGCTTCCTCGGCTTTCTCCCCAGTAAGGAAGGCCAGCGCGCCAAGATGCTGGAGCAGGTCCGCAACTCGACCCGCACCGTGATCTTCTACGAGGCTCCGCACCGGCTGCTGGAGACGATGACGGAAGTCGTCCAGCTCCTCGGCCCCGAACGGCCCATCGTCGTCGCGCGCGAGGTCACCAAGCTCCACGAAGAATTCCTGCGCGGCACGGCTGCCGAACTTCTTGCGCAACTCAAGCAGCGCGAAGAGGTCAAGGGCGAGATCACACTGCTCATTGGCCGGGCTGCCGAAGAGCAACGCGGCCAGTCAGTTTTTAACGCACATACCGTCCGTACCCGCGTACGCGAACTTATGAAGCAGGAAAACCTCGATGAGCGCGACGCCCTCAAGCGCGTCGCCAAAGAGATGGGCGTCAGCAAGAGCGAAGCCTACCGCGAGCTGCAGAAGACCAAGAGCTGACCTGCCCCGCGGCCAGCCGATATTCATGCTGTTCCTTCCATTACTTTCTCTTGTCATTGCGAGGAGGGCAAAGCCCGACGTGGCAATCTGCTGTTCTACTTCCCCGACGAATGGTCGTGCACAATCTTCCATCCCTCTCCGGGAAACCGTCGCAGCACCAGCGTGAACATCCCTTGCGGCTCCGCGCCGTCCGGCATCTTCAAATGCCAGCGCCCGCGGACAAACGCCGCATCCGGTCCGAGCGTCTCGATCCGCAGCGCTTCAAAGTTGAGTTGTCCCATGGCACGGCCTTCGCCCTGGTAGCGCTGCTTGTACCGGTCGAGTGCCGCCTGCCACCCGTGGTACTCGCTATCGTTGGAGAAGAAGGTCAGGTCCGGAGAATGCAGGTAGCCGGACATGAATCCATCCAGGTTGCCGCGGTTCCACGCCGCGACCTGCGCGTTGAGCAGGTGCTCGATCTCCTGCGCCGCGCTGAGGCCCCGCGGCGTTCCGGAACCGATCTCCTGGGCAGCCACGCTCGCTGCCAGCACGAGCAGTAGAGCAATCGTCTTTCCCACTTGCGACCCGGTCATCAACTTCATCACCTCCCGAAGGTATCAAGCCTAGTAGCGTCAAAGGTACAGTACTACCGTTACACCCCCAGTCATTGCTCTCACATCAGAGTTGCGGTAAGTTGAACGCTCCTGTATCTGGCATACAGGATTGATGCGCCTTTCGGCTCTTGTCCCTCCGGAAGGAAGAGCAGCTTCAGCAATAGGCTCCCGTTATGTGTTTGTAACCTGTGACCCCACGCAGGTGGTAGTCCGGTAGCAGTTCCGCAATGCACCCGGATGCCGCGACGGGAAAGCGCTCTTCGGCAATCACAAGTTGGGCTGGCGAGGGACCTAGGTTCGCGCCGAAGGCGAGAAAGAGATGCCAACGGAAATCATCGGCCGTTACGAAGTAGGCAGCGTCATCGGACGCGGCGCGATGGCTGTGGTTTACAAGGCTGTAGACCCCACAATCGGCCGTTCTATCGCGCTCAAGACCATGCGCTTCGATGTGCACAGCATCGAGAAGCACGAGGTCCTGTCGCGTTTTCGCAACGAAGCACGCGCCGCCGGCAAACTGCTGCACCCCAACCTCGTCACCATCTACGACGCCGGCGAGCAGGACGGCACCTTCTACATCGCCATGGAGTACGTCGAGGGACAGACCCTCCAGGCCGTGCTCTCCGAGGAACGGTTCTTAACCCTCGATCGCACCGTCGACATTCTCGGCCAAATCTGTTCCGGCCTCGATTACGCCCACGCCAACGGCGTGGTGCATCGCGACATCAAGCCCGCCAACATCATGATCACGCCCGGCGGAGTCGTGAAGATCATGGATTTCGGCATCGCCAAGGCGGGTGCGCAACTCACCGCGGGCGGCGACATTCTTGGGACGCCCAATTACATTTCACCGGAGATGGTGAAGGGCGAAGCCGTCGATGGCCGCTCCGACCTCTTCAGCGCCGCCATCATCCTCTACGAGATGTTGCTCGGCGAACGCCCCTTTGCGGCATCGAATATCAGCACCATCGTCTATAAGGTGGTGAACGAGCCGCTGTCGCCCGAGCTCGAGACGCGCGTTCATCCCGCGGTCGCTGCCATCTTGCGCAAGGCGCTCTCCAAGCATCCCTCGGATCGCTATCAGAGCGGCGCGGATCTCGCAGGCGCGCTCCGCAGTTACCAGGCGCTCCTCACCCAACCGATTCCGAGTACCGTGGTTCCGGGGACTTCGATCTTAACGGGTTTCTCCGTGTCTTCCGGCGGCGCGGCCGCTGCGATGGCGCCGAAAAAAATAACCGACCCCACGCCGACTCCCACCGCGGGATTCCAGGCGCCCCCTGTCTTTGGCTCCGATGTGCCTCCGGCATTTTTAGGCTTTGTCGAAGCGCCGGCGGAAGACGCCGTCCATGCCACGCCGGCTCCGGGCCTGGCAGTTCCGCCTCCACCACCGGCGGACCCGGTCTCTTCGACATTGCGGGCCGCTGGATCGCTGAATCCACCTACCGTTCACCGCACCACGCCGCTGGCGCACGCTGCCGTGCCCCCGAGCGCGAATGCTAACCTGCGTCGAATTCTGCTCGTCGCCGCAATCACGTTAACCGTGATCGCAGGCGTCCTGCTTGCCCTCAAAGATGCTTCGCACCGCAACGCGGCAAAGCCGGAAGCTGCCGTCGAAGCCCGTGATCCGTTCGCCATGGACCAGACGGAGAGCAAGAAAGCTACGGAAACATCAAAGAGCGAACGCGGGGAAGACCTCGATAAGGTCGTGGTCCGGAAAAAACCAGGGAAGGCAGCGCCCGCACCGGTGGTTGCCGCGCCTGTGCCTGCCGCTCCCCAACCTGTTGTCTCTACCGTGGATCTGGCGATCACATCGGATCCGGCTGGCGCCTCGGTTCAGATCGATGGGCAACCGCGCAGCGAGAAAACCCCATTCACCGCGCCTGCTTTGAAGTCCGGAGTTCATACCATCCTCTTCAGCAAGCCCGGTTTTGTTCCACAGAGCCGGACGGTGGACCTGGTGATCGGCAATGAAGCCTCCGTATCGGCAACGCTCGCCGCGGAAGTGACCGCAATTTCCTTTGAGAGCACGCCCGCTGGAGCCTCGATTGCCATCGACGAAGAACCCACCGGGCAGGTAACGCCCGCGACCATCAAGATCGAGCCCGGGTCCCACTCCGTGAGCATGGCCAAGCAGGGGTTCGATGAAGCGACGGGGAACGTCCACATCGAAAAAGGCGATACCCAGCATTTCTCCGTGGTGATGCCGGCGGCGGACCGCGACGGGCATATCCGCAGCATGTTCGGCGGCAACAAGGACCGTGCCATGATCGTCCTGCGCACCCGGCCCCGCGGCGCGCACATCGTATTGGAAGACAACGAACTGGATGTAGTGACGCCGGCCCGCATCATCGTCCACAAAGGGAAGGCGCACCTCACCATCCAGGCCCCCGGCTACACGCCCTATCATGCCGACATCCAATTGGACAAAGGCGAAGTCGTGGTACTCAACACCGTCCTTCAACCCAAAGCCAAGTAGAGATGTAAGCGCCCCATCGGCGCCATGCGCTTCGTGAAAGCGCAGGACTTTCGTCGTGCCGAATCGAATCGCCTGGATTCCGGCTTGAGCCACTAGGCCGTTGAGCGCGCAGCCCACGTCCCCGCCCGCGCCGCGGCAGCCCACGTCGCCGCTGCCCGCTCCCTCCCTCTCTCTTGTTGTCATCCAGAGGAGCGAATCGGGGCCCCCGACAGCTCCCGCTGGCGGGGTGATGGAGCGACGTAGGATCTGCTGTTCTGTTGGTGGAGAGAAACAGCCGATTGCCATAGGTGTTGCCGCTCTCGCCTCGCGATAGCCACGTCCCCGCTGCCCGCGTCATCCCTCCCTCTTGTTGTCATCCAGAGGAGCGAAATCGGGGCCCCCGACAGCTCCCGCTGGCGGGGTGATGGAGCGACGTAGGGACCTGCTGTTTGTTTCGTGGAGAGAAACAGCCGATTGCCACGTCGGACTAACGCCCTCCTCGCAATGACAAGAAAAAGTGAGTGAGCGTTGTCTGCTGCCCGCGCCGCGGTCAGCCCACGTGACTGCCTTACGCGTCATCCCTCCCTCTTGTTGTCATCCAGAGGAGCGAAGCGACGTAGGGACCTGCTGTTCTGCTGAGTGGAGAGAAACAGCCAGATTGCCATAGGTGTCGCCGCTCTCGCCTCGCGATAGCCACGTCCCCGCTGCCCGCTTCATCCCTCCCTCTTGTTGTCATCCAGAGGAGCGAAGCGGAGGACCTGTGGAGGGGACGGAGCTGCCATAGGTGTTGCTGTTTGTCGGAGAGAAACAGCCGATTGCCATAGGTGTCTGCCGCCCTCCTCGCAATGACATAGAAAAAGTGAGTGAGCGTTGTCTGCTGCCCGCGCCGCGGTCAGCCCACGTGACTGCCTTACGCGTCATCCCTCTCTCTTGTTGTCATCCAGAGGAGCGGAGCGACGTAGGGACCTGCTGTTTGTTTCTGTGGAGAGAAACAGCCGATTGCCATAGGTGTTGCCGCTCTCGCCTCGCGATAGCCACGTCCCCGCTGCCCGCGTCATCCCTCTCTCTTGTTGTCATCCAGAGGAGCGGAGCGACGTAGGGACCTGCTGTTTGTTTTGTGGAGAAAAACAGCAGATTGGCATAGGTGTCGCCGCTCTCGCCTCGCGGTCAGCCACGTGACCGCCTCACGCTTCATCCCTCCTTCTTGTTGTCATCCAGAGGAGCGAAATCGGGGCCCCCGACAGCTCCCGCTGGCGGGGTGATGGAGCGACGTAGGGACCTGCTGTTGAACCTACGGTCCTTCCAACTGTTCCGCTGTCTTCTCGGCGTCGCGGCTCTTCGAAAATTTCATGTTCTTCCGGTACACCGTCTCACAGGTTCGAATCACCAGCACGGCTTCGTCTTTTGCCATCGCCCGTGGAGCTTCGCCGGTCGCCAGGTCGCAATACTTCACCGCATCGTCCCCCGCGCCCATCTCCTGGTTCAGCGACGCGAGCATGAAAAGGTTCAGCACGCGGTGCCGCCGATAGTTCTCCAAAGTCGCTGCCGTCACTTTGGGTGGCGTCTCCTGCAGGCGGGCGTCGTAGATCTCGATCGCTTTCGTCAGGATCGGCTCCGCCTTGCCGAACTGCTGCTCCGCCATGTAGAGCTGGCCCAGGTTTCCCAGGGCGTCGGCAATCTCGGGCGCGTCCACATCGCGATGGCTCTGTTGCACCTGCAACGACTGCAACAGGTAAGGCTCGGCCGCCGGATAATTCTTTTCCCGGTATTCGACGGCACCCAGGCGCGCGAGCGCGTTCGCCAGCTCCTGCCAGTTCGCCTGCCCCAGCTTCGCCGCTTCGGCGCGCGCGATTTCGAATTGCTGCTTTGCGGTCGTGTAATCCTGCTTCGCCAGCGCCGCTTCGCCGGCATTCCACGCAGGCCAGTAGGTTTTGAAAAAATGCTGTTCCATTTCGCGTTCGGCCTGCGAAGCGAACAGCGAATAGTTCACCGTGATCTGCGCCACTGCCGGCACGCGATTCGCTCCCGAGTAAAAAGGACGGAAGAGCCATTGCTTCACGAACAGGACCGCCGAAGGCGCCAGCGCAGGATTGCCGGAGACCGCCTTCGCCGAGGCGACGTTTCCGTTCACATCGATGGTCGCTTCGACCACCACCTCGCCCTCGAGCTTGCTGGCCCATGCCGTGGGCGGGTAAATCTGCAGAGGGCGCGTGAGCACATGCGAAAGCGCTTCCGTTTCCGTCACGGTTTCCGACGCGGTGGTTTTTGCGATTCCCGGCGCAGGTTTCCCGAACCCCGTTGCCGGAGAGGGCGCAACCGGAGCGTCCGGCAGGTTCTGCGCCGCCATAAAAGCCGAGCCTCCGAGAAGGATCGCGGCCGCCATCGCGAGAGACTTCATTCCACGTACCGCGCGACCGGCTTGCCGCGCTCATCGCGTTCCACGTACGCAAGCGGATGCTCATGGTCATGCGTGAACGCCACCAGCCACTTCCCGGGGATGGCCGCCTCGTAGAACTTCTTGCGGTTGTCGATGCAGGTGATCGGATCCAGGTCGTAGCCCATGACCCACACCGGATCGAGGTGCGCCGTCGTCGGGATCAGGTCGCTGATGTAGCACGCCGTCTTGCCCTGGCTCTCGACGATCACCGCCTGCATGTGGTGGGTGTGGCCGGGGAAGAGTTTCACGCGCACGCCCGGCGCGATCTCGGCGTCGCCGTCGAGCAATTTCATCTGGCCCCCGGCGAGCAGGGGATTGTAGTTATCGCTGAGATAGCTCACCGCGTCGCGGTCGTGCTGCTCCTGGCGCATGCTCCCATTCGCCGCGCTGCGCGTAGTACGTCGCGCGCGGGAAGGTCGCGGCCGGCCGGCCATCCTTGTAATGGGTATTCCATCCGCAATGGTCGAAATGAAGGTGGGTGTTGATGACGATGTCGATCTCGTCCGGAGACAGTTGCACAGTTTCGAAACTTCGCAATAATGCGGACTGGTTGCCGTAGATCTTCTGCCGCTTCTCCTCCAGCTTCGGCCCGATCCCGGTCTCCACCAGGATGTTCTTGCCGCCGCCGCGGATCAGCAGCGAGTTCAGCCCCAGAGTGATGCGGTTGAGTTCGTCGGCCGGCTTCCGCTTGTTCCACATCGGCTTGGGGATGACGCCGAACATTGCGCCCCCATCGAGCCAGTAGGTGCCGTCGCTGAGAACCGTGAGTTCGAAATCGCCGAGGTCCGCACGGTGGACCTTGGCTGGGCTTGTCTGGATGCTCATCGGGCTGATCGTTCCATGGGGTGTTTATCGGAAGGTAAATAATCCAGATAAACTGTTTATAATCAATAGGTTACGAGGAATACTCATATTTGCGCCGAAAGCGCAAAAAACGGCGAAAAGTGCTGTTTTCTCGCTCCATTTTAGCGTTTTTGCAGCATCTCGACGACTCGGTCGAAATCCTCCAGAGACTTGTATTCGAGCACAATCTTACCTTTTCCGTTACGGTCCGAGATCATCACCCGGACTCCCAACGCTCGCTCCATCTCGCGCTCTACCTCTTTGACGTTCGGATCCACCTGGCGCTCCGGCGCCTCTTTCTTCTCCGGCGGGTTGAGCAGGTTTGCGACCGCGCCCTCCGTCTGGCGGACCGACATCGAGAGCGTAACCACCCGCTGCGCCAGGCGATGGATCGCCTCCGGCGAATCAAGAGGCATCAGCGCCTTGGCGTGGCCGAAGGTCAGCTTATCGCTCTCCACGAGGGTCTGGACCTCGGCTGGGAGCCTCAGGAGCCGCATGAAATTGGCAACCGAGGACCGCTCTTTGCCGGTACGCTGCGCCATCTGCTCCTGGGTGAGGTTGAACTCGCGGGAGAGGCGCTCGTAGGCGCGGGCCTGCTCCATGGCATTCAGGTCCTCGCGCTGCAGGTTCTCGATGATGGTCATTTCCATCGCCTGCTCGTTCGAGACCTGGCGCAAGATCGCCGGAATGGTCGCTTTGCCTGCGATCTGCGAGGCGCGCCAGCGGCGTTCCCCCGTAATCAGCTGAAAACGCCCATCCATGGGCCGCACCGTGACCGGTTGCAGCACCCCAGACACCCTGATGGAGGCAGCTAGCTCGTTCAGAGCGGCTTCGTCCCACCGAGTGCGGGTTTGGTAGGGATTCTTGTCGATCTGCTCGATAGGAAGCTCGCGGACGACATCGCCCACCGGTTGCGGCGGGGCGGGAACGTGTGCGGGAGCAACCGCCGTGGCAGTAGCGCGGGCAGCCGGCAGCAGGGTATCGAGGCCGCGGCCGAGGACTTTGCGTTTGTCAGTCATATTTTCCATCCCGTTGGACTCGTTTCTCTAGCGGCCTTCACTGTGCGCCTGCACCATCTGCTCTGGGCTGGCGTGCTGCGCCTTGCTGCGGTGCTTCTGCATGATCTCCTTCGCCAGCCGGATATACGTCTCCGCGCCTCGCGAGCGGGGATCGTAGAGAAGCGCGGGCTTGCCGTGGCTGGGAGCTTCGGCAAGACGGACATTGCGGGGAATTGCCGTGTCGCAGAGACGATCCCCGAAGTAGTCCCGCAACTCCGTCGCGACAGATTGGGCCAGGTTCGTCCGATCGTCGTACATCGTGAGCACCACGCCCTCCACCGCCAGCTCCGGGTTGTAATTCTGCCGGATACGCTCGACGGTATCGAGAAGCTCGCTGACTCCTTCGAGGGCAAAGTATTCTGCCTGCATCGGAACGAGGACCGAATCGGCAGCCACCAGGGAATTCAGGGTCAGGAGATCGAGAGCGGGCGGGCAATCGAGAACGATGAATTCGTAGCTGTCCTTAAGGCTGGCGATGGCATCCCGGAGGCGGTACTCGCGCCGATCCAGCATGACGAGCTCGATATTTGCGCCGATGAGGTTCTTGCTGCCGGGGATCAGGTGGAGCTCTTCGAGGGCGGTGTTTTGGATGACCTCGCTCCCCGTCGCAGTCCCCATCAGGAGCTCGTAGGTGCTCAGGCGGTTCGGATCCTTGCCGAATCCCAGGCCGCTGGACGCGTTCGACTGGGGATCGCAATCGATGAGAAGTGTAGGCACTTCGGCCGCAGCAAGGGACGCGGCCAGGTTGATGGAAGTGGTCGTCTTACCCACCCCACCTTTCTGATTGGCAACTGCGATGACCTTACCCATGTACCTCTATGGGCGACCGATGGCCGCAAGTTGAAGTTGGAAACACTTGCGAGCTTAGCGGAGAGCGGCTTCTGCCGCAATGTCTTGCGGCTGTGCATTCTGTGCAAAAGGAGGATGAAATGTTCCACGTGGAACACGCCTGCAACTTGTTCCACGTGGAACAATTGATGTGCCACCACTTTCGTGCTATCATGCGCACACGCGGCAAGCCATTGCGGGACTTGCGGATATGGGGGATCTCACGCCCCGCGATGGTGAGCCGCCCTCAAATTAGGAATGTTGCTGGGCGATGACCAGCACACGCTGGGTGGAACCAGGAAAGTAAACACTTTCCCTAACTTCCCACCCGGTACCTAAAAGCCGCTTGATTTCAGTGACTTGCATCGATCCGATCAGCGCCGCGAGCTTTCCGCCCCCGGTAACGAGGGACGCGGAAACGGGCAAAATCGCCTCAAAACGCTCTACAGCGCGAAAAGTGACCACTTTCGCATGTTCCGTGTAGGTCTCCGCCCGCCCGTGGAACACCGAGGCGTTCGCGATCTCGGCTCCCCGTAGAACTTCCTTCAAGAAGGTCGCTTTCTTTCCATGAGCTTCGATCAGCGTCACGGTCACACCGGGCCGGGCGATCGCGATGGGCAATCCTGGGAAACCGGCCCCGGAGCCGACATCGAGGAGGGTCGAAGCAGTGCCCGGTTCGGGGAACAGGCGTCGCGCGGTGA
Organism: uncultured Acidobacteriaceae bacterium; assembly: GCA_963758505.1. Classification (GTDB taxonomy): domain Bacteria; phylum Acidobacteriota; class Terriglobia; order Terriglobales; family Acidobacteriaceae; genus Korobacter. The sequence continues at coordinate 807,772 of CAVWVJ010000003.1, read as the reverse complement.
AGAAAGACTCTCCAAAATGCCGCGCGACGATTTGCGCGGGTTCGCGCACGCTGGTGAGATTCATGCGCGCATTCCATTTCGTCAGCAGATCGAGGTATTGCGAGATCTGGGCAAACTGCTTCGGGTGCAGCGCCTCGTCCTGGAGATAGGGGCCGAGCAGTTCGGCAATTTGCTCTGCATGCATGGTGAAGGGTGGAATATCGCATTTCCGGAGCTTGCGATGCAATGCAGCGGTTTGCGCAAAGGCGCGGGCAGCGTGTCAAAATAGAGAAGGAACCTTCCTGGAACGAGAGAAGCGCATGGCAGAGAAGATCACGGGAAAATGTGTGACTGTATCCGGCTTTCCGCTGCAGATCGAGTTGGAATGGCCCTTTCATCCTTCCAACTCAGGCTCGGATTGGTATGTGCTGCATGGAACTGCGCGTTTGGACGACGGCAGCGGCTTGCATGCGGACGTAGCGGTCCACCTGACAGCGAGCATCCGCGAAATTCTGCCGGCGGTCGATGGGCCGGAGGCCCTGATGGCAACGGTCAATACTATTCGCAAAGCCATCGATGACAAGCAGCTGGAGTTGTTGAAGAGCGGGAAGCGGCAACCATGTCCGCTCTCAAGCCGGCAATACAGCATCCGCAACAAGCACTGGTGGTTTCTCGATGCGACCAACGAGGAGCTGAAGGCGTTTGTGAAGCGCAAGGTCTATTGGCTGGGGGTAGTGAACGGGAGCGGCCGGGTGGAAGTTGCGGAGCCGGTGGACCAGGCTTATCTCGGGGCGAAGGATAAGAACATCGCCTACCGTTTGCGCGAAGCGGCCAAGGCGCTGGCGGGAGAAGGCTTCCTGGCGCTGGACGCGATGGGAGAGAACGCCTTCGCTACGGAAAAGTTGCGTGCCGAGAAGACGGCCCTGGAAGCAGAGAAGGCCGCGGCCCTGGAGGGGTTGATGGCCAAGCACGCCTTCGAGAGCGCCGGAAACCGCAGCTAGCGGCCAACCCTCAAGCGGCGCGACGCAAATCGTTCGGATTGGATTGCGGCGGCCGTTGCGAATTCATTCTTGGAGCGACGACGGTTGGGTGCGGCGAGGCCTGTCGAGCTGAGCCATGGCGCAGCCGGATCACGGCCAGCAGTCCGAGCAGTCCCGCCAGTCCCAACCACATAACGTCTGTATTCAAACGGGACGGTGCCTGATTGGCCGCGAGCTTGTCGCGATCGTGGGCGGCCAGCTTCTGCGAATCGGCAGCTCCGTTGCTGTTCGTCGCCTCGCCGGCACCGGGCGTTGCAGCGGGAGAAATCGCGGAATGGCTGGCGTCGGATTGGTGTGCTGGCGCGGTGACGACCGATCCGTTGCCACCAGAGCCCTCCGCTGGGTTCTGGGCGCGCAAGGGTCCCAGCCCGAGCAAAGCGGCGCAAGCGAGCACACAGAGGAAATGGAGAAATTTGGAGTTCACACTACCCACCTGTTCTGTTGGATGCAGCCTTTTGGCGATCACATTCTGAAATCACACGGATTACAAAGCGACGATCAAAATTGTGTGACGCAGGAAGGTCAGTACCCGCGAGAGAAAAAAAGAAGGCAAAAGACGGTGACAGGTTGCACGTCTATGTGGGGGCGGAAGTCCGAAATTATTAAAGCAGCAGCAACTTGCGATTTGTCACAACCCGAAAGAACTAAGGTGACTCCAAGCAAGTGGTGCTTTATCGCGCCACAGTTTTCGAAAGAATCCCTGGGAGGGATACTGATATGAAGAAATTTTGGGCGACTGGTTTGGCGTCGCTGATGTTGCTGGCAGGCGTTGCGATTGCGCAGGACACCACGGGCGACACGGCGAAGACAGAAAAGGTTCACGGCAAAGAGAGCTCCGGCGAAGTAGAAGGCCGGTTGCAGAAAGCCGTCGAGGTGATGGACCAGTTATCCGACACCAAGGATTCGGCGATTCCTGACAAGATTCTGAAGCAAGCGCATTGCGTTGCCGTTATTCCTGACATGGTGAAGGGCGGATTTGTATTTGGCGCGGAACACGGCCGTGGCGTGGCGACCTGCCGCGTGAACGGACACTGGAGCGCACCCGCTTTCTTTGCCGCAACGGGTGGCAGCTGGGGAGCGCAGATCGGCGTGGAAGGAATCGACCTCGTCATGATCTTCAACACCCAGGAGGGCGCTGACAAGCTGTTGAACGCGAACTTCAAGATTGGTGGAGATGTGAGCGCAGCAGCCGGCCCGGTCGGGCGTGATGCTTCGGCCTCCACTGACTGGAAGGCAAACACCGCCATTCTGACTTACTCGCGCGCGCATGGCGCCTTTGCCGGCGCGACCTTGAATGGTGTTTCGGTTCGTCCGGACAAGGACTCGACGATCGCGTTTTACGGACATGACGTGGACTTCAAGGACGCGCTTACCGCGAAGGTTTCGCCTCCGGCAGCCGCGCGACCCTTTCTTCATGCCATTGCGAAGGACTTCCGTGACGTTCAGGATGGCGCTACGGACGCAGCCGCGCACTAGACATTCATAACCATTCATAGCAACGCAGGGACGCGGGATCTTCGGATCCCGCGTTATTTTTTTGCGGCCAAGCTAGCCGGACATGGCGGCGGGATTGGAGACGAGATCGTCATGCGGGGAGGGGGAATCGGAGGCGTTTGGCGCGGAGATTTTGCCGCTCAACAGCGCTTCGAAAAACTCGTCGACCGCAAGGAGGATGGCGTCGCGGCGCTTAGCCTCGTACACGGCTTTGCGGAGGATGGCTCCGCCGGGCACGCCATGGGTGAACCAGGAGGCGAACTGTTTCATTTTGCCCTCGGCACCCTGGGTATCGTTCTCGATCAACATGCGGAAATACATCCGGATCATGTCATAGCGATCCTGGTTCGATGGGTGATCGTAGCGCCCGGTAAGGGTGTACTGCTCGATCTGGCGAAAGATCCAGGGATTCGAAGCCGCCGTACGGCCGATCATGACGGCATCGCAGCCGGTGTGCGCGACCATGGCGGCAGCGTCTTCCGGGGTTCGAATATCGCCGTTGCCAATGACTGGGATCCTGACCATCTGCTTCAGGTCAGAGATCCAGCTCCAGTTGGCCTGTCCGCTGTAGCCCTGTTCGCGGGTGCGGGCATGCATGGCGACGGCGTTCAGGCCGGAATTCTCCGCCAGCTTCGCCAGTTCCAGGAAGACGAGTTCCTTTTCGCTCCAGCCGGCGCGAAACTTTACCGTAAACGGGATGGTCACGGCCTTACGAACCGATTCGAAGATCACCTTGATCTGCGGCAGGTCACGCAGTAAACCGGAGCCACCATTGCACTTAACCACGCGCTTCGAGGGGCAGCCGAGGTTCAGGTCCACGAGGTCGAAGCCGAGATCCTGGACGACGCGGGCGGCGTCGGCGAGGGTGACAGGGTCGCTGCCAAAGAGCTGGGCGGAGATGGGGCGCTCGTTCCCGTAGAACGTGAGATAGCGCCGGGCCTTCGCCTCCCGCATCCGGGCGAGGCCATCGGCCGAAGTGAATTCGGTCATCATGAGGCCGCAGCCGCCTAAATTGCGGATGAAACGGCGAAATACGGTGTCGGTAACGCCCGCCATGGGGGCGAGGACGGTGGCAGGCCGGATCTCGACGGCGCCGACCTGGAGACGTGCAGGCACACAGGCACCTTCGGGTGCCTGGTGCTGGATCGGGTTATCGAAGCCTTTTCTCACGGTCCCTTGTTATTCTAGAAGCAATTCTTGCTCATCCGAACGGATTTGTAAGTTGGAGGATAGATGCGACGTTTGTTACGCGACCGGTATATTGGCGCGGTTCTGCTTGGTCTCTTGCTTTACAGCTTTGTGGGTGCGTTAGTCCGCGTGCTCCAAAACCCGGTATTGATGTGGGTCCAGCGCATGGTGCAACACAGCGCCATTAGTGCGGGCCAGCCCTGGTACAACAAGGGGGCGCTTTTGGCCTCGCTGGCGGACGCGGTGTTTTACCTGCTGTTCGCCGTGCTGCTGGGTTGGTGGATTTACCGCCCCGACCGCGCCGAAGAACCCGTAAAGTCTTAGTTTTAAACGAGAAAGCCTCCGCCGTGGCGGAGGCTTTGGGTCGGTTTGCTTACTTCTTTTCTGCCTTGGCGTATTTGCGGCGGAAGCGCTCGACGCGGCCGGCGGTGTCCACCAGCTTCTGCTTGCCGGTAAAGAACGGGTGGCAGGCGGAGCAGATTTCCACGTGGATATCGCCCTTGTGGGTAGAGCGGGTCGCGAAGCTGCTGCCGCACGCGCATTGGACGCGAATTTCTTCGTAGGCGGGATGAGTTGCTGCTTTCATTGCGAATTCCTAGGTGCCTGATCGGCTCGCCGTGCTCCTCATAAAACCCGATCGCGGTGGCGCGGGTTCGACTGGGTGCTCCGGGGTCCTCGGCGCGGGTGCGCCGAGTGGAGTGAACACTTCATTTTAGCGGAATCGCCGGGATTCGGGCAATCCTGCTTATAGTTCGATGCTGGGTGGCGGCATTCGATTCAACGGCTGCCGTTGCGCTATGATCGCGGCATGGAAAAACGCCAAGTCACCCGGATTGCGAAGGCGCTGGCCGACCCGCGACGCTTCGAGATCCTGCAACAGGTTGCAGGGGAAGACGAGTTGTCGTGCTCGTCGCTGCGCGAGTGCCAGGCAATTTCCGCCGCTACCTTGTCGCACCACGTGAAGGAGCTGGAGGCGGCGGGGCTGGTGGACATCCGGCGGGAGTCGAAGTTCCTGTACCTGCAGCTGCGCCGGCCCGTGTGGAAAGCCTATCTGAAAGAGCTCAAGAAAATAGGGCGGTAAATCTTCTTTGCATCCTTGCAGGGAGCCGCACATCCTATGCTTCGACAGTTTGATGATTGTCAAACTATCGAAAGGATGAAGCGGAATGGCAAAACTAAGCGGCAAGGTTGCGGTGGTTACCGGGGCGTCGAAGGGGATCGGCGCGGCGATTGCGAAGGCGCTGGCGGCAGAAGGCGCGAGCGTAGTGGTGAACTATGCGTCGAGCAAAGCCGGGGCGGACAAAGTGGTAAACGAAATTCAGAAGGCAGGCGGGCAGGCAGTTGCGATTCACGCCGACTTATCCAAAGCCGCGGATGCGAAGCAGTTGGCGGCGGACACGAAGAAGCAGTTTGGCAAAGTGGACATCCTGGTGAATAACGCCGGGGTGTACGATTTCCGCCCGCTGGAAGCGATTGACAGCGAACACATGCAGCGCATCTTCGACCTCAACGTGTTCGGCCTGCTGCACACCACGCGGGAGATCGTGCAGCTGATGCCGGATGGCGGGTCGGTAATCAACATCAGTTCGGTGGTGGCCAAGACGCCGCCGGCGGGAAGCGCGGTGTACAGCGCGACCAAAGGAGCGGTGGACGTGATTTCGCGGGTGCTGGCGCAGGAACTGGGCGCGCGCAAGATCCGGGTGAACTCGCTTTCGCCGGGATTCACGATCACCGAAGGCGTGCAGGCGTCGGGAGTCGAAGAGGCATTCACCGAATCTTCCATTCCCAGGACACCGTTGGGACGGGTAGGACGGCCGGAAGACATTGCCAAGGTCGCTCTGTTCCTGGCCTCCGAGGATTCCGGATGGATCACGGGCGAGACGGTCCTGGCGGGCGGCGGCGTTCGCGTGTAGTGACGACCGGCTAGGAGATTCGTTCGGCGAAGCGTGGGTAGCGTTCGACGAGCGCGTATTCGTCAACCGTGATCTCTTCGGTAAAGCCGGTATCGAGACCGGAGTAAAGAAAGCGCCGCGGCGGGTCGGAGGGATCGAGGCGCTGGTAGCGCTGGCGGGCGGGGGTGACCTCGAGTTGCGGGAGATTCACGTAAACCGCGGTCATCTCTTTGGCCTCGCCGGGTGCGAGCGCGAGCCGGCGAATCGCCAGGGTATTGGTGAACGGCGAAACGTTGAGATCGAGATCAAGACAGTCACGCAGGTCGGGGCGATCGACGCCGTTCACCTGCCATTCTTTTTCATTGGTACGCTCGATACGCAGCTTGCGGTCTTCTCCTGCCTGATTCACAGCGAGTTTGAAAGTCTGGGTGCGCCACTGGCGATCGAGGTCGAAGTGGTATTCGCAGGTGATTCCGCCGAGATCGAGTTCGACGGAGAGCACCGAATAAACGCGAATACTGTCTTCCATGGCTTGCAGGGTGAGGTGCTCGAGACCTTCCAGGCCGATGCGGCGCCATAGCCGCGTGAGGGAGAGCATCAGTGTCCACCGTGGTAGGGATGGCCGGTGAGAATGGTGTAGCCGCGGTAGAGCTGTTCCAGCAGGACGACGCGAGCAAGTTCGTGCGGAAGGGTCATTTTTCCCATGGAGAGCACCTGGGTGGCGGAGCGGAGCGTCCTCGGCTCCCAGCCGTCGGGCGGGCCGATGGCGAAGATGAGGTCCTGCGTGCCCTGGTCGCGATGATATCCGAGAAAATTGGCAAGCTCTTCGGAGTCAACCTGCTTGCCGCGCTGGTCCATGAGAACGAGGACGGGAGCGGTGCGTCCGGGTCGCTCGATCAGTTTGAGGAGTGCTTCTTCGGTGCCAAGTTCGAGACCTTCAGTGGCGACGTAGCGCGAAAGGCGCTTGAGGTATTCAGCGCTGAGGGTCTGAATCGCGGATTCTTTGGTCTTGCCGATCCACGCGACGCGAAGTTTCATTGCGCTTCATGATAGAACACACCCACCATGGAGACACGGAGGATCGATAAGAGGATAAACGCAGGCTATTCGAGTCCGTAGCGTTTGCGTTTTTCGAGGAGCGTCTTGCGGCTGATTCCGAGGATCTGGGCTGCTTTCGATTTGCGTCCCTGGGTAGCCAGCAACACGTCAGCGATATGGTTGCGTTCTAATTCCTCCAGGCTCACCAGGGGATGTCCGTTGCTTTGGCGAACATAGCTGGGCAGATCATCTTCCTGGATCTCCGGCCCGGTGCTGCTGACAACGGCGGACTCCACGATGTTGCGCAACTGTCGAACATTGCCGGGATAACTGAAAGCCAACAGGATACGCAGAGTCTCGTCGCTGAAAGAGAGCTTCGGGCGGCGATGGACCTGCACCAGGTGAGCGAGGAAATGCTCCGCCAAGGGCTGAATGTCGCGGGGACGCTCGCGCAGCGGCGCGATGGAAAGAGGGTGCACGTTGAGCCGGTAGTAAAGATCTTCGCGGAAGGAACGGCGCACCACCGCGCGCTGCAAATCCACGTGCGTCAGGGCGAGGATACGGCCATCGAAGCGGACCGATGGATCCCCAGGGCGCTCGAACTCTCCACGCTCGATCACGCGAAGCAGCTTGGCCTGCAGCGGCATGGACAGGGCCGCCACTTCTTCCAGAACAACCGTGCCGCGGCCCGCGAGTTCGAGATAACCGGGCTTTGGAGAAACACCAGGGTCGCCTTTGCCGGCGGAGCCAAAGAGCTCGTGGGCCAGGAGTTCCTGGGAGACACCCGCGCAGTCAATGCGCAGCAGGGGTTCTTCCGGATGAGGGCCGAGGTAGTGAAGGACCGAAGCGACCAGGCCTTTGCCGACGCCGCTCTCGCCGCGCAGCAGAAGTGCGTCCGTGCTTTGCGCGGCTCTTTCGATGTGATCGAGCAGGGTGCAGGAGAGCGGGTCCACGGCGACGAAGCCGGCAAGGGCCGGGTGAACGCGTTCTCGTGCGGGAGTGGGCGCCGTGGCCGCACCCGTGGGTGTGACTAGGCGCGGGTACGCCGGGTCTTTGTGTTTTTCCGGGATTTCGCGGCCGCCTTGGTCCCGGAACGCGAGACGGCTTTTCGGGCTGGCGTTTTCTTCGCCGCTGGGCGCTTCAAATCTTCCAGAGTTATATGTTTGGCGGACTTCCACAGCCGCTCCAAGTCGTAGAACCTACGCGCGTTCTCACTAAAGATGTGAACGACAAAATCGACGTAGTCCAGCAAGATCCACTCGGCTTGGCTATAACCCTCGACGTGCGCAGGCTCCTGCCCGATCGAGGAGAGCTTCTGGTCTACCTCATCGGAGATGGCTTGAAGCTGCCTGGGGTTGCTACCGTTACAAATAACAAAGTAGTCGGTGAAGCCACTCGAGCTCTTATCGAGCTCCAGAATGGTGATGTTTTCGGCCTTTTTGGCCTGGGCGGCGGCGACGGCGAGGGCCACCGGCTTCCTACTATCGTTTCTAGTCATAAACCTCGAAGCTGCTTACATTCACTTCTAAGACTTTAAAATTGCAGGACTTACCGTTCTTCGGGATGGCGAATTATCAGTCACTCGCGTGATCGCGGCCCCCGACGACGTGCAATCCTCTGCGGTCCTTGGCGCCCCCACTGGCCTGGGACACCTCGACCGGCTTGTATAGATGCAATTTGCGGATATAGTCCGCTACCGGCTCCCCGACTAAATTGTCCAGCGAATGGCCGCGTTTCGCAACCGCCTGGCGGATCCGGGTGGAGGAGACGGATTCGCGCACATCGGCCAGCAAATGGATGGTAGCTCCCTTGATCACAAGGGTGCCGTGTGCCTCCTTCTTGAGAAAAGGACGAATGGCGTCGGCCGGTGGACGGAGATCCTTGGGCAGCGCCTTAGCGACATCGGCAAGAGAATAACCGGGGCGGTTGGCGACGATGAATTCACAAGCCCGCAGCAATTCCGCCGGCTTGCGCCACTTGGCAATGTCGGCGAAGGCGTCCATTCCGATGATGAAGAAGAGGCGATCGTTTTTCTTGAGCCGCTGCCACATGCGGTGCACGGTATTGATGGAGTAGCTGGCCTCCGTTCCCTGCCGCTGGGTAGCGTCGGGGGATTCGAGGAGCGAGGGGATGAATCGATGGTCTCCCGCGGTGGCAAGCGCCAGCATGGTGTAGCGGTGGCCAAAGGCGGTGATGGGCTGCTTGAGCTTGTGCGGCGGGATGCAGGCCGGGACGAAGTGAACCTGCTTCAGGTCAAATTTCTCGGCGGCGGCGCGGGCGACTGCCAAGTGGCCGCGATGCACGGGGTCGAAGGTCCCGCCGAAGATTGCGACGTTCATCGCGCGATCTTCCGGGTAGTTTTGCGGCGCCTGGACACCGAGGGCGGTTCGAGTTCTTCCGGTTCCTGGGCAGCGATTGCGGCGGCTTGGGCGCGCAGTTTCTCGACCCGCTTTGCCATCTCCCACTTCAGGGGCTCGATGCCTTCGCCGGTCACGGAGGAGATGGCGAAGAAGGGCTTCTTGCTGCGGCCGGCATACGCTTTCAGCTTTTTCAGCTTTTCGGGATTCGCTGCGTCGATCTTGGTGGCGACGATGATGGTGGGCTTCTTCTCGATGCCACTGCCGAAGCTGGCGAGTTCCCGGGTGATGACCTTGTAGTCCTCCACGGGATCGGGACGTCCGCTGGCATCGGAGACATCGACCAGGTGCGCAATGAGCCGGGTGCGTTCCACGTGGCGCAAGAACTGCGTGCCAAGTCCAGCGCCAAGGCTGGCGCCCTCGATGAGACCGGGAATGTCGGCAACGACGTAGCTCTGCTCGTGCGGCATCTCGCCGACGATGACCACGCCGAGGTTGGGCTGCAATGTAGTGAAGGGGTAATCGGCAATTTTCGGGTGCGCCGAAGAGATTCTCGAAATCAGCGTGCTTTTGCCGGCATTGGGATAGCCGACAAGGCCGACGTCGGCGAGCAACTTGAGTTCAAGGCGGAGAAATTTTTCTTCTCCGGGACGTCCATCTTCGGATTCGCGCGGCGCCTGGTGAACGGGCGTGGCGAACTGGGCATTGCCGCGGCCGCCGCGGCCACCGCGGGCGATGATGATGCGTTCGTCGGGACTGGAGAAGTCGTGCAGAAGCTCGCCAGTCTCGTCGTCGTACACGAGGGTTCCGACAGGAACCTTGAGGGTGACGTCCACGCCTTCACGGCCGGTTTTGTTGGCGCCTTCTCCATGGCGTCCGCGCTCGGCCTTGTATTCGGGATTGAAGCGGAAGTGGACGAGGGTGTTGTGGCGCTCGCTGGACTCCATGATGACGTCGCCACCGCGACCGCCGTCGCCGCCCCAGGGACCTCCACGGGGAACGAACTTTTCCCGGCGGAAGGCGACGATGCCGTTACCGCCGTTGCCGGCCTTGACGCGAATTTTGGCTTCATCAACGAACATGGGTTGTAGTTATTATCGCAAAGCGAAGGGCCTCGCGTAGGCGAGGCCCTGAGATCGTTTACCTCAGGGGCTAAAGCCCCTTCCTAGAAAAGCTCGATCGGCACGACTGAAGTCGTGCCCTGATACGAACCGTGCCCTGATACGAACCGTGCCCTGATACGAACCGTGCCCTGATACGAACCGTGCACAAACCGTGTCGCGTTGCGTGCTGTTACAAATTTGTGAAGTCGTGCCCGGATACAAACCGTGTCGCGCGGTTATGCCTTAGCGGCGGCGGGGACGATGCTGACGAACTTGCCGAGATTGCCGCGGTCCTTGAACTCGATCTGGCCGTCGATCTTGGCGAAGAGGGTGTCGTCTTTGCCGCGTCCGACGTTGAGGCCGGGCTTGATGCGGGTGCCGCGCTGGCGGACGATGATGGTGCCGCCGGTGACCGTCTGGCCGCCGAAGGCCTTCACGCCGAGGCGCTGGGCGTTGGAGTCACGGCCGTTTCTGGAGCTTCCTAAACCTTTTTTGTGTGCCATTGCGAATTCCTAATCTTGAGATAGGCGGCGTTGCGGCCGCGCGAAATTACTGAGCCGCTTCCGCTTCCGGCTTGGCGGTTTTCTTGGCGGCCGCTTTGCGAGCGGGCTTCTTGGCCTTGGCTTGCTTGGCGGGCACGTCTTCGACGGTGAACTTCTCGCCGTCGACGTTGATCTCGGTAATCTTGAGCGCAGTGTAGCCCTGGCGATGGCCCTGGAGCTTTTTGTACTGCTTCTTGCGCTTGTAGTGGAAGACGAGGATCTTGTCGCCGCGGCCTTCGCCGAGGATTTCAGCGGTGACGGTAGCATTTTCCGGGCTGCCAAATTTGCCCTGGCCGTTGCTTACGGCGAGCACGTCGGCGATTTCGAGTTTGCCCGACTCCGACTTGGGAGCCGAATCGACCTTAATGACGTCTCCGGGCGAGACGCGGAACTGCTTTGACCCGGCGCGGATGACCGCGTACATAGATGCCTCCGAAACTTGACGCACACGGGCAAAGCCACGTGGGGCCAGAACCAAACTTTATGCGCTTGCACTCCCCCGGAACAACAATGCGGGCCGGGAAGGCCCTGGCCGGGGTGTCCTGGAAGGACGCGGAAGTACAGGCAAACCATGTGATTGTAGCGTTTTCCACGGGGGTGCGTCAATCCGGAGCCTGGAACACGGCAGAATACCGGGCTTGGTAAGTTAGAATGCCGGGCATTCCCGAATCGCGGAGGAGGAAGCGGTGCGGACACTCAAGATCATTTGCGGCATCGCCGTGCTGTTTATGAGCGTGCACATGGTCCATGCCATCCATCACTTCCACAATATGCGGAACGAGATGTCGGGGTCGATGTTCTGGGGTCTGATGATCCTGGCGCTTCTCGCCGATATTCTCTCCTTTGTCGGTGGCATCGTGCTGCTGATCGGGAAGTGAGCGGTGCCGAAGCCAGTCCGCAAATCGAAACAAGAATTGGCCGAGCGGGCGTTGCTGCGCACGAAGACTCGCAAAGTGCCCCCGTTCGCGTTTGTGCTCGAGGCGCTAGAAACGATTTCGCCCTGGACGCGACTGATGTTCGGCTGCGTCGCTGTCTACGTCGGCGAAAAGATTGTGCTTATCTTGCGCGACCGTCCGACCTCTTCCGCAGATAACGGCGTTTGGCTGGCGACCACGGAAGAACATCATGCGAGCCTGCGGCGCGAATTTCCCAACATGCGTTCCGTCGAGCTGTTCGGAAAAGACGTAACGTCATGGCAGGTGTTGCCCTCGGATTCGCCCGACTTCGAAGAAGCAGCGCTGCGTGCGTGCGAGCTGGTGGTCGCGCGCGATCCGCGGATCGGGAAGGTGCCGGGAGGAAAGAAAGGCAGCGGTCGACGGCGAGCTTGAACGACAAACCGTTGTCGAAGGGCGTCGCCCTGAAATGCGGTTCCAACACAAAGGAGAAGAGATGAACTGGGTCCGGGTATGGGGTTGTGCTGTTCTGGCATGCTTGTTACTTTGCACGGGCGCGTTCGCGCAGGACGTTCCCGATAAGGCGTATCTGCAGAAACTGTTGGATGGCTGGGCGACGGGAAATCCGGATGGCCAGACGAAGTACTACGCGCAAGGTCCGCTGTTGTTTTTCGATGAAGCTCCGTTGAAGTACAACAATTGGGAGGAATACCGGAAAGGCACGACGAAGGGCTTCAAGGACGTGCAGTGGTCCACGATCAAAATGAACGACGATGCCCAGATCCATTGCGACGTGAAGGACCTGTGCTGGAGCGCGGCCACGGTGAACATGGATTTCCATCTGAAGAATGGAACCGAGCAGAAGGGGGTTTACCGGTGGACGGTAATCTTTGAAAAGCAGAATGGCAAATGGCTGATCGTGCACGAGCACGTCTCGGCGCCTACGAGCTGAAGGGCCGACGGAAACAGGAAAGCCCCTCGGATCGTGAGGGGCTTTTCACGTGGGGCGCGGTTAGCGTCGGCCGCCACCGCCGCGATATCCGCCACCATGGCCGCCGTAGCTGCCACCGCTGCGGGCATAGGAATTGCCGCGCGCGTATCCACCGCCACCGCGGGCATAATTGCCGTGTCCGTAGGCTCCGCCTCGCGCATAGCCTGCGTGACCATAGCCGCCGCGATTGCCCCAGCCTTCATGGCCGTAACCATAACGCGGTCCGTGGTTCCACCCGCGTCCGTAATAGCCCCCGTAATAACCGCCATAGTAGGGGGCATACGCGTAGCCGGGAGCGTAGTAGGCGCCGCAGTAACTCGGGTTGTAATAGTACGAATACGGATTGCAGGAATACCCCGGCGCGTAGCCGGGAGCGACGGCATAAGGGCCGACACCGATACCGAATGAAACCTGCGCGTTGGCCTTCGCGGGAGTCATAAGAGCGACCGCAAAGACGAATCCGAAGATCGCGATGAGCGCTTTGTTCTTCATAATTCTCAACCTCATTCCTATCAACCCATCTCCGGCACTTAAGTCGTGGCGCGAACGTAAAAAACTGTCGCTGGGACCGCTTCTCTTTGGTTTGCAGGGAAATACGAGCGAGTAGCAGGTTTCGAGGCAGGAGCTAGGCGGAGGCCATCTGGTGGGCAATCCGTCCGCTGACTTCTTTAATCTGGGTTGCGCTCCAGATCCGGACATCGACCGGGGGATTTTCGATGGCGCTGATGAGTGCCGCAGACATCTGCTGGATGGTGACAAAGCTCAATCGTTGGGCGGTGGCACGGGTGGTGGGCAGCATTTCCGCGATCGCAAAAAAGGGCTTGAGCAGAATCGGCCAGCGCCTGCCCGGCCCAAGGATATAGAAGGGTCGGAGGATGGAGGCGTTCAGGCCGGAGTGGGTGATGATCTGCTCGGCTTCCTGACGGGCAGCGATGTAGGCGCGCATCACCGGCGCGGGCTGGGCGACGCTGACGTATACGAAGTTCTTGATCCCGGCGCGAACCGCGGCATTCACCGCCTGGCGAGCGGATTCGAGATCGATGGAACGAAACTCGGCAGCTTTCGAGGGACCTGGGTGGGAGACGCCGAGGAGATGGACGAAGGTGTCGCAGTTTCCGATGAAGCGATAGTAGCTTTCCGCGCGGGTAGCGTCGCCGATGACCGATTCGGCGTCGGCGGGCAGTTTGGCGGCGGAGCTTTGCCGGATGAGGGCCCTGACGTGATGTCCGCGACGCGCGAGAGCAGGGATCAGGTGACGACCGACGAATCCGGTTCCACCCGTCAGAAACACGTTGCGGAAGATCATGGCAAGCCTCGTAGGGAAATACGAGTGCAGGGCCCAAAACAATTATCGGAAATGCTTGAGGTAATGCTGCTTCTCTTTCGCAGACAAGAAAGAGGCTGCGAAAGAGTTCTCAGCGATCGTGCGTAGTTCGTCGTTCGAAAATCCGAAGACATTCTGCAACAGTTGGTACTCGCGACACAATGTCGTATGGAACATTTCCGGGTCGTCGGTGGCGAGGGTGATGCGCACCCCGGCATCGAAGAGTTTTCGCGCAGGATGGTCAAGCAGGGCGCGGCAACAGCCGGTACGAACATTGCTGGTGACACAGATCTCGACGGGCGTTCCGGTCTTGGCGAGAAACTCGACGAGCTGGGGATCGTCGATTGCATGCAGGCCATGGCCGATGCGTTCGGCTTTCAACTCGCGTAACGCCGCCCATATCGAAGGGGGGCCGGCGCTCTCGCCCGCATGGGCGGTGAGATGTAGCCCTTGCCTGGCGGCGTCGGCGTAAATCTCACGAAAGTTTTCAGCGGGTCCGCGAGCCTCGTCGCCACCAATGCCGATGCCGATGACATGACGGGAGCGCAACTGAATCGCTTTATCGACGACCTTCCTGGCTTCGTCGGGGCCGAAGTGGCGGACGGCATCGAAGATCCAGTTGACCTTCACGGCGAAGTCTCGCTCGCCGCGCTCGCGGCCGCGCTCCATGCCTTCGAAGAGCGGATTGAACTCCTGGCCGCGCCAGAAGATGACGCCGACCGAAACGTACACCTCGGCATAGACAACGCCTTCGCGGGCCAGCTTCTCGATCATGCGGTAGGTCACGAGTTCGTAATCTTCGGGATCGCGGAGCCGCTCGGTGACGGCTTTGAAGGCGAGCAGGAAGCCGACAAAGTTCTTGTAGTCGTAGAGGGCGCGGGCATCGTGCTCGCTCAACACGCGGCCACTGTCGCTGACATCCTTGTAGCGATTGTTGCGCACGGGCAGCGGTATGGGATGACGGCGGCTGAGCTCGGCGAGCGTCGTGGGGTCAACGGTGCCTTCGAGATGCAGGTGCAGCTCGGCCTTGGGAAGGTTGCGGATAAACGAAGAAGGCTCGGAGAGGTGCTCCAAGCCTTGCATACTGTCGCTCATCGTTATCGCGCCGACTTCATGCGCCCGGGGGGACAGAACTCGCTGCGGTTGCGGCTGTAGAGCACATAGATAATCAACCCGAGCCCGAGCCAGACCACGAAGCGAATCCAGGTGATGAGGGTAAGGCCGGTCATCAGGCCGCCGCACAGCACGATCGAGATGATCGGAAAGAACGGAACGAGGGGCACCTTGAATCCGCGAGGGCGGTCGGGCTGGCGACGGCGGAGGAAGATCACGCCGAACGACACCAGCACGAAGGCGAAAAGCGTTCCGATATTTGACAGGTCGGCAGCATCGCCGATATCGACAAAGGCCGCGGGAAGACCGACGGCAAACCCGGCGATCCACGTGGACCAGTGCGGTGTTTTGAATTTCTTGTGGACGACCGAAAAGATCGAGGGCAGCAGCCGGTCGCGCGACATGGCGAACCATACGCGCGTCTGGCCGTACTGGAAGACCAGCAGCGACGAGAGCATGCCGGTCAGCGCGCCGATGATGATGATCGAACGGTACACCGGTTTGGCGCCGAGTTGTTGGAGCGCGTAGGCGACGGGCGCATCGGCGGCAGGACCAGAGGTGAAGGTGCTGTAGCGCATCATGCCGAGCAGGACGAGGGCGACCCCGACATAGAGGATGGTGCAGACGATCAGCGAGGCGATGATGCCGAAGGGAATATCTTTTTGCGGATTCTTGGCTTCCTCGGCGGCGGTCGAGACGGAATCGAAGCCGATGTAGGTGAAAAAGATGATGGCGCCGCCGGTAAGAATGCCGCCGAAGCCGGAGGGCGCAAAGGGCGTCCAGTTGGCGGGTTTCACCAGCATTCCGCCCACGACCAGGAAGATGGTGATGGCGCCGATCTTGACCGCGACCATGATGTTGTTAGTCTCCGCGGATTCGCGTACGCCGCGAACCAGCAGGACGGTGAGGATCATGACGACCAGGAAAGCCGGAAGATTGAAGTATGCTCCGGTCCACTTTCCGCCCGCGAAAACCGGGGACGAGATGGCGTCCGGCAAATTGATGTGGAAGGCGGCCAGTTGCGCTTTGAGATATCCGGAAAAGCCGACAGCCACCGCCACATTGCTGACGGCATATTCGAGGATGAGATCCCAACCGATGATCCAGGCAAAGATTTCGCCGAGGGTTGCGTAGGAATAGGTGTAGGCGCTGCCGGCGATGGGAATCATCGAGGCGAGTTCGGCGTAACACAGCCCCGCGAAGCTGCAGGCGACCGCAACCAGGAGGAACGAGATCGCAATGGCGGGGCCGGCCGCAGGACGGCCATGCATGAGGGCGCCGTTGACGGAGCCATGGCGCAGGAAGCTGGCGACGAGGTCCATGACCTGCGCGTGGAGGATCGAAGGTACCTCGAAGTGCTCGCCCGCCGCCGCCGTTCCGGTGAGAACGAAGATCCCGGAGCCGATAATGGCGCCGATGCCCAACGCAGTGAGAGACCAGGGGCCAAGCGTCTTGGTAAGTTCATGACCCTCTTCGTGAGAATCGGAGATCAGCTTGTCGATGGACTTACACGCGAGTAGTTGGTTTGGCAGGGCGCGTACTCTCCACAATCTGGATCGGCCACTTGGTGGCCACGGCAATGATACAGGCCGAACTGTACAGCCCTCGCCACCCTTGTTGCGGGAGCGAGGAAGGCGGCCGCGGTTCTCACCGCCGCGCTCCTTTGCTGCTGAATTGCGGAGAATCTTACCTTGCCGACGGCACTCGCGCCAATCGGCAAGGTAAGAGGAGGATGAGCCGGGTTCTGGAATCGGGGTCCCGGCAAGCGCCGTAGTTGCGCTTGCTGGGGTGACTTACCGCTTCGAGGTGCCGCGAGCCAGCTTCTTGACCTTCTTCTTCTTCGAGCCGCGCGGATACTCGCGCTTCGCCTTGGGGGCAGCTTTTTTGCGGGCTGCGCGCTTTACCTTCTTGCGTTCTTCCGTATCGGTGATCTTTTTGGTATTTGCCATGTTTGTTGTTGTTTTCCTATCTCAAATCTAAGTCACGTCGGCGCCAGCCCAGCAAACCACCGGCGTCGCAAAGCGCTTTCTTGCTATACGCGGGAGCGAAGCGACGTGGAATCCGCTGCTCCGTGGCCCGCTCACGCTTTTTCTAATTGCGCGAATTTCTCCACCAGCTTTTTCAAACCGAAGCGAGGAAATTGTACCGTAATCTTCGCCTCTTCTCCTTCGCCCTCGCGCTGGTACACGGTTCCTTCTCCGTACTTTGGGTGTTTTACCTTTTGTCCGGGACGGAATCCGCGCTTCCCTGCCGGCTCTTCGACGGGCACGCTGGGACGGGAAAACTTTTTCCCACGCGAAGCGAAGAACTCGGCGATGTTATCGATCGAGTTGTACGTCGATGCGTAGTTCGTCTTCTGCTTCGGGCGCCCGTATTGCGGTCGCTGGTCTTCGTTTTCGTAATCGTAGTGCTTCTCGTAGCTGTCGCCGAAGACCGGCGTTTGCTTTTTTGGCGAGCCGATGTCTTCGAAGAGCTGCGGCGGCACTTCACTCAGAAAGCGCGAAGCAGTACTGGCCTCCGGCATGTCAGTGCCGTAACGGCGGCGGTAACGGGCACGGCTGAGGACCAGGACTCGCATGGCGCGCGTCATGCCAACGTAGCAGATGCGCCGCTCTTCTTCGATCTCATCCGGATTCATCAGCGTACGCGAGTGTGGGAATAACCCCTCTTCCATGCCGACGAGGAAGACGAGCGGGAACTCGAGGCCCTTTGCGGCGTGGAGCGTCATGAGGGTGACCTGCGCTCCGGCGATGATGTCGTCGGTGTCGCTGACCAGCGCGGCATGGTCGAGAAAGTCGGAGAGTGTCTCGCCGCGATCGCGGGAATCCATGGCGGCGTTCACCAGTTCGCGGAGGTTTTCAATGCGTGCCAGCGACTCGGGCGTGTCTTCGGCTTCCAGTTGCTTGATGTAGCCGGTGCGGTCGATGAGGAACTTCAGGACTTCGGCGACGTTGGCATTTTCGCCGGGGGCGCGGAAGCCCTCGACTTTCTCCGGGCGTTGTTTCTTCGGAGGCATTGAGAGCTTCAGGAGAAAAATCAGAGGCGTCTTCGGCGAGCGCCTCGGGCGAAAACTCTTCCGCGCCCGATTCGATCTCTGCGAAATCGAAGTTCATGGTGTGCTGCAGGTCGCCTTCGTCTTCGATCTCGGATTCCGCGGTTTCGCTGACCTCCGAAGTTTCGGGCTGCGCAGTTTGGGTGAGCCGCTCGTCGAACTTACCGTAGATCATGGCGCGGGCATCTTCGATCAGTTCTCGAAAACTTTTCAGCGCGGCACAGGCGCGCGGCTGCATCAGCCGCTCGGAGACGATGTGGCCGATCGCGTCCCACATGGACAAGTTGGTTTCGAGAGCGATGCGCTCGATCTGATCGACCGTGGTCTTCCCGATGCCGCGGGTCGGCGTGTTGATGACCCGCAGCAGCGCGACCGAATCGCTGGGGTTCTGGATCAGCTTGAGGTAACTGATCATGTCCTTGATTTCGGAGCGCTCGTAGAAACTGAAACCGCCGACCACGTTGTACTTGATGCCGTAGCGGCGCATCGCCTCTTCCAGGAGGCGCGACTGCGAATTGGTGCGGTAGAGCACGGCCGCGCGCTTCGGCTCGTCGTCTTGGCTGGCCTGGTTGAGATACTTGCTGATGTAATCGGCGGCGAAGAGGGCTTCGTTTTCGCCGTCGGGCGCTTCGTAGTAGCCGACCTTCGCGCCCCCCAGTCGCTCCGTCCAGAGATTTTTGCCCTTGCGCTTGAGATTGTTCTTTACCACCGCCGATGCGGCTTCGAGGATATTCTGCGTCGAGCGATAGTTCTGCTCCAGGCGCACAATTTTGGCCTCGGGAAAATCCTGTTCGAATTCGAGAATGTTGCGAATGTCGGCGCCGCGCCATGAGTAGATCGACTGATCCTCATCGCCCACGGCGCAGACGTTGTGCTGCGATCCGGCGAGGGCGCGCATGATCTCGTATTGCGGGCGGTTGGTGTCCTGGTATTCGTCGATCAGGACGTACTGGAAGCGCCGGTTATAGCGCTCGCGCACTTCACCCGAGGTTTTCAGGAGCTGGTTGGTCTTGAGCAGGAGGTCGTCGAAATCGAGCGCATTGGCCTTGGCGAGCTCTGCCTCGTACACCTTGTAGATCTGCGCAATGCGCTCCATCTTCGGATCCGCCGATTGCAAGTAAACCTCCTGCGGATCGAGCAGATGGTTCTTGGCATGCGAGATGCGCGAGAGCACGTTGCGCACGGTGAGCTGCTTGTCGTCGATGCCGAGGCGTTTCATCGCGGACTTCACGAGTTGTTGCTGGTCGCTTTCGTCGTAGATGGCGAAATCCTTGCGGTAGCCCTTGCCGTTCACCTGCATCGCTTCGATGTCGCGCCGCAAAACGCGCACGCAGAAGGAGTGGAAGGTCGAGATCACGGGCTTGGCCAGGGTGCGTCCGCCGACCAGTTGCTCCACGCGTTCGGCCATTTCGGAGGCGGCCTTGTTGGTGAAGGTCATCGCCAGGATGGAGTCGGGGGCGACGCCGATCTGCTCGATGAGGTAGGCGATGCGGTAGGTGATAACGCGCGTTTTCCCGCTCCCCGCGCCGGCGAGGATCAGCACCGGTCCGTGGACGGTCTCCACCGCCTCACGCTGTTGGGGATTGAGTTTTTGGAGGAACTGCAACGGGATTTCCTTGTTTGTGGTCTCTTCAATTGTAGCGGATTATGGGGCGGGTGCCGTCGCTGAAGGGACTTGGATCCACGCCGTCTGGCTTCCCAGCGCTAACGCGCTGGGCTATGGACTTGCGCGCCTGCGGCGCTCGCTTCGATGGCTGAAGTACGAAAGCTTTGGCTGAATTCAAGAAGCAGGAGCCGCGCGATCAGTTCACGCTGCCGCTCTCGTCCACGTCTTCCCCGCTGGCGACGGCGGTGGCATCGCGTTTCATCTGGCACTCGGGACAGGGCACCACTCGCGCAGGTAGTCCCACGAATAGATGCCGTGCTCATGGCCGTCGTTCCACACGAAGCGGATGGCGTACTTCCCGACCGCCTCGGCGCTGGTGGGGCGCGCGAGCGCCTTGAACATGGGGAGGGAGCCTGCCACGGCTTTCAGCGGATCGCCGGGCTTGCGTCCATCCTTGTCGCGCTCCTCTTTGCAGAGGGCGCAAGGGCAGGCGTCGCGCAGCCAGGGAAAGGTGAAGTGGCTGCGGTGGCCGTCCTTCCACTCAATGTCCACGCCGGTGCCTTCGGTTTTGTGGATCTTGACGGATTTTGGATCGGCGTTCATGTACTTTCATTTAACCACAGAGGGCGCAGAGGAGTTGGGGGCATTTGCATCTTAGATCGATGGCTTTCGATATGGGAAAACTCGTCACGAGTGTAAATCTCACAGCTCACCTCCGTGTTCCTCCGTGTCCTCTGTGGTTAAATTGAAGTTTATGTCTGACAAGAAAGTTCGCGCGCGCTTTGCGCCGTCGCCTACGGGGCAGTTGCACGTGGGCAATGCGCGGACGGCGCTGTTCAACTGGCTGTTTGCGCGCCAGCAGGGCGGGACCATGATCCTGCGCATTGAAGACACCGACCTGGAACGCAGCGAGGCGCGCTACGAACAGCAGTTGCTCGATGACCTGAAGTGGATGGGCATCGATTGGGACGAAGGGCCGGATGTCGGCGGACCGTTCCCTCCCTATCGTCAATCGGACAAGATCGATGTGTATCGCGAGCACGCGGAGCGGCTCGTGGCCGAAGGCAAGGCGTATTACTGCTTCTGCAAGCAGACAGATCTCGACGCCTATCGCGAGCAGGCCCTCAAAGAGCATCGGCCGCCGATTTATCCGGGGACCTGCCGCGCCATCGATCCGGCGGAGGCGAAGCGGCGCAAGGATGCCGGCGAGGATGCTGCGATCCGCTTGCGCATTCCCGAGCGGCCGATACGCTTTCACGACATCGTGCACGGGGACGTCGAGTTTTCGAACGAAGTGGTGAGCGATCCGATCATCCTGCGTTCATCCGGGGTACCGGTCTATAACTATGTCGTGGTGGTGGATGACGCGGAGATGCAGATTACCCACGTCATCCGCGGCGACGACCACTTGTCGAACACGCCGAAGCAGGTGGCGTTGTACGAAGCGCTGGGCTGGCCGGTGCCGGAGTTCGCGCACTTGTCCACCATTCTGGGCCCTGATCGCGAACGGCTCTCGAAGCGGCATGGAGCGACCTCGATTGCCAGCTTCCGCGAGATGGGGGTGCTTCCCGAGGCGCTGGTGAACTACATCGCGCTGCTCGGCTGGGCTCCGACCGGGGGAACGCGCGAAATCTTCAAGCCCGAAGAACTCGTGAAGGAGTTCGACCTGCGGCGGGTGACGCCTTCGCCGGCGATTTTCGATTTCGAAAAGCTGTACTGGCTGAACCGGCACTCCATCAAGGAGAGTCCGCCGCTATCGCATTGCGAAGCTGGCGCGATCCTATTGGGACCGCATGATGATCGATAGGATTGCGCACCGCCACGCCATTCCGAAGATCGAGCCGAAACATGTGATGGCGTGGGGCGCGTCGAAGGAAGTCGATGAGTGGCTGGGGAAGGTCACGGCACTGCTGGTTCCGTCGGTGAACAAACTCGATGAGCTGCCGGAGCGCGCCAAGGTGATCTTCGACTACGACGCCAAAGAGGCGATGGCGAACCCGGACAACGCCGAGGTGCTGCACTCCGCCAAAACCGCGGATGTTCTCGCGGCCTTCGCCGGGCGCATTGAGAAAGAGGCCGGTCCACTGACCGCCGAGCGCTTCAAGGCGATTGTGAACGAGGTGAAGACGGAGACCGGAGTGAAGGGGAAAGAGCTGTTCCACCCCGTTCGCATCGCATTAACCGGAACGCATTCCGGACCGGAGTTCGACAAGCTGATCCCACTGATCGAGGAAGGCAGCGCGCTCGCGCTCCCGGTGCACGTGAAAAGCGTGAAAGAGCGCGTGGCGGAGTTTGCGGAGTTGCGGAAGTAGAACAGCAGATCCTCACGTCGCGCTTCGCGCTCCTCAGGATGACAACAAGAGAGAGCATCGTAGTCCCAGGCAACGTCTTGAGCTCACGCGTCTATTCGCTGGGCGCGGATAGAGGTCTCAACACGACGACCCAAGGCTCCTTCGAACCTTTCGGATCGATCTTCAGCTTGTACTCCATATCGTGAAAGACCGGGTGGGGCTTGTAGGTGAACCACACCTCGTACTCGCCGGGCTCGAACTTGTCGGCAGAGAACTTGCCATGGCTGTCGGTCTTGGTTGCGCCGATCAGGCTTTGGCCGCCGAAGACTTCCACATCGATATTCGGCACCGGCTCGCCTTTCTCGTTCTGCACCACCCCAGCAATGTGGCGGATAGGGCGATCGAGGGTGATCTTCACCTCCTGCGCCGCGCAGATCCCCGCGAAGAATACAACGATCGGCAGCGCAGCTCGAAGTAGCGTCCGCATGGCTATTTATATTTCAGCACCAGCTCGGGCGACGCTTTCTCCTGCGTCACCTTCACGTGGTAGAAGTCGGCAATGCCGTTGTGGTGCACCTTGATGTTGTAGCGCGCGTTCCTGAGATTGGGAAAGGCGAAGCGGCCGTGCTCGTCGGTCTTGACGTCGCCCATCACGTGACCATCTTCGCGGCGGAAGATCTCGACTCTTACCCCGGCAACCGGTTCGCCGCGGTGGTTCTGCACCACGCCGACCATCTGCGGCACGCGCAACTCGTTGATGTGAACCGCGAGTTCTTCTTCCTGGGCAAATGCCAGGGAGGCGAAGGTGAGCAGGAAAAACAACGAAGTAAGCAGCACAAGCTTGCGTCTCATCAGGACTCCAGGGATCAGCTCAGGACATTGTGCAACGCTTCGCGCAAATCTGCATAGCCAAACTGGTACCCGTACTCAAGTAACCGACTGGGCAGCGCGCGCACCGAACCAAGAGCGGTTTCGTTGGCGGCCTCGGAGCCGAGGACGAGGCGCAGTGCGAATTTCGGCACCGGGAACATCGTTGGCCGATGCAACACCTCTCCCAAAGCGGCGGTGAACTGGGCGTTGGTGACGGGATTGGGCGCGGTCAGATTGAGCGGGCCGCGTACCTGCGGATTCAGCAGAGCGAAGACGATGGCGCCGACGACATCCTCGATGGCGATCCAGCTCCACCACTGGCGACCGTCACCCAGCTTGCCCCCTCCGCCGAACTGAAAGATTGGCAGCATTTTGGCGAGCGCGCCCCCTTCGTCGCTCAGGACCACGCCAATCCGCGGATGTACTACGCGCACGCCGGCATCTTCGGCGCCCTGGGCGGCCGCCTCCCAGGCCACACAAATCTCCGTCAAGAAGCCCGTGCCCGGTGCACTCGCCTCGGTGAGCGACTTCCGCGCCGCGGTCGCCGTAATAGCCGATCGCCGACGCGGAGACGAGAACGGTAGGTCGTCCGCTGCTTCGAAAGCTTTCGGCCACCGCATCGCTGATGGTTTTCGTTCCAGCAACGCGACTGGAGAAGAGTTCCTGCTTGGTCCTGGAGGTCCAGCGCGTCGCAACATTCTTCCCCGCCAGGTGGACGACCGCATCGGCATTGGCAAAGATCGCAGGATCAAGCCGCGCGCCGGGATTCCACTGCACTTCTCCCGGCTTCGGCGTGCCGCGCACCATTGGGGTCACGCGGTGCCCTTCCGCGCGCAGGCGTTCGCTCAATGCTTTCCCGATGAGCCCGCTCGCGCCAGTGACAAAAACGTTCATCGACCGCTTCTTAGATTGGAAGGGTCGTTGGAGGGCGGGATAAGTGCGTCATCGAACTGCTTTTGAATGCGATGAAACAAATGCACGCGGGCTTTCGTGCCCGAGATAGCGTGCGTCTTGCGGGGGTAAATCTGCACGTCGAAAGGAATCTCGTTATTGATGAGGGCGTTCATCAACTGCATGCTGTTCTGCATGTGGACATTGTCGTCACTGGTGCCATGGACGAGCAGCAGCCTGCCGTGCAGCACCTTGGCGTTCGCCACCACCGAGGTCCGTTCGTAATCGGCCGCATGGTCCTTGGGGAGGCCCATGTAGCGTTCGGTATAAACCGAGTCATAGTTGTGCCAGTCGGTCACGGGCGCCACGCTGACGCCGACTTTGAAGAGGTCGGAGTGCTCCAGCGCCCAGGCGGTCATCGTCCCGCCGTAGCTCCAGCCCCACCAGCCCAAGCGGTGGCGATCGAGTTGCGGAAACTGTTGCAGCACCTGGTCGACGGCGGCGAGTTGATCCTGCAGGGGCAGTTCGCACATATGGTGCTGGATGGCGGCGGCAAACTTCTCTCCCCGGTCCGCCATGCCGCGGTTATCGACCTTGAGGATTGCGTAGCCGCGCTTCGCCATGTACTGATCGAAAAGATCCACCGTCTTCCAGGAGTCCCAAATCGTCTGAACGCCTGGCCCGCCGTAAGGATTGTTGATGAGCGGGATCTTCCCTTTGATGACCGCTGGGCCTTCGGTGGGCAGCAGCAGAACGCCGTGCAGGATGGTGCCGTCCTCGGCCTTGACATCAACGAACTGCGGCACCAGTAAGGCGTACTCCTTCACCTCGCGGGCGCTCCAGAAGGCGTTGCACTTGCCGTCCAACCCGCACACGGAGAGGGAGGGCGGCGTGGTCAGGTTCGAATAATTGTCGATGTAGGAATTGGCGGAGGGCGCGTAGTCCGCGGTGTGAACCCCGTGGTCCTTGGAGACGCGCTCGATGTCGCCGCCAGCGATCTTGATCGAGTAGAGCTGCCGCTGCCGCTGGTCTTCCTGCGTCGAGCTGAAGTAGACGAGCCCTTTTTTCTCATCGACGGTATCGATCGAGAGCACGTCCCAGTCCCCCTTGGTGAGCTGGCGCTCGAGCTTCAGCGGAGACATGGGCTTGAATTTGTCGAGGGAGTAGAGATAGATGTGGGTGTGCCCGTCGCGCCAACTGGTCCACAACAAGCGCTGGCCGTTGTCGATGAAGCGGAACTTGTCGTTGATCTCCACCCATGCATCGCTGGTCTCGGTGAGCACGATCTGCGAGCGGCCGGTGTTCGGTTCGATGAAATAGAGGTCGAGCTTGTTCTGCGCGCGGTTCAATACGAACGCATAGAGCAATCCGTCGCGTACCCAACCGAAGCGCGGGATATACGCATCCTCGGTGTTCACCAGATTCACCCATTTTGTTCTGCCGCCATCGGAGTTCACCACCCCGAGCTGGACCTGCGGATTCGGATCGCCTGCTTTCGGATATTTCTCTTCGTCCACGGTGGGATGGGTCGGCATGTAGTCGGTGATGGGATACGTGGGCACCGACCTTTCATCCATTTGCAGGTAGGCGATCTGCTTTCCGTCGGGGGACCAGAAGTAATTGCTGCGCACGTCGAGTTCTTCCGAATACACCCAATCCACTTCGCCATTCAGAATCTGGGAATCCGGCTCGCTCTTGGTCAGCGCCTTAGGCTTTCCCTGCAGAGCCGTCACCATCAGGTTGTGATCCTGCACGTAGGAGAGGCGGTCGCCCTTGGGGCTGAACTTGGGATCGCGGACGCCGCCGTGCGCGTAGGCAACCATGACCGAGGTGTGGCTCTCGAGGCTGTAGAGCCACAGGCTGCCGGAGGCGTCGAAGAGAATGTGCTGCGAGTCCGGAGACCAGTGATAGGCAGCCACGGAATAGCGTTCGCGATTGTCCTTGGCGCGGTCATCCGACTTGTTGCTCGTGGGCGGCTGCATCTCGGAAAGACGCTCCTGCGCGACAAGGACCGCCGGCTTCGCGCCTGACGTTACATCCACGTAATAGATTGCGCCGTGATCGCCGGAATCATCGCGCTGCACGAAAGAAACCTTGGTGCCGTCGGGACTCCACTGCACCGATTCAGGTGGACGTCCGGTGATGCCGCCTTCGGCGTAGATCGATTCGATGGTCAGCTCTTTGGTCTTCGGGGCTTCCTGGGCTTCGGCCAATGCCGCGGACAATAACGAGGCAACCAGGGTGAACAGTAGAACAGGGACGAAGCTGGCGATCTTCAAGTACGGTTCTCCGAAGTGAACGGCTAGTCTAATTCGTCAGTGGGAATCAGGGAAACGGCGTTGAACGACGGCAATGCGTCACTTTTCGGGAAGTCCGCCACGCTCTTCCGAAGGACGATCGGGCACGCCGCCCTCGAGCGCGCGGAACCGCCAGTACTCGCCCGCCGTTTCGTGGAGATCGCCTTGCGGCGACTCACCCTTGTAGACGCGCGAAACGCCGCGTACCAGCCGACGGTAGGGCAACTCGCCGGCTTCGTCCACGAGAAAGATCTCGCCCGTTTTCCGGGTGCGATAGTACCACCGCTTCAGCAGCGCCAGGTGTTCCATCCACTCGTAGGCGGAGGAGGGCTTCGCTCCCTCCGCGGTGGAGAGCGCCTCGTGCAGGCGGGCCTCCATGCTCTGCGGAGTCTTGACCTGCCCGACCTGGAGACGAGGCGTGACGTTGAAGGCGATCGGGTCGGAGATCATCCCGCCGCTGATCTTGAAGAGCGCCACCGACTCCGGTTCTCGCGAGGGTTGCACCAGCACGCCGTCGATGCGCGCGATGTTGCGCGCCAGCTCCGAGCCCTGCTGGACTACCGCTTTCACTTTTTCGATCTTCGTGTGCAGTTCCGCCGCCCGTTCGAACTCCAGCGACTCGGATGCCGCGCCGCGCTCGGTTTCCAGTTGCCGCAACAAGGAGCGGCCTCCGCTTTCGAAAAACTCGCGGACGCGAGCTGTTTCCTCAACATAGCGTTCGTCGGTACAGCCTTTGAAGCAGGGCGCCAGGCACATCTTCATCTCGGAATAGATGCAGCCGGGAAAGGCAGGATCGGGATGAAGGTCGTCGGTGCAGCGGCGCAATAAAAAGAAGTCCAGCGCATCGTTGGCAAATTTCTCCGCGGCGACGCGCGAGACGAACGGCCCGTAATAGGCAGAGTTCGATTTCAGACTCTGGATACGGGTGGTCACGGCGACCCGCGGATATTCGTTTTCGAGGATGAGGCGCAACAGCGGGGCGAAACGGAGCTTGAGGCGGTCCGAATAGTTGGAAGGAAATACCTCACGCAGGGTGCGATAGAGACAGAATCCTGCTTCGAAATCCGACGCCACCGCGGAGTATTCCAGCGAGAGGACGCGATCGCGCAGGTTGAGCCGCTTGGTTTGCTCTTTCGGAGCGCTGAGGAGGCGCAACATGCGGCGGCGGAGGTTGGAGGTCTTGCTGACATACGGCTCGGAGCCCTCCGCCCCGCGCAACAGGAAGACAGCGGGCCGGGCGGGCACCGCGGCGAAGAACTCCGCGTCCTGTGCAGGATCGAAGGGAAGAAGCTGCCTCAGCACGCTTGAAGTTTACGCGAAGGGCAGGCGGGCGCGTCAGGGGATGTAGCGAATCTTGTAGAACAACAGGGCGAAAATCGTGAGCACAACCAGCACTACCACGCTGCGGTAGCGATGTACGAAGTAAAAGATCACGCAGATCGTCGTCGCGACGACAGCGATCAGCGCTCCGCCGACATATTCATTCAGGATGTAACGCGGCAGCGCATATCCGTAGGCACGTTCCAGGCGGAAATATTCGCCCAGGCTGCGGATGACGATGACGAACAGGACGACGATTCCGGCCTGTGCCCAGCGTTCGATGGAAGGAAACCGCACGCGAAGGAGTGTACGCCGGGCGGGAGGTTCAGACTACTGCAAGGAAATGCGAGAGTTGTAGCTTTGGGAATCCGCGCTATCGCCAGCTTGCGCTCTTCCACTTGATGCGGAAGTCATCCCCCTGCACGGTGACGATGCGGCACATCTCATGCAGCCGTGAGCGCATGCGTTCCCCAACGCGGTCGCCCAGAGTTTCTTCGCGTGCGGCGCGTTCCGCGGCATTGTTCCGGCGCGGAGGCTCATCGCCATTTCCGGAGCCGCCGGGCGGGAGGTCGCGATAATTGGTGGTGATGATCGTGGTGCGACGATCGTTGTAGCGGGTGTTCAGGATGTGGCTCACCGTGTCCCACACCCACTCGGTAGGCTTCACGGCGCCGAGCTCGTCGAGAACCAGCACCTCGGCATTGAAGACGGGTCGCAGCACATCCAGTTCAGTGACGGGCACCGAGTTGTTGTAGGAATTCTGAATCTCCTTCAGCAGCTCCCGGTAGTCGTAAAAGAGGCAACGCACGCCCTTCGAGAGCATCAGCTCGCGCATGATCCCGACGGCGAGATGCGTCTTCCCAACGCCAATGGTGCCGATCAGCAGCAAGCCCGCCCGTTCCACCGGATACTTCTCCACGAATTGCTGGGCAGCCAGGCGTGCCGGAGCAAGCGACTGGAAGGGCCCTTCATGTTCGAAGTTGGAGAGCTCGCAATGTTTATAGCGCTCGGGAATGGCCCCATGTTGCAGCAACCGCTCGTTGCGCACGCGCTGCTGGCAGTCGCAACGGACCGCCTTGGGGCCCTTTTCGCTGGGGACGGTCTTCCATCCCGTGTCGCGGCAGCTCTCGCACTTTACCGTGGTCTCAATCATTCCCTTGTCATCCTGAACGGAGAGCCCGCCATCCCTGCGGGATCGGCGTCAAGGACCCTACCCTCTCACGAATCTCTATCCTATTACTCTCTCCCCGCGTCGCGCGCTATGCAAGTCGAACCGTACCGTCCCTTGTGCACAACCGAGGTTCTCTGTGGATGGCTGAGGAAAACGAGGAAGTTGGCTGTACCATTTCCTCGTGCTCGCGTCGGTCGAAACCTTTATCCGCAAACATGCGCTCTTTCGCCCCGGCGATCGCGTGGCCGTCGCCGTCTCCGGAGGCGCGGACAGCGTGGCGCTGCTGCGGGCGTTGCTGCAATTGCGGGCAGAGCTGGGAATCGTGGTGAGCGTGGTGCACGTGCATCATGGGATGCGTGGCGCGGAAGCGGATGCCGACGAGCAGTTTGTGATGCAACTGGCTGCCCGCTTCGATCTGCCGCTGCATACGAAGCGTGTGGATGTCCCAGGGCACAGCAAGCAGAACCGTATCAGCCGTGAAACCAGCGCCCGCGAGCTGCGCTACGAGTTTTTCAAATGGCTGCTGGAGGCGGGCGCCTGCGACAAGATCGCCACCGCGCATACCCTGGACGACCAGGCGGAAACCGTCCTGCTGCGCATTTTGCGCGGAACGGGTACACGCGGCCTGGTGGCGATTCCGCCCTTTCGCGATGCCACGCCTGAGCTGGCATCGCGCATCGTTCGCCCGCTGCTCGGAACCCGGCGTAGTGACATCGAGGAGTATCTGCACTCCCTCGATCAGCCGTGGCGCGAAGACGCTTCCAACCGAAGTCCGGAACACCTGCGCAACCGCGTCCGCCACGAGTTGCTGCCACTGATCGAACAGGAATACAACCCGGCAGTGCGGCAGGCGCTGACCAACCTGGCCGAAATCGCGCGGGCCGAAGAAGAGCACTGGAAGGGCGAGCTCGTACGGTTCGATTCGCTGGTTCGCGAAGTGGAGCAAGGGATTGCCATCGATCGTGCCGGGTTGCTGGCCGCTCCGCTGGCTCTTCGTCGCCGGTTCCTGGTGCAGCTCGCGGATCAGGTGGATATTCCCGTCGGTTTCGAAGACGTTGAACGCATGCTGCACATCGCGGCGCATCCCGGGCTGCGTCACACATTCGAAGGCGGCTGGAGCGCGGTCTCGACCAGGAATTCTCTGGAATTTCGTAAGGCTTCGGAACTGCAAGAGGTGATGCCGTATGACCTGGTATTGCCAGTTCCGGGAAGTGTTGCGCTCCCGGACGGGCACTCGCTTCGCAGCTCTGCGGTGGAGGCGACAGACTCGCACTACAGCTCCGCGATGCTGTTAGCGCAAGATCGGCTCTCGCTGCCGCTGCGCGTCCGCAATTGGCAGGCCGGGAGACCGCTACTGGCCTTGCGGCAGCAAGCAACCGGAGAAGTTGAAGCGGCTGTTTCTACAACATCACATCCCCGCCGATGCGCGTCTCTCGTGGCCGGTAGTGCTGAGTGGAGGCGACATCGTTTGGGTGCGTGGGCTCCCGGTGGCGTCCGGTTTCGAGGCACTCGCAGGCTCGGCTGTTCTGATCGAGTCCGACTAGCTCCGTCTGGCCGCGTGTTTGCGGAAGATCACCCGGATTCCGTCGCGCCATCGCTCATCGATCGCCAGCAGCGTCCAATCGATCTCCGGAGAGAGATATTTCAGGACCTGGTCGGTGGTGGGGTGAATGCGCAGCGCGGGAGCAACCAGGAAAAGCAATGGGTCTGCAGTCGAAAGTTCGCGACCGGAGAAATAACCGAACTGCTGAAATTCGCGCCGCTCGTGATGCCATCGCACCCGCGCCCAATAATCCAGCCCTTGCAGCGGCAGGTGGATGTCCTCGTCGGCTTTGAGCTCGACCACCGCCAAGTCGTCCATCGCGAGCGGTGGTGAGCACGTCGATCATCGCGCGGTCAGAGGCTGCAAAGGCCGGCACCTGCGAATACACATGCTGGCCATCGAGTCGCGAGTCCAGCACCGTGACATCGCGCACGATCATCGATTCGATCCAGCGCTCCGGCACCGCGCGATGGATCGGATCCGAGCGGTCGCGCGAAATGCGGCGCTCGGCGATGTGGCGGAGGTAGTCGCGAAAGGCTTCTTCGTTGCTCTCGTCCACCGGAAACTCCGCCGAGCGAACCCCGAAATACAGTTGTTCGACCGGGCGGAAGGAGTCGCGCGTAACCGCCATGCGGGCGCCGGCGAACTGCAATCCATGCAGGCGGAAGGCGATCTCCGTTCCGGAGATCACGACCGGTTCGGCGTCGGGAACGACCGCAAGCACCTGTGCGATCGAGCTCCCGAAACGCTGCAGAGCCGAATGCTTGTCGGGAGCGCGAACCAGGCGGGTGGCGATGTTTCCGGCATCGGAAGTATCGAACGCAGTGACTTGCTCCGTGCGCTCGTCCAGCTCGTAGAGCTCCCACTTCGCCGCCTCGCGGTCGAGGTGGGCCATGCGCTGGCGAAGCACCGCCGAGCTCCCTGGAGGAACGAACAACCGCAGCCCTTCCACGAGGATGCGATCCGAAGCCGATCGGCGGCAGGCCTCCAGCCAGAGAATGCCAAACCCGAGAGCAGCGTCAATCGAGGGTTGCAGCTCCGAGCCGTTGACGCCCAACACCGCGAAAGCCGAATTCCCATTGCGGATAAGAGCACGGGTATAGATCGGGCTGAACGAGCGTTCCAGGTCCATCGCGGTGGAAAGACTTTCGATCCGAAAACCGCGATCTTGCGCGGGGATCACCCGCTGGAGAAGCTTGGCGTACCGCCCCCGCATAGCCTTCTTCGCCGACGGGGTGCGGCGGTCGCCGGCAGCGCAGAACTCCAGTTCCGTCGGGGCACTCTTGCCAAACCTTTGCACGGAAAGGAGCAAAGATCCGTCCTTACGCTCCGCATCGAGTACCCGCCGGACAATATTGCGCTCCTCCGACCACACGTGGAGCAGGCACTTGCCGTTGCTTGCGGAAATCGAATAGCGGCTTTGGGATAGCTCAAAGATGGCGGCGCCATCTTCCAGGACGGTAACGGCCCCCTCGGCGGCGAGATAGTCCTCCAAAATTCGATTCAGGTTGTCAACGGTGAAGGAGGAGGCGGTGGGGGTGGCCATGGTTATCCAGAAGCTTTATTTTCGGGGCACAAAAACGCAAGTGCAGCGGCTTCCGGCACACATGACTGTGACATAATCACGTATCATTCGTGCATTCATCCGTATGCAGTCGACGCCCGAATCACGGGTTACGCCGAAGCTTTGCCGCGCGTAACCATAGATCGTTTTTGTGGGTCCGGTCATCCAAAGGGTAGTGAACAAAATGGATAAGCGATTTTTCTTTCAGAAGTACGGCCTCACCGAATCGAATGTGGAGCGCTACCTGGGCGCCGCGCTTTCGGCGGGTGGCGACTACGCCGACCTGTATTTCGAATACCTGACCTCCACTTCGATTTCGCTCGACGAGTCGATGGTGAAGTCGGCCTCCCAGGGCATCTCCGCGGGATGCGGTGTGCGCGTGGTGGCCGGCGAGCGCACCGGGTACGCCTACACCGATGACCTGGCGCCCGAGAAGATTCTGCATGCGGCGAAGACGGCGGCCCTGATTGCGAGCGGTCCTGCCAAGACCCCGATCGTCAACGCAAACGACATCGGCAAGCGTGATCTGTATCCCGTCACCCAGGGGGTTCTTGGCTCCGATGTGCTGGGCAAACTGGAACTGACGTTGCGCGCCGATGCGGAGGCCCGTAAGTACGATCCGCGCATCCAGGAAGTGCGCGTCAGCTACGGCGATGAGTTGCGCAAGATCCTCGTCATCGGCTCCGATGGAACCTTTGCCGAAGATGTGCAGCCCCTCTCACGGATGAGCGTTTTCTGCATCGCAAAGAACGAAGCCGGTTCGGCGCGGGGCAGCTCGGGCGGTGGCGGACGGGTCGGAGTCGAATACTTCCACGAGCAGGCGACGCCGGAACACTTCGCGCAGGAAGCCGCGCGGCAGGCGATCATCCAGCTCGACGCTCGCGAGGCTCCAGCCGGAGAGATGGAAGTGGTGCTCGGGCCCGGATGGCCGGGAATCCTGCTGCATGAGGCGATCGGCCATGGCCTGGAGGCCGACTTCAATCGCAAGAAGACCTCTGCGTTTGCAGGGTTGATGGGGCAGCGGGTAGCCAGCGAGAAGTGTACCGTCGTCGATAACGGCACCATGCCTTCGCGCCGCGGTTCGCTCAACATCGACGATGAAGGCAACGCGACCAACAACACCGTCCTGATCGAAAACGGCATTCTCAAGGGCTATCTCACGGACAAGCTTTCGGCCCGCCTGATGGGCATGGCAAATACCGGCAACGGCCGGCGCGAAAGCTACGAACACATCCCGATGCCGCGCATGACGAACACCTACATGCTGGCCGGGCAGGACGCCCCGGAAGACATCATCAAGTCCGTAAAGTACGGCGTGTATGCCGTGAACTTTGGCGGCGGACAGGTCGATATCACCAACGGCAAATTCGTCTTTTCGGCCAGCGAGGCTTACCTGATCGAAGATGGCCAGGTGACGGCACCCCTGAAGAACGTCACCCTCATCGGCAATGGGCCGGATGTCCTGACCCGGGTGAGCATGGTCGGCAACGATCTCAAGCTCGATGAAGGCATCGGCACCTGCGGCAAGGACGGCCAATCGGTCCCGGTGGGCGTGGGGATACCGACGCTGAAGGTCGATCGCCTGACGGTAGGGGGTACGGGCCGATGAGCACCAGTGCAGCGATTCAGAACCCCACCACGGCTGACCTGCGTGAACTCTCCGTCGATGTCGTACGCAAGGCGATGAAGGGCGGCGCCAGCGCGGTCGAGGTCGTGCTGCGCGACGGCAGCGAGTTTTCCACCGTCGTGCGGCTTGGCGAAGTGGAGACCCTGAAAGAATCCGGCTCGCGTTCCATCGGCGTGCGGGTGTTTTTCGGAAAGCGTTCGGCGAGCACCTGGTCGAGCGATTTCTCGCCGAGTGGCATCGATGGCATGGTGAAGGGCGCCCTGAACCTGGCGCGTATCACCTCCGAAGACCCGTTCGGCGGCATTCCCGAGGCCGAACAGCAGGGCACGGTGAAGACCGACCTCGATCTCTACTACGACGACGTCTATTCCCTCTCCACCGCCGATCGCATCGACTATGCGCGGCGCGCGGAGAAGGCCGCCCTGAGCGTCGATCCGCGGATTCACAACTCCGATGGCGGCAGCTTCGATGCGGCCACCGGGGTAAAGGTGCTGGCGAATTCCAACGGCTTCGTTGGCGACTATCGCCGCTCCTACTGCTCGGTTTCGGCGGTACCGATTGCGCAGCTCGAAGGCTCTTCGATGCAGCGCGACTACTGGTACTCGGTGGCGCGAACCCTGACCAAGCTCGATTCGCCGGAGCATGTCGGCCAGATCGCGGCACAACGCACCTTGCGCCGGCTGGGCGCCCGCAAGGTGAAGACGCAACGCGTTCCCATCGTCTTCGATCCCCTGGTGGCCGGAGCGCTGCTGGGGCACATCTTTGAGGCGGTGAATGGCGACTCCGTCTATCGCGGCGCATCGTTCCTGGCCAACCGGCTCGGCGACAAGATCGCCGGCGACAACATCACCATTGTGGACGACGGAACCATGGTGGGCGGCTTCGGCAGCAGTCCCTTCGATGCCGAGGGCGTTCCCACGCGGCGGACCGTGGTGATCGACAAGGGCATGCTGAACTCGTACCTGCTCAACACCTATACCGCCAAGAAATTGAAGCTGCAGACCACGGGAAATGCTTCGCGCGCGCTGGCGGGCACGCCCGGAATCGGCGCCGGAAACTTCTTCATGGAAAACGGCACGCGCGCGCCCAAGGACATTTACGCGGGCGTGAAGGAAGGCCTGTACGTCACCGAGTTTCTCGGCTTCGGCGTCAACCTGGTGACCGGCGACTTCTCGCGAGGCGCCAGCGGGGTGTGGATCCAGAACGGCGAACTGACCTTCCCGGTGGAAGAGGTGACGGTAGCCGGAAACCTGAAAGACATGCTGAACAACATCTCGGAGATCGGCAACGATCTCGAGTTCCGCGGCTCGGTCGCCTGCCCAACCCTTCGCATCGACGGGATGACGGTAGCGGGCGAGTAGAGCCTGCTCGTGGTTAACAGATAACCCCTCCCCCCGGGGAGGGGTTATTTGTTTTCAGTGGTTTAGGCCGAGCATGGAACCGAAGACGCTCCAGGCCGCAATCGAATACTTCAGCAACCCGCAGAATGTGCGCTTGGGCAGATCGTTGGCAAGCGCCTGACATTCAAGGAGCTCACTGGAAAAGGGCAAGAGGCAGAAGACTTTTAACAGAGTTTGACTAGATCGCGGGAGGGAAGGGTGTCAAGCAGTAACGACCCTGTTTTCCACAAACTAAGGCCCAATATCTGTGGAAAACCTGTTGATTTCCACAGCGGACTCGTATACACTACCTTTGAATCTGAAATCGGGCGCGACTCGAAAGTAGGATTCCCCCGGAGGCGAAAGCCTCCCTTCTTATTCCCTACAGTCGAACTATTCCCAGCGGGTCGGCCCCGCATGCGACCTTACACAAAACCGGATCGAGCTTCAGGAAGTACTTTTTCGCATTCTTCTTGCGAATGAAGCTGCATGGATTTACGTATTGATGAAGAGCGTAAGCGATCGTGTCAGTAGCCTGAATAAAATACGACATGTGAGAAAGACGAAACTTGGGGTCCCCAATGGTGTATGCGAGCGTGAGATTTCGATATCCACCGAATCCCATTGCCCTCATGCCGGGCACCGGATTGTAATGACGCATTCTTCGCAATAATTGGGTCAGCTTCAGGTCATCCGTTCGATCAGGGAAGATCATTCCTCTCTCTTCCGCATTTCGAGGGCCGGGAAAGTTGTGATGCTGAATGGTGTTTTCAAACCGCTGGATTAGTGCCGTCCACGCCTTTTCGAACACATCGTAACCAGCCCCCTTGTCTTGCTTATCGACAAGAACGTTTATTACGTTTATATCCGGCAGCTGGGAAATTTCGTCGAGAAAGTTCCGGTAGATCGCCAACCGCTCGTGCTTTGGAATTCGAACCAGATCTCCAGGACGACGGCTAATCATGTGCGAAGTGTGAATCTCTTCCCGAAGTTTCAATTCGTGCACTGCTCGCATCCTTCTGCGAAAGTCAATCAACTGCGTGAGGCACGCTTTCCAGCGGAGTTCATGAAGTACTAAACCGCTAAGGGCGAAGTATCGGGTCGGGGAGTTCACCAACCCGCAATCGCCGCTTTCGTCTACATACATGAGATACATGGCAGGCTTCTCTCGAAATCACTTAGTTTCGACTTCCCACTCTTTCAGTCCCCATTCAGAGCCAAACTTCGCAACATCCTTGTCCAAGCGGCTGGCTAGGATGTTGTAGATCATTCGGTACATATTCTTGGACTTTGATTGCAACCCGCCATCGACCAGCGCGCGAATGATGACCTTGATCTTCTGGGGTCGCTTCGCAGCGCGTAGGTAGGCCACGGCAGCGTCGCCGATGGTCATGTCGTTGAACCTGAGGCCCAGAGAAGGGGGCCGAACATCAATCGCCATGTCAGGCTTAGGGGTGAATTGGAGCGAAAAGCTGGAGGGTAAAGCGGAGGCCGGCGCCTCCTCACCGATCTCGCGAAGTAGGCCTTCAATGGTCGTGATAGCCCTCTGCGTCTTAACTTGCTCTTGCTTAAGAGCAGCGAGGGCTGCCTTTAGATTGCTAGCTACGGAAGCCATAAACTGTTGACTCCAATCGGCCAATGTGCTGTAATAGAAAAAGAGGGGTCGTAAGGGGGCAGGTTTCCCTGCCCCCGCGCCCTGTCTGAGGGCGAAGCGACTTTCATGCGTACCCTCGTTTCCGGGCCGTTCAACTCTATTACCTTTTGCCGAGGATTGAGTTGGGCGGCCTTACTGTTTATCCCATATTGTTCATTCCTTGTCAATGCCGCCTATACACAAAAAGTACTGTCCACCTCCGGAACAGGGGTATGTTGTTACTTAAGTACATGGACTATTGAGTCCCTTGAAATCCACTGGTAATTGTGCATAGATCGGAATGATGAAACCGCTACCTGCACCGCATGTGGACGGGCGCACCGAATTTGAGCGCTTCGACAATGCAATGCGCAAGGCTTTGAACGTGCCCAAGGAAGAACTGCTCAGGCGCGCAGCCGAGAAGCAGTTGCGGCAACAAAAAAGGCGATCCAAGAAGTAGGTCGCCTGCACCCTGTCATGTAGTAGGCAATTCCCCCAAATATCAGCGTAGCGGCGATGGACACTACGTCGCTTTTCGACACGCACACCTCCCGCCGCAAGCATCTTGCAAGCAGGATTGTGCCGCTAATACCACCTTGCATCTACGTGATAATCCTATCCTGTCCGGAATGTCTATTCTTAGCCAAGATGTAGAAAGTTAGTGGCTTGCGTCGGACGACTGCGATTTTGTTTTGGGTGCGGTACTTTCGGGGAAGAATACCTTCATCGGCACGGTTACCGTTCCGTACATGCTGCTGGCGGGGTCCCGCACGACCACGCGGACGTCCTGCGCTTCCTGGGAGATCGCCAGGTGGCGCTCGAAGATCGCGCCTTTCTCCAAAAGTTCGGCACGTTTGGCATCGGTGAAGTCCAGGTCGATTCGCTTGGCATCGGAGGCGACCATCTTTCCATTCGCATCCCTTTGGGCGAAGATCAGGTCGATCGCGCCTTTCCATGCGCCGTTGTCGTGCCGCAGCATGAGCTGCGCCAGGTTCACGGCGACCTGGAATTCCAATACGCCCGGTTGCGGCGGCTGGGTGGGACGGCCACTCACGGTAAGGCTCAAGAGATCGAAATCCACGGGGCTGCCGATTGCCTGCTGCAACTGGGCCTGCCGCTGGAACTCGGCCTGTTCGCCGTTGCTCGCGTAGTAGCCATCGCGATTGCGAACCGAGGCGCCCGCGACATCGGTTTTGACGGTGATCTTGCGAAACGATCCGTTCCACTGGCCGTGGTTGGGATAGTAGCCAAGGATG
This sequence comes from uncultured Acidobacteriaceae bacterium, assembly GCA_963758505.1. GTDB lineage: Bacteria > Acidobacteriota > Terriglobia > Terriglobales > Acidobacteriaceae > Korobacter. Next base: position 770,318 of record CAVWVJ010000003.1, on the reverse strand, counting down.
TAGCTGTCGTTTTCGTCATTCAACGCGCGGGTGACTGCGCCGGCGACATCGTTATTGCCGTAAAACGCCAGGCCTCCGGTGCGGTCGGAGAGCATGCGATAGGTGTCGCGGGTGCTCTGCTCGGCGGAGAGCTGCCCCTGCGCTCTGCGCAGCGACGATCCGGGATTCATGCGGCCGCCGCCCGAGGACTGCGGCGCCATGGCAGTATTGACCTCCGCCCCGTGGATATCGATTCCATAAAAGGCAATGTTGGCGAGGTTGAACGACTCGGAGGCGGCGCGAAAGAGGTCGTAGCCGCTTTCGGCGTATGCAGGGCCACCGCCCAGGTATCCGAGAGTTTGCAGCCGGACTTTGAATTGGGTGGAGAGGCTGAGCCGCACGCCTCCGGTGATCCAGATGAGGTCTTTGCGACCGGGAATCTCCGCGACACGGTTCGCGATCGCGATGAAGGCGGCGGTGAGCGGGATCAGGCGGACCTCCGCGTATTCCGTGCGCATCTGGTCGCGGTCCTGGGCGTTGCGGGGCCGCATGCTATCGACCGGCGCAGGGTTCAGGCTGTTGGACGCGGCCAGCACTTTGAGCAGCGTCGCATCGTTGTCGTTGAAGTCGCGCAACACCCGGAGCTGGTCGCCTAGAACGTAGATCGCGACCTTGGATTGCGGTGGCAGCGACGTGAGCGCTTTCCTAAGCTGATCGCGAGCATAGTCCTGGTCCGAGGGCGCCGTGTTGAGCGCATCCAGCAGGATGATGGTGGTTGGCGGGTGACTGGGAACTGCCGGATCGCTGCGATTGGTAAAGACATTCGGAGGCAAGGCGCGGGGCTGCGCCTGGGTGGAACGGCTTTGGGCACTGAGGAAGGCGATTTCCTGCGGCTTGCCGCCGTCGAAAAGGTGGAAGTCATCCTTTTTCAGGCCCCGGATCGGCACGCCTTTTTTGTCGGTTACGACCACGCTTACCTGGACGAGGCGGGTGCTGGATTTGATAACCGGCAGATCGGAGGGAGCACTCGATGAACCGGCCGACTGGGCGAGAGCGCCCAGGGAGCCGATCCATAGCAGTGTGATGGCAGACGCTGTGACACGCATCCGAGTCCCTCGTCAGAGCCAAGAGTTTACGACGGCGGTCCTCGATCACATGCGTATAGGTTTGTATTTCAGCGCGAGCGAGGGGAGTCACGGGCCAAACCTAAGTCACGCACTCCGGAGCTCTAAGGGCAGCAGGCGGTGCTCTCGTTTGCTGTCAACCCGCTCGTGTCGCGATGAATCCCACCAGTTGAGCCCAAATGAGATTGCCGGAGGAAGAAGATGGCATCCAATCCGAGAATTCCAGAGCAGAACGAACCCGGGAAGCGGGGACCCGCGTTGGTTCCCAAAACAGCACCGCCTTCGAGCTCCGTGCCAGGCGTGGTGCTGGCGATTGTGACCGCCCTGCTGCTGCTGGGGGCGATCATGTATTTCATGCCCCGAGCGCCCAAAGCCGCCAGCAGCGCTCCGGCGGGGGCGGTGACGCCCGCACAGCCGTCGAATGGGCAGCTCCAGTTCAGCGATATCACGATGAGTGTTGCGCCGGTGGGCGGAGCGGTCAGCATCGATGCGCAGTTGAGCAATAGCGGGACGACCGATGTGAACGGCGTGATGGCCGAGGTGGTTTTTGCGCTCAGCAACGGTCAATCGGATGCCGTGCAGGCGCCCGTGATGGGAATTTTCGTTGGAAAGGGCGGGAAGGCCGCCAACACCTCCGGCGTGACGGGCGATCTCGAGGATCTGACCAAGGCTCCGGTGAAACCGGGACAGACCAGGCCAGTGCGGATCACCGTGAACGAGGTGCCGAAGGGCTGGAATCACCAGATACCGCAGATCCAAGTAGCGGAGACGACGGGGATGCCCAAGTAAGGGGCAGGCGAACAGCAGGTCCTTACGTCGCTGCGCTCCTCTGGATGACAAGAGAGGGCATAGGAACGAAGGCGGGGATGTGGGCCGGCCGCGGGACGGTAGTCAAGAAAGGGGAGCGATTTGGTCGCTCCCCTTTGTGTTACCGGTGGCTTTCGGCGGTCTTCCCCACCCCAGGCCGGATCTGGGCCGAAGCGGCCAGGCGCACCTGGGCCCCGGTCCTCTGCGCCTCCTGCAGACCTGGACGTCGCGAGCTCCGGCTGCTCAGGTTGAGGCAGACCACGCCGACGATAATCAGCGCAATCGAGAACATCTTGAAGCCGCTTGCCGGCTCGTGAAAAAGAACCATGCCGAGAAGAGCCACGGCGGCGGTGCCTAAAGCCGACCAGATCGCGTACACCGCCCCGACTTCGAGCTGTTTGAGGACGCGAGCCAGCGGGGCCAGGCTCATTGCATAAAGAACCAGCATCCCGACCGTAGGGCCAAGACGGGTAAATCCTTCGGAGTACTTCATCAAGATAGTTGCGGCCACCTCGAGGGTGATCGCCAGAAACAACCATAGCCAGCACATAAAGGCTGCCTTCTGGTACGAGCCAAGTCGAAGGGAGATCGCATCCGGGACTCGCCGACGTGTGGTCGTACCGAAACAGCCACGTCATCCGGTCAACGGATGGATTACGGAACGCTACGCTCGAACCGAAGGAACCCTAATGGTCGGGGAGAGAGAACTGGACAGGGTTGGAATCGGGGGTGAACCAGTGATGCGGAATGTGCGATTTCATAAATGGCCTCGCAAGACCTATTGTACTCGGATGCGAGTGCCTGCGCCATCGTTTGCCATGTTACAGACGGATTAAAATCAATAACTTACAGACGTAGAAGGAGTTAGGTCGCCTTCTTTTCTGCCTTAATCCTGGTGCAAAATGGGTGCTTCGCGGCGCAATTGACAACCCTCGGGAGGGCTAATTGTCCTCAATTTCGGGTTCTCCGGGCTTCACGGAGCCGCAGTTGGCCCCGAGGAAGCGGCTGACCGAGCGTGAATCGCTTTCGCGTTTTTTCCCGTTGGCGGTGCTGGTGGAGTGCGATTCCGAGACGATGTGCTCGGAGTCCTGAATGGTCGTGCTGCCGTGGATGACCAGAGTCGTGTCCGGAGGAAACTTGCAAGTCGCGTCAAAAGTGTAGCCGTGAGCATTCTTGACGTTGTTGGAAGTGCATCCTTCGTGCTGTTTCGAGGCATTCGCCACCATTTCCTGCCATGTCTCGGGAGTGATACAGCTCTTCGCTTTGAGGGTCGCAGCCCCGGGAGTGGCTCCGCCGCTGCTGACCACGGTCTTTTCCCATAGACCCATTTTGATGGGTGCATTTTGGGCGTGCAGGAAGGCGCAGCTAAGAAAGAGGGTAGTCAAAACGAAGGTCAGGCGCATTTCTTTCACCTCGAAAGTGCCAGTGAAACGAGCGCACCATCATTCCAGTTGTTTGGACTACGTGCAAGCGGATAGAGAGGCGTCGCGGAACATGGGCGCCGTTCCGCTCCTCGTACTTAGTGCCTGGCGGCGGATTTCGATGGCGCGGGTGTATCGTCCGCTTCTTTCAGCATGGTGTCGATGAGGCTATAGAGCTGATCGCGGTCCACGACCTCCACGAACGGAGTGCCGCGCGAGGTGTTGCTGACCACGTAGAGGGTTGGGGTATGGATGATGCCGACCCGCTGGCCGAGAGCATAGTCGGCCTTTACCTTGGCTGCGAGGTCACCTCTTGGATCGACGAACAGCGGCAGGGTGAGCTTGTGATCGGCAGCAAACTTTTCCGTCTTGTTGCGGAGGTTATCGGGTGTGATTTCGGTCTGGTGCGAAAAGATGTAGAGCCGGTACTCGTCGCCGATCTCTTTGGACTTGGTATCGAACCAACGGGCGTTTACGGCTGCATCGAACGACCAGTTGTGCTGCGGCAAAGGAAAGTCGTACTGGACGAGTGGAATCTTGTAGGTCTTGGCCGCCTCGTGCACCAGCGGCGCGGCGCGGGCGCAATCCGGACATTGCAGGTCCTCGAAGACGACGATGGCGACCTTGGCGCCCTTGGGCGGCCGGAGGACAGAGGTATCGCCGGCGAGGGCGATAGCGCAGGCGAAGACGAGGAAGACGGCGAGCTTGGAAGCACCGGACAGCATGTCGTAATGGTACCTGAAGCGGCCTGTTCGCGGTTAGCGGGGCGTGAGTGTCCACGTTAGGCCGGTGCGCAGGAATGCATCGGATGCCGTCCGCTGAGGCGAACTCCATTCGACCATGCCGCCTTTCCCGCCACTCACGTGGCCGGCTATTCTCTGCCGTGCCTGGGGCACTGCATCGGGCGCTCTGAAGCTCTGCCCTTGCAGATCCATTGAGGGCGAGAGTTCCTGCTGCAATGCGCTGTGATGGCTGTCATTTGTGGGGCTCTCGGCGCTGTGCTAGCATTTTTCGGCTGTAGCAAGCTCTCCGGTCGCGCAGTACTGTGCGTTCCCGCCTTTCGCCAATTTGGCACACTCGGAGTTCTCGAAGTGCTCAGGAGATCGAGCATCCCGAGTGATCAGAGCTTGACACGCGCCCCCGCCGTTAGAGGACGCGCGGTTCATGGGGCTTGCCTGCGAACCTCGGTTCGTGGTGCCGGCTTCAGCGAAAGGCTCATCTCGCAAGGAGTTATTCGTGAAGAGCTACGAAGGCGCAAATATCCGTAACGTGGCCCTGGTCGGCCACTCTCATTCTGGAAAGACCTCGTTAGCCTCGGCCATGCTGTACACCTCGGGCGCGGTTCCGAAGCTGTTTCGGGTGGACGAAGGAAACACCATCACCGATTACGAAGAAGAAGAAATCGCCCGGTTGATGACCCTTTCCGCCGCTGCTGCCTACTGCGAGTGGCACAACTGCAAGATCAACCTGATCGATACACCGGGCTTCAACCTCTTCATCCACGAAGCCGAGATGATTCTGCCGGTGGTGGATGCCGCCATGGTGGTGGTGGACGCGGTGAGCGGCGTGCAGGTGGTGACCGAGAGGATTTGGAACTACTGCGAGAAGCTTGCCATGCCGCGGACGATCGTTTGTACCCGCATGGACCGCGACCGCGCCGACTTCACGCGGGTGATGGACTCGCTGACCGCGGCCTTTGGGCGCACGGCCGTTCCCGTCCAGTTGCCGGTTGGGTCGGAGAAGAACTTCACCGGCGTGATCGACCTGGTGAAGATGAAGGCGTACACCTACGACGTGGGTGGCAACGGCAAAGCCAAAGTCGGCGACATCCCTGCGAATATGGCGGAGGAGGCGAAAGCGGCCCACGAACGGCTCGTGGAACTGGTCGCGGAAGGCGATGACGAATTGATGGAAGAGTTCTTCTCCACCGGCACCATCGGCGAAGAGCACATCGTGAGCGGGATCCACAATGCGATCCGCGATGACAAGCTCTTCCCTGTCCTGTTCGCCTCCGGCCTGGGAAACATGGGGACGGACGAGGTGCTGGACTTCATCGTGGACTACATGCCGACGGCCGTCGAACGCAAAACCGTGAAGGCCGAAGCGACGCCGAACAATGGCGCGCCTGCCGAACGCAAGATCAGCGACAGCGAACCGGCGTCCGCGTATGTCTTCAAGACGGTCAACGATCCCTTCGCGGGACGCATCTCGCTCTTCAAGGTCTTCTCCGGGGTGGTGAAGAACGACGCGACGCTGCAGAACTTCACCCGCAACAGCAGCGAAAAGCTGGCGCACATTTCCGCGGTGCAGGGGAAGACGCTCACCCAGGTGAACGAATTGCACGCCGGCGACATCGGCGCGGTGGCAAAGTTGCGCGACACCTTGACCGGCGACACGCTGGGCGATAAGGCAGCGCCGATCCAGTATCCGCACGTGCAATTCGCCGAGCCGGCGATCACCTACGCGATCGAGCCGAAGACGCGTGCCGACGAAGACAAGCTCTCCAACGGCATTCACAAGATGATGGAAGAAGATGCGCTGCTGCGTTTCTTCCGCGACCAGCAGACCAAGGAATTCCTCATCGCCGGCACCGGGCAGCAGCATATCGAGGTGGTGGTTGCGAAGCTGAAAAAACGCTACCACACCGAAGTGAATCTCAAGGCGCCCAAGGTTCCGTACCGCGAAACCATCCGCGGACGGGCCGACGTGCAGGGACGCCACAAGAAGCAGTCCGGCGGCCATGGGCAGTTCGGCGACTGCAAGATCAAGATGGAGCCTCTGCCGCGGGGCGGGAACTTCGAGTTCGTCAACGACATCTTCGGCGGATCGATTCCCAAGAACTTCATTCCCGCGGTCGAAAAAGGCATCGTGGAAGCGGCACAGCGCGGATATCTTGCGGGATTTCCGGTGGTGGACTTCCGCGTGATCCTCTACGACGGTTCCTATCACGACGTGGACTCGAACGAAATGTCGTTCAAGACCGCCGGGCGTATCGCCTTCAAGAAAGCGATGGAAGTGGCGAAGCCGACGCTGCTGGAACCCATTATGAACGTGGAGATCACGGTTCCGGATGAGTTCGCCGGCGGCATCATGGGCGATTTGAACTCACGGCGCGGACGCATCCAGGGCATGGACAACAAGGCGGGCAGCACGGTGATCCGCGCCGAGGTGCCGATGGCCGAGATGCTGACCTACGGCACCGATCTGACTTCCATGACGCAGGGCCGCGGCAGCTTCACGATGGAGATGAACCACTACGACATCGTTCCATCGGCGCTGCAGGAAAAGGTGGTGGCGCAAGCCAAAGCCGAGCGCGGCGAGGTAGTGGAAGAGGAAGAGTAAGACGAGTCCGTTGTGCAATGAGGGGCATCGAGCGATGCCCCTTTTCTATTGTCCGGAGATTCCGTCGAGAACCGCCTGGGTGGTCGTCACCGTTCCGAATTCATTGTGGAGGGCGGCTAATTCTGCTTCATGCACCTGCTGCGCGGGGATGGTGCGGCCGTCGTGGGTCTTGCGGTCGTGGCAGGCACAGGCATCGTCCACGACGTAGGCGGTGAATCCCATGTCGCCGGCCATGCGCGCGGTGGTGGAGACGCAGTGGTCGGTGGTAAGACCGCAGAGGACGAGGGTGTCCTGGGCTGCGCCGCGTAACGTTCGCTCGAGCGGGGTGTTGATGAACGCGGAGTGCACCGTCTTCTGGAAGACGCGCTCGCCCTTGGGCGCAACGACGGGCTTGATCGCATTCCCGGGCTCGCCGGCGCGCAAAGGCGACTTCGGGCTCTGCGACACGTGCTGGATGAAGATCACGGGGCGTCCGGCGGCGCGGAAGGCCTCGAGCAGCTTCGCCATGTTCTGCTCGGCGTCCGGGTTATTTCGCGGTCCCCAATAGGCTTCGTCGTCGAAACCGGATTGGACGTCGATGATGAGGAGAACGGCGTGGCGGGGCAGGTTCATGGTTTCCCTTATAAACGGAAGTCCTTTGTATGTCGAACGCTTGCCTAACCGCAGCGCTCGCTATGTCATACTTACTGCACTTAGTAGGAATTTGTGATAGAATTCCTACTATGAGCGTCGAGTATGGCACCGTTAAAGGCAAAGGGCAGATCGTGATTCCCGTCGAACTACGGCGAAAGCTGGGGATCGAAGAGGGAACGAAGCTTGCCTTCATGGAGGAGGCTGGACGGCTAGTCATTCAACCCGTCACCAACGAGTTTATTGACCGCATGCACGGTATTCTTGCAGGAAAAGGACTTCCGAACCGGGTGGACCGGAATCCGGATCGGGAACTGGAGTGAAGCGCTACGTCCTCGATGCCAACGCGCTCCTACGTTTTCTCACGGGTGATCCGGGCGGCGATCTGGTGGCGAAGTTGATGAAACAGGCGCGGGATGAAGGCGAGTCGTTGGCTATGTCGGTCGTCAACTGGGGCGAAGTCTTCTACACCGTGATGCGACGTCGAGGACTGAAGGAAACGGTTGCCGCCATGGAGGGTGTAGATCTACTGCCCATCGCGATTCAACCTGCCGACCGCGAACTCACCGCTGCCGCCGCCAAACTGAAGGCGGGAGTTGCGTTACCCTACGCGGATTCTTTCGCGGCTGCGCTGGCTGGAAAAGACGGTGTCCTCGTCACCGCAGATGTAAAGGATTTCAGCAGAGTTCCGGGACTGAAAATTCTCGCGTTGCCCGAGCATCGCAAAAAGCCCTAAGGCGACGCAATTGCCAGCATCTCCGGGATCGTCACAAACTCGTAGCCCTCGTCTTTGTATTTGCGGATCAAGTGATCCGTCGCCATTACGGTCAAGCTGCGATCGGCGCCAAATTCCAGGTGGCCTCCATCATGGAGGAGGATGACGTTGCCGCCGTGGATCTGGCGGTAGGCGTGCCGCTCGATAGTCACGTTGGTCTTGGCGCTCCAGTCGTAACAGGTGACATTCCACAGAATCGGCGTCATGCCCATGGCTCGGGCGGTTTGCAGGACGCCCGGACGACGGCCGCCGAAGGGAGGCCGAAACAATTTCGGCGCTTCGCCGGTCGCATCCGCAATGGCTTTGGAGGTCGTTTCCAGCTGCTCGCGCAAGGCATGCGGCGTGGAGAATGTCAGGTTGGGGTGATCCCAGGTATGGTTGCCGAGGGCGTTGCCGAACTCCACGTGTCTTCGGACAATGTCGGGCCGCTCGGCGACATAGCGGCCGATGAGGAAGAACGTGGCGCGGACGTTATGCTTCGCGAGCACATCGAGGAGGTTTCCGGTGTGGGGATCGTTCGGCCCATCGTCATAGGTCAGGGCCAGTTTTTTGGTGCCGCGTGGTAGTCCGACAAAGCTGTGGCCGTAGAGCTGCGAGGTTGGACCCATGGTGTGGTATCCAGCCGCACTGGCCAGCGCGGCAGCGCCGGCGGCGATGAGGGGAATCAGCATTCCCCCAATTTTAGCTGTCGCGGCGGCCTGAGGAAAACTCCATCGCGAGTAGCGAAAGCTGCAATTGCCACTTCGGACTTGCGGGTTTATTCTGCGCTCTACCGTTCATGGCGAAGCTCTTCGAACCTCCCCGCTACATCGCAATTGAAGGCCCGATCCGCGTCGGCAAGAGTACGCTGGCCAAAGTGATCGCCGAGACCCTGCACGCGCAGCGCATCAGCGAGCCGGAAGAGAATAAGTTCCTGCGTCCTTTCTATGAAGGCGAGCGCGGCGCTGCCTTCCAGGCGCAGATGTCATTCCTGATTAACCGTTACGAACAGTTGCGAACGCTCGAGGCGGCCAGCGATCCGAACAAGGTTGTGGTTGCGGATTACATCTTTGAAAAGGACAAAATATTTGCTTCGCTGAATCTTGAGGACGTGGAACTGGAAGTTTACGACCGCTACTACAAACTTTTCCACGAACAGGTTCCGGTGCCCGATCTTGTAATTTACCTGCAAGCCTCGTCCGAGGTGCTGAAGAAGCGGCTGAAAAAAAAGAACGCGCCGGGGGAAGTCAAGATCAGCGAAGACTACATCGAGGCCGTAAACCAGGCCTACGAGCATTTCTTCTTTCACTACACTGCGTCCGATCTCCTCATCGTGAATACCTCCGACATCGACTTTGTCGAGCGCAGCGAAGACTTGCAGGCGTTGCTGCGACGCGTCTCCGAGCCCATTCGGGGTACCCAATATTTCCTGCCGCTCGGGCAGGACGCCGCCAACGCCGGCTAATCAGCAGCTTTTCACAAAATATTTTTGGGTGTTTGCGTCGCAAGAACCGTCTCAACGAGGGTGGTTCTCTCTCAGTGAGAGATGTTCTTTTCTCATTGTGTGTCCCGAGATTCCACTTTTCTGTGCAGAGTATCTGAAAATACCGCTCTTTTGTGCCACGCGAGCCACTTTTGCCCTGAGTACATGCGGAATGCCAATTGCAACAGCCAGAGTAGAGGCCGACATCTGAACGTACATGCGTTGTCGCCCCAAGGTGTCCCCCATGTTTCGCCGCTCGTTCCCCCAGTTGTCGTTTGCCGCAGTGTGTGTGCTCCTCGTCTTAACTATTCCAGCTCTGGCCCAAAATTTTGGCGACGTACCTCTAAGCTTTGAACCCAACCTGGGTCAATCTGCTTCCCCAGTGAAGTTTCTCTCTCACGGAAAGGGATACGGATTTTTTCTTTCAGACGATTCCGCGACCATTCAACTTGGAACCGTCAATCCGCGAACGATTGAACTGACAGTCGAAAACGGCCGAAAGCCGTCGGCGATTGAAGGGGAGAACCGTTTGCCCGGACAGGTGAACTATCTGCGCGGCGAGCAGTCACGCTGGCTGCGAGGCGTTCCAACCTTCGCGCGCGTGCGGATGAGCGCGGTCTACGACGGGGTGGACCTGGTTTATTACGGCAACCACCGCCAACTGGAATACGACTTCGTCCTTCACCCTGAGGCGAAGATCTCGCAGCTTGGATTGGCGGCGGCGGGTGTGGACCGCATGACGCTGACTGCCGACGGTGGCCTCACGATGCAAGCCGGCAGCGCTTCCCTGCATTGGCATGCGCCTGTGGCCTACCAGGAGATCGACGGCCAGCGGCGCAGCGTCGCGGCGAGGTACGAGATTGCGGGAACGAATATCCGGTTCGCTGTCGGGCCTTACGATCCTGCGCAAGACCTGGTTATCGATCCTGCCCTGGTGTATTCGACATACGTGGGCGGCAACGGCGGCGATGTGGGAGATGTGGGCAATGCCATCGCGGTGGACTCGGCGGGCAATGCTTATGTCGCGGGAATCGCGGCGTCCACCAATTTTCCGACGACCAGTAACGCCATGCAGCCCGCCGACCAGGGCGATGATGATGCCTTTGTGGCCAAGCTGAACCCGGCGGGCACGGCCTACGTATATTCGACCTACCTCGGCGGCGGTGGCCAGGATATCGCGTACGGGATAGCGCTCGACTCCGCGGGCGACGCGTATGTGACCGGACAAACCGGCTCGGGGTTGAACGGCACCTCTCTGTTTCCGACGACGGCGGGAGCGTATCAGCGCAAGCCGAACCCGGCGACCCTGAACAACAGCGTGTTCGTCGCGAAGCTCAGCCCAACCGGCGACAACCTGCTTTACTCGACCTACCTCACGGGCTCGAACGACTCCTTCGCGAGCGGGATCGCCGTGGATGGAGCCGGCAATGCCTACGTGCTGACTAATACGGAAGGTGGCTTTCCGGTGACCAGCGGGGCCTATCAGAAGACGGCTGGCACTTATAACTGTCCTTACGAGCAGTTCGCCGACGGGCAGGCGCAGGTCGTCAGCAAGCTGAACGCGGAAGGAACGGCGCTCGCCTATTCGACCTATGTAGGCCATGGCTGCGACTACGGTTCGGGGATTGCGGTGAGTTCCGGAGGAGAGGCCTACATCACCGGCTACACCCAGGACAAAGCTTACCCGGTGACGCCGGGGGCGGCGCAGTCGAGGTTCGGGGGGGTAGTCGATGGCTTCGTGACCAAGCTGAATACGACCGGCAGCGGACTCATCTATTCGACCTTCCTCGGTGGCTCGCTGGCGGACATGGCGAATAGCATCGCGGTCGATGCCAGCGGCTACGCGTACGTTGCGGGCCAAACCGACGGCAATTTCCCGACCACCGCCAGAGCCTACAAGGCTACCGCCGGCAACAACGGCTATACCAAGGGCTTCGTTACCAAGATCAGCCCGCTGGGGAGAGCGCTGGTTTATTCCACTTACATCACGGGCGCGACCAACGTTGCGTTTAACTCGATCGCGGTCGATAAGAACTTCTATGCCAATGTCACCGGCTGGACCGACGGAAAGCAATACCCGACCACGGGCATGGCGGACCAGGGTACGTGTTACCCGGCTTCCAGCGGGTGTATGACCCAGGCGGTTGTTACCCGCTTGAATGCGAAAGGAAGCGCGCTGCTGTTCTCCAGCTATTTTGGCGCCAGTGATGCAAGCAACAACTACTTCCCGGGCAACATCGGCAATGCAATCGCGGTGGACGGGTCCGGGGGCTTCTACATCACGGGCCGAACGAGCGGGGGTTTGAAGACTACAGCTTCGGCGGTCGAGCCCTCGTATCGCTCGAACTCCAACAGCAGCGACGGCTTTGTGGCGAAGTTCAAGGTGAACGGCGCATCCGCGCCAACCAATGTCACAAAGGTCACCATTGCGACGCCGACCAACGGCTCCGCAACCAGCGCCAGCGTGAAGGTGTCGGCATCGGCTTCTGGGGCGACGGTGGGATGGATGCAGATCTATGTAGATGGTGTGCGCAAGTCGCAGGTCCAGGGCCACACCGTCAACACTGCGATGTTCCTTCGGGCTGGGGCGCAGAGGATCACGGTGCAGGCGGTAAACCAGGACGGGTCCGTGGCAAAAAGCACGGTGAATATCACCGTTCAGTAGTATTTCAGCTCTTGCGGCCCGGAGGTACGCTCCTTCCAGAATCCCAAAAGGGATTTCGGTCATCTGAGCTAGCAAGTCCGGTTGTGGGCTGTAGCCCCGCGGAGTTACAATCTCGCGGGCCCGGTCAATCTTCCAACACCGGGCGGTCAGGCGGTATCCGCGTATTGCGGAACTGCACTGGAGGTTTCAATGAGTCTTACCACGGGCGACTTCCGTTCCAAGGTCACCGCGTCCACCCTCTTCGAAAAAAAATCCAAGCGCGAACCCATTACCTGCCTGACTGCCTACGATTACGCGACCGCGCGACTCGTGGACGATGCCGGTATTGACCTGATCCTGGTCGGCGACTCGCTCGCCCAGACCATGCTTGGTTACGAAAATACCCTCCCGGTCACCATGGACGAGATGCTGCACCATACCCGCGCCGTGCGGCGGGCGGTGAAGCACGCCTTCCTGGTAGCCGATATGCCGTACGCGTCCTATCACGTGGGCATGCGCGACACCCTCCGCAATGCCGCCCGTTTTGTGAAAGAGGGGGGCGCCGAGGCGGTGAAGATCGAAGGCGGGGAGAACCGTGCTTCCCTGATCCACCGTTTGCAGGATGCCGAAATTCCGGTCGTCGGCCACATCGGATTGACGCCGCAGTCGGTGCACCGCATGGGCGGCTACAAGGTGCAGGGCAGGAATATGCGCGACATCGAGCAGCTCATGCGCGATGCGACCGCGCTGGACCATGCCGGCGTCATTGCGATCGTGCTGGAAGGCATCCCGCGCGAAGTGGCTTCGATGATCACCGCCGAAGTCGAGGTGCCGACGATCGGCATCGGGGCCGGACCGGATTGCGACGGCCAGATCCTCGTGCTGCACGACATCCTGAACCTGACGTCTGCGCCCGCTGCCAAGTTCGTGCGGCGCTATGGCGACGCCACCGAGTTGATCATGAATGCCGTAACGTCTTACCGCGACGACGTGAAGAGCCATAACTACCCCAGCGACCAGGAGTCGTATCACCTGCCGAAGGATGCGCAGGCCACGCTGGAGATCGTGAACAGCCGCAAACACGCGGCGCGGAAGTAAAACCTCGGTCGAATCCGGGCGCGGGCTTCATTCGTAGGGATCTGCTGTTGGTTTCATGGAGAGAAACAGCAGATTGCCACGTCGGGCTGGCGCCCTCCTCGCAATGACAAGAGAAAATAAGTGTGGATGGGAGAGCGTTGCCTGCTGACCGCGTCGCGGTAGCCTGCTACACCCATCATCACTCTCTCTTGTCATCCAGAGGAGCACAGCGACGTGGGGAGCTGCTGTTTGTTTCATGGAGAGAAACAGCAGATTGCCACGTCGGGCTGGCGCCCTCCTCGCAAGGACAAGAGAAAACAAGTGTGGATGGGAGAGCGTTGCCTGCTAACCGCGTCGCGGTAGCCTGCCACACCCATCATCACTCTCTCTTGTCATCCAGAGGAGCGCAGCGACGTAGGGAGCTGCTGTTGGTTTCATGGAGAGAAACAGCAGATTGCCACGTCGGGCTGGCGCCCTCCTCGCAATGACAAGAGAAAATAAGTGTGGATGGGAGAGCGTTGCCTGCTAACCGCGTCGCGGTTGCCTGTCACCCATCAGAGGAGCGCAGCGACGTGGGGAGCTGCTGTTCTGCAGTTTCGCGCAACCCGACCCAACCCTGTACCCTATTGCCATGCGTTGTTTTGCCGTCCTGCTCCTCTTTTCCGCATTCTGTTTTCCCCAAACCGCCCAAAAGCCTTCGACGCTCGCCAAGCCGCGCGCAGCCAACTACTGCAACCAGGACCTCGGATTTTGTTTCGACTATCCCACCTCGTGGAAGATGCTCGGCGAAGTTTACGAGGGACACGGGGTCTCGGTAGCGCCTCCGCAACAGGGCGATGCGTCTCAATGGTCGCAGGTCACGGTCGTAGCGATCGAGATTCCGGCACAGGCGGGCAAGAACCCGCCGACGGTGGAAGACCTTGTCACCTCTCTGGCAGGCAAGATGGCGGAGAAGGCGGAGAATATGGAGACCGTGCGGCGTTCCGAGGAGACCCTTGCCCACCATCCCGCGCAATTGCTGCAGGTGCACTACGACGAAAATGGGGACCGTTGGGGGGAGACGATCGTCGCCACGGACGGCGGCTCCGGCACTTTCTATGTGATCGTGTACAAAGCTCGTGCCGGCGAGGAAGCGAAATACCAGGCGGGTGTGGAAGGAATCTTAAAGAGTTTTCGTTTGACCAAGTAGCGGGTCCTTTCAAATTGTGTCGGCGCTTACAATAAGCGGTTGCACACGAGGTCTCAGAATTGTCCAAACCCATTCGCGTCGCGGTGATCGGCGCGGGCGCCTTCGGCAAGAACCATGCCCGCGTGTACTCCGAACTGCACCGGGAAACCCAGGCCGGGACGCTGCCGCAAGAAGTGCCGGGAGTAGAACTCGTCGGCGTAGTCGATAGCGATGCCGCCCGTGCTGCGCAGATCGCCGGCGATTGCCATACCCGCGCGTATAACTCCATTCGCGAACTTATGGCGCACGGCGGCGCAGACGCGGTTTCCATCGCGGTGCCGACGAAGTTCCATCGCGCGGTAGCGCGTGAGGCGATCGAAGCTGGTTTCGATGTGTTGATTGAGAAGCCGCTCGCCGCAACCCTGGAAGAAGCCGACGAGATCATCGATCTCGCCGCTGAGCATGGCCGCGTTGCCCAAGTCGGACATCTCGAGCGCTTCAACCCGGCGGTGCGCGCCACCATCCCGCTCATCACTAAGCCGATGTTCTTCGAAGTGCACCGCTTGAGCCTCTTCGGGCCGCGTGCGCTCGATGTCGATGTGGTGCTCGACCTGATGATCCACGATATCGACATTATCCTGTCGTTTGTTCCGGGGGATGTCTCCGAGATCCGCGCGGTGGGGCTGCCGATTTTGTCATCGAAGGTGGATATCGCCAGCGTGCGCTTACAGTTCGTCAACGGCTGCATTGCGAATCTCACCGCCAGCCGGGTTTCGACCGAACGGGTGCGCAAGGTGCGCTTCTTTCCAGCCCAACCAGTATGTCTCCATCGATTATGCGCGGCAGGATGTCCTGGTGTTTACGGTGAACAAGATGGCCGAGCACCATCCTGCCGACGGCGGATTGCCGCAAATGCCGGACGTGATGCCGTCGAAACCGCCTGTGATTCCGGAAGAGCCCCTCCGGGCGGAGATCGTTAGTTTTCTCCACGCGGTCGATACGCGCGAAACGCCAGTCGTGTCTCTCGAGGATGGACGGCGTGCGCTCTCCGTGGCACTGGACATTCAAAAGGCAATCGAGGAGCATGCGGAGCGTGCCCATCTCGATGCGCTGAGCCGGTAAAACCTTCCTCCAGCGAAACGCTTTTCCGGGCGATCCGAATAGGAGGCAGGCACTCAAGTCGGGAGCCCACGTTATGAGCGATGAAACCAGGCACGACCCGTCCCGTCCCATCCTCAACTCAATCGCTGCGCAACTGTTTGTTGCGGATATTAAAGCCTCTTGTGAGTTCTTCGCCGCGAAACTCGGCTTCGTGATTGATTTCATTTATGGCGATCCGCCGTTTTATGGACAGGTCACACGCGACAATGCGCGGTTTGTATTGCGGCAGATGGATGAACCGGTATTCCGTGATATCCGTGAACGCGAACAGCTGCTTTCCGCCTCCATCACCGTCGCCACAGGGGATGAGATCAAGCAGCTATTTCTCAGTTATCAGTCAGACGGAGTGCCCTTCGCCCAGACCCTTAAAAAGGAACCATGGGGTGCCAGAACATTTGTTGTCCGGGATCTCGATGGAAATCTGATCCTCTTTGCCGGTCCGGACAGTTAAGAGCGGTCATGCCGCTACAGGCGTCTTAGGGCGATGCCTCCAAAAGGTGCGCAGGATCTTCCACAGAACCCAGAGAATTCCGCCGATCGTCACCGCCCACAAAACGAGCACGGGGAGGAAGATGGCGAAGCTGACCACGGCGTCCAGCCAGTCGCCGAGACCGGCCACCATGCTGCGCAGGCTGTGCCGGGCATTGAGCAGCGGATGCCAGTTCCCTAAAACTCTCCCCTCAGGAACATTCTGCGTGAGCGCGATGGAGATCGCCGACATCGCGATGTCGTGCGACATGACGTTGATGTCGGTCTGCAGCTGTTCGATCTGGCCGCGAACCTCGTTTAGCTTTTCGGTGACCTCGAGAACGTCCTTCACCGACTTCGCCTGCTTCATGATCTGCAGATACTGCTGTTCCTCGGCCTGGAGGCTGCGCATGCGCGCGGCGTTGTCGGCGTACTGCCGGGTCACGTCAGAGGCGCTGACCTGTTCGTTGGTGACGTGTTGGGCGACGCCCTTGAATTGCTGCAACAGGGAGTCGAGCTCGTCGGCGGGCACTCGCAGATGCAGTTCGCCTTCGCGCGTCAGCTCGGAAGGAGACCATTCGCGCACCTGGTCGATTTCTCCCCTGGCCTGAAGGGTAAGGGTGCGCAGTTTGGCGGAAGCGTCGTCCACGTTCGCCACGACGAACGAAAGGTCGGCCGTGCGGATCACCTTCTTGTCCACATCCTGCCGCAAGGCGACGTTCTCGCTGCGCGGAGGTGCATCCGGCGCACCGCCCACGATCCCAGCCGCCTGCTGCGCGAGCTGAACTCGCGCCTCGGGCAGATACGCCATCGCCATTTCCTGGTGCTGCAAGGTGGCATGGCGTTCAAGATTCGGAACGGTAATCGCGGCGAGAACAAGGAGCGCGAGCGCGCTCCAGAGCAGGGCTGGTTTGGAGAAATGCATGGTGCCTCCCACGGAAAAGAACGCCGGGGATCGGCGTTCTTGCACTGGAATAGACACCGCGATGAGATTTTCTATGGGGGAGGGAAAGAACTTCTTGGAACCTGGGATGGGGAGGGCTGCATTTACCGAGAATAAAAACAAGAAATCCCGAGGTGGTGAAGACCTATTCGTCTCGACCAGCGGCTCGCTTTAGACCCTTGCCGACCTACCCAACACCGTCTCCTTGCGGCCACGATGCTTGATCTTCGCTTGGGCTCCGGGCTTACCGCCAACCGGATAAACCGGCCAACGTCTCGGGATTCCATCTTGCCTTCGACTTGTTCTTGTTCGCCTCGACCAGAAGCTCGCTATAGACCCTTGCTGCCCCTCTCGCAATCAATTTCCGGATTTTGGCTAGCGGGACTGTTCTCATCCATCTTGCGACGTTTGAGAACTAGTTGGACACCGTCGCGCCCAACGTGAGGAACCGTCGCTCCCCTGGGTTGGAAACCGAAGTTTCCAGCGCATCCCGTAGTTTCTCTCCGGAGTTGCCTGCCGTGAGCTCACTCGAGCCCCGGACTCACTACCAACCGGGAAAACTTCAGAACTGTCAAAGAACGAGGTTGTTTCTACGCCTCCTGCAAAAGAAGTCAATGTGAAATCGACATAGTAAATGCGATTTAGAATCATCGACTTACGAGGATTTCACAGGGCCCCTGCCCGGAAGTTGTGCAGGGCAATTTTCCAGCCACACGTGCGGGTTCGCATCTGACGGGCGTTTCAATCATTTGCAGTTGAGAACGGCGCAATTTACGCGGCGAAACGCGTATGTCACAAATGTGAATATCTGTGGAAAAACTCCGTTTCATGCGGGTTCTGTCATCTTCAAATTTCGCAGAGTGATGCTCGAGCCCTCACTTCCGTGCGGCTCAACCGGAGGAATTTCTGCTGATACCATCAGGCAGTGGCTCCCCTACTCACCGTCCGTGACCTGGAAATCGAGTTTCCCGTGGAAAACATCTGGCGGGCAGCGGTGCGCAAGGTCAGTTTTTCCATTGCTGCCGGAGAGACCCTTGGGCTCGTCGGGGAGTCGGGATCGGGGAAGTCGGTGACCTCGCTCGCGATCCTGCGGCTTCTGGCGCCGCAAGCACGGATCTCTGGAGAGCTGGAGTTCGACAGCCACTCGCTGGCCGAGCTTGATCCCGAACGTCTGCGAGAGCTGCGTGGTTCGGCCATCTCGATGATCTTCCAGGAGCCCATGACCGCGTTGAACCCGGTCCTGCGGGTCGGCGACCAAGTGGCGGAGGCCGTGCTCGCCCACTCATCGAGAATCCGAAAAAGCGAGGCATGGCGACGGGCAGTCGATTCCCTCAAGGAGGTTGGGATTGTCGATCCGGAGCAGCGCGCCCACGATTATCCGCACCAGCTTTCGGGGGGCATGCGCCAAAGGGTGATGATCGCGATGGCCATCGTGAACCGGCCGCGATTGCTGATTGCGGATGAGCCGACGACGGCCCTGGACGTCACCATCCAGGCCCAGATCCTGGAATTGCTGAACGAGTTGCGACGGCGGCATGGGCTGGCGATGCTGTTCATCTCGCACGATCTCGCAGTGGTATCGCAGATTGCCGATCGGGTTGCGGTGATGTATGCGGGAGAGATCGTGGAGATCGGCACAGCCAGCGACGTGTTCCATTCTCCGGCCCACCCTTACACCCGCGGGCTGCTCAATTCAGTGCCGACGCTGCGTACGGACCGCAAGCAGCCGTTGCGGACGATCGAGGGGGGCGTGCCCAATCTTGCGTCGCGGCGGGTGGGGTGCAGCTTCGAGCCGCGTTGCAGGTGGAGGGTCGCGGAATGTGCCCAGATGGGTCCGCCGTTGCTAGAAATTGCTCCGGGACATTGGGCCCGGTGCCCGGTTGTGCAGAAAAAAGTTGTAAGCTAGCAGGGCCCGGTGAATAATGCCGGGCTTCGCCATCATTGCGCATGCGTTACCTGATCATCAGTGACATTCACAGCAACCTGGAAGCCTTGCAGACCGCGCTCGCGGCCGCGCCCGCGCACGACTACGTGCTCAACCTCGGCGATGTCGTCGGCTACGGCGCCAGTCCCAACGAAGTGGTGGAGATCGCGAGCGGGCTGAACGGCCCGATCGTCCGTGGCAACCACGACAAGGCTTGCTCGGGAATTGGCGACACCTTCGGCTTCAATGCAGTAGCCGATCGTGCAGTCAGTTGGACGATGGATACGCTGACCGACAAGAACCGCGAGTGGGTTCGCCAACTGCACCCGGGCCCCATCGAAGTTCCCGAATACAACCGGGCCCAGTGCGTGCACGGTTCGCCCATCGACGAAGACGATTACCTGCTTTCGAGCGCGGCGGCGTTCGAAGTCTTTCGCGACGATGGCTTGCAGCTCACCTTCTACGGGCACACCCACGTGCAGGGCGGTTACATTTACCGCAAGGACTATGTGGAGGCGCTGCGTCCGAGCTACAAAGGTCTGAGAGACGAAGAAACGTGGGAGCTGCCGCTGCTTCCAGAATCACGGTACCTGGTGAATCCGGGGTCGATCGGACAGCCTCGCGACGGCGACTGGCGCGCCGGATTTGCACTCTTCGACACAGATGCGAGCTCGGTGACCTATCACCGCGTTCCCTATCCGGTAGAGCTGGCACAGCATCGCATTCTCGCCGCCGACCTTCCCGAATATCTTGCGGTGCGGCTGAGGACGGGAAGATAGGGCCCGACGGAGAGCGGGCGCGTCTGGCTCGGTGAACACCGGTAAATTCATCAGTGTTTGCGCGGGTCTTGCGCTGGGTCCACGTAGTCAGTGGACGATGGGCCATATCCTGTAATTTGGACCACCACAGCTTCCTCACCCGTTTCTGCAAAATGCGTTCTGCCGGCTGGTTCGGTGTAAAAGCTGCCAGGAGGAAGCGCTTTCAGTTTTGCAGCGTCCCGGCGGTCCCCATACCCAATGTGCCACGTGCCCGAAATTACCGTGGCGACCCGGTCGTCGCGGTGGGAATGAGCCGCAATCTGGGTGTGTGGTGGCACGCGAAGCATGATGGTGTAGATTCCGTCCGCGTTCGGATCGCCCTTGAGGACGACGGTCTGAATTCCGGCAACCCCTGAGCTTCCGGTCCCCGGATTTGCCCGGCTGGGGAACTTGTACTCGGCGGGAGTTATACGCTCTTCGCCTTCGCTGCTGGGAGTGTCTTTCGTCTCGGCAGCGGCCGGGTGCGGAGAATCCAGAAACTTTCTGATCAGAGCTACGGTGTAGTCCGGACTTTCCTCCATTACCCAGTGTCCGGAGTTCGGAATCACGGCCTCCTGGACATTAAGCGCCACATTGCGCATGATGACCGCCTGTAACGGTCCGAACGACTTTTCTCCGCCCACCGCCAGCACGGGCATTTTCAGTTTCACCTGCTCGAAGAGCTTGTTGTCCTTGGCGTCCTGAGAAAATGCGGTGAACTGCGCGAATCCGGCGCGCATTCCGCCGGGCCGGGCATAGGTCGCCGTGAAGAAGTTTCTCGTTGCCTCGTCGGGCTTCGAAGGGTCGGCGCTGAAGTCGTTCCAGATTCGATCGAAGTAAATACGCTCACGGCCTTCCACGAGGCGCTCCGCGTCCGGCCCATGAAAGTTGAAGTGCCACACACCGGGATTTTGCAGAATCTCCGGCCAAGGCGCGATCCCCGGAATTGGCGCATCGATCACGGTAAGGCTTTCGACTTTGTCGGGATACGTTGCGGCGTAGGCGTAGGCGACCATGTTTCCAATGTCGTGCGCCACGACGAAAGTGCGATCGAATCCCAGCCCGGTTACAACTGCGCGCATATCTTTGGCTTGCGTCTTTTTGTCGTAACCGCCTGGCGTGATTGAGGATCGTCCAATCCCGCGCAAATCCGGAACGATCACGGTGTGATCCTTCATCAGGTCCGCCGCCAGCGGCGCCCAGGAGTCGCTGTTCTCGGCGTAACCATGGATGAGCAGCACGACCGGCCCCCCTCCTCCCCATCGGACGAAGATATCGGCTCCCTCCGGGCTGTGGATGGTTTTCGCCTGGAAGCTCGAAGGCAACGACGGTTGAGCCTGCGCGAATGCGGCGAATAGGGAAACAACGGCCGTGAAAAGAATGAGACGACGGATCATGGTTACTCCGGTAAGTTCGAACGTTCGCGGAACAGGCCCAACGGGGATTTCGACTGCTTTGGCCGGTGCAGAGGAAACGGGAGTTGTTGATTTCAGCAGTTGGCGAACCAAGGGAAACCCTGGCAGAGTGGAGAATCCTACCATCAAAGAGCTACTCTGGCATAGATCGAAACCAATTCTTGCATTAGACTCGCTGCGCAATCTCGAAGTGGCAAAGAGCCAGGGTGCTCGTGCATTCCACATCTGCGGGTCAATTATTTATCGCAGCGTTTATCGAGAATAGATCCTTGGGTTTCCTATCCTGCCTGGAGGTGTACCGATGGTGAAGTCCATAGCGGTCGTCCTTGGTAGCTATCTGCTTTCCGTGGTTCTCGTCTTCGCCAGCGATCCATTGCTCTCGCGCTTGTTCCCCGGCGATTTCGTCCGGGGCCATATTCCTTCCAACACCCCGCTCATGGCGAGCACCGCTCTGTTTGTCGTTGTCTCAATCTTCTGCGCATGGATCTGCGCCCGATTCGCTCCGGGCCGCGCGGCGCGCCATGTGCTCTGGTTCTTTATCCTTGGCGAGGCCATGGGACTGGCTGCGACGATTCCCAACTGGAGCAAGGGCTGGCCCCACTGGTACTGGCTGTCCTGGCTGCTGACCTGGCCGGTGAGCTGCTGGATCGGACTGCTGCTGGCCGGCCGGAAGGCTGGCGAGCCTTCGGTTGCAACGAGTTAAAACGTCGTCGAGGGCGAGGGGAACCAACCGCTCGCGGTCTGCGTATCAGTGAACAGGAGGCCTTATGTTTTGCAATGCATGCGGAGCTGCGGTGCCGCCAGGGCAACGGGTGTGTGGGAGATGTGGTAAGGAGTTACTGGGGGCGGTTGCGCCGGTTTACCTGATACCGAGTCGCGTGCAGCAGCATGTGCGCCTGCTTGGGATCCTGTGGCTGGCGCTGTCGGCACTCAACGCAGTGGGCGGCGTTGCTCTATTTATCGTTGCCAATACGATTTTCGCACGGCACAGATTTGTAGATATGGGAGCCAATGCGCCTCCCGCGTTCCTGCACCCATTTTTAATCTTTATTGGTTTCTGCATCTTGGCGAAGGCGGCTCTCGGCTTCATCGCGGGATGGGGCTTGCTGCAGCGTGAGAGCTGGGCGCGCATGCTTACCATCGTGCTTTCGTTCCTGGCGTTGTTCAATGTTCCCTTCGGCACGGCTCTCGGGATTTATGGATTGTGGACGCTGCTGCCTGCGACCTCGGAACGTGAATACGAAGAGGAATCACGACGAGCAGCATGAACAGCAGGTTGCCACGGCGCAACCGCGGCGTCTCGCGATGACAAGAGGCGGCGTGGGAGCGACGGGCTTGTATGCGGCTCGCCGCGGGACGAACTGAGGGCGATGGCAAAAGTCATCGCCCTTTTCATTTAGACTCGCTGCATGATTTCGAAGTCTGAGCCGTTGTTCCCTTCCGAAGCAGACCCCGGTCCCAAGAAGCCTGCAAAAGTGCTCATCGCGCATGTCGATGGGGGAGCGCGCGGCAATCCGGGTCCGGCTGGGTTTGGTGTGGTGTTGGAAGAGGAGTCGGGCAAGAAGGTCGATCAGCTCAGCGGATACCTCGGCCACCAGACGAACAACGTGGCGGAATACTCCGGCCTGTTGGCGGCGCTCGATTATGCCGTCAAGCATGGTTTCCGCGCGCTCAAGGTCGTGGCCGATTCGGAGCTGCTGGTGAAGCAGATCCGTGGCGAGTACAAGGTCAAATCCCCGAACCTGCAGGACCTCTACAGCCGTGCGCGGGTGATGATCCGCTCTCTCGACTGGTTTCGCATCGAGCACACCCTGCGTGGCGGTAACAAGGAAGCCGACGCGTTGGCGAACGAGGCGATGGACCGCGGGATGGGACGGAAGTCCGGCGAGATTGTGCGCCCGACAGAAGCGCGCCAGTATGAAAAGCAGCCGCTGGAAGTGAATGGCATCGTGAAAGACGGCGTGGTGCAGTTTCTCGGAACGAAACTACCGGAGGGTACATTTGTGAAGGTACGAGCGAAGTAATCCAGCGAGCTGCCCTACTTCACCAGTCGCGCGATCACCGGGCCGGCAATCGCCAGCAGCAGGATGTAGGCCGCCGAGAACGGGCCCAGGGCGGGTTCCAGGGCGGTGCCAAGGGCGGCGATTACCATGGAAAATTCTCCGCGCGCGATGAGGGCTACCCCAGCCCGCCAGCGAGCGCGCTTCTCGACGCCGGCGCGACGCCCGGCCCAGTAGCCTGTGGCAACTTTGGTGAACGCCGTCGCGGCCGCAAGCAAGAGCGCAGCGGGTATCACCCGGGGAAGTTCGTGGGGGTCGATCTCCATCCCGAAGAAAAAGAAAAAGATTGCCGCGAAAAGATCGCGCAACGGTGAGAGCAGGCGATGTGATTGTTCGCTGATGGGGCCGGAAACGGCGATGCCGACGAGGAAAGCTCCGATCGCGGCGGAGACCTGGACCTTCTGCGCCAACCCGGCGACCAGCAATACCGTGCCGAAGGTCGAGAGCAGGACGATCTCGTCGGACTCATGCGCGACGGCGGCGCTCCATTGCCGGCCGAAGCGCAGCGCGACGAAGAGCACGATCATCACCGCCCCTATTGCGATACTGACGTCGGTTGCAATGCGCCCCGAGCCGCCTCCCGCCGCTAATACGGCGACGATCGGCAGATAGATAGCCATAGCGAGATCTTCGAAGACGAGGATCGACAGGATTTGCGGCATTTCGGGGTTCGATTGCCGGCCGAGATCGGTGAGAACCTTGGCGATGATCCCGGACGACGATACCCAGGTTGCGCCGCCGAGCAGAACCGCAGGCAGTACCTTCCATCTGAACAGCAAGCCCGCAATCAGGCCCGGAGAAAAGTTGAAAAGGAAATCGACGACGCCGGAGGGAATCCCGGTGCGCAGGCTATCGCCAAGTTGATCGCCGCTATACTCCAGTCCCAACATGAACAGGAGCAGAAGAACGCCAATCTCCGCGCCGGTCCCAATGAAGTCATGGCTCAAATCCAGCGGGGCAAGGCCTCCGCGACCGAATGCGAGGCCTCCGAGGAGATAGAGCGGAATCGAAGAGATGCCCCAGCGGCTGGCGATGCGCGCCAGGACGGCAAGGCCGACCAAAGCGCCGCCTAACTCGATCAATAGTTTCGAGAAATCGTGTGCTCCGGCCATGGCGGGATTGTAGAACGAGTGACCCCAGGCGAGGCTAAATTGCCACAAACCTCCCCCTGTTTTGTGGCTGAATAACCACAGCCAAAGAGCCGCTCGGGACTGTAATCTATTAACAGTCCGACACATACGAACGCTATTTGAGTTTCGAGCAAACAATTCGCATTCCGGTGGAGTGCCACGGAGTGGGGCTGCATAGCGGCGCCCCGGTGCGTCTGCGCATGGTGCCGGCATCCGCGGGCAGCGGCATCGTGTTTCGTCGCACCGACCTCGACAGCTTCGAGATCGAAGCCACGGGCCGCAACGTTGCGAAAGTCAGCTATGCCACCAGCCTGATGAAAAAAGGCGTCCTGATTTCGACGACCGAGCACTTGCTGTCGGCGTTCATCGGGATGGGCATCGATAACGCCGTGGTAGAGATCGATAACCTGGAGCTGCCGATCCTCGATGGCAGCGCGCAGCCGTTTGTCGAGATGATCGTGCGCGCAGGCACGCGCAAGCAGCGGCGAAAGCGCACCTACATCCGCATCGTGAAGCCCATCGAGTTGCGGGACGGGGATAAATTCATCGCGGTTTATCCGTACGACGGTTACTCGGTCAGTTACGCCATCAACTTTCCGCACCCGCTGATTGGGCGCGAGAATTTCGAAGTCGAGCTGTCGAACGGAAATTTCCTGCGCGAGATCGCTTCGGCGCGAACCTTCGGGTTCCTGCGCGACCGCGACCAGATGCTGAACATGGGTTTGATACGCGGTGCTTCGGAGGCGAACGCCATCGTGCTGACCGACACCGGGATCCAGAATCCGCCGTTGCGCTACGACGACGAGTTTGTTCGGCACAAGGTGCTCGACCTGATCGGAGACCTGGCTCTGCTGGGCCGGCGGCTGCTGGGGCGCATTGTCGCGGACCGCGCCGGGCACGCCATGCACACGGCGCTGGTTTCGAAGATTCTGCGCGATCAATCTTTCTGGCAGGAATCGACCGTTGAGGAAGACGACGGGCATGAGATTCCGCTCGCCGGAGACGCTGCGCCTCTCGCCGAGCGGCTGTAGATCTACTCAAAAATCAGGAAAGCTCCTGCCGGTCCTCTTGTGCTCGTCCGGCTAACCATTCTTCCAGCAGCAGCTTGTACGGCCGGGGAATATGCACGAAGCGGACGCCGGCATTGCCGCGGGCATCGGTCCAGCTAACTTCGCCCTTACCTTCCAGGCAGAGATTGCTTTCGGGCAGCGCAAATTTCCATTTCAACATCTGCCCACTCGCCAGCGGCGCAGAGATCGCGATCGCCATTCCGCCTTCGCTCAAGTTCGTGAGAAGCACGGACTGGATTTGGTTGCCGTAGGCGAGGACCGCCGGCAGGCTGACTGGGTGACGATAATAGCGTCGGCGCTCGCCCATCATGAGGCCGTGCGCGGCACGGAAGCTGCGCATGGCGCGTTCGGCAGAGAGTGGTTTCGGGAGCACAAAATTTGCCCCGGCCTGGAATGCCGCGGTCATCGAAGTCGATTTGGTAAGGGAGAAGACCACCGCGTGGCGGGCGGTCGGCATCTGCCGCAGGGAAGCCATAAAAGCCAAGGCCCCGGGAAGCTCGGCATCGATGATGATGGCTTCGTATTTCCGATTTGCAAGCCGCTGGCAGCCTACCTCAGGAGAATTGCATTGGTCCGTGCTCAAACCGAGTTCCGGCAAGAGCGGCCGAAGCAATTCGACCACCGCCGCGTCGCGTGACAACAAGAGCGCACTCAGTCCCACCCGGGCATAGTAGCCTCGGTTTCGCGAACTTCCAACTACCGGAAGTAATGCGTCCGACGCACGATTACCTTGCGTCTTACGGGCGGCGCATAATGGGAAAATGGAACATCGCGCCTATCTCTCGCTTGGGTCAAATCTGGGGGACCGAGTAGCGAACCTGCGCGAGGCGATTTCACGGCTGCGGGAAGCAGGCACGGTTGCGCGAGTCTCTTCGCTTTATGAAACCGAGCCGGTCGAGATGAAAGAGCAGCCCTGGTTCGTGAACTGCGTGGTGGAATTGCGCACGACGTTACCTCCCTTGGTCCTCATGCGGACGTTGTTGGATGTTGAGAAGGCAATGGGGCGCGAGCGTACGCAGCCGAAAGGCCCGCGAAAAATCGATCTCGACCTTCTGCTTTACGATGATGAAACGGTCAACACGGAGGAGCTGACTCTACCGCACCCGGCGATGCACGAACGTCGATTCGTACTGGTGCCGCTCGCCGAAATCGCTCCGCTTGCGATCCATCCTGAATCGCGCAAGACCGCATGGCAACTGCTCGAAATGCTTCCTGCAGGCGACGAAGTGCGGCGTCTGGACGAGACGATTTTCTAACCAAATTTACTTACTACCGAGGTGCCGGGTTGCGCGCAGGACGCGTGACGGGAAGCTGCGAGGGCTAAGCATTGTGTTTTGAATGGTAAACATACTGTAATGGGATGATGCGCAAACCTGCGCAGGCAGCGGGTTTGACGAGGGTACCCTGTGGAAAACCCGCATAAAAACTAGCGAAAATGCTGTTCAAATTATGCGCCCATGTAATATGATGTGCCCAATTGAGCACCGCCTCTAGATGAAAAGCCGCATGGATCGCGGGTTTCCGCATGGTCCGGGCAAAATTCCATGTAGGCGGAGCGGCTCATAATCAAGGAGGATTTTTCCTATGGCAGCAGGTATGACCAAGACTCAGCTCGTCCGCCACATGGCAGAGAGCCACGAAATCAGCAATAAAACAGCCGCAGCGTTCCTGGAATCGCTGGCGGAAATCGCCGTTAAAGAGACGAAAAAGAATGGCGTGTTCGTGATCCCCGGCCTCGGCCGCCTGGTGAAGTCGAACCGCAAGGCGCGCGTGGGCCGCAATCCGCAGACCGGCGAGCCGATCAAGATTCCTGCGAAGACCGTCGTGAAGTTCCGCGTGGCCAAGGCCGCGAAGGATTCGATCGCTCCTTCAAAGAAGTAGTTTTACTTCCGCGGTATGCAGAAAGGCCGGCTGTATGCCGGCCTTTGTTCTTGTGTGCGAAATCTATTTCTCGTCAGCCGAGGGGCCGTACAAGCCTGGGATCGGCACATCGAGCAATCGGAGATACACGAGGAGCTCGGCACGATGATGAATCATGTGGTTCATCACCATGCCGCGCAGCACCGCGACCCGCGGCATGGTGAAGATCACCTGCGGCCCGGCGCGCAGCGTCCAAGGCTTGAGCATCTGTTCGTCGGAAATGCTGTTGAGCGCCGCGCGGAATTTCACCAGTTCGCCGTCGAAGTGCTCCAGCAGTTGATCGCGGGAGGTGAACTTTGGCACCGCGCTGTCCACACCTGCGATATCGAGTTCGTCCTGAGTGCTGGTGACCGCGCCCCAGCCCGGCATGATGGCGCAGTGCCCGGCGAGCCAAGCCAGCGTTCCAGATTTCGGGTGCGGCTTCCAGTCGGCCTTTTCCATGGGCACGCGTTGGAGCACTTTGCGTGTGTTGGACATTTCGTGCTCGATCTCGCCAATCATGTGTTGCGCTATCGACATGCTTCCTCCTCGCAGAATTGGCCGGATGACGACAAGCAGATTGCCACGCCGCGCCGCCCCTTAGCAATGATAGCCAGAGGCGTCTCGCAGGTGAGCCCAGGATTGCCAGTGGCTAGGAGCTCTGTTGCAGCTTGCGGCCCTGGATCTCGATGTAGACGTTGATCAAAGAAACGGCGGCCGGGGTTACGCCGGGGATACGGCTCGCCTGCCCAATCGTCTGCGGGCGAACGCGTTGCATTTTCTCGCGCATCTCGCGCGAGAGGCCGCTCACGCTGGCGTAGTCGAACCATGCGGGGATCACGCGTTGCTCGGAGCGTTTCAGGCGATCGATCGCCTTGGTCTGCTGGTCGAGATAACCGGCATACTTGATCTCGGTCTCTACTGCTTTGAGTTCGTTGCGGATGTCGGAGGCGAATTCACGCTCGGCCGAGCCACGATCAAAGAAGGACGGATGCACCCGGCGGATGATTTCAGTGAACGCTGTGATGTCGCTCTCCGGTCGTTTCAACAGTTGTGAAAGTGTCGAACCATCCACATTTCCGAACTTCTCCGCCAGTTCCACGGGAAGATCGGCAGTGCGTATCCGCGTTTTTCCCAGCACGCCGTGCAGCGCTTCCATGCGTTCCTGCTTGGCAAGGTGTTCGTGCCATGCATCGTCTTTGATGAGCCCGACGCGGCGGCCGTGCGGCGTAAGGCGGCGGTCGGCATTATCGATGCGCAGGTGCAGGCGGAATTCGGCGCGCGAGGTAAACATGCGATAGGGCTCGTTCGTTCCCTTACTGATCAAGTCGTCGATGAGGATCGCGGTGTAAGCCTCGGTACGATCGAGCACCAGGGGTGGTTCGTGCTTCACGGCAAGTGCGGCATTGATGCCGGCCATGATCCCCTGGCAGGCCGCCTCTTCGTAGCCGCTGGTGCCATTGATCTGTCCTGCAAGGTAGAGCGCGCCGATTTTCTTCGTCTCCAGCGTGCGCTGGAGCTCCGTCGGGTCGATGGAGTCGTACTCGATGGCATAGCCGGGGCGGAGCATCTCGGCACTCTCGAGTCCTGGGATGGAATGGATCATGCGCAGCTGCACATCGATCGGCATCGATGTGCTCATGCCGTTCACGTAAATCTCGTGGGTGTTCAGGCCCTCGGGCTCGAGGAAGAGCTGGTGGGTTTCCTTGTCGGGAAACTTGACGATCTTGTCTTCGATGGAGGGGCAGTAGCGCGGGCCCGTGGATTGGATCTGGCCGCTGTACATCGGCGAGCGATGTACGTTTTCGCGTATGAGCTGATGCGTCTCGGGCGTGGTGTACGCGATATAGCAGGGGACCTGCTTCTGCACGATCTTTTTCGTGCGGAAGCTGAAAGGCGTCGGCTGGGCATCGCCGGGCTGCTCGGTAAAGCGGGACCAGTGGATGGAGCGGCCGTCGAGCCGCGGAGGCGTGCCGGTCTTCAATCGACAGCCACGCAGGCCGAGCTGCTTCAGCGATTCGCCAAGCAAAACAGCCGCGGGTTCGCCGCTGCGCCCGGCGGGGTAGCGCTCCTCACCGCAGTGAATCAGACCGTTCAGGAATGTTCCAGTGGTGATCACCACAGCGCGCGCGCCGACAGTCCGGCCATCGCGCAACTTGATGCCGCGGACGATCTTGATGCGCTCGGGATGCCCAGGATCGGCGACGTCTTCGACGATGAGTTCCGCAACTTCGGCCTGCTTGATGTGCAGGTTAGGCTCGCTTTCGAGCACCTCGCGCATCTTCAGGCGATACTGCTGCTTATCGCACTGGGCACGCGGCGACCATACGGCTGGACCGCGGGAGGTGTTGAGCAGGCGAAACTGGATGCCGACGGCGTCGGTGACCTCGCCCATGATGCCGCCGAGGGCGTCGACTTCGCGCACGAGGTGGCCCTTGGCAATGCCGCCGACGGCAGGATTGCACGACATCTGCGCGATGAGATCGACATTCAGCGTAAACAGGGCAGTGCGGAGACCCATACGGGCAGCCGCCATGGCGGCCTCGCATCCGGCATGGCCTAGCACCGACTACCGCTACATCGTATTGTTCGGTGAACCCCACAGCTCTATCTTACGGGAATTCCAGTCAAGCTATCGGTTTGACGCTAGTAGAGGTGGAAATTCACTTCCACATAGACCATTACATAGACCGGATGGCCATCCTTTGTTGCAGGCGAAAATCGCCATTGGTTCACAGCGGCTGCGGCTGCAAGATCGAGGTCGTGCTCGAGGCTCTTTGTTACCTTGATTTCACGAGGCATGCCGTTAGTGTCAACAATCAGCCACAACGTAACGACTCCCTGCACCCGATGGGCCCTGGCTTGTTTCGGATACTTGGGATCCGGTGTCTCTATCGCCCGGGGCGGGAGCACGCTTCCACCCACTTTGTAGACCGGTTGTCCGTCAAGCTCTACCGGTTGCTGGGCAAAGGCGCTGCTGAGGATCAACAAGAAAATAGCGAGAACGGGCAAGCGCCGAAGCATGGAAGTGATCTTACAAGCGGCGTCAAATTCGTGAAATCAGAAGACAATGTGCCGTTATTTCTCCTTCGCGATATAGTGCTTGGGTTCCCAAATGCATCGATCGAGGTGAGCGTTATGGAGACCCAGGAATTTCTGCACGAACTCGAAGCCCGGATCGCGAAAAACGATCTGCTTTGCCATCCGTATTACCAGGCGTGGAGCGCAGGGACACTTACGCGCGAAGACCTCGCCGCCTATGCCGGCGACTACTACCATCATGTCGCCGCTTTCCCGACCTACTTGAGCGCGTTCCATGCGCGGCTGGAAGATGGCGCAATGCGTCGTGCGGTTCTTCGCAACCTCGCGGACGAAGAAATTGAAGGCCGAGCTCACAGCGATCTGTGGCTGGATTTTGCCGAAGGCATGGGTGCTGACCGGGATGCGGCGCGGGCTTCGCATCCGATGGAGCCTGTGGGCGATGCCATCACATGGTTCAGGAGTATTGCCGGAACGGGCAGCCGCGCCGAAGCACTCGCGGCCTTTTATGCCTATGAATCGCAGGTGCCGCGCGTGGCGGAAACAAAATCGAAGGGATTGAAAGAACTCTACGGGGCAGACCGCAAGACCTGCGGCTACTTCGACCTGCACAAGTACGCCGACGTGGAGCACTCACGGGTTTGGGGCGAGTTGCTGGCGGCGGAAGTGGAAGCGCATCCCGAGCAGCGGGAAGCTGCGCTGAACGCGGCGGAAGAGGCAGCGAAGGTATTGTGGCGGGTATTGGACGGGATGGAAGTGCGCCGGAACCTCGCTGCGGCCTGACCTGCGACGATTGCCTAGGTCCAAACGGGAAGCCTATAGGCTTCCCGTGGTGTTCGGTGCTCACTCAATAACCGGCAGGAGATACGCCGGCTTCCGCGAGCGACGGCATTCCCAAACGTCTTCGGCAGTCTTCCAGCATCTCGGCGGTGCGGGTTGCGCCTACGCGGCTCACCCCGATTTCACGAACTTCCAGCAGCGCATCGAGAGTCCGAATGCCACCGGCGGCCTTGACCTGCACCGATCGAGGCGAGTGTTGCCGCATGAGCCGCAGGTCTTCCAAGGTAGCGCCGCTTGCGGCATAACCCGTCGAGGTCTTGACCCAGTCGACGCCGATCGCTCCGCAGATTTCGCAGAGCCGGATCTTCGCGGCATTGTCGTGATAAGCGTTCTCGAAGATGACCTTAACCTTCGCTCCGGACGCATGGATCAGCGTGGTGAGTTGTTGTAATTCGTCCTCGACGTAGTCCCAATTCCCGCTGCATGCCTGGCTGATGTTGATCACCACATCGAGTTCGCGGGCGCCATCGGCGAGGGCCTGCTTGGCTTCGAACAGCTTGACTGCCGTTCTATGACCGCCGTGCGGAAATCCAATCGTCGTGCTGGCCACAACCGTACTCCCGGCCAGCAGTTCGCGGCTGCGGCTCACGTAGTAGGGCAGGATGCATACGCTGGCAACGTCGTACTGTCGAGCTAACGCGCAGCCCGATTCGAGCTCTGCCACGGTCAGAGCCGGATTGAGGAGAGAATGGTCGATCATCTTTGCGATATCGACGTAGGTGTAGTTGGGAGACATGGGGACCTCGGTTGGGGCTAGCCTATCGGGCGACATTCGGAATGGCAAACCGACGACAATAGAAAAGGCTCCTCCGGGGTTCGAGGGGCCTCTCATCCGCGCTCAGTTGGCCGCGGTAACGTCGTTGTAGTTCGAGGTCGAACTACGAATTTTATGCCGCCACCCGGGAGGGCGGAGCAGCCGGCTCGCGCATGACAGCAATCGCACGCACACGACTGCGTCGGGCTTCGATGGAGCGCAGCTTGCGCATCAACACGATCAAGGTCGCCAGCGAGAGCGCGATCCAGGGATCGGGTGTGGCGACGGCGGTCAGAGTTTCACGAAACTCCTGACGCATGTGATCGCCTGCAACGCTCTCCAGCACAGGATTGCGAACCACGGTGGTCGCGGAAGTTGGCTCGTTCCATCCCGCGCGTGCGGGAATGAAAGGATGTTCGGTCTGCTGCGACTGCCGGATCAGTTTCTGGACGTCGGGCTTGATCGGCGTGGCCTGCGACTCGACGGAACTCAGCACGAGGAAGATCAGCATCCCCAGCGCCGCTACCAATCCGGTTCTCGCCATCAGCCGTTTCCCCGACATGCAAAGATTAGATGCAGATTCTAGATCAGAGTGGCTTCGCGTGCAGTGGTGGGAGATGAATTCGGATGTGAAACCTTTTGCAGGTGGAGGCTTGCGGCGCCAGGAAAGTCGACTGAGGTAAACTCGTTCCCCGTTTGCCCGTGGGAGGGAGACGATGCCGCATCCTGTGATGTACTTCGAAATCGGCTGCCGCGACGTTCCGGCGACGCGCAATTTTTACAAGAGCTTATTCGACTGGGAGATGGACGAGAGGAAGCCGGGGTACGTCGGCTTGCCGAAGGGTGCAACCCATGGCATCGGCGGGCATATTCTGTCGCTCGGGCATGAGCCTCACCAATACACCTTGTTCTACGTCGAAGTAGAGGACTTGTTCGCTTACTGCGAGAAGGCGAAATCGCTGGGCGGGAAAGTGGTTGTGCCTCCGGTCGACATCGGCGAAGGGAAGTTTGCCTGGGTACAGGATAACGGCGGCAACACAGTCGGGTTGTGGGAGCCTGCCAAGTAGCACATTTTGCTGAGGATTAAGGCGATTGCGCGGCAGTTGAGCGAAAGCTCCGCGTGCTAAAATTTCCACAGTCACTCGCAACGAGAGAGCCCTTTTGATCGATCTGGCACCTTCTATTCTTTCGGCGGATTTTGCCCGCCTCGCCCAGCAGGTTGAGGCGGCGGTACAGGGCGGAGCGACCGTAGTTCATTTCGACGTGATGGACGGACATTTTGTGCCGAATATCACGATCGGGCCTCCGGTCCTGCAATCGTTGCGGAAGGCGGTGAATGTTCCCATCGATTGTCACCTGATGATCGAAAATCCGGACGCTTACATTGCAGCGTTTGCCGATGCGGGCGCCAACTGGATTTCCGTTCACCAGGAGGCTTGTGTTCACCTGAATCGCACGCTGCACCTCATCAAGAGCCATGGTTGCCTGGCGGGAGTGGTGATCAACCCGGCGACGCCGGTGGAGACGCTCACGGAGGTGCTCGAGATTGTCGATTTCGTGCTGGTGATGTCAGTGAATCCCGGCTTCGGCGGGCAGAAATTTATTGCCTCGACCCTCGGGAAGGTCCAGAAGCTGGTGGCCATGCGAACCGCGGGCGGGACGAGCTTCCGAATCGAGATGGATGGTGGCATGTCCCTGGATACGATTGGCGACGCCATTCGGGCTGGCGTGGAAATCGTGGTGGCGGGAAGTGCCGTGTTCGGGCATGGAGATCCGGCGACCAATGTACGGGAACTTTTGAAAGCTGCTCAGAACGCGACCCTCGTGCGGGTCTGATTCACGAATTTATTACTCTTCCCAGGGGCGATCCGGGGCCTCCGGCGTACCGGCTATTTGGTTCGTCGGGGTGGAAGGTGGCAGGATGTTTCGTCGGGCACTTATAGCGGTATCGATTGGCGCGGCTTTACTGGCAGCAACCGGCTGCACCAACAAGAAGGTCAGCAACCCGATTGCGAACGTGGATTCCAAGCAGCCCGACAAGGTGCTGTTTGACCGCGCCATGGACGCGATGAAACACGGCAAGTACGACGTGGCGCGCGTCACGCTGCAGACGCTGATCAACACCTATCCGGATTCCGAGTACATCGCTCGCGCCAAGCTGTCGATCGGAGATGCCTGGTACGCGGAAGGCGGCTCGGCGGCGATGACCCAGGCCGAGAACGAGTACAAGGATTTCCAGACCTTCTTCCCGAACATGGCGGAAGCGGCGGAAGCCCAGATGAAGATCGCGAACATCCATTACAGCGAAATGGAGAAGCCGGATCGCGACTATACCCATGCCAAGCGCGCGGAGGAAGAGTACCGGCAGATGATCCTGCAGTATCCCGACAGCAAGCTGGTTCCGCAGGCGAAGCAGCGTTTGCTGGAAGTGCAGGAGATCCTGGCGGAACGCGAGTTCCAGATCGGCCGCTTCTATTACCTAAAAGAAGATTTTCCGGCGGCGATCGCGCGTTTGAAGTCGATGTCGGACGCTTACCCCCTGTACAGCAGGGCCGATGAAACCTTGTTCCTGCTCGGGCAGGCGTACCAGGATGAAGCGGAACTCATTCGCAAAATTCCTTCTACCCGGCTGCCGGAAGTGAAGAAAGCCGCGCTGATCAAGCAATACGAGAAAGAGGCCACTGTCGCTTACTCGAAGATCGTCACGCGTTATCCGGCGATGGACCGTGCCGATGCGGCCAAGAAGAAGTTAGAGGACCTCCATGCTCCGATTCCGAAGCCCACGCCCGAGGCCCTGGCGCAAAACAAGGCAGAGCAAGAGAGCCGCGGACACCAGAGCAAGCGCCAATACGTGATGGGTTTTATGCATCAT
This sequence comes from uncultured Acidobacteriaceae bacterium, assembly GCA_963758505.1. Taxonomy (GTDB): domain Bacteria; phylum Acidobacteriota; class Terriglobia; order Terriglobales; family Acidobacteriaceae; genus Korobacter. The sequence goes on along the minus strand of CAVWVJ010000003.1, from coordinate 735,517 downwards.
CATCCGGATACATCGGAGGCGGCCAAGGTGGGAGAGCCAACAATGGTCGATCCTCCGCAAACCAGCGCGGTGAAGCTGGTGCGGGATGCCAACGACACACTGCTGGCTTCTCCGAGGGGCAAGAGCAACAGCGGTAGCCTCGGCATTGAGACCACCGGGACGGGCGCCCCGCCGGCGAACGAAGCGGTTCCCAGGTCCGACAATGGAGGCAGCGCCGCGGAAACTTCGGCTCCCGTGGAAACCGGTGCGCCCACACCGACAGCGCCGTCGACCAATGGCGGCACTTCGAGTACAACCGACGCGAATAACAATCCCGGCGCGGCCGCCGCCGCTGCGCCGCCCCCCAGTGAAGCGCCTGCGCCGGCTCCGACGCGGGTCAACGATGCTGCGGTCGATGCCAGTTCGGGAAGCTCCAGTCAGGCAACCCAGAGTACGACGAACAGTGCACAGGCGAGTACCTCGAACGCAAACGGGACAACGAACGCTGCCAGCCCAAACGACTCAACCAGCAAGAAGAAGAAAAAGAAGGGACTGGGGAAGCTCAACCCGTTCTAAGAGAAATCGTCGAGCCAAGCGTGAACCCGGCAGCCCATCTGCCGGGTTTTTCTTATAGAGCGGGAGTGATGTACACCATCGTGACCTGCGCGCGAGGAGATTCCGGATTGACTATCCTGCTGCGACACAGTAATTTTGGGCCAACCGTTCTCCCGTCATGCGCGCGAAGGACTATCCGTGGCACTGAAGATCCTGCTGGCCGACGACAGTATGACTGCCCAGAACATGGGCAAAAAAATATTGACGGATGCCGGCTATGACGTTGTGGCCGTAAGTAATGGCGCCGCCGCCGTCAAGAAGATTGCCGAGATCAGTCCACATCTTTGTATTCTTGACATCTATATGCCGGGCTACACCGGCCTGGAAGTCTGCGAAAAGGTCAAGGGTTCCAGCGTGACCGCCCGCATGCCCGTGCTTCTGACCGTGGGCAAGATGGAGCCCTACAAGCCGGAAGAAGGCGCTCGCGTACGCGCGGATGGAGTCATCGTTAAGCCATTCGAGGCCAGCGAACTGCTGCGAGCGGTGCAGCGCTTCTCGCAGCGTATCGGCGCCGCCCAGGGACGTCCCGCGTCACCGGCTCCGCCGAGCGCCCCGACTTCGACGCCGGGCACCTACGAGCGGACGGTCAAGCTGACCCGTGAACAGATCCAGGAAATCATGGACCCCAGCCTGGCGCGCTGGCAGAGTGGGACCAATGGCGCGGAAGTGGTTGCCAACACTCCATCGCGAATCGAGGTTCCAGTCGAAGTTGCAAACATCCCGGTGATCAATGTTGAAGACGTGTTCGCCAATACCAAGACGGCGTCCACCGCCGACAGCATGCCTACATTCGCGGTCCAGACCGCGGTGCAAGATCTGCCGGTTGCCGTGGTGGATCCGGCGGATAACGTGATCATGAGCGAGCTCCCGGTTGCGGCGAGCCAGCCGGTTCATGGTTTGCCCGAGACAGTCTCCAAGCCGGAGACGGCGCCCGTGGCCTGGATTCCCGCGGCCGCGGCGCTTCCGGGCTTTGTGGACTACCTCCTTTCTCGTCCGGCGGTCAGCCCTGCTGCATCGGCTCCTGCTGCGGTTGCCGAACTTGTGGTTGAAGCTCCCGTGGTCGAAACGATCGCAACCGATCCCGTTGTTATCCACTCCGTCCAGGGAGTACGCCCGACCGGGGTCGAGATTCTTACCGACGAGCTTGCGGTGAGGGCCGATCAGGAGATTCCGGCAGTCGACCCGTCGCTGGAAGTTGCTCCCCAGGTTGCAGGGGAGACCACTCCCGACCCGCAGTTCGAAACGCCGCAGGAGCTGTCGGTTGCGAACGCTACCGAAGAGGGCTTGCAGCCCACGTCGCGCGAAGCAGAGTCGGCCGGCGTCGTCACGACGACCGATCCGAACCTGGCCCCCATGGAGGGATTGATTGACGCAGTGAAGCCGTTGGAAGGAGGACGTCTGGTCATTCCGGAAGACGAGCCTGCAGCCCTTCCCGTGGAGCCGCCAGCGCCCGAAAAGGGAGATGTAACCGCGGAAATCTCTGCGGTGCTCGACCTATTGGGACAAACCATCTCCACGGAGCTTCCTGCCGACACACTGGAGGGTCCGTCCGAAACGGGCGCTTCGGGAGAGGAAGCCGCCCCCGCAGTCGCGGGTGCAGCCAGCCAGGTGTGGATGGCGGAAGAAGTTGCATTAACGGATTCCGAGGGCTCGATATCGCTGGAAAATGAAATGCGTGTTGCTCATGCACCCGAAGCTGCGGAAGTCCAGCCGGCGGTGCAGACGGCGACGGCGATCGCGGAGGAACCGGTGCCTGATAACAATCGCGCGCCAAATACAGGGGTGCCGGAAGGTGGTTCGCCGCCCGACTCCGCCGCATCACCCACCCAACAACTTGCTGCGGCGATGGCTGCCGCCTTCGGCGGAGCGCTTCCGCAGGAAGAACTCGATCGTGCCGAGGAGACGCAATCGATCTCCGAAGAGGTTCGACGGTTCGCGTTGGGCGATGCTTACAAGGCGGCCAAGCCCGGATTCAGCGGCGCGGCCATCGAAGATCCGCAGGAACAACCCGTGGAGGCCGACGAAATGACCGCCGCAATCGGCCGGGCCATCGATCGCATCAAGCCGAAGCTGGTGGCTGAGATTGTCAAGCAACTCAAGGCGATCGAAAAAAAGTAACTCTCGGAAAGTATCGGGAAAGCCCTCTAAGACAGAGGGCTTTTTCATTCTAGTCTCGCGCGGTAAACACGGCGCAGTTCGCACGGCAGACCACTTCGTAGGCGATCGTGCTCCGGAAGTGACATGCCGCTTGTACGTGTGCCGTGCGATGCAATCCCATCGCGATCGCGTCGGCACGCAAAAGCGTTGCTTGTTTCAGGATCTCTTGCGCCGGCTCTCCAAATTTGACGACGAACTCCGCTTCGACCGTCCGGCCGGAAGGGGTGGCGAGCAGATTCTTGAGACGATCCATCGCTTCGGCTTCGGCCTTACGCCTGCGAATCATCACGCCATCCGCAGTCTCCCAGTGATCTTCTTCGGGCAGTGGAAGCGGCGGCACTACGTGCAGCAGCACCAGTTTGACCCTGCGCTCGCGGGCAAAGTCAATGGCGTACGGAAGCGCCTGCAATGCGGCCGGTTTGAAATCGGTGGCGAAGAGCACGGGCCGTGGCTTATGCACGTTCTCAACCCCGGACTCTACGTGGAACGCCGGGCCAACGGTGACAACCGGGCACTCCGCACAGCGAAAGATTTCTTCCGCAACTGAGCCAAGAAGCAACCGACCAATACCCCGGCGGCCATGGGTGCCGATGACCAGCATATCCACATCGTCTTGCGCGATGAGCGCCGCGATCTGCGGCCAAACCTGGCCATCGCGCACCGCGAGATCGTGCCGGACTCCCACCAGCGCTCCGGTCGCGACCAGGTTGAATTCCAGCTGTTGCAGGTCGCGCTGCGCCGCATCATCGGCCGCGGCGATCGCCTCCGGACCGGCAATCGTAATGCCCAGCGATGAAACCACGTGCGCCAGGTGCAGGGTAGCGCCGTAGTGCCGGGCCAATGCAATCGCGTGACGCAGCGGGTTTTCCGACGCGCGCGAGAAATCGGTGGCAAACAGAATGGACTTGGGACGAATGTTGAGAGCCGGCTTGAGACGCATACGCACCTCGATTCTTCGCCCTCAGCAGCGGGCGACCGACTACCTGATACCTCCCATGGTCGCTCTTTCCGGAAGGCGATGCAGTGATCTACGACACAGGGGTGCCAAGTTCGTCCTCGGCGAAAACGGCAAAGCGAGGATCTTCAGAGACGGATCTGCGGGATCGGCCGGTTGCGGAAACAACAAATCCCACTCCGGCCGGACCGATGAGGCCGGAGTTGGGCCTTCGAGGCCAATTTCTGGACAACCCGAATAGGACTGATTAAAACCAATTCCTGACGGGCTGTGGCACGAACTTCGAGCCGCCCAGGTCTGCGTCCGTGAAGCCAAAGACAAAGAACTGGCCTGGTCTTTTCATGCGGACCCGTGTCCTGTTTGACCCTCCCTTCCGGCCCCCGTAAACTGAAGGATTACTCCTGCTGCACTGATTGAGACAGAATGGCGCACGAGCTTTCCAAGGCATACGATCCCTCTTCCATTGAGCACCGCTGGGCCGAGTACTGGGTCCGTGAGAAGCTTTTTCACGTCGAAACGCCCTCCGCTGACGACCTCAAGCCTACCTTCACCCTCCTGCTGCCGCCGCCCAACGTAACCGGGCGCCTGCACATGGGCCACATGCTGAACCACACCGAGATGGACATCCTCGTCCGGTGGCACCGCATGCGCGGCGAGCGCACCTTATGGCTTCCGGGCACCGATCACGCCGGCATTGCCACGCAGATGATGGTGGAGCGGCAACTGGCGAGCGAAGGCAAGAATCGTCGCGAGGTCGGGCGCGAGAAGTTCGTCGAGCGGGTGTGGGCGTGGAAGCACGAGTACGGCGGCGCCATCACCGAACAGATGCGCCGCATCGGCGACTCGGTCGATTGGGATCGCGAGTACTTCACCATGGACGACCACCTCTCGGTCGCCGTGCGCGAAGCCTTCGTTCGTCTCTATGAGCAAGGACTGATCTATCGCGGCAAGTACATCGTGAACTGGTGCCCGCGTTGCGGCACCGCGATTTCCGATCTCGAAGTCGTCCACGAAGAGACCGCGGGCAAGCTCTGGGAAATCAAATATCCAGTCGACGGTACCGATGAGTTTATCGTCGTCGCCACCACTCGTCCCGAGACGATGCTTGGCGATACGGCCGTGGCGGTGAACCCGAACGACGAGCGCTATACCCACCTGCATGGCAAAACCGTGCGCCTGCCGCTGATGAACCGCAGCATTCCCATCATCCTCGACGAGCTGGCGCAACCGGAATTCGGCACCGGCGCCGTGAAGGTCACTCCGGCGCACGATCCCAACGATTTCCAGGCGGGGCTGCGCCACAACCTTCCGCAAATCGACGTGATGGATGAGCACGCGGTGATGAACGAGAACGCGGGCGCCTACCAGGGGCTCGACCGCTACGAGGCGCGCGAGCGCGTGGTCGCCGATCTTGAGAAACAAGGTTTTCTCGTTGGCATTAAGGACCACACGCTGGCCATCGGCAAATGCAGCCGCTGCAAGACGATCGTCGAGCCTCGTCTCTCGACCCAGTGGTTCGTGGCGGTGAACAAGAAGCCGAATCATGGCGGGATGAGTTGGGCCGAAGCAGCGATAGCAGCGGTCGAACAGGGCCACATCCGCTTCACGCCGGAGAATTACGCGAGCATTTACCTGCAGTGGATGCGCAATATCTACGACTGGTGCATCTCGCGGCAGCTCTGGTGGGGCCACCGCATCCCGGCCTGGTATTGCCAGGATTGCCACGAAGTCACGGTCGCACGCGAGACGCCCACGAAGTGCTCGAAGTGTGGCAGCACGCGCCTCGAGCAGGACAACGACGTGCTCGATACCTGGTTTTCCTCCGGCATGCTGCCGTTCACAACTCTCGGCTGGCCGGAGAAGACGCGCGACCTCGAGGTCTTCTATCCGACTTCGCTGCTGCTGACGGCCTTCGACATTCTCTTCTTCTGGGTCGCGCGGATGATCATGATGGGCTGCTACTTCATGAGCCCGCCGAATCGGCCTACGGAAATTCCCGGCGGCGACACGCCGGAGAACCGTCTGAAGGAAAGCATTCCCTTCCGGGAGGTCTATATCCACTCCCTGGTGCGCGATGCCGAGCGGCAGAAGATGTCGAAGACCAAGGGCAATGTGGTCGATCCCATCGACGTGCTGAACACGTATGGCACCGATGCGGTGCGCTTCACCCTCGCCTCGATGGCGGCTCCCGGTACCGACATCGCCTTCAGCGAAAGCCGGACGGAAAGCTATCGCGCCTTCGCCAACAAGATCTGGAACGCTGCCCGCTTCATCTTCATGAACGTCGATCGCGCGGCGGAAAAGGGCGTCTGGTCGCTTGGCGAGTTCGCGAAAGTTCGGCACACCGGGGCCGGTCTGCCCGGCTTCTCCGCCGAAACCCTCGAAGACCGCTGGATCCTTTCACGCTTCAACAAGGTCGCCCGCGAAGTGCACGACGCGCTCCAGACCTACCGTTTCCACGAGGCTTCGCATGTCGTCTATCACTTCTTCTGGGGCGAGTTCTGCGACTGGTACATCGAACTCGCCAAGCCACGGCTCGAAGACCCCGACGCAGCCGCTGCCCGGCGCACCTTCTCGAACCTGCTCGCGGTCTTCGAAGGAGCTCTACGGCTGCTCGCGCCCTTCATGCCCTTCATCACGGAAGAAATCTGGCATGCGATCTATGACGGCCAGCCTCCTCTGAAATCCATCGCCCTGGCTTCTTATCCGGACGCGGATGACCGTGAGATCAGCGAGGGTGCCGAAACGGAGATGGCCATCGTGCAGGACCTGATCCAGGCGGTACGGAACATTCGTTCCGAGATCGCTGACATCAAGGCGCAGCCCCGAACCAAGACCCCGATCGAAGTCTTCGCTCCGGCGGAAATTCAGCAGCTTGTAAAGCGCAACCAGGGCGCCCTGGAGCGCCTTGCGAATGTCGCGGAGGTGACGTTTGTGGAAGAGTCACTCGCGAAAGCCCCACTGGCGCGGAGCACGGCGCGTTTCGACGTGCGGGTGGTCTATGAGCAGAAAGTGGACGTGGCAGCCGAACGCGAGCGCCTCACGAGAGAGCTCAAGAAGCTGGAAACCGAGTTCGCGAACAACCAGCGGCAACTTGGCAACGAGAATTTCCTGAACAAGGCCCCGGCGCACGTGGTGGAGGGACTTCGCCGCCGCGAAGGCGAACTGAAGTTGCTCCTGGAAAACACCCGGACAGCGTTGCGGGAGCTGGAAGGCAAGTAGAACGGAACCCCATTGACGGGGCCATTACACTAGTGGCACGGATGCGAGAGAGTCGTGGACTGGAATAGCCGCCGGATCACCACAATCCTGGAGAATGCGTTAACCGAAGATCGCGCGACGCGCGATGCGACCACCTACGCCTGTATCGATCCGAACCAGCGCGCCGTAGGAACGCTCATCGCGAAGGAGCCGTGCATTCTCTCCGGCATCGGCGCGATTCAGCGCATCTTTGAGGTTTATGCGACGCTCGACGGCACCGTCGTCTCTCATCCCGAGGTCACCTCGCATCCCGAGATTTTCGACGGCGTGCGGCTGCACAAGGGCCAGACGGTTGCCGTAATCCGGCACAACGCCCGCGTGCTGCTCTCCTGCGAACGAGTCATCCTGAATGTAATCCAACGCATGAGCGGCATCGCCACCGCCACGCGCCAGTATGTGGACGCCATTGCCGGGACCTCCACCAAGATCCTCGACACGCGTAAAACTGTTCCCGGGTTGCGCATCCTCGACAAGTACGCGGTGCGCTGCGGCGGGGGAACCAATCACCGGCTTGACCTGTCGGACGGCGTGCTGATCAAGAACAACCACATCGCCCTTGCGGGAGGTGCGGTTCCGGCGCTGGAGCGCGCCATCCGTAATCGTCGCGGCGAGCAGCCGATCGAAATCGAGGTCCGTTCGCTCGAAGAACTCGACCAGGTGCTCGAGCGTGGCGCGGAATCCGTCCTCCTCGACAACATGACGCCGGACCAGGTTCGCCAGGCGGTGGAACGGGTGAAAGGTCTCGGCCGTACGCTTCCCCTTGAAGCTTCCGGCGGAATCGTGCTGGAAAACGTTCGCCAATACGCGGAGACAGGCGTGAACTTCATTTCCGTGGGCGCCCTGACCCACTCCTCCCGAGCCGTCGATCTGAGTCTGCGCATTCAACCTGCGTAACTCTCAACCACAGCAACAGGGGTTCGGGGCCGGATCCTGGGTTCCCATTCGCGATCGATTTCCGCCCCGCTTTGTCCTGAACTTCCCCCAGCCCTCAGCGCCCTCCGTGTCCTCTGTGGTTAAATCTTCGTAATGCCCAAGTTTCACAAGCACATCTTTATCTGCCAGAACCAGCGTCCGGCGGAGCATCACCGCGGCTCCTGCGATCCCGAAGGCACCGGAGAGCTGCAGAAAGTCTTTAAGAAGAAGCTGGCCGAGCATGGGATCCGCGGCGACCAGGTTCGCGCCAACAAATCCGGATGCCTGGAACAATGCGAGCACGGGCCTACAGTGGTCGTTTATCCCGACGAAGTCTGGTATGGCGGCGTGCATGCCGAAGACGTGGACGAAATCATCGAATCGCACATCCTCGGAGGATCGCCGGTCGAGCGTCTGCGGATCCTTGACGACTGCCTGAACGCCGAGCGCTGCCCGCATCGACCGCGGAAGACCGGCTGATCCCGCACACCATTTCTTTTGCAATGCCTGAATCCCGCGAAGATAATCCGAACATCGCACGCAGCGGCCCAAATCGAGATGCCGTCCCCGAGGGCACCGCCACCGACGAGCGCCTCGCGCGGCTCGTCCGCCTGCTCACGAATCATGCCACCCTGGTCGTCAGCGGAACCAAGATCGCCGACGAGCTGAAGATCAGCCGCTCCGAAGTATGGCGCCTCGTCGAAGTCCTGCGCGAACTCGGGGTCGCAATCGAAGGTCATCCCGCGACCGGCTATCAACTGAGCGCGATCCCGGATTTGCTCCTGCCCGACGCACTGAAGCCTCTGCTCAAGGGCACGCTCTTCGCCAACGCCATTCACCACTACTTCCGAATCGGATCAACCAACGTCGCCGCCATGCAGGCCGGAGCCGCAGGCGAGCCCGAAGGCGCGGTCTTCCTCGCGGAAGAACAGACAGCGGGCAAAGGACGCGGCGGCCACTCGTGGCACTCCGTGGAGTCTGCCGGTATTTACTGCTCGATCCTGTTGCGCCCGCGGGTAGCGCCCGCCGACGCGCTGATCCTGGCCCTCGCCGCTGGCGTCGCCACCGCCGACGCGGTCCGCAACATCACCGAATTGAAAGCCGATCTGCGCTGGCCGAACGATCTCCTCTTCGGCACCAAGAAATTCTGCGGCATCCTGACCGAACTCAATGCCGAGGCCACGCGGGTGCGTTACGTCGTCGTCGGCATCGGCATCAACGTGAACCACGCCGAATTTCCCGACGAGATTCGCCCCGTCGCAACCTCGCTCAAAATGCAGAGCGGCCGCACCTGGTCGCGCGTGGAGCTGACGGCCGCTTTGCTAAAATCGCTCGACCGCGTTTACCAGGAACTCTTGCGCGGCGGCGCGGCGGCACGGCGCGATATCATCGCGCGCTTCCAGGCAAATTCCTCGCTGGCGAAGGATCGGCGGGTTTTCGTCGAGGAAGACGGCGGCTACGCGGGAATCAGCGCGGGGCTGGATGAGCGTGGCTTCCTCCAGGTTTCCTCCAACGGAACCGTGCGTACGGTTTTCTCCGGCGGCGTTCGCGCCATTGAAGATGTCGAGGGCATCCGTCAACTGCGTCACTGAGATTCATCCATGCTGCTAGTGCTCGATGTCGGCAATACCAACACGGTGCTCGGCGTCTTCGAGTCGTCACCCGGCCAGAATGGCGCGCATACGTACGGCCCACTGATTGCGCATTGGCGCGTCGGCACCATTCGCACCCAGACCGTTGACGAATACGGCGTGCTCTTCCGCAATCTCTTCGCCATGGGCGATGTCGATTTCAAGGCGATCCACGGCATCATCATCTCCTCGGTCGTTCCCCCCATGGACACCACCCTGCGCAGCGTCTGCGAACGTTACTTCTCGCTCAAACCGCTGTTCGTTGAGCCGGGCGTGAAGACCGGCATGCCGGTGCATTACGACAATCCCTCTGAGGTCGGCGCCGACCGCATCGTGAACAGCGTCGCCGCCTTTGAGAAGTATGGCGGACCCTGCATCAGCGTCGATTTCGGAACCGCCACGACCTTCGATGTCGTGTCTGCCAAGGGCGAATATCTCGGCGGCGTCATTGCCCCGGGCGTCGGCATTTCGGCCGAGGCCCTATTCCAGCGCACCGCTCGGCTGCCTCGCGTCGATATCAAGAAGCCCTCGCGCGTCATGGGCACCACGACAGTGGCTAGCATGCAGTCCGGCTTCTATTGGGGGTACCTCGGCCTCGTCGACGGTATTCTCGAACGCCTGATCGAAGAACTTGGAGGCGACGTAAAGATCGTGGCCACCGGCGGCCTGAGTTCGTTGCTTGGATCCGGTTCGAAGTACATCAAGGAAGTCGATGACCTGCTCACTCTCGATGGCCTGCGCATTATCTGGGAACGCAACCAGGGCCACGTCCGCAAGCGCGAAAACAAGACCCTTTAACCACAGAGGTCGCAAAGGATCGCAGGGGTTCTCTTGAATAACACCCCGAAGCATTCGCGCGCCTTGCGCCACCCATTCCGCTTACCTCAGCTACCCTCTTACTTTGTCATTGCGAGGAGCGCGGCAGCGCGACGTGGCAATCTGCTGTTGCTCCGCGTCCTCTGTGGTTAAATTGTTTTCGTCCCGTGGAAAATTATTTCAACTACTTCACCGAAATCGAGGAGCACTTCCAGCGCCGTCGCGGCTCGCTTCTTATCCTCTCCACCCTCGACTGGGCGCTCATCGAGACCTGGAAAGACGCGGGTATTCCGCTGGAGGCGGTGCTTCGCGGGATTGACGCCACCTTCGAGGCCCATGACCGAAAGCCTTCCCGAACTCGCAAGATCAATGGCCTCGGATTCTGTACCCAGGAGGTGCTGGCCGCCGCCGAGCAGATGGCAGAGGCTTCGACCGGTACGGCTCCCGCCGAGAAGAGACAGGTTGGGCTGGAGCAGGCCGACATCGTAGAGTTCCTGCAGCGGAATGCCACGCGCCTGGAGAAGCTGACGCTCACCGAACCGGCACAATCGATCGCCGGCGAAGCAGTGATCACGTTACGAACCCTTTCCGCCGAAATTTCTTCCTCTACTGCCGTGAAGGCTGAAGACCTGGAGCGCCGCCTCACCGTCATGGAAGAAAAGCTCTTCGCTGCCCTGTTGGCAGCCACGCCGGACGAGACTGTTCTCGCGGTACGGACCGAGGCGGACCGCGATCTCGCTCCCTATCGCGGCAAGATGACCGGTCCGCAGATCGAGCAGCTGCACAAGCAGTACATCCACAAGCGCATTCTCGAGCGCTCCAATGTGCCGCGCCTCAGCCTCTTCTACATGTGAACAGCGTAGGATGACAGTGTGGAACTCAAAATAGAAAAATTGGTTTATGGCGGCGAAGGTCTCGCTCGCATTCACGATGAGAAGACCGGCCGCGCCAAAGCTGTCTTCGTGCCCTTTGTAGCCCCCGGAGAAGTGATTGAAGCAGACATCATCGAAGAGAAGCCGGGCTTCTCGCGCGCGCGAGTGGCGAAAATTCTGCAGCCCTCGGCTTCCCGCGTCGAACCGCCCTGCCCTTACTTTTTTCGCTGCGGCGGCTGCCAGTACCAGCATTTGGCTTACCCAGAGCAAGTAAGCGCGAAGGCCCAGATTCTCGAAGAGACACTCGCGCGCACCGCCAAGCTGAAACTTGACAGCCCGATCCAGACGCATGCCGCTGAGCCGTTTCACTATCGCAATCGCACCCGCATGCGTGTAGTGCACGATCCCGAGTTCGCAATCGGATACTACGAATACGGATCCCACTCACTGCTGTCCGTGGACCAATGCCCGATCAGTTCGCCGCTCATCAATCGCGCGCTGAGCGCCTTGTGGGAATTGGGCCGGCAGGAGCGGGTGCATGAGGCGATCCGCGAGGTGCAATTCTTCGCCAACGACGACGACACCAAGTTGCTCGTCGAGTTTTTCATCGAGCACGGCATCGACCCGGAGACTCTGCGCTCCAGCGTCGAAGTCTTGCGAAGCACGGTGGCGGAAGTGCTGGGTGTCGCCATTTTCCCCGGCGCACCGGCCGACGACAACGAAGATCAGCGCGCGCCGCTCACCCGTTCCCGATCCTCGGCCGGAGCCTTTTTCGGCGACCGTTCGCTGGTTTACGAGACGAAGAATTTCGATTACCAGGTCAGCGCCGGCGCCTTCTTCCAGGTCAATCGCTTCCTCCTCGATGACATGCTCGACACCGTGACCGCGGGCCGAAGCGGCAAGGTCGCACTCGACCTTTATGCCGGCGGCGGGTTCTTTTCCCTGCCACTGGCGCAGAAGTTCGAGCAGGTTGTGGCCGTGGAGGCTTCGAGCTATTCCTTCCAGGACTTGAAAGCCAACTCCCCACAAAACCTGAAAGCCATTCGCGCCGCAAGCGAGGAGTTCCTGCGCAGCGAGGTTCGCCGTTACTCGCCGGAGCTTGTCATCGTCGATCCGCCCCGCGCCGGACTGGGCGAAAAGACTGCCACTTTGGTAGGACGAATGTCCGCCCCACGTGTGACGTACGTATCTTGCGATCCGGCCACCTTATCGCGTGATATGAAAGTGCTGGTAGAATCCGGATTCCGCGTGGAAGAGGCGCATCTCTTCGATCTCTTCCCGCAGACCTACCATCTCGAAAGCGTCCTGCACCTCGTGCGCTGAACGGGGGTTCTATGTACGCACTCGCTATTCTTCGTTATCGCCGTCCTCTCGAAGAGGTCCTCAACGTTACCGATGCGCACCGCGCCTACCTGCGCGAGCTGAAGCAACAGGGATTGCTGATCGCTTCCGGTCCCCTGGATCCGCGCAGTGGCGGCGCTCTGCTGTTGCGTGTCGCCGAGGGCGACGTGCAGGGCACTCTCGACCGCGTCCGCGACAACGATCCCTATTTCAAGACCGGGATGGCGCAGTACGAGCTGCTGGTGTGGAACGTAGGAATCGGCAAGGAAGAGCTCGACAAACTGTGATGCTGTGAACGTCCCTGGGCCCAAGGAAGAACATTTACGCCCGCCATTCTGCGGCGGGAAGCAGCCGCTGCTTCTGGCGGCCATCGCTTTCAGTTGTGGCATCATCGCCGCGCGTGTCCTCTGGCATCCACCTCTCGACTGGACTCTCGCCGCGTTCCTGCTCGCGATTGCAGCCGCATTTTTCGCGCGACAACGGCCTACGCCGGCTTTCTCCATCACCCTGCTCGCGGTCGCGATGACCGGCGCCTTGGGCTACAACCTGCGTCCTTTCCACGGGAATGCTCTTCCGCAATCTCTTACGGAAGGCGATTGCACTGTCACCGCGCACGTCATTCGAGACGGCGTATTGCAGCGCGGCATGTTCGGCGGCCAGCAGCAATCGCTCGACCTCGAAAGCGAATCGATCCGCTTGCCGGACGGCGCTGAATTCAATAAGGCGATCGGCCTTCGCCTCTCCATCTACGCCCGCAAATCCGATTACGAAGACGAAGAGCAGCAAGAGACGGGTACGCTTCCCATGCCGGTGATGCACTACGGCCAGCGCCTGCGGCTCACCGCCAAGTTGCACGAGGCGCGCAACTATCAAAACCCTGGGGCCTGGGATTACCGCGGCTACCTGCAATCGCAGGGCATCGCGCTGCTTGGCAATGCCCGCGTCAGCTCCGTCGAACTGCTTCCGGGCTCTGGTGGCAGCCGCTGGTCTCGGTGGCAGCATCGCGCACGCGCCGCCGTCCTTCGGAAAATCCACCAGCTCTGGCCGCCGGAAGAGGCCTCTCTCTTCGACGCTGTCGTCATCGGCGAACGCTCCGAGCTCGGCCGGGACGTAAAGACAAGCTTCCAGAGCACCGGCACCTTCCACATCCTCGTCGTCTCCGGGATGAACGTCGGCATCCTGGCGTTCGCGTTCTTCTGGCTCTTCCGGCGTTTGCGAATGGGCGACGTGCTCGCCACCCTCTGCACCATTGCCGCGTCTTTCAGTTACGCCTGGCTCACCGATCTTGGTTCGCCGATCCTGCGCGCGGTTTGGACCCTCACGATTTACCTCCTGACTCGCTTGCTCTATCGCGAGTCCTCGCGGCTGAACGCCCTCGGCTTTGCCGCCTTGCTCATCCTCGCGTGGACCCCCGAAGCTCTCTTCGACGCCAGCTTCCAGATGACGTTCCTATCCGTCGCGGTGATTGCCGGCGTGGTCGTGCCATGGATCGAGCGCACCTCCGATCCCTATCGCAAGGCTCTGCGTAACCTGCATACCCTTCGTGCGGACCGGGCATTTCAACCGCTGCAACAACAGTTCCGCCTCGACCTCCGATTGCTCTGCGGCCGCCTCGAGCGAATTCTTCCACGAAGCATCGCGCGAGCGCTCTTGACCACTCCGCTCCGTGCGAGCTTCGCCGTTTACGAACTCTTCTCGGTTTCTCTGCTGATGGAGTTCACCCTGGCGCTGCCGATGGCCTTCTATTTCCATCGCGTCACCCTGATGGCGCCCATCGCCAACGCGCTCGTCGTCCCGCTCACCGGCATTCTCATGCCGGCGTGTGCCGCAGCGGTCCTTCTATCGAGCATCTCCTTCAACCTCGCGCGTATCCCTGCGGCGATTGCCCTCTGGTCGCTGCGCGGCATTACCGGCACCGTTTCGCTCCTCGGACATTGGCGGTTATCGATGGCACGCGTGCCGACGCCTTCTGTCGCGCTGGCCCTGGCGGCCGGTATCGCGATCGCCGTCGCCATGTTGCTCGCTCGCCGGCGCTGGTGGATGGCAGCCTTGGGCGTGCTTGCAGTCGTCGCTTCGGGCGCAGCCATCCTGTTCCTGCCAACCCGTCCGCAGGTTCAGCCGGACAAGCTGGAAATTACCGCGATTGACGTCGGCCAGGGAGATTCGCTGGCGCTGATCTTTCCCGACGGCCAATCGATGCTGCTCGACTCCGGCGGTCCGCTCGGCGGCTCGCACTCCGACTTCGATATCGGCGAGCAGGTCGTCTCCCCATACCTGTGGTCGCGCGGGATCAGCCGCCTCGATGTCGTCGCCTACAGCCACCCTCATTCCGATCACATGGGCGCTCTGCCGACCATCATCCGCAATTTCCGTCCTCGCGAGTTGTGGCTCGGGTTTGCGCCGCCGATCCGCGATGTCGAAAACGTACTCGAAGCGGCCCGCGAGGAGCACGTGAAGCTCGTCTTCTTCCGAACTGGCGACCAGTTCGATTTCGGCGGAGCGCACCTGCGCGTGCTGCTGCCGCAAAAAGACCAGCAGCCGCACATCCCGCCCAAGGATGACGACGTGCTCGCCTTCAAAATTACGTATGGAAAGACATCGGCGTTACTAATTGGGGATTCGCACAAAAACAAAGAGCGAGAGATGATCGATCTCTCGCCCGATGCCGACTTCCTGAAAATTGCTCACCACGGCAGCAACACTTCCACTTCGCCGGAGTTCCTGGCGGCGGTTCATCCTCGCTTTGGGGTCATCAGCGTGGGGGCCCGTAATTCCTTCAAGCATCCACGTACGGAAGTGTTACAGCGTCTGGCCGTCTCCCACGTGCAGACCTACCGTACCGATCTCGCCGGCGCCACAACCTTCTATCTCGATGGCCAGACGGTCACAGCCATGCCGGCACGATCGCGGCAGTGAGCGGCTAGACCGTACCGGGCTCGTCGCCGGCAAGCATCTCCTCGTCCGTGGCGGGAGCATTGCGATAGCTCGCGATGACCTCGCGGGCTTCGTCCGCGCGCTCGGGCGCCACCTGGATCACCACGCCGCCTACGCCCGGCAAAATATCCTGTTGTGCGTCGAGAGAGGTCACCAGCGCGTCGATACCCGCCGACTCCAGCAGGCCTTTGACCACCATCGCTTCCGATTCCTGCTCCGTGTCGAAAACTCGTACCAATTTGCTATTCGGTGTTGGTTGCGTAGCCATCATTCCTCCCGCTATTACGATGCACTTTCCTTGGGCGGCGATCAGTCGGCAGCTTTTCTCATTGCCAGCGGAACTCCCAATCGTTCCACCGCCTCATACGCCGTCGCAACCTCGCCCTCGAAAAGCGTCGCGTGCATACCGACCGCTCGCGCTCCGTCGATGTTGACCTGCTTATCGTCGAAGAAGAGCGAATCTTCCGCCCGGACGCCGAGCGCGGTCAAAATCGCTTCGTACGAAGCCGCCTCCGGCTTGATCACGCGGACCTCACAGCTATAGATCTCTGCATCGAAGCGGCTGAGCCACGGAAGTTGCTGGCGCATCGCGGCCAGCATGTCGACCTGCATGTTCGACAGAATGCCGATCTTCAGCCCAGCCTCCTTCGCCTGCCAGGCAAATTCCAGCATCTCGGGATTCTCCTTCGTCCACTGCGCATTGTCCAACGCCACCAACCGCGCGATGTCCTCTTTCGTGACAGGTCTCCCAAGTTGCTCCCCGACGCCGCTCCAGTACGACTCGGCAGTGAAGATCGCGCGATCATATTTATCGCGCAACCGCCAATACGGCTGCTGAAACTTCTCCACCGGCACAGCAAAGACGCTCGCCAGCCGCGCCCAGTCGGCTGCGGTAGGCGACAGGCTGAGCACCCTGCCGTAATCGAATACGATGCCTTTCAAACTCATGCTTTCTATCATACAAACCCTCGAACCACAGAGGACACAGAGGCTGTAGAGGAATTCCGGATACGTGCCGCTCACCTCTCCCGTGCGACTCACGATCCTCTCCTTCAACGGTCAAACATCCTCGTTCTCCTCTGCGTCCTCTGTGGTTAGATGGTTCTTTTCGTAGAATGAGGGAAGATGTCCTTTTCCTTCCAGGTCGAAGCCACTTCCGGCTCCGCGCGCGCGGGACGCATGACAACCCCGCATGGCGAGGTCGAGACACCCGTCTTCATGCCGGTCGGAACCGTCGCCACGGTCAAAGGCATTCCGCAGGACCTGCTGGAAGAACTCGGCGTTCAGATCCTGCTGAACAACACCTACCATCTGTATCTGCGCCCCGGCATCGAGCAGATCCGCAAGCTTGGCGGCACGCACAAGTTCATGGCGTGGGACCGCGCGATCCTCACCGACTCCGGCGGCTTCCAGGTCTTCAGCCTGAGCGAGTTGCGCAAGGTCACGGAGGAAGGCGTTTCGTTCCGCTCGCATCTCGATGGCTCGTCGCACCTCTTCACTCCCGAAAGCGCGATCGCGGCACAAATCGGCCTTGGTGCCGACATCCTCATGGCCTTCGACGAATGCACCGAGTATCCCGCCGAGCGTTCGCGGGCGCAGCACTCGATGGAGTTGACTCTGCGCTGGGCCGGGCGCAGCAAGCGCTATTTCGAAGACCACAAGCACGAGGTGCCGTGGTTCGCGGACAGGCAGGAGAAATCACAGGCGCTGTTCGGCATCGTGCAGGGCGGGATGTATCCGGAACTGCGGAAGGAATCCGCCGAGCGCACCGTCGAGATCGGTTTTCCCGGTTACGCTCTGGGCGGCTTCAGCGTCGGCGAGCCGCGGGAGCGGACCGCGGAGCTGGTGGCGAACACCGTCCCGCTGCTTCCCGCCGACAAGCCCCGCTACCTGATGGGCGTTGGCTACCCGGAGGAAATCGTGCAGTACGCCCGCATGGGCATCGACATGATGGATTGCGTGCTGCCGACCCGCGCCGCCCGCCATGGCCTGTTGTTTACGTCAGAGGGCAAAATCACCATCAAGAACCAGCGTTTTGCCGCCGACGAAGGGCCCCTCGACCCGAATTGCGCCTGCAAGGTGTGCGCTCGCTACTCGCGCGCTTACCTGCGCCACCTCTACGCCTCCAACGAAGTGCTGGCGCAGGTGCTCAACACCACGCACAATCTGGCCTTCTACCTTGACACCATGAAGCGCGTGCGGCAGTCTATAATACTTGGGGAGAACTCTGTTTCCCTCCCTGGTATGCGGTCGCCGCATCTGAGCGCCACCTAGTCACACACGGGGTTCCCGGGAAGCGCGGTTTTTGCGCTCGCTGGGGATACGCGGCCCGTCGGATTGGTGTTCGGAGAGTCCCCTCAATTCACAGGGAACGCCTGTCTCGGGTTTGAACCAGTCCCGGTCGGGAAAGCGTCCGATAAGCGTGTGTCTTCCGGCCTTGAGGGGTCGCTGGCGCTTTTCGGAACTCCTGAAAGTGTTGGAGAATGACGAACTTCTTAGCTTTCTATTGGCAGGCTGCGGCCGGAAGTGCCGGCGGCACCCTGATTTTCATGGTCGCGATTTTCGCGATCTTCTATTTCTTGCTCATCATGCCGCAGCAGCGCCGCCAGAAGAAGTGGCAGGCGATGCTGGGCGAAATCAAAGCCGGTGACAAGGTTGTCACCACGGGCGGCCTTCGCGGCGTCATCTTCTCGGTGAAGGACGATGCCCTGATTTTGCGAGTCCCGCCGGATAACATCAAGCTCGAAGTAACCCGGCAGGCGATTGCGTCCGTCATCACCGAAGAAAATCCCAAGTCCTAGCAGGCTGCTGTACTCATGAAGAAGAATCTCACCTGGAAAATTGTTGTCATCGTCGCCGTGCTGCTGGTCTTCCTGTTCGGAATCATCGGCAATCCGGCGGAAATCAAGTGGAACAAGGACGGGCTGAAAGAGGCCCTTGCGAACCGTATCCATCTTGGGCTCGACCTGCGCGGTGGCACCCACCTTATCCTGCAGGTTGTGGTCAACGATGCGGTCAACGCCGAGACCGATCGGGCCATCGAGCGCATCAAGGAAGACCTTGCCAACAACAAGGTTACCTACGCCGATGTGGCTAAGCCGGACGCCGCCAATGCGCCGGAGCGCATCCAGGTCAAGGGGGTTTCCGCCGACGGCTCGACCAAGCTGCGCCAGATCGCCGACGAGCGCCTGCCGGAATACTCCTTCACCAGTGGTCCCGAGGGTAGCTACTACCTCACCATGAAGCCCGCGCAGTTGAAGGATCTTAAGGATCGCGCCGTGCAGCAGGCAATCCAGAAGATCCGGGAGCGCGTCGACAGCCTCGGCGTCAGCGAGCCGGTCATCCAGGAACATGGCCTCGGCGATTACCAGATTCTCGTGCAGCTTCCCGGCGTGGATGATCCCGCGCGCGTGAAGGAAGTCATGCAGTCCACCGCCATGCTCGAGATCCGCCAGGTCTTCGGCAGCATGGGTGGCTACGCGACGGAAGCTGAAGCAGCGCAAGCACAAGCGCAGTTTCCAGATAGCGTGATTCTCCCCGGTAAGAGTTCGAGCGATTCTGGTACGAACGTCTACTACCTCGTGGCGCGGAGCTCTGCGGTTGCCGGCCATGATCTTCGCCAGGCCCGCGTAGGCCGCGATCAAAACGGCGGCGCCAACGTCCAGTTCAACCTGACACGCGACGGCGGCCAGCGCTTCTCGCAATTCACCAGTGCACACATTGGGGATGCGCTCGGCATTATCCTCGACAACAAGGTGATGGAGGCGGCCAACATCAAGTCCGAGATTAGCGATTCCGGCGAAATCACCGGCCGCTTCACCGACCAGCAGGCGAGTGACCTTGCGCTGATCCTGAATTCGGGCGCCTTGCCGGCGAGCATCAAGTACCTCGAAGAGCGCACCGTCGGCCCGTCGCTGGGATTGGATTCCATTCGTGAAGGCGTCCGCGCCGCGGTCATTGGCTTTGCCGCCGTGCTCGTCTTCATGCTGTTCTACTACCGCGGCGCCGGCATCAATGCCGATCTCAGCCTCTTCCTGAACCTGGTGATCCTGCTGGGATTTATGGGTTATTTCGGCGCAGTGCTTACCTTGCCGGGCATCGCGGGCGTGATTCTCACCGTCGGTATGGGTGTGGACTCCAACGTCCTGATCTTCGAGCGTATTCGGGAAGAGCTGCGCAATGGAAAAACACCGCCGTCTGCGGTGGAACAAGGCTTTGGCCACGCATGGCTCACGATCATCGATACCCACGTGACGACCATCGTTTCGGCGGTCATCCTGTTCCTTTTCGGAACCGGCCCGGTGAAAGGCTTTGCCGTCACGCTGAGTTTCGGTCTGTTCGCGAACCTCTTTACCGCCGTATTCGTCTCGCGCGTGATCTTCGATTGGCATTTGAATCAGCACCAGCGCGGTGAGGCACTGTCGATTTAACGCAGGCGGGAGCGCATCTCCCGCCGGTAGTTTTGAAAAAGATCTCTGAGGCTTTGACGTGGAACTGTTCCGCAATACAAACATCGATTTCCTGGGCAAGAAGTGGTATTTCCTCGCGTTCTCGCTCATTTTTAGCGTCGCCGGCATCAGCTCCATGGCGGTTCGCTATGCCAAAACGGGCAGCCCGGTTCCGCTCGGGGTGGATTTCAAGGGCGGCACCCTTGTCTATGTGAAGTTTGCCCAGACGCCTAACCTCGGCGATATTCGCCACGACATGGACCGCGCCGGCCTCAAGGATCCCAAGATCCAGACCTATGGCGTGCCCGCGAATAACGAGGTTCTGGTCGCGCTGGAGGAGAAGAACACCAGCGAGCAGGCTCTCGATGCCGGCAAGAACACCATTATCAAGGCGTTAGAAACCAACACCGCCCCGGGCAAGACCGACCTGAACAACGTCGGCTCTACCACGATCCGCGATTACCTGATGCAAAAGGACCCGCTGCACGAGGTCGTGGATCCCATGACGAAGTACCAGCAGGTGGCGCAGCAGATCGTCGATTATCGCGACAAGGAAAAAGGCGGCGTGCTCGCGTCGATTGACGAACTGCAGGGCCATATTCCTGCCGCTGTCTTCGACGTTCTCAAGACCGACTTTTACACTTCGAATTTCGGCGTCCGCAACGTCGAAATTGTCGGTCCGCAAGTCGGTAAGCAGTTGAGCAATCAAGCACTTCTGGCCACTCTCTACTCGCTGGCCGGCATGCTGGTATATCTCTGGTTCCGCTTCGAGCTGATCTACGGCATCGGCGCCGTGGTCGCCTGCTTCCACGACACCATCATCACGGTAGGAGCTTTCTCCTTGCTCAACCGGGATATTTCCCTTACAGTTGTCGCCGCGATTTTAACCCTCATCGGTTACTCGATGAACGACACGATCGTCGTCTATGACCGAATCCGGGAAAACATCAAGCTGCTCCGTCGCGAGTCTCTCGCCGACATCGTGAACAAAAGCATCAATCAGACGTTGAGCCGGACCATTTTGACCTCCGGCCTCACCTTCCTGACGGTGCTTTCGTTGTACGTTTTTGGCGGAGAAGTGTTACGCGGCTTCTCCCTGGCGTTGGTAATTGGCATCCTAATTGGCACTTATTCGTCGATCGCGGTTGCCGCGCCGATGCTGGTGTCTTACCAGGAGTGGCGCAGTCATCGCGGCG
Source organism: uncultured Acidobacteriaceae bacterium (assembly GCA_963758505.1). Lineage (GTDB taxonomy): Bacteria > Acidobacteriota > Terriglobia > Terriglobales > Acidobacteriaceae > Korobacter. The sequence goes on along the minus strand of CAVWVJ010000003.1, from coordinate 714,400 downwards.
CTCCCGCACTTCCGGGGCCTGCACCCCGAAAGAACGATCGGGTAAAGGTGAAGGCCTAGCTGTTCTCTGGCTGTCGATGTCCGGTGAACTGCTTGGAAAATCGTTAGGATTCATGCATTTTGTGGGAGCAAAGTTCTGGGGCCCGGTGTCTAAGTTCATTGAAGTTCTTCCGGAGAACAGGTCATGTTTGAAGACAGCCTTCTAGAATCTTCGGGCAAAATCAAAACGAAGCGTGGCGCAACCACCACCATTGCCGTCATCGCGCAGATCGCCTTCGTGGGCGTTTTGGTTTTGATCCCGCTGATCTACACTGAAGCGCTCCCTAAGCAGCAATTGATGACATTCCTGGTGGCTCCGCCACCGCCACCACCACCGCCACCGCCGCCGGCAGCAGCCCCGGTGCACGTGATCAAAAAGATCGAAACCGATCTGAACAACGGCGCACTCCGCACTCCGACCGCTATTCCCAAGAAGATCGCCATGATTAAAGAAGACGAACCGCCACCGGCCATGTCGGGTGTTACGGGCGGCGTCGCTGGCGGAGTTCCGGGCGGCCAGATGGGCGGCGTCATCGGCGGCATCATCAGTTCTGCCCCGGTAGCCGTGCCCAAAGTCGCGACCCCGCAGAAAGTTCGCGTTTCGCAAGGCGTTTCGGAAGGATTGTTGCTTCACAAGGTGACGCCCAACTATCCGCCGCTTGCGAAACAGGCACGCATTCAGGGCTCCGTCGTTTTGCAGGCGACCATCGGGAAAGACGGCAGCATCCAAAATCTTCGGGTTCTGTCCGGCCATCCGATGCTCACCCAGTCGGCACTGGATGCGGTGAGGCAGTGGAAGTACAAGCCTTACCTGCTCAATGGAGAGGCGGTCGAAGTCGAAACAACGGTACAGGTCAACTTCACCCTGTCCGGCGGTTAGACGGCTGCCGTTTTGGAAGAATTCGCACCCGAGAATTGTCCCGAGTTCTGCACACCACGGCCCCACGGCGGGGCTGTGGTTCCTGCAATGGCTGACGGTGTAGCTTTCGTAAGCTGCCGCGTGTTTCCGGTCAGCTCAGCCGTACCAGAGAGCGGTATCGCGCTAGGCGTCGCTAAGCTCTGCATCAAGTTCCAGGAGGAAATTTAAACTCATGCTTCTCGCAAACATCGCAGCTTTGGCTCTTTGCAATGTACACCTCGCCGCTTCCTGGCTGTTCCAGGATGAAGCCACCGTGGGATGGGACCCTGTTTCGTTGTGGAAACAGATGGGCATCCTCGCGAAAGTCGTCGTCGTGATTCTCTTCATCATGTCCGGCTGGTCGATTGGCGTCATGATCGATCGCGCCCTCGCGTTCAGCGCTGCCCGCAAACAGTCGCGTGCTTTCGCACCTGCTGTTGCCGGCGCCCTGCGTGAAGGCAAGATCGACGAAGCCATCCGCGTTGCCGAGCGCAACAAGAAGAGCCATCTCGCGAAGGTTGTCACCGCTGGCTTGCAGGAATTTAAGGCGCACGGCGAATCCACCGACATTCCGGGCGAGCAGATCGAAGCCTCGAAGCGCGCCCTTGAGCGTGCCGAAGCCATCGTTCACGCCGAACTGAAGCGCGGGCTTTCCGGTCTCGCCACCATCGGCGCTACCGCCCCCTTCGTCGGACTGTTCGGCACCGTGGTCGGCATTCTGAACGCGTTCCGTTCGATCTCCCAGAACAAGGCGACCGGTCTCGGCGCCGTGGCTGGCGGTATCTCGGAAGCGCTCGTGACCACCGCGATCGGATTGTTTGTCGCCATCCCTGCCGTCATGATGTTCAACTACTTCACCGGTAAGGTGGAAGCGTTTGACGTCGAGATGGACAACAGCTCGAGCGAGTTGATCGACTATTTCCTGAAGCGTCGCGGCGTCAAGCGGTAGTTCAGCGAAGTCCATCTCGCGAGGAGATTTAGCAAATGCCTATCGCAAAACGCACCGCGAACGTGAACTCGAACATCAACGTCACCCCGATGGTCGATGTGATGCTCGTGTTGCTGATCATCTTCATGGTCATCACCCCGATGTTGCAGAAGGGTATTCCTGTCGATCGGGCGAAGACCAACAGCCCGGAGCCAATGCCGGACGCGGATAAAGAAGATGCCATCGAGGTGGCAATCACCCACGACGGCAAAGTCTACCTGGGCTCGGACCAGATCAACCCCGACGATCTCACTTCGAAGGTGAAAGACCGCATTGCCAATAAGACCGACAAACGTGTCTACATTCTTTCCGACGCGCGCGCCCGGTACGGCAAAGTGGTCGAAGTCGTGGACGATATCCGTTCTGCGGGTGTCGACGATGTGGGCCTGTTGACAGATCAGAAGAAACAAACGACCAAGACACCTCCACCGCCTCCGGCGAGTGGCCAGTAGAAGGAGAGGACTAGCACTATGGCAATGAGTGTTGGAGGGTCCGGTGGAGGACCCACAGCGGACATGAATGTGACCCCGCTGATCGACGTCTTGCTGGTACTGCTGATCATCTTCATGGTCATCACGCCGCTGACGCCGAAAGGCTTGGACGCTCTCGTTCCTCAACCGCCGCCGAAAGATCAGAAAGTGCAACCGCCGCCACCCGAACGTACCATCGTGGTCCAGGTGCTTAAATCGGGTGACCCGGATCGGCCTACCTTGAAGATCAACCAGGATGATGTGCACTGGGAAGATCTGGAAGGTCGTCTCCGCGACATCTTCGCGACCCGCGCCGAAAAGGTGATGTTCGTGAAGGGAGACGACGATATCGCCTTCGCGAATGTTGCCCAGGTCATTGACCTGGCACACTCCGCGGGTGTCGACAAGGTCGGACTGATTACTGCCAAGATCGAGGCTGGACAATAACTAACTGAATGGGGCGCTCCGTCGCATGAGTCGGGGCGCCCTCCTCCTATTTCGGCCCGAGAAATGATGGGATCGCGTGGAAGCCCCTCCCAGATATCGCTGCATCAATTCGGGCAATATGGCAATGGAGCGTGATAACGCAATGAATAGAAGCGCACGGGTACTGGTCGTACTCGCAGCCTTGTTCGTCTTGTTGGCCGGTACCGGCTGCAACAAGCTCAAGGCGCGCGACCAGCTCAATAAGGGCGTCCAGGCTTATAAGAACGCCCGCTACGAAGAGGCGATCGATCATTTCAAAACCGCAGTGGACCTCGACGGTTCCCTGACTAACGCACGTCTTTACCTGGCTACCGCCTACGCCCAGCAGTATGTTCCCGGATTGGATTCACCGGAGAACAACCGCAATGCCGAAATGGCCATTCAGGCCTTCCAAAAAATCCTGGATTCCAATCCCAACCGCGAACAGCAGATTCACAGCCTGAAAGGTATCGCTTCGCTCTACTTCAATATGAAGAAGTTCGATCAGGCCGCGGAGTACCACCGCAAGGTCATTGCTCTCGATCCTAACGATCCGGAAACGTATTACTCCATCGCCGTGATCGACTGGACCGAGGCCTACCAGGAAGACCAGAAGGCTCGTGCTGGCATCGGATTGCGTCCGGACGCCCAGCTCAAGGACAAGAAAGTCTGCGCCCAGCTCAGGACCATGAACGCCCAGAAGGTCGAAGACGGGATCAGCGATCTCCAGAAGGCCATCCAACTCCGCCCCGATTACGACGACGCCATGGCCTACATCAACCTTCTCTATCGCCAGCGCGCCGAGTATGAGTGCGACGATCCAGCCGCTTACGACGCCGATATCAAGACGGCCAACGAGTGGGTGGATAAGACCATCGCCACCAAAAAGGCCAAGGCCGAAAAAGCTGGACCTTCCGGTGTAATTACCACCGAGAAATAACGACTGTAGAGCCAGGGAAAGAGCCTCCTCGCAAGAGGAGGCTTTTTCTTGCCGGCCCTCCGCTATCACAACCTGCAGTGAGCGCCGTCCGCGTTCCAGGCGGCGGGAGGTGGGATAAAATCGCAGATCCTGTTGAGGGACCACGATGTCGTCAAAGTTGTTCAAGAAAATCCTGATTGCCAATCGCGGCGAGATTGCTGTCCGCGTGATTCGCGCCTGCCGCGAGATGGGCATCGAGTCCGTTGTCGTCTACTCCGATGCCGACCGCCGCGCCCTGCACGTCCGCAAGTCCGACTACGCCTACCACATTGGCCCTTCGCCGGCGAGCGACTCCTACCTTCGGATCGACAAGATCCTCGATGCCGCGAAGAAGAGCGGCGCGGAGGCGATTCATCCCGGCTACGGATTCCTCTCCGAGAATGCCCGCTTCGCCCGTGCCTGCGTGGAAGCCGGCATTAAGTTCATCGGGCCCACCGGCGATGCCATGGACGCCATGGGATCGAAGACCAAGGCGCGCCAGGCCATGGCGAAGGCCAAGGTCCCCATGGTGCCTGGCAATGCCCAGGGACTGAAGAGCGCGGAAGAGGCAGAGGCTCTCGCCGAAGAGATCGGCTACCCGGTGATGTTGAAGGCGGCCGCCGGCGGGGGCGGCAAAGGCATGCGCCTGGTGAAGTCGAAGGATGAACTCCGCTCCTCGCTGGAGGCCGCCAGCAGCGAAGCCCAGCGCTCCTTTGGCGATAGCGAAGTCTACCTCGAGAAATTCATCGTCAACCCGCGCCACGTCGAGATGCAGATCTTTGCCGACGAACACGGCAACACGGTGTGGCTCGGCGAGCGCGAGTGCTCGGTACAGCGCCGCCATCAGAAGGTGCTCGAAGAATCACCCTCTCCCATCGTCGATCCCGAAATGCGCCGCCGCATGGGGGAAGTCGCGGTGCGAGTCGCGCAAGCCGCGAACTATACCAACGCCGGAACCGTCGAGTTCCTGGTTGATGAACAGAAAAATTTCTACTTCCTGGAAATGAACACGCGCCTGCAGGTCGAGCACCCAGTTACCGAGCTCGTCACCGGACTCGACCTGGTACACCTGCAGATCCGGGTGGCCGCCGGCGAACCGTTGCCCTTCCGCCAGGAAGACCTCAGCTTGCGCGGCCACGCCATCGAGTGCCGCGTCTACGCCGAAGATCCGGATAACCAATTCTTCCCGTCGCCCGGGCGCATTACCCGGCTCATCTCGCCCTCCGGTCCAGGCATCCGGCGCGATAGTGGCATGTATGAGGGCTGGACCGTACCCCTCGATTACGACCCCTTGCTTGCCAAGCTGATCAGTTATGGCAGCGACCGCGATCAATGCATCGCCCGCTTGCAGCGCGCTCTTTATGAGTACTTTGTCGGCGGCATCAAGACCAACATCCCGTTGTTCCGCCGGATCCTGAGCGACCCGGATTTCCAGGCTGGCAGACTGCACACCGGCTTCCTCGATCGTCTTCTTGCGGAGGAACAGGTTCCCGCTCCCGAGCATGAGGAACGTACCCGCATGGCCGCCATCGCAGCCGGCATCTTCGCTACCACCGAGCCCCAAGTCACGCTCGGCAAGCCCTTCGACGGTGTCACCTACACCGTGCAGACCCATGCCAAGCAGGGCAATGGCAATGGCGCCAACGGCGACAAATCGAAATGGAAGTCCCAGGGACGCGCGGAGGCGCTTCGCTAGCCATGGTTTACGACATCGTCATCTCCGGTAGAAGCTACCACGTCGAACTCACGCGCCAAGGCACACGCTGGACGGGCCACATCGACGGCGAACTTTTCTCCCTCGACGCTGTCCCCACCGCGCGGGACATCCTCTCCATCGTTCAGGACGACGGCAAGGCCTACGAGGTCAAGCGTGAGCGCGCTCTCAACGGGGAACTTCACATGCTGGTCGGCAGTTCGCGCTATCCCTGCGAGGTCAACGATCCGCGTTCGCTGCGTACCCGTCGTGCCGGAGCTGGAAGTACTGAGGGCCCGCAGAAAATCGTCGCCCCCATGCCCGGCAAGGTCGTACGCATCCTGGTTCCCCAAGGCGAGATGGTCGAAGCCGGCAAAGGGGTCGTGGTTGTGGAAGCCATGAAGATGCAGAACGAGCTCAAGGCCCCCAAGTCCGGCAAAGTGCAGAAGCTCCTCGCCCAGGAGGGAACTACGGTCAACGCGGGCGATGTCCTCGCGATCATCGAGTAGCCGATTCAACTGAATCTGCCGTCCGCGACTGCCAGAGCTAAAAAAGGCGAGGCCTGAGCCCCGCCCTGAAACTCCGGCTTCGCGCTGGCTTACTTCTGGCCTGCGCGCTTCAAAATCTCATCCGCGAAGTAATTCTCTACGCTCGCTTTGTCGCGTACCGATTCATAATACGCAGCCTTCAGCAGTTGCTCACGTGCATCGCGCAACTGTTCGCGAATCGCCTGCTGCACGCGCGGATCCTGCAGCTCCCGCTGTCCCGCCGCCTCGCGCGCGATCAGTTTCACGATGCGATACCCAAGCACCTGGTGGGCTGACGGATCCAGGATCGGAAGCACGCCGGTGTATTGCCCGGGCTTCAGCTTGGCAACGGCGTCGTAGGCGATCTTGTCGCCCTTGAGAGAAGATTCCGGGATGAACCCAAGATCGCCGCCGTTGGGCGAGATCTCCGGCTGCTCCGAGTAATTCATTGCTACCGAAGCGAAGTCCTCCCCGCTGTCGAGCCGGTTCAGCAACTGCTGGATCTTCTTCTTGGCCTCGGCATCGTTCTGTGCCTTCTGGAGATTCTTTACCTGCGGATTCGGCGCTGGCGTCACCAGGATCTGCGCCAGGTGATACTGCGGCTCGATCAGGTTGAATTCGGCTTTGTGCTGGTTGTAATACGCGGCGATGTCCCCGTCCGTGACGTTGATCTTCGAGGTGATCTCTTTGTTGATCACCTTGTCGATCGTGATGCTCCGGCGCAGGTCGCGCCGGAAATCGTCCATCGTGATCCCTCGCTCCTTCAGCCGCGCGTCGAATTGCTCCTGCGTGTACGGCGCCTTCGCCTCGTTAACCTTGCTGTCAACTTCTTCATCGGTCGCGAGCAGGCCCAGCTTCTCGGCGCGTTGCATCAGGATCTCGTTGTTGATCAGCTCGCGCAAAATGCTGAGCCGCAGGTTGTCGGCTTGCTCCGCGCTGGGCTGCTGGGGCGCTCCGGTCAGCTGGTTCTTGTAATACTTCTCGACCTCCGGCCGCGTGATCTTGTGTCCGTTCACGCTTGCCATCACGTCGCTTCCGCCCGTGCCCTTGTTGCAGGCCGCCAGGCTCAATGCCGCAAGTACCGCCAGGATCGCGGCCGTGGCCGCACCAACCGATCGTCTCTTACCGTGCAACTTGCTCCTCCATGAGGAAGCCTCATGCTGCCCGAGGCATTGGTCACAAACTCGCTATTTTGTGGAACTGCTTCCGCCGCCCTGGTCCTGCAGATGTTTGTTGATCACGTCAAACAGGGCATCTTCGCCGACGGCGCCTTCCAGGCGTTCGCCATTCACAAACATCGTAGGCGTGGCGCTGATGTCCAGCCCTCCTGCCTCATCCACCGACTTCTTCAAGGTAGTTTTTTCGGACTGGTCTTTCACACACGCCTGCAGCTGCGACACATTCAAATTGTGTTTGCGCCCAATGTCCAGCGTAACTTTATCCACCGCGTCCGCCATCCCCGTCTCGGTACGGTGCTCTTCCTTGCCGGTAATCGATGCCTGGTTCCCGTGCACATAATCCGCGAAATCCCAGTAGGCGTCGCCATTCTGGACGGCCAGGCAATCGGAATCCACCGCCGCCCGGTTCGCCCAGGGATGAATCTCCGTCAGCGGGAAGTCCTTGTAGACCACTTTGATCTGGTTGGGATAACGTTTCAGCGCATCCAGGACCGCAGCGTGCATCTTGGCGCAGAACGGACACTCGAAATCGTCATAGTTGACGATCGTTACCTTGGCATCCTTGTTGCCGCGAATCGGCCGCCCGGCGATATCGATCTTCGCCATCGTCTCCTGGAACGGGTCTTTCGAGATGTCGAATTTTGTCAGCCGCGCCAGCGTGTTGCCGTCCTTCGAGAGCAGGAACTCGTAGCTCTTCGTCTTATCGCCGTCCGACATGGTCACAAGCACCGAGTCATACCCCTGCAATTCACTCGGCTTGGGAGTTGCCACCGTGATATTCACCTGCGATGGCACGTTGAAGTGCGCGCGGATCTGGTCCTGGATGCGCTTATTCAGCGGCGCGCTTAGCTCGCCGGCGGATTGGGCCCCCTGAGCATGGGGCTGGGAAGAGGGAGACTGGGCCGAACAGCCCGCCGAAATGGCCAGGAACACGAGTGCCAGGATTCTGGATAAGGACACGTACAACCGCCTTGGAATGAAAAACATGAACTCTTGATTATCGCATGGTGGGGCTCGCATTGCCGGAAAAGCGCAGTTCTGGAGCCTTGGGAAGCGTTTGAAGGTTAGACGTTTATCGGCTCTTCAGGACATCGAGAGGAAGCAAAGAATTCATCGACCCGGAGCGGAAGCCTTCCAGGTCCAGGGTCACGTAGGTGAAACCCAGCGCCTTGAAAATTCTGGTGAATTCGAGGGCCATCTCCGGCGTCATTGCCTTGGACAGCTCATCGCGCGCGATCTCAATCCGCGCAATCTCGCCATGGTGCCGCACCCGAAACTGCCGGAAGCCCATGGCGCGCAGCGCGTCCTCGCCCTTTTCTACCTGCTCCAGCGCCTCGCGCGTCACCGGACGTCCGTACTCGATACGGCTCGACAGGCACGCCGATGCCGGCTTGTCCCACAGCCGCAACTCCGCTCGCCTAGCCAACTCCCGGATCTCGGCCTTGTCGAGTTGTGCCGCCAGCAGGGGCGCAACCACTCCGTGCTGCTTGGCCGCCTTCTGTCCCGGACGAAAATCGCCCTGGTCGTCCACGTTCACACCATAAGCCACGGTCGCAAAACCGTGCTCGGCCGCGAAAGCATCCATCACGCTGAAAAGCTCGTCTTTGCAATGGAAGCAGCGCATAGCGTCGTTTCGGCGATACTCCGGCCTCTCCATTTCGCCGGTGGCAATCACCCGGAGGGGAATCGCATGCTCCTCGGCGAAGGCGAGGGCATCGCGCATCTGCGCCCGTGCCAGGCTGGGCGAATCCGCAAGGACTGCCAGCATCTCGTCGCCCAGGATGCGGTGCGCCACGAAGGCCAAATACGCCGAGTCGATGCCACCCGAGTAGGCAATCAGGAGCCGTCCCAGGGAGCCCAGGTGCGCTTCCAGCGATTGCTGTTTCTCCAGCAGAGACAACTCGGGCGTCGATTGAGGGAAAACCGCCATGGCTCTATCCTACGACACCAAAAGGGCTCCGTGGGATGGCCGCCATCCTAGCTCTCTCTTGTTGTCATCCAGAGGAGCGTAGCGACGTAGGGACCTGCTGTTCCGGCGTGGACCAATCAGCAGGTCCCGTCAATGCGTCTCTTCCACGCCAGGTATCCCCATTTCCTTGGCGATGGCCAACTGGCTCTCCTGCAATTCCTGGAGCGATTTGCCAAGCTTTTCAGCGGCCGGATGGGAAGGGCTGCCGTTCAGGACCTTGCTTTGTTTCATGATCTCGCTATCCGCTTTACGGGCCTTCTTCGCGAGGGCCTTCAACCCGGACTTCTGCGCATCCGTGAAGCTCGAAAGAAAGCGTTCGCTGTCCCCCTGCGCATCGTCCGCGGCATCCGACACCGCCTTTGCCAGCGCAAACTCCGAGGTGCTGACGCCTGCGGCCGGATGCTGGAAATCGGCCACCCGCTTCCTGGCGGAATCGACGCTGCTCGTCAGTTGTCGGTAGGTGTTCACCTGTTCCGGAGAAGCCTGCAAGGCAATCGCACGACTGAAGTCCTTCATATCGTCGCTCGAAGTCTGCCCTGCCGGCGGCGGCGCCGTGGCACCATGGCTGCCTCGATGCTGCCCAAGCAGCATCGCCGGACTCAGCACCATCAGCGCAGCCGCGAGCAGGCACTTCCGTTTCTTCACAGAGATCTCCCGCTCTGATGATAGTTGTGCGCAATCGCGCCAACGGTAACGATCGGTAAAGACTCTCGTCGCGATTCTTTGGGGGAGCGGCTAATACAATCGCTCCTGCCGTTTCATCGTTCCGAAGCTCCCAATGTTCGACAGGTTAAGAGAAAATCGGTACTGATTTTCGTTTCGGATATTGCCGAGTGCGAAGCGCCGGTATTCGAGGCTTACCCCGCAACAATCCCAGTTGTAGCTCACCTGTTCCGCGGAATATTGCAGGAATCCCAATTCGTTATCGAAGCCGATGCTGCCCGCTCCACTGAATCCGACTTTGTTCGGATGCCCGAACCCGGCCAGAAAACGGATCTGGTTAAAGCGCGCAGGTACAAGCGATGCGCTGCTCGAGGTAGCATACGGGATCGCGGTATTCAGGAACGCATGGCTGGCGCCGACGAAGTATTCGCTGAACCTGTAGTTTGCGATCGCCGTGCTGGCATTGATCCTTCCCGCTACCGAGTCATAATCGAAGTTCCACTGGATGTCGGTATTCGCGGTGGTCTGAATCCGCATCCTTGAAACCACCGGCGAAAACAGTCGCGGACCGGTGATGTACGCGATCCCCGTCAGATCCGCCGAAGTGGTGAACACGTTACGGTTCCCGTCGATCGCCGCCCCGCCGAAGGTCGGATCGATGTAATACTTCTGCGCCAGGTCCCAGCTGAATGCCTCGCGGGTGCGCGACGCCATATCGCCGCAGGTGGATTTCGGCTTCAGCGCCTCCATCTGTTCCCGCGGCAGCCTCGTCTCTTCGCCTGGAGGCTTCGGACAGTCCGACGTCGGCCGCAGGTTTTTCGTATAAATCCGCGTCGTGAACGCGTACAGCACTTCGTTGGTGTTGCTCAGGATGTCGCGATCGTCGAAGCGAACGATACTGTGAAAATTATCCACTCCATTCACGTAGTCATAAACGATCCGTGGCTCAATCGTGTGCTTCACCTGGTGCTGGAAGAACGGCTTCGCGAAGACCTTCGCAATCGCCGGTGGCCGAAAGTCCAGGCTCGTTTCCAGCGACCGGCGGTTCACGGGGTTGTTCGAGGAAATATTTCCCAGCGCGCGCTGGGTGTAATACGTGTTGCGCACGGAAATCTCCGGCCGTAGCGTCCATCCCTTCCAGAGCCACGCATACGAAGCCTCCGGAAGCACGTCGTATCGCCCCAGTAACGGGATCGAGTAATTATTCACCACGTTGCCCGCCGTGGTCAGGTTCGGTTCGCTCCTGGAAACCCCTTCAGCCGCCGCATCCAGCGAAACAAAGAGCCGCGACTTTGCTATCTCCCGCTCGATGTTCGAGAGCTCGAACGAGGGCGCATGCACGATCAGGATCGCGCTATCCCCGCCCGTATTCACCAGCGACGCGCTGGTTGACGCCGAACATGGCACATAAATCCCCAGGCTGAGGCACTGGTTCGTTCCGAGGAAGTTCTGGTAACGCGAAGCCATCACGTTGACACTCAGTGTGTCCACGCTCTTCGTCAGAAACATAACCGACTTCACCTCCGAGTTGATGGCTTGCGTAAACGATTCGGCAAACGCCTCCCGGAAGATAAAGGAATTCAGGTAATCCACATCGGCGACCGCCCGGATGTCGAACTTCAGCGGCGTATCCGCCTGTAGCCGCGCTTCTACGCCGCCCTGGTTTTCACGATCCACAACCTGGAAGTAACGGAACTCGATGGTCGATTTATCTGTCGGCTTGGCCCGGAACTCCCCGTGCTCGGCCCAGCCTCGCTGAGAAAAATATTCGGCGCCAAGCGAAAGATCGGCGCTTGGATTGATCGCCCAGTAGAACGCATCGCCAACGATGGTTCCTTTCTGCGAAGATTGGCCGATGTTCGGTATCAGGAAGCCGGTTTGTCGTCCGAGGTTGTCGACCGGGTGCTCGGCGTAAGGAAAATAGAAAATCGGAATACCGTGCAGGCGGAAATCCGAGTGATAGATCTTTGCGTCGGCCCCGATGGTGACATCAATCTTTTGCGCCTGGTAGTTCCACTTCGGACGCGGCAACTCGCAGGTTGTGATGATGCCGTGATAGACCACGTAGTGGTCGGGTCCAACCCGCTCCACCATCTGGCCCGTAAAGACGAACGGGTTGGACGAGGTGAGTATGACGTTCTTGCCACGGAATCTCGCGCCGGTCATGCCGATCACGTCATAGAACTTGCCGGTCTCCGTCTCGGTGTTCAACGTGCCGTGGGTGGCCGTGATGTGTTCGTCGTGCGGCCCGCCTTCGAGGACCAGGTGCCCATTGGCGGTTAGATCGCCGGTCGCATCGTTGAAGGTCACGTCGTCGGCGTGCACGACGAAAGTTCGGAAGTGCACCACGACATTGCCGCGAAGCTTGTAAACGTCCCCGATCTTCTCCTGCTGGAGCGCTTCCACCGTCACTTCGTCGCCGGGTTTCTTGGCGCCCGTTCTTGTCGACGAGTGCTGTGCGCTCTGGCTGCTCTTCGTCTGCGCGAGGAGCGTGCTGGTAAATAAGCAGCAGAGAAGAAGAAGGTGACAACCCCTGCGAAGCGTGGTATTCGTTTCTTTGCGGAATGTCATCGGGGCGTGCACTTCGAGACCAGGCTCTTCAGGGCACCCGGCAGCGACCGCTGTCAGGTGAGCTTCCGGCCGGTACTCAAGTTCGCAACTTACCATGTTGCGCGCTTGCAAGTAAAACCACTGCTGGGCCAATCGCACAGTGCTTCAGCTCCGGTTCGAACATTTTCGCGGCTCTCGGCTTTCCTTCAAATCGCTCGATGGATTTATGCCGCGCCGCATACTGGTTCGCTGGCCCACATGCGTCTCCGCGACCTTCGCCCTCACAACAATATTTTGCAATTGTGGGAACCCTGATTCGTGATTGAACCCAACCCCGCTTTCGAGCCTGGCGAAACGCAGGAAAACGATTCCTGGAAGAACCAGCTCGCTTCCCGACTCGACACCTATCGCTCAAAGAACAAGCGCAAGCTCTCGGGCGAATTTTCCATGCGCTTCAACTTCGAGGGGGAACTCGCCGGTCCACGCCAGCAGATCTGCGTCCCCTTATCGCCGGATTCCGACATTGAGATCCACGAACCGGCAGAGCCAAACGGGATTGCGGCCGAAGCCACAGCGCAGGTCCATTCGGAAGCTGCCGCGCAGTCCGAGTCCTCTGGGGATGGTTCGCCAGGCCTGCCGCAACCCGCAGCGCCAGATCCCCCTTCCGCCCCGCGGCCTTCCGTCCCGTTTAAGCGCAGAGTCGTGATGGAGGCGAACGTGATCGAGTTTCCGCGGCTCTTTCCCCCCGAGCTGCCTCCGTCGAGCGTGCTCGCTGAATCGGTCGTGCCCACGTCGCCGCGTATTCTCGATGCCCCGGAGATCGCTGAGCCGCTCCTGCAAACTCCTATCCTCGACGGCATGCGTCTTGAGCACCTCGAAACCAGGCCTGCTGCCGAAATGGAATTGCCGTTGCAGGTCGCCTCGGTCGCGCGGCGCGCGTACGCGGGCCTGGGGGATTGTCTGATTGTCCTGGCCGCCTCCAGCCTGTTGTTCTACCTCTGTCACAAGTTGCTCGCCGAACTCGCGATTACCAAGGCTCTTCTTGGGACGAGTCTTGTGGTCCCGATCGTCCTCTGGGCCTTTTACCAATACCTGTTCATCCTCTACGGTGCTCGCACCCCCGGCATGTTGCTGGCGCGCCTCGGGTTCAGCACCTTTCAGGGCACCGCGCCCAATCGCCGCCAGCGAATGCTGCGGCTGGTGGGCATCGCCGTCTCCTGTTCGTCGCTCATGCTGGGATTTGTCTGGGCCTTCTTCGACGACGATGCTCTCTGCTGGCATGACCGGATCAGCCGTACCTACTCCTTCCGGCAGTGACTACGGGCTGTTTCACGAGGATAAAAACTGCGCCTTGCCGCTTCGGCATCTAAGTGGTGCGTAGGCGTAAGCTCCGGATTTTTGATACCTTTAATAACTTCGCTCCATGTCGACATCCGCCGATCATCTGAACCGTCCCGCAATCAAGGTCTTCGTCGCCACCACGGTGATGTTGTCCTTCATTTCTTTCTGGCGGGCGGCCGCCATTGTTCTCTCCGATCTTGCCTCCTCCGCCTACTACGTGGGCGGCGACGCCGAAAAAGTTATCGGCAAAAGCGCACCCTGGTTCGTGCTGGCGGTCATGTTGTTCAGCTATGCCGTCCGGGCCATCTACATCGAGAGCAGCGTCATGTTCGTGCGCGGCGGCGTTTACAAAGTCGTCAAGAGCGCCATGGGCGGACAGCTGGCCAAGCTCTCAGTCTCCGCGCTGCTCTTCGATTACGTGCTCACCGGCCCCATCAGCGCCGTCTCCGCCGGCCAATACGTCGTCGGTTTCTTCATGGATACCAGCGCCCGTTTCGGACATCCGCTGACTTTTTCCGATAACGAAGTCAACTACCTCTCCGCCGCTTTTGCCATCGCCGTCAGCCTTTATTTCTGGTGGAAGAACATCCAGGGCATGCACGAGAGCAGCGAAAAGGCACTCCGCATTATGCAAATCACCACCGTGATGGTGGTCATGCTTATCGTGTGGTGCCTCCTTACCATGGTTGTCCACCCCAGCACCGCCCACCTGCCGCCGTTACCTTCCGGCCAGAACCTGCAGCAGAGCCACGAATCTCTCGGCTGGCTGCACGGCACGTTCTTTGCCCATATCACCCTGGTTCTGATGCTGGTCGGCTTCGGCCACTCTGTTCTTGCCATGAGCGGCGAAGAGTCCCTTGCCCAGGTCAATCGCGAAATCGAGCACCCGAAGCTCAAGAACCTGGAAAAAGCCGGGCTGGTCATCTTCCTCTACAGCCTCTTCTTCACCGGGTTAGTCTCCTTCTTCGCGGTGATGATCATTCCGGACAGCATCCGTCCGAACTACTTCGCCAACCTCATCAGTGGCCTGGCGATGAATGTTGTCGGTCCCTACAACCTGAAGCTGATCTTCCAGGGCTTCGTCGTCATCGTGGGCGCGCTCATCCTCTCCGGCGCGGTGAATACCGCGATCGTCGGCGCCAACGGTGTACTGAACCGCCTCAGCGAAGACGGCGTCCTCACTCCCTGGTTCCGCCACCCTCACACCAGGTTTGGGACGAGCCACCGCATCATCAACCTCATCGTCGGGTTACAGATTGCCACCATCATCGTGAGCCGCGGCAACGTCTACCTGCTCGCTGCGCTCTATGCCTTCGGGGTGATCTGGTCGTTCTCGTTCATGGCGCTTGCGGTTCTGGTATTGCGCTTCACTCATCCCGAGAACCGGCAATGGAAAGTCCCCCTGAACATTCATATCGGCGGTAAAGAGATCCCTATCGGGGTCGGCCTGATCGCCGTCCTGCTCTTCTCCATCGCCGTCGTGAATCTCTTCACCAAGGAGCTGGCCACCATCTACGGCATCAGCTTCAGCATCCTGCTCTATATCGTGTTCAGCGTCTCCGAACGCGCTAACCTCAAGACCGTTGCGGGCGGCAAGCATGAGCTCGAACAGTTTCGCGTGAATGCCCAGGAGGACGTCAGCCAGGCAGGCATGGAGGTTCGTCCGGGGAGCATACTGGTCGCCGTGCGCGACCCGCACAACTTGCTCTACCTCCAGAAGATCCTGGAACAGACCGATACTACCAAGCGCGACGTCGTCGTTATGACCTCGCGTGTCTATCACCGGCAGCATTCGTTCAGTGGCAGCGAGAGTGTCGACGCCAGCGAGGTCTTCGAGCAATACGAGCAGGAACTCTTTACCGCCGTCGTTAACCTCGCCGAAAAACAGGGCAAGCACGTCTCCCTCCTGGTCGCGCCCACCAACAACGTCTTCGACAGCATCCTCGCCACCGCGCAACGGCTCCGCAGCTCCAAGATCGTCTGCGGGCTCTCCAACAAGCTTGCAGCGGATGAGCAGGCCAAGTTGAGCGGCGACGCCTGGGAGCGCCTGCCCGAGCCTAGACCCCGCATGATTCTCGAGATCATTGCGCCCGACGGCCAGTGCTGGGAATACGAACTCGGTCCCCACACTCCGCGCCTTCGCCAGGAAGACTTACGGCTCCTGCACGACATCTGGCTGGAACTCACGCGTGACCCGAAGTACTCCGGCCTCCACCACTACCACGTGGTGAGCACCGCGCTTCGCGAATTGCGCGACCGGTTACACGGCAGCGACCGCTCCGCCGCCCTCACCGACATCGAAGACGAATTGAAACGCAACGAGCAGGAACCCCCCACCATCTCCGGCTAGTCTCACCTCGGGTCCGCGACAGTCTCTTCGGAACATTGTGTTGCCCCCTGTCGCCCGTTGCCCTCTGCAACTCTCGTTCTTGTTGTGATCGCGAGAAGCGGATTCGAGGGCCTTGGGGATCTGCTGTCGTTTGTCTTCTCGGCTAGACCCAGGACTAAAATCTACCCATGCCGCACATCACGCGCCGCCGCTTCCTCCAGTCCACTCCCTTGCTCCTCGGCGCCGCCGCGGCCTTCTCGACCTCGTCTCCTGCCTTCGAATCCTCTGCTCCCCTGGAAGAGTTCGATTACGGCTCGATCTCGCTCGCCGGCGAACTCCACCACCGCCAATTCGAGAACACCCACGCGGTGCTCATGGGGCTCAGCGACGATGCCCTCCTCAAGCCCTTCCGGCTGATGGCCGGTCAACCCGCGCCAGGCGAAGACATCGGCGGGTGGTATCGTTACGACCCGAATTACGACTGGCACACCTTCGACGCCGGCTTCGCTCCCTCCGCCACCTTCGGCCAGTGGATCTCCGCCCTCTCCCGCGCCTATGCCGTGCACGGCGATCCGCGCGTCCGTGAACGGGTTCTGCGTCTCAATCGCCTTTACGCCCAGACCATTTCCCCCGAGTTCTACTCCATCAAGAACCGTTTCCCGGCCTACTGCTATGACAAGCTGGTTTGCGGACTCATCGATGCCCATCAATACGTCCGCGACCCAGACGCGCTGCGCATCCTCGACCACACCACCGACACCGCCCTCCCACACCTGCCCGGCCATGCCGTGGAGCACGGTGTGAGCTGGCGCCCCGGAACCGACGAGTCGTACACCTGGGACGAGTCGTACACCATCTCGGAAAACCTCTTCCTTGCCTACCGGCGCGGCGCCGGAAAACGCTATCGCGATCTCGGAGCACAGTATCTCGACGACGCGTATTACGATCCTCTCGCCGCCGGACACAGCGATCTCGAGCAGCGTCATGCCTACAGCCACGTCAACTCGCTCTGCTCCGCCATGCAGGCCTATCTCACCCTCGGCAGCGAGAAACACTTGCACGCCGCGAAGAACGGCTTCGACTTTCTGCTGGCGCAGAGCTTCGCCACCGGGGGTTGGGGTCCCGATGAAACCCTTCACGCCCCTAACAGTCCTGCCGTCGACGCCAGCCTCACCAAGACCCATAACAGCTTCGAGACGCCCTGCGGCGCCTACGCCCACTTCAAGCTCACCCGTTACCTGCTGCGTGTAACCCGCGATGCCCGATACGGCGACAGCATGGAACGCGTCATGTACAACACCATCCTTGGTGCCAAACCTCTCCAGGCCGACGGCCGCACTTTTTATTATTCCGATTACAACTTGAAGGGCCGCAAGGTTTACAGCAACCACCGCTGGCCGTGCTGTTCCGGTACCATGCCGCAAATCGCCACCGACTACGGCATCAGCACCTACCTGCGCGACCCGCAAGGCATCTACGTCAACCTCTACATCCCCTCTACGGTGCGATGGACACACAACGGCGCACCGATCTCGCTCACCCAGAAGACCGACTATCCCTTCTCGAGCGAAATCTCCTTCGAGCTGGCTGCCTCGCGCCCGACGGAGTTCGCGATTCGTCTTCGCATCCCGGCCTGGGCAGACGGCGCATCCCTCTCGATCAATGGGAGAGCAGTGGCGGAACCGGCCATTCCCGGCCAATTCGCGACCCTCCGCCGCACCTGGAAGTCGGGCGATCGCATCGAGCTCGATCTCCCCAGGAAGAATCGTCTCGAATCCATCGATCCCGCGCACCCGGATACCGTCGCCCTGCTCAACGGCCCGCTCGTTCTCTTCGCGATCTCTGAGGCCGCGCCGAAGCTCGCGCGCGCACAATTGCTCGCGGCGCGCCAAGCCGGACCACGAGCGTGGCACGCCGGCACGCTCAAGCTCCTCCCCTGGACTGAGATCGGCGACGAGCCTTACTCCACCTACCTCACGGTCGTCGCTTAGCTTGCTCTCCTTGACAATCTAGGAGAGCTGGCGTTACTCTCCCCTAGTTCATCTAGGAAGGCATCATGCCGAAGCCCGCCGATCTCCTGCAAGGCACCCTCGACCTGCTCATTCTCAAAGCCGTCTCGCTCGGTCCTCTCCACGGATACGGCGTACTTCTCCGCATCCAGCAGATCTCCGGGGAGCAACTCGAGATCCAGCAGGGCTCGCTCTACCCCGCGCTTTACCGCCTCGAGCACCAGGGTGCGATTGCCAGCGAATGGGGCGAGAGTGACAACAATCGCCGTGCCAAGTATTACCGGCTCACGGCGGCCGGCAGGAACCTCCTGCGCGCCGAAACCGAAAAATGGAATCGCATGGCCGGCATCATCGCGGGCATTCTCGGCACCACTCCGGGGGAAGTATGAGCCTGCTTGCGCGTGCCCGCTCCTGGTTCCACGCCGTTACCCACGCCTCGCAAATCGATCGCGAAATGGACGAAGAACTGCGTTTCCATGTGGAGAGCTACATCGAAGACCTTGTGCGCAGCGGCGTCTCGCTTCCCGAAGCCACACGTCGGGCCCGCATTGAATTCGGCAGTACTGACGCTCACAAGGAAGCCATGCGACTCTCGCTTGGGTTGCGCCTGTGGGACGAGCTCCGTGCCGATCTGCGTTTTGGGCTGCGCATGCTGCGCAAGAGCCCGACCTTCACTGTGATCGCGCTGCTCTCGCTTACCATCGGCATCGGCGTCAACACCACCATCTTCACCCTGGCCAAGCAGATCCTTCTCGACCGCCTTAGCGTGCCGCATCCCGAGGAGCTCCGCCTCTTGCACTGGGTGGCGCCCCGTCATAACGCCATCCACTCCATCTGGGGCGATTACGACAAGGATGGCGGTCTCTCCACGAGCACCTCTTTCTCTTATCCCGTGTATCGGCAGTTGCGACAGCATAACCACCAACTCAGCGACCTCTTCGCGTTCAAGGATGTGGGACGCATGAACGTCACCATCGACGGCAATGCCGAGGTGGTGCAGGGAGAGATGGTCTCGGGAAACTTTTACTCGAGCCTGGGTGTTCACCCGCAACTCGGCCGCGTCCTTGCACCCTACGACGACGATAAGCCCGGGGCTTCGCCCGTCGTCGTCATCAGCGATGGCTTCTGGACGCGCCGCTTCGGCCGTTCGCCCTCGGTCATCGGCAAAACCATTCTCCTCAATCTCACGAACGTCACCATCGTCGGCGTGAACCCGCCGAGGTTCACAGGAGCGAGAAGCGTTCAGAGTTCGCCGGAAGTTTTCCTGCCTTTTAGCCTGCAACCGCTGGTTGCGCCCAACGCGCGCTTCGGATCGTTGCTCAATAATTCGAGATTTTGGTGGATGCAAGTCATGGCGCGCAGTCGCCCGGGTATCAGTGATGCCTCCGCCCGCGCCGAACTCGACCTCGCTTTGAAGGATGCCGTGCGCTCCACCATGAATCCCAAGCCGGACGAAGCGCTGCCCGACCTCCGCATCGCTGACGGCAGCCGGGGCCTCAATGAGTCCAGCCGGATGTTTGCCCGCCCGGTTTATGTCCTCATGGCACTGGTCGGCTTTGTGCTTCTCCTCGCATGCGCAAACATCGCCAACCTGTTGCTGGCCCGCGCCTCGGTACGGCAACGCGAAATCTCGGTGCGCCTCGCCCTCGGTGCAACCCGGCGCCGCATCCTGCGCCAGGTGCTTACCGAAAGCCTGTTGCTCTCCCTGCTCGGCGGTTTGGGCGGTCTCCTCGTCGGTTACTTCGGACGCAACGCCATTCCCGGTCTCGTCACTAATCCATGGGACGCGCCGATGGCAGCCGCTTCTTTCGACTGGCGTGTCTTCGCCTTTAACGCCGCCCTATCGATCCTGACCGGTGTGCTCTTTGGCCTTGCGCCCGCATGGCAAGCCACCCGGACCCAGGTCAATTCAGGATTGAAGGATAACGCGCAGACCGCCACCCGCCGCCGTCGCGGCTATGCCGGCAAAGCGATCGTCGGCTTCCAGATTGCCCTCTCTTCCCTCCTCGTGTTGGGTGCCGGTGTATTCCTCCGCACCCTGGTGAATCTCAGTTCCGTCGATCCCGGCTTCGATACCCGGAACCTGGTTCTCTTCGGCATGCAACCGCCCGAGTCGCGTTATCCCAACGGCAAAGACGTTTTGCTGTACCGCGACATCGAGCAACGCCTCGCTGCCATACCGGGAGTCGAATCGGTGGCGGCCTCCTCAATTCCATTGCTCTCGCAAAGCACTTCCGACGACGATTTCGTGCCCACTGGACAAAAGCCTGCGCCCGGCAAGGAAGAAAGTGCGGATGACAATGCGGTCGGGGATGACTTCTTTGCTACCCTCCGCATCCCCATCCTCGCGGGACGGGCTTTCAACTCCCACGACACACAGACTTCTCTGAAAGTCGCCGTCGTCAATCAGGCGCTCGCCAGGAAATTCTTTCCCAACCAGAATCCCATCGGGAAAACCTTCGAGACCGGCGATAGCCACGATGGGAAACTGCTTTTTCAGATCGTGGGCGTGTGCGGCGATACGCACTACGCCGATCTGCGCAACGACCCGCCCCCCACCTTCTATCTCAGCTACCGCCAGGCTCCCGATATCTCCTGGGGCATGAGCTTCACCGTCAAAACGCGTGCCTCCCGCACCAGTATCGCGCCCTCGTTGCGCCAGGCCGTGCGATCGGTCGATCGTGACTTGCCGCTCGTCGATATCCGCAGCCAGCAGGAACAGATTGATTCGCTTCTCCAGCAGGAACGTATCTTCGCCAGCCTTACCGCCGGTTTCGGGATGATCGCGCTGATCCTTGCCTGTATTGGGATTTACGGCATCATGTCCTACACCGTTGCGCGCCGTACCAACGAGATCGGCATCCGCCTGGCGCTCGGCGCGCGCACCCGCCAGGTCCTCGCCATGGTGCTCGTCGAAACCTCGTGGCTCGCGGTTGCCGGCGTTGTCGTCGGAATCGGCGCCGGGTTGCTGCTCATCCGCTTGATTCGCAGCATGCTCTACGGCGTTCGTGCCTACGATCCCGTGAGCGTCGCCGGCGCTGCGGGATTGTTACTGGGCGTCTCCTTGCTGGCCGGCTATGTGCCGGCGCGCCGGGCTTCCCGGGTTCAGCCCGTGGAGGCGTTGCGCCACGAATAAGCCGCCTCCGTCCGAGTTCGCGACCTACTGCCTTGCGTAGCACTCGACCGCGAACCAAATTCTCTATAGCCGCCACTCTGAAACATCCTCTATCATTCCGGGTCAGGATGCGGATATAGATGTTCGGGCGGATGTCTCTGTCCGTACTATGGTCACGTTCCGATGATCGCTCTCTGGATCGAGATGCTGGCTGTCACCCTCGCGTCCGAGCCGCGCTCGCGTTCGCGTCTGCGCCGCGCATTCTTTCGCGCTGACCGAACTGCGCCCCAATATCCGCAGCCCCAGCCACCGCGCACCATCGACCTCGCGCCTGCTCCGCGCCGCAGGGCCAGCCTCGCGCCTTTGGGAATGCTGGTCATTGCCTTTGCCGTCCTCGTTTACGGAGCCATCCTCTATCCGTGGTTCTTGAACTGGGGAGCCACCGCGGAAGAACAGCACATGGCGTTGCCCGGCGACGAGTTGATGGAGCGCGGCGAACCCTACTTCACCCGTGCCATCACGATCGACGCTGCTCCTTCCGCGGTGTGGCTGTGGATCGTCCAGATGGGACAGGAGCGCGCCGGCTTTTACAGCAACACCTGGCTCGAGAATCTGACCGGCGCAAACATTCACAACGCCAACACTCTCTATCCTCAGTGGCGCAACCGTCACGTCGGCGAAGTGGTTTTGCTGGCGCGGCGCGACCTGCTCGACGGAACCTTCTCCAGTGTCACGCAGACGCGCATCGTGGGCGTCGAGCGGGAACGCTGGATCGCCTATATCCCCACCCGCTTTGTGCTGCAACCGGTCGGGCCCAACACCACGCGTCTCCTGCTGCGCGAAACCCTGCCCTCATCTTGGATCACGCGGCTTCTCAATGCGGTGCTTTGGGACCCCATGCACTTCGTGATGGAGCAGCGCATGCTCCGCGGTATCAAAGAGCGCGCTGAGGATGAGCCTCTCGTCGATCGTCCCTACATGGTCGCGGCGCAGGCCGGGTGGATCGCCGCCGCATTCGGTCTCGTCGTGTTTTTCCTTCTGCAGCGCGGACGGATCGCGTGGCTCGTTGTCCCGTTGTTCTGGGCCGTGCCCGTCATGATCTTTACCTCCGACTGGCAAGCTGCTCTCACCGCCTTCAACACCTTGGGAATCCTGGTGGGAGGGGCCCTGATGTTCGGCAAACGCTGGATGATCGGCGGCCTGGTGGTCGCCTCGGTGGCCGGTTTTATCCTGCTGCTATCTCCTGAGCCTTACCTGGTTCTCGGGTATGCCCTGGGAGCGGCCGCCGTGCTGGTCGCGACCTTCCGCTAACCCATTTGCGAAAATAGCCGCAACTCCGGTAAAATCTATGTTTTGGCCAACCAGGTCGATAGGAATCCGTAGTCATGGCACAAGTTTGTGAAATGTGCGGCAAAGGGCCGCAATTCGGCAACAACATCAGCCACGCCCATAACGTCACCAAGCGGCGGTGGAATGTGAACCTGCGCCCCGTGCGCGCCAAGGTCAACGGCGCCACCAAGCGCATGCGCGTCTGCACGACCTGCCTCCGTAGCGGCAAACTGGTCAAAGCGTAGCCTTTAGGCGGTTCGGGTTCCGGGACCGCATTTCCGAATCAAGAGAGATCTCGGCGCAACTCGCGGAAAAATCGCGAAGTTGCGCTCTTGTTTTTGGGCGCAAAAAAGCGGTTCCACAGAGGCAAAAACGCGACATTTCGATCAAAAAACGCGCAATTCGCGCGCAATTTTGTGTCCCACAAAAGGGTCAGGCGAGGGCGATGACTTCGATCTCGACGGACACGTCTTTCGGGAGGCGGGAGACCTCGACGGTGGAACGGGCGGGGGGATTGCTGGTGAAGTAGCGTCCGTAAACCTCGTTCATGGCGCCGAACTCACCCATGTTTTTGAGGAACACGGTGGTCTTCACGACTTCGGCGAGCGAGGTGCCGGAAGCCTCCAGGATGCCCTGGATGTTCCGCAGAACGCGATCGGTCTGTACCTGGATATCGCCTTCGACCAGTTGCTGGTTCATGGGGTCGAGCGGGATCTGTCCGGAGAGGAAGAGAAATCCGTTGGCGCGGATGCCCTGCGAGTAGGGACCGATGGCTTTGGGACCTTGTTCGGTGACGATGACTTCGCGCATGCAAAACATTTAACCACACAGGACGCAGAGGGGCGTGGGTTTGCCTCGGAAGATTTTGCAGGGGCTAAAGCCCGACATTCTCGGGGCTGTTTCGGCACGACTGAAGTCGTGCCCTGATACAAAACTTTGGCAGATCCACTGCGAACGCGCATTTCTGCGCATTCTTCGTCACCATGACGGGGAGGCGAGAGTTGAGTGAGACGGGAGGGGTCCTTCGGCTGCGAACGCTGCGCGTTCTTCGCTCAGGATGACAGCGGGGCTAGAGTTTCTGTACGCGCTGGACGTCGCGGACGCCGGGAATTTTTCTTATGCCGGTGATCATGCGTTCCAAGTGCTTCAGATCTTCGATTTCGAGGATGACATCTACCGTGGCGTGGGCGTCGCCGGTTTTAGCTTCGATGTTGCGGATGTTTGTGTTGGCGTCGCTGATGATGGCGGTGATCTGTTTCAGCATGCCTGGGCGATCGTCGCAAAAGACGGTGATCTTGACGGGGTAACCGGCGTCGCCTGCGCCGCGATGCGCCTCGCGCGCCCATTCGACGGCGATACGGCGCTCCGGTTCATACAGCAGGCTATGCACGTTGGGGCAATTGCGCGAGTGCACCGCGACGCCTTTGCCGCGGGTGACGTAGCCGACGATCTCCTCGCCGCGAATGGGGTTACAACATCGGGCGCGGTAGACGAGCAGGTCGTCGTGACCGGTGACCTTGAGGGCGGAGCCGTCGCCGGAGCCGAAGACGCGGCGAACGACACTGGTCAATCCGCCGGGGCGCCGCTCTTCTTCCGCAGGCGCAGCGATTTCCGGATTGATGGCGGGCACGAGCTTGGCCAGGATGCTGCGGGCGGAGAACTTGCCGTATCCGATGCCGGCCAGCAATTCGTCTCCCTTGCCAAGGCCGTAGTCGTTGGCGATGGTGCCGAGGTGGTCGTCGCTGATTTCCTTGAGCGCGATGCGATATTTGCGGGCTTCCTTGTCGATCAGCTTGCGGCCGATCTCGATAGCACGTTCACGCTGATGGATGTTGAGCCAGTGCTTGATCTTCTGGCGGGAGCGCGGCGACTTTACGATGGTGAGCCAGTCGCGGCTGGGTGTATGGCCGGGCTGGGTGAGAATTTCGACGATGTCGCCGGAGCGCAGCTTGTAGCGCAGGGGCACGATGCGGCCGTTCACCTTGGCACCGACGCAGGTATGGCCGACTTCGGTGTGAATGGTGTAGGCGAAGTCGAGCGGGGTGGCTTCCCGCGGAAGGATGACGATCTTGCCCTTCGGCGAGAAGGTGTAAACCTCTTCGGGATAGAGATCGATTTTGAGGCTGGAAAGGAATTCGCCGGGATCCTGGACATCGCGCTGCCACTCGACGACCTGGCGCAGCCAGGCGAGTCGCTGTTCGTCTTTGGCAGAGATGGGGCCGTCCTTGTATTTCCAGTGGGCGGCAATGCCCTCTTCGGCCATCTTGTGCATTTCCTCGGTGCGGATCTGCACCTCGAAGGGATTGCCGTTTTCCGCGATGACCGTGGTATGCAGCGACTGGTAGAAATTGGGCCGCGGCATGGCGATGAAATCCTTAATACGGCCGGGCACGGGGCGCCAGAGGTTGTGGATGATGCCGAGCACGGAGTAGCAATCGACAACGCTCTTGGTGATGATGCGCAGGGCATACATGTCATAGATCTGTTCGACATCGATGCGCTGGCGGAGCAGCTTGGCGTTGATCGAGTAGAAGCGCTTGATGCGGCTCTCGACCTTGGCCTCAATGTTGTTCTCTTTGAGCTTGGCGCTGATGATGCCCTTCACATGCTCGAGAAATTGTTCCCCGACTTTGCGGCGAGATTCGACGGCCTCCGCGACACGTTGGTAGCCGACGGGATCGACATAGGGGAAGGCGAGATCTTCCAGTTCGCCGCGCACACGCCCCATGCCGAGGCGGTGAGCAATGGGGGCGTAGATCTCGAGCGTCTCGCGAGCGATCTTTTCCTGGCGGTCGGGCGAGAGGTGTTGCAGGGTCCGCATATTGTGCAGGCGGTCGGCGAGCTTGATGAGAACGACGCGGATATCGTCCACCATGGCGAGGACCATCTTGCGGACGTTCTCGGCCTGGGCCTCTTCACGGGAGGCGAAATCGATGCGGCTGATCTTGGTAACGCCCTCGACGATGTGCGCGACCTGTTCGCCGAATTCGGCCTGGATCTCCTCAATCGTGACCGAGGTGTCCTCGACGGAGTCGTGGAGAAGGCCGGCGGCGATGGCGGTGGTATCGAGGCGCATGTCGGCGAGAATGATGCCGACTTCGAGGGGATGGACGAGGTAAGGTTCGCCGGAGGCCCGGGTCTGGCCGGCGTGATGTTTCTGGGAGAACTCGTAGGCTTTCTTGACGAGTTCGATGTCGTCCTTGGGGCGGTTCTGGCGGACGAGGTTCAGCAGGTCGCGATAGCGCGTGGCCGAGAGTACATTTGTCGCGATTTGCTGGCGCAGGGTCGCCATAGGCAATTATAGCCTCTGGCGTTGGCAGGGGCTAAAGCCCCGCTCTGTTGGTGCTTGATCGGCACGACTGAAGTCGTGCCCTGATACGAGCGAATCGGCTGATAGGGGGCGTATCGGCTCGTACGGGCGTATCGGCTGATACGGGCGTGGAGGTTCTGAGGGGGCTGGCAGGGGCTAAAGCCCCGCTCTGTTGGTGCTTGATCGGCACGACTGAAGTCGTGCCCTGATACGAGCGGATCGGCTGATAGGGGGCGTATCGGCTCGTACGGGCGGATTGGCTGATACGGGCGTATGGGCTCATACAAGCGGATCGGCTGATGCCGTTAGCGGGTTAGGCGCTCTTGCGATCGGGAGCGGGTTCGATGACGGTAAGGCCGTTCTCTTTCTTTTCCGCTTTTGGCACGAGTGCCTTCCTGTCTTGTTTCGGGCCGGCTATGCGTTGCACGGCGTCACCCAGCGCGGCCGAGGCCCAGAAGAGATGGCCGGCTTTCAAAGGGCCAACGAGTTTGTGGTTGCCGATAGCGTGGAGACCCATGGAGGCGATGCAGCCGCAGCGGGAACAATCGGGGTCGCCGCCGAACTGGCAGGGCTCGACCTTGGTCTGGAAGTCGGCGGAGATGGTGCGGGTGGTGCGCGCGAAGATGCACGCAGCCGGGGACTGCGGGGGACTGAGAAAGGCCTGCAGCATGCCTTTGGGCATATCGATCTTGGGATAGATTTCGCGCAGGGCGAGCAGGGCATCCACCGCCTGGCGGCGTTCCTCGGGAGTGATGCATTCCACCGGATCGGTTCCTCGTTGGGGGGTGAAGACGCTCATCCAGATTTTTTCCGCAGCCGGATTGGCAGACCAGAAGTCCACGAATTCGCGGATATAGCCGGCACGCTGCACCATGACAGCGGTGATGGTGCAGTGAATGGCGACGTGGTGGCCCTCGATGTTACGGAGGATTTTTTCGTAGACCGCGGGTTTGCGCCGCAGATCGTGGTCCGGCTGGAGGCCATCCACCGATACGGTAAGACGCAGGCGCGGGATCGACGCCCAGGACTGGGGGATGGGGCGGAAGGCGCTGGTGACGACCTGGACGTGGATCTCGCGATCGGCGAGGATGGGGAGCAAGGTCTCCAATTCGCGATACCGAACCAGCGGATCGCCGCCGACGATGGAGAGGTGGAGGGGCTTGTGTTCGTCAACCAGGGCGATTACGCGACGGACAAGTTCGTCGCCTTTGTAATCCGTGAGGCTGCGCAAGCTGGCGCCACCGCCTAAGTGCATGTCCTCATAGGCGTAACATCCAGGACAGCGAAGCGGGCATTCACGGGTAATTTCGATGGAAAGGGTAGGAACACGACCGGTGAGAACACGTCCCCAGGTCTGCAAAATGGGTTTTACCTGCAAGAAGCCACACTCCAAGGGTGGTTGAAATCCACTTTAGTGCTATTAGACTAGCACGGAAGTGATTGGTTATCAGGGAGTCAACAAAACGAATCGGTAGAAATTGAGGGTTGGGAGCGAGCGATGCGTTATTGCCGGTTTTTTTATCGAGGGCAGCCGAAATACGGGCTGATTGAGACGGAGAAGACCCGCGATTACATTGTGCGGGCGATTGCCACCATGCCGCAGGACTACAACACCTTCGCGGGCGCGGAGCCGCTGCATTTGCCGCTGGAAGAGGCGGAGTTGCTGGCGAGCGTAGTGCCGGGCAAGATCGTGTGCATCGGGCGCAACTACAAGGCGCACGCAGAAGAGTTGGGGCATGAGATCCCGACGTATCCGCTGATCTTTATGAAGCCGACTTCGGCGCTGATTGGGCCGGGGGATGAGATACGGCGTCCGGCGAAGCTCTCGCAACGGGTGGACTACGAGGGCGAGCTGGGGGTGATCATCGGGCGGGAATGCCGGCATATCCCGGCGGACCACGATGTGCGCACGTACATCCACGGGTACACGGTGGTGAACGACGTGACGGCGCGCGACTTGCAGAACAAAGACGGGCAGTGGACGCGCGCGAAGGGCTTCGACACGTTCTGCCCGGTGGGGCCGATCGTCAATGACGCGCTCGATCCGTGGGGCGGAGTTGAAGTGGAGACCCGCGTGAACGGGCAGTTGAAGCAGCATGGGAATACGACGAAGTTCATCTTTCCTCTCGATGTGATCCTCCGGTTTATCGCGGAGGTGATGACGCTCTTTCCGGGAGATTTGATTGCGACGGGAACGCCGGAGGGGGTGGGTCCGGTGGTGGCGGGGGATGTGGTGGAAGTGAGTATTGGCGGGATTGGGACGTTGCGGAATCCGGTGGTGGACGATTAGGGCTTACGCGCAGAGATTGCGCTTCGCTCACGATGGCTGTAACAGCAGGTCCCTACGTCGCTGCGCTCCTCTGGATGACAAGAGAGGGCGATGGCGATTGGGACGGATGAGGGGGCTCTCCGCGAGGCAGAGCCGGACGAAGTTGGTGCAATGGCGGTGCTGTAACAGCAGGTCCCTACGTCGCTGCGCTCCTCTGGATGACAAGAGAGGGCGATGGGAGGCGGGCCAATAAAGCGGGCTGGCCGCGGGGCGAAGAACAGCAGGTCCCTACGTCGCTGCGCTCCTCTGGATGACAAGAGTCAGCGATGCGGGGCGGACCAATAAAGCGGGCTGGCCGCGGGGCGAAGAACAGCAGGTCCCTACGTCGCTGCGCTCCTCTGGATGACAAGAGTCAGCGATGCGGGGCGGACCAATAAAGCGGGCTGGCCGCGGGGCGAAGAACAGCAGGTCCCTACGTCGCTGCGCTCCTCTGGATGACAAGAGTCAGCGATGCGGGGCGGGCCAATAAAGCGGGCTGGCCGCGGGGCGAAGAACAGCAGGTCCCTACGTCGCTGCGCTCCTCTGGATGACAAGAGGCAGCGATGCGGGGCGGACCAATAAAGGGGGCTGGCCGCGGGGCGAAGAACAGCAGGTCCCTACGTCGCTGCGCTCCTCTGGATGACAAGAGAGGGCGATGGCGATTGGGACGGATGAGGGGGCTCGCCGCGGGGCAGAGCCGGACGAAGGTTGGTGCAAGGGCGGTAGGGGTTCTTCGACGGCGTTTCGCTATCGCGAAACTTCGCTCAGGATGACAGGAAAGAAAAACGCCTCGCAGTGCGCGAGGCGTTTTTGGTTTGAGTTGCGTTAGCGTTTTGGTTTCTCGCCACTCGGTTTTTCTCCACCACCGTGTGACTCTCCGCGTGGAGCAGGTGCGGAGCGCGCAGGGGCACTGGCATGCGGGCTCGATTCATGCGGTGTGCTGGCGTGGGAAGCGGGGGCAGATTGATGGGAAGCGCTGGCGTGCGAAGGCGGAGCGGACTCGTGGGTGGCACTTGGGCGAGGCGAACTGGACTCCCGTGGTCCGCTCTCTCGAGCAGTCGCGCTGCTATGCGCCGTGGGGGCAGGCCGTGCGGTTTCAGCGGGACGAGCCGTGGTTTCGCGGTTATTGGAAGTTGCATTGGGTGGCCGCGGAACGTTGCGGGATCCGGCATTGTTTTCGCGCGGAGCATTGCCATTGGCCTCGGCGCGCGGAGCATTGTTCGGCCGGGGCACGTTGTGTGGCGAGCCGGCAGCGGTTGTGTTGCCGCGCTCGTTATTGGCGCTCGGTGGCCGCGGAACGTTGGCGCCGCGGGCGGTTCCTTCGTTAGGCCGCGCTTCATTGCGGGGCGCGGGCATATTCTTCGGGGTTGCGGTCAGAGCTTCGCGGTTGACAGGGCCGCCGGCAGCGCGAGCGCCGACGATGCCACGTCCGGAAAATTCCGTCGGCTTTTGCGTCGCAGCGATCGCGGGGCGACCATGATTCGTGGAGGCTCGTAATTCCTGGTTGCGCGAAGCAAGCTGCTGATGCTCCATCTGGTTATGGGTAGGCTCGATGTGGCGCTCGTTCTGCCACTGGCGCTGCTGCGGCGTAGGTTCGGCGCGGACGCCGCCGTTGCCACCGTTGTAGCTGACGTGGGTGTTGTTGTTGACGATGACGGTCTTGTTGTAGACGTTGGTGATATTGGTGACGTTGTTGACGGAGCGGTTGTAGTAGAAGTTGCGTCCGCGCCATTCGCCGCCGTAGAAGCCAGTGCCGGTGTAGCCAAAGCCGTAGTTAATCCCGCCGTAGAAGCCGACATGGGGACCCCAATAGCCGCCGTGCCAGAGGTAAACGCCACCCGCCCATCCCCAGTAGCCGGGGGTCCAGAGAAAGCCGGGTTGGGGAGCCATGACCCAGGTTCCGGGAACCCAGTAGTAGCCGTCATCGCCCCATGCCCAGTAGCCGGGCGTCCACATGTAGCCGGGGCCGGGGCAGAGGGGTTGGGTGTAAACGGGGATCGGTGGTGGGCCGATGGAAACGGAGATCGCTACGCCTCCGAAGGAAAGTGCCGGGATGCTCAAAAGCATCAACGCGAGCACGAGTGGGCGGATCAAGCGATGCATGCGCATAAATGAAACCTTCTCCCTTGTGAACCTATGAACGAAGCGCGCGATTCAAGTTCAATCGATCCGTGAATGAGAACACGATTTACGGAGCGATGTTGCGTTCCAGCATGCGGGGCCGAGGAATGCGGGTAAGTCGAATCGTAGCAGCGATATGGACGGGCGCGGAACACCAAAGTTCACGGTCCGACGTGAAACTTAGAACAGAAAAGTAGAGGTGTGGTTGCATGCAGGTGAGGGAGGATTGCGACGAAAGCTCAGTAGAATGGCCGATGTTCCTGGCCGCCGGAGGTAGCTACTCTGATAGCGGGAACGCTGCTTCGTCATGAACCCTCTTCCTTGGTACTGGCTGGTATTTGGTGCGGTTGCCATACTCGGCGCGGCGATCGGGTGGATCGCCTATCTACGGCGCGCCAAGCCGGACCGGGAACAACTGCGCCGCTTGTGGCTGAGCAAGACGGGCAGGCTGACGACCGGGATGACGCTGGATTTGCAGGAATCGCAGGATGAAAAGGATCAGCCGCAGCGATTGTTGATTTATCGCTATGACATCGCGGGGGTGGCGTACGAGGCGTCACAGGACATTACGCGACTGCGGGAAGAGGTGGAGTTTGGTTCCTGGCAAATCGGGCAGGCGGTGACGGTACGCTACGATCCGCATAATCCGGGGAATTCCATCGTGATTTCGGAGACGTGGAACGGATTGCGAAGGTAAACTAACGCGAGTTTTGTAACCTTTCCAGAGTTTGGGGCGTCTGTTTCAAAGAAGCGGTTGCGTTCTCCGACGTAGAATAGATGCCGAATGTCTAGCCTTCCCTTGCCGATCGCTGTGTTCCTGGCGGGACTGTTGTCGTTCCTGTCGCCCTGCGTTTTGCCGCTGGTGCCGGGCTACGTATCGTTGATCTCGGGGGCAAGCGCAGACCAGTTGCAGTCGGCGGATCGCAAGTTGAGCCGCACGGTGCTGCTGAACTCGGTGATGTTCATCCTCGGCTTCAGCGCGGTGTTCATTGCGCTGGGTGCAGTGGCGACGGGGATTGGGCAGTTCATGAACATCTATCGGCGGCAGTTGATGCAGGTTGCCGGTGTTGTGATCATCATCTTCGGTCTGCACCTGATTGGCGTGTTCCAGATCAAGGCGCTGCTGGCGGATAAGCGGCTGCATGAGATGAAGGGCAGCGGGACGGCGCTGGGGGCATTCCTGATCGGGTTTGCATTCGCGTTCGGTTGGACGCCGTGCATCGGGCCGATCCTGGCCGGAGTGCTGGCAATCGCGAGTTCGCAGGACACGGTAGTGAAGGGCGTGCTGCTGCTGGCGGTGTATTCCGCGGGACTCGCTGTGCCGTTCCTGTTGACGTCGCTGGGGGTGGAGCGCTTTTTGGCGTTCTATTCGCGGTTCCGGCGGCACCTGCATACGGTGGAAGTGGTCAGCGGGGTGTTCCTGGTGATCGTGGGGGCGCTGATCCTGACGCGGCACTTCACCATTTTGTCGAGTTATCTTTCATTCCTGAATCGTTTCGCACTCTGAGGGCGTTCGTGAAGAAAAATGTGGCAATCCTGGGTTTTGCCGTTGTCGTGATCGCGGCCATGCTGTTCATTGGGAGCAACGTGGCGCGCAAGCGGCAGGCGGAGGCGGCGCGCACCGGCTCGCTGGTGGCGGGACAGATCGTTGGCAAAGCGGCTCCGGACTTTACCCTGAAAACGCTGGACGGTAAGACGCTGACGCTGTCCGACCTGCGCGGCAAAACGGTGATTTTGAATTTCTGGGCGACGTGGTGCCCACCCTGCAAGATCGAGTTGCCGTGGTTCGTGGACCTGCAGAAACAGTACGGGCCGAAGGGACTGCAGATCGTGGGGATCTCGGAGGATGAGGGCGGCAAGGACAAGGTCGCGCAGTTCGTGAAGGAAATGGGCGTGAACTACACCATCGCGGTGGATGACAACTCAGTTTCGCCGAAGTACGGCGATGTGGAAGATCTGCCCACGACGTTTTACATTGACCGTAACGGCAAGATCGTCGCATTCGCGATGGGCTTGCTGGACCGCAGCGAAATCGAAGAGAAGATGAAGGCCGCGCTCGCGCAGTAATGGCCATGGGAGAGTGAGTTTGAGGAAACGGGTGTGGATGTTGGCGGTGGTCGCGCTCGGGGCAGCGGTCGCGGCGCAATCGCAGAGCGAGTTCTCGGCGCCCAAACCTTCCGTGCAGGTGGTTGGAGTGGAGAGCGCACCGTTGCTGAAGGGCAAGGCGGCGCCGATTACCCTGAATTTCCGGGTGGCACAGGGCTTCCACGTAAATTCCAACCATCCCAACTCTGAGTTGCTGATCCCGACGGTGTTGCGGCTCGATCCACCCACGGACCTGACGCTGGGGAACATCCAGTATCCCGAAGGACAGCAGACCGCCTTCGCGTTTTCTCCCGACGAGAAGTTGAGTGTTTATACCGGAGACTTCAAGGTGCAGGCGACGGCGCGCATGATGGGGACGTTGCGTCCGGGAAGCTACCGGGTGCACGGAGAGTTGCGGTACCAGGCCTGCGACAACAGCGCTTGTTATCCGCCGAAGTCGCTGCCGGTGGCGTTTGACGTGAAGGTGGAGAAGGCGGCGGTGAAGGCCCGTCCGAACCCGGCGCAAAGCCCCGACGTCCACAGATAGCAATCAATTCGCGATTGCGGAGTTACGCAGATTTATTTTTCGTACCGCTTTTCCAAGGACGCTTGGGGCGCTCCGCTTCGGCCTTGTCGCGATCTTTGACGCGGTCGTAGACGTAGGCCTCGCTCACGGTGCCCAGCGATTCGTTATACAGGCTGGTGGCGCCGATGCCTTCCTTCAGCTCTTCCGAGAAATCGTGCATGGCTTTCAGGTGGTCCGCAGTTGCGGGCACTTCGAGCTTGGAAGTTTTGAGGAACTTCTGGTAACCCTTGTCGATGAGCTTGGAGATCTCGCCGCCGACGAGGTAACCGGGATAGGCAAAGATGCGCGCCGATCCATCGGGGGCCTGTTCGATGGCGGCCGATACGTTGTACTTCTTCAGAAAGATGCGATTGCTGGTCGCGGGCGCTTCGAGGATGTCGAACCCGTGATCGCGGAACCAGGAGACGGCATCCGCATACGATTTTGGGGAGAGCTTCTTCGCCATTATGTCCTGCTTAAACTTTCCCGGCCCAACGGGCCGGAGCTGCCGATCGACACCGCCGCTGCCGAGTACGATTACCGGGCCGGAAGATGCGTTGCCCAGAAACGATCGTCGCAGCAAAGCGGGACTGATCAATGTCGCACATTGCGTTCGATGTGAGCAACTCGCAAATGTTTCACTATGATGACAAGAGTTCTCCATGCCGGGGATCGGCGAAACGATGATCGTTCTCTCACAACCCGAGTTTAGGCGACTCAAGCTGCTGGCGGAGGCCGCGTACCCGGAAGAGTTCTGCGCGATCCTGGTGGGCAAGCGCGACGCAGCGGGGGCCCATGTGACGCGCATCCTGCCGACGCCGAACACGCATGACCATCCGCGCCGCGCGTACTCAATTTCTCCGGGGGCGGTGATCCAGGCGCAGCGCAGATCGCGGGAAGAAAATTTGCAGATTCTTGGATTTGCGCACTCTCATCCCGATCACTCGGCGGAACCTTCGCCGACCGATCTCGAGCAGGCGTTATGGCTGGGATGCTTCTATGGGATCGTGAGCGTGCGAGGCGGAACCTTCGACTCGGTGGCCTTCTACCGCCTGGAAGGAAAAGACCTGCACGAGCGCCAGTTCGTACCCGATGAACTGCGCTGTCCTTAGCTTTGCGGCTGCTTGAGCACCGAGGAAATCTGCTCGGCCTCCTGATCGCTGAGCTGCGGTGCACCTTTCTTCATCATCTCCACAAACCAGGCGATGTCCTCCGGTTGGTCCGGGAAGCCGATGTTCTTGTCCGTGGATTTCCCCTGGGAGGGACGATGCGAATCGGTCACGAGCTTGCCGTCGGCGTCGAGGACGACCATGTAAGGCAGGCTCACCACGCCGGCGGAAGAGACGCCGCCATATTTCAGGATGACCTTGTCACCGCCGGGAGTATTGCGGCCCGGGTTCTCGCCGTTTTCCTCAAAGACGTTGAGATGCACCAGGACAAAATGTTTGTCGAAGATGGGCTTGGCTTGCGGTGCATTGAAGAAGCTGTCGAGCACTTCGCAGTCCGGACACCAGGAGGCGCCGAAGACGAGCAGGATGTTCTTCTGTTCGGCCTTGGCTTGCGCCCTGGCGGCGGCGAGAATTTTATCGGCACTCGCGGGTTTTTCGGCAAAGGCGAAGGAAGCGACGATCCACATCGCAACGAGAAGCAATGCTTTCCTGGGCATGTGGTCTCCTGCAAGCTGGATTAGATAGTGAGTATGATTTTTCCGTAATTCTTGCGGTTCAACATCAGCAGAAAAGCTTCGGACACTTTCGCCATCGGCATCACGTGGCCGATTTCAGGCTTGAGCTCTGCACGCTTTACCCACGGGTCGAGGGCCTTCCAAGCGGTCGCGATGACCGCGTGGTTAGAGGCCAAGGTGCTTAACCAGAAACCATGCACGCTGATGCCTTTCGCGTACATCGTAAGTGTGTCGAACTGATGGGCCTCGCCGGTGGCCATGCCGTAAAGAATGACGCGTCCGAATTCGCGGGTGCAACGCGTGCTCCGCTTGGTGTGCTCGCCTCCCAGCATTTCGAAGACGCAGTCCACACCTTCGTTGTTGGTGAGTTCCATCACGCGCTTCTGGTAATCCTCTTGCGTGTAGTTGATGGCGTGGGTGAGACCGAGTTTCTTTGCCTTTTCGAGTTTCTCACCGGAGGAGGAAGTTCCGATCGTCTCGATGCCCAGCAGGCGGCCGATCTGGACGGCGGCGGTGCCGACACCGCCCGCGACCGCGTGGATCAAGGCGCGTCGGGGACTGCTTGAGGGCGCGGCAGGCTCGTAAGCATCCTTGGTCAAGCCGGCTTTCCAGTACACCAGGTAAGCGGTGAAGAAATTCACCGGGAAGGCGGCAGACTCGATGGAGGTCCACCCATCGGGCTGCGGCCAGATCAGGGCTCGCGGAACGGCAATCTTCTCGGCGAAGGCGCCGCATTGGGTGTAGCCCATGACGCGTTCTCCGGTGCCCTCGACGGTGCCGGCGAACTCGCGTCCGGCGATATAGGGCACCTTGATTCCGGGATACTTGCCCATGGCGGAGCTGATGTCGGCAAAGTTGACCCCGGCGGCTTCGATGCGAACGACGACCTCGCCGGGTTTCGCGACGGGAGCCTGAGTTTCCTTGGGTTGCAGATGCTCGAGCTTGCCGAGTTGCTCCACGACGATGGCTTGCATGGAGAGATTTTAGACCTTGGGAGCGAGCGGCGGAGCTTCGGGTAGAGGTTTGGAGGCCGCGATGGGAACAGCAGGTTGCGACGTCGCTGCGCTTCTCGCAATGACAAGAGAGATCGGTAGGAGGGGTGAGCGGTGTTGTGGGCTGGCCGCGGGGCAGGAACAGCAGGTTGCGACGTCGCTGCGCTCCTCGCAATGACAAGAGAGATGAGTAGGAGGGGCGTAGCGGTGTTGTGGGCTGGCCGCGGGGCAGGAACAGCAGGTTGCGACGTCGCTGCGCTCCTCGCAATGACAAGAGAATCAGTAGGAGGGGTGAGCGGTGTTGTGGGCTGGCCGCGGGGCAGGAACAGCAGGTTGCGACGTCGCTGCGCTCCTCGCAATGACAAGAGAGAGGGTAGGAGGGGCGTAGAGGGTTGTGGGCTGGCCGCGGGGCAGGAACAGCAGGTTGCGACGTCGCTGCGCTCCTCGCAATGACAAGAGAGAGGGTAGGAGGGGAGAGCGGTGTTGTGGGCTGGCCGCGGGATGGGAACAGCAGGTTGCGACGTCGCTGCGCTCCTCGCAATGACAAGAGAATCAGTAGGAGGGGTGAGCGGTGTTGTGGGCTGGCCGCGGGGCAGGAACAGCAGGTTGCGACGTCGCTGCGCTCCTCGCAATGACAAGAGAATCAGTAGGAGGGGTGAGCGGTGTAGTGGGCTGGCCGCGGGGCAGGAACAGCAGGTTGCGACGTCGCTGCGCTCCTCGCAATGACAAGAGAGAGGGTCGGAGGGGCGTAGAGGGTTGTGGGCTGGCCGCGGGATGGGAACAGCAGGTTGCGACGTCGCTGCGCTCCTCGCAATGACAAGAGAGAGGGTTGGAGGGGAGGGCGGTGTTGTGGGCTGGCCGCGGGATGGGAAAGGCGCGACCGAAGTCGCGCCTGGGTAGGTCAGCCGGTGTAGTTTTGCCTCAGAGTGAAAAACCGGCGCGCAATTCTCCCCCGAGATTTTGCGCCGGTTATTCGGTTCTCCCCGGAAATCTGGGAGCCCTTGGCCGCTCATCTCCCTATTCGGGTTCGGCCCAACTGCATACTCTCTCTATCGGTTTGCGCCGAAACCGGCGCAGTTTCAAGATGGAGCAAGGACTAGAGATAAGCAAACGGAATCAGCTCTGGACTATTTACTCTGGAGGTGATGACACTCCTGATTCGGCGCTGCGCATCCAATGGGGAGCCAAGTTACTTGACGCGGCGCGGTTGGGCGGGTCAGTCTGGTATATACTTCCGGCTACTTCGGAAGAGTCGACCGTCCTGAATTCGCGCCCGTTTTTGCAGCGTGTTTTTTGGCGGCTTTCGTTTTTGAGCCGGCTCTTTAGCTCTTTCTTAACCAGCAGCCCAGGGCTGCGTTTTACTTACTGTTCCCGTTCGCCTAGCAGGCCGTATGCGGGACTCGCCTCAGCAAAAGATCGCGGTTTGCGGGGGTTCCCGGTGGCGGACCGGAGTGGGGCTTTTGGGGAGGTCCCGCTTGGATCTAGTCATTATTCGTATCGTATTTGTGGTGGTTATTGCCTCGGCTAGTTATCTGCTCAGACCCTTCCACCTGGATGCGTATCCGGCGGCAGGTCTGGGCGTCATCATCGGGGCCGCCGTCATCGCGTTTGAAGTGCGCTTGCGCCATGTAAGCCTGAAGCGGCTGATTGGCGCAGTCATCGGCAGCATCCTTGGCATCTGCGGCGCTTATCTTTTCAGCCTGGTGATTCGTAACAGCCTCGAATCGGGCCCAACGCAAAGCTTTCTGCAGCTATTCGTCATGCTGATCATGGCCTACGTAGGCCTGGTGATCGGTGCGGGCAAGGGCGACCTGCTGAACCTGGCTGCGCTGGGAGGAATTTTCGGCGGCGAGAAGCAGGCTCGCAAGAGCTTCAAGATCCTGGATACCAGCGTGATCATCGATGGCCGCATTGCGGACATTGCGGAGACGGGATTCCTGGATGGCACCATTGTCATTCCGCAGTTCGTGTTGCGCGAATTGCAGCTGGTGGCGGACTCCGCCGATTCGCTGAAGCGCAACCGCGGGCGGCGCGGGCTGGATATCCTGCAGCGGGTGCAGAAGCTCACCAACCTGCATGTGCAGATCGTGGAAGACGATTTTCCTGCAGTCCGCGAAGTGGACTTGAAGCTGATCGAGCTTGCCAAGCAGTACGAAGGGAAGATTGTCACCAACGACTTCAACCTGAACAAGGTCGCGCAGCTCCAGGGCGTGGAGGTGCTGAACATCAACGAGCTGGCGAATTCGCTGAAGCCGATCGTGTTGCCGGGCGAGTTGATGCGCGTCTTCATCCTGAAAGAGGGCAAGGAATACAACCAGGGCGTGGCGTACCTCGACGACGGGACGATGGTCGTGGTGGACAATGCGCGGAAGATGATCGGGAAGACGATCGAGATCTCCGTGACCTCGGTGCTGCAGACCACGGCAGGCAAGATGATCTTCGGCAAGTTCGACGAACGGAACGCGGGAACGGCGCCACGCCCCGGGACAGAGACGCGGCCGGAGCGCCAGGACCTGCGCAAGAGCAACCCGCAACCTTCGTTTCCTGCGTCGAACGGCACGGCGACGCCGCCCAGTTCGTCGGGGATCCCGGCGGCTTCGACGTCGAGCGGAACGGGTGGCACGGGGAGCGAGTAGCGATCGGTGCAGTAACCCTAAGCCCCGGGCGAAAGTTCGGGGCTCATTTATTGCGCGCGGGAACAGCAGGTTGCGACGTCGCTGCGCTCCTCGCAATGACAAGAGAATCCGTAGGAGGGGTGAGCGGGAAAGTGGGCTGGCCGCGGGGCGGGAGCAGCAGGTTGCGACGTCGCTGCGCTCCTCGCAATGACAAGAGAGGGTAGGAGGGGCGGAGGGTGGGCTGGCCGCGGGGCAGGAACAGCAGGTTGCGACGTCGCTGCGCTCCTCGCAATGACAAGAGAATCCGTAGGAGGGGTGGGCGGGAAAGTGGGCTGGCCGCGGGGCGGGAACAGCAGGTTGCGACGTCGCTGCGCTCCTCGCAATGACAAGAGAATCCGTAGGAGGGGTGAGCGGAAGTGGGCTGGCCGCGGGGCAGGAGCAGCAGGTTGCGACGTCGCTGCGCTCCTCGCAATGACAAGAGAATCCGTAGGAGGGGTGAGCGGGAGGTGGGCTGGCCGCGGGGCGGGAGCAGCAGGTTGCGACGTCGCTGCGCTCCTCGCAATGACAAGAGAATCCGTAGGAGGGGTGAGCGGGAAATGGGCTGGCCGCGGGGCGGGGTGATTTGAACTCGGGCCCTTCGCGGAACTATACTTTTTGTCCCTTATGTCGAAAGTCATAGCAATCATTCCCGCCGCCGGACTAGGCACTCGCATGGCCCGCGGCAAAGCTGGTGTTACGTCCAAGCAGTTTTTTGAGTTGAACGGCACGCCGATACTCATTCACACCCTTCGCAAATTTGTGGAGTGTCCCCAGGTGTCGGAGATCTGGGTGGCATTGCGCAAGAACGAGATGGCTGGATTTCGCAAACACCTCGAACAGTCAGGCCTGAAGCGGGAGATCAAGCTGGTGGAAGGCGGCGAGCACCGCCAGGATTCCGTCGCCAATGCGCTGAACGCGATCCAAGCCGATGGCGAGGATATCGTTCTCGTGCATGACGCGGTGCGGCCCTTTGTGGATCCCGAGACGATTACCGCGGTCATTGCCGCGGTGGAGAAGCATGGGGCGGCGATTGCCGGCACGCCGGCCGTCGACACGGTGAAGCAGGTCGACCGTACGGCGGAGGGAGCGGTAATTACGTCGACGCTGCTGCGGGAACGCGTGGTACTGGCACAGACGCCGCAGGGGTTTCGCTTCGGCTTGTTGAAGAAGGCGTTCGACGAGGCGATTCGCGACGGTTTCAGCGGCACCGACGAGGCGAGCGTGATCGAGCGCAACGGCGGCGCGGTGCAGGTAGTGATGGGTTCGCCGAAGAACATCAAGATCACGACCCCGGGCGACCTGGAATTGGCGGAGTTTTTCATGTCGCAGGAAAACAGCCGCAAGGCCAACCTGGCGGGCTGATGACGATGCGCATAGGAATCGGTTTCGACTCCCACGAATTCAAGCCCGGCATCCCCTTGCTGATCGGCGGCCTGCGATTGCAGGACGAACCGGGCCTTTCCGGCCATAGCGACGGCGACGTGCTGCTGCATGCCATCACTGATGCTTTGCTCGGAGCGGTAGCGGCCGGCGATATCGGATCGTTTTTCCCGCCCAGCGATCCGCAATGGAAGGGCGCACGCTCTGCGGTGTTTATCGAAGAGGCGATGCGGCACATCGATCGAGCCGGCTACCGGGTGGGCAACGTGGATTGCACGCTGGTGCTGGCTGCGCCGAAGATTGGGCCGCGCGCGAAAGAGATCCAGGCGAGCGTGGCGAAGCTCCTGAAGGTCGAGATCTCGGCGGTGGGGATCAAGGCGAAGACGCCGGAGGGATTGAACCTGGACAACACGGCCGTGGCGCACGTGGTGGTGTTGCTGGAGAAGCGTTAGTCGCTGGACTGGGTGGCGCGCTCGGCCTTGAATTGGCGGATCAGGATGCGCACCAGCATGCCGTCGAACTGGGAGCCGCTGCGGCTCTCGAGTTCGCGGACGGCGTCGGCCTGGCTGCGGGCGGTGCGATAGGAGCGATCGTTCATCATCGAGGTATAGGCCTCGGCGACGGCGATAATGCGCGCGTGCAGCGGGATCTGCTCTCCCTTCAACCCATCGGGATAACCTGAGCCATCGAAAGACTCATGGTGGTGGCGCACCATCTGGCGGATATTCTGCGCCTCCGGAATCGCATCGACGATCTCGGCGCCGACGGCGGCATGCATGGCGGCGAGGTAATGTTCGTCCTCGGTCAGCATGGCAGCCTTGTTCAGAATTTTTTCGGGGACGACGATCTTGCCGACGTCGTGAATGCGCGCGGCGAAGACCATGTCCTTGAGTTCCTGGCCCTGGATGCCAAGTTCGCGGGCAATCATCTCAACGTTGTGAGCCACCTGGTCGCCATGGCCGGAGGCGAACATCTCGCGCGATTCGCTGGCGCGATTCAGGGCGAGGATCGCATCCATCATCACTTCGCGATCGCCGCCAGCTTCTTTCTGCGCGAAGCTCTTGAGGGCCGCAACCAATTCGGCGGTGTACTCCGGGCCGTAGTGATCGCGCTGCAGAAAGCCTTCGACATAGGTATTGATGACCTGGCGCTGCACCAGTGAGTTCTGGCCTTCGACGAATTCGTCCGCGGTCGCTACCTTGTTTCCACCGGCGTGCTTGGAGACGTACATTCCGGCATCCGCCACGCGCATGATGTCTTCCACGGAGGAGCCGTGCAGCGGGTAGGTGGCGACGCCGAAGCTGCCGGTGATCTGGTGTTCGCTGAGCATCGGGTCGGTAGCGATCCACAGGCGCAGGCGTTCGGCGAGGATCTGTGCCTGGTCCACTCCGGTTTCCGGCATGAGGATCACGAACTCATCGCCACCGAAGCGGGCGACGACGTTCGATTGGCGGCACTTCTGTTCGAGCAGCCTGGCGATGCGGGCGAGCACGAGATCGCCTTCGAGGTGACCCATGCTGTCATTGACCTGCTTGAACTTGTCGAGGTCGAGCATAACTACCGAGAAAGGCCGCGCCGAACGGGAGGCGCGCCGCCATTCCGACTGCAGGGCTTCGAGGAAGAAGCGACGGGTCTTGATGCCGGTGAGTCCGTCGGTGATCGACTGCTGCTGCATCTTTTGAAAGACGAAGGCGTTGTGCAGCGCGGTGGCGAGCAAGTCGGCCAGGGTGCGCAGGAGAAGAGTATCTTCTTCGGCGAAGGCGTTCTCGCGACGGCTTTCGATGTTCAGAACGCCGAGCAGCGTCTCGGCATAAGAAATCGGAATGCACAGCGCAGAGCGCGATTCCGGAAGAATTCCGGAGAGATGGGTGGCGGAGGTGTCCTGGACGAGGGAGGTGTCACCGGTGCGGGCGACACGGCCGAGTACGCCTACGCCTAATGCGACGCGCTTCCCCTTGGCATGGGCGGTGGTTCCCGCTTCTGCTTTGATCTCGATCTCCTTGGTGGCGTAGTCCAGGAGGCCGATGCCGATGTGGTCGTAGTTGAAGTTCTTCTGGATCTGTTCGACGATTTCGTCGAGCATCTCTTCGGCGTTCTGGCTGGAGATGGCGGTCTGCGAGACATTGTTCAGGAACGAAAGGTAACGAGCGCGGCGCTGCTCCTGGGCAAACATGCGGGCGTTCTCGATGGCCACCGCTACTTGCCGTGCCGCTGTCGAAAGGACTTCCACGTCGCGCTGCTCATAGGCAAATTCACGCTCGAAGCTCAACGCGCCCACAACGCCACAGCTCACGCCGGCGAGATGGATCGGCACGCCAATGAAGCAGCTCGCCGGATGATCGCTGTTTTCGATGCCGAGGCGCTGGCTGATGCGCTTCATGTCGGAGCGGATCAGGACAGGCTGGCCGGTGCGAATCACGAAGTCACTGAGGTCGTTCTTGACCTTGCGGGAGCGTTTAGCCTGGCGCTCTCCGCGCACGGTTTCAAACTCGTAGCGCAGTTCACCGCTTTCCAAGAAGGCGATGAAGAAGTTGCTGGTATCGAAAAGCCGGCCGAGTTCGCGGTGCACGGCGGCGAGCACCTCGTCGGAATCGAGGCGAGAGCTGATGACCTGGCCGATCTGGGTGAGTAATTCAAATTCTTTTGTGCGGCGTTGCGCGTCATGCACCAGGAGATAATTTTCCAGGGTCATGCCGACTTGCATGCTCAGCGAGAGGAGCAGGCGGAGCCGCGCCGCGGAGAAGGCATATTTCTTCGAGTGGGGGAAGATGAGCACGCCCATGTTGCGCTCGCGGGTCTGAAGGCAGACGGCGCTCATGGTGAATACACCCTCATCGCTCAGGGCATTCACGAGGGAAGACCATCCACGGCCACCGCTGGCGCGCATCGGGCCGCGAAGCTCGTTCAGCGACTGAATGGTCGCGATACCGCCCCTGCGGAAGGCGAGATCAGCCAGCAGATCGCCGCCGTCGTGGGCTTCCAGCTTGTTCACGAATTCGGAGCTGAAGCCCCGGGCCACGGAAGGGAGGCTGGCGCGCCACGGTTCCGAAACGTAGAGAACGGCCTGGTCCAGGTGAAGCACAGGCATCAGGCGGCGCAGCAGGTTGTCGATGCTGGGACGGATCTGGTCGGTCGAGAGGGGAACGGTTGGGTCCACGTCGAGCGAGGAGAAGGCCAGCGCGTTTTCCTGCAGGATCCGGCGTTCGTCGTCGAAGAGCACTACCACCATGGCGGTTCCTAGCAACAGCAACGGCATCAGTTCGAGATAGGCGCTGGTGGTATGGAGAAAGCGGCCCACAGCGACCGAGGTGGGAATCTGGGATCCGGCGACCATCCCGATCCGCAGGAGAATGGCACCGGTCATCCACCGCAGCCCGGTGGAATCTCGCTGGTATGCAACGCGGGCGTACTCAACGGCGGCCATGAGCAGAACGACCAATACCGCCAGCCAGGGGTGCAGGTAGGGCTTGAGCAACGCTTCCAGGGGCGGCACAGCG
This sequence comes from uncultured Acidobacteriaceae bacterium, assembly GCA_963758505.1. Classification (GTDB taxonomy): domain Bacteria; phylum Acidobacteriota; class Terriglobia; order Terriglobales; family Acidobacteriaceae; genus Korobacter. The sequence continues at coordinate 671,284 of CAVWVJ010000003.1, read as the reverse complement.
TGGAGCAGCGCCCAGTAGCCGAGCGCTCCGAGCACCACGTTTCGCGGCCAGACCGAGGGTTCGTTCCGGCTGAAACTGCGGGCGGAGACATAAAGGGCGGCGGCGCCGGATATTTCTGCTAAATGGGCAAGGATCTGAAAGAGGGGAATACCCGCGTGGGCTTCTCCCAGGGTGAGCAACGCGTAATAGACAGCGTTGGCGAACCAGAAGGATTGCCAGCTGCGGAAGTAACGCTCGCAGGATTGTCGCTGGAGATATGCGAAAACGAGCAGGAACGCGAGGGCCACGAGCCCTGGCGCGACGACGGTTCCGGTCAAACCAGGTTCCATGCGTTCCAGATCAGGTCGGGCGCATCACAGACCTGTATCGAATGCCCATCACTATATGTACTTCCGAGTAGCTGGTCGAATTACGGAAGGTACTAAAGTCGGGTGCCCAGGGTAACCGTTTGTTCGGCAAAGAGGTTACTTCGGTCCGTTCCCCATGGCATTGGACGGCTTGGCATTTCGGCGGTTTCATGGGAACCCATGATTCCGCAAATCTTCTGGACGCAAGGGATTGGCGATGGGACTCGGCGGAACGCGTTCGTTGTAACCTGTAAGGTTGACCTATGAACGAAACCGCTTCCAGTCCCGTTCGCGTACGCTTTGCACCCTCTCCGACCGGCTATTTACATGTTGGAGGCGCCCGGACCGCTTTATTTAACTGGCTCTATGCCCGGCACGTCGGCGGAACCCTGGTTCTTCGCATTGAAGACACCGATCTTGAGCGTTCGACGCCCGAGATGGTGGAGGGAATCCTGGTGGGCATGCGGTGGCTGGGGCTCGACTGGGATGAAGGCCCGTTTTACCAGACGGAACGCATGGACCTTTATAAGGCTGCGGCGGAAAAGCTGGTGGCCGGCGGACATGCCTATTATTGCTTCTGCACGAAAGAAGAGCTGGAACAGCGGAGGCAGGCTGCGGTCGCGGCCGGACGCGCGCCGCAGTACGACGAGAAGTGCCGCAAGATTGGGCGCGAAGAGGCGGCGGCCCGAAAAGCATCCGGCGCGGCCTGCGCGGTTCGTTTTGCGGTGCCTGAGACGGGCAGCACGAAATTTCAGGATGCAGTCTTCGGAGAGGTCGAGTTTGCCAATCCCGAGCTGGAAGACTTTGTTTTGCTGCGATCGGATGGCGTTCCGACGTATCACCTGAGCGTTGTGGTCGATGACATCGACATGAAGATCACGCACATCCTGCGTGGGGCCGACCACATTTCGAATACGCCCAAGCAGGCGATGCTCTACCAGGCGCTGGGTGCGCCACTGCCGATCTTTGCGCATGTGCCGCTGATTCTTGGAGCGGACAAGACGAGACTGAGCAAGCGCCACGGCGCCACCAGCGTGATCTCTTATAAAGATGAGGGCATTGTTCCCGAGGCGTTCCGCAATTTCCTCGCGCTGCTGGGCTGGACGCCGCCGGAGGGATCGAGCGAGATCCTGCGCGATGATGAGTTGATCCGGTTGTTCTCGCTGGAAGGGATTTCGCATTCCAACGCGGTGTTCGATCGTCCCAAGCTCGACTGGTTCAACACCGAGTACATCCGCGCGTATCCCGCGGAAAAGCTGCTGCCGCTGATCGAAGAGGAATGGAAGAAGGCAGGAGTGACCCCGGCGAATGGGGACCGCGAGCACCTGCTTGCAACGATCGAGCTGCTGAAACCGCGCGCGCGGAACTTGAAGGACTTCGCGAATTCCTTCCGTGCATTCTTTACCGACCAGTATGAGAACGATCCAGCCGCGGTAGAGAAGTTCCTGAAAGACGCAGCGGTGCGCGAGATGCTCGTGGAACTCGCGGGAAATTACGCGAACGCAGCGGAATTCACGGAGGCGAGCACGGAACAGGCGCTGCGTGATTTTGCGACGGCGAAGGGCGTGAAGGCGGGTGCACTCATCAATGGCGCGCGCGTGGCACTGACCGGACAGGCGGTGGCCCCCAGTCTTTTCGCGGTGATGGCGAACCTGGGCCGGGACTTAACCGTGAGCCGGTTGCGGCGAGCCACCCAGATCGCCTGATGCGGCAGTTACGGAGTCCACTCACCAAAGTCATCTAGCCTACCCAGGAAGCTGGAGCTACTCTGGTTGCATGTCACGTGGGATCGGCTTAGTGATGGTGGTCCTGGTCCTGGCCTTCGGCATGATGTACTACCTGAAGGCTACGAAGGCGGTGTCGCCGGCAAACGGTGTACCGCAGGCCACGGTGGAGACCGTGGGCGTAGAACAGGACTTGCTCGCCATTGCCAACGCGGAACGACGGTACAACGCACAGAACAGCAAGTACGCTACGCTCGATGAGCTGATTTCGAGCGGCGACCTGCAGATGGGACGCACCACTCGCGGTCCCTATAGCTATTCGGTCGATGTCAGCGGAGGCACATTCCTGGCGAAGGCGCATTCGGATGTTACGCCGCAGGGCGCGCCGGCAAACCTCAGCGTTGATGACCAGATGCGGGTAACCCACGACTAAAGGTGTATTACTTCGTCTGACCAGAGGCACGCTTCGGCGTGCCTTTGGTTTTACTCAGCGCGGCACACTCTCACCTGCCTCAGCCGACCTGGCACTCTCGTTGCCGCGTAAGTCTACGGCACTGACCGAATAAAGATATTGCTTCCCCGGCTCGACGTGCTCATCGCGGAAGGAAGGCGCGGTCACGAGCTGCGCGTTGATCTTCACGGGAGACGCACCTTCTTCGTGACGGTAAACGTTGTAGCCGGCGAGATCGGGTTCCAGGTTTGGGGCCCAGGAGAGATCGATGAAGAACTGCTGGCCGGGTCCGGAAAATACGGCCTGGAGGTCGTGAGGCGCGGCCGGGGGGTAGACATCGTGCGCAAATACGGTGACGGCCGGCGATTCGATGCCTTCGACGAGCACCTGCTTGGTGGCGGACTCAGTGAGCACGAGGATGCGATATGCAAATTTCTTTTCCCACTCGAAGGTCTGGTCGAGATAGGTCGTTTGATCGATGGGAACGGTGCCGACCGGCGCGAAATCACCATTCTCGCCGCGCCTCTCGATCTGGTAGGCGAAGCTGATCCCCTGGACGCTTGGTGCTGGTATCGGCTGCCATTGCAGAGTAATGCCGTCATTGCCGACGGTTGCGGCGAATCCGGCTGGCGGTGGCAGGGCAGGCGCTGTCGAAATCGGAACCTGGGTCGAGACGCCTACGCTGCGCCCATGGATATTGAGGATTTCTACCCCGTACATGACGTCCGCGGTGGGCGAGGCCTGAATCAGGCTGGAGGGAAGAACATCGACATATTCCATCGGCAGCCTGGAGATGGACTTGTGCCTGGGAGCCTCAGGCGGCGCGGGGAGCGTACCGACGACGGTGCATGTGGCTGCCGGACTTTGGCCCGGGACGCGGCAGATATGGGTGGGGCCGAGGTGGCGGATGGTGTGGCCGTCGGTGAAGCGGCTGGGGGTCGTCCAACGTATCGTGACGCGATCCCCTTTACGGGTGGCGGTCACATCGTCTGCGGCTTTCGGTAATTCCAGCGATGGCGGCTGCGGCGACCCGGGCTGGCCGCAGGAGCCGAGCACGAGGGCCGCGAGGAAGACGGCTGAGGTCGGAAGAAATGCCCACCGCTGCATAGAGAACTAAGGTTACCAGACGCTTACTGCGCTTCCGGGTTACGGCGAATTCGTGCTCTTGAATAAACAAGACCTTACACGCGACAACCAGGAACTCGGAATACAATTCCCATCCAGCTACTTACCCTCTGTTCCCCGAGACGGAGATTTGAAATGCGCCTCACGTCCTTCGTTGTCTCCCTTCTCTTCTGGGCCGCGCCAATGTTCTCCCAGACAACCTATAACTTCACAACTTATCCAACCGACGGCCAGGGTGCGCTTTCTTCGGCGCTCGCAGATTTCGATCGCGATGGCTATCCCGACATGGCCGCAGTGAACGAGCCTTATGGCGGTTCCGTTGGGACCGTCGATGTTTATTTTAATAATCACAGCGGCGGCTTCGGAACTTACACGAGCTACGCGATTCCCAGCAACGGACCAATTATTTCTGTCGATCTCAACGGCGATGGTTGGCCGGATCTTTTGATTGCGCCGGGAACCGGAACGGTGAGCACGGTCCTTCTCAACAACGGGAATGGAACTTTCCGCATGGGCACTCCGCCCACGACGAAAGCGCTTGCAAGCTCATTCGTCGCCGGCGATTTCAACGGTGATGGCAAAGTTGATCTGGCCGCCGTCGAAGGAAAGCAGATCGAGATTCTCATCAACTCGGGCTCTGGAACTTTTACTTCCGGGCAGGTCCTCGCACTCTCGGGGAGTTCTGAGCCGCGCAGTGGCCGGCGATTTCGACAACGACGGTTATCTTGATATCGCGAATGCCGAAGGCAGCAAAGCGCTGGTGTGGTGGGGCAAAGGCAACGGCACGTTCGCCGCGCCGACCCAGATTCCCGCGCCAACGAAAGACGGGTTCTCTTCCTTGACGGCAGCGGATTTCAACAACGATGCGCTCGAGGATCTGGCAATGAGCACCAGCCATTACAACGGCTGCACCAACCCGGAAGACGTGTGCGGCACAACGACAGCACACATCTATAAAAACCTGGGAGGGAGAAAGTTCAGCCTGGTTTCGTCGTTTCTCATTGGCGATGATTTAGGGGGAATTCTCTACACGGCCGATGTCAACAGCGATTTGAATCCGGATATCGTGGACGTGATCAGCGCAGGCGGCGTTTCCAGCGGGGATATCAGTTTCCGGCCGGGAAACGGCAACAACACCTTTGGCGCGGAGCAGATCATCGACCAGGGTTCGGCTTTTGAGGTGGACTTCCGCGATCTGAATCTGGATTCGCGGGCAGACTACGTGGAGCCCTCCTACTTCCCCGCTCCCGGAGAAGTGATCGTAGGGCTGGTGACCAGCGGGAGCAAGAACTGTACGGGACTTGGATCGGCAAACCTGGCTTCGAAGATCTGCGCCCCTGCGAGCAATGCAAGCGTGAGCTCGCCGGTGCTGGTGACGGCTGCGGGCAATTCGCCGATCGGCGTAAAACGGCTGGAGGTCTGGGTGGATGGAAAGAAGACCTACGAGAAACTCGGAAACCAGCTGAACAAGAAGATCACGCTGTCTTCGGGGAAACATCGCATTGCGGTTGTCGCCGTCGATCAGTATGTAGGGTCGGTGAGCACTGCCGAGTACGTGACCGTGAAATAACCCCTGGAACGGTGCTGTTGAGAAGAGGCACTCTTGTGAGTGCCTCTTTTTTTGCCCGGCAAATATTTTTCAGTTTCCGTCGATTTCCCGTAGGCTCGTTCGACATAGTTACGAAGCGGACGAAAGGAGAACGACATGCGATTCATGATGCTGATGATTCCCAAGGGGTACGAGACCGCCGCCCCCGGCACGATGCCTTCCGCGGATGCCGTTGCCGCCATGATGAAGTACAACGAAGAACTGCAAAAAGCCGGGGTACTCATAGCCCTGGACGGGCTGCACCCAGTCTCCTCGGGAGCACGGGTGAGCTTTGAGAGCGGCGAGCCCAAGGTGACGGATGGGCCGTATATCGAAACCAAGGAAGTGCTGGGCGGCTATTGGATGATTCGCGTGAACTCGAAGGAAGAAGCCATCAAGTGGGCGAAGCGCTGCCCAGCATCGCGGAACGAGGTTATCGAGATCCGCCAGGTGCAGGAGTTCGAAGATTTTCCGGTGGATGTGCAGCAGGCGGCCGAAGGGTTTAAAGAAATGCAGGCCCAAAAGCGATAGTCGGGGCGGGTTGCCGGTAAGGAAACGATTGATATAAAGTTTGCATTCCAAAGAAGGAGTCGATCATGAGCAGCGTGCGATTACTCGTGGGCACACGCAAAGGGGCATTCATTCTGACCTCTGACGGCAAGCGGGAAAAGTGGGATGTAAGCGGTCCGCACTTCGCCGGGTGGGAGCTCTATCACCTGAAGGGCTCGCCTGCCGATCCGAACCGCATCTATGCGTCCCAGTCGAGCGGATGGTTTGGGCAGCAGATCCAGCGATCGAATGATGGCGGCAAGACCTTTGAACCGGTGGGAAACAAGTTTCTATATGACGGCGTCCCCGGTACGCACCAGTGGTATGACGGCACGGCGCATCCCTGGGAGTTCAAGCGGGTGTGGCATCTCGAGCCGTCGCTGACCGATCCAGACACGGTATATGCGGGCATCGAAGACGCCGCGTTGTTCAAAACTACGGACGGCGGGCAGAATTGGACGGAACTCTCCGGATTGCGGAAACATGGCTCCGGACCGCACTGGACGCCGGGCGCGGGAGGCATGTGCCTGCACACGATCATTCTCGATCCCAGCGATCCTAAGCGCATCTTCATCGCGATCTCGGCCGCGGGTGCTTTTCGAACCGACGACGGGGGGAAGAGCTTTCTGCCGATCAACCAGGGGCTGCGTTCGGCGCACATTCCCGACCCCACCGCCGAGGTGGGCCACTGCGTGCACCACATCGCCATGCATCCCAAGAAGCCGGGCGTGCTCTTCATGCAGAAACATTGGGACGTGATGCGTAGCGACAACGCCGGCGATCGGTGGACGGAGGTCAGCGGAAATCTTCCGACCGACTTCGGGTTCGTGATCGACGTGCACGCCCACGAGCCGGAAACGATCTACGTGGTTCCGATCAAGAGCGACGGGGAGCACTTTCCGCCGGAGGGCAAGCTGCGCGTGTATCGCAGCAAGAGCGGGGGCAACGAATGGGAGCCGCTGACGAAAGGGCTTCCGCAGGAAAATTGCTTTGTGAATGTGCTGCGCGATGCGATGTCAGTGGACGCGCTCGACGAATGCGGCATCTATTTCGGCACCACCGGCGGACAGGTCTACGGTTCGGCGGATGCCGGGGATAACTGGAAGGCGATCGTGCACGACCTGCCGGCGGTGCTTTCAGTAGAGGCGCAAACCCTGCCATGATCCGCGTTGTACTTCCGGCCCATCTGCGAACGCTAGCGAAGATCAACGGCGAAGTCGCGCTCGATCTTAATGGAGCGGTGACGCAGGCGGCGATTCTGACTGCGATCGAGCAACGCTATCCGATGCTGGGCGGCACGATCCGCGATCACGGTACGCTGAAGCGCCGTCCGTTCATCCGGTTCTTTGCGTGCGGCGAAGATCTATCGCATGAGTCGCCGGATGCTCCCGTGCCCGAAGAGGTCGTGAAGGGCGCGGAGCCATTTATGGTGGTGGGCGCGATTGCCGGGGGATAAGCCAATGGAGAGCCCCCAACTTACCAAGGATGAATTGCTGCGGTACGCGCGGCACCTCTCGCTTCCGGAGGTTGGACTCGAAGGCCAGCTACGGCTCAAAACTGCACGTATTCTCTGCGTAGGCACGGGAGGGCTGGGCTCTCCGCTGGCGCTCTACCTCGCGGCTGCCGGGGTGGGAACGCTGGGGATTATCGATTTTGATGTCGTGGATTTCACCAACCTGCAGCGCCAGATCATTCACACCACGCCGGACGTGGGCCGTCCGAAGGTTGAATCGGCAAGCGAGAAGATTGCCGCGATCAATCCATTCGTGAAGGTCGAGGCGATCAATACGAAACTTGCCAGCGCGAATGCCCTGGCGATCTTCCAGAACTTCGACATCATCGCCGACGGCACCGACAATTTTGCTACGCGTTACCTTGTCAACGATGCTTGTGTGCTCACGGGCAAGCCAAACGTCTATGCATCCGTATTTCGCTTTGAAGGGCAGGCGAGTGTGTTTGCTACGGAAAGCGGACCCTGCTACCGGTGCCTGTATCCAGAGCCACCGCCGCCAGGCATGGTGCCGTCGTGTGCCGAGGGTGGGGTGTTGGGCGTGCTTCCGGGATTGCTCGGTGTGATCCAGGCGACCGAGGTGATCAAGCTGGTTTGTGGGATTGGCGAACCGCTCATCGGCCGGTTGTTACTGGTGGATGCGTTAGCGATGAAGTTTCAGGAGTTGAGGCTGAAGAAAGATCCCGATTGTCCGGTGTGCGGGACGCATCGCACCGTGAGGGAACTCATCGACTATGATCAGTTCTGCGGAGTTCGCGGAGGAGAGGTGGGAATGGCCGGAGAGATTCAACCTGAAGAGCTGAAACGAAGAATGGATGCCGGAGAGAAACTGTTCATTCTCGATGTGCGCGAGCCGCACGAATACCAGATCGCGAATCTCGGCGGCCATCTCATCCCGCTCGGTGACCTGCCGAAACGCGTCCGTGAACTCGATCCGAACCGGGAGATTATCGCCCACTGCAAGCTCGGAGGACGCAGCGCCCAAGCTGTCGACTTCCTTCGCCAGCAAGGTTTCAAGAACGTACATAATCTCACCGGCGGCATCAATGCGTGGTCCGAGAAAGTGGACCCGAACGTCCCGAAGTATTAGAGCTGCCGTGACGCTTCAGTCGATGCCGTGAATGCGCATCTCCACCAGCTTGTCGATGGTGAGATCTTTCAGGCCTTTGGCTTGCATGCTCGCGATGTATTCGGGAGTGACGCCGTGAATCCGCATTTCGACGAGTTTGTCCGGCTCAGGATGCACGTAGCCTAGACCGTGGAGCTTCTCAATGAACTCCGGGGACACGCCGTGGATGCGAAACTCGATCAGCTTGTCGAGGTCGACATGCTGGTAGCCCTGCTTCGCCAACGCTTCGAGAAACTCTGGAGTAGCGCCATGGATGCGCATTTCAACCAGCTTGCATTCGTCCGGTGAGTAGCCCTGCTGGCGCAGGGAGCGCGCCATCTCCGGGGTCACGCCGTGGATGCGGAACTCGACCAGTCGAGCGCTATTGTCGGCCGGCAGCCCGGCATCGCGCAGATCATGGATGAACTTCGAATCCACATTGAAAATGCGGAATTCGATGAGCTTGTCGGTGTCCAGCCCACGTAAATGTTCGCCTGCCATCTCCCGCGCGAACGCCACGCTGACATCCAGAACCGCCATCTCGTATTGCTTCTCGCCGTCGATCCCGCGAAACCCGAGGGCTTCCATCTGCTGGGCGTATTGCGGATCCGGCATGAAGTGAAAGAGGCCGGCGCCTTCCCCCTCCCGAAGAAAGCCCTCGCACTCGAACTTGCCGGCGTCACGGGTGATGGTGAAGCGCACATCGTGACGAGCAGAAGTCGTGGTGTCCAGACCCTGAAACGCCCCGAGCGCCCAACTCGAAGAGTGCTGCGACTGGTGGCCCTGGCTGGACTGCATCAGCGAGAACTGGACTTTGCCGGGTTCCTCGGATTTTCGCATCGTCCAATCGCCGCTCTCGAAGGCGTTGGCGGAGAAGAGCGAAATATAGGAGATAAGGACTATCGTGATAACAATTACATTGGCAGCCGCTCGCTTCATGGAAATTTCTCCTTGGCGTTACAGAACGCCCGTGGCCTTCAGTTGAATGAGTTTGTCGAGATCCAGGTCCTTGAAACCGTGGCTGCGTGCCTTCTCGATGAATTCCGGCGTAATACCCATCACCTTCGCGCCGACGATCTCGTCGGCGTCGAGTTTGCCGAGGCCGGCTGCTTTCAAGGCCGCAACGTACGCCGGAGTGACTCCCTGGACCTTCATGCCGATCAGTTCGTCGGAATCAAAATCGATGCCCGTCGCGCGCATATCGCGCACGTATTCGGGGCTGACGCCTTGCACCTTCAGCCCGATTAACTCGTCGGCATCTTCCTTGATGCCCAGTTTCGCGAGTTCGGCCGCATATTCGGGCGTCACTCCCTGGACCTTCATTCCGATGATGCTGTCCGAATCGATATTGGGATAGGCGGCGCGCATCTGCTTGACGTAGTCCGGGGTGATGCCCTGCACCTTCATCCCGATGAGTTCGTCGGCATCCATCTTCAGGCCTGCAGCTTTCATGTCGCGCACGTAGTCCGGGGTGATGCCCTGGACCTTCATCGCCACCAGTTCATCCACGGTGAGATCGCCGTAGCCTGCGGCTTTCATGTCCTCCACGTAAGACTCAGAGCGCGCGGGAGGTGCGGGGGAAGCCGGAGCCTCCGCTTGTGCCAGCAAAGCGCGCAGGCTTGGGAGCTGCACATGAATCGCCCGTGCCATTGCCACCGGAGTTGCCAGGCTGATCGTCGGCCGCAGGGTGATTGCCGTGGCGATCGCCGCTCGTGGTGCGATCATCGGCATGGTGGGAACAACGACGAAGTGAGAGGGAATTGCAACAGGGGCGCGGGGCGCCACGACAGAAACGGCCACGCGCGGCGCAATGGCGGAAACGGCTGCGCGGGGCGCGATCGCCGGGATCTCGACGGCAACAGGAGGGGTGACGGCGACGGGCGCTTTCTCGCCCTGCGCCTGGGCCCGTGTGCTCAGCGAATTTCCCGCGAGGACCAAGCCGGCAACAATCAATACTCCCAACAGCACCGAACTTTCGCTGCGAACGCCTTCTTTCTCCTGGGCCATTCCCAACAATCTCCTTACGCGTGCCTTCAAGGGGCTTCCATTGGCGGCCATCGCAAACTGCGGAGTCAGCCGCATGCTCGCCAGGTGAGTGAGGGCCCGTACGTACTCGAGCCGATTTCCGCAGACGGAAATTGCCGTGTCGTCGCAGCAGTTTTCGCGCTCGGTGCGGATGGTCTTACTGACCCACCAGACGGCAGGGTGATAGAAGAGTGCGGTCTCAGCGAAGACCTGGAACAGGTTCACGAAATAATCCAGTCGCCGGATGTGCGCTAATTCGTGGGCAACAATCGCCTCGATCTGGAGCGCGTTCAGGCCGGTGAGGGCGGTGACGGGCAGCAATACGATCGGCCGTATGCCGCCGATGACCGCCGGAACCTGCAACGCGGTCGAACGGCAGAACCGGATCGCACGCGCGATGCCCATGCGGTGCTGCACGGCAAGGCAAAGCCGCAACAGCTCGCCGGAAGCCGGCACATTGGCGATCCTGCGAACGCGCTGCACCAGCAGAAAGCCTCCGGCGCTGCGCAGCGTGAAGCATGCCACTCCGATCATCCAGAGGCGCACCAGCCAGAAGATCGCCTCAGGTTGAGCTTCGCTTTGCGAAGGCCGGGAGTGATGCCGGTCGTTCGCAGGTCCCCAGGCGGTGTTCACCGGCGTGGCGGAGGCGTCGTCGGTGATCGTGGCTGGCGCATTCCGGGCGGGCTGCTGTAGTACGAAGAACGTGGCGACGGGAAGAGCCAGCATAAGCAGAAGTGCGAGGACGGATGCGGCATAGCGCACCGTCGCTTTCTGGCAAAACGCCATCAGCAGCGACAGTAAAGCGGCGACGGCGGCGCCCTGCCAGACAAAGTGCAGAAGTCCCCACCCTAATGCGCGGACGAATTCCGGGGAGAGATGGAACGTCATGGCAACTTCCTTTCGAACTCATCCAGCATGCGCCGAATCTCTTCAATTTCTTCGTGCGAGGCTTTCTGGCCGGAGAGGGCGTGCAACACCAGTTCGCTGGCGGAGCCGCCGAAGACTTTTTGCAACATCTCGCCCGCGAGTTGCCGCTTGGTGCGCTCGGCGGGCTGACAGGCAACATATACGTGCGCACGGTCCCGCTCGTTCCGCGATACGGTGCCCTTTACGGTCATAATCTGCAGAAGCTTGAGGACGGTGGTGTAGCCGACGGGCCTGCGGGCGCTCAGCGTTTCGTGCACCTCTTTTACCGTCGACGGGCCCTGCTCCCAGAGCACGCGAAGGATTTCCAGTTCCGACGCGGTGGGCATTTTCGGGACATCGCTTTTCATGGGTTGTGACTCTACTACGAAGATATTCGTACTGTCAACGAAAACTTTCGTAGTTTGCTGGAAAATGATTACGACGAGGGTAGCCGAACAGAGCTCTTGGGCTTAGAGGGCTCCGTAAACAGGGATCGCGGCACCGTGCACAACCCGCGCTTCGTCGCCCAGGAGGAAGAGAACGACGTTGGCAATGTCTTCCGGCTTGGGCCACTTGGCGAAGTCGGCATTTGGCATCGCCTTGCGATTGGCGTCGGTGTCGATGATGCTCGGCAGGACGGAGTTCACGCGCACACCGGTTCCGCGCAAATCTTCGGCAAGGGAATCCATGAGCGCCAGGGCAGCCGCTTTCGAACTCGCATAGGCGGATGCGCCAGCGGCGTGATCGACGGCAGCCTTGGCGGCTATGTTGACGATGGCTCCGCTCCGCTGCTTGAGCATCGCGGGCACCGCGGCGCGGGCGAGAGCGTAGCCGGCACGCAGGTTCAGCGCGAGCATTTTCTCGAATACCTTGGTATCGAGCTCCCACAGCTTGATGCCGCCGGCATAACCGCCGATGGTGTTGACCAGCAGGTCGAGACGGCCATGCTTGGCGACGATCTCGTCCGTCAATCTCCGTGTGGCGGTTTCATCGGTGACGTCGAGGGGGTGACCCTCAAGAGAGGCGCCGGTACCGGCTGCCGTTTGCAGGGCCGCGAACTCTTCCGGAACGATGTAGGTGACCACGACCTTCGCGCCCTGCGCGAGGAGCGCGAGACTCACGGCACGGCCCAGGCCTCCGGTGCCGCCGGCCACCAGTGCAACCTTGTCTGCAAATTTCATTCTGGTTCCTCCGCGAACCACTTACTTCTGGCAGTGAGGACAATAGTACGTCTTTCGCGCGTTGCTGCCCTGGCGGGTTACTTCGATCGGGGTTCCGCATTGCCGGCAGGGTTCTCCGGCGCGGCCGTAAACCCAGAGCCGGGCGTACGGGTCAGCGCGGCCTGTGGTGCGGCGGAAGCCGGTGTAGGTCACGATCTTGTCGCCGGAGGTCTCGGCGACGTTGGCCGTCATATAACGGTGGGCCGTTTCCACTACGCGCTGCAGTTCGGTATGCCCGAGCGAAGCGATTTTGCGTAACGGATGCAAGCGGCACGCGAAGCAGATCTCCGATTTGAAGACGTTGCCGGGGCCCGCAAGTACGGATTGGTTGAGCACCGCCTCGGCCAGTTCGAGTTCAGGGCGCGACTGCAGCCGTTCGAGCGCCTTTGTCGCGTCGAAATCCTGGCCCAGGATGTCCGGCCCGAGACGGTTCAATCCGGGGTGGCGGCGCAGCGATGCCGCGGAATGAAACTCGGCAACGGGAACGCGAAAGGCGACGGCAAGGATATCCGCGGTTTCGAGGACGATGCGCATATCCCGCGGCGCCGATTTCCAGCGCTCCCCTGGGCGGTAGATATGCCAGCTTCCGCTCATCAGCATGTGGGTGAGCAGGATGAGGTCGCCGGAGAAGTGCATCAGCAGCCATTTGCCACGCGCCTCGACTTTTTCAACGCTGCGGCCGGCGACAGGAGAGTCTTCGTCAACGCGGCCGAGTTTCGGCAGCACGGTCTGGAAGCGGGTGACGATCTTGCCGGCTAGAGCGCGGTCCAGCGTGCGCGCCGCGCGAAAGATGGTATCGCCTTCGGGCATCTACGCGCGCCGCCGATCCTGCGTGGCTGGGTTCTCTGGATCTTCCACGGGTTCGTCGTCCGGTCCGTTCTCAGCCTCATCTTCAGGCGGGAGATTGCGAGCCGTGACAGGGCCGCCCACCCGGCGCATCTGGTAGCCGAAAGCAGTCGCCACGAATCCTGCTTCTTGCAGGAAGCGGGCCAGGAAATGTTCCTGGGCGCGAACTCCATTGATCTCTCCGACGAGCAGGCCGGTTTTGTATTTCTGGCGGGCGATGGCGACCTCCGCCAGCTTCTTTGCCAGGGCCCGGGCGGTCGTTGACTGATCCGGTTCGGCGTCGGGAAGGAACACGGTGATTGCATCGCTGCTGCGCCGCAGATAAGCAGCGAGCCTGCCATCGACCAAAACGACGCTGGTCCCAACCGTGCGCGAGAGCATCGGCTTAGAAACATCCTCATCGTTCGACGGCCATCGAAGTATCGAACCGTAAGGATTGGCGGGGTCGACGCTGGCGAGGTGCAGGGCCTCCGGAATGTCAGGAACCTTGCGCAAGGTGCGCAACATATCGACAGCAGAGTTCATGGCGAACTGGGCCGCGCCCAAACCGCTCACGAACATGCCGCGCCGCACCAGGCCGCTATCTTCCATGGTGCGCAAGGTTGGATAGACGGCGCTAAAGCCGCCGGGCAGGCCTTCGGCGGCGACGGCCTCGCGAGTGACGATACCGTAGCGATTCAGGAGCTGTTGCGCGGTGGCGGCACTCCATTCGGTGGCTGTCGGAGCAGCAACGCGGCGAGTTTCGACGAGCGACCAGCGACCCTGGCCGGCGGGAGATCCCGAGCGGCCACGCGCGCGCAGGAGCGCCTCGGGGCGTCCCGTCTTGCGTTCCTCCGACGAACGTTTGCCATCGCCGCTGCCGGTAACCATGGCGCGCAGGGGCTGAAGAGTGTCGTTGGTGACCAGGCCGGCCCAGACAAGCTCCCAGAGAGCGTCGAGGGTCTCGGCGAAGAAGCCTGCGCCGGAGGCCTGCAGCAGAGCGGGGAAGAACGAGGCACCCTGGGTCTTGAGGAATTCGAGAAGCTTTTGCGCCAGCTCGGAAAGTTCCACCCGGGGCCGGAGTTCGATGGGAGCCAGAAGGCGCGCGAAGTTTTGCGCGGTGTAGAGGGCGATGCGTCCATCGCGGCGTCCGAGGCGTTCGACGCCAACCCAGATGACATCGCCGGCAGCGATGAGGGCGTCAAGGTCGCCGCGTTGATATTCCTTCACGCGAGCGGGAAGAATGTCGCGTTCCAGCACGCTGGCCGGGAGAGGTACACCCTGCAGCAACTCGACCGCATCGAGAACAGCGTCGACGCCCCGGCGTGGCGTGGAAACGCCTTGCCAGCGGGTGATGAGGCGCGCGTACACCGCTTCGTCGACGGGTTCGACTTCCTTGCGCAGACGGGCGAGCGTCTTGCGGCGGATGATGCGCAGGACTTCGGGATCGCACCATTCGCGGCTGCTGCCTTGCGGGTGGAACTCGCCTTCGAGAAGCTTGCCTTGGGCATTCAGCGCGGTGAGGGCCTGCTCGACGGCTGCATTGTCCACGCCGAAGCGGGCGGCGGCGCGCGCGGTGGTGAACGGTCCGTGGGTTCGGGCATAGCGGCGAAGTAAGGATGTCAACGGGTCTTCGGTTTTGGCGAGCCAGATTTCTGGAAGTCCGGGAGGAAGCGGAACCCCAAGGGCATCGCGATAACGGGCGGCATCTTCAACGGCGATGTAGCGTTTCTCACCCGCGACCGTGGCTCTCACAATGCGGCGCTCGCGCTCGAGCTGGACAATGAGCGCGGCGGGATCGACCTCTTCGGTACGTTGCGCGATCTCGATTTCGCTGAGGTCGCCGATCCGTCGCAAAAGATCGTGGAGGGCATCCGCGCTGCGCACGCCATACTCGGTTTCGAGAGATTGCAACTGTGCTTCGACTTCGTCGAGAACGGCGGCATCGAGCAGTTCGCGGAAGTCGGTATCGCCGAGCAGCTCCTGGAGTTGCGCCTGGTCGATCGAGAGAGCCTGCGCGCGGCGTTCCGCGAGGGGCGCGTCGCCCTCGTAGATGTAGTTCGCAATGTAGGAGAAGAGCAACGCAGAAGCAAAAGGCGACGGGCGCTGCGAATCGACGCTGGTGACCTTCACCTGTCCGTTCTGGATATTGCGCAGCAGGCTCGCCGCGGCGGGAAGATCGAAGACGTCGCGCATGCACTCGCGATAGGTTTCGAGCAGAAGCGGAAAGCTGGAGAAGCGCGATGCGACGCTGAGCAGGTCAGCGGCCCGTTTGCGCTGCTGCCACAGGGCGGTGCGTTGTCCGGGGCGACGGCGAGGGAGCAGCAGGGCGCGTCCGGCGGCCTCGCGGAATTTCGCGGCGAACAGCGAAGTTCCGCCGAGCTGGTGCATGACCAGCGAGGTGAATTCGGCAACGCTGGGGAAGAGTGCTTCGATGTCGAGCGGCTCATCGGAATCGGGCAGGCGGAGCACGAAGCCATCTTCCGACCACATGCTTTCGACCTCGCGGCCATAGTCCGCGCGCAGCTTGGCGGTGATGGCGATGCACCACGGGGCGTGAATCCGGCTACCGTAGGGCGTTAGGACGCAGACGCGCCAGTCCCCGAGTTCGTCGCGGCAGCGTTCGACGACGATGTCTTTGTCCGAGGGAACTTGCTGCGTGGCCGCGCGCTGATCTTCAAGGTAACGGAGCAAATTTTCGGCGGCATTCTCATCAAGCTTGTTGGTTTCGATCAAGGTGGCAATGGCGGCGCCGCGTGGAAGATCGAGCAGGCGGCGGGTCATGGCGCCGATACGCTCGCCGAACTCGGCGGGCCGCCCCGCGGTATCGCCGTGCCAGAAGGGCATTTTGCCGGGCTCTCCGGGTGCGGGCGACACCAGAACGCGGTCGTGAGTGATCTCTTCAATGCGCCAGGTGGAGGCGCCCAGGATGATGGTTTCGCCTGGCCGGCTCTCGAAGACCATCTCTTCGTCGAGTTCGCCGAGGCGCCCGCCCTTTTCCGTTCCCGCGAGAAAGACTCCGTAGAGGCCGCGATCTGGAATCGTGCCACCATTGGCGATCGCAATACTCTTGGCGCCCTGGCGGGCGGTGAGCGTGTTCTCCACGCGGTCCCAGGTAATGCGCGGCCGAAGCTCCGCGAATTCGTCGGAAGGATAACGGCCGGAGAGCATGTCGAGTACACCGTCGAAGAGCGAACGTGACAAAGAGGCGAAGGGCGCACTGCGACGGACAAAGTGAAAGAGATCGTCGACGCGCCAGGGTTCCATGGCGACGGTCGCAACAATTTGCTGCGCGAGGACATCGAGCGCATTGCGCGGGTAACGGATGGATTCGACTTCACCGTTCTGCATGGCAGCCGTTACGGCGGCGCAGGCGACGAGATCGGCACGATACTTGGGGAAGATCAGCCCCTTGCTCACCGCGCCCACCTGGTGGCTGGCGCGCCCGATGCGCTGCATGCCGCTCGCGACCGAGGGTGGCGCTTCGATCTGCACCACGAGATCAACGGCGCCCATGTCGATACCCAGCTCGAGCGACGAGGTTGCGACCAGGCCGCGCAATTGGCCGGACTTCAGAAGCTCTTCGATTTCCTTGCGCTGTCCTACGGACACGCTGCCGTGATGCGCCCGAACGAGTGGTTCGCCGGCAAGATCGTTGATCGCACCGGAGATTCGCTCGGCCAGCCGGCGGCTGTTGACGAAGATCAAAGTCGAGCGATGCTCGCGGACGAGTTTCAGGAGTGTCGGATGGATCGCGCTCCAGATCGATGGGCGCACCGGTCCCTGCGAGGCAGGGCCGCTCGGCAAGGGAACGATTTCGTCGAGCGCCGCCATGTTTTCAACGGGGACCTCTACCCGCAAATCCAATCGCTTCGGTTCGCTTGCGTCCACGATCGTCACTGCGCGGTACCGGACACCGCCGCTCTCCACTTCCAGTTCTTCGGCCAATGCAAGGCGTTCCGGTTCGTCAGAGGGAGTCGGGTTGGTGTTTTCAACGCCTGCGAGAAAGTGTGAGACCTCTTCCAATGGCCGCTGCGTTGCAGAGAGACCGATCCGCTGAACCCGGCGGCCGGTCAGGTGCTCCAGACGTTCCAGCGAAAGGCTGAGATGGGTGCCTCGCTTGGTGGGAACAAGGGCGTGAATCTCATCGAGGATAACGGTCTCCACCGACCTGAGAGCTTCGCGGGCGTTGGAGGTGAGGAGCAGGTAGAGGGACTCCGGCGTCGTGATCAGGATGTCGGCGGGCTGCCGCTGAAAGCGGGCGCGTTCGCTGGCGGGCGTGTCGCCGGTGCGCACTGCGACGGTGGGTTCGTGGAAGGGAATGCCCAACCGGCGCGCGGCATGCGCAATGCCTACCAGGGGCGAGCGCAGGTTGCGCTCGACATCGACCGCTAATGCTTTGATGGGAGAAATGTAGAGGATCCGGCAGCGAGCATTCTTTTCGGGTACCGGCTCGAACATCAGGCGATCGATTGCCCAGAGAAACGCTGCCAAGGTCTTACCGGTGCCGGTCGGCGCGAGTACCAGGGTCGAATCGCCTCGCGCAATTGCCGGCCATCCCATCTGCTGTGGGCGGGTCGGGCCGTCAAATACCGCCTCGAACCACTCGCGGGCGGGAGCATGGAAGAGCGAAAGGACATCCTCAGCTCCGGCTTTGGGGCGGCGGGGCGGCATGTCTCTAAGATGCTGCCTGGCCCCGAGGTGGTGCAATACCGTCCGGAAGGACGTTGGCTCCAGGGTGCCGTTTCCGGTTGGTTTTTTACTGGCTGCTCGGTCTCACGAGGGCTGCGGGGCAGAGAGTGAGCGGCATGGAGACACGCAGCGGCAACATGAGAAGATAGCTTCCGCATTGGAATAGCGAGCATTACAATGTTCGCACTCTTCGCGGACCCTTATGCCTGACGCACCCGAAGACACCAAGAAAGCTGCTGGACCCGCGGCCGGCACCACGATCGGTCGCTTTCGCGTTGGCGAACGCTTAGGGGTTGGAGGCATGGGCCAGGTCTATGCCGCCGAAGACACCCTGCTGACCCGCAAGGTTGCCATCAAGCGGATGGCGCCGGAGCTGCAGTTCGATGAAGGTGACCGCGCCAGGTTTCTCAAAGAAGCGCAGCGTGCGTCAATCCTGAATACCCCGAACATTGCACAGATCTACGATGTGCTCGAGGACAAAGGCGAAATCCTTGTCGTGATGGAGTACATCGAGGGGATTACGCTGCGGCGGCGATGCGAAAAGCCGATCACGACGGATGAATTTCTCAGTATTGCCAAGCAATGCGCGGAAGGGCTGGAAGCCGCGCACGCAGAACACATCGTGCATTGCGATATCAAGCCGGAAAATATCATGCTGACCCCCACAGGACGGGTGAAGGTCCTGGATTTCGGAGTGGCCAAGCATTTTGCATTCGGCGGTGCCGACCAGGCGACGCAGTCCCTGGCGACGATGAAAGGCGCTTTCAGCGGCACCCCCGCGTATATGGCGCCGGAGGTGCTGACGCAGAAGCTCTATGACGGGCGCGCGGACCTGTTCTCGCTGGGTTTAGTTTTCTACGAGATGCTTGGCGGCAAGCAACCGTTTGCAGCCGACAGCTTTGTCGGCACTCTGGGCAGGGTATTGCACGCCGAAGTGCCATCTTTGAAGGACGTCAACAAGAATGTGCCCGCGCCGGTCGTGCAGATTGTTTCCCGCCTGCTGGAGAAGGATCCGGAAAACCGTTATCCCAGTGCGACCGCCCTGCTGGCAGACCTTCGCGCGGTTGAGCGCGGCGGGACGATTTCGGCGGAGGTCCCTAAGCCGGAAGCCAGAATAGCGAAGGTAGAGCCAAAGAGATCGCGACGGCGGGAGCTGGTCGTTGCGCTGGTGGTTCTGGCAGCAACTGCCGCTCTTGCCATTTTGTACAAGGTCGATCCCAGGATGTTGCATTTCTCGAAGTCGCAGCCCGCCTCGGAGCAAGCGGCATTGCCGCAGACGCCGATCCTCGCGGTCCTGCCATTCAAGGCGGTGGATGGAGATCCGAAGCTGACAGCGTTAGGCGAAGGCCTGGTGGAAAGTGTAGCGGCCAAACTCAGCCAGTTGAGCCAGGACCGTGCGCTGGAGGTGATCGCCGCCCGAAACCTGCAGGAGAAGCACGTCTCGTCGCTTGCCGACGCGCGTACGCAGTTCGGAGCGAACCTCGGCATTTCTGTCGGACTGGAGCCTTCCGGCGATTTGATTCACGCCACTTACACAGTGGTCGATGCGCGCAGCGGCCGCACACTTGCCGGTGACAGCATTACGGTACCCAGCGGTGATTTGTTTTCGATAGAGGATGACATTGCCCAGGGGACCGTCCGTGCGCTGCATTTGAACCTGCGTTCCGAGGAGCAGACGGCCCTGAAGGTCCACGGAACTACGCAGCCTGCCGCGTATGACTACTATCTGCGCGCTCGCGGGTACCTGGTGGATTATTCGCAGCCGGAAAACGTTGAGAACGCCATTGTGATGGCGAAAGATGCGATCAAGATCGACCCGGGTTTCGGAATGGCCAAGGCCGCGCTCGGCGAGGCCTATTGGCGCAAGTATTCGCTCAGCAAAGATAAAAAGTGGACGGCCTTGGCGAAGACCGAGTGCGACGACGCGGTGAAGCTCGGGAATGCAGGGCAAGCGGGACACATCTGCCTCGGCTTGGTGGAAGACGGCACCGGGCAGTACCGCGCTGCATCGGGCGAATATCAAAGGGCTGTCGAACTGGAGCCATCCAGCCAAACCGCAGCGCTGGGATTGTCGCTGGCGCTGGAACACCAGGGATCGATCGATGAGGCGGAGAAGGCGTACCTGCGCACGGTGGACGCACATCCGCAGAGCTATTTTGCCTATAACGCGCTGGGTGGGTTCTATTACCGTCGCGGCGAATATGCAAAAGCCGCCGAGATGTTCACGAAGGTGACCCAACTGGCGCCCGAGGGCTACGTCGGATACGTGAACCTGGCTGGTACCTATAACGAAATGGGCCGCTACTCCGATGCGATCGCCCCGCTGAAGAGGTCAATCGCATTGCGTCCAACCTATGGTGCATACGCTAACCTGGGGACCGCTTACTTCTGCACGCGGGATTTCTCCCAGGCCGCGGCGGCTTATCAGCAGGCAAGTAAACTCGACCCGAATCAATATGTGACCTGGGGGAACCTGGGGGCGGCGCTCTACTACGGAGGCAAGAAAAACGAGGCGATGCAGGCCTATCGCAAAGCAATCGAAATGAGCGCCGAACAACTGAAAGTGAATCCGCACGACACCGATGTGCTCAGCGACATCTGCGAGTACTACGCAATGCTCGGCGACCGGGAGCATGCTCTGCTCTACCTGGGACAGGCCCTGCAATACGGACACGGCGAGAAAGAACTTCTGCTCAGTGCTGCGCAGGTCTACAACGAACTCGGCGAAACCGGGCTGGCACTGGAATGGCTCGCGAAGGCGGTGCATGCCGGGTATCCCGCTGCCAAGCTGCACGACTATCCGACCTTCGATCACCTGAAAGACAACTCCGCGTTCCAAGCGCTGGTGGGGAGCTAGGCCGTACAAGGTTTTACTGGCCTCGGTAGTATCTAGTGGCTATACTGCTCCTCCGTTTTTGAAAGGAGATTCAAGCGATGGCAGACGTATTGGTGTGTAAGGACCAATGGAATGGTGTAAAGAAGCAAGATTTCAACTGGCACAACAATTCGAACACGGACACAGTGCAGATAACCCAGGTTACCGGCAGCACCTGGCCGTTCTCTCTGCCCAGTCCGATCACCGTGAATCCAAGTTCCAAGGTGGCCTGCAGCTTGATTAACCAGGCGGGCACGTATCCCTACAACTCGGCGCCTTGCTCAACCTTGGGTAATCCGAAGAACGTGATCATTACGTAGTTGCGGCCTTCAGGAGGGCGGGCTCGTCCCGCCCGTTGGAATCCAAGTGTGCGGTGTAGCCGGGCGAAGAGGCGCCGCACCGGCGGCAGGGGAAAAGATGGCGCGCCCTGAGAGAATCGAACTCGAGCCGGGTTGCGGGCGCGAGCTCACAGGCGAGATCCTGAGATGCCATCCGAGTGCGGGCAAGCGGCCACTGCGAGGTCTGTGCAACGCGGGCGTTGCAGCAACCGAAATTGCTATATGCAGGCACCTTCGGTCAATTCGCCAATACTGTTAATGCTCAAGGGAGCCGATTTTCCCGCAGGACACGGCACGAGGTGGTTCACACCAACCACAGAGACGCCCGTGCTCGGGATTCCGGAATAGGGGGAATGCACATTCGTGAATACATTCCCTGAGACAATCCCGCCGCTATACGACGTCGCTCGGAACAAGATTCCCCAGAAGGTGTTCGCGAATTTGTTGTTTCCGAAAAACAGTCCATTTGCGCTCACGTCGCTGATGATGCCGTAAGTTCCACCCGACACCAGATTTGCTGAGACATACGAATTGTTACCACGCACAATGATCTGGTGGCCATTGGCGTACAAACTGTTTGAAGCGATGGAAGTTGAGTCGCCCGAAGCGAGTATGCCGGTTCCGCTTGCGTATCCGGTAACTGTGTTGCCCGTGATGGTCACTGCCGGAACTCGCTCGTAGATGCCAACCACACCAGCCGAAGTTGAATCGCTGATTACATTCTCTGCAATGGTTCCACCCAGCAGGCAACTTGCGCATGGATCGATTAGAATTCCCGCCTTTGCGTTCGAAACGACATTTGCACCCACCACGAACTGGTTGACCCCCCACAGCTCGATGCCATTGTTCGCACCGGATGGCGTACCGGCCGACGAGACAAGATTGTGCGCCACAACAACGTTCGTGACCGTTCCTGTCGTTCCTCCTTGTGACACGACGATGCCATCGGTTTCGATCGAGCTCAGCTCGTAGCTAACGATGTTGTCCTTGAGAATGACATTGCTCAATGCTCCCGTGGTAGGTCCGATCAAGATGGCGCAGAAGCCTTTCGGGCCTGCGTTAGAACCATCAATCAGGTTGTCCAGCACCCAGACGTCGCTTGTGATCGCGGTGCCAGACGTATAAGAGAGCTGATTATGTCCACATCCTCGAAGGGTGTTTCCTTGCACCTGTACACTCGAATTGGATCCGAAGTGCAAGCAATCGTTCCCTGCATTCTGAATCACCGCGTTTGTTACCGAGAGTTCGGACAGACCGTCGTCAAAGGTGATCGCGTTGTGGTTCGCCGTCTGTCCCGCCACATTTCCGTCGACGGTAAGATTGAGGATAGTTACTCTTGATGCCGAGACTTCGATCGCATCGGCGTTGACGGCGTTACGTAACATCAATGTAGTGCCTGTCTTCGAGGCTCCAATTAAGCTGATAGATTTTCCAATAACCAATTTTGAATCAAGCACACAGACCCCAGTGGGTAACTGCACCTGGCTCCCCGGCGTCGCGACTGTGATCAGGTTCGTTATCGCGGCGGTCATACCCGTCACTCCATCGCAAGCCAAGCCGCCCTGTGCCAAAGCGATGGAAGTGAATCCAGTAAGAAAAACAATCGATAGCGATATAGCGAAAAGCGGCCTGAACCTCATGAATGGGCTCCAGAAGGGTTTAAACAAGGGGAAATTTTGCAGATCATATCAGTCCCCATCTGTCCCTAGAGCCTGCAGTTATGCGGCTTGTTGACGTTCTCGGTTCGTGCCCTGAATGGGAGCGAATGGGAAGCTTGAGCATCGGGCAATATCGAAAATGAAAGCGCCGCACGGAGCATATCGGTGCGCTTGGATCGGCCGAGCACGATTACAGAGAGAGAGTTCTTCGCCGGATTGGCGACGTTGACGAAGTCGAAAACCCACGAATTTCTTCAGCGGACGAAGGTCATCCTTCGAGTCCGCACCAGGCAGGGACATTCTTGGGTACACGGAGAGGAACTACCATCCTGCACAGCGGTCTTTCCATGCGTCAACTATTGATTCAAGGATGGGAAACTGGCGCGCCCTGAGAGAATCGAACTCCCGACCTACTGATTCGAAGTCAGTCGCTCTATCCAACTGAGCTAAGGGCGCGCGCCACCGATCATACCAACATCACAGGATATAGCGCGAGAGGTCCTGATCTTTCACGATGTGCTCCAGCGCCTTGCGCACGTAGTCGGCGTCGATCTTTACGTTTTTCTCCTGGAGTTCAGGCGCCGAGAAGCTGATCTCGTCGAGCACTTTCTCCATGATGGTGTGCAGACGCCGCGCGCCGATGTTCTCAGTGCCCTCGTTGACGCGAGCCGCGAAGTTGGCGACTTCGTCCAGCGCCTCGCGAGTGAACTCGAGCTTGACGCCTTCGGTCTCGAGCAGAGCGGTGTACTGCTTGACCAACGAGGATTTCGGTTCGGTCAGGATCTTGATGAAATCTGCGACGGTGAGGGACTGCAACTCCACGCGGATCGGGAAGCGGCCCTGCAATTCAGGGATGAGGTCGCTCGGTTTGGCGACATGGAATGCGCCGGCGGCGATAAACAGGATGTGATCCGTCCGCACCATGCCGTAGCGCGTATTGCACGTTGTTCCTTCCACGATCGGCAGGATGTCGCGCTGTACGCCTTCGCGCGAAACATCCGGGCCATGGCCGCCCTCGCGGCCGGCGATCTTGTCGATCTCGTCTAAGAAAATGATGCCGGAGTTCTCCACGCGTTCTACGGCGGTGCGCGTGACCTGGTCCATGTCGATCAGGCGCTGCTCTTCTTCCTGGATCAGGTAATCGAAGGCCTCGTTGACCTTCATCTTCCGCTTCTTGGTGCGCTGGCCGAAGATGTTGGGCAACATGTCCTTCATGTTGATATCCATCTCTTCCACGCCCTGGTTGGAGATGATCTCGAAGGCGGGGAAGTTCTTTTCGCGGACATCGAGCTCGACAATGCGGTCGTCGAGCTTGCCTTCGCGTAGCTGCTGGCGAAGCTTTTCGCGCGTGCGCGAACCCGCTCCATCGCCGGGCAACATCAATTCGCCTTGGGTAAATCCAGCACCGGGCTCGTGCTGCACGGGCTGCGGGCCGCTGGGCAACAGCAGGTCGAGCAGGCGCTCTTCGGCGTTGAGCTCGGCCTTGTCGGCAACGTCATCGAGCTTTTCTTCGCGGATCATGTCGATCGCAATCTCGACCAGGTCGCGGATCATCGACTCGACATCGCGCCCCACGTAGCCGACCTCAGTAAACTTCGAGGCCTCGACCTTAAGAAACGGGGAATTGGCGAGCTTCGCCAGCCGGCGGGCGATCTCGGTTTTGCCGACGCCCGTAGGCCCGATCATGATGATGTTCTTGGGCATGATCTCTTCCGCGAGATCGGGCGTGAGCCGCTGGCGGCGCATGCGGTTGCGGAGCGCGATGGCCACGGCGCGCTTGGCCTCATGCTGGCCGACCACGTACTTGTCGAGCTCAGTCACGATTTCCCGTGGGGTGAGTTCGTCGAGCATTACCTGTTCTTCGTCCGTTGTACTGGGTAAATAGATTGCCACTGCTGGTACTCCTAAGAATGTCTAAGCCTTCGCGCGGGCAGCACGGTTCGCTTTGCGGATCACGAGTTTCAGCCCTGACCAGGTGTCGTCGATGGCGCAGACCTTGATGTCGACGAGCCCCTGGCTAAGCGCTGCGTTGCGTACGAGGTCCTCGCTCACGTCGGTCGTGACTCCGGAAGCCTTCTTCGGCCATGCGATCCAGATCATGCCGTCGCTCTTGATTCGATTCGCCAAAGCAGGCAGACGCTTCTTGAAACTGCTCAGCGACGATTCAAAGGAAACGATGATATCGACGTCCTTGGCTGAAGAGCCGACAAATCCGGTGCCGTCCGGCAAGGTGCCGAGCATGGGGGCGAAATCGGCGGGAGCGTTTACGGTGGAAATCCGGTGGCCAGGTTTCACGCCAAGCTTCTGCAGGAGCGGTGTACCAGAGTATCCAGCCATGGGCGCCTTTCTGTTCGACGCTAAAGCTCTTCGAAGGTGACTTTATCGTTGGTGTAAATACAGATGTTACCCGCGATCTTCATCGCCTCCTGCGCAATTTCTCGTGCCGAGAGGTTACTGTGGTCGTAGAGCGCTGTAGCAGCCGCCATGGCGTACGACCCTCCACTGCCGATCGCCGCAATCCCGCTATCCGGCTCAATCACATCACCTTGGCCGCTGATCAGGAAGGTTTGGTCCTTATCGGCGACCAGAAGCAGGGCTTCGAGCTGTCGCAACATCTTGTCGGTACGCCAATCCTTGCCAAGCTCGACGGCGGCGCGGCTGAGGTTGCCGTGATATTGCTCAAGTTTGCCTTCAAAGCGGCTGAACAGGGAGAACGCGTCGGCGGTGGAACCGGCAAAACCGGCGATGATCTTATCCTGGTAGAGGCGGCGGAGCTTGCGGGCGTTGTGCTTGATGACGCCCTCGCCGAGGGTGACCTGGCCGTCGGCGGCCATGACGACTTTACCCTCGCGGCGCACGCATAAAACTGTGGTGGAACGTACTAATCGCTTCGGACTCATGAGGTTAATCTTCGATTATAGCAGCGGCAAATGGGCGCAGGGCGGCGAGGCGTAGGTCATACGAGCAGCAGATTGCCACGTTCTCCTCGCACCGAGTCGCGTGGACCGCACCCCTAGCCTGCGAAACTCCTACCGCCGTCCTCTTCTCCCAAAGCTCGGTCGCGACGTCGGTGCCGCTCCTTTGTAATTCTTGGGATAGAGCACGACATGCCGGCCGGCGGCTTCCCCCGCGCTCTCGGTGCGCAGGTCTTCCTGGGAGCGCAGCGCGATATGCACAATGCGGCGCTCGCGCGATGACATGGGCGCGAAGGAGTAAGGCAAGCCGGTATCGCGAACTTTCGCGGCGGCAACGTCGGCAGCCATCTTGAGCTCGTCGAGCCGGGTAGCGCGGAAGTTCATCGAGTCGAACTGCAGCTTATCGTGTTCGTCCGGGGCAAGCCGCAGCATCTCCACGCAGACGAACTCCAGGCTGCGCAGCAATTCGGCGTTGCGCTCGAGCAGCAGCGAGCTGTCGGGTCCAGAGAGCTCTACCAGGATCTCCGGCGCGGTGAACTCGCGGTGCGGCTGCGGCGGATCGACTGTGATCCGGTATTTGAGGTGAAGATTCCCCTCTTTGATGACGGTGTTGAGAAGTTCACTGACCTTGCGGGCGGCGGCAACTTTGTCGGTGATGGGCATAGGGAATGGCAGTCGTCTAGAAATGCAAACCTATCAGTGTATCGCAAGGAACAAGGGCCGTGATCAGGCGGCCAAAACTCCTGTCAGCGCGCTCTCATTTTCCTTTGAGAGCCCGCTTGTTCGCCTGTTTCAGGCGAACGGCAGCAATCTCGCGGCCTAGCTCGGTACGGTTCATGATCATCTGCTGTACGAATCCGATGATGTTACCGACGATCCAGTAGAGGCCGAGCCCGGAGGCATATCGCAAACTGATCCACCCCAGGAAGACCGGCATCATGAAGGTCATCATCTTGGCCTGCGTCGGATCCATGCCCGCCTGCGGCGTCATGCGCTGCATGGCGATCGTGCTGATCAGGATCAGGGCCGGAATGATGTAGATCTTGTCGGGCGCTGAGAGATCGTGCAGCCAGAACCACTGGGCTCCGCGCAGCTCGATGGCGACCGCCAGCATGCCGTAGAACGCGATCAGGAACGGCATCTGGATCACCAGGGGGAGGCATCCACCCACCGGGTTGACCCCATGTTCCTTGTAAAGCGCGGCCATCTCGGTGTTCATCTCGGCGCGCTTCGGATCATTCATTTTGTACTTCTTGTACCTCTCCTGCAGCGCCTTCAGTTGCGGCTGAATCTTCTGCATCTTCAGCGCTGCCTTCATGCTGCTCAAGCGGAGGGGCAAAAGCACGAGGTTGATGATGACGGTGAGAATGATGATTGACCATCCCCAGTTCGCGATCATGTGGTCATGCGTCCAGCGCAGCCACAGAAACAGCGGCTTAGCGATGAAGCCGAGATACTTTCCGAAATCGACTACCTTCGATAGGTCGGGACCGTTCATCTGGCCTGGAGCGGTATTGGAATGGACCTTTTCGAGGATGTGCAGAGCCTTCGGACCGACGAATACCCGCTCCACGGTTGGACCGTTCAGGTCGCCCACGGCCGCGCCAACAATCTCGACCGGAGTGGTTTTGTTGGGATCGGGATTTTCCAGGTTCTCGGGGATGCGCAGGGTATTGTGCAACGTAACCAGGCTGGCGGCCGGTGGATTGTCCGGCATGAAAAGGGCGGCGAAGTATTGATCCTGCGCCCCTGCCCAGTTAAAAGGGCCATGAATCGTGGCCCCGCCGACAACCTTTTTTGCGGCCATGCGCTCGATCTGGCCGGAGATCTCGTAGGCAGTGCCCTGCAACCCGTAGCTGCCGGGATTCGTGTCGTCGCCAAAGCCGCACGGCCAGGCGGGCACGGCTGCGATGTAGGCCCCTGCTCGCGTAACGCTGGTTTCCACGCCGATTACGTAAGAGTCCGCGAATCGGAAGGTCTTCTTCGCGACCACGTCTCCATCGGAATACTCGAAGCTCAGTTCCGCCGGAGCGGGGAGGTCGCCGGTCGCGCTGGCAACGTAAAGGCCGCTGTTGAGCTTTGCCGAAAGGCCGGGGTCGTAGGTGAAGAACGAAAGCGGGTAGCCGAATTGTTTGGCGGCGTCCTGGTGGACGAGTTCGAGTGGCTGGCCTTTATCGTCTTTGTAGTTCTTCAGGATCCACGACTTCACCTGCGCCCCGCGGTTGGTGAAGACGATGCGATAGACGCTGTTCTCGACGATCGTCTCGCCTTCCGCCTGCGCCTGCTTGGCAACTACGGGAGCGGACGGCTTTGCCGAAGGGAGAGTTGCCGCCGCCAGCGGCGTACCGGCCGCCGGAGCGGCTGACTGGGAAGTTGGCTGTGTTTTGTTGTCCTGCGACTTGGGCTGGGGGCGGTTCTTGAAGAACGCATATTGCCCGATGACGATCATCAGGAAGGTGAGCCCGAAGATGAGGAGCAGCCGGCGTTCACTGCCGGGTTCTTGCTGGGGATTACGAATCTCGGCCAAAGGTTTCTACCGTTTCATAGGGCAGCGTCGTGTGCTGCCTTCGAGATCTTGGGTTCACAACCGGCATGGACCGGCAATCTTGAAGCTCCGGCACACTCGTTGCTGGCCTGTCGGGGTGGTGGATCGTAACCTCCGCGCACAAATGGATGGCAGCGGAGGAGGCGGCCCATGGCGAGCGCGCTTCCGCGCACCGCGCCGTGTAATCTGATGGCTTCGATCGCGTACTCGGAACAGGTGGGCACGTAGCGGCAGGAGACGGGCAGCAGCGGAGAAATCCAACGCTTGTAGCCCTTCAGCACCTGTACCAGCAAGGCCTTCATTTCTGTCCTTTTCCCGCGCGAGGCTTACGCGTTCTCTTGGAAGATACGACTTTCCCGGGCCGGAGGTTCGGTGGACCGCTGACCCGGCCCGACGCCACATTCTTCTCGACAACGGCGAGCGCCCTTCGCATCTCCTCGACCAGTCCAGCAAACTCGGCCTTCAGCACCGTCTTCTTCGGATTGACGACGACATCGACAGGCGACGAAAACCCGTTCCATGCTTCGCGAGTGGCTTGGCGCAACCTCCGCTTCATGCGGTTGCGATCCACAGCCCCACCCAGCGCCCGGCTCACCGTAAACCCGATGCGTGGTCCGACTAATTCCGGAAGCGCCAGGAAGAACGCGGTGAGGTTTGTCGAGAAGTGGCGGCGGCCCTGCTCGTACACACGGCGGAATTCGGCATGCTTCAGCAGCCGCGCTGTTCTCGGAAATTTCACCGGAGTCGTGCCGCTCACGGATTCCTCACGAAGCGGCCGAAAGACGTTGGGTGCACCCTTTTCGGCGGTTTCCTGCCAAGCTTTCATCGCCGTGCCGGGTCTCACTTGCCTGGTTCTAAGATGTTCGCGCGTAAGCGGCGAACTAGTCGCGGTATCCGGCGCTCACCGAGACGCGCTTGCGTCCCTTGGCGCGGCGGCGCGAAAGAACGGCCGCTCCGCTCTTGGTCTTCATACGGGTACGGAACCCGTGCGTCTTGGAACGGCGGCGGCGGTTAGGTTGAAAAGTACGCTTCGGCATGGAACCTTAAACTCCCTATCTCGATAAGTTTGCGCAGGGCAAACTAGAAGTATATAGGAGGTGAGCGGGAACGGGCAAACCTAACGTTTACCGGAAATTCCGGGGAATATTCCAGAAACTGCGGTCGAGGTCCAATTCCTCGAATATAAGCTCCGCCTCGTCGGGCGTCTTGCGTTTCCAATCCCGAGAGCCATAATCGCCGAACCATAAATCGGCGAGCCGGATCATCTTGTCGATCGTCAGCACGCTCCCTTTCGGCTGCCCGTGGCGCCTGCACCATGGATCGACCGTGGCCTCGGAGCTGAAGAACAGGATATTCACGCACGGGCAGAACGGATTCTCCCACCATCGGGCCGGGGGCGTCGGAAAATGCACGACCACGTGCTCTCGCGACGCAGCTCCGCTGCAGACTTCGAAGCTGAGAGGTCTTCCCTCGCCACCATCGAAGGTAGAGATCGAGATGTCTGATTTCAGGGCGGAGCCGATCGCCAGGGAGCACCAGGCGCAGTTGGCCCACCAGCCCCGGTCGCCGATCGAGACCCAGTGCATCGTGGGAAGCAGCGAGAACGGGTGCAGGCTCCAGACAGTGTAGCTGCCGGGCACCAGCACCACGCCGTGCATCTCGCGCAGCATGTCGAGACCCTGCTTGACCTCTTCCACGCTGGAATTGGAAGTCCCAGCAAGTTCCTCAACCGTCGCCGGATGGCCTTTCTCGGCGATCGATTGGAACAGGAGATAGTGAAGTAACTCCGGAGTCGGGCCCATCGGCTAAGCAGGATAATTCGACTGCGATGGGATTTCACGACTTTCTTCAGACAGCGTGGGCCATCGATCGTACGGTTTTGGCCCGCTCCAGCGCGTCCGTGATGTTTTCCAGCACGTTTTCTCTCCCGACGTGCTCTTTCAGCCCCGACTGCTCGATCAACTCCATCGCCTGCCCGCGGGCACCGCAGAGCAGAACCGAGCGACCGGACCCTCGAATCGCATCCACCGCCGTCTCCAGCGCCTGCACCCCGGTGGCATCAATCGCGGTCATGTTTCGAAGGCGCAACACGACCACTGGAGGCAACTCCGCCAGCCGGGAGGTGATCTCCTCGATTTTTTCCGTGGTGCCGAAGAGAAAAGGCCCGTGAATGCGGAAGATGGCCACGTAGTTCGGGATCTCTTTGTGTTGCAGGATGTGAGCATGGCCATCGCGGAGGTACTCCTCGGTCACCAGGCTGACTGTCGTCGTGAGCGAGACGCGGCGAATGAACACCAGGACCGCCATGATCATTCCCGCCTCGACCGCGGTTGTGAGGTCGGCGAACACGGTGAGCAGGAAGGTGGCAAGCCAGGTGCCGATCTCGAGCTTCGAGAGCTTGAGAATCTGCGGGATCTCGCCCCACTCGCCCATGTTGTACGAAACCACGAACAGGATGGCTGCCAGCACGGAGAGCGGAATGAACTTCGCCATTGGCGCGGCGAACACGATGATGGCCAGCAATGTGAGCGAATGGATCATCCCTGCTACCGGCGAGGTCGCTCCCGAGCGAATGTTGGTTGCCGTTCGGGCGATGGCGCCGGTCGCCGGCAGTCCGCCGAACAGCGGGGAGAAGATGTTGGCAATTCCCTGGCCGATCAGCTCGACGTTTGGGTTGTGCTTGTCGCCGCTCAGGCGGTCGGAGACGACGGCCGACATGAGCGACTCGATCGCGCCAAGCATGGCGACCGTCAATGCCGGCGAAATCAACGGACGGAAGAGCGCTGGATGAAAGTGGGGGATCTGCAGCTTCGGCAGCCCCGAAGGAATGCCGCCAAACCGGGTCCCGATCGTCTCCACATGCAGGTGCAGCAGCAGGACGGCGGCGGTGCCGGCAACGAGCGCGACGATGTATCCCGGTACTCGCTTCACAAACTTTATGCAGAGCACGATGACCAGCAGCGCGCCCATGCCAACGCAGGTCTCTTCCACGGAAAGTGTGCGGAAATTCCGGCTGAGGACCTCCATACGATCGAGAAAGTCTCCGGGCACCTTATCGACTTTCAGCCCGAAGAAATCCTTGATCTGCGTGCTGGCGATGATGACGGCAATGCCGTTGGTGAAACCCACTACGACGGGCCGGGGGATGAACTTCACCGCTGAGCCGAGCCCGGTGACGCCGAGCAGCACGAGAATCACCCCGGCCTCGAGGGTGCACATGAAGAGGCCGTCCATCCCGTGTTTGGCGACGATGTTATAGACGACAACCACGAACGCGCCGGTTGGTCCGCCGATCTGCGTCAGCGATCCACCGCACGCGGAGATGAGGAAGCCGGCAACAATCGCGCAATACAAGCCGCTCTGCGGCGGCACGCCGGACGCTATGGCGAACGCCATCGCCAGCGGCAGGGCGACGAGTCCCACAGTGACGCCAGCCAGCAGGTCGGCAAGGAAACGCTGCCGGGAATAGTCCCGCAGCGCCAGGATCGACTTCGGCAACCACTCTTGCATGGAGAAAATACGGCCTTTTTACCAAGCTAGCGAACAGAGTTGCGGAAGAGAATCACGGGAAGGTGGGACAAACGTTTAGCGAACGCAAAAAACCGGCGGGATGGCTCCCGCCGGTGGTTCAAGGATTGGTTAAGTGGTTTCGAAACTAATTCTTGGCAGCGCTGGCCAGTTGCCGCACCACGTACTGCAGAATTCCGCCGTGACGGTAGTACTGCACCTCCTGTGGCGTGTCGATCCGCAGCGTCGCCCTGAAGCTTTTGGCCTTTCCATCCGGACCGGTGGCGATTACCTCGACCGTCTTGGCCGGCGCGAAGCTGTCGAGCGCCTGGTTCAGGCCACGGATCTCGAAGATCTCTTCGCCCGTGAAGCCATGCTTATCCACGTCCTCGCCATCGAGAAACTGCAACGGCACGATGCCCATCCCGACAAGGTTTGAGCGATGGATGCGCTCGAAGCTCTCGGCAATCACCGCCCGCACCCCCAGCAGCCGTGGGCCCTTGGCCGCCCAGTCCCGCGACGACCCTGAGCCGTATTCCTTGCCGGCCAGAATGACCGTCGGCACGCCTTCGGCGCGATACTTCTCCGACGCGTCGAAGATCGTCATGTCTTCTTTGCCCGGATAGTGGCGCGTGAAGCCGCCCTCTTTGCTGGGCACCATCCTGTTGCGCAAGCGGGTATTGGCGAAGGTGCCTCGCATCATCACTTCATGATTGCCGCGGCGCGAGCCGTAGGAGTTGAAGTCGCCGACTTTCACGCCGTGCTCAAGCAGGTATTTTCCGGCAGGACTATCTTTCTTGATCGAGCCTGCAGGCGAGATGTGATCGGTCGTGATGCTGTGCCCGAGCACTGCGAGCACGCGGGCCCCCTTGATTTCCTCTACCGGTTTCGGCGTGAGCGTCATGCTCTCGAAGTACGGCGGATTCTTCACGTAGGTCGAATTGTCTTCCCACGCGAAGGTTTCGCCGCTTGGCACCTTCAGCCCCTGCCAGCGCTGATCACCCTTGAAGACATCAGCGTACGTTTTGCGGAACATGTTGCCCTCGATGCACGCGCTGACCACATCCTCGACTTCCTTGGAGGTTGGCCAGATGTCTCGCAGATAGACTTCACCATCTTTGCCCATGCCGATTGGGTCCTTGGTCGGATCGAAATCGATGCGGCCAGCCAGCGCGAACGCCACCACCAGCGGCGGCGACATCAGGTAGTTGGCGCGGACTTCGCTGTTAATGCGGCCTTCGAAGTTACGATTCCCGGAGAGTACCGAAGCGACCACGAGGTCCCTTTCGCCGACCAGGTTCGAAACCTCTTCCGGTAGCGGCCCCGAGTTACCGATGCACGTCGTGCAGCCGTAGCCGACGACGTTGAAGCCGAGCTGATCGAGGTACTGCAGCAATCCGGATTTCTGGTAGTAGTCGGTCACAACCTTCGATCCCGGCGCGAGCGAAGTCTTGACCCACGACGGCATCTTC
The DNA here is from genome assembly GCA_963758505.1 of uncultured Acidobacteriaceae bacterium. Lineage (GTDB taxonomy): Bacteria > Acidobacteriota > Terriglobia > Terriglobales > Acidobacteriaceae > Korobacter. Next base: position 637,904 of record CAVWVJ010000003.1, on the reverse strand, counting down.
AATCCCTTCTCGACCGCCTTCTTCGCAACCAGCCCGGCGCCGATCATCACGGAAGGGTTCGAGGTATTGGTGCAACTCGTGATCGCGGCGATGACGACCGCCCCATGATGCAGGCCCTGGCTGACGCTTTCTCCTCCACGAGGAGGCTGCCCGTGGTTGCCGTTGCCGGAAACCTGCGTTCCCGGCTTTACCAGGGAAGGAAGTGCGGACTCGAAGGACTTGCCGATATCGCCAAGCACCACGCGATCCTGCGGACGTTTCGGCCCGGCTGCGCTGGGCTGTACCGTCGCCAGATTCAGTTCGAGCACTTCGCTGTACTCGGCTTCGGGCGTCTGCGCCGTGTGGAACAAGCCCTGCTCCTTGCAGTAGGCCTCCACCAGGCGGATGTGATCTTCGCTGCGCCCGGAGAGCCGCAGATAGCGCAGGGTTTCGTCATCCACCGGGAAGATGCCGCAGGTCGCCCCATACTCCGGCGCCATGTTCGCGATCGTCGTGCGATCGGCGAGTGGCAAATGCTGCAAACCGCTTCCGAAGTATTCGACGAACTTGCCGACGACGCCGTGCTTGCGCAGCATCTCGGTCAGCGTGAGAACCAGGTCGGTAGCGGTTGCGCCCTCGGGCAGCTTTCCGCTCAGACGTACGCCGACCACTTGCGGGATGAGCATCGAGACTGGCTGTCCGAGCATGGCAGCCTCGGCTTCTATTCCACCCACGCCCCAGCCAAGCACCCCGAGTCCATTCACCATCGTCGTGTGCGAGTCGGTTCCGACCAGCGTGTCGGGATAGGCAAGCGCCTTGCCCGTTTCTCCTTCGCCCAGGACGAAGACCACCCGCGCCAGGTACTCGACATTCACCTGGTGGACAATCCCGGTATCCGGCGGCACGATGGCGAAGTTCTTGAAGGCGGTCTGGCCCCATCGCAGGAACGCATAGCGCTCCTTGTTGCGGATGAATTCGAGCTCGGCATTCATGTCGAAGGCCTTTGCGGAACCGAACTCGTCCACCTGCACTGAGTGATCGATCACCAGCTCGGCGGGTTGCAGCGGGTTGATCTTCGTAGCATCGCCGCCGAGGGCTTTCATCGCCTCGCGCATCGCGGCGAGATCGACGACTGCCGGAACACCGGTGAAGTCCTGCAGTAGCACGCGACTCGGCATGAAAGCGATCTCCCGCGAGGGAACCGCTTTCGGATCCCATCCGGCGAGGGCGCGGATGTCGTCCGACTTTACGGCCTTGCCGTCTTCGCGGCGCAGCAGGTTTTCCAGCAGAATGCGTAATGAGTAGGGCAGGCGTCGTACTTTGAAGCCAATTTTTTCGAGGGCATCGAGGCGGAAGATTTCATATTCGCGACCATCCACGCGGAGTACGGCACGGCTATCAAAACTGTTCATGAGCGTCCCTTCCAATAAGAAGTTGCGCAACGCGCAAGATAGATGTTGCGGACGATGATGGCTGGCCTACTCCGCGGGGAGTAAGCATACCCATCCCCAAACTCGGCGAACGCCGAGTTTTCCGGGAGGGCGTGCAGGCATTGACCGGTACAGGCTCGTCAGCCGGAACAGAGTAGTTTAACTCCTTCCGGAGGCCGAGGAAATGGTGTTTTCAAGGGCTTACAATCATGAGCCTTCGCGAGCATCGAGAGTCGTATCTTTCCTAAGGGGCCCAGGAGGGTCGTTTCCCGATGCACCGGGTGGTCTTTCCACCCATTGACGTCGCGTCGAAGATCGGCATCAGCACCGGCGTCGGGATGTTGCCATCCGCCATCGTCATGACCATGACTTACCCAGAAGCTTTCCACTCTGGTTCAGCTCACGACGCTGGCCATGCGCCACGTTGCGCGCAAACATGCGCGCGATAGCAGTTGCGATCTCACTTCAGTCGTGCAACATTGTGCTTCAGGCAATGCACCTCGTTCCCAAGCGCTTCGATTCGCCGCGTCCTCTGCCTTACCGATGGATTTTGCCGGCCCTTCAGTTCCTGTTGTGCCTGGTTGCCATCTGGCCGGCGCGGGGGGCACTCGCGGCAGCTCTCCCGACTTCCGGAAGGCAAGCCGAGGCGCAACGCGTCATCACGTTGCGCTCCGATACCTCCGTCGAAGATATCGAAGCGGAATCGTCCAATGTTCCCGAGGCCGAGAGATTGCGGCTACGCATTCCCATGGCGCTCGATCTTCCAGCCCTGCTGGTGCAATTGCCTTATGTGCTCCTGACCTCCGCCCGGACCGTATGGCGGCCGGGACGAATCCCGCTGCTGGAATGGAATGCCATGTTCCTGCCATTTGCCGGGCTTGTCTTCTGGTGGTCCGCCGGACGTGGGCTGGAGGCTTTCATTGCCTCCACACGGAAGATGGTTTATCCCCGGCTGACGCGGATCGAGACCGTGTTCGCAAGCGCGCTATTGCTGGTCGGCATCGTCATGGTGGTGGTTACGTTTTCCGGGGCGATCGAGGAGAACAGCTTCATGTCGGGCTCGGCCGGCTTCGCCCTCTGGGCTGGCCTCAGCATTCCGATGATCTTGGGCAAGATCTCTCAGCGAAAGCTGGAACGGGTTAGCCCGTGAACGCCTCTACCAGAAGCCAGACATTCAGCCCGGCGATCACGATGGCTACCGTCCAGCTCAACAGTCTCAGCCACGTAGCATTCACGAACTCGCCCATTTTCGCGCGGTCGCTGGTGAATGACACGAGAGGAAAGACGGCGAAGCTCAACTGCATGCTCAAGACGACCTGGCTGAAAATCAGCAGCTTGGCGGTTCCATCCGCGCCGTAAAAGAAACTGATGATGATTGCCGGGATAATGGCGATCAGCCGCGTGATCAGTCGCCGCAGCCAGGGCTTCAGCCGGATGCTCAGGAATCCTTCCATCACGATCTGGCCGGCCAGGGTGCCGGTGAGCGTGGAGTTCTGCCCCGATGCCAGCAGCGCGATCGCAAAGAGAAAGCTCGCGCCGGTCACCCCGAGAAGCGGGGAGAGCAGCTTGTACGCGTCCGTGATCTCCGCGACTTCATGGTGCCCGTTGCGGTAAAACACAGCCGCTGCCACCACCAGGATCGCGGCATTCACGAAGAACGCAAAGGTCAACGCGATGCTCGAATCAATGTTGCAAAAACGTATGGCCTCGCGCTTGCCTTCAGGGGTGCGCTCGTACTGGCGGGTCTGCACAATCGCAGAGTGAAGGTAAAGGTTGTGCGGCATGACGGTCGCGCCCAGGATGCCGACCGCGATGTAAAGCATGGCGTGGTTCGTGACCAGCTCGCGATGGGGAAGCAAGCCCGCGAACATCCCCATCATCTCCGGATGCGAATAGAGAATCTCCAGGCCGAAGCAGATGCTGATAGTCGCGATTAACACAACGACGATCGACTCGATATAACGGAAGCCGCGCTGTTGCAGCAGCAGCATCAGCAGCACATCTCCCGCGGTAATGCAGACTCCGAGCGTAAGCGGGATGTGGAACAGCAGCTGCAGCGCGATCGCCGACCCGATGACCTCCGCCAGGTCGCAGGCCGCAATTCCGATCTCTGCCAGAATCCAAAGAGCCAGGCTCGCCCGCCGCGAATAATGGTCGCGGCACGCCTGCGCCAGGTCGCGCTCCAGCACGATGCCTAATTTCAGCGCCAGGCTTTGCAGCAGGATCGCTATCAGGCTCGAGATCAGCACCACGGAGAGGAGGGAGTAGTTGAATTGCGAACCGGCAGCGATATCCGTGGCCCAGTTGCCAGGGTCCATGTATCCGACAGCCACCAGGAATCCGGGTCCCGCGAAGGCGATCAGTTTGCGCACGAATTGCGGCCCGCTGGGTATAGGCAGGCTGCTGTGCACTTCCGGAAGGCTTGGCATGCCTTCGGCAATGCGCCATGTGCTGGGCCGGGTATTCATCGATCTAGGTTGGATGCGACAAACTCAACCTACACTCTAAAAGAGCTACACCGCCTTGCGCCAGTACGCCCGTCACCACGCCCGGTGTCCCGCCGCGTTTGACATAGCCGTGCTGCCGCCCTAACCTTCTGTTTTCAGTCTCTGGAGACGAGTGGTCATGAAGGTCCTGGTCATTGGCGGCGGCGGCCGCGAGCACGCCCTGGTGTGGAAGCTGAAGCAGTCGCCCCGGGTCACGAAGCTTTACTGCGTGCCGGGCAATGGCGGCATCAGTGTCGAAGCCGAGTGCCTGTCGGGCGACGTCCGGAGCGTCGACGCCATGCTCGAGATCGCCCATCGGATCCGTCCCGACCTCACCGTCGTGGGCCCCGAGGTACCGCTCATGGCGGGCATCGTCGATGAGTTCCAGAAGCGCGAATATCCCGTCTTCGGCCCGACCCGCGCCGCGGCGCAGATCGAAGGCAGCAAGAGCTTTGCCAAGCTGTTCATGCAGCGCCACCGCATCCCGACCGGGCACTACGCCGTCGTCACCAACAAGGCCGAACTGCAGTCCGCGCTCGACCATCTCTCCGCTCCGGTCGTGGTCAAAGCCGATGGTCTCGCTGCGGGCAAGGGCGTGGTTATCGCGAAGACGAAAGAAGAAGCAGCCGCTGTCGCCGGCGAGATGCTCAGCGGAAAGATGCTGGGCGAAGCCGGACTGCGCGTGGTCCTCGAAGAATTTCTGCAAGGCGAAGAACTTTCCTTCCTGGTCATGAGCGATGGCGAACGCGGCGTGCCGCTCGTCGCCGCGCAGGACCACAAGCGGGTCGGCGATAACGATACCGGCCCGAACACCGGCGGCATGGGCGCCTACAGCACCGACACGATCGTCGATCCCCAGATGCGCGAATGGCTGCTCAAGAACGTTGCCCGCCCCGTCATCCAGGGGATGAAAGAAGAGGGGATGGAATTCAAAGGCATCCTCTACTGCGGCCTGATGATGACGGCCAAGGGGCCGATGGTGCTCGAATTCAACTGCCGCTTCGGCGATCCCGAAACCCAGGCGATTCTCATGCGCCTCGACAGCGATCTGGTCGATGCCTTCGAATCTTCCGTCCAGGGCCGGATCAGCGAAGGAGATTTCAAGTGGTCGCCCGAGGCCGCCGTCACCGTGGTCATGGCCTCCGGGGGCTATCCCGGCGCTTACGAAGCCGGAAAGAGGATCCACGGTCTCGACGAGGCGGGCCGCGTGCAAGGCGTAAAGGTCTTTCACGCAGGAACCACCAAGCGCGAAGGCGAGTACTACACCGCCGGCGGACGCGTGCTGAACGTCTCGGCCCGAGCCGCGACGCTTCCCGATGCGGTCAACCTCGCCTACGACGCGATCATGAAGATCCGCTTCGACGGCATGATTTACCGCAAAGATATCGCGGCACGTGGGTTGAAGGCAGCGAAGTAGCCCGCGCCCCTCCACACGATCGTGCCTTTCGCTTTCCTCTCGGCGTTTCGTGCATCCAAGACCTCGTGAGAACGCGCAACCTCCTTCTGATCGTTCTGCTGTCTTTCTTCCTTAGCCTTTCCGCCCTGGGACAGGTCCGGATCGCGCAACTGAGCGATCTCCACATCGGCCTGGCGCGAGCGCCCCATGCCGCCGATAACGTTCGCAAGGCGGTGCAGATCATCAATGACCGCGGCGTCGATGCGGTGATTGTCACCGGCGACATCGGCGAGAAGCCGAGTGATTGGGAGGAGGCTCGGGACATCCTCGGAAAGCTCAAGGCGCCGGTGTACTACATTCCCGGCAATCATGACATCCATTCCAACGACTTCGACCGCTATCGCAAGGTCTTCGGCGACGACTTCTACCGCGTCCGCGTAAAGAACGTCGTGATCTACGCGCTCGATTCCGAGGTTTTCGGCAATTACGACAGCTACGAGGCCGACCGCACCGCGGTGCCCCCCGCCAGCGACGAGGCCCGTGAAAACGCCGCGCGCATGATGCACTGGCTGGAAGAGTCCGCCAACGAGCCGGTGCCGGACGACAAAGATGCGAAGCCGAACCACGATCGCGATCACCGGGACCACGACCGCGACGACCACGTGGTTGTCATCGGGATGCAGCACATTCCGATCGCGCGGCACGGCAATTTCCCACCCGATCCCCGGCCTTATTGGGAGATTCCTGAACAGTACCGCGACCGCGAAGTGCAGTTGCTCAAACGGCTCGGCATTCACGACATGTTCGTGGGCCACTGGCATCACCGCGACGAGTTCGAATATGGGGGCATCGACTGGCATGTCGGCACGGCTACAAGCTGGCTGACGTGGGGCGGCGAGTTGGGCTTCGACATTTACACCATCACGCCCGACGGCAAAGTAAAGAGCGAATTCATCTCACTGGGGAAATGAGATTCACCACAGAGGTCGCAGAGGAACACGGGGGATTTCAACATCTGCCGTTCGGCTGAGTGCGGCTGAAATATCTTGTCGAAAAATTCTGGAACCCCTCTGAGATCCTCTGTGTCCTCTGTGGTTTCAGCCTTCAGTTACACTGACCTCGTGAAAGTCGTTCGCACCGTCGAACAAATGCAGGGCATCTGCCGCACCTGCCGCCGGGAAGACAAGAGCATCGGCCTGGTTCCTACCATGGGCGCCCTGCATGATGGACATCTTTCCCTGGTACGCAGCGCGCGCACACAAAACGATGTGGTGGTCGTTTCGATTTTCGTCAATCCTCTCCAGTTCGGCCCGGGTGAAGACCTCGCGAAATACCCCCGCTCCTTCGAAGAGGACTGCGCCCGGCTCGACAGGGAAGGAGTCGATTACGTTTTTGCTCCCTCGGTCGAGGAAATGTACCCGGAGGGGGCCGCTACCTATGTCCATGTCGAGGGACTGAGCGAGAAACTCGACGGCAAATCCCGCCCTGGTCATTTCCAGGGGGTGACGACGGTGGTCTCCAAGCTGTTTCACATCGTCCCCGCCGACCAGGCGTACTTCGGGCAGAAGGACGCAGCGCAAGTCGCGGTCCTGCGCAAGATGGTTCGCGACCAGAACATCGACATCCATCTCGTGGTCTGCCCAATCATTCGGGAAAAAGACGGTCTTGCCCTGAGCTCCCGCAATGCCTATCTCAGTGAGGCGCAGCGCAAGCAGGCACTGGTTTTGCATCGCGCCTTGATGCGCATCCAGATGCTGGCCGATACCGGGGAAGCGGATTCCGCCAAGCTCGCCGAGGCGGGTCGCGCAGTGATTTCCGAAGAGCCCGGCGCCAAGCTGGATTATTTCGAGATCGTCGATCCGGACACCCTCGATGCGATTCCCGACATTCGCAAGGGCGGGTTGGTCGCGGTTGCGGCATGGGTGGGAACAACCCGGCTGATCGATAATCTGGTGCTCTACGGGGTCGGATCGACGGGGCATCCCCGATAAGCGTGCCGGGGGGATAATCACTTTCTATCGGGTACCCCCCTCCCCCCACCCTGTGCATTTTCAGCAACTTAGGCTGTGGAAAGTTTGCAAAATATTCCATCCAAAGGGACTTACAGGCAAAATATCAGAAACAGGGGAGTTAGGTGTATTGCGCTGCGCGTTATCGGACATTGAGGCGAAGCGTTTTGTTTACCAGTTGAGAAAGAGCATTCGGTCCGCGGGGGCAAAACCCCACATGCGCACAGTAACTGGATCGTGTCACGAGGTCTGTGCGCGGGGTCACGGGAGAGTGTGAGATACCTGGCATCTGGCAACAGTCGCGACCGACGCGCCTGTTGCAATACATCGCCTGCGGCAGCGAGGAAGCGCTTCGCGCAACTTTTCACCCCGGGTTGGCACCCGGGGCTTTAGAGACCATTCGCCCTTCGGGCTGGTGCGCGGCGTTCTTCGCTCCAGATGACAAAGCTGAAGAGGAATGGTTGCGGGTAGGGGTCCTTCGACTCGACGACAAGGCTGCGCGCGTTCTTCGCTCAGGATGACAACCACCCGCACCCTCGGGAAAGTTCAGAAGCGCTGGGCCGAGGCCAGGGCGCAGCCTTGGCGGTAGACGGCACCAGTGCTGTCCGTGAAGGCGATGGCGGCGGTGCTCGTCCAGTGGTTCGCATTCTTCAGGGTGATGGTCTGCATGATGCTTTGCTGGCCAGCGGTAAAGCCGGGGTTGTGGGTGGTGGGATCAGGCGGGGTGGTGTACTTGATAAAAGTCACCATCTTCGACACATAGACGTGCCAGCCTTTACGCTTCCAGGAGCCCTGGTCGCCGCCGCGCTGGCCGGGTCCGAAGGCGGGGTTGGTAGTATCGCCCACCATGGTTCCGCCGTCGTTGAAGGTGAGCAACGACGAGAAGGGCACGGGCGAGAGGGGAACCCCGGTAGTGCAGTCCACCTGGGAGATCTGTACCTGCCATGTGCCGATCAGGCCGGCATCGTCATCTTCGGCGGCCGCCGGATGCGACAGCGCGAGGACGGTGAACGCTAACATCCCAACCAAAAAGGCTTTCGATAGTTTCGACATAGGAGCTGCTCCTTGTTTGCGAATGGTGGCCGGATGGAACCGGCGATGTCCGCATCCTCTTCCGCTGAGCCGGGAAAGTACTTAGAATCGTGGTGAATTGGTCTGAAACGATCTGAAGGCGGCCCGCCATGCGCCCACCACCGCAGGGGATCTACGAGTTCGGCGACTTCCGCCTCGACGTCGCGAAGCGGACGTTGCTGCGGAGTGGTGATCCGGTGCCGCTCACGCCAAAGGTCTTCGACACGCTGCTGCACCTGGTGCGGCACCAGGGAAACGTGATCCCCAAAGAGGACCTGCTGCGGGCGGTGTGGCCGGACACTGTCGTGGAAGAGAACAATCTCAACCAGAACATTTCGACGCTGCGCCGCGTGTTCGGCGAGAACCGGGGAGAGCCGCGGTATATCGGCACGGTGCCGGGGAAGGGCTATCACTTCATCCCGACGGTCGAGATGCATCCGGCGTCCGGGGCGGAGGCGAACGGGGAGCGGATCATCGTGGCGGTGCTTCCTTTCCACCATCTTGGGGCGGAGAACGACCGCGAGTACCTGGCGGACGGACTCACGGAAGAGGTGATCGCTACGCTCGGGCAAATCGATCCCAGCCACATTGGGGTGATCGGGCGCACGACGATGATGGCCTACAAGCGGACGAGCAAGACGCTGGCGGAGATCGGGAAGGAACTGGATGCGGCTTACCTGATCGAGAGCTCTATGCGCTCGGAGGGCGGACATGTACGGATCACGTCAAACCTGGTGCGCGTGCCGGACCAGTTGCAGGTCCGGTCGATGTCGTACGACAGCGAGCCGAGCAGCATGTTGCAGTTCCAGCGCGAGGTGAGCGTGGCGATCGGCGAACAGGTGCGGCTGCGGCTTTCTCCGGAACGGCTGACGGCCCTGGAGCGGCGGCAGACGAACAATGCCGAAGCTTACGATCTTTACTTGCGGGGGCGGTATTTCTGGCACCAACTCTCTCCCCAAACGACCCGGCGGGCCACGGAGTTCTTTTCGCGCGCGACGTCGATCGACCCGAACTATGCGCTGGCTTGGTCTGGCTTAGCGGATGCCTACGCGACGGCGCCGATCAACGGCGACGCCTCTCCATTGGTGGTAGGCGGGTTGGCGCGCACGGCGTCGGAGAAGGCAATCCGAAGCGGTCCGAAGCTGGCGGAGAGCCATACTTCCGTTGGATTCGTGAAGTTCTGGATCGATTGGGAGTGGCGAGCGGCCGAGGCTGCGTTTCGGCGGGGGCTCGAAATCGATCCAAATTACTCGCTGGCGCATCGGCTGTTGGGAATTGCGCTGAGCCACCTGGAGCGGCATGAAGAGGCTGCAGCGGCCATCCGCCGCGCGCGTGAACTCGATCCGCTGATGGCGGGACACCATGCCCTCTCGGCACAAATCGCATTTGCCGCGCGTGATTATGCCGGCGCAGCGGGTTTTGCGCGGCAGTCCATCGCACTGGATCCTGAATTCTGGGTGGGCCACATCCAGTTGGCCCAGGCACTGGAACAACTCGGCGAATATCAGAAGACGCTGGATGCGTTGAATGATGCGGCACGGCTTTCAGGAGGAAACAGCAAGGCGCTTGGCATCCGCGGCTACCTCCTGGCCAAGAGCGGCCGCGTGCACGAGGCGCACGAAGTTGTGCAACTCCTCGAAGCAGCGGCTCGCGAGCGTTACGTGCCACAGTATGCGTGGGCGCTCATTCATCTCGGACTGGGTGAATACGACCGGGCGCTCGAGCGGCTGGTTCGCGCGGTTGAAACGCGCGACGTGCACATCTCTTTCCTCTACATCGACCCTAAGTGGGACCCACTGCGCCAGGATCAGCGTTTCAAGGCCCTCCTCGAACGGTGCGGCTGCAGGGCGTGATCCCTTGGCTACGGACTCAAAGTGAAATCGGCACTGCTGGTGAACTGCTGGTTCCCGATCTTCACCACGAATTTGGCCGTGTCCTTGCCGAGGTAGGCCTGGTCGAGTTGCGGCCGCCAGTACAGGGTGACGTAACAGCGCGTCGCGGTGGTATTAGGATCGACATCCACGTGCAGCGGGAAGCTGTTGATGAGTTTGCCTTCGTGGTAGACCTGCATCTCGCCCGAAACGGGGACTTTGGCGTCGTGGTCCGTGCGGTACTGCGCCTGGAAGTGGATCTTGTCTTTCATGGTGATGGTATTGGCCGGGGTGAGTCCACGGTCGGTTGCAAGATAGGTGAGTACGGGGCTCAGCCCTGCCGGATTGGTGTTATCCGATACCAGCGTGAAGCGCCATTGACAGTTCGTCGCCGCGGCAATCAGCACGTGATATAGCCCCTCATCGAGGTTGACCGGTTTCGGTCCCAGGTGGTAGGGGGCGGCAACGTTGATGGGAACGCGCGGCCCAAGTTCCGACGATTCGTTCTTCGGAGACACCTGCTGGAAGACGCCGCCGAAAATGCAGCTGCTCCGGCGCATGAAGTCCGGCCCCATATGGGCGTTGACGTAGATCTGGTAATGGCCCCCGATCAGCGCAAAGGAGGTGCTAAAACCCATGATGCCTTGCCAGGTGTAGGCTTCGCCGGCTTGTGCGGGGGTAGAGAAAGTCAGGAGCAGGAGGAGTGCGAAGAGAATCCCAGAGTTCAGCCCGTGGTTGTTCATCCCGGAGCCCTTTTCCGAAGGTGCCGTAATTTAACATTCACCGCTTTCCGGAGAAAAGAACTTTTCTCGCAGAGCGATAAATCAGCGCTTTCGCGAGACGAATGGGCTGTCAGTGACGGAGTAGCGCAGCGGCAGGTCCATGGCCTTGGTGATGCCGATGCGTACAGATTCGTCGATGGCGTCGGGAGTAAAACCGTCGTCGACCACCCGCAGATCGCTGCCCGGATCAACCAGGTCCTTGCCATTGTCGCGCTGGCGGGTGATGCCCAGGGCTTCGGCGAGCCGCCCGGGCCCGCTCGCTATGAGATATTCCTGCCAAGGTTCGAGCTGTCGGTTGGCGGCCATGCGCTCCAGCCCGGCGACGGGCTCGAGGGCGCGGAAGAGCAGGGAACCGGCATCGCCTTCGGGGAGGCAGGAGACATTCAGGCAGTAGTGATTGCCGTAGATGAAATAAACGTAAGCATGGCCAGGAGGACCGTAGAGGACGGCGTTGCGCGCGGTTTTCCCCGCGGCGGCGTGGGCGGCGGGATCGTCGGCGCCAAGATAGGCCTCGAGTTCGACGATGCGGCCGGCGAGGATGGCGCGACCCTCGCGGCGAAGTAAGACTTTTCCCAGGAGTTCACGTCCAACGATACGGGGATCGCGGTTGAAGAAAGAGCGCGGCAGGGGCGCGAGGTGGGAGAGGGAAGAACGCATCTGGGGCAAAGTACCACGATTGTTGGAGCGGATGAAAAACAGCAGGTCCCTACGTCGCTGCGCTCCTCTGGATGACAAGGGGGAGTATGGGAGAAAGAGACAGTGAAGTCGGCTGGACGCGGGGGCTAGAACAGCAGGTCCCTACGTCGCTGCGCTCCTCTGGATGACAAGGGGGAGTATGGGAGAAAGAGACAGTGAAGTCGGCTGGCCGCGGGGGCCAGAACAGCAGGTCCCTACGTCGCTGCGCTCCTCTGGATGACAAGGGGGAGTATGGGAGAAAGAGACAGTGAAGTCGGCTGGCCGCGGGGGCCAGAACAGCAGGTCCCTACGTCGCTGCGCTCCTCTGGATGACAAGGGGGAGTATGGGAGAAAGAGACAGTGAAGTCGGCTGGACGCGGGGGCCAGAACAGCAGGTCCCTACGTCGCTGCGCTCCTCTGGATGACAAGGGGGAGTATGGGAGAAAGAGACAGTGAAGTCGGCTGGCCGCGGGGGCCAGAACAGCAGGTCCCTACGTCGCTGCGCTCCTCTGGATGACAAGGGGGAGTATGGGAGAAAGAGACAGTGAAGTCGGCTGGACGCGGGGCAGGATGGCGGAACGTGGAGAAGCCCACCCTGTCTCTGGCGCGGCAGGGGTGGGCATTCAGAGTGTGAACAGTCGGACTACTTGGCTGCGGCTTTGACGTGGGCCAGGACTTCTTCGGCGTGGCCGTCGGGTTTTACGTTTTCGAAGATGTGGGCGATTTTGCCCTGGGGATCGATGAGGAACGTGGTTCGGGCAATGCCTTTCACCTTTTTGCCATACATATTTTTTTCTTTGACGACGCCGAAGAGGTTGGCGACTTTCTTGTCGGCGTCGGCCAGCAAGGTGTAGGGCAGGTCGTACTTGTCCTTGAATTTCTTCTGGGCGGAAGGGGTATCGGCGGAGATGCCGAGCACGGTGAGCCCGGCACGAGTAAGCTTGCTGTATGCGTCGCGGAACCCGCACGCTTCAATGGTTCAACCGGGGGTGTCGGCCTTCGGGTAGAAGAAGAGCACCACGTGTTTGCCGCGGAACTGCTCGAGCGAAGTCTCGGTGCCGTTCTCGTCGGGCAGGGTGAATTGGGGAGCTTTGTCGTTGATGTTCATGGCGAAACAGTTGTACCGCAAAGTCCTGGTCTGCGCCACGGTGACGTGTGCCGCAACTTTGACCCTGGCGCAAATCAGCACCGAAACCAAGCAGAAAGCGCGTACCGGACCGCGAGCCGTTTCGGTTCTCGAAATGGACGCTAAGGGGCATGCGCGCCTTGTGCCGGTGACGATTCTCTACCAGGACAGGTATTACGACGCTGCGCAATACCAGAGTAATCCGGTGCCGATGGCGCTGGAGCCGGGCAACGTGTACGACGTCCTACAGGCGAATATGCCGATCGGGCTGTTCACCACGGGCGAGCCGCGGCAGGTGCACGGGATGTGGATCAGCCTGGGGAAGTGGCAGGAGAAGAAAGACGAGCCGGAGCCGAAGCCGGCAAAAGTGGAGGTATCGGTCGCCGATAACAGCGGAGGGCCGGTGCTGAAGCGGCATAAAGGGGCAGATGGGAACGCCGGTTCCGGATCGGATTCCAAGACGACTTCGAAGCCGAGCGATTCGGGGCCGGATGATCCGGACCGTCCCACCTTGAAGCGGCCGGAAAGTTCCAAGGATTCGTCGGATTCGTCTGGGTCGTCGAGTTCGGGAGATGCGAAGAGTTCGACGCCAACGATTGCGAAGCGGTCCGCCGCGCCGGTGGACCAGGATTTAACGCGCGATACGAATGAGACGGATCCGGACCGTCCGGTGCTGCGCAAGACGCAGGCGGGAGTGAACCCGACGAACATGGATGTGAAGATGACGGCGCCGGTGGGATCCGCGAAAGCGGCGGCTCCGGCGAAGATTGCCCCGCAAGCGGGGCCGGAGCAGCTCAAGCAGTACATTGCGATTTCGGACGCCGAGAAGACCGAGTACCGGCCCTATGGATATCCGTTGAAGCCCGAGGACAAGGGTCCGGTGACGGAGAAGATCCAGAAGATCGCGGCGCTGGCTTTGCAGAAGTGGGCGCTGGCGCATGGCGGGGCCAAGCTTCCGGCGACCCTGAAGTTCACAGACTTCGACCTTCGGACCTTCGACGTGGATTACAGCAACAATCCGGAGATTGTCTTCAGTGCCAGCTATGCTCCGCCGGCAGCGGGCAAGACGAAGCCGGTGACCTATTACCTGACCGAGGTAGCGCGCCAGGATGCGACGGGCGATTTGAATCCGCTCTTCTCGCAGATTACTGACAGCACACGGCTGGATGCGTATTCGCGGCTGGAGCTGGTCGATGCCGTGGATCCCGACGGCTATGGCCGCGGCGGCCTGCTCTTCCGCGAATACACGGATTCGGGGAAGGCCTTCGTGCTGTATCGCGTGGACGCTTACAACCTGACGAAGTTGTTTGAGGGAGCTAGCGGAGAATAGGGCTAGTGGGCACGTCCTTCGTGTTTGAGAGACAGCAGGTCCTTACGTCGCTGCGCTCCTCTGGATGACAAGAGAGAGGGACGCGGAGGCGGACGGTGAAGTGGGCTGGCCGCGGGGCTAGAACAGCAGGTCCCTACGTCGCTGCGCTCCTCTGGATGACAAGAGGGATATGGGAGAAAGAGACAGTGAGGTGGGCTGGCCGCGGGGGTAGAACAGCAGGTCCTTACGTCGCTGCGCTCCTCTGGATGACAAGAGAGAGGGACGCGGAGGCGGACGGTGAGGTGGGCTGGCCGCGGGGCTAGAACAGCAGGTCCTTACGTCGCTGCGCTCCTCTGGATGACAAGAGAGAGGGACGCGGAGGCGGACGGTGAAGTGGGCTGGCCGCCGGGCTAGAACAGCAGGTCCCTACGTCGCTGCGCTCCTCTGGATGACAAGAGAGAGGGACGCGGAGGCGGACGGTGAAGTGGGCTGGCCGCGGGGCAGCTGTTTCCTAGCCTTCCAGTTTCCTGGTTAGCAGCTCGTTGACGATCGCGGGGTTGGCGGCGCCTTTGCTTGCTTTCATGACCTGGCCGACGAAGAAGCCGATTACCGTTTTTTTGCCGCCGCGGTACTGTTCGACCTGCTTTGGATTGGCGGCGATGATTTCGTCGATGATCTTTTCCAGCGCGCCGGTGTCGGAGATCTGCTGCGGCTTTTCTTTTTCGTAGATCGCGGGAAAGTCTTGGTTGCGCTCGAAGCAGAGGTCGTAAAGGTCTTTCAGCATTTTGCCGCTGATGGTGCCGGCTTCGACGAGGTCGGCGGAGAAAGCCACGCCGTTCATCGAGATCGGGGACTGCTCGATCTCCAGGCCCTTCGCCTTGAGGCGTCCAATCAACTCGCCCTGCACGAGGTTGGCGACGCGCTTCGGATTCTTCGCCTGTTTGGCGGCGGACTCGAACTGGTCGGCCATGGTGCGCGTCAGGGTCAGGGTGTAGGCGTCGGACGCGGTAATGCCGTACTCGGAGATCATGCGCCGGCGGCGTGCCTCGGGAAGCTCCGGCAGCGAGCGGACGATTTCGTCGCGCCACTTCGCATCGACCACCAGCGGAAGCAGGTCGGGCTCGGGGAAGTAGCGGTAGTCGTGGGCCTGCTCTTTCGAGCGCATGGAGTAGGTGCGGCCTTCGTTGGAGTTGTAGAGGCGGGTCTCCTGCTTGACGGTGCCGCCCGACTCGAGGACCTCGAACTGGCGGATGAGTTCGTACTCCAGCGCCTGCCTGATGAAGCGGAACGAATTCACGTTTTTCACTTCCGCCTTGGTGCCGAACTTTGTCTGGCCCTTCGGGCGGATGCTGACGTTGGCGTCGCAACGCAGCGAACCCTCTTCCATGTTGCAGTCGCTCACCCCGGTGTAAAGGATGATCTCTTTCAGGTTGGTGAGGTACTCGTAGGCCTCGTCGGGCGAGGTGATGTCGGGCTCGCTGACGATTTCGACCAGCGGCACGCCGGAACGGTTGAGGTCGACCGAAGATTTGTCGGCGCTGTCGGGAAGGCCATCGTGGAGGCTCTTGCCGGCGTCTTCTTCCATGTGCAGGCGGGTGATGCCGATTTTCTTTGAGCCGGCGGCCGTCTTGATGTCGATATGTCCGTGTTCGGCGATCGGCTTGTCGTACTGCGAGATCTGGTAGCCCTTGGGCAGGTCGGGATAGAAATAATTCTTGCGGGCGAAGATGGAACGCTCGCGGATCTCACAGTTCAGGGCGGTTGCAGCCAACACGGCGAATTCGACGGCCTTGCGATTCAGCACCGGCAGCGCGCCGGGCAGGCCGAGGCAGACCGGGCAGACGTGGGTATTCGGCGCGGCGCCGAATTGCGTCGAGCATCCGCAGAAGGCCTTGGTAGCGGTGAGGAGCTGAACGTGGACCTCGAGCCCGATGACGGGCTCATACTTCTCGAGTACGGTCGCAAGCGTGATCGGCGTGGTGGCCATTCCTAAATTATAGCGAGAGCGTGGAGATGCGGAGGGCCTTGCGACCACCCTGTCCTGCGGACAAGGGTGGGGCACCCACTTTTCGGAAGACGTAGGGGTCCTTCGACTGCGCCGCTGCGCGGCTTCGCTCAGGATGACAAGCAAAAGAGAGTTGCGTCTATTTTGCGGCGGAGAGCGGGATTTCGAAGTACATCAACTCGTTGCCGCTGTTATCACGAACTCCGGTAACAAACAGGGTCGCATCGTCCAATGGATTATCGAGGCCGGTGGTATCGAAGAAGACGAAGCCGGATTGGGTGGCGTTGGGTTCCACGGCGCGAGCCTGGAATTGCGCGCGATCGATTTCGTCCTGGTCTTCCTGCTTCATCCCGCCAACTTTATGTTTGGTCGGGAAGGGTAGCGGGCTGGTGGTGCGCGCCACATCGTCGGTCCGCTTGGCGTGCGCCATCATGCGGTAGATGTCCTCGTCGTCGAGCGGTGAGAGCTTGGCGTGGCGCTCGCGGGCGACCAGTTGCACGGTCATCTTGGAGAGCGAGGCCGGCGATCCGCCCTCGTTGGTGATGATCAGGTTGATGGGAAGAATCCCCTTGTCGAGGAATTTCAAGTGGAAGATCGCGGCTTTTTGCGCTGTGTTGTAGGGATCGGCGGCGATGGTGAGCTTCTCATTCGTGTGGGCGTCGTGTGCCGGATAGGTCGCTGCGCTCGTGACCTTCGGCGGATCGAAGTGCTTTGAGGCGTAAAGAGCCAGCGCGCTCACAGCCAGCAGAGCAATCAGGAATGCGAGGCGTCGGTAGGAGGAGGATGGCATGGGTC
Organism: uncultured Acidobacteriaceae bacterium; assembly: GCA_963758505.1. GTDB lineage: Bacteria > Acidobacteriota > Terriglobia > Terriglobales > Acidobacteriaceae > Korobacter. The sequence goes on along the minus strand of CAVWVJ010000003.1, from coordinate 620,970 downwards.
GATTATGGCCGTATCGGCAGCAGCCCGCAACCGGCTATGGTTCGACGTAGCACTGCGGTGAATGGATAGCGTAAGTACAATGGCAGCGTGTACTTCGTTTATAGCCTGCTGCTAGGTTGCGCCATGCTGCTTGCCATCCCATGGTGGCTACTGCAGATGGCGAGACATGCGAAGTACCGTGCCGGACTGGGACAGCGGCTGGGCCTGGTACCGGAGCACCTGAAAAACCCAGGGCAGCCGGTGATCTGGATCCACGCCGTCTCCGTGGGCGAGGTGCTGGCGGTGAGTACGCTGGTGCAGCGCTTGCGGGCGCAGCATCCGGGGCATCGCATGGTGGTTTCTACCACTACGGCTACGGGGAATAAGCTGGCCGGCGACCGTTTTGGGGCCGAGAACGTCTTTTATTTTCCGCTCGATTTCGGCTTTGCGATTCGGCCATACCTGCATGCGCTTCAGCCGCAGATGGTGATCCTCGCCGAAACGGAATTCTGGCCCAACTTCCTGCGGCTCGCCGGGAGATCGGGAGCGAAGATTGCGGTGGTCAACGCGCGCATTTCCGACCGGTCGTTTCCGCGATACCGCCGCTGGCGCAGCGTTTTCCATCGAGTGTTGCAGCCGGTGGAAGTCTTTCTCGCGCAGAGCGACGAAGACGCGCGCCGACTGGGGGAGATCGGCGCGGAGCCGAGCCGCGTGCGCGTTGGCGGGAACCTGAAGTTCGAAGTGAGCGCCAACTCAGACCTGGAGATCGCGGAACAGTTGCGAAAGGCGTTTGCCGACGGAGGGTCGCAGCCGTTAATCGTTGCTGGGAGCACGGTCGATGGCGAAGAGGCGATGGTTCTGAAAGCTTGCGAAGAGGTGCGCGCACGGTATCCGCAGGTGGCATTGATCCTCGCGCCACGGCATCGCGAACGCTTCGATGCGGTGGCAAAGACCGTGCAGGCATCGGCATTCCGGCTGGTGCGGCGTTCGGGGTGGAACGGCGAGCCGCTTCCGCCGGGGACAGTTTTTCTGCTCGACAGCATCGGCGAACTGGCTTCGCTGTATGGTTTGGCGAAGATAGCGTTCGTTGGGGGCAGCCTCGTCCCCCGCGGCGGGCACAACATCCTGGAACCGGCGCAGCACGGAGTTCCGGTTGTCATTGGGCCGCACTATGAAAACTTCCGCGATATCATCGCGATCTTCGCGCGTGCGCGTGCTGTGACGATCGTGGAACCAGAAAGGCTAGGCGGGGAATTTCTGCGCATCCTAGGGGATGGGACGGGAGCCGAACTGGGGGAGCGCGCATCGGGAGTGATTGCAGCACAGGCGGGAGCAACCGATCGCACGCTCGACGCGATAGAAAGATTGATGGTGAAGCAATGAATCCGGCCTCGGGATTGTTTGGCGCGGCGGTCATGGTGCGCAACTCGCTTTATGACAGCGGGGCGTTCCGGCAACACCGCCTGCAAGGGCCGGTGGTGAGCATCGGAAACCTGTGCGTGGGCGGGACGGGGAAGACGCCGTTCGCGAAATTGCTCGGCGATCTGCTGACGGCCCGCGGCATTGCCTTCGATGTGCTGACGCGTGGTTACGGTCGTACGTCCACGGAGATCAGGGTGGTCGATCCCAATGGCGGCCCACGGGAGTTCGGCGATGAGCCTTTGCTGCTGGCGAAATACTTCGCCTCCAAACCTGGGGCAGAGGGCACGAGCGCGCCCAAGGTGATCGTAGGGGCGAATCGCTATGAGGCTGGCCGCTTCGCGGAAAAGCAGTTCGGACCGCGGCTGCATCTGCTCGATGATGGCTTTCAGCATCGCAGGCTGGCACGCGATTTCGACATCGTGCTGCTGGCGCCCGATGATGCGGACCAGGTTTTGTTGCCGGTGGGCAGGCTGCGGGAGCCGCTGCGCTCGCTGCGTCGCGCGGACGCGGTGGTGGGGACCGGGGCCGTAAACATGGCGGGATTTCCCTATCTCCCACGGCGGGTCTGGCGGGTGGAGCGCGACATTGTATTTCCAGCGCAGTTCAAGCGGGATTCCCGGTGCCTGGCGTTCTGCGGAATCGCGCGTCCGGACCGGTTCTTCACCGATCTTCGGCGGCATGGGGTGTATCCGGTGGGGGAAGTCATTTTCCGCGATCATCATGCCTATGGGCCATCGGATGTGGCCAAAATTCGCCGGGAAATTTCCAGCAGCGGAGCTGACTGCTGCCTGACGACCATCAAAGACATGATGAACCTCGGAGAACTTGTCGCCCGGTTGCAAGTTCCGGTCTCCGCCATCGATTTGACGATGACACTGGTGGACGGCGATCAGGCGCTGACCGAGATGCTGGCGGTGATCGAAGAGCGGAAGCAAACAAGGAACGGACCGGCACGTGGCCAAAACTGAAAATTCGCAACGGCTGGCGGGAATACTCGATTCCCTCAGCGACATCAGCATCACGCTCATCGCGGACTTTTTTGGCGAAGATGCCGTCGGCGGCGGTATGCCGGTGGCACTCGGTCTCGCGGACCTCGGCGTCACGGTCTTTCCCATCGGAGTGGTAGGGGAAGATGCCGGCGGGCAGCGGGTCTTGCAGGTACTGCACGAGCATCGGGTGAGCACGAGCGGCATCAGCAAGCTGAAGAATTACGCAACCCCGAATTCGACCGGGCAGGAGCAGATTCACGGCGAACATCCTGTCCTGTTGAACCTGATCGAACACGCCCGCAAATTTGCAGCCGCTTCGGAGGGGGTGTACTTCTGCGATCACGCAACCGGCGCGGCAAGTCCGCGGCTGTTGAACTTCATCAAGTCGAATGGCTGCCTGCGCGAGAAGACGGTGAGCGCGCGCAGCCGGCGGCGCCTGGGAGATTTCGAGCAGCTCACCGCCGCGATCGCGAACGAAAGAGAGATGGAACAGGCGATCGGCATCGAGATCGGCGCGGACGCGAAAAAACTGGCGATTGCCGGCGTAGGGATGGTGCGGGAGATGGGGCTTGATTCCTTTCTCGCTGTCAGCGGACAAAGTGTCCTGGCTTTTCGCGGCGCACATAAACCTACGACCCTGGCAGCCGCTGAATCGTTATCCGAGGCGGCCATCGACCTGCTGGGCGGGTTCTTCACTGCCGCGCTCGCAGCCGGTGCCGAGGTCGAAAACGCGGCGCAATTGGCGGTACGTTTGTGCGATTTCCTCTCGAGCCGGCCACCCGGCGCAAAGCGCATGCGCCGGGAAGAACTGTTGGCGGCGGTGACCTCGGGGACCACGAGTCGCGTGAAGTGAGCGGTGCATCGGGTACACTGAAAGGTGTCCCCTTCGCCACAACCTGACCCTCAAAAGGTCCTCGTTCTCCGACTGGGATCGATGGGCGACGTTCTGCATTCCATGCCGGCGGTCGTCGCATTGCGCGAGAGTTTTCCGTCAGCGGTGATCGGGTGGGTTGTGGAAGAGCGCTGGTCTGCGCTGCTGTCGACTCCGACGGGGCTGCCAAATCCCCGAGGCGCTGAGAAGCCCCTGGTCGATAAAGTCCATCTCGTGGATACCCGGGCGTGGCGCTCGGCGCCGTTCTCCGCTGAGACATGGAAGGAGATCCGGCAAACGATCCAAGGCCTGCGCGCGGGGCACTACGACGTATCCATTGATATCCAGGGAGCCATTAAGTCGGCGGTGCTGGGACGATTCGCGCGTGCGCGACGCCGATTTGGTTTCGCCGAGCCATGGGAGAGCATGGCGACGATGTTTTACGATCACCAGGTGCAGGCTACGGGTACCCACATCGCCGATCGGAATTTGTCGCTCGCCGTGGCGGCCGGAGCAAAACCCGTGACGGCTGCGAACCTGTTTCCGATTCCAATAGACCCGGTTGCGGAGCAGTGGGTGGACAGGACCTTGAAAGAACACGGGCTCCGGGAGTTCGCCATCCTCAACCCCGGCGCCGGCTGGGGATCGAAGTGCTGGCCGGCGCAGAGCTTCGGAGAACTTGCGCAGCGACTCGCGGCCAGCGGGATTGCTTCGGTCGTCAACTATGGTCCGGGTGAGGAAGCGCTGGCGGCGGCCGTCGAAGAGGCAAGCAAGGGCGGCGCGCAAAGACTTTCCTGTTCGCTTTCCGAACTGATTGCCCTCACTCGGCGCGCGGCACTGTTTGTCGGGGGAGACACGGGACCGCTGCATCTTGCGGTTGCCGTGAACACGCCGAGCGTGGCGCTGTTCGGACCGACCGATCCGGCGCGCAACGGACCGTACGGCGGACGCGCCGTGGTAGTTCGGAGTCCGCAGAGCGTGACCACCTACAAGCGCTCGAAGGAATTCGAGGAGGGCCTGGCTTCGATCACGGTCGATGAAGTATTAGCGGCGGCCTCGCAACTGCTGGAGAGACCCATTGGCTAGCGCACAGCCCTCAGGATGGAGCCGCATTGCGCGCCGCATCCGGGTGCCCCTGGGATTTCTGTTTGCGATTCTCTACTTCTGGCTGGCGAAACCGACCTGGACATCCATCGCGATTGGCGCCGCGATTGCGGCGATCGGGGTGGCGATTCGCGCCGCGGCAGCCGGACACGTGAAGAAGAACCGGGAGCTCACGACTACCGGGCCGTATGCCTACACGCGCAACCCGCTCTATCTTGGGTCGCTGATCATGGCCATCGGTTTCGGAATCGCTTCCCGCAACTGGTGGGTGGCGGTGGTGATCGTGGTGCTGTTTCTCGCGATCTATGTGCCGGTCATCCGTTCCGAGGAGGAATTTCTTCGCTCGGAATTTGCCGGATTCGATGAGTACTGCAGTAACGTTCCCCGTCTAATACCAAGAGTACGAGCACCCGGCGTAACCGCGAGAGGCGCTTTCTCGAAGGAACTTTATTTGCGGCACCGGGAATACAATGCGATGATTGGGGCGCTGGCGATGATCGCAGCCCTGGCGATAAAGCTCGTCTATTCACGATAACCGAGTGAACTGCTTGAGACTTAGATTTCCGTTCTGCCTCTGCGTGCTGCTATTGTCGTTCTCTGCCGGCAGCGTAGTAGGCCAATCAGCGGGCAAAAGGCCATCTGTCGAACCCACCACGACGGCATCGATCGGCGCTGCGTATCATATCCAGCCGCTATCCACGAACTTTCATTTGCCCGCCGGACGGGCGTTCATCTACGAAGCGGATTGGCGCCTGTGGACGGCGGGCAATGCCAGCATCAAGCTGGAGAATACCGGAAACGAATACCACGTGAGCGCGGCCGCTGATTCCGTCGGCGTGGTCGCGATGCTGTACCGGGTGGCGGACCGCTTCGAATCTTATTTCGACGCGAGCACGCTTTGCTCATCGCGCATCACGAAACACACGGAAGAGGGCACGCACCGCCGTGAGACCAATATTCGCTTCGACTACCAGAAACGCAAAGCGGTCCTCGACGAGCGCAACCTGAAAGACAACAAGATGAAGCACCAGGAGGAGGATATCCCTCCGTGCGTGACCGATGTGCTTTCGGGAATTCTGTATGGCGCGACGCTGCCGCTGCACGAGGGAGCCAGCTACCGCTTCCCCTTGAACGACGGCGGGCAGACCGTGGACGTGGACGCCCACGTGGAAGGGCATGAAGAGGTGAAGACGCCGGCGGGTACTTTCCAGACGGTGCGGGTTCAGCCCGAAGCAGATTCCGGCATTCTCAAGAAGCGGGGAAAAATCTGGGTGTGGTACACGGACGACGGGCAGCACATCCCGGTTCTTATGCGCGCGCGCCTGTTCTGGGGCACGCTCACCATCCGCCTCACTCGCATCGATAAGCAGTAATTTTCAGACGATCCGGAACCGTTCGCGAAGGAGGCGTTGCAGGCGCGGCTTGTAGAGCAGGTCGAAGGCGAGTTCCTTGTCGGGGAACATGGCCAGGGCGGCGCGCTTGGAGTCGTTGGCCATCTGGGTCGCTTCCTCCAGCGTCAGCTTTGGATCTTGTGCGATCACCGACATCACCATGTCGATCATGATCTGCAAGCGCCGCAGTTTCTTGCGTTCGTCTTCCAGTTCCCTTAATTGCTCAGGTGTGCCGCCCGGTTCTACTTGTCCTGAAGCCATGATCTCCTCGTCGGCGCTCGCCCGGCTTGTTCCCGGCCTGAGAACGCTGCCGCTGGTTCGTCCGATTCGTTGCCTAACTGCTTTAATTGGATGAGCGGCGACCCGCCCGGCGATTGCATGCGATGCCTTGTCCGGAGCAGTCCCCACTTACTGCAATGCGGCGCATCATACACCCGCTTTTCGCGCGGGCTAAGAAGTTTCAGCCGCAGCCCGGAACCAAAGTGCACATCCCTCACCCGCGAGGGGATTGCTCTTCGCGGTAAGACACAGAGTGGCTACAATCGATGCGTGATCGCTCATCTTCGCGGTAAAGTGCTTTCCCGGCGGCCCAACCAGGTCATTGTCGATTGCGGAGGCGTGGGTTACGACGTGACCATCAGCGTGCCTACGTTTTCGGAACTCGGAGCCGAGGGCGCCGAGGTCTCGCTGTATATCCATACGCACGTCCGCGAAGATGCGTTGGCGCTCTATGGATTCTTGCATCCGCAGGAGAAGCAACTCTTCGAGCGGCTGCTGACGGTGAGTGGCATCGGGCCGAAGCTGGCGATTACGGTGATGAGCATGGCAGCCCTGGAAATCGTGGGTGCAATCCGCGGAAACGATGTGACCCGGCTCACCAAGATTCCTGGCGTAGGGAAGAAGACTGCGGAGCGCATGATCCTGGAGTTGAAAGATAAGCTGGACCACTTCGGCACCGCGCCCGAGGTGGCGAAGATCGCCCCGGTGGAAGAGGATGTCCTCTCCGCGCTGGTGAATCTTGGCTATCAACGCAACGCCGCAGAACAAGGGCTCGCGCGGGCGATGAAGTCCGGCACGCCCAACAATTTCGATGAACTGTTTCGCGCCACGTTGGGATCGCTCTCCCGGTAGCCGATGCGCATTTCTACCAGCCTGCTCACGATTGCAATCTTCCTATTCAGCCTGTGCGGCTCTGCACAGGAATCCGCGGAGACGGCGGTCACGCAAGCACCAACCACACAAGAGCAGTCCAAGCCGGACGAACCGGAGAAAGAGAAGCTGCCGCCGAAGGGCGTGATTCACCTGCAAGAGATCAAGGATGTGCCGCAGGTGCATGCCGACCAGAACTGCAAAAACTATTCCTGGGCCGCCTCTCTGCAAGCCGTCCTGGAAGCGCAGAAGGTCGAACTGAAGCAGGGATTCTGGGCAGACCGCTACTATGGCGGCGACCTGTGCCTCGACGAAATCGGCGCGCCTGACGACCTGATCAAGAAAGCCGAGGGCGAGTACACGCTCGATGACGGCCGCCATGTACGCATCGAGATGAAATACTTCGCGGGAGTGCCCGCAGATACCGCGGCGCTGCTCGTGCCGATCATGACCGACGAACTTCTCATCCTGTTCGTGGATGGAACGGCGGAGGTGCTGACGGGGGCGATGTGGGATGAGTACCACTCCAACCGCGGAGAGCGAATGATCGACCTGAAGGAACTGCACCTGCTCAACCCTTTACTGGAAGGCGATAAGCAGAAAGTCATCCTCGATGCGACGGGAGACGAGATCGGGAAGATCAGCGGATTCATGAAGGTAAGGGTCGTCGAAGCGAATCCGCAGTACTGGCCTAAGTAGCCTGGCCGGCGCGGTATTTCTCAAACTCTTCGTAGAGCACGACCAGCAGGTAAGCGCCCAGGAGCGCGAGTTCGGGCTCGATCGCGTGCCGATACTTCGGATTCACATACGTCAGGTAATAAGGCAGCGGGTAAACGAGCACCGCGGCGAGATAGAGTACCCATCCCGGCGGACGACGCGTGATGGCGAAGAGCAGACCGAGCAAGCTCACCACCGAAAGCCACCAGACCTCCCAGGGCCGCCACCATTCGTTTGCCTGGTACGTGACGGAAGTGCCGTCCCAGAACCACAGAACGCGCCGCAACGTCAGGTCGCGAAATTCCTGCGGATCGTTATGCAGGAACGACAGCGCCAGTTGCTTGCGATCTTCCATGTACCCGAGTTCACCGAGATCGTGGAAGCGCTGCAGAAGGCGATCGCTGCCCGTGGGATGAAGCGGTCCAAACCCGAGCCCGGTGCTGCCATGAAAGTTGCCGAGCTGAAATTCCAGCCAGAAGTTATCGCGCACAAAGATGAACTTGTGAAAGATGGCGTAATTCCTGATCAGCCAGGGGGAGAGCACGGCGAAGAAGACCAAGGCAGACAAGAGCGCTGGGGTGAACCAGCGCTTTCCCGAACGCCAGGTGTGGAAAGCCGCGTAGATTCCAAAGAACGGCAATAGGCTCGCGAGGGCCGGATTCGCAAGGCAGCAGAGGCCCCATGCGGCGCCGAATCCGACCCAGCGGCGGGTGCTCGGTCGCGCTGCCAGATCCATGGTGAGGACGAAGAGCCAGGTCAGGCAAAAGGCGCTGAGAGAGAACTCCCAGATCCAGCTGATGTCCCACCGGAAGAAGACCGGGAAGAGCGCCCAGGCCCATGCCGCGAGCCATCCTGCGCGCCGGCCCAGGGTACGCAGGCCGAGTTGATGGATGAGAATGCTGTTTGCCGCGCCGAATATGCAATTCATGGCGAGGATGGCAATGCGCGCGGTTGCCGTGTACGAACCAAAGATTCTGTAAATCAGCGAACCAAGAAATGGATAGAGCGGAGGGAAGGCCGCCGTGTATCCCGTGTCGCCCCCGTAGGGAGAGCTGAAACCTCTGCCGGTGGCAAGGCGCTCGATCAACCGACCGACTTCGTTGTAGGGAGCCAGCGACGTGAAGTTGTAGCTCTTCCACCACAGCATGCACGCGATGCGCAGAAGGAAGCCAACCGCGAACAGGAGGAGATACAGCTTGCGGGGATCCTGTTGCGCCGCCGGAAGCGCGGCGCTGGTTTCGGCGGTAGCGGAAGGCATCGGCCTATTCTCGCAGAACCAGAGCGCCGGTTGAGGGTCGAGAGGGAGTGACCGATCAGGCTCTGGATTCAACTCCAGGAAGCTACTTCCCGATGCAGAAGGTCGAGAAGATCAGATTGAGGATGTCATCGGCGGTGGTGGCGCCGGTGATGTCGTCGAGTGGACGCAGGGCGCTGTAGAGATCCATGAGCAGCATCTCGTGGGGAACGCGCTCGTTGACCGCTCGCTCCGCCGCATCGAGGGCGGTCAGCGAATCGCTGACCAGTTGATGCTGCCGGATATTGGTGAGGAATCCCGTTTCGCCACGCCCGGCCCCCGATGAGACCGTCCGCAGAATTTCCTCGCGCAGTTCGGCAATGCCCTGGCCGCTGAGGGCCGACGTGCGGACGATGGGGAGCCTCCAGCCATTGCGATGAGGAGCGCTCGTGGAGAGATCGATCTTGTTCTCAACCACGATGGCGCTTCGCTCGCTCGCGGCGGTGAGGAGCTGCTCTTCAAGGTCGTTCTCAGCCGCAGCAGAGGCGTCCATCACCACCAGGACCAGGTCGGCATCGGCCATCGCTTCCCGCGATTTCTGAATGCCGATGCTCTCCGCCTCGTCGCGCGCTTCACGAATTCCCGCGGTATCGACGAGGTGTACCGGGATGCCGCCGATAGAAACCGTTTCCGTGACCAGGTCCCGCGTGGTGCCCGGGGTTGCGGTGACAATCGCGCGCTCGCGCTCGACGAGGCGGTTAAACAGGCTGGACTTGCCGACGTTGGGCCGCCCCACGATGGCCAGCGTAAGCCCCTGGTGCACCACTTTGCCGAAGGAGAATCCTTCCTGAAGCTGGAGCAGCGGCTGCCGGATTCGCGCGATGTGAGCGAGCGTCTCCGCAGCCGGAAGCACGGAAACATCGTCCTCGGCGAAGTCGATGCCTGCTTCGAGCAGCGCGACCAGGTTCACCAGTTGCTGCTTGATCGGCTGGATGCGACGCGATAACGCGCCGCCGAGTTGTTGCGCGGCCACCTTCGCCTGGTAGAGCGTCTGCGACTCGATCAAGTCGCGTACCGCCTCGGCCTGCGTGAGGTCGATGCGGCCATTGAGGAACGCGCGCATGGTGAACTCGCCGGGATCGGCCATGCGGACCCCATTCGCCAGGGCGAGTTCCACGATCCTTCCCAGCAGCACGGGCGAACCGTGGCACGAGATCTCCACGATGTCATCGGTGGTGTAGGAGTGCGGCTTCGCAAAATAGGTGACAACCACTTCATCCAGCCGCTCGCCGGATTCAGGATCGATCAACTCGCCGTAATGCGCGTGGTGTGGCGCCAAGGCGCTTCTTCCACCCACAAAGCGAAGCATGCGGAGAGCTACCGGGGACGCCTCGGGACCTGCCAGGCGCACCACGCCGATGCCGCCGCGCCCGGGTGGAGTGGCAATCGCGACGATCGTATCGTCGAGGTTCACGCGACTATTCTAGTAGCAGAACGAGGGGCTCCGGGAACGAAGACGCCCTTCTTGTGTGCGCTGCCCCGGGTTACTGGATGGTGACGGAGGCGGGCTTGTCCTCGATTTGCCGCAACTGCTCGGTCAGCAGATCCACCTTGGTTTCAAGGAGGTGGCGTATGGAAATCACGCCCAGCAGCTTGCCGTCCTGGTCCACGATAGGCAGATGGCGGTGGCGCGATTCGACCATCACCTGCAACGCTTCGGCCTGGGTCGTCTCCGGCGATCCCATCACGACGTAATGGCTCATGAACTCACGCACCGGGGTAGTTTCGGCAGCGCGGCCGCTCAGGGCGAATTTCTTCATCACGTCGCGTTCGCTGAACATGCCCGCCACCACGCGTTGATCGTCGACTACGGCGACAGCGCCGGCACGGTGCTCGATCATGGTTCGGATCGCATCGGCAACCGTGGCCTCGAGGGTCACGAAGGGAGGCGACGGATTGCAGAGTTTCAGTAGGCTCATGATGCGGTATTGTACGCCGAGTCCAGCTCTGCCGGGCGTGAACCGGCGTACATGTCCGAAGAAGCGTCCGTCGTTGAATGCGAAGCTGCGGCTAGCGCGCTTGCCACTGGCCCGCAGTTTTGTAGACGGCGCCGTCCTTCATGACAAACTGTACATTTTCGAGGATGTCGATCTTCGCCAACGGATCGCCGTCCACCGCAACGATATCGGCATAGGCGCCCGGGGCGATGGTGCCGATTTGGCCCTCCATCTCGAGCAGCTCCGCCGCATGCTGCGTCGCGCACTTGATCGCTTCCATCGGCTGCATTCCCAGCCGCACCATGACCGGGAACTCCTGCGCGTCCGGCTGCTTCCAGTCGAAGCCGCCCACGTCCGTGCCATAGGCGATCTTTAACCCGGCCGCCATGGCCTTCTTGAAAGAGACTTCATGGGCGCTCCAGCGTGCCCGGTCGCGTTTGCCCTCCTCGGTGTTGGGATCGGCATTCTCAAGGTAGTAGATCGCGAGGGTGGGCACGTACCAGGTACCCTGGCGCTTCATCTGCGCGATCTGCGCATCGGTGATGTCGAGGCCGTGCTCGATGGAGTCGCAGCCGCCGTCCAGTGCGCGCTGCAATCCCTCGCCGCCGTAGGAATGGCAGGCGACTTTGCGATGCCAGCCGTGGACCTCGTCGGTAATCGCCTTGATCTCCTCGAGCGTAAGCGTCGGCTGCGAGACGAGGTGCCCTTGCTTATCGACCCAGGACCGATGGGTCATGTATACCTTGATCCAGTCCGCGCCATTGCTCATCTGTTCGCGCGCGGCCTTGCGGGCCTCAACCGGCCCATCGATGATCTGCACTCCTTTTGGCAGGTCGCGCATGATCTCGGGAGCGTAGCCCTCCAGCGGATAGCCGCCGGTGGTCGAGATCGCCCGGGTGCTGGTGATAATGCGAGGTCCGGGGATCCAGCCCTCGTTCACCGCCTGCTTGATGCCGACGTCGCCATACCCGGCGCCCTCGGTTTCCATGTCGCGAATCGTGGTGAATCCCTGCTCCAACGCGCGCCGTGCCGAGACTGTCGCTCTTGCCGCGCGGTAGGCGAGCGAAAACTTCAGCAGTTGAATGTCGTATCCGCCCAGCGCCGGATCTTCGCCTTGCAGGAACATGTGGGTATGGGTGTCGATGAGACCGGGGAGCACGGTCGCATTGCCGAGGTCGATGACCTTCGCACCGGCGGGCACTGGCGTTGCAGCGTCGCCGACGGATGCAATCCGGTTGCCGCGAACCACGATTACACGGTTCTTTACGGGTTGATCGGAGTGGCCGTCGATGAGGGTGCCGGCGCGGATCACCGTGACTGCGTCCCCCGGAGTTTGCGCAAACATCGCACAGCAGGTGAATACCGCGAAAAAGGTAAGAAAGCGCAGCTTCATGAGGTACCTCGCGAGCAGACAATATACGAGGGAAGCGCAACGACTGCCAAGGAAGCAAAAAGCCGCCCGCAGGCGGCTTCCGAAAGAACGGTAATTTAGAACATCGCCGCTACGCCGACTCCAATGAGGGTGATCACGGCCCACCATCCGAAGACGATGCCAAACGAGGCGCCACTCTTGACTTTCGCTACACAAGTGAAGCCGATCGCCACGAGCGCAAGCACCCAGAAGTTCACGACGTCGATCGAGGAGGCGAGGGCATAGAGCACTTTGTGCTGTATGGGGTCGACCAGAAAACCAAGGTTCGTGGCCGCGGGATTCTGGATGTTGAACGTGTCGGTGCTGGCGCCTGCGAGGATCGCGATCACTGCCAGCAGAACCTTGACGATGCCCACCATGTTCGCGTAGACCACCACCGCGAGTGACTTCGAGAAGCTCACCTGCGCACCGGCGCCAAAGCTGTAGCTCCCCCAGAGAACGAGGGCGATGATCAGGTAAAACAGCAGGCTAATTACCGGAGTCGCGTAAGAGATGTAGCGGGTGATTTTGGCTCCTAGCTCGATCTGCCGTTCACGCTGTTCGGCGGGCAACTGATCGAGCTGGTCGGCACGTTTCGGATTCAATCGAACCTGGTTCTCCGTAACCCGGTCGAAGCCCACCTTTTTATCGACGACGAAGATAAAAGCGTAACTGGCGATTACGACGATCAGAAAGGGCAACCACCAGCTTGCGCTGCGATTGATATCGCGGAAGGTCTTGCTCGGCGCGACAAACGTGTCGACGACCCGTTCCATCTGCGATAGCGGTTGTTCCGGAGACGGCGTAACAGTGGCGCTTGTCATAAATCCTCCAGGAAGATGACAATGCGCGGATTCTAGCACCCTGCTTTCCATTGCGGCGCCGTAATATCGGCGACCGCCGGTTTAGAACCGGCAGGCGGGTCTAGAGAGGGGTGATCTCCGGCGTGGCTTGCAGCAACGATCTCGTGTAGGGGTGCCGCGGCGACTGCGTAACCTGTTCGGCGGGGCCCAACTCGAGGAGACTCCCATAGCGCATCACCGCAATGCGCGTGGCAAGATAGCGAACCACGGGCATGGAATGAGAGATAAAAAGGTAGGTCAGCTCGAATTCCTTTTGCAGCCTGGCCAGCAGGTTGACGATCTGCGCGCCGACGCTCACATCGAGCGCGGAAACCGGTTCGTCAGCGACGATGAACCGCGGCCGCAGCGCCACGGCGCGCGCTATGCCGATGCGCTGGCGTTGCCCGCCGCTGAACTCGTGCGGATAGCGCTGCAGCGCGGAACCATCCAGCCCCACCGATCGCAGCAGCTGCGCGGTTTTCGTACGAATCTCGGCCGGGCTCAGTCGGTCGTGAACCTGGAAAGGCTCGGCAAGTACATCCTGCACGCGCATCCTTGGGTCCAAGGATCCGAAGGGATCCTGGAAGATGATCTGCATATCCCGGCGAAGGTTTCGCATCTCGTATGCGTTCGCATCGAGGATGTTCTTGCCTTCGAAGTAAATTTCTCCCGACGTGGGCTCGATGAGGCGGAGAACCAGACGCCCCAGCGTGCTTTTCCCTGAGCCGGATTCACCTACCAGCCCAAGAGTCTCGCCGCGCTCGATGGTGAACGACACGTGGTCGACGGCCCGCACCTCCGAGGAGCCCTTTCCAAAGAGAGATTCGGAGTGGAAGATTTTCGTAACTTGGCGCACTTCGACCAGAGGCATGGGCTATTGCCGGCGCTTGTAATAAACGGCGAATTCGTAGCTGGCATTGGGCGGGAAAAGCAGGTTGACCTTGCGCAGACGCTCGGCCATTGGCGCCGGAGCCAGCAGCGGGTAGTCGCGCTCGCGCAGGTCGTAGTAGTCCACATCGATGTATAGAGACAGCAGGTAGATGGCGATCGCATCCGCGAAAACCGCTGCCAGGTAATCGGTCTTCGCCTTCTCAGCCTCCGTGCTGGAGGAGGTCGCGATCTTGCGCAGCTCGTAGGCGTCGAGGCTGGTTTCCCCGCGAACCTTGTCTTCCACCTGCTTCCACGCCAGTTCGGCGAATTCTCCCGAGACGCCCGCCTGCTCCACGAATCCGTGGCTGACGTTGATAAAGAACTCGAAGGCGATGGAGAAGCGATCTTCCATGAGGCGAGTCGAGATAAAGACGCATTCCGAGTCGCCAACCTTGAAGTTGCGATGGCACGTTGCCTGGTCGCTGAGGGCGACATCGTACCGGTCGGCCACGAGCGTGTCGTCGCCCTGCCCGAGGGTGAGTGGCACGAAGTAGAAGGCTTTGCGGTTTAATCCACGAGCGATGGCAGGCGGCACGGCGTTGACCATCCGCTCCAACTCCAGGGAGGGCACGGTGAGCTGGCCCATGGAGGCATAACAGATGCCGTTTTGCGCCTGCGAAACCGGCGCAAGGCGAACGACCTCGGCTGGGCTGTGTGTAAGAGGATGGGCAATTTCGCTCATGGAAATTACGATTCTACTCCAGCCCGATCTTGCGAGGCGCGAGCCGGCTACAACGGATTTGTTGTAACCTTTTCCTGGATGTCTTCTGTAGCAGCCAATCCGGTGAAGCCTCGCCGCAGTCGGCTTTCCATCCTGATCGCGACCTGGGTGCGCATCGTCCTGTTTACCATTACCTGCACCGGCGTGGGGATGGCGTTCGGCTTATTCACTGGAATTATCGTGCAGGTCATCCGCAGCCTCATCCATCACGGCGCGATCGATATGACGGTCGCTTACCGGTTCTTCGGCATTCCCCTCGCCGTAATCTGCGGGGTGGGTGCTCTCATCGTCTTCTCGGTCCTTGAGACACGCACAGCTCGCCGCCTGCTCGCCGAACGCTAACGAGCCGGCGGATTGAAGGCTTGTGCTCCACTCCGATAAACTCAAAGGTCCTACACTCCTCAGCGCGGCATTCGTAGGTCGCGCGGGCCACGCGTGAACGCGTGAGAAAGTTGTCATCATGTCCGAGAACATCAAGGTAAAACTTCCCGATGGAAGCGTGAAAGACGTGCCCAGGGGCACCACCGCCCTCGATATCGCGAAGGGCATCAGCCCGCGCCTGGCGGATGCGGCCCTGGCCGCGAAGGTCGCGCCGATGTCGCATAACGGCGATAAGGCCGAAGGCACCCTCGTGGACCTCACCCGGCCGCTGGAGAGCGATACCGAACTGCGCCTGCTCACTGATCGCGATCCCGAGGCGCTCGAGGTTTACCGGCACTCGTCTGCCCATCTGCTGGCGGCTGCTGTCCTCGATCTCTTCCCGGAAACCAAGCTCGGCCATGGGCCTTCGACCGAGAACGGATTCTTCTACGATTTCTATCGCCCGACTCCGTTCACCCCAGACGACCTGCAGAAGATCGAAAAGCGCATGCAGGAGCTGGTGAAGGAAGACCTGCCCTACGCGCGTGAGTTCCTGCCGCGCGGCGAGGGTTTGGAGCGCTTCCAGCAGGAAGGCGACTTCATGAAGTGCCATTTCATCGAGCAATTCACCAAGCCCGATGAAAAGATCTCCATCTACAAGACCGGCAAGTTTCTCGACTTCTGCCGCGGGCCGCATATTCCCTCGACCGGCAAGATCAAGGCATTCAAGCTGCTCAACATCGCGGGCGCCTACTGGCTGGGCGACGAGAAGAATCCGCAACTTCAGCGCATCTATGGCACCTCGTTTTTCTCGAAGAAAGACATGGACGAATACTTCGCCAAGCTCGAAGAGGCGAAGAAGCGCGACCACCGCGTGCTCGGTAAGCAACTCGACCTGTTCTCCATCCAGGACCTCGCCGGGCCTGGATTGATCTTCTGGCACCCCAAGGGCGGCATCATCCGCAAGGAGATGGAAGACTGGATGCGCGAGGAATACCTGAAGCGCGGTTACTCGCTGGTCGTCACCCCGCATGTGGCGCGCACCGATTTATGGAAGGTGAGCGGCCACACCGGCTACTACAAGCAGAACTTCTTCACCCCCATGGAACTCGATGACGCCGAGTACATGCTGAAGCCGATGAACTGCCCGGGTCACATCCTGATCTACCGCGACCAGCTTCGTTCTTATCGCGATCTGCCCATGCGTCTCGGGGAACTCGGAACCGTCTATCGCTACGAGCGTTCCGGCGTGATGCACGGCTTGTTGCGCGTGCGCGGCTTTACCCAGGACGATGCGCACATCTTCTGTACCCCCGAACAGATCGAAGACGAAGTCAGCGGGTGCATCGACTTCGCGCTCGCCGTCTTGCACACCTTCGGCTTCGACCAGTTCCAGGTGGAACTCAGCGAGTGGGATCCCAACGACCGCAAGAGCTTCATCGGGACCGACGAGCAATGGAATCTCGCCCAGGGTTCGCTGAAGAAAGTGCTCGATGGGCGCGGCATACCGTACAAGTGCATCCCCGGCGAAGCTGCGTTCTACGGGCCGAAGATCGACGTAAAGCTGGTCGATGCCATCGGCCGCCTGTGGCAACTCTCGACCGTCCAATTTGATTTCACCCTGCCGCAACGCTTCGAACTCGAGTACGTCGGCGAAGACGGCAAACGCCATCAACCGCTCATGGTCCACCGTGCTTTGTACGGATCCGTCGAACGCTTTTTCGGCGTACTCATCGAGCACTATGCCGGCGCGTTCCCAGTGTGGCTATCGCCGGTGCAGACCGTCATCGTGCCCATCGGTGAAAAGCACCTGGAGTACGCCAACAAGGTCGGCGATGTGCTCAAGCAGCAGGGTGTCCGGGTGCAGGTCGATGGACGCAACGAGAAGATGAACGCGAAGATCCGCGAGCACGCCATGCAGAAGGTGCCATTCATTCTCGTCGTCGGCGACAAGGAAGCCGAAGCGACTTCGGTGAACGTCCGCACCCGCGGCAAAGAGAAGACGGAAACCGTGCCGCTGGATTCCTTCGTTCAGCGAATCAAACAGCTAATCGCCGAAAAAAAACCAACCTTGGATTAACCAAAAATGTGGGTGCCCCACCCTTCCCGCAGGGAGGGTGGGACACAGCAAGGCGTCGCGTTTCGTTGTTTCGCAGGGACCACATTCAGAAGTCCCGAAACGGGAAATCGAAGCACGATTTCTTGGCAGACTCTGCATCGCTTCGAGCGAGCCTTCCATCGAGATAGCGTCCCCCAAAACGCGAGTATTCGGTTTCCATAGCTCGCAACTGTAGATAACTGAATCGTCATTCATTTTTCTCTTTGATCTCGTTGGAATCTTGCTTAGAATCGTCACCCCCGGACGATCTGCTCTCGCAGCTTTGCCCAGTGCGTCGGAGTTATTCGCACCCGTGCGGGTGCGCTATAAACGCCTGAATTGAGAGATGTTAGTGCGAGGGTAAAGGGGAACGAGGGGGCGAATCCCGGGGAACAGAGTTCTTTCAGGACAACCGAAACGGCGGGTCGGGCATCACAGTTGCTCCTGCCCCCTACGGTGCGGTTCCCTCGCAAAGCACCGGCTCTCTTTATCGAGAGGAACACGAGTCATACGGCTTCATAGCAACCAGCACGGGATTTGCAGTCCCCGGCTCCGATAACCGACGATCCGGGATATCTCGTGGACGAAGGCCCAACCGAGACGACCAGCTTTTCGAGGAACGCTGGCAAAATTTCTGACGAATTCCAGCAAAGATCTGGGATCGCCGGACACCTTCCGCCGACGCAAGGATTTGACGGAAGCCCGTAGCAAAACCGAAGCCAGCGTATCGGCGACGGTAGCAGTAGAGCACCCCCCTCCGTTCGACCATTCGTGGTGCGGATTTGGGCGGGGACCGCTGGACAACCTTTGCGACCGGTCAATCGGCGAAAGGTCCGGCGGTGGCTTACGGCGCGGCGAAGACCGGCGTGCCGTTAAGTCTTTGGGCGCGTACATCCGTCATGCGGAGTGCGACCCCTAGAACCCGAACGCAATGCGTGTTCGTTGAGGGCTAACCGGCCAGGCGAATACAGACATTTCAAATTCGCGTTACGAAAGGACCACCGATGGCAACCAGCCATTTTGCTTCTGAGCTTTTGAAAGACTGGGAGAGCAATCCCCGCTGGAAGGGAATCACGCGCCCCTACAAGGCCGAAGACGTAGAGCGTCTGCGCGGCACTATCCGTATCGAGTACAGCATTGCGCGTATGGGCGCCGAACGCCTTTGGAAACTGCTTCACGAAGAAAAATATGTAAACGCCCTCGGCGCGCTTACCGGCAACCAGGCGGTGCAGATGGTCAAAGCCGGGCTGCAGGCGATCTATCTCAGCGGATGGCAGGTCGCGGGCGATGCCAACGATGCCGGCCAGATGTACCCGGACCAGAGTCTTTACCCGGCCAACAGCGTTCCGAGCGTGATTCGCCGCATTAATAATGCGTTGATCCGCGCCGACCAGGTGCACCACTCGGAAGGCAAGAATGGAATGAACTTCCTCGCTCCGATTGTTGCCGATGCCGAAGCCGGCTTTGGCGGAAATCTCAACGCCTTTGAACTGATGAAGGCGATGATCGAAGCAGGTGCGGCCTGCGTCCACTTTGAAGATCAGCTCTCCTCGGCGAAGAAGTGCGGGCACCTCGGCGGCAAAGTTCTCGTGCCCACCACCGAAGCGGTGCAGAAGCTCGTCGCCGCGCGCCTGGCGGCGGATCTCTGCGGCGTTCCGACCCTCATCCTTGCCCGTACCGATGCCAACAGCGCTCACCTGCTGACCAGCGACATCGATCCTTACGATCACCAGTTCCTTACCGGGAACCGGACGAACGAAGGCTTCTACTGCATCCAGGGCGGCTTGGATTCCGCCATTGCGCGCGGCCTGGCGTATGCGCCCTATGCGGACCTGATCTGGTGCGAGACCTCGGAACCGAGTATCGAGGAGGCGCGGCGGTTTGCCGATGCCATCCATGCCAAGTTCCCCGGGAAGATGCTGGCCTACAACTGCTCGCCGTCCTTCAATTGGAAGAAGAAACTTTCGGACGCCGACATTGCTCGCTTCCAGCCCGCGCTGGCGGAGATGGGCTACAAGTTCCAGTTCATCACCCTGGCTGGCTTCCATGCCCTCAACCTCAGCATGTACGAGCTCGCCAAGGGCTACAAGCAATCCGGCATGACCGCCTACTCGGCTTTGCAGGAAGAGGAATTCCGGCTCGAGAAAGAAGGCTACGAGGCGGTGAAGCACCAGCGCTTCGTGGGCACCGGCTATTTCGACGAGGTGCAGAACGTCGTCACCAGCGGCAAAGCTTCGACCAAGGCGCTGGAGCACTCGACGGAGAGCGAGCAGTTTCACTCATCCGAAGCGCCGGCGAAAACCGGTGCCGCACCCTCGCCGACGTTCGCGGCCGATTAGCTGATCGTATCCCAGGAACCGGAAGCGGCGGGGCTAAACCTCGCCGCTTCCGGTTTTTGCATGCCGGGGGCCAGTTTCTTGCTGGAATTTTGCATCCAAATCTCTGAATCGCTCTACCCACCATGGAACGATATATCTGTATTCATGCCCATTTTTACCAGCCACCACGCGAGAATCCGTGGCTGGAAGCCATTGAACAACAGGATTCTGCATATCCTTTTCACGACTGGAACGAGCGGATCACCGCCGAGTGTTATGCGCCCAACTCCGCGGCCCGCATCCTCGGCCCCAACGGACGCATTCACGAGATCTACAGCAACTACGCGCACATCAGCTTTAATTTCGGTCCCACGCTCCTTTCCTGGATGGAAGAGAAGGCGCCGAACATCTATCAGCGCATTCTCGACGCCGATCGTCAGAGCGCCGAAAGATTTTCAGGTCATGGAAACGCCATCGCGCAGGCCTACAACCACATGATCCTGCCGCTGGCGAATCGCCGCGATAAGCAGACGCAGGTCATCTGGGGAATCCGCGATTTCGAGAAGCGATTCGGACATCTTCCGGAAGGCATGTGGCTGCCCGAAGCTGCCGCCGATGTGGAAAGCCTCGAGGTCCTCGCCGACCAGGGAATTAAGTTCACGGTTCTCGCCCCGCACCAGGCCGGCCAGGTCCGCAAACTTGGTCCCGGGGGACGCTGGAAGAATCTCGAGGGCGGACAGATCGACCCCACCCGCTCCTATCTTTGCCGCCTGCCCAGCGGACGACAAATCAGCCTCTTCTTCTACGACGGCCCTATCTCGCGCGCGGTCGCCTTCGAGGGACTGCTCTCCAACGGGGAAACCTTCGCCAAGCGGCTCCTCAGCGGCTTCAGCGGAAACCGCGACTGGCCGCAATTGATGCACATCGCCACCGACGGCGAGACCTACGGCCACCATCACCGTTACGGCGAAATGGCGCTGGCTTATGCGCTGCATTACATGGAGAGTAACAACCTCGCGAAGATCACGAATTACGGCGAATATCTCTCGAAGCAGCCCCCGACCCACGAGGTGGAGATCGTTAACAACACCTCCTGGAGCTGCGCCCACGGCATTGAACGCTGGCGCAGCAATTGCGGCTGCAATTCCGGGATGAAGCCCGGCTGGACGCAGGACTGGCGGGCTCCCCTGCGCAACGCCCTCGATCAGCTTCGCGAAGGCCTCGCGCAGCCCTACGAAGAAGCGTCTACCAAGCTACTCAAGAATCCTGCCGAAGCCCGCGACCGTTATATCGATGTAATCCTCGATCGGTCCAAGAAAAGCCTGGAGAAGTTTTTCACCGAGCACCAGTCGCACCCGCTCGGCCAGGAGGAACGCACGCGAGCCCTCAAGCTGCTGGAGATGCAGCGGCACGCTATGCTCATGTACACCAGCTGCGGCTGGTTCTTCGACGAGCTCTCGGGTATCGAGACCGTGCAGGTCATCATGTATGCCGGCCGCGCGCTGCAACTTGCGCAGGAGCTGTTCGGCAATGGCTTCGAAAAACACTTTCTCGAAGCGCTCTCGCAGGCGCATAGCAACCTCAAGGAACTCGGCACCGGTGCCGATATCTACGAGCGCTCGGTGAAGCCGGCACAGGTGGACCTGCTCAACGTCGGCGCGCATTACGCGATTGCCTCGTTGTTCGACGGGTACACCGAACGCAGCTCGATCTATTGCTACGACGCCAGGCTCCAGCAACTGGAGCAACGTGCCGCGGGCCGTACCCGCGCCGCCGTAGGACGCGCCGTCATCTGCTCGCGCATCACCCTGGAAGCGGCGGATATTACCTTCGGCGTGCTCCACTTCGGAGATCACAACGTGAACGCCGGAGTCCGCTATTTCCGCAGCCAGGAAGAGTGCGACGAGTTGCTGCGGGAAACCGAAAAGGCGGCTCTCGGCGGCGACATCGCCGAAATCCTGCGCGTCTTCAACAAGCACTTCGACAACACAACCTTCAACCTGAAATCGCTGTTCCGCGACGAACAGCGCCGCATTGTCGACCAGGTGCTGCGCTCGACGCTCAACGAGGCCGACGCCGCCTACCGCCAGATCTACGAACACCACGCCTCGCTGATGCAGTTCCTCGCCAGCATCCGCGCGCCGTTGCCGTACATTCTCCGGGTTACGGCGGAGTTCGTGCTCAACTCGCGGTTGCGAGCTGCCTTCTCCGGCGACAACCTGAACATCGGCGAGATCCAGGACCTGCTCAACACGGTGAAGCGGGAAGGGATCGAGCTCGATTCCCAGGGGCTCTCCTTCGTGCTCAAGAAGACGATCAATCGCATTGGGGAGGAAATGGAAGCCGACCTGACCCTCGCCAAGCTCGCACGCTTCGACGAGGCACTCAGCCTGCTCAAGATCGTTCCCTTCGAGGTCGATCTCTGGCGCACACAGAACATGTTTTTCGATCTGCTGCGGCGAGCTTCGCAAATCGAAGCGTTCCAGAACGAGGAGGCGCAGAACCACCTCATTTCGATCGGCGAGCGGCTCGGTCTGTACGTCGGCGTCTTCCAGAACCCGGCACCCCAGGGAGACGTGCCGGAGCCGGCGGTAGCGTGAGCTGCTGAAACGCGGCGTAACATTCTGCAAAAAATAAAAGCAGCGGGGCCCTTGACCTTCGTAGGGCCCGCGGGATAAAAACCTCCCCGCACGGCTTCAACCTTGCCCTTGCGCGCCAGTGGCTCGGTTCGCTCGGGAGCTGTATGCAGCCTGCAAGGAGGCTTCATGAACAAAGCGGATCTAGTGGACAAGATTTCAGCAGCTTCGGGCATCAGCAAGACCAGTGCAGCGGAGTCGATTGACGCTTTGGTCGATGGCATTACCGGGGCCCTGAAGAAGGGCGAGCGCGTGACGCTCGTGGGCTTTGGAACTTTCGCCGTTTCGCAGCGGCGCGCTCGCAACGGACGGAACCCGCAGACCGGGTCGGTCATCAAGATTGCCGCGCGTAAAGTCGCAAAATTCACCCCTGGTGTAGAACTTAAGAAGGCCGTCAACAAATCACGTTGACCTGGAGATTCATCTCGGCATCAGGCAGGGTTCATCCCTGCCTTCTCTTTTGCCTGCGAACCTGCGCAGAACGCGGCGATCCTGCCGTTCACAACGCGCCAAATTCCGCGAAGAGCATGCGCGCCACCGATCCGCGAGTGCCGCAGGCACGCCAGTAAATAGCCCGGCGCGTAAGCGCTGGGTAAACCGCACCCATAACGTAGGGTCCCCTGCAGGGGACGGCACCCGCACGAAGGATCAACGCTGGCTCGCCTCACCCCGCCGCACTTTCTCGTTGAAATCCGCAGAACCCTTGCGCGGCACGCTGAGCGACTTCCATTTCTCCGCTTGCAGATGCTTCGCGAGAAATACGATCTGCCCCACGTGATACGAATAATGCGCGATCTGCCGGTTGATCGCCTGCATCACCGAATGCGGTTCGCCGCGAATCGTGACCTCACGCGCTAAGTCGCCGTCACTCAGAGGTTCCAGCGCTGCGAAGACATATCCCCAGCCCTCTTCCCACAACTTCATCAGGGCCCCTCGCCCTTGCGGCGGCGCCTCGAATTCGGTATCGCGATTGCGGTCCGGCTTCTCGCCATCGCTCGTGAGGAAATCGGTCCAGCGCGAACGCATATTGCCGGCCATGTGCTTCACGATCAGCGCAATCGAGTTCATCTCCGGATCGAGTATCGTGCCGAGATGCTCTTCCGGTACCTGGGCGATCGCCCCTTCGCCCAGCCGCTTGTAATGCCGAAAGAGTGCAATCGAATCTTCCACGTAGGACGTCATGAACTGGTGTGCCATGGGCGACATGGTAGCAGCGTACCGATGTGCAAGCGATAGCCCAGCCATTTACAATCAAGAGTTCGCTCTATCGTGAGCACGCAATATGGCAGACGTTCGCAAGGGATTGATCATCGTGAATACCGGCCCCGGCAAGGGCAAGACCACCGCCGCCATGGGCACTGCGCTGCGCGCCGTCGGCAACGGGATGAAGGTCCTGATGCTGCAGTTCCTCAAAGGCTCCTGGCACTATGGGGAACTCGATGCCGTGCAGGCCTTCGGCGACAAGTTTGTGATGAAGCAGATGGGGCGCGGCTTCGTGAAAGTCGGCGGCGCCGAGACCGATCCAGAAGACGTGCGCCTGGTGGAAGAAGCCTGGGCGGAAGCCGAAGCCGCCATTCTCTCCGGCGAGTGGGACCTCGTGATCCTCGATGAGATCAATTACGCCATCAGCTACAAGATGCTCGACCCCGCCAAGGTGGCCGAGACTCTGAAGCGCAAACCCGAGATGGTGCATGTCATATTGACGGGGCGCAATGCGCATCCGACAATCGTGGAACTCGCCGACACGGTTACGGAAATGCGCGAGGTCAAGCACGCGTATCAGAAAGGCATCCTGGCACAGCGCGGCATCGAATATTAAGGCGGAAAGGCAATCATGAGCTGGTTCAAGCGGGAAAACGTCGAGCTCGACACCTCGGGCGAGAAGAAGGTCAAGACCGAAGGTCTCTGGGTGAAGTGCGAGCAGTGCCGCCAGATCATCTGGAAGAAAGATCTCGAGGAGAACCTCAATGTCTGCCCGAAGTGCGACAAGCACTTTCGCATCGACGCCCGCACCCGCCTCTCCTACCTCTACGACGATGGCAAGTACGAGACCTTCGACACCAATCTCCGTTCCACCGATCCGCTGAAGTTCACCGACCTCAAGCCGTATGCCGGCCGCCTCAAGCGCGCCCAGAAAGACACCGGCCTGAATGACGCCGTCATCAATGCCACCGGCAGCATCTACGGCCGGCCGGTCATCAGCAGCGTGATGGAATATAACTTCATTGGCGGGAGCATGGGATCGGTCGTCGGCGAAGTCATTACCCGCGCCGTGGAGCGCGCCACCGACGAACGCACGCCGCTGCTTATCGTCTCGGCCTCGGGTGGCGCCCGCATGATGGAGGGTGTCATCAGCCTGATGCAGCTGGCAAAGATTTCTTCCGCCCTGGCGCGCATGGAAGCGGCGAAGGTTCCCTTCGTCTCGCTGCTCACCGACCCCACGACCGGCGGCGTGACGGCGTCATTTGCCATGCTCGGCGATCTGAACATCGCGGAGCCCGGCGCGCTGATCGGCTTTGCCGGCCCTCGCGTCATCGAGCAGACCATCCGCCAGAAACTTCCCGAGGGGTTCCAGCGCTCGGAGTTCCTGCTGAAGCACGGCATGCTCGACGCCGTCGTCGATCGGAAGAACCTGAAGGCCTATATCGCCCGCGCCTTTCAGTTCATGTCGCCGAACTAGCGCTACTTGTCATCCTGAGCGAAGAACGCGGCGATCAGTCCGCGGTCGCAGGCGAAGGATCTTGCGTTTGTCCGCGCACGCAAAGCTCACTCCCGGTCCGTGCTGATCTCCCCAACCTCACCCGCCTGAAACCACTTCTCGTCAATCGCCGGCGGTTCGTAGTGGTCGAGATATTGAAATGCTGAAGGCACATCCGGCGCGAAGTGGTAGATCTGGCGCATCGCCTCTTTCGCAAAATGATTGGTGATCATGTGCTCAAACAGCCGCTGCAGCGGACGATAGAAACCGTCGATATCGAGAAAGACGACCGGCTTCGCATGTTGCTTCAGCTGTTTCAAGGTAATGATCTCGATCATCTCCTCCAGCGTGCCGAACCCGCCCGGCAGCGCGAGGAAGGCGTCGCTGCGCGATTCCATCGTCGCCTTCCGCTCGCGCATGTCCTGCGTAATGATCAGTTCGTCGGCGCTGGTGTAGGCAATGCCCCGCGGCCGCATGAACCCAGGCAGCACGCCAATCACATGGCCTCCGTGCTTTTGCGTGGCGCGTGCCACAGCTCCCATCAGTCCTACGCTCGTTCCGCCGAAGACCAGCGTACCGTTGCGCAAGGCGATCTCCATTCCCACCTCCAGCGCAGAGGCGAAGAACTGGCGATCGATGGCGTCGCTCGAAGAGCTGAACACGCAGATCGCAGGGGCTGCCCTCATCGCTTTTCTTCCGCGGGATGGTAGATGGCTTTCATCACGATCAACGAACTGATCAGGCAAACGCTGATCGAATTGGGCAGGATGATCGGCAGCCGGCGCAGCATGAATCCATAGACCGTCCACAGCGCCGTGCCGCTGCCCATCACGAAGAGCATGAGATAGGAAAGATCGCGGCACGATCGCGAACGGAACGAGTGCCAAACCTGCGGCAGGAAGGACGCGGTGGTCAGCGTCCCGGCAATATACCCAACCAATGCGCTGGAAATCACTCGATCAGGGTATCGCACCGGGCTGCCAGCAACGTCGCAAAAGAGAAGGAGCCGCGCGATGCGGCTCCTCTTATTCCCACTCAGGTCTAGTGATGATCATCCCAATCGCGCTGGTCGTGCCAGCGGTTGTCGGCGCCCCAATAGCCGTGATACTTGCTCCAGCATTGCTCGCGCTGGGCGTTGAGATCGTGACGGGCACGGTCCGCTTGGCGGCTACCCTCGCCATGCTTGGCCACCGCGCGATCAAGGTTGTGCTGCGCCTTCTCGACCCGCTCGCGGCACTCGTGATGGTCGTCGTCGGCCCGCAGTTGCGGCACGCCGGCAAACAGGAACATGGCACCCATCGCGGCAAGCGCCGGCGCCATACGCAACGATTTGCGAAGTGATTGCATATTTCCTCCCAATGGTGATGCTCCCCAATTGGAGAGGTGCGGGACAGGCGGGGTTGCCATGCACTCAAACTGCAATATGCAGGCCACGCAGGCAACCTGAATCGCGCCGCTACAGCGGTATGTTCCCGTGTTTCTTGCTCGGGTTCTTATCCCGCTTCGTATCCAGCATCTCCAGCGCCTGGATGAGCTTCCTCCGCGTGTCCCGTGGATGAATGACCGCATCCACAAATCCCCGTTCAGCGGCCACGTAAGGATTCGCGAAACGCTCGCGGAATTCCTCAACCTTCGCCGCGCGAGCCGAGGCATAGTCTTTCGATTTCTCCAGCTCGCGTTTGTATACGATGTTCACCGCGCCCTCCGGCCCCATCACTGCGATCTCCGCCGTCGGCCAGGCGTAGTTCACATCGGTGCGGATGTGTTTCGACGCCATCACGCAATACGCCCCGCCATAAGCTTTGCGCGTAATCACCGTGATCTTCGGGACCGTCGCCTCCGCAAACGCAAACAACAGCTTCGCCCCATGGGTGATGATGCCGCCATGCTCCTGGGTCACGCCCGGCAGAAATCCCGGAACATCTTCGAAGGTAATTAGTGGGATATTGAAGCAATCGCAGAAACGCACGAAGCGCGCGCCCTTGATGCTGGCGCTGATATCGAGCACGCCCGCCAGGAAATTCGGCTGGTTCGCCACGATGCCGACCGGGCGTCCATTCAGCCGCGCAAAGCCCACCACGATGTTCTTCGCGTAGTGCTCCTGCACCTCGAAGAAGTAGCTGTCATCCACCACCGAGGTGATCACGTCCTTGATGTCGTATGGCATGCTGCTGTCCGACGGAACGAGCGTGTCCAGCTTTTCATCCACCCGGTCCGCCGGATCGTTGCAGGCGCGCCGCGGCGGGTCTTCCAGGTTGTTCGATGGAACGAAGCTCAGCAACTCGCGCACCATGCTCAGGCACTCGGCATCGTCGTGCGCCATGAAATGCGCCACTCCCGACTTCTCATTGTGCGTCGCCGCACCGCCTAGTTCGGCCTTGGTTACCTCCTCGTGCGTCACCGCTTTGATCACGTCCGGCCCGGTGATGAACATGTACGAGGTCTTGTCCACCATCAGGATGAAGTCGGTAATCGCCGGAGAATAGACAGCCCCGCCCGCGCAGGGTCCCATGATCGCGGAGATCTGCGGCACCACCCCCGAAGCCAGTGTATTGCGCAGGAAAATGTCGGCGTAGCCCGCAAGCGACATCACGCCTTCCTGGATGCGCGCGCCGCCGCTGTCGTTCAGGCCGATCACCGGCGCCCCAACCCGCATCGCCGTGTCCATGATCTTTACGATCTTCGAGGCGTTGGTGGCGGAAAGAGACCCGCCGAAGACAGTGAAGTCCTGCGCGAAGACGAAGACCAGCCGGCCCTCGATCCTTCCATAACCGGTGACGAAGCCATCCCCGTACACCTTCTGCTCGGCCATGCCGAAATCGGTGCAGCGGTGGGTCACGAACTTGTCGGTCTCTTCGAAGGTCCCTTCGTCGAGGAGAAACTCGATGCGCTCCCGCGCCGACATCTTGCCCTGCTTATGTTCGCGCTCACGGCGTTCTGCGCCGCCGCCCGCTTCGGCCGAGTCGTCGCGCCGCTTCAGTTCCGCCAGTTTTTGCTCGAGGTTCATGGCCGCGATTATATCGGGAGAAGAGCAGCAGGGAACTACCGGAAAAGCACGTCACAAACGCGCGTGACGCCCGTCATCGACGCGTTCCTATTCGATCTGAAGAGAGTTGAAGGAGCGAGAGACTAGTCGTTGTCGTCCACGTTGCCGAGTTGCACGAACTTATAGGTGCGGCCATTCCAGAATACCGCTCCCGTCTGGCCGTCGGTCTCCACTGTCGCAATCGCTGCCACGACTTTCTTGCTCTTCTTGAAGATCCCCGACTGGAGCCTTGTCGGCTGCAAAGAGATCTGCCGGAACGGCAGGTTGATGAAGACGAACTTCGCCTTCGCTTTCTCGCCTCGCCAGTCGTGTGCGATCAGGAGGTTGTAGTGTGGACCCGGATCGGTCTGGTTGATATGTGCCGTCAGGTTTGGATCGCCAAACGACCAATAGCCGTTGTACGGATCCAGCACCGTGTAGTTGAACGCGCCCGCTCCCACCAGTGGATTCCCGCCGCGGACGATGAAGACCGCGTCTTCCAGGCCGTCCCCATCCAGGTCGCCGAGCAGTACCGGCATCTTCGCGTCCAGCAGATAGCCCGGCCCAAATTCGCGCTCAATATATTTCTGAAGGTCGGGAAGGCTCTTTCCATCCGCCGCCTTGGTGCGCGTGCCTTCCGTACGAATCGCCAGTTGCGGCTGATCCTCAGCCGAAGCAACCTGCGCGCCCGCTGCCGGAGCGGCGCCTTGACCCACTGCAAAGCAGGAAACGCAACAAACCGAGGCCAGTGCAGCAATACGAAGAGCGGGGGATTTCAGCATAGGAACTAGAGTACCGCGAGGAACGCGGAAAGCAATCGGGGTTTCTGCGCAAACGGTAACCGAAAGGACACGTCATGAAGGTGTCACAAGGTAACCACCCTGCCAGTACTCACTGCACCAGCAGGTTGTCGGCACGCGACCACATGGCCTCGAAATCGCGCCGGAAGGCCGCTACCTGTGCCGGGTCCGCGGTGAAATGGGCATTGTTGTCCTGGCGCTTTTCGCCCGAGGGCGACCAGTTCGCGCTGCCGTCGCGCAGCAGGGAGCCGTCCACCAGGTACGCCTTCAGGTGCATCAGCTCGCGATGACCTTTCACCCGGATCTGAATGTTCCCCTGCCCGGTCAGCATGGAAGTCGTCGAATCATCGTCGTGCTTCGACGCATTGCGCTGTTCTTCTTCGTACTGCTCCTGGTCGCGATAGATCCGGACCTTCACCCCACGCCCGGCAAGTTCTTTCAGCGCCTGCGCCAGGTACCGGTCCGTAAAGGCGTACATCGCAATGTCCACCGAGTTGTGCGCCTGTTCCAGCCGCGCCATGTCAATCCGCTCGATGTCCTCCGAGGGAGAGAAATGATCTTCGGCGACCACCGACCCGGCCTCGGCTCCTTTGGTCAGCTCCCGGAACTGCTGCGACGGCGCTTTGTTCTGCATCCGCTGCAGCACAAAAACCGCGCCAATCAGCAAAACAACCGTCACCAGTGCCCGGGAGAAGGAGCCCTTACGCATATCGCTCACGATAATAATGGAACCTTGCCGCGTGCAGATTCACTTGCGGAAGTGTTCCCAGCCACCCGGTTTCAGTACGGACCGCTTCCCGTCGCGGGAGGCCAGCCACATGCGCTTGCCGGGAAGGATTTCGCCGATCGCAGTCACCGGAACCCCTTCGATCTCCTGCGGAATACGAGTCTTCGCCGGTGCCGTGAAGAGCAGTTCGTAGTCCTCGCCCCCATGCAGCGCCAGCTCGAATCCGTCCGCTGCCGCCGGATGCGGAAGCGATTCTGCATAGATCACCGCGCCCACGCCGCTCTCTTTGCAAATGTGCGACAGATCGGTCGAGAGCCCGTCGCTGATGTCGATCATCGCCGAGGCCAGCTTGTGTTCGCGCAGGAATCTCCCAACCTCGATTCGGGGTTGCGGGAAGAAATGCCGCGGCGCCGATCGAGGGGTAGGTTTCCCTCCCGCGCGGAATCGGTTCAACGCCTGTACCGAGAGCCCGAGCGTTCCCGTCACATAGACAATGTCGCCCGGCCGTGCCGTGGATCGCAGGATCGCCTTCCCAGTCGGCGCCGAACCGAGCACTACGATGTCCGCCATTACGCCCTGCGGCGATTGCGCGATATCGCCCCCCGCCAGCGGCACCTGCCAATGTTTGGCCAGAGCCAGCAGGCCATCGAAGAACCCATCCACCCACCGTTGCGGAAGCTCCGCGGGCAGCGCCAGCGACAGGAACACCGCCAATGGCTCTCCACCCATCGCGGCGATGTCACTCAACCCCCGCACCAGGCAGCGGTGTCCCACCGCCCGTGCCGGATGCCACTCGCGACGGAAATGCACGTTTTCCAGGCAGAAATCGGTGGTCACCAGCAGTTCGTGCCCCGGCCGCGGCCGCAGAACGGCGCAATCGTCGCCAATCCCACGCGCCAGCCCGCCCGACGCCTTTCCGGCCCGTCGCCGGATGCGTTCGATCAGAATTCGCTCACTCAGGGGCACGGCATAAGTGTAACGTGTTACGAAAGTTCTGCTTGGTCACCAGGGGTTGTGTCCAACCCTGAGCTGCTGATTTCCATCAAAGTGCTAGAGGTTTTTTCGAGTTGTCGAACGCAGACTTGACTTCCGTTTTTCTCATTCTGCTGTTGCTGGTAGGGACCGCCCAACTGCTGGGCTATGCGTTCGTCAAACTGCGCCAGCCGAAGGTGGTCGGCGAAATCCTGGCCGGCATTCTTCTCGGCCCCGCCCTGCTTGGCCGGATTCACTTCAGCGGCGTCTCCTTCGCCGAAATCAGCGCCCATCATTCCGTCATCCTGAACTTCATTTACTGGCTTGGACTGCTGCTCCTCATGTTCCTCTCCGGCGCCGAGACCCGGGAACTCTTTACCCGCGAGGAGCGCCGCGAAGTCAGCTGGCTGACCCTGGTGGGCACCGGCATCCCATTTCTGCTGGGGCTGGCCATCGGCCCGCGCCTGGTTGGGCCAGCCATTGAAGGCCCCAACAGCAGCCGAGTCTCGCTCGTCATCATCCTGGCCGTCGCCGTCGCCGTCACCTCGGTCCCAGTCATCTCCAAGATCTTCGCTGACCTCAAGATCCTCAATACGCGCTTCGCACGCCTTGTTCTCGGCGTGGCGGTTCTCGAAGACATCGTCTTGTGGGCGGCCCTCGCGGTCGCGACCTCGCTGGCCGGCAAGGCTGTGCTGAACCCGAAGCACATGGCGTATCACCTGCTCGCCACGGTCGCATTCTTCGTGCTCGGACTGACCGTGCTGCCCCGCGCGGTGAAGCGCTTCAACAAGGCGCGCTTTAATGTGATGGCGCAACACTCGCCGGTCGGCTATGCGCTGGCCGTGCTCTTTGCCTATTGCGTCCTGGCGGGTGCCCTCGACGTAAGCATGGTCTTCGCGGCCTTCCTCGCCGGCTTCGCCGTCGTCCACAAGAAACGCCGCCTCTTTGCCGATGCTCTCGAAGCCATCGGGAAGGTCTCGTTCGCGTTCTTTATCCCGGTTTACTTCGCCATCGTCGGCCTGAAACTCGACCTGACCAAGGGCTTTTCCTGGAAGATGCTGGTGCTCTTCATCCTGGGAAGCTGCATCGTGAAGATCCTCTCCGTGTCGCTCGCCGGACGCCTCGCTGGCTTCCGCGGCCTCGAACTGATCAATCTTTCCATCACGACCAACGCCCGTGGCGGTCCCGGAATCGTCCTCGCCAGCGTCGCCTACGATGCCGGCATCATCAATTCCGCGTTCTACACGACTCTCGTCCTCGCCGCCGTCCTCACTTCGCAGTTCGCCGGCGCATGGCTGGAGTACGTCCTGCGGAAAGGCCTGCCTCTGCTGAAGGAAGCCGGCCCGACGGGCAAGCAAGTTCTTACTCCTGAACTGCAAGACTAGAGTGAGCATCTATGAGTGCAATAGAAAAGTCCGCCCTCTCGGCGGACTTTGTTTTTTGCAGCAAGTTATTCCTACACCCACTCTCCCTGTCGCATCAGCGGCTCCACGCTGTTCGACTGGGTGATGCCGTCAATGTCTAACTTCTCCGATCCGATCATCCAGTCCACGTGAATGAGACTCGTGTTTGCCCCCTTGGCCGCCAGTTCTTCCGGCGTCAGCTTCTCCCCATCGCGCAGGCACGAGGTGTACGCCTGCCCCAGCGCGATGTGCGAAGCCGCATTCTCATCGAACAGCGTGTTGAAGAACGTCAGCCCGCTCGAAGCAATCGGCGAAGAATGCGGTACCAGCGCCACCTCTCCTAGGCGTCGCGCCCCGTCGTCGGTGTCGATCAGCTTCTGCAGCACTTCCTGGCCGCGGGTCGCCTTTGCTTCCACAATGCGTCCCTGCTCGAAACGTACCTGGATCCCTTCAATCATCGTTCCCTGGAACGAAAGCGGCTTCGTCGCCGTCACCGTACCGTCGGCCCGATCCTTGTGCGGCGTCGAGAAAACTTCTTCCGTCGGGATATTGGGAATGCAATAAAGTCCGTTGCCCGCCGTCGTGCCGCCACCCATCCACAGATGGTCATCGGCCAGCCCGAGCCGGAAATCGGTGCCCGGCCCGCGATACTGCAGCGCGGCGTAGCGCTTCTCGTTCATGAAAGCCGCCCGCTTCTGCAATCCGGCGTCGTGCGTCTTCCACGCGCCCACCGGATCGTCGCCGCCCACGCGCGACGTCCGGAAGATCGCATCCCACAGCTTCGCGATCGCAACATCGGGTGGGTCGTTGGGAAACATGGCGGCCGCCCATGCCGGCGTGGCGCTGGCCACGATCGTCCAGTTGATCTCGTGCCGGGTGATCAACTCCATCGCCGGCTTCGAAGCTTTGGAAGCCGCGCGATTCGACCGGCTCACCTTGTCGGGGTCTTCCTTCGAAAGCAGGGAAGGATTGGCCCCGGCGATCGCCAGCCGTGCCGCCCCGCTCTTGAATGCCGCCGCCAGCGAGTCGTACAGCCATTTCGGAGCGGTATCGAAGCTCTCATCGGAGGCATAGCGATAACGCATCAGCGTCGCTTCGTCGTCGCTGTAGAAGGTCGTCACCAGCGAAGCTCCGGCGCGATAGGCCTGCTCGGTGATCTTGCGCGTGAGCGGGAGAGCATCGAGCGAGGCCGTGATCAGCAGTTCCTGGCCGGCCGCCAGCCCAAGTCCAACTTTAACGGCGACTTCAGCCAGTTGATCCAATTTCTGTTCGTGGGTAAGTGCCTGCGTGGCGAGAGCGCTGGTAGTCATAAGTTTTGGATGACTCGAATTCTTTCACAGAATCAAGAAGCTCTCGGAAAACCCGAAGCAAAATCCCACCGACAGCCACGCAGTCAGGCTACGACGCTCGGCTTTCCCTTGCTGTCCTTTGTCATTGCGAGGAGAGCCGTCAGGCCGACGTTGCAATCTGCTGTTCGTCCAGCAGCAGCCCGCAACTCCTTGCACATCTATTCTTTACATATAAGTCTAATGAATTGAATATTTTGCAAAGATTGCACCATCTATAGATAAGAAAACAAAAAGTGTCAGGCGATGGTTGCCGTCTCTACTTAGGCGGGCAACTCCGCTTCGGCAGCTGATCTCCTACTCTTCTGTATGTACCTGGAGCAGCCTCCTTGGGGCCAGTTGGACGCTCCCCGCTATGGTCGAGAGTCACTGGATATCCAGCTGTTCGGGTTGACAAGCAGGAACCCCGGTTGTTAACGTTCTTGGGTCATTGACTGAGTTTCTTGTTGACTTGGTTTTAATTCGGAACTCGGAGAAACCGCCTAGTTCCGCGACAGCCTGACGCAGCAGCGCTGTCGAGCTTCAACCCATCCCGGTCGCAGCACCGGGAAGTCGTTTTAGCCTCGCATCGGGTTGATGAAATTTTCCGCAGCCGAAGCCGCGGATCAGGGAGCCCATAATTTTGCGGAAGCGCTTTTACATTTTGTTTGTGGCCCGTGATGCTGAGGGCCAGCTGCGCAAAATTCCCATCCCTGTTCATTATCTGTACGTCTTCATGATCGGCGCGTTGATCGGGATGTTTACCATCACCGGCATGGCGGGTTCCTATACCCGCATGCTGCTGAAGGTCACCCGCTTCAACCAGTTGCGCAGCGAAAAAGAAGCACTCAAATCGCGTTACACCCAGCTCGAGCAGGTCTCGAAAGAGAAGGACATCCAGGTCGCCTCGCTCGGCTCCGTCGCTAACGAAGTTTCCGTTCTCTACGGTCTGAAGCCCGACTCCAAGCTCATCGCCCAGCCCGAAGACGCCAGCAATCCCGAGAAATTTACCGCCTCGCTCAACCGCCTCTACGCTCTGCGCGATACCGCGATGACGGGGGTGGCCACCGCCGGCATCAGCAACGGCTTCAGCCACCAGGCCTCGCTCACCGACTGGGTACGCGCTGCCGATGCGCCACAGTTCTGGCCGGTTACCGGTCCGATCACCGGACCCTTTGGCGAGCGCGCCGATCCCTTCAACGGCGAGGGCGCCTTCCATGCCGGGGTGGATATCTCCTCCACTTACGGACAGGAGGTGCTTGCTCCCGCCGATGGCGACGTCACCTTTGCCGACTTCTTTAGCGGATACGGTCGCATGATCACCCTCGACCACGGCCACGGCGTGACCACGCGCTACGGACATCTCTCCGGAGTTGCGGTCATCGCCGGCCAGCACGTGCAGCGCGGACAGGTCATCGGGTATGTCGGCATGACGGGCCGCTCTACCGGTCCCCATCTCCACTACGAAGTACGCATCAACGACACCCCGGTAAACCCGACTAAATACCTCCGCAAACTCGCCCCACGCCAGGACGTCTTCGGCGGCACCTAGAATTGCAACGCGCATTGCTCCGCGGCCAGCCCCCTTTTACCGACCGTCCCCCATCTCTCCCTCTTGTCATCCAGAGGAGCGCAGCGACGTAGGGACCTGCTGTTCTTCGCCCCGCGGCCAGCCCGCTTTATTGGCCCGCCCCGCATCGCTGACTCTTGTCATCCAGAGGAGCGCAGCGACGTAGGGACCTGCTGTTCTTCGCCCCGCGGCCAGCCCGCTTTATTGGCCCGCCTCCCATCGCCCTCTCTTGTCATCCAGAGGAGCGCAGCGACGTAGGGACCTGCTGTTCTTCGCCCCGCGGCCAGCCCGCTTTATTGGCCCGCCTCCGCATCGCTCCTCTCTTGTCATCCAGAGGAGCGCAGCGACGTAGGGACCTGCTGTTCTTCGCGCCGCGGCCAGCCCGCTTTACCTCCCCCATCTCTCCCAAGCGCAGCGAGTAGGGACCTGCTGTTCTTCGCCCTGCGGCCAGCCCGCTTTATTGGCCCGCCCCGCATCGCTCCCTCTTGTCATCCAGAGGAGCGCAGCGACGTAGGGACCTGCTGTTTCAGTTATGAGGTGCGTTCTTCATCGGACGAGAGGCTTCGTATCAGGGCACGACTTCAGTCGTGCCGAAATCCCCCGCCCACGGTTGGGCTTTAGCCCTGCCAGTCCGCCCTAGACATTCACCCCCGATACGATCCCGCCCAAGTGCGCCGTCGCCGCCACGGCCGCAACGGTCAACGCTTCCACCGCGAGGCGAAACTTTCCCAGCGAAGCACTCGGACGCCGTCGCCACGCCAGCCACCAGCTCAACCAGATCATCAGGCAAGACGTGATCCCCAGCAGCAGGTGCCATCGCAACCCGCCGCGCAGGGGTTCGCCTTCGAGCTGCCATCGCCAGGCGAGCAATCCGGTAATCGCCACCGGAAGCGCGGCCACCGCTGCAATCGTCAGGTTGTAATAGGCAACGTCTGCCCAAGAGTCTTCGCCTCGCCGCAACGCCAGCAGATCGAAGCCAAACGCCACCACAACCAGCGCGATCGGGAAGTGCACCAGTACGACATGCTGCGCGTGCTTCGCCAACAGGATGTGTCGCCAATCGAAGGCATGCATCGCTACTTCACCACGATCTTGCCGGTCATCTTCGGATGCACCGAGCAGTAGTACTCGTAGGTTCCGGGCTCGGCGAAGGTGAAGGCGAAGCTGCCATCGGTGTCGATGGCGCGCGACTTGAACTTGTCCGTGGTGCTTGCCACGACGTGGGGAATGTCGTCCTTGTTGACCCAGGTGATGGTCGCGCCGCGGCTCACCTCGAGGGTTTGCGGGCTGAAGCTGAAGTTGTCGATGGTTACGGTGGCACCGGTCGGATCCGCGGCTGTTGCCAGGGAGGCCAGCATCGCCATTCCAATCATCAAGAAAAACAATTTCTTCATATGCGTTCTCCGTTTCGCTGTCTCCGGGGTAGGTGTTAAGCGAGCGTGGAATCCACGATCGCCAGGGAATGTTTCCCGTGGACAAAGTTCACGTCCGTCACTCCCAGCAGCGAGCCGAGCTGCTCCGGCGGTACCTTCATCGGTCCCGGCCCCGCCGCCTTGCCCGGCTCCGGCTGGGGAAAGGCAGTAGACCGTGCCGTATGGAACGACACCTTTCCTTCCACCTTCTGCATGACCTGGTGAATGTGCCCATTGAGCACGGTCACGGAACCAAAGCGCTTGAGATAGCCAAGTGCCTGCGCGCTGTCGTCGGTTCCCCATCCCCAATCCGGATACACCGACCACAGCGGGATGTGCGCAAAGACCACGATCGGCGTGCTCGCCTTGAGGTGGTGAACATCGTCTTCCATCCACTTGAGTTGTTCGGGTCCCAGTGAGCCGAGGCCACCGGCTTTCAGGTTCATCACATTCACCAGCCCGATGAAGTGCACCCCGTTCTTGTCGAAGCTGTACCAGCCGTCGCCCTGGCTGCCCTTGCCGTAACGGGCCCGGTACTGGGCGCCGTTGTCGTTGAGCACATCGTGTTCGCCCGGGACAAAGAACACCTGGCTGGTCTTTACCGCTTTCAACGCCTGGTCCAGAGTGTCGAACTCCCCAGGCTCCGAGAGATGGGAGAGATCGCCGGTGTGCAGAAGGAACTCCGGCTGCACCGGCAACGCATTGATCTTGGCGATGGCGTGGTTCAGGGTTGCAGTCACATCCGGGTTCGCCGCTTTGTTGAACCCGATATGGCTGTCGCTGATCTGCACAAAGGCGAAGTCGCCCTTGTGATGTTTCATCTTGCCCGCGTCTTCGGCGGCAAACGACTTCAGCACGCCGCCCTGCAGAATGCAGACGGTGGCCGTCCCTGCCCACGCCATGCACTTCAGAAAGCCGCGCCGGTCGATTCCGTCGTTGATTGGATCTTCCATATTTCCTCCTTCGCGAGTACAGACCGCGAGGAGGGTGCAAATATTCCCGAGTTCTTGTCATCCTGAGCGAAGCAGCGCGCCAGCGCTGCGAAGTCGAAGGACCTCTATGCCCATAATTCTTTCTCTCAACCGGGAATAAAATCCCTTCGTCCGAGGTCTATCCTCATAGCCGCATGGAAGCTCGCGACCGTCTCGCGCAATTCGAAGTGCTGGTGACGCCGCATCTCTCGCGGGCGTACAACCTCGCGCGCCTGCTCGTCGGCAATTCCGCGGATGCCGAAGACCTGGTACAGGAAGCAGTCCTGCGTGCCTTCCGCGCGCTCGATGGCTTCCATGGCGGCGATAACAAAACGTGGCTGCTGGTGATCGTGCGCAATGCCTGCTACTCGTTCCTGGGACGGAAGCGAGGAACGGACAACGTCGTCGAGTTCGAAGAAGAACAGCATTCCAGCGCAACTCCGTCCGCCACTCCGGAGGCCGTGGTGCTGCTGACGGCGGATGCCGCCGACCTCCGCCGCGCCATCCAGGAACTGCCGCCGGAATTTCGCGAGACCCTCATGCTGCGTGAGATGGAAGAACTGTCCTACCGCCAGATCGCGGAGGTGACCGGTGTACCAATCGGCACTGTGATGTCGCGGCTGGCGCGTGCCCGGCACCTTTTGCGGACGCGGTTGCGGCAACCGGCGAGGAGGGGTGCATGACCATGCAATGTGAAGAAGCGCGGTCGTTAATCGATCTCTATGCCGATGGGGAACTCGATGTCCCCCGCAGTGTCGAACTCGAGCGCCACGTGGGAACTTGCGAAGAATGTGCAAGGGAAGTAGCCGCCGCCAGGAATCTGAGCCGCTCGGTCCGCAGTAGCGGTGTCTATGGCGCCATGCCCGCCGGCCTGGCCTCCAGGGTTCGCGCTGTGGTGATCGAAGAGGCCGGCGTTTCGGGCGCTCCCAGGCTGAAGCCGCCGCGCCCGGTGGTGCCGGTCCGATGGTGGCGCCCGGCCGCGATCGCGTTGGCTGCGCTGGTCATCCTTGCCGTGGTCGCCTTGCGCTGGATTCCCGGTACGGTGCGTCCCGCACGGCAGGATGCGTTACTGGCGCAGGAGGTCCTCGACAGCCATGTGCGATCGCTGATGGCCGACCACCTCTTCGATGTGCCCTCCACCGATCAACACACCGTCAAGCCGTGGTTCGATGGCAAGCTGGATTTCGCGCCCCCGGTCGTCGATCTCGGCGCCAACGGCTTCGAACTCGCCGGGGGACGCCTCGACTACATCGACGGCCGTCCGGTCGCCACCGTGGTTTACCGGCGCAGAAAACACATCATCAATCTCTCGATGTGGCCGGACACCGCGGCTGCTCCCCTCCGCGCCACCATGCGAAACGGCTATAACCTGCTGCATTGGCAGCAGGGCGGTCTCGACTACTGGGCAGTGTCGGACCTGAACCCGCAGGAAATGCGTGAGTTTGTGGCGCTGATCCAGGACAAAGCCCCGGCGGTCTCGAAGTGAGCCCTCCTAGCGGGGCAGGCTCTTGCTCTGAACTGCGGGCTTCTTGGGGGGCTGAGGCGCTGCCACCGGCGGTTGTGGCTGGGGCGCTACCTCGGAAGGAGTCTCCGCTAGCATCTTCTTGAAGAAATCGAAGGGAATCACCGCGCTCAGGCTCGCGCGCGGACCGCTCTGTTCGATCTTGATGGTGTCGAACAGCGCTTTCACATCTTTGTCGTTGCCACTCGGCTGCACCGAGTTTTCCACGCTCTTAAACAGATCGAAGAAGACGGCCATCTGGTTCTTGAACTTCTGTGCGTCGGCTTCGCTCGGAGTAAACAGCTCGGCTTTTACGTGGACCGAAGTCAGCGCCCGCGCCGAGGTCACGATCGTCGTGTTGGCAGGAACGAAAAAGGAGACGTTGGTCGGAAAGAACGTCGAGCTATGTTCGCCGGCAGTGGAGGTGTGCAGGATGCTCCAGACCACGCTTCCCAGCGGCACATGCTTGTAATAGTCGCGCACCAGTTGCGGCCCGCCGAAGGGCAATGCGGAGGCGCGGTAGCGATCGATGATACCGTCGAGATCCAGCTCGCCATCGACGTTCGACGCTGCGACCGTATCCACCGACAGAATGCCGACCCTGACCGTCCGGCCCTGCAGCGGGATGCTATAAACCGTCACCCCGCGATAGTCGTCCATGCCATTGGCCAGCGATTTCAGGTAGCCGGTCAGTTTTTCGGAGTTATAGCGGCCCACGAACACCCAGGAGAACCGCGTGGTCGGGGCGGCGTTGTCGGCCCCCAAGGCTCCGGTCAAGCCTCCATGGGTTGAGACCGCCGCCTCGTCGAGGTCGCGCTCGAACTCAAACCCGGTCTGGTTCACGAACTTCTGGTATTCGGGATCGCGTTCCTGGCTGATCTGCTTGCCGAAATTGCTCAGCACCCGGATCGGTTTCAAATCGACGTACAAAACGGCGTCCCCATCCGGCAAAAGCCTTGCAGGTTCCGGGGCGGCATGTTTGCGGAGTACGACGGCGCCGCCCAGAACGGCAGCGATGATCAGAACGACAGTTGCGATCCAGAGTTTCGATCTTCGAGACTTCATCGGGTCTTGCGCCAGGGTCCTAAATTCACCCGGCGACAGGTAGTCAAGGGTGCAGGTTCTGCGATAAAATCAATGAGTACCCGCATCATAGCACCCCGCCTTGCGCGTTGTGCGCTCAGCAGAATTCCGACGTTCCGGAAGTTGCGAGTTTGCGGTCACAATTGGTCAGTCCGTGCGACGTTGCCGTGGTGCGCTTGCGGGCGCGCAGCTCGGTTGCGTGGCCCATTTCCGTGTGGTAACCTTAATCTTTTGCCCGTGCTTTGAGTTGATTGCAGGGAGCTTCTGCCGACGATCGGTGGAGTTTTCCGAGTGCTGGCGTAGCTCAGCTGGTAGAGCATCTGATTTGTAATCAGAGGGTCGGGGGTTCAAATCCCTTCGCCAGCTCCAAGATTGTGCCCGGCAGTCCGGGCTGTTTCCGTAGAACGCGCAGCGCTTCAAGAGGACGCCTCCAGTAGAGAACCTTCCGGCAGCACCAGTTGCAGCGGAAGTATGGTTCCGCGGTAATTGGCTTGACTCCCAAAGCTGAAGTGAATGCGAATGGCAGTGAAAAGCGCGAAGCGCGTCTTCGCGAGCCGCAAGGCTGAGCGCTCTTTGAAAGCATGTTGGGCAGTCCGGGCTCCCGCTCCTGTTTTCATGTGGGGTCTCCGGTGAGACCGATTTTGGCTTGCTGGGTTGGCTGTGCACAGGTGGCCGAGTGGTTAATGGCAGCAGACTGTAAATCTGCCGCTCCCAGGAGCTACGGAGGTTCGAATCCTCCCCTGTGCACCAGGATTTTTGTATGAACCGCATGTGGCTGGCGCTCAGTATTTATGCGGCTTTGGCGCTGATCGAGTGGTTTACCCTGAGCGATCCGAAGATCCGCGCCGTGGCCTTGGTTATTTTGGCGGGATTGGCCGTACGAACTTTGGCTTACAGCCGGCGCCATCCACACGTGGATGAGCGTGGCAACGAGCCGGACGAGTAAGCGGGACGGGAGTAACTTGAGCCGTTTTCGCGGCGAGAGCGCAGCGGAGCCGCGAGGGCGGAAGCCGAGGGATCTGTAGGGCGGGAGTAACTCAGTGGTAGAGTCACAGCCTTCCAAGCTGTTGGTCGCGGGTTCGATTCCCGTCTCCCGCTCCAGACTGTCCCGCGTGTGTCGTTTGAGTGGTAATGACAAGGCCGATGTAGCTCAGTTGGTAGAGCACTCCCTTGGTAAGGGAGAGGTCACCAGTTCAATCCTGGTCATCGGCTCCAGAGTTTTGGAGTTGCTGTAACAGGCGCCCGCAACATCGGGCTCCAGAGTTTTGAAATGGATTCCCACGGAGCCGGATGTCTTCATCGGCGATCACGGAAACGAGACAGATGTCGCTAGTGGGCTTTGAGCAGGCAGGCATAGCAATCGAGCGTCCCGAGCAGTTCGAGGCGCTCCGTTCCTCGGTCGATCGCGTCTTCAGTGCCGCGAACGTTGAGAGCTTTTTGAAGAAGCTGGTTTCGAACAGCGTGAATGTCCGCGACTTTGAGACCGTGTTGAGCAGGAAATTGCTTGAGCAGGTGGATTCCACCCTGGCCAACTCCGGTACCACGGCTTTCACGCTATGGCAGCAATTAACCGTCGCCGACCAGGGTCAGATGCGCGAGTTTTACCTGACCCGCCTCGAAGAACTCGAGTTGGGGCTGCGCCAGAAGTACAACAAAATTTATCGGTATTACTAGGTGACAAAAGATGGCGAAAGAGAAATTTGACCGCAGCAAGCCGCACGTAAACGTCGGGACGATTGGTCACATTGACCACGGGAAGACGACGCTGACGGCGGCGATCACGAAGGTGTTGCAGAAGCACAACCCGAAGAACACGTTCCGCTCGTTCGATTCGATCGACAACGCGCCGGAAGAGCGGGAGCGCGGCATCACGATCGCGACCGCACACGTGGAGTACGAGACGGCCAACCGGCACTACGCGCACGTCGATTGCCCGGGCCACGCCGATTACATCAAGAACATGATCACCGGCGCGGCGCAGATGGATGGCGCCATCCTGGTGGTGGCGGCGACCGACGGTCCGATGCCGCAGACCAAGGAGCACGTGCTGCTGGCCCGCCAGGTAGGCGTGCCCTACGTCGTCGTGTTCCTCAACAAGTGCGACGCGGTGGAAGACGCCGAGCTGATCGACCTGGTGGAGATGGAAGTGCGCGAGCTGCTGTCGAAGTACGGCTTCCCGGGCGACGATCTGCCGGTGGTGCGTGGTTCGGCTCTCGGCGCTCTGAATGGCGAAGCCCAGTGGGAAGCCAAGATCGACGAGCTGATGGATGCAGTCGACAAGAGCGTGCCGCTGCCGGCGCGCGACATCGACAAGCCGTTCCTGATGCCGATCGAAGACATCTTCTCGATCTCGGGGCGCGGCACGGTGGTGACGGGCCGTATCGAGCGTGGCAAGGTGAAGGTCGGCGAAGAAGTGGAAATCGTCGGCTTCCGCGAGACCCGCAAGACGGTGGTGACGGGCGTCGAAATGTTCAAGAAGCAGCTGGATGAAGGCATGGCGGGCGACAACGCCGGACTTCTTCTGCGCGGCATTGCGAAAGAGGACGTGGAGCGCGGCATGGTGCTGGCGAAGCCGGGATCGATCACGCCGC
Organism: uncultured Acidobacteriaceae bacterium; assembly: GCA_963758505.1. Lineage (GTDB taxonomy): Bacteria > Acidobacteriota > Terriglobia > Terriglobales > Acidobacteriaceae > Korobacter. The sequence goes on along the minus strand of CAVWVJ010000003.1, from coordinate 578,723 downwards.
ACACCAAGTTCAAGGGCGAGGTTTACGTCCTGAGCAAAGAAGAAGGTGGACGTCATACCCCGTTCTTCAAGGGCTACCGTCCGCAGTTCTACTTCCGGACGACGGACGTGACGGGAGTGGCGACGCTTCCGGCAGGTACGGAGATGGTGATGCCGGGCGACAACGTGGCGCTGGAGATCGAGCTGATCACGCCGGTGGCAATGGAAAAGGGCTTGCGCTTCGCGATTCGCGAAGGCGGCAGGACCGTCGGCGCAGGCACGATTTCGGAAATTATTGCCTAACCAGAATGTGGGTGCCCCATCCTTCCCGCAGGGAGGATGGGACGCCAAGAGTTTGGGTTTGTATCAGGAGCACGACTTCAGTCGTGCCGCAGAGCAGCAAAGGTAGGGGCTTTCGCCCCTGCGATACTTCGGGGAGCAATCCCCGATATCCGGGCATCGACCCGGACAAGGCTCGACGAAAGCCGAGCAAACGAGAAAAGGAGTTCAACCCATGCCCCGCGAAATCATTCAATTGCAATGTGGTGACTGCAAAGACAAGAACTACTCCACCACCAAGAACAAGAAGACGACCACCGGCCGCCTCGAGTTCAGCAAGTTCTGCCGCAAGTGCCGCAAACATACTTCGCATAAGGAAGTGAAATAAGAAAGTCCGGCTCGGAGCAGGGCCGGGTGAAGCCGAGGACGCTCGCCGAATAGCGAGCCCCGCAGGCGAGGGCGCAGCAGCGAAGCGTTGCGGAGCCCTGGAAGAATGGAAAGGGTGAGCAAAAGTGGAGCGCCGTGACGCGCGAGACTTTTGCGAGGGCGCAGCAGCGAAGCGTTGCGGAGCCCTGAAAGAATGGAAAGGGTGAGCAAAAGTGGAGCGCCGTGACGCGCGAGACTTTTGCGAGGGCGCAGCAGCGAAGCGTTGCGGAGCCCTGGAATTAAAGGGGCGTAAGCTCAACGGCTAAACTGCCGGTCTCCAAAACCGGACTTGGGGGTTCGAATCCCTCCGCCCCTGCCAGAGATTCGAAGCACGCGGCCTTCGTAAGTGCCGCTACGAGAAGTGAGTGAGAAGATTTTATGGCGAAGGCAGTAGTCGCAGCAGACGAGCACAGCCTGGGCAACCGGATGAAAGAATTTCCGCAGCGTACCAAGTCGTTCTACAACGACGTGCGCACGGAGATGAAGAAGGTCAGCACCCCGTCGCGCAAGGAAGTTCAATCGACGACGGTGGTGGTGATTATCACGGTGTTCATCTTTGGTTTGTACTTCTGGCTGGTCGATAACGCGATCGGCAAGGGTATCGACTACATGTTTACGTATTTCAAGCACCACTAACCGATCATGCCGGCGAAGGATATGGAAGAGAATAAAGAAAACGCGGAAGGCCAGGCGCCAGAACAGCAGCCACCGCAGAACCCGAATATGAAGTGGTACATCATCCACAGCTATTCGGGCTTCGAGCGCAAGGTGAAGGAGTCGCTGGAGTCGCGCATTCATGCCTTCGCTCTTGAAGGCAAGATCGGGCGCGTGCTGATTCCCACCGAGTCGGTGACCGAAGTGCGTGGCGGCAAGAAGTACACCAGTGAGCGGATGTTCTACCCCGGCTATGTGCTGGTTGAAATGGACATGGATGACCACGTATGGCACGTCGTGAAATCGACGCCGCGCGTCACCGGCTTCGTCGGTACCGGCCAGCAGCCCACGCCACTCTCCGACGAAGAAGTGCAGCAGATCGTCTATCGCGTGGCCGACAGCCGCGAGAAGCCGAAACTCAAGGTCAAGTTCGAGAAGAACGAGGACGTCCGCATCAGCGAAGGTCCGTTCGCCACCTTCACGGGTAAGGTGGATGAAGTAAACGAAGACAAGGAGACGCTGAAGGTCATGGTCACGATCTTCGGCCGCGCGACCCCGGTCGAACTCGAATTCGGCCAGGTCGAGAAGGTGATCACGTAGCGCACCGCCCTGCCAGAATTTGAGGTAGCAGGGTTTGAGGTAGCCGGCAGCTTTAGCTGCCCGATGACGAGGAATCAAAAGGGGCTTCAACCCCTGAGGTTTGTATCAGGGCACGACTTCAGTCGTGCCGATAGCGATCAGATGGAAAGGGGCTTTAGCCCCCGCGGTAGGAGGCAGCTTTAGCTGCCGGAGCAGCACAAGATTTTGAGGGGCTTTCGCCCTGAGGTACAAGGATCATGGCAAAGAAAGTAACAGGATCAGTCAAACTCCAGATCGCCGCGGGCAAAGCAACGCCCGCGCCTCCGGTCGGCCCGGCCCTCGGCCAGGCGCAGATCAATATCATGGAGTTCTGCAAGCAGTTCAACGCGAAAACGGCGGGCAAAGACCTCGAAGGCTTCACCATCCCGGTCGTCATTACGGTCTACAACGATCGCAGCTTCACCTTCGTGACCAAGACTCCTCCGGCCTCGGATCTTCTCCGCAAGGCCGCCGGCGTCGCCAAGGGTTCCGGCACGCCGAACAAGGACAAGGTCGGCAAGGTCACCGAGAAGCAGGTGCAGGAGATCGCCAAGCAGAAGATGCCCGATCTGAACGCCGCGACCGTCGAGTCGGCGATCAACAGCATCAAGGGCACGGCGCGTTCCATGGGTATCGATATCGTCCCGTAACCGCCGCGGTCTGCTCGTTGCGGCAAGGTTTGTACAGGCCCGCTTCAGCGGGCTGAAGTAGCCCGCTCCTTCCGGCGGGCGAGAAGGTTCGTATCAGGGCACGACTTTAGTTGTGCCGAGAAGACTTCAAACTCATGGGCTTTAGCGCCCCTGAGGTCGCAAGACCACGGCTCTCCAGATCCAGCGGGGAGCGGTGGAAGACAAGGAGCAACATGGCAAAGCCAGGAAAGAAAATCGAAGGAGCGCGCAAGCAGGTCGAAGTGCGCCCCTACACGCTGCAGGATGCAGTTCCTCTCCTGCAGAAGGTGAAGTTCGCCAAGTTCGATGAAACCGTCGACTTGACGCTTCGTTTGGGTGTCGATCCGAAGCATGCGGACCAGATGGTTCGCGGCACGGTCGTCCTGCCCCACGGTCTGGGAAAGACCAAGAAGGTGTTGGTCATCGCCAATGGCGAAAAGCAGCGTGAGGCGGAAGCCGCCGGCGCCGATTTCGTCGGTGGAGAAGAAATGGTCGAGAAGATCTCGAAAGAGAACTGGACCGACTATGACGCCGTGATCTCCACCCCCGACATGATGCGTTCCGTCGGTAAGCTCGGCAAGGTGCTCGGCCCCCGCGGCCTGATGCCCAACCCGAAGACCGGAACCGTCACCACCGACGTCGCCTCGGCCGTACGCGAAGTGAAGGCCGGCAAGGTGGAGTTCCGCACTGACAAGACCGGGTTGGTGCACTGCCCGGTCGGCAAGATTTCGTTCACGCCCGAGAAACTCGTCGACAACGCCTCCACCGTGATTACCAGCGTGGTGAAGGCCAAGCCGGCGGCGGCCAAGGGGAAGTACATCAAGGGCTGCTATCTCAGCTCGACGATGGGCCCCGGGATCTCCATTGACACGACTGCCCTCGAGGCGGCGTCGAAGAGCTAATCGAGCGCGAAGAGGATTGAGACATGGCAGTCACAAAAGCAAAGAAGATTGAAGTTACCGAGAAGCTCTCCGAAGAGCTGAAAGGTGCCAACCACGCCATCGTGGGCACCTTCAACAAGCTCACGGTGCAAAAGGATTACGAACTCCGCAAGGCGGTCCGCAGTGCGGGCGCGAAGTACTCGGTGGTAAAGAACACCCTCGCCGAGCGTGCCGCCAAGGGCACCAAGATCGAAGAAGCAGTCAAGAACCTTGCTGGCGTGACCTCGATCGCCTTCACCTCGGGCGATCCGGTGCAGTTGGCGAAGGTGCTGAGCAAGTACGCCAAGGACAACCCGGAGTACGAGTTCAAAGCCGGCGTAGTCGATGGCAAGGCGATCAAGGTTTCTGAGATCAATGCCCTCGCCAGCTTGCCGTCGAAGGAAGAGATTTACTCGAAGCTCCTCTTCCTCATCAACGCCCCGGCACAGCGCCTGGTGACGGTGATGAACGCGGTGGGCCGGGATATCGCGGTCGTTCTCAACCAGGGCGTCGAGAAGCAGAAGTTCTCGGGTGGAGAGGCTCCTGCCGCAAACGCAGAAGCTCCTGCCCAGGGCGGGGAAGCAGCCGCTCAGTAAAGAGCACGGTTTGTATCAGGGCACGACTGCAGTCGTGCCGCGCGGGGGAGCACGAGGTTGGGCTTTAGCCCCCGCGAAATACGGGTTCGGAGTCACGAAAGTGGCTCCAAAGGATTTCCGTTACCCGTTGTTAGGGCATGTCTAGATCGCCGGCTTGTCTGGGCCGGTGCAGAGGTTGGGCTTACGTAACGCGGCGATCGCGTAACGGCCACCCGGAAGACCTCGGACAGCAGCCCTGGAGCGATAACGAAATCACAACGAATAACGAAAACGAATTGGAGATACGGAAATGGCAGATTTGGCACAGTTGGAAGAGCAGATCGTAGGGTTGTCGCTGCTGGATGCGGCGCAGCTGGTAAAGAAGCTGGAAGAGCGTCTCGGCGTTTCGGCTGCGGCGGCTGCTCCGGTAGCCGTGGCGGGTGGCGGCGGAGCGGCGGCAGCAGCTCCGGCGGAAGAGAAGACGGAATTCGCCGTCGTCCTGACCGCTGCGGGCGCCAACAAGATCAACGTCATCAAGGCGGTGCGCGAAGTGACCAGCCTTGGCCTGAAGGAAGCAAAGGACTTGGTGGATGGGGCTCCGAAGACCGTGAAAGAAGGCGTGTCGAAGGAAGAAGCGGCAACCATCCAAAAGAAGTTCCAGGACGCTGGCGCGACCGTCGAAATCAAGTAGTACAATTGGAAGTATCCGGGTCTCCACTCTGAATCTTTTCAGGGTGGAGCTTCATCTTGTAAGAGGCAGGGTGAGCGTAAGACAACACGTTCCCTGGTATGTTTGAGCGGGCATATCGGGGCGCGATGGTTGCCGAGGAAGCGGAGCGGACCTCCTCAGGGTTTCGCAGAATTCCCGGGCATCGTGGGTGCAGGTCCGAAAGGATCGAGTGCAACACACCGAATAAGTATGGCGGACGGCCGTGGCGGCCGATAGCGTGAGGCTCAAACGCATCGGCGGCACGGACGAGAACAGGCCAAAGAGATACTGGCGCGGGAAGCAAGAGTTCTGATCAAAGTTTATGAAAGCGCGAACCTGGCGCCTACGGGGATGTTTGTCTCCGCAGGCGCACTCGTGTTTTCCATCGCTAACGGCTCTCGCCAGGGCCGCGGCGATTCCCTGTTTTCGAATCTTGGCCGTACCGCCACAAGCAGAATCGCGTAACCAGCCAACGGGGCTAGGATGCGCGGGAATGCCGGTCGTGTCGTACCCGAAACTTTTGTCCGCACCATTTGCCGTTCGTAGTGGTGGATGAGCGCCTCACCGGCGCCCATTCCAACCGGTCCCTTTGTGCGCAACGGAAGGGCACAACCTTAGGAGTTTCTCAATGGCAGAAAAGAAGATTGCCTTCCGCAATCGACTCGATTTCTCGAAAATACCGGCGACGATCCAGATCCCGAACCTGATCGAAGTGCAGAAGCGTTCGTACGACCGCTTTCTGCAGATGGACCTGTTGCCGAGTGAGCGTGACGATGCGGGGCTTCAAGCGGTTTTCCAGTCGGTTTTCCCGATCACGGATTTCCGCAACGTCTCCCAACTGGAGTTCGTGGACTATGCAATCGGCAACTGGGAGTGCAAGTGCGGCCACCTGAAAGGGCTGCATCACCTGCGCACCACTTGTAAGAATTGCGGCGCCACCGTGGTTACCGATCCATTCCACCCCGGCGAAGTGCTTTGCCAGAAGTGCGGCACCTACAACGCCAATACGCCCGATTTCTGTAATAAGTGCGGCGATCCCGTCGGCCTGCAGTTGAAATACGACGTCGCCGAGTGCGAAGAGCGCGGCATGACCTATTCGGCTCCGCTGAAGGTCACCATGCGCCTTACCATCTTTGACAAGGATCCGGAGACCAACAACCGCACCATCCGCGACATCAAGGAACAGGAAGTGTTCTTTGGCGACGTTCCGCTGATGACCCAGAACGGTACGTTCATCGTCAACGGCACCGAGCGCGTCATCGTCAGCCAGTTGCACCGTTCGCCCGGCGTCTTCTTCGAGACGGCGAACAACCGCACCTACTTCCTCGGCAAGATCATTCCTTACCGCGGATCGTGGGTCGAGTTCGAATACGACCAGAAGAACATTCTCTACGTCCGCATTGACCGCAAGCGCAAGTTCCTGGGAACCATCTTCCTGCGCGCGCTCGGCCTGCGTACCGACGAGGATATCCTGCGCACCTTCTACACCGTCGATCGCATCTCGGTGAAGGACAAGAAGCTTTATTGGACCCTTGAGCCCGGCATCGAGCGCCCGACCAACCTGGTTGGCCTGAAGCTCTCGCACGCCATCAAGGCGAAGAACGGCGACGAGATCGCGCACTCCGGCCGCAAGGTCACCGCCTCCGTCCTGAAGGAAATCCAGAAAGCCAAGATCTCCGAGTTGGAGATCGAACTGGGAGACCTCGAAGGCGCCTACGTGGCCGCCGATGTCATCGACCAGAACACCGGCGAAGTGCTCCTCGAAGCCAACCAGGAGCTCACCGCCGACAAGCTGTCGAAGATGATCGACGCGGGCATCGCGGAAGTGAACGTTTTCTTCCCCGAGCGCGACGATGTCGGCACCGTGATCAGCGCCACCCTGCGCCGCGACTCCGTCAAGACCCCGCAGGAAGCCCTGATCGAAATCTACCGCAAGCTGCGTCCCGGCGATCCGCCGACCCTCGACACCGCGACGGCGCTCTTCCACGGCATGTTCTTCGACCCGCGGAAGTACGATTTCTCGCGCGTGGGCCGCTTGAAATTCAACATCAAGTTGTTCGACAAGCAGGAAGCCACTGGGCTCGACAAGCGCACCCTCGACCCGGATGACTTCTACCACACCATCCGCTACCTGCTGAAGCTGCGCCGCAATCTCGGCGCGGTCGACGACATCGATCACCTTGGCAACCGCCGCGTCCGCGCGGTCGGCGAACTCCTCGAGAACCAGTTCCGCATCGGCCTGGTTCGCATGGAGCGCGCGATCAAGGAAAAGATGAGCGTCTACCAGGAAATGTCGACGGCCATGCCGCACGACCTGGTCAACGCCAAGCCGGTCATGGCTGCCATCCGCGAGTTCTTCGGATCTTCGCAGTTGTCGCAGTTCATGGACCAGACCAACCCGCTCTCGGAGATCACCCACAAGCGCCGCCTGTCGGCCCTTGGGCCGGGTGGTTTGTCGCGCGAACGCGCCGGATTCGAAGTCCGCGACGTTCACCCGACGCACTACGGGCGTATCTGCCCGATCGAGACGCCGGAAGGTCCGAACATCGGCCTCATCTCGTCGCTCAGCTGCTACGCGCGTATTAACGACTACGGCTTCATCGAGTCGCCCTACCGTCGCGTGAAGGCTGGACGCGTCATCGACTACATCCAGGTGCTCAACGCCGGCGACAGCGATTACCGCGTCGGCGACAAAATGGAAAAGACCGAGCTGTTGAAGGCCAACGAAGAGCTGCGCTCGCGCAAGAAGCGTGCCATCGACTGGGAGCCGTTCTCTTTCTACCTCTCCGCGTGGGAGGAAGATAAGTGGACCATCGCCCAGGCGAACGCCGAGCTTGACGACAAGGGCAAAATTACCGCCGAACTCGTCAATGCCCGCAAGGCCGGCAACTTCGTGCTGATCAGCCGCGATGAGATCGATTACATCGACGTCAGCCCGAAGCAACTCGTCTCCGTGGCCGCCTCGCTCGTGCCCTTCCTCGAGCACGACGACGCGAACCGCGCTCTCATGGGCGCCAACATGCAACGCCAGTCCGTGCCGCTCCTCCGCGCCGAAGCCCCTCTCGTGGGCACCGGCATGGAAGGCGTTACCGCGCGTGACTCTGGCGCGGTCGTGCTGGCACGCCGCTCGGGCATGGTCGATTCCGTCGATTCCGAACGCATCATCGTGCGCGTCGAGGGCGAGCATCATCCGATGCAGCTCTCCCGTGAAGTCGGCAGCGACATCTACCAGCTCACGAAGTTCAAGCGCTCGAACCAGAACACTTGTATCAACCAGAAGCCCATCGTGAAGCAGGGCGACCACGTGAAGAAAGGCCAGGTCATCGCCGACGGTCCTTGTACCGATCACGGCGAGCTCGGCCTCGGACGCAACGTGCTCGTGGCCTTCATGCCATGGCGCGGGTACAACTTCGAGGACGCGATCCTTGTCTCCGAGAAACTGGTGAAGGAGGACTACTACACCTCCGTCCACATCGAGGAGTTCGAGATCGAAGCCCGCGACACCAAGCTGGGTCCGGAAGAAATCACCCGCGACATCCCCAACGTCAGCGAATCCGCGCTGCGCGATCTGGATGAAAGTGGCGTGATCCGCATCGGCGCCAGCGTCAAGGCAGGCGACATCATTGTGGGTAAGGTCACGCCAAAGGGCGAAACCCAGCTCACCCCGGAAGAGAAGCTGCTGCGTGCCATTTTCGGCGAAAAAGCCGGCGATGTCCGCGACGCTTCGCTCACCTGTCCTCCAGGCATCGAGGGCGTGGTCGTCGACGTGAAGATCTTCTCGCGCAAGGGCCAGGAAAAAGATGAGCGCGCCAAGATCATCGAAGGCACCCAGATCGCCAAGCTGGAAAAGAACCTCGCCGACGAAATCCGCATTCTCACCGACGAGCGCCTGAAGCGTTTGGATGGCCTGTTGGGCAACAAGGTCGTGCAGGCTGATTTGCACGACGAGCGCACCAACAAGCGCCTGCTTACCAAGGACGCCGTTCTCGACCGCGAAACCATCGAGCGTATCTCGACGCGCAATTTGAAGCGCATCAAGTACAACGACAAGGATCCGCGGGTCAACGAGCAGATCGACGAGATCGAGGAAATGACCTCGCGTCAGATCGATGTGCTGCGCAAGATCGTTCGCGAAAAGATCGAAAAGCTGCAGAAGGGCGACGAACTGCCACCGGGCGTGATCAAGCTGGTGAAGTGCTACATCGCCATGAAGCGCAAACTCAGCGTCGGCGACAAGATGGCCGGACGCCACGGGAACAAGGGTGTCATCGCCCGCATTCTGCCGGACGAGGATATGCCGTACCTCGAAGACGGAACGCCGGTCGAGATCGTCCTCAATCCCCTGGGCGTGCCAAGCCGTATGAACGTCGGCCAGATCCTGGAAACGCACCTCGGCTGGGCCGGACACGAACTCGGCAAGAAGATCGGCGAATATCTGCAGGAGAACTCGGAAGCAGGCCAGGTCCGCAAGTATCTCAAGCAGCTGTTCAAAGACACCGCGTTCGTTGACAGCGTCACCGACCTCGATGACGAGCTCTTGTTAAAGGTCGCCAAGGGGATGAAGGATGGCGTTTTCTTCGGTTCCGCCGTGTTCGACGGCTCTACCGAAGAAGAGATCAAGTCGCTGCTCGAACAGGCGGAACTGCCGACCTCCGGCAAGACCACCCTCTTCGACGGCATGACGGGCGATAAGTTCGAGCAGCCGGTAACGGTCGGCTACATCTACATGCTCAAACTCTCTCACCTCGTCGACGACAAGATCCACGCGCGCTCCATCGGTCCGTACTCCCTCATCACCCAGCAGCCGCTGGGTGGCAAGGCGCAGTTCGGTGGCCAGCGCTTCGGAGAAATGGAAGTGTGGGCGCTCGAAGCTTACGGCGCTGCTTACATCCTCCAGGAGCTGCTCACGGCGAAGTCCGACGACGTCTATGGCCGTACGAAGATCTACGAAGCCATCGTCAAGGGCGAAGCCGCCATCGAGCCGGGCGTGCCGGAATCGTTCAACGTGCTGATCCGCGAGTTGCAGTCGCTCTGTCTTGATGTTGAGTTGATCAAGGTCAAAGACAAAGCCCTGCCCGCTCCGGTCGCAGCGGATTAACTGTGGGTGCCCCACCCTTCCCGAAGCGGGGTCCCCGGCGAGCGCCGCTGTTGCGCTCGATGGGGTGCTAGGGAGGGTGGGACGCAACACTGCTCGATCTTGGAAGTATCGGGACCTTCACTCTCTTCCAGTGACAGTCCCAGAAAGTTATTAGGAAGACGCGAGCAGCGACGATGCGCTGCACGGATCCCCGCACCTGAGCCAATGGCGAAGACCCGCGGGGAAGGAGGACAATTTGTACCGTTCGAGCCCTTTCGACCTTGGAAGCAACATCACGGATTTCGACGCAATCCGCATCAGCCTTGCTTCGCCGGAAAAGATCCGGAGCTGGTCTCACGGTGAGGTAACTAAACCCGAAACCATTAACTACCGCACGTTCAAGCCGGAACGCGACGGCCTGTTCTGCGCCCGCATCTTCGGCCCCGTCACTGACTGGGAGTGCTTGTGCGGCAAGTACAAGCGCATGAAGCACCGCGGCGTCATTTGCGACAAGTGCGGCGTGGAAGTCACGCTCTCGAAAGTCCGTCGCGAACGCCTCGGCCACATCGAGCTGGCATCCCCGTGCTCGCATGTGTGGTTCTTCAAAGGACTGCCCAGCCGCATCGGCCACATCCTCGACATCTCGCTTCGCGACCTCGAGTCGGTGCTCTACTTTGAAGCCTATGTCGTGGTTGAGCCCGGCGACGCCCCGGTCAAAGAACGCGAAGTCATCAAGGACGAAGCAAAGTTCCGCGAACTCGATCAGCAGTACCGCCCCTCAGGTTTCAAAGCTCTCATGGGCGCGGAAGCCATCAAGGAACTGCTGAAGCGCGTGGACGCCGAATCGCTCGCGGTCGAACTCCGCGAGAAGATGAAGAACGAGACCTCCATCCAGAAGCGGCTCAAGTACGCCAAGCGCCTGAAAGTCGCCGAAGCGTTCCGCAAGAGCACCAACAAGCCGCAGTGGATGATTCTCGACGTGATCCCGGTCATTCCGCCGGAGCTCCGTCCCCTCGTTCCACTCGACGGCGGCCGCTTTGCCACCTCCGATCTCAACGACCTCTACCGTCGTGTGATCAACCGTAACAACCGCTTGAAGAAGCTGATGGACCTGCATGCGCCCGAAGTCATCGTGCGCAACGAAAAGCGTATGTTGCAGGAAGCCGTCGACGCTCTCTTCGACAACGGACGCCGTGGCCGCGTGCTGCGTGGCGCCAACAACCGTCCGCTGAAGTCGCTCTCCGACACGCTCAAGGGCAAGCAGGGCCGCTTCCGCCAGAACCTGCTCGGCAAGCGCGTGGACTACTCGGGACGTTCGGTCATCGTGGTTGGTCCGGAGCTCAAGCTCCACCAGTGCGGTTTGCCGAAGAAGATGGCGCTTGAACTCTTCAAGCCGTTCATCTATCACCGCCTCGAGCAGACCGGACACTGCACCACCATCAAGCAGGCCAAAGAGCTGGTCGAGCAGCAAGAGCCGGTCGTTTGGGACATCCTCGAAGAGGTCATCAAAGACCATCCGGTGCTCTTGAACCGCGCCCCAACCCTTCACCGTCTCGGCATCCAGGCTTTCGAGCCCGTGCTGGTGGAAGGCAAGGCGATCAAGATCCACCCGCTCGTCTGCACGGCGTTCAATGCCGACTTCGATGGCGACCAGATGGCGGTTCACATCCCGCTCTCTCCGGAAGCCCAGATCGAAGCCAGCGTGCTCATGCTCGCCTCGCACAACATCCTCTCGCCCGCCTCGGGTCACCCGATCACCGTTCCTACCCAGGACATGGTGCTCGGCATCTATTACCTGACCAAGGCGCGCTCGGGATCCAAGGGTGAAGGCCGCGCCTTTGCCAACATTGAAGAAGTGCTGCTCGCCAAGGAAATGGGCGAAGTCGAAACTCTGACTCCCATTCGCCTGCGCTACACCGGCGACGTCATCGACCTGACCACCGCGTACGACGATCAGGACGTGACTCACACCGAGCCCGTGCGCTTCGAGCGGCAGTACATCAACACCACCGTGGGACGCGCGATCCTGAATGACAATCTCAGCCGCGCCACCGCGGACATGCCCTTCATCAACGGCTTGCTCAAGAAGAAGGGTGTCGGCAACCTGGTCAATTACACCTATCTGCGCTTTGGCCTTGAAATCACGGTGCAGATGCTCGACCAGATCAAGTCGCTCGGCTTCCAGTACGCCACCCGTTCGGGTCTCTCGATCGGTATCGACGACATGGTCATCTCGCCCAACAAGCAGCAGGTTGTAAAGGACGCCGAAAAGGCCGTGAACTCCGTGCAGCAGCAGTACCTGGACGGCGCGATCACCAACGGCGAACGCTACAACAAGGTTGTCGAAATCTGGTCGGCCATCACCGAAAAGGTCGCCGACGAGATGTTCGGCAACATGCAGCAAATGGACAAGGCCGGCGAGATCAACCCGATTTACGTCATGGCCGACTCCGGCGCTCGCGGTTCGAAACAGCAGATTCGCCAGCTCTCCGGCATGCGTGGACTGATGGCGAAGCCGTCGGGCGAAATCATCGAGACGCCGATCACGGCGAACTTCCGTGAAGGCCTCACCGTGTTGGAATACTTCATCTCGACGCACGGCGCCCGTAAGGGTCTTGCGGATACCGCGTTGAAGACCGCCGACTCCGGCTACCTGACCCGCCGTCTCGTCGATGTGGCGCAGGACGTCATCATCAGCGAATACGATTGCGGCACGGTGGACGGCATCTACGTCAGCTCCATCGTCGAATCCGGCGAGATCATCGAGCCCCTGCGCGACCGCGTCATCGGCCGCGTCAGCCTCGAGAAGATCAAGGACTACGAAGGCAACGTCGTCGTCGACATCAACCAGGAAGTCACCGAGGACCTCGCCAACGGCATCGCAGCCGCCGGCATCGAGCGCGTCAAGATCCGCTCCGTGCTGACCTGCGAATCCAAGCGCGGTGTCTGCGCCCTCTGTTACGGTCGCAACCTTGCCTCCGGACGCCTGGTCGAACTCGGCGAAGCTGTCGGCGTCATCGCCGCCCAGTCCATCGGCGAGCCTGGCACGCAGCTCACCATGCGTACCTTCCACATCGGTGGAACCGCATCGCGAGTCTCCGAGCAGTCCCGTTTGGAAGCCAAGAACAACGGTACCGCGCGCTTCCACAACATGACCGTCGTCCGCGCCAAGGAAGGCCACCTTGTGGTGATGAACCGCAACGGTGCCATCACGGTCATCGACGAAAAGGGCCGCGAAAAGGAACGCTACGCAGTCGTCTACGGCGCCAAGCTTCGCGTCGAAGACGGCCAGCAGGTCAAACTCGGCCAGGTCATGGTCGAGTGGGATCCGTACACCTTCGCCATCCTCACGGAAATCGGCGGCACGGTGCAGTTCAAGGATCTGCACGAGGGCCTCACGCTCCACGAGGAAGTCGACGAAGTCACCGGCCTCTCGCGCCACGTGGTCATGGATTCGCCGGACGAGAAGCGTCAGCCGGCCATCGTGATCAAGGGCAGCAAGGGAACCAAGCGTTATCTCATGCCGTCGCGTTCGCACCTTATGGTGCTCGATGGCGAAGAGGTCTCGCCTGGCGATGTGCTCGCCAAGATCCCGCGCGAAACCACCAAGACCAAGGACATCACCGGCGGTCTGCCGCGCGTGGTGGAATTGTTCGAAGCCCGCAAGCCGCGTGAAACGGCCGTCATCAGCGAGATCGATGGCACCGTGAAGTTCGGCGAAGTGAGCAAGGGCCAGCGCAAGATCTACGTCGTTGCCGACGACGGCACCGAGCGCGAATACTCGGTTCCCCGCGGCGTCCACGTCAACGTGCAGGAAGGCGAACGCATCCAGGCTGGCGAACAGCTCATGGATGGCCCGCTCAACCCGCACGACATTCTCGCCGTCCTCGGCGAGAAGCAGCTCCAGTCTTACCTGGTGAACGAAATCCAGGAAGTCTACCGGCTGCAGGGCGTGAACATCAGCGACAAGCACATCGAGACGATCGTTCGTCAGATGATGCGCTGGGTGAAGGTCGAAGACGTGGGCGATACCAACTTCCTGCTCGAACAGCAGGTGGATAAGTTCCGCTTCCGTCTCGAGAACGAGAACGCGATTGCCAACGGTGGCAAGCCGGCAACGGGCCGTCCGCTCATGCTCGGCATCACCAAGGCCTCGCTCTCGACCGACTCCTTCATCTCCGCGGCGTCCTTCCAGGAGACCACGCGTGTGCTTACCGAAGCCAGCATCAACGGCGCGGTCGACCACCTGCGCGGCCTGAAAGAAAACGTCATCGTCGGCCGCTTGATCCCGGCCGGCACCGGCATGGAGTACTACCGCAACGTGGCCCTCTCGCCCGAACTGGAAGCGCAAGCGCAACAGGTTCAGGAAGAGGTACACCAGGCGTACGAAGAAGCCGAACGCGCCCTCGAGTTGCTCCGCAACGAAGGCGAAGACGAAACCGGCAACGAAGAACTCATCGCCGAGTAACCATCCTCAACCAACAAAAGGGACGCTCGCAAGAGCGTCCCTTTTGTTGTTGGCCTTGTATCAGGGCAGCGCTTCAGCGCTGCCGGACCGACGCTCCGTCCAATCCAGGGGCTTTAGCCCCTGCTGCTTTTCGGCCGCCAAGAACGCAAAGCTAAACCGGAACACCTCGCCCTCTCCAACCAACCCATCCTTCACGGGGTTCTTTGCGATGTATTCCCGATGCCGCAAAAAGCTCTCCCGATCTTCCACGCGTACCTCCGAGAACCCCTTTTGCCAAACATCTCCGGAATACCCACACTCCTTCTTGATCCGGTACGAAAAGCCGCCTTTGATGAACTGCACTGCTTTTTCGATAGAGGTCTCCCCATCCACCGTCATCAGAATGTGTACATGGTTCGGCATCACAACGAAGTCGTGGACCTCGAATTTACGCTCTCGCAGGTAGTGCCGGAGGACCTCGATGAAGAGCGCAGCATTTCTCTCCGATTGCAGTAGCCGCTTCCCTGATGCCGTTCTCGTCGTGATGAAAAATGTTCGCGACCCGCTCAATATGGCATTCGCGTCCGCATTTCGGGTGGGTCTCGCCATTTGCAGGGGCTGAAGCCGCGCCTCCACGCCAATCTGTGCGGCAGCGCTCCAAGCGCTGCCCTGATACAAACCATCTCGCAGAACGAGGGGCTCGAATATCACACGATCAGGTTTTAGCACCGGCGCGAGAGCAGAATGGGAATTCGCTGGCAGTTTCGGCAACTGCGTCAGCCATGCCTTCTGTCTCAGCCCTACCTTGTATCAGGGGACGACTTCAGTCGTGCCGTAAAGGCCGCGAATCGTGGGGGCTTCAGCCGCTGCTTGCTGCCAGCGTCCGTTCCAACATTGCTACGATTTGCTGCGCTCCTCTGACGACGAAAAAACCGACCATAACCATACAATATCCGTATGGACCTCACCCTCCACCCCATCGGTCTCATCCGCTCCCAGCTTACCGACCGCAAAACCGCCCCGCGCCACCGCGAGGACAACGCCCCCGAAGCTTGGCTCGAAATCGATCCCCAATTCCACGACGCCCTGCTCGGAATCCAGGCGAACGACAAACTCATCCTCCTTACTTGGCTCCATCAGGCTCGTCGAGAGACCTTGCAAGTTCACCCGAAACGCATTCCCGGCGCTCCTCTTACCGGCGTCTTCGCCACTCGTTCCCCCGATCGCCCCAATCCCATCGGACTCCATGAAGTCACCGTCCTCGAAATCGCCGGCAATCGGCTCCGCGTCGACGCCCTCGAATGCCTCAATGGCACCCCCATCCTCGACATCAAACCGGTACTGTGTCCCTGACCGATACCTTCTTTCTGCCCCAACCTTGTGTAAACTTAGGCAGTTTCGGCAGATATGCGCGGCTTCTTCGACAATCTGTGGCTCGCCTTCTGGCACGCCTTCCAGCACGATGCCTTCGCCATTGCGAAGGGCGCGGCCTATTCCGCCATACTCATGCTCTTCCCCGCAGTCCTGGTCGTCGCCTCGACCCTGACCCTCTCGCACACCACCGCTACCTTTGTCCGCGAAATCTCCTACGCCGTCGGCCGCATCCTCCCCGAGGGAACCGCGTCCGCCGTGCAGCAATATTTCGAAGGTAACAAGCACGTGCCGGTGAAGTTCCTCATCTCCACCGCCGCCCTCACGCTCTGGACCGCTACCGGCGTCATGATTTCCTGGATGGAAGGCTTCCGCAACGCTTACCAGCTCCCCAAGGTCTGGGGCCTGGTGAAGGAGCGCATGGTCGCCATCTCCCTCGTCCTCATGGCGGGTGCTCCGATGGCCTTCGCCTCGTTCCTGGTGGCGTTCGGCCTCCAGATCGAGAACTGGATGATCTTCCATGCCGGCCACGAACTCGGCCCGTACATCCTCGTCGTCTGGACCTCGGTGCGCTGGGTCATTGCCACCATCACCAGCATCTCGGTCATCGCGCTTATTTACCACAACGGTGTGCCGCGTACCCAACCCTGGCATCGCGTCGTTCCCGGCGCAACTGTCGCCAGCTTCATGTGGTTCGGATCCACCGTGCTCTTTGGCTGGTACATCAGGAACTTCGCCCATTACGATGTGATCTACGGATCGGTCGGCAGCGCCATCGCCCTGTTGATCTGGCTGTATTTGATTTCGATGGTGGTCTTGGTCGGCGCCGAGTTCAATGCCCTCCGGTATCCTCGCGTCCTCTTCGGCGCCCATTCGGAGATCAAGCCCGAACAAGAAGAGCCCGTGAAGAAGTAGCGTTCGCTCTCCTGCGATTCGCTCCGCGGTAAGCCCGCAAAACTGCCTCCATGCGATCGCTCTCTCGTGTTGTCATTGCGAGGAGCGAAGCGACGTGGCAATCTGCTGTTCGCCCGCCTCCCGGCCCAGCGTTCCGCAATCGCTATTCCGATGCCTTCTCTCCTGCGGTATAAACGTGGAGAATGGCCTTTACCTACAACGCCGCCACCGAGCCCAAGGGCGAACATCTCCATGCCCACCGCCGCGCCAAAATCGTCTGCACCATCGGCCCTGCGTGCAATACCGAAACCGCCATGCGCGAGCTCATGCGCGCCGGGATGGACGTCGCGCGCCTGAACTTCTCCCACGGCACGCATGCCGACCACCTCACCGTGATCCAGCGTCTGCGCAAAGTCGCGGCCGAGGAACATCGCTCCATCTGTATCCTCCAGGACCTTCAGGGTCCCAAGATCCGTACCGGGCAGCTCAAAGACCATAAGCCTGTCCTGCTCGTCAGCGGCAGCAAGATCGTCATCACGCCCCGCGAAGTCCTGGGCGATGCGACCACCCTTGCCACTACCTTCAAGACGCTGGCCCGCGATGTTCAGCCAGGCTCGCGCGTTCTGCTCTCCGACGGCAAGATCGAGCTCAGCGTCAGCGCCATCGAGGGTGACGACGTCGAGTGCTTCGTCGTCAACGGCGGACTGCTTGGCGAGCACCAGGGCATCAATATTCCCGGCGCCATCCTTAGCATTCCTGCCCTTACCGAGAAGGATCTCGACGACCTCGCCTTCGGCATCCAGAATGGCGTCGACGCTGTCGCCGTCTCCTTCGTCCGCACCGCCGGCGACCTGCGCGAGTTGCGCAAGGCCCTCGCCCAGCACAGCGCCAACGTCTTCGTCATCGCCAAGCTGGAAAAACCGCAGGCCATCGAGCATCTCGAAGAAATTTTCAACGAAACCGACGGCGTGATGGTCGCCCGCGGCGATCTCGGCGTCGAAGTTCCGCCGGAAAAGGTCCCCGTCCTCCAGAAGCACATCATCGCCCGCGCCCAGGAGCGGCGCGTACCCGTCGTCACCGCCACGCAGATGCTCGAATCGATGATCGAGAATCCCCGCCCCACCCGCGCCGAAGCCAGCGACGTCGCCAACGCCATCTTCGATGGCACCGACGCCGTGATGCTCTCCGGCGAGACCGCCAGCGGCAAGTACCCGCGCGAGGCCGTCGCCATGATGGCCCGCATCATCAACGAGGCCGAATCGCACCTCGAGCCCGAACAGCGCCGCCGCCGCCGCGAAGGCAACCACAAGAACACCATCTCCGAGGCCGTCTGCGACGCCGTCTCCCACGCCGCCGAAGACCTCGACATGCGCGCCATCGCCATCTACACCGAGTCCGGCAATACCGCCCGTATCCTCTCCAAGCACCGCCCCAAGGCGCCGGTCTATGCCTTCTCGCACCTCGAGACGGTGGCCAACCGCGTCAATCTCTTCTGGGGAGTACACTCGGTGCGCTGCCAGCCCATGCGCTCCTCGAAGGAAATGATCCTCGACGCCGAAGCCCTCCTGCTCGGCGCGCACCAGGTTGCGCCTGGGGATATCATTGGCGTCGTTGCCGGCACCCGCTCCACCTCGGGTTCCACCAACTTCATGCGCTTGCACGTCATTGGCTCGGAGTCCGAAGAAGAACGCCCGCCGCTCGCCGAATTGCCCCCGGCGGGGAAGAAAGAGAATTAGATGGACGACAAGATCCTGGCCCTCGCGATCCTCGAACCCCTCCCCGGCAAAGAAGACGAACTCATCGAGATGCTGCGCGAACTCTACGCCCTCCTCTTCCGCAAAGGCTACAGCCGCGACACCCTCTATCGCGATCCCAAGCGCCCCGGCACCCTCATCCACTTGCGCCACTGGACCTCGAACGAGCTCCGCGACGAAGCCCAGCAAGACCCCGAGGTCCACAAATACTGGCTCCGCCTCCCCGAACTCTGCAAACTCACCACCGTGCACGAAGAGCTGGAGATCGTCGTGCAGTTCAAGTGAGCATTGCAGTTCTTTGTCATCCCGAGCGAAGAGCGCGCAGCGTTCGCAGCCGAACGAGCCCTACCTAACTCCTTATTCTTTAGTAGGTTGCCTGTCGGGAGGTGCTCCGCAGCCTCCGCTCGCCGGAGCGGACTGAAAACATGCGCGCAAAACGCGAAAATGAGGCACTTTTTGCGTCAAAAACGATCAAAAAGTGCTCAAAAAGGAGTCGGTTTTAAGGAGCTTTCATGCCGTTGGTTCGTATTGATCTTGCGAAAGGGAAATCTGCGGACTACCGCCGCACCATTGGAGAGGTCGTCTATGACGCGATGCTCGCGACCATCCACGTGCCTCAAAAGGATCGCTTCCAGGTGATCACCGAGCATCCGCCCGAGGAATTGATCTTCGATCGGACCTACATGGGCATCGAGCGCACCGATGATTGCGTGTTCATCCAGATCACGCTGAGCGTGGGCCGCACGGTGGAGCAGAAGCAGGCGTTCTACAAGGCGATCGCCGATGGCGTGCACGAGCGGCTCAAGCTTCGGCGGGAAGATGTCTTCATCAATCTGGTCGAGGTCGTCAAAGAGAACTGGTCGTTCGGCAACGGGGAAGCGCAGTACGTGAAGTAGCTAATTCACCCAGCCGCCGCCGGAGGAGGACTGGCCGTTGTCTTTATCGTCCTTCTTGGAGGGGTCCTTGAAGTTGCCGTACTGGTCGAAGTAGTCTTCGCGCTTGTGCTGGCGCATGTAAACCTCGAACTTGCGCGCGGCGCGTTTGCGCTTCCACTTGTAGTAGGCATTGCGCGTCCCGTAGTAGCGCTCGGAGAAGAGGAAGCGCAAACCGCGGCGCGGCATGAACTTGAGGTAGATGTATCCGAAGAGCAATCCGCCGATATGCGCGCTGTAAGCGATCGATTCGCCGTGGCTGCCGCCGGCTGCCGAGAGCGAGAGAGCCAGCGTGACCAGCACCAGGATCCAGACGAAATACTTTGCCTTCATCTGGAAGGGCAGCGGGAAGAGCATGATCTCCTGCTCGCCGTGAATCATGCCGAAGGCCGCGTAGATCCCGAAGATGCCGCCGGAGGCGCCGATGGTGCGCATCATCGGCGTAACGCCAAGCAGGCCCGTGTAAGACACCGCGATGGTGATCAGCGCCGCGCCAATCACGCACCAGAAGTAAAACTCGAGGAACTGGCGGGTGCCGAAATCCATCTCGATCTGCGAGCCGAACATCCACAGGACAAACATGTTCCCGAGGATGTGCATGATGGAGCCATGCAGAAAGGCGTAGGTGACGATCTGGTAGACGTATCCATGCAGCACCGCAGCCGGAATGAGGGAGCCGTAAACGGAGATCGCATCGGCAGCGGACCGGGCAGGAATTGCGAGCAGCAGCAGGCCGAAATAGATCGCCGCATTGATGATGATGAGCCACTTCACCGCCTTGGTGAAGGGCGGCAGGCTCAGCGTCATGGAGGTGCCACGGGGCATACGGGATTTCCTTCGTACTAGACTACCGCTCCGGCGGAGGAATTACGACTGGACTCTTCAGGCCGTCCTTGCCCAAGGCACGGATACCGAAGATCACGTTGTCTTTGGAGACATCGACGGTTGCACTGGTTGCGTCGGCCGGGAAATCCTTGTGCGATTCCCAATCCGGCGCCGAAGTCGGTCGCCAAACGATCTCGTAACCCGTAGCCAGGCCTCCGGGTGAGGGCTTCCACGTGATCTGCGTATTGTTGTCGAGACCCTTGGTGAGCAGGTGCGCATCGTCCGGTGCCCCGGGAGACATCGCCAGGGTCGCCAGGGTGGCGGCGTTGAGCCGCGCGACGTCGGCCACGTAGTCGAAGTCCACGAACTTCGGAAGATCCCCGTATTCCACGCCACCCTCTGTGCGCACGTTCTGGTGTTGATGGTGGAAGTCCTCGCGCCACTCGGTGAAGCGCACGGCGGCGTAGCCCTGTTCGTTGAAGCTGATGTGGTCGCCACCGCGCAAAAAGCGGTCGCGACGATAGATCAGCGTAGGCTGAAATGTCTTGGGAAGGTCGGTACGCCCGACCTCTTCCACATAGCGGGCCAGTTCACGCGAGGGCGAATCGTTTTCGCCGCCGGTGGCACGGATCAGTTTGAGATCGGTATCGGTGGCGTTCGAGGGAATGCCCTCGGAGAAAACCCTTACCGTGTGCGGATCCTGGCCGGTATCCCCGGGCGTCCGGTTGCCGCCCACGATGTCGTTATTCAGCACCGCCTCGATGTTCCAGCCCTGTGCCTTGGCCATTTTGGCGAAGTGACGGCTGCCATTCAGGCCCTGTTCTTCGCCCGCCACGGTGAGGAAAATAATGGTAGCCGGGAATTTGTGCTTGCTCAGCACCCGCGCGCACTCCAGGCTCACGGCGGTCCCGCTGCCGTCATCGTTGGCTCCGGGAGCCGGATCGGTAGTGTTCAGCGTGTCGGTGTTGCGCGAATCGTAGTGCCCGGTGACCAGCACCACGCGGTCCGCACTGGCCGGGTCGGAACCCCGCAATACTGCGTAAACATTGGTAATTTCCGTCGGCTTGGGAATACGGTCTGCGGGACCTTCGGTGAAATCGTCCGTCTTTACCTCGAGACAGCCGCCGCAGTCTTTTGAGTAGCGTTCAAACTCGCTCTTGATCCACTCGCGCGCGGCGGCGATGCCTTTGCCGGAATCGGCGGGAATGCCGGAGGACAGGGTGGAGCGGTTGTTGAAGCTGACGAGCTTATTGATGGTTGCTTCGATGCGCTGGGGCGAGACGTCGCGCAGCATAGCGCGAATCTGCGCCGTGTCGCCGGATTGTTTGTTCGGAGCGGACGACTGGGCAACGGCGGCGAGGCCTATGCACATCACAAGCCCCCAACCGGTAAAGAATTTCACATAGCACATTTTGATCTGGCTCGCTACGGCAGGATTCCCCAGAAAGAGCGGCGTAAAATTTGTGGTTGCTCTTGACCGGTACTAGCTACAGATTCTAAATATACTGAAAGGATACGGGAGGAAATTCGCAAGTGGCAGGCGATTTCTCCGGGCCAGGCGGAATGATCAAACGGAGGCAATCATGGTGATTTGTCCGGAGTGCGAAAGCGATCTCGACATCGCAGAAGAAGAAGTGGGCGAAGGCGAAATCGTCTCTTGCCCGGAGTGTGGTTCTGATTTTGAGGTCGTCGGCATAGAGCCGCTCGAACTCAGCCCAGTGGGCGGCGCGGAAGAAGAAGACGACGACGCGGAAGAAGAAAGCGAAGATGGCGAGTACTGATGCCCGCGCAATGCCGGCGTTGCGCCGCTCGTCGGCCGTCACGGCGCTGCTGCTTTGTCTCGCGGCTATGGTTCCCAGCGCATTCGCCCAGGAAAAAAAGGATTATGCGCTGATCTACGGAACGGTGTGGGACGCCGGCGGACGCGCCGTCGCCGGTGTTCCGGTCAAGATTCAGCGAGTGGGCGATAAAAAGCCGAAGTGGGATCTGATTTCCGATCGCCGCGGAGAGTTCGCGCAGCGTGTCCCGCAGGGCGAACACGACTACCTCGTCGTCGCGGACATCAAGGTCCCGAAAGGCGGGACAAAGCCGGAAACCAAGGTCCACGTGGTGAAAAACGAGCGTGTCGATATTTCGCTACACTTGTCCAAGTAGCGGGTTTATTTATCCGGATGCGCGGAGGCCTCATGAAAAAATGGTTCGCAGTGCTGCTCCTATTGGCGGCTACATCGTTTGCCGGGGCGCAGATTCAGTTTGGCGGCGGCTCGCCGCCTGAGAAAAAAGAAAAGCCGATCACCTCGCGTAATCTCAGTGGGCAGATCACGGACAAAAACGACAATCCGGTCTCGGACGCGATCGTCTACCTCAAGGATACGAAGACGCTCTCGATCAAGAGCTATGTCTCGCAGAAGGACGGCAGCTACCGTTTCAATGCGCTCTCGATGAATAACGATTACGAGGTCTACGCACAGAAGGAAGAGAAGAAAAGCCCCACGAAGAAGCTCAGCCAGTTCGACAGCCGCGGCGAGCCACGCATCAACCTCAAGATCGGGGACATGTAGCGGAGCAGGGATCCTTCGGCTACACGGCGCGTGCGCGCCGCTTCGCTCAGGATGACAAGCGAGAAAAAGGCCGCCCGCAGGCGGCCTTTGTGCTTGGTGCGAATTAATCCTGCTGTTCGCGCTTCCAGCTCAGCAGTTCACCGATGGTCGCGGCGCCCGGCGAACTCGATGCCGGAGCCTTGTAGTTTTCGATATCGGTACGGCTGGCTTCATCGCCAACGGCACGGAGGCTGAGGCCGACCTTCTTCTCATCCGGATTCATCTTGATGATCTTGAAGTCGAACTCCTGTCCAGGTTCCAGCTTGAGCGGTGCGCCGTGCTCGTCGGAGGCCTCGGAGTTGTGGCATAGGCCCTCGACTCCGTCGGCGATCTCAACGAACGCGCCAAAGCTCGCCAGGCGCAGCACCTTGCCGTGAATCACGTCTCCCACGCGATGGGTCTCGAAGAAGGTCTCCCAGACATCGGGCTGCAACTGCTTCACGCCGAGTGAAAGCCGGCGGTTGTCAGGCTCGATGGCCAGAACGATGGCCTTCACCTTGTCGCCCTTCTTTAGAACCTCGGAAGGATGCTTCACGCGCTTGGTCCAGCTCAGGTTGCTGACGTGCACCAGGCCGTCGATGCCATCTTCGATTTCGATGAAGGCGCCGAAGTCGGTCAGGTTGCGGACCTTGCCTTCCACCGTGCTGCCCACCGGGAACTTCTCGTGCAACGACTCCCAGGGATTGGTTTCGAGCTGTTTCAGCCCGAGGCTGATGCGGCGCTCCTGCGGATTCACGTTGAGAACGACGGCATCCACTTCATCCCCAACGTTGACCAGCTTCGAGGGATGCTTCATCCGCTTCGACCAGGTCATCTCGCTGACGTGTACCAGCCCCTCGATGCCCTGCTCGAGCTCGATGAACGCACCGTAATCGGTGACGCTGATGACGCGTCCGTGCACCCGCGCGCCGATCGGGTAGCGCTCGGCAGCGTCGAGCCATGGGTCAGGGGTCAGCTGCTTGAAGCCGAGCGAAACCCGCTGCTTCTCCTTGTCGAACTTCAGGACCTTGACCTGGATCTGGTCGCCGACCTGTACCAGGTCACGCGGATGCGTCAGGCGGCCCCAGGACATATCGGTGATGTGCAGCAACCCATCGATGCCGCCGAGATCCACGAACGCGCCGTAGTCGGTCAGGTTCTTCACCGTGCCGGTGAGAATGGCGTCTTCGTTGAGGTGCTCGAGGGTCTTGGATTTCTTGTCGTTCTGCTCTTCTTCCAGGATCTGCTTGCGCGAAACCACGATGTTGCCGCGCTTCTTGTTGAGCTTGATGATCCGGACTTCGAGGTCCTGGCCCTTCAGCGCGTCAAGATTGCGCACCGGGCGCAGGTCGACCTGGGAGCCGGGCAGGAAGGCGCGGGCACCCATGATGTCGACGGTAAGGCCGCCCTTGATGCGGTCGATGGCGCGAGCCTTGATGGAAGACTTTTCGTTGTACGCTTTCTCGATCTCATCCCAGGCCTTGAGGCGCTGTGCCTTCTGGTGGGAGAGGTGCACGTACCCCTCTTCGGTGTGTCCCTTCTCCTGCATCACGGCGATCTGGTCGCCGGGCTGGAAGGAAACGTTGCCGTCGTGGTCCTTGACTTCCTCGAGGGGCACGACGCCCTCGGACTTCAAGCCGACGTCAACAACGACGTACTGGGGGGTTATGCTGAGCACGGTTCCGGTGAGGACGCGGTCCTCGGCGAGTGCCTGCTCAGACTGTTCTTGTTCAAAGGATTCGAGTGCGGTTGCGAAATCTTCCGTCATGTTCTCTTCGTTTCGAGTCCTGCCCGCGTTGGGCCTGGCCTCGGGTGGATTATTGTGGGCCTGAACAGCAGCCGACTGCGGTGTCGCAGCACCGTTTTCTTCGCTTGGTTCGGTGGACGAGGTAACGTTGGGATCTTCGAAAGGCATCGATTCAGCGTATTGCGAGGTCAGTTGAGAGACTGGCATCGCGTATCCATCGGACTGCTGGGGAACGTCTAATTATGAGTGCCCGTTTTAGCGGGTGGACAGTCCAGCGGCCGGATCTTCCTAGGCGGGCCCCGCATGGGAAGACTCTCTGACTATAGCCCTTGCCGAAAGCAAGTGTCAAACACGCCACCCCGTTTTTAACCAATCGTTTGCATAAAGACTTCGGGATCGACGTGAGCCCATTGCGGACTGTCAAATGCCACTGATTTCCGCAGCAAAAAGTTCCTCAAAATCCTATTTCGGAACAGCAGACGCAGGATACTGAGAGACAGATGAGCCGGCGCGGGAAACGATTCAACACCTGGAGGCAAAATCGCAAGCCCGGTTGATCTACCGGAGAAGCCTCCGATAAGCTGCTCGCTATGGATTATCTCTGGACGCCGTGGCGCTATGCCTACATCACCGCGGCCGATCGCGCTCCGGGCTGCATCTTCTGCGACAAGATCGCCGAAAACGACGATCGTAAGAACTTCATCGTGCACCGGGGCGAGCACTGCTTCGTCATCCTGAATGCTTTCCCCTACACCAGCGGCCACGTGATGGTTGTCCCTTACGCGCACCTCGACCAACTGGTGAAGGTCCCGACTGGAGCGGCACACGAGATGATGGACCTCTCGCAGCGCATGGAAGACACTCTGCGCAAGGTTTACAACGCGGAAGGCGTGAACCTGGGCATGAACATCGGAAAATGTGCGGGGGCGGGAATCGCAGGACATGTCCATATGCACGTGCTGCCTCGCTGGACGGCCGATGCCAACTTCGTCAGCGTGGTGGGAGAGACACGAATCCTTCCGGAGACCCTGGAAACGACCTACGAGAAGATCACCGAAGCCTTGCGTTGATCCGCTGCTCCGGCCCGAGCACCACTCCAGAATGGGAGTCGGCATCCTACCTTCGGGGCGTGCTTGGCGCGCCCGTGGGAGGAGCTCTACTCATGGCACATTTCGGGACTCTAAGGGACTATCAGTTCGCCCAGGAAGTCGGCGACATTCGCGGCGCGGAACTCTACGGCGCCAAGGACGAGAAACTCGGCAAGATCGACGACGTGATTTTCGATCACACCAGCGGCAGCCTGCGTTATGCAGTGGTGGATACCGGCGGCTGGCTGCACAGCAAACGCTTCCTGGTGCCGGCCAACCAGATCTTCGCCCGCCCGGACCACGAGGACGATTTTGCGGTGAACCTCACCAAGGAGCAGATTGAGCGCTTCCCTGAATACAACGACAAAACCGTCGATAAGCCCGAAGACTTCAAGGAGTATGAATCGCGCTACAGGAAGGAGTACGGCGGCGGCCCGGTGCTGCATCGCGAAGGTAGCAACCACATCCTGACGCCCGAGCCCTCCGAGATGCCGCCCGCGAGCGGCAACCTGGAAAGCGCCGGCGGCTACAATTTCACCCCCGATCGCCTTGCGGATAAGTTCAGCGATACCGGGAACGATCCTAACAAGACCCGCATGCGTCCCGCGGGCCTGGCGGCCCGGGCAGAGGACACGGCGCGGCCGGGAGCCTCCGAAGGCCTGGAGAATCCCACCGCGGTCGAAGAGGGGCGGACAGCCGCACCCCCCGTCAGCGGCACCCGTCGCGGGTCGATCGAGGGTTTGTATGCCAACGCACCGGTTGCGCCGGATGACCCGATGCTCGCCGAGCAGGACATGATGACCAACCCCGACGATCTGTACGTACCGGCTGGAGAGCGCCACCGCCGCCTCACGAGCTTTGAAGAGTTGCTGCGCAAGAACCGCGTGGACATCGCCGCGCGGTGCGGAAGCTGCTCGCAAAAGAAGGACGAAGCGGCATAGGTCGGTCCTCGATCCGTTCCACGAAGGGAGAGCCTCGGCTCTCCCTTTTTCTACGCCCGAATTGGCGCAGCTATAATTCGCGCTATGCCGACCGCCTTGGAATTGCGCGCACTGTTGCGCGTGGAACTCGTCTACTTCGCTGTTGGCGTGCTCATCCTGACGGTCGGAACCGTTGCGCTGGCGGAAGCGATTACCGGAAGTTTTCGCAAACGCCTGACAATGTTGTTCGGCTTCGCAGCGCTCATTTACGGCGCTCGTCTCTTATTTCAACTTGGCATTTTCCAATTCACCCTTGGAATTCCCAAATACACCTCGGTTCAGATCTGGGCGATTCTCTGTTACCTCGTTCCCATCCTCTTCGTGTATCTGTGGGCTTTTTTTGTCAGCCCGCGATCGCGCAAGTTCGTGCTGATGCTGGTGGCCGCGCATATCGCGGTTGCAGTCATAGGCATCCCCCGCGATCTGATCACTCACCGTCCGTTCTCGCTGGCCAACCTGAACAATGCCGTTGTGATCGCGGGAGCGATCCTCGTTTTTGTCTTGCTGGTTCTCGACATTCGTAGCGGCTTCATTCCTTTCGATGTCCCCATCCGTACCGCTGCCGTCGGCTTCATCCTTGTCCAACTCTGCATTCTTCACGACAACCTCGCCGGTTTCGGGGTTGTGCCCCGTCTATGGACGGAGCCCTTCGGATTCCTTGCCTTCCTTGGCGCCATGGGATTCGCGATTCAGTACAAGATCCGAAGCGATCGCAACCGCTTGACCCTGTTGCGCGGGGAGATGGAACAAGCCCGACGTATTCAGCTCAGCATTCTTCCTTCAGGGCCCCCTGCGAATTCCTTTTACGAGATCGCCGCGAATTATTCGCCGATGACCAGCGTGGCCGGCGACCTCTACGATTTTCTTCCTCTGGGCGACAGTCGTCTCGGCCTCTTCATCGCGGATGTTTCCGGCCACGGTCTACCGGCCGCCCTCGTCGCCTCAATGCTCAAGACGGCTCTCACCATCTATGGTCGTACCGCCGTCGGACCGGCGGCCTTACTCGGGGAGCTCAATCGCGTGTTTTGCGGACAATCTCACGGACAGTTCGTTACCGCGGCCATTGCGGTACTCGACGGTCCTGCGCAGACACTCACCTATTCCGCTGCCGGCCATCCGCCCCTCCTGCTCTGGACGGCGGCCTCCGCGGATGTTCAGCAGGTGGAGCAGAACGGCCTGCCGCTGGGAATTCTGACCACGGCCGACTACACCGAGGTGACTGTGCGGTTCGGCAAAGGCGACCGCCTGGCAATGTACACAGATGGCATCGTCGAATCGGAAAATAGCCGGGCCGAAGAATTCGGGCGGGAGCGGCTGGGCGGGGTACTGCGATCAAACCACGGCGACCCGCGGGAGCTGATCCGCCGCGCGATGGAGGCGGTGGAGAGCTGGCGTGGGCGCGAGCACGAACAGGCGGACGACCTGACTTTGCTGGTGGCGGAGTACAAGCCCTTAGGCTGAGGGGTTTCTACTTGGAGAGCATTCTCTTCAAGGCTTGTTCGTCGATTACCGCCACGCCCAGTTCCCGGGCTTTGTCGAGCTTCGATCCCGCATCTTCCCCAGCGACGACGTAGTTGGTCTTCTTGCTGACCGAGCCGCTCACCTTGCCGCCGGCATCTTCGATCTTCTTCTTCGCCTCATCGCGCGAGTAGGTCGGCAGCGTTCCAGTGAGAACAAACGTCTGCCCTGCCAGCGCCGTACCCCGCACTTTCTTGGCTCCCTTGAACTGCAGCCCTGCGGCTTCCAGGCGCTTTACCAGTTCTACATTGCTCGGCTCCGCGAAGAACTCGTGAATGCTCTGCGCGATGCGCGGCCCGACCTCTTCGACTTCGAGCAGCTCTTCTTCCGTGGCCTTCATCAGCGAATCCAACGAACCGAAGTGTTCCGCAAGAAATTGCGCGGTACGTTCGCCCACCATGCGGATGCCAAGCCCATAGATCACCCGCTCCAGCGGCAGCTTCTTCGTGCCTTCGATTTCTTTCAGGATGTTCTGCGCCGACTTCTTGCCCATGCGCTCCAGCGAGAGCAGCTTCTCTTCGTCGAGGTCGTAGATGTCGGCGACGTTGCGCACCAACCCGCGATCGACGAGCTGGTTCACCAGCGAATCGCCCATGCCGTCTATGTTCAGCACGCCTCGAGAGGCGAAGTGCAAAATGCTCTCGCGCAGCTTGGCCGGGCAGTTGGCATTGACGCAGCGATGATCGGCCTCGCCCTCGGTGCGCACCACGTGGCCGCCGCACACCGGGCAGTGTTCCGGCATGTGGAAATGCTTGCGCCCGCGCGGATGCTCCTTGTCGTCGAGGACTTTGACGACCTTGGGGATCACGTCGCCGCCGCGCTCGACCTGCACCCAGTCGCCAATGAGAAGCCCGAGCCGGTCGATCTCATCCATATTGTGCAGCGTCGCCCGGCTCACGGTGGTTCCCCCGATCGGCACCGGCTTCAGCGCCGCGACCGGCGTGAGCTTTCCGGTGCGGCCCACCTGCACGAGAATGTCTTCGACCCGCGTGACGCCCGCCCGTGCGGCGTATTTGTAAGCAATCGCCCAGCGCGGCGCTTTCCCGGTGAAGCCCAGCCGCTGCCACAAGGCGGTGCTGTTTACCTTGATCACGACGCCATCGATCTCGTAGGGCAGCGACTCGCGTTCCTTCTCTTTCGTATGGATGAACGTCAATACGTCATCGATCGACTTGAAGACCTTGCGGTTGCGATTGACCTTAAAGCCCATCGTCTCCAGGGCGTCGAGGGCGTCGGATTGTTTCTCGATGTGCACGCGCCCATCGACGAGCAGAAAGTACGCGTAAAAATCGAGACGCCGCTGGGCGGTGATGTTCGGCTCCAGCACGCGCACCGCGCCGGCTGCTGCATTGCGCGGATTGGCAAACTTCGAGAGCCCCTGCTTTTCGCGGTCTTCATTCATCCGCTCAAAAGATTTCGTAGGAAAGATGACTTCGCCGCGCACTTCGAAGTCCGCCGCCATGTGGGTCTTCTTCAACGCCGCTGCCGGGATCGACAAGGGCACCGATCGCACGGTTCGCAGGTTCGGCGTCACATCTTCTCCGATCGTCCCATCGCCGCGCGTGACCGCAAGGACAAACCGAGCGTCGTTGTAGCGCAGGGCCATCGAGAGCCCGTCGAGTTTCAACTCGCACTCGTATTCGATCAGCGCCTTCCCGCTGAGTTCCTCCACGCGCCGCGCCCAGTCGCGCAGTTCTTCTTCGTTGTAGGCGTTGTCGAGCGAGAGCATCGGGGCGGAGTGCGCCACCTTCACGAATCCTTCGCGCGGCTTGCCGCCTACGCGCTGGGTCGGAGAATCGGGCGTCAACAACTTGGGATTGGCCGCCTCGAGCGCCTTCAATTCGTTCATCAGCGCGTCGTACTCGGCGTCGCTGATCTCGGGGTCGTCGAGTACGTAATAACGGTGTTCGTGGTAGCGAAGCTGTTCGCGAAGGGATTCGATCTGATGGGCTGGATCTTTGGCGCGGGCCATGCAGATGGGATTATACGGAGGAGTTTCGATCTCGTGCTGCTGCGGCCGCACGTTCCTCTTGAAACGTGGTTCGACCGCTGCGCAACTCTCGCAAGTCCGCTTGCGCTGGTCTCAAACTGGATGGTTCAGCCATGCAAACGGAATTATACGGAGGCCAATACCGTCTCGCTGCTCACAACGGGCAACCCTCGTTCCGGCGGAGTGCTTCTATCAGCTATGTCAGCAATGTACAGGCCGTGCTTTCTCGTCGTCGATCGTGAATACCCCGCCAACATCTCGACTCGTAAACTGGTCTTGGAAACGGCAAAGTTCAACGTCGTGACGGCGTACGATCCGGACGAAGCCCTTCAGACGCTACAGCGCTTCCCCAACGTGGACGGCATCGTGCTCGATCATGCCATGCCTGGGATGGCCTGCCAGGAACTGGTGAACCGTTTGCGCGCGATCAAGAAAGATGCCACCATTATCGTGACCTCGAGCGGCGGCTTCGCGCGGTGCACCGGGGTAAATTACCACCTCGATTCCCATGATCCGAAGCTGCTGCTGGATACCATCCGATCCTTGAACGGGGCCTCCAGCGCCGCGCTGTTGCAGCGCGATATTGAACTCTCCGAAGAGAGTTGATCCTGGAGTGCAGGATGGTTTCCCCGTTCTTGAGGAGGCAGCGCGACCCTCTCGTACAATAGAAGCTTCGTCCCGTGAAGCTGCTGAAAGTCATCCTCGCGAAGTACAAGCTCCTGCTCGGGATCCTGCTGCCCTGGGGACCGTGGGGCGTGCTGGCCATTGCCGCCCTCGATGCTGCCGCGCTGGGCATGCCGCTTGATCTCGTGGTCGCGCAGTTCGTCTGGGCCGACAAATCGCGATTCCTACTTTACTGCTTCATGGGGGCGGTCGGGTCGGCGCTGGGCAGCCTGGTGGTGTACGGCATCGGCTACAAGGGCGGCGAAGAGTTGCTGGTCAAACGCATCGGACAGGCGCGCTTCGAAAAAATCCATGCGAAGTTCGAGAAGAGC
The DNA here is from genome assembly GCA_963758505.1 of uncultured Acidobacteriaceae bacterium. GTDB lineage: Bacteria > Acidobacteriota > Terriglobia > Terriglobales > Acidobacteriaceae > Korobacter. The sequence goes on along the minus strand of CAVWVJ010000003.1, from coordinate 547,699 downwards.
CAGTTCCTCACCCTGGCGCTTCCGGCCATGCTTCCTCCACCCACTCCGTTCAAACTCTTTGTTCTGGGCGCGGGGGTCGCCGAGATGAGCGTCTGGCGCTTCCTGCTGGGCGTCTTTGCGGGACGCATGGCGCGCTTCCTGATCCTCTCGTTCCTGACCTTGAAGTTCGGCCCCGGCGTCGTCGGCTTCCTCCTCCACGGCCACACCAAGGAAAAGCTTCTCATTCTGGGGATCTTCGTAATCGCGCTGCTGATCTGGTGGCTGGTTCGCCGTGGCCGGGCTGTCGAAACGGTCGCAGAGCAGATCGAAATGGCGGAGAAGAAGTAGCTCTTTGAAAGGGCCGGGATTCATCGCCGCCACGAGCTCAGGGGCTGAAGGCCAATCTCGATCGATCTTCCCGCGGCGCGTCGGAAGCCGCGCCCTTTCCATGCATAGCAAAAGGCCGGACGCATCCGGCCTCTCGCTGCAAACTGAAATTTACGCCGCGATCTTCTTCTCGCTCGGGCGCATCGCCTCCAGCAGCACCGGCACGCTGAAGAACACCAGGGTGAACAGCAGGTCGGCGACGGGCTGGTTGCGGTAGAACGGGATCGCCGCCACGAAGCACGCGGACAGTCCCTTCAAGGTATGCGGATATGTCGGCCAGAAAGCCCACACCGCCAGGTTGCTCACCACGAAGAATGTGAGCGAGGATGCCAGGCTGGCGCCGACCAGCTTCGTCGTCCGCGCATCCTCGTGCAGCATCGCGCTTCCGAACCAGGCCACGGCCGCGTAAAAGGCCCAGCTCACCAGCAGGTCCGGCGTCATCGCGTAGCCGTAGAAGCGCGAGAGCAGGATATCGGCCAGTGCAAACACGGCCACGGGGGCCCAAATGTACTTGCGTGGCATCTTCGCGCCAAAGAAGAGCAGGGAAGCCACCACCGGGGTAAACGCCCACCAGTGCGCGCCGGGGCTCATGGCGATCGCAAACCGGGAAATAACGGCGAGTAGAACAAATAAGATTGCCAGCATGGTCACCTCGAGAACGCTCTCTTGCATTGTTGAACGTCGCAGATTTCGCGTCAAGTAAATCGATAAAAATGATTTGAGCCGCAGGAACAACTCAGTCTTCGCAGCCATTCTCGAAGGTGTGAAAGCCGCCGGAGATCTCCCGCAACTGCGCGTCGAGGATCACGCAGGCGCCCAGTGGCGTCTTTGCGCGGCGCCCGATATAAGCGAAGCGCAAATCCGAAAAGTGCACGATCGTTCCCTCGGCCGGCGGCTGCAGTTGTTCGCTCTGCACGAACGGATACATGGCCCAATCCAGGTACACCCGGCCCACATAAGTTTTCTTCGCCGCCAGGGTGGCAGGGGTCTCGGCCGGCTTGTAATAGATCACCGCCTGGTTTTGCGGATCGACCTCTGGCGCCAGGGAATCCACTGGGACCGTCTCAAAGAAGTCGCGGGTTTCGACCACGCCGCTCCACTGGAACGGGGTGATCATGTGGGGACTGACCATTCTGCGGAGGGCCTGCTCGTTGTGGTAATCGACGGCATCCATGGCGGCCAGCGCCCGGCGCTGTTCGAAGTCGCGCACACCCCAGGTTGCCACCATCGCCAGCAACGCGAAGATGGCCCAGCCGCGGCCACGGGGAGCCTTCTGCCGCGCACCGACCTCGGAGGAGATCAGCCCGAAGAGCGGCGGCATGATCAGGCCGATGGTCAGCACCGCGAGCAGCACCGGCTCCACGATAAAGACGATGCTCCACGCGTACCACTTGGGATTAAACGGCGCGAAAGGGCGAAGTCCGTAATTGTTGGTGAAGTCGAGCAGCAGGTGACTGAGCAGCGCAATGCAGGCGTAGAGATAGAGCAGCCACCAACGGATCGGCGGCCTGGGAAAGCGCGATCGCAAGCCGCGTCCTTTGCGCGCCTTGAGAAAAATCCATCGACCCAGCCACACCACGGCAACGGTCAAGGCCGCCATGAAAGGAACACCGAGGAAGGTATGCGTGAAACCCCGATGGTGAGCAAAGCCGACGGTCGATCCACGCAGGTACCACAGGATGTCGATGTCGGGCGCCTCGGCGGCAAGCGTCAGGGTCACGGTCGCCAGCGCGGTTTTGCGGTTCAGCCCGGCGCGGCCAAGACATGCGCCGGTCAGGAAGTGAGTGACAGGTTCCAACCGTTCTCCTTCAGGCTTTGCGGCTCATCAGCAGGTTCAACATGTTCGGCACGATCTCGATCTTCACGGGCGGTCCGCCGATGTATTCGCCATCCGCTTCGGCATAGAGACGCTGTCCGGGGCTCGCGGCGACGCAGGTAATTTCCTTCGCGAATGTCATCTCAACTCCCCGCGTGCGCCACTTCGTTCCAAGGATGCGGCCCAGCGTGTAGTGCAGAAAACGCGAACGGCTGCTGCTGGTGAAGACGACAAGCTGCGCATCGGTGCGTTGCAGCTCGGCGCCCCATGCCCAGCGCCGCATCAATCCGCCAAAGTTGTTGATGCGGACCGCGTCCGCCTCCGCAGCGGGGTAGCTGCGCGTCTCGTCCTCCGGCGTCCTGCATTCCACGTGAAAGGTGGTGAAGGGATGGAACAACGCCAGGCGTGCCATCTGGAGGTAGTAAGCTGCCATGCCGTGCGTGCCTTTGAGCCCGGCGTGCACGTCGTACATCAGCTTCGCCGAGCCTCCTACGCCGGCGACGGCGACGAACCATCGCGCGGCGCGCGCCCCTCCGCGATCCGTGAATTCCACCCTTCCCAGCGCAATCCTTCGCGCCTCGAAGCCGAGCAATTGCCGGACCGCCTGCGCCGGCCGATGCGAGATGCCCAGGTCATGCGCGAGGACGTTCCCGGTTCCCATGGGGATCACCCCTAGCGCAGCGTTCGTTCCGGCAAGCCCCTGCACCGCGTCATTGATGGTGCCGTCCCCACCGGCAATGATCACCGTATCGCAGCCGCGTGCCAGGGCCTCGCGGACCTGCCCAGCAGCCGTCCCCGGCCCGCGCGTGCGTTCCACGAAGACTTCTTTTTCCTGGTCGCGAAGGATGGCGGCAGCTTCTTCCACGACATGCTGACGCCGCTCCATGCGGGGTCCTGCGGCGGGGTTGAAGAAGAGCGCAACCTTCTGCATCGCTCTCCACGATAAATCACCCGTCCCGATGCAGCCCGGCCAAACCGTTGCGCACCATGGTTCCGCACCGTGGTGGGGACCCGAGCCAAGCTGCCTTTTATTTCTGCTTAGAGCCTCGCAAATTTCAATGGTCCGTCTTTCCCGCCAGCAACTCCATCGCATGCACCACCAGCGGCAGCACCGCTTCCAGCGACTCCACCGCCCCGTTCGGATTCCCCGGCAGGTTCAGGATCACCGCATTCCCCCGGATTCCACAGGCTGCCCGGCTCAGCGGCGCCATCGGGGTGCTCTTCCGTCCCTCGCTGCGCATCAACTCCGGGATGCCCGGGATCAGCCGCTCGCATACGGCCAACGTCGCCTCCGGCGTTACATCTCTTTTCGCCACTCCCGTGCCTCCGGTCGTGACTGCCAATCCGGCGTGGTCGCTCCCGCGCCGCAAGGCCGCGCGAATCTGCTGCTGATCATCGGGCACGATTTCTTCGCTGATGATCTCGAACCCTGCTTTCCGGAGAACCTGCGCCACCGCCGGGCCCGATACGTCGTCGCGTTCGCGACGATGCGAACGGTCGCTCACGGTAATTACCGCTGCCGTCATCTTCATGGAAAAAAGATTACCTGAGTTAGAGATTACCGGGTAGCGAAGGGATCCACTTCGGTCTCGTTGTCGCGGTTCGACTCGTCGAGCTGGCGCAAGCCCTCCATCAGCAGGCCTTGCGTCGAACGCGTGGTCGTTTGTTCCGGACTGCCGCCCGAGAAATCGATTTTGAAACTGCCGCCGGTCCAGAGCAGCACCTTGAACACGGCATCATCGCCGGTGAGCGGACCGTACACTGCGTGGTTGATCTGGCCTTCGGCGAAATACAGATCGCAGCGGTCGTTGTTGTTGGTCAGCGCCAGGGCGCAGTTCTTGCGGCCCAGTTCCAGCGACTGCAGCAGGTCGATGACGTTCATCTGGCTCAGGCTGCCATTGACCGTCGAACCGCCGGCTCCCGCCTCGCGCGCCATCTTTTCCAGCGCGACCTTGTCGATCACGTGCTTGAGCTGGGTACGGGCCTCGCGCAGGTAGAACGGTTTTTCCAGGAAGTCCTCGACCGTCTCGCGCACGCCCTTGAGTTTTTCGTTCAGATCGTTGCGGCTGGCCATCAGGATGAACGGCACCCGCGAGGTGCTGGAGCGTGACTTCAGCTTTTCCAGTAGCTGGCGGCCATCGAGGCCGGGCATCTGGTAGTCACTGATGATCAAATCCGGCGGGTCGTCGATGGTGCGCAGCAGCGCGTCGGTGCTATCGCTGGCCACGCTCACCATGCAATGCGCCTCAAGCGCCTGCTTCAGCATGGCTATGATCATCGGATTGTCGTCAACCAGCAGAACGCGAACGTCAGTCGCCATGAGGAGAACCAGACTTAAGCCGGCGGTTGCTTACGGCGATACGAGCCGCTCTTGCCGCCCGACTTGGATTCGAGCACGACCTGCCGAATCTCAATGCCTTTATCCGCCGCCTTGCACATATCGTAAACCGTTAGCGCAGCAATGGATACGGCCACAAGCGCTTCCATCTCCACGCCCGTAACTGATTCGGTGGTTACTTTGGAGCTAATAGCAACGCCATTCTCGCACGGGCGTACGGTGACATCAACATGCCAGATGGGCAGCGGATGACACAGAGGTATCAGCTCTGCGGTGCGTTTGGCGGCCATTATCCCCGCCAGCCGTGCCGTCTCAAAAACGTCGCCCTTGGGATTGTCAGGCAGCGCGCGCAGCACCTCGGGCGACATTACCACCCGGGCGCTGGCCTCCGCCGTGCGGACGGTCGCCCGCTTGGCCGAGACGTCCACCATGGACGCCCGGCCCTTCTTGTCGTAGTGCGAAAGCGTTTTCTTGGAAGATTTGGCCACGTTAGTCCTTCAGCAACACGGTGACGTAGGAATTGCCGGCAAGCGATGTTGTCTCCGGCGGCACCACAAGATAACAGTTCGCGCGCACGATCGCTGCCAGGTCGCCCGAGCCATGCCACGGAATCACCCGCACCCGGCTCTCTGCGGCGGTTCCGGTCAGCGATGCCGGAAGAAACCGCGTCAATCCAGGCGCAACCTTGCACTCCTCCTCCAGACGCGCCTGCGCAAAACGCAGGCCGGTATTCACTGAGCCTCCCAACGCGCTCAGCACCGGCGCCACGAAGAGATCGAAGGTCACCATGGTGGATATGGGATTTCCCGGCAGCCCGAAGAAGGGCAACTCGCGCTCCTCGCGCGGCAGAGTGCCAAACACCACCGGCTTCCCCGGCTGGATACGCGCCCCCGTCATGTGGAACTGCGCCCCTTCGGACGCCAGCACCTGCTCCACAAGATCGTACTTGCCCATCGAGACGCCGCCCGAGAGCACCAGCAGGTCCGCCGACTTCGCGGCCTGCACTCCCTCGCGAATCGACTCTTCGCGGTCGCGCGCGATCGGCAGCACCCGTGCTTCGCCTCCGGCCCGCCCGACCTGCGCAGCAATCGAGTAGCTGTTGGAGTTGCGAATCTGCGCCGCACCCGGCACTTCGCCCACCTCCACCAACTCATCGCCGGTCGCCAGGATCGCGACCACCGGCCTGCGATACACCCTCAACCGCGCCTTGCCTACCGACGCTGCAATCGCAATCGCCGCCGGATTCATTCGATTGCGCGACCCGATCAGCAACTCGCCTGCCTGCGCTTCCGCCCCGCGCGGCACAAAGTTGTCGCCCGTCTTCACCGTGCGGTCGAGAACGACAAATTCGCCCTCCCGACGCGCGTACTCGACCATCACCACCGCGTCGGCGCCCTCAGGTAAAGGCGCGCCCGTCATGATCTCTGCCGCCTCACCCGCTTCGATCGGAAAGTCCCCCACAGCCCCGGCGGCAATCTCGCTTACGACCTTCAACTTCGCCGGTGCCCTCCCGGCATCTTCTGCCCGGACTGCAAAGCCATCGCGCGTGGCGCGCGCAAAAGGAGGAAAGTCGCGGTCCGCGCGAATCACCTCCGCCAGCACGCGACCATCCGCCGCGAGCAACTCCACTTCTTCCGTCGGGGGCAGCGGCACACCCGAGGCATACTTCTCCACCCGCGCACGCGCCTCTTCCAACGACGGTAGCTCGGAACTGCCGCTCTTCTGCATACTCCTCTGATTCTAGAACGCAAAACAAAAGGGCGGCCGCAGCCGCCCTTCGTCGATCCGCTTTTTTACTTCTTCACCGGCTTGGTCTTCGACTTCGTGCCGTAGCTGGTTTCCACCTTGGCTCCAATGGTCTGCAACATCTGCTTGGCCGGATCGGCATACTTTCCATCCGGGGCCAGTTCGAGATACTTGTTGAACGCCTCGGCGGTCCCGGCAGGGGCTTCGAACTTGCCATCCGCCCCCGTTTTGGCCTTGCCGACCAGGTTTACGCCCTTCCAGTAATAGGCATCGGCTCTCGTCGGGTCGGCGGCAATCACCTTATCGAAGGCGGCGATGGCTTCGTCGATCTTGCCGGTATTGGTCAGCACGGCGCCTTCGTTGAAGTAGTACGTCGAAGCCTGGGCGGGCTCGAGTTTCGCGGCGGTATCGTATTCCGCCAGCGCTTTGTCGGTCTGGTTCGATTTCACCAGCGCCTGCGCGAGGTTGTTATGATAGGCGGCCTTGTTTGGATCGAGCGCGATTGCCTTGTTGTAAGCTTCCACCGCCTCGGGATACTTCTTGTCCCCCAGGTAGGCATCGCCTAACCGGCCAAAGAGCAGATCGTGCGTCTGGTCCTGCGCTACAGCCTGCTGCATGATCTGCACGGCCTGGTCGTAGTTGTTCGCGGCCATGGCATCGTTCGCCTGCTTCAAGAACGCATTCAGGTTCCCGATCTTCTCGTTCGCCTTCTTGGCTTCCTCTATTTTCTTTTGCGCTTCCGCATTGGCGGGGTTATTCGCCTGCGCTGCCCGCTCCTTTGCCAGGTCGATGCTCAATTCCGGATTGTCGCCACCCTGCACCGGGTACTTCGGAGCGTTCCAGATCGGCTTGTTGTCCATCGTCACCGAGACCTTGTAGGTCCCAATCGGCACGCCGATGCTGAAAAAGTTTCCACCCTTGTCCGTCTTCAGGGTGACTTTACGGCCGTTCTCCAGGTTATCGAACTCAAGCACGGCGCCGACGACCGGCTTGCCCGCATCGTCCTTGACATAGCCCTTCACCGTGCCGGTCTGTGCCAGCGCCGGCAGCGCCAGCCCAAGTACCGTTGCCAAGAAAAACAGAATTAGAGCTTGCTTTCTCATCTCCGCCTCCCAGCGAGACTATTGCTTAGAACCCATATACCGGCTGTTCCACTCTTGCCAGTTCTGCCGATCTCATTCCCTCTGCGCGACGGTCGGGACGTAAGCGATGGGATCGATTACTCCCGCTCCCCGGAACGCGCGAAGCCGCAGCACACAGCTGTCACAGACGCCACAAGCGCAGTCCTCGCGGCTATAGCATGACCACGTTAAATCGAAGGGCGCGCCCAGTTCAAGGCCGAGGCTCACAATCTCATGTTTTCGCAGCGCAATCAGCGGCGTCTCGATCTTGATCTCTCCAGCTTTGGTGCCGCGCCGCACGGCTAAGTTGTAAGCCTCGTAAAACTCCGGACGGCAGTCCGGGTAGCCGCTGCTGTCCTGCGCTACGGCCCCGATATAGATTTTGGAGGCCCCCAGCACCTCGGCCCAACTGACCGCCATCGCCAGCAGGTGCGCGTTCCGGAACGGAACGTAGGTCACAGGAATTTCCTGCCCGATCAGCTCTCCCGCCTCCGGAACCGCAATCTGCGAATCGGTCAGCGCCGACCCGCCAATCGCCCGGAAAAACGGAGTCTCTACCGCCAGCCGTGTCTGGATCCCGAGTCTCTCCGCCACCGCCGTGAACGCCTGCTTCTCCCGCCCGGCGGTGCGCTGCCCATAACTCACATGCAGCGCGCCAATATTCTCCGGCCCATACTCACGCACCGCCAGCGTAGCGCATACCGTCGAATCCATCCCGCCACTCAACACAACGACGGCTCGGTTCGTATCCCCAAGTGCCACCTTTACCGGCTCCGCCGCCGGCTCGACGGTCGTCTCTACTGGAATGGTTTTTGTTTCAGTCATCGTTTCTATTGGTTGTCATCCTGAGCGGAGTTTCGCATCGCGAAACGCAGTCGAAGGACCCCTGCCAGCCCCCAAACTTGTACGTTCTTGTCATCCTTGAGCGCAGCGAAGGATCGCAATCTGCTGATCCCTCCCGCGGCCAGCCCACATCACCGACTCGCCGCTCCAACCATCTCTCTTGTCATTGCGAGGAGCGTAGCGACGTGGCAACCTGCTGTTCCTTTGCGGGGGAAACCCTTAGACCCCCTTCGTCTCCGGCGCCCAGATAAACTTATGCGTCTGCAATCCCAGCCGCACCTCCAGTCCATCTTCGAGGATCCAGTTCGCCAGCTCCTGCGGATCGACGAGGCAATGCGACGAATCCCGCGTCCCGCGTGCATCCTTGCGGAAAGCCGGGGAAAAAATCACCGACGCCACCAGGCCGTCCAGCCGATGCTCCAGCACAAAGTCGCGCGCGAATTCATAATCCGCCCGATCGGCGATCACGAACTTCACCTCATCGTGGAGGGTGAGGGCCTCGAGGTTCTCCATGCGGAACTTGCCACCCTCGCCCGATCCCGGACACTTCACGTCCACGATCTTCACCACGTCCTTGGGCACGTTTTCCAGCGGACGCTCGCCGCTCGTCTCGATCAGCAGCTTGTACCCGCCATTGATCAGCCGCCGCATCAGGATCACCAATTCGCGCTCCTGCAGCAGCGGCTCGCCGCCCGTAATCTCTACCAGTCCGGCAGGAGCCAGCTTGTGCACCTCCGCCTCTACTTCTTCGAGGTCCATCTTGCGGCCGCCGTAAAAGGTGTACTCGCTATCGCACCACGAACAGCGCAAGTTGCACCCCGTGAGCCGCACAAAAATGCACGGAATCCCCGCGTACGAAGACTCCCCTTGCAACGACCGATAAATTTCCGTGATCTGCATCTGGTGATTTCTAGTGCCCTGTCATCCTGAGCGAAGCGGCGCAGCCGCGAAGTCGAAGGACCCCTATAGCCGCTACTCTCTCAATTCTTGTGATCCTGAGCGAAGCACGCGGTCGATCCGACCAGACATCGTTACTCGTAATACGTCGCCGTCGTCGTATCCGTCTCCCAGATGGTGACGTCCTTCACCCGCACCCGGCCCTTCGTCTGCCCGGCAAGATATTTGTTCGTCTCGTCAAAAAAATACCTGGCCAGGTTTTCGGCCGAGGGATTCACGGTATCGAACGGCTTGATGTCATTCATCATCTGGTGATCGAGATAATCGACCACCGGCTTCATCACGACCTTCAAATCCTTGAAATCGAGCAGCAGCCCGGCGGCATCCAGCTCCGCCCCTTGCAGCGTTACCCGCACCTTGTAGTTGTGGCCGTGCGGGTTCTCGCACTTGCCCTTGTAATTGCGCAGGTAGTGCCCCGCCGCAAATGTATCTTCCACCGTGACTTCGTACATAAATCCTGACTCGCGAGCACACCTGCAAGTCCAGGCCGCCTCGCCGAAAAACCATTTTACCGCGCAGAGGTGGGATTCCACCGGCGCCCTGTCATGGCGACCGGAGAATCCGCAGTCCGATGCGGATTCGGAGCGGAGCTACCTTTTGTTCGTTGTGCTCCAGCGAAGCATCTTGCGTTTCGTTCGCAAAGAGGGAGTGCCGCCTCACGATCGCTCGTGCTCCCGATCACAGACTCTTCCTTCGACCCCCGATACTCTGCGCAAGTGGGCTACTCCCAAGCAAAATCTCTGTTCTTTGAAATCCGTGCTGGCTTGCTAGCTAAGTCTAGCGTTTTCTATATTTTGGCTGTAACCCTTCTACTTTGAATATTTTGCGGAGATTCGATGGCCTAAAATCCTGAAAACAAAGAAAGGCACAGGGTAGGGGATGCTCGATTGGACGACTGGCGAACTTGCGGAAGGCCTGCGTTGTTACCGCGAAGGCGCCTTCTTCGAGGCCCACGAGCACTGGGAGGCCGTCTGGCTGCAATCTACCGAACCGCAGAAGACATTCCTCCAGGGGCTGATCCAGGTGGCGGGGACGTTTCATCACTTCCGGCGCGGCAATCGCAACGGCACCCGCTCCATGATGCAGAAAGCGCTCTCCCGCCTCGATCGCTATCCCGAAAATTTCGAAGGCATCGCGGTGGGCCGCCTGCGCGGAAATCTTCGTGCTTGGCTGGTCGCTTTTGAGACGGAACTGGTCGAGATGCCGGCGATCCCGCAGATCGAGTTATTGTGAGCTCGCACTGCCGGCAGTCGCCGCGAGAACTTTTTCCGGCGTGTCTTCCTGGAGCGCGACGCGTGCGCGCATCAGCCGCACCATAGTCGTGAGATTGGCGGAGGCGATCGATACCTCCAGCATCGTGCCGCCAATCGAGCCGCTGAGAATGTTGTTTGTCAGCCAGCACAGGGTGCTCGCGAGCAGTACCAGGCGCATCGGAATGCCGCGCATGAGAAACAGTGCGGTGGTCGCCAGGCACCCGCCGGCAATCGGCAGCCACCCCAGGCGGCTATGCGCCAGGGCAACACCGACAGCGATGTTCAAGGCAAGAAAAAATGCCGCCAGCCAGCGCGAGCGCGATTTCATCGCCAGAAACGATCGCGCTGCCGACACTGCCAGGCTGCCCGCCGCCGGATTGTTCCCCAGCAATGCGAAGTGCAAGGCGTAAAACACGCACTGGCTTCCGTTCAGAAATTTCAGCCGGCGATCGTTCTTCTGGAGAAACGCCGAAGCGCCGAGGAGAAACGCGATGTAGCCAATCGACTGCGCCAGTGAGAAGGGATGCACGACGATTCAGTGTAGCTCGCAATCGGAGTGAGCGATGTGACGTGGGTTGTCATCCTTAGCGAACCTTATCGCGTCGCTTCCGCGTGCGCCAGCTTCACCGCAGTCGCCTGCGACATCGCGTTGTAGATCCGCACCAGTCGCTGCGGCTCCTCTGCCCGGTACGGTTCCAGGTTGTGCGCCCAGCGGAAGCCGATCGGCTGATACCAAAGCTCCGCCTCGACGTGGAACGGCCCCTGTGCATTCCCCAGGCCAACCGAGTAGCGCACCAGGTCGCCACCTGCCGCAAAGTTCGGATCGTCTGCAGCCTCGCCGATTACCGCGATGTCCTTCGACGCCGTTTGCTTGTCGAAGCCCAAAGGCAGCAGGCGATTGTCCTTGAGATAGCGCACTCCGGAGAGCAGTCCGGTCGTCACGTGATCGTGCTCGTCGCCGAGAATGTCCTCGAAGATCTCGACCTGGTCGGCACTGGTGATCTCGCGATAGTGCGGCTCGAACTTCGCAGGATCGGCGTCGTTATCGTTTCCCTGGATCGAACCATCGGGGTTCAGCGCCCCGGAGCGGAAGACCTCATGCCCATCACGGTCCTTCACGGTTACATACAGCCACGCACGTCGCGAGGGATACGCTGTCGGCAGCTTGTGCCCAGTCAGGTTCTCCACGGCTACATCCATACGCAGCGTGCTCCCGTTCACGTCGAGACTGCGGATCGTCACTCGCGCTGCCTGCGATTGCAGGAATGCGATCGTCGCCTCCGAAGCAGCCGACATCTCCTGCGGGAGCGCCTGGGTATCGAGTTCGGTGCGGTACTGGTTGAGCACGCGCTGCAGGAAGAAGTTGCCACCGACAAATACGTGCTGGTGCATGCCTTCGCGCATCACCGGCAGGATCGCGGTGATCGGCGCCTGTCCTGCGACTTCCGGCATGTGGCACGACTGGCAGGTCTTGCCGTTCACGTAATCGCTGTGCTGCCACTCCAGGAACGGCATCTGCTCGGGAAGCGTGCCGATCGCCTTCCCGCCTTCGCCGCGCGCCGTGGTATAGAGCGTGTGACAGGTGCCGCACAAGGCCGAGTCACGGATGTGCGCCGCCTGCGTCGGCCGGAAGCCGCCGGTCGAGGTCTCCATGATGCGCTGGTGTCCGGCATCGACCTCAAACGGACCGAACTCAGGACGGTTGTCCTTGGCCTTCGGCGCATCGACGACGAAGCCGCCGTTGAAGCTCTCCTTCGTCCCCAGCTTATCGCCGCTGATCTGGTGGCAGACCGCGCAGGAGACGCCGTCCCGCGCCTGCTTCGTTCCGTTCTTGCTCAGCGGCAGGAAGCGGAACACCTCGCCGGTCTTGCCTTGGAGCTTCGCCTCATAGCGCGTAATCGGCATATGGCAGACCGAACATTCGTCCTCGACAACCTCCTTCACCTGCGGGTGGTCGATGCTCTCGCGCCGCACGCTGCCTTGCCAGTAAGGGTCACGCGACGAGTTGCCCATGATGCTCGACCGCCAATCGATACCGATCGATATGTCCTTGCCGTCGGGGGTGGTCAGCCCGTTGTGGCAGGCAACGCAACGGTCGGAGGTCTGGAACTCCGGCTTGAGCTCGGCGTGCTGCCCTCCGCGCATCAGCAGCGGCAACGCGAGCAACCCCGGCATAGCTGCGATCGCCCACCTGAGCCGCATCACCAGCCTCCCAGAAGTTTGCCGTCGGCCCAATCCCAAAGCAGGTAGAACTCCACCTGGATCGGCCGGGCGTGCGTATCCGTAACGGGAATTCGCAGCCCGAGATCGGCGCGAATGTGCTGGCGCTTGCTCAGCGTTACCTGCATCTGCGGAAGCAGATCCCAGTCGGTCCTGGCATTGCCTTCGAGTTCGCGGTTGGCGATGAACTCCACCATCGGCGACCATAGCCTGCCGAAGCCGCGATCGCCAGCGAAGCTCTGCCCGATGGTTGCGTAGCCATAAACGTTCTGCGGCTCAATCCCCGGGTTCACCGGCAGGGTTGCGCCGCCCTGGAATTGCAGGAAGGTGTTGCTGGGGAAGATCTGGTCATACATCGCGAACGTCCCGAAACTGGTCGTGCCCGCCCCGAGATCCTGGGCGTGGTTGCCGGTCGGCGCCGTGATCTCGCCCTGCAACGAGAAGATCGAGCCCTTCGAGAGGCTCGAGTAGAGAACCCGCTTCCACCCTAGCGTTACATCCCCGAAACCCGCATACCCGACATGGTCCTCGTTCTTGTACAGGATCGGCACATCGACCTCGAGCTGGTTCTTCATGCCGAAACGCTGCTCGTGGATGATGTGGCTGGTTAAACCGGGTTGTCCGTTGGCGTTGAGCTCCGACGTGACGACCTCTTCGTCCTCCGGATAGGCCTTCTCGGTCACGACGGCGCGCGGAACATTCAGCTCTCCCCGTGGCCAGTGCTCATTCGTGCAGAAACCGCGCAGGTAATGCACCACCTCGTCGATCTGCTTCGGCGTGAGTGCCTTCGAGAACGAGGGCATGATCTGCGAGAACCCGCGATAGGGCCCTCCGTACGTGATCACTGCGGCATAGGCCGAGTTCAGCTCCGAAGTGGTCTGGTCGCAGCGGGTAAAGTCGGGGAAGCTGTCGGGCTTGGTGAAACCTGCAATTGCCTGCGAGGCGCCTTTGCCGTCGGCCCCATGGCAGGCTACGCACGCCGACGTATAAATCCGCTCGCCCTCGGAGAGTTGCGGCGCGCTGGAGCCCGCAACGCCGGAGAACAGCATTACAAAGAGTGCCGCAAGGAGAAAGGCCCACCACGACACTCGCGTGTCACGGCGCGCTTTCTGGGAGTGGGCTCTCTGCATGAAGGTGGGCCGGTTCAGCGAACCGGCAAAATCCATTGGAGCATAAAAGTCTTAGGAAAATGGGATGGCATCCCATAGATGACGAAGAGTTCATCAACGCTTCAGCGGTACCGCATCCATCGCCATGAAGAGGTTGTTGAGTGACTCGCACAACGTCGGGTGTGCGAAGACCCCGTCGCGCAGCGCGGTATAAGGAAGTTTCCCCATCACCGCCATTTCCAGCGCCGACATGACTTCGCCTCCATCGATCCCGAGGATCGCGGCGCCGAGAATGAGGCTGTTCTCCGCGTCGACAATTACCTTCATCAATCCTCGTGTCTCATCCGTCTCCAGCGCGCGCGCCACGGAACTCATCGGCAGCTTCGCCACCCGGATCTTGCGCCCTTGCTTCCGCGCTTCTGTCTCGGTCATGCCCACCCGGCCGAGTTGCGGGTCGATGAAGACGCAATAGGGCACGAGACGGTCCGTCGTGGTGGCATCTTTTTTCTCAATAAGGTTCGATCGGATGATCCGGAAGTCGTCGTAGGAGATGTGGGTGAAGGCGGGACCTCCCTTGATATCGCCGAGTGCGTACACGCCGGGCGCGCTGGTTTCCAGGCGATCGTTGGCGCGAATGAAACCCTTGTCGTCAACTTCGATCCCGGCTGCCGCCAGGTTGAGAGTGTCGGAGTTAGGCGTGCGTCCGGTGGCGACCAGCAAATGCGATCCGCTGACGCTGCCATACTCCAGATCGAGGTGAATCTCCCGGCCGCTCTGTTGCACGTGCGTGGCTTTTGCATGCAGCAGAACTTCGATGCCATCTTCTTCGAGGATGGCCTTTATCTGCGCGGCGATGTCGGGATCTTCCCTGGTCAGCAGTTGCGGGCCTGACTCTACGATCGTCACCTGGCTGCCGAAACGCCGGAAGAGTTGTCCGAATTCAAGAGCGACGTAGCCTCCACCCAGCACGAGCAGGTGCTCGGGAACACTGTCGAGCTCCATGATCGATGTGCTGTCGAGAGAGGGAACGTCGCTCAATCCAGAAAGCTTTGGACGAGAGGGCCTCGCCCCGGCATTGATGAATATCTTTTCGGCCGATAGCTCGCGATCGTTGCCGTCCTTGGTGTGAACCGAGATGGTTTTCGGGCCGGTAAAACGTGCCTCTCCGAAGATGAGTTCCAGGTTCTGGGTCTTCGCGATCCACGCCTCGTTGCCACTGCGGAAGCTCTCGACGATCTTTCGCTTGCGCTCCCGCACTTTGACCATATCGATGGATATCGATCCAGAATGCACGCCATAATCCGCGCCCCGCCCGGCCAGATACGCCACGCGTCCGCTCGCAATCATCGTTTTTGTCGGCGTGCACCCCTCATTCACGCAGGTTCCACCCACGTGGACACGCTCGACGAGTGCCGTATGCATGCCCGCTTCCGCGAGTGCCGTCGAGAGCGGCGTGCCGGCCTGTCCGGCGCCAATCACCACCGCGTCGAAAGATTGCGGTTTGCCCATATAGAAGCCTTTCTCGCGTGGGATCAGACGCGCGTGACGAGCAACAGGCCCAGGCCAATCGCCAAGAAATCTTCGGGGATCGCTATCAGAATGTCTTTTGCCTGCAGGGACCGTACCAGGCCCACCCGGGCATGATAGCCGCCGAACGCTCCAGCAATCCCGCCGACTGCGCCAGCCAGCGCCGCCACCAGGATCGACGATTGCGTGGCCACTCCAATGCAGGCGCCGGAGAGCGCCCCGGTACAAATACGCGCAATCAAGCCCACCGCCTGGGTGCGCGGTGGCGTGGAAGGCAACTGATCGGCAACGAATTCGCCGAGTGCGCCCAGCGTGAACAGCGCAACCGCCCATGTCGAAGCCATAAATGCGAGATGCGAGCCGGCCAGATGCAATACGCCGAGATGCGCAGCCCACGCGACCACCGCCGGCGCGGTCATCGATCGCAGGCCGGCAACCACGCCAATACCGAACGCCAGGAGCAGAGCAACAGTAGGATTCACAAGCAATCTCCATTCCGAAGAGAATGGGCCGAAAAGATGGCCGTTCAGATGCGATCCGCCGGGCCGAGTTGCAATTACATTGCGTCGTCCTGGACCGCGCCAAAAAATTCTTCGACGACTCGAATATCGGTGGTCCGCCGGTACTTCGGCAGGCTCTCGACAAACACTTTTCCGTACTGCTTTTTGAGAATGCGGTTATCGAGCAGGCAAACCACGCCGCGATCGTGAAGGGAGCGAATCAGCCGTCCGAAGCCCTGTTTTAAGGAAATCACCGCCGAGGGCACCTGGTAATCGAAGAACGCATTGCCGCCATCGGCATCAATCGCCCGTATGCGCGCCGCCACCACCGGGTCGTTCGGAACCGCGAATGGCAGGCGGTCGATGATGACGCAACTGAGCTGTTCACCCTGCACGTCCACTCCTTGCCAGAACGAACTGGTGGCGAACAAGACGGCTCCGGGCGTCATGCGGAACTCCTCGAGCAGCGCGCTCTTCGGTGCATCGCCCTGCTTGAGCATCGGGAAATCCAGTTCGCCGAGCAGGCGGTCGTAAACATCGTTCATTTGCGCGTAGCTGGTGAAGAGGCAGAAGGCACGACCCGAGGTAACCGTCAGCAACTGCCGGATGCGGTCCGCGGCTTTGCGCGAGAAATTGGGCTCCCGCGGGTCGGGCATGTCGGGTGGCACGTAAAAAACAGCCTGGGTCTCGTAATCGAAGTGCGACGGCACGATCAACTCGCGCGAATCGGCAAGGCCCAGGCGTCCGCGGGCGTACTGGAAGCTGCCGCCGACGGCAATCGTCGCCGAAGTCAGCACTGCCGTATTGAGATTGGCGAACAACGTGTGTTGCAGGATCGATGAGACGTCGATGGGCGTGGCCTGCAGGAAAACGTTATGCCCTGCGCGCCCGCCGCGTCGCGATTCGCCCCGGCGCTCGATCCAGTACACCGTGTTGCGATCGTTCGATTCCAGCAGGAAGCTGAGCTGCACCCGTAGCTCCTCAGCTCGCCGCGCGAGATTGAAAAGCTCGTCGGGCTTTTCCTTGATCGCCTGGATCTCGCCATGCAGGTGCACCAGCGCGTTTTGCAGCGAAAGAAACTCGTCGCCGTTTTCTTCGAGAAACTCGCGGCGGTTTTCAAAGGAGAAACGCCCGTCTCCCGGCGGCAACAGGGTGAAAAAGAGCTGCGAACGCTCGCGCACCCGATGGGCGGCGGTCAGCAGTGTCGGCGAGGCGATATGAAATTCCTTGATGGCGAACTCTACATCGCGCACCAGTTCGTCGATCCGCACGTTCGAGGCGCTGACGCCAAAATAGCTTCCGGCAACATCTTCCAGTTCGTGGGCCTCGTCGAAAATCACCGCCGCTGCTTCGGGCAGAATCCCAACATCGGGCGCACCGTCCGCGGCTTGCTTGATCGATAGATCCGCGAAATAGAGGTGGTGATTGACGATGATGATGTCGCTCTCCGCTGCCGTGCGCCGCATCTCGGTGATAAAGCAGCGCTCGTATTCCTTGCATTTGGTCCCGGTGCAACTCTCGGCGCGCGCATCGAGCTTCGGCCAGAGCTGGCTTGCCTCCGGCACCGTCGTCAGCTCCGCGCGATCGCCGGTCGTCGTGATCGCCTCCCAGTCCTTGATAGATCGAAACTGGTCGATCTCTTCCAGGCCATTCAGCACCGGCCGGTCGGTAAGGTCGTAGAGCTTTTTGCGGCAGAGATAATTGTTGCGCCCCTTCATGTAACAGACCTTCAGCCGCTGCTCGGAGTCGGGGCCGAAGATCGCTCGCTCAAGGAAGGGAACGTCTTTGTAGAAGAGCTGTTCCTGCAGGTTCTTGGTGCCCGTCGAAATGATGACCCGCAAGCCGGAACGGATCACCGGCACGAGATAGGCAAGCGTTTTGCCCGTGCCCGTGCCTGCCTCGACGATGAGGTGCCGTTTCTCGGCGAGCGCCTGCTCCACGGCCTGCGCCATCTGCAGTTGTCCCCGGCGAAATTCGTAGGCGGGGTGCGATTTCGCCAGCACTCCGCCCGGCCCGAAGAACTGGTGCAAGCTCAGCGAGCGGATATCGCGCGCTGGAGTCGCCGCGGATTGGGAGCTGCTGGACACAGAAGAGACGGGCCTGTCCCTATAATAGCTGTGAGGAGCTATTCGCGCCCTCAAGGATTTTCTTGGCCAGAACCAAATTTTCAGACGATCGCAACAACCGGGAAGTGCAACTGCCTGTGGTGGGCATGCTGGCCATCGTGGGCCGTCCGAACGTTGGCAAATCTACCCTCTTCAACCGGCTGGTCGGGCAGCGGCGCGCCATCGTCGGCGATGAACCCGGCATTACCCGCGACCGCCTCTACGGCTACGCGGAGTGGAACGCCAAGCGGATTCGCGTCGTCGATACCGGCGGCATCATCCCCGACGACGAAGCCCTGATCCCATCGGAAATCTTCCGCCAGGCGAAGGTCGCCCTCGAGGAAGCTGACGTCATCGTGATGGTGGTGGACGGCCGCACCGAACTCGCCTCCCCGGATATCGACCTCGCCCGCCTGCTCCAGCGCACCGGAAAACCGCTCATCCTTGCGGTCAACAAGATCGACGATCCCAAGCTCGAGAGCTACGTGGAAGACTTCCGGCGCCTCGGGATTCGGACCATGATGCCGATCTCGGCCGAAAATTCAACCGGCGTAGCGGAGCTTCTCGAAGAAGTGCTGGCGCGCATCCCCGACCGCCAATCGGCGGAAACCGTGGGTGCCCCATCCTTGTCGCAAAGCGACAGGGTGGGTCGCGATGATGCCGGCACCCTCGAAGCATTCGACGACGACGATCTCGATCTCGACGAAGACGGCGAACTGCACGAAGGCGAAGAGCTGCCCGACAGCGAGCAATCAAGGGAAGTAAAGGTCGCGATCATCGGACGCCCGAACGTCGGCAAATCCACGCTCCTGAACCGGCTGACCGGCGTCGATCGGGCCATCGTTTCTCCCGTCGCCGGCACCACCCGCGACGCGGTGGATGAAGTTGTCGAGCGCGATGGCCAGACCTTCCGCTTCATCGATACCGCCGGCATTCGCCGCAAAGGCAAGACCCACCTGATGGCCGAGAAGCTTTCCGTCGTCATGGCACGCAAGCATCTCGAAGGCGCGGATCTTGCATTGATCGTCATCGATGCGACCGAGGGCGTTACCGCGCTCGATGCGACCATTGCCGGCTACGCCCACGAGGCAGGCCGCTCCGTCATCATCCTTGTCAATAAGTGGGACGCGGTCACCATCCACCGCACCGACGGCAAGCCGCAGGCCAAGCTCTCGGTCTTCGAGGAGCAGGTGCGCGATCACCTGAAGTTCCTCAACTACGCGCCGATGATCTTCACCTCGGCGGTGACCGGCTACAACACGGAAAAGATCTTCGATACCATCGAACTCGTGGCCAGCGAGCGCCGCAAGCGCATCCCGACGGGCGAGATGAATCGCTTCCTGAAGCACATCGATTTCGAGCGCGCCTCCGTGCCTTACTCGCACCGGGTCCGGATCTTTTACATGACCCAGGCGGCGGTCTCTCCGCCCACCTTCATCCTGTTCACCGACCGCGCCACCCCGCTCCATTTTTCGTACCGGCGCTTCCTCGAGAACCAGATTCGCGACGCCTTCCAGTTCGTCGGCACACCTATCTGGATCAAGGCACGCCCCCGCAAAGCCGACCGCGAATAACGGGTGGGAGCGCTCGCAGTCGAAGGACCCCTACCCTAACGCGGGCGAAGGTGCGGGCGGAGCTCCTAAGTCCGGCATAGGCGGCGGTGTCGGGAAGACAATCCTCCCCAGCGGCTCGTATCTTCCCGCGAAGAAGTAAATTGCGTAAGACGGGAAGAAGAACGCGATCGGCGCTCCCGTCAGCGCCGAGAAGGCAATGATGAAAGAGAACAGCAGGAGAGCGCCGACGATCCCAATCGTGATCAGCAGCGCCTTCACCACCGTCGCGGCTCCCGCCCCCACCGCGACCCCCGACAGCACCAGGACCAGGGTTGGAATAATCAGGATGATGATCACGAGGAATACAACGATTCCGTGCGCGATCCCCGCCGCGATCCGCAGCACGATCTTCATCAAGAAATAGATGACGTATTCCGAGGCGTGCCCGCGCGCAATCCCAAAGAAGCGGCTCCATCCCTCCTGCCAGCCCACTCCTTCCAGCGCCATGATGGGCACGACGAAATCCTTCGCCAGCACCACGATCACGGCCACAACCACGGCGAGAAGAAACCAGAATATTCCCGTAAGCACGAGCACGACAATGCCGGTGGCATCGATGTGCCAGAACCCGATGTGATTGTTCTTGAATAGGATGAGCAGGGGAAGCCCGATACAGGAAACCGCGACGGCCCAGGCAAGAATCGCCAGCAGGAACTGCCAGACGAAGAATCTCCGTCCCGCCGCACGCCACCGTTTCCAGCCTTCGATGATGCGCGCGTCGCCGCGCAGCACGGCGTCGAACAGCACGAATCGCAGGACGGAGTTGATATAAAGAAACAAAAGCATCAAGGCGAACGCCACAAGACCGACGACGAGCACGATGGCGACGATGTGCGCCGGCGTGAACCAGCCCGGCCACGAAATCGGACTGTGCATTCCGCCATGTGCGCCTCTCGCAACTCCGGGATGCGACGGAAAATGAGAGGGGACGCTCCCCCCGAATCCGCCACCGAGCTCGCCCGTGAACAGCCCCAGGATGGCGATTCGAATCCAGAAAGGAAGGCGGAACGGTCGAAACATCTGTTGCACGGTGTGGCGAAAGGCCGGGGTAACGCACTCGGTGGCTGATAGAACAGGCACAGCAACACCTCAGAATCCAAGTTTTTCTCCCGGCCAACATACGACCGGCGAGCGCCGCGGTCAAAACAATTCCAAGCTACTCGTACCGGAGTGCTTCCACGGGATCCAGCCGCGATGCTTTGAACGCCGGCACCAGTCCGCTCGCCACCCCGGTTACCACCAGCACGGCAGTCGAGATCATCAGGGTAAATAGCGAAATGTGCAGGTGAATGTCGCCCTTACCGCTATCGTCTTCGAACAGCGGGCCCAGCAGCGGCAACGTCCCCACCGCCCAGGAGAGCAGGTACGAGAGCCCTATCCCGATCACGCCGCCGGCAAGCATCAGCAGCAACGTCTCCGACAGGAACTGCAGCTTGATGTGCCACTTTCTCGCTCCCAGCGCGCGACGCAGCCCAATCTCGCGGATACGCTCATCCACCGACACGAGCATGATGTTCATCACCCCGACACCCCCAATGCCGAGCGTGAGCATCCCGATGAACAGCAGCAAGACCTGCAGGCCGATTGTCAGGCCATCGATGATCGGCCGGAACTCATCCCGCCCAAACATCTGGATCGCCTTCTCGTCCGTCGGCGAAAAATGCTGGCGTTCCGCGATGGCCGCCAGCACCTGCTTGCTGGCGCGCTTCTCAAACTGCGGGGCGATGGGGGCAAATACCAAGACGCTGGCGTACTTCGTGTCCCAAATATCTCCCGCGGCCGAATACGGAATAAACGCGGAGCGATCGTCGGAGTTGAAGTAGTTGCTCAATTGCAGCTTGCGGTCCATGATGCCGACCACGGTGAACCGCTGGCCCTTGATCAGCACCGTCTCGCCCACCGCATCGCGCCCGCTGAACAACTGCGTCTTCAAAATATTGCCCAGGAAGACCACATGCCTGCGCTCAACTTCGTCCGAGGCATTCAGCCAGCGTCCTTCGGCCGCCACTTCGTTGCGCATCGTGCCATATTCCGGGCACACCCCACGCGTGGCGGTGTTCACGAGCCGGTCGCCGAACGTGATCGACTCGTATTGCACGCTTTCCGCGCAAATCGTCTTCACGAAACCGGCATTGTTCTTCACCATGTCGATATCGGCTTGCTCGAAGCGGATCTTCTGCCCGGCGCGCTGTCCCCCGGCCTGGCTGCTGGTCTGTCCGGGCCACGCGATGACCACGCTACGGCCAAAGGCATCGAAGCCGCTCACCAGAACACTGCGGAATCCGCTGCCGTAAGCGATCAGCAGCGTCACCGACGTGATCCCCCATACAATGCCAAGCATCGTCAGGAAGCTGCGGGTACGGCTGCGTGCCAGGGCGTGCCACGATTCGAGGAAAACCTCTTTCAGCACTGTCATCGTCAGCCCCCTGCCTCGTAACGCAAGGCCTCAATCGGGTCGATGCGCGCCGCTTCGCTCGCCGGATACATCGCAGCCAGCACGGCGATCACCCCCAGCAGCCCGGCGGAAAGCAGTCCCGAACCCCAGGTTGGCAGCAACCCCGCGAAAAACGGGGGCATGGGCGCCAGGTCGATGAGAGCGCAAAAGCCGAACGCTACCAGCAGCCCTCCGCCCCCGCTCAGGAAAACAATGATCACCGTCTCCAGAAAGAACTGCATGAGAATACTGCTCGCCGGGGCGCCCACGGCCTTGCGCACACCGATCTCCCGCGTGCGCTCGCGCACCGCGACGAGCATCACGTTCATCACGCCAATGGCGCCAAGAAACAGCGTGGTGACGCCTACCGCGCCGAGGAAGTACTTCATGCCGTCCGTCATCTTCTGGAACTCTTTCGCGTCTTCCACCGTGTCCCAGACGCTGGCCGCTTCTTTGTCGCGCGGGTCGAAAGTGTGAATCCGTCCCAGCGAGGTCCGGAATTCACGCTTGCAGTCCATGTGCGCTTCGAGCGAGTTCGGCACGATCAGTAGGCGATCGAGCGAGTGCGCATCGTCCGGCGGCTTATTGGGAAAATCCTCGCGCAGCGCTGTGTAAGGAACAAAGATCTTGTTGATATCGAACCCGTCGTAGCTGGAATCCTGGTCCTTCTTCTTCATCACCCCGATCACGGTGTACGGAATGTCGCCAAGCAGGATGGTTTCTCCGAGCGCATTGCGTCCCGGAAATAGTTGTTTCGCGGCATCCGATCCGAGGAAAGCCACTCGGCGCCTCTGGTTGACGTCGTTCCAGTCGTAAAACCGTCCCTGCGCCACGGTCAGACTGCGCACCTCGGCAAACTCCGGGTACGAACCGGAAGTCAGCAGGGAAGCATTGTTGTACTGGCTGCGAATCCGAACCGTGTTTCCCAGTTCCGGCAGCACGTACTTGCAACTGGGGGAATCGGCCTTCACCTGCGCGATGTCGCTATCTTCCCAACGAATGCGGTGCCCGGCGCGCACGCCTCCCGCCTGCATGCTGCTGCGCCCGGCGAAGACAATCATGATGTCCTTGCCCAGGTTTTCCGTCTGCTTTTTCTGTCCCACGCGTAAACCCTCGCCGGCAGCCACCATCAACACGATCGACACGACCCCCCAGCCGATGCCGAACATCGTCAACGCTGTGCGGAGTTTGTGCGCCCAGAGGGTACGGAAAACGTCAGAAATGAGGTCGCGGAAGTCCATGAGCCCTGGCGGCGGAGTACGCCCTGCAAAGTGATACGACGCGGAATGCGTCCCGGTTCCGGGAAACGTCACCGTCCGCGGATCGGCATTTTGCCCCGCGGCCAGCCACCTCACCGCTAAGCCGTCCTAAGCCCCCTCTTGTCATCCAGAGGAGCGCAGCGACGTAAGGACCTGCTTTTCTTGCGCACCCGAAACGTGAGCAGGATACTCTCTCGGAATCTGCCGCTACCCTACCGCCGACGGCTGCCGCCGGTCCACCCAGCTCCCAAATTCCTCCAGCGCCTTTTCGCAAACCATCCGGTGGCGCTCTTTCTTGTCCCGTACCTTGCGGCGCGTTGCCTCATCCAGTTGTGGCAGCAGATCGAAGGTGATGTTGGCCGGCTGAAAGTTCTTCGCCTCGGCGTGGCAGATGTAATGGATCAGCGAGCCGAACGCCGAGCTCCGCGGCGGCGCTGCGGGAACCAGTCCCTGTGCCGTCTCCGCTGCATGGATTCCCGCCATCTGCCCGGTCGCGATCGATTCCACGTAGCCCTCTACGCCTGAAATCTGTCCGGCAAAAAAGACGCTCGGATGTTCCTTCATACGCAACGTCTCATCGAGCAGGGTGGGCGCATTGATATAGGTATTGCGATGGATCTGCCCGTAACGCAGAAACTTGGCATCCTCCAGCCCCGGAATAAGCCGCAACACGCGCGCCTGGTCGCCGAACTTCAAATGATTCTGAAAGCCGACAAGGTTATAGGAATCGGCGCGCAGGTTCTCCTGCCGCAATTGCACCACCGCGTAGGGATAGCGTCCGGTCTTCGGATCGGTAAGCCCGACCGGCTTCATCGGCCCGAAACGCAGCGTGTCGCGTCCGCGCCGCGCAATCTCCTCGATCGGAAGACAGCTCTCAAAGTAATTGAGGTTCTCCCAGTCCTGCGCATCCACCGAATGCGCTTCGATCAAGGCATCGAGGAACCGGTCGTACTCCTCTTTCGTCATCGGACAATTGATGTAATCGGCCGTGCCCTTGTCGTAGCGGGCTGCCATGTACACACGGCTCATGTCGATGGAATCGGCCTCTACGATGGGCGAAATCGAGTCGTAAAAGTACAAGTGCGCATTGCCGCTCAGCCGCGCGATCTCCTGGGAGAGACCGTCAGAGGTCAACGGGCCGGTCGCGATGATGGTCATTCCATCGGCTTCATCAATACGCGTGACCTCTTCGCGATGGATGTGAACCAGCGGCTCGCGCTCCATGGCCGCCGTGACTTCTGCGGAAAAAATGGCTCGATCTACGGCCAGCGCATGGCCGGCGGGTACCGCCGTCTTCTCCGCGATCTGCAGCAGCAGTGACCCGGCCCGCCGCATCTCTTCCTTCAGCAACCAGGGCGCGGTATTCTCGCTCGCCGACTTCAGCGAGTTCGAACACACCAGCTCCGCAAAATCCGAGGTCTGGTGCGCCGGCGTCGAACGCACCGGCCGCATCTCGTAAAGATCCACTGCGACGCCGCGCCGCGCGCACTGGTAAGCCGCCTCGCACCCGGCCAGCCCCGCACCAATAATCTTGATTTTTGAACCCACTACACCCTTTCCTTGTCATCCTGAGCGAAGCCGCGGAGCGGCGCAGTCAAAGGACCCCTACCGGCTCCCTAGCTCTTGACACCTACAGAATCACCCTCTCATCCCCCACCCGCCGCGTGACCCGCTCGCGATCCAGATATTCCAGCAACGGAATCGCATACTTCCGTGAAAGCCCCGTCAGCTCCTTGAACCGCGCCACATCGATCTTCGGCGACTGCGCTTTCGCCGCTCCCACCTGCTTGCGCAACTCGTCCAGGGCCGTCCGGTGAAACACCAGGTCGTCCGACAGCTTGAAGAGCACCTTGTCCCGCAGTAGCAGGGTCACCACCTGCTGCGCCCGCGTGCGGTCGAGCTTCAATCCGGCCAATACCTCTTTCAATGCCGGCACCTTCAGCCCGGCATTCGCAAAGGCATCTTCGATCACGCGCTTCGACTCGGACTCTTCCGACTTCATCGCCACGCCGCGGCCTGGCACCTGCGCGATCTCGCCGGCAACCACCAGTTTCTTCGCCGCGACCAGGCGATCGAGCGCTCCCGCAAATACCTCCGCATCCAGGTCCGCCCGTTCGCGCAACTCTTCCTTACTGATGCCAGCGACCAGGCGGTTTTCGTCATGAAAACGGTTCGCGGTCGCCAGCAGCAGGCCCTCGACCTGCGTTACCGCGTCCGCCGTGAGCAGCACGGAATGAAACTGCACAACCCGTTTCGACGCAATCAGATCCTTGACTGCCTGTGTCAGTTGCCCGCGCGTCCAGCCCGTCTCGCCGATCGCGGACGCCGGAGTCAGCCCGCGCAATCCTCGACGCGCGATGCGCGCCTCCAGCACCTCTGCAGGAGTTCCGCCCTCAATTTTGCGTAGAAACTCCACCCGCTCGCGAATCGGTCTCTTTGCCAAAGGCTCGCAGTCCAGCACCACGCCGCCGCCAATCGTGACCAGAGGCGAGAATTGCCGCACGATAAACCGGTCTCCCGGCAGCAACAGCAAAGGGTTCGCCAACCGAAGCTGTGCGTAAGCTTTCGCTCCTCCCTCCAGCTGCGACCGCTTTTCGCCATCCGTTAAAGTTGCAAATAGCGAAACCGTCGCCACCGTCTCCGCCGAATGCGCGTGAAAATGCACCCGCGCCCGGTCCTTCAGCGGAGCCACTCCCCGCAGCAGTTCCAGCCTCACATCGATCCGCCGTGCCGGAGAAAATTGGCCGGCCTCGCTGAGCACCATCCCGCGCGCCAGTTCTTCCACCGCGAAGCTCGCCACGTTCAAAGCGGTCCGTTGCCCCGCCACCGCACTCTCCGCGCTTGCTCCGTGCACCTGCACGTTACGCACCCGCGTCCTGCGGCCCAACGGATGTACCTCGACCTCCTGCTCCTTGCGCACCGTTCCCGCGATCAAGGTCCCGGTCACCACCGTTCCAAATCCTTTGATCGTAAATACGCGGTCGATGGGCAGCCGCATCGGGGCACCGGCATCTTTGGCGTGAACCTCGGCCGCCACGGACGCCATGGCTCGCCGCAGCTCTTCCAGCCCCGTCCCCGTTTTCGCACTTACCGCCACCATCGGCCCGCTCTCGAGAAACGATCCCTTGACGAACTCTCGCGCCTCCATCCGGACTACGTCCAGCGTCTCCGCATCCACCAGGTCGGATTTCGTCAGCACCGTGATGCCGCGCTCGATCCCCAGCAGCCGGCAGATATCGAAGTGCTCCCGCGTCTGCGGCTTGATCGACTCCTCCGCCGAGACGATCAGCAGCACCATATCGATGCCGCCCACCCCCGCCAGCATGTTGCGCACAAACTTCTCGTGCCCCGGCACATCCACGAATCCCAGCCGCAGCTTTTCCCCTGCTTGGCCCGACAATTCCAGGTTTGCAAAGCCAAGGTCGATCGTGATCCCGCGTCGCTTCTCCTCCGCCAGCCGGTCGGTATCGATGCCCGTCAAAGCGCGCACCAAGGCCGTCTTCCCGTGATCGATATGTCCCGCGGTGCCAACAATGACGGGCTTCATGCATCCAGTGTAATTCTTTGAGGAGGGGAATCTTTAGCTCGCCGAATCGCCAATTGCATCGACAAAAGCGGTTCAGCCCTTCTCCGCTTGGCCAGCCCTCGCCCACGCCGGCATCACCCAAGCTTTCTCTTTTCATCCTGAGGAGGACGTAAATCCGACGTGAGGACCTGCTGTTTGTCAGCGAATCATGCGGCGTGCAGACTCCCCGGTTGTCTGCCGGAATCGGCTTGTTGCATACGGATCACGATTCGGCCGCCATTCTTGTGCTCCGCCGCCCGCCGTAAGGCTCGCCGCATCGCCTCGAGTTCAAAGGGTACGACGGAGTCGATCGGCGGAACCACTCCCGTCGCAGCCGCTTCTGCCACCTCCGCCAAGGCTTTTCCTCCTCCTGCCGAGGGTCCGGCCAACACGTATCGGGGCCCGCGGATACGAGACCGAACGATGCGATAGGCCACGCGCCCCAGGGCGGCCAGCACCCCAGGCCAGCCAAGCGCACGATCGCCAATAAAGCGCTCGGGGCCCACCACGCTCACAAACACGCCCTCCCTTCCGAGCGTTCGCTCCGCTGCCGCTTCGACGTCGCGCCCACCCACCATGTCGAGCACGCAGTCAATCCGCGATCCATCTTGCGCCCTTAGGGAGCGGTCCCAGGGGCCGAGGTGGTAATCGAGCACCAGCGCGCAACCTAACCGGTAGGCGCGTTCCGCGTGTGCCGGACCGCAGACGCCAATCACCCTTGCTCCCGCGCGCGCCGCAAGTTGCACCGCCATTCCGCCGATACCCCCGCTCGCTCCGACAATCACCACATTCATCCCAGTCCGCAGTTTCGCTGCCTCCAGCGCCGAGAGCGCAACCAGGCCGGCCACTCCGCACGCGGCCGACGTCTCGAAGGTTACGTTTTCCGGTTTCTGGGTCAGCCAGCGTTCGTCCACCGCGCAAACCTCCGCCCATGCGCCTCTCGGCGAAAATGGCGTCTTCACCCCGAACACCGGATCGCCCACCCGAAGGGAGCGAACGCTTTTACCCACGCGCGTCACAATTCCGGCAACGTCGCTTCCGGGAGTCACGGGCCGGTTCGGCCTGGGACGGGCCCCAATCGGAATGCCTCCGTAAAACGTCCCTTCG
Source organism: uncultured Acidobacteriaceae bacterium (assembly GCA_963758505.1). Lineage (GTDB taxonomy): Bacteria > Acidobacteriota > Terriglobia > Terriglobales > Acidobacteriaceae > Korobacter. The sequence goes on along the minus strand of CAVWVJ010000003.1, from coordinate 519,820 downwards.
GCGACATGGATATCGTCGATATTGATGGTCGAGGCCATCACTCTCACGATCACCTCCCGATCCTGTGGCTTCGGCTCCACGGCATCTGCTATTTCGATCGCCTCGGCTATCCCGCCCGGAGGTGGTCTGCGAAAAAGTTCAAGAGCACGCACTTTGCCGCCCCTTTCCAGCTCGTCGCCCGTGGTGTCGTGATTCGGGCCCTTCTTTTCATGGATGCTCCCGTGAAATGAGCGAGTTTCCCCCATAACCGTTTCTAATACATCGCATCACCATTTCGATGGCTGCAAACGGGTTTCGCCCCGCTCGCAGGCGTGAGAAAATAGATGTTCCTCGATCTCCAAGCTCATGACAGTCGACCCGCAGAAGCCCGCCATCACTCCCGCAATCGTCAAAGAACACGGCTTTACCCCCGAAGAGTACCAGCGCATCCTCAAGTGGCAGGGCCGCGAGCCCTCCATGACCGAGCTCGGCATCTACAGCGTGATGTGGAGCGAACACTGCTCCTACAAATCTTCGCGGGTGCACCTCAAGCGCTTGCCCACGCGCAGCAAACTCGTCGTCCAGGGCCCCGGCGAAAACGCCGGCATCATCGACATCGGCGACGGCTGGGCGTGTGCCTTCAAGATCGAATCGCATAACCACCCTTCGTTCATCGAACCATTTCAAGGCGCCACCACCGGGGTCGGCGGCATCCTCCGCGACATCTTTACCATGGGCGCGCGCCCCGTTGCCGTCATGGACTCCCTTCGCTTCGGTCCCATCACTCCCGATGGCCAAACCGATCCGCACACCCTCCATCGCAACCATTCGATCCTCGAAGGAGTAGTCGGTGGTGTCGCCAGTTACGGCAACTGCTTCGGCGTGCCGAACCTCGGTGGGGAAGTCAAATTCGAGCCCTGTTACAACGGCAATCCCCTCGTCAATGCGTTTGCCCTGGGCCTCGTTCGCCGCGACCAGATCTTCTATGCGAAGGCGAGCGGTGTGGGTAATCCCGTCATCTACGTCGGCTCCAAGACCGGGCGCGACGGGATTCATGGCGCCACCATGGCCAGCGAAGAGTTCAGCGAAGGATCCGAAGCCAAGCGTCCCAACGTGCAAGTCGGCGACCCTTTCATGGAAAAGCTTCTCCTCGAGGCCTGTCTCGAAGCCATGCAAACCGGCGCTGTGCTTGGCATTCAGGACATGGGCGCCGCCGGCCTCACCTGCTCCACCTGCGAGATGGGCGCCCGTGGCGGCGTCGGCGTCGAAATAGAACTCGATCACGTCCCGCAGCGCGAAACCGGCATGACGGCCTACGAGATTATGCTCAGCGAGTCGCAGGAGCGCATGCTCCTGGTCGCTGAAAAGGGCCGCGAGCACGAAGTCTTCGCCGTCTTCAAAAAGTGGGGCCTCGACGCCTCGACGGTCGGTCAAGTCATTTCCGACGCGAAAATGCGCGTCCTCCATCACGGCCAGGTCGTCGCCGAGATTCCCAACGAAGCCCTCACCGACGATGCGCCCCTCTATCACCGCCCCATGGAAAAGTGGGTAAGCCCGCTGCCAGGAACCAAGCCTGTGAAACTCACCTTCGGCCAGCAACCCGACCTCAATGCCGACTTCCGCCGGCTTCTCGCGTCGCCCAATATCTGCTCCAAGAAGTGGGTCTACGAGCAATACGACTCGATGGTGCAGACCAACACCGTCGAAGGCCCCGGCCTCGAAGCCGGCGTCATCCGCGTCAAGGGCACGAACCGCGGTCTCGCCATGGCGCTCGACGGCAACGGCCGCTGGTGTTATCTCGATCCGAAACTCGGCGCCATGCACGCTGTCGCCGAAGCCTGTCGTAACGTAGCTTGCTCCGGCGCCAAGCCGCTGGCCGCCACCAACTGCTTGAACTTCGGCAACCCCGAAAAGCCTCCGATCATGCAGCAGTTCTCCGAGGTCATCGACGGCATCACCGAAGCCTGCCTCAAGCTCGAAACGCCGATCACCGGCGGCAACGTCAGCTTCTACAACGAGACCCTCGGTGAGGGCATTTACCCCACCCCGGTCATGGGCATCGTCGGCATCCTCGACGACGTCCACAAGGCGGTGCAGCCCAACTTCCGTGCCGCCGGCAAGTCGCTGGTGCTGCTCTCTGGCGCTCCCCAGCAGTCACCAAGTGAGATAGAGACGAGCTTCGGCTCTTCCGAGTACGCCAAGGAAATCCTGGGCGAAGTCTGGGGCAAGCCGCCCGCGCTCGATATCGAGAAAGAGGCCGCGCTCCACAAGGCCCTTGCCGAGCTCGCCGAAGCAGGCCTGCTCGACTCCGCCAAGGACATCTCCGAGGGCGGCATCGCCACCACCGTCGCCGAGGCCGGTTTTGCCCGAAATGTCGGTGCCCGTATCGACCTTAGCTCCAACGGAGTATCGCCGGAGCTGGCCGTTTTCGCGGAAAATGCCTCCCAAGTCGTCATTTCTTGCACCGAAAGTAATGTAGAGCCAATCCAACAAGTAGCCGTAAAATACGGCCTCTCTGCACAATCGATCGGCAAAACGGTTCCAGAAACGTTGGAGATCCGGGTAGATGGCAAGACCGTCATCAGCGCCGCCATCGTATCGTTGCGCGATGCATGGGCGAAGGCGCTGAAGCAGGCGCTGCACGCAGAAACTCCGGAGCACCTTGTGCCCGAGCTTCTGCAGCGAAGCTAACGCGCGGCAACGTTCGCGCGAAGTTTCATGACAGGCACGACGTCAATCGTGCTGTTGCCGTAAAGAAAAAGGGGCTTTCGCCCCTGAGGTCACGGATGATTGAGGAAACCGAAGACGTTTTCGACAAGCTGCACGAAGAGTGCGGCGTCGTTGCCATCTACAACCATTCCGAAGCCTCCAAACTCGCCTATCTCTCCCTCTACGCGTTGCAGCATCGCGGACAGGAATCGGCCGGCATCGCTGCCGCCGACGGCATCCAGATCCATCGCCACAAGGCGATGGGACTGGTCTCCGACATCTTTACCGCCGACGTCCTCAACCGCCTGCCCGGCAAACTCGCCATCGGCCACACCCGCTACTCCACCACCGGAGACTCCGCGCTGCTCAACGCGCAGCCCATCTCGGTCGAGTGCAATAAGGGTCGCATCGCCCTCGCGCACAACGGCAACCTGGTGAACGCCGGCGAAATCCGCGCCAAGCTCGAAGCCCAGGGCTCCATCTTCCAGACGACCAGCGACACCGAGGTCGTCATGCACCTCATCGCGCAATCGCGCGAACACACTCTCGAAGACGCGGTGGCCGACGCCCTGCGCCGCATCGAAGGCGCCTTCTCCCTGGTCATGACCACGCCCGACCGCATCTTCGCCGCCCGCGATGCCCGTGGCTTCCGCCCGCTCTGCATGGGCCGCATCCCCGCCTCCGAGGGCCGCACGGAAACGATCGTCTTCGCCTCCGAGACCTGCGCCTTCGATCTCATCGGCGCCAACTACGAGCGCGACGTCAAGCCCGGCGAGATGATCGTCGTCGGCCCCGAAGGCATGCACTCCCGCTTCTACGCCCCGGTGCTCGCGCAATCGAGCTGCATCTTCGAGCACGTCTATTTCTCGCGCCCTGACAGCATGGTCTTCGGCCGCTCCGTGCAGGAGAGTCGCGACCAGATGGGCCGCCAGCTGGCCCGCGAATCGCACGTTCCCGCCGACATCGTCGTGCCCGTACCGGACTCCGGCGTTACCGCCGCCATGGGCTACGCCCAGGAGAGCGGCATCCCGGTGCAGTTTGGCCTCATCCGCAACCACTACGTCGGCCGCACCTTCATCGAGCCCGAGCAGCGTGTGCGCGACTTCGGCGTCAAGCTCAAGCTCAACCCGGTGCGCGCCCTGCTCGAAGGCAAGCGCGTCGTCCTCATCGACGACTCCATCGTCCGCGGCACCACCAGCAAGAAGATCGTCCGCATGATCCGCGACGCCGGCGCCGCCGAGGTGCACATGCGCATCTCCTGCCCTCCGACCATCAGTCCCTGCTTCTACGGCGTCGATACGCCCAGCAAGAAGCAGCTCATCGCCGCCAACATGACCGTCGACCAGATTCGCGACTACATCGGCGCCGATACCCTCGCCTACCTCTCGCTCGAAGGCCTCAAAAAAGCCGCCGGCGAAGGCGAGAAGACCAGCTACTGCACCGCGTGCTACACCGGCAAATATCCAACCAGCTTCATCGACGTCCACATCGACGACCTGCAACCCGTCGCCGCGAAGGTCGAATAAACGCTGTCATGGCGATCGGAGAATCCGCACATCGATGCGGATTCGTAGCGGAGCCACCCTTTGTTTTCTGAAGCCCTTTTCAGTCCATAAAAAATGCCCCGCGTTCGCGAGGCATTGACTCTACCGCTCTTCGGTTAGTGATGGATATCGAACGGGAGCCAGGGCGCATAGCGGATATCGCTGCCGCTCACCTTGGAGCAGCCGGCGTGTCCCGGCCCATCGTCGCAGCCCCAGAAGTTATCGGTAGCGTCGATTTTTCCCGTGCATGCCGTTGCCTTGTCGAAGGCGCAAACGTCCGCGACGCCGTAATTTTTCCCGAACAGATCGTTGAAATGAATCTCCACGGTTGCCGGCGTATTGACGGCGACATCCACGTACTCATCGCGAATTACATTCTGTGCAATCACCGTGCCGCGCACCGGCGACCCGCCTCCGCCGCTGTTGATATTGATCCCCACCGGTCCCGGCGTTGCCGTGTCGTCGGTGTCTTTGTTGTTCCCGGCGATGTAGTTGCCCACGATCACGTTGTTGTCCATGTTGTCGGCGGGCAGCCCGAACGCGGGCCCAACGTGGGTGTGCAATGCCACCCCGCCCAGGCCGTTGCCGGTCAGCTTATTGCGAAGGACCAGGTTGCCTGTCACGGTGCCCGGCCCGTTTCCGTCGGAAAACAGGCCGACTCCGGAGCCTCCGACCTTCACGCCATTCGCGGTGGAGACGTTCTCGACCACGGTGTTGTGGTTCACGCCGTGATGAGGAGCGAAATGAGGCGCACTCGATCCATACGGCGGATGCGAGGCCAACACAATCCCGCACTCCAGCGGATTGTTGATCAGCACATTGTGAATCAGCAGGTTGTTCCGGCTCTCCGCAGTCTCGTCGCTGATGAGCACTCCATCCGCGTTGCCGGTGATGTAGTTGCCCGATAACAGGGAGTTCCTTGTTCCGATAAAGTGGATGGCCCCGCCACAGTCTCCCGTCTCGTCGGTTTCATAGGCGGGCTGGCCTTTGCATCCCATCGCCGCGCCGGTGAACACCGGGCCGATCTTATCGTTGTCGATGACGTGGTTGTCGGCGATCGTCACTTCCGATGCGCTCACCACCAGGATGCCTTCGTAGAGAGCGTTTTCCACCGTGAACCCAACCACGGTCACGCCTCTCAGTCCGGGATGATCGAAGCCATCTACCAGGAAGCCGTTGCCGTGCCCCTTGGCGTCCACAATGGAATGGCCTGCGCCTGCGCCGACAATCGCTACCGGCGCGCCGATGGTGACTTGCTCGTTATATTTCCCTGCCGCCACTTTGATCACATAGCTGTGGCCGGGATGCGAGGCGGCGACGTTCACCGCAGTCTGAATCTTCGAATAGCAGCCATGCGTGCCCGATGGGTTCACGCACAAGGTTGCCGCTCTTGCGCTGAGCGACGGGGTTGCCGCAATCGCGCAACAAATGACGATGGAACGAATTGTTTGCATGGGAGGGTCTCCTAAAACTTGAGGATCGGTGTCTTGCAGGAACCCGCTTCGGTAGTAGCCACTAACGGGTCGCCGATACTATCCCCTTTTTCGTGGCACAACAACCCCCCACCTCCGCGCTATACCGTCCATTTGCCCTCACCGTGCCCATGGATGTACTCTCCCCGCCACGTCTAGCGAGGTGAACTATGTCCGTCGATACAAACGTTGCGATCATGCGCCGCTGGTTTGACGAGGTCTGGAACCATGGCGACTTCCGGATCGTCCGCGAAGTCATGGCGCCCGGCGCCATCGGCTACGGCCAGAGCGAGCGCCAGGAACCGATTGTCGGACCAGAAGGCTTCATCGCTTTGGCCGAACGCATCCGCGGCGCATTCCCGGATTTCGCGCTGACCATCGACGATATTTTCGGCACCGGCGATCGCGTCGTCGTCCGCTGGTCCGCCGAAATGACCCACACCGGCGATACCCTCGGCTTCCCCGCAACCCACAAGCGCGCCCAAACCTACGGCATCACCATCGTGCAATTCCAGGACGGCAAGCTGATCGCCGGCTGGGATTGCTGGGACCAGGCCGGCCTGATGAAACAACTCACATCCACAAGTGCGCAGAGCGCCCCAGCCGCCTAGACACTTTCGCTTGGCATCCTGAGCGAAGGACGCGCAGCGCTCGCAGTCGAAGGATCCCTACCGCGCCAGATCGCCAGCCTCGCGAATCAGGGCTTCTTCTCCAGCTGGCGTTTGGCTTCGCGAATATTCTCTTTGGCCAGCGCACCTATCGGGTCCCAGAACTCCTCCTGGTTGACCCTCTCGGCGGGCTTTTTCCTAGGCAGAACATCTCCGGGCCTGGATTTGTCGTTAGGATTCTTGGACGCAGCGGGTTGTTCTGCCGGATCTTCCTCGGGAATGGGATGAGCGGCTGGGGCGACCTCTTCCGCGATCTCTTGTTCCACCTCGTTCTGCAGCGTTACTTGTTCGAACTCGGAATACTCCTCGAGACGGTCGTCGTCGTAACGCGAGGCGCGGAAATCGATGTGGCGGGCGTTGCTGGCGGCAGTTTGCAAACCGTAGAGGATGAGGCCGGCTTTTTTGCAATCGATGCGGTCGGCGAGGAGCGCGTTGAGGACATCGCCGATGGCGAGCTGGATGGTTTCTTCATCTTCGAGGACGGGCAACTGGAGCGGAAGGTTCTGGCGCGCGTGGCGGAGCTGGCGCTTGGTACGTTCGCGCGATGAGCGGTGGAAATAGCAGTAGTCGTCGCAGTTGAGAGCGGGGTATTTGCCGAAACGGCCGTTCGCGTCGACGTGGTTACAGGTTGGAATTTCCTTGGAAGCCATCCGATTTGCCTCTTAAATTCGTGAGTTACCCTCCCTAGGAGGGAATATGTGTTTTCAGCGGTTTAGCTGTGTACGAATATCCTTGACTAACCATGGTTAGCCTGCTACATTTCTATACATACGGGGAATGATTCACCCTTGGGACTTCTTAGCCAAAGTTCGAAAGCCACCGCATAAACTCCCCGGCTTGGTTAGCCAGAGATATTTATACCTTTAGCTGTTGTAAACTGCGCAAAATATAGAGATTAAGGGAGTTACGGGGAAAATATAGAAAACAGGGGAGTTGTCTGGCCCGGAGGGCCAGGGGTTCCGAGGTCGATTGTCAAAGAGCCAGCCCACCGAACGAGGCCCGTGGAATGGAGAAACAGTTGGGGCCAGTGGACGCGGACGTTGAGTCCGGGTCTACTGGCCCTTATCGATCGAGGCTAGCAAGGTCGGGATGCGATGTCTGTGATGGGTGAACGGACGGGACGTGAGATGGGTCACGGAGGGGTGTGCTTCACTCCCGGCTGGCTTACCGACGATTCGTTCGGTACCAATTTTGCCCCGATGATTCGTTCGGGCAGCGACACGCGACTTTAAGAATCCGGTTCTGCAAGTTCTCTGCGCGTCGTCGGTCATTTCTTGGAGGCGAGCTTCTCCGCTTCGTCATCCACCATCTGCCTGGTGATCCGGGAATTCTCAATGTTTGTGTTCCCGTACGCGAAGCTACGGCGCTGTTCTTCCTTTTCAGCGGAGGTGAAAGGGACCTTCTTCGCTGCTGCGAGAAGCTTCTCGAGGTTCTCTGTCATATGTTTTCCCCCTTCGCCTATTTATCACACAAGGCTGTTGCGGCACGACGGTCATGCAGGGTGATTGTTTCGATGCTAGGGGTTTGAAATCGGTCGGGCGTCGCGCCGCTCAAAGAATATTTTCAGGGCGTCAGTTTGCCCGTCGTCAGGTAGTTCTGCGCCGGGATGCCGAAGGCGTCCGCCACCCGGTTGAAGAAGGCGAACATGGCGATGATATAGACCGCTTCGGCGATCTGGTCTTCCGTCCAGCCGGCGTCCCGCAGTTTCTGCACGTCTTCGTGGGTGGAGCGCGGGGCGTTGAAGGTGATGAGTTCGGTGTAGCGCAGGAGGGCCATTTCGGCCGGGGTCAGTCCGGCTTCGTCGAGCTTGCCCTCGAAGATTGCCGCTACGGTCTGGTCTTCGGCTCCCTGGACACGCAGGAAGTAAGCATGGCTGTCCAGTCAATACGGGCAGCGGTTCAGGTAGGAGACGTAGCTGGCGATCATCTCCTTGTGGCGGCGCGAGAGGTGGCCCTCGGAGAAGTGGACGGTGTTGGAGAAGGCCATCACCTGGCGCAGGAAGTCGGGGCGCGCGCCGAAGCACTTGAGGATGCCGGGCATCTGGGTGCGGCCCGACTGGGCACGCCATTCGTCATAGACAGTAGCGGCCTCCCCGGTGGCGTCGGCGTCTTCGATGATGTGAATTTTCGTTTTCTGTTTTTCGTTTTCCATGAGCTCTCTGTTTAACTCGCCGTGATTTCGGCTTCCACCGTTTGCCCGCTGATTCGTTTGCGTTCGATGAGCGTGTACAGCGGCCATCCTGCAAGAACGACGGCCACTCCGCCCAGCGCCTGCACCCAGTTGTGCAGCAGCATGATCGCCAGCAGCAGCACGACGATGGCGAGGAAGAAGACGGGCGTGAACGGATAACCCGGAACGCGCACCTCGGCGCTGGCGCGGTCGTTGTGGCGGAAGTAGAAGATGGTACTGAGCGCCAGCCCGACGAAGAGCACAGCGACGAACATGAAGTAAGCGAGGATCTGGCTGAAGCTGCCGAGCAGGACGAGCACGATCGACATGCCGATCTGCAGCGCGATGGCCCGCGAAGGCGTCCCAAAGCGCGGATGCGGCACCGCAACCTTGGCGAAGAACAGTCCATCCTTCGCCATCGCGTAGTAAACGCGCGGCGCAGCCATGGTGAGCACCGCGAGGCTGCCGAGCACGCAGATGACAACCGCCGCCGTGAGCAGCTTCGCGCCTGCGGCACCGAAGAGCACTTCACCGGCCTGCGAGACGAATCCCTGGTCCGACGTCACGCGCTGCAGCGGCACGAGATAGACGAAGACGCCGCTGATGAAGATGTACGCCGCGGAAACCAGCAGCGTGCCGACGACGAGCGCGCGTGGCAACGTCCGCGCGGGATCCTTGACTTCACCGGCGATCTTGCTGACGTCCCACCAGCCGCCGAAGGTGTAGAAGGCGGCAATCAGTCCCATGGCAAAGGCAGGGCCGAGCGGCAGGGAACCGGTCCGCTGCGCGGCGAAGGGCACGAAGTTGGAGAGCGATCCAAGATGATAGAGGATGGCGCGCAGGACGATCAGGAGCAGGATGCCGAACTTGAGCCAGGTAATAGCACGGAGCAAGCCGCCGCTCAGGCGCGTATTGACGATGTGAATCGCGCCGAGGGCGAGAAGCGAGACCACGGCTGCCAGCTTCGCGCTAAGGGTGCTCCATCCGAAGAGATAGGCCGCATACGTTGCCATGCCGGTTGCCATGGCGGCAGTGACGCCGGGATCCATGACGAGCAGGCACATCCACCCGTAGAGGAAGCCGATGCGAGGGCCATAGGCTTCGCGCAGGTAAACGTAGAGTCCGCCGGACTCGGGGTAGCGGCTGGCGAGTTCGCCGAAGCAGAGGGCGCCACTGAGGGTCATGGCGGCCATCACGAGCCACACCACGAGCAGCCAGAAAGGCGAGCCGAGGGACTTGGCCATCCCGGCAGGGGTGAGGAAAATGCCGATCGCAATCGACTCCCCCGCCACGGTAGCGATGGCCGATCCTAATCCGAGCTTTCTCTGCAGACCCGGCAACGAAACTCCTGGTTAGAAGCTGAACCGCGCCGCCAACTGGAAGGCACGCGGTCCACCGGAGCCGAAGACCCCCCCGGCGGTGGTTACAGGCTGCCCGAACGAAGACGAGTGCAGGTATCCGGGGGAGGTGGGATCGTTGCTGTCACGAACCAGCACGTTGTTGTATCCAGAATAGTTGGTGTTGGAGATACCGAGCACATTGGTTCGGTTAGCGACGTTGAAACATTCTGCCATGAGTTCGATGGAACTGCGTTCGCGAATCCGGATGGTCTTCGACAAGCGCATGTCGAGCGAGTTGAAGGAGTCGCCGAACTTGGCGTTGCTGTTGACGAGGGGGAGCGGCGTTCCATCGACGCCACCGGCGGCATTGAGCTGCGAGAGGAAGGTATTGAGTTCGGCGGCATTGTGAAACTCGCGGCCACCGGCGTTGCGCTGGATCTCGGGGATGCGGCTGCTGCCGTCGGGAAGCAGGATGTCCATGGGGACGGCGGAGGCGAGCGTCCAGATGGGAGAGAACTGCAAGCCGAGCGGGAGCTTCACGAGACCGGAGAGAACGAGGCGGTTCCGCTGATCGTTGGGCGTGGGACCGTATTCGCGATGCAGGTCGGTCGGATCGATGGGACCATTCGCGAAGGGGATCTGGTCATCGTTGGCGTAGTTCAAGGATTTAGAAAGTGTATAGGCGGAGTGGAAGGAGAAACGCTGCGAGAAAGTGTGATCGACGGTCAGCAGCAGAGCGTCGTAATGGGTGTTCACGCTGGACTGCAGATCCTTGATCACATCGGGCCCGCCGACGACGGGATTGTAAACGGTGCCGATGGGGACGCCGATGATGAAGTGCGTTCCGAAGTCGTGCAATCCGTCGGCGCGCAACACCCAGTTGCCGGTGAACTGCCACTGGAAGCCGAGGTTGAACTGCTGCACCATCGGGTTCTGCATTTTGTTGTCGATGATGTAGATGCCGCCGGCGCCTGCGCCCGGAATGATGAAGCCGGAGAACGGATTGGCGAGGGTGGGCGCGCCGGGGACGAAGTGTCCGGTGGAGTCGAGGTAGACGGGCATGCCGGAGGAGGGATCGCTGATGGCATTGCCGGCGTGCACATCGATGGCGAGAGAACGGCCATCCTCCCCACGCTCGAGGGATTCGATTTCGAGGGTGATGCGGTCGTAGTAGATGCCATAGCCGCCGTGAATGCTGAACCTGCCGGCTGCATTGGCCCAGTTGAATCCGACGCGCGGTCCGAAGTTGTTGTAGTCAGGATGACGTGACCCGACGAGGAAGGGCTGGGCGATGGGATTGATGTCGTCGTAGTGGCCGATGTTCTTGACGTCGGTATCGAGCTCGTAACGCAGACCGAGGTTGAGAGTGAGCTGGCGATGAATGTGCCAGTCGTCCTGCACGAAGCCGGCGATGTAGTTGTTGTCGGCGTCGGGGATGATCAGCGGGCGCGTGGGCGTCGCGCTGATGAGGCCGACAGCAAAGAGGATGTCGTTGTTGTTGACGACGCCGTCATTGTTGCGATCGAAGTCGGGAAAGTCTTCGACCGCCTGCACGAAGCCCTGCTGAAAGACGCCAAGGTTGAAATCGGCGCCGACGCGCTGGAACTCGCCGCCGAATTTGAAGTTGTGCTTGCCGTGGGTCCAGTCGAGGGTGTTGCCCCACTGGAAGCGTTGCTGGCGAGTTTGCTGCGGGACCCGGTAAGAGGAGCCGTCTTCGATGCTGGGATAGTCGATCTGCGGTCCGGAATTGCTGTTGGGATCGGTGTTGTTCTGAAACAGGTTCACCGAAAAGCGGGCGCGATTGACGGTGTGGGAATTGATGACGCGCGTCCAGGAGGTGGTGATGTCCTGGAAGTGATTGACGGAATTCTGAAGCTCAGCCGCGGTGCCGAGAGGACGATCGGTCGCGCTGTCGGAGGTGCCGTTGAAGCGCTCGATGGAATAACGCGCAGTGAGGGTGTCTTTCGGAGACAGTTGCCAGTCGAAGCGGGTGGTGCCGAGGAGGTCGGTAAGCGGAGCAGCGGCGAAGCTGGTGGTAATGGTTTGCGTCGCTAGATTGCGCTCTCCCACGAGGACGCCGCCCATCTGATCGCGGTATTCGAACGAGGTGTACCACCAGGCGCGGTCTTTCACGATGGGGCCGCCGATGGAGCCGGTGTACTGCTCGCGGCGGAAGGGCGGAGTCTGGCCGACGTCCTGGCCGAAGGAATCGGGAGCAGCCTGGAGCGACTTGTCGCGCGCGAAGACTGCTGCAGTCCCGTGGAGGTCGTTGGTGCCGGAGTTGGTGACCACGTTCACGACGGAAGAGGTAGAACGGCCGTTCTCTGCGGAAAAACGATTGGTGGCGATCTGGAACTCGCGCACCGCGTCTTCGGGCAGGTTGAGCAACTGTCCACCGACCACGTCGTCGTTGTCGTCGGAGCCGTCGATGGTGATGTTCTGGCCGCGGCCTAGTTGGCCGGCGGAGGAGATCAGCACGGTGTCGGACTTCGTGGGATCGAAGTTTGGAGCGGGGGCATTGCCGGGCATCAGAAGTGCCAGTTCAAGGAAGTTGCGGCCGTTGAGCGGAAGGCTGGCGATGTCTTGCGCGCTGATGATGCCATCGACGACCGAGGTGTTGGTCTCGACGAGAGGTGTAGCGTCGGAGACCTGCACGGTCTCTGCCTGATTCGCAACGTGCAGATCGAGGTGCAGGTCGGCCGACTGGCCGACGACGAGATGCACGGTGGTGACGGTACGCGTGAATCCGCTGGAGACGGCGGTCACTTCGTAATCGCCGGGCGCGAGAGCATTCAAAGAAAAGAGGCCTGCCGTGGTGGTCGTGGTCTGGCGTTCGATGCCAGTGGCCTTGTTGTGGATGGTGATTTGCGCGCCGGAGATCAAGGCGCCCGAAGGATCCGCGACTGCACCCGTGAGCGCAGCGGTTCCAAGGTCCTGGCAGAAAGCGGCGAGCGCAAGCGTCGCCGCCGCGAAGAACACAAACCAAGATTTCATTCAGTCCCCACTCCAGGTAAGTACAGCGTCGTGGTGCGAGACTCTACGGGGCCTGTGGGGTGGGATCAATAATCGAAAAGCATTACGGGATCATGAAGTGCATAGGTGAGTCGTCGTCGCGCGACAAAACGAAAACGGCGCCGCAGCGCCGTTTCGCAATTACGATTCGGAATGCTACGAAGACATCGCGGGATTCATAGCCGATCGTTTCGATCCACCATTGGCGACCAGTTTTTCTTCAAAGGCGCCGACTACCGCCGCTTTCGCTTCTTCGAGCGGAAGCGGAGGAATGATGGTCATGGTGCCCAGCAGAGCGGCGAGCTGGTAGTACCAGCGACGGCATTTATGCATGAACTCGACAGGATATTCGGGCTTGCGGGCGCGGGCGGCCTCCACGTCGGCATCGAGCAGGTAAGCGATGTCGGGGGTCGGCACGAGCCATTGCACGAAGCGGATGAACATTTGCGTGAGCTTGTTGTCGAGTGGCAGGTTCGCGAGCTCGTCGTAAATGTAGCGGTCGAGGATGACGACATCGGCGCCGGAGCGGCGGGCGCGGCGAACGACCATGCGCAGGTGGATGGCGTCGAGCAGGTAGAGGCCGTGACGCGCGAGGCTCAGGTACCAGCGGCGAACATTCTTGTCCTGGCGGTTGACCGGTTTATCGGGAGCGCCGATACCTTTTTCGCTCTTGTAGGCTTTATGGACGAAGGCTTCGCGATAACGCGTGCCGACGACGACGTTGTCCCAGAAGGCGAGCAGGGTCGAGTTGAGGCCGGCGGCGGTGAGCGTGGATCGAAGATTATCGATCTGGGTACTCTTGCCCGAGCCGTCGAGGCCGGAGAAGCTGATGAGTGCGGGTTTACGACGAAGTTGTGCGGTCATTCTTTCCTCTAGGGCCAAAGCCCCATAAATTTAGTTTCGCGGTCGCGGCGCACAAGCGCCACTTTACCCATACATCTCGCGTTGCGGATGTTTTTCCGGCGATGGGGGTCGCTCGGTTCTTTCCTTCACTCACCCAACGCTCAAGCGCTGGGCTGACAACGATCTCCCGCTGCGCGGGCGAAACTTATCCGGCGCTAGCGGCCAGAGCCTGGGGGAAGACTCGAAGTGCCGTGGCTCAGGGCATACACCGTCCCGGCGGCGACTCCTACGCCGGCGACCAGTCCGAGCTTGATCAAGAGCGAACGATACTGACGCTGCTTGGCAGGCGCAATGGCCGTGCCGGCGGGCTTCGAAGCGCCGCCACCGACGGTCGATACGCCGGGTGCGGTGGCCGTGCCGAGAGGCTCCGTCTGATTCTGGGGTTGCGGGTTCGCCGGCAACGGGGCAGGAGCGTTTTGCTGGGTCTGCGGCGTTGCCGCGGGCGGATTTTGCTCCTGCGAACTGGGCACCGGCTCAAGCGGCCCCTGCGCGGGATTGACCTGGGTTCCGGACTGGGAACCTTGCGTGCCGGAGGTAGGCGTACTGGAGGTACCAGTCTGCGACTGCTGTTGGGTCGCGGGCGTTTCCTGTTGCTGCGCTTCAGCCGCGAGGGGCGCGAGCGCGAGCCCTGCCACCAGAACCGCTGAAAGACCGTGTTGGAGCGTAACCTTCATTCCGAACCTCAAAGCTTTCTTACTGTTTACTTGCTTCGCCAAAGGGGGACTGGGCTGAAGCATTCCGTCCGGCGGCAACTTTGTTAGCTGTTAAATTTGGATGCGCTTCGCCGGCATTCTTCAAGAACTCTTTCTCGACCAATCCCACGTCCGCATCCCTGTCGTAGCTGAAGTTACGAGCCCGATTCTTGGCATAGCGCCACAGGTTCGAGAGATTCGTCTGGTACCAGCAGGATTCTGCCATGCGCGGCGAGAGGCCGCAGAAAATCTTGAAGCGTTGTTGCAGGAGCGCGGGCGAGGCGAGCAGGGCAGCGGTGAGGCGGTGGTTGCCTTCCAGAATGGTGAGCGGATGGGCGTCATCGATGCCGATGAGCATGACCGAGCTGTCGTCTTTGCTTACCCGCAGTCGATAGCTCAGGGACTGTATTTTGGCGATGAAGTCTCGCGTTTTGCCGCGAAAGCGCTCGGACTTGATGCGGCGCACGATGTCGCTGATGAGAAAACTTCCGTTGGAGACCTTGCGCCATTGGGCACGGGGGAAGACGCGGATCTTGTCGAGATCCTGGGCTTCGATTTCGATCTCCCACCATTGCGTGTCGGGGGGAAGTTCGCGCCACATGTGTCCACGGCGGCGAAAGAGGAGCGCGCGCCGGATGGCATTGTCGTACTCGCTGGTGGTGTCGGCTTCCATTACCAGGTGTTCGAACCGGTCCCGGTCATGATGGAACTCTCCCTGGTAAAACTCGTTCTTGAGGAAATCGGTAATGACTTCGGCCTCGGTAATGCGTTGCAGCTTTTTCATGCTGCTCCCCCGTGTTGAGAAAGGCGCGCGCGGACAAACAGCGCGGCCACGGATATCAAAAGGAAACCCATCAACAATTGCTGCAGCAGAATGACCTCGTGCAGAGAGTTGTGGAATAGAGAGATACCTACCACAATGCAGCCCGCGACCGCTAACTGAAACCATCCGGTGTTGGCAATGCGTCTCGACATTTCGTAGGTCATCAGGACAACGCTGAGGGCGTATCCACCCGTAGCGAGCGTACGCAGCATGAGTAGATTGCCGACGCCGGTACCGGCGATCTGGAACTTGGCCCCGAACAGCACCCGTAAGACAAAGTCAGGCATGAGCCCGACCACGCCGATGAAGAAGATCGAGATGGCAGCCACCAGGGCGAGGGGGACGCCGATGACGGTCCAGCTTTCTTTTTCGTGCGCTTCTTTCTTCGCCGCGGCGATCGGGAACATAGCGCTGACAACCTGCCAGGAAGCGATATACAAAACGCGCCCCACGAGAGCGATAGCAGCGTACAAACCAGCGATCTCGGGGCGGAAGAAGTGGTTCACCAGCAAAATATCGATGTTGTTGATAACGACCTGGCCGACAAAAAAGATGATGGCCTGGACACCTTCTTTGAAAGATGCAGGAACCCCGAGTTTCGGCTGCTTGCGAAGTTCTTCCGGAACTCGTGGCCAATAATACGCGGCGATGACCGAGATGGAAATGGCGGCGACCGCGCCATGGATTCCGAAGCCGGCATAAAGAAGAGCAACGGCGGCAACGAGTTTGACGACGGTTTCCAGGATGAAATTCGCGCTCAACTGCCGGAAGTTGCAGACGCCCTGGAGTCCTCCGCGCTTTACGCCGAGGGGAACGTAGAAAGTCATGCCAATGGCAAGGATGATCATCGTCCAAGGCGAAGACATTTGCAGCCAGGCGGAGCCGGGGACGCTGATCACGATCATCGCGATGCCGACGGAACCACCGATCATCCAGGCTCGGCGAAGCAGCGTGCGGTAGGTGTAAGACTTTTCTTCGGCGGTCTCGTTCTTGGCGACAAACTTGGCGCAGACCATTTGGACCGAGAGGGTAAGGGCGGACACGATAAGCTGCATCGTCACCGCGGCGGCAGCCTGGGCGAAGAATGCTTTACCCAACATGCGGGCAACGACCATGTTGTAGCCGAAGTTGAGCACGCTCATCGTCATCGAGCCGGCGAGCATGACAAGACTTCCGCCTACAAGCTTGCTGTGGGTGGGCGCAAGCCTGAAAGACCGAACCAGCCCGCGAAGATCGCGGGCTGGAGGGTTTAACAACGTATCGGGATTTGAACTCATGCTGCCTGGTCGGCGCCGTCCGAGTCAGGAATCATGGGCAATTGCACATTGCTGACCGGGAACGCCATGGAGGCCGAGGGCGCGAAGCTTGCATACGAGTGAGCGTACGAGTGCTTGATCGCATTCGGCAGGAAGCTGCTGAAGCTGCGCACCGCATCGGTGGAATTCTGATAGACCTCGAAGAGGCGCTCGGTACGCGTCATCTCGAGAACGACGGCAGCCTGCGGGGAGAGGGAGGCCAGCTTGACGTCGCCATCGCGTTTCATCGTCTCGTTGAGGCAGTGGAGCAGCATATCGACGCCAGCGGCATCCATCTGCTTCACCTGGGAAAGATCCAGTACCAGCTGGGGCCGGTCCGAGCGAAGGAACGGTTCCACTTCGACGAGAAATTTCTTGGAAGCCGGGGCGTTCAGGCGTTCCGGCATGCGTTTTACGACAACTGGCCTACTCGTTTCCATATCTCCTCGCAACTGCGAAATCGGAGGGGAACTCTGATGAGTTCATAGTGCCATCCGGGTTATTGAGAGCCGGCTCCTTTAATGCTGCAGAAGGAGTATTCACGGCAGTGGGCAAATCTGACGGCATCTTTCGCTGAGACTTTGCGAGAAGGCCGCTGAGAATCTGCTGGGGCAAATAGGCCGCCAAAGCTGTCATCTCGCGTACCGCACGAAGCGGCGCACTAGATGAGATGCTGGATACCAGCTTTGGGTCACGAATTTCGACTTCTACATTGCGGCGCAGGCTGGCCAGCCGGCCACCCCCGACGATGGCATAGTTTACATCCAGACCTGCTCCTATGTAAGTGTAAGGAGCCACGGAAGTGTTCTCCACCACTGTCCCACAGTCCACGACCGCATGGTGCTCAATAGTGGTAAAGCGGGTAATAACAGCCGAGGCACGAACCTTAGCGCGTTCGCCAATGTACGCCGGAGCCACGATGCGGGCACGAGGATGAACCCGCGCGGAAGGCCCCGTCCATACCCCAGGACGAATCTGTTTTCCCACCGGCTGCAGGTGGTTGCGTTGCAGCAGCGAGTCGACCGCCAGCTGGCGAAGGTCTATGGGCGTGATCAGGCGGTTGAGGTAGCCGCGAAAGACGTACTGCTGGCAGGGAACGCGAAACTCTTCCATGTTGTGGCGGAACAGGTAGGCAGCATCGTTGCGCCGCGACGGGCAGAGCGCGACGACCCCGATACGATAACCGCGGGCATCGACCGCTACCGTCGCGCTTCCGTGCTGTTCCAGATGGAACTGGATAAACTCCTCGTAATCGATTTCGGCGTAAGGGCCGAGGCGGACAACCAGAACCAGTTCGGCGCCTTTCTGCACGAAGTCATTAAACACCGTCTCGGCGGTACGCCAGAGGCCGCGATCCTGCGGCATGAGGTTCAGATCCTTGATCGCGGCCGAGTCGAGGGCAGAAGCGACCTCGGGGTCGCACACCGTGACCAGCTGCGAGATTCCGTAGTGACGAAGCCTTTGCGCGGTCCGCGAGAGCACCGATCGACCAAGCACTTCGCTGAGCACAAGCGGCATCCCGGCGAAGGACTCCGGAGTTCGGCCTTTCGTGTCATTGGTGGGATCTACGTACCCAACAACGACAATCGCTCTTACATCCATGGAACCCACCTTGGCGCAGCGGCGCGGAAGATGGCCGAGCGGGAGGGTACCCAGCCTGGTATACGTCGAAAACGCGCGATCGGCTCCAGCGCTCGGGCGCGCTGGTGCAGGTCGAAGGAACGCAAATACTGCCGCATGATTTGCGGCATGGTCTGGCGAAGGGCGGCGGAGAAGTTCTGCTCCGACATCTCCTTCATCATCTCGGGAGAATTCAGCAGTCCGCAGACTTGGTCGGCGAGGCTGCTTTCGCTTCCGGTCTGATAGAAGAGGATACCGAGGCCTTCGTCTTCCGCCATCTCGTGGAAGTCCGGGATATCCGCACAGATGATCGGCAGGCCGTATTCGGCAGCAAGATGAGCAACGCCGCTGGAACCGGTGGCCGAGGAATAAGGCATAACCAACACGCTTGAGTTGCGGAACAGTTCCGGAATGTCTTCTTCGGCAACGTACCCCACAAACTCGACGCGCGAATCTCCTTCGTATCGCTTCGCGACGCTTTCAACATAGCCCGGGGTCATGGGGTGGTTGCTGCCGGCAATGATCAGCTTTGCATTCGGCATGCGGGCGGAAACCAGTTCGAAAGCTTCCATGAGAAGCTCGAGCCGTTTGTAAGTACCCCACTTGCCGAATGCTAGCACGCGATGGTCAGGAACACCACGTCGAGAATAGTCAGGGGGCTCGGGCCGGGCGGACATGATGCCATGCGCACGAAAGTGCACATTTTCCCCGCCGTACTTGTTGATCAGGGTACGACGATAAGCCGGCAAAAGGACACTGATCGAGTTGGCCGCCAGCAACATGCGAGTGGCCAGATTCCCGGCGGCGCGGTAAGCCTTCGGGAACCGCACATTGGCGTGTGCAAGATCGATATTCTCCATCAAATGGTGGAGCGTGACATGGGTATAGCGGCCGGACAGCCGGCTGAAGATAGGAACCGTCAGTCCGGCAAACGCTGCCATGGGGTTATTGCCAAAGGTCGAGAATAGGAGATTGAACCACACTACATCCGGCTTATGCTCGCGGAGGGCCTTTCGTAACCGCAGAGGGTTCGACAGGCTGTCGAAGCGCCATACCCGCTGGACGTCGAAGTCCTCGAGCTCCCGCTCCGGCGTCTCCAGCTCGTCGGCCAGGACGGTCACGCTAAGCAGCGGATCACGCTGCAACTCTCGCGCTATGTGGTACCCGTATTCGTTCAGCCCCCGCCGGCTAGGTGGGAAGGCTGTAACCAGGCAAATCTTCATGCAATCCTTCTGGCGTTAAAACACCGTGAGGCGAACTACAGGGCGAATCTGTGCCTGACCGTGGCCAGTAAAGTCATAAAAATTGTCCGTCTGAATCCCAAAAGAAAAACGCAAAGGATACTCAACGGGAACGTTTCCGAAACCATCCGTCACCGAACGGCGAAACGGCCTCACATAAGAGATGAAGAAACTGCTCTGCACGTTGTCATAAGCACTGAATCCTTCGCCCTTGCCCCAGGCGACAGAACCATCCGCTTTCCAACGATTATTCGGCTCGTAAGTGATTTGTCCTGCGGGCTGCAGGGCCTGCGCGATCGCGTATTCAGAATTTTGCACACGCCAGGAGCGAACGTATTCGCCCAGGCCGGCGACGGTTAATTTTCTCGAGCGCCCGAAGGTGTGTTGCAATCCCGCGTACGTGCTGGTGGTAAAAAATTCGCGAATCGACGGGTTATAGACGATGTCGCGCACGGTGTAGCCGGTGAGAAAGGCACTTCGTCCCCAAGGTCGTCCTACGATGAATTCGAGGCGGCCGCCCACATCGCGCGAACTGAGGTCGCGGTCCGTGAAGGGGCCTGCTTCATGAAATCCCTGTGCCCGAAGCTGCAACCAGTCTCCGATCGAATTGGTTTCCACGTACGCAAACTGACGAAACAGATTCTGGTTCAAGAGCACCGGCGATTCCTTATCGCGGCGCACCGTGAACTGGACCCCGGTGTTGAAGTTCATTGTAAGGAATCCGAGGTGGAGCGAAGGATTAATCGCAGAGTTGAAATTGTAATCGTAGGTATCAATGGGAACGATCAAAGCGTCGCTGGGCACGGAATATTCACCGCGGGCATTGCGCAACTGGAAGAATCCGCTGATCAGCGGGAGCCTGCCGAGGTGAAGGCGATAACCATTCGTCCATAGCGATTCCAGGGTAGAGCGCGGCGGCGGCAAAGGCTGATTGCCGGTGACCCCGAAAATCTGACGGTCGAGGTTGTAGATCGTGGCGTCGTCAAAAATGCCGTGCATCTCGAAATCGGAGAGGACGCTGACCTTGTTGTTGATCTGTATTCCTTCCGTACCGGCGGCTTCGAACAACGCGCGTTCGGCGATGGGATCGTCGGGCCCGCCAAGCTGATTCGCGCGGGCGAAGGCGCTTAAGGAGCGAACGCTATCGCGCTGCTGGCGATACACGCTGCCCATGGCGAGCTGGTAATCGTAGTTCTGTTGCTCTTCCGTGGGATCGCCAATTTTCGCCAGTTGCGCCTGGGCATCGCTGGTCTGGCCTCGCACGAGAGCTACATTCGCCAGGCCGATGCTCACTACTTCATCGGCGGCCCCTGCTTCCTTGGCCTTCTCAAAGTACCGCTTGGCCAAGTCGAAATCGTCGATGGAGAGGAAAATGTTGGCGGCTTCTACCAGATCATCTGGCGTGACCGGCGAAGCTTCGCCGATGCGGCTCTCGGCGAACGCGAGAGCTACCTGCTGGCGAGCGTCGCCCTCGTGTCCGTAACGGACCATGAGGCGCGCAATCGCGAGGCGCGCTTGTACGCGGTCGGCGTCGGGCGCGTCGAGAGCACGCTCGAAGCGCTGCATCGCGCCTTCACGATCGCCAAGCGTCAGCAGGGCATCGCCGGTATCGAGCAGCACCAGGGAACGATTGTTGCCGGCCTTTTCGGCGAGCGCCACGTAGCGAAGTGTTTCCTCACGGTGATGCAGTTCGGCGTGCGCGTGCGCCATCTGCGCGTAGATGACCGGATCGTCAGGATCCAGGGTGAGCGCATCGGCGAGGGTCGCAAGGGCCAGATTGAACTTTCTCTCGTGATATTGCGTGTCGGCGAGGGCGAGACGGAGTTTCGCATCCTGGGCCGAGAACTTGATGGCGGCGGCGTACTCGCGCTCCGCCTGGGCCATGAGGCGCTGCTGGCGATAGGCGGTCGCGCGGGCCAGGTGAGTCGCGCCCGATTCCCCAAGCACTTTCTCCGCAATGGCGGCCTGCTCGAGTGCCTCTCTGCCGTGATGCAGCTGGAGGTCAGAAAACGAGAGGCCGAGGTGTGCCGTTCCGTTGTCCGGATTGAGCTGAAGCGCAGTATGGAAGTCCTGCGACGCCTGCTCGGCGTTCTGCATATCGTTCAGCACATATCCTCGGTTGACATACGCTTCGACCATCTTTGGATCACGCTCGAGGGCGTGGGTGTAGTCCTGGATGGCTTCATTCAGCAACTGCGATTGTCTATGCACGTGGCCTTCCAGAAGGGGGAAATTCGGTTCCTTCGGAAGGATGTTGTCGTACTTATCCGCCAGGGCGAGCACGTCGTCGTAGCGGCCCAGGTTGTAATAGGCATAGGCGAGATAGACGCTGGCGTTGCGATCCTTGGGCAGCTTTTCGAGGGCGCGCTGGCCGGTGGCGGCGGATTCCTGGTACTTACCGGTATGGAAGAGGTAACGTTCTTTCTCCACCAGCACGTGCGGTTCGTCGGCCATATCGCCGGTAGCGCGCGCAAGCCACTCGCCGGCGATCGGAAGCTGGCGAGCCTCAATGGCCGCGTTCGCGGCGTTGGCCACTACGATCGCGTTGGTGGGCGCAATCTGATGGGCGCGGTCGTAATTGGCCAGCGCGCGGGTGTAGTCATGGGTCGCGGTGTAAAGATCCCCGAGAGCAAGGTAAGGAACGTAGTCGTCCGGATAGTATTGTGCGAGCAGCGTGAAGTAGTGCTCCGCCCCCTTAGGATCGCCGGCGTCACGCGACAGGTAGCCGAGAGCCTCGAGCGCGAAGCGGTTCTTCGGATCGCCTTGCAGGATGCCCAGGTACATGCGGCGCGACTCATCCGGGCGTCCGGCTTTCCACAGCAAATTGGCGTATTGCAGCGTGATCAGCGGGTTGTTGGGATCGAGCTTCTGCGCTTCCTTCAAGTCGGCTTCCGCGCCGGCAAAGTCCTGGCTCGACGCCTTGATCGAGGCCCGTACGCGAAGGAATTCTGCCTTAGCCGGGCCTTCCACGTGGATCTTCGCAATCTCCTGCTCGGCCAAGGCCATCTGCTGACGAGCGCCGTCTGCGTTGCCTGAATCTTTCAGCGCCTCCGCGAGATTCAAACGAAGGAGAACGGGGTATAGCTGTCCTTCGGGCACGCCGTCTTTCGGCATCGCCGCGAGTGCGAGCTGGTATTCCTTGACCGCGTCCGCATTGCGGTTTTCGGACTTTGCCAGTCCCGCGCGAATGGCGTGCAGGCGATAGTGGTCCGGATTGATGGCGGCGGCGCGGTTGATGAACTCAAGCGCTTTTTGCTTATCCCCGTTCTGGATCAGCGATTGAGCCGCGCTTAGCTGGTACTTGATCTCTTTGGGGGCGGCATTCGCAGCCTTGACATACGTTTGCGCCGAGCTTTTCTTGTCGCCCGCGAGTTCATACGTGAATGCAAGGTCGGCGAGGAGGCTGGGCGTCTTGCGAGGCGCGCTCTTCAGGGTCTCGATGGCGCTCTTATAGTCGTGATCTTCGCGATAGAACGTTGCGACCGCCTGGAAGATTTCGACATTATTCGGAGCTCGCTTCCGGGCGGAGTCGAGCAGCGCCTTGGCCTTCTGCGGCTGCTTGAGCCGCATATAACCCATGGCCATCAGCAATTCGGCATGGGCCGAGGGCTTGAGGTTGTCGGCGCGCTGCAGGTAATTGATTCCGGCCGTCGGATCGCCAGTACGCAGGTAGAGCTCGCCGGCGACCAGGAGGTCGTTCTGACGGCGCGAATCGGCCGCCAGCACCTGGGCGAGGAGGCGCTTGGCATCGTCATTGCGGCCGGCACGCATGTAGGTCTGCGCCAGGCCGGATTTGGCGTCCAGCGATTTGGGATCGGTCTTCAGGGCCTGGTTGTAAGCGTCGATCGACTGCTGGGTCTTGCCCGCGAGGCGCGAGGTATAGCCGAGCAGGAGCCACAATTTGCTGTTCTGGGGCGCTTTTTCCACGGCGCGCTGCGCGTAATTGGAGGCAGCTGTAGGATTCCCGTGCTTGAGCGCGTCTTCGGCAGCGCGCGCCAGACGGCCCACTTCGATGCTGCTTCCCCAACCAAGGCCGTTTTGAGCGCTGGGAGCGGCCTGCTTGTTCGCAGGCTTGCCTTTCGATTTCTGGCCGGGCTTGGCCGCTGGTGCCGAGGGCTGCTGATCAACTTGGAAATCTTGCGCACGAACTCCGGCGACTAGAAATAAAAGGCAAAGGGAGGTAACAATGGTAAAGCTTTTTTTCACAGGGCTACTCGATCGGGCTGATACGGCAAGCACTTGTATGGCAAGAAAGATTCCAACTGCTTCGGATGCAATAACCACGGCAAATTGCTGCTCGCCAGCTCTGATTGTGAGCAGTTTCTACCCGAATTGGCACATGGATTCCACATTTATATCGCAAAATGCGACGGTCCGTATCGTTCTGTCTCAAAGGGAAATAGTTGGCATCCGGATTCTCATGGAAAACCAACCTGGTTCAAAAGGAATCCAAACTGCTGCTGATCTCTGTGTTGTTCCGCTAGGAGTGTTCCTTGTTACCTAAGTCTTCCGCGTTGCCTGCGAGCCGGGCAATTCCGCTTTCCGCCATTGTGCTTTTGGCGATTGCGATCCACGGCCCGCTGCTGCTCATGCAACTGCCAGCGTCGTCGTACGACGCCAATACGCATATGTTTTTCGCGTCGCACTACGCCAGCCACTGGTTTTCGCCGTGGAATGAGAAGTGGTACGGCGGTTTCTCGCAGACGACGTATCCGCCTTTGACCCACCAGTGGATTGCGCTCTTTTCGCACCTGGTCGGGATCACGATGGCGTACATGCTTGTGCAAGGAATTGCAATTGTTCTCCTGGTGGTCGGGGTCTACCGCTACGCCAAGTTGTGGGTGAGCGAGGTGCAAGCCAGTTACGCGGCGATCGGCGCGGTGTTTCTCGGGTCGCTGGCGATGCTGGTCTACCAGTCTGGCCAGTTGCCGACGACGAGCGCAGCGGCGCTGCTACTGAACGCTCTGCCTTACTTCTATTATTGGAACCGGCGCGGCAATTTCCTTGCGCTGGTGAAAGGACTGGCGCTAGCGCTCGCGTCTGCGGCGGCTCACCACGTGACACTGATCTTCGGCGCGGTGTTGTTTGCCATCCCGGTACTCCTTCTCTCGGTAATGGACCGCAATGAAGACAGCGAGGAGAGAAGCGCAATTGCCGTCCTCGCTCGCGGCGTGGTCTTCGCGGTATTAATGGGCGTAGGGATCGCCATCGTGCTGCTCCCATACCTCATCCAGCTCTATCACAACCCGATCAACCAGATGCCGATTCCGCACGGCAGCCGCGACAACTACCTCCTGGTGCCGATCAGCGGGATCAATTTCTGGATTATCCCGATGGGTGCGCTGATCCTGGCCATTCCGTTCATCCTGATGCGCGGCGCCGCGGTCGCGCGGCTGCGTCCCTTGCTCTTCGGATGGTGGCTGACCACAATGCTGGGCCTGGGAGGAACGACCCCGGTCGGCAAGGTACTGTTAGGCCGCGCCTTCGAGGTTTTGACCTTCGAGCGCTTCACCTTCTGGGCCACGCTGATGGCGCTTCCGTTCGTTGGAATTCTTGCCCAGATTCTGATTGACCGCTATTCGCGCAAGGCGGTAGTCGCGCTGTGGATCGCAGCGGTGGCGACTTTCGGCAGCGCGATCTCCTGGAACGTGTTCCATCCCATTACTTCCTCGCCCTTCAAGATCGACCAGGTGGTTTCGTTCCTCAACCGTGAAGGCCACTCCAAGTTCCGCTACATCACGCTCGGCTTTGGAAGCCAGTTCTCCGCGGTCTCGCGGCAGGTGAGCGCGGGCAGCGTGGACGGCGATTACAACTCTGCCCGTTTGCTGCCGGAGTTGACCCAATACGGTTCGGGCCAGTTCAACAACTCGAAGTATTTCGGGGCGGCGGGAATGGAGTCACTGCGCGCGATTCTTAAGCACGCGAACCAGTACGGGTTGAAATACGTTTTCGTCCGAGACCGCTATTACGAGCCGCTGCTGGCCTTTGCCGGGTGGCGACAGGCGGAAAGCTATGACAACGGCAACGTGACCTTGTGGTCGAAGGAAGACGTGCCCCCCGCCCGCCGCATCGACTTCGGCGACATTATGCCGACGGCGTGGCAAGGACTGATGTGGGGCATTCTACCGGTGGGAGTGAGCCTGTTCGCTTTGTTCGCGGTGCTCATGATGCCGGAGAAACGATATCCGCTGGGCGAGCCCGCGGCTGTGCGCGCATCGGCGGGCCCGGATCATGTCCTGGTGCGGGAGGCTAAGTGATGAAGCGCATACTTCCAATTGCACTTGTAATTCTGACGATTGCGCTGGTGGCAGCCGGCACGGTGCGCACCAACGAGGGCGCAGCTGCCTCGACGCCGGATGGCGCGGTTCGCGCGCTCTATGAGCACGCCAAGGGGCGCGACTTCAAAGGCGCTTACCGCTACGTGTCGCCTTCCAGTAACACCGATGAACAGGCTTTCGTTCGCGACTTGGGTGGACGCGACGGCAGCCTGCGCACTTACTCGAACCTCCAGAACGTCGATACCCGCATTCTCAACCAGAACGACAACGCTGCCATGGTCCGCGCCACGGTGGAGTGGTCGACCGCCATCGGTGCGTTCTACGACACCCGCGACCTGAAAGTCGTGAACGATAGCGGCACCTGGAAAGTGGACTGGCCGGTGGAAAAGCAGGCGAAGGTTCCACCCCAGGTGATCCCGGTGAACTATCTTCGTTGGGACGTCATCACGCGCGGGAGCGATGACGATTGGGGAGCGCAAAACGTGGAGGCTCCGCGAGTCCGCATCGTGAGCATGAATGCGATCGAACGCGATGGTGCCACGATCGTGCTGGGTGAGATCGAGAACGAAGACACGGTACCGGCATTCGTCTCGGTGAATGCCACGCTGCTGGACAAGAACACGGCTGTCATCGGAGAAGAGAGCAGCTTCGACAAGGTTTCGCATACGCTGCTGCCGAAGGAAATTTCGCCGTTCCGCATCGACTTTCCGAAAGTGCGGCTAGCGCAGGTGAAAAGCGTGCGCATGCAGCCGAACTCGATGCTGGTGCCGGCTTCCGCCGATCCGGTGATCGCGGTTCTCCATGAGCACGTCGATAAGGATTTGCGTGGGCGTCCCGTGCTCAAGGGCGACCTGCTGAACGAGAGCGGCGAGACGGTGAACATCCCGCACGTCCTTGCCACCTATTACGACGGCAGCGGCAAAGTGGTGTGGGTATCCGATGACTATGTGGACCAGGCTCTGCCGCCCCAGACTCCGATCCCGTTCTCCGTGGGCTTGCAGCAGGACATCGCCAAGAACGTGCAGAACTACCGTGTAACCGTGAACCAGTACAGCCTGGACCGTCAATGATGATTCGCAACTTTCTTCTGTCAATGTTGTTGGTTGCGGTGTGCTGGTTTGCGTTCGCTGTGGCGCAGGCCCAGAGTGGCTTGCAGGTGCCCAAGACGACGCCCGCCGGCCAGGACCTTCACATCTCCGGCGTGAACGGAACGGCGTACGTCTTCGGACCGGCGACTGCCTTTAAGACGAAAGCCGACGGTTCGCTGGTCATTACCGGCGACCAGTTGCGCGCCGCAGGGCGCTATACCGTGGTTGCGGGCGAGAATAGCGGGACGTTTTACGTGGTGGCGGATGCGCCATCGAACGTAGCTTTCCTGGCGCGTCCGTCCCGCGTGCCGGCCGCCAAGCCCGATGTCATCAGCGGAACAGCGTTCGTGCTGGATAAATACAGCAACATCGTCTTTCAGCCCACCCCCGTGAAATTCGATCTGGCCGTCCCTGGAACGCCGGCGGAAGCCCGGACCGAGACGAGCAAACTGGGTGTTGCTTACGTACGCATGGATTCAGGCAAGAAAAGTGGAGCGGCACAATTCGTAGCATCGGCAGGCGATGCGCAGGTACGCCGGGTGGTGCAACAGACTGCGTCCGATCCCTGCAATCTCCGCATGAAGGTCGAACCCAGCAAGAACGGCCTCCTGGTGACGACCGATCCCATCAGGGATTGCGCGGGGAATGCCGTACCCGACGGTACGATCGTGACCTTCACGGAAACGGATCCCTCGGGCAAGAGCACGGTGGACGCGCGCATTAAGAAGGGTTTCGCCCAAGCCGAATTACCGAATACGCCCGGCTCCACACTGACGGTTGCCGCCGGAGTGGTGATTGGGAACGAGATTCACTGGGAGGGCCGCTAATGCGACGGTTGCTGCTGACGCTCTCATTCCTGGCGCTCGCCCTGGCGGGAGCCTGGACATTGCACCGCGTATGGGCTGCGGCCCCCGCGGTGGAGGTACAGTTCACCGACAAAAACGTGCAGCCTCGGCAGTTAGAGGATAAGACCGAAGCAAGCGTGATTCGCGATTACAAGAGCGCGTGGCAAAATCTCGCGGGCGCCATGGAGCAGAACCGGGCGGACCTGCTGGACGCCTCTTTCGTGGGGTTTGCCCATGACAAGTTGGGGAAAGCCATCGACGACCAGAAGAAGAATGGGTTGCGTCGCCGTTATATAGACCACGGTCACAAACTAGAGGCCGTCTTTTATTCCTATGACGGGTCGGCGATGCAGTTGAAAGATACCGCCAATGTAGAGGTGGAGTTGATGGACGGCGACAAAGTCGTGTCGTCGCAACCAGGCACAATTTTTTACATGGTGCTGATGACTCCGGCCGAAGACAGTTGGAAGGTGCGGGACATCGAAGCAGTTCCCAGCTTCTAACCTCTTGAGTTTCGTGGCGTCCAACGATGTGGGCGAAGCGAGTAGAAGCCGCTTCGCCCGTTTCCGTTCGGAGTACGACGAAGTACCTGAACCGTAGGCCTCACAGGAATCTATTGGGTCCGAATCGGCCAAATTCCGGCTAGAATACGGATACGATCCTTCCGGTCTGGCTCCGGCATCCAAGCAGTAGATTGGCTGGTTTTTGATGAACTCGAAATTCCTTCACTCTTCTTTGGCAGTGCTTTTGTTCGCGGCAACCGCCAGTCTCGCGCAACCAGGGCAGTCCCCGAGCGGGTCGACTCCGGCTACGCAAGAAAAGCAAGATACCCCACGTCCGGAAGCGCCAGCCAAACCCAACGCTGCTCAGCAAACGCCATCCCCGGAGCAGCCGGCAAAGAAGGCCAACCGTGCCGACGCCTACTACCATTACACCCTTGCCCACATGTATGAAGAGATGGTGGCGACGTATGGCCGCGCGGAATATGCCAACAAGGCAATCGATGAATATCGCGCTGCGATTCAAGCCGACCCTTCTTCCGACTATTTGAATGCCGGGCTGGCCGATCTCTATTGGCGCACGGGCCGCATCCGCGATGCAGTGGTGGAAGCACAGGACATCCTAAAGCGCGATCCGAACAATGTGGACGCTCACCGGCTCCTGGGCCGCATCTACCTGCGGTCGCTCGGCGATGTGCAGAGCGGCAACAGCCAGTCGCGCGAAATGCAAAAACTGGCCATCGACCAATACGAACAGATCGTGAAGCTCGATCCTTCCAGTGTTGAAGACCATCTGCTGCTGGGGCGGCTCTATTCCTACAGCAACGACTTGACGAAGGCTGAAAAGGAGTTCAAGACCGCGGTCCAGATCCAGCCGGACTCCGAAGAGGCAGTCACGATGCTCGCCTACCTGTATACCCAGGAGGGAGACACGGCGCGTGCGCAGCAGGTTTTGAGCAACATTCCGGATGACGACCGCAGCGCCAAGCTCTACGCCACCCTCGGATATACCTACGAAGAGCAAAAGGATTACAAGAAAGCGATCGACGCCTACCGAAAAGCAATTGAACTCGACAAGGACAACCTGGACTCGGTACGCGGCCTGGCGCAGAACCTGTTGAGCGATGGCCAACTTGAAGCGGCGCTTGAGCAGTACAAGGTAATTGTGGATGCCGATCCCTCGGATGCGCAGAGCTATCAACACATCGCCGAGATTGACCGCCGCAATGGACGTTTCGACCAGGCGCTTGATGCGCTGAAAAAGGCTTCGGCACTGGTCCAGGACTCGCAGGAAATCCCATATAACCTGGCGGTGATCTACGAAGCCCAGGGCCGCTACGAAGAAGCGATCCAGACGATTCAGCAACTGTTGCAAAAGGGCGAGAAGCCGGACGCCGCTTACACTGCGGCAGACAAGAGCAACCGCTCGATCTTCCTCGAGCGGCTCGGCAATATCTATCGCGAATCGAATCACACCCAGCAGGCCATCGAAACCTTCCGCAAGATGATTCCTCTCGGCGACGAGAGCGCGTCGCGCGCCTACCAGGAGATGGTGGAGACATACCGCGACGCCCGGGATTGGCCGGCGGCTACGCAAGCAGCCCAGGACGGAGCCAAGAAACTCCCCAACGACCGCGAGATTCAGCTGCTGTTAGCCTCCCAGTTGGCCGACCAGGGCCAGGCGGATGCAGCCCTGCAGAAAGCCAAGTCGCTGCTGAACGGGAAACAATCCGACGATCGCGAAGTCTATGTCGCACTGGCGCAGATGTACACCCGCCTGAAACAGTATCCCGAAGCCGAACAGGCCGTCGCGAAGGCACTGCAACTCGCTTCGAAGCAGGAAGAAAAAGACTACGTCGTCTTCGTGCAGGGGTCGATCTTCGAGCGCGAGAAGAAGTACGACCAGGCCGAAGAGGCTTTCCGAAAAGTCATCACGTCCGATCCGAAGAATGCCGGGGCGTTGAATTACCTTGGCTACATGCTTGCCGATCGCGGAACGCGCCTGGAAGAGGCGCTGGCCATGTTGCGCAAGGCAGTGCAACTCGATCCGCAGAACGGTGCTTACCTCGATTCCCTGGGTTGGGCTTACTTCAAAATGGGCAACTACGAACAGGCGGAAGAGAATCTGCGCAAGGCTTCCGAGAAAATCGGAAGCGACCCTACCGTTCAGGATCATCTTGGCGATCTCTACCAGAAGACCGGGAGACTCAAGCTCGCGGCAACGCAATGGGAACGCGCTCTGGACCAGTGGAGCCATTCGGTTCCGGCCGAAGTCGACCCCGACGATGTTTCCAAGGTCCAGAAGAAGCTGGAGTCGGCGAAGATCAAGCTGGCACAGCAGACGCAGTCGCCCGCTCCGAAGCAATAACGAATAACCCTGCACGAGACGGAAAGGCACCGCTCCCGCGGTGCCTTTTGCATGCCTGGGAAGGCTGGTAAACTCGCGCCATGCTAGCCGGCTACGCGGTGAAGGTCGAGAATTCCCGTGGGCGTCGTATTCCTGAGCCGCCGCACGCCTATCGCAACGACTTC
Source organism: uncultured Acidobacteriaceae bacterium (assembly GCA_963758505.1). Taxonomy (GTDB): domain Bacteria; phylum Acidobacteriota; class Terriglobia; order Terriglobales; family Acidobacteriaceae; genus Korobacter. The sequence continues at coordinate 489,110 of CAVWVJ010000003.1, read as the reverse complement.
CAGCGCGACCGCGACCGGGTCCTCCATGCGCGAGCCTTCCGCCGGCTGGAAAACAAAACCCAGGTTTTCACCGGCCGCTATTCCGACCACTTCCGCAACCGCTTGACGCACACCATCGAGGTGCAGCAGATCTCGCGGACCATCGCCGCTGCCCTCAACCTGAACGTGGACCTGACAGAAGCCCTCGCCCTGGTGCACGATCTCGGCCATCCGCCATTTGGACACGCCGGAGAGAAGGCGCTCGACACGGCGATGCGCAAGCATGGAGAGTATTTCGACCACAACCTGCACGCGTTGCGCATCGTAGAGGACTTCGAACTGCGCTACATCGCGTTCCGCGGGCTGAACCTGACTTTTGAAGTCCGCGAAGGCATCATCAAGCATTCGCGCGACTACCAGGAGGCGGAGCACCCCGAATTGCGTGAGTATCTACTCGACCAAAGACCGCCGCTCGAGGCGCAGTTGATCGATCTGACAGACGAGATCGCGTACACCACGGCGGATATGGATGACGGCTTCGAGTCGCGCATCCTGAACGTGGAGGCGCTGCGGCATTTGCCGGTCTTCGAACGCTTCTACCGCGAGGTGGATGCCCGTCATCCCTCCGCGCGAAGAAAATTGAAGTTCAATGAAACCGTAAAGCGCATCTTCGACCGATTAGTGACCGACCTGATCGAGAACACTAGAATGCGGATTCGCGATTCCGGCGTACAAACGTTAGAAGACATACGGCAATACCCCGAGAGGCTGGCGGCCTTCAGTCCCGCCGTGGAAGCGGAGCGCAAAGAGGCGAAAGCGTTTCTCTACGAGAATCTTTATTTCAGCGAGGCGCTGCAGACAGAGAAAGTGGATGCCGAACTCATCGTCGGCGGACTATTCGGCCACTTCATGGCCCACCCGGAGAGCCTGCCGCCTTCCTACCAGGATAAAGCGAAGATTGATTCGCCGGCCCGCGTGGTGTGCGACTACATCGCGGGCATGACGGACAACTTCATCCAGCGCAACTACGAGCGGCTGATGACGGATGAGGCCCCGGCTGAAGACTGACTACTTCTGTCCGAGGGTGGCGACGACGTCGTAAAGAATTCTTGGAGCGCGCCGCAACTCGTCGACTCTCACCCTTTCATTGTTTCCGTGTTCCGTGGCGCCCTCTTCCTGGGTTGCGGTGTACGGGGAGAAACCATAGCAATCGATGCCGAGTTCGCGGTAACGCTGGTTTTCCGTGTAGCCACTGGTGATGGTGGGCACCACCGGCGTGCCCGGCCAATAGGAGGCTGCAACCACGCGAAACACGTCAAATAGCGTGGTGTTGATGGCCGAGGTGTTGGCTTTGCGAAACTCGGTGCTTTCCGGTTCCACGGTCACGTTCGCATCGTTCACGACCCGCTTCATCAGGTCGAGAAAAGCATGCGAGTCCTCTCCCGGAAGGAGACGAACGTCGAGATACGCAACCGCCTCGTTCGGGATGACATTGGTTTGCTGCGATCCCTGAAGGCGCGTGAGGGTGACCGTGTTACGAAGCAGGTAAGCATATTGTGGGTCGCCCGCCATGCGCTGATAGAACGCTCTCCCGCGGAGGGCGCTGCGGATATCCAGGAACTTTTCTGCGAGCACTCCCTGCTCGGTTGCAGCCAGCGCTTTGAAATGTTCTTCAACGACGGGGAGAACTTTGAGTTGCGTCTGGTAGTTGATGACGCGATAAAGTGCGCGCACCAGGCGGTTGGGCGCCGAGTCGGGCATGGGAATCGACGCGTGTCCCGGTTCTCCATGCGCCGTCAGCCTAAGCCAGAAGGGCGACTTCTCGGCGACGTCGACATTGACGGACTCGACGCGTCCGTTCTGCAGCAGGTTGTCGCCGCCCTCGGTGATCAGGAACTCCGCGTTCTCGAGCAGATCGCGCTTGTGGGCGATCATCCAGTCGGTACCGATCCCGTTTACCTCTTCGTCGGAGGTGGCGAGCAGGATGACATCGCGATCGAGATGGATCCGTTCCCGCTTGAGCATGACCATGACCACGAGCTGCGCGAGCCCTTCCTGTTTCATGTCCTGCGCGCCGCGGCCGTACATCGCACCGTCGATGATCTCCGCGCTAAACGGATCTGCCTTCCATTGCGTGGGGTCGCTGGTGACTACATCCATGTGGCTCAGAAGGATCAGCGGACGCATGGAACCATCGCCTTTGATACGCGCCCAGATGTTGGCTCGCCCGGGCACAAACTCGAACAGTTGGTTCTCGATACCCTCGGCGTCGAGCACCTTCTTGAAAAGCTGGGCCGCCGCAAGCTCGTTGCCCGGCGGGTTCGAGGTGTTGATGCGGAGGTAGCTGCGCATCCATTGCACAGATTCGTCGGAGTACTGGCGCAGGTGATCGGCAGAAATCTTGGCGGAAGGAAGATTCGCTAACGATTGCGGAGCGGCGAAAGTTACGAAAGCGACAGCGCAGAACAACATGCAGGATAAAGCCCTAACCAAGCGAAACAAGCGTCCTCCAGCCTCTAGCACGAGAAGGAAAGGGCGAGTATCCCCCAGCGGGGAATCGTTTGGCAAATTTGACTCTGTCGCAAGCGCTGGAATAGCCTCAAAGGTCGTTCTCGCCGCGTTCTTCCGACCATGATGAAGACTTGGAAACCTCTAGCAGCAAGATTCTTGTTTCTGGCCGTCACAGTTCTGCCCTGTCTGCCGGAAACGATGATCAGTCCGGAGCATGCGAAGCATGCCATGGTGGCAAGCGTCCAGGTGGATGCAAGCCACGCCGGGGTGGAGATCATGAAGGAGGGCGGAAATGCCGTGGATGCCGCGGTGGCCACCGGTTTCGCTCTCGCGGTAACGCATTCGGCGGCCGGAAATCTCGGCGGCGGCGGATTCATGCTCCTCCGCATGGCCAACGGTGAGACCCATTTCATCGATTACCGTGAGAAAGCGCCGGCGAAAGCCACGCGCAACATGTATCTCGACGCGAAGGGCAACATCATTCCGGATGCGAGCCTCGTCGGCTACAAGGCGAGTGGCGTGCCGGGATCTGTAGCCGGGATGGTCTACGCCGAAAAGAAGTTCGGCAAGCTTACGCTGAAGCAGGTGATGGCGCCTGCCATTCGCCTGGCGCGGGAAGGCTTTCACCTCGGTTACGAAGACGCCCAGGGATTTCAGGACGTGGACCTTGGGAAGTTTCCAGAATCGCGAAGAATTTTTCAGCGGAACGGGCATTTCTATGAACCCGGCGATCTCTTTCAGCAACCTGAACTGGCGGCTACGCTGGAGCGCATCGCCGCCAATCCTGAGGATTTCTACAAGGGCGCGATGGCACGGCAGATCGCAGCCGATATGGCCAAGGGCGGCGGGCTGATTACCACGGAAGATCTCGCGGCCTACGAGGTGAAAGAGCGGCCAGTGATCCGGGGTACTTATCGCGGCTACGAAATCCTCAGTGCTCCGCCACCGTCGTCCGGAGGGATCGCGCTCGTGGAGGCGCTGAATATCCTGGAAGGATTCGATCTGGCGAAGTACGGCGATCGTTCTGCGCAAGCGATGCACCTGACACTGGAAGCCTACCGGCGGGCCTTCTTCGATCGTGCTGAGTTCCTTGGAGATCCGGACTTTGCGCAGATCCCCGTCGCACAATTAATTGACCGCAGATACGGCGTCGCATGGCGGGAGACGATTGACCTCAATCACGCGACGCGAAGCAACGATTTGAAGCGTCCACGGGGCTTTGCGAACCTTGACCGGTACGCGGCATTGCATAGTGTTTCGAAAAACATCGCGGAGCCCGAAGACACGACCCACTTCTCGGTGGTGGATGATCAGGGAAACGCCGTTTCGGTGACCACGACACTCAATGGCTCCTTCGGGTCGTATGTCACGGTCGAGGGACTGGGGTTTCTCCTGAACAACGAGATGGACGATTTCTCTTCGAAGCCGGGAACGCCGAACCAGTACGGATTGATCCAAGGGGAAGCCAACTCGATCGGTCCCGGGAAGCGGCCCCTCTCGGCGATGACGCCCACCATCGTGCTCAAGGAGGGAAAGCTGTTCATGGTGCTCGGCTCGCCCGGCGGTCCGCGCATCATTACGACAGTCGCCAACATCCTGATGGGCGTGGTGGATTATGGGCTGAATATTCAGCAATCGGTGAATGCGCCGCGCTTCCACAACCAGTGGTTGCCCGATCGCGAGTATGTGGAGCCGGGGATTTCGCCGGATACTTTGCGCCTGCTGAAGCAGATGGGACACAACATCGCGCACGATGAGGCCGATGACGATCGCTATTGGAGCGACGGCGAATGCATCCTGGTGGACCCCGCCAGCGGTGAGCGCCAGGGAGCCAGCGATGGCCGCAATAACGGCCATGCGGTAGGCTATTAGTAGAGGGTCCATGCAGAAGGCCATTTCCACGTACGTGCAGGTCAAGGAGCGGCTCCATCCCGGGATGCTGGATGGGTACGCGCGCATGGGCGCGCAGGCGATCGAGATTTTCGGGGCCCGCGGCCACTTCGACTACACCAATCGCCAGCAGGTGCGCGAAATCGCCGACTGGTTCAAGGGCGCACGCGCGGAATTTCATTCCCTGCATGCCCCCATGTTTGCGGATTACGACTGGGGCCGTGACGCTTCGCCTCCGCTGAACATCGCCAGCCTCGACCGGAAGTCGCGCATCGACGCGATGGATGAGATCAAGCGGGCGATCGAAGTTGCCGAGCAGGTTCCGTTCCGCTTCCTCATCCAGCACATCGGCGTTGGCGGCGAGAGCTTCAGCGAGCATAAATTTTTCGACGCGGCGACTTCCTCCATCGAGCACCTGCATGCCTTCGCGAAGCCGCTTGGCGTGCGCGTTCTCCTGGAGAACATCCCGAACGAACTCTCGACGCCGGAGCGGCTCGTGGAATTGGTGCAGACAGCACACTTCGATGATGTAGGTTTTTGCTTTGATATCGGCCATGCTCACCTGGAGCAGGGAGTCGAAGCGGCTTTCGCCGTGATGAAAGACCGCATTCGATCCACTCACATCCACGACAACAACAAAGATCGCGACTCGCATTTGTGGCCAGGCGAAGGGAACATCGATTGGGATGAGGCGATCCGGTTGCTGCGGAGCGCGCCCCTCGTGCCGGCGTTGCTCTTCGAGATCGAGACCGAAACCGCGGGCAACATCACCGAAAAATTTGGCGAAGTCACGAAAAAACTTGAGGGCGCTGGCGCAATCGCGTAGCGCAGTGAATTATGGAAACTATGCAACAAGCTCCAACCGCAACCATTCGGGAGATTGGCAAGTTCGACGGCCAGACAGTCACGATCAAGGGCTGGCTTTATAACCTGCGCGAGAGCGGGAAGCTGCTGTTCCCCATCTTTCGCGACGGCAGCGGGATTATCCAGGGCGTGCTGTTCAAGAAGAACGTCTCCCCGGAGCTGTTCGACCTGGTGAAGAACCTCACCCAGGAGTCGAGCGTAATTGTTACGGGAAACGTAAGGGCTGAGCAGCGCGCGCCCGGCGGCTACGAGATGGACGTTACGAACGTCGAGGTCGTGCAACGCGTGCCGACCGAGGAGCCGTATCCGATTACGCCGAAGGAGCACGGGATCGAGTTCTTGATGGAGCACCGCCATCTCTGGGTGCGAAGCCAGCGGCAGGCGGCGATCCTGCGCATCCGCGGCGAGATCGTACGCGCGGCCCATGCGTTCTTCGACGAGCAAGGCTTTACCCTGACCGAGCCACCGATCCTCACCCCCGCGGCCTGCGAGGGCACATCTACGCTTTTCCCGGTGGATTACTTCGGCGATCCGGCGTTCCTGACGCAGTCGGGACAGCTTTACATCGAAGCGACGGCGATGGCCTTGGGGAAGGTTTACAGCTTCGGGCCGACCTTCCGCGCGGAGAAGTCGAAGACGCGGCGGCATCTGACCGAGTTCTGGATGGTGGAGCCGGAAGTGGCTTTCGCCGAACTCGACGACATCATGAAGCTCGCGGAGGAGTTCATCACCTTCATCGTGAAGCGCGTGCTCGAGAATCGCCGAGCCGACCTGGCGACGATCGAACGGGACATTTCGAAACTCGAAAAAATTGACACCCCGTTTCCGCGCATCAGCTACGACGAAGCGGTCCAGATGTTGCAGGACGGGCACGCCAAGGGCGAGTTGGAGAATCGCTTCGAGTGGGGTGGGGATTTAGGATCGCCGGACGAAACTTATATCTCGGCGAAGTTCGACCGGCCGGTGATGATCCATCGTTATCCCGTCGAGGTAAAGGCTTTCTACATGGAACCCGATCCGAATAATTCGAAGGTCGCGTTGTGCGTCGATGTGCTCGCGCCCGAGGGCTATGGCGAGATCATCGGCGGGTCGCAGCGCATGGGCTCCTACGAGAAGCTGCTGGCGCGGATTCACGAACACAACCTGCCGGAAGAATCGTTCAAGTGGTATCTCGACTTGCGCAAGTTCGGTGGCGTGCCGCACTCGGGCTTCGGCATGGGAATTGAGCGCGCGGTGGCATGGATCTGCGGGCTCGACCACGTGCGCGAAACGATCCCGTTTGCCCGTACGTTGCACCGCATCTACCCCTAGCGTACAGTTGCAAGGCTTCCTGTCCGGCTCAGCCGCGTGGGGCGGCTCAGCCGGAGAAAGACTCGCGCCCGCGCGAGCATGAAAACGAACTTCCTATGGCGACTTCACCGCAAACCGTTTTCAATCCCAATGTTGTCAGCAAGAAAATCCGCGTTCTTGGCGTTCCCCTCGATCTCGGGCAATCGCGCCGTGGAGTCGATATGGGCCCCTCGGCGGTTCGCGTCGCCGGACTGAAGGCAAAGCTCGAAGCCCTGGGCCACGTGGTCGAAGACGGCGGAAACGTTGCCGTCGCGATCGCCGAAACCAAGGACCCTGGGAATCAGTCCGCGAAATATCTCTCGGAAATCACAAAGACGTGCACGAAACATGCCGAACTGGTGCTGAAAGCGCTGGAAGAAGGACGAGTTCCGTTGTCGTTAGGCGGCGACCACTCGATGGCAGCGGGCACAGTTTCGGGGGTGGCGGAGTTCTATCGCCGGCAGAACCAGAAAATTGGCCTGCTTTGGATGGATGCCCACAGCGACATCAACACGCCCGAGAGTTCGCCGAGCGGCAACGTGCACGGCATGCCGTTGGCGGCGCTGATGGGCCTTTCGGTTGCGGAGCTTGCGGGAATCTATAACTTCACCCCCAAGGTGGCACCGGAGAATTGCGTCATCGTCGGCGTACGCGACGTGGACCAGGCGGAGAAAGAAAATATCCGCAAGTCCGGCATTCATGTCTTCACCATGCGCGACATCGACGAGCGTGGCATGCGCGCGGTGATGGAAGAGGCGCTGCGGCTCGCCGGGCGCAATACCGTCGGCTATCACGTGTCGCTCGACATGGATTGGATCGATCCGGAGGACGCCCCGGGGGTGGGCACGCCGGTTTGGGGCGGCGCCACCTATCGCGAGGGCCACCTGGCGATGGAAATCATCGCCGATCACGGCCGCATGCTGAGCTTCGAGATCGTGGAAGTGAACCCGGTGCTGGATGAGCGCAATCAGACCGCGGAGCTGGCGGTCGAGCTGGCGCTGTCGGCGTTTGGCAAGAAGATTCTGTAGCCACCCCTCCCGCCTTTTTGTTTTCAATAGCGTCGCTCCTCTGTGTCGGGGCCCGACAGGTCAAAGCGTGATAGGCCGCGCGGCGGTCGAGACCTTGGGTGCCGGAAGAAAGATGTTTCCATCTCACAACAGTTGGCACCCTTCGGTCACTCGGTAAGGGCTCCTGGAACTGCTACATTGTTCTTTCATCTTCAGGAGCGTTCTGTTGGCGAAAAAACTTCGCATTGGCGTTTTATTTGGCGGACGTAGCGGGGAGCACGAGGTATCGCTGCTCTCGGCCGCTTCGGTCATCGCGGCAATCGATAAGTCGAAGTTCGAGGTGGTCCCGATTGGGATCACCAAGGAAGGCCAGTGGCTGACGTCGAGCCATGCCGAGCGCCTGCTCAATGGCAAAACCGACGATCACCACTTGCGTGCCGGCGATCCGGAGGCGACGCCTGGGGCGGCGGTGCTGGCAAGAGGCGAGGCGGTCGTAATGCCACCGGTGCCCGCGGCGGAAAACTCGGCTCTCGCTCCCTTTCAAACGGAAGCGGTTGCGGGAGGCGCCGCATCGATCGAGGTCGATGTGATCTTCCCGGTGCTGCATGGGACCTTCGGCGAGGACGGAACCATCCAGGGGCTGTTCGAATTGGCGAATATTCCATACGTAGGCGCGGGGGTGCTGGGATCGGCGGCGGGGATGGACAAGGACATCATGAAGTCCCTGTTCAAGGCCGCGGGCCTGCCAATCGTCAAGCATGTGACCGTGTTGCGTTCGGAGTGGCAGCGCGAGCCGAAGAAGGTGAAGAAACGGATCGAGTCCCGGTTGAAGTACCCGGTGTTTGTAAAGCCGGCGAACCTGGGATCGTCGGTGGGAATCTCGAAGGCGCGTGACGGGAAGGAACTCGGCCCGGCGCTCGATGAGGCGGCCAAGTTCGATCGCAAGCTGGTGATCGAAGAAGGTGTGGGAGGCAAGAAGCACAAGGCACGCGAGATCGAATGCTCGGTGCTGGGCAATGACGATCCCAAGGCCTCGGTGGCCGGCGAAATTGTTCCGGTGAAAGAATTTTACGATTATGCCGCGAAGTACCAGGATCCCGGCTCGGCACTGGAAATTCCGGCAAAGATCGGGCGCGGGATGCAGAAGCAGGTGCAGGAACTGGCGGTCCGCGCCTTTCAGGCGGTGGATTGTACCGGACTTGCGCGGGTGGACTTTCTGCTCGATCCAGCAAGCAAAAAACTTTTTGTGAACGAGATTAATACGATGCCGGGCTTTACCTCGATCAGCATGTATCCGAAGTTGTGGGAGGCGAGCGGGCTGAAGTACCGTGATTTAATTACGCGGCTGATCGAGTTGGCACGAGAGCGCCACGCGGACAAACAAAAAAATCGCTACACGAAAGACTGATCGCTAACCCCTGCGAAGGTCGTCCGTCTTTTGAAGTGGTGGGTGGTGATGCAAGCAGGCGGACGCCGGTAGTTCCCCTCCAGGACGCGCGTCCGCCGCTTCTTTTTTCCTTGAACTTCCTGCCAGCTCTCGCCGTACTATCTCTTGGAGACATCCGTCTCCTACCGGACGGGAGCCATGTTCAATCGCAAATCTCTGTTATTCCTTCTTCTCGTGATCGTGAGCGGCGCTTCAACGGCACGTGCCGATGATTGGCGGCACACCTGGAACGTGGGCGCGAAACCGGAGTTCGAGTTTCACAGCAACGATGCGGGTGTCGATATCACGGCGCGGCCGGGAAACACCATCGAAGGATACGTGGAAACGAAGGGCTACCGCATCAGCGATGACGACGTGAAGGTGACCGAACGGCAGAACGGCGACCGGGTGACACTCGAGGTGCACGTGGCACCTCATCACTTCCAGATCGGCATGTACATGCTGAAGGTCGTCGTGAGTTTGCCGGAAAACACAGTGTTGCGCGTGAATACCTCCGACGGACATATCCGGGTGGATGGCGTCAAAGCAGAGACCCGCTTGCAGAGCGGCGACGGTTCGGTCGAGGCGACCCACTTCGATGGCACGCTTTGGGCCCATACCGGCGATGGACACATTCGCGCCCAGGGCCGCTTCGATAATCTCGATCTCTCGACGGGCGACGGACACATTGAACTCGATGTCTATGGCGGATCGAAGCTGGCGGGGTCGTGGGAAATCCACACCCATGACGGCAGCGTGAGGGCTTCCATCCCGACCGATCTGGCGGCGGATATGGATGTCGATACCGGCGATGGCCATATCGATTCAGACATCCCCATTACGGTGCAAGGCAGCCTGAGCCGCGACCACCTGCGGGGCACGATGAATGGCGGCGGTCCGCTATTCCGGATCCATACCGGGGATGGCAGCATTCACTTGTCAAAGCGGTAAACCGCGACGTGAGGCATGGGCTGTACGGCAAGTCTTTTCTCGCGCCACCAATTATTGGCTGCGGGATGCGCTCTTGGCTGCTTCCCGATTTTCTTTTCCTACGTCCATCCCGAGGTCCCTCGAGGGCTTGTCACTTCAGGGCAGAGCGGAAATCGTGATCACCTGATTCGGCTGTGTCTTCCAGGACGACAACTGTGCCACAATTGGCAGACAGGCACCTTCGCGCCCGCGCAGTTTCACTTTTCTTTACGTCCCTTTGCTCGGATCCTTCGTCTATACCACGTCACGGGAAGCGGAAATCGGCATCCAATCAGAAACAAAGTCTCGCGTTCTGGCGGCGGGATGGAAGCAGTTTGGGAAGAGAAGAGATCGACAGTTGAAGCCCGCGCCAAAAATCGTTTCTGCTTCCCGACGGCAGCCGGAATTGGATGCGCTGCGCGGGCTCCTGCTGATCGGCATGACCCTGACTCATCTGCCAACTCATGCCAGTGTCTTCGCCTATCAGCCCTTCGGATTTGTGGCCGCAGCCGAAGGCTTTATCTTCGTTTCGGCGATGCTGACGGGACGGATCTACGGCCGCATTTTCCAAGCGGAAGGAATTCGCGCCGCGGTAAAACGGCTCTGGGGACGGGCCGCGAAATTGTACGGCTATCACCTTTTGCTGCTGCTCGTGGCCTTCACCGTTGTGGCCGGCATAGCCGTTAGGTCGCAGCAACCGGCGCTGCAGGGACTACTGGATTTCTTTCTCGCGCGCCGTGGCCTCGCGGTGTTGAGTTCGGTGCTGCTGGTCTACTGCCCTCCGTTGCTGGATATTCTTCCCATGTACATCGTCTTCTTGTTGCTGACGCCTCTGGCGCTTTTCGTCGGGCGACGCTGGGGATGGAACTATGTGCTGGTGCCCACGGGTATTCTCTGGGTCGCAGCACAGTTTGGCTTGCGCGAATTTATCTATGCGCACATGGTGCATTGGACCGGGTTCGCTGTGCCGTTGCAGAACACGGGCGCTTTCAATCTGTATGCCTGGCAGTTCTTGTGGGCTGCGGGTCTATGGCTAGGAACGGGAGTTAAGGACCGGATGGCGCAACGCCTGACCTCGCGAACAAGCCTTGCGATCGCCTTTTTGGGGGCGGCTGTATTTTTCGTGATGCGGTACCAGTTAGTACCGTTTTTGGCCGTTCACCCGGTGGATCAGGGCACGCTGGGATGGCTGCTCTTCGATAAGTGGCACCTGGGCGTTCTCCGCTTATTGAACTTTGCTTGCCTGGCGACTCTATTCGCCGGCGCGCGTTCGCATGTTGCCCGCTGGTTGGCGATTGAGCCGCTCGTAGTGCTGGGCCAATCGTCGCTGGAAGTCTTCAGTGTTCACCTCCTGTTTTGTTTCGCGGCCCTGGCATGGGTCGGCAATGGGGAGGGGGCCCCTTTCCGCAATCAGTTGGGGATCATTGTGATTACCTTCACCGGGCTCTATGCCATGGCGTATTACCGCTTCCAGCGCAAGGCGCGAGAAAAATCCAGGGCCGCCGGCGAAACACAGCCGATCGATCTCGAAGTCACCCGCAGCGCTGCCTAGCGGCTGCCACCCCTCGCCGCAACTCCGTAGAAGCAGCGCGGAATCGCTGCGAGATCCTGCAAGTCTCGGAAGAAGCTCCCCCCATAGGCATCAGGTGGTGGTTCACTTGGAGAGCGGTCAATTTTTCCTTGACCTTTTTAACTAACTGGTTAATTATATGATTTGGCGGGTTTCTGCCGACGCAGTTCGGCGACTCGCCGATAAAACATCGAGCCATCATCACGCCAGGTTTAAGGTTCGGAAAAAATGACGGTATCGAGACAGCAAGCGAAGGGAACGGCAGCGAGAAAGGCCTCGCGGGCCGGGTCGCGGGGTCGGCCGGAAGAGTCTCGGCAGGCGATCCTCAAGGCGGCGCTGGCGGAATTTGCCAGCCAGGGCATCGCCGGTGCGCGCACCGATTCGATCGCCGAAGCGGCAGGGGTGAACAAGGCGCTGCTTTATTACTACTTCGAAGACAAGGAAGGGCTCTACCGCGCGACCCTCGAGCAGGTTTTCTCGGGACTGTTCGAACGGGAACGCCCTGTATTGTCGAGCCCGGGCAATGCCGTGCAGAAACTGGTGACGTACGCCGTTACCCATTTTGATTACATCTCGGAAAATCCGTCGTACTCCCGGTTGATGCAGGGCGAGATGATGCGCGCGGGGACCGGCAAGTCGCCGCACATCCAGTATTTGGCGGACAAGTATTTCCGCAAGCTCTTCGAAGCCCTCATGGCGATTCTGCAGGAGGGGATGCGTCGCGGAGAGATTCGCGAGTCGGACCCGATGAATATGATCCTGAGTATCGTAGGGCTGACGGTTTTTTATTTTGTGAGCACGCCTGTAGCACGGGCCATAGGCCGGCAGGATCCTTTCTCGCCCGAGGCGCTTCGCGACCGGCGAATTGCCTTAATCGAGCACGTGACCGCCATTCTGAGGCCGTAGAGGAAAGATGCAGTGAAGCCATCCAAGTTCTTCATATTCCTGGGAGTGCTGGCCGCGTTGGCCGCCATTTTCTATTTCCTGACCACCAACCATTCGAGTGACGAGGTATTGATCGGCGTAGTGGACGCGAACAATGTCGTGGTCAGCTCGAAGATCATGGGCCGCATCGTGCGGCTCGCCGTCGACGAGGGAACGCCGGTGAAGCAAGGTGACCTGATCGCGGTAATCGATTCGGGCGAACTCAAAGCGCAAAAGGATGCGGCCGAAACGACCATTGCCAGCTATCGCGCAAAAGTTGCAAACGCCCGGGCGAGCGCGGTCCAGGCGGAAGGCGAGACGGCGAGCGAGCTGGCGAATGCCCAGGAAAAGCTGCAGGCGGCGCGCTCCACTTACACCCAGGCACAGGCGGACCTCGAACGGGTAAGCAGTGATGCCGAGCGCCTGATCGAACTGGCGAAAGAAGGGGTGGCGTCGAAGGCGGACCAGGACCGTTCCGACGCACAACTGCGGGTTGCGAAAGCCGCCGTGCAGAACGCCGCCGACCAGGTCCGAGCCGCCGAAGCCGACGTGAAGACCTACCAGGCACGGCTGGAGCAGGTCAAGGCCACGAAGAGCACCCTGGCAGCCAGCCAGGAGGATGTACGGACGGCGGAAGCGCAGCTCGCCGAGGCGGAGACGCGGCTGGGCTATACCCAGGTGCTCGCGCCGGTAACCGGGGTCGTGAACGTGCGCGCGGCTCGCGAAGGCGAAGTCGTGAATCCGGGCCAGGCGATCGTGACGATCGTCGATTTCGGCGATACGTGGGTCTATGCGCCATTGCCGGAGACCGATGCCGGCTCTGTGAACATCGGCGACACCCTGACCGTGAAATATCCATGGGGGGCGACCGAACAAGGCAAAGTGTTCTACAAGGCAGCCGAGGCGGACTTTGCGACGCAACGGGATGTGAGCCGGACCAAGCGCGACATCAAGACCATCGCCATCAAGGTCCGGGTCCAGAACAACCAGCAGGGCAAACTGGTGCCGGGGATGACGGCCGAGGTGCTTGTCCCGAAGAGCAAGCAGGGTGCTTCGTGATGATGGTGAAAGACGGACAAAGCGCGCCGAATCCAAATGCCGCGATCGAGGTCGATCACATCACCAAAAAATATGGTGACTTCACGGCGGTGGACGATGTTTCATTCGCGGTGGAGAAGGGTGAAATCTTCGGTTTACTGGGACCGAACGGAGCAGGCAAGTCGACGCTGATCCGCATGATGACCACCCTGATCCCGATTACCGGGGGCCACGCCTACATCAATGGACACGATGTCTCCAAGGAGCCCGATGCGGCGCGCTGCGCGATGGGCGTGATTCCGCAGGCGCTGACCAGCGACATCGACCTGACTTTGGAAGAAAATCTCAGTATCTACGCGAAGCTCTACGGCGTGCCCAAGGCGCAGCGCAAAAAGAACATCGACGACCTGCTCGAAGCCGTTGACCTGACAAAGTGGCGGAACGCCCAGACCAAGACGCTCTCCGGCGGCATGCGGCGGCGGCTTGAGATCGCGCGCGGCCTGGTGCATAACCCGAAAATCTTCTTTCTCGATGAACCAACGACCGGACTGGATCCAGTTTCGCGCGTCGCGGTGTGGGAGATGCTGACGAAGATCAAGGATGAGCGGCACCTGACCGTGCTGATCACCACCCACTACATGGACGAAGCGGACCGGCTTTGCGACCGTATCGCGATCGTCGATCACGGAAAACTGGTGGCGCTGGATAGCCCGATGGCGTTGAAGATGAGCGTTCCCGGATCGAACGTGATCGAGGCGCAGTTCCTGAATCCACCCGCCGATTGGCAGCAACGCCTTGAGCAGTTGCCGGAGGTGACCTCGGTACAGCACCAGGGCGCGGACATGTACCGCATCCTCAGCGGCGAAGGCTCGAAGACGACGACGGAACTGGTGGAGTCGGCGGTGAAAGCTAAGGTGCAGATCAAGTCGTTGAATGTGCAGAACACAACGCTGGACGATGTCTTCGTGCACTACACGGGACGCCAGCTGCGCGATGAGCAGGTAAAGGCGCATGCCTTCGTGATGCCCGACCGACCGGGGATGCGGCCATGAACAGAATGTGGGCGATCGTGGAACGCGAGCTGCGCAAGTTCCTCCGTTCCCCGGCGTTGATGCTGGTTTCCATGGTGCTGCCGCTGGTGCAGTTGATCATCCTCGGCAATGCCTTTGGTGGCAAGATCCGCGACGCGAAGATGGGGGTGGTGGACCAGGACCGCGGAACGCAGTCGGTCAGGCTTCGGGAAGCGTTTGCCGCGGTGCAGGCAAACATCCGCACCTTCCAGGTGATTTATTACGACAACGACCAGCAGGCGAAGAATGACGTGCGCTCGGGCAAGATCCAGGCGGCGGTGATCATTCCGCCGGAATACTCGCGCAAGTTCTATGAACAGAACCATCCGCGCATCGGCGTCGTAGTCGACAACACGGACAACTTCATTGCCGGTTCCCTGGAAGCGGAGATGCAGGCGCTGGTGGATTCTCTCAATCAGCCAACCGTGCAGCCCCGGATCCAGCAGCAGATCGCGCTGGAGATCGTGGAGCTTTATCCATATATCGAGTACATGAAATACCTGCTGCCAGGCTCGATCGCGCTGGCAATGTATATCTCCGTGATGATCGGCGGCGGGATGCTGTACATCGATGACAAGGCGCGCGGCGTGCACGAAGGCTACCTGGTGACGCCGATTACGCGCTTCGAGCTGGTATTTGGACTCAACATAGCCGGTGCGATCAAGGCGGTCATCGCCGGGCTGTGTTTGACGATCATGGGCTCATTCATCGCAGGAATTCCCACGCTCTTTCACCTCAAGAATTTTGTTGGCGCGCTGTTGATGATCGTCGCTACATCGATGGCCTTCAATACGATGATGTTCCTGCTTATGGTGCGGGTCGAGGATCCCCTCGTGCCCCGCGCGATGTTCGGCGTGCTCAACACGCTGCTCTACTTTCCCAGCGGAGCGGTTTATCCCATCTTCTCGTTTCCCAAGTGGCTGCGGGTGATCGCTTACGTCGATCCATTCAGCTATGCGGTAGATGGATTCAAGGCTGTATTGCTCAAAGATGCAGGTTTCGGCGCGATCTGGCATGACGTCGCCTATCTCACGATCTTCGCGGTGATCACGCTGGCGGTGGCGACGCCCCTTTTCAAGCGCACTTTGTAAAGCGCTGCATCTAAGGAGTACAGTTACTCAGAAACCGTTCCTGCAACGGATGGCACGCTCACGCTCATGACTCTTCTCGATCCGAAAGAATACGATTTCTCCCGCGCACGCAAACGTCGAATCATCATCATCACCGTTGTCGTCCTCGTAATTGTGGCAGGCGCCCTGGCCTGGCATTTCCGCTATTGGCCGGAGGAGCGGGTTGCGGACAAGTTCTTCAACGCCCTCGAACAGAAAGATTACGAGAAGGCGTATGGCGTGTGGTTCAACGACCCCGATTGGAAACAGCATCCGGAAAAGCACAAGGATTACGACTTCCACAGCTTTTATCTGGATTGGGGGCCGGGCGGGCAATGGGGGCTGGTGAAGACCCACAAAATTTATTCGACGGTCGGGGGCGAAAGCGGCGTGACGGTGGTCGTCATCGTGAACGGGCGTTCGGAGGCGGCCAACGTCTGGGTGGAGAAGAAAGATAAGACGATGTCGTTCCCCCCGCGAGAGTACGAACCGCAATAGCGAAGATGTTCAGCCTTCCTGTCCGGCGTTCGTCAGCAGGCCGTTCATCACCTTCTGCAGCGAGTCTTCGTCTTCCACGTTCAAACAAGTTTGTGTTTTGTCGATCTGGCGTAGCAGCCCGCAGAGCACATTGCCAGGACCGACTTCGACGAAAGTGTGCACGCCGAGTTCGATGAACTTGCGCATGGACGCTTCCCACTGCACCGCTCCCGTTACCTGGCGGGTGAGCGTGTCGCGCGCAGCTTCGGCGGTGGTAATCGTTTCGACATCCACATTGCAAAGGACGGGCAGTTCAGGGTTGCGGAAGTTCAGCGCCTGGAGGTCTGCGCCGAGACGATCTTGCGCGGGCTGCATCAGCGCGCAATGAAACGGCGCGCTGACGGGGAGCATCACCGCACGCTTGGCGCCACGTTTTTTTGCCAGCTCCGCGGCGCGGTGCACGGCCGCCGTGTTGCCGGAGATCACAGTTTGGGCAGGTGAGTTGAGGTTCGCAGCCTGGCAAACCTCGCCCTGGGCGGCTTCTTCGCAGACTTTTTTAACTTCCGCGCTCGCCAGCATCAGGATCGCGGCCATGGCGCCCACGCCGGCAGGCACCGCCTCCTGCATGTACTTGCCTCGCTTGTTCACCGTGCGGACAGCGTCTTTGAAATCCAACGTTCCCGCCGCGATATGGGCGGAATACTCGCCGAGACTATGTCCGGCAACGTACTGTGGCACGATGCCCTTGGACTGCAGCACACGCCAGGCGGCGACGGAGGCCGTGAGGATCGCCGGCTGCGTGATTTCCGTCATTTTCAGTTTGTCTTCGGGACCCTCCCAGCAGAGTTGCGAGAGGCTGAAACCGAGAGCTGCGTCGGCTTCCTCGAAGGTCTCCTGGGCGACGGGATACATCGCTGCCAGATCTTTGCCCATGCCCACCGATTGTGAGCCTTGCCCCGGAAACAAGAATGCAATGGGGCCGTTTGCGTGTGTCATTGGTTGGCCTCGTAAGCGAGCGTGCGAACCAGTGATTCTAAAAGAAAACAGCGGCTCTCGTCAGCGACAGCCGTGTCGCCAAGGCAAGAAGCTTGAAATCAGGGCTTCCGCGGCGTGTCGTCGGCGGCCACCGGGATCTTCCAAGGGCCTTTATCGAGGAATCATTCGTAGCGCAAAGCCGTCATGGGATCGACGCCCAGCGCTCGGCGCGCCGGGATAGCGCACGACAGGAGCGCGACGACGCCCAGCAGAACCGTGACCGCCAGCAGGATCAACGGATCGCGCGCGCTGCCCTCTGACCAGTGCGCCAGCAACTTGCTCAACGCCAACGCCAGCACCAGCCCGGCCGCAATGCCGCCGCCCACGCTTCCTACGGCTGACACGAAGACGATGCGCAGCACGTCTGCACGCTGCGCGCCCAGTGCCACGCGGATGCCGAATTCATTGGTTCGCTGCGCCACCGAGTAGGAAACGACGCTATACAGGCCGACCGCCGCAAGCAGCAGCGCCAGTCCGGCAAACGAGCCGAAGAGCCAGGTGACGAGTTGTCCCTGCTGATACTCCTGCTCGTGCATGATCCAGTGTTCGAGGTCGTCCACTTGTCCGGTCACCTGCTGATCCGGATCGACGCTGCTGACTTTCTGGCGGATAGCATGCAGCAGCGTTAGCGGCGGCACGTTTGAACGCACAAGGATCTGGGTGTACATACCCATGCCGATCGTGTTTGGGATGAAGATCTCGGGCTGAATAGGCTTGCTGATGCCGTCATTGCGCTTGTCCGCCACCACCCCCACAATCTGCATCCAGCTGTCCGAACCCGGAACCGCCACCACGTAAGGCGCCTCGCCTTTCAGCTCCGGCATGCGCAGCGAGTGGCCGATCGCATCGCCCTTCGGGAAGTATTCTCGCGCCAGGGTTTCATTGATCACCGTGAGGTGGGCGGCGTTATGGTTCTCGGTCTCGCTCCAAAGCCTGCCTTGTATAAGCGGCACCTTCAGCAACGGGAAATATTCCTGGCTTACCAGGTTGACGCGAATCTTGTGCTCGGCAAGCGGCGCTTGGCCGAGGATCTCGAACTTCATCTGGAAGCCGTTGGAGGGCGGCGTTGCGTTGTGGGAAATCGCGGTCATTGTGATCCCCGGGACCTCGGCAACTTTCTTCTGGAGTTGCTCGAAGTAGGCGGTGCGAGCCTCCCACGTGGAATAGGTGCCATCGTGTACGGGAATGCCCACCGACATGACGTTGTGCGGATCGTATCCGAGAGGGGTACGCAGCAATCGCAGGAATCCCTCGAGGGCTGCGCCGGCGCCGGCGAGCATGAGCATGGTCAGGGCGATCTGGCCGCCGATCAGCACGTTGTTGAAGGTGCGTCCGCGCACATTGCCGACAATACGGCGGGTGCTCGATTGCATCACCTGGTTCACATCCGGCCGGGAGAACTGCAGCGCCGGCCACATGCCGAAGAGAATTCCGGCCACGAGAGAAACGAGAACGCTGAACGCCAGGACCGGCAGGTTGAGGCGGATGGCGGCCTCATGCGGAAAGGAGTTACTCGGCAGCAGTTCGACGATCACGTCGATCGCCTTGTACGCCAGGAGCACGCCGAGGGCGGCACCGGTGAAGGAGAGCAGCAGAGATTCGGTCAGCAGTTGGCGGATGATGCGGCTACGGCTCGCGCCGATCGCCGTACGAACCGCAAACTCGTGCTGGCGCGCCGTACCCCGCGCGAGCAGCAAAATCGATACATTGCCGCAGCCGATGGCGAGCAGCAGTCCGACGGCGCTCAACAACAGGGCGAGCGTCCCGCCGAGATCGTGCACAAAGTGGTCGTTTAACCCGACGACGGTGAAGCGGAATTTATCGGTGGGGAAGTGCCGTGGCGTGTCCTTCGCAAACTGCAGGAAGAGCGGTTCGAGGGCAGCGTTGGCGGTGGCACGTGAGATGCCGGGCTTCAGTCGAACCCCCACGTAATAGGTTTTTGTAGGGTCCTGGGTGATCTTCTCGGGCAGGTAGGCGTCGCCGTCTTCCCAGGTGAAACGCGTCGGCATCACGCCGACGATCGTATAGTTCTTGCGCAGCAACTGAATCGTCTGCCCAAGCACCGCCGGATCGCCGCTGAAGTGCCGATGCCAGAATTTATTTCCCAGCACCACCACCGGTTGCGGATCTTGGCCATCCACGGCGTCGGAAGGCAGCAGCCCACGCCCCAGCAGGGCAGGTACTCCCAGGAAGTTGAAGGAATTTGACGACATGAAGACGCCGTTCAGGTCCTCAGGAACGTCGTGACCCGTGATCGTCAGGTTCCAGGTATTCACCAGGAATGCGTCTTCGACAACCGGGGACTTTCTGACCTCTTGCCATTGCGCGGCGGTCAGTCCGAACCCGCCTTCGTGGCCGGAGCTGTCCCAAATGCGGAGATGGAACATGCGGTCGGGCGCGGCATAGGGATACGGATTCATCAGGATGGCATAGACCACGCTAAACACGGCGGTGGTCGCGCCGATGCCGAAGGCGAGGGAGATAATCGCGGTCAGGCTCAGGCCGGGATTCTTCACCAATTGACGAAAGCTAAAGCGGAGGTCGTGAAGCAGAGTTCCCATGTCCGGTACCACCCCACACGCGAATTCCAGCATTTGGCTGCTGCAGGCCAGAAGCCATCCTCAAGCGCCTGACAACTCCTACGTGCCGAATGGGAAAGGAGTTCCGTGAACCGGGCAATGTGTTCGCTTTTGCCGGGAAGCGTCCGGAAGCGGACGGTGGCGAGAGCACAGGGGTAGGCGCTAGTTCTTCGCCACCATCAGCGATTGCAGGATGGCCATACGCACCTTCACGCCGTTTTGCACCTGGTTCAGGATGCGCGACTGCATGCCGTCGGCGACGTCATTGGTAAGCTCCATGCCGCGGATGATAGGACCGGGATGCATCAGGATAGCGTTCTTGTGCGCCAAGGCAAGCCTCGCGGGCGTGATCTGGTAATGCGCAATGTATTCCTCGACGCTGAGCTGGCGCCCGGCGAGGCGTTCTTTCTGCACTCGCAGGGACATGACCACATCGGCGTCGGTGAGTGCCGCATCGACGTCGTGCGTAACCTCGAGCCCTGGAGCGATCTTCGCCATTTCGTCGGGACAAAGGTCCGGTGGTCCGCAAAACACGACTTTCGCCCCGAACTTCGGCAGCAGGTGGGCGTTGGAGCGCGCCACGCGCGAATGATAGAGGTCGCCGATGATGGCGACTTTTAGCCCTTTGAGCGACTTCTTCGCCTGCAGGATGGTCATCGCGTCGAGTAAACCCTGCGATGGGTGCTCATGCATCCCGTCTCCGGCATTGATGATGGGAATGTCGAGATGCTTGGCGAGTAGCCAATGCGCGCCGGACGACGGATGGCGCATGATGATGGCATCGGCGCCTAGGGATCGCACCGTGTACCCGGTGTCCATCAGCGACTCGCCCTTCTCGATGCTCGAGGCGGAGGCGGTAATCAAAAGCGTGGTGGCGCCGAGCGCCTTGGCGGCCAATTCAAAGGAAGACCGCGTACGGGTGGAGTTTTCGTAGAAGAGCAACACGACCGTCTTGCCCCGCAGGGTTGTCTTCGGCTTCGCCGGGTTCATGCGCGCGGCGAGGTTCAGGATGGCCGTGATTTCTTTCGGCTCCATGCCTTCGATGCCCAGCAGGGAGCGCGTCGCCTGGCGTTTCATGCGCGGTCGGGGCTGATTCGCTCCACCAGCATCACTTTCTCGGTCTGGTCGGTCTCTTCCAGCTTCACTTCGATCACTTCCTGCTGCGTGGTCTGCACCCGCCGTCCGACGAACGTGGCCTCAATCGGAAGCTCACGGTGTCCGCGGTCGATGAGGACCAGCAGTTGCACCTTGCGTGGACGCCCGCAGTCGAAGAGCGCGTCAAGCGCGGCGCGGATGGTGCGCCCGGTATAAAGCACGTCATCCACCAGGACGACATCCTTGCCGACAATGTCGCACTCCAGCGCCTTCGGTTTTACTTCAGGTTTGCTGCCGATGGTAGAGAGGTCGTCACGGTACAGGGTGATATCGAGAGTTCCCACCGGGACCGGCGTCTTCTCAATGCGCTCCAGGATCGCCGCGAGACGCTGCGCGATCGGGATGCCGCGCCGGCGTATGCCGACCAGCGCAAGGTTCTGGACGCCATTGTTCTTCTCCACCATCTCATGGGCCAAACGAACCAGGGTGCGCTCGATTTCAGACGCGGACAGCAGTTGGATCTTGTCGCGCAGGTTCACGGTGCTTGTGGGACTCATATTGCTGATCATAAGCGGCGGGTCAAGAGATGGGCAATGGGGAGCCACTCATGCGAGCGGCCGATCCTTGCCAAAAAACGCGGCCCCCGCCGCCCCGCCGAGTGCTGTAAAGATCATGGTCGTGGCGAATAGAACGAACAGGATCACCAAACAGATCGCCACCATCCCCTCCGGCGTGCTCATGCGCTCGACCATGTCGTTCATCACCTGGAGAGTCTGCGGATCCATGTTGCGCGAGGATAGCTTCATCGCTTCGCGCATGTTCTGCTGAATGAGCGGACGGCTGGCGGTAAACATCCCGATCACCGCGATGGCCTGGAGTCCGAAGCTGAAAAGTCCTGCAAAAATGCCGATTCTGGCTCCCATCGAGGGACGTACCGCCCCGCGCGTGCGCGCCCGGTAGATCCTGACGGCTAGTGCCCCTACAAGGGTCAACATCAGCAGGAACAGGAGTAAGTACCTGCCCACGACGAACGAGACCGCGCCCCCGATCAGCCCGGCGATCACGGCGCCCGGAAGAGCTGCGCGCCAGTTGACGCGGTTCGGATCGAAATTCGGAATTGCACCCCAGGCCGGCTGGGTTCCGTAAACCGGTTGGCTGGGCGGTGAAATCTCGCCGGGAGTGCCGGGAGGCATAGGCGCCGTGGCCGGTTCGTCGCCTTCGGGTGCAGCCACCCGGATCTGCGGCGCGCCGCATTTCGGGCAGAAGGGAACGCCTTCTTCCACGGGGTTATTGCAACGATGGCACGGATACTCCACGCTTTCGACCTTACACAACCGGGCAGTGTGGCGCAAGCAGGCGCCCAGGTCGGAATCCTGGAGGCACTGGCTAGCTGCCGCTCTCTTTGCCGCGCGTGTTTACATACACCAGCGCGAAGCGCGTGCCGGTGCCGTTGGGACGCACGCCTACCAGGCGCTCGTGGCTGTGGGTTCCCACTTTCAGCTGGATCTCATCCTTGTCATTGTTGTGCACGTCGCTGCAATCCACCGGCGCTTCGTCGTCCTGGCTCTTACGGTCGATCTGTACGTAGCCGCCCTTACATTCCACGACCTTGCCATAGGTCTTCAGCGCTTTCTGATAGAAGTCGAGCACCTTGCTGGGAGCGTCGGGCGTCGTATATTCCGCCGCCACCACTTTGATTCCAAAGAAGCTGCTGGAAATGTTGACGTTGGCTGCGTCGTGATCCCCATTTTCCTTTTCATAGGGAACTGCCCCGGCATAGAGAGGCAGGCCAGTGTCGTTAGGATTCACACCCTGATCGACCTTGAGACTGCCGAAAGGCGTCTTGATATCGACCTTTTCTTTTCCCTTTTCGCCGTCATTGGACTTGATTGTGCAGCCAGAGAAGACCAGCAGTGGCAGGATAGAAACGAATGCTGCGGAAAGAAATCTCGTTCGGCTCATTGCATGCCTCCAGGCCTTACCGTGCCGGTGTTTCGATTCCCGTATTTCTGGGCGCAATCCCGGGGATGGTCACCGGCAGGTGCCCGTGGATTGCGATATCGCCAAACAATGCTTTCACCGCCGCCTCGTCCGAAACCTGCGCGTTCGAGTAGGTGCACATGTAATTCTGCACCTCGGGAATATCCTGCACGAGATAAGGATTGCCCATCGCCACCACCACCGTTCGCGCCCCCGCCTTTTGCAAAATGTTCTTCACCAGGGCGGCCGACGCATCGCTCATGTCGGACGAAGCACGGAATACTCCATTCTCCATCTTTACCCGTCCTGCGCTCGGGATCGCATAGATCGCTACCACGATCTTCTCCGCCTGCTGCACCGCCTGTAATACCGTGTCCGTAATGCCGACGGCCGTACGGTCATCGACCCAGATCGTTCGCATTTCCGGAGAGCGGCGGCGAATCTGCTGATCGAAGAAGCGTCCCGAATCGCTGCGCGAATCGTCGGTGACGATGACCGCGAGTTCCCGTCCCCGAACATCCTCACTCTTCTGATACGTGGCATGGTGCCCCGGGGTTCCCTGGGTTTTTGCCTGTAGCGGGAGTACCTGCAGGTTGTCGCGGACCAGGGTCACCGAGGCGTCCGCCATTTCCTGTGCCCTGGACAGGTTTTCCGGCTTTGCGATCGACGACGCCAGCCCATTGATATCCACCAGCTTGGCCTTATTGAGCCCGACCGAAGCTTTCATCAGCAGGATCTTGCGGACCGATTCGTCGATGCGTGCCTCGGAAATCTCTCCACGCTTTACGGCGCGGAGAACCCCATCGTACGACTCCCCAAGGTCCGCGGGAATGAGAAGGAGATCGTTTCCTGCCTTCACCGCCGCCACCGCCGCCTTTCCGGCGGCATCGTTGCCATACCCGAAAAGCCTGGTCAATCCGTTCATGTCGAGGGCGTCCGTAACCACCAGTCCTTTGAAGCCGAGGTCGTGCTTGAGGAGCCCGTCCACGATCTTCGGAGAAATGGTCGCAACGCGATTCGGATCGGAATCAAGCGCCGGTACGGACAGATGGCCGACCATGACCGCATCCACCCCACCCTCAATGGCGGCCTTGAAAGGCACGAGCTCGATCGACTGGATGTGTTCCAGGTTTTCGTTAATCCGCGCCGTGGCAAGGTGGGTATCCGTATCGGTGTCGCCGTGGCCGGGAAAATGCTTGGCGGTTGTGAGCATGCCCGCTTGACGGGCGCCGTCGATATAAGCCCGGACCATTGCAGCTACCTGCTGTGGGTCTTCCCCGAACGACCGCGTATTGATAATCGGATTCGCGGGGTTGGAGTTCACGTCGGCATCGGGAAAAAAGTTCCATTCCACCCCGATCGCCCGCGCCTCCTCGGCGACGATGCGCCCGTAATCCTTGACGTACTCCGGGTTATGCGTCGCACCGAACGCCATGGCGTGCGGGAAGCTGGTCACGCCCTCGAGCCGCATCGAGAGGCCGCGCTCGAAATCGGCGGCAATCACCAGCGGGATCTCCGAGTCGCTTTGCAGCTGGTTGATCAACATCGCCGCCTCGTAGGGTTCGCTCTTGAACAGCAAACCGTCTTCGAAAGGATCGGTGATGCCGAAGCCGCCCAGGTGGTACTGCTGCAAGGTCTCACGCAGCTTGAGGTAATCGGGGCTCTGCAGGTTCAGGAACTCGGCCCGTGCCCAGACCATGAACATCTGGCCGACTTTCTGCTCCAGCGTCATGTCCTTCAGGGTCTTCTCAGCCCATTTCTCACCGTCCTTGTCGAGCTGGATGGGAGCAACGGTCTGGAACTTTTCGGCGGGAAATGCGGGAGCAACCGCGGCCACGCAGGCGAAGGCGAGCGCCAGAATTCTACGAATCATCTCCAGGGAACAATATCAAATCACGAATTGCGGTAACAGTGTCAGGAGCGCTTCGGCGCGCCGGAGGAATGAATCGTGCTGGATTGTCCTGAGCTTGCCGCGAGGGCGGACGCCTTGGGTTGCGGAGCGTCGAGCACTTCGCGCACCCGGCTGACGAGATCGCTCATCACGAAGGGCTTGTGCATGAACGCAATCTCGGACTTCAGGATGCCCTGCTGCGCAATCGTGTCATTGGTGTATCCCGACATGACCAGCACCTTCATGTCCCGCCGCATGGAGGCCGTCACTTCCATCAAGTCACGCCCGCTGACGAACGGCATGATGAGGTCGGTCACCAGCAGATGTATGGGCTCGGGATGGTGGCGGCAGAACTCCTCGGCCTGCAGCCCATCGCTGGCCTCAAGAACCTTGTAGCCCCGGTCCCGCAATACCCCGCACATCAATTCTCGCAAGGTCTCCGCATCTTCGGCGACGAGAATCGTCTCGCCGCGCGCCAACGTACTACTCTGCGGCTTGGCAGCGGCCGTTCCTCCTTGTGCCCTCTTCACCAGGGGCAGCCATATGTGGAATGTGGATCCCACGCCCCGCTTGCTCTCCACTTCGACGAATCCGCCGCTCTGTTTCACGATTCCGTGAACCGTCGCCAGTCCTAATCCGGTGCCCTTGCCCATCGGCTTCGTCGTGAAGAACGGTTCGAAGATCCGGTCGAGGACCTCGGGAGGAATCCCGCTCCCAGTGTCCGTCACCGACAATTGCACGTAGTCTCCCGGAGCTCCCCCGAATTTTCGCGCTCGCTCCGGGTGCACCTCCGCGGTGCAAGTGCGCACCTCGATCATTCCGCCCTTCGGCATTGCATCGGATGCATTCACCACGAGATTCACCAGGATCTGTTCGACCTGTCCCTGGTCGACCTCTACCGTGTCGTGAGTTGCGGAAAGCGCCACGCTCAGGTGAATGTTATCCATCACCAACCGATGGAGAATCCCATCCATCTTGGTGACGACATGGTTCAAAGAGAGCACCTTGGGCTGCAAAAGCTGCTGCCGGCTGAAGGCAAGCAACTGACGGGTCAAAGATGCCGCGCTTTCGCCCGCATGAACGATCTTTTCCAACTGTCTGCGGCTGTCCGGCGAGGTCTCGGGGCTCGAGATCAGGAGGTCACCATATCCCAGGATGACGGAAAGCAGGTTATTGAAATCGTGAGCGACGCCGCCGGCGAGCTGTCCCATGGCTTCCATTTTCTGGGCCTGCCGCAACATTTCCTCGGAACGGGAGAGCGCTTGCTTGGTGGTAACTCGCTCCTCTTCGGAACGATCCAGGCGGTAGGTGAGCCACCAGGATAAGACGACGAAAAGAATGATCTGGCAGACGATGATCGAGGCGATTGCCAGCCTTACATTGCCGAGCAGCGAGGTAAGCCGGATGAAGAATCCGCCGAGCAGGAACGGTACGAGAATCGCGGCCGGGAGCAACCTTCGTAAGAGCCACCCGCCCCGATGCGAACTGCTCACAAGCGTCATGAAGCCCACCGTCGGCCTGCAACCGAGAATCACCATTCCCAGGAACAGGAAGGAGACCCCGGTGTGCAGCGCCATCGAGGTGTAGTGGCTGGAACCGTAAAGCAGAGGCACGCCGTAGGAGTACCCGATAATGGCTAACAGTGCGCTCACCGTCGTTCCTGCACCCAGGATCTGCGCCCATTTCCACCGCTGTTGCGGACCGGACAAGAGGAGCAAAGCACATCCGCTGATCACGAAATTCACTGCCGTCACGGGTGCCAGGCGACCGGGAAATTCGATTTGAAGGCGGTCCCGGAAGAGAAGCTGGTCGATGCCGAGGTCGGCGTGCCCGATATATTCGAAGATTGTTGCGGCGCCGATGAGAATCACCAGGAGGCTGAAAAGAGCCGTGATCGACTTATCGAACCGTCCGAGTGACTTACGAGTGAGAAGCAGGACTCCTGCGCCCGCTAAGCCAAAGGCGACCGCCGTGTTGGCTTTCATCTCGATGTAGCCCGGCAGCATGGACTTCAGGAACCCGACATCGAACATCCAGCCAATCAGCACGGATCCGGCGACCGCAAGTATGACCGCAGCGCCAGCTCTGGTCAGCCTCAATGTCTTTGCGGCATCCTCAAACATAGATTGCTCAACTCAACACAAATGATTTGTAGGAATCGTTCCCACGAGCGAAATATATCGGACTGCGATTAGCTGCATGATAGTGGAAACTCAGAGTGGGGAAGCCATACGATGGTGCTGTGTACTAGTGACTTGAGTAATCGCTAGCCTGCACCGCAAGAGTGCTTGGATAGAGTGGCTAGAGAGTCAGTAAAGAGAGAGAGTAGACAATCCTAAGTAGTATTTATAGTTGCTGGGTGATCCATTCCGCCGCTACCTGGGAGATAAGCGGATCATCCCCAAACCCTTGCAACCAGCAGACTCCGGGTTCGCGTCGGAACCACGTCATCTGGCGTTTGGCGTAGTTGCGGTGGCCCTGCTGCGCGGCGGCGATCGCCTGCTCGCCCGTAAGCTCGCCGGAGAGAAGCTGTACCGCCTGTCGATAGCCGAGAGAGTCCAGCGCTCCTGCCGTTCGGCCGTACTTCTCGAGCAGCGCTTGCGTCTCCTCTACCAGGCCTAGGTCGAACATTGCGGCCGCGCGTTGGTTGATGCGGCGATAGAGTTCCTGCCGCTCGGGAGCTAGTCCGATGCGCAGGATGCGAAAGCCGGTAAGCGGATCGCGCCCCTTCTCCCATAGCTCCGTCATGGGCTTTCGGGCCGCAAAACAGACTTCGATGGCTCGGACCAGCTTGGCGGCATCGTTCGGGTGGATTCTTTCGGCGGCCGAACGATCCAGCCGCGCAAGCAGCCGGTGCAAGTACGTCGAACCGCGCTCCGTCTCACGTTGTCGAAGGCGGGCGCGAAAGTCTTCCGACCGTTCCGGGCCGGCAAAGAGCCCATCAATGAGAGCGCGGAGATAAAGTCCAGTGCCCCCGGCCACAATGGGCAAATGCCCGCGGTCGCGAATCTCAGTCAGAGCCTGGCGGCCCCGGCGTGCATATTCCCCGGCTGTCATTGGCTGCGAAGGATCGACGATGTCAAAAAGATGATGAGGGACGCGCTTGCGTTCCTCGACCGTGGGCTTCGCCGTGCCGATGTCGAGCTCGCGATACACAGCGACCGAATCGCAATTTATGACTTCGCCCGCGAAGCGTTCGGCAAGCGCTACCGATAGCGCGCTCTTGCCGGAAGCGGTAGGACCCAGGATCACCACCAGCAGCGGATCGCTCACGGCGCCTTCTCCAGGGCATGCCGGATCAGGATGAACGCCAGCAAAAGCAGGACGAGGAGCAGCACGCCCCAGAGTTTCATGCGCTCGCCGCGCCAGCGGTCTGGCTGGTTGGGATCCACGTGACGATTCTAGATGAAAGGTAAAACGCGGTTCGATTTGACATTAGTTTCCTAGTAAACTACTATGGATCTCGCCGCGCGGGAGGGCAGCGATGCGGACGGCAGGCACAGTCAACGATCTCAAGGCTCATATCGGTTTCTGGCTAAGGTTCGTCTCCAATCATGTGTCGCACGCGTTCGCGCGCAAGCTGCTCGCAAGCGGAGTCACAGTCGCCGAGTGGGTAGTCCTGCGGGAGATGTACGAGGCGGGCTCAATGGCGCCAAGCAGTCTGGCTGACAAAACCAGCCTCACGCGAGGCGCAATCTCAAAGCTGATCGACCGCCTGGTTAAGAAGAAGTTAGTGTCGCGCGCGGCCGCCGATGGAGACCGCCGCTACCAGACAATCGCCCTTACTTCGGCCGGACGCAGGATGGTGCCCTCCCTGGCGGCGTTGGCGGACGCAAACGATGAGGAATTCTTCTCTTCGTTAACCGCAAAAGAGCGAGACGCCCTGACTGCAACACTAAAGAAGTTGGTCGAGGCCAACGGGCTCACAAAAATTCCAACGGAGTGATAACCATGAATACCGAAGCAATGCACAAGGTAAGTGCGGAGTCGCAGGCGGGCACGATGACGTTTCCCGAAGTCGTAAACATTCTCAATCAGGTTGGGGTGGAGTCCTATTACGCCGACCTGGTGCGCCACGAAAACGTGTATTACATGCCGAGTGGCGAAACGCACACGGAGAACCTGGCTCCGGTAGCGGTAGCGATTGGAGAGAACTTTTCCGAGGAGAATTTGGTGGCGGCGATTCGTGGCGCCCAACAGGACGCGATCCGCTACCCGGAGTTTCTCCGAAGAGCGATGGCCGCCGGCACCGTGGCTTACCGGGTTTTCCTCAACGGAAAACGAGCGCTTTACTTCGGCCGCAAAGGCGAGATACACGTCGAGGAATTTCCGAAACCGAAGGCGTAGACCGCAGCAACTCTACTGCAAGTCTTGCTTGCTGGGGTTATAGAGGAAGTAGCAGCGCAGGCCAAGGTAGGGGCCGTGGAACTCTTTCGGCAGCGGCGGGAAGGGATTCGACGCCGAGATGCCACCCCACGCAGCACGGTCGAGTGCCACATCCCCGGAGGGGAAGAAGACGCGCATGCCTTGCACCTTGCCATCGGGCAGGATCACGAATTCGATCGACACTTTGCCGCTCTTGCGCAGCGGCGGATAGACCGATTCCGGCATCTCGGTATACCAGTTGGTCTCGATGGTCTGCTTAATGCGCGCGAGATAAGGACCAAAATCCACACCTTGTGTGTCGGTCGTGATCTCCATGGCATCGCGTACTTGGCCGCCACTCGGACCGCGTCCCAGTCCCATGCCACCACCCGTGGCGAGTTTGCCCGCCGATCCCACCGAGGCGCGCGCGGCCTGCTGGATCGCCGAGCCTGCCGACATAGCGGCAGCGTTAAAACTTGGCGCTTGCTTGGGAAGCGTCATCTTCGGCTGCATGGGATCCTGGAACTGCGGCGGATTATTCATCGCCACCTGCTGGCCCTGTTCCGTCGAAGGCGACTGCTTCTGTCCCTGCTGCGCCTGCGGCTGCTGTTGCGCCACCTGCGGCGGGGCCGGAGGTGTTGCGCGCTGCGAAGGACGAGCCGGCGGCCCGGGCGCCATGTTGTCCAGCATCTTCTGCATCAGCTTCTGGTCGGGGTTACGCGACGTCGCGATCCGGTCCTTGTCGGACAAAACATTCGTGTGCGGCTTGCGAAGAAGCTTCTGTGCGTCCGGCGGCAGCGCCAGGAAGGTCGTCTCTTTGTCACGCAACCGGCTTTCCGCCGAAAGCTTTACAGGGTGACCCCACCCTGAGACGAACTTCGGACTTAAACCGAGCAGGATCGCGACTACCAGGTGAGCAATGATCGAGATCCACGCCGCTTCCCGAAGACGGGAACGCGAGAGCTCATCGCGGAGCTCCATCAGCACTACAGGAGTGAACGCCTCCTCGGTGAACAGGCTCTTGCCTTCGTTCGCCCGGGCGATCTCTTCAAAGTGCTTAGTTTCTTCCTCTTCTCTGGAAGGCGTGATCTGAAGTATGGACATTCGTTGGTCCGGGGGGCCCCTTACCGTAAACACACGTTGGGAATACGATAGTTAGACGAGTTCCGGGACACCCCGATACTAATTTTCGGGCCATCCTTGGAATTCTTTACAAACCCCAGCTGTACTCGTCATTCTCGCATTATTCGGACGGTTCTGCACCCCACCGATGGGGGAGAACTTCCGTGTTGCTAGCGCTTTTCGTGGTTCCCTGAGCAAAGTTTTGTAAGTTGCAGCCCGTTCGGACCCATCCCGATTCGCCCTTCTCCATTTCGAAACCGGGGCCATTTGATGGCCAGCGTCTTCGGGAGAACCCTCGTGATGGTGATTTACACTGGCTCCGCATGAACCCCCGGAGTTTTCCCAAACGTCTCGGTTTGATCGCCGGCAATGGCAAGTTCCCGATCCTGATCCTCGATGCCGCGCGCGCCCACGGCGCCGAGGTGGTCGTGGCCGCGATCAAGGAAGAGACCTTTCCGGAGATCGAGCAGCACGGTGCAGCCGCGGTGCATTGGCTTTCGCTCGGCGATCTGAGCAAGCTGATCGAGACCTTTCATCGCGAGGGCGTGACCGAGGCCATTATGGCCGGCCAGGTAAAACATAAGCAGATCTTCAGCGCCATTCGTCCCGACTGGAAGCTCGCCAAGCTGCTGATGTCCCTGGGAACCCGCAATACCGATTCGCTCATCGGCGGCGTCGCCAAGGTCCTGGCGGACGAAGGCATTACCTTGCTCGATTCCACTTCCTTGCTCGAGCCCCTGCTGGCGAGGGAAGGCGTCCTTACAACGCGACAGCCGAACGACCAGGAACTGACGAACATCACCTACGGACGCGCCGTCGCCCAGCATCTTTCTCGGTTCGACATCGGCCAGACGGTGGTGATTGCCGAGGCGGCCTGCGTCGCCGTCGAGGCCATGGAAGGCACCGATGCGACGATCCTGCGCGCGGGAGAACTGCTGGCCTCGCCTTCGCTGGGAGAGACGCCATCGACGCTCGGTCGCGAGCTGACCGTGGTGAAGGTCGCCAAGCCGAACCAGGATATGCGCTTTGACGTGCCGGTGATCGGGCTGCGCACCATCGACACCATGCAGCGGGCGAAGGCCACCTGCCTGGCCCTCGATGCAGGCAAGTGTCTCCTGCTGGACGGAGCGGCAATCGTCGATGCGGCGAATGCGGCGGGAATTGCGATTGTCGCCGAGCATCCTGCCACCATGCACCATGCGCAGCATGTCGATTTGCCGCGACTCTAACTGCCCGTTCTTCATTTACAATTCCTGGTACTGCTCGCGGTTTCTCCGCACAATTCCACCTAGAGGTCCGTATGTCCGAGAAAATTCTTGTGTCCATCGTGATGGGGAGCGATTCCGATCTGGAGATCATGAACGAGGCCGCGAAGGCGCTCGAAGGTTTTGGCATTCCTTATGAGATCGATATCACTTCGGCGCATCGCTCGCCCGCCCGTACCAGCGAATACTCGCGTGCCCTGGTCTCCCGCGGGGTCAAGGTTGTCATCGCCGGCGCCGGTGGCGCGGCGCATCTGGCCGGCGTCATCGCCGCCGAAACCACGCTTCCCGTGATCGCGGTTCCCATTCCTTCCACGTCCCTTGCCGGCTTGGATTCCTTGCTGGCGATGGTCCAAATGCCCGCTGGCATTCCGTGCGCCACGGTAGCCATCGGAAAGCCGGGTGCAACCAATGCCGGGATTCTGGCCGCGCAGATCATCGGGACGCACGACGCAGGCGTAGCCGGCAAGCTGGTGGCTCACAAGGAAAAACTGGCAAAGGGTGTGGAAGAAAAATCGAAGAAGCTGCGCGAAGCCAGAAACAAATAGCCGGCTAACCGAAGTTTGCCTTGGACTGAAGAAGCGGTCCGGCAAGGTCCCAGTCGCTGGTCACATGGCCGACCTCTTGTTCCAGGTGAAAGCGTACGCCTCGTTGGCAGACGCGGCATGCAGGCAGAACGTCGCCCTGCAGCGCAATAACCAGGTGGTCGGCGCGATGCTCGTGGTGAGACACGCGGTACACCCCACTCTGCGAAACTGTGTCGCCCGGGCAGAGACCTTTCACTTGAAACAACTTTCTCTTCACAATAATCCGTCGATGGGAAGTGGTTGCTTGCGCAGCCCTTCCTGTTCGAATTAGCGAATTAGCGCGGGATTGTGAACCGTTACGTGTGATTCCGCAGCGCTGCCCCTGGTTGTCCGGCAAGTGAAACCACGCCCGCCCGTCGACCGAGTAAAAATTCCAAGTAGCCGCCGAATTGGGAGTTGTAAGTTGCCTTCCTGCAATAGCCGCCTTTGGCATTCCATCTGCCTTAACACTCGGCATGAAAAATAAAAAGGCAATTTTTTGCAGACTCCGCAGCGATCAGGGAGCAACTCCGCTGGTGAGTTGTTGCTGCGGTGCGGTGAGGTCGTGCAGGTATCCGGAATCTACGAGGCAATTCACGAATCTCATCGGACGGAATCAGGAATGAACGTCGTGGCCATTCGCGGCCAGCACGTGCAACCCTGCGAACAATGTGGCGAGCAAGTCCGATGGCGCCTCCTTTACGAGACGCCCCACCTCTCCGAGGATGAGGATTTTCGCTCGTCTTCGCCCGAGCTCACAACCGAATGACCAGACGCCCCAGGTCATCCATTCATCGCGAACTCTTCCACCTGTAGCGACCGCAAATACTTGGCGAAGTCCGGACCGAGTTCCGGATTTTTCAGTGCGAATTCTACGGTAGCTTTCAGGAAGCCGAGTTTGTCGCCCGCATCGTGGCGCTTGCCTTCGAACTGGTAGCCGTAAATCTTTTCTTTCTTCAGGAGAGCTCTCAGCCCGTCGGTGAGCTGGATCTCTCCGCCCGCCCCGGTAGGGACCGTTTGCAGAAGCTCGAAGATCGTCGGCGTGAGAATGTAGCGTCCGATAATCGCCTGGTTCGAGGGCGCCTCTTCCTGTTTGGGTTTCTCGACAAGATCGTTGATCTCGAAGAGACGGCCTGCAAAGGGACCGGTAGTCACCGGCTTGGCGTCGAGCACGCCGTAGGACGAAATCGCTTTGCCTTCGACGACCTGGGTCGCGATCACCGAACACTGAGTGTGCTCGAAGACCTCCACCATCTGCTTAAGGCAGGGTTTCTCGGCGTCGATCACGTCATCGGCCAGAAGCACAGCGAAAGGCTCATCGCCGACTAACTCCTTCGACATCAACACCGCGTGCCCAAGGCCGAGGGCTTCTTTTTGCCGCACGTAGGCGACGTGGATCATGTCGGAGATTTCGCGGACGATCGAGAGCAGCTCGGTTTTGCCGCGTTCTTCCAGCATCTTCTCGAGTTCGTAACTGACGTCGAAGTGATCTTCGATCGCGCTCTTCCCGCGGCCGGTCACGATGATGATCTGGTCGCAGCCGGCGAGCATGGCCTCTTCCACGCCATATTGAATGATCGGCTTATCCACGATCGGCAACATTTCTTTTGGCTGCGCCTTGGTGGCGGGAAGAAAACGTGTGCCCAGGCCTGCGGCGGGAAAGACAGCCTTGCGAATGCTCTTCATGAGTTCCTCGGTGTCGATGAATGTCCGAAGCTACTAGGATGCGCGGAGCAGCTCGCGCGTACCTGCCTACATTGTAGCCACAGCCGCATCGGAAAGTTGTTGTAAGAGGCCATGCAGGCCGTGCAGCACTTCATCGGCGGCTACGGCTTTGAGCGTGAATTTGAGAATTCCGTTCGGGGTGAACTTCGCTCCCTTGGTTCGGCCCACAAACTTGGCCAGCTTCTCAGGATCGATCTGCGCCTTCTCCGTGAAGCGCACGCTGATCTGGTCACGC
This sequence comes from uncultured Acidobacteriaceae bacterium, assembly GCA_963758505.1. Lineage (GTDB taxonomy): Bacteria > Acidobacteriota > Terriglobia > Terriglobales > Acidobacteriaceae > Korobacter. Next base: position 455,092 of record CAVWVJ010000003.1, on the reverse strand, counting down.
TGGCGATCGATGCCGGCCACCCCGATGCGCTCGGCAATCAGTCGCAGCCTCGCGTATTCGATCAGGTTCCTCACGGGCGGAGGCGGCGCGCCATAGCGGTCCTGCACCTCGGCCGCAACGTCGTTGAGTTGCGCATCGCCTTCTGCCCCGGCAATTCGCTTGTACATGCGAAGCCGCTGGTTTTCCTCGCGAATATACTCGGGCGGAATGCGGATGTTAAGCCCGAGGTTCAGCTGGGTTTCGGCCTGCTCCTCCTGCACCTCGCCCTTCATCTCGCGCACCGTGCGTTCCAGCATCGTCGTATAGAGCTCGAATCCGACAGCCTCGATCTGGCCGCTCTGCTCGCCGCCCAGCAGGTTTCCGGCGCCGCGAAGTTCCAGGTCCAGCGCCGCGATTTTGAAGCCGGCGCCGAGGTCGCTGAATTCCTTCAATGCCGCGAGCCGGCGGCGCGCCAGGTCGGTGAGTTCGCGATCCGGAGGAACCAGCAGGTAAGCATACGCCCGCCGGTTGGAGCGGCCCACGCGGCCTCGCAGCTGGTAAAGCTCCGAGAGCCCGTGCCGGTCGGCGCGGTTCACGATCATCGTGTTGCAGAGCGGGATATCCAGGCCGTTCTCGATAATGGTGGTGGCCACCAGGATATCGGCTTCGTGGCGCATAAACGCCAGCATGATGTCTTCCAGCTGGCCCTCGCCCATCTGCCCGTGCCCGACAAGCACTCGCGCTCGCGGAACCAGCTCGCGAATCTTTTCGGAGATCTCGAAGATGCTCTCCACGCGGTTGTGCACGAAATAGATCTGCCCGCCGCGGTCGAGCTCCTGCTCGATGGCGCTCTTGATCAGTTTTTCGTCCCACTTCGCGACCACCGTCTGGATCGCGATGCGGTCCTTGGGCGGCGTCTCGATCACGCTCATGTCCCTCAGCCCGAGCAGCGACATGTGCAGCGTGCGCGGGATCGGTGTTGCCGACATCGTGAGCACGTCCACTTCCTTGCGCAGCTGCTTCAGCCGCTCCTTATGGCGCACCCCGAAGCGTTGCTCCTCGTCGATCACCACCAGGCCGAGATCGGGAAATTTGATGTCCTTCGAGAGCACGCGATGGGTGCCAATCAGGATATCGATCTGGCCGTTGTTGACCCGTTCCACGATTTCTTTCTGCTGCTTGGCGGTTCGGAAGCGGGAGATCATCTCGATCTTCACCGGGAAGGCGGCGAACCGGCGTTTAAAAGTTTCGAAATGCTGAAACGCAAGAACCGTGGTGGGCGCGAGCACCGCAACCTGTTTGTTGTCCGCCACGGACTTGAAGGCGGCGCGCATCGCCACCTCGGTTTTGCCGTAGCCGACATCGCCGCAGAGCAGGCGGTCCATGGGAGTATCCGACTCCATGTCCTGGCGCACGTCGCGAATGGCATTCAGCTGGTCTTCGGTCTCGTTGAACTCGAAGGTGTCTTCGAACTCGCGCTGGAACTGTCCGTCGGCGGAGAAGGCGTGTCCCTGTGCGGTCTTGCGCACGGCATAGAGCTTCAGCAACTCGTCGGCCATGTCTTTCATGGCCTTCTTCACGCGCGCCTTGGTCTTGGCCCACTGTTGCGTCCCCAGGCGGCTGAGCGCGGGCTTCACTCCTTCCGAGGAGCGGTACTTCTGGATGAGGTCGAGCCGCGTGAGTGGTACGTAAAGTCGCGCCCCTTCGGCGTATTCCAGGATCATGAATTCGGCGGGTTCCCCGTCACCCTGCGCGATTTCCTTCAGCCCCTGGTACTGCCCGATGCCATGCTCCACGTGCACCACATAATCATTGATGGCCAGGTCCCGGAAATCCGATAGGAATGCCGAAACCTTGGAACGCGATCGTTTCGGCTGTTGCGTCGAAACTTCCGATTCGTCGAACAGATCGCGGGTGCCGAAGACGACCAGTCGCGCATCGGGCAAAGCGATGCCTTCGGGAACGTACGCCTTGGCGACAGTGGCAGTCGAGAGGTCTTCGGCGAAGAAGCCCGCCTCTTCGATATACGTTTCCTGCCCCGGACGGGTGGACCGGCTGCCGACCCGGAAGGGCACGCTGTACTCGTTGAAGATATCGGCAACCCGCTCGACTTCGCCGGTGTTGGCGGCCGCGAACAACACCCGCCGTCCGTCGGCCAGCAGGGCTTTCACCTCTTCCACCATCGCCGGGACGGAACCGTGGAAGCGCGATGTCGGTTGCGAGCGGATGGCAATCTCTTCGCCGCCGCCTCCCGAGAACATGCCAAGCTGTTCCACGTCGGCGCCCGGAAGCTGCGAGATGCGTTCGCTCCACTTCTCCGGCCCGTCCACGAGCTCTTCGGGACGCACCAGGTTCCCAACGCCGCTGCGCTCGTGGCCCTGTCGAACCCGTTCCCACCATGCCTCGTAATCGGACTCGATTTTTGTCGGATCGTCGAGCAGCACCGCCGCTCCGGGCATGAGTTGAAAAATATTCTGCTCGGCCGTAGCTCCCGCGTAGTACTCCCAGCCCGGGAAGACGGTGACGCCCTCGGCGCGCGCGATCGCTTCCAGCGTCTGTTCGTCGGCCTCCAGCCGCTGCCCGGACAGCCGCGCGTGAATTGCACCGAGAATGTCTTCGCGCACCGGTGTATCGGAGAGCGGCAGCAGCACCACTTCATCCACCGCCGCGGCCGAGCGCTGGGTGTTCGGATCGAACTTGCGGATCGACTCGACTTCATCGCCGAACAACTCCACCCGAACGGGATTCTCCGTCTCCGGCGGGTAGATGTCGAGGATGCCCCCGCGCAGCGCGTATTCCCCCGGCATCTCCACCACATCCACCGCGCTGTAGCCGGAGGTGTTCAGGTGGCCGCGCAGTTCGTCGGAATCGAGCGAATTGCCGCGGTTGATCACCTTCGTCAGGTCGAAGTAGAACTCCGCCGGGCGGTAATGCATGGCCGTCGCCACGAAGGGCGCGATCACGATGCGCGCCAATCCCGAGACGATCTTCCAGAGAGCAGCCGCGCGTGCCTCCTGGATCTCAGGATGTGGCGAAAGATTCTCGTAGGGCAGCACGTCGTACGCGGGAAGCACCACGACCGAGTCGGCGTGCGCCGACCCCGTGAGCTCGCAAAACGCTTGCACCACCGGCAGCAGCTCTTCCGCGGCGCGGTTGCTGGTTACCACCACCAGCAGCGGTTTGAGGGTCGCCTTGTGCAGCAGCGCGTAGTGCAATGCGCGTGCGCTCGGGGTCAGTCCAGACAGACGTATCCGCCCCGCGCCGCTTTTTACCTGGCTAGCTGCACGCTGAAAGTCGGGAAACTTCTCCACGTCCGCGAAGAGTTCGCGAACAAACGGCAGGATCATTCGAGTTCTATTTTAACAGCGGAAGCGGGCTATTGGCTTTCTCCGGTTCGCGGCCGCAACGATCAACCGCCAACCGCCCCTACAGCTCCAGGTGCAGCCGAAGTCCCGGAACCAGCACCGGTCCACGGACCTCGTTATAGCCAGGGTTGTGGATGTGTTGCAGGTCTCCGCTGAAATAAAGCCCCCGCCAGACGTGCGCGGTGTAATAGAGCTCCACGATGTTCTCCCGACCGTAAGTCAGGCCGCCGTCGCCCAGCAGGAAGCCCAGTCCGCCCAGCGCGAGGTAGTGCTGGTGGTCGCGCGAGATGCCGTTGCTGACGAAGGCCGCCCCGAAGCGATCGATCTTGCGATGCCAGAGCGTGCCCTGCACGTCCGCGCCGCCCGTAAAGGTCTCGTTGACCTCGGTATAGGCGAACAACTCCTTGTGCGGTTCATCCCAGCCCCAGCGCGCGTAGCTGCGGACGCCATGCGAGAAATCCTGTTCGAGATTCGCGCCGAAGCCATACTTCATGGTGCCCTGCACCCGGGTGAGAGTCACATCCGGAGTGCTGACCAGCCCGTCAACGTATTCCTGTGCAGCGGCACGATAGTCGCCCATGTTGGCATGGTTGACATACGAGAGCAGCCGCAGCGTCGTCGGACCTTGTTTCGTAAGCGTCGGACGAAGTTCCAGCTCATAGTTTTCGGCATGCGCGCGCAGGATGTCGGCATCGAGATGCGGCCCATTGGCGACCTTGGGCATCATCGCCTCGCCGAAGCGCGCGGCCCAGTTGCGGTCCTGGTATTCCAGCACCACGCCCGCGGTGTATCCACGGGTGTCCGCGGCGTAGTCCCAGGCGCCGTTATTGTCGATCGTCCAGTTCATGAACTGCAGGTGGCTGTCTCCGCCGACCGCGTTCTGATCGAAGTAATCGGGCATGGTGAATTTGCCGACATGCACCTCGAGCCGCCGCATGGGCTTCTCGGTTTGCAGGGAGATCGGGGTCCGATCCACCTTCACCATCTCCTTGCTGAATCCGAAAGTATGGCTGAGGACGGCGCGGCCGATATACGGCGCCTTGCTGAGCGAGGGGTTGCGCACCACGTCGAGATTGGTCGCGCCCGCCAACCCGAGCGCTTCGCTGATGCCGTGCCCGCCGGCTTCTTCGGGAGCGAGAATGAACTCGGTGTTCTTATTCAGCTCGTAGCCGAGATAAAGGGTGATGACGCGGGAGACGGCGGTCTCGCCCAAAGGACGAAGGCTGTTCGGCCCGGAATAGGCAGCGGGAAAAGCGCCGTGCGCCTGGAAGATGAAGTTCGCCTGCGCAGAGACCCACCACGGCGTGTCGTCCGAGTGCGGGAACATGGAGGGCGTGCCGGATTCTTCCGGCTGTTCCGCCTGGGCCAATGCCCGCGGCCCGCTGCCCAGCATCAGCAGCAGCGCGAACGCAGACACAAAACTGTAAACGGCCCAACTCCGGGCCCTGACATGAAACATGTCGACGTAGATTCCTCGCCAATCGAAAACGCCGATTGTAGACGACCCGGTATAAACGTTGCGTTAACGTCTGCGCCTATCTTCCATCTTCGTCCCGAAACAGCGATGTTCGCCCCGGTCTCTCCCGCAATCTTCCATGCGAATCGACCAGATTCCCCCTGTGACGTGGCTCACACCTGCGATTCCGCATGGGCTTGTAAGATGTGTGAGGTTTGATCAGCTTGCTTTCCCGAGGTTCCACGATGTCGCGCAAACTCGACCGTTCCCGCGAATTACAAAAACGTGCCGAAGCTTTGATCCCCGGGGGCGTGAATTCCCCCGTCCGCGCCTTTCGCGCCGTCGGCAGCGAGCCCCCAATCGTGGCCCGGGGCGAAGGCGCGCGGGTTTACGACGTCGACGGCAACTCCTATATCGACTACGTGCTCTCCTGGGGCCCCCTCATCCTTGGCCACGCCTTTACGCCGGTGATCAATGCGATCGAGGAAGCCGCCGGGCATGGGACGAGCTTCGGCGCCTCCACTCCATCCGAAGCCGACCTCGCGGAAGCGGTGGTGCACGCCATGCCTGCCATCGAGAAGCTCCGTTTCGTCAGCTCCGGGACGGAAGCCACCATGTCGGCCATCCGTCTCGCCCGCGGCTTCACCCATCGCAAGTACATCGTGAAATTCGAAGGCTGTTACCACGGACACAGCGATTCGCTGCTCGTGAAAGCCGGCTCCGGCGTCGCCACGCTCGGCATCCCCGGATCGGCGGGCGTGCCCGATGAACTCGCGCAACTTACCCTCGCCCTTCCTTATAACAATGTGGCCGCGGTCGAAGAAGCGTTCGCGAAATTCAAGGGGCAGATCGCCTGCGTGATCGTGGAACCGATCGTCGGCAACATGGGCTGCGTCCCCCCGGCCCCAGGCTATCTCGAAGCCCTGCGCGACATTACCAAGCGTGATGGCTCGCTTTTGATCGTCGATGAAGTAATGACTGGCTTCCGCGTGGCCTATGGCGGCGCGCAGGAACTGTATGGCTTGCAGCCCGACCTTGTTACGCTCGGCAAGATCATCGGCGGAGGCCTTCCCGTCGCCGCCTACGGAGGCCGCGCCGAAATCATGGACAAGATCGCCCCCCTCGGCCCGGTTTACCAGGCGGGAACGCTTTCGGGCAATCCTCTCGCGATGGCTGCCGGCCTCGCCATGCTCTGCCATTTGCGCGATAACGCAGCGGAGATCTATCCCCGCCTCGATAAGCTCAGCGCCGATCTCGTCAACCGCGTGCTCGATGCCGCCCGTGAAGCCGGAGTCGCCGTAACCGCCAACCGTGTCGGCTCGATGTTCACCTGGTTCTTCACGGACAAGAAAGTCACCGACTGGGATTCCGCCGCCACCTGCGACACGAAAAAGTTCGGACACTTCCACTCCTCCATGCTCGATGCCGGCGTCTGGCTTCCCCCGGCACAGTTCGAGGCAGCCTTCCTCTCCGCTGCTCATACCGAGCAGGACATCGAAGACACGGTCGCCGCAGCCCGCGAAGCCTTCGCCACGATGTAGCGCAGCTTTCTTCCGCGGCAAGCCCACAATCCCGCCTGCGCCACGATGTAGCGCAGCTTTCTTCCGCGGCAAGCCCACAATCCCGCCTGCGCCACCAACCCTCTCTCTTGTCATCCAGAGGAGCGCAGCGACGTAAGGACCTGCTTTCCCCGCGTCAGCCTCCAATCCTCTCTCCCTCTCCCAAACTCGATTCTTGTCATCCAGAGGAGCGCAGCGACGTAAGGACCTGCTTTCCTCGCGAGATCACCAGCTTCTTCCGCGCGTCAGCCTCCAATCCTCTCTCCCTCTCCCAAACTCATTCTTGTCATCCAGAGGAGCGCAGCGACGTAAGGACCTGCTTTCCTAGAGATCACCAGCTTCTTCCGCGCGTCAGCCTCCAATCCTCTCTCCCTCTCCAAACTCATTCTTGTCATCCAGAGGAGCGCAGCGACGTAGGGACCTGCTTTCCTAAAGATCACCAGCTTCTTCCGCGCGTCAGCCTCCAATCCTCTCTCCCTCTCCCAAACTCATTCTTGTCATCCAGAGGAGCGCAGCGACGTAGGGACCTGCTTTCCCCGCGTCAGCCTCCAATCCTCTCTCCCTCTCCCAAACTCATTCTTGTCATCCAGAGGAGCGCAGCGACGTAGGGACCTGCTTTCCTCGCGAGATCACCAGCTTCTTCCGCGCGTCAGCCTCCAATCCTCTCTCCCTCTCCCAAACTCATTCTTGTCATCCAGAGGAGCGCAGCGACGTAAGGACCTGCTTTCCTAAAGATCACCAGCTTCTTCCGCGCGTCAGCCTCCAATCCTCTCTCCCTCTCCCAAACTCATTCTTGTCATCCAGAGGAGCGCAGCGACGTAGGGACCTGCTTTCCTCGAAGATCACCAGCTTCTTCCGCGCGTCAGCCTCCAATCCTCTCTCCCTCTCCCAAACTCATTCTTGTCATCCAGAGGAGCGCAGCGACGTAGGGACCTGCTTTCCTAAAGATCACCAGCTTCTTCCGCGCGTCAGCCTCCAATCCTCTCTCCCTCTCCCAAACCCATTCTTGTCATCCAGAGGAGCGCAGCGACGTAGGGACCTGCTTTCCTCGCGAGATCACCAGCTTCTTCCGCGCGTCAGCCTCCAATGCTCTCTCCCTCTCCCAAACCGATTCTTGTCATCCAGAGGAGCGCAGCGACGTAGGGACCTGCTTTCCTCGCGAGATCGATCCGCTTTCATCGAAGCGAACGGTCAGTTACTCCCGTTCGTCTTAGTCCCTTTGCCCGGATTGCCTAGGCGCGGTTGGATTGTTAGTATCCGAAACAGTGGCGCAGAGCGAAAAATTCGAGCAGCGCGAACGCATCGTTTCGGCCATTCCGGTCGAAGACGATTCCTCGTTTGAACTCAAGCTGCGCCCGCAGTGGCTGCGCGAGTTCATCGGCCAGCAGAAGGTGAAGGAAAATCTGGCGGTCGCCATCGAAGCGGCGCGCTCCCGCGGCGAAGCGCTCGATCACGTCCTGCTCTACGGGCCGCCCGGACTCGGCAAGACGACGCTGGCTAACATCATCGCCAACGAAATGCAGGCCCAGTTCCAGCAGACCTCCGGGCCGACGCTACAGATCAAGGGCGACTTGACTGCGATCCTGACCAACCTCCGCGACAAGCAGGTTCTCTTCATCGACGAAGTTCACCGGCTGCAGCCCGCACTGGAAGAATTGCTCTACTCGGCCGTCGAGGACTACAAGCTCGACATTATCATCGGCCAGGGACCCTCGGCGCGTACCCACACCATCGATGTGGCGCCCTTCACCCTGGTAGCGGCGACCACCCGCGCCGGACTCTTATCGGCGCCCCTGCGTTCGCGCTTCGGTATCGTGCTGCGCCTGGAGTTTTACACCCCTGAGGATCTGAAAATTATCCTCAAGCGCTCCGCCGAAATTCTCGGCGTCGAGATCGATGACTCAGGTGCGGCCGAGATCGCAACCCGTTGTCGAGGAACACCGCGCATCGCCAACCGGTTATTGCGGCGTGTGCGCGATTATGCGCAAGTACGCGGCGCGGGAAAGATCGATCGTCCGACCGCGGAGGCCGCGCTGGAGATGCTTGAAGTCGATCAGCATGGCTTTGATGAAGTCGATCGCCGCCTGATGCTGACGATTATCGAGAAATATCAGGGTGGCCCGGTGGGCTTGAACACGCTGGCGGCGTCGCTGGCCGAGGAGACCGACGCGATTGAGGAAATTTACGAACCTTTTCTCATCCAGTTGGGATTCCTCGACCGTACTCCGCGTGGCAGAGTGGCAACGCATTTGGCCTATCAATACTTCAAATTGAAGCCGCCACGGAAGCAGGATAGTCTGTTCTAGGCAGGGAACCGAAAGGGATCGGGCAGGAGAGCGGAATGTCGGGTATGCAACGGCCAGTACGGATACAGAATCGGGATCAGGAGACCCCGCTCTACCTCTGTTCGTTCTCCGGCGACGTGCCGCCGGAGCAGATCGCCCGGTTGGGCGCGGCTCTCGGCCGCATGCCCATGCTGCAGGAAGCCTACCTGTGCGAGACCAACGACCAGCCCAATCGACCGGAAAACGCGGACCCGATTCTCGTGCTGGTGGTCGATAAGAAAGAAGAAACCAACGTTGCCAGTTACGTGGAAGCTCTCGTCCGACGATTGTTCCCCGAGGGACCACACTTCGAGATGTGGATCGCAACCCCGGATTCGAGCGTGGTTGCCGATGTGCAAAAGGTTTCGAAGCCGATGGAACTCTTCCCGGCGGCTCTGACCTGGCGAATGTAGGTACGCATCGCGTGCTATCCTGCCGCGCATGCGGCTTCCCCCTTTTCTCGCCGTCCTCTTGCTGAGTGCGCACGTCTTCGTTCTTCCCGCATCGGCTCGGGTCACGCACGTCGAAATCTCCTCCCGTACTGATGTTCTGAACGGAAAGGCCTTCGGGGAGGCGGGCGCCTACGAGCGCATCACGGGTACCATTTATTTCGCGCTGCCCGTCGCAAATCCCCACAACCGCGGAATCGTGGACCTGGATGATGCCGTCAACCTGAAGGATGGCCAGGTCGAAGTCTCTGCCGACTTCATCGCCGTGCGCCCGAAAGACGCGCACAAGGGAAACGGCTCCATGCTGCTGGAGATTCCCAATCGCGGCCATGCCCGCATTCTTTCCCTGGTGGACGGCGGACAACTTGACCTCAAGACCGATGCCGGCGACGCCTGGTTCCTGCGCAATGGCTACACCATCGTGAGCCTGGGGTGGCAGTGGGACGCCGATGGCGAAGCTCCGCTACGTCTGCACGCTCCCATTGCTAAGGATCACGGCAAGACCATCACCGGTCTCTTGCGCGGCGACCTGACCCTGGCGAAAAGTAGGGACGAAATCCCGCTCGGCCATTACATGCTAGGCAACATCGGAGGAAGCGAATATCCGGTGGCAGTCCCGGATGACCCGCGCAATATCCTCACCGTGCGCGCTTCTCGCGAAGCGCCGCGAACGGTGATTCCTCGCAATCAGTGGCAGTTCGCGCATACCGTGGATGGCAAACTCGTCGCCAGCGACCGCTTCCTTCATCTGACCGGCGGATTTCAGCCCGGCAAACTCTACGAATACGTGTATGTCGTCGCCGATCCCGTTATCGCCGGCGCTGGCTTGGCCGTTGTCCGCGACTTTGCTTCGTATGCCAAACATGCCTCGGACGCAGTCACTCCCGTGCAGCGCGTCTTTGGGGAAGGTATTTCGCAGAATGGACGCTTCCTGCGCGATTTCCTGTATGAAGGCTTCAATGCTGATGAGGATGGCAGAATGGCGCTGGATGGCGTCCTGGCGCACGTCGCCGGTGCCGGTCGCGGAAGTTTCAACTACCGCTTCGCCCAACCCTCTCGCGACGCGCAACCGACCTCCTCGGTATTCTTCCCGACCGATATCTTTCCTTTTACCGATCGCCCGGAGCGCGATCCTGTCACGAAAGAAAAAGGCGGATTGCTGGACCGCGTGGCGGCGGACAAAGTGGTCCCCAAAATCTTCTTTTCCAATACTTCGTATGAGTACTGGGGACGCGTCGCCGCTTTGACCCACGTCACCGCGGATGGCAAGCACGATGCGGAGATTTCAGATAACGTTCGGATCTACCACCTCACCGGCCTGCAACACTTCTCCGGACCCTTTCCTCCCGCCAAGGGCAAAGGCGACCTGGATGGACAGGAGCCTCAGTCCCCGCTGCCGGTGAAGTATTTCTGGCGCGCCATGATTGCTGATATGGACGCGTGGGTGCGCAGCAACACGCCCCCGCCTCCCAGCAGCTATCCGACATTGAAGGATCGAAACCTGGTCCCACTCGCAAGCTACGCCTTCCCGTCGATTCCCGGGTGTGCATCGGCCCGAGGAAGCGAACGCGGCGTACCGCCTCGACTTCGGTCCTGCGTGGCACGCTGGAATCCTCAGCCTCCAACCACCCAAGGTCGGCGCCGCGTTTCCCGTGCTCGTGCCCCAGGTGGATGGCGACGGCAATGAACGCGATGGCGTGCGCCTCCCGGAAATCACCGTGCCGCTGGCGACCTATACCGGATGGAACCTGCGGGATCCATCGATCGGTGCGCCGGAGCAGCGAGTTTCTTTCGAAGGATCGTACCTCCCCTTCGCGAAAACCGCGGCAGAGCGCCAGAAGTCGGGCGATCCGCGCCCCTCCATCGCGGAACGCTATCGCGATCGCGATGATTATCTGCGGAGATACCAGGAGGCTGTCGATTCGCTGGTGAAACAGCGATGGATTCTGCCGGAAGATCGCGATGCGGTGTTGCACCGCGGTGAGCAGGAGTGGGCGGAGGCCACGAAATGAGAGAGTCCAAAAAGTGGTTGCGAAACGCGTTTTTTGGGCTGTTTTGCGTCGAAAAAGCGCGATTTGGGGCACCATTTAGAATGCCAATCGATGGCCGTTATCGTGCGCTCCTACGCGAAAATCAACATTGGATTGAAGATCGGCGCGCGGCGCGCGGATGGATTTCATGAGCTGCGCACGCTTTACACAACCATCGATCTGAGCGAGCGGATACGCGTGGAAGTCTCGGCAGGGGAAGGGGTTACGGTTCACTGCGAGGATCCGCGCGTGCCCTGCGATGAAAGCAACACCTGCCACCGCGCCGCCACGGCCGTGCTCGAGGCCCTCGGCGAGCGAGCTAAGATCAATGTTTTCATAGAGAAAGAGCTGCCCGTCCAGGGCGGTTTAGGGGCCGCTTCGGGCAATGCGGTGGCCACCATTTTGGGGGTCGAAAACGCGCTCAAAACGCGTTTGGAAGCCAAAAAACGAGCAAAAATCGCCTCCGCCATCGGTTCGGATTTGAACCTCTTCCTCTATGGCGGTCTCGTTTTGGGAACGGGACGAGGGGAGGAGGTCTGGCCGCTGCCGGACCTGCCGTCGCTTCCGCTGGTGGTGGTGACGCCGGAGGTGGGGGTCTCGACACCGAAGGCATTCGAGGCCTGGGATCGATTGACCCCCGGGGAGGGGTCCGATACAATCGAAGAGTTCAACCGTGCGGTGTATGCGTGGTTGGGCACCACTGTAGGATCCGGTGTTCCCGCCTTGAGCGGGGACCGGGCCGAGACACTGCTTCTCGACCTTGTCCGAGCCGGGATTTCGAACGACTTCGAACGCGTTGTCTTTCCAGAAATTCCCGTACTTCGAGAGGTGAAGAGTGCGCTCGAGCGCGAGGGTGCGGTGTATGCCTCGCTGTCGGGTTCCGGGTCAGCCTTGTACGGGTTGTTCCGTTCCACCGAAGAAGCGTCGCGGGCGGCATTGAGGTTGAGCGCCGCGGGGATGAAAGCGGTGGCGACGCGAACGTTGCCGCGAGTGGAGTATTGGGCGGCGATGGCTCTTTGAGAGTTTTGATGGGCGATCGACTAATGGTAGGTCAAGTGCCTTTGGAGCACTTTGTCTAGGTTCGAATCCTAGTCGCCCAGCCAGAGTTTGTCGGACCCGGGCAGCAGGGGCTAAAGCCCGTTCGAAGGGCGGGTGGACTTGGCACAAGCGTCTCGATTGCGAGCCCGTGGAGAGAGTTGGAGCGGGTAGGGGTCCTTCGGCTGCGCGACCTTGCGGTCGCTACGCTCAGGATGACAGGGGCTGCGTTTCGCGTTGCGAAACTTCGCTCAGGATGACAGGACGCGGTTAGGTAGTGACAGCAGAAACTTACGACTGGCCAGAAACTGGGCTGGTTCAAACTTTCATCGAGGATGAGGACAGCAATGGACACAGCAGCCAAACCAAGCGCGGTGCAGCCTCACAACGTAAGCCCGACGGAAGTCGGATCGATCATCACCGGGGAGAAGAAGGCGAATCCGGAGCCGAAGAGCGAGCCGCGCAAGCCGACGCGGACGCCGGACCCGAAGTTCAAGATCTTTTCCGGGGCGGCCAATGAGCCGCTGGCGCAGGAGATATGCGCCTTCCTGGGAATTCCGTTGGGACAGACCAAGCTCACCAAGTTTTCCGATGGCGAGATTTACGTCCAGATCCTCGAGAACGTGCGGGGCGGCGATATTTTCCTGGTGCAGCCCACGTGCCACCCGGTGGATCACCACCTGATGCAGTTGCTGCTGATGATCGATGCGCTGAAGCGCGCCTCGGCGCGGCGCATCACGACGGTGATTCCGTATTTCGGTTACGCGCGCCAGGACCGCAAGGACAAGCCGCGCGTTCCAGTGAGCGCCAAGCTGGTGGCGGACCTGCTGACGACGGCGGGAGCGGATCGCGCGCTGGTGGTGGACCTGCACGCACCGCAGATCCAGGGTTTCTTCAACATTCCGGTCGATCACCTGTTCGGGTCGCCGGTGCTGGTGGATTACTTCAAGAAGATGGAGCTGCCGCAGTTGACGGTAGTTTCACCGGATGCGGGCGGCGTGGAGCGCGCCCGGTTCTTCGCCAAGAAGATGGAAGCGGCGCTGGCCATTGTGGACAAGCGGCGCACGGACATGAACGTAACCGAGGTGATGCACGTGATCGGCGATGTACACGGCCGGACGTGCCTGATCCTCGACGACATTATCGACACCGCCGGTACGCTGGTGAAGACGGTGCAGGCGTTGGTAGAGGCGGGAGCGGCGAAGGTCTATGCCTGCGCCTCGCACGCAGTGCTTTCGGGAGAGGCGATATCACGCATCTCGAAGTCGGCGCTGACGGAGTTAGTGGTAACGAACACGATTCCCCTGACGGATGCCGGAAGGAATGAGCCCAAGATCAAGGTGCTCTCGATTGCCGGTTTGATCGCGCGAGCGATCCAGTCGATTCACGAAGAGACTTCTGTCAGCAAACTGTTTTTGTAAAGGAACGAGATTATGGCGATAGCGGAAAATTCAGTTACAGCACAACCGCGGAAGGCTGGGGGCAAGAACGATGCCCGCCGCGTCCGTAAAACCGGGATGATTCCTGCGGCAGTCTATGGAGCGGGCAAAGAGCCCGTGGCGGTTGCGCTGGACCCGAAGGCGGTCACGAAGATCCTGCGCTCGGAGGCGGGACACAACACGATTTTCGACCTGGCGGTGGATGGAAGCGCCGAGAAGGTGATGATCGTCGACTGGCAGTACGAGCCGCTGAAGGGCAGCCTGTTGCACGTGGACCTGAAGCGCATTGCCATGGACAAGGTGTTGCGCGTAAGCGTGCCGGTCATCCTGAAGGGGGTGCCGGAGGGCGTGAAGAGCGAAGGCGGCATCCTGGAGCAGTTGATCCGCGAAGTGGAAATCGAGTGCTTGCCGGCGGATATCCCGGCCGCGATTTATGCGGACGTGACGCCCCTGAAGCACGGCGACAACCTGCGCGTGTCCGACCTGGCGCACGGGGACAAGTGGAAGTTCCTGACGGAAGAAGACCAGATGGTGGCGCACGTGACGCACGTGAAGGAAGAAGTGGTCGCGACACCGGAAGCGGTGGCGGCGGAAGCAGGCGCTACTCCAGCCGAGCCCGAAGTTATCAAGAAGGGCAAGACGGATGTGGAAGGCGCTGCCGAGGGAGAGGCTCCGGCCAAGGGCGGCGAGAAGAAGGAGAAGAAGTAGCTTCTTCGTTCTTTCGCGAACAGCAGACGTCGGACGTTGCCCTCCTCGCAATGACAACAAGAGGGGGTGTGGCGGAGGACGGGGCTTGGTGGCTGGCCGCGGAGCGGAAAGCAGGTCCCTACGTCGGACTTACGTCCTCCTCTGGATGACAAGGGAGAGGGTGGTGGGACGAGCGGGATTGGTGGGCTGGCCGCGGAGCGAAAAGCAGGTCCCTACGTCGGACTTACGTCCTCCTCTGGATGACAAGGGAGAGCGTGGTGGGACGAGAGGGCTTGGTGGCTGGCCGCGGAGCGAAAAGCAGGTCCCTACGTCGGACTTACGTCCTCCTCTGGATGACAAGGGAGAGGGTGGTGGGACGAGAGGGCTTGGTGGGCTGGCCGCGGAGCGGAAAGCAAGGTCCCTACGTCGGACTTACGTCCTCCTCTGGATGACAAGGGAGAGCGTGGTGGGACGAGAGGGCTTGGTGGCTGGCCGCGGAGCGAAAAGCAGGTCCCTACGTCGGACTTACGTCCTCCTCTGGATGACAAGGGAGAGGGTGGTGGGACGAGAGGGATTGGTGGGCTGGCCGCGGAGCGAAAAGCAGGTCCCTACGTCGGACTTACGTCCTCCTCTGGATGACAAGGGAGAGCGTGGTGAGGCGAGAGGGATTGGTGGGCTGGCCGCGGAGCGAAAAGCAGGTCCCTACGTCGGACTTACGTCCTCCTCTGGATGACAAGGGAGAGCGTGGTGGGACGAGCGGGATTGGTGGGCTGGCCGCGGGCGGAACAAAAGGTAGCTCCGCTCCGAGCATTCTCCGGTCGCCATGACAAAAGGGAGGAGGCGTGAAACTGATTGTTGGACTCGGGAATCCGGGGATGGAATATCAGTTCACGCCGCATAACCTGGGGTTCCTGGCGGTAGACCGGATTGCCGAGAAGTACGGGATCCGGGTGAGTAACCGGAATTGCAGGGCGCTTACCGGGCGCGGGCGGATTGGGGACGTGGAGGTGGTGCTGGCGAAGCCGGAGACCTACATGAACCTGAGCGGTATGTCGGTGCGCGAGCTGGTGGATGAGCTCGAGATCGATGCGCAGCGGGACCTGATCGTGATCTACGACGAACTGGCTTTGCCGTGGGGAACGATCCGGGTACGGGAGCGCGGGAGCGCCGGCGGGCACAACGGGGTGCAGAGCATTCTCGGCGCCCTGGGGACGCAGGAGATCCTGCGGATCCGGATTGGGATCGCGCCTGAGTTCAAGGTGGGCGATGGCGCGAGTTACGTTCTTTCGCAATTGAAGAAGGCGCAGTTGCCGGTGGTGGACCAGGCGCTGGAGGATGCGGCCGAGGCCGTGAAGATCATCCTGAGCGAGGGGGCAGCGCCGGCGATGAACCGGTTCAACCGGAGGCCCGAGCAGGAAGAAGGGGCGGCCGGGTAGATCGTTGCCTGTCGCAGGGGAAGCAGGTCCCCACGTCGGACTTACGTCCTCCTCGGGATGACAAGAGGAAGGGACGGGCGTCGGGAAGAGCTTTGTGGGCTGACGCGAAGCTTGAAGATTTCTGGAGGGGTAGGGGTCCTTCGGCTGCGAACGCTTCGCGTTCTTCGCTCAGGATGACAAGGGTGGAGAGTGAGGGTGGCGCAGGGATCCGAGGACTTCGCGGCCTTCCGGTCGCTGCGCTCAGGATGACGAGGGCGCAAGAGTTTGGTGACAGATTGAGATTGGTGGTTGGAGAGTTTGGAACTCTCCGGGAAGAGATTGGAGAAGAAGAATGCAGCGTACTTATGAAGTGATGTTCATCGTTCGGCCGGATCTGACCGAAGAGGACCAGGAAAAGCTGATCTCCACGCTGGAGACGCAAATCGGCAGTGCGGGCGGGACGATCAAGTCCGTGGACAAATGGGGCAAGCGGCGGCTGGCGTACGAAGTTCGCACGTTTGCGGACGGGATGTACATCCTGTTCACGATCGAGGGCGAAGGGGCGCTGATCAAGGAAGTAGAGCGGCGCTTGCGCGTGACCGAGCAGGTGATCAAGTTCATCACGGTGCGCGTGGACCAGGAGCAGAAGCGGCTGGCGAAGGTGAAGGCGATCCGCGATACGAAGGTGCGAGGCAAGGGGACGCGGGCGGTGGAAGCGGCCGCAGCGGAACCGGCTCCAGCGCCAGCGGCTCCAGCGGAGACGGCGGGAGCGGAACCAGCGGCCGTGTAGTTGGTCGCCGGACAGCAGGTTGCCACGTCGGGCTATCGCCCTCCTCTGAAGGACAAGTGAGAGGGATGGAGGCCGATGCGGAATGGGCGGCTGGCCGCGTTGAAATGGGAAGAGTTTTAGGAGCGGGTAGGGGTCCTTCGGCTGCGAACGCTTGCGCGTTCTTCGCTCAGGATGACAAAGAGCTTGGTTTCGCTGACGCGAAACTTCGCTCAGGATGACATTGGGAATATCGAGATTGGAGACGGAAAAATGGCAGATGAAACGGTAAAGACGGCGCCCGAGGGCGCTACGGCAGAGACGCCGGCGGCGACTTCGAGTGCACCTTCGAGCGCGCCTTCGCAACGACGGGAAGGTGGGCCGCGCGAGGGTGGACCTCGCGGCGATCGTGGACCGCGTCCGGGTGGATCGGGTCGCGATGGCGGACGGAAATTTTTCCGCCGCAAGAAGGTTTGCAAGTTCTGTGTCGAGAAGATTGACGGCATCGACTACAAGGACTTCCGGCTGCTCGGGCAGTTCGTGGCGGAGAGCGGAAAGATTGTGCCGCGCCGGCTGACGGGGGTATGCACGCCGCATCAGCGCAGGCTGAGCGACGCGATCAAGCAGGCGCGGAACATTGCGCTGCTGCCCTTCGCTGCGGTGAAGTAGGGCGTTCCTGCCTTGCAAAGGCAGGAGCAGGAGCCGGCGAAGAACAGCAGATCCCCACGGCGCAAAGGCTGCGCCTCGGGATGACAAGTGAGATTGACGTGCTGCGGGCAGTGTTTTCCGACTCACCGCAGGCAAAATTTTTGGACGGAGTTTACGACGATGGAAGTCATTCTGAAGCAAGACGTAGAGAAGCTCGGGCACCAGGGCGATGTGGTGAAGGTGGCTGAGGGCTATGGCCGCAACTACCTGCTGCCGAAAAAGCTGGCCATTGAGGCGACGGCGGCGAACAAGGCGGTGATCGCGCAGATGAAAGCAGCGGCGCTGCGCCGCATTGCGAGCGAGAAGTCGGATGCCGAGGCGCTGGCGAAGCAGTTCGAAGGCGTAAGCGTGACCTTCACCCGCCGTGCCGGGGAGAACAACCAGTTGTTCGGATCGGTGACGACCTCCGACATCGCGAGCGAACTGGAGGGCAAAGGATTCAAGCTCGACCGGCGCAAGCTGGCGCTGAACGAGCCGATCAAGACAACGGGCGACTTCCATGTCGCCGTGAAGCTGCATCGCGATGTAACGGTGCAGATCCCGGTGCACGTGGCGAAGGAAGCGGAAGTCGCGCAGTAAGCGTTGCGGGACTTTAGGATATTGGAGCGGGCAGGGGTCCTTCGACTGCGAACGCTTGCGCGTTCTTCGCTCAGGATGACAAAGAGCCTGGTTTCGCCGGCGCGAGACTTCGCTCAGGATGGAAAGAGGGGACTGGTGCTCGCGAGAGGCACTAGTCCTTTTTGTTTGCACGAAATGACAATTCGATGAGCATTCGATGGGAGAATGGAAGGATGCAGAAGATTTTTACCTCAACGGCAGTACTACTGGCGGCTGGGATGATGCTGGCGGGGAACGTCCTGGCACAGCAGAGTTCGCCGTCGACAACCCCGGCAAAGACATCACCGACCACTACCAAGACGCATACGGCGACGGCCGCGAAGAAGCCGGCGACGGCTCCTCTTGTATTGACGACGCCGAAACAGAAGGCGAGTTATGCGATCGGTACGAGCATTGGGCGCAAGCTGCATGACGACGATCTGGATGTGGATACGACGGTCCTGATGCGCGCGCTGAAGGACGCGATGGCGGGCAACAAGCCGGTGCTCGGCGACGACGAAATGCGCTCGGCGCTGATGGAGTTCCAGCAGCAGGCGTCGAAGAATGCGGCGCTGAAGAATAAGACGGCTGGGGATGCGTATCGCGCGGCGAACAAGACGAAAGAGGGCGTAGTGACGCTGCCGAGCGGACTGCAATACAAGATCCTGCAGGCGGGCACGGGGCCGAAGCCCTCGGCGAGCGATTCGGTGGTCTGCAATTATCGCGGGACGTTCGTGGACGGCAAGGAGTTCGATAGTTCGTACAAACGCGGCGAGCCGGCGACGTTTCCGGTGAAGGGCGTGATCAAGGGCTGGACAGAGGCGCTGCAGCTGATGCCGGTCGGATCGAAGTGGCAGCTGGTGATCCCGCCGGATTTGGCCTATGGAGCGGAGGGGCGTCCGGGGATGCCGCCGAACGAGACCCTGGTATTCGAGGTGAGCCTGGAGAAGATCGCGGAGAAGGAGAAGGCTCCGCCGGAGGGCCCGGCCCCGCAGGGAAGCCAGGCACAGCCGGAGCATCCGGCAACAGCGACGCCGCCACCCGCGGATAAGAGTGCGCAGCCGGAGAGCCATCCGCAGAAATAGTAGTTGCAGAGTTTCGAAACTGGGCAGGCCTTGCGGCCTGCCTTTTTTTTGCTTGGGGGAAGGTTAGTAGAAGTAGGGAGTTTTCTTCGTCCACTCGTTGCCGGGGTAGTTGGAGTGGAGGAGTTGGAAGGCTTGCCGGCTGAAGGTGCGCGTGTGGTCGTCGGTGCAACCGTAGCGGGTGGCGCGAACGACGAGGTGAAGAGCTTCGGGGAGGCGCGGGTCGTCGGGTGCGGACTTGGCCCAGGCGAGGACCTCGGCGGCGAGATAGTTGGGAGCGGGGCCGAGGTTGGAGAGGCGAGCCCATTCGGCGGCGGCAGCAGATTTTTCCGCGGCGGTGAGGAATGTGGGATTGGGGACAGAGGTTGATTTGGGCTGATCGGGGATGCCTTCGGCGGCGGAGTATTGCGCGCCGGCGGTGTCGATCCGGGCGCCGACATCGGCGCACCACCAATTGTCGCGGTAGCTATCGATGTGATCGATGGCGGTGGAGCGGGGCAGGTTGGGGACGATGTAGGGGCGCAGGCCGGGATTGTGGAGGAGGATCCAGAGGGCGGCGCGATGGCGGGCGGCGTCGCCGGTGGATTTCGCGTAGTCGTCGATCGAGGGCGCGAGGCTGGGAGTTTGCTGCTTGACGGCGGGGGCGAGTTGCGCGGCGAGGCTGGATTGGTTCAGCAGGAGAGCGCGGGTCCAGGTCGCCTGGGCGACGGCGGCCTGCAAAGATTTTGGGAGATGCGGGCTGGCGGCAGCGGTGGCGAGCATGGTCAGCGGCAGGGCGCGGTTGAGGACGGCGGTGGAATCGGTATCGAAGTAGATGCCGTTGGGAGCGGTGGCGGGCTGCGAGGGATGGGCCTCGGCGTCTTGGCGCGGGGCGAAACGGAGAAATTCGTCGTAGGTTTTGGCGAGCGCGAGGCGGTTGGTCCAGAAGAGGTTGCGGGAAGAGACAGGAGCATCGTTCTGCAGATAAGGGAGGTTGGCATCGATGAGGGTGCGGGCCTCGCCGTCATTGCCGAGGGCGTGGAGCGAGACGACGCGCGCGTACAGCAACGTGAGCAGACGCGGATCGTGAGGATCGAGCTGAGCGGCGGCCAGAAGTTCGGGCTCGGCGGCGTCTTGGGGCGGCGTGGCGGTGATCGCGGCGACGAGCCAGGGCAGCGATTTGGTCTCGCGCCACTTCGCGATCGCGTGATCCCTGGCGCTGGGGCCGGACTGGAAGGTGCGGATCCAGTCGGTGAGATCGTCTTTGCGCGGGTCGGAGTTCGGATCGCTGCCAACGTTGTTGTCGAGCAGGTAGCGATAGTCGATGAAGTCCTGCGTGAGGCTGGTGCTGGTGCCGTTGGCGATGCGTTGGGCGAGTTCGCGGACGCGCTCGGCCGGATGCAGGCGAGCTTCGACAAAGCCGAGCATTTGCCGGCACGCGGGGTAGCTGGGAACCAGCATGCGGTTATTGAGGATGGCCTGGAGGCGGGCTTCTGCCTTGGTCATGAGTTCGGCGTCGAAGGCGCGGCCCTGGGTGGACTTGAGGGTAGAGGCGCGGATGAGGGAACGGGCGGCGAGGTAGGGTCCCCAGATGCGCCAGGGAGAGAGCTTGTCGTGACCGATCTCATCGAAGCGGGCCACGGCCTGCAGGAGTTGGTCGGGAACACCGCTGTAGAACAGGGCGGCGGCGATCTGGTAGTCGCGATCGCGCTTGAGAAGATCGTTGCTGGTTTGGATCTCGGGGGGAAGCGCATCCTGGCGCTTGGAGCAGTGGTTGAAGACGATGTCCTGGCCGGCGATCCAGGTTTTCAGGTCGGGGCTGGCCGCACCCCATTTCTGCTGGCGATCGTGGAGGGTATCGACAGCGCTGGTGAAGGCGGCGTCGGGACAATTGAGAAAGGTCTGATAGTCCGCCAGGTTGAGATTGGGGTCGATGGTGGCGTCTTGCGGCGGAGATTTCTCGCCGAGCGCCTGGGCGCGTTCGATGAGCCAGGTCTGCGAGGGCGCGACGGGGGGAGGCGTGGAATGAGGATTGTATTCCATGCCATAGGAGGCGTAGGCGTCGGAGTATTCGGCCTCCGCGGTGAGGAGCGGGTCGAGGTCGGCAATTTCCTTTGCGCTGAAGGGGTGGCCGCTGAGACTCCGATAGGCGGTAACGAGAAACAGCCGACGGAAGGCCGGTTCGACGATGCCGAGTTTTCCGGAGAGATATTGCTTGATCGGGTAATCGGGGTGGGTACGAAAAGAGAAGGTGGCCTGCTCGAAAAAGGGTCCGCAGGAAAAGATGTTGCGCGGGGTCGCGAGCAGGAGAGCAAGTGCCAGGAGCAGGAGCGAACGCTGCAAGGACCTCATCGGGCGAGCCTTTCGAGGACGCGGCGGTAATCGGCTTCGGTCCATGCGGCGGGGGCGAAGGCATAGACACGCACGCCGTAATCGAAGCGGGGCCATGGTTCATCGAGCGAGATGCCGACGCTCGAGCGGCAGAGGGGTTCGCGCAGGCCGCGGACGTCCATAAAGTTGTGGCGGATGTTCCGAGTGTCGATGCCCATGCGGAAGTACATGGGGATGGCCTCGTCGATGGGCAGACTGCCGAGCCAGTCGTCGCCCTGGCACCAGGAGACGAGGGCGGTGATGGAGAGCGGCATGCCTTTGGGCAGCCGTTGGCGAAGATCGTTTAAAAGGGCGCGGTAGAAATCGCGTTGCGAGAGGGTGGCGTCGAAGTCGATCTGGAGGGCGCGGGTGCGTGGGTTCCCGGCCAGGCGGGCGATGCGAGCAGCGATGATGTGCGGGTCCGCGATGCCGGGGCCCTGGAGGCGGACGACGGCGATGAAATCGGTTCCGCCGGGGGCGGAGATGGGTTGATTGCGGGGTTCGAAGGTGGCGGGGAGGGTGATGGTTTCGGCGAGGACGGCGATGGCGGATCGATGGGTATCGATATACGCGAGGTTTTCCGGGCGTTGCCAGGCCCAGAGGACGGTGTTGGGGAGTTGACGGGGAGGAAGCACCCACGCGGCGCAGACGGCGAAGGAGAGGATGAGGAAGAGGTTGCGCATTTTTGCGGAGTATAGAAGGAGGAGCAGTTTCGTGTCTCCACATTCTTGGGTCGCCATGACGGGGGTTTTGGCGTTTGCAAAACAGCAGGTCCCGACGTCGCTCCATCACCCCGCCAGCGGGGAGCTGGCGGGGGCCCCGATCTCGCTCCTCTGGATGACAAGAGAGAGGGTGGGTGGGCTTGCCGCCGGGCAAAGGGTTGTTCGCCCAAGGAGGAGAGTTGGGTGCCGTCCCCTGAAGGGGACTCGGGGTGTTACCCAGCGCTTACGCGCTGGGCTATTGCGTGGCGTGCCTGCGGCACTTGCAGCGATGGCTGTGGATTCAGAGCATTGGAGAGGGTAGGGGTCCTTCGACTCCGTTTCGCTTACGCGAAACTCCGCTCAGGATGACAGTAGGGGCGGGGGGATTTGCTGCTTACCCCGCGCTTACGCGCTGGGCTATTGCGTGGCGTGCCTGCGGCACTTGCAGCGATGGCTGTGGATTCAGAGCATTGGAGAGGGTAGGGGTCCTTCGACTGCGTTTCGCTTACGCGAAACTCCGCTCAGGATGACAGTAGGGGCCGGGGGGGATTTGCTGCTTACCCAGCGCTTACGCGCTGGGCTTCGGGGTTAAGCGGACATGGCCTGAGGGGGGCGGCGAGGAAGAATTGCACCGTTCTCCGTGCGAAGGTGGGAATCTCGCAAAACCAAGGGTCGCCGGCCTCTATAATCGATGCTCACGGAAGTGCTGGACCGCCGTCCAAATGCATTGAAAGGCGGAAGTTATCTCGAGTCAGCAGAATAGGTTGACGGGAGGTAAGCCGAAGACGCTACGAGGCGGGTGCACTGGATGGCGAGTGAGGCGATTGTCCGGTCGCTGACGGGCATTCCCGGGGCGGCGGTAGGACAGAGCGGTTCTGTAAGCCCCTCAGCATCAAAGAGTCGGGGAAGTATGGTCGGGCAGACCACGAACCGAATGAACGATGCCGAATTGATACGTGCTGCCCAACGCGGAGATCATGCCGCGTTCGAGGAACTCGTGCGCCAGTACGATTCCGCGGTGCTGCGCCTGGCCTTGCACTTGACGCGTTCGGAGTCGGACGCGCAGGACATTTATCAAGAGGCCTTTTTGAAGGCGTACCGGAACATCGGGAACTTCCGGTTCGAGTGTTCGTTTTACACCTGGATTTATCGCATCGTCACCAACCTTTGCTTGGACCTGCTGCGCAAGCGAACGGTGCGCAAGGAAGACGCGCCGGTCGCGACCGATCAGCGGGGAGAAGAGTACGACCTTCTCGACCAGGTTGCGGACGACCGCTCGGGAGCGAGCCCGGAGCGCGACCTGATGCGGCGCGAGTTGGGGCAGCGGATTGCGAAGGCTTTGGAGAAACTGACGCCTCGAGAGCGGATGGTTTTCGAGATGAAGCATTACCAGGGTCTGAAGCTGAGGACCATCGGCGAGATCCTGAACACGACGGAAGAGACGGCCAAGAATACGCTCTTCCGGGGGACGCAAAAGTTGCGCGCGGCCCTGGCCGATATGAACAGGAAGTAAAGCCATGAACTGCGATTGGGTACAACACAACGTAAGTCTGTACCTCTACAACGAACTCGGCGACGACGCGCGGCACGAACTGGAGCAGCACCTGATGCGCTGCAAGGTGTGCGCCGCGGAGTTTGAGACGACGAAGGCGTTCCACGAGACGATGTCGGCGCTGCCGGCACCGGAAGTGACACCGAACCTGCTGACGGCGTCGCGCATGCAGTTGCAGGACGCGTTGGAACACGCGGAGCAACTGCATGGGTGGCGCCGTTTCGTACTCGACCCGATGGCGCTGCTGCAGCGTATGCGTGTTTCTCCCGCATTGGCGGCGGCGATTTTCATTTTGGGGTTTGGGGGCGGCTTGGGGACGATGTATAGCCTTCATCCGGGAAGCGCGACGCCATTGCTGCGCGGCGAGATGCATGACATGAGCAAGGCGTCGATTGGGCCGGTACGGTCGATTGAAGTGCAGCCGAATTCGGACCAGGTGATGATCAATTACGATCGTGTTCTGCCGGAGAAGGTGCAGGGAGCGGCGAGCGATCCGAAGATCCAGGATTTGCTGGCGTATGCGGCGCGCAACAACGACAACTCGGGGGTGCGGCTGGATTCGATTGGAGTGCTGGCGAAGAAATGCGACGATCCGCAGGCCCGCGAGACGTTGAGCTATTCGCTGCGGTATGACTCCAACCCGGGAGTGCGGTTGAAGGCTTTGGAAGCGCTGGAACCGTATGTGAAAGAGGATGTACGGGTGCGGAATGCGGTGCTGGAAGCGTTGCTGAATGACAGCAATCCGGGGGTGCGGTCGGGAGCGATCCACCTACTGGAGCCGGTGAAGGCGGATACCAGCGTGCGCGCGGCGTTGCAGCAGTTGGCCAAGGAAGATCCGAACGAGTTTATCCGGAACGAGTCGAAGCGGATGTTGCAGGCGGCGCCGGAGCTGGATTAGGGGTGTTTCGCACGTCTGACGCGCTTTGGTTTTGCGGGTGTGGAAGCTGGCCATCGCTGACGCGGGCGATCGCAGGGGCTCAAGCCCTCGCGAGGTTGGGTGGATTGGCACGACGGAAGTCGTGCCCTGATACAAACCTAGCAAGGCCTGGCACGGGTCCTTCGACTGCGAACCCTGCGGGTTCTGCGCTCAGGATGACAGGTCCTGGAGAGTGCGGGTGAGGTAGGGGTCCTTCGACTTCGCGGCCTGGCGGCCGCTTCGCTCAGGATGACAAGAGTCAGCAGGAATGGATGACAAGAGAGTTTAGATTTTTGGTGAGGTAAGCAAGAGGTTCATGGAAGTTACCGAGTGGTACGAGCGACAACTGGGCGGCGGGAGGCGAGCGATCGCGATCGGCGTTTTGTTGGCGATGGGCTCGGTGGCTTCGCTGGGGCAGAGCCAGCCGCAGCCCAGGATGTACCAGCAGGGCCCGCAGTGGATAGAGGAGTTCAGCGGGTTTGCGCCGCTGTCGCGCGTGGTGAAGGTGATGATGTCGGTGGGCGCCATTCACCTGGAGGGCGGCGAGCAGGAGCAGATCAGCTACCTGGTGCGCGAGCGCTGTGTGCGCAGCACACAAGAGGCAGCGCGCAAGATCTTTGACCAGTTCCGGGTGTTCAGCACGCGGAAGGCGGATGCGACGTTGATCCAGGGGGACTGGGTCGGCGGGAAAGATACAAGCGAGCTGAGCGCGGATGTATTCGTGCAGGTGCCGCGCAGCGTGGATGCAGTCGCGCTGAATGCGCACGAGGGAAGCATTACGGTGCGGGCGATCCGCGCGAAGCTGGACGTGGAGACGGCGGCGGGCAATATCGACCTGGACCAGATTGCCGGGGCGGTGAAGGCGCATACCTCGGGCGGCTTTATTACGGCGGGAAAGCTGAACGGCGACGCCCAGTTGCGCAGCGGCGCCGGCAACGTGCAGGCGAAAGAGATCGGCGGCAGGGCGACCCTATGGACGGCGGGCGGACTTGCGTCGCTGGGATCGGCGCGCTGGTGTTCGCTGGAGACGCTGGCGGGCAACATTGCGGTGCAGCATTGCGGCGGCGATCTGCGGGCGGTGAGCGGCGGCGGGAGCATCGACATTGGCGACGTGGCTGGCGATGTCTTCGCGCAAACCGGTGGCGGGCGGATCCGGCTGGGCAGTGCGCTGGGACGGGTGATGGCGGCGACGGGCGGCGGATCGGTGGAATTGCACAAGCTGGCGCGCGGTGCGCAGGTCGATTCCGGCGTAGGCGCGATCTCGGTGGAGTTCATGGGATCGCCGAAGACATTCAGCGATTCGTCGTTGCGGACGGCGTCGGGCGATGTGATTGTTTACCTGGCAGACAGCCTGCCGATTACGGTACACGCGGCGTCTGACATGACGCGCGGTCCGGGGATCATGAGCGATTTTCCGGAGATACGGGTTACGTCCGAGGGTGGAAGTTACGGGCCGAAGTCGATGTTTGCCGAGGGAGCACTGAACGGCGGCGGCGCGGTCCTGAAAGTTCGGACGACGATAGGGCAGATCGAGTTCCACCGATCGAAATGAGTGGAGGCGGTACCATGCGTTGCTTGAAGTCTGTGCAGTCGGTGTTGTTTTCTGTCCTGCTTGCGGGAGCGGTGACGGTTCTGGGTGCTGTTCCGGCAAGCGCTGCGCCTGGTGGCGATGAGCTGACAGGAGATTCGTATCTTGGCATCGGGCCGAGAGACATCAATCCCAGTCGAGTGGCCGCGCTGAAGTTGAAAGACGATTCCGGCGTGGAAGTCACCGACATGGACCATGATGCGCCGGCGGCGAAGGCGGGCGTAAAGATTGGCGACGTGATCCTCACCTTCAACGGGCAGAAGGTGGAGAGCGCGGAACAGTTGAAGCGGTTGATTCACGAAACGCCGGCGGGGCGCTCGGTGCAGTTGGGCATCAGCCGCAACGGGGAGCCGGTTTCGCTGGCGGTGACGCTGGGCAGCCGGCGGCACATGATTGCGACATTCCCAAAGGCCTCCGGTTTCGGGACGCCGGGCAACGGGTTCTTCGACAATCCGCCGGACATGAGCATGAACATCCTGCAGGCATCGTCGAAGGGCGGCTTGCTGGTGGAGAACTTGACGCCGCAACTCGGCGATTTCCTGGGCGTGAAGAATGGCAGCGGGGTTCTGGTGCGGTCGGTGGAGAAGGGATCTCCGGCAGAGGCGGCGGGGCTGCGCGCCGGCGATGTCATTATTCGAATCGAAAAGGAAAACATCGCGGATATGAGCGACTGGCATCGGCTGACGCACAAGCGGAATGGAAAGACCGCCCTGGGCGTGGTGCGCGACAAGCGCGAGCAGAGCTTCACGATGGAGTTTTCTTCCAAGCGCGATGAGTCGTTGCTGGCATTGCCGGAGATGAATGCCGAGGAGATCCAGATGCAGCTTTCGGAGCTGAATCCGGAGATCGAAGAGGCGATGAAACAGGCGCAGGAGCAGATGTCGGCGAAGGGGGACGAGATCGAGAAGGTGATGGAGCAGTTCAACAGCAAGGAAATGCAGGATGCGATGAAAAAAGCGCAAGAGACGCTGCAGAGCCTGCACGACTGTCAATAGGATATTAGGGACTGGGACGAGCGGCGTGGCTTCGGCTACGCCGTTTGCTTTTGCCTGGCGGGCTTCGCGCCTTTGTTGCGTGGGGATGGGTACGAAGGGGCTTACCGCGAAGGGAAGCGCAAGATCCTTCGGCTGCGAACGCTTCGCGTTCTTCGCTCAGGATGACAAGGGGTGAAGAGGGTAGGGGTCCTTCGGCTGCGTTTCGCTGCGCGAAACTCCGCTCAGGATGACAGGAGGAGGGGACTACGTGGTGAGTTCGGAGATGTCGAGGGTATCGGGGGACATGACGCAGTTTCTTCCGGACTGTTTGGCGAGGTAGAGGCTGTCGTCGGCGGCGCGGACGACCTGGTCGCGGGTGCTGCCACAGCGGGGGAAGTCGGAGACTCCGGCGCTGATGGTGATGCGGCTGGGGACGCCGGGGAACTCGTAGTCGGCCACGAGGTGGCGCAGCTTCTCGGCCACGTGGATGGCTTTCGGGCCGGAGGTTTCGGGAAGAATGATGGCGAACTCCTCGCCTCCGTAGCGGCAGCAGATGTCCGGTTTGCGCAGGCCCTGGTGAAAGATCTGGGAGACGCGGCGGAGAACTTCGTCGCCGAGGAGATGGCCGAACTCGTCGTTTACCCGCTTGAAGTGGTCAATGTCGACCATGATGACGGACAGCGTGCTTCCGTAGCGTGAGGCGCGTTCGATCTCTTCACCGATGCGGCGTTCGAAGAGACGCCGGTTGAAGGTGCCGGTAAGGCCGTCGACATAGGCCAGTTGTTCCACCTGCTGAAAGTAGTAGGCGTTCTGGATGGCGGTGGCGCAGATGTCGGCAAGCGATTCGAGCGTGGGAATATCTTCGTGGGGGAAAGCAGCCTGCGCTTTCGCGGCGAAGACCAAAACGCCCAGCGGGCTTCCGGCGGAGACCAGGGGCAATAACAGTTCGGAATTCGCTTCGCCGTAGAGGACGGGCGGGGCACCCTGGGAGCCGGAGTGGATGACGCGCGGCATGCGCATCTCGAGCGCGGCCTCGGCCGGATTGCGGGTGGGCAAGACGGTCTGGCTGGTCTCGATGGAGGGTTTCAGCGGACCGTCGTGGGCGCGGAGAATCAGGGTTCCGTCCGGTTCGGCGGTGAGCACGGCGACGCCGTCGAGACGAAGGTATTTAACGATGGCCATGCAGAGCTGGACTAACAGTTCCTCGATCTGGAGAACCGCGGTGGATTGCCGGGCGATGGCGCCGATGGCCTCCATCTGGCGGGCGCGTTTCTGTTCGCGGGAGTAGATCTCGGCATTGACCAGGGCGATGGAGGCTTGCATGGAAAACAGGGTAAGGAGATCGACAGTCTCCGGATCGAAGAAATCCAGTTGATCGCTCTGGCAGGAGAGCACACCGACGACTTCGTCGCGGACCATGAGAGGGATGGCGACTTCGGATTGGGTGGAACTGAGCCCGGTGATATAGCGCGGATCCTTGGAGACGTCGGCGACATAAATGGGGCGTTTAAGCTTCGCCGCGTTTCCGGTAAGGCCTTGCCCGAGAGGAACCTCGGCGTTATCCGCCGCCTTGCCGAAGGACAAGCGTACGGAAAGGACCTTGCGTTCCTTGTCGAGCAGGAGGATGGAACCGCCTTCCAGGTGGAAGTAGTCGCGGACGATGGTCAGGATCTGGTCGAGGATCTCATCGAGAGAAAAGGTCGACAGGACCGCCTGGCTCGCGTCGTAAAGGATCGCGATCTTTTGCATTCCCTGGCGTGGGTTCAAAGTGTCTGGAAGTTTACCTCAGAGGGCCTCCGGGAGGCCTCAATTTTCGTGCCAGCAGGTCGAACAAGCCGTATATAGCGAGGCACACCCAGAAATCCACGAAGAGGCCCCAATCGAGACGATACGGGCGGTGCCTGCCGATGGCCGGAAGGTGGGGCATGAGGACGAAGAAATAGAGCAGGTTCCCCACCAAAACCGCAGCCAAGGCTTTTCCCCAGTGACGGAACACAGGGGAATTGGAGCGTAACGGGGCCAGCGGGGCTGCTCCATTTCGACGGAAGGCGCTGATACCATCGCTAGGTGCTCGATCTATCAACCCAGGTTCAGTACGTAAAAGGCATTGGGCCGAGGACGGCGGAGACGCTGGCGGCGAAGGGCATCAGCACGGTCGAGGACCTGCTGTACTACCTGCCGTTCCGCTACGAGGACCGGCTCAATCCGCGCGGGATCGGAGAGCTGCGGCCGGGCGAGATGGCCAGCGTGGTGGCCGAGGTGAGGACCTCCGGGCTCTTCAAAACGCGCGCGGGACCGATGTTCCAGCTGACGGTGGGACAGGGGCGGCAGACGCTGAAATGCATCTGGTTCCACGGAGCTTACCTCAAAGATCGCTTCCAGCCGGGGCAGTTGCTGGCCTTGTACGGCAAGGTCGAGGAGTCGAAGTTCGGGCGGCGGGAGCTGCAGATCATCCAGCCGCAGTTCGAAGTTCTGCACGAGGGCCACTCCGGCGAGCCAGCATCGGGTTCGCCGGGGACCCCGGATGACCAGGAAACAGATTCTGACAAGCTGAAAACGTTGGAGATTGGGCGGATTGTGCCCATTTATGAATCAGCCGGAAGTGGGAAGCTCACCTCCAAATATTTTCGGCGAGTGATCCATGGAGCGTTGGAGAACCTGACCGAGGAGGTGCCGGACGCGATTCCGGGGGTGGTTCGCGGGCGAGTAGAGCTGATGGACCGGAGGACGGCATTCTGGAAGGCGCATTGGCCGGACGAGGGGGAGAGCCTGACGCGGCTGCAGAATGCGCGTACGGCGGCGCACATCCGATTGATTTTCGAGGAGCTGTTTTTCCTGGAGCTGGGGCTGGAGCTGAAAAGGCGCAGGCTGCGGGCGCAGACCGGCGTGGAGTTCCGGGTGGACGAAAAGGTAAGAGAAGCGATCAAGCAGATCCTGCCGTTTCATCCGACGGCGGCGCAGAAGCGCGTGCTGGCCGAGATTGTGGCGGACATGAAGCAGCCTTCCCCGATGCGGCGGTTGCTGCAGGGCGACGTGGGATCGGGCAAGACGATTGTCGCGCTGGAGGCAGCGGTAATCGCCATCGAGAATGGGTACCAGGTGGCGCTGATGGCGCCGACGGAGATCCTGGCGACGCAGCATTACCTGTCGGCAAGACGGATTCTGGAGAAGGCCGGGTATCGGATTGTGCTGCTGACGGGGTCGCTGGAGCAGGACCGGAAGCGCGATGTGCGGCGGCATATCGCACAGGGGAATGCGCAGCTGGTGATCGGGACGCATGCACTGATCCAGGAGAAGGTGGAGTTCGACGCGCTGGGGCTGGTGATTGTGGACGAGCAACACCGTTTCGGGGTGATGCAACGCTTCAAGCTGATGAAGAAGACCGGCGCGGCCGAGCCGGATGTGCTGGTGATGACGGCGACGCCGATTCCGCGGACGCTGGCGCTGACGCTCTATGGAGACCTGGATGTGAGTGTGCTCGATGAGTTGCCGCCGGGGCGGACGCCGATCGTGACGCGGCGGGTTTCCGATGAGCGGGCGGACGAGGTGTGGGCCTTCGTGCGCAAGCAGGTTGCGGCGGGCACCAGGCGTACATCGTGTACCCGGTGATCGAGGAGGCGGAAGAGGCGGAGGCCGGGAAACAGCTCAAGGCCGCGATCAAGATGTACGACGAGCTGCGCAAGAAGGTATTTCCCGACCTGCGCGTGGGGCTGCTGCATGGGCGGATGAGCTCGGACGATAAAGATGCGGTGATGCGGCGCTTCCAGAGCGGCGATGTGCAGGTGCTGGTGTCGACCACGGTGATCGAGGTGGGCGTGGATGTGCCGAACGCGAACATCATGGTGGTGGAGCACGCGGAGCGGTTCGGGCTGTCGCAGATGCACCAGTTGCGCGGGAGGATCGGACGGGGCAGCGCGAAGTCGTATTGCGTGCTGATGACGGGCGGAAAGGTGTCGGCGGAGGCGGAGCAGCGACTGGATGCGATGGTGCGCACGAACGACGGATTCGAGATCTCGGAGCTGGACTTGCAACTGCGCGGTCCGGGCGAGTTCTTTGGGACGAAGCAAGCGGGAATGCCGGATTTCCGGGTAGCGAACCTGATCCGCGACCGTGAGTTGCTGGAGCTGGCAAAACGCGAGGCGGCGTACGTGACGAGCGGGCCGCATCCGGATCTAGGCGAGGGCGAGATCAAGAAAGTGTATGAACATTTGAAGAGCCACTGGAATCGGAGATATGGGCTGGTAGAGGTTGGGTGAGGTTTTGCCTGGCGTTGCGCGGAGGTTTCGCGAACTTCGATGAGGACGATAATCCTGGACCGGGTGGGGTCCTTCGACTGCGTTTCGCTTACGGGAAACTCCGCCCAGGATGACAGGACGGGAGAAGTGAGGGAGACTACAGCATCGTGAAAACGAGTGCGCAATCCGATTTGTACAGGCTGCTGCCGGGGGTGGACGAGGTTCTGCGGCGGGCGGATGTGGCTGCATTGGCGGCATCCGATGGCCATGGGGCCGTGACCGCCGCGGCACGCGAGATTCTGGCGCGGATGCGGGCGGAGATTGCGCGCGGGACGCTGGATGAGAACGGAGTGCGGATCGCGGTGGAGAGCTTGGGAGAGGCGGTTGCGCGGGAGTTGAAGCAGGAGCTCGGGTATTCGCTGCGGCCGGTGATCAATGCGAGTGGGGTGATCCTGCACACCAACCTGGGGCGCGCGCCGTTGAGCGAAGCGGCCCTGGTCCATGCGCGAGAGGTCTCGCTGGGGTATTCGAACCTCGAATTCGACCTGGAAAGCGGGGAGCGTGGGAAGCGGGATGTGCACGTGAACCGGCTGTTTGCGCGGTTGCTGAGTTCCTCGGAGCGCGAAGTCTCGACCGTGGTGGTGAACAACAACGCCGCGGCGGTGATGCTGGCCTTGAATTCGCTGGCGGAGGGCGGCGAGGTGATCGTGTCACGGGGCGAGCTGGTGGAGATCGGCGGGTCGTTCCGCATCCCGGACGTGATGAGCAAGAGCCAGGCGACGCTGCGCGAGGTGGGAACGACGAACCGCACGCGCATCGCCGATTACGAGAAGGCGATCAACGAGCGGACGCGGCTGCTGCTGCGGGTGCACCGATCTAATTTCCAGATCGTGGGATTTACGGAGTCGCCTTCACTGGCAGAATTGGTAGCGCTGGGAAAGGCGCATGGAATCCCGGTGATGGAGGATCTCGGGAGTGGAGCGTTGTTTGACCTGGCGCAAGTTGGGGTGCCGCAAGAGCCGACGATCGCGGACAGCCTGCACGCAGGCGTGGATGTGGTGACCTACAGCGGAGACAAACTACTGGGCGGTCCGCAGGCGGGCATGCTGAGCGGGCGCAAGGACCTGGTGGCGAAAATCCGGGCGAACCCGATGTTCCGGGCGCTGCGCGTAGACAAGATGATCTATGCGGCGCTGGAAGCGACGCTTCTGAGCTATGTGCGAGAAGATTTCGATGCGATTCCAGCGGTGCGAATGATGCGTGTAACGGCGGAGGAGATAAGGGCTCGCGCGGTTTCGCTGGCGGACGAGCTGACGAAGGCTTCGTCGCGGTATGCAGTGGAGATCGTGGAGTCGGCTACGGCGATTGGGGGAGGATCGGCGCCGGGAGCAACGATTCCGAGCTTCGCGCTGGCGCTGCGCTTCGACGGGATGAGCGCGCAACAATTGAGCGCTGCGCTGCGTCGGGCGGAGACGCCGGTGATTGGAAGAGTCGAAGAAGAGCGGGTGCTGCTGGACCTGCGGACGGTGTTTCCGGAGCAGGATGGGCAGGTGCTAGCGGCGCTGGTGGGGTTGGCGCAGCAGTAGGGGTCCTATTGTTTTCGAGGGACGGTGATTAGGCGGGGGCGAGTTTGGCCGGGTAGGGGTCCTTCGACTGCGAACGCTGCGCGTTCTTCGCTCAGGATGGCAAGAGGCGGATAGGGATGGTGGGATAGGGGTCCTTCGACTGCGTTTCGCGTAGCGCGAAACTACGCTCAGGATGACAAGCGTTTTTTATGGCTACGCTTTTTACGATTGGGCATTCGACGCGGTCTCTGGCGGAGCTGATCGAGGTGCTCAAGGCCCACGGGATCGTGAACCTGGTGGATATCCGGGCGTTTCCGATGTCGCGGCGGTTGCCACATTTCAATCGGGAGACGTTGGAGGTTGCGTTGCCGCAGGCGGGGATTGCGTACTTCTGGGAGCCGCGGATGGGCGGGCGGCGGAAGAAGATCACGGCTGAGTCCAGGAATACGGCGCTGCGCAGCGAGTCGTTCCGCAATTATGCCGATTACATGTTGACCCGGGAGTTCCAGGAGGCGGCGGCCTTCGTCCGTGGGCTGGCGGAAAAGGGGCCGACGGCCTATATGTGCGCCGAGAAGATGTATTTCCAGTGCCATCGGATGATGGTGTCGGATTATTACGTGGCGCACGGGGATGTGGTGCAGCACATCGTGGATGCGGGGCCGACACGGGAACATAAGCTGATGAAGGAGGCGCAGGTGGTGGCAGGGGAATTGGTTTATAACGCGGGGGAGTTGTTTTGAATGCCAAGAAACAGCAGGTCCCTACGTCGCTACGCTCCTCTGGATGACAAGAGAGAGTGATGGAGGGTGGAAGGGGATTGTGGGCTGGCCGCATGAGAAACAGCAGATTCCTACGTCGCTACGCTCCTCTGGATGAAAAAAGTGATGAGGGTGAAGGGGGTTGTGGGCTGGCCGCATGAGGAACAGCAGGTCCCTACGTCGCTACGCTCCTCTGGGGGACGAGAGAGAGTGATGGAGGGTGGAAGGGGATTGTGGGCTGGCCGCATGAGAAACAGCAGGTCCCTACGTCGCTACGCTCCTCTGGATGACAAGAGAGAGTGATGGAGACGTGAAGGGGGTTGTGGGCTGGCCGCATGAGAAACAGCAGGTCCCTACGTCGCTACGCTCCTCTGGATGACAAGAGAGAGTGATGGAGGGTGAAGGGGATTGTGGGCTGGCCGCATGAGAAACAGCAGATCCCTACGTCGCTACGCTCCTCTGGATGACAAGAGAGAGTGACGGAGGGTGAAGGGGATTGTGGGCTGGCCGCATGAGAAACAGCAGGTCCCTACGTCGCTACGCTCCTCTGGGGGACGAGAGAGAGTGATGGAGGGTGAAGGGGATTGTGGGCTGGCCGCATGAGGAACAGCAGGTCCCTACGTCGCTACGCTCCTCTGGATGACAAGAGAGAGATGACAGGAGACAAAAAACCAGGGCAGCCGGGAAGCTGCCCTTAGGTCGATGGAGTGATGCTCCCGCGAGTGCGGGTTTGTTACAGAGCTTGAACTTTCTCTGCCTGCCAGCCTTTGGGTCCTTTGATGACGCTGAATTGAACGGCCTGGCCTTCCTGGAGGCTTCGGAAGCCCTTTGATTCGATGACCGAGAAATGCACGAAGACGTCTTCGCCATTCTGGCGGCTGATGAACCCGTATCCTTTAGCGTCGTTGAACCACTTTACTGTTCCCTGTTCCATGTTCAGAAACATCCTTCTTTGCGAGTAGCTCGCGTATTCAAAGCGGTGGGCAGAGAGCTGCGCCGGAACCTCGAATCGAGCGGCGGACATCATGCCTGAGGAGGTCCGGTTTTGGCAAGCCCTCTCTTTCGCGACACGATATTGGTAAGCTGTTGAGATGATCCTGGGAACGGGGATTGACATCGTCGAAGTGCCGCGCATTGGGCAGTCGATCGAGCGCTTCGGGGAGCGCTTTCTGCAACGCATCTTCACGGCGGCGGAGATCCGATACTGCGAGACGAAGGCGAACCGCATCGAACGATTCGCGGCGCGATTCGCGGCCAAAGAAGCGGCTATGAAGGCGATCGGGACGGGGTTGCGGGGCGGAGTCACCTGGAAGGATTTCGAGGTGGGGCGTGAGCCGGGCGGGCGTCCGACGATGGTGCTGCACGGGAAGGCGGCGGAGGTGGCGGCGGCGCTGGGGGCGCGGAGGAGTCATCTCTCGGTGTCGCATACCGAAGAACACGCGGTCGCGTACGTGATCCTGGAAGACTGAGGCGAGCCGGCGTCGAGGTGACTCACTCGCATGTTCTTGATATGCTTCGAGGTTAAGATGCAACAAGCTTTGTTTTCAAGCAGGGCCTGTTCAAGCCCGGGACGGGGGACGCGTGCCTAGTCAGAAACAAGTCCGTTGGGCCCAGTTGCGCGTGGGCATTACGGTTATCTTCGCGGTCGCGACCCTGTGCGTGCTGATTTTCCTCATGTCGGGCACGGCCGGGATATTCACCAAGAAGCTGACGATTTATCTTTACCAGGACAATGCGGGTGGGATACGCAAGGGCGCGCCGGTGCGGCTGGAGGGTGTGGACATCGGGAACGTGACCGGCATCGGAGTGGTCAGCGGGCGTCAAGTCGATCCGGTGCAGATCAAGATGAAAATTTCGGCCAAGTTCCAGCCGCTGATTCACAAGGGAGCGACGGCAACGCTGGCGACGGCCGGGGTGCTGGGCGAGACCTTCGTGGATATCGACAGCCGGCTGGCGAAGGGACCGGCGATCCAGGACGGGGAGACGCTGCAATCGAGAGATACGCCGCAGATCGAGGACGTGGTGCGCTCGTCGCAAAGCACGCTGCAAAATATCGACATACTACTGCAGCGCACGGACCGCATCATTGCGTATATCGAGAGCGGGCAAGGATCGATTGGCAAGCTGATCTACGACCAGGACATTTACAACAAGCTGAACGCCACCTTGAACGAAGTGCAGGGGGTGGTCAACCAGCTGAACTCCGGCAAGGGATCGATCGGCAAGCTGTTGAATGACGATGAGATCTACAACAAAGCGAATGCGACGATCGACAACCTGAACAAGATTGTGGACGAGATCAACAGCGGGCAAGGGACTCTTGGCAAGCTGCTGAAGGACCCAAGCCTTTACAACAACGCCAACGAGACCATCGCGAAGACGAACAAGCTGGTGGACGACGTAAACGCCGGCAAGGGAACCTTAGGCAAGCTTGCGAAGGACGAAGCGTTCGCGAAGAAGCTGGACGATACGATTACGCACCTGAACAGCCTTGCCGCGAAAATCGACAGCGGCCAAGGAAGTCTCGGAAAACTTACCAATGATCCTTCCGTCTATAACAATGCCGACCAGATGCTGGTGGAGACGCGGCATTTGCTGCAGGGGATCCGCGAGAACCCGAAGAAATACCTGACGTTTCACGTGAAGATTTTTTAAGTTCGCGGCTTCGTGGGGATGGGTGAACTTGAAAAACCGCAAGATCCTTCGACTGCGAACGCTGCGCGGTCTTCGCTCAGGATGAGCGAGACGTCGAAGGCAAGACAAAAGGTAGCTCCGCTGCGAATGCGGATCGGGTCCGCATTCTCCGGTCGCCATGACAGAGGTTGGAGAGGGTAGGGGTCCTTCGACTGCGAACCCTGCGGGTTCTTCGCTCAGGATGACAAAGAGGGCTTGAACTCGACGCAAAATGTCCGTTTTTGGACGATCGGGAAATCTATAGGCGGGCCGCCACGAAGGCCCGCGTTTTTGTGCTACATCTGTTAGGAAGCAGTTTTTGGTTGCGAACCTCTCCTGTCGCAACGCGCTTCATCGTATGTCCATGACGCTGTCGAATTCACTTTCCGTAAGAGGTCCTATGCGCATCCTTGCAATCGTCGGCACTCTTCTGCTTTGTGCGGGAGCTGCTTTTTCGCAAGCTTCCGCCGCAGATTCCAAACCACCCGCACCGGAAAAGATCCTGAGCTTCGATCCGAACGCGATCGACAAGACGGCGGATCCTTGCCAGAACTTCTACCAGTACGCCTGCGGCAACTGGCAGAAGTCGAACCCTATACCCGGCGATCAGTCACGCTGGGGGCAGTTCAACAAGCTGGCGGAAAACAACCGGCTGGTTCTGTACGAGATCCTGACGAACGCGGCGAAACCAGGGAAACATAATCCGATCGAACAGAAAGTCGGAGACTATTTTGCGGCGTGCATGGACACGAAGACGATCGATGCGCGTGGGACAGAGCCGCTGAAGGCGGAGCTCAGCGCGATCGACAAGGTTTCGACGCGACCGGAGCTGATCGCGGAGATTGCGGCGTTGCAACAGAATGGAGTCCGGGCATTGCTGGCGTTTTATGCGATGGCGGACATGCACGACGCCAGCGTGCAGG
Source organism: uncultured Acidobacteriaceae bacterium (assembly GCA_963758505.1). Lineage (GTDB taxonomy): Bacteria > Acidobacteriota > Terriglobia > Terriglobales > Acidobacteriaceae > Korobacter. The sequence goes on along the minus strand of CAVWVJ010000003.1, from coordinate 417,967 downwards.
TGGCGAACATCGACCAGGGTGGACTGACGCTGCCGGATCGCGACAATTACCTGAAGGACGATGCGTCGGACACCGAGATGCGGGCGAAGTACGTGGAGCACGTGCAGAAGATGTTCGAGCTGGCCGGAGACAATGCCGAGACCGCGAAGAAAGAAGCGCAGACGGTGATGACGATCGAGACGGCGCTGGCGAAGGCCTCGATGGATCGGACGGAGCGGCGCGATCCGGCGAAGCGGGACCACATGATGGCGCTGGAAGAGATCTCGAAGGATGCGCCCAACCTAGAGCTGGCCAAGTTCTTTGAAGCGGCGAAGGCTCCGCAATTCAGCAAGCTGAACGTCGGCAACCCGGAGTTTTTCAAGCAAGTGAATGATCTGCTGGCGAGCGCGCCGGTGGACGACTGGAAGGTTTACCTGCGGTGGAAGGCGATTCACAGCTCCGCCCCGCTGCTGACCGATAATTTCGTGAATGAAGACTTTAATTTCTTTAACAAGTACCTGCGCGGACAGAAGGAATTGGCGCCGCGCTGGAAGCGCTGCGTGGAATATACCGACGGCGACCTGGGGGAAGCGCTGGGACAGCTTTACGTGGAGAAGGTTTTCGGGAAGGACCAGAAAGAACGCACCCAAAAGATGGTGAAGGCAATCGAAGACGCGATGAACGACGACCTCCATTCGCTGGAGTGGATGACGCCAGAAACGAAGAAAGCGGCGTTCGTGAAGCTGGAAGCAATCGTGAACAACATCGGGTATCCGGAGAAGTGGCGTGACTACAGCTCAGTGAAGGTGACGCGGCAGGATTTCTTCGGCGATTCACGGCGCGCGGACTATTTCGAGACACACCGCGTGTGGAACAAGATTGGCAAGCCGACGGACAAGAAAGAGTGGGGCATGACGCCGCCGACGGTGAATGCGTACTACAACCCGTCGCGCAACGACATCAATTTCCCGGCAGGCATTTTGCAGTCGCCGTTTTACAGTCCGACGGCGGACGATGCGGTGAATTTCGGCGGCATCGGGGTCGTGGTCGGGCACGAGTTGACGCACGGCTTCGACGACCAGGGCCGCAAGTACGACGCACAAGGCAATCTGCGCGACTGGTGGACGGCGCAGGATGCGAAGGCCTTCGAAGAACGCGCTTCGTGCATCGCGGATGAGTACTCCAGCTTCGTCGCGGTGAAGGATGACAACGGCGAGGTGCATGTGAAAGGCAAGCTTACGTTGGGCGAAAACACCGCCGATAACGGGGGCTTGCGGCTTGCCTATGCCGCGATGATGAAGATGCTCAATAACGACGCTTCGAAACAGACGGACGGCTACACGGCAGCGCAGCGGTTCTTCCTGTCGTATGCACAGATCTGGTGCCAGAACGTGACCCCGCAGGAGGCGCGCCGGTTGGCTTTGATCGATCCGCACTCGCCTGGCGAGTGGCGGGCCAACGGGGCGACTCGGAACTTCGACCAGTTCTGGAAGGCATTCGGCTGCAAGCCAGGACAGGCAATGGTGCCGGCCACGGTATGCAGAGTGTGGTAGAAGGAGGCTCTCGTTACCGGCGTTGCGTACAGGTCGGGAACGGTGGAGTATCCAACGGGTTGGACACCCACCCTCTCCTTCGGAGAAGGGTTGAACACCCACCCTCTCCTTCGGAGAAGGGTGGGGCACCCACAGGGGTGGGTGGTGAAATCTTTGGTTTTCTTACCGGGGCCTGGCCACGCAGGGAACTGCGGGGCGGGCCTCGTTCGTATGTGTAGGCAGCGAAATACCGCATCAAGGTCAAGACGATCGAATTTACCGAGAGGGACTTATGAAGAAATTGTTAGCCGTGGCATTGGCCGCGGCGATGGCGATGGCCACGGGCATCGCGCAGCAACCGGCCAATCCGCAGGCAGCAGAAAAGACGACCGCGAAAAAGGGCATGCAAGGATTCGATATAGGCGCGCTGGACCGCAAGGTGGATCCGTGCGTGGACTTCTATCACTTTGCGTGCGGCACATGGCTGAAGAACAATCCGATTCCAGCAGACCAGGCGAGCTGGGGGCGTTTCAATGAACTGATCGAGCGCAACCGGTTGATCCTGCGCGGCGTGCTGGAAAAAGCGGAGGCCGACAACCCGAATCGAGATGCAGTGGACCAGAAGATCGGGGATTACTACGAGGCCTGCATGGACGAGAAGGGTGTCGATGCAAAGGGACTCGCGCCGCTGCGGCCGACGCTCGACAGTATTGCGGCTGTGAAGGAAAAGTCGGAACTGCCGCCGCTGATCGCGAGACTGCATCGTGAGGGCGCGGATGCACTGTTTGAATATGGTCCCGAGCCGGAATTCAAGGATGCAAAGATGGAGGGAGCTGCCGCGGACCAGGGCGGGCTGGGATTGCCGGAAAAGGGTTACTACTTCCGCGACGATGCAAAGTCAGTTGAGCTGCGCAAGCAGTATGTTGAGCACATAACGAACATGTTCAAGCTGGCAGGCGAGTCTCCGGAACAAGCTGCGAAAGACGCGAAGACGGTGATGGACTTCGAGACGGCGCTGGCGAAGATCTCGATGGGCAACGTAGAGCGGCGCGATCCGCAGAAGATTTACAACCCGAAGACGAAGCAGGAATTGATAGCAATGGATCCTGCCTTCGACTGGAACCGCTACCTGGTGGCACTGCATTCGCCGACCTTTGAGAAGTTGAACCTGGACTCGCCGGGATTCATCGCAGGGATGAACGGCCTCATTCAGAATACGTCACTCGACGACCTGAAGACTTACCTTCGCTGGCACACGCTGCACGCCGCGGCGACGCAGCTACCGATGCCGTTCGTGAATGAGAATTTCAACTTCTACGGCAAGACCCTGACGGGAGCTAAGGAACTGCAGCCGCGCTGGAAGCGCTGCGTGCGGTACACCGACGGACAGCTTGGCGAGGCACTCGGGCAGGCGTATGTGAAGGTGGCGTTCCCTCCAGATGCGAAGGAGCGTATGGAGCAGATGGTTCACAACCTCGAAGCCGCAATGAAGAAGGATATCGAGGGGCTGGACTGGATGACGCCGGAGACGAAGAAGGCGGCGCTGGTCAAGCTATCGATGATCACGGACAAGATCGGGTACCCGGAGAAGTGGCGCGATTACAGCAAGTACGAGGTGAAGCGCGACGATTTCCTCGGGAACACAATCCGTGGCAATGAATTCGAAACGCAGCGGCAACTCGACAAAATCGGCAAGCCGGTGGATCGCGCGGAGTGGGGCATGACGCCGCCGACGGTGAACGCCTACTACAACCCGCAGGAGAACAACATCAACTTCCCAGCGGGGATCCTGCAGCCCCCGTTCTTCGATAACAGGCTCGACGACGCGGTGAACTACGGCGCGATCGGGGCGGTCATCGGACATGAGATGACGCACGGCTTCGATGACCAGGGACGGCAATTCGACGGCAACGGCGACCTGCGCGACTGGTGGACGCCCGCGGACGCCAAGTCATTTCAAGAGCGCGCGGACTGCATCGTGAAGGAATACTCCGGCTTTACGGCGACCGATGATGTGAAGGTCAACGGCAAGCTGACGCTCGGGGAGAACACCGCAGATAACGGGGGGTTGCGGATTGCACTGATGGCCCTGGCGGAGGCGTTACAGGGCAAACAGCCGGGCAAGATCGACGGCTTCACGCCCGAACAGCGAGCCTTCCTCGGGTTCGGCCAGATATGGTGCGACAACGAGAGGCCGGAATATCTCCGGGTGCAGGCGGAAACGGACCCGCATTCGCCGGGAGAGTGGCGGGCCAATGGGGTGGTGCGCAATATGCCGGAGTTCCGCAAGGCGTTCGGTTGCAAAGAGGGGCAGCCGATGGTGGCCGCGAATGCCTGCAGGGTCTGGTAATTCCCTTGCTTTCAAAAGGCCCGGCCATGTGCCGGGCTTTTTGTTTGCGCGGCAAAGAAAAACAAAAGGTAGCTCCGCCGCGAATGCGGATCGATGTCCGCGTTCTCCGGCCGCCATGACAATTCTCAAGATTTCGTCGCGGGGAGCGGCGTTACGCCGAGCTTTGCTTCTGCGACCTGGGTGGCATGGTCGAGTCCGGCCTGCATGAGGAGGCGGTACTGCTCAATAGTGATTTCGTCGGGATTGGAGGGAACGCGCAGCATTTCCGCAAAATGGGTATGGATGCGCGAGAACGGCTTCGGAACGACGAAACGATCCCAGGAGTTCAAGACCCACGCGTTCTGCACGGCGACATAGAAAGGGATGATGGGAGCTCCGGTCATGCTGGCGAGGAGAATGGGGCCGCGCTTGGCGATGTAGCGGGGACCCCGCGGGCCGTCGATGGTGAACACGGCGGTACCGTTGTTGTGGAGGAGGGTGCGCATTTCCAGGAGGGCCTGTGAGCCGCCGCGGGAGCTGGAGCCGCGGATGGCGAGGAAGCCGAATTTCTGGATAACGCGGGCGATGTATTCGCCGTCCGTGCTGCGGCTGGTCATGACGGCGAGGTTGCGATCGCGGAAGAGAAACGTCGCAGGCAGCACGCAACGATGCCAGAAAGGAAAGATGCGGCCGTGATATTGCGTGAGTGCCGGATCGATGGTGTTCTCGTCGAAGGACAACGTGGAACGCAGGGTAACGCCGATGAGACGAAGGACGACGGAGACGACAGTCGCCACCAGCCAGAACCTGGCTCGCTGCAACAACGAATATCGGGGCACGTCTTCGCGGGAAGCCTCAGGCACGCGACCATTGTAACGAGGCGGCGCCAGACCTTAGCTTCATGGGGCGTGGCGCCATCCCGGAAGGGGTGCCGGCGAGTGCGTGCCTCAGGCCCTGGGCGATCTCTCTCGTGCGTCGGTACTCGACGGGCAAGGCATCTCACCCACATGCAACCAGCAGCTAACCGGCATAGCGCAACCACTTGATCAGTTCCGGCAGGGTGGGACGCTTGCCGTACATGAGTATGCCCACGCGGTAGATGCGCGCGCAGAGCAGCAACAGGCCGTAGATGGTGGCGAGCATCAAGGCAACGCAGAGGACGATCTGCCACCAGGGCGGGGTTTCGATGAGGATGCGGACGAACATGAGCATCGGCGCACAGAAGGGGACCATGGAGGTCCAGATCGCGAGCTGCGAGTTGGGATGCTGGATGACCGTCTGCACGATGAGCATGGCGAAGATGAGGGGCAGCAGCACGATGAATTGAATCTGCTGGGCTTCCTGTTCACTGTTCACCATGGCGCCGATGGCGGCGTACAGGGTGCTGTAGAGGAGATAGCCGAGAAGAAAGAAGAGGCAGAAGAATCCGACCGAAGAAAGAGGCAGGTGCGCGCCGCCGCCGGACATACTCTGGAGGGCCAAAACGGCCGGGGTGGAGAGCGCGACGCTGAGCAGGATCCAGATGGCGATCTGGGTGAGGCCCACGGCACCCACGCCAAGGATCTTGCCGCCCATCATGTCACGCACGGTGACGGCGGAGAGCATGACCTCCATGATGCGCGAGCTTTTTTCTTCGATGACAGAACGCATGACGGCCAGGCCATAGATCAGGACGGTGACATAGAGCAGGGTGACCATGGTGATTGTGAGGAGAAAGAGAACCATGCCACTGTTCCGGCTCTCCTTGCCGCGCAGAACGCGCACTGTGCTTACGGAGACCCGCTTCAGGACACGCTCGATCTCCGCTTCGGTCATGCCGCGGCTGGCGAGAGCTTCGCGCGTGAAAGCCGCCCGCACAGCGGATCGCAACGAGACCTGCTCGGAGAAGTTAGTGGAGTCGCGGGAGTAGAAGTTGAACTTACGGCTTTGCAGTGACTCGGGATCGATCCAGAGAAAGCCGCTGATGCGGCCATCGTTCACCTGGTCGCGAAGGGCCTGCTTACTGGATTCATCGGTGGCGGTGCTGGTGGCGACGGTATAGCGGCCGGCGGCGGCTTTTTCGCGCGTAATTTTTTCCGCGGACTCGGAAGAAAACAAATCTTCGTCTTCGCGGCTGATGTTTTCGAGGAATTGCTCTTTTACGGCGTCGGCGAAGGGTTGCGTCGGGGCGACGATGGTGATGCTGCGTTTCTCGGTGCTGGTGCGGGTGGCATATTTCACCGGAATCCAGATTCCTGCGCCGAGCAGGGCAGGAACGAGAATCGTCATGATGAGAAACGATTTCTTCTGCACCCGTTCGAGATACTCGCGCTTCATCACGAGGAACATGTTATGCATGGACGGGCACCTCGTTCTTCTTCACAACTTCGATAAAGATTGCTTCCAGCGACGGCTCGACGAGATCGAAGGCATTCACGCGCGCCTGCGCGGCGATCTGGTGGAGCAGGACCTGGGAATCGGCTCCGGGGGCGAGCTTGATCTCGACGTAGTTCCCGTAGTCGTTGAAGGAGTCAACCAGCGTCTTGTCGCGCAGGAATGACGAATCGCCCTCGTATTCCACGTGCACGCTGTTCTTGCCGTAGCTGCTCTTGATCTGCTTCAGGTCGCCCATCAGAATGACCTTTCCGTGGTCAACCAGGCAGATGGTATCGCACAAACGCTCGACAGTATCCATGCGGTGGGTGGAGAAGAGGATCGTCTTGCCGCTCTTCTTCAATTCCATGAGGATGTCTTTCAACTGCACGGCATTGGCGGGATCGAGACCGGAGAACGGCTCGTCCATGATGATGAGCGGCGGATCGTGCAACAGGGTGGCGATGAACTGGATCTTCTGCTGCATGCCCTTGGAGAGCTCCTCGACGCGCTTGCCCATCCAGCCGGAGAGGCCGAGCTTGGCTCCCCACTCGCGGGCGCGGCGCCTGGCTTCGGCTTCGGCCAGGCCCTTGAGCTGGCCTAGAAAAATGAGATGTTCGAGGACCTGCATCTTCTTGTAGAGGCCGCGTTCTTCCGGCATATAGCCGATACGTTCGAGATGTTTCCGCCGGAAAGGCTCTCCGAAGCAGAAGACTTCGCCTTCGTCGGGAAGCGTGATGCCCATCATCATGCGGATGGTGGAAGTTTTTCCGGCGCCGTTCGGACCCAGGAGGCCAAAGACGCTGCCCTCGGGGATGTGAAAAGAAAGATGATCGACGGCGACGAAGTCATCGTAACGCTTGGTGACTCCGCGCAGTTCTACCGCATTGGGCATGAGAAGCTCCGCTTGTGAATATTTAGAATGTCATTTTTCAGGGAAAAACACATCTTCTATTCTGTTCCTGAACAGCGCCGCAATCTTGAAGGCGAGAGGCAAGCTCGGATCATACTTGCCGGTCTCGATGGCATTGATCGTTTGCCGCGAGACGTCGAGCTTATCGGCAACGTCGGCCTGCGACCATTCGCGCTCGCTTCGCAGTTCGCGTACCCGGTTCTTCACTTGTATCTCGCCTTGGCGATCGAAACGGAGAAACCCCAAATGGCCATCATGAAGGAAAAACGGATCCACCAGGGGATGACCGGGATCGCGGTGCCTTCGAAGAATCCGCACACCACGGTCGCAAAGATGGTGACGGCGAGTGTGTACGCGGAGGCTTCGGCCAGGATGCGGCGCTGCATTTCGTCGGCGGCCGAGAAATACAGCATCATCGAGCGCAGGATGAGGACCACGCCCGCAAGGGGCAACACCATGAAGACCAGGCGGCCGTGCCACGCCTCGAAGCGCTTGATGAGCGCGAACGATACGGGGAGAGCCGTGCCGTAGGCCACCATGGCCCAGATGAACATCTTGTGCGCGCGTTCCTGGCCGGCATTTCTCTCTTCCGAACTGTCATTACAAAGCTTCACCACTCACCTCGATCTCCGGATGTAAAGTACACTTGACACAATGATGATGTCAAGCATCCTTTACATAAAAGTTTTGGGAAGATAATTCAGTTTGCGGAGGAGAATGTAGGGATGAACCAAGGATGGCGTTGGAGTGGATGGTTGCTGATGGGGCTGGCGTTCAGCGGGTGCGCGTGGGCGCAGGTAGGAATGAATGAGCCGGACGATACAAAGCCGGTGCAGATCACCGGTTGTATGACGGCGCGCACGAAGAGCGGAGGCTTCATTTTGTCGGGGGTATTTGGCAGGCCGGTAACGGTGCTGGGGCCGAATTACCTGCAGACGGGTCTTGGACACCAGGTGACGCTGACGGGTACGTGGCAGACCAAAGGGATCGCGCCGGATGATGCGAAGGTGAGTGACACGAGGATGTTTGTGGCAACCGCCGTGAAGGTGACTGCGAGGCAATGTGCTTCCCCGCCTTCGGGGAAGCCTTAGTGTGCGGTGTTGCGACAAGGACGTGCCGCCGGAATCAGGAGGGTAGGGCGTCCTTCGACTGCGAATCCTGCGCATTCTTCGCTCCAGGGGACAATTCTGGAAGAGTCTTGGAGCGCTTAGGGGTCCTTCGGCTGCGAACGCGGAACCTCTTCCGCATTCTTCGCTCAGGATGACAAGCTGAACTATCTACTCGGTCCAGCGTTTGAATACTAAACAGCCGTTGGTGCCGCCGAAGCCGAAGGAGTTGGAGATCGCGTAGTCCATGGTCACCTTGCGCGCGGTGTGGGGAACGTAGTCGAGATCGCACTCCGGGTCGGGGTGGTCGAGGTTGATGGTGGGGGGCACGATTTGATCGCGCAGCGCGAGCGCGGTGATACCGGCTTCAAGGCCACCGGCGCCGCCGAGCAGGTGGCCGGTCATCGACTTGGTGGAACTGACGGCGATCTTGCTGGCATGTTCTCCGAAGGCGCTCTTGATGGCGATGGATTCGAGCACGTCACCGATGGGGGTTGAGGTGCCGTGGGCATTCACGTAGCCGACCTGGTCTGGGGTGATGCCGGCATCCATCATGGCATTGCGCATGACGCGGAATCCGCCGTTGCCTTCCGGGGCTGGCTGGGTGATGTGGTTGGCGTCTCCGGTGGTGGAGTAGCCGACGATCTCCGCCAGGATTTTAGCGCCGCGAGCTTTGGCGAACTCGAGTTCTTCGAGGACCATGATGCCGGCACCTTCGCCGATGATAAAGCCGTCGCGGTCCTTGTCCCAAGGCCGGCTGGCTTTTTCAGGCTCGTCGTTCCGGGTGGAGAGGGCGCGCATGGCGGCAAAACCGCCGACCCCCATCGAAGTGACCGCGGCTTCGCTGCCGCCGGAGATCATGACGTCGGCATCGTTGCGCTGGATGATCTTGAAGGCATCGCCGATGGCGTGCGCGCTCGAGGTGCAGGCGGTACAGGTGGCCTCGTTCGGACCCTTGGCGTTGTAGCGAATGCTGACGTGCCCGGCGGCGAGGTTCACGATCGCCGCGGGGATGAAAAACGGGGAGATACGTCGCGGGCCGCCTTCGAGACAGGCTTTATGCTCGCGCTCGATGATGTCGAACCCGCCGATACCGGAGCCGATGTGAACCCCGACGCGCTCAGCGATGTTGTCAGTAACCTGAAGGCCGGACGAGGTCATGGCCTCAATGGAGGCCGCGAGCGCCAGGTGAATGAACCTCGCCATCTTCTTCGCTTCCTTTTTTTCCACGAAGTCGAGGGGATCGAAGTTCTTCACCTGCGCGGCGATTTTGCAGGCGTACTTTTCAATGTCGTCGTTGAAATCGATGATTCGGGCAATGCCGCTTTTGCCGGCCAAAAGGCTGGACCAGACTTCGTCCACCGTATTGCCAACTCCGCAAATCAACCCTAGTCCGGTAACAACGACGCGGCGACCCAAAGCTACTTGCCGCCTTTCGCGTGGGCCTGGATGTAGTCCACGGCGTCTTTTACGGTGCGGATTTTTTCCGCATCCTCATCCGGAATTTCGATTTCAAACGCTTCCTCGAAAGCCATCACCAGCTCCACCGTGTCAAGCGAATCGGCGCCGAGATCGTCCACGAAGGAAGCGTTGGGCGTAACCTCACCCTCATCTACACCGAGCTGCTCGACAATGATCTGTTTTACTTTTTCTTCAACGGAAGCCATTGATTACGAAATCTCCTTTCGCGCCCTTCAGCGCAAATGTTTCCTGAACTGTATGCATTCAGTGTGACGGCGGTTGCATGGGAAGCCTCGGCCGGCGCGCTGACGAATTTGCGAACCCACGGAGAGCTCCGGACAGAAAGCGGCTGACGGGGTCAAACGCTCAGTGTAATGGGCCGCATGTGAAGCTGGCAAGCAAGTGGACACGAGAAGAACGGCTGCTCCTGATATGGACCAAAGCTGCGGGTTCGTAAGAGGTTGGAACTGCGAGGCGGAGTGAGAAAGTGTGTCAAAACGCACACGATGAAGAGGTGGTTTAGAACTTTTTTTCGGTGTCGAGCAGGATGGTCACCGGTCCATCGTTTACCAACTCTACCTCCATCATGGCCTGGAAGACCCCGGTCTCACAGCGCAGGCCCTTGGCGCGAATTTGTGTGAGGAAGTATTCGTACAACTCCCTGGCGCGCTCGGGGCGCGCGGCGGCATCGAAGCTGGGGCGCTTGCCTTTGCGGACGTCGCCGTAGAGAGTGAACTGCGAGACGGCGAGAATCGCGCCGTTGACGTCGAGAACGGAGAGGTTCATCTTTTCGTTTTCGTCCTCGAAAATGCGGAGACCGGCGATCTTTTCGGCGAGATAGTCGGCGTCGGCTTCGCTGTCGGATTGTCCTACTCCGAGCAGTATAAGGAGACCGCGATCGATCTTGCCGACGACCAGGCGGTCGACGCTGACCGAAGCTCGGCTGACGCGTTGCACGACGGCTCGCATGACTTCCGTTTTACCAGTTCGCATAATGTGCTTACAATTGGCGGATCTTGTAAGTTGCTCGTGCGTTGTTTCCTCGTCACGCGACACACATAAAAGGAGTATCCGATGTCCTCTCGAGCGAGGGCAGTGCTGCCCCGCGGTTTGATTCTCTTCCTATTCGTCGTTTCGGTTGCGGCTGCGCTGTTCGCACAGAGTGCGCCGAGCGGGCCGAGTGAATTCATCATTAAGAACGCGACCGTGCTCACGGCGACGCATGGCCGCATCGAGCATGGCTCGATTTACGTAAAAGATGGCAAGATCGCGGCGGTTGGACAGAATGTTGCGGCTCCCGCGGGTGCGCAGGTGATCGATGTGAAGGGCGCATTCGTGACGCCGGGCATCATCGATCCGCACTCGCACATGGCGCTGGACAACGATGTGAACGAGGCGACCAGCCCGGTCGTCCCGCAGATGATGATGAAAGACGCCTTCAACTACACGGATAAAGAGATCTACCGAGCACTCGCGGGTGGAGTAACGTCGGCGCTGCTGCTGCATGGATCGGCGGACATGATCGGCGGGCAGGCGGTGGTGATCAAGACGAAATATGGGTTGTCGCGCGACCAGATGTTGTTTCCGGGCGCGCCGCAGTCGATCAAGTTCGCCAGCGGCGAGAATCCCAAGCGGGTGTTCGGCGAGAAGGGCGTGCTGCCCTCGACGCGCATGGGCAACTTCGAAGTGATGCGCGAGGCGTTCATCCAGGCGCAGGAGTACCGTCGCGAGTGGGACGACTACAACGCCAAGATCGCGAAGGGCGATAAGGACGCGAAGATGCCGCATCGCGACCTGAAGCTGGATGCGCTGGCGGACGTGCTGCGCGGGAAGCTGCTGGTGCAGATTCACATCTATCGCGCCGATGAGTTTCTAACCGAGATCGCGTTGGCACACGAGTTTGGCTACAAGATTCGGGCCTTCCATCATGCGCTGGAGGCCTACAAGGTTCCGGACCAGATTGCGAAGGAAGGGATCGCGATTGCGACGTTCAGCGACTGGTGGGGCTACAAATACGAGGCATGGGACGCGATTCCGTGGAATGCCGTAATGTGCATGCGGCACGGTATTCGCGTGGCGGTGAAGAGCGATTCGGACGATTACATTCGTCGTTTAAACCAGGAGGCGGCGAAAACCATGCGTTACGGCGGCGCCACGGAGCAGGAGGCGCTGCAGATGATCACGATCAACCCGGCGTGGATTATCGGGGTGGACGACAAAACCGGATCCATCGACGTGGGCAAAGACGCGGACCTGGTCTTGTGGAACAGCTATCCGCTCTCGAGTTATGCGTTGGCCGACAAGGTTTGGATCGATGGACAGATGTTCTTCGACCGTTCGTTGCCGGGCTATGGCATGCCGCAATACAAGGCCGATCCGCAGGAGGGCCAGTGATGAAGAAGCTGATGAGTGTGGGTGCGGCGTTGACGATGTCCGCTTGCTTGCTGGCGCAGGGAACTCCGAAGACGGTTGCGATCAAAGGCGGGAAACTGCTGACCGTGTCGCACGGAACGATTGAGAACGGGGTGATCGTGCTCTCCGGCGGAAAGATCGCGGCAGTGGGTGCGGCGGGGTCGGTGAAAATTCCCGCGGGCGCGGAGGTGATCGATGCGGCGGGGATGACGGTGTATCCGGGATTGATCGATTCGGAGACGCACCTGGGGCTGACGGAAATTGAAGCCGATGAGATGACCAACGATCTCGTGGAGGCGAGCGACGAGATCATGCCGCAGATGCACGTGTACGACGCGTTTCACGCCGAGAGCGCGCTGATTCCGGTGACCCGCTACAACGGGGTGACCAACGCGATCGTGGCGCCCTCGGACAAAGACACGTTGCCCGGACAGGATTCCTTTGTGCAGCTCTACGGACGCGACGCCGATGAGATGTTGATCGGCCGTGATGTAGCGATGCCGATGAACTTTACGGGCGCGCAGCGGCGGAACGAGTCGTTCCGGAATGCAAAGTTCCCGCAGACCCGGATGGGCATGGCGGCACAGTTGCGCCAGACATTCCTGGATACCCAGGAATATATGCGCAAGGTCGAGGACAACGCCGCGAAGCCGGCCGATAAGCGCGATCACATCAAGCGTGAGCTGAAGTACGAGGCGCTGATCCCATATCTCAAAGGCGAAAAACCGGTGGTGCTGGAGGCGATGACGGCGAGCGAATTCGATGCGGCCGTGGCACTGGCGCAGGAGTTCAAGCTGAAGATCGTGTTGAACCACGTGGCGCATGCGCAGCCGGTGCTCGACCAGGTAGCCGCGCTGAAGGTGCCCGTCATCGTGGGTCCGATCTACGAGCAACCCAACGACGACGAACGCTACGACACGGTGTTCAAGCTCCCAGCCGAGTTGTACAAGCGAGGGGTGAAGGTCTTGTTCGCGTCGTATGACTCTCACCAGTCGCGTAACCTGCCCTACGCGGCGGGATACGCGGTGGCTTATGGATTGCCGTATGACGAGGCGCTGAAGGCGATTACGCTGAATGCCGCGGAAGCATGGGGCGTAGCCGATAAGCTGGGATCGCTGGACGTGGGCAAGCAGGCAAACGTGGTGATTGCGAATGGGGATCCGCTGGATGTGAAGACGGACGTGAAACGGGTGTTCATTGGCGGGATGGATGTGCCGATGGTGGATAAGCAGACGGTGTTGCGGGATCAATACGGCGGAAAGTAGTTCCGGGCTATCTCGGATGGCGTCCCTGGAAAGGGACTTTTATGTCGATCAGACACTTACCCCACCGCGCACGTAGTGGGCTATTTCATTCCGTCGCTGCGCGACGGGACGGGATTTCGGTGGGAATAGGGGTCTTCGGCTGCGAACCCTGCGGGTTCTCCGCTCAGGAGGAAAAGACGCAGGGGTGGGCGGGTTCACGGGAAATTCAAGGAACCCGGTTTTGACAACTTCGGCCTCCTTCGGCATACTTATTGACTATGTTGGGTGTTGCCCAGAATCCGCGAATGACCATGGCCATGTGTATGCACATGTGTGCCCAGCCGCGGGTTCAGGGAGCGACAGACTAACAGCAGGTTCTGAGTAGTCCGAAGTTCCTAACGACCCACGGTCCAGCGATCGTGGGTCGTTTGCATTTGGCGCCAGGAAAAATTTGAGACGAAGAAGGAGCAGCCGATGTCTAGTAACGGAAATGAAAAGAAGCCGCAACATTTAGCCACTCTCGCGGTGCACGGCGGGCAAGAGCGCGACGCCGCCACCAAATCGCGAGCCGTACCGATTTACCAGACCACCTCGTATCTCTTCGACGATGCCGACCATGCGGCCCGGCTCTTTGCCCTCCAGGAATTTGGAAATATCTATACCCGCATCATGAACCCGACGACCGACGTGTTCGAAAAGCGGATTGCCGCGCTCGAAGGTGGCGCGGCGGGACTGGCAGCGGCTTCCGGGCAGGCTGCGGAGACCCTGACGATCCTGACGCTGGCCAGTGCAGGCGACGAGATCGTCTCGACGACCTCGCTTTACGGCGGCACGTACAACCTGTTCCATTACACGCTGCCGAAGCTCGGTATCCAGGTGAAGTTCGTCGATGCCGATGACTTCGATGGCATTCGCAAGGCGATCGGTCCGAAGACGAAGGCGCTGTATACGGAAACGCTCGGCAATCCGAAGCTGGATATTGCGGACGTGGAGACGCTGGCGAAGATTGCACACGAGAACGGAATACCGCTCATCATCGACAACACTGCGACCTCTCCGGCGCTGGTTCGGCCGATCGAGTTCGGCGCGGATATTGTGATCAACTCGGCGACCAAGTTCATCGGCGGCCATGGAACGACGATCGGGGGCGTGATTGTCGATGCCGGCAAATTCGACTGGAAGGCCTCCGGACGCTTCCCTGACTTCGTGAATCCCGATCCGTCGTACCACGGCCTCAGCTTCTGGGACGCATTCGGACCCCTGGCCTTCATCCTCAAGGCGCGGGTACAGGGACTGCGCGACACGGGCGCGGCTCTGTCGCCGTTCAATTCGTTCCTACTGTTGCAAGGTGCGGAGACCTTGCACCTGCGGTTGGAGCGGCATTCGCAGAATGCACTCAAGGTTGCGAAGCACCTCGAAGAGCATCCGGCGGTGGAGTGGGTGAACTACCCGGGCTTGCCATCGAGCAAGTACTACGCGCGCGCCAAGAAGTATCTGCCGGATGGGCAGGGAGCGCTGTTGACCTTCGGCATCAAGGGCGGCTTCGAGGCGGGGAAGAAGCTGATCAATTCGCTCAAGCTGTTCAGCCTGGTAGCGAACATCGGCGATTCCAAGTCGCTGGTCATCCATCCTTCGTCCACCACACACCAGCAGCTCAGCGAAAGCGAGCAGCGCGATACGGGCGTGACGCCGGAACTGGTGCGGCTGTCGATCGGTGTCGAGGACATACGCGACATCATCGCCGACCTTGACCAGGCGCTAGAGGTAGCGACGGGCGTTTCGACGGAGCTACAGCCGGCCGGGAGCGCCAGATGAGTGCGGCGGCAGACTGCGCTTTCCACCTGATCCAGGGAGCCTTCACCTTTGCGGAGGAGGAAGGCTTTTCCCTGGAGAATGGCGGGAGGCTCAGGCCCGTTACGATTCGCTATGCCCAGTATGGAGAGCCCAACGTTGCGCGCGATAACGTGGTGCTGGTGTGCCATGCGCTCTCGGGGTCCGCGAAGGTGGATGACTGGTGGCCGGAGTTGTTTGCCGACGGAGGATTGCTCGATCTCGAGAAGTATTGCGTGATCGGCACCAACATCCTGGGCTCGTGCTATGGCTCGACGGGGCCGAACTCGATCAACGCAGACACCGGCGAGCCGTATGGGGATGACTTTCCCCTGGTGACGGTGAGTGACATCGTGCGGGCGCAGGCACGGCTGCTGGATTCGCTGGGGATCGAGAAGGTGAAGCTCGTCATCGGCGGATCGATCGGCGGCATGCAGGCGCTGCACTGGGCGATGGACTATCCGGAACGCGTGGGTCATGCCATCGCGATCGGTACCGCGCCGCTAGGAGCGATGGGATTAGCGCTGAACCACATCCAGCGTCAGATCATTCGACTTGACCCGCAGTGGAACAACGGCGAGTACACAGAGCGAGATCCGCCGGGCGAGGGACTTTCCCTGGCAAGACAGATCGCGATGTTGTCGTACAAGTCGGCTGCGCTCTTCGATCATCGTTATGGACGCAAGCTGAACCGCAACGGCGAAGATCCGTGGACGCATCGGTCGGCAAGATTCGATATCGGCGGATATCTCGATTACCAGGGAGCGAAGTTCGTTCGCCGCTTCGATGCGAACTCCTATCTCTCGATCACGCGCACGATGGACACCTTTGACCCCGTGCGGAAGTACGGGTCGAAGGAAGCAGCGTACGGCCGGATCAAGGCGAAGATCACGCTGGTAGGGATTTCGTCAGACTGGTTGTTTCCGCCGGAAGACGTGCGCCGGCTCGCCGAGGATATTCGGTCCCAGGGAGCACGCTGCGAATATCGGGAGATCGTTTCGTCGCATGGGCATGATGCGTTCCTGGCGGAGCCGGAGAAGCTGGCGCGGGTGCTGGGGGATGGGCGGGAGATCGGCGCGTAGGGCCTCCTGGGTCTTTCGCGTTTTTGTTACGTGGAACGTGCCAGTTGGGGTTGCGGAGACGAAACGCAAGATCCTTCGGCTGCGTTTCGCTGGGCGAAACTTCGCTCAGGAGGACAACGCGAGAGGCTTGCAGCGGTAGGGGTCCTTCGACTGCGAACGCGGAAAGTCGCCGCGTTCTTCGCTCAGGATGACAAGCGGAACAGGGTCTGGATGGGGTAGGGGGCCTTCGACTGGGCGAAACTTCGCTCAGGAGGACATTTAGAACAGCATCGGAGCGTCGGCATCTTCCTCGCGCTTGCGGCCGGCCAGGGCGTACATCTGCTGGATGTACTTCTCGGTATCGAATTTCTTTTCAGCGCCGCTGCGCGCCATATAACGGATTGTCCCGAAGATCGGGCGCGGGAACCACGGGCGGTCGAATTTTCCGACCATCGACCAGGCGATTCCGGCATAGCCGTTGGGATCGCGGCCGTCGAGAAAATACTTGTCATTCAAGTAGACCGCTGTCCTGTAGGCCTGCTGCGGCGTCTTGCTCCACTCCAGGATCTTCTTTGCCCAGTACATGCGCAGGTAGTTGTGCATCCATCCGGCGTGAATCATCTGCAACTGTGCGGCATTCCAGAGGTCGTCGTAGGTCTCGGCGCGCTCGAGTTGAGAGGGAGTGTAAAGCACAGGCCGGGGGTCCTTCGCATGTTCGGCGAGGGTTTTGTGGGCCCAGTTTTCCCCGCACTCGATCGAGTCGTACACCGGGTTGAAATGCACCATGTTGATCGACAGCTCGCGCCAGGTGATGAGCTGGTCGAGGAAGTCGTCTTTCGCGGCGCGTGGAGCTTTGGCGCCTTCCACGGCGAGGGCGACGGTGTGCGGGCCGATATGGCCGAAATGCAAATAGGGCGAGAGGCACGCGGTACCGTCTTCGTGAGCCTGGTTATGGCGCTCGGGATAGTGCGGCAGTTTGTGGAGGACAAATGCGTTCAGGAGGCGCAGCGCTTCCTGCGTGCCGCCGCGAAACGAATCGACCGGCTTCACGGAGCGATCGAGCTCCCACCCCTCGGTGATGTCGCCGATCGACCGCCAGTCGAGTTGTTGCAGGCCGGGGGGAGACTTCCATTCGCTCTTCGCCTTAGTGTTCGCGCAGGGGACGAGAAATTCTTTGAAGTGAGCTTTGAGCCGTGGGCGAATGATGCGCGCGGCATATTGCTCCTTGGCGAGTAATTTTGTGGGGACGATGACGTCGGCATCGACCGTCCAGAGCGGAGCCCGTAATTTCTTTGCGGCGATCTCCCGCCATTCTGTAGTTTCGCGCAGCGGGTTTTCGTCACCCACAACCATCGCGGCGCGTACTTCGTCACAAAACTTGATCAAGGAATGTTGCGGGAAGCGACGGAGGACGAAGCCAACGCCGCGTTTTGCCGCCATTTCGGCGATGTCCGCAATGCCCTGCTGCAGGAAGGCGTAATGCCGCAGGTTGGCGTGAGGGTAAAACGGAACCGGAGCAAAGAAGAGGACACACGGCAACTTGAGGATATTGGCTGCCTGCACTGCGACATCGAGGGCCGGATTATCGAGCGCCCGCTGGGCGCGCTGCATCCAGTAAACGACACAGCGGCCCTGTGCCGCAGGTTCGCCATCGCGGCGAACGGTGAGGCGTGGGTTCTGGCTTAGCTCCTGCAATGTGGCCATGTCTTCATTGTCAGCCAGGGGTGAGAAGCGCGTCTCCACAATCTAGGAGGCTTTCGCAGGAATCAAAGTGGGGCGCAGGTCTTGGACTAGGAATACGCGTCGAACCAGGGGTTGACATTGCCGCTGTTCTCAAGGACAGCGTCCACGATCGCCAACGCCTCGACGGTCGGTCGCACGTCGTGAGTACGTATGATGTGCGCCCCTTTCATCGCGGCTATGACGGCTGCGGCGACGGATGGATGCAAGCGCGCAGCGGGAGGAAGGTCCCCGCCAAAACGAATTCCGGCGGTACGCCCGAGAAAGCTTTTGCGCGAAACCCCGACCATCAAAGGAAAACTCATGCTGTGCAAGTCTTCAAACTTCGTGAGCAAGGGGTAGTTGTTCCCGAAGCTCTTGCCGAAGCCGAAGCCTGGATCGAGCACGAGGCGGTCATGCTGTACCCCGGCTCCGATCGCTCGCTGCACCGAGGCGTGCAAGTCCTGTACCACCACTTGCACAATGCGTGGCTCGGGCGGGAGGGTGCGCCAGTCTTCAGGCTTGCCGCGGGTGTGCATGAGCACCACGCCGCAAAGGACTTCGGCGACCGCCTTGGCCATCAGCGGGTCCCAGGTCAGGCCGCTGACGTCGTTGATAATCGCCGCGCCTGCGGCCACGGCCGCCCGGGCGACCTCGGACTTGTAGGTATCGACGCTGATCGATACATTGGGCTGCGCCCGTCGCAGGCCTTCGAGCACGGGCAATACCCGCTGCAGTTCCTCCTCCGGGGAGACCGACGGGTCTTCGCCAACGCGAACGCCGGGGCGAGTGGATTCTCCGCCGATATCGACAAAGTCTGCCCCCTCCTCGACAAGGCGCAACCCGTGCTCGATCGCTTGCTGAGGAGAGGAGAATTGGCCGCCATCGCTGAAGGAGTCGGGAGTGACGTTGAGGATCCCCATCACCAGCGTACGTTTGCCGAGTTCTATCTGACGTTTGCCAAGATTCCACTGGAAGATGGGTCGCATTCGGGTTTGATTGTATTCCCCTGCTGGTACCTGCTCGTTCCGTGGTAACGCCGGAAGGCACAAAACTGCTGAAAACAGGGCCACTCGATGTAAAATCCTCAGCAGCAGCATGCCTCAACGACGCACCACCCTCGCCGCCGTACTTCTCGTTCTGATGGCGATCTATGCGCCTGCGGCGGACAAGCACCCGCTGGGAACGCGGATCGAGAAGATCCTGGCCGAGCCGAATGTAGCACGCGGATTCTGGGGGGTTGAGATCGTTTCCCTGGACAGCGGGAAGACCCTTTATTCCTACAACGGCGACAAGCTGTTCACGCCGGCCTCCAATACCAAGCTGTTTACGACGGCCACGGCCTTCGCGCTGCTGGGTTCCGATTTCAAGTTCCACACGACAGTCGAGACCGCCGGCACAATCGACAAGCATGGACGGCTCGATTCGGACCTGGTAATCGTGGGTCGCGGGGATCCCAACCTTTCCGGCCGCACACTCCCTTACAACCTGCGGACCGAACGCAAACTGCCGCCGATTGTGGCGCTGGAAAACCTCGCCGATCAGCTGGTGCAGAAGGGCTTGCGCTATGTGGACGGGGACATCGTTGCGGACGACTCCTACTATGCTTTCGAACGTTATGGCGAGGGCTGGGCACAAGACGACCTGGTTTGGGAGTGGGGCGCCCCGGTTTCCGCGCTGACGATCAATGACAACGTGATCTTCGTCAGCATCCTGCCGGGGGATCGCGCCGGGGAGCGGGCCTTCGTGGATATCACGCCGTTTCCCGAGTACTACCACATCGACAACCGCATCATCACGACGCCAACGGGAACGAATCCCCGAAAGATTTACATCAACCGCGAACCCGGCTCGAACCAGTTGACGCTGTGGGGCAATATTCCCGTCGACGACCCAGGGGCGAACGAGGCGCTCTCGATCGAAGATCCCGCGGATTTCACGGCGAAGCTCTTCCGAGAACTCCTGGAAAAACGCGGAGTGACGATCTACGGACGTCCGAAGACGCACCACACCGAGTTGGCGAGCCTCTCGACCCTGAGCATAACGACGACTGCCTCAGCCGGTGGAGGGTCGGATCGTCTCGCCTCGCCGGCCACGCGCCTTCCGCTGGTGCTGGGAGATTTCGATTCGCAGCCGCTTTCGGCCGACCTTCGCGTGATCAACAAGGTAAGCCAGAATCTGCACGCGGAGCTGTTGCTGAGGCTGCTCGGTAAAGAAAAGGGAACGGCCGGAACCGTCGAAGGGGGCCTCGAGGTAGAGCGCAGCTTCCTCGCGCAGGCCGGCATTCGGCCCGAGGAGTACATCTTCTACGATGGATCGGGGCTATCGCGACAGGACCTGGTGACCCCGCATGCGATCGTGAAGCTGCTGATCTACGCTCACCAGCAGCCATGGGGAGCGAGTTACGCCGATACGTTTCCGGTGGCCGGCGTGGATGGATCGCTGGTGGAACGCTTCACGAAGAGTTCGGCGCAAGGACGGAT
Organism: uncultured Acidobacteriaceae bacterium; assembly: GCA_963758505.1. Classification (GTDB taxonomy): domain Bacteria; phylum Acidobacteriota; class Terriglobia; order Terriglobales; family Acidobacteriaceae; genus Korobacter. Next base: position 397,546 of record CAVWVJ010000003.1, on the reverse strand, counting down.
TCAAGGGAAGACCGGATCGCTGGATCACGTGAACGCCCTCTCCGGCTATCTCACGACGGCAAAGGGCGAACATATTGCCTTCTCGGTGCTCTCGAATAACCACAACCTGACCAATAAGCGGGCGATCGAGACCATCGACTCCATCGTGCAAAGCGTTGTGGATGACGATAGGAAAAGGTAACGCCAGCTTCCTTCGCCTCAGGGGCTGAAGCCACAAAAAATTTGTTCGGAGTTTATGCGGACCTGAGGGCCCGCTCCCCCGGGATCAGATCTGAGCGGAATTCTTCTGCACCGAGAGTTCGAAGCGTTCCCGTTGGGAACGATCGTAGATCAGCGAACTCGGGCCGACCCGCACCACGACCTTCGATGAGAGGCCCTTTTCTCCTTCGAAACAGCGGGTACACAGGCATGGATAGCTGCGCTCGGATCCATCGAGGTGCACCGCATAGACCGGCATTACGTGGCGCACGTGGACGCGGCACAGAGGGCAGCGGCCGCCGCCGCGTAGCCGGTATGTGACCTCGGCATAGGACAATAACAGTTGGCGCTGTTTTTCCGGGGCAAGGCCATCCACCCCGGCGAGGGTCTCGAGGAACTCCTGGAAAAGTTCAGGTGAGATCTTTTCAGGGCTGCCCATGGACGAAGTATTGCAGCATTGATTTGCGCTTCTTACAAGTGCAATCGCGTGTTTAACGGCGTTGTGCCGCGGCGCGACGTTGCCCGGCGGCGCGTACCGGTCCGGTGCCGGTGGGAGGCTTACGCGCTCCTTCGATCAGTTCCTTCAGGACGACGGCGTTGTTGCGTTCTTCGTTCTTGGAAGAATAGACCAGCGTAACCCGCTTGCCCGGAGCCACTGCTTCGTATAACTGATCCAGGGCCGACATAGCTTTCGGCGCGGCCAGTTCTTCGAGGTAACGTTTGCGGAACGCGAGCCATTGCGAGGGACGCGCATGGAACCATTTGCGCAGCTGATCGCTGGGCGCCAAGTCACGCAGCCAGGCCTCGATCTCTAGTGCATCTTTCTTGACGCCGCGCGGCCAAAGGCGGTCAACCAGGAAGCGTTTGCCGTCGGTACGGGATGGGGGATCGTAAGCGCGTTTAACGGCGACTTTCATCGTGAATCGGGACCGAGCTTCGCTGTGGGATAGTGTCAGTATATTCTAGCTCGGGAGTCGCGCTTACGGATGAAGGACCCGAACGGCTTCGGCCGAAATCTTCCGATCGTATGCATCGCGCTATCGATGGCGGTGATGTTTCTGTTCGCCTGCGAGAAGCCGGAGCGCCTGCGCACCAACGCCGAGCTCGGGCTGAATGAGCAGCAGGCCCGCGGCCGTGCCATCTATGACTTGCGTTGCGCGGGATGCCATGAACCGTACCGCAAGAAAGACCTGCATGGACCGAGCATGGTCGGGATCTTCAAAAAGCCGTATTTGCCGAGCGGAATGGTGGCGCGCGATGACCGCGTGGCCGACATCATCCTCATGGGAAAAACCAATATGCCGGCATCCGGCGATGTGCTCACCCAGCAGCAACTGCAGGACCTGCTGGCCTACCTGCACACCCTCTGACGAATTGTTACTGCGCTTGTACGACCCGTAGCCCGGCCAGGGTTCGCTCGCAAATCTCTTCCGGAGTTCCTTTGGCGCTCACCTGGAGCAATATCCCGAGATCCTGGTAAAAGGCGATCAGGGGCGCGGTGCTCCGGTTGTAGGCCTCGAGGCGAACCGTGATCGATTCAGGCCGGTCGTCTTCGCGCTGGAATAAGATGCCGCCGCAGCGGTCGCAAACGCCCTCGGTTATTGGCGGGCGCTCGGAGAGGTGAAAGACACTACGGCATTGTTGGCAGGTACGGCGCCCGCTTAACCGCGCCACAATCTCACTCTCTGGAAGATCGTAGTTCACGACCGCGGTCAGAGAAAGATGTTCCTCTTCCATCAATCGCTTCAGCGACTCGGCCTGCGCCAGGGTACGCGGGAACCCGTCGAGGAGGAAGCCGCCACCGCAGTGAAGACAGCCGCTACGCTCGCGAACCATCTCCCAGACGATGCCATCCGGAACCAGTTCGCCGCGCCGCATGAACTCGGTGGCGCTCTGCATGGCAGGGCTCAACGGGCCGCCGCCTTTACCGGCAGCGCGAAAGACGTCTCCGGTCGAGAGATGACAGGCATGCAATTGCTTGTGGAGCAGATCGGCCTGTGTCCCTTTGCCAACGCCCGGAGCGCCCAGCAAAATGAGGCGAAAAGGTCTGCGTGCTGCTTCCGGCAATTCGCATTCCGCGGCGGGGCCTTGAAGCCAAGCTGCGCGATCGTCTTTAGCGGATATCGCCATAACCCGGACAAAATAGGCCATTCTGGGCCGGCTGGCGGTGACGGCAATCACACTTGGCGAGGTTACGCGTCACCAGCGCTTCCAGCAGCTCCGGATTCCAGGGCGAACGTCGTACAATAGATCAGTAGCCATGGCTCCGGAACTGATCCAAATCGACGTCGAACCCAAGCGGCCCACGCCCAAGCCGAGCTGGCTTCGCGCCAAAGCCCCGATGGGCGAGAACTATCACGACCTTAAGAAACTGGCGCGCGGCATGAACCTGCACACCGTGTGCGAGTCGGCGCAATGTCCGAACATCGGCGAGTGCTGGAACCATAAGACCGCGACGTTCATGCTGCTGGGCAATCTCTGCACCCGGCGCTGCGGATTCTGTGCGGTGCCCAAAGGACGCCCCGAGCCGATCGACTTCGACGAGCCACGCCGCGTGGCCGAGGCGGTCGCTACCCTGGGACTGAACTTTGCCGTGGTGACCAGCGTCAACCGCGATGACGACAACGTTGGGGCAGCCAGGGTTTTCGCGCAGACGATCGAGCAGATCCGGGAGCAGAAGCCGGGTTGCCGGGTCGAGGTGCTGATCCCCGATTTCCAGGGGCGCGAAGACGCGCTGCGTATTGTGCTCGCGGCCAAGCCCGACATCCTGAACCACAATACGGAGACTGTGCCGCGGTTGTATCGCGCAGTCCGTTCGGGCGCGCGCTACGAACGTACGCTCAACCTGCTCCGTACGGCGAAGGAAATCGATCCTACGATGGTGACCAAAACGGGCGTGATGGTCGGGCTGGGCGAGACGACAGAAGAACTCCTGCAGGTGTACCGCGATCTCGCCGCCCAGCACGTGGATATTCTCACCATCGGGCAATACCTGCGTCCTTCGAAAGATCACGCGCCCATGACGCGCTTCTACAGTCCGGAAGAGTTTCGCTTCATGAAAGAAGAGGCGATGAAGATGGGCTTCCGTCACGTGGAATCGGGACCGCTGGTGCGCAGCAGCTATCACGCGCACGAGCAGGCGGATTCCACGAAGTCCCCGCTGCCCGTCGTCTAGTTCATCTCGTTAAGCATTCAGAATGAATCCCTCCCGAGAGAAGATACATCTCTCTCCGGGTGAGGTTCGTAATGCCGACCCAGACCTATTCCGAGCAAGCCGCGAAGGCGAAGAAATTCCACGAACTCCATGCGCGCGATCGCGCGTTCCTCATTCCGAATCCCTGGGACGCTGGTTCTGCCCGCGTGCTCGAGCATCTTGGATTTGAGGCCCTCGCTACAACCAGTATGGGTTATGCCTTCTCGCGTGGCCGCAGGGACGGCAGCTTGAACCGGGAGGAAACGCTCGCTTACGCGGCGGAGGTCGTCCGCGCATCGTCGTTGCCGGTGAGCGCCGATCTCGAGAACGGGTTTGGCGATTCTCCGGAGGCTGCGGCGGAAACAATTCGGCTGGCGGGATCCGTAGGACTCGTGGGTGGCTCCATCGAAGACGCAACCGGACGTCCGGAAGACCCGATCTACGACATGCAGCACGCTGCGGAACGCGTGCGGGCGGCGGTGGCGGCGGCTCGAAGCCTGCCTTTTCCCTTCACCCTGACCGCTCGAGCGGAGAATTTCCTGTGGGGCCGCCCCGATCTTACGGACACCATTCAGCGCCTGCAGGCATTCCAGGAAGCGGGCGCCGATGTGCTCTACGCTCCCGGCCTGCGGACGCGAGAAGACATCGCCTCCGTGGTGAAGTCGGTGGATCGACCGGTAAACGTAATCATGGGACTGCAAGGTGTGCAGCTGAGCGTGGACGAACTATCGGCGCTTGGCGTGAAGCGAGTCAGTGTCGGCAGCTCGCTTTACCGCGCCGCGATCGGCGCATTTCTTCGCGCTGCCCACGAAATGCGTGAAAAGGGCACTTTCACGTGGGCGACGGAGGCCGCGAGTCCTCGTGAACTAACCCAGATCTTCACCACGGAGCAGAAACCGCGCTAGCGGTTCAGTCGGCGTCGAAGTTTTGCACAACCTGCATGGCGAAATATTTTTTGCGGGCGGCTCTCAGCTTGTCCACATTTTCTTCGCTGAGCAGTTCCTGCCTTCCGAGCATATGTGCCACCAGACAGATCTTGGCGAAATGCTCCACGGTCTCCATGTGCATGTAAGCGTGCAGAAGGTCTTCCGCATAGGTCACCGCGCCGTGGTTCGCCATGAGGATTGCCTGGTGGCCCGGGATGAACGGCTCAAGGGCCTCGAGAAGTTCGGGTGTGCCCGGAGTTCCATAATTCGCAAGAGGAATGCTGCCGAGAGCGACCACGATTTCCGAGACCAGCGCCTGGTCCAACGCCATGCCGGCGGCGGCGAAACCCGTAGCCGTGGGCGGATGCGCGTGCACGATGCCGCGAATTTCAGGGCGCATGTGATAGATAAGCGCATGCATCTGGATTTCACTGGAGACTTCGCGCTTACCCTCGACCTTGTTTCCTTTCAGGTCGACCAGTACAAGATCGTCGGGCTCCATCATGCCTTTGCTGATGCAGGTCGGGGTGGCTAGAATCATTCCGCCATTCACCCGGGCGGAGAGATTCCCGTCCATCGCTGCCACGAATCCCTTCGTGTGCAACAGACGACCCAGCCTTACGATTTCAGCGCGCAGCGCGTCCAGGTTCTTCATCGTTGGCTCTTTAGTGCCATGATCGATGTTCGGTATGGTATCGCAGATTTCTCGCATCGGAAAGGTCAACCCTCACCGGTCAACGTGAAGCAACACATTTATGGTCTTCGATGCGCCGGGGCCGGGGTGTCTTCGAGAGCTCTCTATAATCCTGTGGTGCTCGTTTCCGACTTCGACTATGCGCTTCCGCCGGAGCTGATTGCCCAACATCCTCTCGAGGACCGAGCGGGGACGCGCATGATGCGGCTGCGGCGTGCGGGGGCGCCTGAGATCCAGGACGGAAGATTTCGCGAGTTCCCCGATCTGCTTCGGCCGGACGACCTGGTCGTGTTCAACAACACCAAGGTCCTGCCGGCGCGGCTTTACGGACGCCGCAGCGGCAGCCGCGCCCAAGCGCTGAGCCCCGAGAATCCGGCCAGCCGGGATTTCCTGACCGGGCGGGTAGAAGTGCTTCTCACCCGCCAGTTGGAAGCCGATCCTCCACGATGGGAGGCGCTGGTGCGTCCGGGAAAAAAGTTGGGGGTGGGCGAGCGCATTTTCTTTGGGAACGATCCCCAGCGGCCCGATCTTACGGCGGAGATTGTGGCGCGCGGCGAGTTTGGAGAACGGACACTGCGCTTCGAAGGAGATTTTTGGGGAACGGTGAACCGAATCGGGCATGTGCCGTTGCCTCCGTATATCGATCGAGAGGATACGCAGGAAGATCGCCGGCAGTACCAGACAATATTCGCGCGGGAGCTCGGATCGGTGGCCGCGCCCACGGCTGGGCTGCACTTCACGAAGGAAATTCTGGAGCGACTGCAACAGCAGGGAATCGAGACAGCGGAGCTCACCCTGCATGTTGGCTTGGGAACATTTCAGCCATTGCGCCATGAGAACGTAGAAGAGAACCGTTTGCACCTGGAGCGATACCACATCTCCGCCGACGCAGCCGAGAAGCTGAATCGTGCGCGCACAGAGAAGCGGCGCGTGGTTGCTGTGGGAACGACCACGGTCCGGACGCTGGAATTCGCAGCGAAACAGGGAGAGCCGTTTCGCGAACAGAGCGGCGATGCCGACATCTTCATTTACCCGGGATACGATTTTCGGGTTATAGGTGCGATGCTCACCAATTTTCACCTGCCGAGATCGAGCCTGCTGATGCTGGTCAGCGCCTTTGCGGGAACCGAGCGGGTACGGCGCGCGTATCACCACGCGGTAGAAGAGCGCTATCGTTTCTTTTCCTACGGCGACTGTATGTTCGTCGAATAAGCTGAGCCTTTGGAGATCTCAAGATGGCGTCGCCCGCGCAAACCGTTCACGTCGAGAGCCAGCCATTTACGCGGTCGATCCTGTTTCCGGCATATTGTGTGGCCGCGGTCGTCTTTGTGGTCCACATCCTCACCGCGAACGCGTACGGGTACTTTCGCGATGAACTCTACTTCCTCGCATGCAGCGATCATCTTGCGGCGGGGTATGTGGATTTCGCGCCTCTGGCGGCGTGGATCCTGAAGATCAATCGGGTGCTGTTCGGCGATTCGTTATACGCGCTGCGTTGGCTACCGGGCATGGCGCACGCTGCCGAGGTGGTGCTCACGGGCATGCTTGCGCGCGAACTCGGCGGGAAGCGCTTTGCCGTGTTGCTTTCCGGGTTGGGGGTCGCGCTTGCCCCTGTGATGATCGGCAATGCCACGCGCTACTCAATGAACGCCTTTGAGCCGCTGTTCTGGATGAGCGCTTGTTACCTGCTGCTTCGGGTGATAAATGGCGCGGACCCTCGATGGCTGTTGGGGCTAGGGGTGGCATGCGGGATCGGCATCGAGAACAAGCATTCCACGTTGTTCTTTATCGCGGCGCTGCTCCTGGCGCTGGCGGTCACGCCCCAGCGGAGGTTGTTTGCCAGCAAGTGGTTCTGGGCGGCTGCCGCGATCACGGTAGCCCTCGCCGTTCCGAACCTGGTCTGGCAAATCCAGCATGGATTCGCAACTTACGTTGATCTGCACAACGTCAAGGTGATGCACAAGAATGTCGAGCTGCCGCCGGTGCCGTTCGTCGTGCAGCAGATCATGATGCTGAACCCGATGCTTGCCCTTCTCTGGATTCCGGGAATTGGATTTCTGTTCTTTGAGCGCGAAGGGCGGCGCTATCGCGTGCTCGGCTTCACGTTCCTGTTCTTCTTTCTGGAACTGCTGGTTCTGAAAGGGAAGGACTACTACGTTGCGCCCATCTATCCGATTGTCTTTGCCGCGGGCGGCGTGCTCTGGGAGAGGCTGACCCCTGCACGCCTGCGATGGCCGCGCTATGCCCTTGCAGCCTACGTGGTGATTGCGGGCGCGATCTCGGCGCCCATCGTGTTGCCGATCCTGCCACCCGACAAGGCTGCCGCCTACGCAAAGGCGTTAGGGGCGACCAAGCAGAAGACGGAGGTGAATATGCACGGCGAGTTGCCGCAGCATTTTGCCGATGAATTCGGTTGGCCGGAGCTCGTGGAAAAGACGGCGCAGTTCTACCATTCGCTACCACCGGAGGAGCAGGCGAAGACCGCGATCCTTGGCGGAAGTTATGGCGATGCGGGAGCCATCGATTTCTTCGGTCCGAAGTATGGGCTGCCGAAATCGATCAGCGCACACCAGAACTACTGGTATTGGGGGCCGCGCAACTACACGGGGGAATCCGTGATCCTGTTGCACTGGCCGCGCGCGGCCGCAGAAAGACATTGCGCAACGGTCGTGCAAGGGCCGACCCTCGATGACCCTTGGAGCATGCAGGAGGAGCAGTACACGATCTGGCTTTGCAAGGGGATGCACCCACCGCTGCAGGAGTTCTGGCCGGATCTGAAGCACTGGAACTGAGTTCAGGCGAACTCGCCGAGCGCCCATTCGGGATCCTGTGCCGCCTCGCCGCCTTCGGGACCGTAGAAAAGTACCCAGGTGTAGAAGTCGTCGGTGAAGTCTTCGAAGTGGTGTGCCTCGCCGGCTGCGGCAAAGAGAAGATCGCCGGCGGAAAACTTCACGCGTTCATCACCGATTACAAAATCGCCGCTGCCCTTGGCCACGACGTAGACCTCATCGCGCGTATGCGGTTGCTGGGTATCGCGGCCGCGCGGCGCGAAGATTTCCACGCAGAGCGAGCCGTGGCGAAATAGTTCGGTAAAAGGTTTGCCGTCGGAAGAAGGCAGTTGCTGCATCGCTGCCCGGAGGGAGAGTTGGCGTTCGGTGGCGAATTGCATACGCCGACACGATACTCCAAGTTTTGCGGTTTTGCGCCTCCGCAGCGCTTCCGATAGCATCTTTCTGTGCCCGCGAAGAAGAAATCCGCCAGCAGCCCTGCCGAACCGAGTTCCGCAATCGCCGAGTACAAGGCGCCGGTTCCTCCCGATACGAAGAAACTGGGCCGAATCTTTCTCATCGACACCTTCGGTTTCGTCTTTCGTGCGTATCACGCGATGGCGCGGCAGCGTCCCATGTCGACCAAGACAGGCATTCCGACCAGCGCGACCTATGTCTTCGTCAATATGTTGAACAAGCTACGGCAGGATTTTGGGCCGGAATATATCGCCGCGATCTTCGAAGGCGGCCCCACGTTCCGCGACGAGGAGGCCAAAGAGGTCACCTCGGTCCGCAAGTTCGACAGCAAGACCCAGACCTTCCAGGAGATCGCTTACGGAGGCTACAAGGCAAATCGCACCGAGATGCCGGAGGACCTGGCGCAACAACTGCCCTATATCGAACAAGCGCTGCGGGCTTATCGGATCCCGATGATTTCGGCGGAAGGCTTCGAGGCCGATGACGTGATCGGCACGCTCTCGAAGAAGGCGGCGGATGCAGGTTTTCCCGTGTACATCGTCTCCAGCGACAAGGACATGATGCAGCTCGTGACCGACCGTGTCTGCATTCTCAACCCGCCGAAGGATAACCTGATCTGCGATCCGAAGAAAGTCGAAGAGATTCTCGGCGTGCCGCCCGAGCGCGTCGTCGATGTGATGGCGTTGCGCGGCGATTCCATCGACAACATCCCGGGAGCGCCGGGAATCGGCGACAAGGGTTCGGTGCAATTGATCCAGCGCTTCGGAAGCGTGGAGGCAGCGCTCGATCATGCGGACGAAGTGGAGAGCAAGCGCTATCGCGAATCGTTGCAGCAGAACCGTGATGCCGTGATCTTCAGCAAGCGGATGGCGACCATCCGCACCGATGTGGATGTTTCTTTCGATGCCGAATCGATGCGCGCTCAGGACCCTGACTACGAAGCCTGCAAAGCTCTCTTCGGGGAGTTGGAGTTCACGACGCTGCTCAAACAATTCCTGACCGAGGGCTCCGCGGTGGGAGAAACGGACTATGCCGAGGCCGGAAGTGTAGCGGATCTGGACAGCTTGCTGAAGGAGGTGGATGCGGACCACCCGCTGGCCGTCGCCTTCGACGCCATTGTTGTTCCACCACAAGCGACAGCAGAAGAGGCTGAGGCCGAAGAAGAGGCGCCGCAGTTGGCTTTGGCCATGACGGAACCCGCGGACGCTCCGCAGGTGCGCACGATCGCGCTTGCCAGCAAGGAGGGACACGCACGGTCCGTGGAGTTGAAGGGCGCGATCGGGGAACTGGCGCGGCGGGCGCTGGCGGATCCGGCGATCCCGAAGGCGGTACACGACGCCAAGGCGGCGATGCGCGAAGGATTGCCGCTTGAGTCGGTGGAGCACGACACCATGCTCTACGAGTACCTGCTGGATCCCACCTACACGACCTATCGTCTTCCGGATGTGGCGCTTACGCCGCTTGAATCTCAAATTGGCGGGCACGCTGCCCGAAGCGGCGGATATGACGCAGCGCCTGGCGGCAAAACTGCACCGCATGGTGGAAGATTCCGGACTGAAGAAGGTTTACGACGAGATCGACAGGCCTCTGGTGCCGGTGTTGCGTGCCATGGAAGAAGCGGGCGTGAAGCTGGATTGCGAGGTGCTTGCGCACATGTCCAAGCGCCTGGAGCGCGATGCCGAGGCGCTGGCACGGCGCATCTATGACCTCTCCGGGATGGAGTTCAATATCAACTCCCCGAAGCAGTTGGGCGATGTGCTGTTCAACAAGCTCAACCTCCCCAAGCCGGTGAAATACGGCAAGGGCAAGACCATATCGACAGCCGTCGATGTGTTGGAAGGCTTGGCCAGCGAGCACGAGGCGCCGAAACTGGTGCTGGAGTACCGGCAGCTCACGAAGCTCAAATCGACGTATGTCGATGCGTTGCCCGCGCTTTGCCGGATCGGCAGCGGGCGACTGCACACTACCTTCAATCAGGCCGCGACCTCGACTGGACGTCTTTCATCCATCAATCCAAACCTGCAGAACATTCCGATTCGCACCGAGATTGGGCGAGAGATTCGTGCCGCCTTTATCGCGGAGCCCGGCCATGTGCTGCTGGCCGCCGACTATTCGCAGATCGAACTACGTCTGCTGGCGCACTTCTCGCAGGACAAGCTGCTGGTGGAAGCCTACAAAACCGGCCGCGATATCCACCAGTTGACGGCGAGCGAAGTCTTCGGCGTGCCCCCGATGATGATCGACGCGGAGCACCGCCGCCGCGCCAAGGCGGTCAATTTCGGAATCGTGTACGGCATCTCTCCGTTCGGACTCTCGCAGCAGCTTGGGATCGATACGAAGGAATCGAAACGTTACATCGAGAGCTACTTCGAACGCTATAGCGGAGTGCGCGCGTGGATCGACGCTACCCTCGAACAGGCGCGGCAAGAGGAAAAGGTCAGCACACTCTTCGGACGGATACGGCCGATTCCGGATATCCATAGCCGTAACCCGAACCTGCGTGGATTTGCCGAGCGAACCGCTACCAACACGCCGCTGCAAGGGACCGCAGCCGATCTCATCAAGCTGGCGATGATCCGCATTCAACACGACCTCGCCGAACGAAAGATGAAGACCCGAATGCTCCTCCAGGTACATGACGAACTGGTCTTCGAGGTGCCGGAGAGCGAGGTGGAGGAGGCACGGGCGTTGGTGCAGGAGAGGATGGAGAATGTTCACTCCGAGCTGACCGTGCCCTTGGCGGTGGAAGTAGGCGTCGGTCCAAACTGGCGCGACATGGAATAGCGCCTGCATTTTGCCGGCTAGGCAACGGACATTTCGATTTCCTCGACAGCCTCAGTCCGTTCATTACGCATAGTACGCAGGATCAGTAGTGCGGGTACCAGCAGCACTGCGCCCGCGGTACATACACCAGCCCATCCTGCCAGGTTCCAGCCCAAGGTGCCGAGGGCGGAGCCCAACGCGCCGCCGGTGAAGTAGCTGACCATGTACACCGTGTTGGCACGGCTGCGCGCATGCGGAAAGGCATTGTAGATGCGGGTCTGGTTGCTGATGTGCCCCGTCTGCACGCCGACGTCGAGCAGCACCACGCCCACGGAAAGTCCGAGAAGCCAGTGTCCGGCGACCGCCAGGAGCGCGAATGAGCCGAGGGTCATCAAGACCGCGATGGCGATGCCCAGCTTCGGCGAACGCCGATCGACCATTCGTCCGACGAGAGGGGCTAGCGCAGCACTGGCAGCCGCAAGCAGGCCCATTGCGCCGGCCATGCGGGCTCCGTAGTGGTACGGAGGACGTGCCAGGAAAAAGACGAGGGTCGTCCAGAAGGCGCTGAAGGCGGCAAACAGCAGCGCGCCGATTGCGGCGGATTCGCGCAGCGTGGCGTGCTCGCGAACCATGCTGCCGACGGAACGCAACAGGTCGAAGTAGTGCATGCGCGTTTCGGAGCGGCTCTCGGGCAACATGCGCCAGAAGGCAAAGGCGAGCGCCAGCATCAGCACGCACGAGATCCAATAGATGGCGCGCCAGCCAAACTGCGCTCCAACGAAGCCTGCAACCGTCCGCGCAAGCAGAATGCCAATGAGCATGCCGCTGATTACCGTTCCCACGGTCTTACCGCGTGATCCCTCGGGCGCCAGGTGCGCGGCGAAGGGAAGAATCAGATGCGGGACGACGCATCCCAGTCCTAATACAAAGCTGAAGACGGCGAGCAGGGTGAAGTTCGGAGCGATGGCGTTCAGAAATGCGGCAAAGGCGATAAAGATGCACATCCGCACGGTCAATGCACGGCGTTCCGCAATGTCTCCGAGGGGAACGAAAAACAGCATGCCAAGCGCAGTGCCCACCTGGATGAGGGTAGCGACCAGGGCCGCCTTGTGGTCGCTGACGTGCAGATCACGAGCCATGATGCCGAGCAGCGGCTGGCAATAGTAGATGTTTGCGACGGCAACGCCAACGCCCACCGCCATTAACAGGGTCGTAGCGCGAAGATTTTTCTCCTGGGACAACGCCAACTCGAGCTCCCTCGCGCCAAGAAACAGCGACAAACATTGGATTCGGCATTCGGGCATTTGGACGCAGCGGAAATTCCGATTCCAGGTATCACTGCACAGAAAAGGGCACGCTTTCGCGTGCCGCTTGGCTGAAGTTCGCAATCATTAGCAATGTTTACCGGGGGGACTGGTCGCCTTTGTCCGGAGAATTGCTCTGCGGCATCTGCGAAGAATCGCCTTTCGGTGTGCCCTGGGTAGCCCCATTGCTCATCGCCGAGTGGCCGTTGTTCAGATCGCTGTTGCCCGCGCCGGTTACCTGCAGGTTGTCATTCACTTTGCGGTTCTGCGCGTAAGACTGAGCAATGCGTTCGGCATTCCTCTTTGCCTTGTTGCTACCGACCGTCCCGTTCAGGTCGATGGCGTTCTCCGAGACATTCACAGTCACGGTGCTATCGGTCAGCGAACGATCGTTCTTGATGTGGGTTTCAATCTGTTTTTGCAGTTTCAGGGTATCGCCGCCTGCGCTCGCAGCGGTAGTCCCGCTCTGCTGCATGCTGCTGCCGGCCTCAGGAGCGCCAGACTGCGGCGCAGAGTTCGTAGGATTCGCCGAGGTCTGCGAGTTTCCCGCAATGCTCCCCGCGGTATTCTGCGAAGCGTTTCCCTGGGCAGCGTCCTGCGCGCTCAGGAACGCCATGCCCGGTCCCGACCCGCTTGACATCTGCTTCTGATTGCTCTGGCTGCCCGGACTTTCCTTGCCGCTGATGGTGAGGTGCTCTTTCACGCCGCGGACGCCTGCGACGGACTGCGCCATCTTCTTTGCTTTTTTCTTGTCGTCTTTCGAATTGACGGTGCCATCGAGGGTTACCTTGCCCTTATCAACGGCGGCCTGGACATTGGCGAATGCGGGCTCAGAGGCGAGCTTATCCTTCACCGCCTTTTGCAGATCGCTATCGCTCACTTGCGGAATGTTCTGTTGTTGCTGCTGCTGCTGGGTCTGTTGATTGGGACCCATGTCGATCGGATTATTATTCGGGTTATTGGGATTGTTCGGACTTTGCATTCCTGGTTGCTGGCCACCCATTCCCGGGCTACCGCCCATCGGTTGCTGCGCCTTGGCGCTGGCATACGCAAACATCATCGCGAGGGCGAGGACGGCTAACATGGTGTGCTTCTTCATGGTTTTCTCCCTGGTTCGTCCTGAAAACTCGATTGCACAAACGCGGCTGCGGGTGACGAAGGGCGGGGTAGCAGCCGCTCGATCTTCCATGTACAGATGCATCGGGGACGGGCGGGGAGGTTTCGGGGCTCAGCCCTAAAGTGCGGAATCCAGGGCAGCCGCGGCTCAAACCAGACGAAGGTAAGTTGAAGGCGCCGGGAAAGCCCTTTAAACTATAGGTATGCATGCCCATACCGGCGACCTGCACGACGAGAAAACCGCACGTGTGCTCCGGGCGTCGTTGGTGGTCACGGTTTTCTATATCGTGCTGCTGGTGGTGGCGGGCCTGCGCGCGCATAGCCTTGCGCTGCTCTCGGAAGCCGGGCACAACCTCTCCGACTTTCTCGCTCTGTTGTTGACCTGGGTAGCGGTTTACATCCAGTCGCGGCCGCCGAGCGCCACCAAGACGTTCGGGTATCACCGCGCGGGGGTGCTGGCTGCCTTCATCAATGCGGCGTCGCTGGTGATCATCGCCTTCTTCATCTTCTACGAAGCTTTCCGCCGTTTCTATGCTCCCTCCGATGTGGAGCCGAAGACGATGATGTGGGTGGCAGCCTGCGGCGTAGTGATGAACGGCGCAATCGCGTTGATGCTGATGCGCACGCGCAGGGACCTCAATATCCGCAGCGCCTTCCTGCATGAGGTTGGCGACACGCTCTCCACCGCCGCAGTCATCGTGGGTGGCTGGTTCATCCTCGTGACGAAACAAACGTGGATCGATGCAGCACTATCGTTCGGGATCGGCGCGCTGGTGCTCTGGTCTTCTTTCGGAGTGATACGGGAAAGTTTGAACATCCTGCTGGAGGGAACGCCACGAGGCATGAACCTGGACAGCGTCGCCGAGCGCATGCGCACGATCGAGGGGGTCATCGACGTGCACGATCTGCACGTGTGGAGCATTGGCAGCGAGACCCATTCTCTCTCCTGCCATGTGCGTATCGCCGACCTTCGTGCCTCGGAGAGCGAGTCTATTCTGCGCGCTCTTAACGAATGCCTGGCGCACGACTTCCACGTCTATCACACGACCATCCAGTTTGAACACGAAGTGTGCGAGGTGGCGCACGGCTGCGTGATCCCCGTAAGCCACAGCCACCATCACGAACCTTCCTAGCTATTGCCGCCGGCGCACGTGGAACTGCGCGTCGTGGATCTCCTCGACTCTTTGCACGGTATCGATTTCCGCGGCCGGCTTGTCATCGCGGATGCGCAGGATGCGCGGAAAACGCAGCGCATAGCCGCTGTTGTGGCGATCGGACTTCATCACCGCGTTGAACGCGACTTCCAGCACGATCTTCGGTTCTACCTCGCGTACGAAGCCATGATCCACGAGCGTATGTGCGGTGAACCATGCTGACAAGTCCGCGATCTCTTTGTCCGTGAGGCCGGAATACGCCTTGCCCACGTTCAAAAGTCGCTCTCCGTCACGGACAGCAAAGGTGTAATCGCTGAGAATCCCGGCCCGCTTGCCGTGGCCGAACTCTGCGCCAGTGACCACGACATCCAACGTAGCCAGTTCGCGCTTGAGTTTCAGCCACGATTTTCCGCGACGGCCGACCGCGTAGCAGGAGCCGATGTCCTTGATCATCAGGCCCTCGTTGCCGCGCGCCTGCGCCGCCTCGAAAAGGCGATCGAGCTCAAGGGGCGAATCTGCACGTGCCTGCGGTGCGCGCAGCACGCGAGGCTCGATCTCTGCGTGAGATTCCTCTGGAAACAAAAGCGAGCTCTGGGCGTGTGAGGCTGGACTGGAAAGCCGTTCCTTTGCCTGCTCGAAAATCTCGTCGAGCAAGATGGAGCGCTCGCTGAGCGGTCGGTCGATCGTGAGCTCGTTCCTGGCGTACAGCACATCGAAAGCCACGTAACTGACGGGAACTTCCCGCTGCAATGTGGTGGATACTTTTTTTCGTCCGAGCCGTTTCTGCAACTCGCTGAAGGCAAGCGCCTGGCCGTCGCGCCAGGCCAGGATTTCGCCGTCGAGGATCACGTCCTGGCCGATGGCGGCAAGGGAAGGCACGAGTTCGGGAAACGAATCGGTAATGTCGTCCAACGTGCGCGAGAAGAGACGGACGCTGTCTCCCGAGACGTGCACTTGGGCGCGGACGCCGTCATATTTGTCTTCGACGATCGCGTGCTCGAATTCGGCAAAGGCCTCTTCTGCGTTCTCCGCGGGAGTCGCGAGCATGAACCCGAGGGGATGCAACAGGCGCATGCTCGCCTCGCCAAGTTTGTCGCCGGCGGCGAGCACCACGGTCTCCCCGATGTCGCCAACCAGCATGTTGGCGCGGCGCACCGCCGCGAGGTCGCGCCCATAGGCCTTCGCGATCGCTTCTTCGACCTGGCTTTCCTTCAGCCCGATTCGCAGTTCCCCGGTAATGATTTTGACCAGGTACTTGGCTTCCAGGGGCGAGGCGCGGAGCAGCAGTTCGCGAAGAAGTTTTGTTTTGGCGGCGGCGCCGCTGGAGGCCGCGATCTCTCCGAAAGCGTGCGCGACTTCACGAAGAGTGAGACTGCCGGTTTCCGGGGCTTTTCCGGCGAGCACGTCAAAGGCGGCATCTCCCAGGTCGCCGTGTCGTTTGTAGGCGGCGGTGAGTTGCGGCTCGGTGGCGCCGGAGAGTTCGGCGACCACACGCCAGAGGATCGATCCGCCCACCTGGAGGGTGCGTTCTTCGTAAGCGGCAAAGGGGCGTCCGGAGAGGAAGATCGCCGAGAGCGCCGCGTCCGGCACGCTCCGCGACTGGAGATAGGCCGCCACACGCGCGATCTTCTCGGTTTTCTTCGAAGTCTCCGAAACGGCCTCGCAGGTCGAGGCAAGAAGCTGCATCCTGCGTTGGATGCCGGTTCGCTCCCCGCGATTCTGCTGCTCGCTTAGGCGTTAATCGGCTGCCGCCTGCATCGCTTCTTCCTGGAAAGAGCTTTCGGTCCCGATGTACCGGTCGACGGTGGCAATGGTCATCTGGGTGAGTTGTTCGAAGAGCGACGAGGGAACCTCGTGGTCCTTGCCTTCGCGGCGCTGGAGTCCCAGGCAGGCGAAACGCAGGATTTGCGTTGTGCGTTCGGCGCGAAGCTTCTGGAACTCCTCGGAATCCGGTGGCCCAACGTGGGCGCTGGCGAAGTCGATGTAGGTGCGCAGCACCTGGCGGAGGTGGTCCACGGAAGATTTCACTTTTCGCAAAGCGTGAACATCCGGCTCGCCGAAAGGTTCTTCGACACAGCTGGACCCAAACTCTTGCCCGGCTAGTAAACTGATTTCGTCCTGGATGATCTGGAGGTTCTCTGAGATGCGGCTGATGCGCATAGGTACGGAGCCCATTGGGGAGGCCTAAGTGGTAAAGAGTATTAATGCGACAACCCTAGGACTATAGTGGCCGTTTGCGTCCTCTGGAAATCACGCGAACCGGGAAGTGTGACCGGGGTAGGGCATTGACGCTTGAGTAACTAGAAAATATCCTGAACTCTAGAAGTTGCGCCCTTGCAGGGCGCCGAGGCGTCTAACGTTCATGCGAGTTGTGCGAAATTGGCTTCGGTTCATGACGGCGGTCCAGCTGCTTCCCGCTCTCGAAAGCGGCGAGGAAACCCTCGTCGGCGGGCAGGCCGTGCTCGAGGGCGTCATGATGCGCTCTCCGCATGCCTTCAGCATTGCTGTGCGCAATGCACAGAAAGAAGTCGTCCATCACACCGAGCCCATCGAGCGCCTCTCGGAAAAACATAAATGGATGGGTTGGCCCTTCGTGCGCGGGGTCATGACGTTGGGCCAGGCCATGGCGCTGGGTTTCAAGGCGCTGCGATATTCCGCCAACGTCGCACTCGCCGAAGAGACTGCCAAGTCCGAAGAGCCGGGGAAGAAGCTGGAGATCAGCGGATGGGTGGCGGCTGTCAACATCGCCCTCTCGCTGGGTTTCTTTATCTTCATGTACAAATTTCTGCCCCTGATGGGCGCCCGCGAGCTAAAACACGTCAGCCCGGTGTTCGGACACCAGCTGGCGTTCAACCTGGCCGATGGATTCATACGCATCGCCATCTTCCTGCTCTTCATTTGGGGCACTTCGCTCATGAAGGACCTGCACCGGGTTTACGAGTACCACGGCGCAGAGCACAAGACGGTGTTCGCCTTCGAAAACGGCGATCCGCTCACCAATTCAGCAGTTCAGAAGTACTCGACCTTTCATCCCCGCTGCGGCACATCGTTCCTGATGACGGTGATGCTGATCAGCATGGTGGTGTATCTCTTCATCCCGGTCAGCTGGCCATTGTGGGCGCGCTTTGCGATGCGGGTTGCGCTGCTCCCGTTCATTGCGGGAACCTCCTACGAAATCATCCGCTTTGCCGCAAAACGCCGCTCTGCCCTCTTCACCCTGTTGACCTTGCCGGGCATGTGGCTGCAGCGCATCACCACGCAGCCCCCGGACGACACCCAGGTGGAGTGCGCCATCGCTGCCCTTGACCAGGCGATGGAACTGGAGAAACAACGCGGCGGCGAACTGGTGATCGCGTAAATTCGACAAGACTCTGGGCGCTACAAATCAGATCGCACGCCTCCTCCAGCCCCTCGGCGTGAGGGAATTCTGAAATACCGCGTCCCGCTGCTATCATCACTACGATGTCGTCCGTCAGCACGAAATCCTTGGCCCATCCCTTTCAAACCGACGACCCGCGCCTCCGTCCGGTCTATGAAAAGGTGCTCGCACGCGAGCTTCTCGATCTCGCCGATGTGACCGCGCTTTATGCATCGAAGGACATTCTCGCACTCGGCTGGCTGGCCAACTATGCGCGCGAACAGATGCACGGCAACACCACGCGCTTTGTAGTGCATGAATTTACGGATGCGAATGAATCGGACGCCGCCCAGGCCGTGATGCTGGAAAGCGATCTCGGCCCGCTCTGCCGGGCCATCGAAGGGCACAAAAAGAAAAATCCGCAGGTCCGCATCGCGGCGCTCTCCGTCGAAGAAATTGCCGGCGGCAAGCTCTCTGCACAGGAAACCTGTCGCTCGCTACGCCAGGCCGGGGCAGACTCGCTCATCGGCGGCGGGGCCGAACTCTTTCTTCCAGCCATCCGCCGGCGGCTCTGGCATCACTCCGGCGACGCCGGCCGGCGAGCCGATGTCAGGCAGGCAGCCCTCGCCGCGGGACTCGATGTTCCTCTCTACCTCGTGCAGCGCGATGTTGCGCCGGAACAACAGGCCGAAGAATTACTGAGTTTTCGCCAGATGCCCCAGACAGACAGCTTCGCGGCGGTCTCGTTCGCTCCCGACGCAAACACCAGCCTGCATCTCGCCACCACCACCGGGATGCAGGAGATGAAGCAGATTGCCGTCGCCCGGCTGGCGCTGGCCCATGTCGCGCACATCCGCGCCTATTGGCAGATGCTCGGCGGCAAACTCCTGCAGATCGCGTTGCGCTTCGGCGCCGGCGAACTCGATGGCACTCCCCTCGATCCTGCCGTGAACCTCGAAGCCCGCCGTCGCGAGCTCGCCCGCGAGATCCAGGTCGCAGGCAGGGAACCCCAGGAAATGGCGGCCATCCGCAAGTACGTTGTAGTCTCCTAGCATCTCAAGCCGTTGTCATGTTCAGCGGAGCGCCCCGAAGGGCGCGAAGTCGAAACATCTTGCGTTTCTTCGCAGCGCGACACATCCGGCTGTGAGCCACGACCCTAACATCCGGTTATTCATCACCGGCCTCGTGCGCGCGGCGCATTATCCTGCGCCTTCCCCATCATGATCGGTTCTTTGAGAATATTGGCGGCGAGCGCGCTATCTGCTTTCTGCGACCCTAAGTCTCAAGTTTTGAATATTTTCCCTGCAACCCCTTTGAATAGAATATTTTGCAGAGATTCGGTTGCAATATTGCAAACAAACAACTCCATACCGGGGGGTACTCGCGAAACTTGCCTCGGTTACTTCTTCGAGGCGTCGCCGCTGTCGCCGCCGAAGCGCGAGTGCTGGGTGTGTCCCTCCATGGAGTGTTCTTCGTTTTCGCCGGGCTCCGGTAGGTCGGAGTCCTGGCCCTGGAGAATCTCACCCTTGCCGCGGTGGGGATTCTGGCCTCCCATCGAGGTATTGCTCTCCTCGCCGGGGCGGTCTTGGGCTACGGCGCCCTTCTCAGCATCGGGATCTTTAGACATGAATGCTCCTTCGTTAACACAGAGTCCGGTTCCGCTGCGGGCGTTGCCTGTATGTAAATTCCAAGGCCCTTGCACTGTTGGGTCTTGCATTCCGGCGTGCCGAGGAGCAACGTATCGCCGGGAGTAGCGCCGTGAGCGTCGTGACGCGATGGTTATGGATGGGAACCTTGCTGGCAGGAGCATGGGCGCAGGCCTCCGATCCTCCCGCTCTCCCCGCCCGAAAGGTCGGCGGCAATCTCGACGAACGCATGCGCCTGCAGACCGTCCACTCGGAGATGAACCGCGAGTGCGGCGCCGCTCCGGCGAGCTCCCGGTGCCACCGCTTGCGCCGCGAATTTCAGCAGGAAGCGCGAAATTACGAGAAGCACCACCACAAATAAAAACCGCCTGATCTCGCTGCCTTCGCTTGACGCAAATTGATATGCTTGCCCGATGAGTTCTCCGGGCCCGCTCTACCGCCCCTTCGATCGGCTGGTAAAAATCGAGATCACGGGACATGTCTTCGAGGTGCCGGAGAACAACTCGCTGCTGCGAGCCTTGCAATATCTCGCGCCGGAAGACGTGGCCATGGGCCGCTTCTGCTGGAACGAGGACTGCCAGTACTGCCGGGTCGTCTACGACCTCGGCGAGAGCACACCCGAACGAACCGCACTGGCCTGCAAGGTGGGGGTGCGGGAGGGCATGCGCCTCCGCGAACTCAGTCTCGAACTTCGTTATTGTTTAAGAAGTTTGAAACTCTCGCAACGCCAGAGCTGATTTCCCAGCCCGACACTTTTCACGGCAAAGGGATGAGCACGCATGCCTTCGGCGTTTCGGCAGAGGCAAATTCCGGAACTCGATGTAACGGTTACGCCGGAATCGTAGGCGCGTAAACGAAAACGCCCCCCCGACCTGGGAGGCGTTTTGTGTTACGGGAGCTCGTCTACGACGGCTTGCGCTTGGTACCGGCGGCGGGAGTGCTGAGGCGTGCCAGGCGGTCACGAGCCTGCTGAGCCTCAATCGAGCGCGGATAGCGGCTCACCAGAGCGTGCAGTTCGCGGACGCCAGCCTCGCGCTGCCCGAGTTCGAGAAGCGCGAAGCCCTTTTTGAGCTGGGCGGCCGGAGCCTTGTTCCCGCTGGGATACTGCTCGAGCACCTTGTCGTAATCCTTCACGGCGGCGTCGAAATTGCCCTGCCGGTATTCAACATCGGCAATGTAGAACTGCGCATTGCCGGCGAGATCGTTGTCGGCATAGAACTTCATGAAGTCGGCGAATTCACCGCTGGCGAGGTCGTACTTGCCGGCGTTGTAATCGCGCAGGGCGTTGTTATAAAGCACGTCCGCCGGGGGCGCCTGGTTGACAGGCTGCTGCACCGGCGCGGTCGCAGGAACTCCTCCTGGAGGGACAACTCCGCCGGGAGCCACGGCATTCATGTTCTGCTGCTGCTGCGCCATGTCGTCGAGTTTCTTGGAGACGCCGGCGATGCGAGCCTTGAGTTCATCGATCGAGTCGTGCAGCGACTGAATCTGGCCGGAGACCTGGTCGTTCTTGTTGCCCGAGTCCTGCTGCTGCTGCTGAATGGTGCGCGTCAGCGTATCCATCTGCTGCATCAGCTTGTTCATGTTGTCGGTGCTTTGTTCCACCAGGTTGCGCATGACTCCCATTCGCTCGTCGAACGATTGCTTCATCTGCGTCATCTGGTCCTGCAACTGCTGGACCTGCGTCTGCAACTGGACAATTTCTTTGCTGACAGCAAACGCCGGATGAGACGGCAAAAGCGTCAGGGCAACGAGCGCCGAACTGAGAACCACATTTCGAATACGCATAACTGTGCCTATGTTAGATGCCGAACAGCCGGTTCGGAGTAACTACCTATGTTACAAGACGGTCGGATGGCGGGTCGGTGATCTGAGTTCCTGCCAGAAATGGGAAAACGCGGCGAACCGCCCGGGACTCGATCGAGTTCCGGGCGGCCTCGCCGCGTGCGATTACTTCGCGAGTGTGAAGTGCGCTCGCCGGTTCTCCTGCCAGCACTGCTCATTGCTCTCGGTGCAGAAAGGCTTTTCTTTGCCGTAGCTGATGGTGCGAATGCTCGAAGCCGGAATGCCTAGCTGCACGAGGGCATTCTTGGCAGCCGAAGCGCGATTGTCGCCGAGCGCCAGGTTGTACTCGGTCGATCCGCGCTCGTCGCAATGCCCTTCAATCGTGAAGTGAATATTCGGATGCTGCTTCAGGAAGGCCGCGTCGGCCTGCAAGGTCGCCTGGTCGGAGCCGCGGACGTCGTAGGCATCGTAGTCGAAATAGATGTCCCGCACGTTCTGCGTAAACGCCTGTTCTTCCGTAAGGCTGGTTTCCTGCGGAGCCTGCGTCGTGGCCTGCGTGACCGTTACGCGCGCCGTCGCTTCCTGCGTGCCGCCCTCACCTTTCGCAACCAGGTGATAGGTGGTGGAGTCGACTGGCGTAACCTGCCGTGATCCGTTAGTTTCCACCGTGCCCAGGGTGTCGATGCTGACATCCGTGGCGTTGCTGGTCTGCCACGTCAAGGTAATCGGCTGGCCTGCGCTCACCGTGTTCGGGCTTGCCGAAAGGGTGGCAGTTGGCGCCGGTGGCGGCGGTGGCGGCGGGGCAGGGGGTGGTGCGGTCGGCTTCTTCGAGCATGCGCTGACGACGATCATCATCGCGAGCGTTACGACCATCAAACCCCACTTCATGCGGTTACGATTCACGTACTCCTCCAATTCCGAAGACTCTGTCGATCTTCCGTGCGCGGGTTAGGCCCGCTGCAGAATTAAAATCAAGAACCTCAGCGACCGGAGCCGCTTCGAGTGCTAAGTACGGCGGCGCGCTTTCCTGCGCGCTCTACTCTCATTCTTATAAAAACACTTTTCGTGCCTAAGCTCTACAGCGAACTTCACTTGGTACTCCAATTCGGCATACTGTTCAAGCCCGAGTTGGTGAGCTGGGTCTGTTGGCTGCCGTCGGCCAGCATCGTCCAGATTTCGTCGTGTCCGCTGCGGCTCGATTGAAACACAATGTGACGTCCATCGGGCGACCAGGATGGAAAATCGTTACGGCCGCCGTCATGGGTCAACTGGACCCACTGGTGGCTGGCGACATCCATGATGTAAATGTCCTGCGCGCCGGGGGCTCCGGGACCGTAGTGGCGGATCCACGCAAAGGCGAGGAACTGCCCGTTCGGCGACCACGAGGGTGAAATCGCATAACCCTGGTCGGTCATCTTCTGGACATTCGATCCATCCGCATCCATGGTGTAAATCTGAGGCAGCCCGGTCCGCCCGCTGACCCACGCGATTTGCGCGTTCGTCTTCGGATTCCACGTCGGGGAGGTATCCGGCCCGTGGACGTTGGTCAGCCGTTTCAGGTCTCCGCCGGTGGCGGAATCGACGGTGTAGATTTCAGGATCGCCGGTGCGGGAAGACGAGAACGCGAGCTTGGTTCCATCGCCCGAGAAGGCGGGCGCGGAGTTTGTGCCGCCAAAGCGCGGGAAGCTGACGAGCCGGCCTAGTTCGTTGGAATAAATCCCAATCTCCCACGCTCCGCCATTGATCCAGGAGAAGGCCACGCGTGACCCGTCCGGAGAAACGCGAGGCGAAAGTACGATGGAGTTGAGATGGGTGATCGGCTTCTGGTTCGAGCCGTCGTAGTCCATCACCCAGACTTCTTTGCGGCCAGTGCGGCTGCTGATGAAATACAGCTTGGTTTCGGCGATGCCCGGCAGTCCGCCGCCCAGGCGGAAGATGATCTCGTCGGCGAATTTGTGCGCGATCAGGCGCGCGTTCTCGACGGTTGCGCCATCCTTGTATTGCTTTCCGAGAACCTGGGGCGACTGCGGATTCTTGACGTCGTAGAGCCAGCCCTGCACGGTCACTTCGCTGCCCGTCACGTTGAGATTGCCAAACGCCAGCATGCTGGCGTTCGGCGGCGGGCTCGCCCATTGCGCCAGGACGACTTCCGCCGGCAGCCCGGGCGCTTGCACCGGGTTAAAACTCTTGGAGACGAGGTCGAAGAGACCGGCCTGGTAAAGATCATTCCAAAGCGTAGTGTTGAAAGCCGTCAGGAGGGATTCGCTACCCTGCGTGGTGGTCTTGAAATCGGGGACCGCCAGGCGGACTTTTTCTACGCCCAGGTTGGTGCCGGTCTTGATCCAGTCTTGCGCCACCAGCGGCAAGCACGTCATTAAAAAAAGAGCAGAAATTGCGAGCTTTCTCAGCATTCGGGAACCCATTCCCATCCTTATCAACAAATCTGAACCGGAACTGCGTGCGGCGATAGGATCGAGCAGCGAACCGGGCATTCAGGTGACTGACGTGCACAAGCTGGAGCGTAACTTGCGCAAATTCTATCGCTCAAACCAAAACTCTACCGAGACTCGATTGCCCGAGTAACCACCCGGTAACGGGCCGAACGTATCGATGCGCTGCAAGGCGCGGGTTGCCGAGATATCCAGCGACGGAATGCCGCTGGACTGTTCGACACGCACGTTCGAGGGGCTGCCGTCGCGATTGATGTCGAAGGTGATGTAGGTTCGCTTGCCTGGCGGCGTGTGGGGATCGATCTCGTAGCGCAGCCAGTTCTCGGTGACTTTGCGTCGCACCGCATCCACGTAATAGGAGAAGCGGTTGCCGAAATCGCCGCCCCCGCTGCCCATCGAGAGGCCGCCCTTCGTGTTGCCCATCGCGAAATTCGTGCCCGAGTTGCTGTACATCGAACTCACCGGTCCGCCTTCGCCGTAGGGCACCACGTTTTTCGCTTCTTCCACCGGCGGCGGAGGCGTCTTCTTCACATCGCGGGGCGTGGGCGCCTTCTCATTCTTCTTTTTCGGCTTCACTTCCTTGTCGGGAATCGCGATCGCGTCGGGCGGAGGGGTTTCTTTCACCGCGGGAACGGTTTCCGCAAGGCCCTTGGATTCGTTCGCCAAAACGTTCTTGCTCTCGACCGGGGGATGCGGCAAGGGAACCGCACTGACCAGGGTTGCGCTCATGGCTCCGCCGCCGCCGGAGGTCTCGCCGCCCCAGTTTTCGCCGGAGTGGTGGAACCCAATCCAGCCGGAAAACATGATCACCGCGGTCAATGCGACGTGCAGCGCGGTGGAGGCGCCGAGGGAGGACGCCCAATGTTCATGCTCTTCGAAGATTTCAGCGCGTACTGCCATTCTTCTCGTTCAGTGGCTGGGTGACGATACTCACGTTGGTGATACCGGACTGCTTGACGGCGTCCATCACCGTGGCAAAGGCGCCAAAAGGAACATTCTCATCGGCGCGGAGGAAGATCGACTGGCCCTGCGGATCGCGGATCTTCTGACGAAGACGCTGCGCGATTTCGTTGATGTTCACCGGATCGTTCCCCAGAAATACCCGCTGCTGCTTGTCGATGGAGATCACCAGGCGTTCTTCGGTGATCTCTTTCACCGTCTTCGTCTTCGGAACCGAGACATCGATGCCCGATTGAAGAATCGGGGCGGTGACCATGAACATGATGAGCAGCACCAGCACCACATCGACAAACGGCGTGATGTTGATGTCCGACAACGAACTCTGGGTGCGGCCGTTGGAGTTGGTGAATGCCATGGCTTAGCGCTCCACGAGGTCGACGCCGCTGCGCTGCGGGGCCGGCGACGCGGCACGCTCGACAGTGTTCAGGATCTCGAGGCTGAAATCGTCCATCCGAGAGCCGAATTCGCGAATGTTGTTCATATACATGTTGTAGAAGATCACGGCGGGCACGGCGGCAAACAATCCGGCGGCGGTGGTGATCAGCGCCTCCGAGATGCCGGGAGCTACCGCGCGCAACGTCGCCGCGCCGGCATCTCCAAGGCCGTGGAAGGCGTCGATAATGCCCCACACGGTTCCGAAGAGGCCGATAAAGGGCGTAACTGCGCCGGTTGTAGCGAGCCACGGAAGGCGACGCTCCAGGCGCGTGAGCTCTTCGCTCGATGCGATCTGGGTGGCGCGCTGCACACCCGTGACGTTCAACCGGTTGCCCTGGCGGCGCAGTTCGTCGTACGCACCCTCAAAGATCGGGATCAGCGGACTGGGCTTGAACTGCTCGGCCACCGCGGCGACATCCTGCATCCGCTGCGCCTTGCGAAAGGCGCGCACGAAGCGTCCACTCTGCACCCGCGCACGGCGGAAGAGCGAGAACTTCGAAATGATGATCGACCAGGAGAAGAGGCTGAAGGCAAGGAGGATGAGGAGCACCGTGCGTGCCACCAGGCCGCTGTTGCTAAAAAGGCTGGTGACCTCACCGGAGTCGGCAAATGCAAGTAAATGATAGGCCATCTTTTATCTGTCAGGCCGCCGCTTGGAGCGGTACCTGTCGCGTCGCGGAGTGAGCCACTGGGGCCCCGGTGAACAAATGCAAGGGGAGGCGAAAACGCGACCACCTGCGTTAACCTTCAAATTGCCAGAGTCTCACATCCGTGGGATGCGTCGTTCTCATTATAGACAGTTCGACGGTGGAGCATCCGTTCGGGCGCGCGTTTCGTCGCGATTTCCTGTGGACGATCGTGGTTCTGCCTGATTACGGTAAATGCCCGAGTTTTCGTGCTATCCTGCGCGAGAAAACGACATCAAGGGCATCGCGTGCTACTGGAACTGCGGGTCGAAAACTACGCTGTCATCGATAACGTGGTGGTGGAGTTCGCTCCCGGGCTGAATTTGTTGACCGGCGAAACCGGCGCAGGCAAGTCGATCCTGATCGATGCGTTGACTCTCCTGCTGGGAGACAAGGCTTCGGCCGACGTGATCCGCCACGGAGCGGAGAAAGCGGTCGTCGCCGCTGTCTTCGAGGCGGATGCGGTCGGAATCGCAACCGTGCTGGAAGAAAATGGGATCGACTTCGACGGCGGTCAGGTCATCCTGCGACGCGAGATCACCGCGAATGGCCGGGGACGCGTCTTCATCAACAATCAGCCTGCCACCGTCGGCGTGTTGAAACAGCTTGCGCCTCACCTTGCGGTGATCCATGCGCAGAATGCCGCCGTGCTCGGATTCGAACCGGAATCACGGCTGGCGCTGTTGGACTCCTACGCTGGTTCCGACTTGAGCACCACGGCGGAAGCGCATGTCCAAGTGGCGCGAGATCTCTGCGCGGATTGCCGACCTGGAACGCGATGAGCAGGACCGCCTGCGTTTGCTGGACTTGTGGAAGTTCCAGCGCGAGGAAATCCACCAGTCCGAGTTGAAGCCGGGAGAAGACGAAGCTCTCGAAACCGAAAAGCGCGTACTGGCGAACTCCGAGCGGATTTATGCTGCGGCGATGGGAGCTTTCGACCACCTCTACGAAGCAGAAGGATCTGCTTCCGAACAGTTGCGGGCCGCGGCCAAGCAATTGGAAGAGCTTTCACGCTTTGATGAGAAGTTCCGCGAACAGGCTGCGGCGCTGGAATCGGCGCGCATTACCGTGGAAGACATCGGAACTTCTCTTCGCGACTACGCGGAGGGAATTCAATCCTCTCCGGAGCGGCTGGCCGAAGTGGAAGACCGACTGGCGCTTATCGATCGTCTGAAGAGGAAATACGGCAAAGCCCTCGCGGAAGTCATCGCGTACGGGGAAGAACTCGCACGCAAGCTCAATGAGATGGAAAACAAGGACGAGGTGCTGCGCGTCCTGAAGAAACAGCTTGCCTGTGCCGCCGAGCAATACCTCGACGCAGCACGCGCTCTTTCCCATAAGCGATATGAAGCCGCGAAGAAACTCGAGAAGACGGTCGAGTCGGAGATCAACGACCTCGCCATGAAGGCTCGCTTCAGGGTCGAGGTGGGCGGAACGGACGAAGAAGCGAACTGGACGAAGCACGGATTTGACCAGGTCGCCTACATGATCTCGGCGAACCCCGGGGAGCCACTCGGTCCCGTCGAGGAGATCGCCTCAGGCGGAGAGCTTTCGCGCGTCATGCTGGCGCTGAAGGCGACAGTGGAAGCCGGAAAATCCCGTGGCAAAAAAGATCCCGCTCACCAGCGGACACTCGTCTTCGACGAGGTGGATGCGGGGATCGGCGGACGCGCCGCCGAGGCCGTCGGCAAGAAACTGAAGGCGTTATCCAAGACCAAGCAGGTACTCTGCATCACCCATCTGCCGCAGATTGCCTCCTTCGCCGATCACCATTACCTCATCGAGAAGAAGGAGTCCGCAGGGCGAACCAAAACCACGGTTCGACCCCTGGATCTCGAAGACCGCACCGAGGAGGTCGCCCGCATGCTCAGCGGCGCGAAACTCACCGAAACCTCGCTCAAGCACGCCGAGCAGATGCTGAAGGCAAACGGCTAGATATATTGCCAAAATCCAGCCATATTAATGTAATTTCGGTTAAATCTAAAATATATTACGATTTTATAGTATTTATGCTAGAATTTCGGTATGAATAGCGGGACGGCTTGGCTTATGAAGGGCGTGGATTCGACGAAAAGGATGCGACTGTCAATGTCCTGCTGGAAGTGGCGTTGCACATTTGTTCGTTGCATTCCCCACAACCTTCGTCTGTTTTGGTGGCGCGACCCTCGTAATCTTCTTCGGAAGTACGAGGGTTTCCAGTGATCTCGATCTACTCGTGGTAAACGACTCGATTCCCAGTGTCGACGAAATTCAGCGTGTTCTAGCAGTGCCGCTCTCGGAGGCGCGGAGGTCCTGCGAATCCCGCCACCGGAATTGGGTGTCATCCGATCGGGACTCGATCACCACAAACTGAGCGTGACTCTGCGGGAGAGCGTCTCTTCAGCATCGACATGACGCGAATCAGCGGAGTGATCCACAGTGAGTTAATCGAAGCGCCCCTCCCGCTCGATGCCACTCCAACCATCCACGCCAGGATCGTGACGCGGAACTGGATGCTGCTCAGAAGGCGGAGGCATTCCTGGGGCGCCGCATCCTCACGCGAAGATGTACGATATAGCTCCAGGATTACCTGCCAGAACCCATCTTTCGGGAACTCGCTGACAGAGACTTCGAGCCTCTGCGAGTCGGATTGCGAAACCTTTTTCTCCTTGGTTGGAGGAAGCGTGATCGATTGGGCAAAATCTCGTCACGGAAATCGCTCGCCAAAGATCCGCAGTGCTGCTGATTCCCGAGCTCTCAGCGAGCTAAAGTTGGCGGGCACGTGGTGCGAAAAGCACTCGCACGCCAAGAACAGCGCGGAATCGTAGAACACCTGGGAAATAAGATCTTTTGCATTCGGCTCGCAGAGACTTCAACGAGCGTGAACTGTTCCATTATTTGCGCAGGAACTCGTATCTGTCTCTGGGGAGCGTTCTTCGCGATTTCGGAATTTCCAGTCAGTCCCCTTGCTTCTCTCACCTGTGTCACGACCGAGCACAAAGGCCGCGTTGTTTCCAAGTCGCTGGCCATCATCTACCACCACATTGCCCCCAAGCTCTTCTGGGGCTTTCACGAGAAGCGCACGCTGTATGGCTCGTACAAGGTAGCGGAGCCGGAGAAAGCGCTGCTGGATTGGATCTACCTGCTGCGGCAGCGAGGGCTGCCGGCAGACACGGATGAACTCGACGTATCCGGAGTTGATCGCGCCAAGCTGCTTGATTATGCGAACAGATATCCGAAGCCGGTGAAGCAACAGGTCACGGATCTGCTCGCCGAATTCGCTGCCGGACGCGGTGGGTCGAGGACCTGAGAGTTGCCGATTGCCGCGCTATTTCGCCGCTCACCAAGCCTGTAACTCCATTCCCTTCCGCTAGGTAAGCCGTGGCCCGGATCAGCCGTATAATTGGACTATCCCGCAGTGGGGTTACACGGTAAAGGAACTACATGGCAACAACAGAGGTAGCTGCGCCGTCGCTTGACGCGCAGCGGACGCCGGTCGTCAACGATTTCAGTCTCCAGGTGGCGACGGTTAATGGTTCGGGTTCGCAGTCGGCGAACACGGTTTTACTTCGCACAATCTTCCAGATGGGCGTGCCTGTTTCGGGCAAAAACCTCTTCCCATCGAATATTGCCGGTTTACCGACGTGGTACACCATCCGCGCCAGTAAAGACGGATTCATCGCGCGCAAGAAGGAAATCGATTTCGTGGTCGCGATGAACCCCGAAACCGCCAAAGACGACGTGATGACGTTGGAGCCCGGCGCGGCGGTCCTCTATGACGAACCGCTGAACCTGCGCGAACTCCGCAGCGACGTGACTTTTTATGCCGTCGCCTTCGACAAGGTCGTGGCCGAGGTTTGCAAAGAGGCAAAGCTGCGCAAACTTGTAAAGAACATGATTTACGTCGGGGTAATGGCGCGCCTCATCGGCCTCGACATGAAGGAAGTGGAGAAGGCGATCCGCAAACAGTTTGCGAGCAAGGTCAAAGCTGCCGACCTGAACTGGAACGCCGCCCAAGCGGGGTACGACTATGCGACGAATTCGCTGACCAAGCAGGATCCCTATCGCATCGAGCGGATGAATAAGACCGAAGGGCAGATCATCATCGACGGCAACGCAGCCGCCGCGCTCGGCGCCATGTTTGCGGGCGTGAGCGTGGTGACGTGGTACCCGATTACGCCGTCGTCGTCCCTCGTCGAGAATCTGATTGAGTACATGAAAGAACATCGGCTCGGCCCGGATGGCAAGGCAACCTTCGCGATTGTGCAGGCGGAAGACGAATTGGCCGCCATCGGCATGGTGCTCGGCGCCGGCTGGATGGGCGCACGCTCGATGACCGCGACGGCCGGTCCGGGTATCAGCCTCATGGCGGAGTTCACCGGCCTCGGTTATTACGTGGAAGTCCCCGCGGTGATCTGGGATGTGCAGCGCGTCGGCCCGTCAACCGGCCTGCCTACGCGTACGTCCCAGGGCGACATCATGAAGGTCGCCAATCTTTCGCACGGCGATGCGCGGCATCCGATGCTATTTCCCAGCAGCGTCGCCGAGTGTTTTGAGTTCGCCGGAACCGCCTTCGACCTGGCGGAAACTTTGCAGACACCGGTATTCGTCATGAGCGATCTCGATCTTGGCATGAACAACTGGATGAGCCAGCCCTTCGAGTATCCCCAAAAACCGCTGCAGCGCGGCAAAGTCCTGTCGGCGGAGGAACTGACGAAGGTCGATGGCTTCGCGCGTTACAAGGACGTGGATGGCGACGGTATTCCCTACCGCACCACGCCGGGCACGAAGCATCCGCAGGCCGCCTGGTTCGCGCGTGGCAGCGGGCATAACGAGAGGGCGCAGTACACCGAGCGTCCCGACGATTACGTGAACAACATGGACCGCCTGGCCCGCAAGTTCGCCACGGCACGCAAGCTGGTGCCTGCGGCAGAGATCGAGCAGGACGGCGGCAAAGTCGGCATCATCGCCTTCGGAACGTCCCACCACGCCATCGTGGAATCGCTCTCGCAGTTGCTGAAGGAGTACGGCGTAGGCATGGACTACCTGCGCTTGCGCGGCTTCCCGTTCGGTGAAGAGGTACACGATTTCATTGCGCGGCACGACCGCGTATACGTAG
Organism: uncultured Acidobacteriaceae bacterium; assembly: GCA_963758505.1. Taxonomy (GTDB): domain Bacteria; phylum Acidobacteriota; class Terriglobia; order Terriglobales; family Acidobacteriaceae; genus Korobacter. The sequence continues at coordinate 366,535 of CAVWVJ010000003.1, read as the reverse complement.
TCGACCAGAACCGCGATCACCAGATGTTCGACTTGCTCAAGCTGGATATAAAACCGGAGCACGTAACGAAACTGCGCAGCGTGCGCCACTACAACGGGCTCCCGCTGGACGCGCGCACGGTGACAGACGAAATCCTGGCGCAGGAAGAGGGCAAGTAAATGGCAACCACAACCACTCCGCCGCCCAAGACCAACCACATCGGCTTGACCGTGATCGATTATCGCGGCGGCAAGACGACTCTCTGTGCCGGCTGCGGACACAACGCGATTTCCGAGCGCATTCTCGACGCCATGTTCGAGATGGGCGTCGAGCCGGAAAACGTCATCAAGATGAGCGGCATCGGCTGCTCGTCGAAGACACCGGCGTATTTCATGTCGCGCTCGTTCAGCTTCAACTCGGTGCACGGACGCATGCCGTCGGTCACCACCGGTGCCGTGCTTGCCAACCAGAAGATGATGGCGATTGGTATTTCCGGCGATGGCGACACCGCATCAATCGGCATGGGACAGTTCGTGCACCTGATGCGCCGCAATATCCCGATGATCTACATCATCGAAGACAATGGCGTGTATGGCCTGACCAAGGGCCAGTTCTCAGCTACTGCCGATGTTGGCTCCAAGCTGAAGACCGGCATCATCAACGATCTTCCTCCGGTCGATACCTGCGCGCTGGCGATCATGATGGGCGCCACCTTCGTCGGCCGGTCGTTCAGCGGCGACAAGCGGCAGCTGCACACCATGCTGAAGGCGGCGATCGCGCACAAAGGCACCGCCATGCTCGATGTGATCTCGCCCTGCGTGACCTTCAACGACCACGAGGGCTCGACCAAGTCTTACAAATTTATGAAGGACCATGAGGAGCCGCTGCACGATCTGAACTTCGTCCCCTACTTCGAAGAAATCGATGTCGATTACGATGAGGGAACCACGACCAGTGTCACCATGCACGACGGCTCGCAACTCCTGCTTCGCAAACTGGAACAGGATTACGATCCGAAGGACAAGGCAAGCGCAGTGAAGCGCATCATGGAAGGCCATAAGACGAACGAGATCCTGACCGGCGTCTTCTACGTCAATCCCGAAGCGCCTACATTCCTCGAGTTGCTCAACATGACGGACGCGCCGCTCGCGAGCCTGCCGGAATCGGTTCTGCGCCCGGCAAAGAGCGTTCTAGAATCCGTGATGGATGAATATCGCTAAAAGCCCGCGCGCTCGCACCTCCCAAGCCCTCCTCGTGAGGGCTTTTTTTCAGAAGGCCAGCGAAAGCCGCACGTGGTAGCTCCTCGGCGGAGCGACCGTATTCCCGGAGAAGAGGCCGGCGAAATTGATCAGGTTCAGGCGATTGTTCAAGTTTTCGGCGTCCGCCTGGAGGCGTAGCGATTTCTTCTCGTGCTTCCATAGTTCCGCCGAAGCCGAGGCATCGACCGAGAGATTCGGGCGAACACGGCCGCGTTCGAAGTTAACGCGATCGACGATGTTCGATCCGTATTGCGCAAGCGCATCGGCGGGGGTGCCATCAAACTCAACCGGCAATCCGCTTCCGTATTCCGCCCCGATGGCCGCCCATAGTCGCGGCGTGATCTCATAGCGGATTCTGCCCCGCACCGTGTTCCGCTGGTCCTGGCTGATGGGGAATTTCCCGCTCGATTGGCCTAAGGCATTTGCCGCGTCCGCGCCCAGGAACAATCCTCCCGTCACCGGCAGATAAGCCACTCCCACCATGTACGAGTAGCTCATGGTTCCGGAGAAACGCTTCCAATCGGGAAGGTCGAGCTTCGCCTCTGCCCCGTAAATACTTGCCTTGCGAAAGGCGATGGGAAAGCTGACAGAGGTATTCAGCAGCAGATCGTCATCGGCGAAGTTATCGGCGCTTCGCCGGAAATAATTGATGTCAGCCCGCAAGGCGCTTGCGATTTCCTTGCTCACACCGACTTCGAAATAGTTTCCGGACGATGGCTGCACCGGAAGGCGAAGCACCTGCGGATTGAGTGCGACGATCTCCGGCGAGCTGGAGAGCAGCAAATTCTCGATCGCGGGAGTTTGAAAGATTCGGTCGTACGAGGCATGCACCACTAATCCGAGATTTTGAATGTGGCGAGCCACGCCGATGCGCGGACTGACGGCGTATCGATCCACGATCAGGCGATAGTGGTCCCAACGCAGGCCGAGGTTGGCGGTCCAGGCGCCGGCGCGAATCGTGTCCTGCACAAACGCCGCTTGCTCGCGGTCCGGCGACGACGCGGCAAATTGGAAACTCGCCGGCGTTCCGGGATCGAACTGCGAAGGCTCGGTGAGTTGGTAGGCGAAACGCTCATCGATGGTGCTGAAATCGGCTTCCACTCCGGCTTTCCACTCGTTGACTCGCTGATGGTAGGACATCGTGAATTTTGCGTATTGCTCATCGAAGCTGCGATTCTGCCCGGCAATGATCGGTGTGGACTCGAGATTCGAAGAAAGATCGGCATCCACGCTGCGCGCCATCACGCGAAGGTCGCCCAGCAGGTTTGCGGTGAACACATGCTGATAGTTCATCACGCCGATCGTCTCGTCGTTCCCGCGATCCTGCCGCTGGCCCGCTGCTTGCTGGATCAGCTCATTCGGCACTTCGAAGCGCGATTGCTCATGGCGAACGCTGAATCCGATGCGGTCGTTAGGGTCGAGATCCCGCTCAAAACGGAGGGAGAAGTCGCTCACGGTTCCGGAGTTGGTGTAGTTCTGCACCACCGGCGGGTTGAGATACCAGTCGGTGGCGCCGCCGTTCGCGCTTGCGGTGAGAGTATTCGCGCCAAATCCATACTGAAGCTGCGCATAGCCGTCGCGCGTGTTGAAACTGCCTCCCGAGGCTTCCAGTCTCCCGTGCACACCCTGCCGGGGATCCCGCGCGGTATTAATCTCAATGACGCCGCCGAGTTTGCGGCCAAACTCCGCAGGGAAATCCGCGGTATAAATGCTCATCGATTGGATATCTTGGATCTCGAGCGCGGGACCGAGGCCCGGCGAGCGGTTCTCCGTCAACGGCACGCCATCGACCACGAGTTGCGTCTGGTACTCCGATCCCCGCGGATGCAGGACGGCATTCCCTTCGAAAAGCCAGCCGGGTTCCGTGTTGATCAAGTCCTGAACGGAGCGTCCCGGCAGCGAGGTCTCGCGATCGGCAATGGTTTCCGCCCCAATCCGCTCAACTGCTCCGGCGCGGTAGGGATCGAGCAGGGTGTCTTGTTCCGTCACCGTGACGCTGGTGTTCGGCGAACGAATCTTCAGGGCCGCGGTAAGGTCTTGCGGCAGCGAAGAGCGAATCTCGATCGATTCCACGAAAGGTGAAAACCCAGCCCGCTCAATCTTGAGGTTGTAAACGCCAAAGGGAATTCGTGGAATGACCAGAGCACCCGCGTCATCGGTTACATAGGAGGAATGAACCTGGTTGGCGGAACTGGAGAGCTGAATCGAACTGCGCAGACCAAGACCCCGGGAATCGGTGATTTTCAAGCGCAGTTCGCCGCTGTCCGTTTGTGCGAAAAGCGTCAGGCCCCAGAACAGCAGTAGCAAGGAAAAGCGGCGCATGCGGTGCTCTGAATTCTATATTGCTGCCGGACTACTGCCAGAGATGATGATCCGGATGCGCCTACGTCTCTGCTTCCGGTCCAGAGATGCGCGTTGCATCGCGAGACGCACAAACCAGTGAGCGACCGCGAAGAATCGTGGATTTTGTTGATTCTGCACAGCATTCCAAAGCTGGATAGACAACCAGCAATTGTTGGCTCACGTCTGTTAGAGGAGGAGTACAATTCTCGCCCACAAGGACTATGGCGGCAGCGGTCTAGTCGTTCCGCTGGAGTAGGCATGAACGTCCACATAAGCTACAAAGGTCTGGATAAGATTCCCGAAGTCGAAGCCACCGTTCAACAACATCTCAAGAAATTGGAACGCAGAGTGCAGCTTTTCAGGCCAGAGCTGGTGAGCCTGCATGGCAGTGTGCTGCAGAAATCTCCACGCGTTGGGTTCGTGGTAGCTCTCAACCTGAAAATGCCGTCCGCCGACCTCGCCACCGAGCAGGCGAACCCCAATCCCGCAATGGCGATCCGGGCAGCGTTTGATGCCCTCATCGAACAAGTCACCAGCCATAAGGATGTGCTGCGGAGCCAGCACCGGTTTCCGGGCAGGAGGCACGGCTCTCCACGACGTCCGGAAGGCTTAGTTCCGTTTGAAGATACGCTCGCTGCAGTCAAGCTCGACAGCGTCTCCAATGAAGACGTGAGCAGCTATATCAATGCGAATCTTCCGAGCTTGCGGCGCTTCGTCGCGCGCGAGTTACGCAGCCGCGAGGACGACGAGAAGATTGGCCGTGGTGCGTTTACGCCGGACGAGATCATCGGGGAAGCCATCGGCAATGCGTTGAGCGATGCCTATGAGCGGCCCCAAAAAATCGGTCTCGAGCCTTGGCTCTACCGCCTCGCTGTTGAGGCGATCGACCGCCTCGCCCGCGGCGATTCCGGCGGCGCCAACGTTCCCCTCGAGCGGGCCGAACGGCCGCGCAATGAAAATGGGAGTGATGAGAACGTTTTGCAGTTCCATCAGCCGGACGAAGATCTCTCCTCGCGCAGCATTTCGGCGGATGACCAGATCGCCAGCCCGGAGGACCTGGCGGCGAAGGACGAGATGATCACCCTGGTGGAGCGCACCCTGCGCGATGCCGGCCGTCATCAACGCGAAGCCTTCATTCTGTACACCATCGAAGGCTTCACCATCGACGAGATCACGGACATCACGCAACGGCCGACGGAGGAGGTTAGAAACGACGTGCACACCGCACGCGAACACCTGAAGAAAGCCTTGCCCGTGCGAGATTCGTTGAGCGACCGTCTCATCGAACACTCCAAAACAGCATAGCTCGTCACACTACAAACCTACGGCCTCAAAGACCGCATTTCCAGGAGACTTGAGGAATGATCACGCGGGAAGAAATTCGCGAGATATCGGAAGTCTATTCCCCGGAAGGCTGTGCCTTGACCTTCTACTACCAACCTGAGACCCCGCTCGACAAGTCTCATCGTCACGAAGCAATCCTTGTGAAAGACCTGGTGCGCGCAACCCTGGCGGAAGCCGAGCGCCTTGGCAAGAATTCCTGCGCGCGCGAAGATCTCGAAAACATTCTTGTCATGTCCGACCGCCTGCAGGGCAACAACCGGCAGGCAAAGGCAATTTACGCGTGTTCGCATCGCGGCATCTGGCGTGAATACGACCTTCCGCCGTTGCTCGCGCGAACCGAACTGCATGTCAATTCGCGTTTTCATCTGAAACCGCTGGCTCCGGTGCTCGAGGGGGTGCCGAGGGTTCTGATCGCACTCATCGACCGCACCGCCGCGCGCATCTTCGAGTTGGAAGGCGACCGCCTGGCGGAGAAGCAGGATTTCTTCAATGATCTTCCACGAAAAGGAAAAAGCGACGGATTTGCCGGTTACGACGCCGGGCACGCGGAACGCCACGAGATGAACGACGCCATGATGCACTTCAAAACCGTGGCCGATTTCCTCCAGGCCTACGGGCAGAAGAGCGGTTTCGAGAAAGTGGCGATCGGGTGCCGCGAGGAGTTGTGGTCGGAGATTCGTCCGAGGCTGCATCCTTACACGTTGGCACGGCTCATGGGTCAGTTCCGGGTGGATGTAAAGTCCGCCTCTCCGCAGGAAGTTCGTGAAAAGATCGAGTATCTGCTAGCGGAGGAGGACGGCCACCGAAAACTCGATTTGCTGCGCGAGGCGATTGGCGAGGCCGGCCGTAATGGCCGCGGCTCCCTGGGATTGCGCCGGGTCTTGCTCTCGCTTGAGATGGGAGAGATCCAGACCTTGCTGCTGGAGGATAAATTCTCCGCGCCGGGGGTGCAGTGCACCAATTGCAGTCATATCGACATCAACTTGTCGCACGTGTGCAAGATCTGCGGGCACCCGACCATTGGCGTGGAGGATATCGCCGATCCGCTCATCGCGCGGGCCATGGCAAGCGGAGTAGACCTGGTCTATCTTCCCGCGAACGGTGACCTCGATCGCGTGGGACGGATCGCAGCCCTGTTGCGATTCCGCGCCGACCAGAACATATCGATGAAACTGGCCATGTGATCCGCTTCTGTTTTTCGCAAGCCAAAGGCACGGGAACTCTCGTGCCTTTCTTTTCGCTCCGCCATCGCGTGTTATCCTTGCGCCGCTTGATGGAAGTACTTGGAGACCCTTCATGAAATTTTCCCGGCGCGAATTCATTGCTACCACCGCAATTGGAACCGCTTCTCTCGCAGTTGATTTGAACGCACAAACACTCAGTGGGGATTCCGGAAAACCGGCAGGATCCGGGAAGAACATCCTCATCTGTGCCGCCAACGGTTTGAACTATCTCGACCGCGGGCACGCCGTGCTCGAGAAAGGCGGAGACACTCTCGATGCTGTGATCGAGGTCATTCGCGGACCGGAGGAAGATCCCAATGACGACAGCGTGGGGTATGGCGGCCTCCCCAATGAAGAAGGTGTGGTGGAACTCGATTCGTGCTGCATGCATGGGCCCACGCGAATGGCGGGTTCGGTCGGAGGCGTGCAAGACATTATGCACGTGGCGCTGCTCGCTAAGACCGTGATGGAGCACACCGGCCACGTGATGCTGGTGGCCGAAGGCGCAAAGCGCTTTGCCATTGCCCATGGCTTCCCGACGATGAACCTCCTCACCGAGCACTCGCGGAAGGTGTGGCTGCTGTGGAAGGAGACCATGTCGAACCGCGACTGGTGGGGACCGGGTCCGGCGAGCCCTAACTTCAAGTTCCCAGCAGAAGGCCCGCAAAGCGAGAACCTGAAGGATCGCATCCGCGAGATGGAGAAGCTGGCGGCGGAGATCGGCATCGAGCCCGAGCGGAGGATGGCGGCCATCCATCGCGTGCTCTATCCCCCGACGGGAACGATCAACTGCTCAGCCCTCAAGGCGAATGGAGAAATGAGCGGCGCCACTACGACCAGCGGCCTGGCATGGAAAATCCCCGGTCGGCTGGGAGATTCGCCGATCATCGGCGCCGGGTGTTACTGCGACCAGGATGTGGGTTCGGCGGGAGCGACCGGGAGCGGAGAAGAGAACATCAAGGTCGCGGGCGCGCATACCATCGTGGAAAACATGCGGCATGGCATGTCTCCGCGCGATGCCGGCATGGAGACCTTGAAGCGCATCGTGCGCAACTACAACGGAGACATGGCCCGGTTGAAATACGTCAGCATGAAGTTCTACATCCTGCGCAAGGACGGCGCGTTCGCGGGCGTCTCGATGTGGAGCGGCAGTAAGGATCATCCTTCACGCTTTGCGGTGCATGACGGAACGAAGCGTCTGGAAACGTGCGTGTCGCTCTTCGAAGGAGAGCCGCAGGAATGGCCGCCGATGCCGGACCTTGCGACTTCGAGCTATTCCCAGCTGTGAGCTTCGCGTCGAGCGTATGGGGATTCTTCGCTCAGGATGACAAGGGGAAGAGTTCTTCGCTCTGGATAACAAACGCCGTTCAGGGGTGAATTCCTGCCATTCGGCCCCAGCGTGCTTACGTGGGGCCGCGCGTTTTGCGAAGATAGAGCTGTGGGATTGGCCGTTCTCCAAGTCGGACACATCATGCACGGGGCGTTCAGCGCGCACATCGTGCAGTTCACGCTGGTGGCGATCAGCTCGGTATTTTTTCTGGTCGATCCCTTCGCGGTGATCCCGACGTTCCTGGTGATGACGGCGCGGCATGACACGCAAACCCGTCGCCGCATGGCGGCGCGCGCCTGCTGGACCTGCTTCATCGTTTTGACCGCTTTCGCCTTCGCGGGCACCGCGATTTTCAAGCTTTTCGGCATCACCCTGCCGGCCTTCGAGATCGCGGGAGGCTTGATCTTGTTGTTGATTGGCCTCGATATGTTGCAGGCGCAGCGCTCCACCCAGGAGGGCCCCCCGGAGACTATCGAGGGAACCGCGAAAGACGATGTGGGCATCACGCCGCTGGGCATCCCCATGCTTGCCGGGCCGGGCGCGATTTCGACCGTCATGGTGCTGAACAGCAGCGCCCGCAACTGGTCCACGACGATCCCCGTGTTCGCCGCGATCGCGTTGAGTTCCGTGGTCTCCTACTACATTCTTTGCGCGGCCGAGCGCGTGAGCCAGCGCATGGGCCAGACCGGCATCCGCGTGCTGATGCGCATCATGGGCCTGATGCTGATGGCAATCGCCATCCAGTTCATGATCAACGGGTTGACGAACCTGGGCGTGATCAAGGTTGATTGAAAATACCCTCAGGCATTCCTGTTTTCAGCCTTCTTTAGCGGGTGAAATCCTGTAAATGCAAGAAAAAGAAGTGTTTATAGGGAAACTGTTCAAAAATAAATCGGGTGCGAAAATGGGGGCTTTTTTGATGTTTAGGGTGCGATTTCTGCCTTTTTTGCGTCTTTTTTCGCTCATTTTTGCACTCGCTATTTCGGGCGCGGCGCAGGCGCCGGATTACAACCAGCCGTTCCGTCCGCAGGTGCATTTTTCGCCGCGCGAGCATTGGACGAACGATCCGAACGGGCTGGTGTTTTATAAAGGCGAATACCACCTGTTCTTTCAGTACAACCCGTTCGGCGACGTGTGGGGGCACATGAGCTGGGGGCACGCGGTGAGCGCCGATTTGCTGCATTGGGAAGAGCTTCCCGTGGCGATCCCGGAGCAGGGAGACGTGATGACGTTTACCGGGAGCGTGGTGGTGGACCGGGAGAACTCCAGCGGCTTCTGCGAGGCGCACAGCGATTGCCTGGTGGCGGTTTACACCGGGCACAAGCAGACGGGACAGAGCGTTCGCCAGGCGCAGTACCTGGCCTATAGCCGCGACAAGGGACGAACCTGGACGCGGTATGAGAAGAATCCGGTGCTCGATCTGGGCATGGCGGATTTTCGCGATCCCAGCGTTTTCTGGGATGACCGCGCGCACCACTGGGTGATGGCCGTTTCGCTTCCCAAGGAACACAAGGTACGGTTTTACAGTTCGCCGGATTTGAAAGCTTGGTCGGAACTCAGCGACTTCGGTCCGGCAGGCGATGTGGACGGAGATTGGGAGTGTCCGGACCTGCTACGCATTCCGTCGAGCGATGGAAAGGGACAGATCTGGGCGTTGAAGGTTGGGTTGAATCCGGGGGCGCCGCAGGGCGGGTCGGGCGAGCAGTACTTCCTCGGCAACTTCGACGGAAAGGGCTTCACGCTCTCGAAGGAACCCGGTGCGCATGGATGGACGGACTACGGCAAGGATGACTATTGCGCGATCAGCTTCAACGGACTGCCGAAAGAGGAAAAGCCGGTGTTGCTGGGCTGGATGAGCAACTGGCAGTATGCAGCGAAGCTGCCGACTGCGCCGTGGCGGGGCCAGATGACGTTGCCGCGCCGGCTGTCGTTCCTCAAAGATGCGGATGGGATCGTGCTGAAGCAGGAGCCGATCGTTGCTCCCCTTCGATCAGCCGAGGCTCGTGAATTCAATGTCTCCGTGCATGAGCCGCGAAAGCAGGCAGCGGTAGCCACGGCCGAGGCGCCTTTTGAACTTCACTTGAAATTCGATCCGGGGAGTCAACAGCCATTCGGACTGAGACTCTACTCGGACGTTGAACATTGGGTAGAGATCGGGTTCGATCCGAAGGCAGGAGAGTTCTATGTCGACCGAACCAAAGCGGGCCTCGCGGTGTCGCCGGAGTTTCCGGGAAGGACCACGGCGCCTTTGGTCGGGAACCGTCCCTACGATCTTGAATTGATCGTGGATCGTTCGTCGATCGAGGCGTATGCCCAGGACGGCACGATTGCGATAACGAACCTATTCTTCCCGCCTTCCGACAAGCATAAGGTCGAAGCGTGGGGAGACGCGACGGGGCGCGGGGCAATCTGGCAGCTGCGTTCGATCTGGAAGTGAACTAGGCGGCTTTGCGAGGGGTTTCCGGCGACGGATGGTCCGGTTGGCGGAAGATCCGGGAGATCAGGAACGAGACGGGGATCGAGGTGAGAATCCAGCCACCGACGAACAGGAGAACCGTCTTCATGTCTGAATGGATGCGGGTACTCTGGATTTGGCTGTACGTCCGTCGGAAAGCGGGATTTCGCGGGGGACGGGAATTTTTGCACCATGCGCCTAGCAGCGGGTGGCGTCCCCTGAAGGTTGACGGTGTGGTCCCAGCACTCACGTGCTGGGCTATTGCCTGGCGTGCCTTCGGCACTCATGTACAGGACTATAGAAAGCTTCTGCGGCGGTGACGAATTCACTTTCGAGCTACAGGGTGTCGGTGCCGCGGATCGAGGCGTCGAGGACCTCAATGAAGTGGCAGGTGCGCATGGCCGCGCCTTTCTGGCCCATTTCCTTTTTGATCTGGAGCAGGCAGCCGGGGTTCCCGGAGATGAGCAGGTCGGCTTGGCTGCGGAGAACGTGTTCGGCCTTGCGCTGTCCGAGGTCGTGAGCGGTGCGAGGTTCGACGAGGTTGTACACGCCCGCCGATCCGCAACAGATGTTGTTTTCGGGCAGCTCGACGAGTTCGAGGCCGGGGATGGCCTTGAGCAAAGCGCGCGGGGGCGTGCGCAACTTTTGCGCGTGCAACAAGTGACAGGAGTCGTGGTAAGCGGCGCGGAGTTTCAGCGGATGGCGCGGCGCCTGGGGCGCGAGCATGGTCAGGATCTCCGAGATGTCCTTGCATTTTGCCGCGAAGGCGCGCGCCTTCTCCGCGTAGTGCGGGTCGTCTCGTAAGAGGTAGCCGTACTCTTTCAGATTGGAGCCGCAGCCGGCGGCATTGACGACGATGTAGTCAAGGTCGATTGCGGCGAAGGTGTCGATGAGGCGGCGGGCGGATTCGAGCGATTGTTCTTCGCGGCCGACATGGGTAGCCAGCGCGCCGCAGCAGCCCTGGGACGGCGGAACATAGAGCTCGCAGCCTTCGGCCTGCAGCACGCGGATGGTAGCGGCATTGATGTTGTCGAAGAAAACGCGCTGCACGCATCCGAGAATGAGCCCGAGCTTGAGGCGTGGTGTTCCGCGCGCCGCGATTTTGGCGGGGTAGTGGAAGCCCTGGAAAGGAGCGCGGATGGGCGGCAGCAGGGAGTCCATTTGTTGCAGGCGTTCGGGCAACAGGCGGATCAATCCGGTTTTGTAGAGCAGACGCTGGATGCCTATCCGCTGATAGAGCCAGAGCGGCAACGACAGGAGGCGCAGGCGGCGGGGATGAGGGAAGAGCTGGAAGATCATCCAGCGGGTGAAGCGGTCCCACCATCCGCGGTGGTGGTGGCGTTCGATCTGGGCGCGGGTCGATTCGATGAGCTTGTCGTACTGCACGCCGGAGGGGCAGGCAGTCATGCAGGACATGCAGCCGAGGCAGCGATCGAAGTGGGCGACGAAGGTTGCGTCCATGGTGCTGATCTTGCCTTCGGCGGCGGCTTTCATCAGGTAAATGCGGCCGCGCGGAGAATCCATTTCTTCGTTCCACAAGAGATAGGTGGGGCAGGCGGGAAGACAGAATCCGCAGTGGACGCAGTCGCGGATGAGCTCGTCGTCGGGCGGGTGATGCGGGTCGAAGAGCGACTCGAGCTTGACGATATTCTGGGGAGCCAGTCCGTCCACTCAGATGCCCCCGAGGAAGCGGCCGGGGGCGAGGGTGCCCTTGGGATCGAACTGTTGTTTGACGCGGACCATGAGGGGATAAGCGGAGTTGGCCGGACCGAAGACGTCGTGGTTTTTCTTGAGTTCGAGTGGCGCCTCGAGAACGACGAGAGTTCCGCCGAGCTTTTGCAGAGAGGCGCGTAGCACGGTTAAAGCATTCTGCAACTGTTCGAGGCCGGCAGCGTGGGCGCGAAAGAGGCCGAGCCCGAGAGATTGCGCGATAACGCGAGAGCTCGGGAAGGATTCCCGGATCGCGGCGATAGCCTCGGCAATCCTTGCAGGAAGAACGCTGAACTTGCCGACGATGGCGGGAGCTTCGCCGGTCCAGAGCGATTCGCGAAGGCTCCAGATGGGGTCGTCGGAGTCGGTTGGTTGGCCGGCGGAGGCGAGGGCGGTTGCGTGGCTGACCTGCGCATCGATGCCTTCGACGAGTCCTTCGAAGCGAAGATCGACAATGGGAGCGGAGTCGTCAGCGATGCGGAGCTGGAGGCTCGCGGGGGTCAGGGTCGTATCGGCGACGGCGAGCATGTAGCGATTGGCGGCGACCGCGTCGGGGAAACGAAAACTCAGATTGCGCACGGAATGTGGGAGAGGATAGGTGCGAAGCGTGACCTCGGTGATCACACCGAGGGTGCCGTAGGAGCCGGTGAACAGCTTTGGAAGATCGTAGCCCGCGACGTTTTTGACCACGCGTCCGCCGCTGCGCGCGATGGTGCCGTTGGCGAGGACGACGGTGACGCCGAGCAGGAGATCGCGGACGCTGCCGAAGCGGAGACGCAACGCGCCGCTGTCATTGACGGCGATGACGCCGCCCACGGTGCTGCGCTCGGGCCAGAGGACATCGAGCGGAAGGCGCTGCGCGAACTTCGCGAGCTCCTGCTGGAGAGCGGCGATGGTAGTGCCGGCCTCGACGGTGACCGTCATATCCTGCCAGGGATGTTCGATGGGGCGATTGAACTTTTCCAGGGACAGCACGAGATCGGCGGCGCGAGGCACGTTGCCCCAGGTCTGCTTGCTGCCGCCACCACGCGCGATGACGCGCACAGCATGTTCATTTGCCCAAGCGAGCACAGCGCTGACCTGCTCGAAATTGTCAGGGGCAATGACGCGCGCGGGGAAAATTCCTTGTACTTCGTCGGACGCGGTGGCGACGCGCAACGCTCCGGGAGAGAACGACTCCAAATCGTTCCACGGTGCTTCGACGGGAGCGGTTGGCTGGTGCGAGGAAGTGGGCATCAGAAGATTTGCGCAACGCCCGCGACTTCGAGCGGATGAGGAACGTAGGGTCCAGGTTTATCGCCGCAGAGCCGGAGACGCGGGAAAAGTTTTCCGGGGTTGGAGAGGTGTTGCGGATCGAAGGCGCAACGCACCATCTGCATGGTGTCGAGATCGGGCTCGGCATACATGGTGGGCATGAACTCCTTCTTCTCCTGGCCGACGCCGTGTTCGCCGGTAATGGATCCGCCGACGCGCACACAGAGCCGCAGGATATCGCCCGATAATTTTTCCGCGAGCGCTTCCTGGCCGGGGATGCGGGCGTCATAGAGAACGAGGGGATGGAGGTTGCCATCACCGGCGTGGAAGACATTGGCGACGCGAAGTGCGCAGGCGGCGCTGAGACGCTCGATCTCCTGCATGACTTCGGGGAGCTTGGTGCGGGGGATGACGCCATCCTGCACGATGTAGTTCGGCGAGATGCGGCCCATGGCGGCGAAGGCGGCCTTGCGGCCTTTCCAGATGAGCATGCGTTCTTCGTCGGATTGGGCGATGCGGATTTCCCACGCGCCTTGCGCGGTGCAGATGTCGCGCACGCTGGCGATGAGGCGATCGACTTCGGCCTGCGAGCCGTCGAGCTCCACCAGCAACAAGCCGCCGCAGCGTGGATAGTTGGGATGGACGGCGGCTTCGGCGGCCTGGATGGCGAGAGAATCCATCATCTCGATGGCGGCGGGAAGAACGCCGAAGGCGATGATGTTGCTCACGGCGGCACCGGCATGGTTGGTGCTGTCGAAGGCGGCGAGCAGGGTCTGCACGACCTCGGGACGTTTTACGATGCGCAGAGTGATGCGGGTAGCGACGCCGAGCGTGCCTTCGGAGCCGACGAAGACGCCCATCAGATCGTAGCCGGGAGCGTCGAGTGTGGGCGCGCCGAGTTGCGCGACAGTGCCGTCGGCGAGAACGACTTCCATGCCGAGGACATGGGTGGTGGTGAAGCCGTACTTGAGGCAGTGCGCTCCGCCGGAGTTTTCGGCGATGTTGCCGCCGATGCTGCACACCGATTGCGAAGAGGGATCGGGGGCGTAGAAGTAGCCGTAGGGCGCGACTTCCTGGGTGACGATGGCATTGATGACGCCGGGCTCGACGACGACACGCTGGTTGGGGATATCCACTTCGAGGATGCGGTTGAGGCGCGCGAGGCTGAGAACGATGCCGCCTTCCACAGGGAGTGCTCCGCCGCTGAGGCCGGTACCAGAGCCGCGGGCGACAAAAGGAATTTGATATCGGTGGCAGGTAGCGAGGATGCGCTGGACCTGTGCGCCTTCGGAGGGCAACACGACCGCGAGCGGCATTTGGCGGAAGTTGGTGAGGCCGTCGCATTCGTAGGTGCGCAGCTCGTCTTGCTGCACGATGAGACCAGCGGGACCTACGATCCGTTGCAGCTCCTGGAGGAAGGCACTGTTCATGGGGGTTCGACGTGGGAAAGCTTACTACGGGATCAACTCCGGCGCGAATCGACAGAACAGCAGGTCCTTACGTCGCTGCGCTCCTCTGGATGACAAGAGGGAGGGTAGGAGGGGCGGGCGTGGGTGTGGGCTGGCCGCGGGGCTTCGAACAGCAGGTCCGTACGTCGCTGCGCTCCTCTGGATGACAAGAGGGAGGGTAGGAGGGGCGGGCGTGGGTGTGGGCTGGCCGCGGGGCTTCGAACAGCAGGTCCTTACGTCGCTGCGCTCCTCTGGATGACAAGAGGGAGGGTAGGAGGGGCGGGCGTGGGTGTGGGCTGGGCGCGGGGTACAGGACAGCAGGTCCTTACGTCGCTGCGCTCCTCTGGATGACAAGAGGAGTGTAGGAGGGACGGGCGTGGGTGTGGGCTGGCCGCGGGGCTTCGAACAGCAGGTCCTTACGTCGCTGCGCTCCTCTGGATGACAAGAGGGAGTTTAGGAGGGACGGGCGTGGGTGTGGGCTGGCCGCGGGGCGTCGAACAGCAGGTCCTTACGTCGCTGCGCTCCTCTGGATGACAAGAGGGAGGGTAGGAGGGACGGGCGTGGGTGTGGGCTGGCCGCGCGGCTTCGCTACTTCAGGAACTTGCCTTCGCGAAGTTCGGTGAAGGCCTGCTGAAGCTGCTCCTGCGTGTTCATCACGATGGGGCCATACCAGGCGACGGGCTCTTCGAGAGGCTTACCGGAGACAAGGAGGAAGCGGATGCCATCCTCGCCGGCCTGCACCGTGACTTCGTCGCCGCTGTCGAAGACGACGAGCGATCGATTATCGGCTTCGACGGGAGGCGTGGTGTCGGACCACTTCACGGATTCGGTCGGTACCGCGAGAGGGCCGGAGGCGTTGGAGAATTTCCCGGAACCGGCGAAGACGTAGGCGAAGGCGTGACGGGTGTGTTCGACTGGCAGGCTCTTGCGCTTGCCGGGGGCGACGGAGACGTCGAGATAGATAGGATCGGCGGCGATGCCTTCGACGGGTCCGGTCTTGCCCCAGAATTTTCCACATACGATACGGACGTGAGTGCCGTCGTCGTCGGTGACGTCGGGGATTTGTTCGGATTTCACTTCCTGGTAGCGGGGTTCAGTCATCTTGAGAGCAGAGGGAAGATTGGCCCAGAGCTGAAAACCGTGCATGCGGCCGGTGGCATCGCCTTTGGGCATTTCCTGGTGAATGATGCCGCTTCCGGCGGTCATCCACTGCACGTCACCGGAGGCGATGGCGCCGCGATTGCCCATGCTGTCGCCGTGCTCGACGGTACCGGCGAGGACGTAGGTGATGGTCTCGATGCCACGATGAGGATGCCAGGGGAAGCCGGCGATGTAGTCCTCGGGAACGTCGTTGCGGAAATCGTCGAGGAGCAGGAAGGGATCGAATTCCTTGGTGCTGCCGAATCCGAAGGCACGGCGGAGATGCACGCCTGCGCCTTCGAGGGTGGGCTTCGATTGGATGAGCTGCTTCACCGGTCGAATGGACATGGCGATCTCCTAGATCTCTGCAAGGACGCGGTGCACCATGTGCACCGAGATGGCGCCTTCGCCCACAGCAGAGGCGACGCGCTTTACATTGCCGGAGCGCACGTCGCCGACAGCAAAGACGCCGGGCAGGCTGGTTTCAAGCATTTGTGGAGGGCGAGTAAGCGGCCAGTTGGAGGCCGCCGGCCTACCGGTCATGGGATCGAGATCGCGGCCGGTGAGGATGAAACCTTTGTCGTCGAGGGCGACACAGCCGCGAAGCCACTTGGTGCGCGGGGAGGCTCCGGCCATGATGAAGACGTGACAAATGTCGTGCGTAGTCTCGAGGCCAGTGGTGCGGTCGATCCACGTTACTTGCTCGAGTTCGCGGTCGCCGTGCAGCGCGACGATCTCGGTGCGGAAGTGGCGCTCGATTTTCGGATTTTCCTCGATGCGCTGAATCAGGTAGCGCGACATGGTGTCGGACAGGCTTTTCGAGCGGATCAGCATGTGGACCTTGCGGGCGGTTTGTGCCAGGAAAACAGCAGCCTGGCCGGCCGAGTTGCCACCGCCGACGACGATGACTTCTCCGTCTCCGCAGAGCTGCGACTCAATAAAGGTTGCGCCGTAGTAGATGCCCTGACCTTCAAACTTTTTCAGATTCTCAAGCGGGGGCTTGTTGTATTGAGCGCCGGTAGAGATGACGATGGCGCGGGCGGCAATGGCATTACCGTCGTCGAGCACGACCTCGTAGGGGCGGCGGCCACAGCGCAATTCCACGACCTGGTGGGCGATCATCATCTTGGCGCCGAATTTCTGGGCCTGGGCGATGGCGCGCGAGGCGAGTTCCAGGCCGGAGACGCCGGTTGGAAAGCCGAGATAATTTTCGATCTTCGAGCTGGAGCCGGCCTGGCCGCCGGGCGCGGCGATCTCAATCACGAGGGCATCGAGACCTTCGGAGGCGGCATAGACAGCGGCGGCGAGTCCGGAGGGCCCGGCGCCGACGATCACGACATCGCGGGTCAGCTTGGTATCGATGTTGAGGTTGAAGCCAAGACAGTCGGCCAATTCCTGCGTGGTGGGATTGCGAAACACGTTGCCGCCGCCGCAGATGACAACGGGAATTTCTTCGACCTTGACGTGAAAACGATCGAGCATCTCCTGCGAGTCCTTATCGGTATCAAGATCCACGTACTGGTAAGGATAGGCATTGCGCCCGAGAAATTCGCGGAGATGAAGCGTGGGCGCGGAATGGCGAGAGCCCAGTAATACGAGGTTGCCGTAGCCGCCCTGGATGAGTGCGAGCCGCCGGAGGATAAAGGCGCGCAGCAGGATCTCACTCAGTTCGGCGTCGGTGGCAACGATGGAGCGGAGCGCCTCGGGGCTAAGTTCGAGGAATTCCCCTGCCTGGGTGACGCGTCCCAGCACCAGGCATCGCTGGCCGGAGATCATGCTCATCTCGCCGGTAAAGTGTTTCGGACCGTGGGTGACGATAGGACGCTCGCCGGTGTGATCCTGCTGCACGATCTCCAATTCGCCGCTGAGCACAACGAAAAAGGGCACGGTGGTGTCGCCGGGGCGGAACAATGCGTCGCCAAGTTCCACGCGGCGGATCTTGCCCATGGGCTTCAACCGGGCAATGTGGGCGTCGGAAAGCGCAGGAAAGGCTTGCGAGCGGGCGTCGAGCGCGCTGGGAACCGGCCATGTGGACATGTTGCCTCCCGCGTCTAGGAAGACGGAAAAGTTTGTAGATGACCACCCAGGGTATATCGATTCAGCAGTGCGAGCGGCCGTTGGCTATCCGGTGTTGTGCAAACCTGCCGCGATACCGTTCATGGTGGAACCGAGGGCGTAGTTTAACTCTTCGCCTTCCTCCCCTGCACGTTTCCGGCGAAGCAGCTCCACCTGGATGAGACTGAGTGGATCGACATATGGGTTGCGCAAGCGGATGGAGCGGAGGAGCACGGGATTGCGTTCGAGGAGTTCCTGCTGGTTCTTGAGCAGGAGCAATTCGCGGCGGGTGCGGATGAATTCGTCGGCCAGGAGGCTGTAGATGCGGTCGCGCAGGGGAACTTCGGGAACGAGGGTGGAATAGAGTTTCGCGATCGAGAGGTCCGCCTTCGCCATGGCGAGTTCCACGTTGCGCACCATGTCGAGGAAGACCGGAAAATTGACGAGCATTTCACGGAGAATCGCAGCGCCCCGGGGCGTGCTGGAAAATTTCTCGAAGGCATGGCCGATGCCGAACCACGCCGGAAGTGCGTGGCGGCTCTGCATCCAGCCGAAGACCCAGGGAATGGCGCGCAGGTCGTTGAGACTGCGGTTGGCGCTGCGCCTGGCGGGACGCGATCCGGCACGCGCCAGTTCAAGCTCGTTGACGGGCGTCGCGGTCTCGAAGTAGCGCAACAACTCCTCGTTTTCCGCGATATGCTTCCGGTAAAACGCAAAAGCATCGGCGGACATTTCGTCCATCGCTTCGTGCCACTGCGGATTTTCCGGAGAGGGCTGCCGCAGGAATGCACGCAGAGAGGCGGCGGTCATGACTTCAAGATTCCATTCCGCGAGAAGCGGGTCGGCGTACTTCCAATTGAGGACTTCGCCCTGCTCGGTAATGCGGATGTGTCCGGAAAAATCTCCCGCGGGCTGCGCCAGGATTGCGGAATGCGTGGGGCCGCCGCCGCGGCCGACGGTACCGCCGCGGCCGTGAAAGATCCGCAGCTTCACTCCGGAATCACGCGCGGCTTCGTGCAGCGCGTGATGGGCACGGTAGAGTTCCCATGTGCTGGTCAGCATTCCACCGTCTTTGTTGGAGTCGGAGTAGCCGAGCATCACCTCTTGCCATCCGCTCCAGGAGTCGAGGTGGCGGCGATAGTCTGCATTCGACCAGACGCGCCGCATGACGTCCGCGGCCTCGCGCAAGGACTGGATGGATTCGAAGAGAGGCACCGGCATCAGGCCGGGATCCCCGCTGGAGGCGGAGAGCGAGACATTGGTGTCCGCAGCGAGACGAGGGACGGCCAGGATGTCGGTCTCCGATTCCGCGCCGCTGATGACGTATTGCCGGATGACGTCTCCGCCGTAACGACGTTTCTCCGCGGCTATAGTTCGCAGCGTTTGCAGCACTTCCTTCGACTGGTCGGAGGTGTTTGGGTGCTGCAGGGTTTCATTGTGCAGCCGCGCGTGCTGGCGGATGTCGAGGGTGTGAAGCTGGAATCCGAAGGTGCGGACTTTTAAAAGCAGGGGATCGAGCATGCGCTCGACCATGCGGCTGGCGCTGTGTTCCGCGAGGCTGGACCGAATGAGACGAAGATCGCGTTCGAAGTCGTCCGCAGAACTGTAGGCGACCGCATCGCCAGAGCTGGCCACGATGGCTTGGCTGAGCCTCACCATCAGGAGCAGCAGAAGCCGGCGATAGGTCTCGGGCTGCGGCGTGCGCTGATATTCAGCGGGCGGATGCGGTATAAGGCGCTCGTAGGTGGCGAGCAGGCCGTGCAGTTCCGGAGCAGCCTCGACCTGATGCTCGGAGATGCTCAGCCGCCGAGCCAGGGAGCGGGTGTGCTCGATGTAGTGATGAAGGACGGCATCGCGGGCCATGGCCAGGGCCTCACTGGTGCGTTCGGCGGTGACCAGCGGATTGCCATCGCGATCGCCTCCGATCCAGGAGCCGAAGCGCAGCACGACGGGGAGATCGGTGGCGGCGATCTCGAATCCGTACACGGCACGGAACGAGTCGGACATTTCTTCGTAGATTTTCGGAATGGCGTCGAAGAGGGTGAGGTTGAAGTAGCGGATGCCGCTGCGGATCTCGTCATCGACGGTAGGGCGGTTCAGCCGCACTTCGTCGGTCTGCCAGAGGGCGGTGATTTCCGAGAGCAAGGTAGCCTCGTGCTCCGAGGCGTCAGCGGACGAGAGAGGAAGTTCGTCGAGCCTGGCGAGTTCGGCCGCAATGCGACCGCGCTTCAGGAGGGTCGTGCGGCGCGTGATCTCGGTGGGATGCGCGGTGAATACGGGGATGACTTCGATTTCGCGCAGCGCGGCGAGGAGCTGCTGCGCGGAGACACCTTCCTCGCGCAGCTGCGATAGAGTTCCGCGGAAGGATCCGGCGAGGGGAGGCTGCTCAGCATGAAGCTTCGCGGCGCGGCGGCGGCGCTTGCGGTGATTGGTTTCCGCCAGGTTCGTGAGTTCGAAATAGGAGCCGAAAGCTTTACTGATCCTATAGGCTGTTTCGATACTTATCGAACCGACGAATTGTTGTGCCTCATCCAGCAGCTTGGAGTCCTCCGCATTCCGCTGGCGCTCGCGATGGTCGATCATCACGTTGCGCAGCCGTTCGACGGCATCGAACAACTGCTGCCCAGCCTGCTCAACCAGAACGCGACCGAGGAGGATGCCGAGAGAGCGAACATCGCGCCGCAGAGGGAGCTCTTTGCGCGGATCGGTGGTGGAGGCGGTCAGTTCCAGCAGCCGCTCGTGCTGATCCGGAGCGCCCCACAGCGGGCGATTGGGCGATTCAGTCATGGTTGGGAGAGGTGAGTTTCAGCTTGCCGGTGTAGATGGCCATGCCTACAACTGCATCGACACCTATTGCGTCGAGGGCGTCGATTTCTTCCTGCGAGCGGATGCCGCCGGCGGCGATCAATTGATTCCGCGTTTTGGATCTTCAGGTCGCGGGCGATTTCGAGAGGAAAGCCGCCAAGCAGGCCCTCGGTATCGATATGGGTGTAGAGATAGGCGGAGACGTAGGGCTCGAGCGCGACGATCATCTCTGAAGGCGTGAGGGTTGTGGCTTCCTCCCATCCGCGGACCGCAATGCGGCCGGCGCGAGAATCGATGGCGGCGACCAGGTGACTGCTGCCGCAGGCGTCGGCGAGCGAGCGGGCGAAGTCGACATCGGGCTGGCCGTCGCGAATCAATGAGGATCCGAGGATGACGCGTTTGGCTCCGAGATCGAGGAGAGCCTGGATATTTTCGAGATTGCGGACACCGCCGCCGACTTGGCAGGGAAGACGATGCAGGAGGCGCTCGATGAGCGGACGATTGTCGCCCTGGCGCTTGGCGGCATCGAGGTCGATCAACTGCACGAGGGGGAATCCAGAGAAGCGATCGCACCAGTCGTCAAAATCGGTGGTCTCGTAGGCCTTGGTTGCGCCCTGGACGAGTTGCACGATTTTGCCGCCCATCAGGTCGATGGAAGGGATCAGCATGCGAGCCTCATGGGGATGCCCTGGGCGGCGAGGAATTGTTTCAATTCATTCACGTCCTGTACTCCGAAGTGGAAGATGGATGCGGCCAAAGCTGCGTCGGCGCGGCCACGCTGAAAGACGTCGACAAAGTGGGCCGGTTCTCCGGCGCCGCCGGAGGCGATTACGGGGATGGAGACTTTCGAGGCGATAGCGGCGGTAAGTTCGCAATCGAAGCCGGTCCGGGTACCGTCGCAGTCCATCGAGGTGAGGAGGATCTCGCCGGCGCCACGATCTTCCCCTTGCACGGCCCATTCGACGGCGTCGAAGCCGGTCGCGTTGCGTCCGCCGGTCGTGAATACCTCCCAGCGGCCGTTCTTGCGCTTGGCATCGATGGCGAGGACGACAGCTTGCGAGCCGAAACGCGCGGCGATGCTGGCGATGAGTTCCGGATGGGCGATGGCGGCGGAGTTGACCCCGATCTTGTCGGCGCCGGCGTCGAAGAGAGCGCGGGCGTCGTCGAGGGTGCGAACGCCGCCGCCGACGGTGAAGGGGATAAACAACTCCGCTGCCGTTTCGCGCACGGTTTGCAGCAGCGTGCCACGGTTCTCGTAGGTGGCGGTGATGTCGAGGAGCACGATCTCGTCGGCACCGGCCTGGGCATGGGCGTGCGCGAGTTCCGCAGGCGATCCGGCATCGCGAAGGTTCACGAAATTGACGCCTTTCACCACGCGCCCGTTGCGCACGTCGAGACAAGCGATGATGCGTTTCGTCAACATGCGAGCCTCGTGAAGTTGCGCAGCAGCGCCAAGCCTGTGTCGCCGGATTTTTCCGGATGAAACTGCACGCCGAAGACGTTTTGCTTTTCGGCGACGGCAGTGAAGGCCGCGCCGTAGTCTGTTACCGCGACCGTTTCCTCCACAATGGGCGCGAAAAAGGAGTGGGTGTAATAGACGTTGCTGCCATCGGGGATGCCTTCAAGAAGCCGCGAGGGACGCGTGACACGGAGTTGGTTCCAGCCCACGTGGGGCACGCGCGCGTCGGCGGGAAAGCGACGGCAGAGGCCGGGGAAGCAGCCGAGGCCGGGAATCCCGGGAGCCTCTTCGCTGCCTTCGAACATCCATTGCAAGCCCACGCAGATACCGAGAAATGGTTTTCCCTGCTGGATGGCTTCGGCAATTGCGGGCGTAAGGCCGCGGTCGGCGATGATGGAAGTGGAGGCGAAGTGGCCGACACCGGGCAGCACCAGGGCATGGGCGTCGCGCACCAGCGCGGGATCGGCGGTGATCTGCGAAGGGGCGCCGAGATAGCGCAAGGCTTTCGCCACCGAGGTGAGATTGCCGGCTCCGTAATCGAGGATCGCGATCATAACAATCCCTTGGTGCTGGGAAGCACGGAGGCGAGACGCTTGTCTTTGGAGCACGCGAAACGCAGGGCACGGGCGAAGGCCTTGAAACTGGCTTCGATCTTGTGGTGATTGGAGCGGCCATACATCACTTTGATATGGACGTTGGCCAACGCGCCGCGGCTGAAGGCTTCGAAGAAGTCGTCCACCAACTCGGTTTGGAGATCGCCGACGAGGCGAACGCGGACCTTGGTGTCCACTGCGTAGGCGCTTCGGCCGCTGAGGTCGATGGCGGCAAGGGCGAGAGTTTCGTCCATCGGCATGATGAAGTAGCCGGCGCGGAGGATGCCGACCTTGTTGCCCAGCGCCTGGTGGAAGGCCTGGCCGAGGGCGATGCCGACGTCCTCGACGGTGTGATGCTGGTCAACGTCGAGATCGCCGTCGCAGCGCAGCTTCAGGTCGAAGGCGCCGTGGCGGGTGAAGAGTTCGAGCATGTGATCGAAGAAGCGGATGCCGGTAGAGACCTGGTATCGGCCTTTGCCATCGATGCGCAGCTCGAGGTGAATCTTGGTTTCCGCAGTGTTGCGGTCGAGAACGGCCTTTCTCATCGCAGCTCTCCGACGCGCAGTTCGCGAAGCACTTCCTTCATCGCAGAGAGAAGAATTTCGGTTTGAGCGGCAGTACCGGCGGTGATGCGCACGCAGCCTTCGCAACCGTGATCGGAGTTGCGGTCGCGAACGAGAATGCCGCGCTGGCGCATGGCTTCGACGAACGGGAGGCGAAGCTCGCCAAAGCGCGCGAGCACGAAATTCGCGCGACTCTTCCAGTAAGGAATTTCGTTAGAGGCGAAGAACTCTTCGAGTTGCGCGCGGCTGGCGGTAGCCTCGGTGACGTATTGGCCGAGATACTCTGTGTCGGCGAGCGCCTCCGGAAGACAGGCCAGGGCGGCGGCATTGACGTTGTAGGGGGAACTCACGCGGCGGACCATCGCCATTTGGGACGCAGGACCGGCGAGTACGCCGACGCGGAGACCGGCGAGACCGTAGGCTTTGGAGAAAGTACGGGCGACGAAGAGGTTGGGGACTTTGCCGACGTGCGGCATCAAGGTCTCACCATGAAATTCGAAGTAAGCCTCATCGACGAGCAAAGCCGCATTGGGCGGCGGCCTGCGCAAGCTGCAGGAGGAAATCGGAAGAGACAGCGGTTCCGGTGGGATTGTTGGGATTGGCGACGGCGATGAGCCGGGTGCGCGAAGAAATCGCTGCCAGCATCTCTTGTTGCGGGAAGGTGAAATCTTTGCCGGCAGGGATCGTGCGAACGGTCGCGCCGGTGGCACGGGCGTAGATCTCGTACATGGCGAAGGTCGGGATGGAGATGAGGACCTCGTCGCCGGGTTCGAGATAGGTCTCGCACAGCAAATGGATGCCTTCATCGACTCCGTTGGTCAGGAGGACTTCGTCGGCGCTTCTACCGAGAAAGGCGGCGACTTGCGCCTCGACGCTGCCGCGCTCGGGATAACACGCGAGGGTTTCTCGCGAGAGGAGGCGGAGTTTTTCCGCGACCAGCGGAGAGCAGCCGAGGGTGTTCTCGTTGAAGTCCATGCGCAAGCCGGTGCGGCTGGCGAGGGGCGGGTGATACGTCGGCAAGGACTGGACGGTTTTGCGGGCGCTAAGCATTGGCGCTCCTCACCCGCACGGAGTTGGCGTGCGCGACGAGTCCTTCCGCTTCTGCCATGGTGGTGGCGATGGACGCCAGGCGGCGCGATCCAGCGCGCGAGATTTGCTGCACGGTGATGATCTTAAGGTAATCCATAACGCTGAGGCCGCCGCGAACCCGCGCCAGACCGCCGGTGGGGAGGACATGATTGGGGCCGCTGGCATAGTCGCCGAACGATTGCGCGGAGTAGTCGCCGACGAAGACAGAGCCGGCACTGGTCACGGAATCGAGCAGATCTTCATCGACAGTGATGTGCTCTGCCGCGAGTTGGTTCGCGGCTTCCATCGCCTGGCCCATGTCCCGCGCGACGAGGATGTAGCCCCGTTTTGCGAGAGCCTGTTTCGCGATGGGGTTCCTCGCCGACTGCTTGCCGACCTCTTTCTTCACGCTCTGCGCGAGTTCTGCACGGGTAGTTAGAAAGATGAGCAGCGTTTCGGGATCGTGCTCGGCCTGGGCTACTAAGTCGGCGGCGATGAACTCTGGATTCCCGCGGTCGCTAACGATGACGGCTTCGGTGGGCCCGGCGAGCATATCGATGCCGCAATCGAAGGCCGCAAGCTTTTTCGCGGTGGTCACATAGATGTTGCCGGGGCCAACGATCTTGGCGACGGGCGAGAGACTCTCAGTGCCGTAGGCAAGCGCCGCGATGGCGTGGGCTCCGCCGACGCGGTACATCTCGCTTATGCCGAGAAAGTGTGCCGCGGCGAGAGTCTCGCGGGCGGGCTTCGGGGAGACGACGACGATGCGCTCGACGCCAGCTACCTGCGCAGGGATGACCGTCATGAGGACGGTGGAGGGCAGCGGATAACGGCCGCCGGGAACGTAGCAGCCGACGGAATCGAGCGGCCGGATGAGCTGGCCAAGCTGAACGCCGTCGCCGGCAGAGCGCGACCAGGAGCGCGGCATCTGCCATTTGCAGAATTGCCGGATGTTGGTTGCCGCGGCTTTCAGCGCGCCCTTGAATTCGGAACCGGTCGAATGCCACGCGGTCTTCAACTCGGCGTCCGCTACCAACAGAGGCTCGCTGGAGCTTAAGCGGTCCAATTGGCTTGCGTACTTGCGCAGAGCGCGGTCGCCGTGGCGGCGCACGTCATTGACGATTTTGCGGACGGTGGGCTCGACGCGCGCGGTGTCGGCTGCTCCGCGCTTGGCAATTTCGGCAATGAGGGCGGCCGATCGCTCGAGGCGCAAGAGCCGCATCACAGCACCACCTTGTTCAAGGGATACTCGACGATGCCGGTGGCATTGGCGGCCTTCAGCCGGGGGATGATGGTCCAGGCAGCCGTCTCCTCGATGATCGTGTTGACCGCGACCCACTCGGAGTTGCTAAGTTGCGAGATCGTGGGAGAGTTTAGTGCGGGCAGAACGGCGAGAGCCTCTGCGAGGTCGGTTTTGCGCACGTTCAACATGAGGCCGACGCGTCCCTGGGCGGCGATGGCGCCTTCCAGCATAAGGGCAAGGTGTTCGATCTTGGTCCGTTTGAAATCGTCGGCCATGACGGCGGGGTTAGCGATGAGTTGCGTGCCGGAGGTCATTACGTCGTCGAGGATGCGCAAGCGGTTGGCGCGTAGCGAACTGCCGGTCTCGGTGATTTCGACAATGGCGTCAGCGAGCGTGGGTGGCTTGATTTCGGTGGCGCCCCAGGAAAACTCTATCTTGACGGGAACATTCTTGTTGGCGAAGTACTGGGTGGTCACGTTCACCAGTTCCGTGGCGACAACTTTGCCGGCCAGGTCTTCCGCACGCTGATAAGGAGAGCTCTCGGGGACCGCCAGCACCCACCGCACGTTGCCGCGGCTCTGCTTGGAATAGTTGAGGCTGGCGATGGGGTTGACTTCGAGGCCGCTCTCGACGACCCAATCCCTTCCCGTGATGCCTGCGTCCAGCACGCCCTTGGAGACGTAGCGAGCCATTTCCTGGGCGCGGATGAGCATGCACTCGACCTCGGGATCGTCGGTGGTTGCGCTGTAGGAGCGAGCGCTGGTGTAGATGTTCAAGCCGGCGCGGAGGAAAAGGGCAATCGTTGCCTCTTGCAAACTTCCCTTAGGAATTCCGAGTCTCAGCTTCATCGGGCGACCTCGAGGGGCAGGTTCTCGGTGAAGCACGAGCGGGTTCCGGTGTGGCAGACCACCCCATCGCCTTCGACGTTGACCCGCACCAGGATGGTATCGCGGTCGCAATCGGTGATGGCGTCGATGACGCGAAGGCGATTGCCGGAGGTCTCGCCCTTAGTCCAGAGCTGGTTGCGGGTTCGGCTGTAGAAGGTGACGTAGCCGGTCTTTAGGGTCTTTGCGTAGGCGTCGCTGTTCATGAAGCCGACCATGAGTACTTCGAGGCTGGCGGCATCCTGGACGACGGCGGGCACCAACCCCTGCATCTTTTCAAAATCGATCTGCATAGTTCCTCAATATCCTGCAATTGTGGCATGCAAGCAAAAAGCCCGCGGATGCTTGGCGCATCGGCGGGCTGAGTTTGAGTGCGGTTCGAAGTAATTACGAAGGGCACAGCTCCACCGACACGCAGACAGCGCGGTGATGATGATGGTGTCGATGGGAGTGCTGCTTCATGAATCCACGATACGAAAGCTCGGCCGCGGAAGTCAAATCGTATCTCGGGCGATAGCCCGGTTTTGACGATAGCTTCCATCGAATTTTTGCGCGTTAATTTCCTGCGAAACCGGGCGCATTTCGTTGATTCTGCAACTGCAATTCGGTACCTTCACGTCTATGCCGCAGATCATGCCGATTACCGTCGCCATTACAAAGCGCACAGCCATTTCGGCTATGCGCAAATCGGCGATGTCAGGCGGGTAGAGCGGCCAGTAAGCACTCTAAAGTTCCAAGGACCCGCCTCACGGAAGAGGCGGGTTTCGTTTTGCGAGCCCGGCTGTTTGCCAGGCATTTGAAGGAGCAAGTTTGAATCCCCAGGAACCCAACCAATCTGCCTACCTCGCCAGCCCGGCGAAGACTTCCCCGCGGGGAATGCCACGGGCGCAAGGTCTCTACGATCCGCGAAACGAACACGATGCCTGTGGGATGGGCTTCGTGGCGAGCCTGCGAGGAGAGAAGAGCCACGCGATCATCGAGAAGGGCCTGGAGATCCTGATCAACCTGGCGCACCGCGGCGCGTGCGGCTGCGATCCGGAGACAGGCGACGGCGCGGGCATCACCATCCAGGTGCCGCATGCCTTCTTCGCGCGTGAGTGCCCGCAATCTGGTTTCTCTCTTCCGGCTGCGGGTGAGTATGCAGTGGGCGTGGTGTTTCTGCCGGTGGATACGCATCCGCGGCTGCAGTGCGAGGGCATTCTCGAACGCATCGTGCGCGAAGAAGGACTCGCGGTGCTCGGCTGGCGGGATACACCGGTGGATGAGACGGCGATCGGCCGCGTGGCCCGCGGTTCTCAGCCCTACATTCAGCAGATATTCGTGGGGCGGCCGGAGGGGCTGGACCAGGATGCATTCGAGCGCAAGCTTTACATCGTGCGGAAGCGCACGGAAAACGAAATCGCGGCGAGTGAAGAGGATTGGAAAGAGTGGTTCTATATTCCTTCGCTCTCCTCGCGGACGATTGTTTATAAGGGCTTGCTGATCGCGCCGCAGCTCGCGAAATTTTATCCGGAGCTGGCGGATCCGGACGTGACGAGCGCGCTTTGCCTGGTGCACCAGCGCTTTTCGACGAACACCTTTCCGAGCTGGCAACTCGCGCATCCGTTCCGCTACGTGGCGCACAACGGCGAGATCAACACGCTGAAGGGCAACGTGAGCTGGATGCACGCCCGCCAGTCGATCCTGGAATCACCGCTTTTCGGCAGCGACATCAAGAAGCTGTTCCCGATCATCGCGCCGGATTCCAGCGACTCGGCGGCCTTCGATTGCGCGCTGGAGTTGCTGGTGCAAGCGGGCCGGTCGCTGCCGCATGCGATGGCCATGCTCATTCCCGAGGCATGGACCGGGAACCCGCACATGAAGCCGGAAAAGCGGGCGTTCTACGAGTATCACGCGTCGCTGATGGAGCCATGGGACGGTCCGGCGGCGATTGCGTTCACCGACGGGCGACTTATCGGAGCGACCCTGGACCGCAACGGGTTGCGTCCAGGGCGGTACATGATCACGGAAGATGAGCTGGTTGTACTCGCCTCGGAGAGCGGTGTGCTCAATGTGCCGGCGGAGCGGGTAAACGCAAAGGACGCTTGCAGCCGGGAAAGATGTTCGTCGTCGATACCGAGGCGGGAAAGATCGTCAGCGACAAAGAGCTGAAGGCGTCCTTGTCGGCACGGCAGCCTTATGGCGAGTGGCTGGAAAAAAACCAGATCGCCCTGGCACAGCTTCCGGAGCCGACGCGGTTTTATGCGTCCGATGAAAGCACGCTGCGCCGCCGGCAACGCGCCTTCGGCTACACGGACGAAGATTTGCAGATGATCCTGGATCCCATGGCAAACAAGGGCGAAGAGCCGGTGGGTTCGATGGGGACGGATACGCCGCTGGCGTGTTTGTCGGATCGTCCGCAACTGCTGTTCAGCTACTTCCGCCAACTGTTTGCGCAGGTGACGAACCCGCCCATCGATCCGATTCGCGAAGAGATGGTGATGTCGCTTACCAGTTATATCGGGACGGAGCGCAATATCCTCGACGAGACGCCACTGAACTGCCACACCCTGAAACTGCCGCAGCCGGTGCTGACCAACCGCGAGTTGGAGAAGCTGCGTCGGCTTTCGTACGGCGACCTGCTGGCTACGACGCTTTCTACCGGCTTTCGGGTGAAAGAAGGCGAAGACGGTTTGAAGCGTTCGCTGGAAGAGCTTTGCCGGCGCGCATCCCTCTCGGTGAAGTCCGGGTACACGTTGCTCATCCTGTCGGATCGCGGTCTCGATGAGCAGTACGCGCCGATCCCAAGCCTGCTGGCGCTGGCAGCGGTACACAACCTGCTGATCCGCGAAGAGACGCGAACCCAGGTGGCGCTGATCGTGGAGTCGGGTGAGCCGCGCGAAGTCATGCATTTCGCGTTGCTGATTGGCTACGGGGCGAGCGCAGTGAATCCTTACCTGGCGATTGAAACGCTGGAAGAACGCGCCAACAGCGGTTATCTGGCGGACGGGATCACGGGTGAGACTGCGGTCAAGAACTTCATCAAGGCGATCGATAAAGGGTTGTTGAAGACCTTTTCGAAGATGGGGATCTCGACGTTGCAGAGTTACCGCGGCGCGCAGGCCTTCGAAGCGATCGGGCTGAACCGGGAGTTGGTGGATGCGCATTTCGCCGGTACGGTTTCTCGAATCGAGGGCGTGGGACTGGACGTGATCGCGGCAGAGGCGGCGATGCGGCATGAGTTCGCGTTCCGAACGCCACGGGAATTCGAGACAGAGCTTTCAGCCGGCGGGGCCTATCACTATCGGGTGGACGGGGAATATCACCTGCTGAATCCACAGACGATCAGCAAGCTGCAACACGCGGTGCGCGCCTCGGACGCAAAGACCTTCCAGGAGTACACCGACCTGATCGACAGCGAGAACCGCGAGCTCTGCACGCTGCGCGGCCTGCTGAAGATCAAGAGCGCGGCGCAGCCGGTCCCGATCGAAGAAGTGGAGTCCGCGAAAGAGATCGTGAAGCGGTTCGCGACGGGAGCGATGTCGTTCGGATCGATCAGCAAGGAGGCGCACGAGACGCTGGCGATCGCGATGAACCGTATCGGCGGGAAGTCGAATACCGGCGAGGGCGGGGAAGACGAAAACCGATTTCGTCCGGATGCCGATGGTGCACTACGGCGGAGCGCAGTGAAGCAGGTGGCGTCTGCGCGCTTTGGCGTGACCACGAACTACCTCGTCAATGCAGACGAGTTGCAGATCAAGATGGCGCAGGGGGCGAAGCCCGGAGAGGGCGGCCAATTGCCGGGGCACAAGGTGGACGAGGTAATCGCGAAGCTGCGGCACTCTACCCCCGGGGTGGGGTTGATTTCGCCGCCACCACATCACGACATCTACTCGATCGAAGACCTGGCGCAGTTGATCTACGACCTGAAGAATGTGAATCCGCAGGCGCGGATTTCGGTGAAGCTGGTGGCGGAAGTCGGGGTGGGAACAGTGGCTGCCGGCGTGGCGAAGGCGCACGCGGACGTGGTGCTGATCAGCGGTGATAGCGGAGGGACAGGCGCATCGCCACTCAGCTCGATCAAGCATGCCGGAATCCCCTGGGAACTCGGCCTGGCGGAAACGCAACAGGTGCTGCTGCTGAACGACCTGCGCAGCCGCATCCGTGTGCAGACCGACGGCAAGTTGCAGACGGGGCGAGATGTCGTGATCGCCGCATTGCTCGGCGCGGAGGAGTTCGGCTTTGCCACGACGCCGCTGGTTGCGATGGGCTGCGTGATGATGCGCAAGTGCCACCTCAATACTTGTTCCGTCGGGATCGCCACGCAAGATCCGGTGCTGCGGCAGCGCTTCAGCGGGCAACCTGAGCACGTCATCAATTTCTTCTTCTTCCTCGCTGAGCAGGTGCGCCAGTTCATGGCGCAGATGGGCTTCCGCACCTTCAATGAAATGGTAGGACGCGTCGATATGCTCGATGCCCGCGTTGCAAGCGATCACTGGAAGGCGCGTGGCCTCGACCTCTCGTCGATCCTGTATACGCCTACGCTCCCGGGCCGCGTGGCACGGCGATGCGTGAAGGCGCAGGAGCATGGCCTGGAAGACGCGCTTGACCACCTGCTGATCGAGAAGACGCGGGAAGCCGTAGAGAAGGGCGAACCGCTCATGGTTGGCCCTCTCCCCATCCGCAATGTGCACCGCACGGTGGGCGCGATGTTGAGCGGCGAGATCGCGAGGCGATATGGCTCGGAGGGGCTGCCCGATGACACCATTCGCATCGATTTCCGCGGCTCGGCCGGACAGAGCTTCGGCGCGTTTCTCGCCCGGGGCGTGACGCTCACGCTGGAGGGCGACGCCAACGATTACACCGGCAAAGGGCTTTCCGGCGGACGCATCGTCATTCATCCGCCGAAGATTTCGCCACTCATTCCCGAGGAGAACATCATCGTCGGGAACGTGGTGCTCTACGGCGCAACCGGCGGCGAGGCCTTTTTCTCGGGCGTTGCCGGCGAACGCTTTGCGGTTCGCAACTCCGGCGCTACGGCGGTGGTCGAGGGCCTTGGCGACCATGGTTGCGAGTACATGACGAACGGTACCGTGGTTGTTCTCGGCGCTTGCGGGCGCAACTTCGCGGCGGGCATGAGCGGCGGGCTGGCGTACGTCTTCGACGAGAAGAATGACTTCTCGCAGAAGCGCTGCAACCTTGCGACTGTCGATCTCGATCCGCTCGAGGGTGAAGACGAAGAGCTGTTGCGACGGCTGATTTCCAGGCACATGGTCCTGACCGGAAGCTCTCGGGCACGCTGGCTTCTGCAACATTGGGGCGAGATCGTGTCGCGCTTCGTAAAAGTTTTCCCGCACGAATACAAGCGTGTGCTGGCCAGCCGCAAAGCTGTTCCGCAGTTCGTGGTGGCGGAACAGAACGCCGTCGCCGCGGAGGTGCAGCATGGGTAAGACGACGGGCTTCCTTGAATACCCGCGCGAGCTGCCGCAACGGCGTCCGGTGATTGAGCGCATCAACGACTGGTTCGAGATTTACCAGGATTTTCCAGAGACGAAGATCCAGCAGCAGGGCGCGCGGTGCATGGATTGCGGCGTGCCGTTCTGCCACACCGGCTGCCCGGTGAACAACAACATTCCTGATTGGAACGATCTCGTCTATCACGGAAGATGGAAAGAGGCGGTGCGCCGGCTGCACGCGACGAACAATTTCCCCGAGTTTACCGGACGGATCTGTCCTGCGCCGTGCGAGGCTGCGTGCGTGCTGGGCATCAACCAGCCGGCGGTGACGATCAAGCAGATCGAGAAGACGATCATCGACCGCGCTTTCGCAGAGGGATGGGTGCGGCCTGAACCGCCGCGGATCGAGACTGGAAAGAAGGTTGCCGTAATCGGCTCAGGCCCCGCCGGACTTGCGGCGGCGCAGCAACTGCGCCGGGCCGGGCACGCTGTGACAGTCTATGAGAAGGCGGACCGCATTGGCGGCCTGCTGCGTTATGGCATCCCGAACTTCAAGCTGGAGAAACACGTGGTCGATCGGCGCGTCGCGCAGATGGAGGCGGAAGGGGTGCAGTTCGTACCCGGCGCCCACGTGGGTGTGAATGTTTCGGTGGAGCAGCTTCGCAATGACTATGACGCGCTGGTGCTCGCCGGCGGCGCCGAACAGCCGCGCGATCTGCAGGTGCCCGGACGCGAGTTGAAGGGCATCCATTTCGCGATGGAGTTTCTGCCCCAGCAGAACCGCCGTAACCTTGGATTGAGCGTGGAAGGGGAAGAGATTCTCGCGACGGGCAAGCACGTGGTGATTATTGGCGGTGGGGACACCGGCGCGGATTGCCTGGGCACGAGCCATCGCCAGAAGGCGAAGTCGATTCGCCAATACGAAATTCTTCCCATGCCGCCGCAGGAACGCGCGTCCCACACTCCTTGGCCGCTGTGGCCTTTGCAGCTGCGGGTGGAGAGTGCGCACGAAGAAGGCGGGGAGCGCGATTGGGCGGTGGGAACTACGAACTTCACCGGCGATGAACGCGGCAACGTGAAGCAATTACATGCGGTGCGGATCGGGGCGCCGCCAGCCTTCGAACCGATCGCGGGCACCGAGTTCACCGTCGAAGCCGACCTGGTTCTGCTGGCGATGGGGTTCACCGGGCCGGTGCGGAACGGCATGTTGGAGCAGCTTGGCGTCGCGCTCGATGGGCGCGGCAACGTGCAGACGGACGCGAACTCGATGTCGTCGGTGCCTGGTGTCTTCGCGGCCGGCGATATGCGGCGTGGGCAGTCGCTGGTGGTTTGGGCAATCGCCGAGGGACGTCGCGCCGCTGTGGGCGTGGACACGTATCTGCGCTCGGAAGGGCGCTGTTAAGAGGGTTGGTGAGGGTAGGGGTCCTTCGGCTGCGGACGCTATGCGTCCTTCGCTCAGGATGACAGGCTGCGGAGAGCCCGCGGCGTCGTTGTAATCTTGTTGCATGAAGTATGAGCTCGCCCCAGGCGATGCCAATCGCTTTGCGGAACTTGCGCTGGCGTGTGTGCAGCGCGAGTATCCAAACAAAATCGCGCACATTCTGAACAGCGACGCCGATGCGCTTCCGCCGCGCAGGTTGACTCCGGCGTTTTACGGCTGCTTCGATTGGCACTCCAGCGTCCACGGTCACTGGCTGCTGGTGCGGCTCCTGCGGTTGTTTCCGAGGGCGGAGTTCGCCGACCGAGCGCGAGCGGCACTTCAAAAGAATCTCACGGCAGAAAACCTCGTGCGGGAAGCCACCTACATGCGCGGGGAAGGCCGCGGCAGCTTCGAACGTCCGTATGGGCTGGCGTGGCTGCTGCAACTCTCTGCGGAACTACGCGAGTGGGACGACGAAGATGCACGGCGCATGGCGGCGAACATCCTGCCTTTGGAAAAAGAGGCGGTTGCGAGACTCAGCGGGTGGCTGCCGAAGCTGCCGTATCCGGTTCGATCCGGTGAGCACTCGCAAACGGCATTCGCGCTCGGACTAGCCCTGGATTACGCGCGCGCCGCGGAAGACAAAAGTTTCGCTACGCTCCTGCAATCCCGTGCGTTCGAGTTCTATAGCAAGGATCGTAAGGCTCCGCTGGAGTACGAGCCCTCCGGCGAGGACTTTCTCTCGCCTTGTCTCGCGGAAGCGGACGTCATGCGCCGGGTGCTTACCAAGCTTGATTTCGCTGCGTGGTTGGAAGCGTTCCTGCCACAGATTCCTGCGAATCGTTCTCGGGGCTGGCTTGTACCGGCAGTGTCGCCCGACCGGCGTGACGGGAAACTGGCGCACCTCGACGGGCTCAATCTAAGCCGTGCATGGATGCTGCAAGGAATTGCTTCGGGTCTGGAGCAAGACGACCCGCGCCGAGGCGCGCTGCATGCTTGTGCCGACGATCATTCTGCCTCCGGGCTTGCCAACGTGACGGGAGAACACTATGAGGGCGGTCACTGGCTCGGCAGCTTTGCCGTGTACCTGCTCACGCGACGCGGAATTGCAGCCTGACCTCACCTTCATGTACGCTCCTGTTTCTCTAATCTGCAAACGTAATGGAGGGAGTTGAGTGAGCAATCCAAAAATCATCGCGGTGGCCGGAGCAACGGGCTCGCAGGGCGGCGGACTGGTACGCGCGATTCTGGAGGATAAGAGCGGGGAGTACAGCGTACGGGCGTTGACGCGCGATCCGAATTCCGAGAAGGCGCGTGCGCTTGCGAAGGCGGGCGCGGAGGTTGTTGGCGCCAATGTGGACGACGTCGAGAGCTTGAAGCGGGCTTTCGAGGGCTGCCATGGCGCGTTCTGCGTTACTTTCTTCTGGGACCACTTCTCCCCGGAGCGCGAGACTGCACAAGCTACGAACATGGCGAAAGCCGCGGCCGCAACGGGGATTCGTCACGCCATCTGGTCAACGCTGGAAGATACGCGGAAGTGGTGTCCGCTCGACGATAAGCGCATGCCCACGCTGATGGGCAACTACAAGGTGCCGCACCTGGATTCCAAGGGCGAAGCGGATCAGGTCTTCACCGACCTCGGAGTTCCAACCACGTTCCTGTTGACCTCGTTTTACTGGGACAACTTCATCAGCTTCGGCATGGGACCGAAGCGCGGTCCTGACGGGAAACTCACGCTGAGCCTGCCCATGGGCAATGCCAAGCTGGGCGGCATTGTCGCGGAAGATATCGGCCGCTGCACGTTCGGGATTTTGCGGCGGGGCGATGAGTTCATCGGCAAACGTCTCGGCGTGGTCGGAGAATTTCTAAGCGGGGAGGAGATCGCGGCGAGGTTTACCGAAGCCCTGGGCGAACCCGTCAGCTACCAGGCGGTGCCGTTCGAGGTGTATCGGGGACTTGGATTTCCGGGCGCCGAAGACCTGGGCAACATGTTCCAGTTCTTCGCAGAGTGCGAGGATTTTGCGAAAGCGCGTTCGGAGAAGCTGTCGCGTTCTCTCGATCCGAAACTGGAGACTTTACGTGACTGGCTGGCGGCAAACAAGTCTCGCCTGCAGCTCTAGGCACAGCATCAGCAGAAAAGCAAAAGCCCCGTCGAATGCGGGGCTTTTATTGCGTTGCGCAGGCGGTTAATTGTTGTCGCTGGAGTTGTTGGGCTTAGAGTCGGTTTCGGTGTTCTCGCTGCCCGAGATCCCCATCTTGGTCAGCTCTTCTTTATGTTCCTTCACGAACTTGAGGTTGGCGGGATTCACGAAATCGGGCGCCTTGCCGCCGGCATCGATAGCGACCTGGGCGAAACCGGCGGTGATCATCGACATCGGAATGAACATGAAATCTTTTGTGGTGAGCCCGTGCTGCTTGATCCAGGCTGCCATTTTGGGGCAGTGAGAGTCGATGTAGGCAGCCTTGTCGACGAGGGCCATTTTGTCATCGTCCAGCTTGCCCTTGCACTCGTCGGCGATGGTGGAATCTTTCGATCCGTTAGCTTCGTAGTCCTTCAAGGCGACGGCGTACGCCTGCACCCGGGGCAGGGTGAGAACGTAGTCGTGAATCGCCGCTTCGTCGCGTTTGTCTGCGCCACTGCCTTGGGCGTGGGCGGTCAGGCTGGTGAAGACACAAGTAGATACGAGCAGCACGAGTGCCGCCAAGGGTTTGGGTTGAAACAAGAGATCCCTCCAGAAAAAACGTTGCTGGATTGTATGCGGCGGAAACGGCCGTCCGGAAGCAGCAATCGAAGAATTACGGCAAAATTCCAGCTTTTCACCTCTTGCCCGGGTACCCCCTGGTAGCTCATAATTGGTCGTGCACCCCTCCAACCTGCACAATTCATCTACAAGCCAAAGAATGAGGTCGCGATGTCGGCAAAGTACATCTTTGTGACGGGCGGTGTTGTGTCTTCTCTGGGTAAGGGACTGGCGGCGGCTTCCATTGGCTGCCTGCTGGAGACGCGCGGGCTGCGCGTGAACATGCAGAAGTTCGATCCTTACCTGAACGTCGATCCGGGGACCATGTCGCCCTTCCAGCACGGCGAAGTCTTCGTGACCGATGATGGCGCCGAGACCGATCTCGATCTCGGGCATTACGAGCGCTACACCCACAGCCGGCTGACCCGCGAGAATAACTGGACGACCGGGCGAATCTACGAGCAAATCATTACCAAGGAGCGACGCGGCGATTACCTGGGCAAGACGGTGCAGGTTATTCCCCATGTGACGAACGAGATCAAGGCCGCGATGAAGCGCGCGGCAGTGGACGTGGATGTGGCGATCGTAGAGATTGGCGGCACGGTGGGTGATATCGAATCGCTTCCGTTCATCGAGGCGATCCGCCAGATGCGCCAGGAGCTTGGCCGCGACAACACATTGTTCGTCCACCTGACGCTGGTGCCGTACATTGCTGCGGCCGGCGAACTGAAGACGAAGCCGACCCAGCACTCGGTGAAGGAACTGCTCAGCATCGGGATTCAGCCGGACATCCTGCTCTGCCGTACCGATCGCTTCCTTTCGAAAGAGCTCAAGGGCAAGATCGCACTCTTCTGCAACGTGGAAGAGGAAGCGGTCATTACGGCAAAGGACGTGGCTTCGATCTATGAAGTCCCTATTGGATTCCACCATGAGGGCGTGGACCGGCTGGTGCTGCGGTACCTGAAGATCGAGGCGAAGGAGCCGGACCTCTCCCGGTGGCAGGACATCGTCGATCGCGTGTACAACCCGAAAGACGAAGTCGTGATCGGCATCGTCGGCAAGTACGTCGAATACGAAGATTCGTACAAATCGCTGAAAGAAGCGCTGGTACATGGCGCGCTCGCGCACAACCTGAAGCTGAACGTGCAATGGGTGGAAGCCGAGGGACTGGAGACCAAGGACGCCAGCTACTACGAGCAACTGCGCCATGTGGATGGCATCCTGGTTCCGGGGGGCTTTGGCAAACGAGGGATCGCCGGGATGTTGAACGGGATCCGCTTTGCGCGCGAGCAAAAGGTACCGTATTTCGGCATTTGCCTCGGGATGCAGACGGCGTCGATTGAATTTGCCCGCAATGTCTGTGGGCTGGAAGACGCCAATTCCAGCGAGTTCGATCCTGCGACGCCACATCGCGTCATATACAAGTTGCGCGAACTGCGTGGCGTGGAAGAACTCGGTGGAACGATGCGCCTGGGCGCGTGGGCGTGCAAACTGGAGCCCGGATCGCTGGCGGCAAA
Organism: uncultured Acidobacteriaceae bacterium; assembly: GCA_963758505.1. Classification (GTDB taxonomy): domain Bacteria; phylum Acidobacteriota; class Terriglobia; order Terriglobales; family Acidobacteriaceae; genus Korobacter. Next base: position 329,267 of record CAVWVJ010000003.1, on the reverse strand, counting down.
GGCTTACGGGCAGACGGAGATCAGCGAGCGCCATCGCCACCGCTACGAGTTCAACCAGGAGTACCGCGAGCAGATGGCAGCCTCGGGCCTGAAGTTTACCGGCACCACGCCGGATGGGACGTACATCGAGATCGTCGAACTCGACCAGTCCGAACATCCGTATTTCCTGGGCTGCCAGTTCCATCCTGAGTTCAAATCGAAGCCTCTGGAGCCGCATCCGCTGTTCAAGGCGTTCATTGGCGCCGCGTACGAAAATCGCAAACGGCGGCTGCACGGCAAGGAACAGGAAGAAGACACCGTTTTGTTGCGTCCGGAACAAGTAGGGAAATAGTGAGCCGTTCGTTCAAAGTGAAAGACGTGGAGGTCGGTGGCCCTAAGCTGTTTCTGATCGCCGGCCCCTGCGTCATCGAGAGCGAAGAGCACGCCCTGCGGATGGCCGAGGCGATTGCCGGGGTCTGCCGCGCGATGAAGATGCCGTACATCTTCAAGGCTTCATACGACAAGGCGAACCGCACCTCGCTGACGAGTTTTCGCGGACCTGGATTGCACGAGGGCCTTCGCATCCTTGCGAAGGTGGCGGATGAGGTAAACGTCCCCGTACTCACGGACGTTCATGATGCGGAGCAGGCGACGGCGGCGGGCGACATCGTGGATGTTTTGCAGATCCCGGCGTTTCTGTGCCGGCAGACCGATTTGCTGGTGGCGGCAGCAAAAACCGGCAAAGCCGTGAACGTCAAGAAAGGCCAGTTTGTGGCCCCCGCCGACATGCAGCATGCGGTGACCAAGGTTCGCGAATCGGGCAATCAGCGCGTGTTTCTCACGGAGCGCGGCGCCTCCTTCGGCTACAACAATCTTGTCGTGGATATGCGGTCGCTGCCCATTCTGCGGCAGTTTGCGCCGGTTGTCTTCGACGCGACCCACTCCGTCCAGCTACCTTCGGCGGGAAAGGATGGCCAGGCGGTCTCCGGCGGCCAGCCCGAGTTCATTCCGGTATTGTCGCGCGCGGCGGTGGCTGCGGGCGTAGACGGCATCTTCATGGAAGTGCACGACAATCCGAGTAAGGCAAAATCGGATGGCGCCAACGCACTCGATTTGAAACATCTTCGCGGCGTGCTGCATCAATTATTGCGAGTGCATGAGGCTGCCGCCCCGGAGAGCACTCCGGCGAACTGACGCCAGGTCCCAGGCCGTATATGCGTAACATTCTTCTCTCGATTTGCTTCGCGTTGGCTTTGACCAGCCGCCTGCCCGCGCAATTGCGCATGGTGCCCGACACCTCGATCTACGATGAGAACGCGGACGCTAAGAAAGAGATCAGGGCAGCGCTCATCCAGGCGAAGGCGCAAAATAAGCGGTTGCTCCTCGTCTTCGGCGCGGACTGGTGTTACGACTGCCACGTACTCGATTACCGGTTCCACCAGCCGGAGATTCAGCCCATCCTTGACAAGAGCTTCATCGTGATTCACGTCGATATTGGACAAGGGGAGAAGAACGTCGATTTGGCGAACAAGTACAGGATCCCCTTGAATCGCGGAGTGCCGGCGATTGCCGTGGTCGATAAATCCGGTGCATTGCTTTACAGCCAGCAGCAGGGCGAGTTCGCTCCCGCGCGCAGGTTGCCGGCGCAAAACTTTCTTGCGTTCCTGCAGCAGTGGGCACCGCGCAGCTGAATCAGTTCTTCTTGGCCCACGCGATGATGCGTTCGCGGAAGTCCTCGTAATTCGCGACAATTTTCGGCACAAAAATCCTCCAGCCCAGGTTGTCGGTGATCACGAAGCCGCGTCTCGGAACTTCGCGGACGGAGCTGACATTGTCTCGCTGGATAGCAGTTTCTTGCCCGTCCATTTGGCGAATGAGGGCGTCGGAGGTCAGTTGCACGCTAAACGTCTCCCATCGGCGCATAGTGTTACGGAAGCTGAAACGGCCGGCGGCGCCCCCAAAAAGCAGGCCCAGGAAGATGAGGGAGGTGACCATCATGGCGGCCCGGCGATCTTCGGGATCGGATCCAATGACACGGGGGCCGAGGAGGAAGAGGAACAAGGCGATCGCAAAACAGAGAAACAGTGCGGCTCCGATCCATGAGGAACGGCGACGCTGCTCGATCCAGCCTTTGGGTACGCGATAGATCATCGGTCCGCAAACAGTATAGCGGCTTGCTTTTCCAGTATTCTGCGTCAGAAACGAGAATTCGGGAACTATTTTGTGGCGAAATGGCAATTCCATGTAGCGGCTGGGTCGGAGCGAGCAAAGTTGATGAAGTCGCCAAGCGATGAGGAACTGGTGAAGCGGCTTGCTCGTGGCGATCATTACGCCTTCGAGGCTATCTACGACCGATGCCGCATACCGGTGTTCAGGTTCGCGCTGCATATGTCCGGTTCGCGTGAGATTGCGGATGAGCTGACCCAGGAAACGTTCCTCTTTTTGATCCGCAATCCGCTTACGTATTCGGGGGAGAAGGGTGCTTTGCTCGGCTTTCTGTTGGGGGTTACACGAAATCTCATCAGGCGGACACGCCGGGATAAGGTGGAAGGTCTGCCGATCGAGCAGGATGGAGTGGAAGAGATGCTGGGCGAAACCGGGGGCGAGGACAGCCCGCTCGATCGCGCCATCCGAAACCAGTCGGTGGATGCGCTCCAAGCCGCACTTTTGCGCGTGCCGCAAGCGTATCGCGAAGTGATCGTGCTTTGCGACCTTCAAGAGTTGTCCTATGCGGAAGCATCCTCGATTCTCGCGATTCCGCTGGGCACGGTCCGGTCGCGGCTGCATCGCGGGCATGTGGCGTTGCTCGATCAATTGTCGCGCGACCGGGCGCGAGAGAGATCAGGGGCGAAATCATGAGTTGCTATTGGGTTGAACAGCATTGCGAAGCAGGGGATGTGGAGTTATGGCGCAATGGGCGTCCATCGTCGGCGCTGCTCGCCCATGCCCATGCTTGCCCGGTTTGCGAGCGCCTGGTGAACCGCGAACTTGAACTCAGGGTTTTGTTTGCCGAAGTCGCCGAGAGAACGAACCTGTTGGAACCGGACCCGGCGGTGAAGCGCAACCTGCTGGCGGAGCTTGCAACAATCCGGTCTGCGCAACGGTCGCGCGAGCGGCGCGGGATGACGGCGCGAAGGTTTGTATGGACGATGGCAGCGTTGGTGTGCCTGGTTGCCGGAGTTGCGGTTGTGTGGAGCCTACGCCCGCATCCCCATGGTCCATCCACCCAGGCCGGCAGCAACACGACGCAAGTTCCTTCACTGACTCCGGACGAACCGGTCGCACCCGTCGCTGCAAGCGCGAAACACGTTGCGCCGAAAAACTTACCGGCGCGGCATCGAGAGCCGGTGCAGCAGGTTTCCTCCGCAAACGGCTTCTATCCGCTGGTGATGTGCGATTCGCTCGCCTGCCCGGGGCCGGCGGTTGCCATCCGTGTTGAATTGCCGGTCTCCCCGCTTGCCCCACGGAACGGCGAGAACCGCAAGGTGATGGCAGATTTCCTGGTTGGGGAGGATGGGCTCGTTCGCGGGGTGAGAGTTCTGCAATAAGAAATAGGAGAGAGAAAAATGTACAAGTTAACGACCTTATTGGCGCTGGGAGCGATGCTGGCCGGCAGTGCGGCGGTGGCAACGGCTCAAGTCGAACAGACTGTTGAGGTTCACGGCCAGGCGGCGGGCGCATTTCATTTCGAGTTCGGAGGCGCCGACGATGCTACGCCGGTCAAAGGCATTCCGCTTTCGGCTGATATCGTGAATACCCACGTGCAACATCTTGCGGACGGCAACAAGATCACGAACGAAGAGACTTCGCACTTCTATCGCGACAGCGAGGGCCGAACGCGCCGCGAGAATAAGATCGTGTTCCCTGGGCAAAGTGGCGAAAATGCCGCGACCATGATTATGATCAACGATCCCGTCGCGCACACCCGCTTCATCTTGAATACGGAACACAAGTCCGCCGACCAATTGCCAAATCACGAAGCGGGCTCGACCAATGCCGTTTTCGTGAGCAAGCGGATAGCGGAACAGAAGGTTTCCGGTACAAAGCCTTCCGACGAGCAGAAGGAAGATCTCGGCACCCAGACGATAGAGGGGGTCGTTGCCCATGGCACCCGCGCCACACATGTGATTCCGGCGGGCCAGATGGGGAACGAGCGGCCGATCACGGTGACCACCGAGAGTTGGTACTCCGACGAACTCGGGATGGAGGTGCTGCGCATTCACAGCGATCCATGGTCGGGCGAGGTCACGACGAAGGTGACCAATGTCCGCCGCGGCGAACCCGAGGCCAGCCTCTTCACGCCACCGGCCGACTACAAGATGCAGAAGATAGGACCAGACAGGCGCGTGATACACCTGGAGACCAAAGACGGCCAGCCTCTTCCACCGCCTCCGCCGGAAGAGTAGAGGAACAAAAAAAGGGACGGCAATCGCCGTCCCTTTTAAAGATCGTCGTGAAACTATGTGCCTTCGTTCCAGCCGGCCAAATACTCTTCCTGTTCCGGCGTGAGGCGATCGATCTTCACGCCCAGGGACTCGAGCTTCAGCTTGGCAACGCGCTTGTCGAGTTCATCGGGAACCTTGAAAACCTTCTTCTCAAGCGACTTGTGGTTTTTCACGAGGTAGTCGAGCGAGAGGGCCTGGTCGGCAAAGCTCATATCCATCACCGAAGCCGGATGGCCTTCGGCGCTGGCCAGGTTGATCAGACGGCCTTCCCCGAGGAGGTTGATCTTGCGTCCATCCTTCAGGGAATACTCTTCGACAAAGTTGCGCGTGGTGCGCTTGGAAGAGGAAAGCCGTTCCAGGGCTGGAATATCGATTTCGACGTTGAAGTGGCCGGAGTTGGAGACGATGGCGCCATCCTTCATCAGTTCGAAGTGTTCGCGGCGCAGCACGCTCTTGTTGCCGGTGACGGTACAGAAGACATCGCCGAGCTTGGCGGCTTCTTCCATCGACATGACGCGATAGCCGTCCATAACCGCTTCGATCGCCTTCGTAGGATCGACTTCGGTCACGATGACCTCGGCTCCAAGGCCGCGGGCGCGAGAGGCCAGTCCGCGACCGCACCAGCCGTAGCCGGCGACCACGAACTTCGCGCCAGCGAGGAGGAAGTTGGTGGCGCGCACAATGCCGTCGATGGTGGATTGCCCGGTGCCATAGCGGTTGTCGAACAGATGCTTGGTGTCCGCGTCGTTCACCGCGATGATCGGGTATTTCAGGATGCCTTCCTTCGCCATCGCGCGCAGGCGGATGACGCCGGTGGTGGTCTCTTCGGTTCCGGCGATGATGCCGTCAACGACATCGGTGCGCTTGGTCAGTGCAATCGTCACCAGGTCGGCGCCGTCGTCCATCGTGATGTGCGGCTTGTGATCGAGGGCCGACATGATGTGCGAGTAGTAGGTGTCGTTGTTCTCGCCCTTGATCGCGTACACCGGAATGCCGTAGTCGCGGACCAGAGAGGCGGCCACGTCATCCTGCGTGGAGAGCGGGTTGGACGCGCACAGCACGGCTTCGGCGCCGCCATCGCGCAGGGTAATCATCAGGTTCGCGGTCTCTGCCGTTACGTGCAGGCAGGCGGAGATGCGGATGCCCTTGAGGGGCTGGTTCTTGATGAATTCTTTGCGCAGGATCTGCAGCACTTTCATCGACTGGTGTGCCCACTCGATGCGTTTCTTGCCGAGGTCTGCAAGTTCAATGTTCGCGATGTCACACGCGATGTTGGTAGGTGTCGTCGCCATGGTTCCTCTAACTCTTATTTTGCCGGATGAAAGTCGTGGTGTGAAGTGAGGGAGGGGGTAACCTCCCTCACGGATTCTTAGTGCTTCCCGGCGTGTGCAGGGGTCTGGAGCCCGGACTGCTCGCGTAGCGCGGCAGCCTTATCGGTAGCTTCCCAGGTAAAGTCCTTGTCGTTGCGGCCAAAGTGTCCGTAGGCGGCCGTTTTGCGATAGATCGGCCGGCGAAGGTTGAGAGACTCAATGATTTCCTTGGGCGTTAGCCTGAAGTTCTTGCGAACCAGCTCTTCGATCTTCGCTTCGTCGATTTTGGCGGTACCAAAGGTGTCGACCAGGACACTGACGGGTTCCGCAACGCCGATGGCATACGCCAACTCGACCTCGCAACGGTCGGCCAGGCCGGCGGCCACGATGTTCTTGGCGATGTAGCGGGCCATGTAGGCGGCCGAACGGTCTACCTTCGTCGGATCCTTGCCGCTGAAAGCGCCGCCGCCGTGACGGCCCATGCCGCCATAGGTGTCCACGATGATCTTGCGGCCGGTGAGGCCGGTATCGCCCATCGGTCCGCCGATGACGAAGCGGCCGGTGGGATTGATGTGATACTTGGTGTCCGCATCGAGCAGGTTCGCCGGAACCGCGACCTGGATGACATGCTTCAAAATGTCGGCCCGAAGCTGCTCGGTGCTGATGGTCTCAGCATGCTGGGTAGAAATGACGACGGCATCCACGCGGACGGGCTTGTTGTTCTCGTCGTACTCGACGGTGACCTGCGATTTGCCATCGGGGCGGAGGTAAGGAAGGAGGCCGTTCTTGCGAACTTCGGTGAGACGCTGGGTGAGCTTGTGAGCGAGGGAGATGGGGGCGGGCATCAACTCGGGGGTTTCGTTCGTCGCATAGCCGAACATCATGCCCTGATCGCCGGCGCCGCCGGTATCCACACCCATGGCAATATCGCCGGACTGCTTGTTGATGCTGGAGATCACCGCGCAGGTGTTGGAGTCGAACCCATACAGCGCGTTGTCGTAGCCAATCGACTGGATCGTGCCGCGGACCAGGGTCTGGAAGTCCACATAGGCCTTGGTAGTGATTTCACCGGCGATGACGACCAGGCCAGTGGCGGTCAGGGTCTCGCAGGCGACGCGGCTGGAGGGGTCTTCCGCCAGGCAGGCGTCGAGAATGGCGTCGGAAATCTGGTCGGCAATCTTATCCGGATGACCCTCGGTTACAGACTCCGAAGTGAAAAGAAAACGGTTACGCTTTGACAAAGGTAAGACTCCTTACAAAGCTTGCGGCAGGCCACGGCTCGGACGGCCGCGGAAGATGGCAAACCTGAGTTGAAACTTGCCTTCTAGGGTACCAAAGGGACTCCGTGGCGACAACGAATTTGGGGCTCAATGGGGCTACAGAATGGTTAAAGTGCAGGCCTGAGCAGGGAAGCTCCGCCTACTTAGCGGCCATTCCGTTGGCATCGATCAGGACGGTGCGAGGCCGATCCAAGTCTCCTGCAATCACCAGGGGTTTTCCGTTCAAGGAGAGCTGCGTGCCGTATGGATTTCCGATCACGATGCGGATTCCAGTCTGCGCCGTAACGCTTTGCTGTTCCTCCGGTTCCAGTATTCGCTGGAAGGCGCGCTTGCCGTCGGCGGTCACCGAAAGCCAGCTCTCTTCCGTTGTCTTAATCGAAACCGTGAAGGCTCCGGCCACCGGTGCCGCGTCGCCTGGCAAAGGCGGCTCACCTTGCGGGACCGAGGAGACGGTGGAGGATTGGGGAGAGATAGCCGTCGGGGTTTGCGGTGCCGTGGCGGCGGGTATGGCCGAGGCGGTGGATTCCGGCTTGGTGGCATCCGCCTGCATTTTCGCCGAAGAGTGCAAATGCGGCAGCTTCAGGGCATGGATGTAGCCGCGGCGATACGAGACGTATGCGACAAACATCATGGCGATGGCCAGGAGGATAATCGCCGCGTCGCGTATCAAAGGCTTTGCGTAACTTGACTCACGCGCCTGTTGGGCAGCAAGGTGGCTGGCACGCGCCATCGCGCTCTGCGCAGCGATGGTCTTGACCGATACGGGTTCTTCTTTGACGGCGGCCTGGTAGGCGGCAATCGCCTCTTCCTCGTTCATTCCGAGAAAGCGCGCGTAGGCACGAACGAAGCCCTTGTTGAAGATGCCGCCGGGAAGGATTTCGAAGTTTTCGTCTTCCAGCGCCTTGAGCGAGCGAGTGCCGATCTTCGTGGACTTGGCGATTTCGTCGAGCGAGACGCCACGGGCTTCCCTTGCTTCACGCAATTTCTCGCCGAACGAACCCACTGTCCCTCGCGTTATCAACTCGTCAACCCTGTGGAAATCGAGGTACTCCGTTCATCATATAGCCGCGTTTCATGCTGTCAAACAGGAAGACGACCCTCTATTGACGGGTGCGATTCCGGTATGGAACTCAGGGAATCACCTGAGATTTGAGATGACCCGCATGCATAAAGCGCCATTGCAGCGCGTGAAAACGTGGACATATAATGACGAATCCGATCTCGAGGCCAACACTCCATCATGTTCGACTCTGCCGGCGCCGACCGGAAGCGGCAGTTACAGGAGCTAGGACTGTTTCACGACGTCGCCAAAGCGCTGACGTCCTCGTTGAACCTCGACTCCATCCTGCAGACCATCATGGAGAAGATGGCGGCATACTTCCGTCCCGACACCTGGTCGCTCCTCATGGTGGACGAAGAAAAACAGGAGCTCTACTTCGCGATTGCCGTCGGTGATGCCGCCGAAGCCCTGAAGACGGTGCGCCTGAAGCTGGGCGAAGGCATTGCCGGTTGGGTGGCGCAGAACGGGGAGAGCCTGCTCGTTCCGGATGTGTATACCGATCCGCGTTTCGCCAAGCGCATTGACGAGATGACGAAGTGGCAGACGCGCTCGATCATCTGCATCCCGCTGAAATCCAAGCACCGTGTCCTGGGCGTGATCCAGCTGATTAACGTCGATATGGAGGGCTTTGGCGGCAACGAAATGTTGCTCCTGCAGGCCTTGGCCGACTATGCCGCGATTGCCATCGACAACGCTCGCGCGGTGGAGAAGATTCAAGAGCTGACCATCACCGACGACTGCACCGGCCTGTACAACGCGCGTCATCTTTACAAGACGCTCGAGGCCGAGGTTTACCGGTCGAGCCGTTTCGGTTACGAGTTCAGCATCCTGTTTCTCGATCTCGACCACTTCAAAAGCGTGAACGACACCCACGGGCATCTGATCGGCAGCCGTTTACTGGCGGAGATTGGATACGAAATCAAGGCTCATCTGCGCTTGATCGACTACGCCTTCCGCTATGGCGGCGATGAGTTCGTGGTGCTGTTGCCGCAGACCTCGAAAGATGCAGCGCTGGTGGTGGCGCGCCGTCTTCGCGACGTCTTCCGCAAGGAGGCGTGGCTGAAGCCGGAGGGGCTGAATCTCAACATCCGCGCCAGCATGGGGGTGGCGACCTTCCCCGAGGACGCCAAGAATGCGCACGACATCATCCGCCAGGCGGACGAGATGATGTACGCGGTGAAGAACACCACGCGAGACAACGTCAGCGTGGCCCGCGTGGGCATGCTGACCTAAATCTCTCTCAGCGCTAATTCGTTTCGCGGGATGCGGCCGGCCGCCAAATTCGCAGGGGCTCAAGCCCGTGTCTTTGGTGGCGGTTTCGGCACGACTGAAGTCGTGCCCGGATACAGGACTTGATCGCGTCCGGGATACGAATCGGTTGTGCTCTGAATTATGCCGAAGATCCGTTTTGAGCCGGCTTGTACTCACGGTCCATGACAATGGGCTGCTCCGGTCGTACCATAAGCTGCATGCGAACCGGGCTTCGCGCTGTTCTCGTCCTATTATTTCTCTTCGCCACGGCGAACCTTGCGCAGGCGCAGCAGCATACCAAGCGTCTTGTCTTAAAAGATGGCGGCTACCAGTCGATCACCGAATACAAGATCGAAGGGGACCGGGTGCGCTATTACAGTGCGGAACGTTATACCTGGGAGGAAATACCCAAGGACTTCGTCGATTGGGATGCCACTAACAAGTACAACGCCAACCCGGTGAAGAACGACACCTCGCGGGAAAATCGCGACGAGGCGGAGGAAGAGGCGCGGGATAGCGCGAAGAGCGAAGCAGAGGCCCCGACGGTTGCACCTCGACTGCGCCTGCCGGACTCCGAGTTGGGCGGTGTTTACCTGCTGGATCAGTGGAAGCAGGCGCCCCAGTTGATCGAAATCCTGCAGAACGGCGCCGACGTGGCGAAGAAATCGGACGGTATGCGTGCTGTTCCCAACCCGCTGGCAACGAAGCACAAATCGTTTGCCCTCGAAGGGCTGCACGCACGCGTGCAATCGCACGTGACCACGCCGGTGATTTATGTCTGCATCCAGAGCGGCGAGAAGCCGGGGAATCTTTCGTCGCACTATCGCATCGTGCGCGTTGATAGCAATCCCAAAACGAATACTCGCTCGGTGGGTACCCTCAACGTGAAGCTGAACGGCAAGACCAGCCAGACGGAACGCTTCGTCGCTTCAACCGCCGCGAAGGTCAACGAAGGCCAGTGGGTGAAGGTGACACCGAGCCAGCCACTCGAACCGGGTGAGTATGCCGTCGTCGAAATGCTGGGTGAGGACGATATCAACCTTTACGTATGGGACTTCGGGGTGAACCCGGCGGCGCCCGAGAATTTGAATGCGATTGGGCCGGCATCGCTGCGGCCGGCGAAGTAGCACGTCGTCTTTGGGACCTCGAGATGCTGTCCGCTGAAGCGGACCCGGTTTGCTTGGACGCCTACCCCGGTCTTACGACCGGGGCTATTTTCTAGCGTGCCTGCGGCATTGGGAAGGTGCAGTCCCGGATTGCATGGCGATATACGTTCAGGTTTCAACGAGCCGCAAGCTTCGCGGATTGTTGCCCCTTCAGGATCGAATCAGTGTGTCTCGACCAGACGGTTGTATTTTTTCAGGACCTCTCGCAATTGATCGTGCGGCAGCGCGATCACTTTGTGGTTGTCGCGGCCGGTCATGTCTTGGGCGGCGACGAGGGCATTGACCACGGCTTCTTCGGTAGCCTGCACGGTTGCTTCGAAGATGGGATCCATGTGGTCGTTGATGACGGTCTGGATGGTGGCGGGTTTCTCGCCGTAATAGGAGTGAGGATTGGCCGTGGAGAAGGCGATGAAGATGTCGCCGGAACCGTTTCCGGAGATGCTGCCGAGGCGTCCGAGGCCGTCGGTGACGCGGTGGGCGACGCGTTTGAGCTGCGTCGGGATGAGCGGCGCGTCGGTGGCGACGACGACGATGATCGATCCCGTCTCCTGCTGATAAGCGGGTTGCTGCGGGATCTCTTTGCCTACGGGTACGCCGGCGATGCGAAGTTGGGGGCGTAATCCGTAATTGCATTGCACCAGGACGCCGATAGTGTAGCCGCCGTCCTTCGGGCTGAGTACGCGCGAGGATGTGCCGATACCCCCCTTGAATTCATTGCAGATCATCCCGGTTCCGCCGCCGACATTGCCTTCGACGACAGGGCCGGAGCTTGCGCTGTCGAGGGCTGCGAAGGCGTCTTCCGGCTTCACGTGAAAGCCATTGATGTCGTTGAGCCATCCGTCCCAGGTTTCGGCAACGACCGGGAGCGACCATGCGTCCTCCACGATTTTCGGCGGCTGATGTTTAAGACGCCAGGCGATCACGGCATCGCGCACCACGCCCACGCTGTGGGTGTTGGTGATCATCACCGGGCCATCGAGGAACCCTGATTCTTCCACCCAGGTTGTGCCAGTCATCTCGCCATTGCCGTTTTGTGAGAACCACGCTGCATAAACGGGATCAAAAAAATCGCTGGCGCGCGGGATGACGGCAGTGACTCCCGTACGTACGGGACCTTGGCCAACAACGAGCTTGCCTTCGCCGGAGATGAGGGTTTTGTGGCCGACAGCAACCCCGGCGACGTCGGTAATGGCATTGAGTTTTCCGGGCGTGCCATCGAAAGGTACGCCGAGATCGCGGGCGCGAGGCTTGGGTTGTTGGGGGAAGACAAGAGTGGCCAGTAGAAGCAGAGGGAGGGCGCGAACGTGAACTTTCATGAGCGCGGAGATTATAGCGCGAGGAGAGTTGCCGCATTCCGCCGGGGTGGCACTGCGTGAAAATGTGGAGTGCATCCAAGTCGCAAGGACCAACCGCTGAAGCGGCGGCGCTGAGAACCGGTTCGGGCTTCGCGCTTTTGTTTACTGGTGTGAACATTCCTGGCTCCTATCTGTCGGTAGGATTCAAGAGAGGGATAGGAGCCAACAGTGCTTAAAAATCCCGCATCTCGTGCAGGAAGCGCTGTGGTTTTGGCGGCGTTGATTTTTTGGTGCCAGAAGGGCTGAATGGCTGACATTCCTAAACGCAAGTTCGGCAAGGCCGACGCCATGGTTTCCTGCATTGGGTTCGGCGGCCACCATATCGGGGATGCGCCCGACGTGAAGACAGCGGTGAAACTGGTTCAGCAGGCCGTCGATGCCGGCATTACGTTCTTCGACAATTGCTGGGAGTATCACCGTGGCAAGACCGAAGACTGGATGGGCCAGGGGCTGAAGGGCCGCCGCGACAAGGTCTTCCTCATGTCCAAGGTCTGCACCCACGGTCGCGATGCGGATCTCGCGATGCGGATGCTGGAGCAGTCTCTGAACCGGCTGCAGACGGATCACCTGGATCTTTGGCAGATCCACGGGGTTTCGTTCGAGAACGATCCGGAGCTGTTTATCCGTCCCAACGGAGCAGCGGAAGCTTTGCGCAAGGCGAAAGAGCAGGGCAAAGTGCGTTTCGTGGGATTCACCGGCCACAAGGATCCTGAGATTCACCTCAAGATGCTGAACACCGGCTTCCCCTTCGATTCAGTGCAGATGCCGCTGAATGCGTTCGATCACAACTTCCGCAGCTTCGAAGTGGCAGTATTGCCGGAGTTGCAGAAGCGCGGAATCGCCGCGCTGGGCATGAAGCCGATCAATGGCCATGGAGACGCCGTGAAGCGGGGAGTGTTGAGCGGAGAAGAAGCGCTACGCTACGCCATGAGTTTGCCGGGAGTGACGACGACCATTACCGGCATCGATCACCAGGAGGCGCTCGACCAGGCCATCAAGGTGGCTACGGGCTTCCAGCCGTGGCCGGCGGAGAAGATGGATGAGCTGCGCAGCCGCGTCAAGCCTCATGCCGGCGACGGGCGCTACGAACTCTATAAGGTATCGCTGAAGTTCGATAACCCGGAGGCACGGCTGGCGCACGAGTTCCCGCTCGACATGCAATCGGTGGAAGTGAAGGAGATGATGAAAGCCACCGAGAACTCCGGAACTCCCTGGCCGGAGGTTGGAAAGTGAGCGACAACGGGTACGATTTCAATCGCCGGTCGTTCCTGAAGGGAGCAGCACTGGCGGGAGCAGGGAGCCTGGTACCAGGAAAGATGGCAGCGATGGCACAGAACACGAACTCCGAAAAAAAGAGCGGCGAGGCGATCCCGAAGCGGCAATTGGGGAAAACGGGAATTGAAGTGTCGGCGATCGGGATGGGCGGGTATCACCTCGGTTCGGCCAAGACGCAAAAAGATGCCGTGGAAATGGTGGCTCGCGCCATCGATGCGGGCATTACGTTCTTCGATAACGCGTGGGATTACCACGACGGACAGAGCGAGGAGTATCTCGGCGCTGCGCTGAAGGGCAAGCGTCAGCAGGTCGTGGTAATGACCAAGGTCTGCACCCACGGCCGGAGCAAGGAAGTGGCCATGCAGCAACTGGAGCAATCGTTGCGAAGGCTGCAGACGGACCACCTGGATGTGTGGCAGATCCACGAGGTGATCTACGACAACGATCCCGACCTGATCTTCGCGCCCGATGGAGCGATTGAAGCGCTCACCCTGGCGAAGCAGCAAGGGAAGGTGCGGGCGGTGGGATTCACCGGACACAAAGATCCGCGCATCCATCTCAAGATGCTTTCGCATAATTTCCCTTTCGATACGGTGCAGATGCCATTGAATTGCCTGGACGCGACCTTCCGCAGTTTTGAGCAGCACGTGCTGCCCGAACTGCAAAAGCGGGGAATCGCGCCGCTGGGGATGAAGAGCATGGGTGGCAGTGGGGAGATCGTGACCCACGGAGCGGCTACGCCGGAGGAAGCATTGCGCTACGCAATGAGCCTGCCGGTGGCGACGACGATCAGCGGTATGGAGTCGATGGCGGTGCTGGAGCAGAACATCGCGATCGCTTCAAATTTCCGTCCGATGTCGGCGCAGGAGATGCAGGCGTTACGCGACAAGGTGAAGTTCTGGGCAGCGGACGGGCGCTTCGAGCGATTCAAAACGACGAAGATGTATGACGGAGCGGAGGGACGGAAACAGCATGATTATCCGCCCGTCACCGAATTGCCGGCGTAATCGCGAAATTGGATAGAAGCATTGCGGTCGATCGCTGGAGCAAAAACTCCCGGATCTGCCGCATTGCTGTTTGGGGCGGAATGGTTCTGTCAGCCCAGCAAGTGGGCGACACTTTGTTCCAACGTGAAAACGATCGAGGGTCCTAAAGCGGTTTCGTCCATGCGATCGAGCAGCCTGGGGTGGCCCTCGTTGGTAGCGATCGTCCAGCAACCGTCGAAGTGATCCTTTTCCAGTCGAAGTTCGACGCCTTCGACGCGAACGATTGCTGCTGCGGGAAGCGTGCCTTCCTCTTCATACTTCAGATGCAGTCGCTGCGCGTCCGTGGTCGTCAGCATCTTCTCCAGGGTGTTGCGGATTTCGGTTATGCCAGCTTGTCTCAACACGACACATTTCCTCTAGGTGAGAAATCCCGTTTTATCGATCGGACTTCCAGTTTCAAGTTGTGGGATGCGCAGCAAAATGAACGTCACATTACAAATCGGCTCGCATCGCAGTGAACATCTATAAGCATTAGACGCAAGTTCTCGAGAATGGGGCATTACGCAAAGGTGCTTGGCTATTGCCTGATCGTGCGTGCTGGGTTTGGTTTCGAAACGTGGCAGCTAGGAGAGTAGCTGCCGCTTGCCAGCGCGCCAGCTGCGATAGGCCGCATCCAGCACCTGCTGGTTGCGAAGGCCGTCTTCGGCGGTCGCAGGGAAAGGAGCACCGGTGAGCAGGGCTTGCGCGAAGGCGTCGAGCTGGCGGGCGTAAGCGAGATGGTTGCTCACTTCCACCTTTTCAACGAGGCGCGGATCGACGGAGGCGCGAAATTCGATGGTAACTGGGCGTTCCACGTTCAACCCATCGAGGGCGGTTAAGACGCCGTGCCCGCCGGTGAATTCGAGCAGGGTGCGGTATGGCGTGCGGCTGGAGACGGAAACCGTAGCCAGCGCTTTGCGCGCGAATTCCAGGGTAAGGATGCCGGCCGATTCCACCGGCCCGGAGCGCTCGTCCTGTTGAGCAGTACAGCTGACGGCAACCACCTCATCGTTGAGGATGAAGCGAAGCGCGTCGATGCAATGCACGCCGACGTCGGCAATGGGGCCGCCCGTCGCGAGAGAGGGATCCGTGATCCAGGTGCGGGCACTCTCGAATGCCGGATAACAGAACTCAGCGCGGGCGAGGGCCGGTGCTCCGATGTCTCCGTTGGCAACGCGATCGCGCAGGTAAAGGGCACTTTCCTCGAAGCGGAAGACCTGGGCGACGCCGAGCAGCAGACCGGCAGAGTTCGCGGCGGCGATCATCTGTTCGACTTCTTCGGCATTCATCGCCATCGGCTTCTCGCAGAGCACCGGCTTGCCGGCCCTGAGAGCGGCGACAACGTCGCGGAGATGCAGGGCATCGGGAGTCGCAATGAAGACGGCGTCAACCTCGGGGCAGCGGGCCAGTTCTTCGGTGGAGTCGAAACTATGGGCAATCCCAAACTGCCGGGCCGAGGCACGCGCCTGTTCGGCATCGCGTCGCGACAGCGCCGTGACGCTGCTGTAGCCGGCGACAGCGAAGGCCGGTAGAAGGCGCTTGACCGCGTGCAATCCGAAACCGGCAATTCCGAAACGAACCTTCGATACGTTCATGGGTATCCCGATGCGAGCAGCGGCGCGTAGAGCGTGCGCGCAAAGCGAGGATAACGCATTTCTCGTTGCCGCTTAGCGGGAGCGTCCATCGACCTGCTAATTGTTTTGCAGATTGCGTCGATGAACTTAACGGAGGACGGAATATGGCCCTGATGACCTGGAACAACAACTACAGCGTCGGTGTAGCCACGATGGACGGCGAGCATCGGAAATGGTTCGGAATTTTGAATGAACTGCATGAAGCCATGCTGGCCGGCAAAGCGCGCGAGATCCAGCAAAGAGTAATGGTGGAGATGGTGGCCTACACGCATTCGCACTTCGCGAGCGAAGAGGCACTGCTGAGTGCGAAGTCCTATTCGAATCTTGCGGAGCACCGGCAGAAACATGCCAAGTTCTCCGCACAGGTGCGTGAAATGCAGTCCAAGATGGAGTCAGGAGAGTCGGTTTTGACGGTGGAGGTGATGGATTCGTTGAAGCAGTGGCTGAACAGCCACATCCTCACGGAGGATATGAAGTACGGCGCCTGGATACGGGCGAAATAGACGGGGAGAAAGCGGAGGGAGTAGTCCGAGATGGATCGTCCCATTCCGAGACGTCCGATCCAGGAACTCACAAAATGATATTGCAAGCCGTCGGAAGTACGCCGAGCATGAGCGTGTTCGGCGTTATGCCGGACCGCAAGAAAAGGCCGTCGAGGAGCGACGGCGGGCCACGCGCAAGCTGGTAGCCGAGGCCAAGCTAGTTCGCAGGCGGTGTCCTCGGATCGGGTGTTGGGGGACTCCTGTAGGGTGGACACCGTCTGCGAATCCATTTTGCGCGGCTTGTGCATGGCCGATCGGGCCCGGAAAACTTGCTGGGATGGCAGGAATCAACGCTTGCTCGCAGTCCTCAAGCGGAAGGTGCCCGCAGAGTTGCGATCTGCTGCTTCAGTTCCTCTACTTGCTCGCGCAGTTCCTGGAGCTCTCCCTCTAACCTGGCGATCCGCGCCTCGGAGCCTTCCCCACTGTGCCGTGCTGAGGGAGTCTCAGGCTGGGGGACAGCCGGGATGGGCAGCAGCGTGTTGGCGTAGCGGGCTTCCTTGGTGCCAGGCTGACGCGGGAGAACGACAGCCAGGGGAGGATCGCGCTCGATCAGCCGCTGCAGGGTTGAGTGGACGTCGTCGATGCTCTCGAACGCGTACATGCGCTCGGCGCGCCCACGCAACTCGCCTGGTGTCTGCGGGCCGCGAAGAAGGAGCTCACACAGGATCGCGATCTCTCGACGGCCGAGTTGCAGGACGTTGTAAACGTCGTGCTCATATTTGGGAACACGGCTCTCGGAGACAGCGTGGCGCGCGAGTCCACGGTCGGTGAGGTTGCGAAGCGCCAGGCGGACGGCGTCTTCGTCCAGGACCATCACCGGGTCCCGGTTCGATTTCTGGTTGCAGGCGTTGATCAGCGCATTCAGCGAAAGCGGGTAGTACTCAGGAGTGGTGATCTCCTTCTCGATGAGTGCGCCGAGAACGCGTGCGGAGTCAAGATTGAGGATGAGTGCCATGGCTGTCACATCGTAATTGAAATAGACGGCAGCAAGTCCTCTTCCCCGCAGGCAAGCGCCGCTACCAAGGCTGCGATGTTTAGAGGCTTGTTTTGCTGAAGCCTTTGCGCCGTTGTTTGCTGTATCGGGCGAGCGCGTCTTCCACAATGGGGAAGGCGGCTGCCGATGGCTGAAACTCGTCGACCTCGACCTCTTTGCCTTCGAGAACCTTGTAGTCCTGGAAGAAACGCCGCAGCATTTGCAGCCGGTGTCCGGGCATTTCACTTGCTTCTCTGTAGGAGTTGAACTCGGGGTCATGCGTCGCCACGGCGATGATCTTATGGTCCGGCTTGCCGCCATCGATCATCGTCATCAATCCGATCGTACGCGCCTGGATGATGGTCAGGGGGACCACCGGCTCCTGGCAAAAGACGAGAACATCGAGCGGATCATCGTCTTCCGCGAGCGTCTGCGGGATGAACCCATAGTTCGCCGGATAGTAGGCTGCCGAATACAGCACACGATCGAGCCTGATCATGCCGCTCTGCTTGTCGAGCTCGTACTTCACGCTCGATCCAAAGGGAATTTCGATGACCGCATTGCAATCCTGCGGGACGTGTTCGCCGGGGCTGATGTCGTGCCAGGGATGAATCATCTTTGCGTAAGCTTTCTATGCGAATCCGGGATGTAACTTGATTTTACCAGTGGAGCACTCCTGTTCGGATGTCAGCCGGGCGAGTCCGAGGAGGCCATGTAGAATCGCCATGAATGTCTGCTCCGTCCACCAGTTTTTTCAGCCGTGCGGTTCGCGCGCTCCGTCCGTCCCATCAACACAGCGCGTTCTCCGCAACGCTCCTGCTGATGTCGGCGGTGATGCTTTCGCGGGTGATCGGATACGTGCGGGAGGCCTACATCGCGTGGGCCTTTGGAGCAGGCCCGCAAACTGACGCCTACGTCGCCGCGTTCACCTTGCCGGACTGGCTGAATTACATCCTGGCCGGCGGTACGGCATCGATCACGTTCATCTCGATCTACACGCGGTTTCTTTCGCAATCGCGCGAAGAGGATGCGCGCAAGACATTTTCAGCCATCATCACGATCATCAGCACCATCCTGATCGTCCTCATCGCGCTGGGCGAGATTTACACCACGGCCTTCACGCGTTCGTATTTTCGCGGCTTTACGGAAGCCCAGGTTGCTTTATGCGCGCACCTGACGCGGATCCTCCTGCCGGCGCAGATCTTCTTTTACGTCGGAGGCGTGGTCTCGGCGGTTCTGCTTTCACGCCGGTTGTTCCTGCTGCCCGCCTTTGGCCCTCTTCTCTATAACATCTTCATCATCCTGGGAGGCGTAGTCGGCGCCCGCCGGTATGGGATCGCGTCACTCGCAATGGGTGCTCTGGTCGGCGCCTTCGTGGGACCTTTCCTGGTGAATGCAGTCGGCGCGGCGAAGACCAACATCGGCTTCCGTCTCAACTTCGATTTCAGGGACCGGGGATTTCGCGAGTGGATCCGTTTATCGATTCCGTTGATGCTCGGCGTTTCGCTGGTCACCGCCGATGACTGGATTCTGCGCTTCTTCGCCAGCCACGGGGCCGGGGACATTACGCGTCTCAATTACGCCAAGCGACTGTTCGCAGTGCCGATCGCGGTGCTCGGGCAAGCCACCGGACAGGCCTCGCTGCCATTCTTTGCGCGACTTTTCGGAGAGGGAAAGCGGCAGGAGTTCGCGCGGCTGGTGAACGACTCGGTGTACAAACTGGTGGCGGCTTCCCTGCTGATGACGGCGTGGATGATGGCCGCGTCGCTGCCCATCATCGACCTGGTCTATCGCCGCGGACGCTTTCACTTCCACGATTCGCAGGAAACCGCGATCTACTTCTTCTGGTTTGCGTCTGTCGCTAGCGCTCTGGTCGGCGCAGGCGTTGTATGCGCGCGCATTCTATGCTGCAGGCAATACGCTCACTCCCATGGTGGCGAGCACGCTCATCACGGCAGCATCCATCCCCATTTATAACGTGCTCTACCACCATCATGGGGTGGTTGGGCTGGCGATTGCTTCCGACATCGGCATTTTGCTCAATACGCTGTCGATGGTTGTCCTGCTCGATCGTCAGCGGCTGGTCCGTGCTGCGGAACTGAACTGGCGCGAGTTGTCGAAGGCCATGGGGACTGCCGTGGTGGCCGGGGCCGCCGCGTGGTATGCCGCGCGATTCATTCCTGTCGCCGGATTGCGACGCAATGACGTCCTCTCGCTGCTGCTTGCCACCGTGGTGTGGGTTCTGTGCGTGATTCTGGGATTGAAGCTGACGAAGTCAGAGTTGCCGCAGGCATTGCGGCGAAAGAAAGCAGTAGATCCCTCGATCGAAATTGCGGAAGAAACGACCGGAGGCGTTTAGGGCGTGGCGGAGAGAGAGGAGGAGCGGCAGGGTCCTTCGACTGCGCTCAGTATGACCATCCGGTCAGCGGATCATTTTCATTTGCGACCAATCGTAGCCGAACTTCTTGCCACATTCCAGGCAAACGACGTAGTGTCCGCTACCCGGCTGGTCCCACTGTCCGGAGGCTTGCGATGGGCGCGCCGCCGCGAAAGGCTTGGAAATACGGCGGTGGTGGCATCCGAAGGAAACGATATCAAGGAGTCTTCGTAGCATTGTGCACCTCGGGGGAACGACCACGCAGGCTGGCGCACACCGGTGGTTGACCCGGGGCGGAATTCGCATTCCGCCCCGGGATTCAAAACGTTGGATTACGCGGTCTTTGCGCTGGCAGCGACGGCCGCAGGTTCCGAGGCCGCATCCTTCTGGCCAGGCTTGCGAATGTCGATGCCTCCCTTGAAGAAGGCGCCATCTTCAATGCTGATGCGCTGTGCGACAACATCGCCGGTCAGCGAACCTTCATTGCGGATATCCACGCGGTCACTGGCGGTGAGGTTGCCCTTTACCTTGCCCAGCACGACAACTTCGCGGGCATTGATGTTGGCGGCGACGACGCCATTGCGGCCGACCGTGACGCGATTGCCGGGAAGGTTGATGGAACCTTCCACGCGGCCATCGATGTAAAGCGACTCCGAACCCGTAACCTCGCCCTTGATGACGAGCGACTTGCCAATGGTGGCCTGCTCGGCTGTGTTGACCGCGGCATTGCGCGGCGCGGGGGCGGGTGTGGGTTCCATGCTGGACGAAGAGACCGACGGAGCAGGAGACGGAGTCGGGCGGGCCGGCTCGGGAGTGGCGGTGGTACCAGGGGCGGTAGCGTTAGGCTTCCACATTGGAAAACGAAATCCTTTCAGGGGGTTGAGCGAGTTCTCACTCGCACGTTGCTGACCAAACCAAAACGATCGCGAGAAACACCAAACGTCCTGAATTTTCGCGGGTGCTTGCGACCAGTTTAATCGCTAAGCCGGAATACTTGCCAGCGTCTGATGTAAATATTCCAACAGCTCTGGCATTTCTTATATCAGCAAATCGACCTACTATGTGAGACTGCGAAGGCTTAGTTTTCGGATTAGGCTTTAGACCGTAGCTTGCACGGCGGGCGCAGCAATCCTTAGGTGCATCGAACTTTCGTAAGCATGCTTAACGACCAACAGATCCTCGGACACATCGAACGGCAACCTCATCAATCGGCTAATTACAAGCAGTTGGTGCGCGAGCTACGCCTGCGTGGACAGGACCGTGACCAGTTGACTCGCAGGCTGGAATCGCTGGTGAAGCGCGGCAAACTGGTCACCGCGGCTGCCGGACGCTATTCCATGCCGAAGGCAGCGCGCAGCCGGAACCTGGTGTCGGGAAAGCTGAGCATGCACCGCGACGGCTACGGCTTCGTTTTGCCGCAGGACGAGGAGGTGCGCAGCAAGATCGAGGGCGACATCTACATTCCCCCACCGGCAATCGGGTCGGCCATGCATGGCGACGAGGTGCTGGTAGAGATCGTCGCTAATAAACGAGACGGACGTGCAGAAGGCAGAATCCTGCGAACGCTCAACCGCGCGCATACGACAGTCGTGGGGACCTTTCACTATGGCGATCGTTCGAACTTCGTGCAGCCCATCGACGAGAAGATCACCCAGGACATCGTGATCCCCAAGGGCCTGGAGTGGCCTCCGGGAGTAGAGGCCGGCGATGGTGACGAGAAGAGCCGTAAGCGCGCGAAGAGAGTCGAGCAGGACCGGGTGATCGGCACGGAGGCGCGACGGCGGGAGTGGACGAACCTGGATGACCTCGTGGTGAATGTCGAGATCACAGATTGGCCGTCGCCGACCCAGAGCGCGCGCGGGCGGGTGGTCGAGATCCTGGGATATGAGGATGATTTCGGGGTCGATACCGAGATCATGATCCGCAAGCATCATTTGCCGCATGAGTTTCCGGCCGAGGTGCTGGCCGAGGCGCGCGAGTTCAGCCCGGAGATTCCGGCGAAGGAGCTGAAGCATCGGCGGGACTATCGTTCGCTGCCGATTGTGACCATCGACGGCGAGACGGCGCGGGACTTCGACGATGCAGTGCTGGTACGGCATTTGCCCAATGGCAACTTCGAACTGCAGGTGCACATCGCGGATGTGGCGCATTACGTGACCGAGGAGTCGGACATCGACCTAGAGGCGCGGCTGCGCGGGACCTCGGTGTACTTTCCCGACCGCGCCGTGCCAATGCTGCCGCTGGAGCTCTCGACCGATATTTGCAGCTTACGGCCTCAAGTGGATCGGCTGGTGCTTTCGTGCGTGATGGAGATCGATCCGCAGGGCGACATCGTCGGCTACGAGTTGAGCGAGGGCGTGATCCGCTCGGCGGAACGGATGACCTACACGGCCGTGCATGGGATCCTGCAAGGCGACGCGGAACTGCGCAAGCGATACGCGCCGCTGGTCGAGAACTTCGAGTTGATGCGGGATCTGGCGGCCATCCTGAACCGCAAGCGGCAGAAACGAGGGTCGATCGACTTCGATCTGCCCGAGCCGATGATCGAGTTCGACGAGAACGGATTGATGAAGGGCGTGACTCGGTCCGAGCGCAACGAGGCGAATCGGCTGATCGAGGAGTTCATGCTGGCGGCGAACGAAAGCGTTGCCACCTATCTCGAGGAGCGAAGGATTGCGTCGCTGTATCGCATCCACGAGAAGCCCGATCCCAAGCGCGTGTATGAGTTCGAGACACTGGCGGCGAGCTTTGGCTATTCACTGGGGGTCGGCAGCCTGCCGGTGGAACGCGTGCACCTGAAGAGCGACAAGCGTTCGCGATACGGCAGCGGACGCAATGCGCAGCCCATCGAGATCCCGAAAGAGGTGCACATCACGCCGCGGATGTACCAGAAGCTGACGCAGAAACTCGGAGGCAAGCCGGAAGAGCGGATATTGAGCTACCTCATGCTGCGTTCGCTGAAGCAGGCGCGCTACTCGGAACATAATGAGGGACACTTCGCGCTGGCGGCGTCGAGCTATACGCACTTCACTTCGCCGATCCGCCGCTATCCCGACCTGATCGTGCACCGCATCCTCAAGCAAACTTTGAAGGACCAGGCAGAAGAGCATGACCATGGCGTGCCGGTCGGGGTTGGCGGGGCGGTGAATGAACTGGGCAGTCCCTCGCCATGGAGCAAGCCGGACGGTCATGAGCGCAAGCGAGGAAAGAAAGATCACGCGGAGCATCGCGCGGCGCTGAACGGTCCGATTCCGGAGGACCAGCTGAAACAGATCGCCGAGGAATCGAGCGAGTCCGAGCGGCGGGCCGATGATGCGGAGCGGGAACTGCTCGAGTGGAAGAAGATCAAGTTCATGCAGGAGCGCGTTGGGGAAGAGTTCGCCGCGCTGATCGTGAGCGTAACCAAGTACGGGCTTTTCGTAGAGTTGACTGATCTTTTTGTCGAAGGGTTGGTTCCGCTGCACACACTACAGGGCGACCGCTTCAACTATCACGAGAACACGAAGCAGATCATCGGCGAGCGCAGCCGCAAGACCTATTCCCTCGGGGACCAGGTGCGCGTTCTGCTGGATCGCATCGATCGCATGCAGCGGAAATTGCAGTTTGCGGTGGTGGAACCGGAGCCGTCCCAGGCACAGCGGCGGCACAGGAAGGCCCGCTAGGGTTACAATTTCCAAATGGCGCACATGGTGCAATGCGTGAAATTAGGCCGCGAAGCGGAGGGGCTCGACGAACCTCCCTTCGATAGCGAACTCGGCCAGAAGATCTACAACAACGTTTCCAAGCAAGCCTGGCAGCAGTGGACCGAGCACCAGAAGATGTTGCTCAACGAATACCGGCTGCAGCCGTGGAAGAAAGAGCACCAGGAGTTTCTGGTGCAGCAGATGGACGCGTTTTTCTTCGGTGAAGGTTCCGAGGCGCCGAAGGAGTACGTGCCGCCCTCGCAGTAGCTGTGGTCGTCGTGTAGAATCTTGGTGTAACCCCTTCTTCTCAGCCTTGGGAAGAGACCCGTCGGGACGTGGCTCAGCCTGGTAGAGCACTCGCTTGGGGTGCGAGGGGTCGGCAGTTCAAATCTGCCCGTCCCGACCAATTTTCAAATCAGCGACTTACGCAACCGGTGCTCCATTGGCAAATCCTAAAGCGGGCGCCCCATGTCTCGCGATTTTCGAGACATGGGCGTGTCTCCGTTCAAACCAGCCCGTTTCGACCCATCATTCCAGGGGATGCGAACGAAGTCGGATTTTTGCGCTTGAGTTTCAGGACGCTCCATTCGTTCACGCGCACCGTGCCTTGTTCCAGGAACGCGCAGGCCTGGAAGCTGCTCCATTGCCATAGCTCTGACGAGGCGACAAGGCCGCGTTTCACCGGGGTTGCAGTGCATGTAGTGCAGCTTTTCCGCGATCTTCTTTCCGGTGCGCAGGTTGAAATCCGAAATGATGGTCGCCTTCATCCCAGCTCACTCAATCGCCTGTGCCCTGGCCTCACCCGCAACTCCCGCGCCAATCACGAGTTGAGCCACCGTCCCGACAGCGATCCTCGGTCCGTGCCGTCGAAATCTTGAAGCAGATCGCGAGTCGAGCCCCACCCAAAGTGCCGCCAGAGTCCACACGTTTTCCACGGACCGAAACTCCAGTTTGCTTTAGGAACTCTGCCGAGAGTCTCCAATCCGTCAACGGCATTCCAGATTGGGGGCGCCCAGAGGTGGGAAGAGAATTCCCGCATTTTATATACCTTGACACGTATATGCTTTGTAGGGTATATAAAGAGCGTGGAATCCGTATTCGAAATCATCGCGGAGCCGAATCGCCGGGCGATCTTGAGCCTTTTGAGCTCATCAGAACAGTCGGTGGGCGAGATCGAGCGTCAACTGCACATGTCGCAACCGACCGTGTCCAAGCACCTGCGCGTGCTGCGCGAGGCCGGTTTCGTGGAATCCACGGTGGACGCACAGCGCCGGCTTTACCGGCTGAAACCTGAACCACTCGAGGAGGTGGACGCCTGGCTGACGCAGTTCCGCCGGTTCTGGTCCGCTCACGTGGATGCTCTCGAACGGCATCTCGACCGCACGGAGCAATCAACATCCACGAAAACTAAGACAAGAAGAAGTCGCGGCCCAAACCGCGAACGCTCTAAAGGAGAAGCGAGATGAAAATCAAGGTGACCAGCATATATGTGGACGACCAGGAAAAGGCCCTGCACTTCTATACGGAGGTATTGGGCTTTACCAAGAAGACTGATTTCAGCCAGGGTCCTTATCGCTGGCTGACCGTGGCCTCACCCGAGGAGCCGAACGGCATTGAGCTGCAACTGGCGTTGAACAACAACCCCGCGGCCAAGACGTATCAGCAGGCGATCTTTCAACAGGGACAGCCCGCGATCATGTTCTATACCGACGACGTGAAAGCCGACTACGAGCGGCTCAAGGCCCGGGGCGCCGAGTTCACGATGCCGCCCACCGATGTGACCGCTTCGACCATTGCGATGCTGAACGATCGTTGCGGCAACCTCATTCAGCTCACCCAGTTGGCGCACTATTAAGGACGGCGGTTCATCAGGATCGAAGCCTGGTGGGCGCCGACGGCCGCGGATTCAACGGCGGCGTCTCCGCCAGCTAACTCCTGAGCTATTTCAGAAGATCGATACCTGGCGGGATCGGTTGCGGCGGTTGTGGTCGGCTCACGTGAATGCTCTCGAACGGCACCTCGACCGCACGGATCGATCAACAGGAATGAAACAAAGGACAAGGAAAAGAAGATGACCGATCGCGCGTTGTACACACCGGGTCCCGCGAGCGGGGCCCGTGTCGAAAAGGACGGAGAGAAGTGGACGCTCGTTCTCGTGCGAGAGCTCCGCCACTCGCCGGAAAGAGTCTGGCAGGCGCTGACGGACCCGGCGCATCTGCGCGAGTGGGCTCCCTTCGACGCCGATGGGAATCTGGGAACGGCCGGAAGCACGGTGAAGCTTACCGCGGTGGGAGCACCGACGAAGCCGGTTTCCGAAACCAGGGTGACGCGTGCCGAGGCTCCGGAGGTGCTTGAGTATAACTGGGGTGGCCAGAACCTCCGGTGGGAGCTCGAACCGCTCGGCAACGGCACGCGCCTGACGCTTTGGCATAACATCGATGGCCGCTTCATCGCGTGGGGCGCCGCGGGCTGGCACATCTGCTTCGACGTGTTGGATCGGCTGCTTGCGGGTGAGCCATTGGGACGTATGGTCGGCCCCGATGCCATAAAGCTCGGCGGCTGGCAGCGATTGACCGTCGAGTACGCAAAGCAGTTCAGCGTTGAAGCCCCCAACTGGCAGCCCCAGTCCGCTCAGAAGCCGATGAATCGTGGGTGAATCGTAAGGCCATGCACGGTGAATTCGAGCTTCACACCGGACGATCCGCTGTGGCGCGTCGTGAGAGGAGGTTACCTTGAACTGGAACAAATGGATTCGGCAGACCCACCGCTGGCTGTCCACAGTCTTTACGGTGGCCATTATCGTGAACTTCATCGCCGTGCTAAAGGGAAGGTATACCGCCAGGTTGGGCCTCATGGCGGTGTTCCCGATGGCCTTGCTCTTCCTGACCGGTCTGTACTTGTTCGTGCTGCCGTATGCCGCCAAGTGGCGCGGGCGACGCGCCGACTGAATGGTGGGCCACCGGGAAGGGAATTCCGCTGCGGAGGTTGCAGGCTACGCGAAATCGCAGTTAAATTGGCTGCGAGAAATTGGAGCTGTATATGAAAAAGACTGTTCCGGTGGCAGCAGCATCGGCCTCGGCATTGATCGACGAGAAGATCAAGGAACTTGGTGACTGGCGCGGGAAGATGCTCGCCAAGGTTCGCACCATCATTCACCAGGCAGACCCAGAGATCGTCGAAGAGTGGAAGTGGATGGGGACACCCGTGTTTTCGCATGGCGGGATCGTGTGCACGGGAGAGACCTACAAAAATGTCGTCAAGATGACATTTGCCAAGGGTGCTGCGTTGCCGGACCCTTCCGGTCTGTTCAACTCCAGCCTTGAAGGGAACGTAAGGCGCGCCATCGACATTCACGAAGGCGAGAAGGTCGATGAGGCGGCCCTGAAGGAGCTTATCCGCGCTGCGGTGGTGCTGAATCTCAAGAGCAAGGACAAGCCGAAGCCCCGGCAAGCAAGCCGCAAGCGGGCCGACTAGCTTCCAGGCAGGTGCCGCCCATATTTCCATCCATAGGCGCGAAGCGGGTATGCTTTCCGAAGCAGGATCGCGATAGATTCCGGAGGTCTCATGAGCACGGAAACCATTGAGCAATACAAGACGCGCATATTGGCGATTACGGACGGCAAGGATCCACTGGAAGTGCTGCGCCAGAGTTCACGCGACTTGGTTTCGCTCGTGAAAGGGCACGACCCCGACATGCTGCGCCGCAAGCCTGAACCTGGGAAATGGTCGGTTACGCAGATCGTCACCCATCTGGCAGAAGGCGAAGTCGTTGCCACCTGGCGCTACCGCCAGATTTTGGAGCGCAGCGGGAGCAGCATCACTCCTTACGACCAAGAGGTTTGGGAGCAACTGGGAGACTACGCCCAGGCCGATCCCGTGGCCTCGCTGGAAATGTTTCGTCTGCTTCGGGAGCGCAACCTGAAACTCCTCGACCGTCTTAGCCCGGAGCAGTGGGAGATGTATGGAATCCACGCAGAACGCGGCAAAGAGAGCATGCGACAGTTCGTTCGCATGATGGCCGGACACGATGTGAATCACCTCCAGCAGGTGCGGAGAATTTTAGGCAAGTAAGCCGGAACCTTCGAGGATCAGCCGCCATGTTCTATCTTCTCAAGACCGAGCCAACCGTTTATTCGTTCGCCGATCTCCAGCGCGACAAACAAACCGTTTGGGACGGCGTGACCAATCCCACGGCCGTCAGGAATCTTCGTGGAATGAATGCGGGAGACCAGCTGATCCTCTATCACACGGGCGAGGAGAAGCGCGCCGTCGGGACGGCGACAGTCGTGTCGGTTGATGGGAGCGATCCCAAGAAGCCGGTCGTGAAAATCAAGGTCGGAAAAGCATTGGGGACTTCCAAGACCCTTGCCGAAATGAAGGCCGACACGAGATTTAAAGACTCACCACTTCTCCGGCAATCCCGCCTCTCCGTGGTTCCCCTCACGGAGAGTCAGTATAGATTCCTGCTCGGCAGTTCCTGAGCCAGGTGATCTCGAAACTGCGGACCGTCGGCACCCGGCATCGTTCAACTTCCCGAGAAATAAAAAAGCCTCGCTTGGGCGGCGAGGCTTCGTTGCGTGTGGGCGCGTTTTCTGGATTATCGAAATCCATTCGGGCCCGCGTTCAGTCCCACGGGGAAGAAGACGCCGGTTGCCGGACTGACTACGGTGTTGTTCTGGACCGCGCCGCCACCGGTAACGATATTCAGAACCTGTGTCGTAGTGCGAGCAAAGGCGATCACATTGGTCGGGTCGGCATCGGTGATGCGGGTTGCAGTCGCCGGGGCCCCGGCGCCGAGACCAGAGGGCGTAGTGAACGTTGACAGGCCGAAGTCGTCGGGGTTGGTGTCATATGGATTGGCGGTCGTGCCGGGAGTCAGGGTAGTTGGCGATGCGGCCAGTGCGAGCGAGGCGCGCAAGGAAGAAATGAGATCTGTGTAGTGACCGATGCTGGTGTTATTGGGATCTAGGTTGGTGATGGTGGTTCGAATCAGTCCGGCGTGATAGGACTCGACGGACAGGATTCCGGCAGCGGCTGAAAGGTTCGCGGACACAGTGAGGAGGGAAGCTGCGCCATGATAGGCGGTGACTCCCACATCCTCGAAAACATAAGCGCCGACGAGAAAGTTGTTGTCGCTGGCGTAAGGGGTAAACGAACCGCCACTGGGGATTTGCGCCGCAGTTGCGAGGGCAGGCCAGGAGGTGCCGAGGTTGATGGCAGGCTGCGCCACGGCGGAAGCGCCAAGCGCCGCTTGGAGAAAGAGAACGTGTTTGCCTTCTTCGATCGCCGTCTCGTTGGCATAAGACGCTACCTGGATGCTGGTGAAAGGTACCTTGCTGCCTCCGGAAACCGTACCCGGAGTGCCGACGGAGCCGGTGATCGGGATGCCGGCCGAAGGAGCACCGGCAGCGATGGCCGCGGCATTGGGCTTATCGATCGTGCAACCGAAAGCGGAGAGATAGTAGAAATTCGCTTCGAGAAACTCGAGGTTGAGCGCGAAGTTAAGAATGTCCGAGTCGCTGTAAGACGCGGCGCCGTAGGCATGTTTTCCACCGAGAAGAATCAGCCCTGCCAGCGCTGTTCCGCTGAGCGCGAGCATCTTGCGACGGCTCTTGACGATGACATCATCGAGAATTTCGGTTTCCTGGTTTGCCATGGAGTTCTCCGTCCTTTGCCGCTTAGGCTGTAGTCGTTGCGAAAATGCTGTTTGTGCCGTTGGGGAAGAAGCCGCCTTTGGAGGCGCCCACTGTCGGCGAGCCGTAGACGATATGGTGGACCTGGTTCACGTTGCGGGCGAAGCCGATCGCGTTGGCCGGATCGGCGGCCACGATGGAACTGGACGCCGTCAGGGAAGTGGGAAGGGCGAGGGGAGTTTCCACCGAGGAACTGGAACCCGGCGCGCCGGTGTTGCCGGTTGCCGTGCCCGGTGCTCCTGAGTTTCCGACGGTGAGCATGGCGCGAAGAGCGGCGACTTGGTTAGCAGCGCTGATGTACGGATAAGCGCCGGCGGAGCCGGCGGCGATCGCACTTCCGGTAATGGCCGTGCGCACGTAGGCGGCGTGATAAGCCTCCACGGCGAGGATGCCCGACGCGGCGGTGAGGTAGCCCGCGGCGACGCCAGCAGCGCTGATCAACGGAGCGGCACCAGCATAGGCGGTGACGCCAACGTCTTCGAAGATGAAGGCGCCTACGAGAAAGTAGTCGAAGCTGGAGAATGGATTGAAGGTTGCGCCCGTGATTCCGGCGGCAACGGCCAGCGGACCAAAGAAAGAAAGGTCGATCGAAGGCATCGGAACCGCCGATGATCCAAGAGCGCTGCGCAGAAAGCGTACATGCTCTTGTTCTTCGTAAGCGATCTCGTTGATGATGTCCTGCTGCTGCGAGGTGAGGCCCGGGACCGCAGCTGCACTCCCCACGGTAATCGTTCCCATCTTGTAGGAGCCCGTGTATCCGGACGGAGCGGCGGTGTCGGAGGCGGAGAGCCCCTGCCCGGTGGCTGCATAGAGATAGAATTGCGCTTCCAGATATTCAAGGTTCAGGGCGAAGTTCAGGACGTCGGCGTCGGTATAGGTAGTGTTGGTTGGAGGTGTCGGTGAGTTGCTGCTGCTACTGCTGTTCCCACAGCCTGTCAGTCCAGTGACCATGGTTGCCGCGGCAACGGTTCCCGCGCCTGCGAGGAACGTTCGCCGCGTAAGCGCATCATCAATAATCGACTTTAATTTTTTCACGAATGCCTCCCTGACTCTCTTGACGATTTTGTTGGAAGTTCGAGCGACTACGAAATAGGTACGCGTCCAGCGTCGCGCGATATGGGCGCTGGGCGCGGTGTGTGACACAGCAGGCGAGATTCGAGGTTGTGGGACCCTCGGACAGGCGGCTTTTGGGAATACGAGATAGCGATCAGGTTGGATTGCGTCGAAAGCGATTATTTTTCGTTGCTGCTCGAAGGAAGCGAGTGGCGGGTTGCGCAGGATCTTGCAAGTTTCGAGAGCCGCTGGCCATCGATCTTCTTTTAATTCCTTCGAAAGGCGCTTACCCCTCGGGTGCTTCTATCTTGCGGATGAAGCCGGTGAAGACGCGTTTTCCGCCTCGGAAGAATTGCCCGAACGCCAGCCGCAGGTGGACCTCGGCGCCGCTCTTGTGGCGGCCGGGCAGGACGATATTGTTCCAGTCGAGGTGTTTCACACCGGTTTCGGCATAGGCGCGTATACCGGAGCGATGACGATCCTTCAGGCTCTCGGGCATGATGGTGGTGAGGCTCTGTCCCATCAACTCTTCCGGCGTGTAGCCCAACAAGTCGAAGATGGCGGCATTGGCGAACAGGACGGTGCTGCTGTCGTCGATCGTGACCACCGCGTCTCGCGAGGCGTCGGCGATGAGGTGGAATTGTCCTTCCGCACTGGAGAGGCTGCTGGTCATGTCGAAGTGCTCCAGGAAGAGTCCGATTTGACCGCCAAGAGCACGAAGGAATTCGATAAGACCTTGCTCGGGTTGGAGCTCTTCCTCCCCAAAAACTTCCAGAACGGCCAACATCGCGTTGCCCCGATGGGCCGGAAACCCGATGCCGGTTTTTAGACTGACGGCTTTTGCCACCGAAGAGCGCGGAAAGTTACGGGAGACTTGCACATCCGGAACCCAAACCACCTCGCGCGACTCCCAGACCCGTCCTGGCAGTCCTTCGCCGATCCGAAACATGCGCGATTTGGTAACCGTCGCGAAGGGATTGGGTGATTCGGAATCGGGCCAACATGCGGCGCAACGAATCCCGGGCTCGATTGCGTCCAGTACCCAGAAATCGGCAAACCTAGCCTCGAGCCGGGTGGCGAGGAGATGCAAGATCCTGGCGGCCGCCTGGTGTGCGTCCTGGGAATCGGACAGGATCTTGGTCGTGATGTAGCTGATTTCCCAGTGTTCCAACGAAGTAAGAGTGGTACGCACCTGCTCATGGTAAATGACGGTGCTTCTCCTTTTGCGAAAGGGCACTTCGGAACTCGACTCCCCTCCCCAAGGTGAGTCTGCGTTTTAGCGGAGCGCAAAAAGAAGCTCCGGATAGCTTTCTGGTGGCCGTTTTCCCTCCTTTACGTGTCTCGGAATCGCCCGTACCATGTTTGCACTTTGATCGGAACCACGATTTCGCACTACCAGATCCTGGAAAAACTGGGCGGCGGCGGCATGGGGGTGGTCTACAAGGCCGAAGACACCCGCCTGCACCGCTTTGTGGCCCTGAAATTCCTGCCCGAAGATGTTGCACGCGACGCGCAGGCGCTGGCTCGGTTCCAGCGGGAGGCCCAAGCAGCCTCGGCCCTCAATCACCCGAACATCTGCACGATTTACGACATCGGCGAAGAAGGCGACAAGGCCTTTATCGCGATGGAATACCTGGATGGCGTGACCCTGAAACATCGCGTGGATAGCGGCGCGCTCGAGCTCGACGTCCTGCTGCCGATTGCCATCGATATCGCCGATGCACTGGATGCCGCGCATGGAGCGGGGATCGTGCATCGCGACATCAAACCGGCCAACATTTTCGTAACCAAGCGTGGGCACGCGAAGATCCTCGATTTTGGGTTGGCGAAGGTCGAGCGGGCGGTGAGCAGCTCGGCCAACACGATGACGCTGGACGTGGACGACAAGCAGCTTACGAGTCCAGGATCGACGCTGGGGACGGTGGCGTATATGTCGCCGGAGCAGGCGCGGGGAAAAGAACTGGACGCCCGCACCGACCTGTTTTCCTTCGGAGCAGTGCTGTACGAGATGGCGACAGGGCAGTTGCCGTTCCGCGGCGAGAGTACGGCAACGATGTTCGATGCGATCCTGAACCGGGCCCCGGTCGCTCCCGTGCGCCTGAACCCGGACCTGCCTGCGAAGCTGGAAGACATTATCAACAAGGCACTGGAGAAGGACCGTAACCTGCGGTACCAGCACGCGGCTGATATCCGTGCGGACTTGCAGCGCTTGAAAAGAGACACCGAGTCGGGACACAGTGCGGCGGTTACGGTGGAGGACCCGGTTTCGGCGGGTGCCGCCGTGGGCAGTGCGCGCCCTGCCAGCGCCGGTTCGATGGCGGCCGCGGTGGGTTCGGCGCCCTCGATTGCAACGGCGAGCTCCGGCCGGAAAGGATGGACATGGCTGCTGGCGGCGGGAGCCGCAGGGGTGATCGTGCTCGCCGGGGTGGCGTACTTCGGGTTGCAGGGACGAGGACACCCTGCGGCGACCAACGCGCATGTGCATAAGGCTGTGGCGGTGCTGTACTTCAACAACCTGACGCAGGACCAGTCGCTGAACTGGCTGGATAGCGGATTGACCGACATGCTGACCACCAACCTGGCGCAGGTGAAAGGGCTGGAGGTGCTTTCGACCGACCGCATCATGGGCGCGATGCAGCGGGTGACCAAGGATGCGAAGGCGATGGACCCGGCCCAGGCCCAGACGGTGGCGCACGATGCGGGGGCGGATGCTTTCATCACGGGCGCGCTGCTCAAGGTAGGGCCGACGCAGTTGCGCCTGGATGTGCGGGCGCAGGACACCAATAGCGGACAGATCATCTTCTCCGACAAGCTGGAAGGGCAGGATGTGCAGAGCATCTTCGGGATGGTGGACCGCTTGACGGCGAATATCGCGGCGAACTTCCTTCCGTCGTCGGAGGTACCGCAGAAGTCGCCGGAGATCGAGAATGCCTCGACGTCAAACGTGGAGGCATTTCGGCACTACCAGCTTGGGCTGGACCTTTCCAACCGCTATCGGACGGGCGAGGCGATACAGGAACTGAATGAGGCAGTGCGCCTGGACCCGCAGTTCGCTCTGGCGATGGTGCAACTCGTTAGCGATTATGCGATCTCGGGAGACTTCAAGAGCGCGCATGACTTCACCGAGAGGGCACTGGCGTTGCAAGCCCACTTGCCGCGGTACGAGCAGTTGCGCCTGGAACTCCTGCACCATGGTCAGGCGCGCGATGTAGAAGCGGGACTGGCCGTGCGGCGACAGATCGCAAGCGAGTTTCCGAAAGACACCGAGAACCTGGGCGAGCTAGCCCACCTTCTTACGTTTTATGGCAGAGGCGAAGAGGGAGAGGCGCTGCTTCGGCGGGGGTTGGCGGCTGATCCGAAGGATGAGAACCTGCTGAACTTTGAGTGCTACAACCTCGCATTGGCCGGCAACTTCAGCGGAGCGCTCTCGGCGTGCGATGCATACCAGGCGGTGCGGCCCGACGATTCGAATCCGCTGGACACTCGTGGAGACGTGTTCTTCCTGGCAGGAAGAGACGACGAAGCCATCGCGTCTTACCGCAAGGCGTTAGAGATGACGCGCGGATGGCAAGAGAGTAATAAGCTGGCCATCGTCTATGCGGACCAGAACAAGGCAGAGATGTCGCGGGCAGCGCTGGAGCAGTTCACGAAGGAAGCGTCGCCGCTGGAGCGGGCATACCTTCCAGTCTTCGACGCACAATTTGCGCAAACGCGGGGCGATGTAGAGGGCGCGGTTGCCAACTACCGCGAGTCAGTGAAACGCCTGGCCAACGCGAAGCAATATCGCGCGGCGGGGGACATGTTGCTGCAGGGCGCCGGGCTTTCGATGATGCTGGGAGAGAACTCCGCAGCACTGGCCTTCGCACAGCAACAGAAGCTCGATGGAGAAGAGCTGATCACGATGGGCACTTTGCAGATGGTCATGGGAAACCAAAGTGCGGCGGAGCAGAGTTTCCAGCGCTTCGCCAGGGCACATCCCTGGGTGTCGGCAACTTATTTGGATTCGTCTAAGGCCAGGGCGGCACTGGCAGGGGCGATCTACCGCGGCGACAGCACGTCTGCCACGCGGTGGGCAGGACAAATGTCGGAACGAAATCTGCCCGCAATGCTTTACCTCAGGGCGCGGGCCCATCTGTTGGCAAACGATTACGCGGCGGCAGAGGCAACGTTCCGGAAGACCAGCCTGTCGGACAGAACCCTGGAGAACTTCCTGGCGATCACCGAGCGGATGCCGATTTACGAAGTGCTCACCCACTTCTACCTCGGACAGATCGACGAACACACCGGGAAACGCGACGAGGCGATCAACGAATACCAGGAGTTCCTCTCGCACTTCGAGACGTCGCACACCAAACTGCCACAGGTCGCGGAGGCAAGAACCGCGCTGAAAAACCTGATGAAGTGAATGCCGGTCCAACCGTCTTTCGCGCTTCCTCAGCCGCAAAACTAAGAGCCCTCTTTAGGGGATTTACCTCGCGTCCCGATAGGTCGTAGGGTCGTGGCATGCCGACGATCGACGATCAACTTACGGAATTATCCATACTGAGAAACGAGGCCCAGGTCGCGATGCGGCGTGCCGACGATCCACATAAGGTGTGGGATCTCTTTCTCACACTGAGAGACCTTGACGCCGTTATCCTCGATATCGCCCGAAGATCCGTCCGCCTGAAATAGACGCCCTCCAGGCAATTTCACCCTAATCCGATGGGGTGGAGTTGTGAAAGTGCCCCGTAATCTCCGCAAATACTCATCGACTTAAGACATAGGCAAAATATTCAAAACAGGGTAGTTGCGCGGTAGTAACGCGTAACAAAGAACAGCTTCGCTCCGAACGGTTTAGCGGGCGAGCATGTGTCGTGAAGCGAGTCTGTGACGGGAGGCACGGGTGGAGGTGATCTCGAGGGCGGAGCCAGATAAACGGTGGTAAAGGTTCAGTTTGGGCAAACCCACGGTCCGGCAACCGAATAGCTACTCCGCTGAGAGTTCCTAGACTACAATTCAGCAACTCTCAAATTGGAGACCACAGGGACATGGGGCAACAGGGCCGGGAAGTGTCTGCTTGGCGAAAGATAGTCCGGGGTACTACTCAGCTAGTTTTAGTAGCAGGATTGACCTTATTGTGTTCTTGTGGCGGGGGTAGCTCGCCGCAAGCGCCGAGTCCGACTCCGCCGCCTCAACCTACAGCCGACTTCAGCCTTACGATCCTTACTCCTAGTGTCTCTGCGCAGCAAAATGGGATTGCGCAGATGCAAGCGGTGCAAGCTACAGGTTCGAACGGCTTCTCGGGGTCGATAAATCTGGCAGTCTCAGGCATTCCGGATGGCGTGACGATGGCGTGGGTGGGACCGGCGTCGGTGGCCGCCGGGTCGGGGCTCAGCCGTTTTCAATTTATGGCTTCGACGTCGGCAGCGCCAGGAAACAACACGGTTACAGTTACAGGCACTTCGGGATCGCTGAGTCACTCGGTGACCTTCACTCTGCAGGTGACACAGGTTGCCCCATTCGCTCTCCAAGTCGTGCCGGGGAGCTTGACGATGGGACCGGACAGCGCGCAGAGAGTACAGGTATCGCTGACGGCGACCCCAGGAACATCGCCACAACCGCTGATCTCTACTACAGATGCGTCCCCAGATTTAGGCTTCAGCGTGACCTGCTGTACAAGTGGGGCGATATCTCCGGGTAATCCCGTCTATTTCTCGGTGCAGGCTAGTCCACTCGCCGCGGCCGTGACGAACTATCCGATCCTGGTGATCGCTACAGATCAGGCGAACAACAGTTCGGTCGTAACCCTTCCGGTCAATATTTCCGTTCCTTTCCCGCAGATCTCGGGACTTTCGAGGAGCACTTTTGCCGACACGAGCCAGAGCGTGACGGGTGTCGCCTATGACCCGGTGCGCAAGCAGGTATTTGCGAGCGTGAAGGTTCTGAACGAGGTGGTGGTGTTGTCGGCAGCGGACGGCCACCGGATCGCCACGATCCCGGTGCAGCGGCCCGATGGGATCGATGTGTCCGCCGACGGGAGCGCGGTGTACGTGGTGAGCAGCGAATTGAACGGGGTCGTCACCATCGACCCGAACCTGCTTGAGGTCGTAGCAACGTCGAAAGGGCCAAGCACGACTACGTTCTTCCAGGTTGCTGCGCTGGCGAATGGAAAGGTATTCCTCAATCCCTATGCGGGAGGTTTCCAGAATTCCTCGTTCCTGTTGTGGGATCCGGCTAGTGATACTTACGTCGGCACAGGGTCGAGAACGCTATCGGAAAACGGGACTCTGCTGATTGCGCGAAGCGCGGATCATTCGCGGGTGATTGCTTACGCGCCTTCGAATTCCACGTTGTACGACGCGGAGAGCAACAGCTTTACAGGGCTGCAAAGCGTAGGAGGAACGAAGTGCGCCCTGAACCCCAACGGATCACAGATCTTGTGCGGCAACATTCAAGGGGCGCCGACCGCTTTCTACAACGACAAATTCGAGGCGCTGGCCACTTTGCCTTCGGCGGCCGTGCAGGTGGACGCGGTGCTCTACAGCCTGGACGGAAGCCGGGCATACATGGTCAGTGATGGCTCTGGAGCACAGCCGATTACAACGGCATTCGACACCAGCAGCTTCGCACCCACGGGGAATGTGCCGTCTCCGGACATCTCGACGAAACCGCTCTATTCCGGAGACTGGCTAAGCGGCGCGGCCATCGACGAAACAGGGATGATTTTCGGGCCGGCATCGATAGGGGTCACGAATGGGGTTGCTTTCGTAGATGCGAGTTCGCCGGGGACGATCAAGCTGCCAATATTCAACAGTTTCACGATTGCGCCCAGTGCCGCCAGACTGAGCGGCACCACGGCTGCACAAATTTCAGCGGTGTCATTCCAGCGAGACGCAGGCTCAAGCTACCAGGTTTTCGTGGGCGCGGCTCCCGCGTCACCGAATAGCCTGAAGGCCTCAGGGGTTTCCGTGGTGTCCGACAACTACCTCGATTTCACGATTCCGGCAGGAAACGCGCCGGGGCCGGCGAATGTGACCATCGTGCGGGACGACGGGTACACGCAAATCGAACCAAACGGAGTGACGTTCGGTCCGGCGATTTACACGGTGGATCCGAACGGCGGGTCGACCGCGGGTGGCGACCAGATCAAAATCTACGGGCTGGGTTTCGATGCGTCAGGAGTGAGCGTGGAAATCGGGGGGAAGACGGCATCGGTTGTGTCGAATACGGCGGTGGACGGAATTCCGGCGTTGCTGGTGACGACGCCTGCCGGAGTCGCCGGGAGTGCCGATGTGACGGTGACAACGGCCGCCGGAAGCACAACTATGACGGGAGGGTATACCTACGCGCAGACAGACAGCTACGCGCTCGCCGGGGTCCTAGCCGACGTCATTTACGACAAGTGGCGGCAGCGGCTCTATGTCAGCAATTTCGACCACAATCGAATCGAAGTCTTCGACGTGAAGAACAGGAACTTCCTGTCGCCGATTCCGGTGGGAACCGGGCCTGAGGCGATCGCATTGACGACCGACGGGACGGAATTGGCGGTGTTCTACGGGTCGGATAGTTTGGGAGTGGTGGATCTTTCCAGCTTGACGTTGAAGGCTACCTACCCCGTATTGACCAATGCCGACAACTGTACGCCGGCGGTGCCGGCAGGAATCACGAACGCGACCGGCCATCGGATGCTGGTGCTTTCGCAATGCACTTCCATCTCGGACGGAGGAGCGGCGCACTTCATCGACCTGGATACGGGCAGCCTGAGTTGCGCGGGGATCACGGGGTGCAAAACGGATGGAGTAACGTATCCAGCCAACTTGGGCGCGGTGGCGTCGAGTGCGGATGGGACGAAGATCATCTTTGGCAGTCCCTGCGACAATCCGGGTGGCCCGGTGCTTTCGGTGCTGGATCTTACGGCGAACGTTAAGTCAACGGGCGCATTTTCGCCCTGCGTCGTTGCGGCGAGCAACGACGGGCAGCGGTTTGCAGGCGATTTTGGGGTGACTGACGATCTGGCCGATCTTGTCTCCTTTACGGCGTGGGAGAGATACGCGAATGCAGGTTCCATTGCACAGAACAACACGTTTGCGGAACAGTTAAGCCCGTCCGGTGCGCTGTTGTTTGCTCCACAAGTGGCGATGCACGGAGATCCCCAGGTGCCCGCGGTGGGGATCTTCGATACGCATACGGGAAGGCTGCGGCAAAGGGTGGAGTTACCGCAGGATCTGGGCGGCGTATGGAGCGCTCTGGCGCTAGATGATACCGGGTCGGCGATGTTTACCATCTCCACGACAGGCATCATGGTGACACAGCTTTCCAACATTCCACTGGCTGTAGCGACGGTGACCCCGGCATCGGGTCCGGCGGGAACTACGTTGACAGTGCGGGGAAGTGGCTTCCAGGGTGGGGCAACGGTGAGCTTCGGAAGCGTGCAGGCAGCAACTACGTTCGTGGATGCGAACACGCTCAGCGTGATTGTGCCGACGGGCGCACCAGGGGCGGAGCGGATCACCGTGAAGAATCCGGCCGGGAATCAGTATTCCTACGATGTTGCCTTCACGATGAATTGAGGGGACTGCTCGTCCGTTTACATCACAGGACGATGTGCTTCGCGTCACTGCGGAATTGCGACGTTTGGAACAGGCTTCTGAACGGCTTGACCGGCATACGTCAGGCTAGGAACCAACGTGCCAGCCATTCTTCTCGATCGCGGGTTCTACCGATCTGTTCTGCGCTACGGCTAATTTCAAAATTCAATCTTTAGTTCCGGCCATCGCAGCGGAACCTTGGGCGGAGGTCCGCCTCACCTGCGAAATCTCGAATT
The DNA here is from genome assembly GCA_963758505.1 of uncultured Acidobacteriaceae bacterium. Taxonomy (GTDB): domain Bacteria; phylum Acidobacteriota; class Terriglobia; order Terriglobales; family Acidobacteriaceae; genus Korobacter. The sequence continues at coordinate 290,360 of CAVWVJ010000003.1, read as the reverse complement.
ACGGAGAGACGCTGTATGCTGCATCTCGATACGGGCAATACCGGATTCATGATTCTCTGCACCAGCCTGGTGATGCTGATGACACCGGGGCTGGCTTTCTTCTATGGCGGCCTGGTGGGACGCAAGAACGTCCTTGCCATCATGATCCAGAGCTTCGTTTCCATGGGATGGACGACGGTGCTCTGGTATCTCTACGGCTATTCGCTCTGTTTCAGCGGGGACTGGCACGGGATTATCGGGAACCTGGACAACGCCTGCCTGCGCGGAATCGGGCTGAATACGCCGGCGCCGGGGAACGATTCGATTCCGGCCATGGTGTTCATCGCCTTCCAGATGATGTTTGCCATCATCACGCCGGCGCTGATCTCCGGCGCGTTCACCAACCGCGTTACCTTCAAGGCCTACATGGTGTTCCTGACGGCGTGGCTGACCTTTGTGTATTTCCCGTTCGTACACATGGTGTGGGGTGGCGGGATGTTGCAGCAGTGGGGCGTAAAAGACTTCGCGGGCGGCATCGTGGTGCACAACATTGCCGGCATGGCCGCGCTGGCCTCGGTGCTGTACGTCGGCAAACGGCGGGTGGCGGATCGCGGGCCGCATAGTATTCCGCTGGTGGCACTGGGCACAGGCTTGTTGTGGTTCGGGTGGTATGGCTTCAATGCGGGCAGCCAGATGCGCGCCGATGCCGTGACCACGACGGCCTTCATCAACACGGATATCGCGGCGTCGTTCGCGGCGATTGCGTGGTTGCTGGTGGCCTGGTTCAACGAGAAGAAGCCGAAGTTCCTCGGCCTGCTGACGGGCGCGGTGGCTGGACTGGCCACGGTGACTCCGGCGGCGGGATATGTTTCGCCCAGCACGGCGGCGATCATCGGCGTCGTTGCGGGCGTGGTTTGTTACTTCGCGGTGGAGATGAAGAACAAGCTGCATTGGGACGATGCGCTGGACGTGTGGGGCGTGCACGGAGTGGGCGGCGCGCTGGGCATGATGATGCTCGGAATTTTCGCGAACAAGGCGTTCAATCCCGATGGACCGAACGGCCTGCTGCACGGCGATTCGCTCTTCCTGGTGAAACAGACGATGGCGGTGGTCTTCTCTTCGATCTGGGCATTTACGTTTACCTACGCGATGCTGCGGATCATCGACGCGTTCACGACGGTAAAGGTGGATAACGCGGCGCAGGAGATCGGTCTCGATGAGTCGCTGCACGGCGAACATGCGTACGAGGAGATCTTCGGCCTGGCAGAGCAGGCGAAAGAGGAACACCAGGAACTGGCAGGCGTAGCGAGCGAGTAGGTATGCGCGGCTTCCTGTGCGTCCTGTTCATGGTTGGGACGGTGCTTGCGCCGTTCCAGCTTTATGCGCAGCGCCCTCCTTCCGCGGCAGAGTCAGACTGGTGGCGAGGGATCACCACCGATGGCTATGCCTCGCTCTCCTACACCTACAACGAGAATGTGCCCGGCAATCGCATCAACCAGTTTCGGGTTTTCGATTTCAACGATGAAGAACCGCAACTCGATGCGGCCCAGTTGGTGATTCAGCGCGCGGCAGCGAAGCCCAATGAATTCGGGTTCCGCTTCGAGGTGATCGCGGGTTCGGGGGTGCCGGAGATCACGGCGGCGTCGGGATTGTTTCGCGATCGCAAGACCGGGATCGCGCACCACGTCGATATTCCGCAAGCCTACCTGCGTTACGTAGCTCCGCTGGGAAAGGGATTAACGCTGGACGCGGGAAAGTTCGTCACCCACATGGGCTACGAGGTCATTGGAGGGTACGACGCGTACAACGACAACTTCAGCCGCAGTTTTATCTTCGGATACGGGATCCCCTTTACCCAGACCGGAGCGCGTGCTTCCTATACGCTGAATTCTCGCGTGAGCGGACTGGTGTCGCTCACCAACGGCTGGGACGACTTCCAGAGATTGAATGGCGGATTGACGTGGAGTGCGCAGTTGAGCGTGAATTCCACGAGGAATACGAGTATCGCGTTCAACTTCATTCACGGGCCGGAACGCTGGCACGATGATCGCGACCAGCGCAGCGTGGCCGAGATTGTTGGCACGTGGAAGGCGACGCCACGATGGAGCGTTGCGGTGGACGCGCTGTATGGGCACGAAGAGAACGGTGTGATGCCGGGTGTGGATGCGATCTGGAAGGGCGTCGCGGGATATGCGAAGTATGCGGTGACAAAGAGATTCTCGGTCGCAGCCCGGGGCGAGCGATTTCGCGATGGCGGGGGAACGCGGACCGGCGTCGACCAGGCACTGAACGGGTGGACGTTTACGCCGGAGTATGACCTAGCCGCGAAGTTGTCGAAGATCGATCCGCATTTCACCCACGCCGATGGGAAGATTGCGCTGCGTGGGGAGCTGCGCAGGGATACCTCCGACCAGGGCGTGTTTTGGGTGGGAGCCCGCGGATTGAGCCGGCGCCAGTTCACGACCGCGGTGAACGTGATCTACGCGTTTTGAGGATGCCTCACCAAAAAGCCCGCCTTGCGGTAGAGTTCGGTGACTTCTTCGTTCCTCTTCCATGCAGGATTATCCTTCGGTTCACCCCCACCCTCTCCTGCGGAGAAGGATGGGGCACCCACGGTGACGAAAATTGAGGAACGTTCCCTGTGTCCCGTTCCTCCCGATTCCTGCCGGATCTCCGTCAAATCGTAGAATGGGCAACAGGATTTTGGGAGATTGGTTGCGACCCCCCGGCCCTGATTGAGGAGAGTTGGATGAAAGTTCGGATTGTCTTCGCGGCGCTACTCGGCATTCTTCTGGTTGTTCCAATTTCATTGGTTGCGCAAAGTGAATCTCCCGCGCCGCCGCCCGCAACGCAAACCCAGGCGGATACGCAGCCTGACGCGGCGCACACGCCGGACGCGACCGCTCCCTTGATCGAGCGGGCCAGGTACGCAGCGTTCCAGTTCTCGCAGAAGCTTCCCAACTTCATTTGCCAGGAGTACATGGCGCGGAATGTGCAGCGCGGGCAGGACAGCAGGCCGCTGGATATCGTCTCGGCCGAAGTGGTTTACAACGACGGACAGGAGAGCTATCGCAACATAAAAGTCGGCGGCCGTCCGACGGACAAGAGCATGATGGAGGTCGGAGGCTCGCGCTCGACGGGAGAATTTGCCTCCATGCTGCTGGATCTTTTCGCCAGCAATACGGACGCGCAATTCGAGGGCGGGAGCAGGACGGTGATTTCCGGTTCGATTGCCCAGGTGTACGACTTCCGGGTACGAAAGGAAAACTCGCACTGGGAGGTAGAGGCCGAATCGCAGAAGACCCACCCGGCGTATAAAGGCTCGGTGTGGGTGGATCCGGCGACTGCGCGGGTGTTGCGCATTGAGATGCAGGCCATCGACCTGCCGCCGGACTTTCCGATGGATCGGATCGAAACCGCGGTGGACTATGCCTATACGAGCATCGCAGGGAATTCGTCCCTGCTGCCGGTGCACGCCGAGACCCTGGGCTGTGGGCGCGGCAGTCCAGACTGCAGCCACAACATCATCGACTTCCGCAACTATCACCAGTTCAAAGCCACGGTGAAGATCAAGTAGGGAGAGCGGAATGGGAATTGCGATGATTTTCGAAGGTGGGGCGCTCCGTTTTCCCACTTCTCGCGAAAGAACGCGAGAAATGGGGCACCCACATCGATGTGAGGGATAGGGGAGGCAAAAGAGCGGAGAAGTGGGTCACCCGCCGAATTTGGTGGAGGAGCGCTCGATGTTCCTGAAGGTAGTTGCGGTATTGGTGCCGGCGATTGCCGCGGTCCTGATTTTCGCGGCGATGAAGCCGAAACAGTTTCGAATTGAGCGGTCCACCGTGATCGAGGCAGACGCGGCGAAGGTGTATGGGTTGATCGCTGATTTTCATCAGTGGCCGCGATGGGCGCCGACGGACCGGGAGGATGCGTCGGTGAAGCGGACGTTTGGTGGGGCGGAGCGTGGCGTGGGTGCGTCCTCCGATTGGAGCGGCAGCGGTAACAGCGGGCAGGGCCGCATGACGGTGACGAAGGCGATAGCTCCGAAACTGGTGATCGTGGATGTCGATTGGCGTAGACCATTCGTGGCACACAACGTCAACGAATTCCGGTTGGAGGAGGGAACATCCGGGAAGACCCAGGTTTCGTGGACGATGACGGGACCGAGCCTGTTTCCGATGCGGGTGATGAGCGTGTTCGTGAACCTGGATCGGAAAATGGGCAAGCACTTCGAGGATGGTTTGGCGAACTTAAAGGCAGTTGCAGAGCAACCGTGAGTCCAATGACGAAGCCCCGGCAGTCATCCGGGGCTTTAGCGTGGGCAGAGGCTTATGGCGCTATCAAGGCGTGCACCAAGATTGTGGGGGCGATGCTGGTGCGATCGGTTAAGGCGAAATCGTCGAAGGCAATGAATGATCGCGGTGTCCCGTTTGCGTTGCAGGAAGGATATGGCTGCTTCAGCGTAAGCACCTCGAACGTGGAAGCCGTGCACCATCACATCGAGCACCAGGAAACGTATCACCGCACGCGCCCGTTCGAGGAGGAATACGCTCTGCGTTTGGAGAAGAACGGGATTGTGGTGGAACCGACATCGGTCGGATCCTAGCAACGCGGGGCGTTTCCCCGGCGACTCTCCTCGGGCCATGCCCTCGTCGAGAAGGCGATCCTCCCCCGGCTGTTACCCAGGGTTGCACCTGGGCTTCAAGAGCGGGACGTGCTACGCGCTTGAGTATTGTGAGTCGATGCAGCGGAGTATGACGTGAAAGCCGTGTGTGTGCGCTATGCGGAACCGGAATCCGTTTGAGACGAATGGCGTTTCCTCCAATAACAAAGCCCGCCTTGCGGCGGGCTTTTTGTTGGCTGCAGAAGCAGCGTTAGTCGTTGTAGAGCAGCACGCCATCCGGCTTCTCTTCGCCTTCGGCGATCGGGCGATAGAAGAGCTGGTTGTTCTCGAGATAGACCTCGAGGAACGCGGGGCGCGTGGTGATGGTGCCCTGGATGAGCGCTTCCGAGAGCGGGTCCTCGATGTACTTCTGCAAGGCGCGACGCAGCGGGCGGGCACCATAGGTGCGGTCCGTGATCGTCTTGTCGAGAATCCACTTGCGGGCGTCTTCGGCAACCGTGATGGTGATCGCCTTCTGCGCCAGGTTGTGGTTGAGTTGCGCAACCATCAGCTCCACGATCTGGATCAGGTCCGCCTCGCTGAGCGGGTTGAACAGGATAACCTCGTCGAGACGGTTGAGGAACTCGGGGTTGAAGGTGCGCTTCACCTCGCCTTTCACCATGTCTTCGACCTTGGTGTCCATCTGCTCGGTCTGCTCGCTCTGGAAGCCGAGACCGGTGCGCTTCATAAGGTGCCGCGCGCCGATGTTCGACGTCATGACGATGATCGCGTTCTTGAAGTCGACGGTGTTGCCGAGGCCGTCGGTCAACTGGCCGTCTTCAAAGACCTGCAACAGGATGTTGAAGACATCCGGATGCGCCTTCTCGATTTCGTCGAGCAGCACGACCGAGTAGGGCGAACGCTTGACGCGTTCAGTGAGCTGGCCGCCCTCTTCGTAGCCCACGTATCCCGGAGGCGAACCGATCAACTTCGAGACCGAGTGTTTTTCCATGTACTCGGACATATCGAAGCGAACCAGGCTCTTCTCGCTGCCGAACATGAACTGGGCGAGGGTGCGCGCGACTTCGGTCTTGCCGACGCCGGTGGGGCCGAGGAAGAGGAAGGAACCGATCGGACGGTTCGGGCTCTTCAGGCCGGCACGGCTGCGGCGGATGGCGCGGGCCAAAGCAGAGATCGCTTTGTCCTGCGAGATGACGCGCTTGTGCAGCTCTTCTTCGATGCGGAGAAGTTTGGCGGTCTCCTCTTCCTTGATCGACATGATCGGCACGCCGGTCCAGCGGGAGACGACTTCTTCGATATCCTCGCGGCCGACGACGCCGGTAGAGGACTCATCGAGGTGATATTTTTCGCGGAGGCCGCGCAGGTTCTCGCGTTCCTTCCGCTCCTCGTCACTGTAGAAGCGCGCCTTTTCGAACTCGTGGTTCGCAATGGCGTTCTCCATGCGGTGAACGATGAACTTGATGCGCTTCTGGACTTCGGTGATCTCTTCGGGAAGCGAGGTCTGGCGCAGTTTCACGCGGGCGCCGGCTTCATCGATGAGATCGATAGCCTTATCGGGCAGGAAGCGATCGGGAATATAGCGGTTCGAGTGATAGACCGCAAAGGTGATGGCGTCGTCGGTATAGCTGACGGCGTGGAACTTCTCGTAGCGATCCTTGATGCCGGCGAGGACTTTGACAGCGGTCTCTTCGTCGGGCGGATTGACCTTGACGGCCTGGAAGCGGCGCTCCAAAGAACGGTCCTTCTCGATTGACTTGCGGTATTCACCGGGCGTGGTAGCGCCGATGCACTGGATCTCGCCACGGGAAAGCGCCGGCTTGAGAATGTTGGCAGCGTCGAGGGAACCCTCGGCGGAGCCCGCACCCACGAGGGTATGCAACTCGTCGATAAAGATGATGGCGTTCTGATTCTCCATCAACTCTTTCATGATGGTCTTCAGGCGCTCTTCGAACTGGCCGCGATACTTGGTGCCGGCCACGATCAACGAGAGGTCGAGGGCGAGGATGCGCTTGTCGGCGAGGAACGAGGGCACTTCGCCGTCGGCGATGCGCTGGGCGAGACCTTCGACGATAGCGGTTTTGCCTACGCCGGGTTCGCCGATGAGCACCGGGTTGTTCTTGGTGCGGCGGCAAAGGATTTGGATCACGCGCTCGAGTTCGGAATCGCGTCCGACGAGCGGGTCGAGCTGGTTGTCCATGGCGACCTGGGTCAGGTCGCGGGAAAATTCTGCCAGCAAGGACGATTCGCGCTGGCGCTGTTGAGGTTGGGCCTTCTCCTGCGAGGTACGTGCAAGTTCCTCGCGGATGGTAGCCAGACGCAGACCGCGCTCGTGCAGAATTTCAGCGGCGAAGCATTTCTCTTCGCGCAGCAGGCCCAGCAGCAGGTGTTCCGTGCCAATGTGCTTATGGGAGAGACGCTCGGCCTCTTCCGCGGCATAGGCGAGCACACGCTTACACTCATTGCTCAGGGGAAGATCGACGGAGGTCGATACCTTCTCCCGGATGGTGGTGTGGCCTTCGATCTGTTTCCGAATGGATTCCACCGACGAATGCTGCCGGAGGAACCGATTAGTGAGCGCCTTGTCTTCGCGCAGCAGGCCGAGCAGCAAGTGCTCAGTCTCGATGTACGGGGAACCAAATTGGCTCGCCTCGTAGCGCGCGAAGAAAATTACGCGTCTGGCCTTTTCTGTATACCGTTCAAACATTTAGATCTCCAAAGCTTGGCCGCGACCGATCTGTGTCGATCTGCGGAAGCTTCATTACCAGCTCACCCCCGATCCGCACCCAGTGATGCGAATCACGCGGACATTGGAGCCCTAGCGTTGTCCGCGCCGCCTCAGCCACCCGATGGTAGCCGCCTCATGGCTTTCCATGGTGAGCCTCTTGGCTCATCCTGGAAGCCACTGGTCCTTTCAGCCCGGGATATGAAACGCCCGGGTAAACCGCAGTTGCCGTGCTCCCGCTTAGGCGGGTAGCGACATCGGTTGTACCTCTTGTACGAACCCACCCGCCAGACGGATGACTCTGTCACAGCGGCGCGCGAAGGCGAGATTGTGGGTAACGATAAGAGAGGTGAGCTGATAGTCGCGATGTAGCTTGGCAATCAAATTAAAGATCGTCTCCGCCGTGCGGTTATCGAGGTCGCCGGTTGGCTCATCGGCCATGAGCACCTGCGGCTTGGTAACCAACGCCCGGGCCAGGGCAACACGTTGTTGCTCCCCCCCGGACAATTCGCCAGGCCTATGTTGAGCCCGGTCGAGCAAACCGACTTCCTGTAACCAATGGCGAGCCTGCGATTCTGCCTCGCGCCGACCCAAACCCCTGACCAGCAACGGCATCGCGATATTCTCGAGAGCGGTAAATTCGGGTAGCAGGTAGTGAAACTGCCAAACAAACCCAAGTTCCCGGTTTCGGAATTCCGCCGCGGCCGCTTCGGCTAGCTTTGCGAGCCTGAGTTCCGCGAAGTATACGTCACCGTCAGAAGGCCTATCAAGGGCACCGAGGATGTGCAAAAGAGTGCTCTTCCCGGAACCGGAGTCCCCGACGATAGCGACCAGTTCACCTTTCATCACCTGAAAGGACAAGTTCTCAAAGAGCACCAGATTCGTACTGCCCGAGCGAAAGACCTTGGTCAAACGCTCTGTCCGCAAGATTTGGGCCTTTCCTGTTGGATGCAGAAGCATACTCCAACGTCGCAGATATCGCGGCGGTTAGGCCGTGGTTGCGGGCGTTGTACGAATTAGAACACGGTTATATGTGCATTGCTGCTGATACTTTTTTGTTACCTCGGTGTACCAAAAGGGAACTAGACAAGGAGTCGGATCGGATGGGGTCTTCCGGGCCGCGCTTCCTGCGCCCGTCTCGGCACGGTCGGGTCGCGTGCGCAAGCAGGCCCTGGTGCGATTTCGCGCCCCGACACAAGAAATCGTGCCGTGACGCAAGACGGCACTACTCGTAGCGGAGGGCTTCGGCGGGGAGGACCTTGGCGGCGTTCACGGCAGGGTAGACGGTAGCGATAAAAGAGATTGCGATGGAGACGAGGGCGACGATCAGGCCGTCCTTGATGCGCGGCGCGAAGGGGACGTAATCGATGGAGTAAACCTCGGCGGAGAGATGAATCCAGTGATAGTGGCCAGCGGTGATGGCAAGGGCGTAGCCGACAATGAGGCCGATGAGGGTGCCGATGACACCGACCAGGACGCCCTGCAGCATGAAGATACGGCGGATCTGTTGGCGGCGGGCGCCGATGGAGACGAGGACAGCGATGTCCTTGGTCTTCTCCATCACCATCATGATCAGCGAAATCAAGATGTTGAGGGCGGCAACAAAGACGATCAGGCCGATGGTGATGAAAGTAACGACTTTTTCGAGGCGGAGGGCGCGGAAGAGCGCCTGGTTTTGCTCCATCCAGTTCTTGGATCCAAAGCCAGGGCCGGCGGCCTTCTCTAGCTCCTCGGCAATTTGCGGCGCTTTGTAGATGTCGTCGACCTTGAACTCGAGGACCGGCACAACATCGGTGAGGCCGAATAACTGCTGGGCATCGCTGAGGCGGGTGAGGCCCCAGGAGGAGTCGTAGTCGTAAAAGCCCGACTGGAAGATGCCGACCACCTTGAAGCGCTGGTACTTCGGCACGATGCCGAAGGGTGTCAGTTCGCCTTGCGGGCTGGTGACGAGCACGACGGAGCCGACCGTGGCGCCGAGGGAATCGGCCATGTCTTTGCCGAGGATGATGGGGGGAAGCGATTGGGTGACTTCGTCGGCGAGGGTCTTGGGCGGGGTATCGGCGTTCTTGCCGGCACTGAGCGGATCGGCAGAGCCATAGGTGATGTGGTCGAGGAGGTCGCTGACGCGGCGCTCGTCGGCCGGAACGATGCCTTTGAGCAATGCGCCCTGGGCACGTGCGCCACGGGAGATGAGGACCTCCTCGTAAATGGCGGGCGCCCCGGCGACGATGTGCGGTTGTTTCGTGAGACGGGCGAGAAGCTCCTGCCAGTTGCGGATGCCGTCATTCTGCACCCGCATCAGGTTGATGTGCGACATGGAGCCGAGCAGTCGCGCCTGAAGGTCCGTGCTGAAGCCGTTGTTGATGGCGAGGGCGATGATGAGCGAAGCCACCCCGGCGGCGACGCCGATGATGGAAATCGCAGTGATCACGCCAATGACGGCCTGGCGGCGTTTTGCACGCAGATAGCGGGTCGCGATGAAGAGCTCGAATTTCATTGAGCGGTCGGCGTTAGCGAATGGCCGTTGGGTGAGACAGTTCATTGTAGCGAAAGCGGATTCAGCGTCCTGGGCCGGGGGGCGTTCTGCCCTCAGGAGGACAAGCAGGGCGAACGCTGCGCTCCTGCTCGAGAGGGAGGGAGGTTCAAAAGAGACGAGGAAAGAGGGCGGGGACGGAGCGGCGATAGGTGCGGTAGGCGTCGCCGAAGCGGGCTTCGAGTTCGTTGTCTTCGAGGCGGAGCATGATTGCGCCGGTGAAGGCGGCCAAGGCGGTGAGGAGGAAGAGCGACAGGGTGCCGAAGCAGACGGTCCAGCCGAGGAGTTCGCAGAGGTGCCCGAGGTAGATAGGATGGCGGACGCGGGCACGGATGCCGCTGGTGACCAGCGACTGCCCATGCCGATCGGGTTCGAGTTCGGCGAGTCCGCTGAGGTGAACGTGAGTGAAATCTCGCGAGGAGGCGCGGTAGAGAAGAAGTCCGGTGAGGATGAGGAGTGTGCCGGGAAGGAAGGCGTAAACCGAAGTGTAGAGAGCGCGGTGGCGCCATGGGGCGAGGACCAGGACGGCGATAGCGATATAGAGGATCCAGAGGGGGAGGATGAATCGGAACGAATTGCGGCCGCGGGTGCGCCAGTGGGCAGTAAAGGGATGGAGAGTGAGCCAGAAAGCGGGGATCGTGGCGTAGATGGAACAAAGGAGGAGGGCCAGATTTTCGAAGAGGGGGCGCACGGTGAGATTGTAGTGCCCTCTCGCGGGAACACGACGATGGCTGGGGCTAGACGTTGACTTGGGTGCTGATCTCGATTACTTGCTGAGGCGGGAGGCAGAACGTGGTCTCGACCTCAACGGCATTGCGTTGCAGGTAGGAGAAGATTCGTTCCGCGGTTCGGCCCAGTTTGTTGGACTTCCGGGCGACCAGGGTTTCGTGGCCTACGTAATAGGTGACATCGTCCAAATGGACGGGAATATTTTCTGCCTTCACCGCCTCTTGCAAAGCTTCCACCACGCGGGGATGTTCCATGAAACCGAAGCGCAGGGCGACCTGCCAGAACCCGGCGCCTAGATTCTTGACGCTGTAGCGTTGCGATGGCGGGATGACAGCGGCGACATCCGTAGCGACGCTTAACAATATGACATTCTCGCTCAGAGACCGGCATCTTTCGACGAAGTGCATGAGGATAGGCGGTACGTGGTTCTCGCTGGGAGCGATGAACACAGCGCTGCCGGGAACGCGAGTAATGAGAGACTCGGTGATTTTGTCGCGAACGTTTTCGAAGGAGGGAAATTGCGTGGCGTAGCGCTGCTCGAGCGATGTGCGGCCGCGATTCCAGATGAGCATGGCGGCGATCAGGAGGGCGCCGATCAGGACCGGTACGTATCCGCCCTTGAGGAACTTAAACAGGTTGGCGACGAGGAACGGGATATCGAAAGAGAGAAAAAAGACCAGGACGGCAGCGGACTTCCAGCGGGGCCAGTTCCAGCGGTATCGCGCAACGATATAAAACAAGATCGACGTGATGGCCATGGTGCCAGTCACGGCAATGCCATAAGCGGCCGCCAACTTAACCGACTCGCGAAAGGCGAGCACAAGTCCCAGGCATCCGGCGGCGAGAAGGGCGTTGACTTCCGGGATATAGATCTGGCCTTCGTTGCTCTCCGAAGTGTGGTGCACGGTGACGGCGGGGAAGTAACCGAGAATCATGGCCTGGCGCGTGAGGGAAAATGCTCCGGAGATGAGAGCTTGTGAGGCGATGATGGTCGCGGTGCTGGAGAGGATCACGAGCAAGGCGGTCGGCAATCCACGGGGGACCTGAGCGAAAAAGGGATTCTCGCCTCCGGTCGAATGGGAGAGCACGAGAGCGCCCTGGCCGAGATAGCCCAGCATCAACGATGGGAAAACCAGCCATAACCAAGCGCGGCGGATTGGGGCGCGGCCGAAATGGCCGAGGTCAGCGTAAAGCGCTTCCCCTCCGGTAACCACGAGCACGACGGACCCGAGAATGAGGAGACCGTGCCAGCCATGATGCTGAAAGAACCGAACCGCCCAGAACGGGGAGAATGACTGCAGCACGTGCGGCGAGCTGCGGATGTGATCGACACCCAGGCTGGCGAGAGTGACGAACCAGACCAACATGATGGGCCCGAAGAACTGTCCGACTTTGCCGGTCCCTCTCCGCTGAATTGCAAAAAGCCCGGCCAGAATGACGCAGGTCAAGGGCACCACCCATGTTCGGAACGCCGGATTCAGGATGGTAAGTCCTTCAACGGCGCTGAGCACGGAGATGGCGGGCGTAATCACGCCGTCACCATACAGGAGCGCGGCCCCGATAACGCCGAGCAGCGCAACCGCAGTGACCTTGCCGGGGTGCAGAGGGTTGCAACGGAAGCGTTCGGGAACGAGCGCGAGCAGCGCGAAAATTCCGCCTTCGCCGTCATGATCGGCGCGCAAGATGAAATACAAATACTTGATGGTGACGACCAGGATGAGAGCCCAGATCATCAGCGAAAGGATCCCGAGGATATCGGCTTCGGAAGCATTTGTGCCGCCGAGGCCGAGCAGGCACTCCCGCAAGGTGTAGAGCGGGCTGGTGCCAATATCGCCGAAAACCACCCCGAGCGCACCGACGGTCAGCGCGAGAGCTCCGGCTTGCCCGGTGATGTGTTCCCCAGGGCGCTGAGAATGCGAGGCAGCAGCGCGGATCGGAACTTCAAACGAGGTACTCATGAGAGGCGCGCGAGAATTTTTTCGGCAGTCATCCAGGTAACCTCAGACCAGCTGTTGGAAGCGAATCCACTTCGAGATGTTGTTCTCCGCGACGGTTATCGCTAAGCCCTGGTCGACCACGCCGCTTTCGTGCCTTGTTGCGGAAGGCTCATTTCTGCGGGCCCGGCAGGTTTCTCACGATCACCTTAGCGGAGCCCATGTTGTCGAAGCGGTCGTAGACGCGGACGACGATGACGTGTTCCTCCTGCGCCGGTGCGGGGGGTGCGGGTGCGTTCTTCTGCGGGCCTTTGCGGCCGGCGCGGGGAGCCGGGTGAATGGCGCTGGCAGGGACACCCTCCATCGGATTCGGCGTTACGGAGGGCGCGGCGACATTCAGAGGAACGGTGAAGTCATAGTTTTCCATGCGCGAGTCGGAGAGTTGTCCCACCGGTTCGACGGTCTGCCAATCGCCGGCGTCGACGGAGAACTCGGCGTGCTTGATGACAGAAAAGCTGTCTGCGGCCCGGAAGGTGGTGTGGATGTTGTTCCCGTCATATACGGCAGCGAGGCTTTCGACGGCCGGCGGCGTATTGTCAACCTCGAAGCGAGAGCTCTCTTTTTGCGCGCTGAGAGCGTCCTCGGGGGTATGCGAGGGGGCGTCGCTGGCGACGACGCGCATGGTATAGCCGCCGTCGGGGAGCAGGCCGGCGTCAAAGGAGAGGTATTTGTCGGTGATGTTGTCCTGCATCAGCTTCCAGCGGGATTCACCATCGCCGCGATACCAGAGGCTATAAACGAGGTTGTCGTCGTTGTCATCGTGGGCGTCCCAGCGCACGGCGATAGAACTGCGATCGCGTATGGCAGTGGGAGCGATATCGACGTGGCTGGAACTGGAGGACCCTGGCGGTCCGAGGGTGACGGTGGTGGTCTCGGGATGTGATGTTGCCGGGAAGCGAGCGCCGACCTGGACGTAGACCTCGTCAATGATGGGCGCGACATTCTTGGGCAAATAGAAAACAGTAACGCTATCGAGCGAGGGCCCGCTGGATCCCTCATGCAAAACGGCACGCCACTGGATAAAGCGGGCAGCGGGCGTATCGATGGGGAGGTCCCGTTGCAGGTCGACTTTCCGCCATGCGCTCCAATTGCGGTCGGGGTTGTCGACGTTGCCGCTGCGCGCGAAGAGTTCGATGTTGCCAGTGCCGCGTATCTGCGCGCGGCCCCACTTGGAGAAAATGTGCGCGTCGAAGACATCGCTCTCGAAGGTGCCTTCGTTTCCGGTCGTCGATCCCATTTCGAAGATCTTGCCCAAATTGCTGGTGGAAACGTGGAGGCCGCCATCGGCAGCGCGCGCGAGGCCCGTGACCTGGCTCGCGCTGGCTTCGAGCAGGTTGGCGAAGGTGCCATCGGGAGCGATGGAATAGACGCGCCCGCGATTGCCGGTGCCGGCGATGAGGCGGCCGCTGGCGTCGAAGCCGAGGGTGTAAACGATGTCGGTCGGGGAATCCCAAATGCGCTGCGGAGAGCCGTCGGGGGCAAGACGGTAAACCTGCGAGCCGCCCGTGGCGGCGAGGGTCTGCAGGGGAACGACGACGCCTGCGGGAAGGCCAGGCTGCGACGGCAATGGAACCACGGTGCCCGGGGATTGCTGCGGATTCGGGGAAGAACTTTCGGCGGAGCGCTTTTCCCCGACGCCGGCGGCGTAGATGTTGCCTTGCTGATCGACGGCGAGGGCGGTGATCTCTTTTTTCGGGGCGCTGTAGAGGACGAAGCCGTCGCCCTGCGGCGAGATGCGGTAGATGAGGCCGCTGCCGTCGGAGCCGGCGATGAGGTTCTGCTTGTTGTCGAAGGCGAGCTTGCGGATGTGCGCTTCGTCGCTCTTGAAGAAGACGCTGCCCTGGCCGTTACGGTCGACGCGGAAGATTTCGCCATTGTCGCCGGTGGCGATATAGAGGCGGCCTTCGGAATCGAGGGCGAGGTCCCAGATGTATTTCGTTTTCGGCTCGAAGAAGACAGTAGCGGTGTAGTCGGGGTCGACGGGAAGACTGGGTTGTACGCGGTTGCCGCCGGGCTCGTTGGCGGCGGCATTCTGCGCCGTGTTCACCGGGGGCTGCGCGGCTTGCTTAACCGCAGTTTTTTCCGCAGGCGTGCCCTTGCGAACGATCTTGTAAACCCGGCCGTCGGGCGAGGTTGCGGCGAAAAGGGTGCCGTCCTCGGCGAGGGCGAGCGCCTGGACTTGCAATTCCTGCGGAGCAAAAACGATGGTTTCGTGGCCGTTGGCGATGCGGTAGACGCGAGCAGGAGATCCGGCAGCGGCGAAGACGTTGCCCTGGCTGTCGGAAACGATGGACCAGATGTAAGTCGAGGGCGAAGTGAAGACAGATTTGAAGCTGGGCGCGAGTTCGAGCGAACCGTCACTGCGAATAGCGACGCCCTTGGCGGTACCTTTTTCGAAGTCGTCGTACTTGGATTGTTCCCAGGTGCGCGTGCCTTCGGCGAGAGCAAGCGAGGTGAGAAAAAGAAGGGTTAATGCGGCTTTCATGGGGTAGGGAAAGGGTAGCATGCAGGCGACTCCGGTAGATACCGAGGGGGACGGCCAGATACCGTAGGTCTTTCGGCTGCGGATGCTGCGCATCCTTCGCTCAGGATGACACGTTGTCGTGCTCTCGGAAAGCGTCCGCTACTTCACGTCGATGGTGATGACCTGGGCGCCGGAGACTACGTAGTCCACCGGCGTGCTGGCTTCGTTCACGCTGCTCTCGCCGACGACCACCATGTCCTGGGTGCCGCGCATCCCGTCCATTACATTCATGACGCTGATGGGGAGCGTGGGCATGACTTTATCCTGCACCATGGCTTGCGGGTTGGCTTCAAGGAGCGAAACGTAGACGCGCGAATTTTCGTGTTCCTTGTTAAGGAGCGCGATGGTCGAGCCAAGGTCGAAGCGGCGGTTGCTGTTGGAGCCGGTGCGGCGCATCTTGTCCAGGGTGTCGCCGTCGCTGACGAGAATGCGGAGCTGCCCCTTCGGGCTCGAGGTCGGGATTTTGACCGGGATTTCGCGAACGACCTGCTCGCCGCGATAGGGGCGGAGCACGGTTTCGATGGTGATCTCGTCGCCGGGACGGACCTCGGTGACATCGGTGCGGGCAGTTTCAAGACGGGCCCAGCGGCGGTCCTGCACAAGGTCGAAGTTCAGCTCGACGCCCTGGATGTTCGGCGTCTCGTAGGGATTGTCGAAGATGCGATTGAATTTTTCGCCGATCGAGATCGCCATGTTGTAGGCCGTCGGCTGTCCGCCGTCGGTGGGGGCGAACATATTCTGCAGTTCGAGCTTGGGGAAGCCGGCGACGTTGATGTCGCCCTGCATGCGATAGGTGGTGTCTTCGCCGTACTCGTTCATACCCTGGAGCGCGTTGTAAACCGTGGCCATCATGGCGACGGGCGTGATCTTCGCGTTATTCAGCACTTCGTAGTGAAAGGTCTTGGGATTCGAGGTGCCGTGGAAGGTCAAGGTGACCGGGATCATTTTTGGTTCTTCCCCAAAACGGCCGAGGATGCCGGTATGGCGGTCCTGCACGAAGGCGCCGACGGGTTCCGTCGCATTGACGATTTTGAATGCATTCTGCGGCGAAGGCAGCGTCGCGAGGACCTCGGCCTTGGTCATGGGCATATCCACCGCGCCGTAGTTGAGAATCGGATGGCCACAGGCGAGCAGGCGCTGGGGATCGACGTAGGTAACGGTACAGGTGCCGGCGATGCTCATGTCGCCGCGCACGAAGAGAGCGCTGACGGCGGAGCCGGGGACCAGCGGTTCGGGCTGCTTGATCGAGGTATCGACGGACCCGGCGCCCATCACGGGAGTTATGCCGGAGGAGGCAAACTGCGGGGCGAACATCTTGATCGCGTTTTCATCGAACCCGCTGAAGACGAGCGGGGTTTCGATGGGCTTGAGGACGTTCGCAAAACTGGTGGCATTGTTCGCGATGGGCGCGGCGATGCCCGGGCCGCCGGTACGGGTGGCTTGCGATCCGGGATCACGCGCGGCAGCCTCGGAATCCGACGGCTTGCTGTCCATGGCATTAATTTCGAGCATCTGGCCGATGGGGGTCACGCCGGCGATCGGTTCCTTCGAGAATTCGCCGATGCGGTACGCTATCGCGCCGACGAGTTTTCCGTCGATATAGACAGGGCTGCCGCTCATGCCCGCGACAACGCCCGTGTATTCGGGTTTCGCTCCCTGTAAACGAATCAGAATGACGTCGCTCTTGGGGCCGGTCATGTTGCGCAGCACGCCGAGCACGACCAAGTCCATAGGTTCGGGCTTGGTACCCTCAAAGACCGTGTAGGCGACGCCCTTCATGCCGGTCTTAACCTGATCGAGCGGCAGGATGGGGACGTCGGGCTCGGAGCTTTGGGGCGCGCTGGTGCTTTGGGCGATAAGGCTGGCCGATGCGGCCAACAGGAGTGCGGCGACAACGATGAAGCGAACCACAGATTTCATTACACCACCTGGACAGCGAAACCGCTCTGCACCTTGGTCAGGAAAAGCGTGGAGACTGACTACCGCTTCGCCGGGCGCAACTGCCGCGCGCGTCGAAGACCCAGGTCCACTCTCCAAGGGACGATGGCTACTCGAAGAAGTGAGCAGCTCACAAATGGCAGAGCAAAAGCGCAAGCCCCGCATGTCCAAAAAGAGTGGTCAAAAGTTTGTCTATACTAGCAAAGAGGCTGGTGTTTCCTATCCATGAAGTTGCCCTATAGAACCCTCAAAAATTTGCTTAGCACGATCGGGAAAGAAGCGTGTGCCGCGGGGATTACGGCGGCGGTGATCGGCGGGTTAGTTCTGCCTCCGCAGACGGTGTGGGCGCAGAGTTCGCAAACCCAAAGCGGCCAGCAACAGCAGCCGGAGGTGCCGGAAGCGGGCGGGCCGGCTGGAGATACGGGACCGATGGCGGTGCCGAAGAAGACGGAGACACCACCTCCGCCGCCTCCACCGCCAAAGCCGAAGGCGGAAGAGAACACACCAAGTTATTCCATCAGCGTGGAAGTGCCGCTGGTGAGCATCGACGTCTCGGCGAATACGAAGGATGGCGGGTTCATTCCAGGATTGAAGAAGGAAAACTTCCGCGTTTACGAGGACGGTGTCGAGCAGCAGATTACGAATTTCTCGCAGACCGAGGCGCCGATTACGGCGGTGCTGCTGGTGGAGTTTGCTAATAGCAACCGGACGTATGAGTTCATGTATGACGCGTTGGTGGCTTCTTACAATTTCGCGGCGAACCTGAAGAAGGACGACTGGGTCGCGGTCACCGAATTCGACATGAAAACGCACATCCTGACCGACTTCACCCAGGACAAGCGGCAGATCTATCAGGCACTGAACATGATGCGCATCCCGGGCTTCAGCGAGACCAACATCTTCGATGCGCTGTATGACACCCTGGACCGGTTGGACCGCATCGAGGGACGGAAAGAAATCGTGCTGGTGGCGTCGGGGCGGGACACGTTCAGCAAGCTGACCTACGATCAGATCCTGAAGAAGGTAAAGAGCACCCCGAATGTGACGATCTTCCCGATCAGCACCGGGCAGGTTTACCTGTTGTGGGCCGAGGCGCACGGCATGGGATCGATGCGGCAGATGGACTACCTGCAGGCCGACAACGAGATGAACACGTTCGCCAAGTTGACCGGTGGGCAGTGGTACCATCCGCGCTTCGAGGGCGAATATCCGGACATCTTCAAGGATATCGCGGCGCGCGTGCGCAACCAGTACACGCTTTCGTATCACCCAACCAACCGCAAGCAGGACGGTTCGTACCGGAAGCTGAAGGTGGAACTCGTGGCGGGCGATGGCAGCGGGAAGCCGCTGATCGTGAAGAACGAAAAGGGCAAGGTACTCAAAAGCGTGGTGACGTATCGCGAGGGCTACACGGCGAAGCACCAGGTGGAATAGAAGGCGCAACCCTCACGCGGTTAACACCGCTTGGAACGCGGAAGGCTGCCGCTCCTCTCGTCGCCCTCACGGTCGCAAACGGAAGAGGGGGCCGATGCTGCGCATCCTTCGCTCAGGATGACAAGGCTCGGTCGAGACTGGAAAAGCGCGAAATTCCCCCGTCGGGAAGGTGTGGAGTTTGGTACTCTTTTTCCTCAGAAATCGTTGAATTTCAACGGTACTGTGTTGCTTAGAGGTACGCCTGGAGCCGATAATGAGGGTGGCTAGGGCGATACCACGAACACCCGATGAATCGTTACCATCGAGCGGACGTACTGAGGATCCTGCATATCTCGGCCAATCAACTGAGTGGTTGGGAGCGTGCGGGCTTGCTGACCCCCTCCGAAAGTTATTCCTTTTTTGATCTCATCCAAGTGAAGAAAGTGCGGGATCTGCGGGCGCAGAAGGTGCGTCCGGCGATGATCCGCGAGTCGCTGCAGGCCATGCAGAAGCAGGTGGCGGGATTGGAAAATCCGCTGCTGGAAGCCTCGGCGAGCCTGGTGCGCGGCAGGGTTGCGTTCCGCCATGATGGCATGGCGATGGATCCGATCGGCGGGCAGTACGCGATGGAGTTTTCGCCACGCGGGCAGATTGTGGCGGCTAACGTGCGCTCGATGCACAACGCCGAGACGGCGGCCGAGTACTTCGCACGCGGGGTCTCGCTGGAAGAAGACCCGAACAGCCACGCCGAGGCGATCGCCGCTTACAGGAAGGTTCTGGAACTGGATGCGAACCATGCGGCGGCGCATATCAATCTCGGAACTGTGTATTACAACCGCAACGATTTCAAGCGGGCGGAATACCACTATTGCAAAGCGATCGAGGTAGATTCGCGCTATGCGCTAGCTTACTTCGATCTTGGCAACGTGCTGGATGAGACAGGGCGGCTGGACGAAGCGGTTCGCGCCTATCGGGCGGCGATCCTGCTGGCGCCGACGTACGCGGACGCCCATTACAACCTGGCGCTGGCCTACGAGAAGATGAAGCAGCCGCGGAAAGCGCTGCGCCACTGGCGCATCTACACCAAGCTGGATTCCAGCGGGCCGTGGGCGATCCATGCGCGGAAACAGATTGCGCGGACATTGGAGATTGACAAGCTGCGGGTTGTTTACCGGAAGGGGTAGCCGGTGGGGCGCTCGTACCCCGATTCCTATTTCTATTTTCTTTCGTGCCGCGGTATTCGCAGCAAATTTAAGCAGACATTCCTCGGGCGAGTCGGCGAGCAGGGGCTGAAGCCCTTGTTTTCTGCCGCTTGTGTTTCGGCACGACTGAAGTCGTGCCCGGATACTGTCTTGTGTCCCGATGCGGATGAGCCCTGATACAGACTGACTGCTCAGGCTGAGAGAATACATGCGCATCAGCTCGGGGTGCCCTTCGTTCGTACCATCTCTTCTAAATCTTCTATTTTTTCGCTGACCAGGTTCATTTTGCGGGCGAGGCCTTGGATATCGGAGGCGGCGCGGCGGTTGATGTCGTAGTCCAGTTCGCCGCGGAGGCGATCTTTCATGTCCTGGCGGTTCTGGCTCATCATGATGACCGGCGCCTGGATGGCGGCAAGCATCGACAGGAACAGGTTGAGCAGGATGAACGGATAAGGATCCCACGCCTTATTGCCTAGCTTGACGTTGATGGCCGAATAGACGATCAGCACGACCCCAAAGGTGATGATGAACGACCACGACCCGCCGAATTGGGCGACGTGATCGGCGATGCGCTGGCCGAACGAGGTGTGCTCTTCAATCACTTCGTTCGGATTACGCTGAGAGCGCAGGCGGACGAGCTGGTGCGCGGTGTGGAATTGACGGGCGACCATAGTGAGCAGGTCGAGGCCGGAGTGCGGCTTTTTCTGTAGAAGCGTCTCGATATCGTTGCGATCGATCTCGATGCACTCGCTATCAGTAACCGCGGTGGCGGTGGTCTGGTGCGGGATCCCTTCAATCATCGAGGCGAAGCCGAAGAATTCACCGGGACCGGGCTGATCGACGACCACTTCCTGGCCATCCTGGTCGACGGTGATCACGCTGACGGAGCCGGATACGATCACGTAGGCGCGTCCGCTCTTTTCGCCCATCTTGTAGATGCGCTGGCGCGCGGAAAACTTCTTGTACTCGACCTGGGCGCTGAGAACGCCGACTTCGTCGTCATCGAGCAGGGCGAACAGCGGCACATTCTTGAGAACGTCAGGCATGCAGGACATTTCAGACCTCGGTAGTAATTTGGCGCAAGCGCGCTATAGTACCGCATCTTTGTGGCGTTGGGTTTCATCCGAGAAGTACGCCTGATAAAATCATCCGTTTTCCCACGCATTTCGGAGAATAGCCATGTCGGAAGCAACGCTGAAAGCGCACGGCCCTGCCCCCCTGGTTCAACTGACGGAAGACGAAGTTCTGTTCCGCGACAACGTGAGGCAATTCGCGGAAGAGGCTGTGCGTCCACACGTGAAGGAGATGGACGAGAAGGGCGTATTCGAGCACTCCCTGATCGAGCAGTTCCATCAACTCGGCCTGATGGGGATCGAAGTGCCTGAGGAATACGGCGGCGGAGGCGGAACGTTCTTCGAAGCGATCCTGGCGGTGGAGGAGATGTCGCGGGTGGACGCTTCCGCCGGGGTGATCGTGGACGTGCAGAATACGCTGGTGAACAACGCGCTGCTCCGCTGGGGAAATGCCGACCAGAAGAAAAGATACTTGCCAAAGATGGCAACTGAGTGGGTGGGGGCGTACGCGCTGAGCGAGGCGGGATCGGGGTCGGATGCCTTTGCGCTGCAAACCCGCGCCGAGGCCAAGGGCGATCACTACGTCGTGAACGGGCGCAAGCTGTGGATTACGAATGGCAAAGAGGCGAGCCTCTTCGTGCTGCTGGCCACGGTCGATCCCGGCGCCGGGTACAAGGGCATTACGGCGTTCCTGGTGGAGAAGGATTTCGAAGGGTTCACCGTCGGCAAGAAAGAAGACAAGCTGGGGATCCGGGCATCGAGCACGTGCGAGTTGATCCTGGAAGATTGCAAGGTGCCGAAAGAAAACGTTCTCGGCGAGGTGGGTAAGGGCTACAAGATCGCTATCGAGACGCTGAACGAGGGGCGGATCGGGATTGGCGCACAGATGCTCGGTTTGGCGCGCGGAGCCTGGGAATACGCGGCCAAATACGCGCAGGAGCGGAAACAGTTTGGGCAGCCGTTGTCTTCTTTCCAGGGGATCCAGTTCCAGATCGCGCAGATGGCGACGGAGATCGAGGCGGTCCGGATGATGGTGTACAACGCGGCGCGCATGAAAGATGCCGGGATGAACTTCGTGAAAGAAGCGGCCATGACGAAGCTGTTCGCGTCGCAGGTAGCGGAGCGGGTGGCGTCGCTGTGCGTGGAGATTTACGGGGGCTACGGCTTCACCAAGGACTATCCCGTGGAAAAATATTTCCGCGACGCGAAGATCGGGAAGATTTACGAAGGCACATCGAACATGCAGCTGATGACGATTGCGAAGATGGTGATGGGCGGCAAGTAGAGCTGCTGTGGCGCGGAGCGCCATGGCTAACCAGGAGCATGGGCGTGAGGAAATGCTTGTGCTCGCTACGCGGCTGAACTATGCTGCGCGTAACTTTTGTTTCGTGTGAGGCCCTGGATTTGCCGCAGTCTGCTGAACAGTTCGGGCAGGATCTCTCGGATGTCCACTCCTTTTATCTGCTGCTCCTGGAAACGGCGCTCGGGCACGAAGTCCCCGTACCGCAGGCGATTTCGCATGATCCGGATGTGCTGCGCCGTTTCGTGCTGCTGATGGACCTGGCGGTTTCGCCGCAAATGATCCGGGATGGGTTGAGGACCGAGGAGTATCGGCGTAACGGAGAGGCCCTGCTGCGTTTCTTTGCGTCGAAGGCGCATCGCCGAAACGAAGACCGCGACAAGGTGGACGTGACCGCGAGCGCGCTCTACCGCCTGAGGTTTCCGGCCGCGCCGGCGAATGCCGAGGAAGACGAAGCGGCTTCGAGCATCGAGAGCTTCGAGCAGGAACTGCAGCGAATCTACGACGGCCAGCCCATGGCGGATCCCCCGACCGAGCACATGCAATTGGTGCGGGAATTCCAATTCCTGCGGGAAGAAGTCGCCGACTTCCGCCACTTCGACGAGCTGATCGACAGCGGCCTCATCCAGCGAGTCCGCGATATCAAGCAGACGCTGAATGCCTCCTTCCTCCATCCCCGGGTACTGGCGACGGTAGTTTCGTACAACGCCTATTTCGGCGACCGGTTCGATGCGTTATTCAAGCGCGCGGCCAACGAGGTGAAGACGTTCGCCGCCAAGGTGCAGCAGGATGGCGGCAGCATCATGAGCCGGGTGGATGGCGATGTCATCGTGAAGCACCTGGCCGAGGTGGACGAAGGGAAGATCCTCAACGAGGAATACGGCCGGGCACAGGAAGACCTGCGCCACATCTCGAAGCTGAAGAAGGCGGTGGACAACCGGCGGTTTGGGAAAACCACTGCACCGCCCAAAGAAGTGGCACCCCCGCCGGCAGGCCGTGGGCCGGGAAAGCCGCCGATTGTGCCGTTGGCTGACGAGGTGACATCGAAGGAAGCGGCTCGTCCCGCGAGTTTGCTGGGGCGTCCACCGGTGGAGACCACGGCGTACGTGATGCCGAGAACCTCGGCAAACGTTGCGGAGAAAGAACTGCAACGGCTGCAGAGTGTGCAAGCGACGATTCGGCGCTTCGTCCGCAGCGCCGACGCCGGCGCATCGCACGTAGTGCCCCTGCCCAACGGAAATGTGACCCTCACCACGTCGGAGGTGGAAGCCTTTCGCGCCGATTATGGCAGCGAAAAGAGTTTCCGGGCCGACTTTGCGGCGGCGTTGACGCAACTGGCGGCGGTGGACGCGCGGCTGGCCGAGGAATGGCATGAATTTCAGAAGACCCGGCTGACCGCTTATAACTGGAAAGTACATGCCGATGCCCTGGCGCACCTGCTCGGGGTGGCACAAAGCTTGTCGGAAAATGCGAAGCGCTTGAGCGCGCTGGCGCAGCAGCGTGGCTTGCACGAGAAGGCAGCAGCCATTGCCGAGAGCCTGGAAAAAGTGCGCGCGCGCTCGCAAGCCGCGACCGAAGCGCTGCAATCGATTGGCCCGGCGAGCGAGCCCTAACTCGAACGTTTCCCTCACCTTGTGATAAATTTGAAGAATCAGCCGACGTAGCTCAGTTGGTAGAGCAGCCGATTCGTAAGTGTGTCTCCCACCGTTTTGCCTCAATAACTTGCAAGCACTTTAGGCTATTTCTAGGCCATTCTCTACTGCACAGAACTGTTCAGTTGTGTTGAGGGCTTCTCCACCACGGCCTTGGCTTGAGCCTCGTGGAACTGTTCGACCTTGGCCATAGCATCGGTGATATCACCCTCGTCCACGATGTCGTACCGCTTGAAAATCGAACCCGTTTTCCATCCCGCAATCTTCATCGCTACGCTCTCACTAACTCCACTCCGACGAAGATTTCTTGCAGCGGTTCTGCGGAAATCATGGATGTGCAGTTTCCCCACCCCAGCCGCTTCACACACCGAGTTCCACGTCTTGCGGAAATCACCAACGGGTGAACCATCTTCCAGAGTGAACAACGGATCGGTGGCCTTCTTCCCCTCACACAGAACCTTCACCAACTCGTAAAGCCGTTGGGTCATTCTGATTGGGGGACGACTGCCGTTCTTCGAAACATCCAACTTCAACGTGCGGTTCTGCAAATCCACCTGCCCGACCACGAAGGCCAACGGTTCGTTTCGACGCCAACCGAAGGTGAAATACAACTCGAACAGGCAACGGAGCCACACACCCACTCTCCCGGTTTCGGTGGCCAACTTCTCGTAAGCACCGTCCGGAAGAAATTGGCGACGAACTGCGTCTTTCTCCGAGAGCAATTCGAAGTGAGGCACACGGGTAAGTTTGGCAGGCGTGGAGGTGGTGGCATAGGTGAGAGCCGCTTTCAGAAAACTCAACTCACGGTTGATGGTGGCAGGGGCAGGGAACTTATTGAGAGGCCTCGTCGCAAACCCCTCCTTGGTGGTGAGATTGACCCGTACCGGTTCCTTCTTGCGAGCGGCAACGTAATCGGTGATGGCATGGGTGCTCAACCTTGAAGCCCTGATGTGACCCAGATGCCGAACCAAGTACGCTTCGTTCTGCCGGTAATTCCGTCAACGATTTCAAGCCTTCGATTTCCTTGGCCTTAATGTAGTCGACCAACAATTCGGTCACAGTGATACGGCTTTCCAGTTCGACCACCGTGCCACTCGAAGCGGCTTCGAGTTTCTGTCGAAGCATATCCTTGGCCACGGTCTTGTTCTCGCTCTTGGTGGACTCACGGTAGGTTTTGCCGTTGGCATTCCACTGGATATAGAAATACTTCGACCCGGGCTGCTTGAAAACCCTGCCTTCGTTGTAACGTCGTGCCATTCTGCGGTGCTCCTTTAACACCGACGGTATGAGGCCAGCGAAAATCGGCTGCGCCAAGCGGAATTCGCCCTCAGAACCACTCCTTTACTTTCTCCGAATACTTATGCAAGTCGTTCAAAGAAAACAGCCATGCGGAGCGTTCTCCCTTCCCGATGTCGGCGGGAATAGCCCCCACCTTGACCAACTCACGAAGTTTTGAGGTTGAGATACCCAGAAGGCGAGCCGCCTCAGTGGTGCGAACACGGAGGATGGCATTGGTATCTGTGCGGCTCACCGCCTTTTCCGTGGGGGCGAGTATCAGCTTTTTTGGGGTGTTAGGCATGGTTGCCACCTTTCGTGGTAACCAGCAAGAAACGGTTGATCGGTATCAGATTCCTGTGCGATTACACAGAACTGCACTGTTCGTAATCATGACAAAGAAACAATCGTGTCACGCATAGGGAATTCAAGAGGTCACTACCGGGGAACGGGAGGGCCAGATAGGGTGAACCAAACCAGAAGTTTGCAGCTTTGATTTCAAACCGGCATTTTGCAGCTTTGATTTCTGTGCAGGCTCGTAACGTGAACCAACGGAGCACTTTTCCGTGAAGGTGGGGGGGATGGGGTCATCGCAGTCTTTTGATACAGCCGAATTCAAACGTTGCTGGCAACCGTGGACAACAAGTCCATTGGAGCCGCAAATGTTGAACGCAGGCGAGTTAAAGCAACTCAAGATCGATACGTTGGTTCTTGACGAAGAACCGACCCTCTCTCAGGTTGAACGCATGAAGCTGGCCATTCAACCTGACCCGAACAAGGAAGCCAAAATCAATATTCCTCCACAGGTGATGGGGAAGACGGTTATCACCGGCAGGAAACGGATTAGGGCTTGGCAGGCCTTGGGTCACAACAGCATCTTGGTGCAGATGGTTACCGGTAACGACAAACAGCTTCGACTCGAAGCCCTCTACGTCGACATGTGGAATGACGGCATCACGGAACTGGAACGGGCAGAGAAATTGGCCCGGGCCAAGAAACTGTATGACGAAATCCACCAGACCGGCAAGGGTGGGGATCACAAATCGGGAAAATTCAAAGCTGCCAAGGAAGCCGGTCTTCTCAAGAAAGGTTTTCGGAAGGAGGCCTCACGAGAAATGAACTGTGATCCGACAACGGTGGATCGGCTTCTGACATGTTCGAAGCTGCACGAAGGCACGAAGAAATACATTCTCAAGGAAGCCGAAAAGGATCGTATCGCCCTGTTGGATTGGGAAGCTAAGAAGGCCAAGAAGATTGCAGCCCACAAGCCAAATACGTTGGCGTTGTATCTGGCCAACAACATCGGAAGCCTGAGAACCTTGGCGGCTCAGTCCAAAAAATCGGAACAACGGTACCGCGTTCCCTCGTA
Source organism: uncultured Acidobacteriaceae bacterium (assembly GCA_963758505.1). GTDB lineage: Bacteria > Acidobacteriota > Terriglobia > Terriglobales > Acidobacteriaceae > Korobacter. Next base: position 264,033 of record CAVWVJ010000003.1, on the reverse strand, counting down.
TCAACTGAAGCTGGCAAAACATTTCGTCCGGGGACTCCATAAGGAAGGGACACCGGTGGAAGGTCCGTTGGAACGTCGGGTTCCTTTCCGGCATATAGGGGAGGCTGAACGGAATATGGAAGTTCAGGCTATGCCAACCCCGAAGCCTTCCGAACGGTACAAGGTTTACGAAGCTGACCTCTTCGACCATGTCTTGAAAGCCGACCTTATCGAAGATCACTCAATTGACCTATTGCTGGTCGATCCGTGGTGGGAGAAAGCCTCAATTGAGGGAAACAATACGCTGATCGAAGGAATCGGCAACCTCGCCGTCCGGGGCTTGAGGGAAAAGGGCAGGTTGGCAATCATGTACGGGCAGCGGTACACCAAACAGGCCATGGATATTCTCGACAAGATCGAGGGTTTGCAGTACCGGTGGATGGCAGCCTACGTAGCCATGGGGGCAAATGTAGCGGTTCACAATGCCTCGGAAGCCGCAACCAGATTCAAGCCGTTATTGATCTACACCCGTAAATACAACGATGATGGCACACCGAACCTGCCCGGCCCCGACAGTCAGTTTTATACCGACGTCTTCTTTGGTGGTGGAACTGACGAACATGGCCAACCGAAGTTTAAGAAAGGTAAGGCCAAATCGGATAAGTCGATCCACGAACACCAACAGGACGTTCCGGCATTCATTGACATGGTGAAGGCATGGTGTCCACCTAAGGGCAAGGTTCTGGATTGCTGCTGTGGATCCGGTACGACCCTGATTGCAACGATCCTTGCCGACGAAGACAGGACGTGTATCGGATTCGACATCAACGAAGAACACGTCAACGACTCGAAGAAAGGGTGTCAGGAGCAAGTCGACCAGCAACAGCAGAGGGAAGTCATGAAGCAGGCCAAAGGGAAGGGTAAGAAACTTTTGCCATTAGAAGGTTTCAATGACCTAGAAATAATGAATAGTACTCCGGCCCTGACAGCAAAGAAGGCCAGTTGACATCCGTCGCAACTATGGAGCCCGGGCTACCCCGGGCCTTTTTCTTTTGCGATAAATATTTCTAGTGGGAATCTGCTCCCTTGACTCCTCCGGGTAAATTGACACTGAACCCTAACTCCGAGGTAATGGGAAATGACAGTTTACGAAGCAGCACACAAAACCATAGAAGAAGCCATCAATCAGGCGGTCAAGAGCCTGCAACCGATCAGAGATCTGCAGCGCTTACAGGTGGATATAGAGATAACGGATGTTCCGACTACGAGTGGTGATGAGGATCTCGAAGATTGGAAAATCCGATCAAGGCGATTTCTGCACATCGATGTCAATCCGAATGGATCACTACATCTGGTCGAATAAGAGAAACAACGACCTCTAAGGGGCGAATCATTCCCAACAGCGCCTCTCGACACTTTTCACATCTCCTGTGACATCTCAGAGCCGAAGAAGGACGTAACCGATGAAGCGTCGGAAGAAGACGATAGTTCATCGGCAGCGGCAGATTGAGCACGCTCCCAAGACTTCAAGGCCGGACTCGTTCCGGCCTTGTCCTTTGCGATAAATATTGTCCGTGCGAAAGAAGAATGGTTTTGATCGCCGGGTAATATCCATCACCGTTTTCTTAGAAGAACACAAGCTACTCACTTGTCCTTGGCGGAAATTGTTGGGCGACAACGTCGATTCGTGGTGTTTAACAGCAAAACGGAATTCACCGATACACAAAAACAGAAAACATGCAAAAGAAGTTCGAAGAACAATATAAAGAAAAAGCCCTCATGTGCGTTGAGCTAGGGCTATCCGTTTTCCCGTTACAAATCGGTTCAAAAGAACCTCACCCCAACACGCATGGTTGTAAGGACGCTAGCAATGATCCTGACGTCGTGTCCAGAATGTGGGATACATACCCAAACAGCAATATCGCCGTCGCAACGGGTTTACCAAGTAAGACATGGGTCCTCGACGTCGATGTCAAGAACGGTGCAAAGGGACTGGAGACCCTTGCTCAATTAGAAAAGGAGTATGGATCGTTGCCAACAACTCGGATGTGCATCACAGCAACGGAGGGTCGGCTCTATCACTTTGCCTACAACGGTGCGGTGACAATCAAGAACACCGTGGGGTTGGGTCGCTCCGACAGTGGCATCGACGTGCGTGGTGAAGGCGGCTACGTGGTTGCTCCACCATCCTATAGAAACATTGCAGGGGAAATTAGGCAGTATCGATGGGTGGAAGGAACGTTAAGCATTCTAGCCGAGGCTCCTCAGTGGCTCATTGAATTGGTGAAAGAGTCCGAGAAGCCGTATCGAGCCAATGTGATCAAAGGCGATGTTATTCAGAAGGGCGTCAGGAATGACACTCTGTTCCGCATGGCGTCCTCGATGCGTCGGAATGGAGCTAGCGAAGAGGAGATTTATCACTTCCTGAGGTCCACCAATGAACGCCGTGTTCGCCCCATGCTGTCTGACCACGAGGTCCGTAAGATCGCCGTGAACGTGGCAAGTCGGTACGACTCTGAGGCTCCCCTAAGAACGGTAAATCTTGCTGACGAAGAACTCTCCACCGAGGATGCTGCGGTGTCGATCCCATCAATGCCCGAGGACGTGATGTATGGATGGGTGGGAAAAAGAGCGAAGCAGCTCGACTGCGCTCTCGGGTATAGCTACCCAGCACTCATTACAACCTCAGCTGCATTGATAAGGCATTGTCAGATGGACGAGAACATCCGAACCCAAACCTACTGTGCTTTGCTAGGGCCTGTCGGTCAAGGCAAGACATTCACGATGGAACGTGCGATTGAGGCCGTGCAGCTTATCCCTGACTTCATTCATCCCACCACGTTCAGCAGTGATCGTGGCGTTTACAAGGAATTTGAAGATGACAAATTCTCGGATGAGCCACAGTTGGTGTGGTGCGATGAATTGTGGAACATGATGCAAAAAATGCAGATGCCGCTTTCAAGCCTCCCCCAAACTCTTACGACGCTATGGAATCACAACGAGGCTAAAGGGGTGGATAAGAATGGCACGGTAGGTTGCAAGGTCTATCCGCACTTGCTCGGCGGGTTAAAGGTAAAGGATGCCTCGGATTTCCGCAGAGCGTTCGGAAATAAGACCTCGGATGGCTTGGCAGACCGCTTCATCTACGGGTGGGCCGAACACCGAGATTTTGTCCCGCACGATATCCCCTGCGACAACCGCTATCCCGAGAAGCCCGTCGTGCCAAAGCAGGTATGGCAGACGGCGAACGAATGGGCCAACGAGCAGACGGAGACCCGTAAACGCCTCAAGGAGATTGCCCTACGTGTTGCCTTTGTGACCGCCTCAATGAACCACGATCCTGAAATCACCAAGGAAGGCATGGCCGCTGCTATTCGCTTCTGTGAGTGGCAGGAGACCATCAGGAAGGTGATGATCCCGTCGGAGTCCATCACGCTCAAGGAGCGGTGACGGAAGAAATCCTGCAAGCGTTACAGAACGGAAAACCTAGGAAGTGGACGGAGTTGTGTAAAAGCCGTCGTCGGACCCGTAATATGGTTCCAAGACCGTGGCGGCGGTTGAGACTCGCTCGCTCGTGAAGGAGTGTTGGTTTATCAGAAAGAGAATGGGGGGAGTGTGAGATTGGCCAAAGAAGAGGAAGGGAGCTAATGCTCCCTTCGCTCCCTCGTGCACCCTCGTGCTCCCACGTGGGTGCTCCCACCCGAAGGTGCATGGATATTGACCAAACAGAGTTATTAGCAACAAAGTTTGAGTTCAGAGAGAAAGAAGAGAATAGAAATTCCTTCTCTCTGATATTGAACCTTGAATCGTTTCGTTGGTTTTCTCAACAACGGCGAGGGTGCCGGTGGGGGCACCCATAAGGGAGCGCTTTGGGTCGTGGACTGCGTCCCTCTGCCGTTCTTGACCGCTGTCCAGAGTTTGCACAGGACACTCAGATCATGGCACAGCCTGGACGCTCTCGACGAGTGGCTTCTCCGCACTAGGTCGGGGTCCTTATTTTTCACCTTCGGCCTGTGTCGCCTTAAAGTCGTTATACGCCAGAACTCTTTTTCGTAGGGCCATGCCTAAATCTGTCAGCAATATCTTCTCTTGGCCGTGGGTGCCCCCTTGGTTCTTCCAGTTCTCTTCATCAATCAGGCTGTTATCCAACAGTGCTTTAATGTTTCTTCGAACGAGAGCGTCGGAACGATACCCAAGCTCCTCGCCGATCTGCTCGTAGAGAGACGATGGTCCCGGACCGATCTTAGACCGTTTCTATCTTGACTAGAGCCATCAGTAGGTGCATCTTACCTGCTTCAATCCGCCAATTATGCCCATGAGTTGGATATCAAACACTCCGGTGGGGTCTTCCGCATCGGGGGCGTTGACGTCATGAATAATGCACAGAACGCTTGAAGACGTGCCTCATCGGGTTCTCCGTTAACCATTTTGAAAAACTCTCTTAATAAGTAGACGCCCGCATCAGTCTCGATAAAATCTTCCCGGATCTTACCCTTGATCGCATGTCCTCAATTTCGCCTAAAAAGGCAGGCCCGAAACGATCATGGTTCCACCGCTGGAAGAGCGACATTCCTCTGACAACGAGACCTTTTGGGTCATCCTGAACAGCTGTTTTTGCGATTGCGGTGATGTCCTCTGTGTCAAGCGTGAGAAGCGCTCGAAGGGTGTCCATCGCAGACTTAGCTGCTGACTTTTGAATTATCCCGTTTTGTGGGCGAGTGCGTTCGAGTTCTTCTCCGCTCATTTGATCGTCTCCAGCTATACCGGACCTTGATCGAAAAACCCGGGAAGCAGCATTCCGGGTTTCCTGCTTCTTTCCCGCTTTTAACTTGGCCAACCTTGTTTCTTAGGAAGCATTTTGCTTACGAGGATTCTCCACTTCCCGTCACTTATCTATTTCGAGATCCACACTTTGCTAATTCCAAATCGAAAGCTGCGTACCAAATCGGCATTTTGCGAAACGCACGTCTCGATTCATCGGTTATAGATCCGGTGCGGCTAGCACCGCCCCACAGGGCACAAGTCTCTCACACGGAACTCTCCGACCAAAGCACGGGGTGGTGGATCCGGAACTGCCGTCGGCATCACAAAACATCGCCGGTCCCCGCCTTGTGTTTGCATCGACTCGGTTGATTGAATGTAGGGGAGCGGGGGTCTTATTTCGGTAGGATTGACTTCAGCCCCTCGATCAGATCAGTCGATTTCGACTTCCAAAACTCTATTTCGTATGTCGAAGCTTTTTTCTCCCACCCTTTACCGAGAGCGGGATCTGCAGCTTGATCAGTAGTTCATGCAGTCGAGCACGGAATTCGATCTCCGACCTGATTTGCTTAAATTTACGAAATTAAAACTCAACTTCCCACTGACCAAAATGTGATCGGCGCGACCGAGCTGAACGGCCACTTGGGACCGAATGAAGCATAGGTCGCTCCGGTCCCAAACTCTATCTTTGCACCAAGAGAATTTTGAAGAGCATTAAACATGTGCTGAAGAGCGCCTACTCTATCATCTTCAAGATGGCATTCCGTCTTCGCATCGACAGCAAAGCTGTCCCAATCCCACTTCTTCTTGGCTCGTACTCCTCCGCCCGGCGTGATACGCGTTCCATCGACTTCCGGCACCAACACTTGGACAGGTCTGGTGGAATCGTTGAATTGCTGTATTTCGAGTGCCTCAAGGCGCACTCCGCCTCTCGAATTTAGATACTCGATGATCCCCTCCAAATCATCGTTCATTCCGTTGATAGCGATTACCAGACGAAAATCCCCGTCCCTTAAGCTTTCTTGAACTCGATTTCTGAAATCATCTCGTGACCATTCTGCTTCTGCTGGCAGAAGTTCCTCTACGATGTCGGCCAGAGGTTGTCCCATATGAGAAGCGAGTGAGGCCGAAATCGCCTTGTATGGTAAACGCTCGAATTCCTCGTATTCCATCCCATGTAACTGTCCCGCATATTCCAAAATCTGGCCGATCACTTGACGACGGGCCTCTCGATTGGCCTCAAGCTTGCACTCCACAACGACAATTGATCCTTGCCTATCAACCCCAACCAAGTCGATAGCGTTCGAACCCACGTTTACCTGAGATTTGAAGAAAAGGATTGGATTGTCCGCATCCGTTGGCAGGAGGTCCGGTGAATCCCTTAGCAGGACTTCCAGCGTCGCTTCACCATGCTCTCAACCAAATTCGAATGGTTCTAGCTTCTGCCAATGGGCGTTGGGTGCGTGTCTGAGAAGGATCTTCATTCTCAAGCCTTGACTTGCACACTTCCCCGTTTACGTGCTGGGCAAGCAGTATACCGGGAGACTTCGCTGCACCGGATGAGATGTTGTTGCCGGAAGCACTTTGCGCAAGCACATGTCCCGTGACCCTCCTGTTTAGGTGACCGCCAGTGGGCCGGTTTGCATCACGGAACACTTCGACCCAAGCACTGTGCCCCCGACGTGTCTCGCCGACTCCGAAGCAGCACTTGGCCCCCGACGTGTCTCGCCGACTAACTACTCCGAAGCAGCACTTGGAGGGGGTGACGGAGACACGTCTTAGGTAAAATCCACGCCGCATGGCCCCTCTCTGGAAGCCGCCACTCTCGCTGCATGGGTCTTTAGCAATTCTGAGAACCTGTAGGGCAGCGGCAGGCCATCTACGGAACCGTGATGTTCGACACCGTCGATGCCGTTCCCTCGTACATGTCAACCGCAACCACCGTTACCCGATGCTTGCCCGCTGTCAGCGTGTAAGTCTTGACGATTTGATCTGACCAAGCATCTGCCTTCTTCACACCGTCAACGTAGATTTCCATCCGCTGCACTCCCGCAGGCGAGTTCCCACTCCCGTTGATTGTTACGGAGGTGGAAGCTGTTTTGCTGTTATTCGCCGGTGAACAAATCCGAGCGGCGAGCTTGGAGGAATTCGCGGTCGGCAGTTCGTAACGGGAGTGGTGTTGAAATAGATCGCCGTGAACGGTCCGACATATCCGCCCACGTACTGAATCACATCCTGCCGAGATGTGAGTCCCATATCACGAGTAAACGACAGATAACCCTCCTCGATCCCCCACGGCGCTGGATGGGTTGTAGCACTGAAGGTACCCGCACCGTTCGCCAGAAGGAAATAGCCGTTCGGGCCACGGTAATTGGGAACGAGAAGAGGAGATCCAATCGGTGGTCTCCATTCAAGTCCGCTGCGATGATGGTGTCAGCCCGGTATTTCACGTTCAACGAGTGTGTGCGTGTGTAGGCCCCGAACCGTCGTTCTTGTACGTGTAGACCGTTGACCAAGGGTTGAGCAGGTCGTAGTCGTCGTTTTTGTAGTGATCTTGCAGCCACACGATGTCTATGTTGCCGCTGCCGTAGAAGTCGCCGGTAGCAAACCCGTCCACCTCGTCGAAACAGCCACTCGTCTTGGAACAATGAACAGGCAACGTCAGATAAGAAGTGGGTACCGTGAATGTGCCATCGCCTTTACCCTTCCAGATACCGATCCCTTTCGTGCCCATTCCCACGATGTCTAGCTTGCCGTCACGAGTCACATCAGCTAAACCCATCCAACCCGGATATGCCAAAGTCAGCGTCTGACTGGAAGCCTTGAAAACGCCATTACCTTGGTTCAAGAAAATTTTGTTTGCTCCGACCAATCGATCTTGCCGTCTCCGTTTAATCGCCAAGCTCAACCGAACTCACTATCGTTCCGAAGTTCACGGTGGTTCCGGATGTGAAGCTCCCGCTGGCCGTGCCATACATGATTGTCACAGCAGTGGTTCCATTTGACATGACGAGATCCAAAATACCGTCACCGTTCATGTCGGCAGTACGCATGCTGGTCACATTGGAAGGGACACCATTGACGACGTAGGCGAGATTGAAATTCTTATTGCCGATACCGAAGTAGATGTAGAGCGGACCGTCGACGACAGCAAGGTCGGGCCAGCCGTCTCGATTGAGGGCCCCGTCACCGTGGGCCTAGATTGCTGGATGCTTTGATCATCAGTTGTGAAGGTCACCTGAGCGAAGCCGTTCAGGGCAAGAAAGAGACTACAGATGAAAACAAAGGCTCGCATGAGTATCCTCCATCGGACACAGTTATTCGCTAACCGGAGCTACGATCTCCCCAACGGTGGAAGTAAATACAAAACTGCTTTGTACGGCTCAGCACCGACGCCTCTACGATCTGTGAAATGATTTGCACACACACAAGCTTGGATCGGTTGCGGATGCCAACAGTGTTAAGTACGGAGATCACTAGATAGAGAATATCGACGTGTGCTATAAGGCCGAAACGAGATTGTAATTGTACGGCTCACTGTTGTGCCAATAGCCAACCTAGCGAGATTGGGCGAGAAAACAAGGGGTTGGTTGGGGACTCGCCCATGAGAATAAAGCGGAGAGGACGAACCCAATGTCGTCGAGTGCAGTGACCAAATGTATTACGTGCGGTGCAAGTGTTGAATCGGCTGAAAAATATTGCTCTTCATGCGGCTCGCCGATGGCGCAAGGAACCACGCCGATTCGATATTGCAGTCGGTGCGGTCAGCCCACGGGGCAACGGCCTTTTTGCAGCAACTGCGGGTTGGCGACGGCTGCGTACGCCGGGAACACTTCTCTTAATTTACCTGTCGTAAGTGTTCCACGGGTGAGCTTCGATCCGACATTTTCTGCATTTCCCCCTTATTACCGTGAAGAGTTTCGGCGAATTTACGAGAGTGGGGAGAACTACAAAGGTAAGTGGAACTGGGCGGGATTTCTCTTTGGAGCGATCTGGGCATTAACCAAAGGGTTGTGGTTGCCATCGCTGATCGCCTTCGTCGGAGCGATTCTTACAAGCGGTCTCGTGGGAATTAGTTATTGGTTTATTTTCGCCGGACGGGGCAACTATATGTATTACTGCAGGGTGGTAAAAGGGAAAGATGTGCCGATCTAACGGCGATGCACTTTCCTAACCCCAGTTCTCGTAGAGGACTGCCGATTAATACTCCGGTAACTACTTCGATATAAATGCAGATCAGGCGAGGGTCGATGTGATGCAGCGACAAAAACGATGGAGCAGCTTTCCACGGCGAACTGAATAAGGGTCGCACTTCTTACATTGATAGGGTGTAGAGATGTGTTGCAATCGATGCGGGATTCAATACAAAAAAGGAAGTACGATATGTATCCATTGTGACTCGGGTCAGATACGAACACAGATTTCTGAATCGTGGACGCCCACTCAGAAGGCGCTTACTGTTATCCTCCTCGGCTTCATCGGTCTAGCAATTGCAGGATTAGGGGCTTTTTATTTCAAGGCCGACCACCCTGAAAGAGTCGCCCGGCGTGTTTCCGGTGAAGATGTAGAAACGACGACAGCGGAACGGTCTGATGCGCCTTCCGATCTGAAGGCTCCGGAAGGGGGAGAATCTGACGATAATGCATCATCAGACGAGGAGAAAGGTCCTGCCCCTGCTATGGTTGCGTACTTTCTTGGAGAGCCCGGTTTTGAAGAAGCGGAAAGGGCGTCCGAGCGACTGGGACATCAAGACTTCGAAGGTGCTCTTCCTTATTTGAAGCTGGCGGCTGCCAAGGGCAGCATTTATGGAAAGTCGTGGCTCGGTTTGTACTATATGGGTGGAGGATTGGGTGCGGATAGATGCGGGGAAGGCGAAGAAATGCTAGCACAGGCGTGTGCCGCACCAAAGGGAGCTTATGCCTGTGACACCTTGGCAGATTTTTATGCAAATCCCACCAACAGAAGGGATGCCTGCGTTAGGCGAGACATCCTGAAGGCGTATTGGTATTACGCTCAAAGTAATGCTTTGTGGCCGGACCACAATACCAAAAATATACTTGGGAAGTTGAGACAAATGATGTCGCCTCAGCTGATCCAGATCGCTAATTCCTTGGACCAAAAGGCGGCGCTTCGTACCGCCGCCTCCGACGAACGGGCAAGCACGCCAACCCCGGATCAGCTGGAAAGATATTATGCGGTCTACAGGCAAGAGGAGGTTTTATTCCTGCGTCGGGTACTTACCGATTATGCTAACGGTACAGATGATGAAAATCATCAGCTGGAGGGGTGGGAGAGAGAATATTGTAAGAGCAAATTCATTGTGGTGTATTTCGCTGAAGATTCGCTTCTTGGTGGGTACAACATCGACATCATGTTTCAGAATCGTCCGGATCGTCTATTTCATGCTTGGGTATTCGATGGCGCAGATGGTTACCTATCACTTAGAGTGTTCAAGGACTCGAAGCTCAGCCCCTCAAAACTCAGGAATTTGCAAGAGTCGTCGAAACAGTGGCTTGCTGACCGAGAGCACGCCCTGTAACTGGTTCTTCGCCTCAGCAGGACCGAGTACTACGCCGCCCCGATACGTATCGTACCCGTATGATTCATGCCCTCCCTCTTGAGCGCTTATTCTCGCTTATCGTAACGCTGAGTTGTGCTCACATCTGAATGTCCAAGGAGATTCTTGACCGCCAACACATCCACTCCTGATTCCAACATGTGAGTTGCAAATGAACGGCGTAGGTCGTGCGAGGTGAATCGGCCACTCCAGCCTGATCCGCCCGCTTGTTTAGGATCACGCTCAGGGAACGCCCATTCAGGGCTGTGCTTCCCATCCGCCCGCCTTTGTTGATGGATACAAACATCACCGGCCGGATCCTCTCACAGTCAGCCAGCGCTCTATCACTTGATTGGACTCTGGGCTGAGCGGAACGGTGCGGCACTTTTGCCCCTTGCCGGTGAACGAGAGCTTGCCGTCCTTGTAGTCTCCTACCATCAAGCCGCACATCTCTGCCCGGCGGAGGCCTGCACCGTACAAGCAGGCGAGAATGGCAGCATCCCGGATGCCAGCAACGGAGCATCCGACAAGCAAGCATCTAGCAAGTGAGCCAACTCCTCTTTGGTCAAGGCACGGCCAGCACCCTCGTTGTTTCCACGGAAACGGGGAATGTCGATGACTCGGTGATACGTGTCGGTATCGAGTCGGCCCAGCCGCCAGCACTCCTTCATTACCGCCCGGAATGCCGAAATTGAGAAGTTGGCTGAGTTAGCCGAGTAGTGCTGGCCCAAGAACGCCCGGATGCGGACAGAGTCGGCATATCTCAATGTGTGCCATGGGAAGGCCGAAGCCTCAACCGTGCTCCTGGAAAGGAACCGGGAAAGGCCATTTAGGGCCACCCGGAAGGCCCGGTGCGAACCCGGAGATAGTTGGGTGAGCAAAGTATCCAGGGGATGCCATCGGCTCGCCCGGAAGCCACCGGTTGAGAAGGTTGGGGAAACTGAATCAGAACCATTGTTACCTCCGCTAATGCCTTTAGTCAGAAGTGAACAGCAGCAAAACACATCTCGGTATCATTGGATTGTTGTTTGGAAGTGTGAGTAATACGGAGTTTTTGAGAGGGTTGGAAGACCAAGGTGACATGAGTAGAGATCACGCTTGCAATTTTGCAACACGACCATTCGCTCGTATCGTTTTGGATTGCAATCAGCTCTGGCAATTTCCTCCTTTCTTCACTGCCAGCCGCTAGAGCAATTGAATGATTTGACATTATTGTGCGCATCTTATGGAGGGTTTATGCAAGTGGGAGCGTTGCTCCTTTACAGATCCTCGCTCGTTAAGTAGGTTCTGTCTTCTCGCTACCCTCATTGCCATCTCCGGGCCCTCGATCAGTGCCCAAATCAGCCCCCCCACAGTTCCCCAGACTTCCGCAGTTTCTCCCTTAGACAAAACCGATCCTCGCACGGTGGGCGGCGTTCCATTATCGCAGTTCGTAAGTGATTATGCGACGAGCACTAGCACTCTTGCTATTCCACCGGGTCGCTCAGACGCTCGGATCGGGAGGGGCTACGATTCGGCGACAAATGAGATCAAGGATCAGTGCGTTGTGTTCGACGACGGAAAAAGTGAGTTGATTACGGTCGTGCCTGAGGGTGGTTCGGGGGTTGACCCGCAGCAGGTAGATTTCAAAATGACCCACACCACGGATGGTGAGGATCTCTTAAATACGCTTTCAATTAACGCCTCTGCGTCATTCAGTTCAGGAGCTTACAGTGGCAATGTAGCTGTAGCGTACGCTAGCAGCAAGAGGATGACCAAATTTGGAAGAGATCACTGATAAATGAGACAGTAGAAAACGTGACTCGTTTCCTAAAGTCCACGACTCTGACACCGAAGGCTACGGCGGTGAAGAAGGATCCATTCAAATTTCGTGAATTATGCGGTGATCAGTTCATCGTAGGAATCGTAACCGGGGGTAGCTTTTCTGCCATCTTGAACGCCAGTTCCAGTTCGGAAGAGGAACAAAGCTCCGTGAAGGCAACTTTTTCTGCCGCAGCTTACGGCAACTCGTTGGATGTCCAGACTATGACGACCTTTAAAGATCTAGTGACGCACGGACGGCTTGACATTTCAATCCTCCGCCAAGGTCCAAATGACGATATCCCAACAGACCTTGAGCATGTCAAAAAGTATGCCGAGGAACTTCTGACTAAAGTTCGGCCGACGGGGAATTCTTGTGGCCGATTTTCATGACGACGAAGAAATATGGTGCTCTTGGACCGAGAATTGAAGGCCAACAAGGGATATTTCTGGACGCTGCTGGCGTTCAATATATGAGGCTAAAGCGTTTAATTGGAGGGTTAGAATACATCGCTGCCCACCCTGAGTTGTTCGGAGGATTCGATTACAAAGCGTATTTAGTCGAGCATGATCAGGCCGAAACAGTGTCTCGACAGTTAGCGGCCACAGCTGCCGCTTGCGGGAAAACGGCCTCTGATTGCCCTCAGCCAACATTTGTGCGTCCCAGAGAGCTGCCTGAGCGCATAGTATGGGTTTCTATTGACCCGAAAACAAACGGGTGGACAGAGATCGGTCGGACCCAAGGGAATGACACGAGAGTTGCGGAAGCTCGTGGACAATTTAGCTTCTGTGCAGCGGTTTGCATGCCCCAGAATCAAGAATGGTGGTCGGGGACGGTGGGACAATTTCTGATTCACAACACGAACACCGGATCCGACCAGATCGTGGCCGCGAACAAAATCTATCACATGGTGACTTCAACACCGTTTCATATAGAATTTGGGATAGCAATTACGTCGACAACAGGTCGCTACCAAGTGACCCGCTCAGAGCAGCACTTTACACTCCCGTATATCCCTTTCCTGTTGCACTAACAACTGGAGAGATTTCGAATAACGATGCTCCCCCCAAGTAATGAAAAGCTTTGGCTCTGCACAAGGAAGACTATTCCCACAAGCTTTCCGACGGGTCCCGAATCGTTGTCCAATTAGCCCATGGCTGATTTGGATTTGAGCCTCATCTTTTCTTCGAGTAAACCAGCAGCAATCCCGGCTCCTTGCTGTCCGTGACCTTTCTCCCATTCTTGTCGTAGGTTCCAGTGCCAGTCACCGATCCTGCTGGTTGGCTCTTCTCGTCATAGACCTTCGTCCCGTTCGATCCCTCAACCGTGCAGCCAATCAGATTGCCTCTCCTTCCCCAGATATTCGGCATCGTGTCCTCCACTTCAGGACAGCAACGTCGTCCTGAACTGGTATCACGCGGTTGATACCTCCGTTCCGACCCTTGCTGTCCGACGGGAGAGGTGCATATGACCGTGATCGAAACCGTCGAGCAGTTCTGCCGGGACAACAACGTGACCACGGGTTTGCAAACTGTGGATGCACAGATCAGCGCCTTCATTCAGGCCGGGGCAGTGGGTGCCCGGTTAGTGATTCGGCATTCCGATGATGTGCTTCGAACGCAAATAGCAATCCCGTTGTTCGTTCCCATTTACCACCGATCCGCCATGGCCGAAGCGCTCTGCCGTGCCAACTGGGACCTTGCCGGTGGCTTCGTGATGGATTTCAGCGATGGCGAGGTACGTTACAAGGTCTCGACCCCGATGTACGAGGCCGTGCCGAACGATGATCAGCTTCGTTGGCTCATTTTCGGGTCCATCAACACAGTGGCGAGCTATTCGATGGCGCTGATAGAAGTGGCCAGTGGAGCGGCAAGTGCCGAGGATGCCATCGACAGGGCCGAAGCGAGCTGGATGGAAGAGATGAGCCAGAGAGTTCAAGCAGAGGGCAGCTGAAACAACGAACGTTGAGGCTGTCTATCATTCCTCTTCTTCGTAGTCCCCACCGGTGCGAGCCTCATAGCATTCTGAGAACAACTTTTGGAGCAGAAGTTTCTGTCCGCTAACATTTTGCTTGGTAACGCGGAAGTGAACGCTCCGGCCCGGCGTACCGCCGATGACCTCAAAGCCTGCTTTATTCAGCTTCTTCGTCCATCCGTCTGTGTCGGATACGAGCGTGAACCCGAACGAACTGCTTCTTAGGAACAAAGATCACGAAATTGACGGCTCTGTTCCCAACGCGTATCCCGAGAAACTGCTGATTCCAATTGATAGCAGCGTGTGCATCTACTTTCTTGATGATCGCCCCGAGCCGTTTAGCAATATCAACAGACTCCGGTGATGCTTTCTCAGCCCAGTAGTCGGCATTCACTTCCACTGTATCTTGCTCAAGCGGTGTCGTGTCAGGTTGGTCCCTTTCGTTGTTTAGCGTATTGAACGTAAGGGTTAAATGCTTGCCCACCTGAAGCGCATGCATTTCAATCACAACCAGCGGCATTCGTTCACTGAGGAAGCGTACGACATTATAGAAGCGGGTCTGCCGAATATCTTCTGCAACGATGACGGTGACAGTCTCCCACCCGTCCCGCCGTTCCCGAGCCTTCTCCCGTTGCCAGTAGTCGATGGCACGAATAATATGACTCGAATCGAGCGAACCGACCATTAACTCAATCGTGAACAGGAACTGATTCGATTCGTCTTCGGCAAGAATGTCGAGACGACCACCTTTCTTCTGGCTTAATTGAGAGCGCTTGATTTTCACAGCGCCAAGCCCAAGTGCTGCTGGTTTGGTGTTGATCTGGCGTTCAACCCAAGCTTCGTCATACTCGGGATGCGATCTCAAAGAAACCGGTTCCGCAGGAGTGTACGTTAACTTTGCAGGAATAACGGAGTCGTCTCGCTTGGCCATTTTCCCTCTTGCTGTGAACGGACAACCGAATTCTGGACCAGCAGCACTCGTAGCGCAACCCGGAAATGGTTAAAACGTGGGTTTTGGCCATCGTGGGTTAGTCTCGATTCAAGCTCGGTTCGAGCTGGCGAACCGTTGATGACTCCATGGTAGGGATGTTTTTCCTGTTTGGCCGATTCTCTCCGATATACTCCTTTGTCACAGATACTTTCCCAGATTTAAGCTTCACGGTCTTCCCCTTCGAATCTTTGTAGCCGTGCTTCTTCATGCGGCACACGATTCCCCGAATCGGCTTCGTCGGGTCGGCGGATTTCTCGTCAAATCGATCAAGCGAGATGGCAATTTCCTTGTAAGTCTTGCCAGCGGCGAGCATCTTTTGGATTTTGGCGTACGGTATCGGGCGGCGTTTGGACTTCTTCTTCGGCATCTGAGTCGTTCCTCCATGCCGGACAGCAGGAGGAAGGACGGGCGGTATCAGTGGAGGAAAATCGTTCTTATAGAATGAGGATCACTCAGCAAGCCTCCGAATGGAACAGCCTTGCCAAAATCTCCGAAGTGATGGTGTTAGAATTTTTCGGTTGACACTGTGGGCCTGACCTCTTACGCAACAGTAGTGGAATATCAACCAGGAGCCTCAAAAACGTAGAACCGGCCACAATCCAACCAGATCATATGAGCATAATTCATCTAACTCAGATTAACTCGCAGATCCAGAAGCTGTTCACTGGCAAGATAGATTTAACCGACATTTCAGCCAAACACACGGATCCCAAAACAATTGAGAACTTCTTTCTCACGAGAGCACTTGCGGCGTATTCAGTTCATTACTTGGCGCAAGCTTCGGTGGACGACTCAGCCACGGCGGTGGTAGACGGTAGTGACGATAACGGGATCGATGCGATTTATTACGATGCGATAGAGAAGCACTTGTACGTAGTCCAAGCAAAGTGGATCCATAATGGTGTAGGCGAGCCGGAGCTAGGAGACGTGAAGAAGTTTACCGGTGGTATCCGGGATCTCTTCAATCTCGCTTTTGATCGATTTAATCCAAAAGTCGCAGCGAAGGCAGAAACCATTACAGACGCTCTTACTGATCCGAATACAAAATACGACATCGTGTTGGTCTATACAGGAATAAACCTACTGTCAGAACACTCCAGAAGGGATCTCGACGATCTCGCAGCGGAAATGAATGATGCAAGCGAATTGCTGGATGTGGACGTATTGAGCCAATCTGACTTATACACGTCGCTGACAGCCGGTATTTCAGGGGAACCAATCGATCTTGATATGTCCCTGAAATCTTGGGGCAAGATCGAAACCCCACATCTCGGATTTTATGGTCAGGTAGACGGCGCGCAAATCGCTTCTTGGTGGGGTAAGTACCGTACTAGGCTGTTCACTAAAAATCTTCGAGGCGTCCTCGGTGATACTGAAGTCAATGAAGAAATTCGCCGCACCATAGAAAAAACACCACAATTATTTTGGTATTTCAATAACGGGGTAACTATTGTAAGCAGGAAAATTGTTAAGGCGATGGCGGGAGGTGGGGACACCGCTTACGGTAATTTTCACTGTGAGGACGTGAGTATCGTGAATGGTGCTCAGACCGTCGGAACCATCGGGAAACATCCTTCAAAGGACAACGTGTCGGCGCTCCTTGTTCCCATTCGTGTGATCTCATTAGAGAACAGTGACGACGCGTTCGGGGTGAACGTCACTAAGACAAACAACCGTCAAAATCGAATCGAGAACCGAGATTTCGTGACGTTGGATCCAGAGCAGAACAGGATCAGGACTGAACTGGCTATCGACTCGATTGAGTATAATCTGGCCCGAACCGAAACCGCCACAAAAGGCCCATACGCACTTGATCTTGTAGACAGCACAACCGCTTTGGCCTGTGCGTCAGGCAACGTCAGTCTGGTGGTTCAACTTAAACGAGAAATTGGCAAATTGTGGGAAAACCTTGAAAAGGCCCCTTATAAAGAGATATTCAATCCCACGACCAGCGGCTTGTTCGTCTGGCGATGTGTGCAAGTGCAGAGGATGATCGACAAAGCTCTAACGCTGAGTCGTCCCTCCACAGGTAGAGGGTATGGCATTGCGGTCCACGGCAATAGACTCATCGCATTGCTCGTCTTCCGCAAGGTTGATGCGAAGCAATTCGCTAGCCCACACTTCAAGTTCGAAAGTGTAACCGGAGAATTGGTCGCAGAAGAAACGAAGGACGCTTATGTGAAGCTGCGGGATATCCTTAATTCGGAATATCCGAACGCCATCATTCCCACTCTCTTCAAGAATTTGACCAAATGCAAGAGACTGGTATCGTTAGCGTCGCAGTGAAGCATAACCCCGAGTCCACTTGGCCCTGCCCTGTACGATGCTCTACGACAATACCCGTGCACCGGAGTGGGGTGTGTGCAATCGGCGGCTATCCTGCCTTATCTTGGCTGTTCCCAACGTACGGCAAGCCCCAATTTCCGATTTTTGCTACATCCGGTGAAAGTGGCCGAAAACAGTTCGGAGAACTCCATGGCCGAAGCAGGCTTCGTGCAATCCATGATCCGTGGGTATTGGTAGAACGTACCAAGCTAACCGATATCGGGGCAGCAGGCCTGTTACCCGAAGAAAGCCGTTTTGGAGTAGCCGAAGCAGGCCAGATGGGGTTCTGTACCGTTCTGGTAGCATGTCCCAGTCATGAACCTAGACACAATTCTCGATGAACTTAAAAGCCACCGGGGAAAACTCGATGCTGCTATCCGGGCACTCGAAGGAACGCAAACCAAGAAGCGAGTAGGTCGTCCCCCGGGGAGTGGTAGACGAAAGATGTCGGCTGCTGCCCGTGCCCGTATCAGTGCAGCGATGAAGGCTAGATGGGCCAAACGAAAGAAAGCGGCATAACCGAACCCCGAGAAATCGGGGTCTTTATTTTGCCTTCGTTTCTTCAAACACCTTCCCACACTGCTTGCACTGCAAGTTCTTCCCATCCCCCCGCAACAATTCCTTAGGCCCGAACACGTAATGGCAGTGGGGACACTCCCACGTTGGCACCGGTGGTAGGGGATCACGAGGTCGACGTCTCATTTGAGCACGTGCCAGAGAGTGGCTATCAACTTGGCTAATGAGAAAACAGCTATGACGATGAACTCAATCAGCAGGTGAATTTCTGCGATCCGAGTGAACAGGCGGGGGAATGACACGGACGGCTCCTTTTAAATTCAAAACTCATCTCAGAGCCGCAGAACAAAACTGTGCCCTATCTGAAATCTGCTGTCAATAGATGAATGTGCCCTTATTACCATCGGGATAGGAATACTGCCCTGTGGATAATGCAAATTGGCAACGTGATTTAAAGTCCAACCGCTTCGTCTGCCGTTTTTCGCAAGATAAGACCCACAGCCGTAGCCGTGGGTTGGGGGGAAGGCAGCTTCGTGTTTACTCGGAACAGTTGTACTTCACCCCTTGCCAGATAAACCATCCGCCAGGGTGCTTCTTGCAGAAATTGTTGATACGGTGACGTTGAATCAAAGCCCCGATACCTGCACCAACCTGCCGTGCGGACTCGTTGTTCTGCCTGATTTGTTCGGCACGTGCGGCATCAGCCTGTTGTCTCTGTGCAACCTTGTCGGCAATTTTCTGTGCGTCTTGATCGCTGATGGGTGTTCCCCACGGAGTATTCTGTTGGGCCACTGCTAGGCTTGCGAACAACAAACCGTTGCGAAAACTCGTTTCATAACTCCCCCTTTGCCCCAACAGCAACGACAGATTTCCCGGTATCAGATTTCCGGGTTTTTCAGGCCTTCCGCAATTTAGCTGTCTGCCCACCCTTCGTCTTGAAGCCGTGGTGCCTCATCATCCAAAGCAGGGCACGTACTCGTTTCGTGGGATCCGGTTCCCTTCGTCATAACGGCCAATCGCCCGGGCAATCTGTTCCGTGGTCATCCCATCTCCCACCATCTTGGCAATCCGTACGTAAGGCACTGCACGTCGTTCTGTAGCCATCGTGTGCCCCCTCCTCAAGGGCACCGGGATCAGGCCAGAAGACAGCGGGGTACGCCAAGCCGTAAAGAACCTGAGGCCCAATAAAGAAGATCTGCCGACTGAAAATCGGCAGGTCGAGAAACCCCGTACACCTATGCCATTTCTATGCTATTTGGGCCTGAAAAGACCTGTTCAGAACTGCACAGAACTGTTCAGAAACCGCAAAAGCAAATTGGCCCTAACACATTGCTGGATCGGGCTTTGTCTTATAAAATCAGTGCAAGGCCGACGTAGCTCAGTTGGTAGAGCAGCCGATTCGTAATCGGCAGGTCACCAGTTCAAGTCTGGTCGTCGGCTCCATCCTCTTTCCGCCAATCGCCTCCTCAATTCGCGTGTGCGGCGATGACATGGCCCACCTTTCGAGAAGATTCGCTGCCGCGCTCCAGGAGCTCCACGTTTCGTTACAAAACGCCGCAGAGCCGCTGCCCAGGGACGGACTAAAATCATCGCAACCTGTATGTCCCGCCTTCGCTTCTTCCTTCCTACCGTTGTGCTTATTCTGTGCGGATTTACGAGTTGCCTGAGTTCCGCAGGCGATGCGGGTGGTTCGATGCGCACTTTTTCCATCGGCGGCGGCACAATCGATGTGACGTTGCCGGGCGGCGATATCGATCTTTCGCAGGATGACCTGATGGACTGGGTTCATCGCGCGGCGGAGGCGGTGACCACCTATTACGGCAGATTCCCCGTCAAGCACCTCACCCTTAAGATCAGCGCCGACGATCGCGACGGCGTGCATCACGGGGTCACCTATCCGGAGGGCGGAGGACTGATCGTCATTTCCCTGGGACGGCATACCGCCAAGTCCGACCTGCAAACCGATTGGATGTTGACCCACGAGATGATTCACCTGGCCTTTCCGTCGATGCCGCGGCGGCAACATTGGATCGAAGAGGGGATTTCGGTTTACGTGGAACCAATCGCGCGGGTGCAGGCGGGACAACTCGACGTCAACGAGATGTGGTACGAGACCGTGCGCGACATGCACCAGGGAGAGCCGCAACCGGGGGACGAAGGCCTGGACCACACCCATAGCTGGGGGCGCACCTACTGGGGCGGAGCCATGTTCTGCCTGGTGGCCGATGTGCGCATTCACGAGCAGACCCACAACCAGAAGGGATTGCAGGACGCGCTGCGCGGGATCATGGAACATGGCGGCGTCATCACTGAGGATTGGGACATCGAGCGGGCATTCCAGGTCGGCGACGAGGCGACCGGAACGAAAGTATTGATGAGCCTCTATCGCGAGATGAGCGACAAGCCGGATGCGGTCGATCTGGACGAGATGTGGAAGAAATTGGGAATTACGGTGCAGGGGAAAACCGTGACCCTCGATCCGAACGCGCCCGAAGCCGCGATCCGCGAAGCAGTTACGCGCAAACGATAACGATCAGCGCAGCAGAATCAATCCAATGAGGCAGAGCACCAGGCCGCCGGCATTGCGCAGGGTAAAGCTCTCGCGATAGAGAAAAGTTCCAACTCCGAGCAGGACGAGGGCGATCATGGTGTTGCAGGCGAACGAGGTGATGTTCAGCTTCAACCCGAAGCGGTAGCCGATGAGGTATCCGGATTCGATGGCCACGACGGAGAGTCCAAGTGCCACGGACGTCCAGTTGAGGCGGTGGAGCTGGGTCGCCGAAACCCCGCCGCGGCTGACGGCGAGCCCCAGGCAGACGAGCGAGGCCAAACCGAAGGAGATGCATAGGGAGAGGAACGGATTGACGAGCACGGGCGTGGATTTCTGGGCGAGGTGGTAGAGCACGCCGCCGAGGATGATTAAGCCGACCGAGATGATTTCCGGTGTTTCCAGGTGCATCGGAATCCTTTCTTGAAATAGCTAGAGATCGAGTCGCATCAGAAAATCGTTCTGGGGATCGTTGCCGACAAAATAGATCTGTTCACCCACGACGCGGAAGCCACACCGCTTGTAAAAGGCAATCGCGCGGGGATTCTCCGAGAAGACACTCAGCCAGACGACATCCATGGGGGCCTGCGACGCTTGCAGCGCCTCGCGCACGAGCGCGTGGGCGACCCCGCGGCCATGAAATTCAGGATCGACATAGAGCTTACGCAACTCGGCGGGAAAGCGCGCCTCGATATGCGGGTGAGGACATTCCCGGACGATTGCTGTGTAGCCGGCGAGGCGGCCGTCGCATTCGGCGACGAGCAACGAGACGTGCGGGTCGGCGATGAGGGCGCGGAAGCGATCTGGAGCGAGTTCCGCGGCGATGTGGGCGGAGAGGTCGGCCGGATCGGTGTTGGGGCGTCCCCCCAGGGGAAAGGTGGCGGCGGCGAAAATGGAAAGCGAGTCCGCGTCGCGAGGCGTGGCGCGGCGAATGACGACGGCGGTCGGCATGCGGGAGATTGTAGCGTGGGGTTAGAGCGTGCAGAGGCTAAAGCCCACCTGCTTCTTGAACTTCCCGGCACGGCGTATTGGACAAAGCGCAAACAAAAGGTGGCTCCGCTACGGACGCGCGTTGATCTGCGCGTTCTTCGATCGTGGCGGGCGCCCAGGCCTTATTTCGCGGTGAAGCGAATTACCGTGGTGGAGTGGAAGGTTTGGCCGGGCTTCAACTCCGTCGTCGGGAAGCTGGGCTGGTTAGGCGCGTCGGAGTAGTGTTGCGTTTCGAAGGCGTAGGCTGTGCGGAAAGAGTACTTGTGGCCGCCTTTGCCGGTGACGCCGTCCATGTGATTGCCGGTGTAGAACTGGACCGCAGGTTGGTCGGTAGAAATTTCCAACTGGCGGCCGCTCGCAGGATCGTATGCCACGACGGCAGGGACGAACTTTCCGCTATTTTCGAGGGCATAGCTGATGTCATACCCGATGCCGTACTTCAATTGCTCGTTCGAGGCGTCGATGTTCTTGCCGATCGGGATCAGCTGCCGCAGGTCCAGGGGCGTTCCGGCAACATCGAGGAGTTGGCCCGTAGGAATCTGATCTGCGTTGACCGGAACCACTTTCGCGGCGTTGATCTTCACTTCCTGTTTCAGGATGTCGGGATTTCCTTCGCCGGCAAGGTTGTAGTAGGCGTGGTTGGTCAGGTTCAGGACGGTGTCTTTGTCGGTTGTCGCCTTGTACTCGATTTTCAGATCATGACCGGAGAGGGTGTAGCGCACCGTCGTGGTGAGGGTACCCGGGAAGCCGGCTTCGCCGTCCTTGCTGACGTAGGTGAGTTCGACGCCGTTCGGGATCGCCTTGCCCTGCCACAACTGTTTGCCAAAATTTTCCGGGCCTCCGTGGAGAGTGTTGTTGCCGTCGTTCTTGGGCAGGTTGTACTGGTGGCCATCGAGAGTGAAGGTGCCGTTGGCAATGCGCCCGGCATAGCGGCCGACGATGGAGCCGAAGGACGCGGTGTCTTTCAGGTAACCCTCGAGGTTGTCGTAGCCGAGAACGATGTCGGCGGTGTGACCGTTGCGGTCCGGCGCGAAGACCGAGACGAGGCGGGCTCCATAGGTGGTGATCCGTACTTCGAGGGGGCCGTCCTTAAGGGTGTAAATATCGACGGGAGCGCCGTCGGGCATTTTGCCGAATGAATCTTTTTTTACGCTGGTCATGGAATACGAAGCGGTCGTCAGGAGAACCAGGAGCAATGGTACGGCAAACAACCGTGATAAGTGCACGGCAACCTCCGCGTGACTCTAGGAAACTCCAACAAATGTAAACCATCGGACGGCTATCCGTGCGTGGACTCGGCAAGCGAGGTGGCGCGCGCTCAATAGGGTGCTTCGGCTGCGAACCCGGCGCTCAGCATGACATTGTTAGCTGATATCTGCGGATTGGTGAATGAGTTCGGCGGGGATGCGCTCGGTGGGCGTACTGCTGAGGAATGCGAAAGCGAGTGTCGCGAGGGAGGCGAGGATGAGCGCGACGACGCAACCGCGCCAGCCTTGCCATAACCATATCCACCCGAGGACGGTGGCGCCCACGCTGCCGCCGATGTAATAGAGAGTGACGTAGAGGCCGGCAGCCGAGGACCGCGCGCGGCCGGCATTGATGCCTGTCTGTACGGTGGCAGCGGCCTGGTAGATGAAACTGCCGGAGGAAAAGAGCGCAAGGCCGATGACCACCATCCACAGATGCCTGGACAGCGTGCAGGCGAGACCTCCCACGGCAAAGACGAGGGCGAGAACGGCGGTGGGACGAAAGCCGCTGCGATCGAGGAAGCGTCCGCTCAGCGGGGTAATGACCAGCCCCAACAGGTAAACGCAGAAGATGCTGCCAAGAGCGGCGCTGGACAGCAGGAAAGGCGGCTCGGCGAGATAGAAATTTACATACGTGAAGGCACCGACGAGCGAAAAGAGTACACCGAAGCCCATCGCGAAGGTGGCGAGCAGGCGAGGATTGCGCAGATGCAGGCGAACGTCCCGCAGCACGAAACGAACGCTCTCGGCAGCGACGAAGTTTTTCGCCTTAGGGAGCCATCGTCGAACCGCGAGGGCTCCGAGGAAGTTGATGACGCCGATCACGAGGAACGACGCACGCCAGTGCCAGTGAGTGGCGACCAAACCGGCAAGGAATCGTCCAAGAAAACCACCGAAAACGGTCCCCGTAACGTACGCGGCCATCACTGTGCCCACACTTCTGCCGGCGAACTCTTCCCCGATGTAGGCGATCATCACGGCGATGATCCCCGGAACGAAGATGCCTTGCAGAAATCTCCAGAATACGAGCGACCAGATGCCGGTAGCAGTTGCGGCCATAAGAGTCGGGATGGTGAGAAGAAAAAGGGAGGGCACAATGACCTTCTTGCGGCCAATGCGCTCGGCCATCAACCCGACGATCGGGGCAGCCAGGGCGACGCCGAAGGTGGTGGCGCTTACGGTGAGGCTGACTTGCAGCTCGGAGGCATGGAAGAGGCGTCGCAGGAGAGGCAGCAGAGGCTGGGTGCAGTAGACGTTGAGGAAAGTGCAGGTGCCCGCGAGCATCACGGCAGCCAGGCTGGCGCGGCCGCTGGCGAGATTCGAATTCGAAGTCGAAACGCTCACGTGTTCCCATGATGCGGCGTTTATGGGAGGATGTGCAACGGCAAGCATCACAGGCGCGAGGTTAGGCCGATGTTCATTGGGCACTTTGCGGTTGCGCTGGCTGCCAAGAAGGCGGATCCGCGGGTGCGGCTCGGAACGCTGGTAATGGCCGCGCAGTGGCTGGATCTTCTTTGGCCGATCTTTCTTCTGCTTGGGTTGGAAGAGGTACGGCCCGCTCCCGGCATCACGCGGTTCTCGCCCTTCGATTTTGTGAGTTACCCGTACACCCACAGCCTGGCAGCGGCGCTTGCGTGGGCCGTTCTATTCGGAGGTATTTATTTTTTTGCGAAACGCAACACCCAGGGTGCAATTTTGCTCGGAGCGCTGGTGATCAGCCACTGGGTTCTCGACTGGTTCACCCATCGGCCCGATCTTCCTCTGTATCCCGGAGGAATGAAAGTGGGACTTGGGTTGTGGAACTCGGTTGCAGGCACTTTGATCGTGGAGTCTCTCATGTTCATCGCTGGCGCAATGGTGTACTTGAGGAGCACACGCGCGAGAGACAGGATCGGAAGCATCGCGCTATGGAGCTTCCTGTTGTTGCTGGTGTTGATATACGTGCTCTCTTTGGTTAGCTCCGACGTTCCGGACCAAAAACAAATTGCGTGGGGTGGTCTCACGATGTGGATCTTTGTTCCATGGGCGTACTGGATCGACCGGCATCGAGAACTTCGACGATGAAGCGATGAACGAGAAAATCTTTCTGACAGGCGATGGGAGATTCGGGGATTGCGGAAACTTACGCAAAGGAAAAGGCCGCCCGGCAACTCAGGCGGCCTTTCCTTCAAGGGAGAATAGTTCCAACGGAGGCTAGACCGCAGAAACTTTCTGGGGAAATACTATGAGGTGGGTAGGGGGGTGTCAAGCGATTTTTGGACTTTAAATGTCTGCTTTATCAATCACTTACAACTTTGCCACTGCAAAGTAAAAGTGACGGAATTTGTCAAGTGTCCCCGGAGGGCCACAGTCAAAAAAACGTTAAGTCTGACAATTCCGGCCACTTAACGCAGATCGAGGCTGATGAACTCGTCCTCGTCCTCTTTGTGGAAGCGGCCGGGGAGGATCCGGCGCATGAAGACCCTAGTACTTCCAAAAAACAGGCCGAAGCCCAACCCGGCGAGGAGCAAAATCCCAATCAGGGAGAAGATGGCGACGATGAGATTGCCGATGTTGTCCCGGGGAGCGAGCTTGGTGGCTTCGGTCCAACTTACGGTAGCGTCGTAATTGACGGAGCCGACGAGGCCCTTGGCATCGGAGAGCGGCAGGTTGCCGGTCATCAGGATGACTTTGTCGCCGCTACGCTTGGCGACGAAGCCGGGCGCAGCCTGCATGGTGGATTCGAAGTTGCGGAGCCTTTCGGTGGCAATCTCCTTCGTCGGATAAGAGACGATCACCATGGTCGACCGATTGCCGTCGTCGGCGTATTGCGCGAGTGCGACCTCCGCATCGGAACCAAACTTCTCGAAATTGACCTGCTCCGGCGTGATAGGTGCGTGGACCAGAGCCAGCGTCTGCGGACCCATCACGTACTTTATGGTGAAGGGAACCGCTTTTTCCTTAGGCAGATAAGCGGGAAGGTTGGGAAGCGTGGCGTCGTTGCCGCGCGCTTCGGGTAGTTCTTTTACCAAGGCCCGGAGGTCGGCGGCCGACATCGCCGTGATCTGGTCGAGGGTGGCATCGACCAGGACGTTGCTGCGAAAGAAGAGGATTCTCGTGTTGGCGGAGGCGGCCTCGTCTCCGATTTCCTCGCGCCGCATCTCGGGGACGCGGTAGAAGGTGAAGGCCCCGTAGGCGCCGCTGGCGTTGTCGAAGCGAGCTGCCTTGATCGTGATGTGACGGTCGCCGCGAGTGTAATCGGCGGATTCGAAATCATGGAATCCATATTCTTTCAGCACTGCGGGAAAGGCAGCATCGGCCTGGGAGGGGTCGACGCCGTGTTTGAGGGTCTGGGTCTTCTCCCAGCCGGCAAAATTTTGGGGCAGCAGAGCAGAGTCGGCAGCATACGTGCCAAGCGAGAGGAAGCAGAGTACGGCGATCAGGACGGCAAAACGTTTCATGACAAGGGATAGGCCCGGAGGGTCTTCTAAATAGACTACACGGATTGGCGAGAAGTTTCCGGAAAGAAGGGCGTCCGCTGGGTTCTGTCAGCCTTCTGGCGTCGCGAAGGGCACGCGCTGGATCAGGTCTACTGAATGGCGGAGCGCAGCTTTTACTCGCCTGTATTCTTGCTGGCGCGCTGGGCAACTCTTACGCTGCTGAGGCTATTGACGTACTTGGAGATGCCTTTGTAGAGCGATTCGGCGATTTTCTGGCGATATTCCGGGGTCTGCAGCTTCTTTTCATCGGCGGGATTGCTGAGGAACGAGATCTCGGCAAGGATGCTCGGCATATTGGCGCCGATGAGAACGATGAAGGGCGCTTTCTTCACGCCGCGGTTGCGCATGGCCAGCGATTTCGAGGAGAGGCCGGTGGCAAGGGACGAATCGACATCGGACGCCAGTTCGCGGGATTCGTCGATTTTTTCTTTCAAGGTGATCTTCTTCACCAAGTCCTGCAGCTCGTGAATCGACTTCTGTGAAACGGCGTTTTCGCGGGCAGCCACATCGAGAGCGTCGGGGTCGGAGGTGAAGTTGAGGTAGTAGGTTTCTACGCCGCGAGCGGATTCTTCGCGACTGCTGTTGGCGTGCACCGAGATGAAGAGGTCGGCCTGGTTCTGGTTGGCAATCGCGGTGCGGGTCTCCAGCGGGATGAAGGTGTCGTCGTCGCGGGTGTAGATGACCTCCGAGCCGAGGCGGGTTTCAAGCAGATTGCCGAGGCGCATCGCGACATCGAGGACGAGGTCTTTCTCCATCAGGCCGTTGGGGCCGATGGTTCCGGTATCGTGCCCACCGTGGCCGGCATCCACGACGATGCGGTTGATCTTCAGCCCGAGAGCACGAATAAGCGAACGGTCTCCACTGGAACGCGGCGCAGCCTCGTGGATCTCAGCGACTTCGGTGTTGGACGGCAAGTTTCTTCGCGCTGTGGTGGTGGTCGCTCCGGATTTTGGATCGACGGCGGCATAGGTCGGCTTGGTTGTAGGCTGCGACGTCGATTTCACGCTGCTGGTCTTTGCCGAGAGGTCGGGGTCGGGCCTGGGAAGAGGTTTACCCTGCTCCTTCGCTTCCTTGTACTTGCGTTCGTAGTCGGCAGCCTCGGCACGAAGCTGATCGCCGGTCTTGGTCACCCCGCCTACGTTCGAAGGAGAATCCACGGAGGCAGCATTCTGCGCGGTCTCCGGACGCTTGGTTTCACTCCTGGGACGTTCGAACTTCAGGACACCTTCCGGCTTCTTGCTCTCGGCAAGCTCGGTTTGGGTGGCGTCGGGGGTCTCATCCGAAGTGCCGGGGGCCGTTTCTGCGTTGTTCGCCGCAACGGCCCCGGCAGGTTTCTTTCCGTGAATATCGATGATCAGGCGGTAAGGGTTCGGCAAAAGGAAGGCGGAGTAATCGGAGACATCTTCGACGTCGAGCACGATGCGCACGACATCCCGCTGATAGGGAGCGACTCGCACCGTCCGGAGGAAGCCGTCGCCTACCTCGAAGGTTTTGCCAACCAGGGTTGAGGCAAGCTTGGCATTGTGGAGATCGAAGAAGATGCGATCTGGGTGGGGAATGCGGCCAGCTTCATACTTGACCTCGTCGTCGAGATCGATGGCCACCCGGGTATAGTTCGGGGTGGACCAGAAGCGGATGCCATTCACTGTCGGCATGGCCGCGTGTTTCTTTTCCGCGACCTCGGCGGCCTTCACCTCGGTGGGGGTCAGTGGAGGCGGGGCACTCATATCCGCCAGTGCCTTGTGCGCCTGGTCTGCGAGCTGCGATCTTGGGTAGCGCTGGAGGAACTCTTCGAAGGTCGCCTTGGCGGCGCCGGTATCCTTCAGATCTTCTTTGTAGATCTGGCCGATGGTGAAGAGGGCGTCGACACGGTATTTGCTGCCGGGGTATTCCTTACGCAAGAATTCGTACTGCGCAATCGCTTCCTTCAGGATCTTCTCATCCAGAAACTTGTGCCCTTCTTCGGCCAGCAACTCAGCTACGGCGACGATGCTGGCATCGGACCTGCTCGAAGCGGCGCTGGTGCGGTACACCTTTTTATAGGCGTCGATGACTCTCTGGTAGGCGAGGCGGGTACGTTCTTTTTCCGGACGCCCGTTGAGGGCCTCGCGCATGCGCTCAGCCTGCTCGTACTCGGAGCGCGCGATCTGGCGCTTCTGCGCCGGGGTGGTGCCGAGGGCGGAGGAAGCTGCTGTGGTCAGCAGGATCAACACTGCGATCCACGATTGGCTTCGGCGCGTGCGGACCCTGAACCCCATCGATGACTGCTTCGGATCTCCTACGGGTAGCATGGAACGGTGAAAGCGGTTAGTCAACGTTATTGAACGTCAGCACACCTTGTTGGTCACGGTAAACCTTAATCGGCTCCCGAGTTGCGGTTGCGAAGTGGATTTTTTCGCCCCCGCTGTAAAGATTCGTGATTTGGCGCACGTAATTCTGCGTTTCCTGGTAGGGCGGAATGCCCTTATGGTTGGTAACCGCCTTCTCCCCGGCATTGTAGGCCGCGAGGGAGAGTTTCACATCGCCGTTGAAATCCTGGAGTAACTGGCTGAAATGCCGAACCCCGGCGTCCACATTCTGTTGGACGTCGAACGGGTTGGTCACGTTGAGTTGGCGGGCGGTCCCGGGCATCAACTGCATCAGGCCCATGGCGCCCTTGTTGGAGACGGCCCGGGGATTGAAGTTGGATTCGACCTTGATGATGGCCTTGACCAGGTTCGGGTCAACGCCATGATGCGCGGCCGCCTGGTTGATGGCCGCCTCCATTTCCGCGCTGCTGACCGCATAACCACGGGCCAATTTGCCGAAATTCGGGTCTTTATCCGCCGGTTGCACCACGCCCTTTACAGGATCCTGCAGCGTCGTAGGCTGCGAGACGACGAAATTCTTCACCTCGGCGGCGGCACTGCGGGCGGCATCGAGGGCTGCCGGATTCGCATGAGGTACCGGCTTCCAGCGGTGCTCGGTGGCGCTCCAAAAGATCAATGTTCTGGAATACTTGGTGGCTTGGCCGTCGGGCGCGACGTACTTCGGACTGTCGTCGTTGACGAAGACTTTATGGCCGTCAACATCGACGGAAGAGATGGCTCCAGCGAACGCGGTGGAAGACGAGAGCACCAGCCCTAGCGAAAGCGCCAGACGAACCGCGTGGCTCAGTGTTTTCCATTGCATAGGCGGCGCACCGAACCCTGGGCGAGCGGCATCGTTGCCGCTCTAATTCCTGCATCCACAGCTTCTCCAGAGTGGCAGGATTATAAAAGGCAGCCTGGAGCCTGGGCAATGCGCGAAGAGGCCCGTTCGTCCATGTACCAATGGGTTCAACAGCAGAACACAGGGCGGGTCGGAAGGCCCGCCCGGGGATTAACGCGCCGGATAAACCTGTGGCACGGCAGCGAAGGCGGCTTTGACCTGCGGCTGGGAGAGATACCAGATCACCAGAAGGCCGATCGCGACGCGAATCATGAGGAAGAACAATCCGAAGATGTGGAAGTGAATCAGGGAGACGAAGAGGCTGAAGGCGGCAAAGACTAAGCCGATGGCGGAGAGAATGATGGTCAGCATCCGGCCCCACTCTTTGAGATTCCAGAGGCCGTAGCCGCAA
The DNA here is from genome assembly GCA_963758505.1 of uncultured Acidobacteriaceae bacterium. Taxonomy (GTDB): domain Bacteria; phylum Acidobacteriota; class Terriglobia; order Terriglobales; family Acidobacteriaceae; genus Korobacter. The sequence goes on along the minus strand of CAVWVJ010000003.1, from coordinate 234,264 downwards.
ATTGCATTCAGGACGGAACCGATCAGGAAGCCCACTCCGACGATTGCGCCGATAAAGGCGCCGAATCCGGCACCGGCTGCACCCGCTCCCGGCTGACGCGCCGAGGCGCCGATCATGGTACCGATGAACGCGCCGCCTACGAAGCTGCCGATGGCGATCAACAGGAGGAGCGCGGAGCCAATGAATAGCAGGATGGCGAGAACGGAGACGCCGGTGGGACGGTTCATGGTTTCTCCTTATTCAACACGGCCAATTGCGGAGAAAGCTAGTCCAACCTCGGGCAGGGGTCAAGTTGAAAAGGATGTTCGGGGGGCGGCCCGGGAATGCATGCCGGAGACATTTATACTGCTCATAACATGTCGACCCGTCTGGATGAAATCCTGAATGTGACCCGGCACAATTTGGCCAGGACCAAATCGGCGGCACGGGCGCACGCCTTGGAGAAGCTGGCGACGTTGCATCGGCCGCGGGGATTTCGGCGTGCGTTGCTGGAGAGAGCTGCAAGCGGTCCGGCGATCATTGCAGAATTGAAGAAGGCATCGCCCTCGAAGGGTCTGATCCGCGCTGACTTTGAAGCAGCGTCGTTGGCGAAGGAGTTAGAGGCTGCGGGAGCGGCGGCGCTCTCCGTGCTGACCGAAGTTCCGCACTTCCAGGGGTCGCTGGAGAATCTGCAAATCGCTTCCGCGGCGGTGAAGATTCCCTGTTTGCGGAAGGATTTCATTGTGGACCCGATACAGATCGTGGAGGCGCGGGCGCATAGAGCCGATGCCGTCCTGCTGATCGTTGCCGCGCTAACCGACGAAGAGTTACGGAATTTACGCCGGGAAGCGGAGGCATTCGGACTGGATGTGCTCTGCGAGGTGCACGAGCGCGATGAGATGAAGCGCGCCGCCTATCTCGGCTTCGATCTCATAGGGGTAAACAATCGCGACCTGCGAACCTTGCATGTGAACGTCGAGAACGCGCTGTGTTTCCGCGAGGAATTTCCAGCGAACGCAGTACGCGTGGCGGAGAGCGGGATTGAAGATCGGGCAACGATGGATCGTCTGCGCGACGGCGGGTACCACGCGTTCCTGGTGGGCGAGATGCTGATGCGCGCTCCTTCGCCGGGCGCGGCGTTGCGGGAGTTGCTGGCGTGAGCTCGAATCCGGCCGGAGGAACGCAGGAGGTCCGAACCTGGGTCAAAATCTGCGGCAACACCAATCTTGAGGACGCGAAGCTGGCAGCGGAACTGGGGGCGGATGCGCTGGGATTCATCTTCTCGCCGAGTCCGCGAAGGATCACGCCCATCGACGCGAGCCGGATCATCACGCAAGTGGATCCCCGCGTCGAGACAATCGGCGTGTTCGTGAACCAACCGGCATCGACGATCCTGGCGACTACCCGGCGCGCCGGGTTAAGCGGGGTCCAGCTGCATGGCGACGAAGATCCCAAGGCCGTTGCCACCCTCCTTTCCCTGGCAAGGCGCGAGAAGATCGAACTGAAGATTTATAAGGCGGTCCGTATGAGCACCATCGACAACAGTTTTGCCTGGGACGCGCAGGCGTCGAAGATGCTGGCGGCCATGGTGCTCGATTCCGGAACGCCGATTCAGCGCGGCGGAACGGGCAGGAGCTTCGACTGGGATGAGGCGGCGCCGCTGGTGCGGGTATTATCCCGGCGAACCAGGATCGTGATCGCCGGAGGCTTGAACCCGGGCAATGCGGCGCGGGCGCTGTCGTTGTTCCATCCTTTCGGACTGGATGTGGTAAGTGGCGTGGAGCGGCAGCCGGGGAAGAAGGATCCGGAAAAGCTGCGCGCATTTTTCGAGACGGTGCACCAGGCCGCCCAGAAACGATAAAGATTTCCAATGGCAACCAAGACCTTCGCAAGACCAAGGAAAGCTCCCTCCAAGGCGGCGGTGCAAACGGCAGAGCAGCCCGGGTATTTCGGCGCATATGGCGGAAGGTTTGTCCCCGAGACGCTGATGGCGGCGCTGCAGGAGCTCGATGCCGCGTACGAAGCCGCCAAGCGCGACAAGAAGTTCAAGGAGGAGCTCGAATTTCTCCTCCATACCTACGCGGGGCGTCCCACTCCCCTGTTCCTGGCAAAGAATCTCACCGCGATGCTCGGCGGGGCGAAGATCTATCTGAAGCGCGAGGACCTGTTGCACACCGGCGCGCACAAGATCAATAACTGCATTGGGCAGGCTCTGCTGGCACGCCGCATGGGCAAGCGTCGCATCATCGCGGAGACTGGCGCTGGACAGCACGGCGTGGCGAGCGCGACGGTCGGAGCGCTCTTCAACATGGAATGCGTGGTGTACATGGGCAGTGAGGATGTCCGGCGGCAGGAGCCGAACGTCTATCGCATGAAACTGCTCGGCGCCGAAGTGGTGCCGGTGAACTCGGGATCGCGCACGCTGAAAGATGCCATCAATGAAGCGATGCGCGACTGGGTCACGAATGTCCGGAGCACCCATTACCTGCTGGGCAGCGTGCTGGGAGCGCATCCGTATCCCACGATGGTCCGCGACTTCCACCGCGTGATTAGCCGCGAGGCGCGGGCGCAGATATTGAAAGCCGAAAACAAGCTGCCGACGGCGGTAATTGCCTGCGTCGGTGGCGGATCGAATGCGATCGGCGCGTTCTACGAATTCATCGGCGACAAGAAAGTTCAGCTTATCGGGGTGGAAGCCGGCGGACGCGGCAACCTGCTCGGCGAGCATGCAGCGCGGTTTCGCGGCGGCGCCCCTGGCGTGCTGCAGGGAACGTATTCCTACGTCTTGCAGGACGAGGGTGGCCAGATTGCGGGCACGCATTCGATCTCGGCAGGGTTGGATTATCCGGCCATCGGCCCCGAACACGCGGCGCTCGCGGAATCGGGCCGGGCCGAGTATGTGGCGGCCAGTGACGCGGAGGCGCTTGCCGCGTGCAGTATGCTTGCTAAGACGGAAGGCATCATTCCGGCCTTGGAGTCGTCGCATGCGATCGCGGAGTGTATACGCCGCGCGCCGACGATGCGCAAGAGAGATGTGCTGATTGTGAATGTGTCCGGTCGGGGCGATAAAGACATCGGGATCCTTCGGGAGCACCTTCGATTCTGAGGTAACGTTCGACAAGATGAGACGCTTTGGCACGGTGGTCGTGGTCACGGCATTGGCGGTGTTGCTCGGTTGCGGCAAGAAAAGCCAGGACACCCTTCCCAAACCCGAGCCCACGCCGCTGTTCAAACCCGCGGTGAGCTACTGGAACCTCGAGAAGACGAAAAAGGAACTTGGCCTGCAGAATTGGGAGACGGTCGAGGACCGCCAGCCGTTGGTAAGTGATAAGCGGCCGCCGTTCCGCATGCTGGTCATCCGCGTGCCGGACTATATCGATCACGGATTCACCGGCAGCCTGGTGTTGTGGTTCTACAACGACCGCCTCATGAAGACGCAGTTCTACGTTCCGAATATCAAGCAATACGCGAATGCGTCGGGGATATCGGTGGGAAGCGATATGTCGGGTGGCATCTCGCCGCACACGCACGTCTGGATCGGCAAGGAAGCGGACGGACGCACCTATCTCGGTATGGAAGACGAAGTGTTGAAACAGCAGATGGACGACTGGATCGTGCGCTACTCCGGATGACAAATGGCCATTCAATTTCATAAACGACCGGGACTGGTGGCCTATATCACCTGCGGCGATCCCGACGTGCAGACCACGATCGCGATCATGCTCGCGGCAATTCAAGCGGGCGCGGACGTGATCGAGTTGGGTGTGCCGTTCAGCGATCCCGTGGCCGATGGGCCGGTGATCCAGGCGGCAAGCGAACGCGCGCTGCAAGGAGGCACCCGCGTCCAGGACGTGCTCACGATCGCGCGCGAGGTAAGGCGCAACAGTGACGCCGGCATGATTGTCTTCTCGTACATGAATCCGATCCTGCGCTACGGGTTGGAGAAGTTCTGCGCCGACGCTGCGGCCGCGGGCGTGGACGGGGTGTTAGTCACCGATCTGCCGGTGGAGGAAGCCGGACCTTACCTGGCGGCGATGGCGAAATATAAGCTGGACCCTGTGTTCCTCGTAGCCCCCACCAGTCCCGATGCGCGTTTGAAAAAGATCGCGGAGAAGAGCCGCGGCTTCGTGTATGCGGTTTCACGGACGGGCGTAACCGGCACCCGGCAGGAGTTGGCGGGCGATGCGCGCGAGTTGGTGACCCGCTTGCGAAAGTACACGAAGCTGCCGATCGCGGTGGGATTTGGCGTATCGACGGCGGAACAGTTCGCGGAAGTCGGCCGCTTTGCGGATGCAGCCGTAGTGGGCAGCGCCATCATGCAGCGTGTGTTCGATAATCCCGGCGACGAAGCCGAGGCAGTGAAGGGATTCATTCGCGGATTAACCTCAGGGATGAAGCCCGCGGCCGCACGGAGGGGCTAAGCAGGGATGGATATTGCAGATTGGCGAAAGAAGATCGATGCCATCGACCAGCAGGTGTTGCGCTTGCTGAACGAACGCGCTCATGCTGCCAACGAGATCGGAAAGATCAAGGAAACCACCCACGCTGCGGTTTATGAGCCGGATCGCGAGCGCACCATCTTCGCCAACCTGCATAAAGCCAACCATGGTCCGTTGACCGACGACGACCTGACACAGATCTACGGCCAGATCATCGCCATCATGCGCGAACTGCAAACCCGCCGATAACCATGACCATCGAGCGCATCACGATCGCGGGCCTCGGGCTGATCGGGGGCTCGCTGGCGCTGGCGCTGCGCCGTGCCGGATTCGCAGGAGAGATTGCGGGTTGCGACCGGCCCGAGGTGCTTGCGGCTGCGGTGGACCGCGGCATCGTTTCGGGCGGCAACACGGACCCCGTCGCCGCGGCGCAGGGCAGCGGCGTGGTGGTGCTCGCCACTCCCGTTGGAGCGATTATCGATTTAATCGAGCGGCTCGGACCGCTCGTCCCCGCGACCACGCTCCTTACCGATTGCGGCAGCACGAAGCGCGAGATCGTGGAACGGGCACAGCAGGTCTTCGGCAGCGCGGCGAATTCAAGATTTCTACCCGGCCATCCGATGGCGGGAGCGGAATACGGCGGGCTGGAGAATGCGAATCCCGATCTCTTCCAGGGAGCGCCATGGATCTTCACCCTGATCAACGGGCAGCCGGAGCCTGGAACGAAGTCGGCCGAGTGGATTCGCTTGGTCGAGCAGATTGGCGCGGTGCCGGTGTTCCTCGATGCGGCGCGCCATGATCGGCTCTGCGCGTGGACGAGCCATCTGCCGCAGCTCATTTCGACGGCGCTGGCATCGGCCATCGAGGCGGAGTTTGGCGACGAGGAAGCCATCCGCAAAATCAGCGGCCGCGGACTACAGGACATGACGCGGCTGGCCGCGAGCTCGTACTCCCTTTGGCGCGATATCGTCGCGACCAACTCAAAGAACATCGGGGATGCGCTGCTCCGCTATGAACAACACCTCTCTCATCTTCGCGAAAACCTTCGCGGCCCGGCGCTGCGCGAGGAATTCGAAGCAGCAAACCTGTTTCGGAAAAGAAAAAAGAAATAACCATCAGAGGATTCAGCAGGCGCTGAGGGTCCTTGCGCACTGCGCTTTCATCTTCAGAAGCAAACGCTCCGCTAAGCCTGCTGAACCACCCAGGAATCTCAAGCAACCCTCCTCAACCTCCGTGTCCTCTGTGGTGGATGGAAGTTGTGGTTAAATGTTTCGCATGAATAAAGTGGTAGTGAACGCGGAGGAGGCGGTCCGCGACGTTCCCGATGGCGCGACCCTCATGGTTGGCGGCTTTGGATTGTGCGGCATTCCTGAAAACCTGATCGCGGCGCTGGCGAAAAAAGGCGTCAAGAACCTCCAGACGATCAGCAACAACGTCGGCGTGGACGAATTCGGTCTCGGTATCCTGCTCTATAACAACCAGATCACCAGCCACAAGGGAAGCTATGTTGGCGAGAACAAGCTGCTCGAAGAGATGGTGCTCTCCGGACGCATCGATCTCGAACTGATTCCGCAGGGAACGTTTGCGGAGCGGATTCGTGCCGGGGGTGCGGGAATAGCGGCGTTTTATACTCCCACCGGCTACGGCACGATCGTCGCCGAGGGCAAGGAGACGCGCAGCATTCAAGGCCGCATGTACGTGCTGGAGCGCGCGCTCACGGCAGACTTCGCGCTCATCAAGGCGTGGAAGGGCGACAAGTGGGGCAATCTCGTCTATCGCAAGACGGCGCGCAATTTCAACCCGATGATGGCGACGGCGGCGAAGATCACGATCGCCGAGGTCGAGGAACTCGTGGAACCCGGCGAACTCGATCCCGACATGGTCCACACACCGGGTATTTACGTGAAGCGCATCTTCCAGGCTGTCGGCGAAGAGAAGCGCATCGAGCGGCGAACTTTACGGAAAAGGACTTCCTAGTCATGGCGACAGCACCGAACATCAATAAGCAGAAAGATCACGAGAAGCGCGAGCGTATCATTCGGCGTGTGGCCCGCGAATTGCGCGATGGCTATTACGTGAACCTCGGTATCGGTATGCCGACGCTGGTCGCGAACCACGTGCCTCCCGGTATGGAGGTCGTGCTGCAATCCGAAAATGGCATGCTCGGAGTCGGACCGTATCCCTACGAAGGTGAAGAGGATCCCGACCTGATCAACGCCGGCAAAGAGACGGTGTCGGAACTTCCGGGCACAGCCTATTTCTCGAGCGCGGATTCCTTCGCAATGATCCGCGGAGGACACATTGACCTCAGCGTGCTGGGAGCGATGGAGGTCGACGAGGAAGGCAATCTTGCGAACTGGATGATTCCCGGCAAGATGGTAAAAGGCATGGGCGGTGCGATGGATCTCGTCGCCAGCGCGCGCCGCGTGGTGATCGCCATGGAACACACCAACAAGGATGGCAAACCGAAAATTCTGCGGCGCTGTACGCTGCCTATCACCGGGCTGCGCGTGGTGGATGTGATCGTAACCGAGATGGCATATATGCGCGTGCTGCAGGAGCAAGGCATCGTGCTGGAAGAAATCGCGCCGGGGTTGACGGTAGAAGATGTGCAGAAGGCGACGGAGCCGACGCTGATCGTGAGCCCCACGTTGAAGACGATGGAATACTGACAATCTCCTAACTCCGCGCGTCGATACTTCTACTCTGGCGTTCTACCCTGCAAAAGGTTGCATCGAAAGTCTTCTTAACTCGCGAGGACTATGCTCGCGGTACTAAGCACACAAGCCTCTTTCGCCCGCATGAATACTGTGTATTCTTGAGGCGCTGCACGATTTCATTTTTATGAAACCGGCTGCATATTCCCCCATTTGTAGAGGGCCCGTGTTTTCAATCTCACTCCCCCCGCGTAGACCTCTTGTCGTTTTCGTTTTTTTCTTTCTCACCGCGTACGCACTGGTTGCACAAGTGCCCGCAGTCCCGTCGGGTTCGAAGGTTTTGAGTCGAATCGAAGAGTCCACCGACTGGGAAACCTGCGGGAATTGCGGCAATACAGGAGGCAGTGGCGCTGAGGCCAGCTTCAGCATGGAGCGCGGTATCAACAGTCCGAACATGGATGGCAGTTCGACGAAGTTTCAAGTCGGCGGATCGCATCCCTTCAAGAACGCCTACTGGTACATCAAGCGCTACAATGCGCCGACCACGCCATTGAGTTACCTGAAATATGAGTTTTATGTTTACGTTCCGAGCGGCTACGCCAATGCTCCGCAGGCCATCGAATTCGAGAGCCAGCAGAAAGTCGGCGGCTATCTCTACAATTTCGCGTGGCAGGCGAACTACTCCTCGCACACATGGAGGACTTACGACTTCGCGAAGCACGAATGGCAGAACTCGGGCGTTGGCTTCGGCGGACTCAGCACCGGAAAGTGGCATCACATCGTCGCGGAATTCCATGCCGCGAGCAAACAGGCGGTGTTCGATGCGCTCACGGTCGACGGTACGCGCCATACGCTCAACATTCGTCATGCAGCCAAGTCGTGGAGCTCGGGCCACTACCTGACGAACGCATTTCAACTGGACCTGAACGGCAACCCAACCCCGTATCACGTGTACGTGGACGAGATGTCGCTCACTTATAAATAACCAAGAACGCGCGGCGGGGCGCAACAGCTCCGCCCGCGCCTTGTTCTAATGGCAATCGGTTCTGCGACCGGCACTTCCCGACCAGTCGGATTTCGGACAATGGAGTTCTAGTTAATAGCGTTTCCCTCCACGACCGGAAATCAATCCAGAGTAGTACCTCGGTAACTGTAACTCCAACCAGAGAAGCTGAATCATACTGGGTATGAAGCGCCACCTTCTGTCCCGGATATTATTCCGTTGCTCTCACCAGTTCACCTGGCCCCGTCGCGACGAGAGTGGCGGCTATTACCAGCTTTGCGTGAACTGCGGATCGAAGTACAAATACGACTGGAAGAGCATGCGGCGCACCTCCCGCGTGGAAGACGATCTTCCCGTCGAGACACGCAAGTCGCATCGCCCGACCAAGCCCACCTGGGTGGTGCGTGAGCGGCGGCTGCGTCACGTGGTGCCTGTACTGTTTCGGCTTGCGGACAAGGGAGAGTGGCTGCCAGGGGATTCGGAGAACCTGAGCCGTTCTGGCCTGCTCTTCCGCGCCAGCGCGGAAATCGAAGTCGGCAGCAAAATCGAGGTTCAGTTAGAGATGCCGCCGGAACTTGCCGGGGACACCGCATCCGCAGTGACATGCACGGGCGTGGTCGCGCGGGTTACGCGAGATGCCACGGCCCCCAAGGGATTATTCCTGATCGCCTGTGCGATCGAGGACTACCACTTCGGCGAGATTCCTCTCCAGCAAGCGGCCGGCAGATAAGATCGCCACCTAAGCAAGTCGGCGCGCAAGGCGAGCAGGCAGCGTGAACAGCGCCCAGATGAACTCCAGCACGCCGTCCACCGCGATTCCCACGATGCGGAAGGGCAGCAGCAGAAGCCACACGATCGGATAAAGCACCAGGGCAAACAAAGCCAGGGGCCAGCAGACCACCAATAAAACGCACCAGAGCAGGAAGGTGAGCATACGCGCCTCTCCGCTCTGTTATACGGCTGTGCGTACCGGGAAGTTCGCGGAATCCTTCAGATGCCGTTTCAAAAAGAAATAGGTGCGCTGCGCCGCGTCGAGCATATCGAGGCCGCGGAAGCCATGGGTAGCGCCCTTGTAGATCTTCATCTCGTGCGGAACGTGGCGGGCTTTCAGCAGTGACTCAAGCTTGAATGCCTCGGTGACGGGTACCGTCTGGTCGCGATCGCCATGCAAAATGAGCACAGCGGGGCAATGTTTCATCTCGACGATGACTTCATCCGGCATTCCTCCGAAATAGTCGACCACTGCGCGAACCCTGGGCTGAGTCGCCGCCAGCGCGAGTCCGAGGTAGGCGCCGAGTGAGAAGCCGACAATGCCGATGGATTGCGAATCGGCGAAATCCTGCTTCTCGGCGTAATCGATTGCCTCGGTAATCTCCGCGAGCCACCGACGGTGGTGTTCGCGGATCTCCTGCGGGTAGGCCCAAGTCGTGCCGGTGGCGTCGAAGTAATGCGGAACGAAGACGGCGAAGCCACGGTCGGCGAGCATCTGCGCAAAGTCTCTGTATTGCATGTGGGCAAAGCCGCCGGAGCCGTGCAGTGCGAGAACGATTGGATAGCGGCCGCTCGCCTTTGGGCGAAAAGAATCAATGCGAATCGTGGACAAGATACCCGATTAGATGCGCGCAAGCAGTCCTCGGTCTCATGAGCGAGACCGGCCGACTGCCTGCACAATCCCTATTTTGGCTGCTCGCCCGCGGTGGGTTCGGAGGCTGAGGCCGGCATCTTCCAAATCGAGGGATCGATCTTCGGATTGAAGATCCACTCTTTGATCGATTCCTTCGACGTTACCTTGCCGTTATCGCTGACCGTCCGCGAACTGTAAAGGTTCACACCATCGACCGGCTTCCAGTCGGCAAAGTCCACGGTCCGGGTGACGGGGCCAGCCTGCCCGACCGCGGAGAACTCGCTACGGAGCGGCAGATCGGTTTTCGGATCGAGATACCAAGTCGCCAGTGCGCCATCAGCGTTGAGCTTTAGCACGTTGGCATCCACGTTGTTGATCGTCTGCGTGCCCGCCGCCGTAAACGTGTACTTGGGATCATCGGCGTGCTGGGCGACAGCGATCACGTCACGTTTCAGGCTGCGCAGCGCATCTTCTTTTATCGCGGAAGGAATTTCACCGGTCTGGCCGCCCATGGCCATGAAAGCCGCTTCCGGAGTCACTGTCATCTTCATCGGGCCGCGCGGGGTTGTAAGCTGCGAGGAAATGCGATCGGGATATCGAATGAAGTTGTCAGTCTCGATCGTCATGTCGCCCTGGGGCGTGGCGCGAACGTTGCTGGACTTCATCTCGATCGTTTGGATGGATGCAACTTTCTCTTTCCCGCCGATCGCCCGCACGAACTTCGCGGCGAGCGCCTTGCCCTCAGGGTTGCTCGCGGCAGGCACCGTTTCCGCGCTGCCTTGCGGTTCCGAACCTGCGTCCCCGGGGATGCTGATATCGATCTTGGTCACCGGACCAAGCAGCGATAGCTTCTGCGCGCCCATCCCCGCCTCGTTGCCCACAACCAGGGTCGGCATTTCGTCCTTGTGAACGTACTTGTGTGCTACGCGAGCCACATCGGCGGAGGTGACCTTCTCGATGTTAGCGCGATAGCGTTCGAGGAAGTCTAGAGGATAGTGATAGAACTCGTACGCCATCTTCTCGCGCAAGACTTTTTCCGGCGTGTCGAAATTGAAGATGAAGGAATTCAGGATCGCACCCTTCGCGCGACGAAGTTCGTCTGGACTGGGGGGCGTTTTGACGAGGTCGTCGATCTGCGCGTTGAGCGACTGGATCGCCTCCACCGTGGTGACGCTCTTCGTTCCCATCCCGATGCGGAAGATTCCCGGATGGTCGAACGCCGACCCGATACTCCCATAGACCGCGTAGGCCAGGCCCTGGGCGGTGCGAATCCGCGAGAAAAGCCGGGACGAGAAGCCACCGCCGAAGATTTCGTTCATCACTTCGATCGCGTAGTAGTCGGGATTATTGCGCAGGATGCCGAGCGAAACCATGCGGATCTCGCTCTGGTTCACATCAGATTTATCGACAAAGTAAATGCCCGGCGCGGCAGTCTTGAACTCGGTATGGAACGGAGGCAGTTCGGGGCCCTTGGGCCAGCTCTCGAAGGCTGCACGGAGTTTGCTCTCCATTTGTTTCGAGTCGAAATCGCCGACGATGCCGAAGATGATGTTGTTCGGGTGAACATGCTGCTCGTGCCAGGCAACCATGTCTTCGCGCTTCACCGCGTCAACCGTGGCGTATTCGGGAGTACGCGCGTACGGATTGTCTTTTCCGTAGGCGAGCTTGGTGGCTTCGCGGCCGGCGATGGAGCCAATCTGGTCGTTCCGCCGGGCAATCGTCGACTTCATCTCCTCTTTCGCGAGATCGATCTTGTCTTCGCGAAAAGCGGGATTCCGCAAAACGTCGAGATAGGTCTGGAATACGGTTTCAAAATCCTGCTTGAGGCAGCTCAGTGCAATCGTGGTGGAGTCGGCATTGTCGTCGGTCTCGATCTTGGCGGCGCGGGCTTCCAGCACGTCATCGAGTTCGTCGCCGGTTTTGTTCTTCGTGCCCCCGGTGCGCCAGACGTCGCCGTAAATATCGAGCATGCCGACTTTCGCGGCGGGTTCTTCGCGTGTGCCCCCGCGGATGCGCATGGTAGCGTCGATCAGCGGCAACTCATGGTCTTCCTGCAGGAAGATCACCATCCCGTTGGAGAGCTCGATGCGGGTAGGCTCCGTCGGCTTAAACGCTGGCAGCGGTGGCGTCGGAATACGTTCCCACTGAGGCTCCTGCGCGGGCGTCGTGGCTTTTCCCTCCTTCGTGGTCTGCGCGAAGGTGGGAACTGCAAATAGGAGAGCCGCCAGCAGGGCAATCAGAGTTGGTTTCTGTATCACTGGGCACCCCCTGCCTGTGCGGAGGCGGTCTGAAGCGACGCCACCGACCGATTGTTCTCGGTGAAAATCTGGTTGGCAATGCGGCGGATGTCAGCCTTGCTTACGCGATCAATTCGGTCGACCGACTTGAAGAGCTCGCGCCAGTCTCCATAACGTGTCTGGTAAACCGCTAGTTCGTTTGCCAGCCCTTCGTTATTGCCAAGGCGGCGCAGCAACCCAGCCTTCTCGCGCGTCTTGATCATCTGCAGCTCGTCGTCGGTTACATCCGTCGTTTTGAGCTTTTCGATCTCCGCGTGAATCCCATCGGCGACCTCCTTGTTCGTGTGGCCGCTGGTCGGCAGCGCATAAAACACGAAAAGGTGCGCATACTTGATCCCAGGAAAGCCGCTGAATCCCGCAGCGACGAGTGCGATCTTCTTGTCGCGAACTAGAGAACGGTAGAGCCGCGAGGTCCGGCCGTCGGAGAGCAGGTCGGTAATGACGTCGTACACGGCGTCGTCGGCGTTGAGATAGTCGGGCCGATGGTAGCCCTCTAAATAATAAGGTTGCGAGGGGTCTTCGAGCTTCACGACTCGTTCGGAATTCTGCGGCGGCTCGGTAGACGTTTCATCCAGGGGTTTCGGACCGGAAGGAATGCGGTCGAAATACTTCTCGATTACCGGGATCGCCTTGGCCGGGTCGATATCGCCGACGATCCCGATCACCATGTTGCTCGGGATGTAGTAGGTGTGGAAGAAGTGTTCCGCATCGGTCGCGGAGAAGGTCTGTAAATCGGAGTAATAACCGACCGTCGGCCGGTGATACGGGCTGGCGGTGAACGAGACGGAGGTGAACTGTTCGAGCAGTCGCCCGATGGGCGAGCTGTCGGTACGCATACGGCGCTCCTCGATCACCACGTCGCGCTCCTTGTAGAACTCGCGCATCACCGGATGGAGGAAACGTTCCGATTCGAGATAGGCCCACAGCTCGAATTTGTTGACCGGCATCGAGTACATGTAATCGGTGCTATCCCACGAGGTCTGCGCATTCAGACCTTCGCCGCCGGCGCTCTCTACGATCTGGCCGAACTGGTTGGGGATGACGAACTTGTTGGCCTCGGCGATGGTGTCCTTCCAGGTCTTCTGCAACTCGGCAACCTTTTTGTCGTCGCGGCCTACGCGCTTGTCGCGTTCGGCGAGGTAGGCGGCATAGGCTGTTTCCACCTTCGCCAGGGCAACTTTTTCCGCGGGCCAGTCCTTGGTTCCAATGGTCGGAGTTCCCTTGAAGGCCATGTGCTCGAACATATGTGCGAGGCCCGTTCGGCCGCGCGGATCCTGCGAAGAGCCCGCGTCTACCACCGTGTAGAACGAGAACACGGGCGCCTCATGCCGCTGGCAGATGACGAAGGTGAGCCCGTTAGGAAGCGTCTTCACGGTGACGCGCTTTTCAAAAGAGGTCAGGTCTTGTGCAGGGAGAAGAGCAGAGAGCAGGAGCAGCGCGAAGCCAAGCCTCGCGATGGCGCGTTTCATCGGACCTCCAAAAGCCAAAAACTGAGAGTACGTGCGCGGATGAGGGAGTGTCAATTTGTGGGCGACATGGGTTTCGCGTTCGTCCTGTTTATCTTTGCTGGCCGCCAGCGTAAGTCCGGGGATCCAGCACGGGAAATCGAGCCGGCTTCGGCAGACGGCCTCCCGCGAAAGCCGGTCAGTTCCGAAACTCACAAGGACATTTCGCGGACTAAAATAGTGAAGTACTCCTACATCTGGAAAGGTATGCGATGAGCCATTACGAGGAGATCGTCGATCGCGAAAAGCAATATTTATTGAGCACCTATGCCCGTTATCCGCTGGCACTCGAGCGCGGCAAGGGAGTGTACCTGTATGACTTTGAGGGGAAGAAATACCTCGACCTGCTGAGCGGGCTGGGGGTGAACGCACTGGGGCATGCGCATCCCCGCATCGTGAAGGTGATCAGGGAGCAGGCCGCCAAGGTCATCCATCTTTCCAATCTTTATTACAATGAGTATCAGGGCCTGCTGGCCGAAAAGCTCTGCCGGGCCTCCGGCCTTGATCGCGTCTTCTTCTGTAACAGTGGAACCGAAGCAATCGAAGGAGCGCTCAAGCTGGTGCGAGCCGCCGGCCACGACTTTGGTGGAGAGAACAAAAGCAAGGTCGTCGCGCTCGACGGCTCGTTTCACGGACGCACCCTCGGCGCGCTCTCGATTACCGGCCAGCCGAAATACCGGAAGAATTTCGATCCGCTGCCCGGAGCAGTGCAGTTCATCGACCGCAACGATATTGAGCAACTGAACGCCGCCATCACCGATGAAACCTGCGCCATCGTGATCGAGCCGATCCAGGGCGAAGGGGGCATCCGTCCCGCCTCGGTGGAATTCCTCAAAGCGGCCCGAGAGGCAGCTACCCGTCATCGCGCGGCGCTGATCTTCGACGAGATCCAGTGCGGCATGGGACGCACCGGCAAGTTGTTCGCCTTCGAACATTTCGGTGTCACGCCCGATGTTGTCTGTATCGCTAAGCCCGTGGCCGCCGGATTGCCCCTCGGCGCATTCCTGGTGACGGAACCATTCGCTGCCGCTTTCTCTCCGGGCAAACATGGGACGACCTTCGGCGGAGGTCCGCTGGCCTGCCGCGTGGCGTTGGAGTATCTCGCGATCCTCGAAGAAGAGAAGCGCCTCGAACAGGTGCAGCAGGTCGGCGCTTACTTCACCGAGCAACTCCAGGCGCTCGTCAAGAAATTCGATATCGCCGTCGAAGCGCGTGGCGTCGGGATGATCCAGGCTCTCGAGTTGAGTATTCCCGCCAAGGGGTTTGTGGAAGGTGCGATCGCAGAGGGCGTATTGCTCAACGTGACTCAGGACACGGTCATCCGATTCCTTCCACCCTTCCTGCTGGAGGAGAAGCATGTGAACCAGGGAATCAAGGTGCTGAAGAAGCTTTTGAAGGCGGCGCAGGCGGCAGCGCATGAAAGCTGGAAGGCGGAAACGGCGGTCGCCGGCTAATCAGCAAAAAATCTGGGGAGCCGGAAAGGCTCCCCAATAGAAGCGACAGAGGCGATATATCGTCTTAATTAGATAAGTAGGGCCTCTCAACGGTTGCCACTTTTCCATGCAGGCGTTAAAAACAAATCCGGTCACCGGGCACGACTGGACCATGCCGAGCGGCCATCGGATGCACTACTTGCGAGCGGGCACCGGACCTCCTCTGCTGCTCATCCACGGATTAGTAGCTTATTCCTTTTCCTGGCGGTTCACGCTTCCGGCGCTCGCGCCCTATTTCACCTGCTATGCCGTCGATTTGTTGGGGATGGGCGACTCCGAGCGTCCATCCGGTATCGATGTCTCGCCGCGCGCCTTGGCCGAGGGGCTGATTGCCTTCATGCAGGCGATGTCCGCGGATTCCTGGACGGTGCTCGGCACCTCCCACGGCGGCGGGGTCGCGATGTGGGTCGCGCTTCTCGCGAAAGACGCCGGCATTCAGATTGAGAATCTTGTGCTGGTTGCCCCGATCAATCCCTGGTCGAAGCATGGACGCTGGCTGGCGCCCGTGGCGGCGCATCCAATAACTTCCGCCATCGTCCGCGCCTCCCGCTTTGCGTACGTGCCGGTGCGGCGCATGACGTTTTCAAGAATGTATGGCGATGCCGGCCGCGTTACTGCGGAAACAATTGCCGGCTACGCTCGGCCGTTGCGGGAGAAAGGAACCATTCCCCATTGCCTGGCGTTGCTCAAAAATTGGAACTGCCATGTGGACGAACTGCAAGAGGTGATGCGGCAGATCGATGTGCCCACGCTGCTGATTTGGGGAACCAGGGACCGGCTGGTTTACCTGGATTCCGCCACCCAAGTGATGCAGACGATCCCCGACGCGCGTCTGGTGACCATCGAAGGCGCCGGACATCTGCCCTACGAGGAGCGGCCCGAAGAGTTCAATGCCGCACTTTCTTCGTTCCTTTTGCCCAAAACGGATCAAGTTACTTAAGGAACTGGCCGATGGTGCATTCGAAACCGGATTTTCATTGGCCTTCGGACCGCTTTTATCATCCAATGGGACACATGGCGACAGCACGGGTGAAACGCGCGATATGGGTCTTATGCGGCTGGGCTCTGCTCGTCGTCGGCACGATCGGTCTTTTTCTTCCCCTTCCCGGTGTCGCCTTGATGGTGCTTGGGTTGCTGGTGCTCTCCACCGAATATGTCTGGGCGCATCATCTGATCGGCCGCCTTCGCGATCGTTTCCCGCGAACCGTAGGCGCCGTGGAACGTTACTCCAGCCGCACCGCGGGCCACTGATACTCGCGTAGCGCAACTCCGATACAATCGCACCCATCGCGATGCGCGCTGTTCTCCAACAATTGATGTCGCGGATCGATCGCCGCGCCTGGGTCCGTTTCTTCGTCGCCCTGTTCGGGCTCGCGCTGGCCTTCGCTGCGGCGCTGTTCTCTACCGTCGCCGCGGAAGCAGGCAATAACTGGGCCGCGGTCCTGCTGGCCAGTGGTTCACTCATCCTCGCTGCCGTCGTCGGTATCACCGTCGTACCCTACTTGGCGCGGAGAGTGGCCGTGCGACGCGTTCGCGACGCCCTGAATTATGAAGTGACCCGCGAGGGCATGGTTTACATGGTGCTGGTGCTGGTGATCGGCATCGCGGCCCTCAACACCGGTAACAACCTCTTATTTATCGTGGTCTCGGCAATGCTGGCGGCGGTCCTGGTTTCAGGCGTGGCCAGCGCCATGGTGCTGCTTGGACTCGCGTTGGAGGTGGTGGTGCCCGATCACCTGTTCGCGGGCAGTGTTGCTGCCGCACGCCTCCTGTTGCGCAACACCAACCGCTGGATGCCGGCCTTCTCGGTCAGTGTCGTGCCGACCAAGCAGAAGCGGAGCAAACGGCATGTCTCCCTGCAACGATCGTCCTTTCGTTTTCCGCCCAAGTCGAAGCCCGGTGAAGAGTGGTTCCTGTGGCCCGACCTCTCGCTGCGGTGGACCCTGGATCCGCTGCCACCGGCCGAGCTTTTTAGAGGAGCTGTCTATTTCCCCTTCGTTCCGGCTCGGCAGTCGGCACATGCAGAGGTGGAACTGCGCTTCGCGAAACGTGGATCGTATGCCCAAAGCAGCTTCGGGCTGGAAACCAAGTTTCCCTTTTCTTTTCTCAAGAAAACACGCACGATCGCGATGAAGCGCGAGGTGATTGTCTATCCCCCGGTAGAAGCGACTGACGAGTTCTTTGAGATGCTGCCGCTGATTACCGGAGAATTCGAGGCATACGTCCGCGGCCGTGGCTATGACCTTTACCGTATCCGCGATTATGGTGCCGAGGACTCCGCGCGCCACGTCGACTGGAAGGCGACGGCCCGGACCGGCGACTTGAAGGTGCGGGAATTTACCCGCGAGGACGAACGGAAGCTGCGGGTAGTCTTCGACAATCCGCAGCCCGGAACCATATCGCAGCCGAGCTATGAACGGGGCGTAGCGCTCGCGGCCTCCCTCGCTTGGCACTTTGCCGCGGAAGCGACCGACCTATCGTTTACGGCGCCCAGCTACTCCGGATCGCCTGATGTTTACGACTTCCTCCGCTATGTCGCCCTCGTGCAACCCTCGGCGGATGAATCAGTTCTGGACAATTTGACGGTCACCGACGACTACAATATCGTCCTCACCGCCCGCCAGCGGGGCAGCATTCCTACCCCCCTCTGGAGCTGCTCCTACTTCGTATTCCTCGAATAGCGATACTTTTGCCAGGGCTGCCCAACGGTGACCGGTTGGACATATTTTTGCTGAAAATGGGTCAGGCCCTTGATTCCAAGCACGATTCGGACTAAAGTGCGCAGCCACAATGGGCGTGTCTGTCGCATCCGACGATAGGGCGCGGAGGTCAGGATGGCAGCGATTCTCGAGCTCCTGAAGAAGAACCAGCACGACTTGCACGTAGTGCAGCACGATCAAACGGTGATCGAAGCGGTTCACTTCATGGTCGAAAATAACGTAGGCGCGGTTCCGGTTCTCAACAATGGGGAACTGGTCGGCATCTTCTCCGAGCGCGACATCATGACGAGGATCATGGTCCGCGGCCTTGACCCGCACATCACCTGCGTGGCGACCGTGATGTCGCCGGATCCGTTAAAGGTCGAGCCCGATACCTCGTTTCACGATTGCATGGTGCTGATGAAGCAGCACAAGTTCCGCCACCTGCCGATATGCCAAGGCAATCGACTGGTAGGTTTTCTCTCCCTGCGCGACCTTCTCTTACACGAGGTTGACGAGAAGGATATCGAAGTGCGCATGATGCGCGCCTACATCGCAAGCTGACAGCCTGGACTCAGCCTCCAGTTGCCAAGAATCCCCGCCCTTGTGGTGGGGATTCTTTTTGCTCGTGCCTACCCGCTGATAGCTCTTGCCTTGAGGTTCGCAATCTGCTGGATCTGCGCGCAAATCCATTCCGCTTCGTTGTGGTCGCGCAGCGCGTTTCCCAGCGGATATTCGTGCTGCGAGTCGTCCTTGAGGGTGACGGTGTAGTAGGCGATGCCCTGGCCGCCCTGCCCCGATTGCATGGTGATCTTCGGGTACACGGACTGAATCTGGCTGGCGTTCCACTGCTTCGATCCGCGTAAACCCAGCGTGCTGGTGTGCAACGAAACGCCGCTGCCGTTGGCCACGATGCGCGCCGTTCCAAACCAGAGGTTCAACGCGATGATCATCATCAGAAAAACGAAAAAGCCGATGAAGATGGGAAAAATTGCGGGAGCATGCAGGTAATAGGCTCCCGCTCCCGCACATCCGAAGAAGAATGCGAAAAAGGTCAGCGCCGCCGCTGCGCCAGGATTGCGTCCGGCCGGGAAATAGAATTGTGTGCCGCCTTCCGGCGCCGGCGAAATTCGCACCGTGGGTCGAATCGGCACGCTGGGAGGATGGCTCCGTTCTTCGCTCTGCGCCTTCGTTTCCCACTCGGACACGTTGGGCGAGTCGCGCGTTTCAAAGACAGGCACCTCGTAAGTGTCGTCGAAGTTCGCGCCCGGGATGTCGGCTTCGGCGCGAAGCAGCCAGAGCATCTGGCTACTGGGGTTTGTGTGATCGCTTTGCGGCAGGTTCCTCGGGATTGCAAAATCCACCGGGATCGTCGAGCCGGAAGGGCCCGCCATGATTTGTTCGGGAGGAAGATTCTTTTCATCCTGCCACTGGATGCGATCCCACGTCGTCCGGGTATTGCCGCTGCCGCTCGTGACCCGGTTCACGCACGTTAGCACCAGGCGAATGCCATGCGGGAGTGGGTAAGGAAGACGCGCCTCAATGGTTCCTCTCAAATTGTGGCCGAGGGATGCGGGGAGGGTCTGCAGTTGCAGGGATGTTTTGCCGAAACGAATCAGCCGCAACGTTTGCAAGCCTGCCCATACAAGCAATGCGATGCCGACCAGGGGAAAGATCGCGACAAACAGATAAATCATCCGTTGCGCCGGGGGCAGCCCATGCAATGTCACCGCATAGGCAAATGTCCACGACAGACCGTTCCAGATCAACGTAGGGATCCATACCAGGGTGACGGTTTTCCCAGATTGTCCCTGTGCGCGGCCCTGGGCCCAATCCTTACGCCACATCCAGGGCTGGCCGGGATAGGCCGCCTCCACTGCACTTTCGCGCTTGGCACTCCGTAAAACCGCCAATCCGGCGGCCATGATCAGCCCACCAATCACGGCAAAGAGGGAGCCCATGCCGACCCCGATCCAGGGATTCCGGAATGATGGATCGTGCAGGGAACGAAGACTGACGATGACAAAAAAAAGACCGCCAAAGGTGAAGGGAATGGAAAAAAGTATGAGGCAACCGCTTGCTGGTTTTGCCGGGTTGGGCATCGGAGATGGCGGCATTATAGGGCGAAAATGCTAGTTTTGGCGGTGAAATGGCGTTTTCTGCATGCCCGAATTCATCAGCAGCCCACCTCCCGTCCAGAGTGCTCATCCAAACCTGAAAACGCACTCAACCTTGCGCAGTTGCCCTGCTAAAGCGGGGGAAGCGGGTTGGTGGGTATCAGACCATTGGGAGTTGGAACCATGCGGAAGATCTCATTGTTTGTGGTGCTGGCGACTCTGTTGATGCTGGCTCCGGCACTGTTCGCACAAAACGACGGCGAATTCGGCGTCTTTGCCGATTACACCCGCCTCGGTACGGGGGGAGGGAGTGCTCTGAACTACGTGGGTGTAGGAGCGCGGCTTGGCTTTAATGTGCGCCCCAATCTCGCACTCGAAGCCGAGGGCTCTTGGGACCCGAATCGCTCCTATGCCTATACCAACGGCACCGGCGGCGTATTTGACACCTATAACGCGAACCTTCACATTGCGCAGGCGATGTTTGGTCCAAAGGTTCAATTTGGGACCGGAGCCTTTCGGGCTTTTGCTACGGTAAAAGGCGGCCTTATCACCTTCCGCGGCGGCAATCCGAGCTTCATCGGGACGGTTAACGCTATTCCGAGCGGGGACACCGATGCGGTCCTCTACCCGGGCGGCGGACTGGAAGCTTATGTCGGGCCGGTTGGGTTGCGCCTGGATGTCGGCGACGAAATCTACTTCGCCGGAGCCAATGCGGGCGGCGCTCACAACAACTTGAAGGTCACATTCGGTCCGCATATCCGCTTCTAACCGAAATCAGCGCTTATGAAAAAGGCAGCTCTTACGGGCTGCCTTTTCCTCAATAGACCTTCTGCATTTCGCAAGTTTCCACGCAGGGCGCCGATGAATCCCTCATGCGCCGCGCTCCGCGCTTATCCTACGAAGGTAGCCGTTACCTTAGAACACGCCCACATGCAGGGTCACTCGCTAACTTAGGGAATCTACCTACTTGTCCTGCTGGATGCCAAGATGCGACTGAAAAGCCCATATCAGAGAGGCAAGTCGTGTCCAGCTGCAGACGTGCCGTCGTTCCCATTTTCCAATTTCTTGCAATTCTTCTGGTAACTCTCAGTGTTGTTTCCTGTGGCGGAAGCTCGTCGTTAAAGAGCGTCAATCCACCCAGCGACACCGCCGTGTCGATCAACCCCGCGTCGATCACGGTAACCGCTGGACAAAAACAGCAGTTGATCGCAACCGTCACGGGATCGTCGAGCAACGATGCCGTGATCTGGACGGTGAGCGGTCCGGGGACGGTTTCCAGCTCCGGCCTTTACACCGCCCCCGCGAGCGTGAGCTCCGCGACCACGGCGACCGTGACCGCCACGAGTGCGGTGACAGCCAGCGCGCAAGCCTCCTGCAAAATCAAACTTTCCGCGCAGACGATTACGATCTCTCCGACCAGCGCCACGATGACTGCCGGATCGACGGAACAGTTCTCCGCTAAGGTGACGGGCGCGAGTAACAACAACGTGACCTGGAGCGTGGCAGGTCCGGGAACGATTTCGAACGCCGGCCTCTACACGGCCCCGGCGAGCGTGGGGGCGAATACGACGGCCGTCATCACCGCCTCCAGTGTTGCCGTGCCGGGCCTGAAGGCCAGCACCACCGTGACGATTACCGCGCCGCAGCCGATCAGCATCTCGCCGGCATCGGTAGATATCTATGCCGGGGGCACGCAACAATTCTCCGCGTCCTTCAATGGGACTGCGACCTCGGCCGTAACCTGGAGCCTTTCCGGTCCCGGTACTCTTTCGAACTCCGGTTTGTACACCGCACCCGATAGTGTCGCGTCGATCACCGCAGCGACGGTCACGGTCACCAGCACGGCGAATACTTCGATGACTGCTTCGGCGACGATTTCCATCGCTCCGCAGACCATTATTGTTTCCCCCGCCACGGTCAGCGTGCATCCGGGGGACAAAGCGCAATTCTCCGCCAAGCTCCTGGGCGTTTCGAGCAGCTCCTTGACGTGGACGCTGTCGGGTCCAGGCACACTCTCCTCGACCGGCTTGTACACCGCTCCGGCGACCGCTACGAAGGCGGCCACTGCAACGATTACCGCCGTCAGCGCCAAGGCCAAGGGGATCAAGGGCCACGGCGTTGTCAACATCGTGCCGCAGACGATCGGGGTGAATCCGACCACCGCCAGCCTTTACGCAGGCGGCAGCACGCAATTCTCGGCAACTCTAACCGGCGTCACGGATAACACCGTGAACTGGAGTGTCTCCGGTCCCGGTTCGATCTCTAAATCCGGTGTGTATAGTGCACCCGCCACGCTGAATGCCAGCACGACCGCGACGATCACGGCGACCAGCGCATCGGTCCCGGCGCTGCAGGCCTCGGCCACGGTGACGGTAAATCCGCAGGCGATCTCCATCAATCCGGCGAGTGCCAGCCTGCATCCGGGAGGCACTGCTCAGTTCGCTGCAACGCTCACCGGGGTATCGAACTCCTCGGTGACCTGGAGCGTGTCCGGTCCGGGAACGATCTCCAGCGCCGGCCTCTATACGGCACCATCGAGCGTGAGCTCTGCGACGACGGCGACCATCACCGCGACCAGCAACTCCGTCAGCACCCTGCAGGCTTCGGCGACGGTGACGATCAGTGCGCAAACCATTTCCATTACCCCGACGAGTGCCAATCTGGCAGCCGGTGGCACCGCCCAGTTCTCGGCCTCGTTGTCCGGAGTTTCTGATTCGTCGGTGACGTGGAGTGTCTCCGGTCCCGGAACGATTTCGAATTCCGGTCTCTACACTGCTCCCGCCACGGTGACCTCTGCAACGACAGCGACCATCACCGCGACCAGCAATGCAGTGAGCTCGCTGAAGGCTTCGGCCACGGTTAGCATCGCGGCGCAAACCATTTCCATTACCCCGACGAGCGCCAACCTGGCAGCCGGCGGCACCGCCCAGTTCTCGGCTTCGTTGTCCGGAGTTTCTGATTCGTCGGTGACGTGGAGTGTCTCCGGTCCCGGAACGATTTCGAATTCCGGCCTCTACACTGCCCCCGCCACGGTGACCTCTGCTACGACAGCGACCATCACCGCGACCAGCAATGCAGTGAGCTCGCTGAAGGCTTCGGCCACGGTTAGCATCGCGGCGCAAACCATTTCCATTACGCCGACGAGCGCGAACCTGGCAGCCGGCGGCACCGCCCAGTTCTCGGCTTCGTTGTCCGGAGTTTCCGATTCGTCGGTGACCTGGAGTGTCTCCGGTCCCGGAACGATTTCGAGTTCCGGCCTCTACACTGCTCCCGCCACGGTGACCTCTGCTACGACAGCGACCATCACCGCGACCAGCAATGCAGTGAGCTCGCTGAAGGCCTCGGCCACGGTAAGCATCGCGGCGCAAACCATTTCCATTACCCCGACGAGCGCCAACCTGGCAGCCGGCGGCACCGCCCAGTTCTCGGCCTCGTTGTCCGGAGTTTCTGATTCGTCGGTGACCTGGAGCGTCTCCGGTCCCGGAACGATTTCGAATTCCGGCCTCTACACTGCCCCAGCCACGGTGACCTCTGCGACGACAGCGACCATCACGGCCACGAGTAACGCGGTAAGTTCGCTGAAGGCCTCGGCGACGGTGAACCTGGCTGCCCCGAAGATCTCGGTCACTCCATCCACCGCAAGCGTTTCGGCAGGCGGCACTGCCCAGTTCGCAGCTAGTCTCTCGGGCGTCGCGGATGCCTCGGTCACCTGGAGCGTCTCTGGCGGCGGAACCATTTCGAGTTCAGGCCTCTATACGGCGGCTGCCAACGCGCCTTCGGGCTCGACGGCGACAGTCACGGCCACCAGCAACGCTGTGAGCACGCTCGTAGCGTCCGCCACGGTGACGGTCAAAGCGGAATCGATCTCAATTACGCCGACCTCGAGCAGCCTCTACGAGGATGGGACGACGCAATTCGCCACCACCGTCTCCGGCGTCTCGGATACATCGGTTACCTGGAGCCTCTCCGGTCCGGGTACGATCTCCAGCACCGGCGATTACACCGCGCCGACCAGCGTGAGTTCCACGACCACCGCGACGGTAACGGCCACCAGCAATGCCGTGGGCTCTCTCGCGGCTTCGGCAACCATCACGCTCAAGCCTTCGACGATCACGGTCAGTCCGACTACTGCCAGCATCACCGCCGGACAGACGAAGCAGTTCAGCACACAACTCACCGGTCCCAGCGACAACAGCGTGACGTGGTCGGTCTCGGGTTCCGGCACGATCTCAAACTCCGGTCTCTATACGGCGCCGGCGAGCCTAAGTTCGACAACCACGGCTACCGTTACCGTCACCAGCGTCGCCGACAGCAGTCTGAATGCATCCGCGACCGTGACGGTTTCTCCGGCATCGTCCACGCCATCCGGTACGGCGGTCACCGCGTGCGGCCAATCGCTGCAGGCGAACACCACCTATTACCTCGCCAATGACATTGGCAGCAGCGGAAGCTCGCTGTGCCTTGCGCCCACCGGTCCGAACATGGTCTTGAATCTCAACGGTCACAAGATCACCGGAACCCTCAAGGCACAGGCGATCAACCCCAGCGGCGTTCACATTTATAACGGCTCCATCACCTGCCAGGACGACGATCCTAACCAGCCGGGCTGTCTGTACGTCGGCGTGGACACGGACTCGCCGGCGATCAGCGCGCCGATGGAGGTCGATCACATCTCGTGGATCAATACCTCGGCCACGAGCAACAACAGCGAACGCAACCTGATGATCGATTTCGGCGGCATGACGAAGACGGCCATCAGCGGTCCGAACGTGCTCATTCACGACAACACATCGGTCTCGGCCACGGGCATCAGCTCAAGCCGCATCGTGAACCTGCAGGTGCAGGGCACCGCGCACAGCAACATCGCCTACGCCGAGTTCTACAACAACGCCACCCTTTGCCAGTCCACGGCAGCCGCTTGCCAGGGCATCGTGGCCTATGGCTTGTGGGACGTGAAGGTACACAACAACACCTTCGTGAACCAGATGGCAAACGCCGCTTCCACCGAGACGCCGCGCGCGGTGATCTGCGACCAGACGGATGCGTGCGAGATCTACTCGAATACCTTCGACGCCGAAGACGGGCGCGCCGTACGCATGCGCGGCACCAACAACAAGAACGACGTCAATTCTGTCCACGACAACACCATCAATAACGTCGTGGCGGGCAATAACCCGAACGAGGTCGCCGCCATCCACCTTGGCGATCCCGATTCCGGCACCGAGGTCGAAAACGTCACCATCTACAACAACACCATCAACGCCACCACGGGCTGGGTGTTCATGGCACGCTCGGCGACCGCGATCACCATACGGGACAACACGCTCAACACGAATACCACGGTCAACCTGCTCGACGGACGGTCGGTGGGTGCGGCAACCCAGGTCAACCTCTGGCGTACCACCATCTCCGGAGGTTCGGCTACCTCTTTCTGTGAATCGGGAGTCAGTGCCACGGTGTGCAAGTCCGGCAATGTCAGCGGCTCATGCACACTGAATAACAACGGATGCTGATCTTTTCCCGATAACTCCGAGGGCGGGACGTTCGTCTCGCCCTCATTCTTTTGCCCCTCGCTCTTATTTCAGACCCGCGTGTTTGTTACACTAATCTCAGGCTGCTGCCGCAGGCCTTTGTTCGCAGCGCCTTCCCCGCCAGCGATGGATTTGCGAGCGATCTGGCAGCAAACCAGGCAAGAGCGCGTAGCTCAGTTGGTAGAGCACCTGACTTTTAATCAGGTGGTCCCGGGTTCGAGCCCCGGCGCGCTCACCATATCTTGAATCTAGTCCGTTTCTTAAATCTAATCCGTTTCTTGCCCAGCGATGAGTCGAGGCAGAGCAGAGCCGCAGAGGCCAGCCGCTTTCACCTGTTTTCATACTCGACCGTTTATCATCCCAATGACGCCGTATCCTCGAGGAATCTGTCATGCGCAATCTCTTGTCACGAACCGCCGCGATCGTCCTCTTTCTGAGCACGTTGTCCTTCGGCCAGAGCGTTTATAAGCAGGTTGCCACTTACCCTTTGCCGGGTGATGGCGGATGGGACTACCTGACCTATGACACGACGGGAGACCGCCTTTTCATTGCCCGCGGAACTTCGATTCTTGTTGTCGATCCCCAAGGCAAGCAGTTGGGCGAGATACCGGCCCAGGGCGCCCATGGCATCGCGCTGGTTCCGGAGAAGAACCTTGGCTTCAGCAGCAATGGAAAAGCCAACACGGTCACGGTTTTCGATCTCAAGACGTTAAAGCCGATCCAGGACATCAACGTCGGCGAGGGGCCGGATTCGATCATCTATGACTCGTACTCGAAACACGTGATCGTCATGAACGGCCGCGGCAAGAGCCTGATGGCGATCGATCCCGATACCAGGCAGGTCCAGGCCACCGTCCCGCTTGGCGCCCGACTCGAGTCCGCGGCCGCTGCCCCGGGCAAGGTGTACGTAGATCTCGAGGACACGAACGAACTCGCGGTAGTCGACACCAAGACCTGGAAAGCCGATCGGTGGAAGCTGGAGGGTTGCGAAGGTCCTACCGGTTTAGCGATCGATGAAAACAGCGGCACTCTCTTCACCACCTGCGGCAATGCAAAGATGCTGGTGCTCGACGGGAAATCCGGCAAGGTCCTGGCCACCCTGAAAACCGGAGATGGCACCGATGCCGCGGCTTTTGACGCCGGCTACGCGTTTGCCCCCAACGGCGAGGGAACGCTGACGGTGGTAGGCAAGTCGGGCGGCAGCTACACCGTGATGGAGAATGTGCCCACCATGAAAAGCGCACGTACCATGACGGTAGATCCGAAATCGCACAAGGTGTTCCTGGTAGGCGCGGAGTTCAATCCGCCCGCCCCAGGACAGCGCCGTGGCACCATGAAGCCGGGTACGTTCCGGCTGCTGGTCTTTGCCCCTGCCACGTGATCTTCGCGGCCTCCGTACCCGGTTTGGCATCTTTCAGTGAATCTGCAGACTGGGCGGCGCAGCTTTTACGCTCTGCGATGCCGCCGGTGGCGTCCGCCTCTACCAGTACTATCCCTGGTCGTCACCCGCCCTCTATTTCCTGCTGACCCGAAGCTCACACGGAGCGATTGGTGCTTTTTTCGCGAGCGACGCAGGATTCGTTACGTCAAAAAAAGTCATCCGTGGAATGAACCACAACCCGCCCGGCTCAGATGACATCTGTCCAAGCATGCACACAGAAACTTGGGCGGGGAAGCCATTCGCACACCCCTCGGGCGAGTACCCGAACATCCCGTGAAGAGGCTGAATTCCTGACGCTCCGCTTGGCATCGAGCGGTGATCTGTCCCCAAGGTCCAAGCCCACATTGAACGAGCCGAATTTTAACCAATCATCGTTACCGGGAGGTCTCGAATGTATCACCATGTAAAAGAGCTGATGTACACGGTCCAGGTGGGCACACCTGATCCACGTTTTGGAAACATGCTCCTTGAGCAGTTCGGAGGAGCCAACGGGGAACTTGCAGCGGCCATGCAATATTCCATCCAGGGTTTCAATTGCGAAGATCTGGCCCGCAAAGACATGCTGATGGACATTGGCACCGAGGAGCTGAGTCATCTGGAAATCGTAGGCGCTCTCATTCGTATGCACCTCAAGCCGATGAAGTCGGACCGCGCCGCTGCCGAAGCGGACCCGTTGGTGGCGATTGCCGGCGGTGGAGGAGTAAGCCTGTTCAATTCGGTGGGCGACGCCTGGACGGCTGACTATCTCAAGATCACCGGCGATCTCGCGGTCGACCTGCATAGCAACATTGCTGCCGAAGCGCGAGCGAAGATCGTTTACGAGCGGCTGATTTCGTTTACCGACGATCAAGGAACCAAGCAAGCACTCCAGTTCTTGATGACTCGCGAGATCACTCACATGCGCGCTTTCAGCGCAGCGCTCGAGAGCATGGAAAAGCCGCCATTCTCGATCGGAACCATTGCTCCCACCCCCGGCCTGGTCGATCAATTCTTCAACGCATCTACGGGCGAGGGCGATGAGGGCGAGAGCGACGAACGCGGCCCATGGAATGAAGGCAATGGCCTGTATATCGTGGATTCGGTCGGCAAGAATGGTTTGGACAACAAGCCCTACGATCCGCAACCCGGAACTGAAGTCACCTCTGACGTAGATTCAACTCCGGTAGGCGATGCCAAATTCGTGAAAAAAGGTCCATCGAAGAAAAAGAAGATAAACGGCAAGAAAATCGCCTAACGTAATCCCGTGCCGGCAGCGGCCTCGCCCCGAGGCTGCTGCCAGGCATGCCCTCCAGGACGCTTCGTTCTCGGATATCGAGAAATCGGAGACGGTCAATCGCCGTGGCGCGCTCTCCCCGCCGCTCCCCCCGATGTGCGCTATGATCGTGCCGCCCAGGCATTATGCTTGTCGCGCCGAACCGCGCGGTATACCCCTGCTGGTCCGGCGTAGAAAAAAACGAGCAGCACGATGAAGAAGATATTCAAAGATCCTGCATCCGCCGTCGTCATCCTGCTCACGGTCGGGTTGTTCTTGTGGGCGTTGTTCCTGAAGGGATTCACCCACGATCTACTGCTCGAAGCCGGCGTATTTCTTGTCTCTGCGAAGCTCATCCTCATGGCCGCCAAGAACGCCGAGACCGAGGATCGAATGGAGCGCCTTCTCCTCGAGATTAAGGCTCTCCAGCAGGCCTCGCTGAACGTAAGATCCGGGGAAGCTTCCGGCAGCCGGCCTTGACCGGCCGCTGCTTCGTCTCTCTCATGGCACCACGATCATGACTTCCGTAGACTTGATCAGAGCGGCCGCGATCTGACCTTTCTTCAGCCGCAATTCGCGAACCGCATCCGTGGTGATGATCGACGTAATGTGCTGCTCCCCGATCGACAACGTCACCTGCGCGATCAGCCCGCTGGTCCTTATTTCGATCACTCTTCCTACCAGCTGGTTACGTCCGCTGATGCGGCGGAAATTCTTGCGACGTGCTTCGAGCTTCGTGCTGCCCGGCTGAACCGGTAAGAGTCTGTCAATCTCTGTCTCGGGAACGCGGTGGTGCCCGCCCTGGGTCTTGGCCGTCTTCAGCCGTCCGCGGTAAATCCACTGCTTCAAAGTCGGATAACTGACGCCTAGTATTTTCGCTGCCTCGCGAGGCGTGTACATTTTCGAACGCTCCATTGGCGTCGCTCCTGGTTCGGCATCAGCGGGCAGAACCCAATCCGCACGCCGCGATGGCATTCTAACAAGCCGCGTCGATACGCTTTTGGGCCAATGTGTCGTCTTCCTGAGCGTTCCTCGCCGCGCCGACGTTGATTTCAAAAGTCGCTGTGTATTACATTAGTATTGCGATTTTGGTCAGATAAAGTCGTATATACATCGAAATATTCCCGGCGCCTCGCGCTGTTGCCGGCGAAAATGTTTCACTCCACTTTTTGGCGGTTTATTTGTTTCCCTGGAGGTTGCTGTTGAAACGCTATTTTTCGATTTTCTTTCTCCTCTTGCTTTCCTGGATCCCCGCAAGCGCACAAATCTCGGCCAGCCTCTCGGGCCGGGTCGCCGATCAGACGAGCGCCTCCATTTCCGATGCGGACGTCGTGCTCACCAATGCGGAAACCGGCCTCTCTCGCGATGCCCATACGAATTCCACCGGCCGGTACGAATTTCTCGCGCTTCCCGTCGGCCGCTATGAGATACGCGTCACCAAGGCGGGCTTTGCCGAACAGCTCCGGAGCGGCATTCTGCTCAATGTCGGCCAGGACGCTGTCGCCAACCTCACGCTACGCGTCGGCCAAGTGCATCAGCAGGTCAAGGTCGAGGGCGATGCGGCGCTGGTCGCGGCGACTACCCAGGACACCACCGGTCTCGTCGGTGAGAAGGAGATCAAGGCGCTTCCGTTGAACGGCCGCAGCTTCGACCTGCTCATGGCGCTCGACCCCGGGGTTGTGAATTTCAGTTGGGAAAAGACCGGTGGAACCGGCGTTTCGAACTCCACTACCGGCAACAACTTCGCCGTCGATGGCAACCGCCCGCAGCAGAACATGTTTCTCTTGAACGGCGTCGAATTCACCGGCGCGGCGGAGAACAACATGCAGCCCGGCGGCGCGAGCGGGGAACTCCTCGGGGTCGAAGCCGTCCGCGAGTTCAACGTGCTGCGCGATACCTACGGCGCAGAATACGGAAAACATCCGGGCGCGCAGGTCGTCATCGTGACCCAGTCAGGCAGCAACCAGTGGCATGGCTCTGCCTACGAATTCCTGCGTAACAATGCGCTCGATTCCGCGAATTATTTCGACCGGGGCTCGGCGCCGCCCTTCCAGCGTAACCAGTTCGGAGCCTCCATCGGTGGGCCGATCCAGAAGGACAAAACCTTCTTCTTCCTCAATTACGAAGGATTGATTCAGAACCTGCATCAGACCTCTGCCGCCTTTGTTCCCGATCTCGCTTCCCGCGCGGCCGCGGTGCCGAGCGTCCAGCCGCTGCTCAACTTGTGGCCAACGCCCTCCGCCAATGCCCCCGACTTCAACGGGATCTCCGAGGTCTTCAGCAGTCCTCTGCAAACCATTCGCGAGAATTTCGGCAACGGCCGGGTGGACCACAACTTCTCTTCCAGGGACACGCTCTCGGCGACCTACACCATCGATGATGGCAACGACTTCACTCCGACCATCGCCGACCCGTACAGTGCCGACGTGCTCAGCCTTCGCGAACAAGTTGCCACGCTGGAAGAAACCCACGTCTTCTCGCCGGACTTGCTGAATGTCCTGCGCCTCGGCTATTCGCGCGCTGGCTACTACTTCACCGGCGAACCGACGCCCGGCACGCCGGCTGCCAGCGTCCCAGGCTTTCTGCTCGGACTTCCCGTCGGCGCGGCTGTCGTGGGCGGCAGCGCGGCTTCGAATCCGCAGGCCCAGGTCGGGCTCGCGGGCAGCAACAATGGCAGCAACCTCTCCATTGCGCGAAACCTCTTCACCTACGAAGACCGGGTGAGCCTCACGCACGGACGCGCATCAATTCAGCTTCGGCGTGTGGGTCCAGCAATTCCAGTCTAACGAGAATATCGCGTTGAGCCAGTATGGCCAGGCGACCTTCGCGAGCCTGCAAACTTTCCTGAGCGGCACCGTCGGCACGTTCCTCTATGATCCTTCCTCGACCCGCATGAACTGGCGCTCGCTCTTCGGTGCACTCTATGCCGAAGACACCATCCGCATGACGCCACACTTGACCTTGACCCTCGGTTTCCGTGGCGAAACTTCTACCGGATGGAACGAAGCGCATGGCCGCGCCTCGAACTACACCTATGCCGGCGGGGTCATCGCCAGCCAGCCTCGCGTTGCCACCGACACGTTTACCACCAACAATGCGAAATTCCTGCCGCAGCCTCGCGTCGGTCTCGCATATAGTCCGTTCCAGGGAACGGTCTTCCGCGCCGCCTTCGGCATGTACAACGACATGCAGGACGCGCTCGGTTACCGCATGGACCAGAATGCTCCCTATAACCCGGTCTATAGCGTTGCCGCGCTCCCAGTATCGAGCCTTCCCATCAATCCGAGCGGTCCCGTGCCGGCGAAGGCCCTGCTGGTGCCCGGCGGCGTGCAGCCCGATCTCATTCCGCCGACTCTCATCTCTTACTCCTTCGGCATCCAGCAGGAGATCACGCCGCGCACCTCGCTCACCCTCCGCTACGCCGGTTCGCACGGCTATCACGAACTCGTCGGAGCCGACGGCAATGTTCCCGCTGCGGTCATCTGTCCCGCTTCGCCATGTCCCGCTGTGTATCCCGCAACCTTCCCGGTCGGCCTCGCCGGAACCCCGGTGCCCGCAGGTTCGTATTACATCCCTGCCGGAAGTCCGAAGCAGAATCCCACGCTGGCCAATACCTGGACTTGGTTCTCAATCGGCGACAGCAACTACAACTCCTTGCAGGTCGATGCCCGGCACGACTTCAGCCAGGGCCTTTACCTGCGCGGCGTCTACACCTGGTCGAAGGCACTCGATGACGGCGATTCACTCAACCAGACCGCGGCCGCCAACGCTCCCGGTCTGATCTCGAATCCCTATGACATCCAAGCCGATTGGGGACTTGCCACCTTCGACGTTCGCAATCTCGCGGTTATCAGTGCCGTCTACGAGCTGCCGTTTGGGAAAGGAAAAAGGTTTGGCGGCGACCTTAGCGGGTTCCGCAACGATCTTGTCGGTGGATGGTCGGTGAACAGCATCGTCCTGCTGCAAAGTGGATTCCCCTTCACCCCACAGCTCAGCTACAACCCATCGAACGATGGCGATACCCGCAACCCAGTGCGGCCCTTCATGAACCCGAACTTCCACGGTTCGGTCGTCACCGGCAATCCGACGCAATATTTCAATCCAAGTGCGTTCCTGCAGCCCCCCGCCAACTCCGGATTCTTCGGCAACCTCGGACGCGATACGTTGATCGGCCCCGGCCTCGCCACCTGGGATCTGGCTGCCGCCAAGGACATGCATCTGCGGGAAAAACTCGCGCTTCAATTCCGTGCCGAGATCTTCAACCTGCTCAATCGCGCAAACTTCAATACGCCCAACCTGATCGTCTTCACGCCCTCCGGAGTTTCCGGAACCGCGGGCGCGATCACGAGCACATCGACCACCGCGCGACAGGTGCAGCTTGCCGTGAAGCTGTTGTGGTGACATTCCCGGGCGCAGTGATGTTCTTCCGTCGATTTGCTGATGGCCTTCACGACGTCGCCCTTCTTGAGGGCCGTCTCTTCGGCGCTTCCGCGGGTGATTACGCTTTCCGCCAGGTTCTCGCCGACGCGAACTACAACGTGGGCCATCACGCTGCCGAGACGGATCTCTTCAATCGTTCCGCGGAGTTGATTACGGGCTGAGATTGCCATGCCCAAAAGAGTCACGCTAGGACTTCGCACTGTCAGCACTGCCCAAAAGAAAGGGGCGATCTCGGCGATCGCCCCGAATCAAAACCGCTATCCGATCAGGCGGCTTGTGGCAGTGTTCCATTGGGCGTGGCTTTGTCGACCAGCATCGGCAAGATTCGCGACAAGGCTGCGCTCGCGATCGCCGGCGGTATGCCGGCGCGGCTTGCCAGTTGATTGAGCATGTCCTGTCCGATTACACCTTGTACCTGGTCGGGAGCGATGGGCTGATTGGGACCGTTGCCGATCCATGACTCCACGATCTGCCCGAGGCCCTGCGATTGTGCCTGGCTTTGAAGGTTCGCGAGTCCCTGGTGGTTCCCGATCATCTCCATTGCCGCTTGTAAGAGGCCAGCATGCTGTTGTGGATCGACGTCTGCATGCTGTTCTGCCGCTGAAATCAAGTTATCGAGTAGACCCATCGTCGTTGCTCCTTTTATTTTTCCTTGGATGGACGATACCCTGCGGCCTGCGCATCGGCCTCGGTCATGTATTTGCCCTTCTTCGTCTTCCCGTACCAGCGGTCACCCTCGCGATGGTAAACCTTGGTATCGAGGTTGACCCATACCATCCCGCTGCCCGCTGGCGGCGCCGGCGTTGTAGCAGAGTCGTGCTGGGGCATCCCGGCGCTGGCGGTCGATTGCTTCTCTTCCGTGCGCATCTGCCCCTTGCTCGCCGTGGCCGGGGGCGTGGGCTGGGTTGCGCTCGTCGCCGCCGAGGGCTTCGCTGTAGCTGCCGCACTCGAGACCGTCGTGAGATCGCGGATCTTGTCGATCTGCTTCTGCGAAACGCCCGCTTTCTTCAAGTCGTCAACCGAGGCGTACGGCCTGCCTGCAATGATTTTCTTCGTGGTCGCCGGACCGACTCCCGGCAGATCGTTCAGATCCTTTTCGGATGCGGTATTCAGATCTACTTTTGCGCCGGTCTGCGCCGCTTGCGTCGTGGTCCCCTTGTCTTTGCTTTTCTTCGATTGGTCTTGCGCGAATGCCATGGCGCCGAACAGAACGGTGAGCGCCAGCACCGCCGTCAGCAATCGGGCCCAACGTCTCTTGTTTGCAGTCATAGATCACCTTTATTGGAATTCCGTTCGGTGCAGAACGTAGGCGGATCCTGCGGTTGCCAGGGTCCTGGAATTCAGAAATGCTTAGCCCCGAACCGGGAGCCGGATTGTAGACTGCGGCGCGCCGTTGGGCCAGATATTTAAACCATTGCGAATCAGGGTTATGTCGATTTGTCACCACACGGTGGAACGGGGAAACGGCTACCCTTCACGGTTTTCAGCCACCCTGGCGCGCAACTCGCGCCGCAGGATCTTCCCGCTCGCCGTACGCGGAATCGTCTCCGTGAAGATGATCTCGCGCGGCTGCTTGTAGCGCGTAATTCGCTCCGCCACAAACTCCCGCAACTCCTCTGCAAGTTTCTCGGACTCGCGTTGGGGTTCCCGCAGGATGACGAACGCGATCGGCACCTCCCCGCTATTTTCGTCGGGACGCGCCACCACGCCACAGTCGCGCACCGCTGGATGCTCCAGCAGCACGCCCTCTACCTCCGCCGGTGCCACCGCGAATCCGCTGCACTTGATCATCTCTTTGCGGCGATCGACGATGTAGAAAAATCCTTCGTCGTCCTGCCGCGCAACGTCCCCGCTCCAGTACCAGCCATCGCGCAACACCGCGCTCGTCGCTTCTCCCGCCTTCCAATAGCCCTGCATGAACTGCGGGCCGCGCATTACCAGCTCCCCAGGCTCGCCCGCTTTTACTTCGTTGCCATAATCGTCCAGTATGCGGCACTCCGTCAGCGCTGCTGGATAACCGATCGAGGTCGGTCGATATCTTTGCGGATCGAGGAAGCCGAGATGCGTTACCGGCGAAGCCTCCGTCATGCCGTAGCCCTGGCGGATGCGAATCCCTGTCTGGTTCGTGAAGCGGTGCGCGAGATCCGGAGCTAACGGAGCGGCGCCCGATTTTACCCACCGTAGCTTGTTGTCGCGCGGGAACAGGCCCTGCTCGGCTTGCTGCGACCAGTTCAGCAGCACCGGGGGAACGCAAGGCGCAATCGTGATCGCCCGCTCCGTCAGCAGTTCAAGGGAACGTTTTGGATCGAATCGCGGCATCAGCACGAGCGTTCCGCCCAGCGCGATCATCAGGTCCAGTGCAACGGTCAGTCCATAGATGTGGTACAGGGGGAGAAAGCAGAGCATTACGTCCGAAATCTCGAAGCTCTCTTCATCGGGCGTCAGCGTCTGGTACACGTTGGTTACGAGGTTGGAGTGCGTGAGCTGCACGCCCTTCGGCAGCCCGGTCGTTCCGCTTGAGTAGGGAAGCGACGCAATCGTTGTAACCGGGTCGAAGTCGCGCCACGGCATGGGATTCGCGCGCTCTTTGAGCAGGAAAGAAAAATCTTCTGACGCCCCCGCGCCGCTTCGCGTGCAGTACACGTGCTTCAGCGCCGGCAGGCCCGACAAGTTCATGTCGCGCATCAAGGGTGCGTCAGTGATCAGCGCGACCGCACCCGAGTTTTCGAGCTGATAGCGTACCTCCCGCTCGCGGTACGACGGGTTCAGAAGGGTTGAGATTGCGCCCGCATAGCTGATGGCGTGAAAGGCGGCGCAAAACTCCCACGAATTCGGCAGGTAGATCGCCACGATGTCCTGTGGCTGGATGCCGGACGCGATCAGCCCACGCGCAATTCGTTCGACCAGGTCCGCATATTCCGCGAACGTGATCTCCCGCGCAGGCGTTGTCGAAGTATCGACGAGAGCTATCTTTTCGGGATGCTGATCCGCCGCAGCAAAGACCAGGTCGTGGAGCAGTTTCCCGGCTGGATCGGCATACAGTTGCGTGCGTTGAGGGAACATGGGCTGGCGCTGCGAATTCTACACGAGAGTCTGGGGTGCCGAGTGGTTCAGCCGGAGTGGCCGTCCCGTTCTCGATCCGCCCTCATGTTTCAACTGCCGAGCGCTCGGCCGAGATCACCGTCCCCCCTCGCAACCCTCTCTCTCGTTGTCATTGCGAGGGGCGCAGCGACGTGGCAATCTGCTTCTTCTCGACGTGGAAGAAGCAAAACTTCCTACGCGTGCTCCAGTCCCGCTTCCAGGTCCGCCAGAATGTCATCGCGGTCCTCAAGCCCAATCGACAAACGGATGCCGCCCGGCTCCACGCGATTCGTCTCGCAGCTTCCGCCATGTCCATTCTTCTTCGCCTTGTTCGCGTCCACTGCGAGATAGGCA
Organism: uncultured Acidobacteriaceae bacterium; assembly: GCA_963758505.1. Lineage (GTDB taxonomy): Bacteria > Acidobacteriota > Terriglobia > Terriglobales > Acidobacteriaceae > Korobacter. Next base: position 198,352 of record CAVWVJ010000003.1, on the reverse strand, counting down.
GAATGCGTCATCGAATAAGGATTCTCAATCAGCGTTTTGACCTGCCCGAGGCTCACCGCCAGAGTGACACAATATGCCTTATCGGCAACGTAGTTGATGAAGTTTTCCGCGGCGTGATTCGCGCCGTTCTTATCTTTCAGGCTGAAGTAAATCATCGACCCGGGCGCAAATTTCCCGCGGTAGTCAATCATCTGCTGTTCCGCGAGTTCGCGCTGCGGGAACGAATACAGTCCGGGATAAAGCACCTTCTCCACCTTCGGCTGCCGCTCCAGCCATTCCGCAATGTACAGTGCCGACTTCTGCATGTTCGCCATGCGCGCGGCGAGCGACGGCAGCCCGAACACCAGCACGTTCCACGCCGCCTTCGGCGAGAGCACTCCGCCGAAATCCTTGCGGTACATCAGTAGCACATTGTGCAGGCTCTTCGGCCCGATGACCACGCCTCCCATATCTGTGCCGAAGCCGCCAATGCCCTTCGTCAGACTGTGCACCACGATGTGCGCCCCAAGCGTCAGTGGCCGCTGGCAAAAAGGCGTGGCGAAGGTGTTGTCCACCACGATATGCACCTTCTCCAGCTCGCCGCGCCCCTTGTTGGCGCGGTCCACGATCTCCCGCACCGCCCCGATGTCGATAAGCTCCAGGTTCGGGTTCACCGGCGTCTCGAAATACACGATGCGGGTCCGCGCCGAGATTGCCTTTGCGATCTCCTTCACGTTCCGCATGTCCACGAACCGCGTGTTCACGCCCTGTCGCGGCAGCCAGTTGGTCATCAGCGAATACGTGCACCCATAGAGCGTGTTGTGCGCCACCACCTGGTCCCCGTTGCGTGTCAGCGCAGCAATTGACGCGGAGATCGCCGCCATGCCCGTTGCAAAACAAATGCCGACTTCCCCTTGCTCCGCCGCCGCCAGGTTTTCCTCCAGCATCCCGCGCGTCGGCTCATCCAGCCGGTCATAGATGTAGATCGGAACCTGCCGCGTGGTATCCACGCGATCGCAAGCGAACTCGAAGAATCCGCGCGCTCCACGCTGCGAAGAGCTCAGCCGGAATGTCGCCGACGAAGTCAGCGGCGGCACCACGTGATGCGAGTAGTCCCACTTCGGGGTACGCATCGAGCCGTGAATCAGCCGCGTGCGCAGGTCGTATTTGGAATTGACTTCGGGATCGGGATGTTTCGTGGAGGGTTTTTTCTTCGAAGATTTCGCGCTTGGCATGTGAACTATTCCTTGAGGTAGGGCAGGAGTTCCTTGAAGGTCGGCGAACTGGAAGAACGTAGCAGCTCGTACATCATCATTTCCGTGCTCGAGATCACGGCGCCGGCATCTTGCATCCGGTTCAGCCCGATGTGGTAATTCCACTCCGAGCGCGATCCCACCGCATCCGACGCCACGTGCACCAGGTATCCCTGGTTCATCGCCCCCAGCGCCGTCTGCATCACGCAGATGTGCGTTTCCATGCCGCACAGCAGCACCGTGGTGCGATTGCCCGGAAGCTTCTTCACCGCCGAGCAGAAACCGGCATTGTTGAAGCACCCGAATTCGGTCTTGTCCAGCACCGTCGCCTCCGGCAGCAGGGAGGCAATCTCCGGCACCGTCCCGCCGAGGCCGCGCGCATACTGCGTGCTCACCAGCACGGGCAGGTTGAGAAACCCCGCGAGGCGGATCAGGAGTTTGGCGTTCTTTACCAGCAGCTCTTGGTTGGAAATCGCCGGCAGCAGCTTCTCCTGGATATCGACCACCACCAGCGCGCACTGCTCGGGGTCGAGCGGCCGCCGCGCAATCTCATGAGGATCCAGCGCAAGTTCCACGCTGCCCGGTACGGATGTCATGCATTGCTCCTTCGCTGGAATGACTGGCTATTGTACCGCCGATGGAGAGACAGCTCGGGATTAGCCCGCGCCACAAAAAAAGCCGGCCTCCAGTGAGGCCAGCTCTCTTTCTCAAGAAATACCTACACGGAGACGTGCGAGTACGCCTCCGTCGTAGGCGTCGCAGGCGTCAACTCCGCATCCAATACCACCGCCAGCCCAAAGATGGTCGAGGCGATTCGGATCGCCGCAAGGATCTTCTCTTCGCCAAACCCCTTTTCCAGCAGCACCCGCTCGTGCGCGTCGATGCATTTTCCGCAGCCGTTCACCGCCGATACCGCCAGCGACCATAGTTCGAAGTCGATCGCATCGGCCCCATGCTGCCGCAGGAAATTCATCCGCAGTCCGGCGCGCATGGTTTCATACTTCTTGTTCTGCGCCAGGTGCTGGAACCGGTAAAAGACATTGTTCATGCTAAGGATAGCGGCGGCGCCTTTGGCCGCCTCCAGAGCCTGTGTTGACAACTTGCCCTGCGCCTCCTCGACCACCGCATCCACGAGTTCGCGATTGCGGGCTGCGACCGCGCAAGCCACCACCGTCCCCCACACCTGTTGCTCGGTGAGTTCGGTATTCTGGCGCACGACGCCCGAAAAATTCAGCTTCAGGTCCCGCGCATAGGCGGGCAAAGACTCCAATAGAGCGTCGAGATTCATAAGCTCCTCCCGCTGTTTCTATAAATTGTGGTGGAAAAGGGGCCCACCACAGGCCCCAGCCTTCCGCTTAGGCGTGGATCGTTTCCTGCCCCTTCTGCCAGTTGCAGGGGCAGAGTTCATCGGTCTGCAGCGCATCCAGTACGCGCAGCACTTCGCTCGGGCTGCGGCCCACCGAAAGATCGGTGACGTACACGAAGCGAATGATGTTGTCCGGATCCACGATGTAAGTCGCCCGCTGCGCCACGCCGGCCTCGGGATCGAGAATGCCGAGAGCGGTCGTCAATTCGCGCTTCACATCGGCGAGCATCGGGAACGGCAGGTTGTGCAGGTCTTCGTGATGCATGCGCCACGCGTGATGCACGAACTCGCTGTCCGTGCTGCCTCCCAGGATCTGCGCATCGCGATCCACGAACTCGCGGTTCATCCGGCCGAACGCCGCGATCTCCGTCGGACATACGAACGTAAAATCCTTGGGCCAGAAGAAATACACCTTCCACTTGCCTTCGAAATCTGCGTCCTGGATATCGACGAACTCTTTGCCCTTCTCCAGGCTTACGGTTGCTTTCAGGTTGAACTCGGGGAACTTCTGACCAATGCCTAACATGAATCGATCTCCTCTGATTTGCTTAAGGATTACAGAATGAACGATTGCTTTGGGACCACCGTGCAAAGACACGCTGCCTTATCCACACGGAACGTCTCGATGGTAAATCCGGAAGGCGCCCGCCGCACGCGAGCCGGATCAAGGAATTTTGTATCGATGTCCGTTATGGACTTGCCTTTGCTGCGAGGTGCAGCTGCAGAGTCGGTTCCACCGGCAGCCTCCCACCAAGGGGGCTGACTTCCCGCAGGATTCCCGACCTATTACTGGATAATAAACATCATCAAAGGATTCGAGAACTTCAACTTCTGCATGGCCGCTATCGAAGAATTGCGGATTGCGCCCGCGCTAGTGCACGAACTGCGTCCATAGAAACGCCAGGTTGGCGACGATCGTCACCACGATCGCTCCCGTCAGCCAGCCGTTCTCGGACCGCGTATTCCTGCGTGGAAACAAGCGCCGGGTCGTTTCCCAGCTTGCGCATGTAATGCAGAATCGGCACCGTCAGCACGCCCGCCAGCAACTGCGACCAGTAGAGCACCGAGACCACGTTGATCCCGAACAGGTCCACGGTTACCGCGATCACCACCACTGCCGAGATCAGCGTGTAGAACCGCGTTGCCTCCCACGGCGCCCGGCTCAGTCGCGACTTCCATCCGAACGCCTCCGACACGCTGAAGCACAGCGAACCGACAATCAGCGGAAGCGCCACCAGCCCCGATCCGATGATGCCCAGCGAGAAAACGATCGGGCCCGCTTTCCCCAGGACGTTCAGCGCCTCGGCCGCGGTTCGCGTCGTCACCAGGTTCGGATCCCCAATGTGCAGGCGCGAGGCGCAAACGATCACGCAGAATGAAATCAGGCAGGCCACAATCGTTCCCGCTTGCGACTCGGTGTAATGCGCGCTCGCTACTCCCCTCGGAAGGTCGCGCTTGGTGCTCGTCTGCCACACGATGACGTCGGGCGTAAGCAGCGACCCGAACAACGCGATCGCCGCCATGCAGTAGGCGCCGGTAAATTGCAGGTGCGGCAGCACCACTCCCCGGGCCAAATGCAGGTAGGAATCCGTCGCCCGATGCGCCGCCAGGATGTACGCCAGCAGCACCAGCGTTAACATCCCGAGCGTGTGAGTTACTTTCTTGTAATCGCTGACGATCAGGAAATACCAGATGACGAAGCCGACCACCGCGATGAACATGGCGCGGCGTTGCAGCAGGATCAGCGAAAAGGCATCGGAGACCGCGTAGATATCTCCGATCACCATGGCCATGTTCACCACGACCATGCCCAGCGCCATGATCTTGGCGCGTCCCCCGCCGTAACGGATCCGGACTAGTTCAATCAGCCCGCGCCGCGTATCGCGCCCAATCCGCGAGGAAACGGCGAATACCGTCATCAGCACGGGGAAGCTGATCAGTACGACCCAGGCAATCGACAGGCCAAAAGTGGCGCCTACTACCGTGGCCGTAAGAACAGCCGCAGGATCGAGATCTGCCGCGCCGGCAATGATGCCGGGCACCATGTCTACGAAGCCACGGAGGAATTTTCCAGGGCGCACCGGTTCTCCTGGGGTCGGAGTGTGCCCGATTTTCGTTGCCTCCGTTGTAAACACTACGTATTAGAGGCAGGAAAAACCAGAGAGGCTGCTCTCGATTTTCCTCGGCATTCGGACACTCTGCCCACCGTCCATTAGTACCAGCTTCCTGACTGGCCGAAAATCATGATCGAGGCCCAACCTTGCACCATTTTCGGGCATCTACCTATCTCTCGGGTGTAAGCAGCTGGCCCCCTGGAACCCCCAGGATTCTTTCTTCGATCGGCAGGCCTGAGAGTAGCAGATCAATGCAGCCCCGCCCCCCAAGGCACCCATTGATTCCATTCCGGAGGAGATAAACCATAATGAAGTGCTCCGCCCAGCCAAAATGGCTTCGCCCCCTTTTTTCCGCAGCTTTCGCTGTCGCCTTCCTGGTGGCAGCCTGTTCGGCCCAGGTTCCACCCTCGTCGCACGTTGTCGTCTTAATGCTGGAAAATCACAGCTATTCGCAGGTGGTCGGTAACGGCAACGCCCCGTACATTAACTCGCTCATCAACACCTATGGCTTGGCGACAAATTACGACGCGAACAGCCACTATTCCATCCCCAATTATTTCTGGATCACCACCGGCGCTTACGTTACCGATAGCGACGGCACCCAGACCATCTTCAACGTCGACAACGTCACCCGCTATCTGCTTTCCGCCGGCCTCACCTGGAAGGCCTACGAAGAGAGTATCCCGTACGCCGGATACGTCGGCCCCACGGTCGAGCCTTACGAGCGCAATCACGATCCCTTTTCTTATCTTTCGGATGTGGTAAACAGTTCGCAGAAGATGAACATCGTGCCGTTCACCCAGTTGGCCACCGACATCGCCAATAACCAGCTGCCGAACTATTCCTTCATCACCCCGAATGGCAGCCACGACGGCCACAACTCGAACCTCACCGTCGTCGACAACTGGCTGAAAACCAATCTCGCGCCGCTATTACAGTCGCCGATCTTTCAACCCGGCGGCGATGGCTTGCTGATTATTACCGTCGATGAGTCGCTGGATTCCGATTGCGCGCCGCTCGCCAGCTGCCCCAAGCTGCCGGAAAATCTTGGCGGAGGCCACGTCGCCACCATCGTCATCGGTCCCAACGTCACCCCTGGAACGAAGTCCTCGACGTTCTATCAGCACCCGAGCACCCTCAAGACCATGCTGACGGCTCTTGGCATCTCCGGTGCTCCCGGCGCTGCTGCCGGCGCACCCGTGATGGCCGATTTCTTTGGCGGCACCGTCGGCACCGGATGCCAGGGCTCAGGCGTGAACCAAACCGTCACCATCTGCACTCCCACCAGCGGCGCGACTGTATCGTCCCCGGTTCAGATCACGGCCACCGTCACCGACAGCAAGCCCGTCAACTACACGCAGATCTATCTCGACGGCGTGAAGCAGATGACGATTCACTCTTCGACCGTGAATACAACCCTGCCCATGAGCAGCGGCTCGCACCGCCTCACCGTGCAGGCCAACGATGGCGTCACCTTCAAAACCACCATCTACATCACCGTGCAATAGCCCGGTTCGCAAAGCAGCGGCGGCGTTCTTCTAGAATGCCGCCGCGCCCGCTTCTGCAACCGCGTGGTCCTGCTCTCCGGATCCGCCGCTTACCCCGATCGCTCCCACCACTTTTCCATCCTTCTTCAACGGAATGCCGCCCGCGAAAATCATGATCTTGCCGTCGTTCGAGGCATGAATCCCGAAGAACTGTCCGCCCGACTGCGAATGCGTCGCCAGGTCCTTGGTCGCGATGTCGAAAGCCCGTGACGTATAGGCCTTCTTGATCGAAATATCAATGCTGCCCAGCCATGCGCCGTCCATGCGGACGTGCGATACCAGGTTGCCGCCCGCGTCTGCCACCGCGATGTTCATTGGCTGCCCGATTTCCTTTGCCTTCTTTTCCGCCGCGGCAATCACCCGGCGCGCATCTTCCAGCTTCACCATTCGCTTATCTCCATTTCTTTTTGGTTGTCCTCGTTGGTTTGTCATCCTGAGCGCAGTCGAAGGACCCCTACCATACCAACAATTTCATAACGGTGTCTTCCCCCGCCGCCAGCCCGCATCTCCGCCCGCACCGGATCAGTATCTCTTTCCCGCGTCCAGCCCACAACTCCCGCCCGCACCGGATCAATATCTCTTGTCATCTTCCCGCGGCCAGCCCGCAACTCCGCCCGCACCGGATCAATATCTCTTGTCATCTTCCCGCGGCCAGCCCGCAACTCCGCCCGCACCGGATCAGTATCTCTTGTCATCCAGAGGAGCGCGCCGCGCGACGTAGGGACCTGCTGTTGCTTTTCGAGTCCAATTCCCCAAAATCTGTCATCCTGAGCGCCGTCGAAGGACCCCTACCCTACCAACAATCTCCCCCGCGGCCAGCCCACAACTCCGCCCGCACCGGATCAATATCTCTTGTCATCCAGAGGAGCGCGCCGCGCGACGTAGGGACCTGCTGTTTGCTTTTCGATTCCAATCCCCAAAATCTGTCATCCTGAGCGCAGTCGAAGGACCCCTACCCTACCAACAATCTCCCCCGCGGCCAGCCCGCAACTCCGCCCGCACCGGATCAATATCTCTTGTCATCCAGAGGAGCGCGCCGCGCGACGTAGGGACCTGCTGTTTGCTTTTCGATTCCAATCCCCAAAATCTGTCATCCTGAGCGCCGTCGAAGGACCCCTACCCTACCAACAATCTCCCCCGCGGCCAGCCCACAACTCCGCCCGCACCGGATCAGTATCTCTTGTCATCCAGAGGAGCGCGCCGCGCGACGTCGGGACCTGCTGTCCTCACAATCCCCTCGACAACAAAAACCGCCACCCATTACAGTCTCAATCCATGAGCGATCGTAAGTACGACGCAATCATCGTCGGCGGTGGCCACAATGGCCTCGTCACCGCTGCTTACCTGAGCAAAGCCGGGAAGAAGGTGCTCGTGCTCGAGCGCCGCTACATCGTCGGCGGCGCCTGCGTCACCGAAGAAATCTTCCCCGGCTATCGCGTCTCGACCACCTCCTATCTGTGCAGTCTGCTGAATCCGCAAGTTGTCTCGGACCTCCGCCTCGCCGATTACGGCTACAAGGTCGATGCCAAGGATCCCGCCTTTTTTTCCGTATTCCCCGACGATCGTTACCTCTTTATGTGGCAGGACCAGAAAAAGACGGTCGCCGAGATCGCAAAGTTCTCGCAGCACGACGCCGACATTTACCCCGCCTTCGAGCAGCATCTCGAACGGCTTGCCATGACCGTCGAGTCGCTGCTCACCGTCACCCCGCCCGTGTTTCCCCCCAGGAACATCTTCGATCTCCCCGAATACCTCAAGATCCTCGCCAAGGTCCGCGGCCTGAGCACGAAAGAAACGGTCGGCCTGGTCAAGGTCTTCACCCAGAGCGCCGCCGAATTTCTCGATGAGTGGTTCGAAAACGAAGAGATCAAGGTGACCCTCGCCACCGACGGCGTCATCGGCGCCAATGGCGGCCCGCGCTCGCAGGGAACCGCCTACATCCTCCTCCACCACTGCATGGGCGGCGTGGAAGGCCATCGCGGCCTCTGGGGCTTCGTTCGCGGCGGGATGGGCTCGATTACCAAGGCCATCGCAGCCTGCGCCACCCAGCATGGCGCCGAGATCCGTACCGACTCCCCGGTTTCGAAGATCAACATCGAGAACGGCCGCGTCACCGGCGTAACCTTGGAATCCGGCGAACAGATCAATGCCCCTTACGTCGCCAGCAACGCTGATCCCAAGCGCACCTTCCTCAAACTGATCGACAAAAAAGATCTCGATGCCGACTTCCTCGGCTCGATGAAGAACTATCGCTGCGAGGGAACCTCGCTCAAGATCAATCTCGGACTCGGCGCCCTGCCGAACTTCAAAGCGCTTCCCGGTACACCCGGTCCGCAGCACCGCGCCACCATGCACATCTGTCCGTCCATCGATTACGTCGAGCGGGCCTGGGATGACGCGAAATACGGCAGCCCCTCGCAATCGCCGCTGCTCGAAATGACCTGCCCCACGCAGTACGACCCATCCCTCGCCCCCGAGGGCAAACACATCATGGGCATCTTCCTGCAATACGCGCCCTACACCCTGCGCCAGGGCACCTGGAATGACCACCGCGATCCCTTCGCCATGCGCGTCCTCGAAATCATCGACGAATACGCTCCCGGCTTTTCCGGCGGCGTCGAATACATGCAGGTCCTCACGCCCCTCGACCTCGAGCGCGAATACGGCCTCACCGGCGGCAGCATCTTCCACGGCGACATGACCCTCGACCAGATGTTCGTCCTCCGTCCGGTCGTCGGCTACGCCCGCTACAAAACGCCGATCAAGAATCTCTATATGTGCGGTTCAGGAACCCATCCCGGCGGTGGCGTCATGGGCACCCCCGGCCACAACGCCGCCCGCGAAATGCTCAAATCGATGTAGGCGATTTTGAGAGTTGTCATCCTGAGCGCCGTCGAAGGACCCCTACCCTACCAACAATCTCCGCCCCGCATCTCTCCGCGGCCAGCCCACAACTCCGCCCGCACCGGATCAATATCTCTTGTCATCTTCCCGCGGCCAGCCCGCTGGATAATCTCCAGACCTGCATCCGGATCGAAGGATCCTCTTGCTACAATCTCTCCCGCGGCCAGCCCACAACTCCGCCCGCACCGGATCAGTATCTCTTGTCATCCAGAGGAGCGCGCCGCGCGACGTAGGGACCTGCTGTTTGCTTTTCGATTCCAATCCCCAAAATCTGTCATCCTGAGCGCAGTCGAAGGACCCCTACCCTACCAACAATCTCCCCCGCGCGGCCAGCCCACAACTCCGCCCGCACCGGATCAGTATCTCTTGTCATCCAGAGGAGCGCGCCGCGCGACGTAGGGACCTGCTGTTTGCTTTTCGATTCCAATCCCCAAAATCTGTCATCCTGAGCGCAGTCGAAGGACCCCTACCCTACCAACAATCTCATCCTCCGCGGCCAGCCCACATCTCCGCCCGCACCGGATCAGTATCTCTTGTCATCCAGAGGAGCGCGCCGCGCGACGTAGGGACCTGCTGTTTGCTTTTCGATTCCAATCCCCAAAAATCTGTCATCCTGAGCGGAGCGGCTCGTCAGAGCCGCGCAGTCGAAGGACCCCTATCTGCGTCAAAACTCTTGACGAGCGAAGACCGCGCAGATCATCACGCGTCCGCAGCCCAAGACTCTGGCGGTTAGCAGCGGCTTCTTCCTCGCCACTCGCTCTTGTTGTCATCCTGAGGAGGGCGTCAGCCCGACGTGAGGATCTGCTGTTGCTTCCAAGCAGGGCGCCTAGAACGCCATGATATTAATGCCCGCGTCCACGAAGATCACTTCCCCCGTGATCCCCCGCGCCCCATTGCTGCACAGGAAAGCCGCCGTGTCGGCGACTTCATTCTGATCGACGTTCCGCTTCAAAGGCGCCTTCTCGCTCACTTCTTTGAGGATCTCCCCGAAACTCCCAATCCCGCGCGCCGCCAGCGTCTTGATCGGTCCCGCTGAAATCGCATTCACGCGAATGTTGTTCGGCCCAAGATTGTAAGCGAGATAGCGAACCGTGCACTCCAGCGCTGCCTTCGCCACTCCCATCACGTTGTAGTAGGGAACCACGCGCGTTGACCCGTAATAGGTCATGGTGACAATGCTGCCCCCTTCCGTCATCAGGGGCCGCGCCGCGCGCGCGATCGCGATCAGCGAATAGCAGCTCACGTCATGCGCGATTCGAAACCCTTCCCGGCTGGTGTTCACGAACTCCCCCTTCAGGTCTTCCGCCGGCGCATACGCCACGCTGTGAACCACGTGATCGATCTTGCCGTAGCGCTCCTTCAGCTTGGCAAACAGCTGTTCGATCTCCGCATCGCTCGAAACATCGCATTGGAAACCATCCGCGTTCGGCAGGGCATGGATCATGTCCTCCGCTTCCTGCCGCAGCCGCTCATTTTGGTACGTGATGGCCAGTTTCGCGCCCGCTTCCTGCAAGCGCTGCGCAATCGCCCACGCGATGCTCCGCTTGTTCGCCACGCCGAAAACGACAGCCGTTTGACCTTCCAATGTATTTGCCAATTTCTGCCGCTCCCTCCGTGGTGTGCGCGCCATCCGGCGCAATGCGAAAGAATATCAGAGTCAATCCTCGCGACCGTAGGATCTTCCGGATCCTCCTGCTCCGACAACGCTCTACCCGCTTGTCATCCTGAGCGGAGAACGCGCAGCGTCCGCAGCCGAAGGACCCCTACCCCACCAAGCCTCTTCGCAGTGTTGTCATCCTGAGCGAAGTTTCGCGCCAACTTGCGAAACGCAGTCGAAGGATCTCGCATTTTGCTCCGCGGTCAGCCCAAAAGCTGCCGATCAATCTCCCGCCGCCACTTCTTCCAGCTCCCGCACCCCTTCTCCCGTCGGAATCATCACCGCAATCGCCGCAATCGCATACAGCGCTCCGATAATCGCAATCCCTCTCGCCAGCCCAATGTGGTGCGCCACGTACCCCACCAGCACCGCGGTAAAGATCTGCAGCCCCGTTCCCGCGAAGTAGAACGTGTTCTGCACCCGCCCCATGAAGTGTTTCGGCACCCGCTGCATCATGTCCGTCGTAATCGCGATCCCGCCCCACCCCCGTCCCGATCCCATGAAGAAGAACAGTGTCACTGACAGCCACAGGAAATGCGAGGTCCCCATGAAGAACGAGCAGATCGCCAGCACGCTCATGCACAACGCCACCGCATGCCGCGCCCCCAGCCGGCTGGTCGCCCGCGCTGCGTAGGCCACGCTCACAAAGGCGCCCACCGCCCATCCAAAGTTCAGCCAGCCATACCCCACCGCGCCGGCGTGCAGAATCCGGTCGCTGATCGGCGAGGTCGTCACCGCCTGGGTCAGCATTGCCGCCAGGAACAGCGACCACGCAATCCCCATCAGCACCACCGCCCGGTTCCGCCGGACGAACGTAATGCTCTCGCGCATCTCGTGGAAGTACCGCCGCAGCGCGTCGCCCGCCATGTGTTCCGGCATCGCCATGCTCTCTACCGGCTTCACCACGTGCCGCCCCTTGCGCACCCCGAAGTAGCACAGGAACGAAACCACATACGTCGCAAAGTCGATCAGCAGCACCCCGCCCAGCCCCACGCGGTTGTAGATCCAACCCACAAACGCGCCCGCCACCAGCCAGCCGCCCTGCACCCCCGCCATCAGCAGGGAATTCGACCCCGCCAGCTGGTCTTCGTTTGACAGCTCCTGGATGAGCGCGTTGATCGTCGGCCAGAAAAGCCAGAACCCGACCGAGATCACGATGTTCATGAAGTACAGCTCCCACATGTGAGAGCGATGAAACACCACCAGCAGCGCAACCGTCAGCACCAGCACTCCGCGCGCCGCATCCAGCCACATCACCAGGTGCCGCCGGTCCTCCCGGTCGATGATCACCCCGGAAAACGGCATCAGCACCATCGCCGGAATCGTCTGCAGCACCACCAGCAGGCTCAATGACATCTCGGAGTGCGTGCTTTGCAGGATTGACCAGTTCAGCGCGGCCCCGTTCATCCCACTGCCCATCATGGATACCAGGTTCGCCAGGAACACGAACCGCATGCCGCGTTGTCGAAGAATGTCCCTCATCCCGTGTGTGCTTCTAGTTTAATCGAGACGCGATGATCCGCCAGTCAGGGGTGCGGAGCAGCGAGCAACAGTAGTCGTTGACGCTGATCCGGGGCCACCCAAGTTCTGCTCCGCAGCCCAAGCTGCGAGTGCCGCAGGCACGCCACTCAATAGCCCAGCGCGTAAGCGCTGGGTGGGAGTCACAAGAAGGACGAGTCCGCTTCAGCGGACGGCACCTCTCGATGCGCTCCCCGCCGGATCGCTCTCGCGATCACGCTATACTTTCACCGGAGGCATCGTGCGGTTATTCCGTAAGAAAGAAAAACAGGAACATCGCATCATGCGCGAGGTCATGGAGCGCGGCGAAAAACTGCAGCCCGAATACCATCGCGCCACCCCCGAGTGCCCGCACCCCGAGCGCTGGAGCATGTACGACTCCATGACCGCCGAGTTCGAGGTCCTCGAATTCCTCAAGACCCTGGTCACTACCACCAAGCCCGAACTCATCGTCGAGACCGGCAGCTTCCTGGGTGTCAGCACCCTCTGGCTGGCACAGGGACTGAAAGAAAACGGCTTCGGCAAAATCATCAGTTGCGAATACGACCCCGCAGTCTTTGCCAAAGCGCAGGAACGCGTGAACCAGAGCGCGGTGAAAGACTGGATCGATCTCCGCAACGAATCGAGCCTGGAAATGAAAGTGGATGGCCGCATCGACCTGCTCTTCAGCGACAGCGACATGCCCATCCGCGAGCAGGAAGTGCGCCGCTACCTCCCGCAGGTCAATCCGCAAGGGCTGATCCTCATGCACGACGCCAGCTCGCACCTCAAACAGGTCCGCGATGCCGCCTTCAAACTCGAAGCCGAAGGCTTGATCTCCATCGTCGTCCTGCCCACCCCCCGCGGCCTGGTCGTAGCCCAAAAACGCGAAGGAAGAAAGTAGTCGTCTTGTATCAGCACGACTCCAGTCGTGCCGCAAAGCCGCTCGTCATCCAGAGCAAAGAACGCGAAAGCGTTCGCAGTCGAAGGACCTCGCGTTTTGCCCCGCGGCCAGCCCGCAACGCTCTCCCTCCTCCATCCCTCTCTCTTGTCATTGCGAGGAGCGCAGCGACGTGGCAACCTGCTGTTTGCCTGTCATCCTGAGCGAAGAACGCGCAGCGTTCGCAGTCGAAGGATCTCGCGTTTGCCCCGCGGCCAGCCCGCAACGCTCTCCCTCCTCCATCCCTCTCTCTTGTCATTGCGAGGAGCGCAGCGACGTGGCAACCTGCTGTTTGCCTGTCATCCAGCGCAAAGAATGCGCAGCGTTCGCAGTCGAAGGATCTTGCCCCGCGGATTACTCTCTGTCATGCGAAGTGCCGAGGGCACGCCAGAGAACGGCGCTCCGCGGCCAGCCCGCAACGCCCTCCCTCCTCCATCCCTCTCTCTTGTCATTGCGAGGAGCGCAGCGACGTGGCAACCTGCTGTTTGCCTGTCATCCAGAGCAAAGAATGCGCAAGCGATTCGCAGTCGAAGGACCTTGCGGTCTTGCCTCCGCGGCCAGCCCGCAACGCTCTCCCTCCTCCATCCCTCTCTCTTGTCATTGCGAGGAGCGCAGCGACGTGGCAACCTGCTGTTGCTGAAGCACGCGACCGCCCCTATTCCTTCACCAGTTCACTCGACAACAGGTTCGCCTTGTTCGCCAGGTTGTACGCGCGCTCCAGGTCCCCGTCCCCCATCGCCTTGCGCGACTGCACGATATAGTTGCGAATCTGCGAAACCATCTGCTGCTCATCCACGTTCAGCGAACGATGAATCTTCGCCAGGTTGCCCTCCGCCGATCCCAGCAGGCTCGTCGTCTGCTGCCGCTGCTGCTCCGCCTGCGCGTTCGTCATCGGCGCGTTGATGCTCGCATCCGGGGAGGGCTTCGCGGGCACGGGTTCGGGCGTCGTCTCGGCCGGTGGCGGCACGATCACCTTCTTCGGCGCATGCGCGTGCTTCGGTTTCTGCTTGGGAGCCTCGGTCGTGGGTTGCGCCGGAGGCGTTGGTTGGGGCGAAGGCGGCGGGGTGGGCTGCGGCTGCGGCAGATCGATCTTCTGATGTTCGATCGTCGGCGGAATCGAGGGCGGAGCCGCTGCCTTTCGCTTGTGAAAAACATCGCAGCCGTTCCCGGCGAGCACAAGCACAAGGGTAGCCACGGCCAGTGTTGGTTTGCCCACTTTCATCATTCCGTCTTACTAACTTCCTCTTCCGAACGCCGTGTGTCAACCCAACTTCGCGGGCATTGCCGCCGGTGCGCCACCGGTTTCGTTTCGGTCCGCTTGCAACCGTAACGGGAGCTGCAGCCGGAACGTCGTGCCTTTGCCTTGTTCGGTTTCGAATTCCAGCGCGCCGTTGTGCAGTTGCAGAACGCGGTAGGTCATCGCCAGCCCGATCCCGCTGCCGGCTTTCTTGGTTGTGAAATACAAATTGAAAATCTTGTCCTGGATCTCCTTCGGAATACCGGACCCCTGGTCGCGCACCTCGAGCAGCGCCGCGCTCCCCACCTGCCGCGCAGTGATCTTCAACATGCCTCCATCGGGCATTGCCTGCACGCCATTGATCACGATGTTCAGGATCGCCTGCTTCAGCAGGTCGGCATCCACATAAACGGGCAGGGAAGGCGCCAGTGCTACGAATTCCACCTTTACGTTGCGGCTCTCCGCCTCCGGACCGGCCAGCAGTGCAATTTCTTCCGCCAGCTTCCGCAGATCCACCTCTGCCAGCCTCAACTCCACCGGGCGGCTGAAATCCACCAGCGTCTGCACCACGCGGTCCAATCGGCGAATCTCGTTCTCGATAATATTCATGTGCCGCTGCGCGTCCGGTGCGACCTCCTGCAGCTTGTTCTTCAGGATCTCCAGGTGCACCACGATCGCATTGATCGGGTTCTTCACCTCGTGCGCAACCCCCGAAGTCAGCCGCCCGATCGCCGACAGCCTCCGTGAAAGCTCGATCTCGTTCTCGATCCGCCGTACCGACTCCGCATCGCGCATCGTGATCAGCGCGCCAATCCGCTCGCCGCGCTCCTCGATGAAGTCCAGCGCAAACTGTACCCGCCGTCCCTGCTCGATCTCGATCTCGCGCTGCGGCACCGGCTGGTGCAGCGCATACGCGTCCAGCACGATCCGCCCCAGCTTGCTGTTGTCGGTAAAGACCTCTTCCACGTGCTTGCCCAGCATCTCGCCCCGTGGCACCCCGATGAACCGCTCCGCCGATGCGCTCACCAGCACCACGCGCCAGTCGCGCGTGAAGAGCATGAGGCCGTCCTGCAACGTGCCCATGATCTGGTCGAGGTTTTCCTTCAACGCGCCGAAAACTTCTTTCACATCCCGGATCTCCCGCCCCAGGCGGTCGATCTTGGTCATCGCGCCGTATTCGTCGTTGCCCACGTCGCGCGTCTCCGGCAAGTCTCCCGCCGTCACCGTCATCTGGTCCAGGCGCCGCCCGATCGCCTCCAGCGGACGCAGCGCAATATTTGAAAGAAACGCCGCCAGCAAAAACGAGACCAGCACCGCGACGATCGAAAATGTCAGGGCGCGATTCAGTTGCGGGCGCAACTCGCTCTTCAGGAACACCGTCGAGATGCCGATCCGGATGTCTCCGAAGGGTTTCCCCTCGCGTTCGATCGGCAGGTGGATGTCATAGACCTCCGGCTTGCCGTAAACCACGGCGATCTGGCGGAAAAAGTTCCCATCCCGCACCCGCGCGAAATCCTCCCGCGGATGCACCACTTTATCCAACAGCGACGCGTCTGTGTGCACCAGCACCCGGTCCTGGCGGTCGTAAATGCCGGCGTCGTAAATGATCAGGGAATAGCCGACGATCGATTGCAGCAGCGTGTTCAGCCCCGGATCCGTCTGCAGGCTGTCCGCAATCACTCCGCGGATCTTCTCCGTGTCCGCCGGGTCGATGTCCGTGTTGCGCAGGTCCACCGCTACCGCATCCCGCGCCGCGTCACGCACCTGCCGCCCCACGAAGTCGCCGGTGGAATACGCTTCTACGATCCGCTGCCGCACGAATTGCGAGATGTACAGGTAGGAGAGCGTCGCCACCAGTCCGAACACCATGGCGCTGATCGCGAGAACGAGTTTTGTCTTGAGACGTATCCGGCGCATTCAGATTGGGTGCCGACCCTGACAATCCTGTGGGTGCCCCATCCTTCTCACGAAGTGAGAGGGTGGGCCGGCTAAGCGGCTCGCCCCGCCAAGATTGCCCGATTGGCCTATTCTACGGGTTCGCCGCTTCGACCACGCTCGCCGAGCCGCCGCTCTGGCCATACTCTTTCAGCTTGTTGTGCAGCGTCTTCAGGCTGATGCCGAGCACTTCCGCGGCGCGCGTCTTGTTGTTGTTTGTGGATTCCAGCGTCTTCAGAATGAGCAGCCGTTCTGCTTCTTCCACCGTGGTCCCCACGCCCAGCCGGATTGCATTCGCTTCCTGCACCGGCGCTCGCGGAATCACCGCTCCAAAACCCGGCGGCAGGTGCTTCGGTTCGACCATCCGTCCTTCGCACACGATCACGGCGCGCTCCAGCGTATTGCGCAACTCGCGCACGTTTCCCGGCCACGAAAAGTTCTGGAATGCCTTCGAGACATCGTCGTTCACCCCGGACACGCTCCGGCCGTGCTTGGTGTTCATGTCCTGCAGCAGGTATTGCACCAGCTCGGGCAGATCGTCTTTGTGATCGCGCAGCGGCGGCATGTGAATGTTGAAGACGTTCAGCCGGTAGTAGAGATCGTTGCGCAACTGTCCCGAGGCAACCGCCTCTTCGGGAAGCTTGTTGGTCGCCGCCAGCACCCGCACATCGATGGTCGTTTCGAACTTGCTGCCCAGCCGCCGCAGCTTGCGGTCCTCCAGCACGCGCAGCAGCTTCGCCTGCGTCGCTACCGGCATCTCCCCGATCTCGTCCAGCAGCAGCGTGCCCCCCTCCGCCAGCTCGAAGCATCCCGTCCGCCGCTCCAGCGCACCCGTGAAGGCGCCTTTCTCGTGCCCGAAGATCTCGCTCTCGATCAGGCTCTCGGGAATCGCCGCGCAGTTGATCGCCACGAATGGCTTGTCCTTGCGCGGGCTGAGTTCGTGAATCGTCCGCGCCACCATCTCTTTCCCGGTGCCGCTCTCTCCCGTGATCAAAACCGACGCCGTGCTCGGCGCCACCATCTCGATCAGCCGGAAGATCTCCTGCATCTTCTTCGACGTGCCGACCAGCGAGCCCAGCATGCCGGCATCGCGCAGCTTGCGCCGCGTCACTTCCAGCTCCCGCTCCGTGCCGCGCTGCCGCGCCGCATTCAGCAGCACGTTGCGCAGCCGCGCCGGGTTCACCGGTTTTTCAATGAAATCGTAGGCCCCGCTCTTCATTGCCGAGACCGCCACGTCCACGCTGCCCTGTGCCGTCAGCAGGATCACCGCTATCTCCAGCGGCTGCGCCGCAATCTCCTGCAGCAGCCCGAGACCGTCCATGCGCGGCATCTTCAGGTCCGTAATAATGATGGAAGGCGACCAGGAACCCACCTTCTCCAGCGCTTCGACTCCGTCCTGCGCCGTCTCGGTGCGGTAGCCCCAGGCGGCAATCAGTTCCGCCAGCCCGGTGCGCTCGTTCTCTTCGTCTTCTACGATCAGGACCTTTTCCTGTGTCATATCGCTCGCGGACCGATCAGGTTCTGGGCTGTCTAAAGCTAGGTTCCCCGCTTAGATGCAGAGCTCCTCGTGCAGGTTGACCTCTCCCGAGAGGTTAGCACTTTCCAGCCAGAGGCACGAACGGGAACACTGCCTCCGCGCCCAGCCTCGCGGAACGCCCCGCCGTCGCTGCCTCCCGCCCACCTGCTTCTACTGAGAACCCGATCAGTAACTCTGCTCCATTGCCCCCAACGCCATCGGAGTAGTTGGGGATCAAAGGTTTAATTTTGAACTCCCAAACCGAGGCGGCGGTATTTTCATCCGTTCCAAATCGGTAAAACTGGACGAACTCACCCAGTGCTTGCTGCGGTTCGTTCCGCAGTAAACCGTGGGAAAATAAGCTACTTTGTTCCAAGGTGTAAGTCTCTTGCGTTACAATGTTTCCGCACGGTTAGAGTGACTTTGCTTGTGACTTACCGGCCGCTTGTTTACCTTGCAAGCTATCTGCTGACTTACTGCAAGAGTTCCGGAGGAATTGGAATGTTAATGGAAATTGAAGTAGCCCCCAGCCGTATCACGAAACTCGCCGGGGTGCTGCTCATGGCGCTCGTAGTGTCTTCGGTGGCCGCCATCGCGCAACAACAACCCAGCCAGTCCGCGCCCTCATCGGCTGCGTCCGATATCAGCACAGCCCCGAAATATGAGTTCTTTGCTGGTTATTCCTGGTTGGATCCACGCGGTCACTATGACGCGGATGTTCCCTTTGGTGTCGGTTTCAAGATGCCTTCGCTCGATCGTGGCTTCGGACTTTCCGCCACGCGCAACATGGGCAATGTCCTTGGCTTCACGCTCGATTACAGTGGTCACTGGCTGGACGGCAACAACGTCCAGACCTTCATGGTGGGTCCGCAAGCCAAGTGGCGTGCCGAAAACTTCCAGCCCTTCGCGCATATTCTCGTCGGCGCGGAATACATCTCTCCCAATGCCATCACCGGCGCGCAATGGCAAGGCGCCGCAGCGGCCGGCGGCGGCTTCGATTTGCTCGTCAATTCGCATTGGGCGGTCCGTATCTTCCAGGCGGATTACATCTATTCCAACTGGACCACCCGCACCATGACCGGTTACCCGCGCCGCTGGAACGAAGTTCGTCTCCAGGGCGGTCTGGTTTACAACATGGGTCTCGGCGCGCCGCCGGTTCCTCCCAGCGCCGCTTGTACCGCGCAGCCTTCGGCTGTGATGGCGGGCGAGCAGGTGAAGGTCACCGCGACTCCGTCGAACTTCAACCCCAAGCGTACCGTCAGCTATACCTGGACGAGCACGGGCGGCAAAGTCGGTGGCACGGACGCTTCCACCACCGTCGACACCGCCGGCCTCGCGCCCGGCACCTACACCGTGAAGGCCACCGCCAGCGACAACCGCAAAAAGAACCCGGAAGTCGCCGAGTGTAACGCCACCTTCACCATCAACGAACCGCCGAAGCATCCGCCGACCATCTCCTGCGCCGCCAACCCGACCACGGTGCGCGCCGGCGATCCGGTCAACATCAGCTGCACCGGCAATAGTCCGGACGGCCGTCCGTTGAGCTACAACCACACCGCCACGAATGGCAAGCTGACGCCCAACGGCGCCAACGCCACTCTTGACACCACTGGCATGTCCGCCGGTCCGGTCACCATCAACAGCACCGTCACCGACGATCGCGGCCTCACCGCCTCGACCACGACGAACGCGACGATCGAAGTCCCGCCGCCGCCGCCGACTGCCAGCAAACTGAACGAAATTACCTTCCCGAACGAGAAGAAGCCGGCTCGTGTCGACAACACCGCCAAGGCGATCCTGGATGACGTAGCGCTGCGCCTGCAACGCGAACCCGATTCCAAGGCCGTCGTCGTCGGTTATGCCACCGATGCCGAAACCAAGAAGCGCATCAACAAGAACCTCGCCGCACAGCGCGCCATCAATACCAAGGCCTGCCTCGACGGCGCGGAAGTTTCTTGCGAAAACCAAGGGAAGCAGATTGACCCGAGCCGCATCGAAGTCCGTACCGGCACGGGTGACGCGAACAAGGCCGAGATCTGGATCGTTCCCTCCGGCGCCAGCTTCACCGGCGAAGGCACGAACCCGGTCGATGAGAGCAAGTTCAAGGCACAAGCCCGCACCGCTGCCTCGGCTCCTCATCACAAGGCCGCCAAGAAGGCCGCAAAGTAGTCCTTCTCGGCTCAACCCCACCGGTGGGCGCACCAGCGCTCACCGGTTTTTTCTGCTCGTGTCATCCAGCGCGAAGAACGCGACAAGCGTTCGCAGTCGAAGGACCTTGCGTCTTGCTCCGCGGCCAGCCCGCAACGCCCTCACTCCTCCATCCCTCTCTCTTGTCATTGCGAGGAGCGCAGCGACGTGGCAACCTGCTGTCCCAGCGAGCGAAGATTGTCATCCTGAGCGAAGAACGCGAAAGCCTTCGCAGCCGAAGGATCTTGCGTCTTGCCCCGCGGCCAGCCCGCAACGCTCTCCCTCTTCCATTCCTCTCTCTTGTCATTGCGAGGAGCGCAGCGACGTGGCAACCTGCTGTACCTGCTTCCGCAAGCGAAGCCTGTCATCCATCGCGAAGAACGCGAAAGCGTTCGCAGCCGAAGGATCTTGCGTCTTGCCCCGCGGCCAGCCCGCAACGCTCTCACTCCTCCATCCCCCTCTCTTGTCATTGCGAGGAGCGCAGCGACGTGGCAACCTGCTGTCCTGCTTCCGCAAGCGAAGATTGTCATCCCAGCGCGAAGAACGCGGCTTCGCAGTCGAAGGATCTCGTACATCTTGCTCCGCGGCCAGCCCGCAACGCTCTCTCCTCTTCCATCCCTCTCTCTTGTCATTGCGAGGAGCGCAGCGACGTGGCAACCTGCTGTCTGCCTGTCATCCAGCGCGAAGAACGCGCAGCGTTCGCAGTCGAAGGATCTTGCGTCTTGCTCCGCGGCCAGCCCGCAACGCTCTCCCTCCTCCATCCCCCTCTCTTGTCATTGCGAGGAGCGCAGCGACGTGGCAACCTGCTGTCCCTGCTTCCGCAAGCGAAGACCGTCATCCTGAGCGAAGAACGCGAAAGCGTTCGCAGCCGAAGGATCTTGCGTCTTGCCCCGCGGCCAGCCCGCAACGCTCTCACTCCTCCATCCCCCTCTCTTGTCATTGCGAGGAGCGCAGCGACGTGGCAACCTGCTGTTACCTGTCATCCCGCAGCGAAGATTGTCATCCCAGCGCGAAAACGCGTTCGAGCCGAAGGATCTCGACATCTTGCCCCGCGGCCAGCCCGCAACGCTCTCACTCCCTATCCATCCCTCTCTCTTGTCATTGCGAGGAGCGCAGCGACGTGGCAACCTGCTGTCTGCCTGTCATCCCGAGCGAAGAACGCGCAGCGTTCGCAGTCGAAGGACCTCGAATACTCTCAATCGAGAGCGCCGAAGGCACGCCAGGCAATAGCCCAGCGCGTAACCTGTGAGAGCTCTCGGAAAAGGCAAAAAAATCCCGGACCTCGGTCCGGGATTCGGGGACGAACGCCTCCTACTTGGTCACGCGCGCTTCCACCTGCTTATAACCCGCCGGCACTTCCAGCTTCGATACATCCACCGGTCCCTGCGAAAAACTTGTCAGCTCCGTCTTCGACTCCATCAGCACCGCCGATTGGGGTGTCGGCTGGTTGGCAGTCTGCGTCTGGTCCGGCGGCGGAGTGCTCTTCTTTTTCCCGAAGCCTCCCAGTCCGAACCTGCTCGAAAGCGAAGACGCCACGCTGTCCTTCGCCACCTGGCCGGCGCTCGGCATCGCGGGCGAATTCGACTCCGGTAGCGGCGCCTCCGAAGCCGCCGGCAGCGGCTGCCCATTCAGCGTCGTGCCAAAGCGCATCACCTGCAGCACCGGCGTGCCCTTCAGCTTCGACATCTCCTTCACCATCTCGCCCATCCCCTCGGCCGAGCCCGGTTGCAGCGACGCCAGCGTTGACGGCCCTATCGCCTCGTTGAACATCGCTCCCATCTTCATCGCATAGCGCTTCTCGAAGTCGCGAACCTCGGCATACCCCGGGATCTCCGGCGCCATCCACATGTCGTTGGTGATCGCCATATTGCCGGTGTCGCCCGTCTGTGTGTTCTGCGCCTCCAGCACCATCGTCAGGATCGATTCCACCGAGTCCAGTCCCGCCACCGTCTTGAAATTCGCCGTGTTGCGCACGTTTACCTTGAAGTTCAGCTTGGTGTTTGTGTCCTGCGGCGCCGGCGCCGGCTGCTCGGGAGCCTTCTGCTGCTGCTGCTGGCGAATTTTTTGCGCAGCCTCCTCCATCTGCTGCTTCATCTCCTGGAAGGTCATCACCGTGTAAGTCTTTTTCAGGTTATCGATGTGCGTGATCGTCTCTTTATCCAGGTCTACGATCTCGCTGTAATCCGAATTGATCCGCGCCATCCGGTTCCCCTTCACCACAACCGTGCTCACCACCGGCTGGTTTGCCTGGCGCGCCTGCTTGCTGAACGTCCCAGCCATTTTCATGAGCCCGACGATCGAACCGCCCGTGATCGTGGTGGTCTCCGTGTATTGAAACTCAGCCAACGACAACGACGGAAA
The DNA here is from genome assembly GCA_963758505.1 of uncultured Acidobacteriaceae bacterium. Lineage (GTDB taxonomy): Bacteria > Acidobacteriota > Terriglobia > Terriglobales > Acidobacteriaceae > Korobacter. The sequence continues at coordinate 175,859 of CAVWVJ010000003.1, read as the reverse complement.
CGCCAGACAAGTAGCAACCAGGCCGGCAACAAAACGTGGGGTCTTCAAGACGATCTCCTTAAGCCGATGTTTGAGCCTACCGTGAGAATACGATGCACAGCCGCCAACGGATTTCAGCCACTCGAAAGCAGCGAAGTTTACCACGTACCGGATCACCCCGGAAGCCAGACCCCATCGAGATTTCCGCGCCCTTGTCATCCAGAGCGAAGATCGCGCAGCATTCGCAGCTGAAGGATCTCGCGTTTTGCTCCGCGGCCAGCCCGCAACGCCCTCACTCCTCCATCCCTCTCTCTTGTCATTGCGAGGAGCCCAGCGACGTGGCAACCTGCTGTCCCTGCTTCCGCAAGCGAAGCCCGTCATCCCTGAGCGAAGAACGCGAAGCGTTCGCAGCCGAAGGATCTCGCGTTTTGCCCCGCGGCCAGCCCGCAACGCTCTCACTCCTCCGTCCCTCTCTCTTGTCATTGCGAGGAGCGCAGCGACGTGGCAACCTGCTGTCCCTGCTTCCGCAAGCGAAGATTGTCATCCCGCGCGAAGAACGCGCAGCGTTCGCAGTCGAAGGATCTTGCGTCTTGCCCCGCGGCCAGCCCGCAACGCTCTCCCTCCCCCATCCCTCTCTCTTGTCATTGCGAGGAGCGCAGCGACGTGGCAACCTGCTGTCCCAGCGAGCGAAGATTGTCATCCTGAGCGCAAGAACGCGCAGCGTTCGCAGTCGAAGGATCTTGCGTCTTGCTCCGCGGCCAGCCCGCAACGCTCTCCCTCCTCCGTCCCTCTCTCTTGTCATTGCGAGGAGCGCAGCGACGTGGCAACCTGCTGTCCCTGCTTCCGCAAGCGAAGCCTGTCATCCCTGAGCGAAGAACGCGAAGCGTTCGCAGTCGAAGGATCTCGCGTTTTGCTCCGCGGCCAGCCCGCAACGCTCTCCCTCCCCCATCCCTCTCTCTTGTCATTGCGAGGAGCTCAGCGACGTGGCAACCTGCTGTCTGCCTGTCATCCTGAGCGAAGAACGCGCAGCGTTCGCAGCTGAAGGATCTTGCGTCTTGCTCCGCGGCCAGCCCGCAACGCTCTCCCTCCTCCATCCCTCTCTCTTGTCATTGCGAGGAGCGCAGCGACGTGGCAACCTGCTGTCTGCCTGTCATCCCTGAGCGAAGAACGCGCAGCGTTCGCAGTCGAAGGATCTCGCGTCTTGCTCCGCGGCCAGCCCGCAACGCTCTCACTCCCCCATCCCTCTCTCTTGTCATTGCGAGGAGCGCAGCGACGTGGCAACCTGCTGTCCCTGCTTCCGCAAGCGAAGCCCGTCATCCCTGAGCGAAGAACGCGAAGCGTTCGCAGCTGAAGGATCTTGCGTCTTGCTCCGCGGCCAGCCCGCAACGCTCTCACTCCCCCATCCCTCTCTCTTGTCATTGCGAGGAGCGCAGCGACGTGGCAACCTGCTGTCCCTGCTTCCGCAAGCGAAGCCCGTCATCCTGAGCGAAGAACGCGCAGCGTTCGCAGCTGAAGGATCTTGCGTCTTGCTCCGCGGCCAGCCCGCAACGCTCTCCCTCCCCCATCCCTCTCTCTTGTCATTGCGAGGAGCGCAGCGACGTGGCAACCTGCTGTCCCTGCCATAAGAGCACCCGCCCGTCATCCTGAGCGAAGCGACAACACCCCTTACAACCAACTACATACGAACCACAAACGAGAGTACCTGCCCCCGCTCTCCTTCCACCCTCCTTACGTAACGTTGCGAAGCGTACCTAACTTGTAAAACTATGTCCCTACCCTCTGCGTCGATTCACAAGGAAGGGCGGTATCATCGTTTCGATGTCTACCAAGCGCTGTTTCTCGCTGCTCGCTGTCTTTGTTGTTCTGCTCCTCGCAGTCAACTTCGCCTCCGCTTCCACCTGGAAAGAACTTGGCCCCGACGGCGGGGATGCCCGCAGTCTCGCCTTCGATCCGCACAATCCCGATCGCATCTTGCTCGGTACCAGCTCCGGTCAGCTCTATCTATCCGACGACCGTGGCAAGAGCTGGTCGCGCCTCGCGCAGATCGGAAAAGGCGACGACTACGTCCTCGACAATGAAGCCTTCGATCCCAGCGACTCCAACACCATTTACGTCGCCGTCTGGAGCGTCGAACGGCAACGCGATGCCGGAGACCTCTACGTCACCCATGACGCTGGCAGGAGCTGGAAGACCATCGAATCGATGCGCGGCAAGTCGATCCGCGCGCTGACCATCGCGCCCAGCAACCCGAAGATCATCGTCGCCGGCGCCCTCGATGGCGTCTACCGCAGCAATGACGGGGCTGCCACCTGGCGTCGTATCTCGCCGCAGGATCACGCCGAGATCAAGAACATCGAATCCATCGCCATCGATCCCAAGAATCCCGACGTCATCTACGCCGGAACCTGGCACCTGCCGTGGAAGACCGAAGACGGCGGACAGAGTTGGCATAGCATCAAGCAGGGCGTCATCGACGATTCCGACGTCTTCTCCATCATCGTCGATTTCTCGAATCCTTCGAACGTCTTCGCCAGCGCCTGCTCGGGTATTTATAAGAGCGAGACCGCCGGCCAGCTGTTCCACAAGATCCAGGGCATCCCCATGACCGCCCGCCGCACCCGCGTGCTGCAACAGGACCCGGTCAACCCGCAGATTGTTTACGCCGGCACCACCGAAGGTCTCTATAAGACCGTGGATGCAGGCAAGACGTTCAAGCTGATGACCCCGAAAAACGTCATCGTCAACGATATCTCCGTCGATCCCCGTGATCCCAAGCGCGTTCTGCTCGCCACCGACCGCAGCGGCGTGCTCGCCAGCGATAACGGCGGCGAAACCTTCGAACCCTCCAACCGCGGATATTCCCATCGCCAGGTTGCCTCCATCCTGGTCGACGGCAAGGATCCCGACACCATCTACGCCGGCTTGCTCAACGATCGCGACTTCGGCGGCGTTTACGTCTCCCATGACGCCGGCGCGAGCTGGAAGCAGATGAGCAAAGGACTCAAGGATCGCGACGTCTTTACCCTGCAGGAGGCCGAGGGCGGAACCTTGTTTGCCGGCACCAGCCACGGTGTCATGGAGTTCTCCCGCAAGACCGAGGAATGGGAACCCTCCAGCGTGGTGGTGAAGGAAAAGATCATCCCCGCTGCAAAGAAGTACGTCACCACCAAGGCCGGTAAGAAGGTCCTGGCTAAAGAGCAGCCCAAGCCGAAGGTCGAGACCGAGAAGTCGGAACTGACCGCGCAGGTCACCCAGATCGCCTTTACTCCGTCGCACTGGTACGCCGCCGCAAGCACGGGCGTCTACTCCAGCAGCGATGCGGGCAAGGTCTGGCATCAGGCCGAGATCGATGGGGAAAACCGTTTCCTCGCGGTCAGTGCCTCGGATGACAAAGCGCTTGGCCGCTACCGCGCTCACCGCGTATCTCTCCTCCGACCACGGCGAGAAGTGGGAGCCGGTTGCGGTGCCGAAGTTCGTCACCGGCATCTATAGCGTGACCGTCGCCCCGGACCAGAGCCTGTGGCTCTCCACCCAGCAGGGTGCGCTGCACAGCACCGACGATGGCAAGACCTGGGAGCACGTGACCAACGGGTTGCCGTGGAAGCATGTGCTCACCGTCTCCGTCGATCCCGCCACTCATCGCATGCTGGCCACCGCCCGCGATGCGCACGGTGTCTATTCCAGCACCGATAACGGCGCCACCTGGAAGTACTCCCAGGATTCCGAACTGTTGGTGCGCAGCGCCGTTCTTTATCGTGGCGGCTATCTCGCAGCGACCGCCTTCAATGGTGTCGAAGTGAATTCCACCGGCACCTCCACGGCAGCGGTTTCACAACCGGGCTCAAAATAAGAAGTCTGTAACTTCCTCAGCCGCTCTTCGGAGCGGCTTTTCTATTTCGTTTCGGAACCCGCGCCCCCATTTCGGTCTCCTTCGCAGGTGTCTGCAAAAGCGCGATTTTGATCGAATTTGCCCTGTTTTTGCTCTCGAACTCGATCCAAAGCTGCACTTTTGCATCGCGCCTGAAATTGCATCATTTTCGGCATAACTCCATACCTGACAATAGCTTAGAGCCTCCTAATCCGATTGGAACGCCGCCTGCATTAACAGAAGCGTGCCGATCTCAACCAACCCGGAGTGGAACGCAGAGATCCTGCAAGTCCGGCGTTTACTGCACGATCTGAGCAACGTCCTCACCGGGTTATTGATCACGACCGGCCTCCTGAAAACTTACGTGCCGCTCACTCCCCCCGGTGAGCGGTACGCAAGTGACCTGGAATCAAGCGCTCAGCGGGCTGCGGAGCTGGCGGTCGAGATCCGCGCCCACATCCACCACCTCCCGTCCCTCCAGCCGCATGAGAGCACAAACGTGTGTGACGTCCGTCCTAGTTTGGGACAAGAGAGTAGAGAAGACTGATGCCAGATGAACAGCGGGTCCCAAGAGACCCCGGCGAGACGCCAGCATTCCCGATTGGGGATGCGAGCCGCTGGTTCGGTTGGAAGAAAATGACGGTAAATCAAGCCACGACGGAAACGAACCTTCTGAATTTGCTGGTAGTCGACGATGAGCGGGTCGTTCGGGAAGGGTGCCGGGAGGTTGCCCAGGCGCTTGGGTTTTCCACACACACGGCTGAGAATGCCGAGCAGGCTTACAAGATCCTCGACGAAACGAGTGTAGATGTCATCCTGCTCGACCTGCGGATGCCCGGGGTCGGCGGATCGGAGGCGCTGCGGCAAATCAAACAGCGGCGCCCGGAGATCGTTGTCATCGTCGTGACCGGCTACGCTACGGTGCAATCTGCGGTACAGGCGATGAAGCATGGCGCCTTCGACTACGTCACGAAACCGTTCAACATGGACGAACTTCGTCTTCTCCTGGATCGCGTGACCGGGCACCTCAAGATCACTACCGAAAACCGTATGTTGCGCGAGCAGGTAAAGGCGCGTCATGGCTTTGGAGGGTTGGTAGGCCGCGCGCCAGAGATGGAGCGCCTTTATCGGATTATCACCAAGGCTGCGAGCAGCACGCACCCGGTATTGATCATGGGCGAAAGCGGAACCGGCAAGGAGGTCGTTGCCCGCGCCGTTCACTTTACGGGCACATACAAGGACAAGCCCTTCATCCCTGTCGACTGCGGTTCGCTGGTCCCAACCCTGATCGAGAGTGAGCTGTTCGGATACGTGAAGGGAGCCTTCACCGGTGCGCAGCACTCGAAGCAGGGCTTGCTGGCGATGGCGGATGGTGGCACGGTTTTCCTTGACGAGATTGGCGAATTGCCGGTCGACCTGCAATCGAAGTTACTGCGCGCGCTGCAGGAGAAGGAGATTCGTCCGGTGGGCGGCACAAGAGCGGTGCCCATCAATGTCCGCATCCTGGCGGCCACCAATCGCGACCTGGAGCAAGCGGTTCAGCAAGGAACATTCCGTCGCGATCTTTATTTCAGGCTGAATGTTCTTACCCTTCGTATCCCGCCGCTAAGAGAGCGCAAGCAGGACATTCCGCTGCTGGTCGGACATTTCCTGGAGAGGGCGGAGCGTGGTACTGGTTTCCAGCGAAATATAAGCGATGAAGCCTTGAAGTTGATGCTCGCCTATGACTGGCCGGGAAACGTGCGCGAACTGGAGAATTGTCTTGATCGTGCCTGCGCCCTGACTTCCGGTCCGACGATCCACGTTGGGGACCTGCCAACCACAATCCAAAACTGGCATGTCCAAACGCAAGCCGCGCAGGCGCCGCCGGTCGCAGCAGCGGTCCCCGCCAGCGGCATCCTGCCAATTGCGGAAATGGAGAAGCACGCAATCCTGGAAGCAATCGAGCGGCTGCACGGCGACAAGTTGGAAGCCGCCCGGCTGCTCGGAATCGGTAAAACGACTCTGTATCGAAAACTCAAGGAGTACGGCTCGGCCCTCTAAAGATCAGGGTCGGGGCGCAAAACCAGCATCGCGGACGCCAAAGGTGCGTCCGCATGCAGGAGGGCCCATGAATTTACTCGTAAGCGCATCGCCGCGCAGCACTGAGTGCGCCACGGCGATTGAAGATACCACCCAAATCCGCACCTCGATCTGCTCCGACATCGCGAAGGCCAAGAACCTGGTTCGCAGCGGTGAATATTCTGCGGTCATTTTCGATCAGGCCACGCTTGATCCGGACCCCAGTATCGCGGATGACATCCTGCACAATGCGGGGCTGGCCGTCCCGGTGTTCATCAATTCCGCCCTGATGAGTTCGGCGCGCATCACCGCCGAGGTGCGCTCCGCATTCGTTCGCATTGAGCGGGAAAGACGTCTGGCGCAGCGTCAGGCAGAAGCTCTGCTGCGCAATGATGTTAAGGGCGAGATCACCGGCATTCTGATCTCGGCGCAGCTCGCCCTCTCGACCCCTGGGCTGCCCCACTTTATCGAAGACAAGATCCGCGACATTGAGCAGCTTGCAAATCGCATGCGGGGGCGGCTCGAGGCGATCCAGTAGTTAACCAGTTGATACAACCAGAACACGGCATGTTGCTTCCCATGAAAAGCCAGCTCCTCTGGCACAGGTGACCAACATGCTTTGGACGATTTTCGCGATTCTTCTCATTCTCTGGCTTTTAGGCTGGAGCTTCCACATAGCGGGCAGCTTGATTCATATTTTGCTGGTCATCGCCATCGTGGTTGCGGTGATCAATCTGGTCACTGGCCGAAGAACGGTTTAGCAGACACCAGGTTCTGAGCGGCACGTGGTTCGGCCGGCGCCAGGGCTGCGTGCCGCAGCACCCTACCACCCCGGGGCCGATGCCCATCCCTGCCGTCTCTCGACGGCGGTATACTCCTTTCCGTTCTGTCCCATCGGGGCAACGTACTTACCTGCTTTCGCCTCTAACCCCTTAAGGGGGCAGGCCTTCCTTAAATTATGGTGACAACGCCGGGTGTTGAAGACGTCGACCGCAACCTGCTGACGCGCCGTATCGAAGAATTGGGCGAGTGGTTCCATAACCTTGACCTGCACGGAGTGCGTACCGCGCCCAACCACTTTCTGGGGGACTTTCCCAATGTGAAGTGGAAATACATTCAACGCGCGATCCCGCAGGATCTGGCAGGTGCCAGCGTCCTCGATATCGGATGTAACGGGGGTTTTTACTCGATCCAAATGAAACAACGGGGTGCCGGACGCGTTCTCGGCATCGATGTGGATGATCGTTACCTCAACCAGGGCCGTTTCGCCGCGGAGACGCTTGGCTTGAACATCGAGTTCGAAAAGCGCTCGGTTTACGAGGTGGACGCCATCGCAGGTCAATTCGACTATGTGTTCTTCATGGGTGTCTTTTACCACCTGCGTTACCCGTTATTTGCCTTGGATAAAGTGATCAAGAAGGTAGGAAAAACGCTGATCTTTCAGACCATGATCCGCGGATCGGAAGAGCTCAAAGAGGTAGAGAGCAACTACCACTTCTGGAACAAGGAGATTTTCACGGATCCCGCCTTCCCGCAGATGTATTTCATCGAACACCGCTATGCCGATGACCCGACCAACTGGTGGATCCCGAATCGGGGGGCAGCTGAGGGGATGCTGCGCAGTTCTGGGCTCGCCATTGTCGATCATCCCGAGTCCGAAACCTGGATCTGCGAACCGCGGTCCTCGCTGCGAGAGGATGGCAAATACATTCTTGACCACGAACTCCTGGGTACGCTTTAGGCGGGACGATTCCCTTTGAACGTTAAATTGACAGCGACATCAAGCGCGATACGTGAGGAAACTGCATGGTAGAAGCAGTGATGCTCTGGAATGAGCCCAATAACCTTTCGCATTGGGACTTCAAGATTGATCCGGAGTGGAAAGCGTTTGCGGAGATGACCATTGCCGCAGCCCGCGTGATCCGGGAAGTCAACCCTGATCTGAAGATCGTTCTCGGCGGAATCTCGCCCATCGATCCGCATTACATCGAGTTGCTCGCCGGGCATGGTGTGATCGATGCCGTCGATGTGGTCGCCGTCCATGGCTTTCCGCTTGATTGGAACCACTGGAGCATTCACGACTGGCCGAAAAAGATCGACGAGATCCGCGCAGTGACCAGCAAGCCGGTCTGGGTGACGGAGGCGGGCGCCTCCTCATTCGGCGCGGAAGAGGTACAGGAATGGGGCATACGCAAAACGGCCGAACTCCTGCTTCCGGTAGTGGAGCGCGTGTACTGGTATAGCTTGTTCGATCTGCCAGCGAACTGGTCGGCCACCACGCGGCACAAGGAAGCCGAGGGCAGCTCGTATTACCGTCACTACTACATGGGCTTGATCCGGGAGGATGGTTCGGCAAAACCGGCGGTGGCGTCCTTCCCACAAGGGTTAGGAATTTGCCAGTGGTTTCATTTTGAGGATCATCGCCTGGAGGCGGGGATCGAATGGCTGCGCAAACTCGGGGTGCAGTATCTTCGTACCGGCGTAAGCTGGGCCGACTGGTACCGTCCGAATGCGGAGGCCTGGTTTGACGTGCAGATGAGCGGACTGCAGGAGTTCGCTACGACGATGACCTTGTGTTTCACCCCGGAGCACCTGGGCGTGCAGCCGCACTACACCAGTCCCCCTCGCGACCCCAGGGATTTCGCCGAATTCACCCGTTGGGCGGTGAGCCGGTATGCTCCGCGCAGGGTTACGCAAGATCTCGAAGTCAAGGTAGGCCGCTGATGACGAAGCGTGTGCTGGTAACAGGCGGAGCAGGCTTTGTCGGTTCGCACCTCGTGGACGCTTTACTGCGCGATGGCCATGAGGTCCGGGTGTTCGACAGCCTGTCTCAGCAGGTTCATCCGGATGGTTTACCGGGCTACCTGGCGAAAGACATCGAATTCGTGCAGGGCGATATGCGCGACCTCGACGCCGTGCGCCGGGTATTGACGGATATCGATATCGTCTTTCACAAGGCGGCTGCCGTCGGCGTGGGCCAGTCGATGTACGAAATCGCAAATTACATGGGATCGAATACCCAGGGAACGGCCAACCTGCTCCAGGCGATCCTGGATGACAGGAAAGATCTCGAGAAACTCATAGTCGCATCCTCCATGTCGATCTACGGCGAGGGCAAATACATGTGTTCCGAGCACGGAGCGATGGCGCCTGCGACCAGGCCGCTCGATCAACTTCGCGAAAAACAGTGGGAGACGCTCTGTCCCGTGTGTAACGCGGAACTCACTCCGGTCGCAACCGATGAGTCGAAGCCGCTGCAGTGCTCCTCGATCTACGCACTCTCCAAGAAAGACCAGGAGGAGATGTGCCTGTTGTTCGGACGTACGTACAACATCCCGGTGGTGGCGCTGCGCTATTTCAACATTTACGGAACCCGGCAGGCTCTTTCCAATCCTTACACTGGCGTGGCCGCCATCTTCGCTGCGCGGCTGCTCAACCGGCGTGCTCCCATGGTTTTCGAAGATGGGATGCAGCAGCGGGACTTCGTGAGCGTGAACGATATCGTGCGAGCCGACCTGCTGGCGCTCGAACGTTCAGAAGCGGATGGCCTGGCCATCAACATTGGATCCGGCGTTCCGTTGACGGTAGCGCAGGTGGGAGAGACTCTGGCGACGGCGCTCGGGGTCGAGATCGAGCCGGAGCTCACCGGCAAGTATCGCGCCGGGGACATTCGGCACTGTTTTGCGGATATCGGTCTTGCCCGGCGAGTGCTGGGGTACGAGCCTGAGCATCGGTTCGCCGAGGGCGTGACCGAGCTTGTCGAGTGGCTGCGTTTGCAGTCCGCCACCGATCGCGTCTCCGATGCGACGCAGGAACTGAATGCTTACGGCCTGACGGTTTAGGAGAGTTCGAAGCGATGCACGTGCTGGTTACAGCGGACACGATTGGCGGCGTTTGGACCTACGCCAGGGAACTGGTGACGGGACTCGTGCGACGCGGCGTGCGTGTAACTCTCGTCAGCTTCGGCGATATTCCCACGCCCGCGCAGACAGAGTGGCTGGAGGCGCTCAGGAACGTCGATTTCCGGGCGACTGCGTTTCGACTGGAATGGATGCAGGAGGCGCGCGACGACATCGATGCCTCTTCCGATTTCCTGAAGGCCATTATCGAGGAAGTCAGGCCGGATGTACTTCATCTCAACCAGTTCGCGTATGGGGCGCTCGATGTCGATCTTCCGAAGATCGTGGTTGCTCACAGTGACGTGGTGAGCTGGTGGGCTTCGGTAAAAGGCGAAATTCCGAAAGACATTCCCTGGATGGGGTGGTACCGCGAGATTGTGCGCGAAGGTCTCGAACAGGCTTCCGCGGTGGTTGCTCCTTCGCGATGGATGCTCGACAACGTCCGCCGCTACTACTGCGAGCCGCCCATCAGCAGCGTGATCTACAACGGACGATCGCCGCTCCTGCTCAATCCGCACGTGACCAAGGGCGAAAGCATCCTTTCCGTCGGACGGCTTTGGGATTCCGGCAAAAATGTCTCGCTGTTGTTGCATGGCGACGCTCCGATGCCCATTACCATCGCCGGCACAGAACAGCATCCCGACGATATCTACCGCGAAGGTTCTCCTTTCGAGTTGATCGACCGCAGCCGCGTGCACCTGCTGGGGCCGCAGTCGGAAGGGCAGTTGCGCCATCTTTATGGGACCGCATCCATCTACGCGGCGACGTCGCGCTATGAGCCCTTCGGCCTTGCTCCTCTGGAAGCCGCGCTCTCGCGTTGCGCGCTGGTTGCGAATGACATCCCGAGCTTCCGCGAGATCTGGGGAGACGCCGCCTATTATTTCAATGGAGACTCGGAGTCGCTTTTCGAGGCGCTCAACCGGCTTGCCACCGATCGGACACTGCGCTTGACATACGCCAACCTGGCCTATAACCGCGCCCGGCAGTACTTCAACGCAGACCGCATGGTGGACGAGTACCTGAACCTGTATTTGAGACTGGGAGCGAGAACGCAGGCGGCATGAGCGACCGTTTTCAATTTCGAATCTTTGCGCATTCCTGGGTCTCCGACTGGAATCACGGCAATGCGCACTTTTTGCGTGGACTCGCGCGAGAACTGGGCAAGCTCGGCCACGAGGTGCGCTGTTATGAGGAACTGGGTTCCTGGTCGTTGACGAACCTGGTGAACCAAGAGAAAGAGCGCGCCGCCGGTTCGATCGACGAGTTTCGCGCCAAGTTCCCAATGCTCGATGTGCGGTTCTACGACCGTAACCAAAATTTCGACGAATTTCTCGACGAGGAGTTGCGGGACGCCGATTTCGTGATCGTTCACGAATGGAACGATCCGGAGGTGGCCAATGCCGTCCTCACCCGAAAAGAGCGTTTCGGATTCAAGGCGCTGTTTCACGATACCCATCATCGGGCGTATTCGCATGCCGCAGAAATACTGCGATTTCCGCTGCACTTGTTCGATGGGGTGCTCGCCTTTGGCGATCCGATCGCACGCATCTACCGCGATGGCTTCGGAATTCCGCTTGTCTGGACGTTCCACGAAGCTGCCGATATCGAAAACTTTCATCCGATCGAGGCAAACAAGAACGTCGATGTCCTTTGGGTCGGCAACTGGGGCGACGACGAACGGACGCGGGAGATACTCGAGTTCCTCGTTCAGCCGGCGACGGAGTTGCAGGGCCGCAAGTTCAAGGTGCACGGCGTACGCTACCCGGAGATTGCGCTGGAAGCTTTGAGGGCCGCGGGGATCGACTACCAAGGGTACCTGCCGAATCTTTCGGCGCCCAAGGCCTTTTCGGAGAGTTGCGTGGCGCTGCATGTGCCACGACGCGAGTACGCCAATGGCCTGAGCGGCATCCCGACCATACGAGTGTTTGAGGCTCTGGCTTGCGGCGCTCCCCTCGTCTGTTCGCCGTGGAGCGATACCGAGCATCTCTTCCGTCCGGGAGAAGATTATGTGGTGGTGCCGGACGGAGAGGCGATGACCGCCGAACTGAAACAGCTGCTCAGGGATGATGCGGCGCGCGAACAGATGCGGCAGAACGGACTGCAGACCGTACGCGCGCGACACACCTGCGCTCATCGTGCTCAGCAACTGGAGGAGATCTGCGAGGAGATGGTCCGGTGAAGATCTTCGTCTTCGGATCGAGCCTTGTATCGTCCTACTGGAACGGGGCGGCTACCTATTATCGCGGCATCTATAAAAATCTCGCCGGGCTCGGCTGCCAAGTTACGTTCGCGGAACCACGCATCTACAAGCGCCAGGAACATCGCGACGAAGGCGACTACAGCTACGCGCGATCGCTGGTGTATGACACGCCTGGAGATCTCGACCGGCTCTTACGGCTGGCCGCCGATGCCGATGTCGTTATCAAGCATAGCGGAGTGGGCGCCGACGACGTGCTGCTGGAAGAGCGAGTCCTCGACTGCCGCTCGCAGCGCACGCGGGTCATCTTCTGGGATGTCGATGCGCCAGCCACGCTTGCGAGCGTGGAAAACGATCCGGCAAATCCATTCCGCGCGTGCATTCCCGAGTACGACTTCATCTTTACGTATGGCGGTGGGCCGCCGGTCGTCGATCGCTACTGCAGGCTGGGTGCACGGAACTGCCACCCGATCTACAACGCGCTGGAACCTGGCTCGCATCAGCCTGCTGCGGCCGATCCCGAGCTTTCCTGTGACTTGGTTTTCGTCGGAAATCGGCTGCCCGATCGCGAGCGGCGTGTCGAGGAGTTCTTTCTGAAGGCGGCTGGGCTGGCTCCGGAGTTTCAGTTCATCCTCGGCGGTGAGGGGTGGGGCGATAAGCAGCTTCCGCCGAATGTCCGCTGGATCGGCCATGTCGGCACGGGAGACCACAACCGGGTGAACTGTTCCGCTCGCATGGTGCTGAACATCAACCGTGAATCGATGGCCGATGTCGGTTTCTCGCCCCCCACGCGCGTCTTCGAGGCTGCAGGTGCGGGCGCCTGCCTGATCACGGATCACTGGCAGGGAATCGACGAATTCTTCGAACCGGGGAAAGAGATTCTGGTCGCGAGCGGGGCGGAAGAAATGGTTCACCATCTGCGCACCACGCCTGCGAAGAAAGCGCGGAAGATCGGGGAGGCGATGCGCGAACGCGCGCTGCGGGATCACCTCTACGCGCAACGGGCACGGCTGGCGATGGAGATCCTGAACGGTTCCGGAGTGAAGAGCGAAGAGGGCGAGTTCCGCCGCGCGGGGTAGGAAAATGAAGATCGTTATCTTCGGGCTTTCGATCACGTCTTCGTGGGGGAACGGTCACGCGACGACTTTCCGCGCTCTCTGCCGGGCCCTCCATGCGCGCGGCCACCGCATTATCTTCTACGAGAAGAACGTCGAATGGTACGAGTCGAACCGCGATTTGCCCGCTCCGCCCTTCTGCACGGTTAAGCTGTATGAGGACTGGAAGGAAGCTCTGCCGGGAATGCGCTCGGAGCTGCGCGATGCTGACGTCGCGATTCTCGGTTCGTATTTCCCGGACGGAATTGCCGCAGCCGAAGAAATTTTCGATTCCCCGGCGCGGGTCAAGACCTACTACGACATCGACACTCCGATCACCGTTGCCGCGTTACGCGAAAAAGGCGCCACCGAATACCTCCGACAGTCGCAGATCCCGGGCTTCGATATTTATTTCAGCTTCACCGGCGGCCCGATGTTGCGCGAGCTGCAGACGCGGTTCGGCGCACGCCACGCATTCCCGCTTTACTGCTCTTTCGATCCGGAGGAATACCGACGCTTCGGCATTAACCAGCGCTTTGCGTGCGATCTGAGCTACATGGGCACCTACGCACCTGATCGTCAGCCCAAGATCGAAGAGCTTCTCTGCAAGACGGCGGTCGCGCTGCCGAACCGTAAGTTCCTCGTGGCGGGCCCGCAGTATCCCAAGGCCATCCGCTGGCCGAAGAATGTGAAGAGAATCTTCCACCTGAATCCGCGGTGGCACGCGCGGTTTTACTCTTCTTCGCGATTTACCCTGAATGTCACGCGCCGTGACATGGTGCAGGCTGGATACTCCCCTTCGGTGCGGCTCTTTGAAGCAGCGGCCTGTGGTGCAGCGATCATTTCAGACAACTGGCCGGGACTCGATTCATTCTTCTCTCCCGGGCGGGAGATACTTCTACCTGCCGACCATCGCGACGTGTTGCATTACCTCACCCAACTGAGCGACGAAGAAGTGGAACGTGTTGGAGCCGCCGCGCAGGCACGCGTGCTGGCCGAGCACACCAGCCAGCGAAGGGCACAGCAGTTCGAAGACGAGATTTCCAACGTACTCTCGTCGCGCACGCCAGCCTTGGCGGGCGATTGAGCTTCTCTCGAAAACGCACTTAGTTCGGCTGGAGATCACAACACCACGCCCTCGCATCGCATCTTTAACTAAAGAAGAAAGATCTCATTCAGCCGACGATGTTTGACCAGCCTTCGTTTGCACGCTCGAGAGGAAACGTTGATGCGAGTAGCATTGATCGCCCCCCCGTTCATTCCAGTTCCTCCTCGAAAGTATGGTGGCACTGAACTATTTGTCGCAAATTTGGCGGCGGGGTTACAGAAGTTAGGAATCGACGTGGTGGTGTATGCCAATGGTGAGTCTACCGTCGCGGCGGAGCTGCGTTGGCTTTACGAAAAATCGCAGTGGCCGATCGAGGGAGAGGTGTTTTCCAACCTTGCCGATATCAATCACAGCGCCTGGGCGATCCGCGATGCAGAACAGCATTGCGATCTCATTCACGTAAACAATGTTCCGGCGCTGGCGATGTCGCGCCTCACATCGGTACCCTTCGTTTACACCATGCATCACGTGCATGAGGAGATGCTGAGCAAGTTCTACGCTCATTATCCAGAGGTTGAGTACGTCACCATCAGCGACTTCCAGCGGCAACGTGAGACCATGCCGCGGATGAGAACCATTCATCATGGTATCGATACCAATCTATATGCCTGGAAAGGTCCCAAGCGCGAGCACCTGAGCTTCTTAGGACGGATTGCTCCCATGAAAGGGACTCACCTTGCAATCGAGGTTGCGAAACAATCCGGTATTCCGCTGAAGATCGCTGGAGAAATCCAGCCCTGCTTCCGGGACTATTGGGAAACGCAGGTCAAACCGCACGTGGACGGCAAGTTCATTGAGTACGTGGGTGAGGCGGATCTGCAGGCGAAAAACGAGCTTCTGCAAAAATCCGTTGCCATGCTGTTTCCGATCCAGTGGAATGAGCCTTTTGGGTTGGTAATGATCGAGGCAATGGCATGTGGTGCCCCGGTGCTTGCATTTTCGGCCGGCGCGGTCACCGAGGTTGTCGCGGATGGCGTAAGCGGGTACATTTGCAGAGACGTCGCCGACATGGCTGGGAAAGTCGGGGAAGCTGCCCGGTTGAATGCCGCCGATGTCCGCCATTACGTGGAGAAAACGTTCTCTATCGAGAAGATGGCATCGCAGTATGCTGAATTGTTCCGCGAAGTAGTAGCCGCGAGAGAAGACGTTGTGTCACCAAAAACATTATTTCCTGCCCAATCTGCAGCCAGCGAGACCCAGGCATTGGTGACTTTCGCGAGGAAAAACAGCATCGTCGCATGACCCTGAACGTGCAAGAGAAAAATCTCGTTGCTATACCCTCGCCGCATCTCGAGCCGAGGATCGCCTTCCAGTCCCTGGAGCCGCGTAAGGTCAACAACCTCACGCTCATTGATGGAAAGACGTTTCTTTCAACCATCGTTGCCGGCGACATTGCCCCCGCGGGCGCGCCCGACGTCGGTTTTTTCCACCAGGACACGCGCTTCCTCTCCCACTTGGAATTTCGCATCGACGGGCATCGCGCCGTGGTGCTTTCGTCGAGCACCGAGAGGACATTCTCCTCGCAGATCGAACTCACCACGGGCAACATCACCTTGCGGGATTCCTTCGATCTGCCGGAGAACACGGTGCACATCCGGCGCGAACAGCTGCTCTCCTCCGATGTCTTCTTCGACCGGTTTACTTTCGAGAACTTCAACCAGTCGGCTGTGGAATTTACGGTGGAGCTGCTCTACGATGCCGATTTCGTCGATGTC
Source organism: uncultured Acidobacteriaceae bacterium (assembly GCA_963758505.1). Taxonomy (GTDB): domain Bacteria; phylum Acidobacteriota; class Terriglobia; order Terriglobales; family Acidobacteriaceae; genus Korobacter. Next base: position 159,938 of record CAVWVJ010000003.1, on the reverse strand, counting down.
TTCCAGGTGCGCGGCGTAGCGCGCTCTGTCCAGGGACAATACTTTCAGCCGGTGACTACCGATTCCTCGATCACGTTCTTCTACCGTGGCCGCGACAATGTAATGCGCAAAACTCTGGTGGAGATGAGTCCGAAGCCGACCGAGATCGAGGCGCGGGTTGGCCGCTGGCGGTTGCGACTCGAACCCTCGCGCCGGATTCAGCTGGACGTACATATCACCCCGAGTTCCGACCTGGGACCGGTGCGGGAAGCTACCTACAACATGGAGGACAACCTCCACAAGCGGCGGCATGCCTTTGCCGAATGGGAGCGCCGGAGCAGCCGCTTTAAGACAAACAACGAGGTCTTCGACGCAGCCATCAACACCGCCATCGGAGATTTTCATGCGCTGCAGGTGCCGAACGGCAACGAGCACATTATCGCCGCCGGAATCCCGTGGTTTGCCACGATCTTTGGACGCGATTCGATCATCGCATCCTACCAGTCGCTGTCGCTGAATCCGCAGCTAGCGGTGGATACCCTGCGCATTCTTGCGCGCTACCAGGGCACACGCGACAACGCCTGGCAGGACGAGGAGCCCGGCAAGATCCTGCACGAATACCGCGAAGGCGAGATGACGCTTTGCGGAGAAATGCCGTTCGGTCCGTATTACGGTTCCGTTGACGCGACTCCGCTCTTCCTTATCCTGTTGAGCGAAACCTACAATTGGACGGCCGACGACCAACTGGTCCGCGACCTGCTACCCGCGGCACATCGTGCCCTGGAGTGGATCGACCGTTACGGCGACAAGGACGGCGACGGCTTTATCGAGTACCAGCGTCGCTCTCCCAAGGGGCTGGTCAACCAGGGCTGGAAGGATTCCTGGGATGCGAACATGCACCGCGACGGCAGAATCGCGGAAACGCCTATCGCACTTTGCGAGGTCCAGGGCTACGTCTACGAAGCGAAGTATCGCATGTCGTCGTTGCTGCGGACCTTCGGCGATACGCAAACCGCCGACCGACTCCGCCGCGAAGCCACCGATCTGGCCCGACGCTTCGATAAGGCGTTCTGGATGCCGGAGCAGGGCTTTTACGCCATGGCATTGGACGCCGAAAAGAAGCCTCTGGAAGTGATTTCGTCGAACCCCGGGCACCTATTATTCACCCGCATGCTGAGTCGCGAGCGAGCCCGTGCCGTGACGCAGCGCATCATGAACGATGATATGTTCAGCGGCTGGGGCTGGCGAACGCTTGCTCAGTCGGAACGCATCTTCAACCCGTTGAGCTATCACCGCGGTTCGGTGTGGCCACATGACAATTCGCTCATCGCGCACGGCATGGCGTTGAACGAATATCGCGAGCCGGCGCTACAGGTGCTTACCACGCTCTACCAGGCGGCGCTCGAATTCCGGGACTACCGCCTTCCGGAGCTGTTCTGCGGAGTACAGCGCCGTACGAACGACGAACCGGTGCACTACCCGGTTTCCTGCTCGCCGCAGGCCTGGGCTTCCGGGGCCATGTTCCTGATCCTCAGCTCAGTCTTAGGCATTCGACCCAGCGCGCAGCGAAAGGAGCTCAATATCGTCAACCCCGAGTTGCCGGATTGGCTCGAGCACCTGCACTTGCGAAACCTGCGCATTGGCAACAGTCGCGTCGGACTCGATTTCACTCGCCGCGGTACGCGCACCTTCTGCAATGTGGTAGATGTGGAAGGTGACAAGTTGCTGGTCAACGTTGCATTCAAGAAATAGAGTTCACCAATCCAGGAGAAAGACATGGCTGATGTGAAGATTACGGTCAAGAGAAACGGCCCATTTCGCGTGGAGTGTCCTGAAGGCGCAATTACCGTGGTGGACGCGGATGGCAATCCTTACGACCTGACCGGGAAGACCGCGTTTTCGCTTTGCCGCTGCGGTGGGAGCACGAACAAACCGTTCTGCGACGGGACCCACTCGAAGATCGGTTTTGAGGCAGCGGAGGCGGCGGTGAAGCAGGCAATCGAGGACGAAGGTCCGTTGCCGCCGAAGATAGCGCTGTAAAAGGCTGCTGAATCCAGGTGCCTCAGCACGAAACGAATTGGCCCCGGACCCAAGTCTGGGGCTCTCATTTGCCGTAGCGGCGATACCGCTTCGTGCACGGCACTAATGTACAGTTTTGGTCTTTCGCGACATGTAATCCATCAGCAGGTACTGTCCCAGCGTGTAGGGCGTCGTGAAATATGCTTTCCCGCGGCACATCTGCGTTACCTTCTGCACAAACTGTACAAGGCCGTAGTCGCTGGCGAGCATGAAGGTGTTGATCATCACGCCGGCGCGCTTGCACTTCGAAACCTCTTCCAGGGTCTGGCTCACGACCAGAGGATCGAGGCCGAAGGCGTTCTTGTAGATACGTCCGTCTTCGAGCGTCAACGCCGAGGGTTTACCATCGGTGATCATGATGATCTGCTTCATGTCTTTGCGCTGGCGTTGCAAAATGCGTTGCGCCATGCGTAAGCCTTCCCTCGTGTTCGTGTAATACGGCCCGACCTTCACGCGCGCAAGCTGCGAGAGCGGCAGCTCTTCAGCGGAATCGTGAAACAGCACCAGCGAGAGGCTGTCTCCGGGATACTGCGTGCGGATCAACTGCGAGAGCGCCATCGCAACTTTCTTCGCCGGGGTAAAACGGTCTTCCCCGTAGAGAATCATCGAGTGCGAGCAGTCGAGCATGAGCACGGTCGCGCACGAAGACTGGTACTCGCACTGGTGCACCTGCAAGTCGCTGTACTCGATCTCGATCGGCAACTGCAAGCCGTCGCGGTGAATGGCGTTCGAGAGCGTGGCGGTGATGTCCAGGTTCAGCGTGTCGCCAAATTCGTAGGCCTTCGAGGAGCCGCTGGCTTCGACACCGGTTGCGAGATCGCGGGTGTCGTGGCGCCCGAAGCTCGACTTGCCCAGCGAGCCCAGCAGGTCGCGCAACGTGCGGTAGCCGAGGAAGTCGAGGCCCTTGTCGGTGACTTCGAACTTGACTTCGCCTTGCTGCTGCTGTGCCTCGCCAACCTGTCCGCCCACATTCGATTGTCGCGTCTGGTCGTAGGGTTGATCGACGGTGATGTAATTCTCCTGCTCCATCCGGTCGATCAAGTTTTCCAGCAGCTCGTCGAAAGCGCCTTCCGCCTGCATCTGCTTCAGGCGCTCTTTGGTCTCCTCGTCGAAGAGATCGCTGTTCATCAGCGCCTGCGCGATCGCTTGCTTCAGGCGCTCCATCGACTGCTCGTCACCAAGATCGTAGAAATCGGAGTACGGATTCTCAAAGCCGCTTTGTAGCATGTAGTCCGACAAGGCGTTCATGAGATCTTCCATCGAGATCTCCTCAGCCAGGTTCGGAACATACTTCTTGTACTTGATGAATTTCATCTAATTGAACCCGCGGTTCCTGCGGCCGCGCTCGCGGAACAGGTCTTCATCCTCGCGGAAGAGCTGCTCTTTTTTCGTACTCTGCTTCTCGCCGGCAGTGAATTTGCGCTCTTCGGTGCGGCCAATGCGCTTGTGCGCGTATAGGCCTTCGAGAATGAACTCCGCGGCAGCGGCCCGCAGTTCGGGTGGATCAGTGTCTTTCACTCCGACCGCGTCGATCTTGTCCAGTAGTCCCTGGATATCTTTCATGCTGTCGAGGACTTCCGATGCCGGCGCGGTATCGAGCATCTGGACCTCGCCGCCGAGATCGAAATATTGCACCACCTGCTTCAGGTTATTGTTGTTGCCTTGAAAGTAGCGGTCGTAGCTGCGCGCAATCGCGGTGCGGATCACCTCGCGCGCGATAGCATCGGCACCTTTGATTTCGCCTTCGTATTCGAGCTCCAGTTTACCGGTGATGGCCGGCAGCGCAGCGTAGATGTCGGCGATGCGCGGTACGACCGTTTGCTCGCCGTTGCGCAGGGCACGTCGTTCAGCGTTCGACAGGACGTTTTCCACGGTGCTGATCGGTAACCGCTGACTTACGCCCGAACGCTTGTCGACGCGTTTGTCTTCGCGTGCCACAAATGCAATCTGTTCCACTACCTCGTGCACAAACTGCGGAATGTGTATGGTGGTCCCGTCACGCCGCGTCCATGACTCCTGCTGCGTGATGGAAATTCCTTCTTCCACCGTCGCCGGATAGTGGGTGCGAATCTCCGAACCAATGCGGTCCTTGAGGGGCGTGATGATCTTGCCGCGCGCGGTGTAATCTTCGGGGTTGGCGCTGAACACCAGCGCAAGGTCCAACGGAAGACGGATCGGGTAGCCCTTAATCTGCACGTCGCCTTCCTGCATGATATTGAAGAGGCCGACCTGGATTTTGCCGGCGAGATCCGGAAGTTCGTTAATGGCGAAGATGCCGCGGTTGGCGCGCGGCAGCAATCCATAATGCACCGTGAATTCGCTGGCGAGGGTGTGTCCCTGCTTGGCCGCCTTGATGGGGTCAATGTCGCCGATGAGATCCGCGATCGTCACATCGGGGGTGGCGAGTTTCTCGACGTAGCGGTCTTCGGCCGAGAGCCACTCGATCGGCGCGTCGTCGCTGAAGGATTTGAGCATTTCCTTGCAGCGGCGGCAGATCGGGTTGTAGGGATTGTCGTGGATCTCGCATCCCGCAAGGTAGGGTGTCTGCGGATCGAGCAGCGTCGTCAGCGCCCGAAGGATGCGGCTCTTGGCCTGCCCGCGCAATCCGAGCAGGATGAAATTGTGCTTCGACAGCAGCGCGTTCACGATCTGCGGCACTACCGTGTCGTCATAGCCCACGATGCCGGGGAAAATCGTTCCGCCCCCGCGCAAGCGCTCGAGCAGGTTCTCGCGCAGTTCATCCTTCACCCGGCGCTGCGCAAGACGATTCTCGGAATACGAAAAACTTTTTCTTAGTTGGCCCAGTGTCTCGGGAAGGGAACTCAAGGGAGGATGCCTCCGGTTGTTGGCGATTATACGCCGGGAAAATGAAAACGGTTTTCAGTGGCTCTCGGGCGCAGGTGTTACATTGGACGCGAAACGCACGCGTTCGGCGCCCGATCGGCGCAATTTTCCGCGATGATTTGAAAGATATGAAACTCAAAGATCAGATTGCAGTCATCACCGGCGGTTCCATGGGGATCGGCGAAGCTATCGGCGCCCTCTTCGTGAAAGAAGGGGCGAAGGTTGTTCTCTGCTCGCGGGATGTTGCCCGGTGCGAAGAGGCACGACAGCGCATAGGCCATCCGGAGCAAACGCTCGCCGTCGCCTGCGATGTGCGGGACCGCGCCAGCATCGATGCCCTCGTCGCCACCGTACTGGCCAAGTTCGGGCGCATCGATATCTGGATCAACAATGCCGGCTATGGGCTTCTTGATTCCACCGAGCACCTCGACGTCAACGCCGCGCGTGCTCTCTTCGAGACGAACGTTTTCGGAGCCGTGGAGTGCATGCAGGCGGTCATCCCGACGATGAAGCGCCAGGGCTCCGGGGTAATCGCGAACATTTCCAGCGGCGCGGGATACATCGGCGTGCCCTACATGCCGGCCTATTGCGCAAGTAAGCACGCGCTGAATGCATTCAGCCACGCCAGCCGCCTGGAGTTGAAGCCCCTCGGCGTGAGCGTGGTGAATATCTGTCCCGGCTATGTACAGACAGCGTTCGGCGTCAATGCAGTGAAGGGAAGCGACAGCCGCCGCCTCGGCGGGTCTACGCGTCATGGCATCACGGTGGAGCGGGTTGCGCGGGCAGTTCTGAAAGGTTGTGTGAATCGCCCGCGGGAGATCGTGGTGCCGTGGCACTATCGGCCGATTTTCATCTTGAGCCAGGTCTGGCCGGGATTGGTCGATTTCGCTCTGGAGCGCGCGGTGAAACCCACGCAGTAGCTCACCCCAAATCCTGCAGCATCATCTCCATCTCCGACAGCGCGTGCTGGTTCCCGCTACGGGTCGCGCAGGCAATCCCTTTCTCGGCCATAGCGCGGGCTTCTTCGACTCTTCCGGCATTCATCAGCGTCTGCGCGCCCATCTGGTACGCCGGAACATAATCGGGGTTCTTCGCGAGCAGGGCCTGGAACTCACGCATGGCATCCTCGATCTGGCCCGTGTTGGCGTATTCCAGCGCCAGTCCATAGCGCGCAAACGCGTCGTCGGGCGAATTCTCGAGAATCTCCTTCAACATGGCAACGCGATCCATCGTCTCTCCTTATTCTCTTCGGCAATTCTATACGCCGGGATGTGTTTTCCACCGGCACCCTGAGGTTACAATGAACCGTTCGCCCCATGGCTTGTCCATTTTTCATCCCGACCGAACACCTTGAAGGCGCCTGGAACTTTCCGGACCGGTTACCGCTCGCTGCCGGGTTCAGTGGAATCTGCGGGGCACCGGGGCAGATGCTGGTCCGGCCCACGGACGATGAGTTGCACCATCACTGCAATCTCGGCCACGCAACCTGTTCGCGGCTTCCCCAAGATCGCCATGCCGATGCGGTACGCTTTTCGGCGAAGGCAACAGGCAACCTCACTATCTTTGTGCGCTACGTCTTTGAGTTGCAATGTCGTCCGGCCGGCGGAGGAACACTCGAATACGACGAGCGCGCGCAACGATGGACGACGGTGATCGAGGACGAGAAGCTTCACCGCCAGGCAGACTGTTTCCTGCGCGCCTGGCGCTCCCGTCAGCGGCCGGCTGCCTTGGCTGCAGCGCAGTCCTGAAACGCCGGGCCCGAGACCAGTCATCTTACTGAACCGAGGAGAGCATGACCGCCGCCAGCGATAGCCATCTTCAACCCAAGGCAGTCCGCGAATCCGCATCGGAAATGGTAGAAATCGTTCTGCCCAACGACGCCAACCCTCTCGGGCATCTTCTCGGTGGACGCCTGATGCACTGGATCGACATCTCGGGCGCGCTCGCCGCGCATCGGCACTGCCGCAATTACGTCGTCACCGCCTCCATCGATCACCTCGATTTCCTCGTCCCGGTGCAGGTCGGCGATCTCGTGATCTTCCAATCCGCCGTTAACCGCGCCTTCAATACCTCGATGGAGATCGGCGTGAAGGTGTGGGTCGAGAATTACATCGCTTCCACCCGCCAGCACGTGAGTTCGGCCTACCTCACTTTCGTCGCCGTGGACCGCCATGGCCGCCGCTTGCCGGTGCCGCCGATCATTCCCGAAACCGAGGACGAAAAACGCCGCTTCGAAGGTGCAATGCGCCGCCGCGAGGCACGCCGCTCGGAGTTGGAGCATCGCAAGGCGGCACGCCAGCGCTAGGCGTTGTTGAAGTTCCCGCCAATCCCGCTTTCGAGCGGGATTTTTCCATTTAGATCAGAGGTTTACAAACAGGAAATTCGCGGGTCGAAGAGGAAAAAAGTGATCCAGATCACAGCAGTTTGGGTCATTCGACCAGCAGAATGTTCGAAGTTTTCTTAGCGCCTGCGGACCGCTCTGCAAGATTAGGGAGTCCGAAGGCAGGGCCGCACCGTCCCCAACTTATTCGAGGCTGACTGATGGATAGCGCACTTCTTGTTCACCGACTGCATTTCGCCTTCACGGTGACGTTTCATTATCTCTTCCCCATGCTGACCATGGGCCTTGCGCCGCTGATCGTCGCGCTGAAGACCATGGCATTGTGGAAGCAGGATGAAGCGTACGCCCGGGCAGCCCGGTTCTGGGCCAAGATCTTCGGCATCAACTTCGTCATGGGCGTGGTGACCGGCATTCCCATGGAATTCCAGTTCGGTACCAACTGGTCCCATTTTTCTCGTTTTGCCGGCGGTGTTATTGGCCAGACGCTTGGGATGGAAGGCATGTTTGCGTTCTTCCTCGAGTCCAGCTTCCTCGGCCTGTTTCTCTACGGAGAAAAGCGTCTGAGCCCGAAAGCGCACTGGTTTTCAGCATTGATGGTCTTCCTCGGTTCATGGCTTTCGGGATACTTCATCGTTTGCACCGACGCCTGGATGCAGCACCCGGTGGGTTACGCCACCTCGCCGGATGGCTCTGTGGCGGTCAACAGCTTCTGGAGCCTGGTGCTGAACCCTTGGGCGGTTTGGCAATACGCCCACAACATGTGCGGAGCCGCGATCTGTGGCGCGTTCGTCATGTGCGCAGTCGGCGCGTTCTATCTGTTGAGCCGAAAGCATCTTGAGCAAGGAAAGATCTTCATCAAGGTCGGCATCGTCTCCGGCCTGATCTTCTCCGCGCTCGTGATGGGTCCCACCGGCGATAAGCAGGGACGCTTCGTGACCGAATACCAGCCGGCAACGCTGGCCGCCATGGAAGCGCTGTGGGAGACGCAGCCTGGTGCGCCACTGGTGATCATTGGCCAGCCGAACCAGGATGAGAAGAAGATCGATAACCCGATCTATGTGCCCAAGATGCTGAGCTTTCTCACCTACCGGCGCTGGAATGCCGAAGTACGCGGCCTGAACGCTTTTCCGAAGGAAGATTGGCCACAGAACATTCCGCTGCTCTATTACAGCTACCACATCATGGTGGGTCTAGGGACAATCTTCCTCGCCACCATGCTGCTCTGTGGGCTGCTCTGGTGGCGCGGCGCGCTTTGGAATGCGCGCTGGATGCACTGGATCCTGCTGCTGTCTTTCCCGCTGCCTTACATCGCGAACACCGCCGGCTGGATGACCGCTGAGATCGGCCGCCAGCCCTGGCTCGTGTATGGGCTGTTACGCACCATGCAGGGCTACTCGAAGACCGTCTCAGCCGGCAATGGATGGTTCACGCTCCTCGGGTTCATGGGCATGTACACCATCCTGGCGATTCTCTTCATCTTCCTCGTGCGCCGCGAAATCGAGCACGGGCCCGAAGAACCACCTGCGCCGGTGAAGCCGATCGTTCTTGCGAAGCAGGATATTCTCGCGGAGGTGCGCTAATCATGCCGACAATCTGGTTCTGTATCGTCGCGGTGATGGTCGCCGCCTATGTTGTTCTTGATGGATTCGATCTTGGCGCGGGTGTTCTGCACCTGTTTGTCGCCCGCAATGACGAAGAGCGTCGCAAGATCATCCGATCGATCGGCCCGGTTTGGGACGGAAATGAAGTATGGCTCCTCTCCGCCGGGGGCACTCTCTACTTCGCCTTTCCGCAACTCTATGCTTCGGGTTTCAGCGGCTTCTATCTGCCGCTGATGATGGTGCTCTGGCTCCTGATGCTGCGCGCTGTCGGCATCGAGTTCCGCACCCATCTCGAAAGCGATGTTTGGAAGGGCTTCTTCGATGTTGTCTTCTCGGTCTCGAGCCTTTTGCTGACGATCTTCTTCGGCGCGGCGCTGGGGAACGTCATCCGCGGCGTGCCCCTTGCCGAAGATCGTTACTTCTTCGAGCCGCTGTGGACCAACTGGCGTGTCGGCGCGCATCCCGGCATCCTCGACTGGTACACGGTGATGTGCGGTGTCATCGCGGCTGTGACACTCACCGCGCATGGCGCGTTCTACGTCGCTACGAAAACCGAAGGCGACTTGAACGCCCGCTGTCGCAAAACCGCTGCCATCCTCTGGCCGGTGCAGTTGCTGCTTACCATCGTCAGCCTCATCGCGACGGTCAGCATTCGTCCGGAGTTGCTGTCGAACTACAGAACGTATCCGGTGGGCTGGCTGATTCCGCTGCTGGTCGTTGCAACCCTGGCCGGTATGCTGTGGTTCCGCTTGAAGGGCAAAGACAAAGCGGCCTTCGTGTCGTCGGCGGTGTATATCACGATCATGCTGGTGGGCGCGGTGTTCGCCCTCTACCCAACCGTGCTGCCGGCGAGTACCAACCGCGACTGGAGCCTGACCATCCAGAACGCCTCCGCGCCGCACTATGGCCTCACCGTCGGACTTGTTTGGTGGTCGATCGGCATGGTGTTCACGCTCGGATACTTCACCTTCGTCTACCGCATGTTCCGCGGCAAAGTAAGCCTCGAACACGGGAGCGAGCACGGTTACTGAAGCATGGCAGAGCCCAAACGGCTGGCCGTTCAACGACCGGCCGTTTAACTTTGGTTTCCAGGGAAGCCCTCAGATCAGTTGCCGATGCTTGCGCAGGCAGCTTCCCTCGGCAATTGATACGGCGATGTCGCGACTCCCGAAATTGCGGATTTCCTCAGAACGCTCGCTCGTTTCGCGACTCCTATGGCGCTTTGGTGTTATCTTTTCCGTATCGATTCCAATAGCGCCTACGTCGCAAGGAGCTTTATGAATTGCCGAAGGTTAGGGTTGTTGTTTGTTGCAGCTCTCTACTTCTCCATCCCGCTACTCGCCCAGGGGCCGCCGCGGGACGGCGTCTGTTTTTATCGGGAAGAGAACTTCCGCGGCCGCAGTTTCTGCGTTCCCGTCGGACAGGCCGTTGACCACCTCGCACAGGGATTTGACAACGGGATTTACTCGGTACAAATCTTCGGACGCGCCGAAGCCATTGTCTTCAACTACGCCGGATTCACCGGCGTGAATGCGCGCATCGCCGCCAGCGTTCCCAACCTTCGCTCGTTGCGGGTAGCCGATAACCCAGGGAAGGACTGGGCGGGCCGCATTAGCTCGATCCAGGTGAATTTCCGTCCGGATGTCTTCCGTCGTGGCCGCGAACTGCGCTGGGGCCATCTGCAAGTGCCGCGTTCCGGTGCCTGCTTCTACCGTGGACCGGGCTTCCAAGGGGATTACTTCTGCATGGCGACCGGCGAGGGCTACGACTCGCTTCCTCCCGGATTTAACGACTCGATCAGCAGCGTGCGCATTTTTGGAGGGGCCGAAGTTGTCGCCTTCAACGATCCCGGATATGTCGGGCTGCGCATTCGCCTGCGGAATGACGTGCCCGACCTCGGCCGCTGGCGCACCCAGGACAATCCGTATAAGAACTGGGGAAATCGTATTTCCTCCATCCATGTTCTGGGTTCGGGATGGCAGGACGGCCGCTGGGATCCGGATCGCGATCGCGACCGCGATTGGGACAATCGTCCCCGGTAGTTAACTCACCTCTGACAGCAGCCTCACTGCCACAACGCAGTGGGGCTGTTCCTCTTTTCTTCTCCGGAAGGCCTTCCACCAGCACCGTTCTCCTTCCTCTATAATCAAGAGTTCTGTACCGATCTCCAGACGTCTAAGGAACCCTCGTGGCGCACTCGCATCCTCCGCACGGAAATCCGCAACAGCCGACTCCGCAACCCCTCGCCGGCGTAGATGCCATCATTACGGTTGGCTCGGGTAAGGGCGGTGTCGGCAAGACCACGCTTGCTGTCAACCTTGCGGTGGCGCTGGCGCGCATGGGTAATAAGGTTGGCCTGCTGGATGCCGATGTTTACGGTCCCAACGTGCCGCTGATGCTCGGTACCAACGAGGCGCCCAACGTCTTGAGCGACAATCGCATCCTGCCGCTGGAACGCTATGGCGTGCGCATGATCTCCGTCGGCCTGCTGAATCCCGGCGACAAGCCGCTGGTCTGGCGCGGCCCCATGCTGCACTCGGTTATCCGCCAGTTCCTCTCACAAGTGGAGTGGGGACAGCTTGACTACCTCATCGTGGACTTGCCTCCCGGCACCGGAGATGTCGCCATCTCGCTAATCCAGACCGTTCCCGTGACCGGCGCGGTCGTCGTTACCACGCCTTCCGATGTCGCCCTGCAGGACGCTCGCAAAGCTATCGAGATGTTCAAGCAGGTGAAAGTCGATATCCTCGGCCTTGTCGAGAATATGAGCTACTTCGTCTGCCCACATTGCCACGAAGAAATCGACATCTTTTCCAAGGGCGGAGGCGAGCACACGGCCGAGCAGTTCGGCCTGCCTTTCCTCGGCCGTATCGAACTCGATCCGGACATCCGCAAGGGCGGCGATGGGGGGCATCCCATCGTCCTTGAGGGGGAAGGGAACTCGCACGCCAAATCCCTTTTCGCTTTCGCAAAGAAAGTCGCCGAGCGTGCCAAGGAAGTCCAGGATGCAAGCGGCGGCAGTGTAGTCGAGATCAGCTAAATCCTCCCCTTTCAGCACTCGTAGGTGGCCGCTGCCAATCCTTGACAGCACCCGTATCAAGTTTCTAAACTGTATTTAGCAGAGATCCGCCCTAATCACGCAAATTCATGGTATTAAAGGGCTTTCTGCCAGAGCTCCAATGGCCGATCAACCACATGTCGGACGCCGCGAACGCGAGATCCTGACTGCGATCGTCGAGACCTATATCTCGACCGGGGAACCCGTCGGCTCCCGGACGCTCGCTCGGGGGAGCCGTGAAGGTCTCAGCGCTGCCACCATCCGCAACGTCATGGCCGACTTGTCGGATGCCGGGCTGCTGGAGCAGCCGCACACCTCCGCAGGTCGCATCCCGACGCCGGCCGCCTATCGTTATTACGTCAAGAACCTGACCGGCGAGGCGACGCTGGCGCCGGCGGAAGAGGGCTTGATCAAGGACACATTCCACGGTATCAGCGACATGCAGGAGTTCATGGAGCGCACCTCGCACGTGCTCTCGTTGCTCTCGCAGAACGTCGGGGTAGCGGTTGCCGGCACTGGCCCTAAGAACGCCCTGGAACACATGCACTTCCAGCGGCTTGCGGATTGCAAGGTACTCGCCGTCGTAGTCAACCGGAACGGGATCGTACGCGACCGTCTCATGCGCGTCGGGGTCGATATCCCGCAGCTTGAGCTGGACCACGCCGCCCGCTTCATCAACGAGAACTTCCGCGGATGGACGATGGAAGACATCCGCACCGAGATTGCCCGGCGCATCGAGAACGAGCGCAGTGAATATGACCGCCTGATGCGCTCGGTCGAGGAGCTCTACAAGCAGGGAGCACTGACCTCCGAGCCCTCGCAGGATGTCTATATCGAAGGTGCCTCGAACCTGATCGTGGGCGAACATGACCGTGAGCGCCTGCGCGAGTTGCTGAAGACCCTGGAAGAGAAGCAGCGCATCGTGAACCTTCTTTCGGCCTATGTGGACGTACGACAAGAGGCCGTCCGCGTGGTTGTGGGTCTTGAAGACACCTTGCCGCATCTAAGTAATTTCGTATTGATCGGCGCGCCGGCACGTGTCGGCAACGAGGTGATGGGTTCTCTCGCGGTGATCGGGCCAACCCGCATTGACTACGAGCACACCATCTCGGCGGTCTCGTACATCGCGCGCCTCTTCGATCACATCTGGAATGATTCGGAATAACTAGCCATGGCAAATTGGAATAGGAAATCGAACGAAGAAGTCGCTGACTCCGCACAGCTCGACGTCGACCATGAACTTCCCCCATCGGAAGGTGAGGAGAGGCAAACGCAAGCACCCGGGGCGGAGTTCGAAAAAGTACGCACCGAGCGCGATCAGTATCTCGACCGGCTGGCGCGGCTGCAGGCCGAGTTCGATAACTTTCGCAAGCGCAGTAGCCGCGAACAGCAGGATTACCGCGATTACGCCCTCGTCGAGGCGCTGAAGAGCTTTCTTCCGATCCTCGACAGCCTCGATCGCGCTGCCAGGTCTGACGCTGCGGATATCGAGCAGATCCGCGCTGGGATTCAGCTCATCGACCGCCAGTTTCACGATGCGCTCTCGAAGCTCGGAGTGCAGCCGATTGCCGCCGAAGGCCAGCCCTTCGATCCCAATCTCCACCAGGCAATCCAGATGGAAGAAACGGACGAGGCCCCGGACAACACCGTCATCGGCGAGCTGCAACGCGGCTACAGGATCAAGGACCGCCTGTTGCGCCCAGCGATGGTTCGCGTGGCGCGCGGAAAATAATCGAACGACCAAGAATTTGTTGAAGGATGTCACCACTGGCTACGAACGTAAAACGCGACTATTACGAGGTGCTGCAAGTCACGCGTACCGCGAGCGACCAGGAGATCAAGAGTTCCTATCGCAAGCTCGCAATGCAGTACCATCCCGACCGCAACCCCGACAATAAAGAATGCGAAGAGAAGTTCAAGGAATGTAGCGAAGCCTACGCGGTGCTCTCCGATGCCGACAAGCGCGCTGCCTACGATCGCTTCGGGCACGCCGGCGTAGGCGGCAATGGAGGCTTCGGCGGCGCCGGCTTCGATCCGAACACCGTCGATTTCAGCGAGATCTTCTCCGATATGTTCGGGATGGGAGATCTGTTCGGCCGCGGCCGCGGACGTTCGCGGGCGCAGCGTGGCGGCGACCTCCGCGAAGACATCAATCTGGAATTCGAAGAAGCTGTTTTCGGCGTGGACACCGAGACGAAAGTGCGGCGTCACGAAAGCTGCGAGACCTGTCACGGCACCGGCGCGGCGCCAGGCAAAGCGCCGGTGACCTGTCGCAAATGCGGCGGGCGCGGTCAGGAACGCTTCCAGCAGGGCTTCTTCAGCGTCTCCCGTACGTGTAGCGCGTGCGGCGGCACCGGGCAGGTGATCACCGATCCCTGCACCACCTGCCGCGGCCAGGGGGCCGTGGTGAGGGAACGGACCATCCAGGTCAAGGTACCCGCGGGCGTGGAAGACGGCACCCGCATCCGCTACACCGGCCAGGGGGAAGCCGGAGCCTATGGCGGCCCGCCGGGCGATCTCTACATCGTGCTGCACGTCAAAGAGCACTCCTTCTTCGAGCGCGAAGGCAAAGATCTCTTCTGCGTCGTGCCCATTTCCTATGCGCAAGCCGCACTCGGCGCCGATCTCACGATCCCGACCCTCGAAGGCGAACACAAGCTGCACGTCCCCGAAGGCGTACAGACGGGAACCCAGATCAAGCTGCGCGGCAAGGGCGTCCCTGTGTTGAACGGTCACGGTAAGGGCGATATTTACGTCCAGATCAAGGTGCAGACCCCCACCAAGCTCACCAAGCGCCAGAAAGAACTGCTGCAGGAACTCGAGACCGGGTCCAGCGTCGATAACCATCCCGAGAAGCAGTCGCTGATGAGCAAAGTCAAAGACATGTTCAGCTAAGCCTCACGATCGATCTCAAGATCTGTCATCCTGAGCGAAGGACGCAAAGCGTCCGCAGTCGAAGGACCCCTATCCTCAGATCAGTCTTAAGGCTTGTCATGCTGAGCGAGGAATCCGCCTACCCATGCGGATTCGTAGCCGAAGCACCTTGCGCTTTGAGTTCCGCAAGCACTCGAACCAACCATCCTTCTGCTACCCTCTCTCCCATGACTCGCCGCCGCTGGATCGCGGACGAACATTCCGGCGACACCGCCGCACTTACCGGCAGCAACGCTGCGCATCTGGCGCGCGTGCTGCGCGCCCGCGTCGGCCAGCAATTCGATATCTCGCTCGGCGACCGCATTCGCCGCGGCACCATCACCTCCGTTGACCACGCTCGCGTCGAGCTTTCTCTGGGGGAAGACGTACCGGCGCTCGCGATCACGCCGCTCTCTCTTTATCTCGCAGTTTTCAAATTCGATCGCTTCGAATGGGCGGTGGAAAAGAGTACGGAGCTCGGGGTCGCCCGCATCGTACCGGTGGTCGCCCGTCGCACTGAGGCGCATCTTGCCGCGTCCGCTGCCAAGCGAGTGGAGCGCTGGCGTCGAATCGCCCTGGAAGCTGCCCAGCAGTCGCGGCGGCTCGCGCCTCCGGAAATCGCGGAGCCCCTCAAGCTGAAAACAGCGCTCGACTCCGCCGCTCCGTTGAAGATCGTCCTCGCGGAGAACGAACAAGCGGCCATGTTGCGCGATGTGCTCGCGATGTCCGAGGAAACGTCTGCCGCATCGCTGGCCATCGGTCCGGAGGGCGGGTGGGCGGAAGAAGAACTCGCTCTCTTCGACAGCGCCGGCTGGCAACGCGCCTCGCTGGGCCCGACCATTCTTCGCGCCGAGACCGCGGCGATCGCGGCCGTCTCGCTCGCTGCCGCGCTTCTCGCATAGGCCCCAGAAAATTTTCCTGCAAAAAGTTTTAGGGGACGCTTTTCGCGTCCCCTAGGTCGTTAGGCTCGAGAGCCAGCTTACTTCTTTTTCTTGGCGGCCTTCTTCGTAGCCTTCTTTGCAGCCTTTTTCGTTGCCATTGTTTTCTATTCTCCCTTTTATTGTTCTTGCAACGGTGCACAGTTGCAATTTGTTAGTTGTATAGAGTTATTCAAATTTCAAGTCAAGAGAAAAATGGCATGAAGCCAATTATTCAACACGACACTTTCGTCACCTCGCATGCCGATTTTTCTCCCCTTCGTTCTCTTCGCACTCACCGCAATTTTCTTAGCAGGGCGCAAAGGTGCATGAACACTGGTCGCAATGCATATCGGAAAAATTGCGCATGCGCTCATCGCATGTGCGAGAAGAGAGACTTCGCAAAGAACGACAGTGTACCGCTGATTACGTCCTGCATCCCGTGAGCAAGCATTCCGGGTCGCAATGACTTCCTCCACGCGGCGAGTATGCCGAGCATCAGGCCCAGTATTCCGACCTGTACAGCAAGGAACCAGCCCTGGTAAGCATGCCCTACGCAGAACACCACGGCGCTCAAAATCACTCCCACGGACGTGTTGCGCGTCCAGCTCGCGAGCTGTTGTTGCAGGTATCCGCGGAACATTACCTCTTCGCAGATCGCCGCTGTGACCGCGACTGCCATGAAGAGGAGCAATTCCCAGCGGGTCTGGGGACCGATCGCCTTCGCTACGTTCTTCACTCCCTGGGTGGCGAGGTTTCGCACTCCCTTGTTCAGCGCCAGCAGGGTTCCGAGTACGATGGCGCGCACTGCCAGGTTCACCACGAAGAAGCCGATGGCAATCGCAACATCGAGGAAGAATGCCCTTGCCGTGTCCCAGCGCCCACCGATCACGTCGCGCAGTTTCCGCCCGCGTAGCCACAATCCCCACGCGACGTAGAGAAGGAGCACCCATTGCATCGCGATGGTTTCCACGTACAACGACCAGTGCGACTGTCCGCTGTTTACCACGTCCGCGGTGCGTTTTGTGCCGCCTATCGAGAGCCCCGCGAAGATTGCGATGAAAACGACGGTATGCCACACCGGCGCGATCCCACGCTTTTGCGGTGGAGTCGCGGGCGCGGGCGGCAGCTCGGTGGCGGTTGTAGAGTCCATGATCCTCCTGGCAATTCCGCGCCGCTTGCATCGGCGGGCGGGTGCGCACCATCTTATAATGTTCGGTTGGGATATCTCCGTCGGCGCATCCGTGGGACCTCGACGGTCACTCCTTTCGCTGGTGATTCGAAATTTTTCCAGGAGCCCTATTCATGGCATCGTTTGAAGATGTCTTCATCGTCTCGGCGGTCCGCACTCCGATCGCGAAGTTCCAGGGTGCCTTCACCGATCTCAGTGCCACAGATCTCGGCGCCATCGTCGTGCGCGAAGCCGTGAAACGTGCCGGGATCACCGATCTCAGCATGATCAACGAATGCATCATGGGCAATGTCCTCCAGGCCGGCCTCGGGCAGAATCCCGGCCGCCAGGCAGCAATCAAAGGTGGACTCCCGCCGCAAGTCGGCGCCATGACGATCAACAAGGTCTGTGGTTCAGGGTTGAAATCGGTCGCCCTCGCGGCGCAAGCCATCCAGACGAACAATGCTTCCATCGTCGTCGCCGGCGGCATGGAATCCATGACCAACGCGCCCTACCTCATGCCCCAGGCCCGCAAGGGCTTCCGCATGGGCAACGCCCAGGTCGTCGATTCCATGGTCAACGACGGCCTCTGGGATGTGTACAACAACTACCACATGGGACAGACCGGCGAGAACGTCGCCGAGAAGTACAAGGTCACCCGCGAACAGCAGGACGAATACGCCGCCTGCTCCCACCGCAAGGCGATCGCCGCGCAAAAGGCGGGCCGCTTCAAGGACGAGATCGTCCCCGTGCAATTGCCCTCGCGAAAGAAAGATGCTCCCGCCGAGTTCCTCGACCAAGATGAAGGCCCGCGCGAGGACAGCACCCCCGACTCTCTGCGCAAGCTGAAGCCCGCTTTTAAGAAGGATGGCACCGTGACTGCCGGCAACGCTTCTACCATCAACGACGGCGCTGCCGCCGTGGTGGTTGCCAGCGCCGCGAAGGTGAAAGAGTTGGGATTGAAGCCGATGGTCCGCATCCTGGCGCAGGCCACCAGCGGCGTCGCTCCCGAATGGGTCATGATGGCGCCGGTGGACGCGGTGCGGCAGATTTGGCAAAAGACGGGATGGAACGCCGACGATGTCGACCTTTACGAATTGAACGAAGCCTTCTCCGTGCAATCGGTGGCGCTGGTGCAGGAACTTGGTCTCGACGCCTCGCGCGTGAACGTGAATGGCGGAGCCGTCGCGCTCGGCCACCCTATAGGCTGCAGCGGAGCACGCGTGCTGGTTACATTGATCTACGAGATGCAGCGCCGCAAGGCGAAGCGCGGGGTAGCCTCCCTGTGCCTCGGTGGCGGCAATGCCGTCGCCATGGCCGTAGAACTGGTCTAGGACGCGTGCAGCATACATGCGGGTGCCTCACCCCTGTCGTGCCCTTTGCGACAGGGTGAGTCGCAACGCAGCCACTCCTCGCAACGTACCCGGTTTCGACTCGTTACCAGACATCCCTCTGCGCCCCTCCGGGGTTCTTATGTGGAGAGGCACTGTCATGGAAATGTCCCACCATCAAACCATGCTCCGCGAAGAGGACGGCCTGTTCGTATGCAGCCGCTGCGGCCTCGTCAATCCCGGCGACGACCAACCCTGCATCCCGCGCAATCTCGAGCCCGCCGTCGACGTGGCCCCGAGCGGTGAAGAGCCCTGAAATGGAAAGAGCCCGCACGTTGCGGGCTCTTTCGCATTCGCGAGAGTCTTGTTTTAGTAGTGTCCGCCGTTGCTTTCGTTCGACGTTTCCTCGGTCGCCGTTGCCTCGGCAATCAGCTGCTCGATCCGCAGGTGCAGTTGCCGCGCCGCCTCGTACAACTCCTTGATCCCGTCGCTTCCGAGGTTCAGGGTGCTCGAGTCGATATCCATCACCAGCTCGCGCATAAACCCCGCCGTCATCTGCATCCGGCTGCTTTCGATGGCCGCCAGTACCGGGAAGGGATCGAGTTCCTGCTCCTGCAGGTCTACCCATTGCTCGACTGCCGCCGTGGTAGCGCGCGCATGGTCGATGGCGCTGCGGAACTCCGACAGGAGCCGTGGGTCCACATGGTCGTCGTGCGAAGTCACCAGCGTCTCCAGGTCGCGCAACTCCGTCGCCATCGAGGCAACCGCGGTCGAAAACTCGTTGCTCACCTGCGACAGTTTGGTCTCGGATTCGCTTCCGCCGGCAAGCTTCGTCAGAAGATCTTCGAGCTTCTGCTGGTCGGTGGGATCGATTTCTACGAACTGCAGCCCCATTCCCATCGACGGATGCGATACGCGAACTTCCGCGGCGACGCGGATTTCCACCCCTTCCACGTTCAGCATCAGTTCGCACTTGGCATTGCGTGGCAGGGTGGTTAAAGTTTCCAGGTAGCATCCGGTGCGGCTGATATCCGTCAGCGATCCCCAGACCGCGGTCTTCATGCCCGGTTGCCGCACCTCTCCACCGCCGCGACAGCCATACCGCGGCATCCGGCGCCGTCCCTCGCGGGTGGTGTCGTTCGCGAATACATCGCGGTGCGTCGGCGCGACCGCCGCTGCAGCCCCTCCCGAGGAAACTGCATGGCTCACCACGACTTCGTCGGGGTCATAGCTATCCGCGGCATTGCTCGGCTGAACCGTGCCCCAGATATATTTTCCAACTTCGACGCAGTGCACGCCGATCTGGCCCTCGTTTCGAGAACCGGGGCGCGCCACCCAGATCACCCGGAAACGCGCCTTGTCGTTGCCGTGTTGAATCCCGATGATGTCGCCATGCTGTATGCGGCACGTAACACCCTGGAGCCGTGCACCCATACGGGTAATGTCCACCGATGAGGCGTTCTGCGTGAACGGTTTTCCGTTGATGTCCATGCCCCACAAGCGCACGGGCAAACTGATGATGATTCGTTCTTCCCGCCTGCGAGCCATTGCTTGTCCAAGCCCGGAGTGATCATGCACTCCGACGTGAAGTCAAAATTGGGGAGTTGTTAACTGCGATGCTACCCGCAGAAATCCAACCTCCACAAGTGCCTTCTTCAGCCATTGGTTCAGCGTCCGTTCGTGTTCCTCGGACATACCGGTTTCTGAAGAATTTGGCGAAGTATACAGGAACTCTGATTCGCCGTAGTACCCGTGTTCTACCTTAGTTTCCTCCATTTATAACCATGTCCTGCCAACGTCACCCCACTCGGTGAGGGCAGTCACAGGGATTTCTTCACCTTTCCTGATAGCTATAAACCTTCGAGTTTTATGCTTTTCAGGACCAAAAGCGCTGCTGTTTACGGAATCGATGCCCACATCATCGACGTGGAAGTCGACGTCGCCGCCCACGCCTCCGACAAGGACATCTTCACCACCGTCGGACTGCCCGATGCGGCCGTCCGGGAGAGCCGCGAACGGGTCCGTTCCGCCCTGCGCAATTCCGGCTATGACGTTCCTACCACGACCATTACCGTCAACCTTGCCCCGGCCGATATCAAGAAGGAGGGGTCCGGTTTCGATCTGCCCATGGCCGCCGGAATCCTCGGCGCTTACGGCGGGCTGAACAAGCAAAACCTCGACGATGTCGTCATGGTCGGCGAACTTTCCCTCGATGGGACGATTCGTGCCGTCCGCGGCACCCTCTCCACCGCGGTCGCCGCCCGCGCCGGGAAAATCAAACGTCTCTTCGTCCCGGTTGAAAATGCACGCGAGGCTGCTGTTGTCGATGGCGTCGATATCTATCCTGTCAAATCGCTGATGGATGTTGTCCACCTCATTAATACCGGCAACGGCATAACGCCGCTCAAAGTCGATTCGCACGCCGTACTTAACGAAGCGCAGCATTTTGGCGTCGATTTCAAGGATGTTCGCGGCCAGCAGACCGCCAAGCGTGCCCTCGAAGTCTCCTGCGCCGGCGGGCACAACATCCTCATGATCGGTCCTCCGGGCAGCGGCAAAACGATGCTTGCCAAGCGGATTCCAACCATCCTGCCGCCTCTTACCTTCGAAGAAGCGCTCGAGACCACCAAGATCCACAGCGTCGCCGGCGTGCTCGATGCGCGCTCCGGCCTGGTTGGAACGCGGCCCTTCCGCTCGCCGCATCACTCCATCTCCGATGCCGGCCTCATCGGCGGAGGCGCCGTTCCGCGTCCTGGCGAAGTTTCACTCGCGCACCATGGCGTTCTCTTTCTCGATGAACTGCCGGAGTTTCCGCGCAACGTCCTCGAAGTCATGCGGCAGCCGCTGGAGGATGGCACCGTCTCCATCGCGCGCGCCGCCATGTCGCTCACCTTTCCCGCACGTTTCATGCTTGCCGCCGCGATGAACCCATGCCCCTGCGGCTACTTCAACGACCGCACCCGGGAATGCAAATGCACCGAGCCCATGATCCAGCGCTATGTCGCGAAGATCTCCGGCCCGCTGCTCGATCGCATCGACATCCACATCGACGTTCCGGCAGTGAACTACAAGGAACTGCGGGCCGGCAACTCTCCGGAAGGGTCTGTGCAGATTCGGGAACGGGTGCTCCGGGCGCGCGAGATTCAGCTCAACCGTTTCGCCGCCGAGCGTATTTTCGCCAATGCGCAGATGACCTCGCGCCAGATCCGCTCCTACTGCGAGCTCTCCAGCGAAGGCGAGCACATGCTGGAGCGCGCCATGTTGCAGCAGGGGCTGAGCGCCCGCGCCCACGACCGCATTCTCAAAGTCGCGCGCACCATCGCCGATCTCGACGCTGCCGCGCAGATTGAGTCACGACATATCGCCGAGGCCATTCAGTACCGCGCCTTGGATCGCACCTACTGGGCCTAGCCGTACGAATCCGAACTGGAGTTAGCCATGCAAGACACCGACCCCCGTCCATCCTCTTCCCCCGCGGCCGTAGCCGAAAACGTACCCGAACCCTCCGCCGTGAAAGCGCCGGAGTCCTCCGCGAACAACAAGAAAAAGCAGTGGGTCCGCCTCTCCGACGAGCGCTCTTTCGGCTCCATCACCGGATCCGAATTCCGCGTCTGGGGCGAATAGGCACTGGACTTAGCTAATCTTAGTTGATCGCCCAACGGCTTCACGAAGCCTCACTTGGTTCGCTCGGTCATCACTTCGATCGCCTTTTCCAGCACCTCATCATGTCCGGCACGGATCCCTGCGATCGTCGGTGTTGCCGCAACATCCGGCTGCAGGCCGATCCGTTGCAGCTGTTTTCCATCCGGCCAGCGCACATCGTGACCGCTGAACGTGATGCGGATGCCTCCCGGCGCCATGAACCACGTCACATCGCCATTCGCGCCGGCGGTCGGGCTTCCCACGAAGATGGATCCGTTGGCCGCCTTGTAGAACAGCCCGCTATGTTCCGACTGGCTGATGGCGCGTGCATCGATCAGTACCGCTGTCTTCCCCAGGTATCGCCACCCTGAAGTCGGCGGCAGCCGCTGCTCGAAGAGCATGCTGGTGACATACGAGTCCTCCACGCTGTCGCCGCTCACGATATTGCGGCGAAACTGCGCGGCCACGGGCTGCTGTTCCGCGGCCGGATTCTTCCGGTCCGCCTGGGCGAAGGTGACTGGCTTCTTTACCAGTCGCGGCGCGATCGCCCACGCCGTGCCCCGCGGATAGTTGCGCATGTCGAGAATGATCGCGCGCGTGTTTTTGAAGGCCTCGAACATCGCATCCACGTCGGCGATCTCCAGCTTATCGAGGTTGGCGTAACCGATGTCCTGGTTGATCAGCCGGTAGCTTTCCCCTGGCTTCGCCGGTGCATACGCGAGGCTCCGGAAGGCGACATCGCGTTTCACCGTCGCCTCGCGCCGCTTGCCGTTTTTTCCCTCAAGCGTCACCGCCACGGTTGAACCGCTGGGCCCGGCCAGCAGGCTTGGCAGCACTCCCAGTTGCATAAGGGCCTGCGGCGTAGAGGCAGCTTTGTACTTCTTCAGTTCCTCGATGCGCCTCTCCACCGGCTGCCCATCAATCGCCACCACCACATCGCCGACCTCGACACCTTCCCGTCGGGATTCCTCCGGATCCAGAAAGTTGATAACCACCGCGCGACCCTCCACCCACAGAAGCCGGAAGGCGGGCGGCGCTTCTCCGAAAACCTTCTTCAACTCATCGCTGCTGGCGGTGCAATGCGAATCATGAGCGTGAGTCACCATCGCGGCCACGGCGAGGTCGTATTCGCGCGCATCTCTCGCCTGTTCCATCCGCGGCAGAAAGTCGAGCAGCACCGCGTCCCAGTCTTCTCCCGTCAGGTACTTGTAAGGATGGAAGTAGGTGAACACCCCGTAGATCCGCATCGCTGCCATCAGCCGGCGCTCCAAGTCCGGATACGCCTCCTTGCTGTAAGCGTCATCGGTTTGCCACGCATCCGGCAACTTCTCGGCACTATGCTTCACCGGCTCCCACTTCCTGCTGCGCGCTACTTCGACCGCCTGTTGCAGGGCCGTTTCGCCTTGTTCGTGCAGCACGCGGTTTGGCGCGAATCCATAGCTCCCGTCCGCGTGGGAGAGCAAGCGAACTCGCACCGTCGCGCTTACGCCACCACCGATTTCGAAAGGAGCGCTCAAGCCGGCGATCTCGTCGCTGGCATCGTCTTCCGAAACGATCGCCGCCAAGCCGCCATCCTGGAGCGCCAGGGCGACCGCCGGCAACGCGGTCTTGCGATTCACAAGGAAGACAATCGGCTTCGCGGCCAGGCCTGGGTGGGCAGGGAACCTGGTTCCACCGACGAACTGAAAGGCGGAATAGTAGCCGCCAGAGGGGCTGCCGTCCGGCGTCGGATACCCGGAGTGCTGGCGAAAGATCGTGGTTGGAGCGACGACATCTCTCGCCACCGGAACGAGATTGCCATCCACCAAATCGCTGCAGGAGGAGCAGTCCCGGATGTCGAAAACGATCGCCTGCGCTTCGAGGAGTGAGGGGGCAAGCTTCCGCAAAGCGGGTATCGCCTCCACAAAACTGGCATCGCGGATACGAACGACCGCCACGCCGCCTTCCTCCTGCTTCATCGTGGGAAGATCCTTGGGCAGCTCTGTCTTGTTGTTGTCCGTGGGGGTCAGCTTTGTTGCTGGATCCTTTAACTCCCCGAGAAGACCCGCCAGGGCCATTCGGAAGTCGGCTTCATTCTGGGCCCGGTTCGTCCGGTCGATCGCCCGCACCAGTGCCCCATCCCAGTCGATCGCGGTAACCGTGGGGTGTACGTACTTGACGAAGTTCCAGAGTCTCCCCAACTGGGCAAGGTGCTCGTAGCGGACAGAATCGCCCTGTGCCCAACCGGCGACTGAAATCAGCACAACCACGAAGGCCGCGATTCGTCGCATCCCACCCCCTTCAGAGTTGTCAGACGGCCCCAAGTATTACCCAAACGTGGTACTAACCTCAAGTTCTACAAATACTTACACGTATGTTGTTGATTCGGGAAAGGATGGGATTTTAGGCTTGACGAGGGCGGCAAAGCCCTTTAAGGTACGGCTTTCTGGCGTAAATCTCGCTCCCTGGCCTTGGCAGGCTAGGGTCCTTCCAAGTAAGGTGTAAGACCCTTCAGGTTCCACCGAACAGCGAAGAGCGTCACAGCGTAGTCATTCTATAGCTACGCCAGAAGGACCTGACCTTCAGTGTTAGTCAGGTAGGAGCCAGGAGAGAAAAAACCGAATCCGGGCTAAGTGCGTTGCATCTAAGTAAATGCCCGTTTCTGTTCTCCACGGTAGAGCACTTTCTGTCGTTTCAGCCGAATCAAGCGGTCGATCATTCATACCAACCCGCTGCCATTCGAGCTCGGCTCCCGTCAAACATATAACGTTAGGAGACATACATATCATGCGTTCCAATCTTGTTTTTGAAGCTGTACATACTCTGCGCAACCGATATATGCTGTGTCAGTTGGCATCCAAGGCAACACGCCGCTTCCATCGTCCGGCGACCCGGATCCAGGACACAACCAACGAAATTCTCAATAAAATTGCCAGCTCTGACCGTGATGCGGTCGTCCTGGAACCCGTGAACGCGAATGAAGGACAGCGGCGCGCTGCATAAGCGCGCCCCGCTCGCGCTCCCAGCGCGAAGCAAAAATCCCCAAATCCCGCCTCTAACAACTTCCCGTAGGTGAACATGACCATCGCAGAACTGAAAGAAAAGAACATCACTGAGCTAACCCGCATAGCTCGTTCGCTCGACCTTCCCGGCGCCAGCGGCCTCCGCAAACAGGACCTGATCTTCAAAATCCTCCAGGCGCAGAGCGAAAAAGAGGGACACATCTTCGCCGAAGGTGTCCTTGAAATCCTGCCCGACGGCTACGGTTTCCTGCGCTCCCCTGACTACAACTACCTGCCCGGCCCCGACGACATCTATGTCTCGCCCTCGCAGATCCGCAAATTCGACCTGAAAACCGGCGACACCATCAGCGGCCAGGTCCGTCCGCCGCATGAAGGCGAAAAGTATTTCGCCCTCGTCAAGATTGAAGCCGTCAACTTCGAGTCGCCTGACGAAGCTCGCAACAAGATCCTCTTCGATAACCTGACGCCCCTGTATCCCCAGGAGCGCTGCAAGCTTGAGACCGTGCGCGACAACATCAGCGCCCGCGTCATGGATCTTTTAACCCCGGTTGGCAAGGGCCAGCGCGGCCTCATCGTCGCTCCCCCGCGTACCGGCAAGACGATGCTCCTTCAGAACCTGGCGAACTCGATCACGACCAATCATCCCGAGGTCGTGCTCATCGTTCTGTTGATCGACGAGCGCCCGGAAGAAGTGACCGACATGCAACGCTCGGTGAAGGGCGAGGTCATCTCCTCCACCTTCGACGAGCCCGCCGCCCGCCACGTGCAGGTCGCGGAAATGGTCATCGAGAAGGCCAAGCGTCTCGTCGAGCATAAGCGCGACGTCGTCATCCTCCTCGACTCCATCACCCGCCTGGCGCGCGCCTACAACACCATCGTTCCGCCCTCGGGCAAGGTGCTCTCCGGCGGTGTCGATTCCAATGCGCTGCAGCGTCCGAAGCGCTTCTTCGGCGCGGCCCGTAACATCGAGGAAGGCGGCTCGCTCACCATCATCGCGACGGCCCTCATCGAAACCGGCTCCCGCATGGACGACGTGATCTTCGAAGAGTTCAAGGGCACCGGCAACATGGAAATCATCCTCGACCGCAAGCTGGTGGATAAGCGCACCTTCCCGGCGATCGACATCCAGCGCTCCGGGACCCGTAAGGAAGAGCTGCTCATCCCCAAGGAAGACCTGGCCAGAATCTGGGTGCTGCGCAAGGTGCTGAACCCCCTCTCCCCGGTGGAAGCCATGGAACTCCTCATCGACAAGCTAGGCAAGACCCGCACCAACGGCGAATTCCTGAGCAACATGAGTTCGCTCTAGCTGCTACACGGATACGCAAAGAGGCCGCTCGCAAGAGCGGCCTTTTGCTTTCTCCCTCGATGGTCATCGCGACCGGAAACTGCGGATATCGGTCCGCATTCGCAGCGGAGTACCTCGTGTTCCGTTTTTGTCATCCTGAACGAAGCGACCAAAGGTCGCGCACCCGAAGGACCCCACTCCGACACCAGACTCTTGACGCCCCGTATCAGGGCATGACTTCAGTCGTGCCGAAAAAGACCATGAAAATCTCGGGCTTTAGCCCCTGCTCTCGCTGTCAGCCCACATTCCCGGCCGTCTCACATCCCTCCCACTTGTCCTCCAGAGGAGCGCAGCGACGTAGGGACCTGCTGTTCGCTCCGCTCCCCATCCCTGTTCTCGCCTGCCCATCCCCCCAGGTACCGAAGGCACGCCAGAAAAAAAATAGCCCAGCACGTGAGTGCTGGGAAACGAAAGCGAAAAAGGAAAGAGTCCGCTTCGGCGGACGGCACCCGCACCGCGCCGGCCCACAACTAGGCTCGCGCTCCGTCAGCCCTCGTGTTCAGGCAGAGGAGCGCACACGCAGGGCACAAAACATCACGCGATCCTCACCCTCTCCCGCACCACCCGCACGATCTCCGCGTGGGTCACGTCCTTCGCTCGCCGCGCGTCTACCTTGAAGACTCGTGCCGTGTCCCGTGCAGCAATCGCGTTATAGGCCGCGTGCACCCGCTCGAAGAATTCGCGGTTTTCCTTTTCGAAACGGTTTTCATCCACACCGTTTTCCAGGTTTGCTTTGTTGCGCCGTCGCGCTCGCGCTACGCTCGCCTCTGGATCGGAATCCATCAGGATCGTCATGTCGGGCATCAGGTCGCCGCAAACCACCTGGTGCATGGTGAGGATCAGGTCGCTCCCCAGCCGCCGTCCACCGCCCTGGTAGGCCTCGGAGGAGTCGGTGAAGCGGTCGCAGAGCACCCATCGCCCCGCTTCCAGCGCCGGACGTATGATCTCGGCGATATGCTGAGCGCGGGCTGCGAACATCAGCGCAAGCTCCGCCATCGGCGCCAGCGAACGTGTCTTCGAATCGAGGATCACGCTGCGGATCTTCTCCCCGGTCGGCGTCCCACCCGGCTCGCGCGTGGTGACCACGTCCATGCCGTCGCGCCTCAGGGCCTCGGCAAGCAACTCCATTTGCGTGCTCTTGCCGCAGCCGTCGAGGCCTTCGAAGGTGAGGAATTTTCCCGGGAAGCGTTGACTCACGAATTCATTTAACCACAGAGGACATTGAGCACCACGCCGTTAAGCGCTGTGGCCGGTGCACTGGAGCACCCCAAGGAACTTGTTCCAGGGCCCGACCTGGTCGCGGTATTGATAGGCCAGGATCCGCGAGATCTGATGCAGATGCGTCATATCGTGCGCCGCCCAGGTAGAGAGCAGTTCCGACATCGTGACCACGCCGAGACCGGGATGCTTGCCCCGCCGCGCAAAGTCCTTCGCATTCAGGCCGAGACCACCCAAATGCTCGAGATTCTTCGCCCGCAACTCGGCAAATTCATCCAGTAGTTGCGGTAGCGATTTTCCCTGGCTCTCACGATTCTGCGCGAAACGGTCGAAGGGCTCGAAGGCGCGGCTCTCGCCGAATTCCAGGATCCTCGTCACCCGCGGAATCCAGTCGGTGCGCTCCCCATGCACCAGGTGCCCGATCACATCGAAAACCGTCCAGGTATGCTCGCCCTCGTTGTGCAAGGTCCAACTCCCCGGCAGGTCGCGCAGGAGGACATTCAGAGCTGCGGGAGTACGCGAGAGAAGTGCAATCGTATTTTCCAGGTCGTGATCCATTTCGTCATATTAGACTTTTCCCGGAGATCTTATGCCCCGACTCGGCGACGAAATCGACGACCACTGTTCCCGCTGCAAGCGCACCATGGACCACTCCATTGCCGCTATCGCCGGCGACGAACCAGTGAAGGTCGTCTGCCGCACCTGCGGCTTCGAGCATAAGTATCGAGGCAACAAGACAGGCAAGAAAGAGCTGACGAAAGAAGAAGCCTTTAACAAACTGCTTGCCAGTGCCCAGAGCCAGCTCGGCATGGCCCCCGAAGAAAAGAAGCAGAAGAAGCGCAAATGAACATTGCGTCGGGATCGAACGCACGCGCTGGCGTGTGCTCTGTCACCGGCAGCTTGCCTCGCCACTCGATAGTCTGCGCAAGAGGGCTCTCCCAAAGTTTTTTAAGAACTGTGGGTGCCCCACCCTTGTCGCGCAGCGACAGGGTGGGTGGCGAGGCTTAACGCACCCACAAGTCTAATGTGTAGAAGAATTTACCTATAACTCTTACGCCGTCAATAATTTGAGTTTTCCACAGCCTAAGCTGCTGAAAACAAACGTTAGGGGTTAGGGGGGGAGGGGGGTAACCCAACAAGCGCGCTAGCGTCTTCCTTCAGCGGGTATTGCCGCTTCGGATAGGCGAAGAAAACGAAGATCGCGATCAGTGCCTCGGAAATCACCACCAGCACACTGCCTTCCGGGCCGGCGGTGCCGCCGCTGAGCAAGGTTGGGCCGTGAAACGATGGTGAAAAAAGGGCATGCAGCGGCTTCATGCCGCTGTCGGGGGTGCCGAAGAAGAAGGTTTGGGCCCAGTCCCAGGCGGCGTGGTTGCCGACGCCGAACCACATGTTGCCGGTGCGCCAGAGCGCCCAGCACATCAGCATGCCGTCGATGAAGATCATGCACAGTCCGAACTCGTTTTCGCCCCCGTTGGTGAGATGGACCAGGGAAAAGACGAGCGAAAGCACGATGGCCGCCGGCCAGAAGCGCATGCCGTCTGTGAGAACGCGTTGCGGATAGCCGCGCAAGAAACCTTCCTCGAAGAAACCGGTGCACAGAAACAGCAGGCCCCAGGCGGCTCCGTATTTCAACGCGGCAGTTCCATGCAACTCGACCGGACCGAAATCGAACCAGCCACCCAGGTGCATCAGTTCGAGCTGAATGGCGAGGGCGCAGAAACCTGTGATGGCGCCGATCCAGAATTTCGAGCGGAAGGCCTGGCTCAGTGGCAGGCCGAAGTAGCCCCATTTTTGCCTGTCGATGGCCTTCGCCATGATCCCGGTGATCAGCAGCACGACGCTGGCCTCGAAAATTTCCATGACCAACATTGTTTTCAAGGGAGTTTGCTCGGGGGACCTGGGGCTTGGCAGCCCGCTAATTACCAGCGGCATCAGGCCGAGGAGCAGGAACACCGTAACCAGAAAGAAGACCGCACACTTCCATCCAGCGCGCAGTCCATCCGGACCGATCAAAACGCCATACGCCGGTCCTGGAGAGGGAGAGGGTGGGAGCGCATCCACATTCTCGACTGGGGGGCCGTTGGGGGGCAGTTGCGAATCCATGCAAGATCCTTCGAAAAAGATAACCCTTAAGAATTCAACGAAGTTGCTTACTTCTTCATCGTCCTCTCAACTTCATCGGCGGTGTGCGGCAACGAAGCGGTCAGGTCGATCAACTTTCCATCGGTATCGACGTAATAGATATCTTCGATGCGCACGCCGATTTTCTCCTCCGGAATATAAATACCCGGTTCGATGGTGAAGACCATTCCGGGACTCAGCGGCGTTGTATACGAACCGGCATCGTGCACTTCCAGCCCGACGTAATGCCCGAGGCCATGAATGAAGTACTTGTCCAGCGGTTCGCCATGCAGATCCTTGCCGTGCGACTTCATGTAGTCGCGCGCGACTTTGGCCAGTGAGTCAGGCCCGTCGCCGTAGAGCGTGGATTTGCCGGCAACAAAGGCCTGCATCGCCGCCTGCTGCGCGCCATACACGACATCGTAGATCTCGCGCTGACGGGCGGTGAAGTGGCCGCTTACGGGGGCGGTGCGGGTGATGTCGGAGGCGTACATGCTGTACTCGCCGGCGACGTCCATGACGACCACATCGCCATCCTTCAGGGTGCCGGAATCCTCCGAATAGTGAAGCACGGTGCTGTTATAGCCGGAGCCCACGATCGGCGCGTAGGCCGGACGTTCACAGCCTCGCTTGCCGAACTCATACTGCTGCAAGGCCGCGATCTCGCGCTCGGTGACGCCGGGATGAATGGCTTTGAGGGCTGCCTCCTGTCCAGCGATGGAGGCATTCGTCGCCTTGCGGATCAGTTCGATTTCACCGGCATCCTTGATGCGGCGGAGGTCGCCAAGCATGGGCTTCACGTCCTGATAGGAGACGTAGTTGGGAAAGGCATTGGCGCGGCGTAGCCACGCGAGGCCGTCGGACGAAGCAGAGGCCTGGTCTCCGGTGGGAATATCGGAGTACACCGTAGCACGCGGTTGCGGAACGATGGAGACGAGGTCATCGCGCATCTTGTCGAGCACCTCGACGCGATCGAAGCCCGTCAGACTGCGGGCCTGCGGGTTCTCGGGGCCAAGCTTCGGCCCGGTCCACTTTTCCTGCGATAGATTGTGCGCAGGCAGGTAGAGGACCTCGACATAGGGGCGCGCGGGATGATCGGCAGTGGCTTCGACGGGCGATGCGATCACCACGGCGGCGCCAGGCTCCGACCAGCCGGTGAGGTAATAGAAGTTGTTATCCTGCCGGAAGCCGTACACGGCATTCTGTCCAGCGGCCTCGGTGCCCGCAAAGAGGACGAGCACGCCGCCCTTCATCTGCTGCGCGAGACGTTCGCGGCGAGCATGGTAGTCGGCGTTCGGCTGGCGTTCGAGGGAGAAGCAGGCGGTACTCAGGAGAAGAAGGGCTACCAGGAAACGGCGGGTCATGTCGCGGTAATCGTAGCAGAGCAGGAGCTAGGAGATGGGTTCTTGCAGGGAATCTTCGTGGAGGACGGCGGGCTTCTCGGAGCGCGAGGCGGCGAGGGAGGAGTAAATCGCGGCGGAGGCGACGATCACGTTGGCGACGACCACCGGCATGGCGTGAATCAGCAGCCCATAGGTCACCCACAGAGTGGCGGCACCGGCCTGGATCCAGCGCAGCGTCGAGGCTCTCTTGAAGAAATACGAGGTAGAAAAGACCGCGGTGGCGATCCAGCCAATCCAACTCAACAGGTGCATGATTTACGCTCCCGCTCGGGTAGAGAGGCGCATTCCCCCATGCGGGGTGGTGCCGTGAGCCCCGGTTTCCGCGGGGCTCAACGTCAGCCAGTCGGTACGAACTTTCTCCCACTCCTGGACGAGAAAGCCATTGCGCTCGAAGAAATCGCGGATCTGCGGCTGGTCCCAACCAACGACCTTTTCGAGGATCGGCACAAGCATGGCGAGCGCATTATTGCTCAGCACGGTGCGCTGCGCCACGGCCGTGACCTTGCGGCTCTGCGAGACCGCGATGGTGAGGCCGTCGCCATCGTTCACATGCAGCATGGCATGCATGTCGGAGCTGCCATCCCCGGCGTAGATGAGGTGGTCGGGCCCGATCTGCAGGTCGGCCTGAAGTTGCTCGAGGCGCACGACCTTGCCGTACCCGGCGGTAGCGCGCGTAATGCGTTCGATGCGTCCGGCGGCATCGTACTTAAACTCGGTGCCGAAGATATGGTCGGCGGGCACGATGCCCTCCAGGGCCGACTGTACAATTTCGACCGGAGCCGCCGACAGGACGTAGAAATCGAAGCGATAGCCGTCGATTCCGTCGCCGAGCAGCGCATAGAGCTGGTCGATATCTTTCTTCAACGGAATGCGTTTGCCGGTCTCGAACAAGTGTTCGCGGCGCACGCGGTCGTGAAATTCGGGATCGTGCAAGAGGAGGTATGCCAGTTCAGCACCCTGTTGCACAAGGTTCAGCTTGGCCATCCCCGTCGAGCGGCGCTCGAACTCTTCCTTGGAGATGCCGAGTAATTCGCTGAGGACGAAACCAGAGTCGTTGAAGCTGAGCGTCTGGTCGAAATCGCTCGCGAAAAGATAGCGTTTCAACAGCTTTTCGTTCATACGCATTAGATTCCAGAGCCGCTCCAAACGATTGAAAAAGGACGGTTAATTCACGCTTGCAGAGGGCTCTCCCCTTGGGCGTAAACGTCTCATATCAAAGCGTTTGTTGGAAGTTCGATTTTCCGGATGAGAGCATCGAAAAATCGCCGCCAACGGTTCATTTCTGGTTAACATTTCAGAGCCTATGAAAGTGACAAAGCTGGTCGATTTGAGCCATAGCGTGGAGCACGGAATGGTGACCTACAAGGGCCTTCCCGCGCCGCTGATTTGTGATTTCCTGAGCCGCGAGGCGTCGAAGAAGCTCTATGCCGAGGAGACTTCCTTTCACATCGGCAAGATCGAGATGGTGGCGAACACGGGGACGTATCTCGACAGCCCGTTCCATCGTTTCCCGGATGGTCACGATCTCTCGCAACTATCGCTGGAGCAATTGGCAGAGTTGGAAGGCGTGGTGGTGCGATCGCTGGCGGGCTCGACGCGAGCGTTGGACGTAGATTTATTCGCCGAGGTCGATGTCCGCGGGAAAGCGGTGCTGGTGCATACGGGTTGGGCGCGACATTGGGGGAGCGAAGCCTACTTTGAGGGGCATACGTTCCTGACGGAAGCCGCGGCAGTGTATCTGCGCGATCAGGGCTCGACTTTGGTCGGGATCGATTCCTACAACATTGACGACACGCAGGACGGCCGCCGTCCGGTACACACGACGCTGCTGGGCGCGAATATTCCGATCGTGGAACACATGTGCAATCTTGAATCGCTGCCGGAGAACGAATTTCGGTTCAATGCCGTTCCGGTGAAGGTCAAAGGCATGGGGACGTTCCCAGTGCGCGCTTACGCTTGGTGGTGAAGCTATACGCCGACGGGGAAGGGTTTGGTATGGGCCTCGGGGCTGGCGGTGCGCCCCATGAGGGAGTCGAAGCGGCCCTGGAGAAGGGACATCAATCCCGTATACCAGTAGCCGAAGACGAAGAGGCAGAGGAATGGCACGGTAATGTAGTTCTCGTTCACCATGGCGTACCAGACAGCAAGGGCGAAGTAGGTGCCGATGGCGAGTTCGATCCAGGGCACGAGGCCGAGACGCTTACGATACTTTTTCGCGGCGGCGGACTTCTCGCCCTTCGCAGTGACGCGATACTTTGGGGTACGCGCGAAGGCGGATTGCTTGCCGATCAGCGCTTCCAAAACCGCCTTGGTGTTGGTGACGGTGAGGCCGATGCCCAGGGCCATGAGAGCGGGCAGGAAAAGGAACGTGCGCAGCCACGTCTTCGGATAGAGCTCTTTTTGCGAAACCAGGTAAAAGCTCGAAATGCTGAAGGTGGACGCAAGAAACAGGGGCACGTCGATGTAGAGCATCTGGAACCATCCCTGGTAGAAGCGGATGATCATGGCCGGCATGAGCAGCGTCGAGAGCACGATCATCAGGGGATAGCTGAGGTTTGCGGTCAGGTGATACCAGGCTTCGACCTTGATGCGCAGCGGGACGTCGCTACGGAAGAGCATGGGCAGCACTTTTTTGGCGCACTGGATGAGGCCCTTGGCCCAGCGGGCCTGCTGGGTCTTGAAGGCGGTCATCTCGATCGGCAACTCGGCGGGGCATTCGACGTCCTGGAGATACTTGAAGCGCCAGCCCTTGACCTGCGCGCGATAGCTGAGGTCGGTGTCTTCGGTGAGAGTGTCATGCTCCCAGCCGCCGGCGTCCTCGATGGCCTTGCGGCGCCACATTCCGGCGGTTCCGTTGAAGTTGAAAAATACGCCTTTGCGCGAGCGGCCGCCATGCTCGAGGATGAAGTGGCCGTCGAGCAGGATAGCTTCGACCTCGGTGAGGAACGAATAGTTACGGTTGATGTGGGTCCAGCGCGTCTGCACCATGCCGATTTTGGGATCGGCGAAGTGGTGAATCACCCTCATAAGGAAGTCGGCTGGCGGAGTGAAATCGGCGTCGAAGATGGCGATGAATTCACCCTTCGCGACTTTCATTCCTTCCTGCAATGCGCCGGCCTTGAAACCTTCCCGATTGGTGCGGTGGAGATAGGCGACGGGGTAACCCAGCGCGGCGTAGCGTTCCACGACCTCGCGCGCAACCTCGATCGTTTCATCGGTGGAGTCGTCGAGTAACTGGATATCGAGCTTATCTTTCGGATAGTCGAGCTTGCAGATGGAGTCGATGAGGCGATCGACTACGTACTGCTCGTTGAAGATCGGTAACTGCACCGTGACGCGCGGGAGTTCCGCGAACCGGTATTCGGGTTCGACGGCCTTGTTTCGCCGGTTCTTGTAATACATCCAGACCAACTGGTAGCGGTGCATGCCATAGCCGGCAAGGATAACGAGGACAATGAAATACGGGATCAGCAGGCAAAGATCGAAGGCGTTGGCGTGGTAGAGGCCTTTGAAGGTGGTATCGAAGACATGGGTACGAACCCAATGTTGCACACCGTGGGACTGGGAAGCAAAGGAGGCTGCCAGCAGTTCAGCGTTCAGGGAGGTACTCCGGTCGAAGATTTTCGTTGGGGCCGTTAAAAGAGAATTTTACCTGAGAGAAGGCAGGTACATACCCACCACATATCGGGGATCGTCCTGATTGCGAAATTCTGAATCGTAGCTACAATCCGGCCATGCTCATCCCTGTGGGGACCAATGTTGACTCGGTGCGTCGCGTACCCTACGTGACCTTCAGCCTGCTTTTGATCAACATCCTGGTGTGCGTTTACACCTCGTGGATGAGCGACCCGGGAACCGTGAGACTGTCGAATGTGCGGCAGGAGATCCTGCGTTTCAGCGCATATTACCCGGATGCGCACGGTTCGGCGGATGCGCAGGCAGTGATCCGGGAGGCGCGGACGAAGAACGCGGATTGGTTCGACGCGTTTTTACACTCCGACGAAGTTTCGGTACGAGGTGTTCCTCCGCTGGTGGCGCGGGTGCAGAACGGACAGCTTACGGCGGACGATGCCATGCTCGGGTTGAGCAAAATGCTCGACCAGGCGGAACACCAATCGTTTCTCTGGAATTACGCCTTTCACACCTATCGACCGACCCCTGTGAGCCTGGTGTCGTCAACGTTCCTGCACGAGGGTGCGCTGCACCTGATCGGCAACATGTGGTTCCTGTACCTGGCCGGAGCGATCCTGGAGGCGACATGGGGATACGGGGTCTTCCTTGCGTTCTACCTGCTGGGTGGAATCGCCGCGCTGGGAGGGCAGGCGATCGCGCATCCGGACAGCATGCAGTTTGTGGTGGGAGCGTCGGGCGCGGTGGCGGCCTGCATGGGGGCATTCCTGGTGCGCTTCCCGAAGGTGCGGGTGAAGTTCGTATGGATTTTGTACGTGTGGTTCCGGGGTGGCACCTATCGGTTCTCGATGCCGGCTTTTTACGTGCTGCCGCTGTGGGTCGCGCTGGAAGTCGTATATGGCGCGATGGGGCTCGACAGCATAGCGCACTGGGCGCACGTCGCCGGTTTTGTGTATGGGGCGACCGTCGGATTTCTCATCGGAAAGACGGGCCTCGAGGATTGGATCAACCGGGAAGACGAGAGCCTCACGTGGCATCCGGATGCGGAGATTCTCGAAGCTGCCTCCCTGATGGAGAGCCGAGAGCCTGCGAAAGCAGTGGTTGTGCTGCAAAACTACCTGCGTCGCAAGCCGGAATCGATTGACGGCTACGAGACGCTTCTGCTCGCCCAGCGAGCCGCGGAGGATAAAGCCGGTGTGCGCGACGCCCTTGGAGCGCTATGCCGCCTCGGGTTGCGATCGCACCGGATGGCGGACGCGTGGAGACTTTACGGAGAGTGGAAAGCCGCGGATGGCGGCCCGCTTCCCGCCGCGGAATGGATTGATCTCTGTCGATATCTGGAACGCGAGAAGCTCTACGAGGCGGTTCTCGGAGAATGCGAGTGGTTCGTACGGAGTCACCCGGGAGAGCCGCAAGCTTTTGATGCGATGCTGATTGCGGCGAGAGTGAATCTCAACAAGCTGAAACGCGTTGCCGAGGCGGAGCGATGGTTCCTGATGGCTCGCGAATCCAGTTTCTCGCGCCTGGAGTTTGAAGGCGCCATCCAGGAAGGACTGAGATCCTGCGCCAAGCGCATGGCCGAAGCCGAAAGCTGAAAAAGCCCCGTCAGCGACGGGGCTTTTGTTTACTTCCCTCGACTAGGCAAAGATTTCACCGGGCATGCGCGTAAGCGTACGCGTGGTGAGTGTGTCCTTGGGCTGCAAAGCCTTCTTGCCTTCCGGCAGGGCTCCGAGCTCACGGCGAAGGATTTTCAGCTTCAGCGTCCGCTCGATGTTGCGCAGCTCGAAAACTTCCGCTCCCGAAACCAGGCTGGTCGCCAGGCCGGTTGCTCCCGCGCGGCCGGTGCGGCCCACGCGATGGATGAAGTCTTCCGGCACGGCCGGCAGGTCGAAGTTGATGACGTGGGCGATATCTTCTACGTCAAGGCCGCGGGCAGCGACGTCAGTGGCGACGAGGACCTTGAACTGTCCTTTATCGAAACCGGCGAGTGCGGCGTTACGCTGGCCCTGGCTGCGGTCACCATGAATCATGGCTGCCGAGAATCCGTCGCGGATGAGTTCCTTGGCCAGTCGCTCGGTGCCGCGCTTGGTGCGCGCGAAGACGAGCGTCTTGCCTTCCTGCTCATAGAGAAGCTGGCGCAGGGCATTTTTCTTGCCCATGAGCGGAACTTCAATCGCGTGCAACTCGACCTTTTCGGCCGGCTTCAGGATCGATCCGATCTCGACACGGACGGGTTTGCGCATGCAATCTTCGACGATGCCGGAGACTTGCGGTCCCATGGTCGCCGAGAAGCAAAGGGTCTGCTTCGCGCGCGGAAGGACACGCAGGATGCGCCGGATGGCCGGGATGAAACCCATGTCCATCATGCGGTCCGCTTCGTCGAGGACCAGCAGTTGCACCTTCGAGAGATCAATGAGCTTGCGCTGCATGTAATCTTCGAGGCGACCTGGGGTGGCGACGACGACCGGTGCGCCGGCCCGGATCGACTGGAGCTGGTTGCGCTCCGAGGTGCCGCCAATGACGAGCGCCGCGGATTTGATTTTCTTGCCCTTGAGTTGCTCGAATACGCCGTGAACCTGCATGGCAAGCTCGCGGGTTGGAACCAGCACGAGGGTTTGAACCCCTTGAGGCTGGCTCTTCCGCATCAACTCGATGGCGGGGATGAGGAATGCCAGGGTCTTGCCGGTTCCGGTTTGCGCGGTCGCGAGTACGTCGCGTCCCTCGAGTGCCGGCGGAATCGCCTGGTCTTGTACGGGTGTGGGGTTGATAAACTGTGCTGCCTCGAGCCGCTGCTGAAGAGCAGGGGACAAGGGCAGTTCGCTAAATGTAGTCATTCGAATCGTTTCTTCTTTCAGTGTTGCCGTCTCGCGAGGCGCACTGGAAAGAACTTGCGATTCGCGAAAATGCTGTAAGTTGTAGCGAACGCGCGTTCGCCTCCGAGGTAACCCGCCGGGCCGGGTAGTCTAGAAATCGTGAAAGTCCAAAGCCTGCGGCAGACCGTCTTCGTCGTACGTAATCGTAGGATTGCCGGTCGTTTGCTGGGTGGTGCCTTCATCCTTTTCAGCCTTGCGCTGCATGCGTTTCTGAGCTTTTTCCGCCTGTTTTTCCTGGCGGGCGCGTTCCTTCAAACGTTTATTAAACGATGGGCGAGAGTTTCCAGCCATCTAATCTCCTCCTTGCAGAGTGGTAGCGTGCGTCGCTACGGACGATCTCGGTGTCCCTAGGATTTCTGCGGGTTTTGGGCCGGGGAGCCCGGAAACAAGCCGGGTCAGCTCAAAGTCGCGACTAGTTTGGCGAGACAGTAGTTAGATGTTACCACGGGCAGCCTGGATTCAAAGAAGGATTCCTGCAAGTGCCTCATTCAACATCAGTTGAGAGCGCCGTGAGGTGAAGCGTCTGGCGGTCCTTGGGGTTAAGCGCAAGATCGACGCGGGAACTCTCATAGCGCTGCAGGAACTCTGGATCCATGTAAGACTCGTCTTCCATGGTGTTCCAGGCATAAAACGAGTAGGTTCCGGGCTTGATCCCACGTAGCTGGAAATGGCCGTTCTGGTCGGTCTGGGCACGTTGGTAGAGGTCGAATTGGCTACGCAGGGCCGGATCGGGAACGCCGATCACGGTGGCATTGGCGACCGGTTTATGGTCGTCATCCGTAACTGTGCCTTCGACATAGGCGCCATCAATCCCTACCGAGATCGCGACGGGCACGACTCCGCGGCCGGCACTGAAGTTGACAACGCTGTCGGTCACGTCTCGGCCTCCGATCTGGACGCTCTTGGTGTAGAAATCCTCCCACCCCGAGCCCTCCGCGGTGATCGATACTACGTATCTGCCGGGCGAGATTTTGTCGAGGTTGATGGTGCCGTCACGCGCCACGGCAGAGTAGCCGCCTTGCCCGATGAATTCGGCGTTTCCGGTGGAGTCGTCGGCTGGGAGCAGGCCCACGCGCAGGCTGTCAAAGCGGGGATGGCGGGAAGTGTCGCCGTCAATTCGCAGGGTGCCTTGCAAGCTGGCTTTGCCGGAATCTTCTAAGGCCAGGCTGAGATCCTTGAGGTCAGCGCCATCGACTTTTATGGGAATTTCGGCGTGGCGCGGAGCTTGATCGTCGGGTCCGCCGAACTCGAAGGCGCCAAGTAAGTAGTCGCCGGGAAAGACGTTCTCGATGGTGAAGTTGCCATTGGCTTCCACGGTGGCGCCGGGACCGCGAGCGACCACGCCGCCTTCATCCTGCACATTGCGGAGATAAACCTGGGTTTGCAAGGCTCGGACGGTGCCGGCGATATGGCCGCTGATCTTTGCGACCCGCACGCGCGTCATACGCAAGTCGGCGACTGTCTGTTCTCCGGAGCGCAAGGCCAGGGTGTTTGCCTCGCTGGGGGTGGCGGCGTCAGGAAAATAGGCGGGGGCAAAGCGCAGACCTTTGTTGCTGTCGTCGTTGGTAGCGTTGGCGCGCACGACGTAACGGCCGGGTTCGAGGCCGAAGATGCGGTAGCTGCCGGTGTCATCCGTACTGCCGCCGCCAATCGGGCGCAACTGGCGGTGGTGGTTGGCGTAGACCCATTTGAATGCGTTGACCTGCACGTTGGCCATGGCTTCGCCGGATTCGTCGGTCACTCTTCCGGTGATGACTGCGCCAGGCTGCATGGCAAGGGCGAGGTCGGAGATCGCTTGTCCGGGCGAGAGGGTGAGGTTGACGACCTCCTGCCATGTGCCGCTGTTCGCGGTACGAAAGCCATGAAAGCCGCTCTTGCGGACGGTAAGGCTGAAATCTCCGGGGGCGAGGGAGGGGATCTGGAACCGCCCATTGCGGTCGGTGAGGACGGTGATACCTTGCGTGACCGCGTCATCGGTGTTTTCGAGGCCGGATGACTGCTGGCGCGAGACGGACACCTCAGCGCCGCGTACAGGCTCCCCGCTGCCGTACTGGGTGACAATGCCTGCGACCGACCCGCTCGCGGGAGTCTGCTGCCCAGGAGCCTGTTGCGCCCGGGACGGCGACAGGAACAAACAGCAAAGCGCCGTGATGAAGAGGAACTTCATGAGCCGTGGTGACATTCTATCTAGAGTATGGACACCGGAGGAGAGCCGGAGTTAGCAGGGATCTAGGAGAGATATTCGCGGATGTATTCATCCCGCGAGGCCACCAGCTCTGAGGCGGTACCTTCGAAGATGACCCGGGTATCGCGAAGGATGAGGAAGCGGGTATGCACATCGAGGTTCGACCCGTCCTTGACAGGCTTCATCATGTTGGCTTCTTTGTCGAAGTAGTGGGTCGCCATGAGGAAGGCATCCTGCAGGCGATGGGTCACGACAATGGAGCTGTTGCGATAGACGTCGCGTCCCTTCACGATGAGCTCCACGATGGTGGTGGAGGTGACGGGATCGAGGCCGCCGGTTGGCGAGTCGTACAGCATGACCTCGGGGTTGGTGATCATGCCGCGGGCGATGGCGACGCGTCGGCGCATGCCTCCTGAGAGTTCAGACGGGAAAAGATCCAGGGTGTGTTCCAGCTCGACGAATCGCAGGGCCTCGCGAACGCGGCGCTCGATCTCGTCGGGCGCGATTCCACCCTGTTCGTTTAGCGGGTAGGCGACATTTTCGCGAACGGTAAGGGAATCGAAGAGGGCGCTTTCCTGGAATACCATTCCCACGCGGCGCCGGAGAGCGAAGAGCTGCTGCTCCTTCATGCTGCTGACTTCGTTGCCTAACACAAAAATGCGGCCGCTATCGGGACAGATCAGGCCGAGGGCGAGTTTCAGGATCAGAGTTTTGCCGGTTCCGGCGACCCCGAGGAGTACCTTCGTCTCGCCGCGTTTCAGGGTAAACGAAATATCCTGCAGCACCTTGTTCTCTTCGAACGCGATGCTCACGTCTTCGAATGCGATTGCGACTTTGCTGGCGTCGTTATTCGGGCGCGAAGTCTCGGGAGTGACGATGGTGTTGCCCATGCGAGCTATCCGAGAGCAACCATGAGGAAGCGGGTAATGAACAGGTCCGAGGCAATGATGAGCACGGAAGCGGTAACCACGGCCTGGGTGGTGGCCCGGCCCACGCCCTGGGTGCCGCCGGTGGCAGACATACCGTAGAAGCAGCCCACGGTCGAGATGAAGAAGCCAAAGACGACCGGCTTGCTCAGTCCCATGATTACGTCCTGGAAGACCAGCGACTGGTAGGCGGTGGTCCAGTACTGGTTGGCATCGAGTCCGAGAAAGAGCCACGACATCACGAAGCCGCCGGCCAGGCCGAGCAGGTCGGAGATGATGGTCAGAAAGAACAACATGACCACTGTCGCAATCACACGCGGGGTCACCAATTTTTTAGTGGGGTCGGTGCCGAGGGCGCGCATGGCATCGATCTGCTCGGTGACCTTCATTGAGCCGAGTTCGCTGGCCATGCCGCTGGAGTTGCGTCCTGCGACCATGAGACCGGTGAGCACGGGGCCAAGCTCGCGCACCATCGAGAGCGAGACCAGTTGACCGGTGAGAGAGATGGATCCGAATTGTTCGAGCGTCGAGGAAGTGTTGAGGGCGAGCGCGGCTCCGGTGAAAAATCCGGCCAGCACCACGATCGGCAGCGATCCTACGCCGATCAGGTCGGCCTGCTGCAAGGTGTCCCCCAGATAGCGCGGATGAGCAAAGAGATTGGCAAGCGAGCGGCCCGCCAGTCGCGCATAGTCCTGGACGGTGAGGATTGTCTCTTTCACGAAATCGGTTGGGGAGATGAGTTCCATGCGCTCGTGAACTTGTGAGCCAATATAACAGAAGGACCAGCGGCGGCCGTGTGCCAACGTGGCGCGGAGCGCCTCAATCCGCGTGTATCATGTGGGCGTGAGTGGCGTCAGCATGTTCATCCTGGCCGGGGGGCACAGCACGCGCATGGGCGCAGACAAGGCGCTGCTGCAGCTCGGCGGGAAGACACTGCTGGAACGAGCCCTCGGCAAGGCACGCGAGGTCAGCGACTCCGTGATGGTCGTGGGGAGAGGAGAGCTATATGCCTCCTTCGGTGCCCCAATTGTGGAAGACGAGTTTCCGGAATGCGGCCCACTGGGTGGAATTCATGCAGCGTTGGGAACGAGCCGATCGGAATTGAACATCGTGCTGTCAGTGGATGCACCGCTCGTGACGACCGCATTCCTGCGATTCATGGTTGAGCGCGCAGAGGCCTCTACGGATGCTCTGGCGGTGGTTCCCGACGCAGGCGGCGGGGTGCAGGGAACATGTGCGGTGTACCGGCGCCCGTTTCGCGCAGTGGCGGAGCAGCAATTGAAGCGCGGACGTTACAAGGTCACCGATACGCTCGCCCTGGTCCGAGTGGAATACGTGGAAGAAGACGAGATCCGCGCTGCCGGTTTCGACGCGGCGATGTTCGCAAACCTGAATACGCCGGAAGAGTTCGCGAAAGTTTCCTGCATCGAAGAGAACAAGAAATGAGCTCGAACAACGAGACGGTGATCATTACCGATTACACCAAAGAGACGCAACCGGCCTCGAAAGAGGGAGGCACGCCTGAGGAGAGGCCGTATCTCGAGTTCCAGCATGTCAGCAAGTCGTTCGGCGACAAGCATGTGCTGCGCGACGTGAGCTGGAGCGTGCGAGCCGGAGAAACCATGTGCATTCTCGGCCGAAGCGGCGTGGGGAAATCGGTTTCGCTCCATAACATCATGGGTTTTCTCAAGCCCGATTCGGGCCGGATCTGGGTCGCTTACGAAGACATCACGGATTACGGCGAACGGGACATGGAACGCATCCGGAAAAAAGTAACGATGGTGTTTCAGAGCGGCGCGCTCTTCGATTCGTTGACGGTGGGGGAAAACGTGGCTTTTCCGCTGCGCGAGCGCGGCGGATTGGACGAGGACCAGATTTATCAGATCGTCGATGGATTGCTGGAGATGGTCGGGGTGGGACACATGCGCGAGCTGCTCCCAGCCGAGTTGTCCACCGGAATGCGCCGCTCGGTGGCGATTGCGCGGGCGCTTTCGGCTGAGCCCGAATGCATCCTGTACGACGAACCGACCACGATGGTCGATCCCATGATGGCGCACCTGTTAGGAGACCTGATCCAGAAGCTGAAATACCAGCTGAAGCTGACCAGCGTAGTGGTGACGCACGACGTGGCGCTCGCGCAGAAGCTCGCCGACAAGCTGATCTT
Organism: uncultured Acidobacteriaceae bacterium; assembly: GCA_963758505.1. Taxonomy (GTDB): domain Bacteria; phylum Acidobacteriota; class Terriglobia; order Terriglobales; family Acidobacteriaceae; genus Korobacter. The sequence continues at coordinate 117,192 of CAVWVJ010000003.1, read as the reverse complement.
CCTGCACGAGGGGCGGGTGGTGTTTTACGGAACCCCGAAGGAGATGGAAAACTCCAAGGTAGAGATCGTGCAGGAATTTCTGGAATTGGACTCGACCGATTTCAGCAGCTTCGGCAAAGGCGACCTGCGGCGTCCGCAGCCTGGAGACGCGGGCTATCGATAGAGGCCGCCGTCAAAATCCCTTCGCGGTGAGGGACTCGAGTTTCAATTCTTCCGCTTTTGGCTGATCGCGACGCATCCACTTCTCAAGATACTTCGCCACAATATCGGTCTCGATGTTGACGGGATCGCCTGGCTTCAGCGATTTCAAATTTGTCATCTCGACGGTGTGCGGGATGATGGCGATGGTGCAGCGCAGTCCTTCGAGCTTCGCCACGGTCAGGCTGATCCCCTCGATGGCGATTGAGCCTTTATAGACAAGGTATTTTTCCAGTTCGGGCGTGACTTCGACATGCAGCCAGTAGTCATCGGACTTGGGGATGCGTTCGAACTCGATCAGTTTGCCGACGCCATCGACGTGGCCCTGCACGATGTGGCCACCCATGCGGGCGTCGAAGCGAAGCGGCAATTCGAGGTTGATGAGGGCACCTTCGGTAATGCGCGACAGCGAGGTGCGGACCCAGGTCTCGGGAGCGAGGTCGGCGCAGAAGGAGCTGGGGGTGATGTCCAGGGCGGTGAGGCAGACGCCGCTGCAGGCCACGCTGTCGCCGGTCCTGAGCTGCTTCGGCGTGCGTTCGGCGTCAATCGTGATACGGCGGTTTTCGCCCTTGATCTGGATCTTCGCGACGTGGCCCACTTCTTCGACAATTCCGGTAAACATGAGTGCCTCTCCGTGAGAAGACTCATTATTTCACGCGGGCGATGCAGAAAAAGTGACTGGGCGCACACCACGCCCGGGGCAGCGCTACGCTAGAATAAGGCACTGTATGTCGCTTAGCCGGGAACAAGCTCTCGAGATGTTTCGCTCCGATGACCTGATCGGCATCGGCATGGAAGCCGATGCGGTGCGGCGCCGGTTGCATCCGGAAGGCGTGGTCACCTACATCATCGACCGCAACATCAACTACACGAACTTCTGCACCGAGTACTGCACCTTCTGCGCGTTTTATCGGCCGCTGAAGGGCAAACTGGCCAAAGAGGGCTACATCCTCGACTTCGACACGATTTACGCGAAGATCCAGGAAACCGTGGAACTCGGCGGTACCGGTGTGCTGATGCAGGGCGGCCTGCATCCCGATCTGAAGATCGACTACTTCGAGCGCATGATGCGCGGCATCAAGGAGCGCTTCCCGCAAGTTCACCTGCACTGCTTCTCAGCCTCGGAAATTCTTGCGATTGCGGAGTACAGCCACATCTCCGTAGAGGAGACGATCCGACGGTTGCGCGATTCTGGGCTGGATTCGATTCCAGGCGGCGGTGCCGAGATTCTCGATGACGAAGTACGCCACAAGATTGCCCGGCTGAAGTGCGGCACGGAAGAGTGGCTGCTGGTGCATCGCACCGCCCACAAGCTGGGCATGCGCACCACGGCGACCATGATGTTCGGCGTGGGCGAGACGATCGAGCACCGCATCAACCATCTCGACCACGTCTTTCGCCTGCAGGAAGAGACCGGCGGCTTCACGGCGTTTATCCCGTGGACCTTCCAGCCGCAACACACCGCGCTCGGCGGACGCGGGTGGGATGAGGCGACGGCGATCGAATACCTGAAGACGCTGGCGATTTCGCGGCTGTATCTTTCGAATTTCCTCAACGTGCAATCGAGCTGGGTAACGCAGGGGCTGAAGGTCTGCCAGATGGGACTGCGCTTCGGCGGCAACGACGTGGGTTCGGTGATGATCGAGGAGAACGTGGTGAAGTCGGCGGGCGTGACCAACTGCACCACCGAAGAAGAGCTGCGGCGGATCATCCGCGATGCAGGCTTCGTTCCCAAGCAGCGGGACACGCTGTACCGGCAGTATTTCCTGAACTAATTCAGAGCGGCAGAGCTTCTGGATCAACCATCGCCGATCCCTTCGAAGATATCCGTTTCCATTGAGCAGCGCCGCGGGGTCTCCATGGCGGCAAGATGGAAGATTTCGGATTCCGGGCGCTTCCCCATATTCATTTCGAACAGATCGAAGAGCGGAGCCTGAGAGCTGTGCTGCCGGAAGGCGCGAAGCTTCTCTTTAAAGTATTCATGGGTGTCGATCTCGCAAGTTATAGGGGAAGGCGATACGGGAGGACGGTCCGGCAGGAGGTAATTGGTCGTCTGGTAGTAAAGTTTCTGGACGCGATGATCCTGGAGCTCCGTCCAGAACTGGTCGGCGAATCGGTTCCTGCGGCCTGCCCAGTGAAACGCAAGGGTGGCGAAGATCGAGGTCATCGAGTGATCGGGGTGCCCGGTCACGGAGCCGTCAGGGCCAAAGGTGAGCAGCACGTGGGGGCGGATTTCGCGAATGCGTTTTACCAGGTCGGCGACCACGCGGTAGCAGTTTTCGCGATCGAGCGCGCCATCCCTGTAATCCAGTACCCATCCCTGGGAAATCTTCAGCACATTGCAGGAAGCTGCGAATTCAGCGCGTCGTAATTCCGCGAGTTCGTCGTCCCGCTTGGCATGGCCACGGTTGGTCGCGGCTTCGCCGGCAGTCAGGCAGATGACGTAGGTCTCAGCCCCCAGGGCGCGGTATTTCAACAGGGTGCCACCGAAGCCACCGACCTCGTCATCCGGATGAGCGGTGACCACGAGAATGCGTTTCATGCGTCTTGTCCTCGATCAGACCTGGCGCAATCCGGCAGCAAACGCCCGGAGTTGCCGTCGAAATTGAGATGCTGCCAGGCTTCGAAAGAATGATGGAGCTCTTGCCAACATGCCGGTAAAGCAACACGCGCGTGCCCTTCATGTTTAGCACGGAGTGTCTCCGGAATGCGAATCCCGAAAGTGAATACGAGACTTTGGCTCGCTTCCCGACGGCGAGCGCCTGGCAAACTTCAACCTCGACCTCTACTGAGAGGGTCGTCCTCGGCAAGGATCTCGGGTGGCGCGATGGCCTCCGCGGTCTCGTCCAAGATGGATTCCAGGACCTCCTGCGGGGTGGAGGCCAGCCATACCGGCGCGAACGACTGGCGGTGCAGCGGCGACGGCCCAAACTCGCGTAGCGCCTTGATGTGCTTTGGTGCGCTGTAGCCCTTGTTGCTGGCCAGGTCGTACTCCGGGAAGATGGGCGCCCATTCGCAGATCAGGGCATCACGGTAGACCTTGGCGATGATCGAGGCGGCGGCGATGGAGGCGGAAAGGGCATCGCCGTGGATGATCTTGGTTTGCGCGCACTCGAGGTCGAGACGCATTGCGTCGATCAGCAGGTGGTCGGGAGCGCAGGAGAGTCCGCGCACGGCGTGCTTCATTGCGAGGTTCGAGGCCCAGTAGATGTTGAGCTGATCGATGCGTGCGACGTCCACGGCGGCAATGGACCAGGCGATGGCGTGCTCGCGGATGCGCTTGTCGAGGATCTCGCGGCGCTCGGCGGGCAGCAGCTTGGAGTCACGCAGGCCCTTGATGCGGTAGTTGGGATCGAGAATGACGGCAGCGGCGACGACGGGGCCGAAGAGAGAGCCGCGTCCGACTTCATCGACGCCTGCGACAAACTTTGCGCCGGCCGTCCACGCGAGCTTCTCGAATTTCGTGGTGCATTTCAGCCGTTTGAGGAGGCGGAGCTTGGCCGCGGCCTTGGAGAGTGGCTTGCCGGTCTTGAGGTTTTTCGGCGATTTCTTGGAAGGAGCCACCAGGGAATATCTCAGAAGGCGCCGCGCGGTCGCCCACCCTGTTACTGGGTGACAAGGGTGGGCCACCCGCAGTTCTCTCTCGCTTGCAACGCGGAACGATTAAACCGTCTTCGTTCGCGTGTCGACTTCCTTCAGGCGCGCAGCCTTGCCCTTTAACGCGCGCAGGTAATAGAGCTTGGCGCGGCGGACCTTCGAGGAGCGCAGCACTTCTATCTTGTCGATGACCTTCGAATTGGTAGGGAAGATACGCTCGACGCCCTGTCCGAAGCTTACTTTGCGGACGGTGAAGCTGGGCTGCAGGCCATTGCTCTTGGCGATGACGACGCCTTCAAATGCCTGCAGGCGCTCTTTATCGCCTTCCTTGATCCTGACCTGGACGCGGACGGTGTCTCCCGGCGCAAACTGCGGGAGATCGGTGCGCTTCGCTTTCGCCAACAACTTCTCAATGACTTGTGAATTCGACATGATTTCTTCCTTCTGAAACTAATCTCTTTTATCTCGCAACTCGGCGAGGTACTTCTGATCTTCCTTGCTCAACTCTGCCCCGCTCAACAAGTCGGGACGATTCTTGAACGTCTTCTCCAGCGCGCGCTTGCGACGCCAGCGCCGAATCTCATCATGGTTCCCGTTTTGCAGGACCTCGGGAACCGTGTGGCCGAGAAACTCCGCCGGCCGCGTGTAGTGCGGATAATCCAGCAGTCCGCCGGAACCGCAGGTGGAATCGGGGCCATCGCCCAACTCCTTTTCGACCGCGGTAAACGACTCCTGGCGGGCGGAATCGGCATTCCCCAGTGCGCCGGGCAGCAACCGCGTGACTGCATCCACGATGATCGCCGCACCCAATTCGCCGCCACTCAAAACAAAGTCGCCTACGGAAACTTCTCCATCGGCAAGAAACTCCGAAACCCGCTCGTCGATGCCTTCGTATCGTCCACTGATCAACACCAGGCGATCGAGCTTGCTCAGCTCCGACGCCATCTGCTGGTTGAACAGCCTTCCCTGTGGCGACAACACCAGCACCCGGACGTTCTCCCGTTGGCCGCTCGGCGGAACCTGCATCGCTTCGAGACACTCGAAGATCGGCTCCGGCTTCAATACCATGCCTTCACCACCTCCGAAAGGACGGTCGTCCACGGTGCGGTGCCGGTCATGGGTGAACTCGCGCAAATCGCGGATGGCGATTTCCACCAGTCCTGCTTTCTGCGCGCGGCTTACGATGCCGTGATCGAGCGGGCCGCGAAAGAATTCGGGAAAGATGGTGATCAGATCGATCTTCATCGTCTGCGCCGCTTTTCTTCGCCGGCGTCGCGAGCCTCGTCGGCCTCGGCTTTCTGGCGCTCGCGCTCCGTTTTCGACAACGGAGCATCGACTTCCAGCAGGCCTTCCGGGAGGACCATCTCGATTCGTTTCGCCGCGAAGTCCGCCGATTTCAGGAAGCCTTCGACGTACGGAATCAGATATTCGCGGTCGCCTTTGACGACCAGCAGCGGCGCTTCTCCAGCGCTGAAGTCGACATCGGAGACCGAGCCAATGCGGCGTGTTTCCGAACCACGTATCTCAAAGAGCTCGCAGCCCATGAGGTCGCTCACATAAGTGGCGCCTTCTTCCAACTGGGCCCGATCCTGCCGGGGAATCTGCACCTCGCCGCGGAGCAAGCCTTCTGCCTCGCTGATGGTTTCGATCCCCTGAAACTTTAAAACCACCCCACCCTTGTGAAACCAGTGATCTTCCAGCTCCAACTCGCGCCGTTCGCCCCGCTCCGGCAATACGAACAACCGGTGGCGTTCTGCAAAGAGCTCGGGGAAGTCGGTGAACAACTCCGCGAAGACCTCGCCGATCCGGCCCTGGGTTTTCTGGATTCGGGCGATGGTGACGAATTGATCTTCTGCGCTCACTCGTTCACAAGCCCGAATTCCAGCAGCGGTTAAAGCCGCGCGTACGGCGGGAGTGAACTCCCGCCCTTTCAAAGCAGCTCAATCCAGGATATCGAGCTCGTAATGGACCTTGTGCCGCACGCCGGCGGCATTCAAGATCGCCCGCAACGATTTCGCGGTGCGGCCCTGGCGTCCGATGATGCGTCCCATGTCGCTTTCGGCGACCTCGAGGTTCACATACGTCGTTTCGCCGTCCTGCTCCACGTCCACTACGACCTCGTCCGGAGCTTCCACCAGCGCTTTCGCCAGGGTTTCAATCAGGACGCGCGGATCACCTTTGGCTGCAGTGTTCATCGTTGGGCCTCGCTCGAAGCTGGAATCTACGCAACGTTTGCCGGAGCAGCCGCGGGCGCTTTGTCCCAAAGCTTCTTCACCCGGTCGCTCATCTGGGCGCCCTTGCTGACCCAGTAATCCACGCGGTCGCGCTTCAGTTCGACGGAAGCAGGATTAGTGCGGGGATTGTAGGTGCCGACGACTTCGACGGAGCGGCCATCGCGGGCGCGATCCTTCTCGATGACGACGATGCGGTAGTGCGGTTGTTTGCGCGCGCCACGGCGCGACAAGCGAATCATTAACACGAAACCTTCTCCTTGGTTAGCCGCGAACTTTCCGTTCACGGGTCGCACAACTGGTCCCAACGTGGGCGCATACCCGCGTTACAGGCCTTCCCTTGTGCAGGGGATTGTCAGGATCCAAAGCGCGCAGAATACGCGGCATGGAATGCACATCTACCACTGGCGAGTATCCGGCGCTGAAGCTCTCAGGAAACCGGACGCAACCGGGGGCAAACCGTTATTATGACGGAAGATGCGCCGCTTCGCAACGCCATTGCCCGGCGGCGCGCGCACTCGCCATGCCCAGAACGACTTCTATTTTAACAGTTTGCGCTGTGTTCCTCGTCATCTTCTGCGGTTTCAGCCGGTTAGCGGCGGCGCAGGAGGAGGCCCAATATTCCCTTGGATTTGACCGCAACGACTATCCCGGCGACCAGGGTCTCACTGCGCTGCGCAAAACGTTCGAGTGGACCGGGTATTGGCTGAACAATCCTCCGGGCGCGAAAGCGAATTCGTGGGCCGGCAAGCGTGACATTGTGAAGGCGGCCGGCTTTGGCTTCGCAGTCCTTTATAACGGGCGGCTGTACAAGGAGCTGAAGGGTAAGAACCCCGCTCAAATGGGGAGTCGCGATGGCAAGGACGCCGCCGCCCGGGCTAACGCGGAGGGCTTTCGTGCGCGAACGCTGATCTTCATCGACCAGGAAGAAGGTGGCCGCATGCTTCCTGAGCAGCGTGCCTACCTGCATGCATGGGCCGACGCCGTGACCGCCGCCGGGTTCCGCGCGGGGGTGTACTGCTCGGCCGTCCCCTTCACGGAAGATGCGGGCGAGACCGTCGTCACTGCGAAGGATATTCACGAGCATGCGGAAGGACGGCAGATCGCGATATGGGCCTATAACGATTCGTGCCCACCATCGCGCGGCTGTGTGTTTCCCAAGCGTCCGCCCGCTCCTGCAAAGAGCGGCGTCGGGTATGCGGAAATCTGGCAATTCGCGCAATCTCCACGCCGCGACGAAGCCAGGAGTTGCGCAAGGAACTACAACAAGGATGGCAACTGTTATCCGCCGGGGCTGCCCACAACGCATGTCGATGTGAATACCGCAACCTCGAACGATCCATCGCAGGGGCGGTAGTCCCATGATGGAGTGCGGTGAAGCAAGCCAATTACCATCAATTTTGCAGCCTTCGCTTGCGCATCGAGAGTGCATTGCGTAGCATCAAACCCACTGAAGCCGGCCTGCAAGGTTGGTGACGGATGGCAACCGTTTTTTGAACCGATATTCAATGAACAGGGAGCCCGCCTCGACATAGATCTGGTGTGCCATGCTCCGCCATGCGGAGAGGCCTGAAGGATCTCGGAGGGCACCCACCGTGGTGAACGGGTTCATTGACGGCCCATCACGCACGGCTACGCGGGTCGGCATTAGTGTTTCTGCACCAAAAGCATCCGCTCGTACGTCTAAAATAGTGCTGTGTACCCGCAACTCTTCCACATCGGACACTTCGCCCTTCCTACCTACGGCTTCCTCGTCTCGTTTGGCGTGGTGGTCGCGATCCTGCTGATCCAGAAACTCGCAAAAGAGCAGGGTATGGATCCGGACAAAGTCTGGAATCTCGCCATCATCTTTGTTTTTGCGGGCATCGTCGGGGCCAAGTTGCTGATGTTCATCGCCGAGTGGGACCGCTTCGTGGCGCACCCGAGCGAAATCTTCTCGCTTTCTACGTTGCAGGCCGGAGGGGTCTTCTCCGGCGGCGTGGTGCTCGCGGTGATTTGCGGAGCATGGTACATGCGGCGCAACCACATGCCGGGGCTGCGCACAGCAGATGTCTTCGCGCCCGGCCTTGCGCTTGGCCATGCGTTCGGCCGGCTCGGATGCTTTTCCGCGGGCTGCTGCTTCGGCCGCGAGACATCGATGCCGTGGGGCGTCGTCTTCCACAACCCTTTGGCCAACGAGATTGGCGGGGTGCCGCTGGGAGTGCACGTCCATCCCACACAGCTGTACGAGATGATCGTCGAGTTGCTGAACTTTGCGATTCTCTACTGGATGTTGAAACACAAGAGATTTGAAGGCCAGGTGGTCGGCGCCTACATGTTCATCTATGGCGTGGCCCGCTTCTTTCTGGAGTTCTTACGCGGCGATCCGGGACGCGGCCAGCTCTTCGGCACCTGGATGACCGAAACGCAGGGCATTGCGCTAGCCATGGTCATCGCCGGAACGATCATCTGGTTGCGACGTGTGCCGTTGCGCCGACCGGCGGAACTGGCGACGGCGCGGTAAAGCGTTGCGTCTGCCATAATCTTCCATCGCCGATGGACGTTACACACCAACAATTCGTCGCGACGGACGACGACGTCGCCGCGCGTCTCGATCATTTTCTCGTGGCGCGCTTGCCGGATATTTCGCGCGGGCGGGTGCAGGCGCTGATCGACGATGGAAAGGTCCTCGTCGATGGAAAACTTTCCAAATCTTCCTATAAATTGCGTGGCGGCGAAACCATCGAGGTAATCGAGGGATATCAGCCGCCGCCGTTGCGCGCGATCGCGGAAGATATACCGCTCGATATCGTGTATGAAGACGACGACCTGGCGGTCGTGAACAAACCCGCGGGCATGATGGTGCATGCAGGCGCGGGATCGACGGAAGAGGCGCGCAATCGCGGCACGCTGGTAAATGCCTTACTGCATCGGTTCCGCAACCTGTCAGAACTCGGTGGCGAATTGCGGCCGGGAATCGTTCATCGGCTGGACAAAGAGACGAGCGGGCTCATCGTGGTGGCGAAGAACGATGTCGCACATCGCAAACTCGCCGAACAGTTTTCCTCGCGACGGGTTCACAAGAAATACATAGCCCTGGTGCATGGCTGGCCGAAGAAAGCGAAGGGAACGATCAATACCCCGATTGCGCGCGATGCCTCGCGCCGGACGCGGATGACGACGCGCGGCGCGGGAGGCCGAGATGCGGTGAGCCACTACGAAGTGCTGGAGAAGATCGAATCGCCGTACGGAAAGTTTGCCCTCCTGACAGTGAAGATCGAGACGGGACGGACGCACCAGATACGCGTGCACATGGCGAGCCTTGGGCACCCGGTGGTCGGGGACGCGCTGTATGGGGCTCCCGGCGAGTTGCGCGTTACGAAGGCGGTGAAGGGGATTGCCTCGAAGATCCCTTCCCTGGATCGAAATTTCCTGCATGCGGCGACGGTCGAGTTGCGTCAACCGAAGACCGGGGAGCCGCTATCGTTCTCTTGTGCCATTCCACGGGAATTGGAGCTTTTCCTGGAAAACCTGCGCCATCCGCAGCCTCGCTCGGACTAGACCGAAGGTGCTTGGCTTGTCACGCTGATGGCTCCGATGCTCAGCTTATAATGGCCTTAACGAATGAGACCCAGTGTGTGGTTGGTAATCCTAGGGGCGGCATTATTCGCCGCCGCGCAACAGCCGGCGGAGCTGCCTTCGGCTCCGTCCGCCACGCTGCAGGAGCAACAGAAAAAAGCCGCTCCGCCGCCGAGTGCGACGCCTGCGAATCCGGAGGACAGCGACCTGCCCTCGATTCCGAAGGATCCGCCCGCGGTGACGCCGGCAAAGGCGTGGCGGCCAGCCAACGCAATCGGGTGACAGCAACACACCCGTCGACGCGGATATTCCGACCATCAAGGTAGGCGTCAACGAAGTGAACGTGATCTTCACGGTCACGGATAAGCGCAACCACTTCGTGAAGGATTTGCAGCAAGGCGACTTCAAGTTCATCGATGACGGCAAGCCGGTGGCGCAGGTGAACTCCTTCCGCCGGGAGACCAACCTGCCTTTGCGCGTGGGCCTGCTGATCGACGCCAGCAACTCGGTGCGAGACCGCTTCAAGTTCGAGCAGGAGTCGGCCATCGAATTTCTGAACCAGATTATCCGGCCCCGGTTCGATAAGGCATTCGTGATCGGCTTCGATACGACCGCCGAAGTGACGCAGGATTTCACCGACGATACCGACCTGCTTGCCAAGGGTGTTCGCATGCTGCGTCCGGGCGGCGGCACGGCGATGTATGACGCGATCTACTACGCCTGCCGCGACAAGCTGCTGAAGGAAAGCGCCGGAACCGCGACGCGGAAGGCGATCATCCTGCTCAGCGACGGCGAAGATAACCAGAGCCGCGTAACCCGCGAAGAGGCCGTTGAAATGGCCCAGCGCGCGGAAGTGATCATTTACACGATTTCGACGAACACCAGCGGGATCAAGCTGCGCGGCGACAAGGTGCTGGAACGCTTCGCCGATGCCACCGGCGGACGCGCCTTCTTCCCCTTCAAGATCGCCGATGTCGCGAACGCCTTCTCCGAGATCCAGGACGAGCTGCGCAGCCAGTACGCGGTTTCCTATGTTCCCGCCGATTTCAGGAAAGACGGGCGGTATCGTTCGATCGATGTCATGGCGGATAACAAGAAATATAAAGTGAGAGCGCGCAAGGGATACTACGCGCCGCGGCAGTAAACGGGGCGACGCCGAGCTCTTTGGCGGATCGGGCCGCCTATTCTCAGGCGGCGATCGATGCTCTGCGAGGCTTCGATTTTCCGCTTTGCTTCTTGTGGCGTCGCCAGTAGTAGAGCCCGGCCAGTCCGCCGGCTATGGCCAACACGATTAAAGCGATCATGAACGGCTTGTAGTAGCGGAACATCGCGTGGATGATCGCGTGGCCGTAGAGGGACGCGAGATAAGCGACCAAGGTGTAGCGGATCGCGCGCCCGACGAATAATGCGGCCAAAAATTTCTTGAGCGGATACTGCATGGCGCCGGCAGCCATGAGGAACGCCGACATCGGTACCGGCGGCGGCGCCATCGCACCGAGAGAAACCGATAGAAATCCATACCTTTCGAAGATGGAATAGACCTTTTGAGCTCGCTCCTTGCCGATCCTCTTTTCAAAGGTCTCTTTTCCGCCCTTCATGCTCAAGCGGTAGGTGATATAGCCCGCGACCATGGCTCCGGCCAGGGCCATGGCTGCGTAATACAGCCAGAGCTCTTTTCTCGAGGTGCAGAGAATAATCAGCAGCACATCCATGCTGCCGGGCACGGGGATGGGTGAGTTGTCGACTTGGGCGAGCAGCAGCAGGCCCGGGCCGCCAAGGCGGTGCAACCAGTGCATCAAGGCATGCGAGCTGTAGAGGATAATCATGATTCGGCTATTCACTTAGAGGCAGAAATTCGTCAGCTCGGATGGGCATTTGCACGAATTTACTGTGTTTCTGTCACTTAGAAGGCTTGGCCAGGCAGGTACGTGCGACCAGAAAGCGAAGCTCGGGCACGCGATCGATCAGCTTCAGCTCGGCAGCGTACTGAAAGAAGAGCGCCAAGCCTTCGAGATTCTCGGAATCCAGGTGGTAATGGATATTCTCAGTCAAATAAGCGCGCACTTCTGATTCCGATATTCCAATTTTAGGTGCCCACTCGCGCGCCAACTCCTCAATGTGCGCTGATTCCAGCCCGTGGTCGCGGGAGCGCTGGAAGATCTCGACGATATCAACCGCCGGAGCGCTGTCATCCAGGGCAGCCATACGGATCGCCCAAACCGCGAAAACAAACGACTTCCCGGTGAACCTCTTCCACTCGGTGGCGAGATCGTAGACGTGGTAACCGGCAGTCTTAGCGCGCAAAGCGGGATCGCCGATGACCAGGGCGGCATCGCATTCCGCCAGCATTTGATCGAGATCCGGGTCCCTGGAAACGTAGGTTCTCTCGCCGCCCCAGAACTTCGCGAACAGCACCTTGGTTAACGCGACGCTCGTCCGAGACGAGGTATCGAGCGCCACGCTCCGGATCTGTTCTACCGGCACCTTGCTGATGAGCAGGATCGATCGCACGACGCCCTTGGTGGCGATGGCGATATCCGGGATGATGACCAGGTTGGGAATGAGGGCGTAGGTGAATACCGGGATGATGCCGATGTCGGCTGTGCCTTCTCGTAGCTCTTCGGCGCAACGCGAGGGAATGGTGTAGTGGACGTCAAAATCGGATCCGACGGCATTGTGGGCGAAGTCCCACATTAGCGGTGCTGTATTCAGGAAGGAAATTGCGGAAACTCTCAGTGGAGACATAAGCCTTCAGGCAAACGGACGATTCTAGCAAATACGGAACCCTTGAACATGACGGTACTGGAGACAAAGAGCGCGGGGGAGCGCCAACGGCAATGGGTGGCGCTTTCGCTGACGCCGCAACTCGGACCCACGCGCGGCCGCAGGCTGGTGGAACACTTCGGCGACATCGAACGCGTGTTCCGGGCTTCGCTGACGGAGTTGGAAGCAGCGGGACTGCCGGCGGTCGCGGCACAATCGGTGGCGCTGGGAAAGTCCTACAAACTCGCCGAAGATGAACTGGCAAAGACCGCGGAGGCAGGTGCGAGGATCGTGGCGATCGGCGATCCGGACTATCCGCAAAGACTGATGGAGATCTACGATCCGCCGCTTGCGCTGCGGGTGCGGGGAGACGCCGCGATCCTGGGCAAGCCCGGAGTTGCCGTTGTCGGCACGCGCCACCCCACCCCTTATGGATTGGGCATGGCCGAGCGTCTCTCCTGCGACCTCGCTGCCCGCGGGCTCATCTTATTTAGTGGGCTGGCACGCGGCGTGGACACCGCAGCACACCGCGGGGCTGTCAATGCCCGGGGAAAGACGGTTGCCGTTTTCGGAACGGGGGTGGATGAGATCTATCCCCGGGCCAACAAAAAACTGGCGGAGCAGATCCTGGAGTGCGGCGGCGCCCTGATCAGCGAATTCCCGACCGGCACATTTCCGGCCCCGCAGAATTTTCCCATTCGGAATCGCATCATCAGCGGGCTCTCCGTGGGCGTGCTGGTGGTGGAGGCAGGAGAGTACAGCGGGACTCGCATCACGGCACGGTGTGCGCTCGAACAATGCCGTGAGGTCTATGCAGTCCCCGGCAACGTGACCAACAAGCTGGCCTGGGGACCGAATACGCTGATCAAACAAGGCGCGAAGCTGGTAGCGACGTGGGAGGATGTATGGGAGGAATTGCCCACCGATGTGCGCTTGCAGGTAGGTCCCCCCAGAGAGGCTCTTGCGACCGATCAGGCGGTGGCTGCATCTCTATTCGACCAGCAATCGATGCCAGAGCAGGAACGAAAGGTCTACGCACTTCTGCGTGCCGATGAGTCGATGCATATCGACGAGTTGATCGAGAAGCTTGATGGAAAGCTTTCCTCGGCGGAGATTTTTTCGGCCTTGTTCGAACTCGAAATGACGAGCAAAATCAGGCAGATGCCCGGGAAGTATTACGTTCGGACGATGTGACAGTTTTGCTGCTCCGACAAAATCCGTGCTAGCTTCATGGAAAGTGTCATAGCGTCTTATTCCTCCCGGCAGCATCTGTAGGAATTGGGTTGGAAAGAGGAAGAATTGTCTAAGGGATTGGTAATCGTCGAGTCGCCGGCCAAGGCAAAGACGATCCAGAAATATCTAGGAAAGGGCTACGAGGTCGAAGCTTCGCTCGGTCACATCAAGGACCTGCCGAAAAAAGGTCTGGGTGTCGATGTCGAGAATCAGTTCGAGACCGAGTATGTCGTTATCCCCGGGAAAGAGAAGGTCGTCGCCAGGCTCAAGAAGCTGGCGAAGGACGCCGATGCGATCTACCTGGCACCTGACCCGGACCGCGAAGGCGAAGCGATCGCCGCGCATCTTGCGGAAGAACTCGGGGATGGCGACGGCAGAAAAAAGAAGAAGACTGGTTCGCAGCCGTTTTATCGGGTCACGTTCAATGAGATCACGAAGAAGGCTGTCCAGGACGCCTTCCAGCATCCCCGTGGCATCGACCGCAACCTGGTGGATGCGCAGCAGACGCGCCGTATTCTCGATCGCCTGGTCGGTTTCCAGGTATCGCCGCTGTTGTGGGACAAGGTCCGCCGCGGTCTTTCCGCCGGGCGTGTGCAGACGGTCGCTTTGCGCCTCATCGTGGAGCGCGAGCGCGAGATCAAGGCCTTCGTCTCGAAGGAATACTGGACCATCGATGCCCACTTGCATGGGCAGAAGCCGCCCGATTTCGATGCCCGCTTTACCGGGATCAATGGCGAGAAAACCGAAGTTACGAACGAAGAGGAATCGAAGAAGATCGTCGATGCCCTGAACGCGGCCGATTGGCTCGTTCGCTCGGTGGAGAATCGCGAGCGGCGGCGCAATGCGGTAGCGCCGTTCACGACCAGCAAGTTCCAACAGGATGCCTCGCGTAAGCTCGGGATGAGCGTGAAGCGCGCGATGATGATCGCGCAGCACCTCTATGAAGGCGTGGAACTGGGCGACGAAGGCACCGTCGGTCTCATTACTTATATGCGTACCGATTCCACCCGCGTTTCGAATGAGGCGTTGACGGAAGTGCGCGAACACGTGGGCAACACCTACGGCAAGGAGTTTCTGCCGGAATCACCGAACCAATTCAAGCAGAAGAAGGATGCACAGGGGGCACACGAAGCAATTCGTCCGTCGTCGGTGGCACGAACTCCTGACGAGTTGAAGAAGTACCTGAAAGACGACGAACTGAAGGTGTACAAGCTCATCTGGCAGCGTTTCGTAGCTTCGCAGATGGCGCCGGCGGTGTTCGACCAGACCACCGTCGATATCGATGCCAAGTCGGACCGGACCTACAACTTCCGCGTGACCGGATCGGTATTGAAGTTCGAAGGCTTCCTCAAGGTTTACGAAGAGTCGAAGGAAGCGAAGGACGAGGAAGACGACAGTCTGAAGCACAAGCTGCCGCCGCTCACAGAGGGCCAGAAGCTCACACTGAAGGAAATCAAGCCGGAGCAGCACTTCACGGAACCGCCGCCACGCTACAACGAGGCGTCGCTGGTGAAGGAGCTGGAGGAGCAGGGAATCGGGCGTCCGTCGACGTATGCGGCGATCCTGAGCACGATCCAGGACCGTGGTTACGTGCAGAAGACACCGGGCCGTGGAGGAAAGTTCTTCCCCACCGAGATCGGCATGGTCGTCACCGATTTGCTGGTCGAGAACTTCAAGGAGATCTTCGATACGCGCTTTACAGCGCGCATGGAAGAAGAACTCGACGAGGTGGAAGACGGCCAGAAAAAATGGACGGACACTCTCACCGAGTTCTACGACAAGTTCGAGCAGAACCTCGACTATGCGCAGAAGCACATGGAAAACATCAAGCGCATGGAGAAGCCGACGGACGAGAAGTGCGAAAAGTGCGGTTCGCCGCTGGTGATCAAGTGGGGCAAACACGGTTCGTTCTTCGCCTGCAGTTCGTACGATAAGAAAGATCCGAACAGCTGCACCTTCACCAAGGAAAATCCGATCGACCTGCCGGATCTCGACACGGCCGATGTGCAGGAGACGGAGCAGGAAGAGTATTGCGAGAACTGCGGGCGCCCGATGGTACTGAAGCGTGGGCGGTTTGGACAGTTCATGGCTTGCACCGGCTACCCGGAGTGCAAGACCACGCGACGGCTCGACCAGGCAAAGAAAATTCCCGACGTCCCGCTCGACGAGAAATGTCCGGAATGTACGCGCCCGCTGGTTCTGCGCCATGGACGCTTTGGCGAATTTGTCTCTTGCAGCGGCTATCCCGAGTGTAAGTGGATCAAGCAAAACTTTGTCGGGGTGAAGTGTCCGCAATGCAAAGAAGGCGAGATCGTCGAGAAGAAAGCGCGGCGCGGCAACTTCTTTTACGGATGTTCGCGCTATCCGAAGTGCGATTTCACCTCGGCGTATAAGCCGGTTCCGGAGAAGTGTCCGAAGTGCGGGAGCGAGTACTTGCTTGAGAAGAACCTGAAGTCCGGAAAGTTCCTGAGTTGTCCGAACAACAAGGCGGCAGCTGCAGAAGAGCCGAAGAGACGCAGCAAGAAGAAAGTCGCCGAGACCGAAAACGCTGTGCAGTGCGACTATTCAGTCAAGATCGCGGAGCCGGAGAAGCCCGCGGACGTAGCGTAAGACGAGGCCGCCATTCCGGCGGCCTTTCTTTTTCCATCTTAATCCGAGGGGTGAGTATGGCCGATTTTGGAAAAGCAACGCATGACGATGCCGAATTAATTTTGAAACTGTACGATCTTCGCCGCGAGTCCGTAATGCGGCAGGCCCGTAACTTCCTGGCAAGCTTCCAGCCACAATCTGCGGACGATGTGGTGAACGTGTTCGAGGGGTGGGGCACGCCGGAGAATGCCTACATTCGCCAGGTCACCTCGTTCTGGGAGATGGCCTCTTCGCTGGTGCTCCGTGGCGCGCTGCATGAAGGCATATTCCTGGATAATGCCGGCGAATTGTTCTTCATCTTCGCGAAATTCGCGCCATTCCTTGCTGAAATCCGGGAGAAGATGGAGCAACCGGCGTTTCTTGCGAAGTCGGAAGCGGTGATCAATCACACTTCAGAGGCGCAGGAACGTTTGGCGGCGATGATCCAACGGCAGAAGAAAATGGCGGCGCGACGCGCGCAAGCGGCACACAAGTAGCCCAGACACGGCCCGGAGCGATTCCGGGCCTTCTAACCCCATGGGACAAATCTACCTGTTGCACGGCAAGGGCGGATCGCCGCAGGGCAGCGTTTCAAAGTTAGAACCGTTGCTGCGCGAAGCTCACCCGGAATTCATCTATCACCGGTTGCTGCTGCCGCATCACGATCCGCATGTCCTGGCGGAGACTTCGGTGGAGTATCTTCGCGAATTCAACTTGCCGCGCGAAGCGCGAGTGATCGGCATCAGCCTCGGGGGACTGGTCGCCGCAAAGCTCCAGGAAGAGTCGCGGACCGATTTGCGGGTGGCTTGCGTGAGTTCCCCGACCTGGGCGGACGGCGTCTGCCTCGAATCGAAACCGGCGCATCGCCTTGCGATCTACTCCTCAAACGACGAAGTGATTGCGGACCGGGTCAGCGACTGGCCGCAGTTGGCGGAAGCCCACGACCTGGCGTGGCTGACCCACGACACGGATGCGCACAAGGAACGGATCTGCGAGCTGTTGAGCCGCTGGATCGAGGGTGCGTCTCTTTAAGCTTCAGTCGTTATACGGGTCGCGCAGGTAACCTTCGACGGCGAAATCTTCGCCGAAGCGATGCAGCTCGAGATTCTTCAGGTAAGCAGCGTCGTCCATCTTGGTGTAGCCCGCCCCGAGGGCGAAGGGAATCGAACCCCCTCCGCCAAGAATCTTGGGGGCATAGTAGAGAAAAACCTTGTCGACGATGCCGGCTGCGAGCGCGGCCCAATTCACGGCAGCGCCGCCCTCGATAATCAGGCTGTTCAACTCGCGTGCCCCGATGCGCTCCACGACAGCGCGCAGATCGGGGCGTCCGCCGGCGACCGAGGCGACGCTCCCTGGCTCGTTTTTCGCCAGGGGAACCTGTTCGACCTGGATGCCGCGCTCTTCGAGAGCGGCACGCTTCCGCTCTTCGGCGAAAGAACAGAAGACCAGCACATCGTGATGCGCGGTCTTTACGAGACGTGAATCCAGGGGCAGGCGCAATTGTGAATCGAGCACGACGCGCAGCAAGGGACGCCGCCGTGGCAGGCCGGTGCGGTCGGTGAGCAGCGGGTTGTCGCTCACCACGGTGCCGACACCGATCAGAATGGCGTCCGCCGCGTGCCGCAGTTCCTGTACATGGGCACGAGCGATTTCACTCGTGATCCATCCGGGCTGCGAAAGTCCGATATCGGTGACCTCTGGCGGTGGAGGCGCGATCTTCCCGTCGAGGGTCATGGCCGCTTTTAGGGTGACGAGCGGCAAGCCGGTGCGAATCCGCTTGGCGAAGCCTTCATTGAGTTTGCCGGCCTCCTGGGCCAGCACGCCTTCGAAGACTTCGATTCCGGCGTTGCGCAGCTTTTCGAAGCCCTGGCCGCTGACGAGAGGATTAGGATCGCGCATCGCGCAGACCACCTTGCGAATACCCGCCGCAATCACCGCATCGGCGCATGGCCCGGTGCGTCCCTGGTGCGAACAGGGTTCCAGGTTCAGATAGAGAGTGGCGCCGCGGGCGGCCTCTCCCGCCTGTTCGATCGCGAGCACCTCCGCATGCTTCACGCCGTCGTAGGTATGGAAGCCCTCGCCTACCACCTCGCCATCCTCGGAGACGAGGACCGCTCCGACGCGCGGATTCGGAGCGGCGAGTGCGATGCCCTTGCTCGCCAACTCCAGGGCTCGCGCCATGAAACGCTCATCGGGGCTGGCGTGGATGGGAACCAACGCGCGATCAGGCAAAGAGAGACTCCACGAAATCCTGTGCGTTGAAGGGGAGAATGTCGCCTGCCTTTTCGCCCACGCCGACGTAGCGCACGGGAAGCCCGAGTTCGCGCGAGATGGCGACGACCACCCCGCCCTTGGCGGTGCCGTCGAGTTTGGTGAGCACGATGCCGGTCACCCCTGCGGATTCGGTAAACAGTTTCGCCTGTTGTAAACCGTTCTGGCCGGTGGTCGCGTCCATGACGAGCAGGACCTCGTGGGGCGCGCTGGGGATGAAACGCTGTGCCGTGCGCTTCATCTTCTCCAACTCGGCCATAAGATTTTGTTTCGTGTGCAGGCGGCCGGCGGTATCGATGATCACGTAATCGACGTTGCGCGCTTTCGCGGCTTGCAGGGCGTCATAGAGAACGGCAGCAGGATCGCCGCCCGGCTTGGTCTTGATCACCTCGGTGCCGGTGCGGTCCCCCCAGACCTCGAGCTGATCGATGGCGGCGGCGCGGAATGTATCGGCAGCGCAGAGCAGGACACTTTTCCCCTGCCCGCGCAGCAGGTTCGACAGCTTTCCGATGGTCGTGGTCTTCCCGGTACCGTTGACACCCACGATGAGAATCACCTCCGGCTCACCATCGACTGAAATCACCGGATGTTTCGCGGTGGCGTCGTTCAGGACGGCGAGGATCTCTTCCTTCAGCACGCGCTTCAGTTCGTCCACGTTGTTGATCTGCTTGCGATCAACTTTTTCGCGTACGGCTTCGAGGATCTCGTGGGTGGTGTTGGCTCCGAGATCGGCGCCGATGAGAGTCGCTTCCAGGTCGTCGAGGGTTTCGCGATCGATCTCCTTGCGAAACGAAACAACATCCTCAATGCGCTCGGTGAGGCTCTCGCGGGTACGCGAGACCGCCTCTTTCATGCGCTGAAGCACACTAGGTTTCTTCTCTTCTTCCAGGCTGCCGAATAACGTCTGAATCATGAATGCCCCGTATGAATGGCAAAAGACAATTATAAAGACCGCGAGAGGGGAAGGTTTGGCGGTGCGAAGAAGGATGCGGGAAGAGAACTAAAAGCGCTCGGTATTGACCAGCGTGGCCGCTTCCGGGGCGCTCGCCATGGCAGCACTGGTGGCAACCGCGGCAAGCGAGACGGCCGGCATGGGAACTGCCGTGTGCCGAACCTGCAACTGGCCGCGCTGGAATACCGCCGTAAAGGCGGCCACGCAGCGGGGATCGAATTTCGTGTTAGCCAGCGAGTTGATGATGCGGACGACGTATTCGGGATCGGCGGCGGCCTGGTAGGGCCGGTTGGTCGTCATGGCGTCGAAGGTATCGGCTACGGTGATGATGCGCGGCATCAGCGGAATCTCGTCGCCCTTGAGGCCGTGAGGATAACCGCGGCCGTCGAGGGATTCGTGGTGCAACTCGATGCCCGGGATCATGTCGCGCAGCTGTTCGACAGGGCGCAGAATGGTCGCACCCTTGGTGGTGTGCGTCTTCATGATCTCGAACTCTTCCGGCGTCAGGGCGCCCGGCTTCTTGAGGATGCGATCCTCGATACCGATCTTGCCCACATCGTGCAGCTGGGCAGCGATGCGAATCTTTTCGACTTCTTCCGTACTCAGGCCCATCTCAGTGGCGATCAAGACGGAGTAACGCGTAACGCGATCGGAATGTCCACGAGTGTAGGGATCCTTTTCGTCGACCGCGCCGGCGAGCATCTGGATCGAGTTCATGAAGAGCGCGCGGTTCTCTTCGGCGGCGCGCTTCAGCTTCTCGATGTGCTGCTCGATCTCGTTCGTCATGCTATTGAAGGTTTGAGCGAGCTCGCCGATTTCGGTGCGCGTATGCAGATGCACGCGGCGGCTGAAATCGCCTTCGGCGATCGCCCGGCTGGAGGCGGTCAACACCCCCAGGGGCGTGGTAATGCGGCGAGCCGCCCACAGGCTGATGATGACCGACATGAGCACGGCGAGGATCGCCAGCAGCCTTGCACTGCGCTGCATTTCGTAGATTCCCTGGTAAGCGTCGTTGGTATCTTTCTGCGCGATGACGGCCCACTTCAACGAAGGCACAGGGCTGTAGGTACCGAGCATTTCGGTCCGCGTGCCGTTGGTGACCATGCTGAACTCGCGTGTCGCGGCCAGGCGGCCGCCTTCGTCGACGAAGCTCTTCACCAACTCGATCGAGGTCATATCCTGGCCGATCGCGTAGCTGCGTTCGGCGCCAGCCACGAGCCGCCCGTTGCTGTCCACGACGTAGGCGATCAGTCCGCCGTGGCTGACCTCTTCCAGCCGGTTGAGCAGGTAGTCGAGGTCCACAACGGCCGAAATCAATCCGATGAAGTTGTCGCCGGCCATGATGGGCCGGGTGACGAGCATCACGGTATGGGTTTCCGACCCGGAGATGACCTGCAAGGCCTGGCCGTTATACGCATGGCCATCCCTGGCGAAGTCGAAGCCCTTCTGCATCTCGCGGCGCAGGAATACATCCGGGACAATGCGGCCGGCGGTTACGCCCTTGGCCTCCGCATTCATGATGGTGGCGTAGGCGATGTCGCCGCCGTTGCTGACGAAAGTTTCCAGGAGTGCGCGCATCTCCGGCGAGGCGATGGTGGCGTCGTCGAGATTGCCGCCGCTGTTCACCTGTACCGCCGCAGAAAGGTTCTGCAACATCATGCTGAGGTTCCGGTGACGTTCCGATGCGTCATCCGCCAGCGAGCGGGTCACCGTGTTCTGCAGCAGCATTTCGTTG
This sequence comes from uncultured Acidobacteriaceae bacterium, assembly GCA_963758505.1. GTDB lineage: Bacteria > Acidobacteriota > Terriglobia > Terriglobales > Acidobacteriaceae > Korobacter. The sequence goes on along the minus strand of CAVWVJ010000003.1, from coordinate 96,026 downwards.
GTCTTCAGGCGTTCGCGGTTGATGGCCACAACCTTCGCGTAGAAATACATCGGCAACACGCTCACGGTGAGCAGCGCGCCGAGGATCAGATACAAGATCGGAATGCGCTTGGGCATCGCAAGCCTGAATCTGAACGGAAGGTGTTTTTCTGGCCCTGACTTTTGCAAACGAACTCCTGCAGTCGTTATCCTGACTCACGCAGAGGGAGAAGAATGCACTTCAGAGTAGCCGAATGGCAAGCCGTGCAGCTAGTACGAACTAGTACATGTACGACTGGGAAATGACAGAACCAATGAGGGTTACGGTCGTCACTTGCGAGTCTTTCTTCCCTCGGTACGCGTCTAATGGATTTGCCGTAGCTGCACCAAACCCTGTACAACTGCCAAGCTGATGAAATTGAGAACCAGCCGTCTTCTGCGCCTGACAACTGCCCTCCGCCCACCCCTGGCGGCGCTGCTCGCGATCTCGTTGCTTTTCCCTGCGTTCTTCTTTGCCCAGGCGCCCTCTTCTGCGCCTGCAAAGGTGGTGGACGAACTCGCGCCGTTGCCCCAGGACGAGGGCCGAGCCGGGCTCGAATTGTTGCTGAAAAGGCTGAAGACGACCGCCCGCCTGCTGCACACCACGGCGCATCCTGATGACGAAGATGGCGGCATGTTGGTGTTGGAGTCGCGTGGCAAGGGCGACGACGTCACCCTGATGACGCTGACGCATGGCGAGGGGGGCCAGAACAGGACCGGCAGCAACCTCTTCGACGAACTGGGAGTTCTTCGGGTGCTGGAACTGCTCGAAAGCGACAAGTATTACGGGGTTCACCAGCGTTTCAGCATGGCTGCGGATTTCGGTTTCAGCAAAAGCGCCCAGGAATCCCTGGAGAAGTGGCAGGATGGGGGGCCGCCGGGATATGTCCCGTTACGAGACATGGTTCGAGTCATCCGGACTTTCCGGCCGGATGTGATCGCGCAACGATTCCAGGGCGCCGAGCGGGACGGCCACGGCCATCACCAGGCTTCGGGGATCCTCACCAGGGAAGCTTTCCGCGCGGCTGCGGATCCCAAGCAGTTTCCAGAGCTTCATCTGCCGCCTTGGCAGGCGAAGAAGCTCTACATGGACAACGTGCACGAGGGCGAAGACTACACGGTCGCATTCGACACAGGCGCGGAAGATCCGGCCCTCGGCATGAGCTACGTGCAGTTCGCCATGATGGGATTGAAACACCAGCTTTCCCAGGGAGCAGGCCAATGGAACGTGCAACCGGGACCGCATATCAGCCGCTACAAGATGATCGATTCTGTATTGCCGCCGCTGAAACCGGACGAACACGAGAAGGATTTTTTCGATGGGATCGATACCTCGCTGCCGGGGTTGGCGAACCGGTTGGGCGATGACCAAAAGAAAGTGCCGTGGTTGAAGCCGGGGCTGGAAGAAGTTGCGAAGGACATTGATGAGGCGAGTGCGGCGGAAAAGAACGATATGGAAAGCGCTGCGCTGCCGCTGACCGCTGCCGGGCATACGCTGCAAAGCCTGATGGCGAAGCTTCAAGACAGCCCACTCGATCAGGATTCGCGCGCCGAACTGGTATCCCAGCTGCAGGAAAAAACGGACCAGGCAGCTCGCGGGGTAAAACTCGCGCTCAAGCTGGATGTGAAGGCGACTACGGCTTCCACGACGGCGGGCCAACCCTTCGTTGTTCCGGGCCAACGCTTTGCAATCGATGTCGCGGTGACTAACGGTAGCTCGCTGCCTCTGCGCATTTCCTCGGCTGCGGTTGCCGGAGCTCCTCAATTCACCGAGGTTGGGCCACACGCTACCGTTCACATGGCCCGCGACGTAAATGCTCCAACCCAGATCATGAAGCCGGGCTTCCATCGCGAAGACCCGGAAACCGACTCCGTCTATGAAAGCACGGACCAAGATCCCACGATCCCATTCGCGGCGAAGCCTCCTTCCGTCTGGATCACGTTTGCCGGGACCGGCAAGAACACAGAACTGGGAGGGTCGCTCAACATTCCGATAGAGACGGCGCTTCGTGAATCCGATGGCTCTACGCGGTTGCGTGCTATCGCAGTTGCGCCAGCGTTTTCCGTGCTGATCGATCCCTCGACGCAAGTCGTCCCTACTTCCGCCACCGCTCCTCGCGCGATTAACGTGCAGTTGCGCAGCATCGCCGAAGGCCCTGCGAAGGGCACGTTGAAGCTCGAAGTGCCCGAAGGATGGCGCGTCAACCCAGCTTCGGAAACTGCCGAGTTCGCGAAGTACGGCGATGAACGCAAGGTGAAGTTCGAAGTCACTCCCGGCAATCTCTCTGAGAAGAAATTGAAGATCGATGCGGTCTTCACCAGCGAAGGGAAGAGTTACAGAGAGGGCTATACCACCGTGTCGCGCGAGGACCTTGGCACGTATTACTACTATCAGCCCTCGATCCAGAAGATCAGCGAAGTGAACGTCAAGACAGAGCCCGGGCTCAAAGTCGGCTACATCATGGGCGCGGGCGACGACATCCCCACGGTATTGCAGCAGGTGGGGGTCGATGTCGCGACGATTTCCCCGGAAGAACTGGCTAGCGGCGATCTTTCGAAATACGGGACGATCGTGGTGGGCATTCGCGCCTACGATACGCGTGAGGATGTGAAGCAGCACAATGACCGGCTGCTCGATTTCGTGAAGAATGGCGGAACGCTGATCGTGCAATACAACACGGCGATCTACGATTTCAACGGTACCGCGACGGTGCAGCAAACCGGCCCAATTCCACCGAAGCCCGATCCCAATTCGCCGATTCCGGGAAAGTTCACGCCTTATCCCCTCGAGTTGAGCCGCGATCGCGTCAGCGTGGAATCAGCGCCCGTGACGATTCTCGAGCCGGAGAACCCCGTCTTCCATGATCCCAATCCGATTGTTGCCTCGGACTTCGATGGCTGGGTGCAGGAGCGCGGACTCTACTTCGCCGATCGCTGGGATCCCCATTTCCACGCGCTGCTCTCATGTCATGATCCGAACGAGCCCGATCGCAAGGGTGGATTGCTCGAGGCGAAATACGGAAAAGGCACCTACATTTACACCGGCTATGCCTTCTTCCGGCAATTGCCGGTCGGCGTGCCGGGCGCGGTGCGGCTGTTCGTGAACCTGCTGAGCGCGGGACATGCACAGCGCTGATCCGGGCAACGGAGACGAGCACCTCGTACGAGGCCTGAGCCTCGCGGGCGCGACCGCGCTGAACATGATCGACGTCATCGGCGTCGGCCCATTCATCACGATCCCGCTGATCGTAAGCGCCATGGGCGGTCCGCAGGCGATGCTGGGCTGGATCTTTGGCGCGCTCTTTGCGCTCTGTGACGGACTGTGTTGGGCGGAACTTGGTGCGGCGATGCCCGGCGCGGGCGGAAGCTATCGCTACCTGAAAGAAATCTACGGGCCGAAGAAACTTGGACGGCTGCTTTCGTTTCTTTTCATCTGGCAATTGTCGTTTAGCGCGCCTCTCTCGATTGCGTCGGGATGTTTAGGGTTTGCGCAGTACGCAAGCTTCCTGATGCCTCGGCTTGAGCTACCCTGGTTCGCGCGGTCGCTGCACCTCGGCCCGCTGGAAATCCGCATCCTTTTCAACGCGGCGACACTGGTGGCGATCGCGACCTGTGGCGTGATCGTGCTGCTGCTGTATCGCGGCGTGCTTCAGATCGAGAAGATCTCGAAGTTCCTGTGGGTTGGGGTCATGGGGACGATGGGCTGGATCATTTTTGCGGGACTCTCGCATTTCCATGCTTCGCGCGCCTTTGATTTTCCGCCGGGCGCATTCCATCTCTCCAACAGCTTCTTCCTTGGGCTAGGTTCGGCGATGCTGGTGGCGACCTATGACTTCTGGGGCTATTACAACGTCGCCTTTCTCGGCGGAGAGGTACGCGAGCCGGAGAAGAACATCCCGCGCGCGCTGGTGATTTCCATCGTCGTGGTGGGCACTCTCTACGTGGTGATGAACGTCAGCATCCTGGGCGTGATGCCGTGGCGCGAACTGCTCAGGAGCGCGCAGTCCGACACGCGCTATTACGTGGTGGCATCGATGATGGAGCGGCTCTACGGCCATTGGGCGGGCATCCTCGTGTCCCTGCTGATCATGTGGACGGCGTTTGCCTCGGTTTTTTCGTTGTTGCTTGGCTATTCGCGCGTGCCTTATGCCGCCGCGCGCGACGGAAATTACTTCAAGGTTTTCGCCACCTTGCAGCCGAAGCACAAATTTCCGTCAGTTTCCCTGCTGGCGTTAGGGGGCGTGGGGATGTTGGCCTGCTTCTTGCGGCTTGCGGATGTAATCTCGGCGCTAGTGGTGATCCGGATTCTTCTGCAGTTCCTGGTGCAGATTTTCGGCCTGGTGTTCTGGCGCTGGAGGCACCCGGAGGCGCCGCGGCCGTTCCGGATGTGGTTGTATCCTGTCCCGGCTGTGCTAGCCTTCTTCGGCTTCCTGTTTGTGCTGGTGAAGCGTCCCCACGCGCTGCAGGAGATTCGTTATGCGTTATTGATCCTCCTGGTTGGAGTCGTGATATACCTTTTCCGCGCCTGGCGACATCATGAATGGCCGATGCCCAGGCTCAATGACCCGGCGAGCGTTTCCGACGCCGCGCTTTGAAGTTCGTATTCCTGCCGTTCGGACCTGGGCCCAGGCAACATCATTTCTCGCTGGAGGATTTCATGAACAAATTTGCAATCGCGCTCGTTCTCGTTTTGGCAAGCTGTAGCGGAACACTCATCGCACAAAAGAGTGCACCACCCAAGTCGGTTGGAGAGGTGATGGACCGCAGCGCATCGAGTGTGGAAAGTGAGTTTGTCCCCGCGGCCGAGGCCATGCCGGAGGATAAATACAACTTCGCCCCGAGCGCATCGATGGGCGAGTTTAAAGGCGTGAGAACGTTCGCGCAGCAGGTAAGACACGTGGCCGCTGTGAATTACATTGTTGGCGCCGCCATACTCGGCGAAAAGCCCCCCGTGGATACCGGCGGCGAAAGCGGTCCGGACACCCTCAAGACGAAAGCCGACATCGTGAAGTTTCTGAAAGACAGCTTTGCGTATCTGCATAAGGCGCTGCAGAGCCTGAACGACCAGAACATCCTAGGCCTGGTAAAGCTTCCCTGGGGCGATAGCCAGGTAACTCGCGCCGGGCTTGCGGTGATGGCCATTGGGCATCCGTTCGATCACTACGGCCAGATGGTCGAATACCTGCGCATGAACGGGATCGTCCCACCCGCCAGCCGTGGGCAATAAATATTCATAGAAAGGCCCTCGACGCACGCGTCGGGGGCTTTTTGTGTATGCTGTCACGGTTCACGAAGGAGACTTATGAAACGCATGTACGCATTGGTTCTGGCCGCCGCGCTCAGCGCGGGCTGTTGTACGGCACTTGCACAGGACAAACCGCCGGCACCCCCAAGCACCGTCTCGACCGCGCTGGACCAGGAATTGTCTCATCTCGAGAAGGGAATGATTGGTCTGGCCGAGGCGATGCCGGAAGACAAATACAACTACAAGCCGACGCAGGGGAAGTTTGATACGGTGCTCGATTTCGCCGGCCAGGTGAAACACGTTGCCGGTGGCATTGCCATGTACGCCGGAGCCATCCTGGGCGAGAAGCCGCCAGCCGAGCCTGCGAGCCTGAAGACGAAGGCGGAGCTCGTGCAATACCTGAAAGACAGTTTCGCGTATGCGCACAAAGCGCTCGCCAGCCTTAACGAAAAGAATATGTTCGAGGCGGTCCCGCCGCCCTTCGGCAAGAACCCGACCACCCGGTTCTCCCTTGCCGTCGGCATGGTCTCGCATCCCAACGATCACTACGGGCAGATGGTCGAATATCTTCGCGGAAGCGGAATCGTGCCGCCTGGCAGCAAATGAGGTTGCAAGGGTAACTTATTTAGTTTCATAAGGTTGGATTCTAGCGGCCGCTCGCGCTGGGAAGGGGTACTCCCGCCAAGGGAAACTTCTGCCACCGTGCGGATAGCGCGACCTCGCAACAAATTCCTATAGCTCTCCAAAGCCGCCGTTATGGGACGTGATCTTTATCACCAAAAATTGTGACAAGGGTCACCGTCCTTCTGGCGCCCGCCAAGTGACAATTTAGATGTGTTCGGGGTGTTCCAACGCGGACCTTCCGTACGGCTTGAAAGTCCCAGGAAATTCTCATTTCAAAACCTGCAAGTTCAGGCTCCAAGGAACTGTGGTGGTGCTGCGTTACGCGCCACGGAGCGGGGATTGAGAGGCGCACGATGATGTTGGCGTACCGGTTTGTACGTCTGATCGAGACCCATTCGGAGGGCCTGGCAAAGACACTGCGGAAGAAGATCGAGAACTGTCCGAAGTTAGCCGATTACCACAACGTGCCGCCCGAGGAGCTCACGCAACGGGTGTACGAGGTCTACCGGCATCTCGGCGAATGGCTGATCGGGAAGACGGAATCCGACATCGAGAGCCGGTATGTGGAAATCGGGAAGAAACGGGCTTTGCAGGGCGTTCCCGCGAGCCAGGTGACTTGGACGATATGCCTGGTGAAAGAAAACTTGTGGGACTACCTGAAACAGGAGTCGGTGATCGAGCGTCCTGCCGAGATATTTGGCGAGTTAGAGATGTTGGAGATGCTGGACCAGTTTTTTGACCGTGCAATTTTCTATGCCGCGGTAGGGCATGAGCGGGCACGGGACGCGATGGCGCAGGAAGCCCTTCGCTAGGAGACCAACACATGTCGTGGGTTGCGGAATACGAGAGCAAGAAAAAGACGGCGCGGGAGGCGCTGCGGGTAGTTGAGTCGGGGATGCGGGTCTGGGTGCATGCCAACAGCGGGTTTCCGCAGGTGCTGGCGAATGCGCTGGCGGACCGCGCGCCGGACGTCCGCAATGTAGAGGTAGCGCACCTGCTGGGCCTGGGCTATGCGAAATATGCAGATCCGCAGTTTGCGGCGTCGTTCCGGCCGAATGCGCTGTTTATCGGCGCGAATGTGCGGGCAGCGATCAACGATGGGCGCGCGGACTACACGCCGATCCACCTGAGCGAGATCGAAGCGTTGTTCACGAGCGGCGAGATGCCGATTGATGTGGCGCTGATCCATGTGTCGCGCCCGGACGAGCATGGGTTTGTGAGCCTGGGAACGTCGATTGAGACCACGCTCTCGGCGGCACGCGCGGCGCGGTATGTGATCGCGCAGACGAACGACCGGATGCCGCGGACGTGCGGCAACACTTATCTGCATGTGAGCGAGATTGATGCCTTCGTAGAAGTATCGGAGCCGCTGGTAGAGATACCGACGCACGAAGTCAACGACGAACAGAAGGCGATTGCCACACATATTGCACCGCTGATTGAAGACGGATGCACGTTGCAGACGGGCATCGGCGGTATTCCGGATGCGATCCTGCCTCATTTGACGGACCGCAAAAACCTCGGTGTTCACACCGAGACGATCAGTGAGGGAGCAATTCCGCTGATCGAGTCAGGCGTGATCAACGGGCGGCTGAAGACGCTGAACCCGAACAAAGTCACAGTGGGTTTCGTCCTGGGCAGCAGACGAATGTACGACTACGTGGAGCGGAACTCGATGTTCGACTTCCGGCCGAACAGTTACACCAACGATCCGTACGTGGTGGCGCGTCACGACAACATGATCGCGATCAATTCGGCGCTGGAGGTTGATCTCACGGGGCAGGTTTGTTCGGACTCGGTGGGACAGTATTTCTACAGCGGCTTCGGCGGACAATTGGATTTCATTCGCGGTGCGGGACGTTCGAAGAATGGGAAACCGATCATCGCATTGCCTTCGACGGCGAAAAACGGAACGTTATCGAAGATTGTGCCGATGCTCAAAGCCGGAGCGGGCGTGGTGACGACACGCGCGGATGTGCGTTACGTAGCAACGGAATTCGGAATTGTGAACCTGCATGGCAAAAGCGTGCGGCAAAGGGCGGAGTTGCTGATCAGCATTGCGCACCCGAAATTCCGGAAAGAGCTGCAAGAGCACTGCGAAAAGATGAAATGGACCCGCGCCGGGGAACTGGTGGCGGCGTTGTAAGCGAAATCATTCGAGGCAATCATGGCGGAAGCACGCGGTTATGTAACGGTGGATGCGGAAGAGTGCAAGGGCTGTGGATTGTGCGTGGAGGCGTGCCCTCCGAAGTGCCTGGAACTGGCACCCGAGCTGAGTCACCAGGGCGTGCATCCTGCCCAGTACGTCGGCGAGCGATGCACCGGCTGCGGCATTTGTTACTACTGCTGCCCGGAACCGGGAGCGATCACCGTCTACAAAAAACCTCAGCCGGCCAAAGAGCCGGCTATTTCATCGGCACAGGAGGCGGCGCATGCGGCAACTGTGTAAGGGAAATGTTGCGATCGTGAAAGGCGCGATCATGGCGGGATGCCGCGGCTATTACGGGTATCCGATTACGCCGGCGAGCGAGATCGCGGAATACGCGGCGTTGCTGTTTCCCCAGGTCGGCGGCACGTTCCTGCAGGCGGAGAGTGAAGTTTCTGCGATCAACATGGTTTATGGTGCGGCCTCGGCAGGGGTGCGGGTAATGTCCGCTTCCTCGGGTCCGGGGATGAGCCTGATGCAGGAAGGGATCAGCTACCTGGCCGGATCGGAACTGCCTTGCGTGATTGTCGATATCGTGCGCGGCGGCCCGGGGCTGGGAAATATCGCCCCGGAGCAGAGCGATTACTTTGCCGTGGTGAAGGGCGGTGGCCATGGATGCTATCGCAACATCGTTCTGGCGCCGGCGTCGGTGCAGGAGATGTTCGACTACACGATCAAGGCGTTCGAGCTCTCGGATAAGTATCGCAATCCGGCAGTCATCATGACCGATGGGTATGTCGGCCAGATGATGGAGCCGCTGGATATTCAGTATCGCGAAATTGAAGCACCTCCGAAACCATGGGCTGTGAAGGGAACGCGTGAGTCGAGGCAGAACTTCATCAGTTCGATTTACCTCACCCCAGACCTGCTCGAGCAGCATGTGCGGCACCTGGAAGCGAAGTACAAGCAGATCCAGGAAAACGACACGATGTACGAAACCTATAGGGCCGAAGATGCCGAGGTGCTGGTGGTAGGACATGGGATTGTTTCCCGTGTGCTGCGCTCGACGGTGGATCTGGCACGGGCGCAGGGAATGAAGGTCGGATTGTTCCGGCCGATCACGCTGTGGCCGTTCCCGTCGAAGGAACTGGCACGGGCAGCCGACCGCGCCGCCTGCGTGATGGTGGTGGAATTGAGCACGGGGCAGATGGTGGAAGACGTGAAGCTCGCGCTCGATGGAAATGTTCCGGTCGAGTTTTACGGGCGCGTGGGCGGCAATGTGCCCTCGGCGGAAGAGATCAATGCGGAGCTGTTCTCACGGGTGGCGAGCCTTGTGTAACGCGGGGGAGGCTTTTGTGGAAGGTTATGAAGTTGTAAAAGAAAAATCTCCGGCCTTCTACGACCGGTTCGAACGCAAGGACGAGCTGCAGAACCAGACGCACTACTGTCCAGGATGCGGCCATGGCATCGCGCACAAGCTGATCGCGGAGGCGCTGACGGACCTCGGGCTGCAGGACCGCACCGTGCTGGTGAGCCCGGTGGGCTGTTCGGTCTTCGCGTACTACTACTTCGACGTGGGCAACGTGCAGGTAGCGCACGGACGGGCCCCGGCGGCAGCGACGGCGCTTCGCCGGTCGAACCCGGAGAGCATCGTCATCAGCTACCAGGGCGACGGCGACCTCGCCGCAATCGGGACAGCGGAGATCATTCACGCGGCGAATCGTGGAGAAAACATCACCGTGATCTTCATGAATAACGCGATCTACGGGATGACCGGCGGCCAGATGGCGCCCACAACCCTGGTCAACCAGACGAGCACGACTTCTCCCTACGGGCGCAATCCGCAGAATGAAGGGTTTCCTCTGCACGTGTGCGAACTGCTGGCGAGCCTCGAAGCGCCGGTGTACATCGAGCGCGTAGCACTGGCGGACTCGAAAAACATCATGAAGGCGCAGCGCGCAGTCAAGAAAGCACTGACCCTGCAGAGCCAACACGCGGGGTTCACGTTCGTCGAGATCCTGTCGCCTTGCCCAACGATCTGGAAAAAGGATCCGGTCGAGGCGCGCAGGTGGGTAAGCGAAGTGCTGATGAAGGCGTATCCGGTGGGAGTCTTCCGGGATAAGAAGCTGGAGATGCCGGAATGCAAGCACGCCCCACACAAGAGCGTGGCGGAGGCGATCGGCGCGACGGAAGGCGTGGCACAGACAAACGCCGGCCGGCGGCATCACACGCGAGAGACAACCATCAAGGTGGCGGGGTTTGGCGGGCAAGGCGTGCTGCTGTTGGGACAGCTGATCGCCGAGATGGGGATGCGCGAGAGCATGGAAGTAAGCTGGCTGCCATCGTATGGGCCCGAAATGCGCAGCGGCAGCGCGCATTGCCATGTAACTCTGGCTCACGAACGCATTGGTTCCCCCGTTATCACGCGGCCGGAAGTGTTGATCGCGATGAATGAGCCTTCGCTGCGCAAGTTCGCGGAACAGGTGGCGGCCGGTGGCTTGATCCTGTACAACCGCGACCGGATGCCGGAAGACTTCAGTTGCAGCCATGCCCGGGTGCTATGCGTACCGGCCTCGGAGATCGCCGATACCCTCGGTTCGGCCAAGGTGGCCAACGTAGTGATGCTTGGCGCAATGCTGGAAGAAACCGAATGCCTGCCGTCGGAGGTTGCGATGAGCGTGCTCGAAGCGACCGTGAAAAACCCGAAGGTCCTGGAGCTCGACAAACAGGCGTTGGCTGCCGGACGAGACTTCGTCGATCACCAGGTGCGGGTCGGGGCGGTGCCGGGACCGGACGGGTATACGTATTGAGGCGCAACTGAAACAGCGGTTCACATGAAAGCCCCTCCTCAGCGGCCCGTAGGCCGTAGTATCCCCAAAGAGGACGCCAGGTACAGAGCGGGCTCAATCTAGACAAGAAGACATCGGAAAACAATTTGGGATTTTCTTGTCTATCTGCCATCCTGTTGGGTTATGCCGGTTAAGAAATCGAAAAAGAAGTTTCGTGCCGTGACGGCGGTAAAGGCGCTCTCGCGCAAAGTATTGGGAACAACGCCGCCTACGCGTACCGGTCCGGTGAAGAAGAAAGAGAAGACCACGAAGCATAAGCCTACGTTGGGGAAGATGCTCGAGGAAGAGTAAGGCGAGGGCGGCTACACCGCTTTGATCAGCAGGCAGGTGATGTCGTCGTGCTGTGGCGTTGTCGCGACGAAGCGGTCTAAGTCGGCCATGATCTGGGCGAGCATCTGAGCAGGGTTGAGGGCGAGATTTGCGTTGATCTGCAGGATAAGACGGTCTTCGCCGTACTCTTCGGCGCGCTCGTTTTCCGCTTCGATCACCCCATCGGTAAAGATGACGAGCCAGTCTCCCGGATTAAGGCTGACACTGGCGGACTCGTACGCGACTCCGTCGAGAATCCCCAGCGGTATCCCGCCTACAGAGAGACGTTCGAACTGGCCGCCGGCGCGGCGCAACATGGGATTGTTGTGTCCCGCGTTGATATAGGTCAAGGTACGGGTCGCGGGCTCGTACTCGCCGAGGAACGCCGTCGTGAAGCGGCGGCCTTGCTGGCTGTTGGTGCAGGCATAGCGGTTCATGCCGGTCGCGAGCTCGGTAAGAGTGACGTTCGTGGTGGAAAGCGTCTTGAGGCTTGCCTGGAAGCTTGCCATCAGAAGCGCGGCAGGCATGCTCTTGCCGGCAACATCGGCAACCGCGAGGAGCCAGGTGTCGTGCGGGCCGGTCCGAGGAAAGACGTCGTAATAATCTCCGGCGACCGTGTTGGCCGGCCGGGTAATGAAAGCGATCTCCAATCCGGGCACGGCTGGCGGCGTGGAGGGCAGCAGCCATTGCTGGATCTCCTTGGCGATCTGGAGGTCACGTTTCATGATGACGCGGTCGCCAATCTCCAGCATTAAGAGGACGAACATCAGCACGCCACCGTAGAAATGGGTGTTGACGTCAATCCTCGTGTGGTTATTGGGCTGGCAACTGAAGTCGCCAACGATGAGGAGTACGAGCGCCAGCAGAAGAAGTACGCGGCGGGCGGGTGTCAATTTTTCGAGGACTGTCCAAAAGAATTGCTCTGCGATGTAGAGGACGCGCCGCCCGCGAGTCATGCCCGCGGTGCGGGTGGAGTCGATCTCCCTCGAGTAGAAACGATAGCCGGCACGCGTATCCGAGCGGAACTGCGCCCAGAGCTGGTTGAGCTGCATGCCCTCGGTCACACGCTGCCAAAAGCGATCGAGCTTCGATCCGGCACTTTCTTTTCGTTCCCGGTAAGGAGGTTGTGCGGGGGTGCTCATGAGTTGGAAGAGCAATTATAGAGGTATGGGCAGAGAGGTGCGACGTACGTCACAGACACCGGGAATCCGGAGTCGGATCATTTAGTGAGCGGCGTCCGTGGCAACGGAGCGCCCGGTGCGCAGCGAAAATTGTTCGCGACAGGATGCACTCATGAAAACGCTACTCGTCTGTCTCATTTTGTTTGTCTCCATGCACGTGCTGGCCGAAGAGAAGACAAAAGTAACCGTCAAGGGCTCGGAAAAAACCAATGGCGTCATCGTCGTCACTATCAACGATGGGAAAAAACTTGCCGAGCTGAACTGTAACGACGGTTTTCCGGGATGCACCGCGCCGAAGCCGGGCGAATACTGGCTAGTGAAACTGCCTAAGAATCGCGGTGTCTATGAGTGCCAGAACGTGGACCTGTTTCCGGGAACTGCGGAGGACACGGAGAGCGCGGACAAAGTCGGCGAATACTGCCTGCCGTAGTCGCGTTCTTTAGGAACTTACAGCAACGCAATTTCTTCCCTTGGCTTTGGCGCTGTGAAGGATCTTCTCGGCGGCAGCGAGGAGTTGTTCGGCAGTCATTCCGGCCTTCCAGTCGGTGACACCGAAGCTGCCACTGAGAGTAATTTCCCGGCCGCCTTCAAGGCGCAGGCGGCCGTTGGCAAAGGTCCGGCGCAGACGGTCCAGGCTGGTGGCTGCCTGCGGGGCGCCGACATAAGGAAACAGAGCGCCGAACTCATCCCCACCGAGCCGGGCGGCGGTATCTTCGTGGCGGAGAGTCGCACGGAGCACCTTGGCAAAGTGGCGCAAAGCGGCGTCCCCGGCTTCGTGGCCGAAGGTATCGTTGATGTTCTTGAAATGATCGACATCGCCAATGCACAGGCACATGGGGTGCCTGTGACGGGCGGCGGCGGCGATGGCACGTTCCATCTGGACGATGAAGGCGCGACGGTTCAGCAGTCCGGTCAAAAGATCGGACGTGGCTTCACTCTGCAACGTGCTCTCAAGGTTCTTGCGATCGGTGATGTCGCGGAAAGAGATGACCGCGCAATCCCCATGGACGTCGTCTTGCAACAGACTGGCATTGGCTTCGAGCCAGATCTGCGTTTTGTCGGGACGAGTGATTCCAAAGACGAAATTCTGTTGCATTTCGCCGGTCGCCAGGGCCCGGTAAGACGGAAGTTCTTCGGCAGCGAGCGGGCGTCCGTTGGGATGAATTGGTTTGAATTGCAACATCGCGAAGGTCTTCCCCAGCAATTCCTCGAGCTTAACGCCAAGCAGCACCGAGGCCATGGTGTTGTGGTAGACAAGCGCGCGATTTCCGTCACGAACGATGACTCCTTCGGTAAGAGTTTCCGTGACGGTACGAAGAAACCGCTTCTGCTGCTCCGCACGGATGCGTTCGCGGTGTAACTCGAGGAGTTGTACCGCCTGCGCGGAGAGAGTGCGCAAGGCGCGCTCCTGCGAGGGACGCAGGCGCCGGGGCTGGCGGTCGATGACACAGAGCGTTCCCAGCCCGTGACCGCTTGGGGTGACGAGCGGAGCTCCGGCGTAGAAACGGATATGCGGTTCACCTGTAACCAGGGGATTGTCGGCGAAGCGCGCATCTGCGGCGGCGTCGGGCACAATCATCATCTCGTTCGGCTGCAGGATGGCATGCGCGCAGAACGCCTGGTCGCGAGGAGTTTGCGCGACATCGAGGCCGACCTTTGCCTTGAACCACTGGCGGTCCTGGTCGATCAGGCTGACCAACGCGATGGGTACTTCACAAACCTCGGCGGCCAGAGCGACAAGGTCGTCCAGCGCGCGCTGCGGCGGAGTGTCGAGGATGTAATAGCTCGCCAGCTCGCGCTGGCGCGCAGTCTCGTTCTGCGTAGTTACTTTAGCCATGCGGGTAGGTCGCGGTCACCGCTATTGTATCGAGAGATAGCGCCGAGTGGAGCAGAGAAGCCGGGCACGTTAGACCACCGGGCGAAAGGGAGATAGGTCAATCTCCCGTAATTCTTTTCAATAAGAAGTGGTCCTCACCGATTGAGTATTCCTCGATAGGTCGCAAAGGGATATAGATCCGGCCCCTAGATCCATCAGCTCCGCCCGAGCAACTGCTCGATGCGGATCGGTAGCTCGCGCACGCGGATGCCCGTCGCATGGTAGGTCGCCGTGGCCAGTGCCGATGCGCATCCCGTGAGGCCGATTTCCCCGATTCCGCGGGCTCCGTATTCGCTCATGACTTTGTCCGGGTAGTCGAGGAAGATGACTTCGATCTCAGGGACATCCGCGTTCACGGGCACGATGTAATCGGCAAAGTTGTTGTTGATGGGATGTCCGGTGCGCTCATCGTAAATCGTTTGTTCGAACAACCCCATTCCTATGCCCATGGTGACGGAGCCCTGGATCTGGTTGCGCGCGGTCTTCGCGTTGATCACTTGCCCGCCATCGATAACCGTGAGCCACCGCGTGACACGCAACCGCACGATCTCGGCATCGTAGCTCACCTCGCAGAAGTGGGCACCGAAGGAGTGGGTGGCAAATTTCTTCTGCTCCGGCGTTTCTTCGGACTTCGCATTTCCATCAAGCCCTACCAGCCTTGCCGTCGTGAGGATTTCCTGGAAAGGCACCCCGCTGTTGGACGGTTTGTCCTTCTGGTGGATGCGTCCCTGGGACATCTTTAAGTTCTGGATCTCTGCTTTTTCGAAGGGAGAGTTGGGTGTCTTGATCGCGGCTTTAAGAACGGCCTGGACCGCGTTTTCCGCCGCCTTCGCGATCGCCGGAATGACGCTGGCGGTGGCGGATGATCCCCCGGACGTAGGCCCGGGTGTCAAGGAACTATCTCCGAGGACGACGTGGATCTTATCCAGGGGAATGCCGGTTTTGTCGGAGACGATTTCCGCGAACACAGTGTAGGTGCCGGTTCCAATGTCTTGGGTGGCGCACGAGGCGCGGGCAGTGCCGTCGGCCAAGAGACGTACGCGCACTTCAGCACCACGCTGGTGCGCCGGCCAGGTGCAGGTCGCCATGCCCCACCCTAGGATCTCCTCGCCGTTACGCATGGATCCGACTTTGGGGTTGCGCTTACTCCACCCGAAGCGTTCGGCACCGGTTTGATAGGCCTCACGCAAATGCTTGCTCGACCACGGCCGGCCCGAGGAAGGGTCCTGCTCTGCATAATTGCGAAGGCGCATCTCGAGAGGGTCGATATCCAGTTTTTCGGCGAGTTCGTCCATGGCGGATTCAATGGCGAACAGTGCAGGAGTTCTGCCCGGCCCACGCATCGGCGTAGGCGTGCCAGTGTTCAGCTTGACTTCAAATTGCGCGCCGCCCACATTCGGGCAGGCATAGAGCATGCTCGTCGGCTCGACGCAGTCTTCGAGATAAGGATCGACATTCGATGTGCTTTGACGCACATCGTTCATAAGTGCGACCAGCTTTCCATCCCGCGTGGCCCCCGCCCGAATATGCTGTTCGCAGACAGGACGATGGCCGACCGTCGTGAACATCAACGCACGCGGTACTGCGACCTTTACGGGTCGTTTCACCTCGTAGGCCGCGGCAGCCGCCATCCAGGAATGCGGCCAGGGAAACAGCTTGCAGCCGAATCCGGAGCCGATGAAGGGCGAAAGGACGGTAATGTCTTCGAGCGGCCTACCCAGCACTTGTGACGCCACGTTGTGATGATTTACTACGCCCTGCGAGCTTTCGTAGAGAGTCAGTTTTTCGCCCTCCCAGACGGCAATCGTGCCGTGCATCTCCATTGGGTTGTGAGTCTCGACGGGCGTGACATAGGTGGCGTCGAGCTTTACCTCTGCCTGCTCGTAGGCCTTGTCGGGCGTGCCGCGAGAGTACTTCGCTGCGGCTAATTCGTACGCATCGTCCCCGGGCGCGTGGTTGGGGACAGGAGGAGTCTTTTTCCCCTGGTCCAAGCGCACCAGGGAGGGATGAGATTCATATTCCACGCGAACATGGGCGGCTGCGTCTTGCGCCTGTTCAAAGGTTTCCGCGACCACCAGCGCCACGTATTGGCCGTAGTAATAAATGATGTCGTCTTCGAAGGGCGGCCGGCTCTCACCAGGACGGCTCATTTCCTCGAGTGAGCCGGCAGGACGATAAAGCTTTTGAATGTTTCCATGGTGCAGGATGGCAATCACTCCGGGCATCTTTTCCGCTTCGGCAGTGGAGATTTGCTTGATACGGCCATTGCCGATCGTGCTGGCGACGGAAACGCCGTAGCAGACGTTGGGAATCGCGTGCTCCACCGCATAGGGTGCGCGCCCCGTGACCTTTAGTTTTCCGTCGACGCGGGTGATTGGCTGGCCTATCGGGGAAGTGCTCATCATGTGCTCCCGTGCTCTGATTGGAAGTTATGCCGCTTGCGAAACGACTTTGAGGGCCCGCACAAGGGTGCGTTTCGCCAATTCGATTTTGAATGCATTGTCGCGTTGCGGTTTTGCTCCGCGCAACGCGGCCTCTGCAGCCTGACGAAAATTCTGCTCGCTGGCTTCTTTACCCTCGAGCGCCTGCTCAGCCTCTTTCGACCGCCACGGCTTGGTGCCTATGCCTCCGAGGGCGATCCGAACCCGCTGTATGCGGCCACCCTGCATCTGAGCGACGACGGCGGCGGAAGCGAGTGCGAACTCGTAAGAAGCGCGATCGCGCCGCTTCAGGTAATACGACCGCGTTCCTGCGGCGCTTGCGGGCAGTGTGACATGGGTGATGAGGTCACCATGGATAAGAACGTTCTCTCGATCGGGAGTGGAACCCGGCACGTAGTAAAACTCTTCCAGCGGAATGCTTCGGTCTCCCTTGGGACCCTGGACATGGACGACGGCTTCGAGCGCCATCATGGCGACGGCCATGTCCGAAGGGTGGGTGGCGATGCAGTGTTCGCTGGTGCCGAGAACGGCATGCATGCGATTGAAGCCCTGCAAGGCCGAGCAGCCGCTTCCCGGCTCGCGTTTGTTGCAGGCATACGCTGTGTCGCGGAAATAAGAGCAACGTGTGCGCTGGAGCAGGTTCCCGCCCGTGGTAGCCATATTGCGAAGTTGCGGAGATGCCCCGGAAAGCAGGGCCTGCGAGAGTACCGGATATCCCCGCTGCACCAGGTCGCTATGCGCAAGGTCGCTGTTGCGCACCATCGCCCCTATCTTCAAACCACCGTCAGGTAGCGATTCAATTTTGTCGAGGGGAAGCAGGTTGATGTCGACGAGCGTCACCGGCCGCATCACGTTCAACTTCATCAAGTCGATCAGGGTGGTTCCACCGGCGACAAAACTGGCGTTGGGAACCGTACTCTCAGCCATCGCGCTGCGCAGATCAGGTGCTTTCTTGTATTGAAATGCCTGCATTTCGTCTCACGCTGACTTGGCGCGCTTGCGTGCTTGCTGCACGGCGGCCACGATGTTGGGGTAAGCACCGCAGCGGCAGATATTGCCGCTCATACATTCGCGTACGGAGTTGTCATCGTCGCCGCAAGGCTCTTTCAGCAGGGCAGCCGCCGACATCATTTGTCCAGAGGTGCAGTAGCCGCATTGGAAGCCGTCGTGCTCCAGAAAAGCGGCTTGCACCGGGTGCAGCTCTCCATTCTTGGCGAGTCCCTCGATCGTAGTGATCTCATCGCCCTGGTGCATGATGGCGAAGGTCAGGCAGGAATTCACTCGCCGGCCATTGACGTGGACGGTACACGCGCCGCACTGCCCGTGATCGCAACCTTTCTTAGTACCGAAAAGATTGAGGTGTTCGCGGAGTGTGTCCAGCAGGGTCACGCGTGGCTCCAGTCGCAGCCGATGCTGTTGACCATTGATGCTGAGTTCGACGGGAACTGCAGCAACATTCGTTGCCGGTCCCGGAGGCGCGGGCGAAGTCTCGACCTGGGCTGCTGAGAGGGTGCGGAGTAGCGGCCCGGCGGATGCGACAATGCCGCTCGCGCCCAGCCGTGTCAGGAAGGAACGCCGGGTGAAACCTGGATTGCCTTCTCCCGGTTCTTCCTTTACTGCCGGCCGGTCCTCGAGATTGGCGGCCGTCTCTGTCGTTACATCGTTTATGTTTTTTTTCGTCATCACGGCTCTTTACAAATGGGAACGACAAAACGCCGAGAATCGCGCGTTTGTCTTGGCGTAGGATTCAAGGTCGTCGCGGAGGGTTTGCCTTTGCCGTAGGACGTCTCCGGCTCATTGCGGATGACGTGGGTTGGCCGCAGGAACCTTAATTCCAGGGATAAGCAACGGAAGCTCACAAATCCGGTACACTGTGGAGCTTCGGCAAGATAAAATCGCCGCGCGTTTCGAGGTATTCCGGTCCTATGTCCGCCAACCCAGCAACTGTTCTGGTTCTCGATGACGACCCATCACACCTGAAGATTTATTCCTGGATCGTGCAACAGGCCGGCTGCAGGGCGCTGACGGTACAAGTGAAGAGTTCTTCATTGGACTTGCCGCATGGAGAAACCGTGGACCTTGTGCTCATGGACTATCGATATAGCAGTTCCTTGACGGCGATCGATATCGTCGAGTCCGTGAAGGCGGCTTTTCCGGGTGTTCCGATCGCTGTCCTGTCGGAGCTTTATGGCATGCCGACGGACATGAAGGCGCACGCGATCGCGTTTATCCGCAAGGGAGAGCCGCAAGAGCTGGTAAACCGTTTGCGTACGTTTCGGGAGACCGGGGAACTGACCCAGGCATCTCCTTTGTAACTGGTCCACGCGAGACACTCTGTTCCAAGTACAACTCTGTTTTGCACCCCACGCATCTCACATCAACGCGGCACTCTGCTCAGCAGTGCTGGGAGTAGTGCTGCCAAGTCGAGCAAGGCAAAGCAACAGCATAGACACACTAATCTTTTTGGGGTGAACTCTGGGAATTAGTGTTTCAGCGAGAGGACGGGAATCGCTGCGGCTGTTGCCTCGGCGCGTACTCCTGAAAGTCTGTATTGCGATCGTCGCCGCCATCTGCGCCCTTGGGGCGCGCGGTGCCGATGTCCCCAGCGATCCGAACGCACAGAACGACCTGAAACAGATGAGCCTCGAGCAGCTCTCGCAAATCGAGGTCACGACTCCCAGCAAGGAGCCGGAGAAGGCGTTCCGTACTCCCGCTGCTATTTACGTAATCACAAGCGACGACATCCGCCGCTCCGGAGTCACCTCTATCCCGGAGGCACTGCGCCTTGCGCCGGGAGTGGAGGTCGCCCGCATCGACAGCAATAAATGGGCGATCGGGATTCGGGGCTTCGGCAGCCGGCTCTCGCGATCCGTGTTGGTGCTGATCGATGGACGAACCGTCTACACCACTCTGCTTGCGGGAACGTATTGGGAGGTCCAGGACACGATGCTCGAAGACGTCGAGCGCATCGAAGTGATTCGTGGACCGGGGGGAACGATCTGGGGGCCGAACGCCGTTGACGGCGTGATCAATATCATTACCAGGCGTGCAAAGGACACGCAGGGCGCACTGGTGTCGGCGGGCGGCGGAAACGAAGACCAGGGCTTCTTGAACGCGCGGTATGGCGGATCACGCGGCGATAAGTTGCAATACCGTTTCTACGGCAAGATGTTTACCCGTGGGCCGGAATATCATTCCGACGACCGTAACTTCGATGATTGGCGCTCGATCCAGGGGGGCTTTCGTGCGGATTGGCAGCGCGATCCGAGAAATTCCTTCAATCTCCAGGGCGATATCTACGACGAGCAGGCGGGCGAAAGTGTGGTCGCCACCAGCTACACTGCACCTTACTCAAGTGTGCTTGACCAGAATGCGCTGCTTTCCGGCGGAAACATCATGGGGCGATGGGACCGCGACCAGGGAGAAGGCCGCAGCTTGGAATTGCAGATGTACTACGACCGCACCAACCGGCACGAACCGAATTTTGGGGAGCTGCGCGATACCTACGATATCGACTTTACGCAGCACTGGCGGTTGTTCGGGCGCAACGACGTAACCTGGGGACTGGGAGCACGTTTCAGCCACGGCGATGACCTCGAAGTGGTCTCGGGATTGACGTTCCAGCCTTCGGAGCGAACCGATCGCCTGCTGACGGCCTTCATCCAGGATGAATTCAAGATCGTTCCAGACAAGCTTTCGCTGGTGGTGGGAACGAAGCTCTTGAACACAAACTTTACCGATTTTGCGCCGGAACCCAGCGCCCGTCTATTGTGGACTCCGGATAAATCCACCACCGTGTGGGCGGCAGCGACTCACGCGGTGCGCACTCCTTCGGATGCCGAACGAGATTTCTTCCTGTCAGGATTCGAGGGCCTTGGGCCTGGGGGCATTCCGTTCTTCGCCCGCTTCAATGCCAATCGAGATTTCCGTCCTGAGCAGATGAACGGCTACGAACTCGGGGTAAGGAGACTGATTGGGAAGAGTACCTATGTCGACATAGCCAGTTTCTACAACCACTACCATGACCTGTTCAGCGAAGACATCACCGGAGGGCCCTTCCTGGAAGACAATCCCGCGCCACCCCACCTGTTGTTACCGGCGGAATTCGGCAATGGACTGATCGGCCAAACCAAGGGTGTGGAAGTTGCGCCGGAGTGGCGCCCGACTCAAAACTGGCGCCTTCGTGGTTCGTATTCGTTCCTGCACATGAACCTTGAGAAAGGGCCGAACTCGATGGATATAGGCTCGGCGGCGGGAATCATGGGTTCGAGTCCGCAGCACCAGTTCTTCGCGCAATCCACGTGGGATGTTTCGAAGGTTTTTCAATTCGATGTGGATGTGCGGTACGAGAGCGCATTGCCGGGACAAACGGACCAGCTCAATCGGTATGTACATGCGTACAGCACCGCGGATGCGCGTCTCGGATGGCAGGTGAATCGCGAATTCGAAATGTCGTTCGTGGGACGCAACCTGCTGCAACCGCACCACACGGAATTTGGATCGGATCCTTCCGCTGACGGAAACGTTGCCTTCGTCGGCATCCGGCGTAGCGCGTACGTGAAGCTTACGTGGACAAGCCGCCGGTAACGCTTGATTCTCATGAACAACGCAGGCAAAGCGCGGTTCTCGAATACAGCAGAGTCTATCTGCCTGCGGTTTCGTTCTCCGCTCCCCTGTCGGCTTGCGGCTGTCGCCCTCGTACTTCTCGCCCTCCTGGCCCCGAATGGCAACGCCCAATTTCCCGCAAGCGCTCCAACCGACCTGCAAGTGAAGGCGGCGTACCTTTACAAGTTTGGCGCCTTTGTGAAGTGGCCCAATCCAGCCCCGCGAGACGCTTTCTCCATTTGTATTCTTGGGCGTGATCCATTCGGTCCGACGCTCGATTCCACGTTGCTCGGCGGTTCGATCGATGGGGCCCAGGTTGGCGCGGTGCGGATCTCGGCTCCGCAAGAGGCCGCGCAGTGTCGCATCGTGTTCGTGAGTTCGTCGGAAGAGCCCCACCTGAAGTCAATCCTGTCAACCCTGGAACAGGTACCGGTTCTTACCGTGAGCGACATCCCGCATTTTACGGATCGCGGCGGGATGATCCAGTTTGTCCTGGAGAATGGACGGATTCGTTTCGAGGTGAACCTGAGCCGGGCCGAAAGGGCAGGAATCGGTCTGAGTTCCCAGTTGCTCAAGGTAGCCACAGAGGTAAAGCGCGATGGGGGGAGTAATTGATGCTGAACAATCTCTCCATCTCGGCGAAGTTAACGTGGATGAACATCGCGGTGACAGGCGTCGCGCTCATCGTCGCAGCGATCGCATTCCTGGTCTACGACCAGGGCAACGCGCGTACCGAACTCCTGGAGAACCTCTCGACGCAGGCGCAGATGATCGCCTCCAACAGCATTTCGGCGCTGGACTTCAACGATCCTCAATCGGCGCACGCCACGCTGGCGGCCCTGGCCGCTTCGAAGAATATCGAAGGAGCCGGGCTGCTCACGCCGGATGGTCGTCTCTTCGCGGAATATTGGCGAAGTCCCGAGGTGAGAGTGAATGTATTGCCGCGCCTGCGGCCCGACAAGTCGGAGGCAGACATTTTCATCGGCAACCATCTGACGGTGATGCGGAACATCGACTTCGGAGGGCGCCGGCTGGGAGCGATCTATATCCGTTCCAACCTTACGCCCATCTCCCAAAGACGCAATCAGTTCCTGAGGATCTTTGGAGCTGTACTGTTAGCCTGCATGATTACCGCACTACTGCTGTCGGCTTTATTCCGGCGCTCGGTGGCCGACCCGATCACTGAACTCGCGGAAACGGCGCGTACCGTCTCGCGGGAGAAGAACTATTCCTTGCGCGTCAAGCCAATCGTGGCCAAAGATGAGCTGGCTACCCTGATCACCGCATTCAACGAGATGCTGACACAGATCCAGGCGCGTGACGCTGCGCTGCGTACGGCACGTGCAGAACTCGAACAAAGAGTGCAAGAGCGCACAAAACAGTTGGTGGCGGCGAATCGGGACCTGGAATCATTTTCCTATTCCGTTTCTCACGATCTCCGCGGGCCCCTCGAGATTGTGAACGGCATGAGCTTCATCATCATGCAGCAGTACGGGCGCGAAATCGGGCCCGGACTGAAGGATTGCCTCGAACGCATCCAGGGTGCCGCCAAGCGAATGGAGCAACTGATCGAAGATCTCCTGAACCTCGCGCGAGTCAACAAGACCGAGATGCATCGCGAGCCGGTGGACCTATCGGCGATGGTGAGGCGGATTGCGGATGAATTGCGGCAGCGTGAGCCGCAGCGCGCGGTCGAAATCGTGATTGCGAGTGGCGCTTCGGTGCAGGGCGATGCTCAACTGCTGCGTGTCGCGATGGAGAATTTGCTGGGGAACGCCTGGAAATACTCATCGAATAAATCGCCGAGCCAGATCGAATTCGGGGTGCGGAACTCGGACGGCGGTCAAGTCTTTTTTGTGAAAGACAATGGCGCCGGCTTTGATCCACGGAGCGCGCAACGGCTCTTCCAACCCTTCCAGAGGTTGCATCCCATCTCCGAATTCCCAGGCACCGGAGTGGGCCTCGCCACGGTGCAACGCATCATCCAAAAACATGGCGGAAACATCTGGGCCGAAGGTGCCGTAGGAGTGGGCGCCACCTTCTCATTTACGTTGCCACCGGCGGAGTAGCGGCAGCCGTCGAGCCTGCGATCGCGGTTCTCTGTTTCACATTCTTACAAACTCTTGACATGTTGTTTGCAGCGTCGTGAATTCATCCTCGTCCAATAGGGAGACGAGGTGCAAGATCCGATGGCAAGAACTTACTTCGCAGCGGTTCAGCAGAAATCCGAGCCAGACCTTCCGTTTACCTATCCTACAATCAGCGAGTCTCCCCTCATACTCTGTATCGACGACGATCCCAGCATCCTGGAACTGCTTGACGATGTCTTGACCGCGTGCGGTCTGCGCGCGATCTGCACGTCGGACTGCTTTACTGCTTTGCGACTGGCCACCACGGAGCCGATCGATTTGGTGGTTCTCGATTACCAGATGCCGCAGATGGACGGCCTTACCCTCGCCAGGCGATTACGACAGTCGAAATCGCGGCTTCCCATGATTATGTTTTCCGGCACCCTGTTGCCGTGTGAAGCGCTGGAAATCGTATCGCGCATTGTGCGCAAGGGCGAGGGCGCACAGCCTCTCGCTGACGCTATTTTTGAAACCCTCGACGATTCTGGCCACGCCGCATAAAAAACCGGGATGGACACGAAGTCCATCCCGGAGCAATGCACTACGGATTCAGCTAGACAAGGCCCTGGTCCAGCATCGAGTCGGCTATCTTCAGGAAGCCGCCGATGTTGGCACCGACCACGAGATTGCCGGGCTTTCCATACTTCTCGGCAGTCTCGTAGCAGTTCTTGTGGATGGCGATCATGATTTTGTGCAGTCGATCGTCGACTTCTTCGCGTGTCCAGCTCAAACGAGCGCTGTTCTGCGCCATTTCGAGACCGGAGGTGGCGACGCCGCCCGCATTTGCGGCCTTCGCCGGACCGTAAAGAACGCCGGCTTCCAGGAACAGGTTCGTGGCTTCCAGGGTGCTCGGCATGTTCGCGCCTTCGGCTACCACTTTGCAGCCATTCTTGATGAGGTTCTTCGCATCTTTCGCGCTGATCTCATTCTGTGTGGCGCTCGGGAAAGCACAGTCAGCCTTGATGTCCCACAGCGGGTTGTAGTCGAGCTTCGGATTGGACGCTACGTACTTTGCGTTCTTGAACTTCTCGACGTATTGCTGGATGCGTCCACGCTTTACGTTTTTCAGTTCAAGAAGGTAGGCGAGCTTCTCGCGGTCGATGCCGTCGGGATCGTGCACCATGCCGTTGGAATCGCTTGCCGTAACCGGCTTCGCGCCGAGATCGAGCAGCTTCTCAATCGTGTATTGCGAAACGTTGCCGCTGCCGGAGACGAGGCAGACCTTGCCTTGCAGAGAGTCTTTGCGAGTCTTCAACATCTCCTGCGCGAAATACACGCAGCCATAGCCGGTGGCTTCCGGACGAATCAGCGACCCGCCCCAGTTCAACCCTTTGCCGGTGAGCACGCCTGTGAATTCATTGCGCAGGCGCTTATATTGTCCGAAGAGGTAACCGATCTCGCGTCCACCCACGCCGATGTCGCCCGCCGGCACGTCCGTGTCCGGCCCGATGTGGCGTTGCAACTCGGTCATGAAGCTTTGGCAGAAATGCATCACTTCCGCGTCGCTCTTGCCTTTGGGATCGAAGTCCGACCCGCCTTTGCCGCCGCCCATGGGAAGCGTGGTCAGGGAGTTCTTGAAGACCTGTTCAAAGGCCAGGAACTTCAGGATGCCAAGGTTTACCGAGGGATGGAAACGCAGCCCGCCTTTATAGGGGCCGATCGCGCTGTTCATCTCGATGCGGAAGCCACGGTTGACGTGGATCTCGCCCTTGTCGTCGGTCCAGGGCACGCGGAACATCAGGACCCGCTCGGGTTCGGTGATCCGCTCGAGGATCTTATTGGAAATGTATTCGGGATGTTTCTCGATCGCGGGAATCAGCGATTCGAGCACTTCCTGGACTGCCTGGTGAAATTCCTTTTCGGCAGGGTTTTTCGCTTTTACCAGTGCCAACACATCGTTGACGTAGGTCCGCGGTGCCGCAATGGCACCCGGAATTGTCGTTGACAAGCTCATAAGAGTGGCTCCTCCTCGTTTAACGAGGGCTACGATTTGCACTGCAATGACTAATCGAGTAAACGCCGCTTTGCACCCGAGCGATGTTGGTCATTCCTTCGGAACGCCATCGCCCCGGCTGTGGAATCTGTTGGTGCTTCCCGCGGTCGCTTCTTCTCTGGATTCAAATGGATTGTCCATCCCCCCATGCTCTCCGGCGGCGCACTCGTCGCTGTACTGCGCGAGAGTACGCTGGATTTCTCGATCATTCCATCGGGAAGCCAGAATGGGTTTGGGTACTTCGCCGTGCCCCATGCAGAGAGGACACACGACGATATCGATGGCTTTGGAAGAATGCGTCATTCGAACCTCCTTGGAGCTAAACGGAGGACATTCATTGACTTTATGTGTCCAGATCCGCGTATCTGTCTGCGGACCGAACCACTAACGGCCATGCGGCGCAGCCAAGGGGTTTGCCGCAAAAAAACTCCGGTGCCGGCTCAAGATTGGAGCCTGAAGGAAGCAACCGGCTTAGCTCTAAGCATGATCACAAATGCTCGGTCGCATTCGCACGCTCCGAACGGATGTCATTTTTCTCCCTGACGCGTAGATTGGCTGTGACCGCAGTCACCTGAGGGGGTGAGGTGGGGTGCGTTGCTGTACAAATTGCATCGGCGAGATTGTAGACCGAATCCGGGAACTCCGGTCACCGCGTGTCGCCGGGAACACCGATTTTCAGCCGAACATAACGAATGAATCGCGAAAATTCCGCCTATGGAGCCGCCACAACCCCTGGCCTGGCACCTTGCATCTTTTGAGCGGGCGCGTCATCTGATTCCCCAGCGAGGGTGAACATGCAATGTCATCATCTTTCCGAAATTCGCGACGTCACTCCTTCCGCCAAAGGGTGTGAAGAATGCCTGAAAACGGGCTCACGATGGGTTCACCTGCGGATGTGCCTCATCTGCGGCCATGTCGGATGCTGCGACAGTTCTCCCAACAAGCACGCGACCAAGCACTTCCACCAGACGAAGCACCCCATCATGCAATCGCATGAGCCGGGCGAGGACTGGCGCTGGTGCTATGTGGACAACATGGAAGTCTGAAGCGCGGACAGTGCTTCCCAAAAGTAAAGCCCACGGCAGTGAAGCCATGGGCCATGGAATTTTGCTCTTCCTCGTTCGTCCTACTGCAGCGGCTTGTCCGAAGAAGTGGCGGTGCCGGACTGGTTGTAACGAATGACGCCAGTCTGGTCGCTGAAGAACCCGCGCTGTCCGCTGGAACCAACGGTAATCGGCGTAGCGGTATCGGTATACGTGGTTTGTGGTGTGGTTGCCGTGCCGGCGAGTTTAAACGTATAGCCACTCTTCGTGCCCGCGCCCAGAACGTTGTCGATCAAGCAAGCACCCGCCGAGGTCGCGCCAGCGCCCCCCGAACAACTCGCAGTCGCACCCGCCAGGTTCGCCAGCGTAAGCGTGAAGCCCACGTCAGGATAAGCCGACGAATATGTAACTTCCCCGGTGTTGATGGTGCGAACGGAACCCACTGCTGACGCTTCATTCGCCGCAATTCGGGCGCGCATCAGGTTCGGAATTGCGATCGCTGCGATGATCAAGATGATTGCGACAACAATCAGCAGCTCGATCAAGGAAAATCCCTTTTGCTTTTTCAATTTCATTTCCTCCGCTCAATTTTTGGGGGAACTGTGCGGGACTTAACAAGCACCAACGTGTATTAACGAAACTGTACCGAGTTTTCGTTCAAACACAAAGGTCTCATAGGTAACTTACGTCGGTACCACTTTCGTGTAAACGTTTGTAAGAGGCGAACCTGCCAAGGCATGCTAAATTACGGCTCCTCTATTTCTTAGAGGGAAGCGTCCGAAGAGCACGTTGAGGCTACTTGCTACCCGTGTTAGTAGGTCGCGGCGAATTTTGGAAGCCGTACGGGCAGTGTCGACACCCTGAGCGGCAACAGAAACCCCGGCGCTTCAGGTACTCGGCGGTGAATACCATCAAGCCGTTCTCAAAGTAAAAGTCGGTTCCTTCTTCGATCGGTTCCTCACTCATACGGCTGCCATCGCTTTGCCGGAAGCTTCGGAATCGACAACAGGAACACCGTCGCGGTAGGTGACCAGGCGGCTGCCGATCGCGGGAATGCGTTCGCCCGGAACGAGAATCCCCACCAAGTTCAGGGGATCCGACGCAGAGATGGAGATGGTCTCGCCGTTGGCCGGGAGGTGCCGCATGGCCCGCAGCGACTCAACGGCATGGGGCAGGGCAAACTGCTCGCCCAGAAATCCGGCGACGAAGCGTCCGCCGCGGATTTCGCCACGGTCTTCGAGACGGCGGAAGGCGATCTGTAGATCGCGCCAGCGTGGCAGGTTGGATTCACGCGCGAGAATGTCGCGAAAGACGACGCCGTAGCGACGGAGGAGCATGTGACATACCGCCTCGGTCGCCTTGTCGTGCGAGCCCGACTCGTAGGGATAGAGCAGGCACCATCGTCCAGCGGAGTGACGCGGCCGCGCGGTGCGTTGCAGTCCCTGGCTGCTGCGACGGCGAGGATCGATGAGCGATCGCAGGTTGTCGAAGCCGTCGGCGGTGGCAAGACCTGCAGCCACGAGTTCCCACAGGCCGGTTTCGATCTCCGCCTTCAGGCGTTCCGTGCCACGCACGATATCGGCGAAGAACGAGGCTCCACGCTTTTCGAGGAACTCCATCACCTGCATGCCGACCGGACTCAAAACCCGCTCGCGATGCTCGTCGCGATGCCTCGGCAACATCCACTCGGCATCGTCGCGGACGAAGAATGTAATGGGCGCAACGCTGGTGGGTACGATGCGGCGCGTTCCCTGGGTAGAGTCATCGAGAGTTGCGGGGTGCGGCGACAGGCGTCCCCAGCCGATGGCGCCTGTGAGACTCAGATTGTCGAGCCACGTGGGGTCGTACTTCATCATGCGGCAGGCGAGAACATCCCGCTCCCACGAATTGGCTGGAATCTCGAATCCCTGTAGCTGCTGCAACACTTCAAGCAAGCCGCGCTCCCCGTGCGCGCGTGTGCCTTCGGCGACGTGCTGCCAGCGCAGAAGCCAGCGCATGAACTGCGCGGCGGAGATCGGCTCGATTGCCTTGCGCAACGTAGTGATCGTGAGGCGATGAATGCGGGCCAGCAGACGGCGATCGCACCACTCAGTCTCGCTGGTGTCGCCGGTAAACTTGCCGCGAAGAATGCTTCCGGCGGCTTCCATGCGGAGAAAAGCCTTCTCGATTTCAGTGCCTGCGAGGCCCAGGGTCGAGCCGAGTGAAGAAGCCGTCACCGGGCCGGCGTGCATCATCCAGCCGGTCACGGCGGCGAGCAGCGCATCGTCATACGTCAAGTCGGGCGTGCGGACTGCGGGCGGTTCGCTCTCATAGATCGCGGCAGGGAAGATGGCGTGAAAGGCCTGGGCCCGTTCGGCGGCAATCCAATATCGATTGCCATCGATATGCGCCACCAGCGCGCGACGGTCCTGCTGCAGACGATTCAGGAGAACACGCCACATCTCCTGCACGTTCCAGCCGCGAAACTCGATGAACTCCGGCATCACGACCAGGGTATGCAAGAGGTCGTGCAACTCATCGGCGTCGCGAACATCGGGCCTCGCCTCGTCGCGAACCTGTTCGATGGCGGCGCGATCGAGGCCGCCAACTTCCGCTAGAACGCTCTCCGGCAGCACCCGGCGCATGCTGACGGCGCGGGCGCGGCGCTCCTCCAGCGGAGCGTCGTCGAGATACGCATACGGGTTCGCGTTCAGGATCTCGTGCGAGAAAACGGATGGAACCGGCGTGTCCACCGCCAAGGTCTTGATCCTGCCGTCCCGCAAGTCCGTGATCAGCTGCATCAGGCCATCGAGGTCCATCGCCTCGTGCAGCACATCCTTCATCACTTCGTCGATGAGCGGATGATCCGGGACCTTGATTTCGCCTTCGATATTTTCGAAGCACGCGGCAACGTCAGGGAAGACCGAAGCGAGAAGGTCGTCGCTGCGGATCCGCTGAATCTGCGGCGGAACTTTCTTGCCGTTCTGGAAACGCAGCAGGGCGAGGGAACGATTGGCGTCCCAGCGCCAGCGGGTTTTGAAAATAGGCGAGGCGAGAGCAGCTTGTTCGAGAATCTCCGCCAAGGTCTCTGGCTGTAGGAAGTGGAAAACGTCGGCCAACGGAAAACTATGTTGTTCGGCGAGCGCAATATTCAGGCCATCGTCGGTCGCCGCTGCCTGCAACTCGAAATTGAAGGAGCGGCAGAAACGCTTGCGCAGGGCCAGTCCCCAGGCTTTGTTGATGCGGCCGCCGAAAGGCGCGTGGATGATGAGCTGCATGCCACCACCCTCATCGAAAAAGCGTTCGGCAATGATGGTCTGCTGGGTCGGCACCTCGCCGAGCACGGCGCGGCCGGTGACGATATGTTCGATCACTTGCTCGGCTCCGGACTGGTCGAGCCCACACTCAGCACTGCAACCACTCCACCGTCTCGACGACCTCCTGGAGCGGCGTCAGGCCGCGAATCGGTTTCGAAGCTTCACCCTGGGGACGTTCGGGATCGCGGTGCACCGGCTTCGTATTCGGTGTCATTTCACTCACGATGCGTCGCAGTTCGCTGACGTGCTGCGAGAGTTCGGCAGTACGGGCGGGGGCTTCGCCGCGCCAGAAGGGGACGCCCGGTGGCTGGCCATGGGCATCTTCGACGAGGATGCGGCCGACGTTTCCCTCGATCCGCCGGATCTTCCACGAGGTATTGCCCAGCAGGAAGATCTCGCCGGCCATGCTTTCCACGGCGAAGTCTTCATCCACCGTACCAACGGCGATGCCCTCGGGCTCGAGAACAACGCTGAACAACGCAGTCTCGGGGATGGCGCCCCCGCTGGTGATCGCGGCGAGGCGCGCACCCCGTCGGGGACGGAGCTTGCGGTTCACCTGGTCGCGATGGATGTAGGCGCCGTAGCGTCCACGTTTCGCCGCAATGCCTTCCGACAACATCGCCAGGATCGATTCGTACTGCTTGCGATCGAGATCGCGGTACGGATAGGCGCGGCGCACCAGATCGAACATCTGGTCCTCATCGCATTCCTCGGCCGACGCTGCGGCGACGATCTGTTGCGCGAGGATGTCGAGCGGGGCATGCGGGATGATGATCCGGTCGAGATCGCCTTGCAGCACGGCGCGAACTGCGGCCGCACATTCGACCAATTCATCGCGCGTGGTGGCAAAGATACGTCCCTTGGGAATTGCGCCTCGCCAGTGGCCGGCGCGGCCGATGCGCTGCAGGGCTCCGGCGATGGAACGCGGCGAGCTCACCTGGCAGACGAGATCGACGAAGCCGACATCGATGCCCAGCTCGAGAGACGCGGTCGCGACGAGGACCTTGACCTCGCCGTTCTTCAGCTTGGTTTCGGCGGCGAAACGCAGCTTGCGGGAGAGGCTGCCATGGTGCGCGGCGACATTTTCGTCGCCGAGAATCTCGCCGAGATGCATGGACAGTCGTTCGGAGAGCCGCCGGGTGTTCACGAAGACGATCGTCGAGCGATGCTGCAGCACGAGATCGGCAAGGCGCTGGTAGATCTCCTCCCACATCTCATTGCTGGCCACTGGGCCGAGTTCCGTGGCGGGAACTTCGATCGCGATGTCCATCTTGCGACGATGGCCGACGTCCACGATGGCCGGGGCGGGGCGTCCGCTGCCGGTGAGGAAGTGCGCGATCTCTTCGATCGGCTTCTGGGTCGCGGAGAGTCCAATGCGCGTGGGCGGATGGTACGCCAGAGCTTCCAGGCGCTCGAGCGAGATCGCGAGGTGAGCGCCACGCTTGTCGTCGGCGACGGCATGAATTTCGTCGACGATAACGGTGCGCACGTGCCGCAGATTCTGCCGGCTCTTTTCCGCGGTCAGCAGGATGTAGAGCGACTCCGGCGTCGTAACCAGGATGTGGGGCGGCAACCGCAACATGCGAACGCGCTCGTTGGCGAGGGTGTCGCCGGTACGCACGGCGGTGCGGATCTGCGGCAGCAGGATGCCGCGCTCGCCGGCAAGTTGCGCGATCTCGCCGAGTGGAACCTCGAGGTTTTTCTGAATGTCGTTGCCGAGGGCTTTGAGCGGCGAGACGTAAACCACCTCGGTACAGTCGCGAAGCTCGCCGTTCAACGCTTTGCGAATCAACCGGTCGATGCAGGCAAGAAATGCGGCGAGCGTCTTGCCGGAGCCGGTAGGGGCGGCGATCAGGGTGGTACGGCCGGCGAGGATATGCGGCCATCCCGCGACCTGCGGCTCGGTGGGCGTGCCGAATTTGCGCACGAACCACTCCTGCACCAACGGGTGCGCCCATTGCAATGTTTCCGGTACGTTCCCCACGATCACGATATTGTACGAGTTTCGCTTAATCTTCGCTACCGGTTCCCGCTCAAAAGGGGCCGCCGGGGAATAGTAGAATCGCCGGATGTCTAAAGTTCGTGCTCGCAAAATTAAGCTCTTGCTCTTCGACGTTGACGGAGTCATGACCGACGGCAGTATCTGGCTGTTTCCCGCGCCGGCGGGCGCGGAACACGGGACGAAGCAACTGCGCGAGGCGGTGGTTGACTCCGGCGGTTACGGCATCGGCGGCACTTCGATGGTCGAGGCGAAGGGCTTCAACGCGCATGATGGCGCGGCATTTTCATTGGCCCGGCTGGGCGGCCTGAAGACCGGGCTCATTACCAAGAGAATCTCCGAGACCGTGGCGCTACGGGCCCGCGATTTGAAGATCGAGCACGTTTATCAAGGGGCCAACGACAAACTGACGGCCTTCGCAGAGATCCTTAAGAAGGAAGGAATGCAGGCCGATGAGGCCTGTTTCGTCGGCGATGATGTGATCGATCTCCCGGTGATGCGGGTCTGCGGCCTGGCAGTCGCGGTGCGCAATGCCCGTAAAGAAGTGAAGGAAGAAGCTGACATCGTGACCGAACATCGTGGCGGCGACGGCGCGGTTCGCGATGTGGTGGAGTACGTCCTGAAAGCGCAGGACAAATTGGAAGACTGTATCGATCAATACATTGCGTCGCGCACGCCAGAGTCGGCTTTCGGAAAATCGGCAAGACGCAGGCGCAAACGGTGAGCCCCTCCCCCTCCCTACGCGCATGTTTGTTT
Organism: uncultured Acidobacteriaceae bacterium; assembly: GCA_963758505.1. GTDB lineage: Bacteria > Acidobacteriota > Terriglobia > Terriglobales > Acidobacteriaceae > Korobacter. The sequence goes on along the minus strand of CAVWVJ010000003.1, from coordinate 63,517 downwards.
TCATGACTTTAGGCATCTAATTCCCGCTAAAATATTCAATCCAGGGGAGTTAGATGTCAAAATATTCAAAAATAAGGACTTAGGTGAGATCGCAGGGGCTAGAGCGGAACAAAAACTCTCTATTTTCAGAATAGCAATTTGGAGGGGGGAAACCGGACACTTTTCCGGAGTTTATATCTCCTGCGGGAGCAGGATGTTGCGCGGAAAATGACGGATTTGGTCTCTTGACAGCAAAAAAGAACCCCACCGGCGCCATGGGCGGAAGCGCGTCGGTGGGACGGTTGTTCTCCCGAGAGGCGGCCGCAAATCGGGAGCGAATTAAGAATAAGAACCCAGCGGCGTGGAGAAAGTTTCGAGCTTTTTGTGATTATTGCAGGGGCTAAAGCCCTGGGTCTTGGCAGTCTTAGCGGCACGACTGAAGTCGTGCCCTGATACAAGATAGACGGGCGTGAAGCGCCCGGCGCAAAAGGAGCGCTTGATCTCTACTGCGGGATGGCTTCGGGCTTCTGGGACATCAGGTCTTTGAAGCGCTGATCGGTGCGCACGGTGGCGAATTCCTGATCTTTATAGACGTTATTGATGTTTTTGTAGCCTTCTTCGAGGGCTTTTCGCAGGTGTAGCAGGGCGTCGGCGGGGTCGCCGCTCTGGGCGAAGAGCTTGGCCATGATGTATTCGAATTCAGCCCGGTCGCTGGGCTTGCCCATCAGGGCGGAGATGCCGGAGCGCGAGGAGCGCTCAAAAACATACGGATCCAGTTTCAAGGCTACCTGGTATTCGCGAGACGCCTTCACTAGTTCGTGGCGATTGAAATACGCCGATCCCAGATTGCTGTGGTAGGAAGCGTTCAGGTCATTGATCTTGATGGCGCGCAGGTAATCCTTGATGGCGCGCTTGAAATCGCCCGACATGTAATAGACGCTGGCGAGATTGTTCCAAGCGTCGGCATAACTTTTCTGCATGTGAATTGCGCGGTTGATGGCTTCCTGCGCCTCGAGGGGTTTGCGCAGAAGAACGTAGGTGATCCCCAGCTTGTTGTAACGCGCCGCGGTTGGCTCTTTGCGGATGGCCGCTTTGTAGCTGTCGAGTGCGTCCAGATGCAGGTTGCGGGCGCGAAGGAGGTCGCCTTGAGCCTCAAGCTCGGCGGCGGTGGAGGTGTCCAGGGGAAGCAGCTGCACCTGGGCAGCATGCTCCTGCAGACCTTGGGGAAGACCTGTATCCTGCGGAGCCTGGGTTTGCGCCAAAATCGGCAAACCTAAGAATAATGTACAGACCGCAAGCGAAAAGTGACGTGCCACTTGCCACCTCCTGCTAAGACCCCTCCGAGTCACGGTTGGACTCGTAACGCCAGCCCCGTTGCGAGACTTAGCGCATCTATTTAACTCCATTTCGGGAGGCGCGGCGCGGATTTATTTGCATTTCCCGCCCCTCAGTAACCGAGCTACAAGGCTTTCCTGCCAATGCTGGGCGGGACGAAACGGGCCTTTTTAGGGACTAAAATCCAACTTTTCGGGCTGAAAATGGAGGATTCGGGGACGAGAGCAATGGGGAGGCTGGAGTTCACCGGGTGGCAATGGCGGGCAGAAGTATTCGTTTTCGTTTAGGATTCTCGATGTGCCGTTCGGCACGGAAAAAAATCCATGAAACAAATTGCAGGTTGGGCATTAGAGACAGCGCGCGTGCGCGGCGCCACGCTGTGCGAGGTGCGGATTGTTGACGAGCGCGACCGCGCGCTGGCGACGAAGAACGGAAAGATCGGCAGCGCGTCGGACAGCGAGTCGATGGGCTGCGGGATTCGGGTAATCGCGGAGGGCGCGTTCGGTTTTGCGGCGACGGAAGACCTTTCGCGGGCGGGCATGGAGGCGTGCGCGGCCGAAGCGGTTCAGATAGCAAAGGCGTCGGCGCGGGTGAAGTCGAGCGAATTGCGGCTGGCACCGGAGAAAGCGGTGCAGGTGGAGTGGTCTTCGCCCTGCGAAGTCGATCCGTTTGAAATCTCGATCGAGCAGAACCTCGATCTACTGATGAAGGTCGATGCGGAGCTGCGCTCGGAGAAGGGTGTGACCCTGGCGGAGACCAATCTCAACTTCCGCCGCTACGAGCAGTGGTTTTACAGCAGCGAGGGATCGGAAATCCACCAGACCCGGACGACCACCGGCGCGGGCTTCGCGGCGTATGCCTTTGCCGGTGAACAGATCATGAAGCGTTCCTACCCCAATTCATTCGGCGGGCAGTGGCAAAACCGAGGATACGAGTTGATCGGCGAACTGAAGCTGGTGGAGAATGCGCGGCGAATCGGCGAAGAAGCGGTTGCCCTGCACAAAGCGGAGCAATGCCCGGAGGGCAGGCGAACCATCGTGCTCGATTCGTCGCAGGTGGGGCTGCAGATTCACGAGTCGATCGGGCATCCGATCGAACTCGACCGGGTGCTCGGCATGGAAGCGAATTTCGCCGGCACATCGTTTTTGACCCTCGATAAATTGAACACGCTGAAATATGGAAGCGACCTGGTCAACGTGGTGGCCGACGCCACCGAAGCCCATGGACCGGGGCTGGGTACGTTCGCCTACGACGATGAGGGCGTGCAGGCGCAGTCAATTCCGATCATCACCGAAGGGCAGTTCAAGGGCTATCTGTCGTCACGCGATACGGCGGCGATTGTCGGATTGAGGCGCAGCGGCGGATGCCTGCGGGCGGAGAACTGGGCGCGCGTTCCGATCGTCCGCATGACGAATGTAAGCCTGCTTCCGGGCGAAAAGCCGCTCACGTTCGAGCAGCTGATCGCGGATACGGAAGACGGCATTTACATGCAGACCAACCGTTCCTGGTCGATCGACGACAAGCGCTATAACTTCCAGTTCGGCTGCGAAATCGGCTGGGAGATCAAGGACGGGAAGTTGGGACGAATGGTGAAAAATCCTTCGTACTCAGGGATCACGACGGAGTTCTGGAACTCGATGGACGCGACCTGTTCGCGTGATCAGTGGACGCTGTGGGGCACACCCAATTGCGGCAAGGGACAGCCCCAGCAAGTGATGGGCACCGGCCACGGCGCGGCGCCATCGCGCTTCCGCAATGTCCAAGTGGGCAGCGCCTACAAGGGAGCATGAGATGCTGACGCAAGAACAGGGACAGGAGATCTTCGAGCGATTGCGCAAGCACAGCTCCTGCGACGAAGTGGAGTTGATGATCGGCGGAGGAGCCTTTGCGCTGACGCGGTTCGCGAACAACGGAATCACGCAGAATGTCGCCGAGGAGAACTATTCGCTTTCGGTACGCGTGAACATGGACGGGCGAACGGCTCGGGCGACCACCAATAAGAAAGACGATCAGAGCCTGCGGCGCGTAGCGTTGCAGGCAGAGGCGCTGGCGCGGGTACAGCATCCGGACCCTGATTTGCTGGCGATGCCGGACGCGGCGGAGGTGGAACCAAGCGGTGTGGCAGAGGGAGGCGCCAACCCGGTATTTCGAGGCGACGGCGGCGATTACGGCGGCGGATCGCGCGGCGCAGGTGGAGCGCATGGTGGCTGCGGGCAAGAAGCATAGCCTCACGGCCGCCGGCACGTACGCATCTGGATACCAGGTTGAAGGATTATTCAATTCCCGGGGTGTGGCGCGCTGGCACCGGCAGACAAGCGCCGAAGCTTCAATCACGATGATTGGAGAGAATTCGTCAGGGTGGCAGAAGGCCAATTCTCCGGATGCCACCGAGTTCGATGCTCGACAACTGGCGGAGATCGCGGCAGAGAAGGCGCGCCTCTCCGCAAATCCGAAGGAAATTCCGGCAGGAAAGTACACCGTGATTCTCGAGCCCGCCGCGGTGCTCGACTTAGTTGGCTTCATGTTCTGGGACTTTGGGGGACTTGCCCTGCTCGACCAGCGGTCCTTTCTGAACAATCGCATGGGGACGCAGCTGTTCGGCGAGGAGATCAACATCAGCGACGATGCCTACCATCCCTTGCAATCCGGACTTCCTTTTGATGGGGAGGGCGTGCGGCGGCGGGCGTTGCATCTCGTGGAAAAGGGCGTGCCGAAAAACGTAGTGTATGCGCGAGGCAGCGCCGCCCTGATGCGGAAATCGGAGATGGCGAACATGGGCCAGGTGGAGCCGACGGGGCATGGGTTTCCGCTTCCCAATGAAATGGGCGAGGCGCCGATGAATGTCGTGTTCGCTCCGCCGAAGAGTCCGAAGACCGTGGAGGAAATGGTGAAGAGCACCGAGCGCGGCATCCTGGTGACGCGGCTCTGGTACATCCGGGAAGTGGATCCTTACGAGAAGATCGTCACCGGCATGACCCGTGACGGCACATTCCTGGTGGAAGGTGGAAAGGTGATTTCGGGAGTTCGCAACTTCCGGTTCAACCAGGGACTGATCCATTTGCTTTCCAACGTGGAAGCGATGAGCGTGCCGGTCCGAGCCAGCGGGGAAGAGAGCTTCGACATGGTGGTACCAGCCATGAAGGTACGCGAATTCAACTTCACCGAAGTAACCCGGTTCTGAGTTTTTCAACAGGCCAAGGGAGGTCCGTAAACCAGCGCCAACACTGGATTTAGCGCGGGCTTTCCTTCCATCGAGGCGAGGGCAAACCAGACTTTGGTAATGTTGGGATTAAGCAGAATCCCCGGTATAGTTTTCTCTGTCCATGAACGCCATATTTGCTGCAACGCTCGAAATGCGCAGCGCAGTTCGGTTTCCCATCCAACTGCCAGTCGCGATCCGCTCCGACCTAGGGACTTGCCAGGCCATAACCGAAGACATATCTGCCGGTGGAGTTTTGTTCCACACCGAGTCGCCGCTGGCGGTGGGATCCACGATCGAATTTACAATCAATCTACCGGCAATCGTTGTGGGCTCATCCACAGATGTACTGGTGAATTGTGTAGGACGCGTGGTACGCTGCTCCGAAGAGATTTCGGGGCCGGCCGACGTAGCCGCTGTGATAGACGACTACTCGTTCGAACGCCGGTGACCCGTTAGGGTCGGATGTCGAGCGAAAAACCACAAAGCACGAACGGGACCGCTCCGAGCGGCCCTCCGGAACCTGCCCGTGACGTGATCCGGGTGATGGTCGCGGACTCCGAGGCGATTTTTCGCGTCGGGATACGCAAGATCTTCGCCCTTGAGGACGATATCCGGGTTGTGGCCCAAGCCGAGAATCTTCAGCAGGCAGTCGCTTCCGTCCAGAAGTTCCCTACCGATGTTTTACTCTTCGAAATAGCGCTCTCGAGTGCAGTGGGAGAAGCGATTTCCGAAATCCTCGAAAAGTCTCCCAAGACCCGCATCATCGTGGTGGGCAACGAGATCGGGGAGCATGATACCTGCGACCTGCTGCGGAGAGGAGTCACTGGAATTCTCTCGCGATCGGTGTCCCCGGACCTGCTGGTGCGTTGTATCCGCAAGGTGCACAACGGCGAGACGTGGCTCGATAACCGAGGGGTGAACTGGGTCATCGAAGCATATCGCGCCCAGGCGGCGCAGTTAATGGCCCCGCGGAACCAGCCTCGCTTAAGCGACAAGGAACTGCAGATCATCTCTGGCGTTACGCAGGGCATGAAGAATAAAGATATTGCCCAGGAAATTGGCACCACGGAGCAGGTGGTGAAGAATTACCTGCGGAAGGTGTACGACAAGCTTGGGGTCTCCGACCGCCTCGAGTTGGCACTCTACTGCATGCATCACCGGTTGCTGGAAAAGGCGCGAAGCGCCTTGGCCGGGGAGGGGGATGCGTCGAAGACGGTTGCAAGCGCGCAGTCGCATGCCCTGGCGGTGCAGGTACACGACGCGTCCAAGCCGAATCCCAACTCCGGCAACCATCGCTAAACCGTTCTTCTACTACCCCCATAAGGTGATGCTCGGCTGCAGAGCACGGGTGTAAACTCCGGTCGGAATCCTTTTTGCAAATTTTGCATTCCGGAGAGCACGAGATGAAGGGCGATCCTAAAATTATTGCTGTGTTGAGCGAGGTGCTGAAGGCGGAGTTGACCGCGATCAATCAGTACTTCCTGCATGCGGAGATGTGCGAGAACTGGGGCTACGAGCGCATGGCGAAAAAGATCCGCAAGGAATCCATCGAAGAGATGGTACATGCGGAGAAGTGCATCGAGCGCATTTTGTATCTGGATGGCACGCCGAATATGAGCGACTATTTCAAGATCAATATCGGCGCGACTGTCGAGCAGCAGTTGAAGAACGATCTGGATTTGGAGTATGACGCGGTCAAGCGATTGAATAAGGGCATGAAGACTGCGGAAGATCTCGGCGACCACGGTTCACGCGATCTGCTGCGAACGATTTTGCTCGACGAAGAACATCACATTGACTGGCTCGAGGCGCAACTGCACGTGATCGGCGAAATGGGGATCCAGAATTACCTGGCGCAACAGTTGATCAACGTGGAAGAAGAGAAGTAGAGCAGGGGACATACGTTACAATGAAATCAGCCCACCGGCGGCTCTCGCCGGTGTTTTGCTGTACCGCTTCCCAGAGGAGAGGTGGCCGAGTGGCTGAAGGCGCACGCTTGGAAAGCGTGTTTAGGGGAAACTCTAACGTGGGTTCGAATCCCACCCTCTCCGCCACCTAAGTCGTTTACAATCAATAATTTAGAAGTAGATGGTTGGCCTATCTAAAAGTGGGGATCATTACGCGATTTCTGCGTTTGTCCCAGGGATGGCAGGTCGCGCTAGCCGCTGCACAGTGTCCATTGATGCTGCCGCAGCGAAAGCTATTCGTGCCCACGCCGGGGCTGATGCAAACGTCCACCCCCAACGATCGTAATTGGTCGACAAGTAACCAGTCGCTTCGCGCGGCGGCGATTCTTATTACCATCCCCGACGAATTCACTGCATGGGGCTGGGAGACCCAGATCGCCAACCAGTTCGGCGCCGAGGGGATCGGGCGTGAAGTCCTCAGAGAGGCGAAAGATTGATGCCGACTGCCAGGTCTGGGTTCATCGAAGCCCTCGCCGGTCAGCGCGCGGGCAAACTTTCCCCGCGTTTGTCCCCCCCGACATTCGGAATGCGAGTGACTCCCTACTGAGGTCGCGCCTTCGAGCGCGTCTCCAGATCGGCCGCCATCGAGAGCTCGGTAAGAACCTGACCGCTCAGCGCCTGCCGCCAGGGCAGAATTCGCGTCGCGGTGTGGGACGTGTCCGAGCCACGAATGTCACGCGAATCTTCGCCGCCATCCATGCGCAAGAGCATCACGCCAATCCGCAATCCGTCCGACTCCGGAAAGAGAAGCTCTGCTTCAGCGCACTGCCGGTGACGATGAACAGCCGTGCAAGCCTGGAGGCAGAAAGGTTGTGTGAGGCGTGGCCGCAGCCGCCGAGCGCGTGTCGCGCGCCGCCGAGGGACCACCCAAGCGCGTAATCGGAGTTTGTCGCCGGGCTGGCGGGGCGTACCAAATCGCGGGCAGCGGGCAGAGCTCGTCTGGCGGCCAACGTCGGGAAAATCACCGATGTCGGGCGCCAACCGCAAGTGGCGGACCCAAGAGAGGGTCCTCCAAGCCCGGCCAAAACTCTGCCTGATTCCGTACTATGTCCAGCAGCACCCGTCGTCTCTTCCCCTTCACCATCAAGGCCAGACCTGCGCCCGGTCGCCGACTGCGCGGCGGGCGTCTGGCAAATGCACTCCATCTGAGATCCCCCAGCGACTTTTCTGAGAGGCTGCGATGAATCACACGTTCGAAGACGTCATCAGACGCTATCTCGTCGAGGAACTGCCGCCACGCTTCTCGACGCGGCGCGCGTACGAAGCCAATATTCGCAACCATATCCGGCCGCGTTGGGGTGCTTGTGCCCTCGCTGCGGTCCGACCCTTCGCGGTGGAGCAGTGGTTGCGCGGTCTGCAGCTTGCTCCCAAGTCGCGAGGGCATCTCCGCAGTCTCCTGCACCTCATGCTGCAGTGCGCGATGCGCTGGGAGTGGCTGCCCCTCGAGGCCAATCCCATGAGACTGGTGCGCGTCGAGGGAGTCTCGAAGCGCCAGCGCATCCCGCGCGTGCTAACCGCCCAACAGATTCAAAGACTGGCGGCTACCGTGAACCGCGAACCCTACGTGACGATGATCTGGACGGCAGCCTGTCTGGGATTGACCGCCTCGGAGCTTTCCGGTCTGCGATGGGCAGATGTGGATTTTAAAACCCGCCAGGTGTTCGTTCGCCGCGGTGTCATCGCGGGGCGTATTGAGCGCGTGAAAACCATCTACCGGGCAGCCGCTCTACCACTCGCACCCCGCTTGGTCCGCATTCTGAGATCGTGGCGGGCGCGCTCTCGCTTCACGGAAAACGAGGACTGGGTCTTTGCCAACCCTTTCACCAAGGGGCTCAAACCTTACAACGCCTGGAATGTCCAGACGCTCAGGCTGCGTCCGGCGGCGCGGGCTCTGGGTCTCGAGGGGGTGAGCTGGCACGCGCTGCGCCACTCCTATTCCACTCTGCTGCGACAAATGCAGGTCGATCTGAAGGTACATCAGGCTCTGCTGCGCCACGCCGATATCCGCACCACTCTCCAGATCTACACCCAGCCGGTAGCCGCCGAGATGCGCACCGCCAATCTGCGTTTGGCCGCCAGGGTACTATCGTCGGTCTGAGCGCGGCTCGGTTGATCCGGCTGAACGCAGAGACTGTTCCGGCCCCCAGCTTTCGTGGCTTGCGCAAATCCAGAAAGAACGAAGTCGTGACCGCATCGAGCTCCGAAGCTGGCGCCGATGGGAAACGAGCCCCAGGAGAATCTTAAATCCGGCCGAAATCGGCTGCCGATTCGTAAACTATAAGATGTTGAAACCGCCCAACGTTCCCGCCATCCGCATGTATGCCGTCGAGTTCGAGCGCCATCCCGGTGATTTGGGGGTGTGCGTACTCGTCAATGCGGAACGACGTCTCCAAGCGCTGAAAGAAGCTTGGAGGCTGTATCCACGATCGCGAGCGAGCCGTGGCTGTCGGCATTGATGAAATCCAGTATGCCGAGTTGGATCGGAAGGATGGCCGCCTCTTTCTCAAACGGTTGAGGGACAGGGGGGCGTTCCCCGACCGGGCGACTCCGCTATCGATCCATCGTGTGCAAAAAGGGATGAAACAGTGAATCGCATAATCCGCGTTTGGGAACGACTGTTTCTCGGCGACATGAGGGTGGCAGAATCGCTTTCGCAATCGAATCCGCTTGGCGTAAACACTGTCATCACCCTCTGCCCCGAGATTGTGCGCCGCAAGGCAGAGGACATCAACTATCTGCGTTTTCCCATTGTCGATGGGCAACCTGTCTCCGCCAGGCAGATCGACACCATCCTCGACGCCATCTGGACGAACATCCGCTGGGGCAAAGTGCTCGTCCACTGCGTTGCCGGAGCCAGTCGCTCTCCGGTCATCCTGGCAGGATGGATGCACGCGGTAGGCTATAAGGAGATCGAAGAATGTCTTGCAGAAATCCAGCGGCTCAACCCGATTGATCCAAATCCCGTTCTTCTGCAGAGCGTACAGGAGGCACTGCGGTGAGAGATCCGCTCCACAGCCGGCAGGTCGTGTCCGGCTTAGGAACTGAGTGCTTTGCCGAGCCGCGTGGCGTGGGCGTGAATCGAGTGTCGCTGGTTCGTTTCTCCACCAACGAGGAACGAGAGATGTTAGACGTACTCATTGGTGAAGAGCCACAGTCGACTTTCACGATTATCATCAGCGCTTTTTGCGTGGTAGTAACTGACCTGATATGGCGATCATAAATTCCCTCGGAGAGATCTTTCACCAACCTGCCGAGCGTGGACAGTACTCGATGTTGAGAGTGAATCATGCTGCGGTTCCTCCGTGGCTTCGATGGTCGTCTCAAATACCTACCGCAGTTTCCTGCGCCGAGGGAGAAGATCGCGCCCGACGGACTTCAGCGGAGAGGAAATCGGCTCCGCGCGAGAACAACTGCGACTGCGTGTGTGCAGGCCTACGGGATGCGTGATCTGGTTTTCGGCGCAGGTGCCGACCAGGTGAAACAGGTCCACCGGGAGTTGGCGAAAGACCTGCATCCGGACACATGGGCGGCAAAAAGTGAGCGAGGAAAGGGAATCGCCGAGGAACAACTCAAGGGAATCAACGCGGCCTGCGATCACCTGTACCCCTGTCGCTTCGCCCGCGCCCGGAGCAGCGCCGGAGACTCGCAATCATGAGTCATCTGCGAGAAGGGGCCTGGATTAGCGCCCGGACCGGCCAATGGAGCTTCATTTCAGAGCATGCCGACTGGGCAATAACTCCCGGCAATCTCGCCCGCCTGGGATTCCCTGGTGGGAAGCAGATGTCTCTGCGAAAGCAGAAGGATACTTTTCTCGCACGCTCCCACGACGGTTTTCCTGCTCCTGGAAGCCACCAGCGATCTTCCTGGAGGCCAGAAAACCAGTCGGCTGATTCCTTTATGGTCCCAGGCAACGGCACCATCGTCGAGCGCATAACCCTTCGCTGAAATCTGTACCACGTAGGGTCCCACCACTTGTGAGCCTCGTCGCGGACTCTCAGGGAAAGGCATTTCCTAAGGAAGAAGGAAGGACTCCGCTGCGGAATCAGCGGAGTCCGAAGAGTTAAATTAGTTTGTCAATGATCTTCAGCCGAACCCCTGAGGGCGGCCTCCGAGAGGATCACCGCGATCGACTCGGCCCACAATCGGGTTACTCTTGGCGTGCGATCGAGCTGACTGCTGTCAGCCGCGCGGCCATCCCCCATCGCGCGATGTTTTCATACGCCGAGTGTGCCAGAACCGCACAGGCGGCGGCTCTTTGGCCAACCTCAGAAGAGATCGCTTTCGTCGTGTGCCCGCAAAACCTCGAAGTTGTAGAACCAGCGCCGCTGCTCACTCGACTCGGCGAGAGCGTCGGGAGTACCTCGGTCGAGCAGCGTCAGGCGTGCGCCGAACGATTTCCCCAGAGCATCCTGCAGCCAGAGCTCTCCTGCCAGAGTGTCGCCCGCCGGGACGCGCGGCAACGGTTGGTCTCCCTGAACCAACAGGTAGCCGCGCCTCTTGCCGCCTCGTGGGACACGAAGGGGCAGGCGAGTTCCCCGGTCGCCTCCGAAGCTCAGTCGGGGTTCGAGTTCCCCGGCAGGCATTTTTCGCGCATCGACTCCGCACTGCCCATCGGGGGCAAGCCGGTATTCCAGACGGTGGATTGGGAGAAGCAATCGGCAGTCAACCAGATCCACCACCTCAACGGCCGAAAGCGAAACCGGGATTGCGATCGTCGTCCCCTCACTCGACGGATAGATCTGGAGGACGCCTACAGAGAGATCGAGTCGCACTTCGAGCGGCCACGTCGGTTGTCTCACCAGGTCAATCGCATACCCTAAACAACGCAGCCGCCAAAGAGTCTCCCATTCTTGCGGGGTAAGAGCTCGCTGGCTCATGACCCCTCCGCTTCTGGGATCCGATCGAGTTTCTGGAGCAACCGGTCGTTGGCCAAAGATTCCGTGTGTGCAACGTGCACTTTGTGTACGTTCTGCACTTCGTTCTCTGCAGTGGCCAGCGCAAGATCAGGCTCCGCGAAGAAAATCTCATCACAATGCTCGCAGCCCGCCTCATTTGGAGGCATCGGGATGCCGAATTCTTTAGCGAGATGATGCAAACGCGCGCGCTGTCGCCGGGATAAGCACACCCGGTATCCCGCCGCGTCCCGCCGCGTCAACAAACCGAATTCTCGGCGAACGATGCTGCCAACCGCGCGATCCGTCATCTCCCTCTCGCCACGGGCCGCTAGAAAGAGGTTCGCGAGCTTTGTAATCTGCTGGACGTGAGGGTCGCGTTCCTCCATATGGATATGCGCGACCATCGCTTCGAGTACCCTGGTGGGCTCGGATTCCTCCATCTTCGATTTTCGCAGGTCATCTTGGTACCGCAGAGCGTTGGCGACTCGGGCTTGCGCTTCAGGGCAGGCCGCCAGTGCGGCACCCAGGCTCTGGGCCAGAATTCGGGTTTCCGAGCTGTACGGGGGAAATTGATCGTTGCAGTTTTCCACCCAGGTATGGTTCGCGAGGCGGTACCCGAGTAGGAGCGGCCGCATCTGTGCTTCAATCTCCGCAAGCCGCGAAGAGCTGAGGGATCCTGGATTCGGCGATGCCGGGCGAATCTCTAGTGAGGGGAGCTCGAGCGGTGCAGTGCTGAAGAGAAAGGAGCTGCAGCGTGGAGTGCTCCCGAGGCGACCTTTGCGTAGGAGATACGTGCCAGAATCGCAGATCGCAAGCCGCAGCTCCTGGACGGTTCGCGAAGTCAGGTTAGCAAGGATCAGGGTTGGGTGAAGAGGAGCCGGCAACTGAGAAAGTTCCGCAATGCGCACCTCGGTGAGCGCGAGGGGAGACCGGACCAGGGCCGAGACTAGGCCTTTTAAGCGAGCCCCGGTGCCCATCGGTCCCAAGACCTGGACGCAAAGCGGCATGGGTATTAGGTCGGCGACCCAGGTCGACAAGATGCTTGCCGCCAGCAACCCAGCGGCATCTTCCTCCAGGTGGGCCTCTTCGGTAAACAGCTTTTCCAGCGCACCGAACAACGCGGCAATCTCACAGCGCGAAACCGTGAGCGGAAGCTTGAGTGCCAAAGCGAGGGTCGAGTCGAGCGGACCCGCGCGGTAAACACATTCGCCGTGGGTAATCTCTTCGCCGATCGTGATCTCGCCATGGTGAGAAAGCGCCAGCCGGTGATCTCCTAGGCGCTCCAGGAGAGAACCGTCGGGCAGTGAAAGAGAGGTGAGAACCTCCGTAACCGGAGTGTTCGGGGTCATGCAATCGTTCCTTGGGTCAGTTGGCCGGGTAATTCCTTCGTCCCAGGTGCTGCGGCGGAGATCCTAACTTGTCTCATCTGTTGCAAGACCTCCGCCCGCAGGGCTTGAAACTGTTCTAGCCGCTCCAGGGCGTCGAACAGCATGGTGGCGAGATCGAAGCAGTGAGGAAAATGCAGATCGTCCGTGTACCATACGGAGGAGTGTCGGCGTTGGCTGCTTTCATGAACGAGATGTCTCCCGGTACAGGAGCAGTGGCGAAGTCGGCAGCGCCCCAGCACGACGCAAAATTCGACCCCAGGAAGCTGCCGCCGGCGCTGAGCGCGCAGGGCCTGCATCCGTACGGTGAGATGCGAGTGTCCGGATGGATAGCAATATAGATATAAGGCATCTCCGGCAAAGAGGACGGCGATGAACTTATTCTGCCGTCGGCCAGGACACTTACGGGATATCTTGATCGCTTGGTGCACGAGATCATAACTATTTTCGATCGGCCCTTTGAAGAAGTGTACTTTAGGTTGCATTCTAATATCTCTCCTGAGATTGGGGTTAGTATGGTACTTTCAATTCAGCCGCTCACCACGGACAAGCGGCTGAACTAAATCTTTCTATCTAATACTCAAGGAAACGTCCTTTCACGATTAACTTCTCGCAAAATTCTGAGCTGTATGGGGTCGCATTCAGGTTGCCGGTCCAACAAAATTCGGGACGGGGAGCTGATGCTGGCGGTGCAATCTAAGACCGTGTTCGTTCGCGGTGTAGTTTGCAGGCGTTGTAGCATATAGGTGCCGCATAGTGTCAACTACCACAACTGCGATACGCTGATCTTTTACTGCCGGTAATCGTCTCGTAAGTAGAAAGCGCATGGTAATCTGCTAAGACAAAACCCACAGTACTGTGCGGTTAATTGTCATTGTGTCTACTCCGCTAGTAAGAGCAGAAGACATATATGTAAATACAAAGTGTAGACAACGTTCTTTTAACAATTGTAGTTCTTATTTTTTCGAGGGAGACCGAAGGACGGCCTAGTATCTATAGACAAGTCAGTTAGATGCTACGATTTACGCGGAAACTAACTCAAGGTCAAGCCGATTGTAGCCGTCGCGGTACTATACCAGTAGTACAGGAAGCTATAATCTTTGATCGAGTGCGTCTCGCTGGGTCTTGTTGGAAATGGTCCTCATATAGTTCCACGATGAGAAGAAGTAGAGGAGGACAGTGAAAAGGGCGGGTTGGGCGCGGTTCGCCGGCACGAAGCGGTACTCCTGGAGTATCGAGTTGCATTCGCGAAGATCCCGAGTCTCGTTGGTAAGCCCCCCGGGGCGGTGGTTACTTTGTCGATTTCAAAACGGTAACCCAACTGGCCCTTCATCGCGTGGCCGCAAGGAAGCTCGGACTTGTCGCCTATTCCCAATGCGAGTGGTGCAGAGAGGCCTGGAGTTCCAGCTAATCAGTTTCGGACAGCCCACTACGGCAGGCTGAGGGATTTCGATAGGGTCAGGTGAGGTTGCTCTTCTTGCGAGCCATAAAATTCCATCAAGTTGCGCCGAAGCGGGTTTGGCAGTCCTGTTGAGAATCGAGGCGAGAAAAACCCGCCCCCAGGACCTTGAGCAGCTTTCTTCAGCCGAGGCGCACACTCTCCCTTAATACCGATACTGGATTTTGCGAAAGTTCAGGCATCCTGCCCCGAATTATTTTCAAAAATTCGCCATGGCCAGTATTAAGCCGTAGGCAAGATTCTTGCCAGGCAGCTAATTTAACGTTCACAAGGAACTATATGACAACGAAGAAATCTCACACGAAAACTGGTGCGGTAGTAGTGCAGCGCAAAATCCGACCAATGGAAATCGACCGCGAAAATCACGCGGACCAAGACCCCTTCAATGATCACCCCGGCTCTGGCTTGGTCGTCGATTCAAGCAAACTTCGGGATGGCTTTGCCCGCAACCGTTTTCGAACACCTGTTCGACACAAATGACGGATGGGGGTGGAAAGAGAACAGCGGGAAACCAGCGGTGACCAAGCTGGATAGCAGCAGAACGCATTACCGCGAGGCGAAGGGAGAATGTTTTTTGTTCGGCAGGATCACCGGATATGAATGGATCAAATCCCGAAGTGAGGTGATCCTGCTTGATGTTCACGGTCGTGGGACGAGACGGGCAGGCAAACCATCGAGTCTGGGGATCGGGAGACTGAACATCGGCTGTAAGACGGTAACATGTCGCACGAGGAACATGACGCACGTTCTCGTGACGCGGTGATCCGGAACGGATGCGAAGTCGTCGCTGCGGATAATCCGCGAGTTGCGCCTGACTGCCTATCAGTCACACGCCCGCCATCCACCCCGTCCCGCCCTGCTTTCCCGCGGCCAGTGTGCCCAGGCGCGTGGCGGAAAAGGGGAGCAGAATGGCTTTTTGGCGGAACGTTGCGGCTGCTCTCACCAAAGCCGCTGGCTGACGGAGATCAGTGAGACTCCCTCACATGCTTTCAACCGATGTCCTGCATTACTCCGTTCAACCACGATTTGATAGTGGCCAGCAACTCCCGGGCAACTCGGGGATGATTCGAGAGCTGTGCGAGACGCCGAGATAGCTTCCGTGCGTCGATGAGTTTTTCGACGAGCAGCGTCCTCACGAACTGTTTGTCCTTGTCGCGAAAGGCAACCAGCTTGCTCGCTGCCAGGTCATGCGCCTCAACGCACCACCCCGTGTGGTTGCTTGTGTTCTCGTTGCATACCGCGATCGCTCGCTTCTCCCATCCAGTCGGGAGGACTGCTGCCTCGATCGACACGCCGTGTACATAGAATCCATATGTCTCATGGAAGGCGGACAGCTCTCCCAGGCTTCCATCGATTAGATCCACCATCTCGATTGCTTTTACGGGTGCGATATCTGCTTCAGCCGACTGTCGTAATGATTCGGGAGCGTCGGGATACTGTCCGAGAATCGCTTGGGATCCAAAGACGTAGACCTCGTCCTCGCCGGAGACATCACAGGCAGAACGAATCGCATGTTCTAGCTCCGTCCGTGTCATCGACGAGTCACCGCAGCGACCACTTCCGCATCCGTTCGGCTGCGGATCACTGCGTCGCGCTCGGCGGGCGACAGAAAATTCAGGGCAGGCAGTGTTTGCCGCAGTCGAATCGCACGTTCGCTATCCTCCAGCAGGAATCGTCGAAGGCGTGCGGGCGACATCGTCAAGAGAATTCGATTCCATTCTTCGAGCTCTCGCCGTTCGCGCGGACTAGCGTCTTGCATGCGGCGTCTGACTCGCTCCTTGGCCATGGCGATCAGTCCAGGGTCTCTCCGGATCTTGGCTGCAAGCGCTACCGCTAGTCTGCGGGAACGTGCATCATGTTCCTCGTGCGAGGCGATCGTAGACGCTTTGGCGGCGGATCGAGATCGGTCGAGCAGGGCTATGGGCGGAACCCCGCCCAGCAAGAGTACTGAACCCGGCCGGCTTAATGAAGTCCGGTCTAACGTCTCTAGTTCGCTCGGCATGAGGCCATGAACAGCAACATGCACGTCGTATTCGCGTTCCAAATCCGTGAGCCGCTCATTCAAATAGTCGGTCTGTGTATCAAGCTCGTCGGGGCGAGCGACTAGGTACAACGTGAGTGTCTCTGCGCTCTCCCGATTCTCTCCTCCGCGCTCGATCCACGCTGAGATGGGACCGCGTGGCATTCCCGACAGCAACTCGCGTAGCGCGGTAGTCAGCGCGTCGAATCTCAGCGCCTCGGCACAAAACAGATCCTTGAGCGTTGATGCGAGTGGATAACCACCGCGAAGTTGCACGAGCTGTCGCGATCCTGCGCCAACGAACTCGACAACTCCGACCCGCTCGAGCTCGCGCAGGGCTGGGTATATCGAAGTTCGTCCAAGCATTGCCCGTTTTGCAAGCTCCCCGGCGGTTAATGGAGTGTTCTGGCGGGCCAGCACACGCAAAATGCGGACGTTGGCCTCGGTGCCGAAGATCTCGTTGAGCGGATTAATTAGACGGTCCTGATGTTTCTTTAGAGGTCGCATGATTCATAAAAATGTACAATTGTCTTTTATTAAATACAAGTGTCTTATATGAAGTAATCTGTCGAGTTGGTACATTCTTGGCGCTCCGCGTCTTAGGCATTCCGAATCAGTCGGTTACGAGTGAGCTACTCTTCTTCGAGAATGGCGACTTCGAGCGAGCCTCGGTGCGGGCCCCCGGGTTTCCGAACGGACGTCTGACGACCAAGCATCAGTCGAAGGCCGACAGAACCCCGAGTAGTCTCATCCGCAGGGGGCACAGGGAGCGCGGTTCGCATGAGACTGGATCATCCGCCGGTAACTCCTTATTCTCCAGTCAGTTACGGGTTGACTCCCGAATCTATGCTAGTTTGGCGGCCTTTTCGCGCATTCTGTTGAGAAACCCTAGCCGGAGACTATCCGCCGTTAGGCGGCATCTGCTGTTTTCTCCTGCCTTTTCTCCACCAAAGGGGGCGAGGTTAGAGTTCTCGGCAGAAATCTAACGGGAGACGCTGTTCTTATAATCGCCTGGCCGCCAAACTGCGCAGTCGCTACGTACGAACCATGCGGCTGCGTCAAGCCGCGCGAAGACTGGATACCGACATCCAGAGACGAAGCTGCCGACGCTCCACATAACGGTCGGAAGAGCGTGGGCTGCATCCAACCTCCGAGAGAGGGCACGTCAGAAGGACGGATGTGTCCGAAGGAAGTTGCTGCCTGACATGCGGTTAGGCTTCATGTTGGAGACCAATGCGAGGACCAGGAGATTTTCGCCCAATGTTTTAACGAACCGTTCAACCGCCCAACGCCTCACCGACAACGATTTTGACTGAGCCTTACTCCTGACGTAATATGCGCAATCTGTGATCGGCCAGACGATCTCTCATTATCGGATCACGCACAAGCTCGGTGCCGGCGGCATGGGAGTCGTGTATCGCGCCGAAGATACCCGGCTGGGACGCCAAGTTGCGCTGAAGTGTCTGCCTGCTGAGTATGCGAATGACGCACAGGTAGTGGAGCGGTTTCTGCGCGAGGCGCGATCGGCGTCAGCGTTGAACCATCCGAACATTTGCACGATTTATGAAGTGGATCTCGAAAACGGGCAACACTTCCTGACGATGGAGTTGCTCGAAGGGCAGACGCTACGGGAGCGCATTGCGACCGGGCCAATTGCGATCGAAGAGCTGGTGCGCATTGCGGTCGCGGTTGTTGATGCACTCGAAGCGGCGCACAAGAAAGGCATTGTGCATCGGGATATCAAGCCGGCAAACGTGTTTCTAACGGAACGCGGCGAGCCGAAGGTGCTCGATTTCGGGTTGGCGAAATTCGAGAGCCATGCCGTCGCGATGTCCGCAACCGTCGACGTGAACTTGACGACCCCCGGTCAGGCGATCGGGACGATTGCGTATATGTCTCCGGAGCAGGCGCGCGGGTCCGAAGTAGATGCGCGTAGCGACCTGTTCTCGTTCGGAGTCTTGCTTTATGAGATGGCAACGGGCGTTCCTCCGTTTCCAGGTGCGACCTCAGCGCTAATTTTTGATGCGATTCTGAACCGACAGCCGACCCGTGCTTCGAAGGTGAATGCGTCGACACCAGCGGGTCTGGAGATGATCCTGGGCAAGCTGCTGGAGAAAGATGTGCGGCTCCGCTACCAGAGCGCCGCAGATCTGCTGGCGGACCTGCGACGTTTGCAGCGCGATGGCGCGACAACTACCGTCGCGGTTGCCCCGGCCGGAGCCAAGTCTCGTAAGACGAGCAAGACGATTGATTCCATCGCGGTGCTCCCTTTTGCTAACGCGACTGGCGATGCGGAACTCGAATACATCGGCGAAGCGATCGCCGAAGGGGTACTCGACGGACTTTCACATCTGCCGAAGCTGCGACTTGTCCAGCGTAGTAAGGCATTTCGATTCCGCGAAGATGCCGGCGATCCACAAAGCGTGGGGAAAAAGCTTGAGGTGCGCGCAGTGCTTACGGGGCGGGTGACGAAGCGCGGCGATGGACTCAACATCCGCGCGGAACTCGTGGATGTGGCGAACGACGCGCAGCTGTGGGGAGCGCAGTTCAGTCGCACGGTACACGATGCGCCCGATCTTCATGAAGAGATCGCTAAGAGAGTTGCGGAGAAGCTGGAGGGGCCGTCGTCCGCCGGATCGAAGAGCGGGAAGAAAACTGAGAAGCCTGAGTTGCCGACTGTGAACAAAGAGGCACAGGCGCTATATCTGCGGGGCGCCCACCATCTGAACAAATGGACGATCGATGGGACGCAGCTAGGACTTGCACTATGCAAACAGGCGATCGATCTTGATCCGGCGTATGCGGAGCCGTATGCGGCGATGGCGATGGCCTACGCGGTGTCAGGGGCACTCGGCGGGATCGACCAGGAACTGGCGCGGCGGCAAGCAATGGCACTCGGGCAAAGAGCTCTGCAGCTGAACGGAAAGCTCGCCGAGGCGCACGCTGCATTGTCGGTCGTCTGCTACTTTTCGTTCGAGTTGGACGCAGCGTTGCAGTACGGCACACGCGCTCGAGAACTGGATCCGGCTTCGGCGTTGGCGCGATATGCGCTTGGGATGGCGCTCTCGGTTAACGGCAGGTTGGACGAAGGAACCGAACTGATGCGGGAGGCCGCGGAGGCGGATCCGTTGCTGCCTCCGGTAAATTATGCCTATGGGCTGCTGCTGTACTACCAACATCGGTGGGACGAGGCCGCAGTTCAGCTGCGGCGAGCGCTGGAAATCCTTCCGACGATGCAACTGGCCCTGGCGATTCGAACCGTTGCGCTGGCGCGCGGCGGCCACTTTGCCGAAGCCCGGGCACAATATCAGGAGTTTGTCCGAGAGTATCCAGAAACTCCGTGGGTCATGGTAGACGCCTACCTAGAGGCACTCGCGGGAGAGCGGGATCGCGCCATCGAACTGCTCGCGGAGCCGAGAACACACGGAGTCGCAATGTTTTTTGCGACCGCTGCGTATGGCGCACTGGGTGAATTGGATCTTGGATTCGCGGAGTTGGAACGAGCGCGACAGACACGCTTTGCGGTTTTGGGGACGGCGCGTGCGAATCCCATCTTCGACCCATATCGGGAAGACCCGCGGTGGGCGTCTTTCCTAATAGCGCTGGGGCTCGATAAATAAGAGTTGCGCGGCATCCATTCGGAGAAAGGTCTTCAAGACCGGTGTCCTGCAGGATCGTCCCGTTGAGGGCTTGCGTCGACTCGAGCGCCTATGCCAAAAGCTCTAGCAGGACCGCCTGTGTACGCATTTTCTCTCTCCAGAGGGACTTACTACCTATGTTCGGGGAGAGCAGGCATATCCCGAGCTGCTGCTGGTCGGCCAGCATTATCTGGGTGGAAACGCAAGTTACCTAGGATGCAGCGAATTCGGTCCAAACTGGAAAGGATCCGGTTCCAAAGCATCGAGTATCGCTGCTTTTCCGTGCCATTCACGGCGCGTACATTCCAGCGAAAATGACTATCATACGGACGTGTGCGTAAGCGAATTTCGAAGTCCATCTCACCGACGTTTTAGCGGAGAGTGGCACCCCGACAAACTCTTCCAGGCGAGAGGGTGGTGTTCACAAGGCCGCTATCTTCATCTTCCGGACAATCGCCTGATATCTCGGGTCAGAGTGCAGAAAGTCGAAAAGGGGATCGTTTCGCAGAAGCGGAAGCCATGGCTCACGAACTTCGTAGGCTTTCTCAAGGTATTTCAGCGTCTCTTCCTTGTCATGCGCGTAGGCATAACTCGTCGCGACGTCTAGCGGTGAGACGTACCTCTTGCGAGCTTGCATTTTGATGTCCTCGATACTCCAGCGGACTACTGCATTTTCTCCACCGCGGACCCATGCTCTGTGGGCGGCCGCTGCAGCTTCGGGCCGGTCGCGCAGAGACGCCTCGAGTTCCTGCTGAGCTTGCGGATAGAGCCCCTTCAACCAGTACGCTTCCCAGAGCCCAGAATGAAGCGAAGCAAGTTGAGGGCGGATGGCCAACCGCAGTTGAAACTCTTCGATGGCTTTGTCCGGCTCGTGTACGAACAGATAGGCCTGTCCCAAAGTTTCCGGCCAGGAAAAAGGGTCGATTTCCATGTACCTCTTGCTTTCTTGCATGGCCTCATGCTTACGTCCCACGGCGAGGAAAACAAAAGCACCTAAGTAATGCCCATCCGGATAGTCGGGATCGAGCGCAATGGCGCGTTCCGACTCCGCTAGTGCGCGCTGCGGGTCCCATCCAAAAAAGAGGTACCACCCGGACATCGTAGCGTGGGTTGCGGGCAGCGAATCGTCGAGTTGCAGGCCCTTGCGCGCTGCCGCCTCCATATCCGCCGAAACTGCCGAGGCTGGATATACATGTCCAACCCCCATCACGCCGATGGAGTCTCCAAGCCCGCTCCACGCAGCTGCGTAGTCCGGCTGGATACGAATGGCCTCCTCGTAATACTTCCTGGCAGCTTTGAGATTTTCGAGATTAATAAAATCGGAGAGAAAAAGGGCCCTGCCTCGCAGATACGCATCGTGGGCATCAGGGTTGATGTAGCGCGGCGGCGGCGCGAGAGACGTGGCTGTTCTGACTTCCTTGGCGACGGTTTGGGACAGTTCTTCCGGCAAGGAGAAGGCCTGGCTCAAATCGCGGTCGTAGCTCTCGGCCCAGACGTGCGAATCGGTGCGCGCATAGATCAGTTGCACGGTCATGTGTACCCGGCCTGCAGCGCGGGCAATCGAGCCCTCGAGGATTCCATCCACTCCGAGTTCGCGAGCAATGTCGCGAACCGGGCGCTGCACCCCCTTGTATTGCATCGCAGAGGTCCGTGAGACAACGCGCAGGGAGCGGTTCTTGGCGAGGGCGGTGATCAATTCGTCGGTCATGCCGTCGGCGAAATATTCCTGGGAAATGTCGCCCGAAAGGTTCGCCAACGGAAGCACTGCGATGGAATGGATCTGCGCGGCACGACTGGAGGCAAACAGTCGATCGCGAACCCGACCGAGGCTCAATGCGACGAGCGCAGCCAGAAGGACGCAGGCGGCGAGGACGATCGTTGCCGTCTCCCATGGGCGCGATCTCTTGGCGGGAAGCAGGGTGTCCGCAACTTGCGGCTCGGGCGTGGAAGAAGCGCCAGGCTCGGCGGTTGGCTTCGCAATTCCAGGTTCGCGCATGGCCGGAGGATGCTCCGAAGACGCGCGTCCGGGTTTCTCGGTCAGCGTCTCGCGAGGGTGGTCGGCAAGGAAGCGGTAGCCTTTGCCGGTTACGGTCTGCAGGAAACGGGGTTGCTCGGGGTCGTCTCGCAAGACGTACCGGATCTTTCGGATTGCGGTATTGATTCCGCTTTCGGTGTCGACGAAAACGTCTTTGCCCCAGAGTCGGTCCACGATCTCTTGGCGGGTGACGACCTGTCCTTCTTTCTCCAGCAGCAGGAGGAGAAGGTCCAAGGGAATACGTTCGAGTTTGAGGACTTGGTTGTTGCGGCGAAGTTCGAAGCGGAACGGATCAAGTTCAAAATCGCCGAATCTATAGACAGACGCAGGCACAGCAGTCACCAGAAAACGGCAAGAACTATAGCATCGCTTCTGCAGCTCCGCTCAGGCTTGGCCAAGCGATTGGAAACAGGGGGTTTGCGTCTTCAGATAGATTCATGGAGCTTCATCCCGCTCTCCATTGCGCGGCGGTACGACGACGCGCACGATGCCAATCCGAAAGTACGCCTTTCGAAGGAGAATGGAATGAAGACCATTTGTGCATTGTCTACCAAGTTGCTCGGCACGCTGTTGCTGGGCGCGATGCTTTCCGCGTTCGTTGTGGCCGAGTGTGGGGGTCCCGGGGCGGGTGCCAAGCTAAAACAGCAGTCCTGGCAAAGCGGAGATCAAACCGCTTTTCTGCAATTGGCGTCGGATTACGTCGACCCGATTATTGGCATGTGGCACGTGAAGTTCACCGCCGAAGGAAATTCCGGCATACCCGATGGAACACCGATCGATAACGGCTTTGCGGTTTGGCACTCCGACGGAAGCGAGATCATGAATTCCGACCGGCCCCCCGACACCAGCAATTTTTGCATGGGCGTCTGGGAAAAAACCGCTCCGCGTACCTACAAGCTGAATCATTTCGGTATTGCGTGGGATGGAGTTAATACCAGCAGTCCGATCGGATTCGCCAATATCCAGGAGATGATCTTAATGGATAAGAGCGGCGTGACCTATTCAGGAACGTTTCTCATCGTGCAATACGACCAGTCCGGTAACGTAAAGCAAACCCTGAAGGGCACGCTCGCCGCCAAACGAATTACGCCAAGTACACCAGCGAGCAGCTTGTTTTGAGCCTCTGCGCGGAGGCAGTCAGATCCCTCGGTTCCGTATCTCCGACCTCAGGCCGCCTTCGAGAGGACAAGCGGCTATGCCGGCGAAGGCCCTGACTACTTGCGCACCTCGCTAGGGGAATCAAACTGATCACCCCCCGAGCCCTCTCCCGAGGGCTCGCCAGGGGTCGAGGTTAAAATTCGCGGGAGAATCCGACGGGAAACGGCGGTGAAACATCGATTAAGCTGTCAGCCGTAAAGTTGCTAAACGCAAATTATGTGTTAGTTTCGCCAATTTGATTGGCATGACTGGCCCGGTCCGTATACGCGTCACCACGACACACCCAACGTCCTCACCATTGTCCAATCGCGCATGATGCTTTGTTCCGAGAGTTTTGAGCACCTCTGCTGTTTCTTCCACGCTAAGCCCTCCGAAAAATCGGAGTTCGATAACCTTCGCTTTGCATGGCTCGATCTTTGCCAGAGCGTGGTCGCAACTCGCTGACGTGCTGCGAGAGTTTGCCTCGGCGGGCACAGTGTTTAGATCTGGCTTGGATTCAAGGGCCGAACGGAGTGCTTCTGAGCCAGTGCCCGCCTCAATGACATCGAACCCAGCACGCTTAAACAATCGGGTAAGCGAATATCGGTGTGCCTCCACGTCGTCCGAGGTCCCACTCCCCGGCTTTCAATCGCGAGATGCTGTTCGTCTATGCGGGAGAGCCACCGGACGAACCACACCAAGCTCCTCAACGGCACCGATAAAGAAAAACATGGGGCCATGGTGCGGATCGGTGAGGCAGTTGGAGGGTGTCGCTTCAGAACCGAGCGGGGCTGAATTGCAGAGATTTCAAGCGATCTACTTCGCTTCGTGGGAAGAGTGCCGCTCGCACCTGAGCTGGCCGGATATCGCCTATCTTGTGGTTCGACCCTCATGGATTAGATACAGCGACTATGATGCCAGCTTTAATCAAGGAATTCACTTTCTATGTCTTGGATTGCTGCTCATATCCTGATTTCATTTTCCAGCGGCTGCGGCAACTCCGGCTGCTCGCACGCATCCGAACTCTCGTCGTAAGCGGCTCGCAGGGAGGTCTGAACAATGCAGCCAAGACGTGTAAAGGGTGTGGTGAAGTGGTTCAGCAATCAAAAGGGGTTCGGCTTCATCGGGCAGGAGAACGGCTCCGACGTTTTTGTGCACTACAGCGCTGTTCAGTCAGACAGGTACAGGAAACTCGTGGAAGGCGATCAGGTTGAGTTCGAGATGGATACGGGTAGAGACGGGAGGCCTCAGGCGACGAACGTCGTCAAGCTCCGTTGAAGACGATCAGTGGGGAGTCCGTCCAATCGGAGACGTAGTTCGACCCATCTTTCCCGGAGTGGTTCCATGTCCTCGCAGAAAATCAAAACCAAGTCCAAGGCTGCAATCGAGTTTGTTTGTCCCAAGTGTGTTCTGCTCGCAGCAGAGCTCCGGAGAGAAGCCAGAAAGCGGCAACGTTGAACGGACAGGTCTCACTTCGTTCGAAGCAATCCCATGGGTACGAACGCTTTTCCTGCAAACGAAAAGCCGCAGACCCAGTCGAGAGTGGAGGTCTGGGGTACCACGCAACCATTGCGCTAGGTGCTTTGTGGCACAGCGGTGTTGATATAAGTAGTGCGCCCTCTGTGACTGCCGACCGAGCGATTCTTATTACACTCGCCCGGCTGATCCCGTACTTCCGGGCGCATTGCGTGAGGCTCATGCCGGATAAGCGATCCCGTACCACCGCCTCACCGTATGCTCTATCGGAAGTTGGCATGGCTTGACGACATTCTTGTTCGCAGGGGAAATGTTGGGGCAGTGGAATCGTTAACGGGAATCACTTCTGATCTGTTCAGGCACATGAATTCGGAAGATCGGCGTTTCGTGGACTGGCACAGGTCTCTGCAACAACAGCAGGGCCACTGACGCGAGCGGCCCGTCCGCAATGTCGAACGACGCATCAAGCGTCGGTCAAAAGTGCTGGACTATTTGCACGAAATCATCCGGCGTATGGGAATGATGCGCGACGTGCGAGTCATCCGAGATGCTCACCCGACCTCTGTGAAGTTCTAGGATGGGGGTCTCCTTACCGCAGTGCTGGCGCACCTCATACCGTACTCGCCGCTTCTCACTAGGTGGGAGAGAGTGGCCGATAATCACGATCCTCACGTCTTTTTCGCAGCCTTTGCGCAAGCCGACGACATCAGAAGCAGAGATTACGGCGTAACCAGCCGCTTCCAATCCTCGTTTCCTCACATCGGCCAATGCCGGGTCTCTTGAAACCACGAGACTCGCACCCGAGTGACTGATGTAGCGTTAAGTGCCGGGTGAGCCTCCGGGAACCCTATGTCATCGGAAGAAAGATCGTAAACACGCTGCCGCTTCTGCCCGGTTTGGTGCTACTCCGTACGCGAAGTATGCCATCATGTTCTTTAACCGTGCTTCTCACAAGCGAGAGCCCCAGTCCCGTTCCCGCGGAGCCTTTGGTTGTAAAAAACGCATCAGTGACCTTGGACAAGTTCTCGGCGGGAATTCCACGCCCGTTGTCGGCAAAGGTCACACGCAGGCCAGTGCGCTTCACTCCCCTGCACTCGTGAGCCTTACGAATTCTCACGTATATTTTGCCGCCCTCCGGCATCGCATCGGCTGCATTCAGCAACACGTTTGAGAACGCCTGTCGCAGTGCACCACGATGTACTCGCAACTCTTCAGAAGGAGAGTAGCGCGTTTGAATCGAGACGCCATGCGCAGCGAATCGCGATTCGTAAAACTGCACTACTGCTCGCAGCAATGCTGGAATGTCAGTGTTCTGCGAACTCAGGGTTGCGCGGGCTTCCTCCATCACGCTATGCGCAATTTGCGAGAGTCGCTGTAACTCCTGATGAGCGAGCTTTAGGTATTCTCGCCCTTTGGGGTGAAATTGGCCTCGGGCTCCATTAGGTAAAGGAGGTCTAGAAGAGCGCCAACCGGGTTATTGATCTCATGAGCGAAAGAAGCCACGAGTTCAATCCCATCGACGGGAGCCTCAGATCGCTGTGCATTGTTAGCGGACATGGTGCACCCCTGCTAAGGCTCAGCGTTCGATAGTTAGCTGATTGGATTGTCTTGCGGGAGGATGCGGTTGTCCCAAAAACTGTTTGCTGCAGAGTTGCGCCGATTCACGCCTTACCAGTGTTTTTCATTAATGGACAGCGGGCCGTCCCGACAGCGATAAAATCGCGCAGTGGTGTGATCTTTTGCCGAAGCGACCAGACGAGCCTTGCGTTGCTCTGTTTCTCTTCCTCATCGCAGATTTTCACGGAGGCGGGGTGTACTACTGAAGGTGGGACTCCCTTGCTGGCTTGTGATTTGATGCGCTCACTTCAACCTTGATCCTTGAGATGGCTCTTCGGCGGAAGGGATTTCTGTCGCAACTGGGGCTATTCTCCAGCTTCAGACCCCAGCGTCCCTATTCAGCTTTGCAGCGGTGCGCCTTCTCCATCGCACATAGGGCCTTATCGGTGGAAGCAGTACCAAGCACTTCCAAACACAATAGACAGGTGACCTGTATTAGATTCGGGCCGACGACGGTTCTCGCGAAATTTGCGTCATTGACACTCGCAAAAGTCATGCAACGTTAGATGCCGCTGTCGCCTTCAGCGCAAGCAGCGGCATTTCCGCCTAAAAGCCGGGAAGCAACACATCAACAGGCTTCGCGCCTCGACCGGATGGCGATCCGTAGGCGGTTGCATTCTTGCCATTGGTCAGCACGATAAGGCACTAGCGGTTTCAACATCCTCATCTCGCGGGCGATGTTGTTGCGTTGGTTCGGGTCGATGGATTCACAAAGTATCGCCGCCGCGACGGGTTCTTGGGCGAAGACCTCAACACATCCGCATTGGTGGCGGCTATGACGGCGTGCCCCAGATTTCGAACGAGAACAAACGCCGGCGCCCAAGGTCGTAGCGTCGCAATCCACGTACATCACCAATAACCGAGACACGGCCACGTCCAGAAAATCGGGAATAGTCCGGCTTTACAGATGCGACGGTTTTGGGGCGAGTTGCTGCCACTGTATCTTTCGGAAAGGGCTACCTAGCGGTAGCCCTCTTGAGGTTCAACACAGGCTAGCTTGCCTTCGGAACGGGACGATCCGATTTATTGAAATCTGCTCCAGCTTCTCCGGCGGTGGAAATGTCGTGCGCCCCCGTTTGTTCTAATACCTTCTTGGCTCGTGATGTCCACTCCGAGTTGTCACAGTGTACGGACAGAAGGATGCCGCCCTTCTTAACCTCACCCTCATAACGCTTCGCCTCGAACTCCGGGATGCCCATACCTACGAGTGCTCCGACGATTCCGCCCACAGCGCCGCCCGCCCCGGCTCCTGCGAGTGTTGCCATGATGGGGCCAGCAGCGATGAAGGGCCCGACGCCGGGGATTGCCAATGCGCCGATCCCGGCGAGCAGTCCCAGTCCGCCCCCGAGCACCGCCCCAGTTCCTGCTCCGGTTGTCGCACCCTCCGGTGCCTTAGTGTTTTTCCTGACGGCGAAGTCTTTTGTTCCCTCGTTCTCGGGGAACAGAACGGAAATGTCCTCTGTGCGGAATCCCGCAGCTTGCAGCGAGTTCACCGCATTGTCCACTTCGGATGTCGTGCGATAGATGCCGAATGCTGCCGTATTCTTGCCTGCCATGTTGTTGGTCTCCTTAGTAGTTTTAGTGTCCGTTCGGGGCAACTTCGATTTCGCTTTTCACGTTTGCCGCTCCAGCGATCTCCGCCGCTTTCTTCTCAACAGCCGCTTTTTCCTCTTCCGTCCGCACAGGGCCTCTCAAGGTAACGGTGCCGCCTTGCGCAATAATTTTTACGTTGTGAGCATCCGTGGAAAGTGACTTGTCCTTCACTATGGAGCGCCTGATCTGGCTCGCTGTTTCACGATCTGACTTATTCTCTTTCTGCTGATCGGCGGTGGGCTGTGCGGCGTCTCGGTCACGCTGGTTCACCGATGTGTTGTCGGCCTTTGGGGCGTCCTGTGCCAGGGTGCTCTGCACCAACAGCAGTGATCCAGACGCTACAATGAGCGCCAGGAAGAACTTGATGAACACTTTCCTCATTCTCAAACCTCTCCTCGGGAATTTCTTGTTGTGAGATGGGATGAGCGATGCGGATAGCGAGATGTCACAGTTCGTGCCCCGAAACTTTGGGTTGTGACACTTAGCTTGCTTAAGTTCCGAGCTGACCAAGTAAACGCGATCTACTCATTGAGGTTTGCTTGCCACATCTATCAGGAATGCTCTCCGACAATAAGAAATCCCGCAGCGATGCGGGATTGAGTCATGGTGTTCGACAGTTCGACTATGCAGCCTTCTCCGCCTGCACGTTAATGTTGCCAGCCAAGCCAGTCAACTTTTGATCAGTGTCCTTTTCCTCGTTCAATGTCTCGGCGAGTAACTTTGCTGCCTTGGACATACCCAGCAGTTCGGCATATGTTTTAACCGTGCCATATGCAGCGATCTCATAGTGCTCGACCCTCTGAGCTGCGGAGATCAACCCAGCATCCAACACCTCTGGCTCGGCGTCCTCTTCCATCAACTCCTTGCCTTCCTCCAAGAGACCCTCCATTCCGTGACACTTCTTGCCTTTGGGGCTTTCTCCAAGCTCTTCGAAGATTTGTTCCAAACGTGCGATCTGGCCCTTGGTTTGTTCCAAATGCAACTCAAAACCCTGTTTTAGGTCTGGCGATGAGGCAGTTTTCACCATCTTTGGCAACGCCTTTGTAATTTGGTTTTCGGCTGAATACAAGTCTTTCAGTTCCTCCACGAATAGGTCTTTGAGGTCTTCCATTTTCATGTGCTTTCCTCCCGTAACAATCGAGTCCGGCGAATTAGAAACAACTCTTGCGAGAAGGGTTGCAGACCTGAGGGTGGTAAAACCGGACATGCTCGGAACTTCGTTGGTTGGCGCAATTCGGGGGCTTCTCTGCTTCGTCTACTCTCGGGATTCGCGGGCGTGCCGCTCACGATGTGAACTGCTGGCAACTAACGCCACTGCGAGGTGCTGCTCCGCCGTGTCCAATTGCTGGCGATATCGCTTCCATTCCTCTTCGCCCAGAGATGGATGAGCAATCTCTTGCGGTACCTTGCGACTTCTCGCTCGAACTGAGGGATTCACATTGTGTGCATATGGTGGCCACATGAATCTCCACTTCAAGTCCTCCGAGGCTTTTCTGGATCGAACAGCTGACCACGCGTGCACATCGGAGCAGGAGCTAGGCCCCTGTTGCCCTGTGGTGAAAGGGATGCCATCGCTTTCTGACAAACCAAACCATTACCGACGCCACGCTCCAGCCCGCCAGAGCCACTGGAAAAACAATCCAGAGACTGTTCCGAGTCACCAACATCCAAAACAGCACAGCGAAGGTGGCGAGCCCAAAACTCCCAAGAGCTGCCCCCGCCGCTTCGGCCCCGGCTGAATCAATGCCCCGTTGTTTGCCCGACATGCCCTTCTCTAGCTTCTTCTGGATTTCATGCTTTTGCGCGAGTGTCGCAGCAGCAGGAAATATGGCGGGAAACCCCAAGAACAATCCTCCTAGCTCAGGCCCGTAGCTCTTGGCGATCATTCCCGCCACGACGGTGATTGCACCACCAAATAGAAACCGAATGGCGTATTCATGCCATTCTGTTTGTCGCAGAACCGAAGGATCAACTTCGATCAGCATGGCTTACACCTGAGGAAGAAGAACCACCAACCCACGGCGACACCGAACCACACGGGCATCGAAAGCAGCGTGGCCGGGAGTGCCATGAACTTTTGACGGAGCAAAAGCCAACACACCGTCTGGGCATAGAGGAGAAGGGCTGCTGCGCCGACCATCATGGAACGGGCTTCTAACGCAGCGTAGGATGAGCCCTCCTTGTAGATCGTCAAAGCCAACGTGGCCAAAGCAACGGAAGGAGCCGCTCCGAACAAACCACCAAAGCTCTTGGGTTTAAACAAGTCCCCTATCAAGGAGAATGCTGAAACCACGATGCCGCCAATGAAAAACCTGAGTACGAGGTCTGCCATTTAGCTTCCATTCTCTCCGCAGGGGAATCGCCATTAGATCGAAGCTTTCTCAATCGCCTTCCTCTGTCTTTTCGTCCTCCGTCTGCTCGCCTTCGATGATTCCTATGGGCCGACAACGCACGAGGGTTCCCGGATTGGCGGGTTCATCCATCAGTAGCAGGGCATCGACTGGATCGCCATCCTCGCCCTCAGTCGAAGGGATAAATCCGAAATCGTATGGGAATTCCATGCCCGCTGGCAAAACCTTCTTCAGGCGAATGACTCCAAGCTTTTCGTCGTAAGCGAACTTGTTTCGACTCCCTCGTGGAGTTTCGATCACAACATTCGCGAGTTTGTTTTCCTTGGGACCGAATGTCGGAAGGCGGGTCAGGTTTTGATGGGACTTCGCCTTTGCTTTGCTAGGCACGACCCAAACTCCGTTTAAAAATCTGCGATTGTTAAAGAAGCGTCAACCGCGCAAGATGTTGCTCTGGCCTGACGATGGCGTCATCTGACGTACCTTGCCGCCGACTTGAAGGCTCGGTTCGGCAACATTCTCGTCGCTTCTAATTTCAACGCAAAATGGAAGTCCGCGAAGCCATTCTTCTCGCAGAGACGATGGAGAGGGACGGAGCTTCCGCTCGGGTGTGGGTGGAGGCTGCTCAGCTGAGAACGCATGTAGCGGGCGAGTTGCGGAGATGCTCGCAGCATTCTTCGGCTGCTCTTCACTTCGAGAAAGCAGCCCGATCTTCAAGAGGCAACTGAAGAGTTCGCGTCTCGAATTTTGATTCCGCCAGATCTCCGAGCGGGTGACTGCCAGCTGTGAGCGATAGAAATGCCTGCTATCGCTCATGATTCTGCCTACAGTGAACGCTTAGCATGGATTTCTATCGCTCATACTCCAGAATCGGAACTGTCTGGCCGGCCAGAGTTTACGCACGAGGGCGCGTCTCGCCAAATGCGGAACAGCAATACCTCGTTGGAAGGGTGCTCGTCGGCCGCCCTTAAAGCACTTGGGTGGGAAAAGGTTAACCAGTTTACGGGTCAAAGCCATGATCCCCGAAGCGCTCACCGCCGCTGGGATCGAAGGAGAGGTTGTGAGCAATAGGAGATAAACTTGCCACAATTAAAGCTTAGGTGTACAAAGTTTAACTGTGTGGGGCAGATTTAAAGCGTGCTTTAGAAGAGCGTCGGGGCTCGAACGAATGAGCTCTAACTTTCAGAAGCTGCCATTCACATCAAGCCAAAGTTTAAGAGTTTGAGGCGCTTTTAAAATTTAGCAATCCAAATCTTAAATAGTCCCGGGGAAATGGGAGATCCGGATCTTCTGTCTGGCGAAAAGAGGTGGATGGAATGAAAAGAGGAATTCAGGGCACCTTGTCTCGACAAACGACCTCTCCAGAGCCGTTCAACGCCTTTGTCCCAGCACAGCTTCCTCCAACACCGCTCCTTGAGTTCAGCGCGGAACTTCTGAACCGAAAAGAGAAGGCTGACCTCGCTCTCGGACGCCTCGACGGCATTGCCCGGTTGTTGCCCGATCTGCACCTCTTCCTCTATTTCTACGTTCGCAAGGAAGCTGTGCTGTCGTCGCAGATCGAAGGTACCCAATCGTCTCTTTCTGATTTGCTCCTCTTTGAGAACGACGAGGTTCCAGGGGTGCCTGTCGATGATGTGCAGGAGGTATCCAACTACGTCGCGGCTCTTGAGTACGGGAAGACGCAGATAAAGAATGGATTCCCGATTTCGATCCGCCTAATAAAGGACATACACCGTGTTCTGCTGAGCAAAGGCCGCGGCGCCAGCAGCGAACCGGGAGAATTTCGGCGGTCTCAGAACTGGATCGGAGGAACGCGCCCTGGCAATGCAGTGTTTGTTCCTCCTCCTGCCCCCGAGGTGATGTCACTATTGGGAGATCTTGAGAAATTCTTTCACGAGGGCGCGCGTGACTTTTCGACCATCATTCGAGCGAGCCTGATCCACGTGCAGTTCGAGACGATCCATCCGTTTCTCGATGGAAACGGGAGACTCGGGCGTTTGTTGATCACCTTATTGCTCGTTGCGGATGGTGTTCTTTCGGTGCCCCTTCTTTACCTCTCCCTGTTTTTCAAGCAGCACCGAGCCAGATATTACGAACTGCTTCAGCAAGTCCGATTTGACGGGGTTTGGGAAGACTGGCTTGACTTCTTCTTCGAGGCCGTCGAAGTAACCGCAGGGCAAGCGGTGGATACGGCTCAGAAGATATTGCAATTATTTGCGGATGATCGAGCGAAAGTGAGCGGCATTGGCAGACAGAAAGGTTCAGCTGCTCAGGTCCATGAGCTGTTGCAACGGAAGGCGTTTGTTACGATCCCCTCTGCTGCCCGAGAATTGCATTTGAGTCAGCCTACAATCACAAGCGCTCTCCAGGCACTGCAAAAGCTGGGGATTGCAGCTGAATCTACCGGCCGCACCTGGAAGCGGATCTATGTCTACGCGTCGTACCTCCGGCTTCTGAACGAAGGAATGGATTCATTGCCAGAGTCCGGTTCTCAGCCAGCGCCGACGAACATTGTTCCGTCCTAAACGCGCCGTCAGGAAAACGATCGATCTCGGTTCCGCCAACATAGATCACGAAATCCTCCAGCGAGCTGGCGAGGGAGGATCGGTCGAATGCCTCGCCAAAAGCGTGTAGGCGGCTTACTCCTGGCGCGCCTGCCGTACCATCTCGACAAACACTTCTCTGGTCTCTGCCGGATCCCTCACTTGTCGTGAGAACGCGATCCGAGTTCCCTTCATGCCATCCTGGGTCTTCAGGCGCAGGTGAAAGCCAAGGCGATCGACCGAAGTTAACTCGGCGTCCTGCGCCTCAACGCCGGCACACTGCTTCGCGAGCAGGATAAGCGCATCCTTATGGTCAGCATTCATGTGCTGCATGATGTCCAATTTGTGTTCAACCAGCGGGTCGGCTCGTGCTTGGGAATAGTCCGCGGCCACCACCCATCCCATTACTCCGAACCCGCCCACGTAATAAACGTCCAGAACCTCCGTGCGATAAAAGAAGAAATCCTCGCAATCGACCCAGTACTTGCTGTCCGGGTACCCGGTCAAATGCGCGGAACGCGTGGCCGCCAGATCCGCCTCCGGAACTCGGGTGACATTCCCGATCAATGTCACCCTGGATGACAAAGCGGAAAATGGTCTGTTTTGACCGTGCCACCATGGCCTGTTCAATCTTGCCGGCCAGCCGATCGCCGGTCCGCCCACGAGGCCCTTGTCGCGGGTGCAACTGGAACAACGAGGCGACCAACTGTTTGCCGTTGGTATGGAGGCCGTATGAGTGTGCGACGGCAAGGGACTACTCTGTTCTCCGCCATGCTTGCATTCGTGGGCGCGGCGGTTGTGCTGCCTGCTCCAAGGCGGAAACTGAGCCGATGTAACGCTCTACGTGCGATCCACGGTGCAGCAACCTGCTGGCCACGACCGTGGCCCAGTTTGCTTGAAGGAGGAAGAGATCTGGCTCAACGAGTACCGGAGTCTGGAAGAAGCGAAGCAATCGATCGGCCACTGGATCGAAGAGTACAATCACGACCGCCCGCATCGGGCCCTCACCAACGGAACTCCACGCGAAGCCCGGGCGGGCTTCGCGGGCTAACGGTTGAGCTCTTGCATTCGTTGAAGCCACCTTCGCTTCGGAGCTTCGACTCGGGACGGACGAGCGGGAAACGGCACATGTCGACGGATGCCCATCGTCGCATTGGTCTCGCGATGAAGAAGAAATGGGCCGAGCGGAAAAAAGCGGCGCGAACATTGCCCGGGGCGAGTACCTGAGCTACGATTCAGCGCCATGGCTGAGAAAAAGGGATTGCGCCGCAAGACTCTTAGATTTCAGCTCGCATATTTAGAGCAGCAACAACTTCGGATTCTCGCTGTTCTGGATACCAGCGGCTCAGCGGAAGTTCGCCAACAAGCGTGGATCGATCTCAAGCAAACGCTGGACAGAAGGGAAGAGGTAAGGGCAAAATTGCAAAACTCTGGATCCAGAGATTAGCCAGTCCGCGGAAATTCCGAGTGGCGGAAGCACCCTTTCCGTGTTCTTGTTATGTCAGAACAGCGCAAACGTAAGCATCTTGAGAACAGCGGAACGCAAAAGATCAGCTGCAGGAGTGGCTCGGACGAACTCTGGGACGAGATCGGACGAGGCCATCACAGGGAGATGGGGCCAAAGGTCGAGCCCTATCTTCCGCCGAAGAAGCCGTCTCAAAGGTCGGGTTGACTGAGCGCCGCCAATAGAAATCTCCTTCGTTCGGTTTTCAGAACGCAAGCCAGCAAGATGGGTCTCACCTTCAATCTCACTGCATAATCGTTCCGGGACAAATTTGCGATGAGGACGGATGCGGAGAAACTCACTCACTTACGTGAACTGAAGAAGTTGCTGCAGGACGCCATTGCCGCTGCAAGCTATCCCGCTGAAGCAGCGCGATACGAAAGATTGCTCCGCCGGGTCGAAGCGCAAATCGAAAGATTATGTGGGCGATGCGAAAAGTGAAACGTCAGCGCCTCATCCAGTTCACCTGTGCCTACCTCCAATGAAAAGGCCCGCTCGAAAGCGGGGCCATATCTCTTCGATGCTTTTGCGAAGTGGTAAGCGTTTAGGCTGTTCGTGCCGCTTTTTTCCGCTCGGCCCATTTCTTCTTCATCGCGAGACCAATGCGACGACGGGCATCCGCCGACATGTGCCGTTTCCCGCTCGTCCGTCCCGAGTCGAAGCTCCGAAGCGAAGGTGGCTTCAACGAATGCAAGAGCTCAACCGTTAGCCCGTGCCACCAGAATGATCGCGAACGCGTAGAAGATAAGCATCATCCCGATATAGAGCTTCGCCTTAGTCCGAGATCCTGCAAACTCTTTCCACACGAAAACTCCCCAAACGGCCGCCACCATCGGTGCGGATTGTCCAATCGCATAGGAAATCGCAACCCCGGTGAAATTGGCGGCTACAAGGTTGAACACCGTACCTGTGCCCCAAATCAACCCGCCGAGCAGTCCCAACGCGTGGCCCGATGCAGGGCCGTGGAAAAATCCGGCGAAGCTGACAGGTTCGCCGACCAGGGGACGCCTCATGAAATAGACATTCCAGATCGCGCAAGAAAGCAGGGCGCCAAGGGTCAGGAAGACGGCGACGCTATACGGGCCGAGCGTGTTCCCGCGTGTCATAGCGTGGGTCACAAAAGGAGCCCATAATCCCATCAAGATGCCGGACACGACGCAGGTCACGATGCTTTTGGTGGACACACTTCGTCCGGCTGTCTTGAGTGACCCATACGCCATGCCGTCAAGAATGACGGCAATCAAGGCGCACAGCACCCCGAGCGCAAGAAGGAGCGCATTGCCTCTCGGCTGCAAAGCGTAGCTGAGAACAACTCCAACCACGAGCGCGATCCCGATCGAGACTGGAAACGCTACCGCCAAGCCTGCCATATCGATGGCGGCTACCAGCAGCAGGTTGGCGAGGTTAAAGATCGCGCCACCTACCATCACGTGCACGATATTCGACGGATCTGCGGCGCGCACATTGTTCAGGAAGCTGTGCGAGTCTTGCCCAGTGCTGCCAAGGGTGAAGGCAAAGATGAGAGAAACCAGGAAAATACCGAAGGCGTAGTCCCAGTAGAACAACTCAAAGCGGTAATTCTTAACTCCCTTGTACGTGTTGGCCCACGATCCCCAGCAGACCGCGCTGGTGATCATCATGAATAAGGCGATGGTGAGAGTGCTGGGAGTGAACATGGCTCTCCTTCGAGCGCTGCGACCTATTTGCCTTGAATTCTGGAAACGAATAATTGGAGAAAGCGGTCCGCGTCTACGTCGACGCAAACCTTGGCGTTCGGCGAAACTTTGTCCACTCCTTCGATCACGTAGCGATCCCCGTGTAGGACATTGTGCTCGACCATGCCGTGCCGATTGGCGACCGTTTCCCCGCGCG
Organism: uncultured Acidobacteriaceae bacterium; assembly: GCA_963758505.1. Taxonomy (GTDB): domain Bacteria; phylum Acidobacteriota; class Terriglobia; order Terriglobales; family Acidobacteriaceae; genus Korobacter. The sequence continues at coordinate 27,512 of CAVWVJ010000003.1, read as the reverse complement.
TGAACTTCCCACGGGTTTCGACGTCCACGTGCATTTCCGGCGCTTTCACCAGCGAGGCGTCAATGGCCACGCCCACTGCCAGCGGATCATACATGGGAGTGCCATCGGAACCGAACTGTGCCGAGAGATCATCCAGGTACTTCGCGACCGAGTAGATGAAATCATTGACGGGGCCGTGTGTCTGCCGGAGTTGGTCGAGATATTTCGGCGAGAGCAGGGTCTTGTCGCCAACATCAAGGCCGACCATGGTCACCGTCCACCCTGCCTGAAACACGATCTGGGCGGCTTCGGGATCGTTGAATATGTTGGCCTCCGCGGCGGCGTTCACGTTGCCACCGCTGATTCCCCCGCCCATGATGATCACGTCTTTTACAAGCGGAACAATGGAAGGATCCTTAAGCAATGCCAGTGCGATATTGGTGAGCGGTCCGACGGGAACGAGGGTTATCTCATGAGGAGCGGCGTGCACCATCTGGATGATGAGGTCGGGACCGAAGTGGGCATCGGCCTTGCATTTGGAGGGCGGCAGCTCCACATTCGCCAGACCGTTCTTGCCGTGCCAGAACTCCGCGGTAATAAGTTTTTGAAAAAGGGGATGCTGCGCGCCACCCGCCACCGGAATGTCGCAACGATTCGCCAGGGAGACCATTCGGAGTGCATTCTCCAATCCCTGTGACGCCGTCACGTTGCCGGGAACCACGGTAATCGCGCGGACGTCGAGTTCGGGCGAGTTAAGGGCCAACATCAAGGCCATAGCGTCGTCCGTACCCGGATCGGTGTCAAAGATGACCTTCTTGGGAGCTGCGAAGGCGGTAGCGCAGAAGGCTGCGAGCAAAAGCGCGAGGCTCGAGAAAACCGTGGCGATGCGGACGATGAAGCGTACCAAAAAACACTCCTCCAGCTCTGGCGACGTAGCCTATTGATCGAAGGGAATAAGTGTCAAGAAAATTTTGAAACGTTTTTTGCTGGGTTTGCAGTACAATTCGACGCTATGTCGCGGGACACGGTGGAGAAGGTTCGCGCAGAAGAGACGCTGGTGGTTTTCCTCGGACGTCGACCACTGCTGTCCAACCGCGGTATGCCACTGAATCTCGACTGGGTGGATCAGGTACGGGTGAATACCAGTGCCGTAGAGCGCAGAGCGCAAACACACGTGGCACGCCGAACGGTCAAAAAAGAGTGGCAGGCAGCTTGGCTGTTACGGGCAATCACTTGCATGGATCTGACTACGCTTTCCGGAGACGATACGGATGAAAGGGTGCGACGTCTGTGCGCAAAGGCGCGTCGTCCACTACGACAGGATCTCGTCCAAAAGTTGGGGATTGAAGAGTTGCCTGTCAAAGTCGGGGCTGTTTGTGTTTATCACCGCTTCGTAGAGGCCGCCGTACAGGCCCTGGCGGGGAGCGGCGTTCCGGTCGCCGCCGTATCTACGGGTTTTCCCGCCGGACTGTCGCCGGTCGAGGAGCGCGTTTCCGAAATCCGACGCTCTGTGGAAGCGGGCGCGGAAGAGATCGATGTGGTTATCACGCGGGCACACGTTTTCGGCGCGCGCTGGGACGCTCTCTACGATGAGGTGTCGGAATTTAAGCGCGCTTGCGGCAGTGCTCACATGAAGGTGATTCTCGGAACGGGAGACCTGGCAACGCTCCGCAATGTCGCCCGGGCGAGCATGGTTGCCATGATGGCCGGGGCCGACTTCATCAAGACATCCACGGGGAAGGAAACCATAAACGCCACGATGCCAGTTGGATTGGTGATGGTGCGCGCCATCCGCGAGTTTGTGCAGCGGACAGGGATGATGGTCGGCTTTAAGCCCGCAGGGGGGATTCGGACAGCGAAGCAATCCATCGAGTGGTTGTCGATGATGAAAGAGGAGCTGGGTGAGCCGTGGACGCGCTCGTCGCTGTTTCGTTTCGGCGCGAGCTCACTGCTGAACGACATTGAACGGCAACTCGAGCATTTTGCCACGGGTCGTTATTCCGCAGACTATCACCACCCCATAGCGTAATCGAGGACGGATGAGCATAGCTGAGAAATTTTCGACGCTGGAATACGGGCCCGCCCCGGAAGATCCTAAGGACGCTCTCGATTGGCTGAATGGACACCAGCGGCGATTTGAACATTTCATTGATGGAAAATGGATGTCGGCCGCAGAGGGCGCATTTTTTGAAACGACTAATCCTGCTTCCGGGGAGAGTGTAGCCGTCGTTGCACAGGGCACTGCGGTCGATATCGATCGCGCGGTGAAGGCGGCGCGCTCGGCTCTTAAAGAATGGCGCGGCTTAGGTTGTCACGCTCGAGCAAGATACCTGTATGCCATAGCGCGGGCCGTGCAGCGGCACTCTCGAAGGTTAGCGGTATTGGAAACCATCGATAACGGTAAGCCCATCCGTGAGAGTAGAGACATCGATATTCCCCTGGTTGCGCGGCACTTCTACTATCACGCAGGATGGGCGCAATTGCTCGACAGCGAGTTTCCGGAATATGAGCCCTGCGGAGTCGTGGGACAAATTATTCCCTGGAATTTTCCGCTCTTAATGTTGGCGTGGAAGATCGCGCCGGCACTGGCCACCGGCAACACCGTCGTCCTAAAGCCGGCAGAGTTTACGCCTATCACCGCGCTGGCGTTCGCGGACATATGTGACGAGATCGGACTTCCTCCAGGAGTGGTGAACATCGTCACTGGAGATGGAAGTACGGGTGAAGCGCTGGTCAAACATCCGGATGTCGACAAGATCGCATTCACCGGTTCGACGGAGGTTGGGCGTGCGATTCGGCGTGCTACGTCGGATCAAGCAAAGCGTCTCTCGCTCGAGCTAGGCGGGAAGTCCCCGTTCATCGTTTTTGAAGATGCCGATTTGGACAGTGCTGTCGAGGGTCTGGTGGACGGCATCTGGCTCAACCAGGGTCAGGTGTGTTGCGCTGGATCGAGGCTTTTGGTGCAGGAGAGTATTGCGGAGGTCTTGCTCCAAAAGATTCAGGAGCGAATGAGTTCGCTGCGCGTGGGTTCGCCTTTGGACAAGGCCATTGATATCGGAGCAATTGTTGCACCGGTACAACTCCAGAGAATACGTCATCTGGTGGATTGTGGGATCGCGGAAGGCGCGACTTGCTGGCAGCCAGAGATTCAGTTGCCTGCGCACGGGCTCTACTTTCCACCTACCCTGCTCAGCAACGTACACCCGACTTCAACCGTCGCCCAGCAGGAGATCTTTGGTCCCGTACTCGCCTCGATGACATTCCGCACTCCCGCGGAGGCGGTGGAGTTAGCGAATAACACGGCCTATGGGTTAGCTGCGAGCGTTTGGAGCGAGAGTGTCAATCTAGCCCTACAGGCGGCGGCACAGGTCAAGGCTGGCGTGGTCTGGGTAAACTCGACCAATCTTTTCGATGCCGCTTGCGGATTCGGTGGCTATCGCGAGAGCGGTTTCGGCCGCGAAGGTGGCCGGGAAGGGTTGCTGGAGTATTTACAGCCGAAATGGCTGCGGCGGCCACCGATCCACCAACCCGGTGCGCCTTCTCGAAAGACAAACGGAAAACATCCGCCGAAGAACGACGGTGAAGCACCTCCCGTCGATCGAACGGTCAAACTCTACATCGGTGGCAAACAAACCCGACCCGATTCCGGATACAGCTTCGAGGTTCGTTCCCCGGCCGGGATTCTGCTCGGGGAGGTACCATCCGGAAACCGCAAGGACGTACGAAACGCCGTGGAAGCGGCTCGCAAAGCGACGGCTTGGTCAAAGGCCACCGCGCATCTACGTTCGCAGATTCTGTACTACGTTGCGGAGAACCTGGCACTCCGCGAACCGGAGATTACTCGGCGTTTGCTGCCGGTCAGCGGATCACAAAGGGCCAAACGCGAGGTCGAAACCGCAATCGAGCGCACGTTTTCATACGCAGCGTGGGCCGACAAGTTTGATGGCGCAGTGCATAGTCCACCTTTTCGGAGTATTGCAATCGCGATGAACGAGCCCATCGGAACTGTGGGGGTCGTGTGTCCGGACGAATATCCGCTGCTTGGATTGCTGTCCCTCCTTTTGCCTGTGCTGGCCTGCGGAAATACCGCAGTGCTGATCGCGTCGGAAACTTATCCGCTGATTATCGGTGATCTATACCAGGTTTTCGACACGAGCGACATGCCGGCTGGGGCTGTGAATCTGATATCCGGCCAGCGGGCACAGCTACTCAAAACCTTGGCCGAACACGACGATGTTGATGCTCTCTGGTGTTTCGCGGACCAGCAGAGTGCGGCGGCGGCGAAGCTTGGCTCGATCGGAAATCTGAAGCAGGTGTTCACGAACGATGGCCGCGAAATCAATTGGCTCGATCGTCAGCAGGGAGAAGGCCGCTGGTACCTCGAGCACGCTACCCAAGTGAAGAATATCTGGGTGCCTTACGGAGAGTAGAACGATTCGGTAGTGCGTGGTAGGCGGTGCGTTTCAATCGATTCCAATTCTGCGTTGTTCAATGACTATGAAAAAACCTCGAATCGCAGTGGTTGGCAGTGCAAACATCGACCTCACCACATTTACCGACCGATTCCCGAGCCCGGGGGAAACCATCCTGGGCCAGAGCTTCCATCTGGGTTTTGGCGGAAAGGGCGCGAACCAGGCTGCTGCGGCTCGCTTGTGCGGCGCGGAAGTTTCGATGGTCGCCAGGGTGGGAACGGACCTATTCGGACCCGCGACCATCGCCAATTTCAAGAAGCTCGGCATCGACGCCTCGCAAGTCAAGGAGGTCGAAGGATGTTCCAGTGGGGTCGCTCCGATTTTTGTCGATCCAAGCGGACAGAATCGGATCCTGGTGGTGAAAGGCGCAAATGATGCGCTGCTTCCCGGGGATGTCGATGCTGCCGCGGATGACCTGGTGTCCGCGGATTGTATTGTCCTGCAATTCGAAATACCCCTGGAGACCGTCTATTACACGGTCGCTTTCGCTCGAAAACACGGGATCCGTTGCATCGTCAATCCCGCACCGGCGCAATCCGTGGACATGGAGAAACTGTCTGGCCTCGATTATTTCGTGCCCAACGAGAGCGAGGCGCACAGCATTACAGGTCTCCCGGTCAACAGCGTCGAAGAAGCGAAGTCCTGCGCCGAGAGGCTGCTCGAGAGTGGCATTCAGCGAACAATTATCACCCTGGGTGCCAGGGGATCGCTGCTGGCGAGTAGAGATTACATGGAGCACCTGCCGGCATTTCCGGTGAGAAGTATCGACAGCACTGGTGCGGGGGACGCCTTTATCGGAAGCTTTGCAGTCTTTCTCGCAGAGGGATTGTCCGAGCGAGAAGCGGTCACCCGAGCTAACCTCTACGCGGGGTTGTCCACCACTGGTGTCGGAACTCAGATGTCGTTCTTTGATCGTCAACGCTTCGAAGCGGAATGGAAACAGAGGGGCGAACCGGTATCGTCAACCTCGAAGCCAAGCCCTTGAGAGTGGGATGTTCGCGATTTTTTTCGCGGTTCTTAAAGTTTTGAGATGACCGATTACGGAATTCTTCTTGACTTCTGGAGCAGCTGTAATTAAATTGCGCGTCGCGCTTTGAAACGTATCAAAAATTATCGCTTTACGTTTTTTTGAGATTCGCTGGTCGAAATACAAGTCGAAATACAAGATTGAGGAGAATCGATGCGGAGCAAAACATTCCATGCGCTGGCGATTGTCAGTGTTCTGCTCGTTATGGCATCCATCCAAGCTCGTGCGCAAGCCAACGGAAGCTTTTCCGGAACTGTCAGTGACAAGTCCGGTTCCGTGATTCCCGATGCCAAGGTGAACATTCACTCCCAAGGCACGGGTATCGAGCGCTCGGCAACCACCGATGGCTCCGGCCACTACACGATCCCCCTGCTTCCGGTTTCGATTTACAACATCGAAGTGTCAGCACCGAGCTTTCAAACGATCCAGCAGAATGACATCAAGCTGCAGGTCGATGAGCATCGAGAAGTGGATTTTTCGATGTCGCCGGCGTCGGTATCCGAAAAAGTAGAAGTCCAGGCCGGCACCGAGGAAGTCGTGGTGCAAACAACGAATCCCACGCTCGGTCAGGTGATCAACGAACAGCAAGTCGCGCAGCTCCCGCTGAACGGACGTGACTTCGTTCAGCTCGCCACGTTGACTCCAGGAACCACGCAGGAAACGAACCCGCACAGCTTCTTCAACGGAGGCGGGAGCAGCGAAGTCTCCACTCGCGGCTCGTTCTCCCTCTCCGTCGGTGGATCTCGCGCCAGCAGTACAGACTGGCTGTTTGATGACACCGACAACAACGAACTCACGGCTGGTGGCATTGCGGTGATCCCGTCGATCGATGCCATCCAGGAATTCAAAGTTCTGACCTTCAACTATTCGGCGCAATACGGCACCCGTGCGGGCCCGACCGTGCTGATTACGTCCAAGTCGGGTTCTAACGCCTTCCACGGGACTGCTTTCGAGTTTTTCCGCAATACGGTTCTCGATGCCAAGAGTTATTTCGCGCAGACCAAGGAAAAGTTCAACCTCAACCAGTACGGCTTCTCGCTGGGAGGACCGATCAAGAAGGACCGGACGTTCTTCTTCATCGACTATCAGGGCACGAAGCGGCGGACCGGCGAGAATTTCTTCGGCGGGTTTGTACCGACCGCGGGCATGCACACTGGCGACTTCAGCTCGCTAACTTCTCAGCTCTACAATCCGTATAGTACGCATCTTGCAACCGTGAATGGAGTGCAAACGGCGGTGCGCGATCCGTTTATGTGCGACGGCGGCGGCAATGCACTTCCGGTCGCATCCGATGGGACGCAAGCCGGGGGCACTCCTTGCAACATAATCCCACAAGCCCTAATCGATCCCATTGCGCAGAAAATGATCAATTTGTTTCCCCTGCCAAACCTCACCGGGAGCAGCTCAGGGAACTACATCAGTTCTCCTACCAAGAAGCTCGACGAGGGGTCGTTCGACGTTCGTCTCGACCACAATCTCTCTGTCAACGATCGGCTCTTCGCGCGTTTCAGCTACGACCAGGCAACGGTCTTCCTACCTGGTGGTACGCCGGGGTTTGCTGAACCCGATCCGTTCTCCAGTACGCAGAACATCACCAATCATGGACGCAACGCAGAAATTGCCGAAACGCACATCTTCAGCAGCACGTCGGTGAACGAGGCGAAATTCGGATACGACCGGATTTTCAATCACATCAACTCGTTCGGAACCGGCACATGTATCGGCAACACGCTCGGAATACCCGGAGCCAATCTCGGCGGCGTGAGCTGCGGCCTGACGGCCACAAGCATTGGCGGTGGCTACTGGGGACTCGGGGACCGTGGATTCGCGCCATTCCAAGGCGGCACGAACATCTTCGACGTCTCCGACTCCTTCGACATGATCCGCGGCAACCACAACATTCGCATCGGTGGCGAAGTGCGTGCCAACCAGATGAATGTTCTGACGAACGCGTTCCAGGACGGTTACTGGGTCTACACCAACTCGTGGACGAGCGCGACCGGGACGGTTCCGGGAACCACGATCAATGCAGCGGGATTTGGCGGTGGGGATAATATGGCAGACTTCCTCCTCGGCTTGCCCGACCTCGCGCTTCACGATCAGACGTTCAAGGGCGCGACTACCGGCCGCCGCTGGAAGCTTTATCGCCCCTACGTCCAGGACGATTGGCAAGTGCGCAAAGATCTGACCTTGAACCTGGGCCTAGCATGGGCTTTCGTCACGCCAATCACCGAAGTGGATAATCGCCAGGCGAACTTCGACTTTGCGACCGGACAATTCCTGATTCCTGGTGTTAACTCCAACGGGTCGGTCGGCATATCGATGGACAAAACCGCTCTTGAACCGCGTATCGGTGTTGCGTGGAAACCGTTTGGCAGTGCGAAGACGGCCGTCCGCGCCGGCTACGGAGTGTTCCACGATACGTCCTGGAACCAGGGCGGACAGGGCTTGTGGGAGAATCCGCCATTCTTCCAGGAGTCCGCGTACTCAGCGTTCTTCCCCGATCTCTGTCCCAGCGCCAGCGGAGCGTGCGCGAGCTCCTTCACTCCAACCGGCAAAACCATGTCGCAGGGCTTTCCGATCCTGTCGCAGCCGACAGATCCTTCGACATTCAGCGGGAACCTGCAGTCGCAGAATCTCGACTTCAAGCTCGGTCGCGTCCAGCAGTACAACGTGAACATCGAGCGCGAAATTCCGGGTGATGTCGTGGTCACCGTGGGGTATGCCGGCTCGCGGAGCTCCCACATCCTGGTGGACGGCATGAACTTGAATGTCGGTTCCCCCGCCGCCTGCGGCGTGGTTGCGGGATACACCTTGGGATGCGGATCGGGAGGAGCGGCCTTTAGCGCGCCCTACTCGCAATACGGGACGATCTCCAACAATAATGACATTGGACGCGCTCATTACGATTCGTTGCAGATCAAGGCGGAGACGAAGAATGCGAAGCATGGCCTGTACGCTCTCATCGGGTACACCCACGCTCGCGCGCTCGACACCGGATTTGCCGATGGAGTGGGCACCAGCACCGGTGCTACCTACTATCCTTTGCCTGGAACCTCGCAATACGACTGGGCGCTTTCGCAAATCTCGCAGAATCACAACTTCACGGCCAGCGTGATTTACGATCTCCCGTTTGGCCGCGGTCGTGAATTCGGCGGTACCTGGAATAAGGGACTGGATGCGGCCCTCGGCGGCTGGCAACTGAATGTGATCGAAAGGATCATGTCAGGGTTCCCACTGTTCTTTACCGCGAGTTCGAACAACTCCGGCGTGAACTTCGCGAGCAATGTGAACCGGCCGAATCAGACCTGCAGTGGACAAATGAGCAACTGGACGGTGAACGAATTCTTCAATACCAGTTGCTTCTCCGACCCGGCACAAGGTGAGCTTGGCAACGCCAGCCGAACTCCCCTCTGGGGTCCGGGGTTCGTCAACACCGACATGTCTGCGGTGAAGTTCTTCCACTTTACGGAACGAACGAGCCTGGAATTCCGCGCGGAATTCTTCAATGTTTTCAATCACCCGCAGTTCTTCAGTCCGGTGACGGATGTTGACTCGTCCAACTTCGGACAGATCACGGAGACCGTGAACAATCCACGCTTGATCCAGTTCGCTGCGAAGATTCACTTCTAACGAGGAGAGGGTTGGGTGGCTTCGCCACCCTTCAAGGTCTGCTCTTTGGAGATCTGTGCGTCATGCGAGGAGATCACGAATTGCTGAATTTCGTGACGCTCCTTCTCCGTAGTCGCCGCTTCTGAGGCTGTCAGCTCTTTGTATGCGGAAAGCTCGCGACGGGAATTCGGCTCATCTCCCGTGCGTCGATAGAGTTGGGCAAGCCGAAAGTGTGCCTCCGTCAACGAAGAGTCTGAGGCAAGCGCATGCTGGAATGCGGAGATTGCGGATTGTGTGTCCCCGGTTTCGGCGAACACAACTCCACGCTGGAAGTAGGCGAGGGCGAAGTTGGGATCAAGTTCCGTCGCGCGCGCCAACAGTGACTGCGCCCGATTGAGAGTCACCTGATCGCGTGATGCTCGAGCGTGTCTCCAGAGATTTAGCGCAGCCAGGTAATTCGCATAGGCGTTTTGCGGAGACAACTGCAGGAACCGCTCGATTCGGGTGGAGGTGGCGTCCGTGACGGAAGCTTCGACGGCCAGAATGTGACCGAGAAAAATGTAAGGAGTTTCCTCAATTGGATTGAGATCAGAAGCGCGGTCGAGTATCTCGGCAGCTTGAGCATACGATCCATGCGCATACCATGCGACGCCGAGGGCCGTGATCATGCGGGCAGAGGCCGGAAACCGTCGAGCTCCTTCCGTGAAGACGTCGATCGCAGCCTTGGAGGCGTGATGAAGCAATAATTCGGCGCCCCAGTCGAAGAAGTTATGCTCGGTAGGATCCGATTTGGCCGCCAGTTCGTACTGCTGCTCGGCCTTGACCGGATTGCCGGAACGTTCTTCGATCGTGCCAAGCAGGTTGTGAAGCTCGGGCTTGTCGTGCGCCCGCAGGAGATTCACCGTGATCGCGCGTGCTTGTGGAAGCTTGCCGGTGGCCGTGTATGCTTTGGCGAGATCAACCTCGTTGTCGTAGTTTTCGGGCTCAAGAGTATGGGCGCGTTCAAGGTAGTGCACCGATCGGTTTGCTTGCTGGGAGAACAGAAGATACTTGCCCAGTTCCTGGTTGGCCGCGAAGTCCGACGGGTGATTGTCGGCGTCCTTGACCAGCGCCGCTTCTTTCATAGCGTCCGGCCCGGTCGCGGGGGTGGCAAGCCCCGCTACATCTTTCGCAAGAGCTTGTTTTGTGCGCGTCAAGGTATCAGAGCCGTGCCCGCCCAGGTTGGTCGTGTCGGTAACTCCTGCGACGGAGAAGGTCGGATGGTCAAAGAAATCGGGAGCTTGCGCCGAAGAGGCGGTTTTCGGGGAGATTGTAAGTTCGAACCTGAGGCTCTGGCCGGAGGCAATCGCAAAGTTGTCGGTGTTGGCTTCGTCACCAGTGTCTTTGCCGGCGTGGAGGCGGTAATCGCCAGGTCTTATTGAGCGAAACTCAAAGCCACCACGATCATCTGTGCTCCCGGATCGCATCACGGTTCCTTCTGCAGTGAGCACCGCAACGTGCGCGCCGGGAACGAGATTGTGTGAGGTGTCGTGTACGACTCCAGAAATGACGGCCGTCGCTGCATCCTGTGCTTGGGCGAAAGCGCCTGGAATGCTGCCAAACGCGAGCGCGGCAAGGCAGAACGCCAGAATCCGCTGTAGTCGGCGGTAAGGCACAGATAGAGGGACGCCCCTCGCATGAGCGGATCGTTGCCGCATAGGAAGATTTTACCGCAAAGTTGAAAGCTTTCAGCCAAGCGCGGATGTCGCAAATCTGAATTCAGTCGAGGTGATGTCTTGAAAGTCTGGTTCTTGGCAATGCTTACACTCGCCCTGATGATCGTGGAACCGCTCTCTGCGCAAAAGATCAAGGTCATCGTCGACCAGGACGCCCGTGGGCCGGCGACGACCGATATGCAGTCCATCCTCATTTTCCTTCAATCCGACAAATTCGATGTCCTCGGGATTACCACGGTGTCGGGCGACCAGTGGGTGCGTGAGGAAACGCAGCGTACCTTGCGTTTGCTCGAAATCGCCGGACGGACGGACGTGCCGGTAGCGCAAGGCGCGGAATTTCCCCTGCTGAATTCCAAGGAAGAAACGGAGCGTTGGGAGTCCCAGTACGGAGTCATCCCGTACAAAGGTTGCTGGACGGACTTCTCGAAAGGCAACGGCGAAAGCAATGCCTCGGCCTTTCGCGAGCCGTACCATGCACCGGACGTCATCCCCGAGCTCGTGGAAGGGACGCCTCATACGAAAGCCATCGAGGAGGACGCCGCTCATTTCGTCGTGCGCATGGTGCATAAGTACCCGGGAGAAGTTGTGGTCTGGGCGGGCGGGCCGCTTACGAACATTGCCCTCGCTCTACGTCTCGACCCGCAGGTCGCGACCCTCGCCAAGGAACTGGTTCTGATGGGTAGCGGCATGTACGCGAATGAGGGCGGTATCAATCGCATTGATGGACGACGCGAGTTCAACTGGTGGTTTGATCCGGAGGCAGTCCGCATAACCATGCGCTCCCCGTGGAAGAAAATAACCATCACGCCGATTGATGTCTCCGTAAAGACAAAGGTCAATCCAGAGGTCAAAGCTGCGATCAGCCGGGCGGATACGCCTGTTGCAAAATACCTGACGAAGTATGCGGCGGAGAGTTTTATGTGGGATGAACTCTCGGCAGCCGCTCTGCTCGATCCTTCAATCATCACGGGAACAAAAGAAATGTATGTGGACATCGATGTCGACCATGGACCGAGTTATGGCGAGACCCTGTTCTGGGAGCCCGGTGCGAAAGTCCCTCCTTACGAAAGAAAGGCAACAGTGCAATTCGATGTGGACACAAAGAAACTGTATGACCTGTACGTCAAGCTCATGACTGAACCGCCTCGGACGGCGCAGCCTTAGGTTCGAAGAAACGCAGACAAGATCAGGGAGGGAAGAGCATGGCGTTTTCCAGGCGTGATTTCGTAGCCAGCGCGACGGCGGGATTGATTGCAGCAAGCATGCACTCTGGGGCTCACGGACAGGATGCGCCTTCCGCGTCCGACGACAGAAGTGGCAGTTCGGGCCGGCGACGCGTCATCATCGACACTGATCCTGGCGTCGACGATGCACTTGCGCTCCTGCTCGCGATGCGGTCGCCAGAACTACAAATCGAAGCAATCACTCCTGTAGCAGGGAATGTTCCACTTGATTTGACACTTCCGAATGCGTTGCGGATGGTGGAGATTGCGGGGCGCACTGATATACCGGTGGCTGCGGGAGCGAAAGTCCCCCTGACAAGGCGCCTAGTGACTGCCACGTACGCGCACGGCGAGAACGGTTTGGGAGGCGCCGTTTTCCCGGAGCCCAAAACCAAGCCGGTCGATGAGCCCGCAGCTTCCTTAATCCGGCGCATCGTGCGGCAATATCCGCACGAGGTCACTCTTATACCCATTGGTCCGCTGACGAATATTGCGACAGCCCTCGCGCTGGATCCCCAACTGGCTTCGATGGTTCAGGGCATCGTCATGATGGGCGGATCGCTTTCTGGCGGCAATATCACGCCGGCAGCGGAATTCAATATCTATGTCGACCCTGAAGCAGCGCGCATCGTGTTCCAGTCGGGCATTCCCATAACGATGGTCGGGCTCGATGTAACCCGCAAGACGTCGCTTACAGAAGAGCACGTGAGCACACTGCGCTCCGCCAACAACCCGGTAAGCCAGGCGGCGGCGAAGATCGCAGGGAATGCGATCGAGCATAATCGTCAGCAGGGTTTCCTGGTCGGCCCCAACATGCATGATTCCCTCGCTGTTGCCGCCTTCCTCGATCCTTCGGTGGTTACCGTAGAAGATTTCTATGTTGATGTTGAGACGACCGGTGAACTGACCGCAGGGCAAACTCTTGGCTACAGTCCGAATGCCGGTGACCTACGTCGCAAAGGCGACGCCTCCCAGCAGCCTCGCAAAACCAGCATGTCGATCCGTGGATCAGCACCAACGCTTGCAACTACAAGGAATTCTCCAGTGCTGCGTGAAAATTGGGTGCCCAATTCGAAGGTCGCACTTGAGGTGGACTCCGAAAAGTTCTTTAAGCTGCTCATCGGCCGTCTATCTGGACGTAGCTGAAAGCGTGGCCGTTATTCTCAAAACTAAGGAGTAAAGCATGCGGATCGACCGGTTCACCCGGATTCTCTGTGCGTTCCTGCTGGCGAGTGTGTCGCTCTCGGCAGCACAGGAAAAGAAGAAAATCATCGTTGACCAGGACGCTGCCGGCCCAGCCGGCACCGACCAACAATCCATGCTGCTATTGATCCAGTCTCCGCAAACCGAGGTGCTCGGCATTACCGTGGTTACCGGAGACGGTTGGCTGAAAGACGAAGTAGCACATACGCTTCGCATGCTCGAACTCGTCGGTCGAACGGATATCCCCGTTTTTGCCGGCGCCGAGTATCCGCTGGTCCGTCGAAAGGCGGAGACAGAGCTCTGGGAACAGCGTTACGGCTCGGTAACGTGGCTCGGGGCATTTACACCCAAGTATTACCACCCGCCCGATCAGTATGGAGAATTCCCGGAAGGAAAGCCATCGACGAAGCCTGCCGATGAAGACGCTGCACACTTTCTTGTTCGCATGGTGCGCAAGTATCCCCACGAGATCACCATCTATGCGGGTGGTCCAATGACAAACTTGGCCCTGGCCTCCAGCATTGATCCTGAGTTCGCGAGCTTGGCGAAAGAACTTGTCTTCATGGGTGCGAGCCTCAATCCGCAAACCGAAGATCCCGAGTTTGTGAATGCTCCTCGCCACGAATTCAACATTTGGTTCGATCCCGAAGCGGCGCACATCGTGCTCACCGCGCCTTGGAAGAAGATCATCTGCACCCCGGTCGATATCTCTGTCAAAACGCGCATGACCAAAGAGTTGATTGGACGCATTAAGGCAGGTGATACTCCGTCCGCCAAGTACATCGGGACCTACTCACGTCTGTACGGTCAGTACAACTACCTTTGGGATGAACTGGCGTCGGCTGCATGGTTAGATCCCTCGATCATTACCAAGAGCGAGACGCGATACATGGATGTGGATCTGAGCCGCGGAGCCAACTACGGCAACATTCTGACTTGGCATGAATCCGACAAGCCGAAGGAAGTGCAAGTCCAACCCGTCGAGATCCAGGTGGACCTCAATTCCGAGAAGTTCTACAACCTCTTCGTGGAACTCCTGAAAGCACCGACTCCGAACGCGCGCAAGTGATCCGTAACCCTACTGCGGTAATTGCTCCAGCAACTTCTTTGCCTGCTCGTCATCGGCGTGCTGTTTCAGGAGTTGTTGGAGCACGCCACGTGCGTCGGACGGTTTGCCCTCCAGGGCATAGATCTTCGCCAGATTGAGATAAGACTGGTTGAATCCCGGTACAACTTGCATGCACCTCTGAAACGAACGAATCGCATCGTCCACGCGACGAAGATTGAGAAACAAAACCCCGAGATTGTTGAGCGCCTCCGGATAATCCGGGCGGAAGGCCAAGGCTTTCTGCAATTCGCCGAGTGCCCCGTCGTCTTCACCGTTTTGTGCAAACACCATGCCGAGACCGTAGTGAGCCTCTGCATCGCCTGGCGCTATCTCGATGGCATGTTGGAATACCTGTTGGGCATCCTTCCAACGCCGCATCTGTCGATACGCATTGCCAAGGTTGTCGAGTGCGACCGTGAGATTCGGATTAATTTCGAGCGCACGCTGGAAATAACCGGCTGCCTCTTCCATGCGACCTTCACGGGTTGCGAGAAGACCGAGGTTGTTCCACGCGTTTGGCAAAGTATCGGGATACCCAGCCTTGGCCTTCGTTGCGCCTGCGAAGTTCTGGCGTGCACCCGTGACGTTGCCGAGTTCAAGCATCGAGCTGCCCAGCCCATAGAAAGCCTCTGCGCTGGCAGGATCATCGGCGAGCGCTCGTTGGAATGACGCTTGCGCCTGTTCGAAGTAGCCTCTCTGGTAATACAGCGACCCATACGAAAGATAATTGTGACGGAAGTCTGCGTCCTCAATGACTCCTGGAAAGGGAAGTGCCTTTCGGATGCGGTCGCCCAGGCTTCTTGGCAGCGAGTGTAGATCGCTCTCGATGACATCGACGTCCACTGCGCCGGTGTAGACCTTTTCGATCTCATGGTCAGCATTCAGAAGAAAAGTGGTCGGAAGCGGGAGATCCCGATGCCGGTCGAAGAGGTAACTCCAGAGAATGTTATAGACCGCTGCAACGTCTGCGTTTCCCAGCAGTACCAGTGTTTTTGGTCCAGCAATGTCGGGAGTGACAGGCTTTGCTTCGCCACCGCTGGCCACGTGAATGGCTACGCTGTTTGCAGAAATTCTGTTTAGAGTTTTCACGATCGCAGCCGAATTGTCATATTCCGATGTCCAGAAGTGCAGAATCAAGGGTTGTCCCTTGCTGGACGAAAGCCGATATTCCTTCCCGTGGATATCCGGAAGCGTGAAGTCCGGCGCAGCCATTGGAGCCAGGAGCCAGGATCGAATGCGCTCGGGGAGGACATCCCCAGCATCGTTCGACTTGGCAACAGCCCTCGGCCTCCTGGCACGGAATGCCTCCATCCGGATCGGCGACGATCCCTCCTCCACCCATATGCGATGGTTTGCTGGTAGATCCCGAATCTCCTGTATGAACCCGCTCGGCCAGTGAATGGTGGCAACTACGGTCCCAGTCGATTTTCCCAAACCGAAGAAGAGATCTTTGCTGTGCTGTGCGAGAAACCCTGAGCCTGCCTGCAATGAGCGCGACTGTTGACCCGACTCCGTTCGGATGGTCACGACTGCGCCGATCCCATCTCGGTTGCTCTTGGTACCGCGCAGTCGGAAAGCGATCGCCGCAGGAAGACTTTCGACCACATTCTTCAGGATGCGCATCTGCGGAGCGTTTCGGTTCTTCAGAAAAACTTCCTGACGACCATCCCCATCGAAATCGCTCAGCGCGAACGAGCGCCCATCTTCCAGAAAATCCAGTCCGAGGGCCCCGGAGACATCGGAAAATGTGCCATTACGGTTGTTCGCAAAGAACACGTTTCTCTCATAGCCGCTCCAAGTGCCATCCGCGCGCAGAAGTTCGTTGATAGCGTTCCAGCCTTGCTCGTACGCCGAGGTAGGCTTTGCGTCCAGTGGGGATTTTCCCACCACTTGACGCCAGAAGAAGCTATTGAGGTCGTCACGCGACGGACCAGACACCATCCCATTCGTGACGTAGAGATCCGCGAAGCCATCATGATCGAAGTCCCAGCTGTCACTCGACCAGGACCATCGGCCCATTCCCACACCCGCGACACTGGTCTGGTCTGCAAACGTTCCGTCAGCACGATTGTGGTAGAGGGAGTTTCCCATTGCGTGCTTCTGGTAGAGCCCGCGAACCTCTGGAGGCGCCGATTTCTGGAAAGCGGTCTGAGTCGTTATCCGCAGGCCCGCGGCGGTCCACATGTCCGCGACGTACAGGTCCTCGGATCCGTCATTGTCGTAGTCGAACCAGCAGACGCTCATCCCAGCGCCAGTGTCCTCCACCCCGGCTTGCTGCGACACATCGGTAAAAGTGCCATCGCGATTATTCCTGTATAGGTTCTTGCGACCGAAGTCGTTCACGACATAGAGGTCCGGCCACCCATCCCTGTCGTGATCGCTCCAGCCGCAACAGAAACTGTAGCGAGTGTTGCCTTGGTCCAGCCCCGCGTGCTTGGTAACGTCGCGAAACGTGCCGTCCTGATTGTTTTTGAAGAGAAAATTTGGGGGGCCGTTTTCGGCGGCGTAGTAGGGAAGGGGATACTTGTACTGTTCGGCTCCCTGGTAATAAACATACAGACAGAAGTAAACGTCTAGCCAGCCATCGCGATCGTAGTCTGCCACCGCAGCGCCTGTAAAAGTGCCTTGTGGTGGGTTCGCAAACTGAAACGCGTTTGGCTGCTTGCGGAATTTACCCTTGCCCAGGTTGCGATAGAGTTGCGGACCGCTTGCGCAAACGACGATCACATCCTGGAGCCCGTCATTGTCCACATCGACGATCAGTGCGCACGCCGTGTTTTCCAGGAGGCCGAGGCCGGAAGAGTTAGTGATGTCCTCGAAGGTTCCGTCGCCCAGGTTGCGGTAGAGCCGGTTCGGCAATCCCGCGCCCTGGCATACATACAGGTCATCATAGCCGTCGCCGTTTAAGTCCCCGAGTGCGATGCCGTTATGACCATAAATATCAATCCCGCATGCAGCGTCGAGCACCGTTCTCCAATAATCGGCACCGTGTGAGATTTGCTCAGAGAACGACGTATTGCTCGCGAGAGCCGTCGCCGCAATATCTACAAAGCAGGGCGAGATCGTGCGGCTTCGGACCTCCTCAGTCGCTTTCCAGCTGTGAATGGCATACCTCGGCGACCCCACTCCGGCAGACGAATGCCATTCCAGCTCCCATTGTCCGATTCTCTGTTCGCGGTAAAAGTCCTTCCCGGCAGCTACCAGTTCCCAGCGGATTTGGGTGAGTATCGATTCCGCAGGCCCGTTATCAGGTTTCGGCTCGACCCCTGTGATCTGGCACTCGAAAGTCAGGATCTTGTCATATGAGCGTAGTGACTGCTCCCAATCCTTCACGAATTCCGAGGCGCTCAGCGTGGGTTGGGCAGAGAACTGCAGCCTCGTTGCCTCCAGCCATTTGTCGTCGCGTAAACTTGTCGTCGACGCAGGATGCAACGATCCACCTCGGAACGTCGGCGACAGCATAGCTGCAAGCGAACCAGCGTCCCGTGACCCCTTCACCGACTCAACCCATCGCCCTAGCAGCTGCCCAAGTTCTTCGGCGTACTGTTCCGTCGTAAATTCGTCTCGTCCGGGCCGAAGCTTTAGCAGAAGTGAATCCAAAGGACGCGCGGTTCGGTAATGCGGGTGGACGTGGAGCAGCGGCGAACGGTTTGGAACATCTCCGGAAGAAGAGCTCAGGGGAGGGAGGAAGCCGTGTCTTAATCCCCTCGAGAACACCGCAGCGCCCAGATATCGGCCCGATCGGATCAAGAATTCCCGGCGTCTCAAATCAAGATCCTCATCGGGATACCTGCTCAAGAGTCCCTCGTTGGCTGCAGTTGAATTGAACTTAGCAGTCCTCGCCGTAAGCGTCAATGCGGCTGCTCCGATCGAGATGAACCCGTATAATGACGCTATTCCATGCGCTCTCGGCTCACCTTCCTGCTTGTGGTACTTATCCTTGCTTCGCATTTGCGCGGGCAATCGGCAAGCGATTCCGCCGAGACCCATGTGAGCCGGGGATACGAGGCACTCAAACTCGACCGCTACGACGAGGCAGTGAAGGAGTTCCGCGCTGCCCTCGCGATCGATCCGAGCCTGGTAGAGCGAGCGCAGTTTCCGCTTGCCGTCTCCCTCTTCGAGCTTCATAAACCAGAGGAAGCGCGGCAAGAACTGGAAGCCGTTCGACGCAGCGTCGGAGACCATCCGAATGTTCTCTATTACCTCGGTCGGGTAGAGGTGGAAGTGCACGATTTCCGTGCGGCGGCAGGAGATCTCGAGAAGGCCGCGGCCAATCCTCCCTTCCCCGATACCTACTACTATCTTGGCTTCATCTACCTCAAACTCAATCAGCTGGATGCGGCGGAGAAATGGCTGAAGAAAGCCAACGACGCAACACCCAATGATGCTCGCGTTTCCTATCAACTCGGGCTGCTCTACCAGAAGCAGGGCCGGGAGGACGAATCCAACAAATGGCTGTCCGCCTCGCAAGATATTCGGAAACGGGATGAGCATGACGCTCAGCTAAAAATGGAGTGCGCGCACAAACTCGATGAGGGGAAGCGTGAGGAAGCGCAAATTGTGTGCAACGCGTTGTACGACGATGATAATGCGGAACGCTTGGTGACGCTAGGCACCCTCTACGCCCAGCACGGGGATCCGCAAGCGGCCCTGAAGCCACTGCGACGGGCGGCGGAGCTGGCTCCCCAGTCGCCCCAGATGCAGTACAACCTCGCGCTCGACTATTTTCAGATGAACCAGTTCGTGGAGGCTCGAATGCCTCTCGAGACTGCGCTAAAGCGCTGGCCCGACCTGTTCCAATTGAATTTTCTGTATGGAGCCGTGCTTCTCAATCTTGGGGAGGATGAATCGGCTTACAGCGTTTTACACCATGCCCGTGAACTCAACCCCGAGGACTCCACGACCGCCGAGATGTTGTATTCGGTGCTATTGTCTTTGGCGAGGAAAAAAGTCCAGAGCGGACAATACCCGCAGGCGGCGGAGAAACTGGAAGAAGCATTGCAACTGGATTCCTCCCATCCCGAACCGCATAAGATGCTTTCAGAGGTCTATGAAAGACTCGGAAAGATGCCAGAGGCGCAATCTCAGCGGCAAGAAGCGGACCGCTTGCAGAGCCGGCCGTGACGCGGGAGTTAACTTGAAAGGTTTCAAGTGCCCCGTTAGAATCTTTCCCGCTTAGGACAATCAACGCCCTTCCCCGGGCGTCTCATTATGGCGAATATGAAACAGATCGCCGCGAAAGCGGGAGTTTCTCTCGGCACTGTTTCCCATGTCTTGAACAATTCTGCGCGGGTTCGAGAGAAACTGCGAAAGAAGGTGCTCGACGCCGTTAATGTTCTCGGGTATCACCCCAGCGAACTCGCCCGAGGGCTGCGTCGCGACAAGACCAATATGATCGGGATGATCATTCCCGACGTGACGAATCCATTCTTTCCTGCGGTGGTACGCGGAGCTGAAGATGTGGCTTTCGCGAACGGGTATCGTCTGGTGCTTTGCAACACGGACAATGATCATTCCAAGGAATTGGTGCACCTGCAGGAGTTGCGCACCTATCTTCCCGCAGGCCTGATTGTCATTCCCTCCAATTTTAGCGATCTCTCCGCGCAGGCCGGATCTTATCGAAAGGCGGGCAGCGCTGTGGTCTGCGTCGACCGTCTTCCAAAGCATTGGGACGGCGATTCGGTAACCGTCGCGAATGAGGAGGGTGCATACCAGGCGACCAAGTACCTGATCCAACTCGGCCATCGCAGGCTCGCCGCGATCAGCGGTCCCTTGCATCTGACAAACGCTCTACAAAGACTCGCGGGCTTCCGGCGAGCCGTGAAAGAGGCGAATCTGACGATCGATCCTGAATATGTGCTGGAATCGACGTTTGATCGGGCGGGAGGACATGCCAAGACGTCGCTCGTCTTGCGGATGCTCCCGCGGCCAACCGCCATAGTTGCGGCAAACGACATGATCGCTCTTGGTGCCTTGCAGGCAATTTCCGAAGCGGGTTTACGTTGCCCGGACGATGTCTCCGTGATCGGCTTCGACAATCTCGACATATCCGAACTGACAAACCCGGCGCTCGCTTCGGTTCACCAGCCCGGTTACCAGATGGGAGCTACAGCTGCTCGTATGCTGATTGATCGCGTCCGGGGTAACAGCAGCGCGTTTCAGCACGCTGTGCTTCAGACCGAACTCAAGATTCGAGGGTCTGTCGCTAAGCCGCCGAGGAACGTGGCAGCACGCCCGAGCAAACGCCAAGACCGAATTCTTAAGAGTACCCGTTAGGTATTTAGGACGTTTGTCGATGCGCGTCATTCTTCCTTTCGAATCAATCTCCGTCGTCGCGCTATTGACATGCTCGGCATTTCCTATGAGGTGCGGCCTGCGCACCTCGATGAAAAGTCAACTCGAGATGATGATCCACAGATACTCACCCGGAGACTTTCGGAAGCAAAAGCCGAGAGAGTTGCGGGCGAATTTCAACACGCTGTGATTGTTTCGGGAGATGCTGTTGCAGCGAAAGGTATTAGTGACCCGATTGCGCCGAGATCCCTCGATGTCGAGCTCGCGAAAAAAGGTCCGAAATCCACGGCGTTGTAGGTGACCTCAGTCCGTATGGCGAAACGTAATCTTCTCTCCCGACACCCCGTCAATATAGAAGCGCGCCTGGGCCCGGCCCCCTCGGCAAGGGAGGCCAAGCTGTGATTTCGCGCTATAAGGCAATAGTTCCCGACAAAGCGGAATGTGCGAGACCCGCCTTCGAACTATTTCTTGAGTCTCAGGATGCAACCGATGCCCCCGAGTGGGTCGTGTTGCAGACGATGCACTCGAAAATTGCCGGAGACTTAGCTCGTGCTCTCTTGCCACGACATTTCGGGCCGCTCCCTAGTGAGGTGCTTCAGGCCACGTCTGAACACGATTTCGGCTGGGCCGAGAGCGACTACCAGCAGATAGCGAATATTCGAAACGAAGATCCAAGGCCGTTCCTCCAGGTGAGTCCTCAGGTGGAATTACGGTCATGGCAGCGCTCTGTTTGTCTAGCTCACAAAACGCCACTCATCACGCGAGTGCTGATCAGTCGGCATTTCTGTGCAATAGCCCAGCGACCAACTCAGTCACACGCAGAGTTCCTGCAAAACGAAACCGGCCGACGCCATAAAATGGAGCAACAGCTAGGCGTGGATCGCGAACAACTGAAGCGTTGGACAGATGCTCTGGGCTTCTGCGACTTGGTCTCTTTGTATCTCTGCTCCGGAGTAACAGCTCCCGCTGAGTTCCCTTTGGCACATCCCGCGGAGGAATATGCCGCACAGGCGAAAAAGGCAGTTGCAATTTGGGAGGACGGAACCTTGCGCTTCGCGGAAGCACTCTTTCACCCCGAGGTTTTGGTCAGCGGGGAGATTTTGTCATTCGATTCAGCAGAGCGAGTGCTTACCCCAAGCGCAATCCAATGGCGGATCGCCTAAAACTCCAAGAGTGCACCGGTGCAAAAGACGCCAATGGCGACGAGTTGTCCAAATTGCCGAAGTCAGTAAGATTTAGGAAGGGAAAGAATGGTTGGTACGAGGAGATTTGAACCCTGACCTCTACCTTGTCAAGACGCTCAGAGCCAGCATTCTCAGCAACTTAGAGATTCGCGAAGGAACACGAAGTCAGCGTCAGGAACCCTCGGGAAACACTCCTCGGCGATCCATCGAAGGCTCGGGCAGAGACTGGGATGGCAACCCCGCACGGATTTTGGCACGACGGTCGAGGATTTCCGCGCACCCTTGGGAGAGGTGGCAGGACAATGAACATCAGACCCGGACGCAGCTCGCGTGTGCCTTGAATTGCCTCCCAATACGAGCTCGCGTTGAAGGTGCGTTCATAGCCGGCTAGTTTCAAACTGCGTGCGACTTGTATTCAGGCCACAGTCCGACATGGGCACACAAGCGGAAATATCGACATCCAGTCTGCGCACTGCTATGTGGGGTAAGTCAAGAAAGCAAGACGAAAACGGGCGCGCCCTGAGAGAATCGAACTCCCCGACCTACTGTTTCGAAGTTCTGCACGGACGAAGAATCAATTACTTAGCGTGGTTTGCATAAGTTGGGATTGGCCAGTATTCGCGCACCTTTCCCGTTCCACGCCCCTCCGGGATGCAAGCGCGCGCAATTGGCCACTGGGCACAAAACTAGGCACACCCGTGGCAAGGGCTCTCCGTTTCGTAAACACAAGCCGCACGGTGGAGAGGAGCCTTTCCACAGTCCACCGTTTTGAACCAGCGGTTGCCGGGAGGTCTAAGTCCCACAGAAGCAAAAAGGATGGTTGCCTCTGGGAAAGAGAATCATTCGCGTGAGAATTCAGTCGATGCTGGAGCGTGCTAGCATGACATGCCCAACCCGAAGGATGCTGGATGCAAAAAGTCTTGATCATTGATGATTCTGCGGTCTATCGAAGGGCATTTTCGATGGCCCTCGTTGAGAAGGGGTTCTCAACAGTCACTGCGGCCAGCGGTGAGGAAGGCATCAAGATGGCCCAGAACGAGATGCCGGATTTGATCTTGCTGGACATGATGATGCCTAGACTGGACGGCATGATGTTCCTGCGTCTCTTACGAGGCTCACCACAAACCAAAGCGATTCCCGTCATCGTAATGTCCGGCAACACGCAAGATCGTGATATGGCATCTGCTAAAGCGCTCGGCGTCGTGGACTATTTCTCGAAATCCGCAGTAGATGCCGAACGACTGGCGCATACGGTTAGGAAAGCCCTCCTCCGGCTCTCCTCAAGCTAAGGATTGTTGTTTTCCCTCTGAGCTAGGATTTTCTCCCCCCGATGTGGGACAGCACCGAAGGTCGAAATGGTGTAGCCTCCCGTGCATGCCGGAGAAGTATGATCCCTCCCAGCTCAAATAATGGGCGTCACTGCGTCAGGAATATCAGGCGGCGATGCGTGTGACGCATGATCCGGAGGAACGATATCGGCTCTACCGGATGATTCAAGAATCGAATGCTTGCAGCGAGCGGATGGAGCAGGGAAGGCCCTGATTTGGGCAGCACGTCATTTGACCGTGATCGTGTCCACCACCTTCGCCGTCGCACCCGTCGAGTCCACTGCCTGCACGACAAATCGCTCGTTATTGCCGACCGGGAGCGTGACCTTTGAATTCAGCGACGCCCCGCTTACATGAAGGACTTCTTTGTAGTTCACCCAGACTTGAATTTGTGAAATCGGATTCGGCCCGGATGCGCTGGCCACGATGTGTACAGGATTCGTATCTGTGGAGTTGTTCGTAGGGCTGGTCACCTTGAGCGTCAGAGCGGTGGTGCTTGCCGGCGTACCGAGATAGCTGCTTCCAACAATCACGCGGTTGTAGTTAATGCTGGTTGGACAATCGGCTCCTTGAGGAAGGTTGAGAGGCTGAAGGTTTGGAAACGTTTCTGTGCTCTCGCTCCCCTCGTTGCTTTCCACTGCATACGCGATATAGCAGCCTGCGCTACCACCTTGACCCACAATGTCTCCGCGACCGTTCGCGCCGGAAACCGTATTGTCGAGGGAGTACGGTTTCTCAAGAAAATCGAACTCGCCACTGACGTTCCAGAAGCCACGCCAGAAGTCGCCCGTGAAAACTCGCCCGGTGATCCAACCGAGGTTTGAAATCCCGGTTAACTCGGTATCAATCGGCTCGCCTGAATTCAGTTGGGGCGCATTGAGTACCTTGAATGTGCCATTCGTCAGGACATAACCTTGCGAGTTTCCGAAATTTCCCACAATCGTTCCGGAATTGTTGATGCCGATCGCGCCCGAAGTTCCCACGAATCCCGGATAGTCGATGGTTGTGAACGCGCCATTCTGAAGCTTAAAGCCATGTGTCGCGTTTCCGAGTATGTAGGTACCCACAATGATCCCCGAGTCATTCACTCCGCTCGGATAGGTGAACGTCGCACCCGGAAAATCAATATTGGTGAACGTACCGTTCTGCCATTTGAAGCCGTGCGTGTTCTGGGTCGAATCGGTATACGTGCCTATGACCTCGTTATTGTTGTTAATCCAAGCGGGACTCGTGCTGCTGGCACCGGGGTAGTTAAGGTTGGAGTAGTTGTAATTGACTGTGCTTGCAGTTTGGGCATGGGCTCCGGCCACCAGTACTACGCAAAGGGCCAGCGCAACAGCAAGGGCGGGTGACTTCATGAGGAACCTCACATCGGGGAGCAGCTTTCCTCAAAACGATGCAGCAGCTTTTCACGGCGTTGTCTACGATCCCGGTTTCATTGCGGTGAGGAGCCCGCCCAAAGGTGGTACACAGGCTTGAAATTCCACTGGCATCGCCTCGGCGAGCGTCACGAAGTCGTGTGCCGCCTTCGCCCAGATTAAGGTAATGGAATCGGAGACGCTCGTTGACGGAGGCGGCTCTTGCGACGATGACAGAATCGCACAGGAAATTAAGAGGACAGTAACAAATGCATACCGCATAGGGCCTCCTTCCACGAATTATGCTCTATCGAAACGCGATATCCGCAGAGATGACCGACTCTTTCTCCGAACCGATGACCAGTGCCATCACGACATGTCGCATGATTCCGTCATCATCGACAAACATTGTTGCCCGGCTGGCGAGGGTCACCGTGAGGGCTGATCCGTCTTTTCTGCGCCACTTCCACTCAACGGCTCTCATGATCGCACCGCTCTCGATTGCGCGTTGGGCAGTGCCCACCTGCTCTGGTGCCAGCAAGTCACGCCAATCAAGAGCAAGCAGTTCTTCCTCTGTGTAGCCCACAAGATCGCGCATGGCTTGATTCGAGCCGAGGAATTTCTCCGTTGAAAGCTCGAACAGATAAGCCGGAACCGGGAGGGGTTCCAGTAGTTGGGCGGCCTGCTTTGCGGTGTCAGTCATACAGACTCTGACATCGTAGGATTCTAAGAATGCTGAGTAAAAGGCCACTTACGTTCAGTTGTGGCGCACGGGGCCGATCCGGAAACCGCATCAGTCCTCCCCTAAAAGTCGTCAACGGCATCGGGTTTAAGTCCCGTGCACATGGCTTTGAGGGAGGGCGGGCATTCTATCCCGCTTTCTGATGATTTCAACAAGAAAACTTGCTTGTACTTGACCTGCCCCATCCCTCACAGTGGCGCGCGTGGTGCAATCAATTGAACACTGCCCATTAGTCATCCCGAGCATGCCTATCTCCTGGGGGGAGGGTCGCTTCTCAACGAGATCGAATGCACAGAGGCTCCGGCTCACTCGCAGTATCCAGCGAATCGAACAATCTCGGAAAAGGCCATCTTCCACGACCTCAGTTCCGGCGCAGTTCAGTCCAGATTTCTCGAATTCGTTCGTACGTTTGTCTGAGTTCCGTCTTGCGTCCAAGACAGCGCGAATGCGGTGCTGTTTCCCGTGCAAAAAGCGCAGCTGGGCTCGAAGCGTCTTGCGGCGAAAGTCCTCGTCCGCTTTCATAGCGGGATTCTCTAGGCTAGGCGATCTTTACAACTTTGCTGGCCTGCGGGCGACCATTCGGCCCATCTTCAACCTCAAATTCAACCTGATCGCCCTCTGTGAGGCTCCTGTATCCATCCGTCAGTACGGCGCTATAGTGAACGAATACGTCTGCCCCGTCATCCCGCCCAATGAAGCCGTACCCTTTTTGATTATTGAACCACTTGACGATCCCCTTGCACCGTTGCTCACTCACATTCACCACCACGTTTCCTTCGGATTCAGACAGGTCGCGCAAAGTAGCTAACCGCTCGTCTGAAAGGATGTGGCCTGACGGGGAAAGCGTTGTCATTGGAACTTGCAAAATTTTAAGGAGCGAGCCTGCTAGCGATCCTGACACTTGTGCTCCAACACGTGCTTACGAAGAGCCTGCATCGTGTTGATCTGATTCTGCATAGCACTGGCCAGCTTTTGCTGAGAAGGGCTCTCTTAGGCTAGTTTCGTGTTCAGGTGGTTTTCTGGCGTTGCGGTAATCTGCCTAAAGGTTCTCGTACTTCTCACATTTCATCGTTTTATCCCCCACGCGGCAAGGCAAGCAGCTCTCGTCACCTCCCCGTTCATTAGGAAGGAAGTTGGCCGACCTGCCCTCCATTTTTCATCAAGCAATTGGAGGATCGGCTTTCCAGAAGAGTCTACCTTGAGCACTAATGGATGACGGCCTTCTTGATCCTTCAAACGAGTTACTGAGGATTGGTCGGGGGCTCGCCCAATACCTAGCGGTTGCGCCACGTTGCTTAGGTCTCCGACAACCGTTACGCTTCGTCACGGTAGCGTGACACCGAAAAAGAGAAAAAGCCCCATACGGACACATCTGGGCTTTTTTGCCGCGCGCGCAATCCGGGGCCATCAGAGCCCGGAGCTACGCCAATCGGTTGCGGTTCAGTAGAGCATTGAATATCAACACGGATTCTGCAATCCGAGCAGATGTGAGGCAGCGGGATCACCCGAACTGAGGTGATGTCTCGCGAAACCATTCATCGCTAGAACACAGCCGGAACACCCAATCAGACTAGGTGATAATCACATTTCTCGGAATGCCTTTCGGACAGGGATCGCAGTTGTATGCGAACGTCCCTGAAATGTCTTCAAACCCACAACGTTCTGGAACACCGGGCTTGACAGTTATGGGGCTGGGCTTCGGAAAGGCGCCCAAACTCTGAAATCCAGATTCTGCAATCACCAAGACCGGCCCCGATCTACTGCTTTTTCAGCCCATCCCGGTAAGCCATCGCCTCAATTTCCACACGAATAGCGTCAGCGACGGGCACGACCGGGCGAGCCTCAAAACGGAACGCCGGCAACATGGAACAGAATTTGTGAACTTCGAGCGGGTTGTCACATTCCATCAGCATGTACCCGCCCCAATCCCCGACGCGGATGACGAACGACTCGATTTTGAAATTGTTGGGAGCCTTCCACGGGCTAAACACTTCCAGGATTCGTTTCTGTGCATTTTCGTACTCGAGGGGAGTGCCTTGCGGACGCTCCTCCCAGGTAATCATGTACTTCATTCGTTTTTCTCCTCTATCGCAGTGTGACGTTCCGCTCCGCCGCTCCGGATTGACGTTGCACGTGGGCCACGGGAACGGGTCGCACGAGCATACTCTGCGGGGGCCGGAATTTCCCGGCGTTTTTACGGCAGTCCGGATTTCTTCACAGGTGCCTCATGTCTCTTCCGTTCCCATGTCTCGAAAACGGCGAGTGGC